>NZ_JAGHRC010000009.1 GCF_017743975.1 Ruegeria sp. R14_0 | reverse complement strand
GTCTCTCCCGAGCGTCTCAACCGTCTTTCCAGTCCGTCAGGCCGTCTCTCCGACCCGTCAGCACCGCCTCAGCAGCGCCGGTGAAGGGGGTTCTAAGTATAACAAACATCCTCCGCAACCGAAAAATTCGCTAAACTTGAAAAAAACAGAACAAACATGTTTTTCTTCATTAAAACAATATATTAGCGAACACTAAACTTCGCCGAAGCACGCAGACCCCAAGTCCTTGGCACCGAATCCGGCGTTTTGCACATGCTTACCCACAGACTCGGCTCCGAGTCAGGCGGAATCGGCGGAGCGGAACCGAGTCAGCAGGCCGGAAACCGGAACCCGCAGTAACAGCAGGCCAATGATCAGTGACAGATAGACGAGCGGTTCAATCTGAAACCCTTTGGCGAGCATGACATAGTGTAGCCCTCCCAGAATGGCGGCAGGAAAGACCAGTCGCTGCAAACTGCGCCAGCGTGGACCCAATTTGCGTACGGACAGATTGTTTGATGTGATCGCCAATGGGATCATCAGGAGAAATGCTGCCATCCCGACTGTAACATACGGTCGCTTGACGATATCCGCCCAGATCTGGCTGGGTATCTGCACATCCAGAACCAGCCACACCAGAAGATGCAGTGCAACATAGGTGAAGGTCAGCACGCCCAGCGCACGGCGGAACTTGATCAGGTTCAACCCAATAAAATTCCGCAATGGTGAAATCGCCAGCACGACAATCAATAGCTGCAGTGCCAGCTCGCCATACCGATGCTCTAGCGCCTCGATCGGGTCAACGCCCAGACCACCAGTCAAACCCTGGTAGAACAGCCAGGGGGCCGGAAGCGCCCCCAGCAGGTAAACCAACCAGACAGGAATGCGGCGGATGATCTGGTTCAGCTTTTGCATGGCGTCAGTAGAACTTCGTCAGGTCCATACCTTCGTAAAGCCCGGCGACCTCTTCTTCGTAGCCATTGAACATCAGCGTCGGGATGCGTTTGGCGAACAAGCCGCCACCGACCTGCCGTTCCGAGGCCTGAGACCAACGCGGGTGATCCACGTTCGGGTTCACATTACTATAGAAGCCGTATTCACGCGGGGCTGACATATTCCAGCTGGTCGGCGGCTCGACATCCGTCAGTGTGATACGGACAATCGACTTGATCGATTTGAAGCCGTACTTCCATGGCACCACCAGACGCAGCGGTGCTCCATTCTGGTTCGGGATCGGTTTGCCGTAGATACCGGTCGCCATAATCGTCAGCGGGTGCATCGCCTCATCCAGACGCAGACCCTCGCGGTAGGGCCACTCCAGAATCGGGAACTGAACGCCCGGCATCTCATCGGGACGGTAGGCGGTTTGGAAGGCCACGTACTTCGCGCCCTCTTGTACCCCGGCCATGTTCAACAAGTCGGCCAATTCGAACCCGTTCCACGGAATAACCATCGACCAGGCTTCGACGCAGCGAAAGCGGTAGATGCGTTCTTCTACCGTCATCTCGGACATGATGTCCTTGAAGTCATACTCGCCTGGCTTATCGACCATGCCGTCGATGGTCACACTCCAAGGTTCTGTAACCAGTGTATGCGCGTATTTCGCGGGATCATCTTTGCGCGTGCCGAATTCGTAGAAATTGTTGTACGAGGTGATCTCTTCCCAGGTGTTAGGCTCAAGAGCTTCTTGCGCCGCCGCCGGTCTGGCCAGTCCCGCCAATCCGACACCTGCCAGGCCAGCCATCACCTGCCGCCGGTTCAGAAACGCCGCCCGCGGCGTGACATCGGCATGTGTCAGTGTATTGGTCCAGCGATGCGCCATGAATGTCTCCTTGGTAAGATTCACTTAGGTTTCAGTTAGCCCGCTGATAGCACAGCGCCAAGGCAACATGCGTCACGTTTGGGAGAAGAGACTGTAACGATTCCCAACCCCTGCGGCCGTAAGTCCGTCTTTGTGCAGACATACAGGCGCGGACGTGCGGGAAGCCACAAACCTGAGACGCCGGTGCGAACGCCTGACCCAACGTCACTTAAATTATTGATTTTGATCAAAGAAACCGCAACCCCTGCAAGGCATTCTTCGCGAGAAAGGGCGGGCTGTTGGGCCAAAGAAACTTGGCCATGCGGGTCGCGCCCCGGATCTCGGAAATTTGGATCAGAAAGGACATCACATGAAACTGAAACTTGTCGCCGGGATCTCTCTGATCCTCATTGTTGCAGCATGTGGTCAAAAACAGACCTACCCGATTTCGGGTTGCGACGCGAACGCGACTTACCCCGTCACCTGCAAAGAGCTTGGCGAGGAAAACCAGCTGACAAAGTCCACCGCGCAGGATTTGAATGCCCTGCCAAGCGGCGCGTAAACCGGCTGAACCATATCCTTGCAGAGCCCGCCCTTCGGTGGGCTCTTTGCTATTTTGGGCACCCGAACCGCGGTGCAGATGATCACGCCTTGTTGATGGGCTATGACCCGGTCAAGGTCGCTCATCCAGTCCACCAGCCTTTACAAGCGCTTACCCCCGCATGCAGTCTGTTTCACAGGACCCGACGGCTGGCCCTTGGGTCCATCGCTCACCCGATTGCCGGGCCAGACTGAAGGGAGAAGACGAATGTGTGACATCTGTGTGATGAACGCGGTCAAAGACCGGATGCTGTCGAGAAGAGGGTTCTTCAAAGCTGCTGCCGCCTCGGGCGTTGCGGTTGCTGCAACCGGGGCCAGCGCGCCGGTCGCTCTGGCCGCCGGGCACAGCAAGGTCGAGGATATGACCCACACGATCAGCCCCGATTTCCCAACCTATCTCGGCGAACCCGGTTACGCCTCGGAGGAGGTGTTCAATTTCGGCGAACACGGTTTCAACCTGCAGCGCTTGACCGTGAACGAACACACGGGAACCCATATCGACGCGCCTTTGCACTTTTCTGCAGATGGCGCATCGGTTGATGAAATCCCGGTTTCGGATCTGGTTGCTCCGCTCTGCGTGGTCGACATTGCCGCCCGCGCCGCCGAAGACGCCGATACATTGCTGACACCGGATGACCTCAGGGCATGGATGTCCACACATGGCGACATCCCGGACGGTGCCTGCGTTGCTTTGTATTCCGGCTGGGCCGCCAAAGCCGACGGCGAGGAATATCGCGGCTTTGATGGTCAGGCCCAGCATTATCCCGGTTTCCACCCTGAGGCCGCAATGATGTTGATCGAAGAGACAGGCGCACGCTCGATTGCGTCGGATACGCTGTCACTCGACCATGGCATCTCAACCGACTTCGCGACGCATTATGCATGGCTGCCAACCGGCCGGTTCGGGATCGAAAACATCGCGGGGTTGGACAGCGTACCTGCTGCAGGCGCAACTCTGGTCGTTGGGGCACCCAAGCACAAAGGTGGCACAGGCGGCCCGGCGCGTATATTTGCTATGGTATAGGAACGACCAATCCAGGTTACCGGGTGCGACGGTTGCATGCGGAACGGATTTGACTCATCTTCCGACCGAAACTCTGTTCCGGGTCTGGATTGGCAACTCTTTATGATTTCAACTGAACAAATGATGGAAGCTACGGCTCTGCCCTCTGTGGCAGAGCTTTCGTTTGATGCGTTTTCAAAAGAAGACCTTGTAAATCTGATCATGCAAAGATCCGAGATCATTTTTGATCAGCCGCGATCTGGCAGAGTCGTTCGAGCATGGGCTGCGGGTGATCCCGAGCCAGCAATGTCACTGGTACGTGAGCACGGCGATCAACTGGCAAAACGTGCTGCTGCAATCATTTTTCTGGAATATCAGGAAATCCAAGGCGCCATAGAACATGCACAACCAAAATCCGTCGCCGACATCGGGTGCGGGTACGCAATATTCGATCTTTTTTTGTGGAGAGACCACAATTGCCATTTGACGCTCATTGATCTGGAAGAAACTGAGGAACGCCATTTCGGGTATGGTGAAACCGGCGCGGCCTATTCCAGTTTGTCGGTCGCACGCTCTTTTCTGACACAGAACGGTGTCGACAATGACGATATCACGTGCCTCAACCCAGGAACGGACGATCTGTCTGCGGTTGGGTCCATTGACTTGGCAATGAGCTTTATTTCTTGCGGATTCCATTACCCTGCGCAGACCTACGAAGATTTTTTTCGGAATTCGGTCTCCGAAAATGGGACGATCATACTCGATCTGAGGACTCGGAGAGCGCAGGAGGGAACGAAATTCTTGGGAACTATTGGACAGGTTTCCACGTTGGTCGATGCTGCAAGAGGCGGTGCAAAGCGTGTTTTGGTCAGGAAAGACCGCCAAATGCCGAAACCCTGATCTGTTGCTTGCAACTGTCCGATCAATTGGCGCAAGGCGTCAGGACTCGTTCAGCTGTTTTATACAGTCAGAAAAAGACCCACCGCACTGGTGGGCCTTTTTGGGCACGGCTCTGGTTTAGTGCACGACGGCATCATCCGGGCGAGGCCGTTCTGACGTCCCCAGCCGGTCGCCGATAATCAGACCATCTGAGCCAGCGGTCACAGGGACGGTCTCACCGTCCTTGATCTCACCGGCAAGCAGCGCCTCGGCCAGCGGGTTCTGCAAGGCACGCTGGATCACGCGCTTGAGCGGACGCGCGCCAAAGACCGGGTCATAGCCTTCGTTGGCCAGCCATTCCTTGGCCCCATCATCCAAAGCCAGCTCGATCTTGCGGGCGGCCAGACGTTTTTGCAGACGCGCCATCTGGATATCGACGATGCCATCCATATCGGCCCGCTTGAGCCGGTCAAAGATGATGGTCTCGTCCAGACGGTTCAAGAACTCGGGCCGGAAATGCGCCCGGACCGCATCCATCACATCCCGCCGCGCCTGTGCGCTGTCCGCACCTTCGGGCAGTTGGCTGAGTGCCTGAGACCCAAGGTTCGACGTCAAGATGATCAGCGTCTGCTTGAAGTCCACAGTGCGGCCCTGACCGTCGGTCAGCACGCCGTCATCCAGAACCTGCAACAGGACGTTGAACACATCCGGGTGTGCCTTTTCGACCTCATCGAACAGCACGACCTGATAGGGTCGGCGCCGCACGGCTTCAGTCAGTACACCGCCTTCGTCATAGCCGACATAGCCAGGAGGGGCACCGATCAGACGGGCGACCGCGTGTTTCTCCATGAACTCGGACATGTCGATGCGCACCATCGCGTTGTCGTCGTCGAACAGGAAGTTCGCCACGGCCTTGGTCAGTTCGGTCTTACCCACGCCGGTCGGCCCAAGGAACAGGAACGAGCCCAGCGGGCGGTTCTCATCGTTCAAGCCCGCCCGAGCACGGCGTACGGCATTGGCCACGGCTGTCACTGCCGCATCCTGACCGATCACGCGGGAATGCAGATCGTCTTCCATCCGCAGCAGCTTCTCGCGCTCACCTTCCAGCATTTTAGAGGTCGGGATACCGGTCCAGCGTTCGACCACGGATGCGATCTGTTCCGGACGCACCGTTTCCTCGGCCATCATGGCGTTGCTTTCGGCGTTTTCAGCCTCGGTCAGTTTTTTCTCAAGCTCGGGGATGACGCCGTAAGACAACTCACCCGCCTTGGCGAGGTTGCCTTCACGCTTGGCGATCTCCAGATCGGCCCGCGCTTTGTCGAGCTGTTCTTTCAGATCGCGTGCTCCTGCCAGCTTGTCGCGTTCGGCCTGCCATTGGGCGGTCATCTGAGCGGATTTCTCCTGCAGGTCGGCCAGATCCTTTTGCAAGGTTTCCAGACGATCCTTAGACGCCGCGTCGTCCTCAAGCTTCAACGCCTCTTCCTCGATCTGCATCTGCAGAATCTGGCGATCCAGTTGGTCGAGTTCCTCAGGCTTGGAGTCCACCTCCATCCGCAAGCGCGATGCCGCCTCATCGACCAGGTCGATGGCTTTGTCGGGCAGGAAGCGGTCGGTTATATAGCGATGCGACAGCGTCGCCGCCGACACCAGCGCCGAGTCCGAGATGCGCACGCCGTGGTGCAGCTCGTACTTTTCCTTGATGCCGCGCAGGATGCTGATCGTATCCTCGACGGTCGGTTCAGCCACAACAACAGGCTGGAACCGGCGGGCAAGGGCTGCGTCTTTTTCGACGTATTTGCGATACTCATCCAAAGTGGTCGCGCCGATACAATGCAGCTCACCCCGTGCAAGCGCAGGCTTGATCAGGTTGGCGGCATCCATCGCGCCGTCGGATTTACCCGCGCCGACCAGCGTGTGCATCTCGTCGATGAACAGGATGATTTCACCAGCGGCCTCGGTGACCTCGGTCAGAACGGCCTTGAGGCGTTCTTCGAATTCACCGCGGTATTTCGCACCGGCAATCAGCGCGCCCATGTCGAGCGCCAGCAGCTTCTTGTCCTTCAGCGATTCCGGCACGTCGCCGTTCACAATGCGCAGGGCCATGCCCTCGGCAATCGCGGTTTTACCGACGCCGGGTTCACCGATCAGAACCGGGTTGTTCTTGGTGCGGCGCGACAGAACCTGCATCGAGCGGCGGATTTCCTCGTCCCGTCCGATGATCGGGTCGATCTTGCCCTCGGCCGCGGCCTCGGTCAGGTCGCGCGCATACTTCTTGAGCGCGTCATACCCCTCTTCCGCCGACGCACTGTCAGCTGTGCGGCCTTTACGAATGTCGTTGATCGCTTCGTTCAGTTTCTGAGCAGATACAGCTCCAGCCTCCAAAGCGTCCTTGGCTTTGGATTTCACCATGCACAGCGCCATCAGCACGCGTTCAACCGGTACAAAGCTGTCGCCTGCCTTTGTGGCAATCTTGGCGGCTTCGTCCAGAACCTTGGCGGTCTGACCGTCCATATAGATCTGGCTCGCGTCACCACTGACTTTCGGGATTTTGCCCAATGCGGCGTCCAGCGCCTCAACCACCCGGTTCGGCGCGCCGCCCGCGCGTGTGATCAGGTTGCTGGCCAGCCCCTGATCGTCATCCATCAATGCTTTTAGAATATGTTCGGGCAACAGTCGCTGGTGCCCTTCGCGCAGCGCAATCGTCTGCGCCGCCTGCACGAATCCCCGTGCCCGCTCGGTGAACTTGTTTAAGTCCATGTTATTCTCCTTTTCTTAAGCGCCCTGAATGTGATGCGCCCGCTTGGCGGCACGCTCCGGTCTGGGCCTCACATTCAATTTGGGAAATAACTTCGCCCGTTCAAGGGGCTGGCCCTTTGTTTTCGGCCTATCGTCGAGGCACTGTAAAGACAGTGTATCCACCCGTCTGGGCGACCTCGCGCGCGGCATACATCGCCACCAAGGATTGTGCCGCGTCACTGCCGGTCGGACAGGAGACGAGGTCCGCCGCATCATCCAGAAAATTGACCGTAAACGCGGTTTCTCCTGTCAGCTGACAGTCGTCGTCAGTGGACCGATATCCGCGAACAAGCCGAAGGTCATCATTCGTCGGCGAAGCCACCGTCACATCTGCGGCCTCACTTTCAAGCGGCATATCCTGACATGCGGCCAGAATCAGAATGCCCAAACCGACCCAGTGTTTCATTGTCCTGCCTTTCGCAAATGCTTTGATGAATGTTAGGCAGCATATCACAGCCTGTCCCCGGATGTTTGATCTTGATCACCCGCCCGTCCCGCATGGACATGTGGCCCTTAACCCGCTAGGACGCGGACGTTTGCCAAAAAGCGGAGCGCGCACCATGTCCGATGATCGCCTGATCGTAGCCCTCGATGTCCCCAACGCCCTGCAGGGGCTGGCCATGGCCGAGCGGTTGGGCGACAGCGTTTCCTTTTACAAGATCGGGTTGGGCATGCTGACAGGGGGCGGTCTGGCGCTGGCCAATGAGCTAAAGCAGGATCACGGCAAGCGCATCTTTCTGGACATGAAGCTGTTCGACATTGGCAACACGGTCGAAAACGCGGTGCGCGGTCTGGCCCAGTTTGATCTGGATTTCCTGACCGTGCATGGTGACCCACATGTGGTGCGCGCTGCAAAAGAGGGTTCCTCGGGCAAAGACCTCAAGATTTTGGCGGTAACCATCCTGACCTCGCTGAACCGCGACGATCTGGATGCGAGCCTGTTGAAAGAAGGTGATGTGCAGGATCTGGTGGTCGAACGTGCGGCCCGCGCGCTTGAGGCCGGCGCAGATGGTGTGATCGCAAGCCCACAAGAAGCCGCCCTGATCCGCGCCCTGCACCAGGCCGAGGGCCGCCTGATCGTTACCCCCGGCGTCCGCCCGGCAGGGGCAGAATTGGGCGATCAGAAACGGGTCGCTACCCCTGCCAATGCGGTTGCTGATGGCGTGGACCATATCGTTGTGGGCCGACCAATCTATCAGGCCGAAGACCCGAAGATCGCTGCCGAAGCGATCCTGTCCGAGCTGGCGTCACCCCAGGCAAAAACGCCGAACAGGGGTTAAATACCCGGCTGCCAGCTGCGTGGATTTATAGGACTTGAAATCGGGAGGGCGTGCCGGCGCGGGTAGAATTTGGGGTTGTATGTGACCCAAGCAGTTGACCTTACGTCACTTTTTGTCAAATCCGCGCCAAATCGCCCCTGTGCCCGAAAACACACATGAAACATGCGAGTTTCCGTTGTGTGACCTCGATCCTATCTAATTCAAGGATTTTAGGCGAATCTGGGGATGTGATACTCCCCGCGGACCATCTCTTCCTGAGGTCCGTCACCTCCCCCCGCCAATCGCGGGGGGTCTTCTTCAGAAAGAGCTAAACGTCAAAAGCTGGTCTGGCCTCGGTCAGGTATTGACGAAGGCGGATCGCAAAGTTGGGCACAGCCAGAGGGTTGTTCAGACACGTATCGGGGGACATCAAACGCCAGCCCTGCCCCTCGTCGCCAAAACGTATCAGGCGGGTATCGCTGGGCGGTCTGTGGGCCACGAAAAACCAGTTTTGCTCATATTGACGCGACCAAACGAAATCAGCTTCGCCCAGACGTAATCCGACCTCTTCAAAGGTTTCCCGGGTGACACATTGCAAAGGCGTCTCGGCCCCTTCGCGGCCACCGCCGGGAAAATCGAAATGGTTCGGAAACGGAATATCCTTCTTGTCGTCCCTTTGGATTACCAGCAAATCCGCCCCAAGAAACAGCGCGACCTTTGCCCCCGTGAACTGCATGAACCGCTTTCTCTTTGTGTCTCGACAAGATAGTTTTAGCCAACACCTCAAAGCGCATAAACTGAGAAAAACGTCTGATGCCCGCTTTATGCCGCGACTGCTATTCTACATTTGAACATGAGGCGCGATGCCCCTCTTGTGGCAGCCCGCGGATCAAGACGCATGATGAACTGTTCGACCTGTCCATCGCCCACATGGATTGCGACGCGTTTTACGCCTCGGTCGAAAAGCGGGACAATCCCGAATTGGCAGACAAACCGGTGATCATCGGGGGCGGGAAAAGAGGCGTGGTCTCGACTGCGTGCTACGTGGCGCGCATTCGCGGGGTGCGCTCGGCCATGCCAATGTTCAAGGCGCTGCAACTGTGTCCGGACGCCGTTGTCATCAAACCGCGCATGTCGGTCTATGCCGAAGTCTCACGCGAGATCCGCAAGATGATGGACGAATTGACACCGGTGATCGAACCGCTGTCACTGGACGAAGCCTTTATGGACTTGTCCGGCACCCAACGCCTACACGGCGCAGCGCCTGCGGTCATGTTGGCACGGCTGGTGAAACGGATGAAGGACGAGCTGGGCGTGACCGGTTCCATCGGCCTGTCGCACAACAAGTTTCTGGCCAAGGTCGCGTCGGACCTGGACAAGCCACGCGGGTTTTCGGTGATCGGAAAGGCGGAAACGGCAGCGTTTCTGAATGACAAGCCGGTGCGCCTGATCTGGGGGATCGGACCTGCCGCGCAGGAGTCGTTGGATCGCGCGGGCATTCGTACCTTTTCGGATCTGCTGCGCTGGGATCAGGAGGCACTGACCGCACGTTTTGGCTCGATGGGATATCGGCTGTGGCACCTGGCGCGGGGACAGGACAAGCGGCGTGTTTCATCGCACGAGCCGATGAAATCAATCAGCAACGAAACCACGTTTTTCGAAGACACGGCCAGTCTGGATATTTTGGACGGCCACCTGTGGCGCATGTCCGAAAAGGTCGCGGATCGCGCCAAGGCCAAAGGGCTGGCAGGTCGGGTTGTGACGCTGAAACTGAAGCAGGCTAATCACAAGATCATCACGAGACGCGTTTCGCTGCGGGATGCCACACAGATCGCAGATCGCATCTATCGCACCGCGCGCGGGCTGTTTGATCAGGTCGGCGACAAGGGGCCCTATCGGTTGTTGGGTTGCGGAATTTCCGACCTGTGCCCCGAGGATCAGGCGGACATCTCGGGCGACCTGCTGGACCCCGGCGCGGCCCGACGGTCACAGGCCGAGCGCGCCACAGACGAAATCAGACGCCGGTTTGGAACGGATGCCATTGTAAAAGGGCGCGCGCTGCGCTGATCCTACTCGGCCGCCAGACGCAAGGGGTCACTGCCAATGCGCGAGATGTCCCGGATGACTGTCCGCAATACGTCCTGAAACGCCGCAAAGTTGTCGTTCGGTGAGATTCTGACCTCATCCATATAGAGCGAGCGGTCGATCTCAATCTGGATGGCGTGCTGGTTTCGACCGGGCCGTCCATAGGTCTGCGTTACGTAAGCGCCTGCAAATGGCGTGTTGCGCGCGACCACCAGGCCCGCCGAGGCAAAGGCATCCTCAATCCGATCCACGATCACAGCCGAAGCGGATGCCCCGAATCTGTCGCCCAAAACAATCTGTGGTCGCTGCGACTTGGCCGTGCTGACCATGGAAACCGCCTCGTGCGGCATCGAGTGGCAATCAATCAGAATCGCCTGACCAAAGGTGTCGTGGGATTCGGACAGCAGGGATTTCAACCGCGCATGATATGGCCGCCAGCAGGTATCAATACGCAGGCGGGCTTCATCCATGGTGAGTTTCCCGCGATAGATCGCTCGCCCATTGGCAACGACCCTGGGGATCACCCCCAGCCCGGACGCTACACGCGGGTTATGTCCATGACGGCGTGCACCCTGAATCAACGCGGGGTCCAGTTCTTCGGCGCTGCGGTTCAGGTCCAGATAAGCCCGTGGCTTGGTCGCGGCGATCAGTGGTGCGCCGAAATCAACTGCCGATCCAAACAACTGATCAACAAAAGCGTCTTCTGATGAACGAATCACCTTTTGGTTCAAAACCGTGCGGTTCAGCATCGCCTCGGGGTAGTTCCGGCCACTATGCGGAGAGGAAAACACCACGCAAGACGTGCGCTTGGCGGGCATATCCAATACGTAAGCAGCGTTCTTCATGGCGACTCCTTGTTCGCATTGAACATAGACCGGAAAATAGTTCTACCAAACCCCTTGAACCCCTCTGCGACTCCTTTTATAGACCCCGCTACCGGCGCGGGGTTCCGCGCCCCATTTCGTTATGGGGCAGGACAACGCAAAGGTTACGTGGGCGGTTAGCTCAGCGGTAGAGCACTTCGTTGACATCGAAGGGGTCACAAGTTCGATCCTTGTACCGCCCACCATCGTTTCACTGTTCCGGAATTCCGGGGCACCCGCTAACCCAGGCGCTGGCCACGTCTTTGATGAAGGCGCCGCAGATTGGAGACAGACCCATGAAGGTCAAGAACTCGCTCCGCTCGCTCAAAAACCGGCACCGCGACTGCCGGATTGTGCGTCGCAAAGGCCGCGTCTACGTGATCAACAAGACGCAGCGCAAGTTCAAAGCTCGCCAGGGCTAAGAACTGCACAAACCGAATAGAAAAAACCGCGCTTTTCAGCGCGGTTTTTTTGTTGGCCGAAGGTGACCCTCGACCAAGGCCCTGAAGTATCTAGTGTGCGAACATATGATCTGGCTCATTTTCCGGGTCCGCCACGGGATCAAGGACAAGCAGAAGGCGGGTTTCACCCGTGCCTTCGATCGGTGGAGAACGGTGCAAAAGCCCCGATTTCGGATTTTCCGGCCATAGCGTACCCCGCAACACGACAGGGGACCCAGTGGGCACGGTGAACACACGGTTAGGATCGGAACCATCGGTCGAGATGCCGTACTGAGTCCCTGTCCCGCGGTATGTGCACACAAGGCGCGACGTTACCGCATCGATGTGGAACCTGCGGCAGGCATTTGTTACCACAACGTCCAATCGCAGCCGCAACCATTTCGACTGCATCAAATCTGCGAACACCGTGGCCAGCGCCGCCACGTCATCCACCAACCGATCACGCTCCGGCCCGGATGGAGTACCGGAAGCCTCGCACAGCTCAACAACTGCGTTGCGCACCGCCTCTGGCCGCAGGATCACGCGCGCCTTGGGCAACTGTTGGGGATCCAAGCTGTCTATCCAGGACTGAAAACTGGGCAAGGGGTCGCGGCGCCAGATTGCAGCGGCGCAACCGGGGTTGTGGATCGACGACAACCCTTCGGGAGTTTCCGCGACGCCGACGCCAATGGCCGCGTCTTTGACGATCTCACGGACCAGGGTCATGCTGCGGCCTCCGTCCGACGCCAGACCGGGAAGGGATCAGGCAAATCGGGCAGATCATCAGGGCGGCTTGCGACAACGGCGGGCAATAGCGCCGCATCAAGCCGGGCTTTGAGTGTCGGCCAATCAATGCCGCTGCCGATAAACACAATCTCTTGCCGCCGGTCGCCCCAGGGCTCTTGCCAATGGGCTTGAATATAGGCCTTTGCGCTTTCGTGGTCCGGCCGACGCTCTTCCGGCACTGTCGCCCACCATGTGCCCAATGGTTTGACCGAGGACAGCGCCCCGGCAAGCGAGAACTCGGCCACCCAATCAGGGCGGGTTGCGATCCAGAAATGCCCTTTTGCGCGAATGACGCCAGGCAGGTCACCGTTCAGAATCGTCAGGATTTTTTCGGGCACAAATGGTTGCCGCGCCCGATAGACATAGCTGGTGACGCCGTATTCTTCGGTTTCCGGGACGTGATCGGCAAACCCGTAAAGCTCTTTGGCCCACATCGGATGTTCATGCGCCTTCTCAAAGTCGAAGAGGCCGGTATCAAGGATTTCTTCAGCCGCAACGTCCGAATGGTTCGTTTCGATAATCCGCGCATCGGCGTTCAGGCTGCGAATGATTTTCCGCGCGGCGTCCACACGTTCAGGCCCGGCGTCCGCGACTTTGTTTAGGATCACTACATCGGCGAACTCGATCTGATCGGTCAGCAGATGCACCAGCGTACGCTCATCCTCTTCGCCAAGTGTCTCCCCACGGTCTGCCAGAAAGTCGTGGCTTGAGAAATCCTCCAACAGGTTCACCGCATCGACCACGGTCACCATCGTGTCCAGGCGCGAGACATCCGCGAGGCTTTCGCCCAGTTCGTCGCGGAAATCAAAGGTGGCGGCAACGGGCAGCGGCTCCGAGATTCCGGTCGATTCAATCAACAAGTAGTCGAACCGCCCCTCGCCAGCCAGTCGCCGAACTTCGTCCAACAAGTCATCGCGCAACGTGCAGCAAATGCAACCGTTGGACATCTCGACCAGGGTTTCGTCGGTCCGCGAGAGTTCTGTATCGGCGCGCACCAAATCGGCGTCGATGTTGACCTCGGACATATCATTGACGATCACGGCAACCCGGCGTCCGTCACGATTATTGAGCACACGATTCAGCAGGGTGGTCTTGCCCGCCCCAAGGAAACCGGACAGGACAGTGACAGGAAGGCGGGTATCAGTCATTGAGCATTACCTATGTGATGTTGGGACGCTGGGTCTCAGTTATCGTTATGTTATTACATGGCGTCAAGCCGCTAATCCCGTGCCCAGCGCCCGACTATGACTTTGCAAGTGGTCCGAATTTTGGATCGAGGTCCCGCATGGGTCTGCCAACTTGCGTGGGTCGGTCAAAATCCCCAGCGTTTTCAGCCTTTCATGTTGCCCAAAACGACAGCGACGTTTTGACCAACTAATTTTGTCGGAATTTCTTGCTTCTCCCTGAGAATCGTTTAATTGACAATTTCAGTCGGATTATGAACCGCCACATCTTTCATTACTGGGAACCACGATGCTGAAATCCTCGACCTGCGTTGCCGCTGCTCTGACAGCTCTGATCGCCACTTCTGCCGCCGCCGAGGGGGAATTGAACCTCTATTCCTCGCGCCACTACGACACCGACGAAAACCTCTATACCGATTTCGAAAAGGCCACCGGCATCACCATCAACCGCATCGAAGGCAAAGCCGACGAACTGATCGCGCGGATGGAAGCCGAGGGCGCGAACTCGCCCGCCGACATTCTGCTGACCGTCGACACCTCGCGCCTGGAACGCGCCAAGGATGCAGGCATCCTGCAATCCGTTGACAGCGCCGTTCTGGAAGAGCGTATCCCTGCCAACCTGCAAGACAGCGACGATCAGTGGTTCGGCTTCTCGCAGCGCGGCCGCATCATCTTCTTCGACAAGGAAAACGTCGCCAACCCGCCCGCCACTTACGCCGATCTGGCCAAGCCGGAATACAAGGGTCAGATCTGCATCCGCTCGTCCAGCAACACCTATAACCAGACCCTGTTGGCATCGATCATCACCCATGAAGGTCCCGAGGCCGCAAAGGCTTGGGCACAGGGCATCGTGGACAACATGGCCCGCGAACCGCAAGGCGGTGACACCGACCAGCTGCGTGGCGTCGTCTCGGGGGAGTGCGACATTGCCGTGTCGAACACCTACTACTTTGCCCGCGCGATCCGCAAAGACGTCAAAGGCGTTTCGGCTGATATCGAGTCGATCGGATGGGTCTTCCCGAACCAGGACAGCTATGGTGCGCACATGAACCTGTCAGGCGCAGGTGTCGCGGCCAACGCTCCGAATAAGGAAAACGCCGTACTGTTCCTAGAGTATCTGGCAAGCGACAGCGCACAACAGTATTTTTCGGCCGGTAACGACGAATTCCCAGCCGTTGCAGGTGTGGAACTGGCCGAGTCGGTCAAAACTTTGGGCGAGTTCAAGGCAGATGAAATCAGCCTGTCCGATGTCGCCAAGAACCTGCCCGAGGCCCAAAAGATCTTTAACGAAGTCGGCTGGAAGTAATTCCCGAAAACCCAGAGCAGTATTAAGGGCGCAGCGTTACTGCGCCCTTTTCTTGTCCGGCCTAGAACCGGATACCGAACCCGACGGAAAAGCCTGAAAACGAATCCGCCACGATACCGTTCAGCATGATACGCCCCGCCTGAACCGCAGGAATCCCAATCCTTGTCGTATCAACCTCGATCCCGATGCCGGCTGTGGCCAGCCAATCCGTATCAAGAACCATCGCGCTGTCACCGTGGTAAAGCACGACCCCACCATCCAGAACCAGCTTGGACGGACGCCCCAGCAGCTTCACGTTATCAAGCGGATAGCGATAGCGCGAAAACAGCGTGGTTTGGTTGGAATTGGCCCGCGCGTCATCCGCCTGCGGTTCGTTGATCGGGTAGAATTCCAGAAACGACTGACGCAACCGAAACTCGGCTTCCCAACGGCCAAACTGCGCCTCGCGAAAAATGCTGAGGGATCCGCCAGCGCCAAAGGCATAGAGGTTCCCATCAACAACGCTGGAGTCCCCCGCGCGACCGGGAAACAGCGGAAAGTTGGAAAACACCGCATCGGTGGTGACATGCCCAAGCGACAAATGGACCGCCGGGCGGATGTACCAGTCATTGCCGATCAGTTGCTCCCACCCGACACCAACGGTGGCCGCAAGGCTGGACCAGGTCACATCCACTTCTGAGTCCGACGCAATCTCGGGGAAAATCAAAACCGGGTTATAGTTCTGATACGCAATCAGGCCTTCCAGGTAGAGACCATTGTCCAGTGGTTTGAACCCGCCGCGCAGCTGAGTATAACGCAGGTTTGATGCGTTACCCGACGCGCTGAGAAAGGACAGCGACGACAAGGTTTCGTTTGGTGTGGCCGCAACGCTAAGGACGGCCAAGGCCGCGCGGGCGGCGGCTTCTGACGCGTCGGGATCAAGGTCCTGTGCTTCGGAAAGCGAAGCGAAGCCGCAAACCAACATCGATGTGTACGCAACAAGTCTTTTCACTTCGTCAATTCGCCTGTCGAAGATGCCCGGCCTCAACGCGTACAGTTTTAATGCACGCATTCGCTTTTTAAAAAAATGCTAGCTTAGTCTTGGTTTCCAAAAAACTAAAACCACAGCGCTGGGGCCACGAATCCCAAAGCGGGGTATTTTTGGAACACTCTGTTCGCTGCGGATTTTCTGCAATTATACCGGAATGTGATTTGGCATGCGCCGCCAAAGACGGTTCAATCGAAGCAGGAGGTCCGCCATGAAATCTCAGGAACGGTTCGAGAAGTTCTATTTTGCCAAGGTCGGCATGGGCGAAGCCTGCGGCTGCGCCGAGCGGGTCATTGACGTGTTCGAGTTCAACCGGAAAGGCGGCGTGCCTGAGAAGCACGCTGTAAAGGCGCAAAAGCCAAGGCGGCGGTCGTTTCGGTCGTGGGCCATGAAATACGGTTTGCTCAGCCGCAAAATGCGGCCCTGAAGCAAAGGTCGTTAAGTCCCCGTCAGGTGCTCTCGGAACAGTTTCAGAGGCATCATTGTTCTGTACTCACGCGGGAAGTACAAAAAGATTCCAGACGTCGTACCCAGATGCTTTTCCAATAGCGGGGTCAATGTGCCTGCGGCGATCTCATCTGTCAGATAGTCCCGGAAGGTATACGCCAACCCCAAGCCCTTTTTGGCCAGATCGACTGAAGACGGTAGGGTATTGGTGATCAGATTGCCTTGCACATCGACGGAATAAGCACCGTCTTTGCCTTGAAACTCCCACGGCGCGATGCGGCCTGCAGACTGAAATCTGTAGCGAATGCAATTGTGATCCAGCAGATCGCGCGGCTGGCTTGGTGATCCATGGATCTCCAGATAGCCCGGGCTGGCGACCACAGCAAGTTTCAACGGCGGCGTGACCCGCACCGCGACCATATCCTGCGCGATGCGGCCCCCCAGCCGGAAGCCGGCATGCAATTCCTCGCCCAAAATATCGGACAGCGCATCCGTCAACGACAGCTCCAGCTCGATCTCGGGATAGGCGGCACAAAAGCTCTCCAACCTTGGGGCTACGAACAGGTGATAGGCGAATTCGGGCATCGCCAGTTTCAATGTCCCGCGTGCGGCGTGCCCGGTGCTGCGTGCACTTTCGACTGCCTCGGACAGTTGCTCAAAGGCAGGACCAGCACCCCGGATCAGCGCGCGCCCGGCCTCGGTCAGGCTGATTGATCGGGTGGTGCGGATGAACAGAGCTGTGCCCAGTTGATCTTCCAACGCTTTAAGCTGATGGCTGACCGTCGACGGCTTGATGTCCAGCGCATCAGCGGCGGCGCGCAGCGAGCCGTGTCGCGCAATCGCGGTAAAGATCTCAAGCGTGGCGAGGGGCAGGCGCATGGCAACTCCGGCTGAAACGATTGATCGATACTATACATGAAAGAAGTGCAAAACAGGGAGATTATCTTGAATCTGTACAGCGCTTAAATTGCCCTCATCACAGCTCAGACTGATCAAGAGGATGAACGCGCCATGACCCAACCGACCCGTATCACTCTGCAAAACACGCCCGCACTCAACGGCGTTGTCGAACGGGAAGTCACGTTCGACAGTAACGGCAATGCACTGAAGGGCACATTGTACACACCCGAGGGCGCATCTGGCGCGCTTCCTGCAGTTATCGTGACCGGAGCCTGGACCACGGTGAAAGAACAGATGCCCGGCACCTATGCCCGTGAACTGGCAGCCCGCGGCTTTGCAGCGCTGGCTTTTGATTTCACCGGCTGGGGCGAAAGCGAAGGAACCCCCCGCTATGTCGAAGATCCGACCGTCAAGACCGCCGACATTCACGCAGCCGCCGCATTTCTGACCTCGCTGGACGAGGTCGACAGCAATCGTGTCTCGGGTTTGGGCGTGTGCGCCTCGTCCGGTTACATGGCCGGTGCTGTGGCAGATGACGCGAACTTGCAAAAAGTCGCGCTGGTGGCCCCATGGCTGCATGATGCCGCGATGGCCGAAGGCATCTATGGCGGGCCCGAGATGGCCGCCAGCCTGATCGCCGCCTCCGAGGCTGGCGATGCTGCGGACACCGTTCTGCTGGGGGCCAGCACCACGGACGAAAACGCGGTCATGTACCAAGCCCCTTACTACACCGAGGAAGATCGTGGTCTGATCCCGGCCTATGACAACAAGTTCTCGGTCGCGTCATGGAAACCCTGGCTGACCTATGATGCACAAACCAGCGCAGATCGGTTGACCAAGCCGATGCTGATGGTTGGATCACCCTCAATCGCCCTGCCCGCAGGTGCCGCCGCATATGAGGCCCGCACCAAAGCGCCTTTGGAAAAACTTTGGTTGGGCGATGACGTCACCCAGTTCGATTTCTACGACCGCAAGGACGCCGTGACCACAGCCTCGGACGCTGTGGCCGACTTCCTGAACGCCTGAAAGGACACAAGATGAACACTCTGACCAAAGCCGCGGCCCTTACCGCCGCACTCGTTACCGGAGATATCGCGATGGCCGCATCCCCCGAAGACAACATCAAAGTCGTACAGGATTTCTTTGCTGCTTATGGCGCAAACGATCTGGACGGCATCGCCGCCGTGATGGACGAAAACGTCAAATGGCACATTCCAGGCCGTCATCCCCTGTCCGGCACAAAGAATGGCCTTGACGAAGTGCTCGCATTCTTCGCTCAGCTGGGGGCCGCCAATTTCAAGGCTGATCCTATCTATTTCGGCGCGGATGAGACGCATGTGGTCGATATCCACCGCGGCTGGTCCAACGCCGAAGGCAAGCCGAACGTCGATACAACCTGGGCGCTGGTCTACCGGATCGAGGACGGCAAGATCGTCGAGGCCACGAACCTTTCCGCCGATCAGGACGCGGCCAACACGTTCTTTTGGTCGCAATACGATCTGGCCCCGGTGCCCGAGCGTCTGGCCAAGTAACCCACCCAATTCACCCTGACCTGACGGAGACTGACCGATGAAATCCCTTCTGACTGCTGTACTTGCGCTTGCGGGCACTTCCACCGCTGCACTGGCTGAAATCTCTGACGAACAACGGGTTCTGAACGCGATCAACAATGTTGGGTACTATGCGGATCAAGGCGATTGGGACATGGTGGCCGCGCAGTTCCACCCCGACGGTGCGGTGCTGGACTACACCTCCTACGCCAATGCCTCGGCTGGCACATCAGCCGACCTTCCAACCCTACTGCCCGCCGAAATCGTCGCGGCCTGGCAGACTGTTCTACCCGGGTATGACCGCACTCATCACCTGATGGGAACGGAGAGCGTCAGCATCACTGGTGACACTGCGACCACGACCGCGAACATCTACGCCACGCATATCTTGGAGAATGAAGGCGAGAATACCTGGGTCTTTATCGGCGACTACCGGCATGAGCTGGCCAAAACCGATGATGGCTGGAAGATCACCTTTATGCGCGCAAATCTGCGGGCGCAGTTGGGCAACGAAAACCTGCCCGCGCTTGCAGCCGAGCGCGTGAAGGCCGCCAGCCAGTAAGCCGGAGGTTCAATCCCTATGAGCAACGAAACCCAAATCCGCGCCTTTATCGCGGACTGGTTTGCCCGGTTCGACCGCCTGGATCCGATCGAGGCGTTCCTGCCAGACCTCCACCCGGATGTGGACTGGGACATGCCCGATACTGACCCTGCTCTGTCCGGGCATAACCGGGTGCGCGCATGGTACGCTGGTGTGTTGGACACCCTTCAGCGCCCGACCGAGCATCACGTCAGCAACATTCAGGTCACACCCGACACGGCACAGTTCGAAGTTCTATTCCGCGCCAGAATGACCACTGGCGAAACCATCGAAGCCCATGTGCGGGAAAACTGGCGGTTTGACACTCGGCCTGATGGTCGCCCGCTGATCACCTCATACTCCGCGAAACTCCTGCAAGAGACAGATTCATGAAAACCCTTGTTCTTACAGCGCACCCCAACCTGAACGCGTCGCGCATCAATAAGGCGTGGTTCGACGCGCTCTCTGACGCAACGGATGTCACCACCCGCGACCTGACCGCAATCGGCGGCCCCGAGTTGCGCTTTGATGTCGAGGCCGAACAAGCGCTGTTGCTGGCCCATGACCGCATCGTGTTCCAGTTCCCGTTCTATTGGTACTCTGCCCCGCCGGTGATGAAAGCCTGGATGGATCAAGTGCTGAACTATGGCTTTGCTTATGGCCCCGGCGGAGACCGACTGAAAGGGCGTGAGTTCCTGATCCTCGTGTCGACCGGTGGCCCGGAACACAGCTATCACGCAGGTGGCTACAACAACTACTCGATGGCCGAGTTTCTGAAGCCATTCCAGCAAACCGCCAATCTGGCGGGCATGACCTATCTGCGCCCTTTCGTGTCCCACGGAATGGCGCTGGCCACTGAGGACCAGATCGAAGCCTCGGTACCAGACATGCTGGCCCATCTAACGGACCCCGACCTGGACCCCAAGGTCAAGCAAGCGCGGCTGCTGAAACAGCTTGAGGAAGACCCGACCAAGGCAGCGGCCGTCAGCTGACACCAGGCGTACCCGCGTTCAGCGCGGGTTCTTTCGGAGCGAATGATATGTAGAATGAAGCTCCGTCCACCAAATGCGAGAACGCCCCGTGTCCGAGATTGATGACCTGAACCGATGGCTGATTTCCGAAGGGCGTTTGCTGGGCGACGAAATCGCGATCGTCAAAGGATATTGCGAGGGTCTGGTGCAGCTGGGCGTTCCGCTGGCACGGGCGCGGATTGCGCAGAACTACTCGAACCCGCTGCTCAGCGCCTGGGGGATCATCTGGACCCCGGACGAAACACGCCGCTACACCGTGGCGACGACGGTCCTGTCGACAAGCGCCTGGCATGGCAGCCCGTTTGAATACATCGTCACCAATCGCCGCCCACTGCGCAAACGATTGTTGGGGTTGGACTTTGCGGTAGAGCATTCGGTTTACGCCGAACTGGCCGAGGCCGGAGCAACTGATTTTCTGGCGATCCCGCTAGAGCACGGCAACGGCTCGGTTCAGGGCACCAGCTATACGTCCAACGCCGAAGCGGGGTTTTCGGATAGGGACATCGGCTATCTGGAAGACTCACGCTTTGCACTGGCGGCGGCGCTGGAACCCATCGCGATGCGTCATTCGCAGAAAAGCCTGTTGCAAACCTATTTGGGTCATGGTCCCGCAGAAGAAATCGGCCAGGGCCATATCAAACGCGGCGAACATAAATCCGTATCCGCCGCCATCCTGTTTGCCGATCTTCGTGGCTTTACTGCCAAATCCGAGGCTTGGCCCGAGACTCAGTTGCTGGACATGATGGGCGACTATTTCGAAATGGTCGTGACCCCCATTCAACAGGCCGGCGGCGACGTCCTGAAATTCATGGGCGATGGAATTCTGGCAATTTTCGAAAACGAAGGCAGTGCTAAAACGAGCTGTCGGGCCGCTGTAGCCGCTGCCCAGCAATCCCTCGCCAACCTTGAAGACTACAATCAGGCGAGCGCCAAAACCGGGCGTGAACCGATTGAATTTGTGATTGGCATAGATTTTGGTCAGGTCACTTTTGGCAATATCGGCAGTCCCGACCGGTTGGATTTTACGGTGGTCGGCCAGGCCGTGAATGTCGCAAGCCGCGTGCAAGGCCTGTGTAAAGATCTGGGTGAGACCACGCTGATCACCGCGAATGTTGCCAGTCATTTGGACGCGGCGGTCCAGTCCCTTGGCCATCATTCCGTACGCGGTCTGCCACAGGGGATCGAGGTGTTCAGACCGACCGGGGCACCCGCCTAAAACATCATGCAGTCTGCACCCGGTGGCAGCGGAGGTGCCCCTTCCGGCAAAGTTGGCGTGTAGTCAAAGGTCACGATCTTTGCGCCCCCGTCGAAGGCCACGAAGAGCTGGTTTGATCCGGGCCGAATGGCAATTCCTTCAGGGTCTGTGCCGAACTCGAGCAGGCTTTGCTGGGCAAGCAACTGGCCATCCGCTGTAAACTCATACAAGCTGTTGGTCCCTTCCCAATCATCGACGATCAGCATGTGACCTGTGCGCGGATCAATCGCGATACCCTGCGCTTCGCTCAGGGGTGGCGACAGCTGCATCGTATCCAGACGAGTCGTCAGGTTGCCCTCGGCATCGAACCAGGACAGCCGTTCGGGGTCATCCTCGACGGTAACGATCTGCCCCGTGGAATTGATGGCGATGCCTTCTGTATCCGCGAACCCGCCTTCCAGCGTGAACGGGACACCCAACGGAGTACCATCCTTTGAGACCCGCTGCAGGCTGCCCAACCCGTCACCCACCAACAGGTGATCCCCTTCGATGGCGATCGCCTTGATCCGGTACAGGTCGCTGGAGATCCGGCGCAGCTCGTCCCCCTGCAACGTGACAAGCACGGCCTCTGGCCCTTCATTCGCGATCCACAGTCCGCAGAACGTTGGATCGTAGTCCAGGCTAGCTGGCCGGTTTAACTCATAACGACCAGTTTCGCGCAGCTCCAGGGCGGCGGCCGGGCTGCATAGCGCACAAATCGCGGCCAGGCTGGCTTTTGCAAACATTTCCGATACCCCCATGGTCACAGTAAATGGGCCATGTTCACTTTCGGTCAACTCAAAGCCTGAACGATAGCTGACCCATGATGCAGGCAATTTCATCGAAAACCCAAAAGAACCTTCGTGGATTTTATTCGCGATAACGGGGAACCGATGTTAGCGTATGCATAATTTCATTCATCTACTTGCAATTGATTGCTCGCCGATTTGGAGGACTTGTCATGCCAAACGTAACTCGCCGCACCTTGCTTCGCCTTTTTTCCGGCGCCTCATCAGCAGCGCTGTTTGTTCCGTCCAAACCTGTCTGGGCAAGCACGACCAATCTGCAAGACATTGCCGGAGGAACCTTTGCGCTGCCGGAAGTCACCGTTTTTCCCGCACGCTCGATCGTTACGATGGATACTGATGCCCCACGCGCCGAGGCTGTCGCGGTCGTCGGGGACCGGATTGCAGCAGTCGGCAGCCGGGCCGAAATTGATGCGCTTGTCGGCGATCAGCCATTTCGCGTGGATGAAACCTTTGCCGACAAGGTGATCCTGCCGGGGTTTGTCGAACAACACGTTCATCCCGTTCTGGCGGCACTGACCATGACAACCCATGTCATTTCCATCGAACCCTGGGACGCCGAAGAAGGATTCTCTGCACAAGTCCGGGACCCCGACGGGTATCGCGAACGTCTGCTGGCGGCCCTTGCAGCACACGACGATGCCAACGAGACGTTCGTGACCTGGGGCTATCACCATTACATGCATGGCGACATGAGCCGCGCGATCCTGGACGAACTTGCACCCGACTTTCCGGCAATAGTCTGGCATCGTTCGTGTCACGAATTCTTTTTGAACTCCAGGGTCATGGAGTTATTCGGTGTTGATGAGGAATGGTTTGCCACACTCTCACCAAGTGCTGCGGCGCAAGGCAGTCTGGAGAACGGGCATTTCTATGAACAGGGAGGCATGGCGCTGCTGGACCTGATCGCGCCGGCAATCGCAACGCCCGAGCGGATGAAAGCCGGGCTGGAATACTCGATCGACTACTACCACAGAGGCGGAGTGACGACGGCCTGCGAACCGGGCGGGTTCTTTTCAAAGGCTCTGCAAGATGCGGTCAATGCGGTCTATTCATCGGACGCAACGCCGTTCAATCACTACTTTATTGGCGATGGAAAATCCTTTGTTTTGCCTAATCTGGACGATCCCGAAGCTGCGATTGAAATGGCCGAGTCGGTCTATGATTGGGGCACGGGTCGCACCCGGTACCTGCAGAAACAGATCAAACTGTTCACTGATGGTGCCATCTATAGCCAGCTTATGCAGATGCGCGATGGATATACAGACGGGCACGAAGGCGCGTGGATCATTGACCCGGATGTATTCACCTATGCGTTTCAGACCTTCTGGGATGCGGGATGGCAAATTCACATTCACAACAATGGTGACGCCGGTATGGACGTGCTGCTCGACAACCTTGAGACAGCTTTGCGTCGGAACCCGCGTTATGACCATCGCACGGTTCTTGTTCACTTTGGCTTCGCGGCCCCGGATCAGATAGAGCGCGCGGCGCGGTTGGGTGCAATGGTCAGCGCCAACCCATATTATGTAACTGCACTTGCGGGGCGCTACGGGGACATCGGTATCGGACCCGAGCGCAACGCCCGGATGGTGCCGCTTGGCGAAGTCGAAGCTCTTGGCGTTCCCATGTCCTTCCATTCCGATATGCCGATGGCCCCTGCGAAACCCCTGCAACTTGCATCCTCGGCGCTGAACAGAAGAACACTGGAGGGTGACGTTGTCGGGCCAGATCAACGGGTGAGCGTCGATACTGCGCTCAGGGCGATCACCATCGACTCGGCCTATACAATCCAGCTGGAGGATGAGATCGGATCAATCACACCGGGCAAACTGGCCAATTTCACGATCCTGGAAGAGGACCCATATAACGTAGCCGTCGACCAGTTCGACAAGATTCCAATCTGGGGAACGGTCCTTGAAGGCAGGCTACAACCCGTCGAAACGGCCGAAGGCACAACAATTGCAAACCCGGCCGCTGAGTTCTGCATCGACCAAGGCGGGCGCTACGAAATTCGCAAGGATGCAAGCGGGGCAACTCAGGGCATTTGCGTCCTTGATGACGGCAGTGAAATTGACGCTTGGGAGTATCTGCGCCGAGAGCGTGCAGATCTGTCGCCAACCTCTGCTCCGGGCCGTATCCCACAGTCCTTACAAAAGGGTTTGGACCAGCGCGCCCGGATGCGCCTCATGATGTCTCGCGCGTATTCCGACCTGGGACTGTGCACCACGGACGTTGCGATGCGGGACAAGCTTTGCCAAGCGGTGTCGAATGCCCTTGGCTAACTTAGCTTAGGTGCAGTATCGCAAGTTCGGTTGGCGCACCGGGGCATTCAATAGGGCGATGGCATACTGCGCCCGTTTGTCTGCAATGACCTGGACTCTTGAAAACCTGCGTGGCGTTGGGTCAAGCTAAGTGCAAATGCCAGTTTGATGCACTGAACACAGGACCCTGAATGCGGCTGATCCGGAATTGTCTTATCGTGGCGGCGGTTATCGCACTTGCCGTGATTGGTTTGAGGTGGGCGTTCCCACTACCCCAGAAAAACATTTCTGAAGTGGTAACAAAGCAGGCGGCTGATTGGTCGGGGCCTTTGGGCGCGACAATCAAAAATGCGCTCGACCGGAACCCGGGATTGGACGGCGTGCGACCATTGGGCAATGGACGCGCAGCTTTTGCGGCGCGTGCCATCCTCGCAAAGGAAGCGACAACCTCTATCGATGCTCAGTACTATATCTGGCAGGACGACGTGACCGGGCTGATGCTTCTGGATGAGTTGAGGGCCGCAGCAGAACGCGGCGTGCGGGTCAGGCTGCTGGTCGACGACAACGGCATCTCTGGATTGGATGAACTGCTTGCCGAGCTCAATGCCCTGCCGTACGCCCAGGTACGCATCTTCAACCCGTTCACGCTGAGGAACCCCAAACTCTTGTCCTATGCTTTCGACTTTGGCCGCCTGAACAGACGTATGCATAACAAGTCGATGACGGTTGACGGTGTGGCGACAATTGTCGGTGGTCGCAATATCGGTGATATCTACTTCGATTACGGGGCCGGAACGCACTACCTCGATGTGGACGCCATCGCCATTGGTCCGATTGTGGATGAGGTTTCGCAATCCTTCGACGCCTATTGGAACAGCGCGTCATCCTATGACGCTGATCTCTTCCTGGCTCCGCCAATCGAACAAAGCCTGAAAGCCAGGGCCGAGGCCGCGCGCCAGTCTGCCGTTGGCGCAGGCTATCAGAAAGCGATCCGCGACAATGAACTGACCGACCGAATTGCAGCGCGCGATCTGAAATTCGACTGGAGTGACGTCACCCTTTTTGTCGACGACCCGGCAAAGGGTTTGGGTCAAGTTCAACGCGAGGACCTGATCGTCGAACAACTGATTGCTTTCGCCGAAGATTCCAAAAGCTCACTGGATCTGGTCTCAGCTTATTTTATTCCCGGTGCGCGTGGCGCAGAAGTTCTTGAAGGGCTGGCCAAGTCCGGTGTGAAGGTTCGTGTCCTGACCAACTCGTTGGATGCCACGGACGTTATGCCGGTACACGCAGCGTATATGCGGTATCGCGATGGCTTGTTGAACAGCGGTGTCGAGCTGTTAGAGCTTCGCGCATTGCGACAGGAACACAGCGAACGAAGCCTGCCCGAGATGCTGGCCGGTTCGGCGTCGGGTCTTCACGCAAAGGTCTTTGGCTCCGATGGTGAGCGGATATTCATAGGGTCGTATAACCTCGACCCACGATCCGCGCGGCTCAATACCGAGATGGGCCTTTTGATCGAAAGCCCTGCGATTGCGGCATCCCTTGCCTCTCAACTGAGTAAGCCAGAGTTTTCCTATCGCGTGGAACTCGACGACGAAGGTCAGATGCTCTGGCTGCAGGAAGACAAAGACGGAAGCGTCACGGTGCATTTTGCAGACCCCGAAACCAGCGGTTTTCTGCGCGCCCTCACGGCGGTTGTCAGGTGGCTGCCGGTCGAATGGATGCTTTAAAAAGTCTAAAGCTAGCCAACAGCGTAAGTGCTGAATGCAATGATCCAAGCCTTCGATTTGAGGCCGCGCACCCAAGTATTGGGTGCGTGACTGGGATGCTTACGCGTTGCACAAAATTCCTGCGAAAACGCCATTCAGGCTGCGTTTGACGTTGATCGCCCTATCATCGCTGTTGCGCCAAATTAACCCGTGTTTGCCTGAAAACGACGCGACGATTTCGGCGTTCACCCAAGTCTTACACCGTACGAAATTGTCGTTGAGCTCCAATACAACTAGGCTATTGCGCCCAAGCTTTGGAGCCTAAGTTGCAAGGCTCTGGGCGCACCTACAGCGGTTGTAGGGACGCGCATAACGCTGCGTTCCAGTCACTGGTTTTATTCATGAAATTCAAGTGTACTCGCCCATAACTTTGCGCGACGTTTGCGCATAATTTTGCACGATTTGCCCAAAAGCCTGCACTCCGAGTCGAAAGCACTCTGACTTCTGTCGTCAGGTGCTCGCAAAACTGACCCATAGCCAACGCCTAACAGCTATAAGTATATCTAAGCTAGCAAGCTTCAATACTTGGTTGCGGAAAGTTTGCCACAGGTTATTGGTAATGAACCTGAACCGACGTCCGTCTAAAGACACAAGGGGACTAAATAGGCGGTATAGTTTTGATGAAACTCCACACACATAGCTTCAACCTGTGATGTCAGGTTCTAGTCGTCCCAATAATCCTCTTCCTGCCGCCGCCGTTCTTCCGCGCAAGAGCAGCAAAGTCCAGTAGCACCTGGGTAGTCTGTTTCTCTATCATCATCCATATAGACTGTCCGAAGACAGTCGGAACACTGTTGGTTTGCCATGCTTACCCTCTAGGTTTGGTTTTGATGAAACCGCTTGATCGGGTCGGCGATTTCATTACCGTTCAATTGTGGTGGATTCTGACTTCTTGCCGCTATGAAACAACAAGGAAGTGGCGGAGCGCCGAGTGCGAAGTGTCCAATCCGCCAAACTACGTTACGGGCAGTTTGCGACGCTCGACTCTCTTCCAATCCCGTCCGGAAACGATGCCCCAGTTTCCCGCTCCGTTAGGGCGACGCCAACGCGGAGTGGCCATCTTCTGAAGTTCGGAAAGCGCTTCGTCATGGGTGTCATACTGAACCTCCTCCCCCTTGGCTCCAATTGCGAATTTACCGCCTCGAGCCAGACGAGGATGCAAATAAGTGTTATCCGTAGCCACCGGAACGAAAACCACTTCATCTTCGAAATCTATGCTGAGCAAGATTGGTGTAACGTCATCCGACTTTTCCCAAATTGAAGGGTAATATTCCTTCCGACATTTGAGCCATTGAGCAGCACTCGATGCTGTTACACCCTGCTCAGCCTTTACAAGACAGCTTTCGCCGCTCGACAGTATGTTTCGGATGCGCCCCTCGGAAACACCGCCAAAAATCGAAAGCGAACCAATATCTACGTGGCCTTCAACGGATTCTTCATCATTAGTAAGGGACACCAGACTCATACCTGAATCCATTGTATGAAACGATGCTGTTGCCTTCAGCGCAGCTTGCTAACACTCCGCCTTCAGCAGGACAAAGTGGAAGCGACCGATAGCAAATTATGCAGCATCTGGGAAGCAAGGGCTCGCTCCCACCTTTCTCCGCGCTGTCGATGAGATGCAAGGCGCAGCCTAATCGATTGGCATCGGGAGGCAGATATGCCATTACTGAATTTCTTTAGTCGTTTTTCAAACGTTAGCGAGCACGGCCGAGGTCAAGTGGCGCATCGTAGAACGATCAACCCTTTTTGCGCATCACTACGATAAATTGGGCCATCGAAAAAAAGAAGCGTCCAACTTTTGCAAGGCTGTGCTGCTCGTCGAACCACGATTGCGCAACAGTGGGATCAACATGGTCATTTGCGACAGCGTATTGCTTGATAAGGTGCATCATCATGATTGCGAGACCATCAGGCTTCAACTGGTGATCCGTAATTGTGAACGACAAAACATCTTCCACATGGTCGCCGCGAGCCTTTATCAGTCCGGGCAGTCTTTCCGGGACGGAACCACTCACAAAGTGCTGGTTCCAGGATGTAAGCATCTTTTGCATTCTGTCGGGCTCGCCGCTGAACCAAATCAAGCTACCAAAGTGTAGATCGCTGATGACGAGGCGCCCGCCGGGTTTGACGCACCGCAGCGTGTCCGCCAGTGCACCGTCTACGTCTTCGATGTACTCAAAGACCTGTACCGAGACGGCCTTGTCAGCACTCTCTTCTTCAATGGGCAAGCCATTTGCGGCACCAGCACGAAACTCCACGTTTGCGTAGTCGCTGCATCGTTCTCTTGCAGCTGCTGTCATGTCCCCGCTTGGGTCAATCCCGATGACATAGCCATCCGAGCCAACTGCGCGGGCCAACTCCGCTGTTAACATCCCGTTGCCACAACCGATGTCCAAAATAGTTTCACCGGGAGCCGGGCACAGCGCATCAAACGAAGCCTGTCTACGCCGCGTCAATTCGGCTCCTTGATAGGCAATTTCAAGTAATCTCGTTGTCTCCGCGTCAAACTTAAGCACCTCTCCCCCCTTGCAAAGCCCACAAGTCCCCAAAACTTTATCAGAAAATGGGCTATCAACGAAAAGCAGGACGGATCGTTGAGGCTTGAACATGGATCCACCAACAACAAATGAACGCGCCGATTTGATCCGACGAGTGATTTAACCCTGAGAGCGAAGGACGCATCTGCCGTTTTGTCAGACCAGGTTTTTTGTCGTCGTTCGAAAGTTTGAACAACATCAAATTCAAGGGATGTCGAGGCCGTTCTCTCGTCCGAAATCGGTATAGAAGCTGTCACTGCGGCATCGGTTTAAAGTGGCTTCGTCCGCTTCTCCTAGGTCGGTGCCAGAGCTTTGAACACCTGTTCCTTCTATGAAGCGGTTCACGAGATTGAAGACACCACAGACCTGGATAGCATCGAACAGCGCGCTCTCTGACCAGCCTGCCGCGTAGACCGCATTAGCGTCGGCTTCTGTCATTCGTGATGGCGAGACGGTGAGCTTTTCAATGTAAGCCAGTAACGGTTTGAGATGATCCTTGACCGGTGCCGTATCGCGGTCTTCCATCAGTGCTTCGATTGTCTCGACCTCAATGCCGTAGGCTTTGGCGAAAACGATGTGCGCCCCATGGCAATACGCACAAGCATTCAAGCCAGAGACATAGGCTGCAATCAATTCACGTTCAGCAACCGAAAGGTCGCTCTCGCCCCTCATCACAAGGCTTTCATACGCACAAAGCGGAGAAAGCTTGTCTGGAAAGGCTTGATAGACACTTCCGAGTGTCGCGTTCTCGGGCAGAGATGGAAACAGGCGTTTCATTCAATTCTCTTTCAATCTTGCTTTTGATCACTTCGTCTCAAAATGAGGAACCAACGTTGTTTAAGCAACCTTAACGCAATTCCGGGTTCCGCACAGAATTTCCGTTGGAACACTACGAACGGCAGGTTTCCACTCGATGTTGGTGCATTTTGGGATGCCAGAGCTCTCCTTGTAGAGACCACCGCTACGTGGCGGCCCTCAATTTCATGGCCATTGGCGACGTCGCATCGCCGCCAAGCCTTGCGAAAGGCATGCCGCGCTGCCGCAGTTCCGATGCGAACCCATTTCGACAGATGCTGCACCTTGAGCGAGCGGCTGGTCCAAGGGTTTAGCAGCGCATAGAGCGGACTTGACATGAAACTGAATATCGGGATATCTCGATATATGGACATCGATAAAGCCATATCTGCACTCAGCAACCCGGTTCGCCGTAAAATTTTGGCTTGGCTCAAGGATCGCGCAAATTTTCCGCCACCGTTGCCTGAACATGCGGACCTGGAAGGCGTGTGTGTGGGATATATCCAAGAGAAGTCGGGTCTCTCACAATCCACAATTTCCACATACATGAACCACCTGAAGGATGCAGAGTTCGTCGTGTCGGAAAGGCATGGGCAGTGGACATTCTATCGCCGCAACGAGGCAGCCATCCAAAAATTCCTGACTAAGTTCGGAAAGGAAATCTAGTCACGACGATTGCCTAGGCCATCCTTCATAGATGTCGAAAGTGGTCCTTAATATATCGAGATATCGAGATATCGAGATATCGAGATATCTAAAATACTGCGCTGAGAAAGTGACCCATCAAATTTCAATGATTGCAACACAAGGAAAGTTGCCATGAGTAGCATCAACAAAAAACTCACATTGCCGAATGGTACAACGATCAGAAACAGGATCGTGAAGTCTGCCATGTCAGAGGCTCTCGGAGACGAGAGAAACAACCCGTCTCAGGCGCAAATTGATCTGTTTGCACAATGGGGTGAAGGCGGCGCAGGCATACTGATCACGGGTAATACCCCTGTTGATCGGTTGCATCTTGAACATGCCGGTAACTTTGTTCTTGATCCGGATTCGGACCTGACGAAGGTTTCGGCTCTCGTTGAGGCCGGAAAGGCTGGCGGCGCAAAGATGCTGGCCCAACTTTCACACGCAGGGCGGCAAACACCAGAACGCGTAAACCCTAGCCCGACTTCAATATCGGACGTAAGGCTTGATCTGCCTGGCTATGGTAAGCCAGACCCGCTGACAGAAGAGCAAATTCCCGGTTTAATTCAAAAATACATCAATTCAGCAAAAGTTGCTCAGGACGCCGGGTTTGATGGGGTCGAAATTCACTCTGCGCATGGCTATTTGCGCAGCTCTTCGTTGTCGCCCCGGATAAATACACGCACCGACCGTTGGGGCGGGAAACCACTCGAAAACCGTGCGCGGCTGGTGTTGGAAGTCGTGCGGGCCGTTCGTACGGCGGTGAATCCGGACTTCATCGTTGCGGTCAAGCTGAACACATCCGACTTTCAGAAAGGTGGTTTCGACCACGAGGACTCCGTTCAGGTTGCGGTCATGTTGGAGAACGAAGGCGTTGACTTCATCGAAATCTCTGGCGGCAACTTCGAAGCGCCCAAAGCGTACACACATGCGAAAAAGAGCGGCTCTACTGAAATTCGTGAAGCCTATTTCTTGGAATATGCTGCGGCGATTAAGGATGCGCTGAACATCCCCCTTATGGTTACTGGCGGATTCAGATCGGCGAGTGTCATGAATGATGCGATAGAGACCGGCAAGACCGACCTCATTGGCATCGGGCGGCCCTTCATCACAGAGCCGGGGTTTGCCGCTAGATTACTGTTTGGAGAAATCGAACGCGCACCTGCTATCGAAGAGAGTTTTCCACCCGCCGAAGACCTTCCACGTGGTGCGGTGCTCGGTTGGTTCTGCACGCAGATCGCGCGCGTCGGCAAGGAAGGCCAAGCTGATCTGGAGCAATCAGTCATAGAGGGGCATGAGCAATATCTCATCGAGATCGAAATCATCACTCAACGTTGGTCCGCTGCGAATGACCAGAGAGATTGAGTGCAGATTCTGCGGGACAAAGCACCAATTCGCTGCGTTCGCTCGAATGTCGGCAATTTGACCCCTACTTGGATTGGAACCACATCTTCAGCGCGGCCTCCGAATTTTACCGGTCATTCGTAAACCATCACGCATGTTCAATCCCATCATCGTGAGGTTGGCTGCACCAGCGATCAACTCAATCACCTGAACTGTGTAAAAGGTGCTGTCGAATTCGCCAGCGGCGGCCTTGCCAGCCAGAAACCAAGCGGCTGGTACGAGGATCAGCAAGCCGTTTAGCGCAATGATAGGCATTCGGGTCTTCTTGGCTTTCGTAAGCGCATTTTTGCGTTTCCGGCCCATTGCCATGCCCGATCCGCCAGCGATGGCCATTGCCGGGATGAGGATGAACATGCCTTTTACGATCAATGCCTTGATGGTTGCGACTGCTTCATGGCTCGCAAAGAGTTCGCTGGTGACCGTTGATGTCCAGAAGAGGAGAATCAGCACAAAGCCGATGCCGCCCGCGATGGCGTGAATCTTTGTTTTCATAGCGGTTCACTCAAATTGGCTTTTGGAAAGGATTTCGTCAGGCCGTGCAGCAATTCGGCACCGCAACCTTCTCGAACAGGTGGGGTGCTGTCACAGCGCTTGAGGGATAGTGGCTGAGTTGCTGCTGGAACTCGGGGTTTGAAAACGCAGCGCGAAAACCCGCAACAGAATCCCAGACCGCGTAGTTCATATACATGCTTCCGTCGCCAACGGCTTTGTGCAGTTGAGTGCTGATGTAACCCGGTTGCTTCTTCATCCATTGGGCATCGCTCTTCCAGGCTTCAACCAAGGCAACTTGGTCAACGGGGTCGACTGTGAAGAGATTGACGAGAACGATGGGTCCAGCGTCGATGCCCAATTGCCGTTCAATGGGAAACTCGGGGTCGAGGGGTTTGAAACTGACCATTTGGTACTCCTTGCAAGCAACTTCAGTTTGGTGTCATGTTGTCATATTTAGAAAGCATCAAGCGCAATGACAACACGTTGTCAATTAAAATGGGGAGCCGATATGACGGGTGCGCGAAGGACGGAACAAGGAGAAGCCGTGACAGCTCTGATACTGGATGTGTTTCGGCTGAACGGTCGGTTGCAGCTTGCCGGTGATCACCTCGTATCAGAACTCGGTCTGACAAGTGCCCGATGGCAGATCCTTGGCGCCATCGCTTATTCTGATCGGCCGGAGTCCGTTGCCTGGCATGCTCGAACGATGGGTGTTCATCGGCAGGGCGTTCAACGGATTGTCAACGAGTTGAGCAAAGAAGGCATAGTGGAGTTTCAGCCCAACCCACACCACAAGCGGGCGCACTTGGTTGTCATGACTCGAAAGGGGCAGGAGTTGTACGAAGCCGCGATTGCCAAGCAAATCCCATGGGTGAATGAACTCTCGGAAGGCCTGTCGCCAGATGATATTGCAACAGCGCAAAACGTTGTTGACCGCCTCAAAACACGCCTTGAAGAAGCCGCAACGCGACCAGATCAGAGACCGACCCAAATTTGACACTAAAACCGAGTTTAGCATCGGTTTTTCTGGGCTCGTAGTCGACCTTCGCTACCTCCCGCATAATTGGCTGGAGGCAGCCCAAAGCGGACATCCAATATCAGATTCTGAACTTTCCGAGATATGGGATAACGCAACAGTTCGTCATCCCAACGCAGGCGGCTTGTGGATACGCTTAACGTCCAAGGTGAAGGTTGCCGATGGAGCATTCCATGGGTTCGCGGCGGATGCGAAGAGAAATTCGCTTGGGTTACCCATCATCTTTCGGATAAATAAACCCATTTACTGGGTAGAAACTACCATACCGGCCCGGATGGCTTTCGACCCGAACCAGCGTCCAATCATTGTTTTGGGATACATCCTTGACGCCCATTTTCAATGATACCTTGTTGCGGTGCCAGTTAGCGTGGTTCACGACGACTTCCCGCTCGGTTAAAACACCGGATACGACAGCCACATGGCCAAGGGGCATTCCGCGGGTTGCCCGAAACGACATGACCGCTCCGACAACTGGTTCATTTCCCCGCTGAAAGATATTGTGCGCCTTGCCCCACCAATCCTTGGCATTACCTCGAATTTCGATGCCGCTAAGGTCACGTGCATAGGGCACGCACCACACTCTTTGCCCCCGAGCCTGCTTCTGCGATACCTCTTGCAGCGCCAGCAATTGACGTTCCGGATCGAGGTCTGTGTCATTCGCGCTCTGTGCGCAGGCAGAGACAAGAGAAATAAAACCCATCGCAATCAAAGCACGGGTGGTGCCGGTCAGGCGCGACCTATTCGTATCCATTTCCCTATTGCCGTTTTGCAAGAAACTTCATTGCCAGTTTGAGTGGTCGCAGAATTTTAGGGCAATGCAACGGGCTGTGAAAAGATACCAGCCAAATCCTCGGCAGGAAATTGCCACCCCAAACCAGGCATTGGCAACGAGACTTAGCAATCCCATGCACGCAGTTTTGCAGCCGATTGTTAGTACAAGTAGAACGACCTTTTTGACTGTAGGCGTTCGAAATCAACAGGAATCCGTCATGTGCTTGACCGAGGAGTTGGGTTGTTTGTTTCCGTACGTGCTGTCCCTCAGGATTGTACCGGACAGAATTCAGGCAAGCTGTAATGCAAGCGGCTATGCCTTGCATTGACCTGTTTTAAATCTTGGCAGGTGAAGAGCCGCAAAAAATTCGAAAGAGTCCGCTTCGTACAAGCTACAATGAACTCACGAGGTAACGCCGCTAGGTGGAGGAACAAGGGTGCCAACTAAGTTCGATGGTGGATTGCTCCCTTGGAGTACGGCGTTGGCAATATGTGCAACGGCCGCATTTGTCGTACTGCTTGGAGATCAGTTTGTTGCGTTTGGTGGTATCGCCGCAGTTGCGGGTTTTTCAGCTGGTTTTCTCGGGTCTGTTTTTTCAAGCCTTGTATCTAACGTCAGAACGTTTGCGATGGTGCTTGTGTGCATACTGGCATGCACACTCTTCCCGGTTAAATGGATCGCCTTGCTGTGTGGTTTTGTCTTGATCAGCTGGGGCGCTTTTGAGGGATACAAGAACGGTGGATTTGCGACAGTACCTGCGCTGAACGGCTTGCTCTTGTACCTGCTGATCCCACCTGATGAGCGTGTTACCGTTCTTGTTCTGGTGTTCCTCGCCGCGGCGACAGTCGGTGGTTTGCTCAGCGTTTGGCTTAACTTAGCCGGATCTGCAATACGGCCTGCCTTGTCTTTCAAAGAAGCATTTTCTGTCTGGCTATTCCTAATTGTAGGCATGAGTTTGACAACGTTTCTCGCTCATGTGATCGGAAACCAAAAATCCTATTGGCTTTCGTTGTTGTTCGTATTCCGCGTCTTGGCTCCAATTCAAAAAGTGCCTGATGCTGCATTGCGGTTTGGTGTTGGCGTGGCGCTTGGCTCCTTGGCAGCCTTATGTTTCGAGTTCAGCGGATTGTCTCATCAAGTCTTATTGATCCTTGGGTTTGCTTGCGCCGTCATAGGCGTGCATAGGATAGGTGGTAACACGCTATGGACCGCGATGTTCTTTACGATTGCCACTCTGTTGGTGACGGCCCCAACACTTGAATTTGCGGTCTTCCGAATAGAAGCGGCGGCGATGATAGTCTTCTTGGTCGGAGGGCTATCTTTCCTGATCAGTTGGTGTTGGGAACAGATAGAAAGCCGCTCCGAAAACCAGTGATTAAAGGCATCGGAGAATAAACCTTAGCCCTGAATCTTCCTGTAGTCCGTGCTCGGCGGCAAAAGTGTCGGGCCTCTGAAACTGCAAGTCCTCCCCTATTTGATACCCGCAACGGCTCTTTCGATGGATGACCTCTCGGCAGATGCTGCCGAATGACCAATAGAACTTGAAGCTTTTCGGGGCTCACCAGCGATCCACACTCAAAGCAATTTTTTTGATTTGCGCCCTTAGCTGAGCGACGTCTCAAATATGTCTGTGTTGTTTGTTTTCTTCTGTCACATTGACCGACGGTCAATGCCTCATTCATTTTTACATGACCTGCTGTTCGGCTGAGTTTGGTGCTTTGGCATTGATTGACCCGTTTGACTTTTTGCACAAGGAAGTGGTCAATCAGAAAGCAATTCAAAGACCTGATACAAAAGCCATGGCGGGCAATCTAAGTAATTTTTCTACGTTTTTGGTGCCTACGCCGCCATTTATGCGTCCAGGAGGATTTCGATGACCTACTTTCCTGCAAACAAACTTGTATTCGCAATTGCAGCTCTGACTTCGCTTTCCGTGGCGTTGGCAGCTGAAGCTTGTACATATGTACGGCTCACTGGGGCAGACGGTTCGCAACATCCTGGCCGCTCCATGGAGTGGGGTACATTCGACATTAAGCCAGGATTTTCTGTTATCCCACGTGGACACGAGCATAGTGCGATGACGATGCCGGATGGAGCTGATGGTGCAGAATGGAGCGGCAAATACGGCTATGCAGGTGTTAGTCTGCTGGAGCGTGAAGGTCTCTTTGGCGATGTGATCAACGAAGCGGGCCTGGTTATGAATCTTCTCTACTTTCCCGGCTTCGCAGAATACCAGCCGTACGATCCAGCGCAGGCTGAAAACTCAATCAGTGCGACTGACTATATGACCTATATGGCCAGCCAGTTCGCGACAGTGCAGGAAGTGATTGAAGCGACAAGAGATGTCCGCGTCGTTCCGGTAGTCGAACCGTCGCTTGGTTTCGCTGCGCCAGTCCACGTCGTGGTCTCTGACCCGTCAGGCGATGAGATCGTGGTTGAGTACATCAATGGTGAGCTTCATATTTTCGAAGAGACAATTGGGGTAATGACAAATTCACCTCCCTACGACTGGCATCTCACCAACCTGAGAAACTATCTCAATCTGCGCCCAGTGAATTGGCCTGATATAGAAGTGGAAGGACTGACTGTGGGCGGTATTGGCTACGGAACTGGGTTACTCGGACTTCCCGGCGACTACACCCCACCGTCCCGCTTTATTCGCGCAACGGCATACAAGGAAACGGCCCGCGAGACACAAGGTGCTTACGACACGACGCTTGAGCACTTCCGAATCTTGGGGCACTTCCAATTACCTTTGGAGACCGATTTCTCCGATTTACCGGATGGCTTGGATCCGATCAGTTACGGCAGTACGCAATACACCGTGTCATTCGATACATCGAATATGCAGGTTTACTACTTCACGGATGACGAGGCACGAGTTCGCAAGTTTGATCTCAAAAAGATTGATTGGGACACCCTTTCAGAACCTATGACGAAACCTCTCCGTCGCGGTGGTCCACCACAGGTCGAGGAAGTGGTTTTTGACAACTGAAACTGGTTTTCTGGACCATGTCACTAAACTCAACATTACAGCCGACGCGGTGCGGCGGATTTTGAGTTAAATAGTAGGTTGAGAGACCGATAGCCACCACGCGCGTCGCAAAGGATGAATGACGAAAAAGCAGTGCGCGTTCCGCTAAGATTTTTGGTTTTTCTGCTACGAACGAACAACTTTGCCAAAAACAGATGCAATTGTAAGCTGCCTTGCATGCACGCCATTCCACGAGGAGAGTTATGATGAAGTTAGCATTTCCGCTCGCGTTGTGTTTCATCGGTACTACGGCATTGGGACAAAACGACGTCGAACGCACCGTCGTAACCAACGTTCACCTCTTCGACGGTGTGAGCGACGAAAGGCTTGAAGACATCAGTATTCTGATCGAGGGTCATCTGATATCCACGATCTCAACAGACCCAATTTCTGCCGAAGGTGCTATTGTAATCGATGGCAACGGCGGGACGCTAATGCCTGGATTGGTCGACAACCACGTGCATCTTTCAATGGTGACCGTGACAATTCCGGATCTTTTGTTCGGTGAACCAACCTATCCGCTTGTCCGTGCCGTGCGAGACGCAGAAGAGATGTTGATGCGTGGAGTCACAACAGGTCGTGATATGGGAGGCAACATTTTTGGTCTGAAGCGGGCAATTGACGAGGGCGTCGTCCCTGGTCCTCGCATCTATCCGTCCGGGCGCTTTTTATCGCAGACATCTGGACACTTCGACTTTCGGACAAAAACCGAAACGCACCGGGCATTCAGCGGAATTGAACCAACCGGGGACAGGCTTGGCTGGGTGTTTACCGTGGATGGTGTCCCTCAAGTCTTGGCCGCCGCGCGAGAGAACCTTAGGCTCGGTGCTTCGCAGATCAAGATCGCTGCGGGTGGAGGCTATTCATCACCGACTGATCCGCTTATGTCGACGCAGTTTACATTTGAAGAGATGAAGGCGGCAGCGGATGCCGCAACGGACTTCGGAACTTACGTAACCATGCACGCCTATACCCCGGATGCCGTCAATCGAGCCATCGATGCCGGAATAAAAGACGTCGGACATGGGCAGCTGCTTGATCGGCCAACTCTGGAACGCATGGCCGAAGAAGGTGTCTTTCTAAGCACTCAACCATTCACGGTCTGCAACGAACCGCAGCTTGATGCTTTTTCCAACTCTAAACTGAATACGGTCTGCCAAGGAACGGCAAACATGTACCAAATCGTGAGTGAGCTACCTGAGCTGAACGTTACTTGGGGAACCGACCTGTTTAATGTGCCCGATGCCTCGGATCAGGTTCAGCAGTTGGAGCGACTACTACAATGGTTTGAACCGGTTGATATCTTAAAACAGGCGACTGGTAACGCGACAGCCCTTCTTGCGATGAGCGGAGATAAGAACCCTTACCCAGACGGACCAATCGGGCGAGTCGTGGAGGGCGGATACGCTGATCTACTGATCGTTGAAGGAAACCCACTCGAAGATTTGGCTGCTGTTACAAATGCAGACAACATCAAGTTGATAATGAAAAATGGTGAGGTTTTCAAAGACACTTTGGAGTAGGATGTTGCAGTTTTTGTCGATTGGACTCTCAACGTGGGCTGCGATTGCGTTAGCGCTTTTGTGTTTGCCGATCCCTGCGCATGCGTTGGAACCGCACGACCAAATCGAATGGGCCGAACTGGTCGATGTCGAAGCTCAAGACTTTGAAGATCCGTTTACTGATCTGGACGCAACGCAGCTGTCTCAGCTCTCGGAGATTGCGCGTATCAAACAACAGGCTACGCAAGGATCTATTGACGCAAAGCTGAAAAAAAGGGGCGAGATCCGGCTTGAAGAGCTTGAAGGCAAGTTGCGGGCTCAAGGTGTGGATGTCGACTGGCTTATTTCACAACGTTGGATCGTCGCGGAACGGCGGCACAATGCCTATTGGCGCGGTAATGCCGAATTGCAAAACAAACGTGTCAGCCTTGTGGGTTACGTCGTACCAACGATGCAGGTTTCGACAGGAGAATTGGTGGCATTTTTTGTTCCGCAAGCTGGTATGTGCAGCCATCTTCCACCTCCACCTCCCAACCAACTTATCAGAATCGGGCATGCGAAGACGGAGGACATGGGGTTTGGTCGGATGGAACCTGTCGAGATCACCGGAACGCTGATCGAGAATAGATCTACTGAATTGGTCAACGTAGTAGACGGCCTACTGGAGATGAACAGCTCTTGGTTGCTTGAAGTCGAATCCGTCGTTCGCGCTCCTACTTCCAAACCAGCGATGCTTAGGCCCGGAATACTGAGAAAATAGACTTCTGTTGCAACCTGCACCCAAGACTTTGCAAAGTCCGCTTTCTGCGCATCACAGACTTTCGCGAGAATCCAAGAAAAAAAGGCCGCTTGGAACCCAAGGGGCCTTGGGAGGCCCCGTGCTGGGTTGGGCACCGCAAAGGACCAAAACCGTAACAACTACGCCAAAAACTGATTGAATTCATCGCTAAGGCAGACAATCGCGCAGCGCAAAACTATGGGCAAACCACGCAAACTTTTGGGGTGCGCGAAGTGTTATGCGCAAACCTACACGGTCTAGAAATCCAGGTTTTCCACACTCAACGCATTTTGCTGGATGAACTCTCGGCGCGGTTCAACCACGTCTCCCATCAGTTTGGTGAACAGGTCATCCGCTTCGACCATATCGTCCACACGTACCTGCAGCAGGGTCCGCGCGTCAGGGTCCAGCGTGGTTTCCCACAGCTGGTCGGGGTTCATTTCGCCCAGACCTTTATAGCGCTGCAGCGACAGACCCTTTTCCCCTTCTTCCAGAATAGCACGCAACAGGTCCAGCGGGCCGTGGATGACCTGCGACCGGTCGCGCCGGATCAAGGTTGCGGGTGTGTTATAGACTTCTTGCAGGCTTTGCGTGAAGCTGCCGGTCTTGCGCGCCTCGCCCGAGCGCAGCATCGGGCCATCCAGCGTGCGCACCTCTTCGACGCCGCGTAGAATGCGGGCCAGTCGGATGCCGTGATCCTGCGTGATACGCCCCTGCCAACCACGCTCGTATTCAAGCGCGATCAGGTCGAGACGGGCGGCAACCTTGTCGGCGACGCCTTGCAGGTCAGCATCTACGGCGCCAGGTACGAACGCGCCGGCGACTGCCGCTTGTTCCAGAATGTGACGTGGATAGTGAGTCGGGAAGGCGTCCAGAACGCGTTTCAGTTGGCGTGCTTCGTCGACGACGCGGGTCAGATCCTGCCCGATGATTTCCTCGCCCGAACCCAGTTTCAGCACAGCCCCTTCGACGCCCTGATTGATCAGGTAGTCGTCCAACGCCGCCTGATCTTTCAGGTAAACCTCTGATTTACCGCGTGAAACTTTGTACAGCGGCGGTTGTGCAATATAGAGATACCCGCCTTCGATCAGCTCCGGCATCTGCCGGTAGAAGAAGGTCAGCAGCAGCGTCCGGATATGCGCGCCGTCCACGTCCGCATCGGTCATGATAACGATCTTGTGGTAGCGCAGCTTTTCGATGTTGAACTCATCGCGGCCAATGCCAGTGCCCAGCGCCATCACGAGGTTACCGATTTCCTGAGACGACAACATCCGGTCAAACCGCGCTCGTTCGACGTTCAGGATTTTACCGCGCAGGGGAAGAACCGCTTGCGTCAGCCGGTCCCGACCGGTCTGCGCCGATCCGCCAGCCGAGTCCCCCTCGACCAGGAACACTTCGGTCTTGGACGGGTCTTTCTCGGAACAGTCTTTCAGCTTACCGGCCAGATAGTTCACATCCATCGCCGTCTTGCGGCGGGTCAGTTCACGCGCCTTGCGGGCGGCCTCACGGGCCAGGGCGGCTTCGATGATTTTTCCGACGATCCCTTTGGCCTCATTCGGGTTTTCCTCGAACCACTCGGCCAGTTTTTCGTTCATCAGACCTTCGACTGCAGGGCGGACTTCGGACGAGACCAGCTTGTCTTTGGTCTGGGACGAGAATTTCGGGTCCGGCACTTTGACCGATAACACACAGGTCAGGCCTTCGCGCGCGTCATCGCCGGTAAAGCTGACTTTTTCCTTCTTCGCGATCCCGCTGGATTGCGCATAGTTGTTGATCGTCCGGGTCAGCGCACCGCGGAAACCGGCAACGTGTGTACCGCCATCCCGCTGCGGAATGTTGTTGGTGAAGGGCAGCACCGTCTCATGGTAGCTGTCATTCCACCACATCGCGATTTCGACGCCGATGTCGTCCCGCTCACCCTTGATATAGATCGGTTCGGGCATCGCCGGAGACTTGGACCGGTCGAGGTATTTCACGAACTCCTTGACGCCGCCTTCGTAGAACAGCTCGGTCTCAAGCCGTTCCGCGGGCCGTTCGTCGATCAGGATGATGCGCACGCCGGAATTCAGGAAGGCCAGCTCGCGCAGACGCTTTTCCAGCGTCTCGAACGAGTATTCGAGGTTCGAAAACGTGTCGGTCGAAGCCAAAAACCGCACCTCGGTCCCGGTACGGTCTCCGCAATCGCTGACCACTTTCAGGTGTTCCGCCGTCTCACCACCCTCAAAGCGCGCGACGTGTTCCTTGCCGTTTCGCCAAATGCGCAGCTCCAGCCAGTCGGACAACGCATTCACGACCGACACACCCACGCCGTGCAGACCGCCGGACACCTTGTAGGAGTTGCTGTCGAACTTACCGCCCGCGTGCAGCTGGGTCATAATAACCTCAGCCGCAGAAACGCCTTCTTCGGGGTGAATATCCACCGGAATTCCGCGCCCATTGTCACTCACCGAGACACTGGAGTCGGCGTGAATTTTGACGGTTACATGGTCAGCATGACCGGCCAGAGCCTCGTCAATTCCGTTGTCCACGACCTCGTACACCATGTGGTGCAGACCCGAGCCATCGTCCGTATCCCCGATATACATACCGGGGCGCTTGCGAACTGCTTCTAACCCTTTGAGAACCTTGATGGAATCTGCACCATATTCCTGGGGTGCCTGTGCGTCTTCGGACATGCCGTCAGTACCTATATTATTTTGGTAACTTATACGTTTTCTGGGGGGGAATGTCACGCGCTGCCCCAACATTTTGTGTCAGAGATGCATGATTCTGGTGCTTTCGGCAGTGGACTGCCTAAACCCTACAAACGTTCAATATCTGACGCGATATCTGCGGCAATCTCATGGGCGTCGACATCGCTGCGTTCTGCCGACAAACGCAGCCCCAAAAGGTCGGATTGATACCGTGTCGCAAGCCGGTTCGGATCGTGGTCCGGACCGATATCCCCGTCTTCCTGGGCCTGGCGGAACAGATCTGCAAAACACGCCTTCATCTCGGCCATATGCCAACCTGCCTGTTCAGCCAGGGCGTGGTCCTTGGCCTGCAATTCGGCATAGGTTTTGGCCAGCATGCAGGATTTGGCCGGCGCGCCATTGGCCTCAATCACCAATCGCGGTTGTGTCTTCAAGGCGTCCAGAGGACCCAGCCGTTCTGCCAAGGCCCGCAACCGCGCAACGCCTTCTTGCGCGTAGCGCTCTAACGCCAAGCCATACAGCGCGTCCTTGGACCCAAACGCCGCGTAGAAACTGCCGGGCTTCAGCTTCAACTCGCGTTCCAGATCTTTCAGCGACGTCCCCGCCCAGCCTTGACGCCAGAAGATATCCCTGGCCCGGGCGATCAGGGCATCACGGTCATATTCGGGTTTGCGTGGCATCATCTTCACCAATTCTTGAACGGTTGCTCAAATATATACTTGAGCGATCGCTCAAGAAAGACTATTTCTGCCCTATCGCGCCAGAAAAGGAGTTTTCACATGGCCAACTTCCCATCCCACGACCTCGATTCCGCGCCCGAAGGGTCCAAACCGCTGCTGGAAAAGTCGCAAGCCGCCTTTGGCCGCCTGCCCGGACTGCACAAGGTAATGGCCGAAAGCCCCCAGCATCTGGAAGGCTATCAGGTGTTGCACGGCCTGTTCATGCAGACCGATTTCGACAATGACGAGAAAACCGTTGTCTGGCAGACCATCAACGTCGAAAACGAATGCCATTACTGCGTTCCCGCGCATACAGGCATCGCCAAGATGATGAAGGTCTCGGATGAGATTACCGAGGCGCTGCGCAACGAAACCCCGCTGCCATCGGCCAAGCTTGAGGCCCTGCGCACCTTTACACTGCAAGTGATGGAAACCCGCGGCAACCCGACCGAGGAACAGTTGCAAGCGTTCTTTGACGCAGGCTATTCGCACCGTGCGGTTCTGGATGTGGTGCTGGGTCTGGCTCAGAAAACCATGTCGAACTACGTCAACCACATGGCCAAAACGCCGGTCGACGAAGTCATGCGCGGCTTCCTGTGGGAACGTAAGGTCAGCGAACCCGCCTAAGTACTGACGACCGAGCCCTCATCGCCTTCAGTCACGATCAGCGTTTGGGCTCGGTCACCCAGTTCCGCAAACAGCTCAGGCCCGGTACCCGTCATCCAGGCCTGAGCCCCCAACGCGCAAATTTCGTCATAGAGTGCTGCGCGCCGCCCCGCATCAAGATGCGCGGCCACTTCATCCAACAGAACGATCGGCGGCGCACCTACCATCCCTGCCAGCGCCCGTGCATTCGACAGGATCAACGACACCAACAAGGCTTTCTGCTCACCGGTCGAACAGTCCTTGGCCGGAACGCCTTTGGCCGCAAAAACACCGTACAGGTCCGACCGGTGCGGCCCCACCAATGTGCGTCCGGCCGCCAGATCGCGGAAGCGGCTTTCATTCAAAGCCTCGCGCAAATCCTCCGCGGATGCCGGCATCGCGCCTTCGGTTTGAATCAGCTCTAACTCAGCGGATGGGAACGCGGTTTCCGCCTGATCTTGCGCTGTGCGGAGATGGTCTAGTGCGGCAAGCCGCGCCGCATGGATACGATGTCCGGTCTCAGCCATCTGCCCCTCAAGCGCGGCATACCAATGGGCATCGCGCACCTGTTCCTTCAACAGACGATTCCGCTCGCGCATGGATTTTTCATACGTCAGGGACGCCTCTGCGTGAGACGGATCAAAGCTCAATGCGATCCGGTCCAGAAACCGCCGTCGCCCTTCGGCCCCTTCGATCCAAAGACGATCCATCGACGGGATCAGCCACACGACCCGCGCGAGTTTGCCCAGTTCAATCTGGCTGGAGGCCTTGCCATCAATCCGAACCTGCCGCGCAGCACCCGCCTCAGACCAGGTCTCGATCTCATATTGCTTCCCTTGTGCGTACAGCAACCCGGACAGTTTCCAACCCAGCGCTTCAGGGCGTCGGGTCATTTCAGCTGCGCTGGCCCGCCGCATTCCGCGACCGGGCGAAAACAGAGACACTGCCTCCAGAATATTGGTCTTGCCAGCGCCATTTGGCCCGTGAATCGCAACAGGCCGACCATCCAAAGCCAATCGCGCCAGCTTGTGCGACCGAAAATGCGAAACGATAATCTCGGTCAGGGCCAAACCCATGACCCCTCCCTTCATCTTTTCAAAAATACTCCCGCCGGAGGCATCGCACGTCAGTGCGATCAGACGCGCATCGGCATGACAACATAGACCGCGCTTTGGTCGTTGCCTTCGCGCATCAGGGTCGGATCACCTGCCGAGTTGAACAAGAACACAGCGTTCTCGCGATCTACCTGGCTTGCGATCTCAAGCAGGTATTTTGCGTTGAACCCGATCTCAAGCCGCTCATCCCCATAGGCCACGGCCAGCTCTTCTTCGGCGGCACCACTGTCAGGCGCGTTCACCGAAAGAACCAGCTTGTCCGCATCCAGTTGAAGTTTTACCGCACGCGAACGCTCTGAAGACACGGTCGCCACGCGGTCGACAGCCTGCGCAAACTCGGCAGCATCCACTTCCAGCTGGCGTGTGTTGCCCTGCGGAATCACACGGGTGTAGTCCGGGAAGGTTCCGTCGATCACTTTCGACGTCAGAGTGATGTCGGGCGTCGCAAAGCGCACCTTCGTTTCGCTGACAGAAACGGCAATATCCATTTCGTCATCATCCAGCAGCTTGCGCAGCTCACCCACTGTTTTACGCGGCACGATGACGCCGGGCATATCGGCGGCCCCATCTGGCAGGTCCGCATCGATCCGCGCCAGTCGGTGACCATCGGTTGCAACACAACGCAGCACCTTGCCACTGTCGGATCCGTCGGCCACATGCATATAGACGCCGTTCAGGTAGTACCGCGTCTCTTCCGTCGAAATCGCGAATTTCGACTTGTCGAACAAACGCCGCAGCAAAGCAGCAGACGCCGTAAAGTTCGATTGGTATTCCGAGGACGCCATCACCGGGAAATCCTCTTTCGGCAGCGTCGCCAGCGAAAAATTCGACCGACCCGCCTCTACCGTCAGACGACCTGCGGCGCTGTCGGCGATCAGGGTGACCAGCGCACCATCGGGCAGTTTGCGCACAATCTCATGCAGGGTCGTCGCCGCAACCGTCGTGGCTCCGGCCTTTTCAACCTGCGCGGGCGCTTTGTCGACAACCTCGATGTCCAGATCGGTTGCCCGGAACATGGCCTGATCGCCTTCGGCCTCGATCAAGACATTGGCAAGTATGGGAATGGTGTTGCGACGTTCGACAACAGATTGGGCCTGGGAAACGGCCTTGAGAAGGGTGCCGCGTTCGATGCTGATCTTCATACCCTCAATTCCTCTGACTTGCGTGCCGAAATGGGCGGGACTGGCACGTTAGCGGTTCCGCCCTGAGGCACAAGGATTTTTTACGGATTTCTCGGTTGGATTACCCAATGCGTCAAGGGCCGCGTGGCCCGGCGGGCACAGTTCCTGTTCAACCGTGGATTATTGCGCACAAGAAAACGCCCCGGGCGTGAGGGTCCGGGGCGTTTCCTGAGTTATTGCGACAGACGTCAGGCTTCCAGGGCGCGACGCAGCATTTCCACATCTTCGGCGATCTGGCCGTCGGTCGTTTTCAGCTCTTCGATCCGCTTAACGCCGTGCATGACCGTAGTGTGGTCACGCCCGCCGAACCGGCGGCCAATCTCGGGCAAGGACCGGCTGGTCAGTTGCTTGCACAGATACATCGCGACCTGACGCGGGCGGGCATAGGACCGCAGGCGTTTGGGGCCGATGATGTCGCTGAGGCGGATGTTGTAATAGTCCGAGACCTTGCGCTGAATTTCTTCGACCGTGATCTTGCGCTCGGAGGCGCGCAGAACATCGGCCAGGCAATCCTGCGTCAGCTCCATGTCGATCTCGCGACCAACCAGAGATGCAAACGCGAACAGACGGGTCAGGGCACCTTCCAGTACGCGGACGTTGGTCGAGATGCGATGGGCAAGGAATTCCAGAACGCCATCGGCGATGGTCAGGTCAGGATAGGTCGAGCTGTACTGCTGAACCTTGTTCTGCAGGATTCCCAGACGCAGTTCATAGTCGGTCGGGTGCAGGTCAACAACCAGACCGCATTGCAGGCGCGATTTCACGCGATCTTCCAGATCTTTGATCTCGCCCGGCGCACGGTCGGCGGAAATGATGATCTGTTTGTTTTGGTCCACCAGAGCGTTGAACGTGTGAAAGAACTCTTCCTGAGTCGAGTCCTTACCGGCGATGAACTGCACGTCATCCACCATCAGAACATCGACCGAGCGGAACAGATGTTTGAAGTCCATCATCCGACGCTCGCGCAGGGCCTGCACAAAACGGTACATGAACTGTTCTGCCGACAGGTACAGGACGTTTAGATCAGGGTGCTTGGTTTTCAGCTCCCAGGCGATCGCGTGCATCAGGTGCGTCTTACCAAGGCCCACACCACCATACAGGACCAGCGGGTTGAACGTCACGGGACCGCCTTCGGATACGCGGCGCGCGGCAGCATGTGCCAGCTCATTCGGCTTGCCGACAACAAAGCTGTCAAACGTGAAACGGGAATCCAACGGCGCGGCCTGCAGCGATTCCAAAGCATCATTCCCACCCTCGAGCTGCGGCGCAGCAGGTGCTTCGGCCACACCGGCAGGTTCGGCCTGGGCCTCGACTGTCGGGCGGGCCGGTGAATTTGCAGCCACACGGAAAGCCAGCCGTTGTACGGATTCCCCGGCGGTGTTCATCTCATACAAGATGAGGTCCGCAAAGTTCTGACTGACATAGTTGCCCATGAAATTGGTGGGAACGGAGAACACCGCAACGCCGTCCTGCAGCTCTTGGAATTCAAGAGGCTCAATCCAGGTAGTGTAGTTGTTCTTTCCGATCGCCTTGAGCAACTTGTTACGTAGTAGTCCCCATTTCTCTTGTGTCATTAAGCGCCTCACGCATCCCATTCTTTATTGGCCTGTCGGCCTTATTACTAAGCTCCGGTCGCCCGGTTTAAGCAATCGCACGCAAAGGGATACCAATCGCCAAACCGCAGAAGTTTGGCGGGTGTATTTCAGAAAGTCCGCACTACCCAATTAGCCAGCGCCTCATGACAGAAACGCCCTGAAACAGGGTTGCGCATCGCAATCTCATTTTCGACAGGGCTTTGTTCCTTGGTCCCCCAAGGCCCACAGCAGATCAGCAAACTGGTTGCCAACATTCGTTCCGGACCATCCTGATGCCCGTCAGTTCGGTCGCTGGAACAGCCTGTCCCCCCAAGCGAGTGAATCGCTGAATTAGTGGTAACAAGAGGCCAAGGCGTCCGGCAACGAAACTCTGATGTTGACTCGGCTCTTTGGCCGAAAGAATCTCTCAGATTTGTGAAGGCGCGGCATTCCGGCAACAGCACAAAAAAAGCGCCACTATTTGTGACGCTTTTTGAACAATCAGAAGCGCAACGGTTGACCCGAGGTCAACCCCAGGGCTTAGCCCAGCGCTTTGACGCGTGCCGACAGACGCGACATTTTACGCGATGCGGTGTTCTTGTGGAACACGCCTTTGGTGACGCCGCGCATCAGTTCGGGCTGAGCGGCGCGCAGAGCTGCGGTTGCAGCGTCTTTGTCACCGGATGCGATCGCTTCTTCTACTTTACGCAGGTAGGTGCGAATGCGCGAACGGCGTGCTTTGTTGATTGCGAAACGCTTCTCGTTCTGACGAGCGCGTTTTTTTGCTTGGGGCGAATTTGCCATCTGTGTCTCTGACCTTTGGTTCGGTACGTTATCAAGGGTTGCGCGCCACGGAATATCCGCACCGGATCAGAAATCACGAGTGTGAGTCGGGCCAAGCGGGCCGCACGCGCATGTATAGCGGCGCTTACTATCCAAGTTGGCGGGGTTTGCCAAGCCGATTCTTTCAAGGCGCATGGCAGGTATGAAAAAGGCGGGCCAAGACCCGCCTGTTTAATCCGTATAGGGCACCGCTTACTTGTCGCGGAATTGCGCAGCGCGCTTTTCCAGGAACGCAGCCATGCCTTCTTTCTGATCCTCGGTCGCGAACATCGAATGGAAAACGCGGCGTTCGAACAGCATCCCCTCACTGAGCGGCAATTCATAGCTGCGGTTCACGGCCTCTTTGGCGGCCATTGCGGTCAGCTGAGACTTTTCAGCAATCTTCTGGGCCGCGCCCATCGCCTCTTCCATCAGCTTTTTGGCGGGAACCACACGGCTGACAAGCCCGGCGCGTTCGGCCTCTTCGGCATCCATGAAACGACCCGTCAGGTTCATGTCCATTGATTTGGACTTACCCACAAAACGCGTCAGACGCTGACTGCCGCCCAGTCCTGCAATGACGCCAAGGTTAATCTCGGGCTGGCCGAACTTGGCGGTATCGGCAGCGATGATGAAATCGCACAGCATCGCCAATTCGCATCCGCCGCCCAACGCATAGCCTGCAACAGCCGCGATGATCGGTTTGCGGATCGCGCAGACGCGGTCGTTCAAAGCACCAAACAGGTTCGAGCTGTAAACATCGACAAAGCTCATCTCGGACATCTCTTTGATGTCCGCGCCAGCCGCAAAGGCCTTTTCCGATCCTGTAATGACGATGCAGCGCACCTTGTCATTCGTGTCCGCGTCTTCCAACGCGGTGCACAATTCCTGGGCCAGCTGCGAATTCAGCGCATTCAGCGCATCGGGTCTGTCGAGCTTGATAAGTGCGACGTGGTCTTCGATTTCGACGATGATCGTCTCAAAAGCCATGAGGTGTAAGCTTCCGGTTGTTCCGTTCAGGTACGATTCCTTATCACGCGCATTCGCTGGATCAAGTTATCTTTGGCATTGCGCGCAATAGAAGGATGAGCGACCGGACTGAGTGATTCTTTTGATCAGCGCGCCGCATCCTTCCGTTCGGCATGGTTCGCCTTCGCGGCCGTAAACATCGAAACTGTGCTGAAAATATCCAAGTTCTCCATCAGCTTGGCGGAAATCGCGCAACGACGAACCGCCAGCTTCGATGGCATCTTGCAGCACCTGACGGATGATCGGAACCAATGCCGCAACCCGCGACGCAGAAATTTGCCCTGCTTTACGACGTGGCGACACGCCCGCGCGATAAAGCGCCTCGCAGACATAGATATTGCCCAATCCGGCAACGATTCCCTGATCCAGCAGCGCGGATTTGACCGGCGTGTTCTTACCTTTGAACGCATTGATCAGGTACTGTTCGTGAAAATCGTTCCCCAACGGCTCGGGTCCCAGAACTGACAACAGCTTATGGTCCTCGGCCGTTACGGTCGGCAGCAGGTCCATCGCCCCGAACCGTCGCGGATCATTGAAGGTCACCCGCGCGCCATTGGCCATGTGAAAGACGACATGATCATGTTTTTCGGGCATGGGATGGTCATGCACGAATTGCCCCAACGGGTCACCGGATACGGTCATGCGCCCGGACATACCGAGATGAATCAATAGAGTCTCACCACTGCTCAGGTCAGCCAGAATGTATTTCGACCGCCGCCGCAACCGATCAACGCGCTGCCCGGTCAGCCGTTCGGCCATCCGTTCGGGAAAAGGCCAGCGCAGATCGGGGCGGTTTACATCGGCGCGCTCGATCACAACGCTTTCCATCGCCGGGGACAAGCCGCGTCTTACTGTCTCGACCTCGGGCAATTCGGGCATTACAGGGCTCCTAATTCAAAGGGCCGCATTGTGCCCCGGTTCCAGAGCCCTATAACAGAGGCGAAATTCGACAAACGGCAAGGCAAATGTCCGACAACAGCGACAAGACCACTCATTTCGGGTTTGAAACCGTCCCCGAGGCTGAAAAAGCCGGGCGCGTGCAGGGCGTGTTCAACTCGGTCGCCTCAAAGTATGACGTGATGAACGATGTCATGTCGATGGGCATTCACAGGGTCTGGAAAGACGCGATGATGGACTGGCTGGCCCCGCGCCCCGGTCAGCGCCTTTTGGACGTCGCAGGCGGCACCGGAGACATTTCGTTTCGCTTCCTGAAACGCGCAGGCCATGGCCACGCCACTGTTTTGGACCTGACCGAGCCGATGCTGGTCGAAGGCCGCCAACGCGCCGAGGCGGACCAGATGTCTGACAGTTTGAACTGGGTCGTGGGTGACGCAATGTCCCTGCCCTTTGATGACAACACCTTTGACGTCTACACGATCTCGTTCGGCATCCGGAACGTGACTCGCCCGCAAGAGGCTTTGAACGAGGCGTTTCGTGTCCTCAAACCCGGCGGCCGCCTGATGGTACTAGAGTTCAGCCAGTTGCCGAATGACGGGTTGCAGAAGCTCTATGACCTGTACAGTTTCAACGTCATCCCGCGCATGGGCAAACTGATCGCTAATGACTACGACAGCTATCAGTACCTTGTGGAATCCATCCGCAAGTTCCCCGATCAGGAAACGTTTCTGGATATGGTCCGCGCGGCCGGCTTTGAAAACGCCAAGTATCGCAACCTGAGCATGGGCATCGCCGCGCTGCATTCCGGCTGGAAGATCTGATGCGCGGCCCTCACAACATCATTCGCCTGATACGCACAGGCGCCACGCTCGAGCGCACAGGCGCCATGAACGTGGTGCTGGACGCTTTTGAGGCACCGCGCGCCCTGCGTATTGTGGCGCACGCTTTGGGCAAACCGTTCCAGTGGCTGGGATACAAGGGCGACCCGAACATGCCACCGGCAACGCGGGCTCTTACGGCACTGGGACCTGCCTACATCAAGTTTGGTCAGGTTCTCTCGACCCGCCCGGATGTGGTCGGCGACGAACTGGCCGCGCAATTGCGCGTGCTGCAGGACAAGCTGCCCCCTTTCCCCAAGGCCGAAGCTATGGCCGAGGTGGAAAAAGAACTGGGTCAGCCGGTTTCCGAGATTTTCAGCGAATTCAGTGAACCCATCGCTGCGGCGTCGATTGCGCAGGTGCACAAGGCCAAGCTGACAAGCACCGGCGAGGACGTCGCCGTCAAAGTCCTGCGCCCCGGCATCGAACGCGCTTTCCGCAAAGATGTCGACGCCTTCTATTTCGCCGCACGCATCGTGCAGCTCTGCGCCCCCGGTGCGCGCCGCCTGCGCCCGATGGAAGTGATCGAGCATTTCGATGGCGTCGTCCGCGGCGAGCTGGATCTGCGTCTGGAAAGCGCTGCAGCTTCGGAATACGCCGCCAACACCAAGGATGATTCAGGCTTTTGGCTGCCCCCGGTGGTCTGGTCCCTGTCTGCCCGCCGGGTGATGACCCTCAGCTGGGCCGATGGTATCCCGCTGGGCGACAACGACGCGCTGGACGCCGCAGGCCATAACCGCCGAGACCTAGCCGAACGGGTCCTGCGCCTATTCCTTCTGCACGCCCTGCGCGACGGCTATTTCCACGCGGACATGCACCAGGGCAACCTCAAGGTCGCCGCCAACGGGGACATCATCGCCTATGACTACGGCATCATGGGTCATATCGATGAATACACCCGCCGGGTCTATGCCGAGATTCTCTTCGGCTTTATCCGCCGCGATTACAAACGCGTGGCCGAGGTGCATTTCGAGGCCGGATACGTGCCAGCAGACAGGGACGTCGACGAATTCGCCCGCGCCCTGCGCGCCGTGGGTGAGCCGATCTTCGGCATGGACGCCACCCACATCTCGATGGGTCGCCTGCTGAATTACCTGTTCGAAGTGACCGAACGCTTTGGCATGGAAACCCGCACAGAACTGATCTTGCTGCAACGCACAATGGTGGTTGTTGAAGGCGTGGCGCGTTCACTCGACCCGCATATGAACATCTGGGAGGTCGCCCGCCCGGTTGTCGAGGACTATATCAAACAATCCATCGGCCCCCGCGCCGCCCTACGCGATTTTGGCAAGACGGCAATGGTGCTGGCACGCTTTGGTCCGCGCCTCCCCGCCCTGGTCGAAAACGCTCTGATCGCTCAGACGCAAAAAGACGTCTCGCAAAACAAAGGCCTTTCGTCAGCCATCCTGCCCGCAACGATCGGAGCCGCCGCCGGTGCCGCGCTCGTCCTGATCCTGACATCGCTCGGCTAGGATCAACCCGCCAGCTTCATCTGGCCAAAAATATCCTCGGGGGGAATTGCGCCTTGCGCAATGGGGGGCAGACAGCCCCCCTGCGACCTATCAGATCAAAGCCGCTCAAAGGCAATTGCGATACCCTGCCCGCCACCAATACACATGGTCACCAGAGCTTTGGAACCGCCGAGGCGCTCCAACTCATAGAGTGCTTTCAAGGTAATAATTGCGCCCGTTGCGCCCACTGGATGCCCCAACGCGATCGCACCCCCATTCGGGTTCACTTTTGCCGCATCCAGACCCAATTCCTTGTTCACTGCCAATGCCTGAGACGCAAACGCCTCGTTGCTTTCGATCACGTCAAATTCTTCGACCGACAAACCCGTGCGCGCCAGAAGGTTCTGAACGGCCGGAACCGGCCCAATCCCCATGACCTCGGGGCGCACGCCAGCGTGACCATACCCCAGAATACGCGCCTTCGGTTTCAGACCCGCTTTTTCAGCAGCGTCCGCCGTGGCCAGTACCATCGCGGCAGCGCCATCATTGATCCCCGACGCATTGCCCGCGGTCACACGACCGTCTTTCTGGAACGCAGGCCGCAAACCCGCCAAAGCCTCGGCCGAGGTCTGCTTGGGGTGTTCATCGACCATAAAGTCAACCATGTCACGTTTGACCCTGATCTGAACCGGAGCAATCTGGCTTTCGAAATAGCCCGCTCCAATCGCCTCCGCCGCGCGGGTCTGGCTGGTCAGCGCAAAGGAATCCATTTGCTCGCGCGTGATCTGGTGCTCATCCGCTACGTTTTCAGCCGTCACACCCATATGACCCGTACCAAACGGGCAGTTCAGCGCGCCCAGCATCATATCCAGAGATTTGACATCGCCCATTTTGGCACCCCAGCGCGCCTGCGGAACAATGTATGGGCTGCGCGACATGCTCTCGGCCCCACCGGCCAGGGCGAACTCGGCATCACCCAACATCAACGACTGCACCGCCGACACAATCGCCTGCGCCCCCGATCCGCACAAACGGTTCACGTTCATCGCAGGTGTTTCATTCGGAATGCCCGCTTGTTTCGCCGCGGCACGCGACAAGTACATGTCGCGCGGTTCGGTGTTGATGACATGACCGAAAACCACATTGCCGATCTGGGCGGGCTCAACACCGGACTTCTCCATCGCCGCTTCGGTCACCACAGTCGCAAGGTCGATTGGTGCGGTGGACGCAAGTGCCCCGCCAAATGTGCCGATCGCGGTGCGGGCACCATCAAGAATCACGATGTCTTTCATGTCTCTTCTCCTCTGGAATTTGGCGGAACTATGCCCCTGTGGCATCAGGCTGTCCCATGGAACGTACCGTCACAAGCGGAATTGACATCCCAAGCCCAAACGCGCATGAAATTCCGTCATGACGGAAAACACAGACGATATCCTGACACGCCTGCCCGCCCGCCTGAAAGAGGCGCGCAGGGCCAAAGGCCTGTCGCTAGAAGCCGTGGCAAACCTAAGCGGTGTATCCAGATCCATGGTCAGCCAGATCGAACGCGGCGAAAGCAGCCCGACAATCTCGACCCTTTGGAACCTGACCCGCGCGCTGCAGGTGGATTTTGCTGGTCTGCTGGAGGAAGCAAACAGCGCAGATCAGATCGAGGTCCTCAGGAACTCCGAAGTGCCCAGTATCGACAACATGGGCCAAAACTGCCGGATACGCATTCTGTCTCCGCCCGAAGAGGCCGGCGGGCATGAGGTCTATGACATCCAGTTCGACGAAGGTGGCGCCCTGAACAGCCAACCTCATGCACGCGGCGCGCGCGAACAACTGACCATCCTTGAGGGCGCGGTGCGTGTCACGTCGGGCACGGCTGTCAGCAATCTGAAACAAGGTGATACCGCGCGCTATGCGGCAGATATTGCTCATTCGATTGCCGCAGATGGCCCTGCGCGGGTTTTTCTTATCGTAAAGAACGCTTGAGTCCGGCAGATTTCCGCCTTCACGGAAATTTTTCCGTAATTTCGTCATTCCCCTATTTGGGAAACGCTTCCGTTATGTTAGACACGCGACTCAGATGAAGGAGATCGCCATGGCAGATGCATTCCTGTCCCACATTTCGGACACCCTCGCGCAGATCGAAGCTGAAGGGCTTTATAAACGCGAACGAATGATCACCTCGCCTCAGGGCGGTGAGATTACGGTGGGCGACAAAAAGGTGATCAACCTGTGCGCCAACAACTATCTGGGTCTGGCCGACCACCCGGCGCTGATCGACGCCGCCAAGGGCGTAATGGAGCCCAAGGGATTCGGCATGGCCTCGGTCCGGTTCATCTGCGGCACGCAAGACATTCACTGTGAGCTTGAACAACGTCTGGCCAAGTTCCTGAACAAGGACGACGCGATCCTGTTCGCCGCCTGTTTTGATGCCAATGGTGGGCTGTTTGAGCCTTTGTTAGGGCCTGAAGACGCCATCATCTCGGACAGTCTGAACCACGCCTCGATCATCGACGGGGTGCGCCTGTGCAAGGCGAAACGCTATCGCTATCTGAACAACGATATGAACGATCTTGAGGCCTGGCTGAAGCAGGCGCGCGAGGACGGGGCGCGACATATCATGATCGCCACCGATGGTGTGTTCTCGATGGATGGGTACCTGGCCAACCTGCCGAAAATCCGAGAGCTGGCCGACAAATACGACGCCATCGTCATGGTCGATGACTGCCACGCCACCGGCTTTATGGGTCCGAATGGTGCTGGGACGCCGGATCATTTCGGCGTCGATGTGGACATTCTGACGGGAACCTTGGGCAAGGCACTTGGGGGGGCAATCGGCGGTTATATCGCCGGGCCGCAGCCAGTGATCGACCTGCTGCGGCAGCGGGCGCGGCCCTATCTGTTCTCTAATTCGCTGCCGCCCTCAATCGTTGCTGCCGGGCTGGAGGCAATCCGTCTTGTCGAAGAAGGCGATATGTTGCGTGCGCAACTGTTTGGCAACGCAAAGTACTGGCGCGCGGGGCTTGAAAAGCTGGGCTTTGATCTGCTGCCTGGTGAACACCCGATCATCCCCGTGATGCTGGGTGAGGCGCAACTGGCGCAGGACATGGCCGCGCGCCTGTTTGACGAGGGCGTTTATGTCTCGGGGTTCTTCTTTCCGGTTGTCCCACGTGGTCAGGCACGGATCAGAACACAGATGAATGCGGCTCTGACAAAAGACGAACTTGACCGCGCGCTGGCCGCCTTTGGCAAGGTCGGCAAGGATTTGGGGGTGATCTGATGCGACCAAACACGATGAAAGCCTTGGAAAAGTCCAAGCCCGAAGAAGGTTTGTGGATGGTCCAAGCCCCTGTCCCCGAGATCGGTCCCGAAGAGGTTCTGATCCGCGTCAACAAGACCGGCATCTGCGGGACAGATATCCATATCTGGCACTGGGATGATTGGGCCGCTGCGACAGTGCCAATCCCGATGATCACAGGCCATGAATTTGCCGGTGAGATCGTCGAAATGGGGCGCAATGTATCCGGGCTTGAGATCGGTCAGCGCTGTTCGGGCGAAGGGCATCTGATCACCACCGACAGCCGCCAGAGCCGCGCCGGCAAGTTCCACCTGGACCCCGGCACACGGGGGATCGGGGTAAACGAACAGGGGGCTTTCGCCCAATACCTGAAGCTGCCTGCGTTTAACGTGGTCCCCCTGCCCGACGATGTACCCGACGAGATCGGGGCCATTCTCGATCCGCTGGGAAACGCTGTTCACACCGCGCTCAGCTTTGATCTGTTGGGCGAAGACGTGCTGATCACGGGCGCCGGTCCCATCGGCATCATGGCCGCCGCCGTCGCGCGCCACGCAGGAGCGCGGCATGTGGTGATCACCGACATCAATCCCGATCGTCTGACGCTGGCCGAGCACGTCGTGCCAACTGTGCGCGCTGTGGATGTCAGCAAGGAAGACTTGCAGGACGTCATCACCGAACTTGGCATGCAGCAGGGCTTTGACGTAGGACTTGAAATGTCAGGTTCCCAAGCCGCGCTGGATCAGATGGTCGAGGCGCTTGTGATGGGCGGCAAGATCGCCTTGTTGGGTATTCCGCCCGGAAAATCTCCGGTCGACTGGTCCCGCATTGTCTTCAAAGCCATCACCATCAAAGGCGTCTATGGCCGCGAGATGTTTGAGACCTGGTACAAGATGATCGCCATGCTGCAGAACGGTCTGGATGTCAGCCGGGTGATTACACATCGGTTCAAGGTCGACGATTTTACCCAGGGCTTTGAAGCCATGAAATCCGGCCAATCGGGAAAGGTGGTCCTCGACTGGACCTAACGCTCTGGAGTTGCGCTGGATTAGACCCTAAACAAGGGTGACTCAGGCGTTTGGAGGAGCAAATGGGCGACAAGGATCACCGCTATCTTGAGCGTGGAATCGAGGACACTCTGGTCACCGATTTCGCGCAGAACCACCGCAAAAGCTATGGCGACTTTCTGCAGCTCAAGACTCTGTTGAACCTGCAAAAGACCTTCCAGGACCCCGCGCAACCGGATGAGATGCTGTTCATCATCATCCATCAGGTCAGCGAGCTGTGGCTGAAACTGATGCACCACCAGCTGGTCGAGGTACGGCGCTATCTGCAGCAGGATGATTTTGGCCCGGCGATGAAGAACCTCGACCGGGTCAAAGCGATCCAGCGGCAGTTGATCACCGCGTGGGAAACCTTGCTGACCATGACACCGGCCGACTACATGACCTTCCGGCAGGCGCTGGGCAGTTCGTCCGGTTTCCAAAGCTACGGCTATCGTCAGATTGAATTCATTTTGGGCAACAAGGATGCCTCGACCCTGAAAGTGCACGAACATGACGAAGAGGTCATGGCGCAGCTGAACGCTGCACTGACCAAACCGTCGCTCTATGACGAGGTGCTGCATATGCTGGCCCGCCAGGGGTTCGATGTGCCGGAGGATCTGCTCAATCGAGACTACGCGCAGCCCTATTCCGGAGACCCGCGCATTGTCAAAATCTGGGTGCAGGTCTTCCGCGATACCGAGCGATACTGGGACCTCTACGCGCTGGCGGAAAAGCTGATGGATGTAGAGTCCCTGTTCCAGCGCTGGCGGTTCGATCACGTCACAGCCGTGGAACGGGTGATTGGAAACCAACCCGGCACTGGAGGATCCAGTGGTGTGTCCTTCTTGCGCAAGGCCTTGGATTTGAAGTTCTTCCATGATCTTTACGATGTACGCACCGAGTTGATGTACACCGAGCAGGAGTAGGCGATGCTGTACCGGGGTTTCTCTCAGGACGAGTTGGAGCGGGAGTATTCTCCCAGTTCGATGATCGGCGGCGACTTGACGCCCTATCTGGACAGTTACGCCGCGCTCAGTGCGCAGCATCGATCGCAGATGGAAGTGATCGGGAACATCTCGTACGGTGATGGCACGGCTCAGGTTCTGGATTTCTTTCCTGCAAAGGGTACAGGCGCCCCGCTGCACATCTTTATCCATGGCGGCTATTGGCAGGCTCTGAGTCAGCGTGAATCGGCGATGATGGCCCCGGCGCTGATTCAGGCTGAACAGTCGTTTGTGACCCTCAACTACACGCTGGCCCCGCATGCGCGGATCGGCGACATGATCGCCGAATGCCGCGACGCCTTGCTGTGGCTGGCTGCAAACGCGCCCGATCTGGGCTTCGATCCCTCGCGCGTCACCCTGTCAGGGCACAGTGCCGGGGCGCATCTGGCCGCGATGGTCATGGCGAGCTCGGCCGACGCGCTGGCCCGTTCCGGTTTGCGCGTCCGCGATGTGATCCTGATCAGCGGAATCTATGATCTGGAGCCGATCAGCCAGACTTCGGTCAACGACCCGCTGCAACTGACCCCGGTCGAGGTGCACGACCTGTCCCCGATCCTACACCTGCCCGCGCCCGGCCCCCGCTATCACGTGACCGTAGCGGAACGGGACACGCCAGAGTTCATTCGCCAAAGCCGGGACTACGCCGAGGCTTTGCGCAAAGGCGGACATGCAGTCAGTTTCGAACTGCAGAAGGGGATGCAGCATTTCGATGTCATCATGCACCCACGCGTATTCTTGCTCACCTATAGGTAGTATGGAGTGTGGAAGGCCAGATAAGCTTACTCCGCGCTCTAAGTTAGGTGCGACCTTTGCGAATTGCCTTTTTTCAGCGGAGTTAGGGGCCTCCCGCTCGAACTCGCAAAGAACACACGCGAAAATTCTAACGGCACATTTCTTTAGCTGATTTGTATCCCCCAAACCCGGTCTTTCAGTGACACAGTCTGGGCGCGACGATTTAGCAGTACGTGCGTTAACAGCCAAAAAGCTGCCGTATTTCATAGATATGTTCTCAGCCATGCTATTTTCAGCTCGATGGGATCATAAGCCCGTCAGATTACAAACTTGGAGAACGCCATGTGTGGTTATTGTGCACGGGAATTGAATCCTGGGCTCATCGAAAAATTGAGAAACGAGCTTCCTAACACTGTGCCTACCAGCGGCGACACAAACGCGCCCGGACTCGCGGCTTTGATAAACTCGGATGCGGCTGTCGCTAGTGGAGAACTGCAATTTCAGGTTGACGAAATTTCCTTCCAGCCCGCTGAACAAGCGCCCGCTGCCAATGCTTGGGGCAGCGATGATGCCTTTGTTTTTGACGTACCGGTTCCGGACACGGGAAATGGCGCAATGGCCAGTTGGGTGGGACGCGGCCTATCGAATTTGACGGAACAAAAAGCCTCATCTCTATCACTACAAACCACAGATGCACCTGAAGCCGAGTTCTGGACGTTCAACACAGACCGATCCTTGGAGGATTGGCATTTCTAAGGCGCATTTGAGCCAGTACAAATTCGCAGAAGAACGTTCAGTAGGCGTATCTGGATCAGGCACGTTTTGAGCAGTACCGCGTCGTTGCGCCCGGTCCAGACCGAAAGCGGTGGACGTGTCAGTCAGTACTTGGCGCCTGGAAGTCTGTCATTTGACTTGGTCCGGCCCGGTGCCATTGGATTCATTTTCTGACGTAACGCTCCTACTCTCCAATACCTTAGGTATGCCGAGGAGTAGTTTGACCTTTCGAACGACCTGAACAGAACACTGGAAACCGGAAAAGAAAAAAGCGGCCCAGCTGGGGCCGCTTTTCCAATTTCGTTCTGAACTTGATCAATCCAGCGTCCGGGTGACCTCTTCGCGCTCGAAGATTTCGATCACGTCGCCGGCGCGGATATCATCGTAGTTCTCGAACGCCATACCGCATTCCTGACCCGACTGAACCTCGGCCACTTCGTCCTTGAAGCGTTTCAGCGTCTTCAGCGTGCCTTCGTGGATCACCACGTTGTCGCGCAGCAGGCGGACGCCTGCGGAACGGCGGGCAACGCCTTCGGTGACCAGACAGCCGGCAACCTTGCCAACACCGGTGACCTTGAAGACTTCGCGGATCTCGGCGTAACCGATGAACTTTTCGCGGATCTCGGCGCTCAGCAGGCCGGATGCAGCCGCTTTCACGTCGTCCACGAGATCATAGATCACCGAGTAGTAGCGGATCTCGACGCCCTTTTGGTTTGCGGTGTTCCGCGCAGATGCGTTGGCACGGACGTTGAACCCGAAGATCGGAGCGCCAGAGGCTTCGGCCAGACCGACATCCGTTTCGGTGATCGCACCCACGCCCGAGTGCAGCACGCGCACGCGCACCTCGTCGTTGCCGATCTTTTCCATCGCCTGAACGATGGCTTCGGCCGAACCCTGCACGTCCGCTTTCATCAGAATTGGCAGTTCGGTGACGTTTTCGTCTTCTTTGGCCTTCTGCATCAGCTGCTCAAGGGTAGTCGCGGCGCCAGCGGCGGCGCGTTTGTCCTTGGCGGCTTGCTCGCGGTATTCAGCGATCTCGCGGGCCTGCGCTTCGGTCTCGGTCACGTTCAGAACGTCGCCCGCTTCGGGCGTACCATTCAGACCCAGAACCTCGACAGGAACCGAGGGGCCAGCTTCTTTAACACGTTCGCCCTTGTCGTTGATCAACGCACGGACCTTACCGTACTGCTCACCCACAACGAAGATATCGCCCTGATGCAGCGTACCGTTCTGAACCAGAACGGTGGCCACAGGACCGCGGCCCACATCCAGCTGCGCCTCGATCACGGCACCTTGAGCGGCGCGATTCGGGTTGGCCTTTAGTTCCAGTATCTCGGATTGCAGCGCGATGGCTTCCAGCAGTTCGTCCAGACCCTGACCGGTGATGGCGGACACTTCGACGTCCTGAACCTCACCCGACATTTTCTCAACGATCACTTCGTGCTGCAGCAGATCGGTGCGCACCTTGTCCGGGTTTGCATCCGGCTTGTCGACCTTGTTGATCGCCACGATCATCGGCACTCCGGCCGCTTTGGCGTGGTTGATCGCCTCGATCGTCTGCGGCATCACCGCGTCGTCAGCCGCGACAACAAGAACCACGATATCCGTGACCTGAGCCCCGCGTGAGCGCATTGAGGTAAAGGCCGCGTGACCCGGAGTATCCAAGAAGGTCAGCGTCGTGCCGCCGTCGGTTTTGACCTGATAAGCGCCGATATGCTGGGTGATGCCACCGGCTTCACCGGCCACAACGCGCGCATCGCGGATCGCATCCAGCAACGAGGTTTTGCCGTGGTCAACGTGACCCATGATGGTGATGACCGGCGGACGCGGCTGCAGATCTTCGTCCTTGTCCTCGACCTCTTTGATGACGTCTTCCACATCCGAATCAGAGACGCGGGTGACCTTGTGGCCAAATTCTTCGATGATCAGTTCGGCGGTGTCTGCGTCGATGGTCTGGTTCTGCGTCACCATCATGCCCATCTGCATCAGCGATTTGACAACGTCAGCCACACGTTCGGCCATACGGTTGGCCAATTCTGAGACCATGATCGCCTCGGGCAGCTGCACGTCGCGGATCACCTTTTCCCGCTCGACCGGGCCGCCCATAGCTTTCTGACGCGCACGCTCCTGCTTGCGCTTCATCGACGCCATCGAGCGTTGGCGGTTGCCTTCGCCACCGGTTGCCTGACCCAGAGTCAGCTTGCCCGAGCGGCGGTTGTCGTCGCGTCCCTTGCCACGGCCACGCTGTTCGCGTTCGCGATCCTGCTTGCGCGGGGTCGCTGCTGGCGCAGGCTTGCTGGCCGGGCTGCGGGCAGCCTTGGGTTCTTCGGGCGCAGGGGCGGCAGCAGCGCGTTTGGCAGCTTCTTCCGCCTCTTTGCGCTTGCGCTCTTCCTCTTCGGCCTTGGCCTTTGCCCGCTCTTCAGCTTCGCGCTGTTCGCGTTCCTTGGCTTCCTGTTCGGCACGGCGGCGCGCGCGTTCTTCTTCGCGCGCCTTTTCAGCGGCTTCGCGGGCGGCGGCCTCTTCGGCCTCGCGGGCCTTGGCGGCCTGCAGTGCCTTCATCCGGCGTGCCATTTCCGCGTCAGAGATACCCGCAGGACGACGCGACGGATCACCCGACGGCGTTGCTCCGCCACCCGGTTTACCGGCACCCGGCTTGGGGACCACCACGCGTTTGCGTTTGGTTTCCACCACGACATTCTTGGTGCGTCCGTGGCTGAAACTCTGTTTCACATTTCCGGGGCGTGCCCCGCCACGAAGACCCAATGTCTTTTTGCCGTCATTATCGCTCATAAAGCTTCTTACCCTTCCGAGCGGCCCCTGCCGCCGTCATCCTTTTCGCGCAAGCCACGCAGGCGCTGCGCTTCCTCTACAACACGTTTGGCGAGTCCGCCAGAGGCGAGCGCCGCATGAATCACCGTTTGGCGCCCAAATGCCTGCCCTAACTCGTCCGCAGTGAGCCAACCGATGTATTTTCCGAAGTGCGGCGTGCTCAGTTTCGACTTGCCGCGCCCCGATCCATCGATGGCCTGAATCAGCACCTGGGCCTCTTCCCGGTCCAGCCACGTCTTGACCTTTTCGTATCCGGCAACCGCGTCACCGGACTTGCGCGCAAGGCTCAGCAACTCGATCACACGGCGCGTGACCTGACGTTCGACTTCGTCCGTCAGGTCCTTGGGCACATTCACCTGCGCCTTGAAACCGCGTGCAAACAGCTTTTTGCCCACAGCCTTGTCCAAAGCAGCGCGATCCGCCGCCACATAGACGCCCCGCCCCGGCAGTTTTGCCGCGACGTCCGGATAAACCTGACCGTCCGGCCCCGTCACAAAGCGGATCAGCCCATACTTTGGCTGTACCTCGCCCGTGGCGATGCACTTACGCTCAGGTCCTTCGGACCGATCTTTATGGACGCCACCGCGACCCATGCGCGTACCCCGAGGCCTGAAATCAGGCCTCGGCCTCCTCGTCGACAGTTTCACCGTCTACATCTTCTTCGGCCTGCTCCAGCTCGGCCGGATCAACCCAACCCAGCATGATGCGGGCCGTCATGACCAGATCCTGCGCCTCTTCCAACGAGACACCAAAGGGCTCCAGAACACCGTCATCCTTGATTCGCTGACCGTCGACCGTTGTCCAGCCACCGGCCAGTTCCCAGTCTGCGCAAGTGGCGAAGTCTTCCAACGTTTTCACGTCATCCTTGGCCAATGCCTCAACCATTTGGGGTGTCAGGCCTTCAAATTCAATAAGGCTGTCTTCGACGCCCAGTGCACGGGCGCTGTCCAGCGCCGCTTTAGCCTGAGCTTCCAGGAATTCGCGGGCGCGGGTCTGCAGCTCTTGCGCGGTGCCTTCGTCGACCCCGTCAATGACCAGCAGTTCTTCGATCTCGACATACGCAACCTCTTCGAGGTTGGTGAAGCCTTCGGAAACCAGCAACTGCGCGAAGAACTCGTCCAGATCCAGACTGTCCATGAACAGCTGGGTGCGGGCTTCGAATTCTTTCTGACGACGCGCCGATTCTTCGGCTTCGGTCATGATGTCGATGTCCAGACCGGTCAGCTGGCTGGCCAGACGCACGTTCTGGCCGCGACGACCGATGGCCAGGCTCAGCTGTTCCTCGGGAACCACAACTTCGATCTTGCCGGCTTCTTCGTCCAGAACCACCTTGGAGACCTCGGCGGGTTGCAGCGCGTTCACCAGGAAGGTCGGCTGATCTTCGTTCCACGGGATAATGTCGATTTTCTCGCCCTGCAGCTCGTTCACAACGGCCTGTACACGGCTGCCGCGCATACCAACGCACGCACCCACGGGGTCGATCGAGCCGTCATACGAGATCACAGCAATCTTGGCGCGCGATCCGGGATCGCGGGCAACAGCCTTGACCTCGATGATACCGTCATAGATTTCCGGTACTTCCATCTTGAACAACTCGGCCATGAATTCCGGCGCGGTGCGCGACAGGAAGATCTGGTGGCCACGGACCTCGCGGCGGACTTCCTTAATATAGGCGCGTACGCGGTCATTCGGGCGATAGCTTTCGCGACCGATCTTATCATTGCGGCGCAGAACAGCCTCGGCACCGCCCAGATCGACGATGACATTGCCGAATTCCTCGCGTTTGACGGCACCGTTGATGATGGTGCCTGCGCGATCCTTGAATTCTTCGTACTGACGGTCACGCTCGGCTTCGCGCACCTTCTGCAGGATCACCTGCTTGGCGGACTGGGCCGCGATACGGCCCATCTCAACCGGCGGAACCTCTTCGACAAAGACGTCACCCACCTCGGGGTTTTCCATGTACTGCTTGGCCTGTTCGACGGTCATCTCGGCCTGATAGTTCTCAAGCTCTTCATCCTCGACCACGGTGCGGACGCGGGTGAAGGTCGCCTTGCCGGTCTTGCGGTCGATGGAGACGCGGATGTCCATCTCGGCGCCGTAGCGGCTCTTGGCGGCACGGGCGAGCGATTCCTCCATCGCTTCGACAACCAGACCGGGGTCGATCATCTTTTCGCGGGCCACGGCCTCGGCGGTCTGCAGCAGCTCCAGCTGGTTGGCTGAGGTGATTGCCATCAGTTCGTCTCCTCTTCGGACCCTTCGGTCTCAATCTCGTCGAAAGCGTTTTCGTTCAGGGCACCGGCGTCTTTGCGCTGGCGCAGCATTTCCTTGATCAGGTCATCGGTCAGAACCAGCTTGGCATCGCTAAGCCAGTCGAATTGCAGACCGATGGTGATTGTCTCGCCCCCTTCGGGGATATTGATCAGAACCTCATCCCCTTCGACCCCGGCCAACTCGCCCTTGAACCGGCGGCGGCCGTCGATCAGTTCGGCGGTTTCAATCTTGGCCTCATACCCTTCGAAAGTCTCAAAGTCTTTGAGACGGGTCAGAGGGCGGTCGATGCCCGGGCTGGACACTTCCAGCGTATAGGCGTCAAGGATTGGGTCCTCGACGTCCAGCGTGGCGCTGACCGCATTTGAAATCTCGGCGCAATCGTCCACTTCGATGCCGCCGTCAGGCTTGTCAGCCATGATTTGCAGCGTGGTCTGCTTGCCACTCATCAAGCGGATACGCACAAGCTCATACCCCAGATCTTCGATCACGGGGGTGATGATCTCGGCCAGTCGCCGGTCGATGGCAGCTTTGGCTATCAGGTCGTTTGTCATCTGGTACTCTACCCTTCGATCGGGCACAAAAAAACGGGCGCGCGGCCCGTCGATCTTTTCCGGTGGTGCCCCGGACCGAAGCCCGACACGCCGCTGTTAGGGGCGATATAGCCGTGCACATACAAGAATGCAAGCCCACAGCGCCCGATCAGCCGATCTGAGTTTCAATCCGAAAGAACCCACTCGCCATCAACACAGACATAGGGGCCAACGCGATCCCCGTCTTCGTAGACCTGACCATCAAACAGGCATTGCCTGCCTTGGGCCATGGCCGCGCTGAACAGAGACAGGCTCACCAATGAAAAAACTGCAATCAATATTAAAAACATCTTCATTCAAATCTCCTAATCCGCCGATGATGCAAACAGCGCAGGCTGCGTGTTGCGCGGATAAATGATCACCGACAAAGTGCCGCGGCCCTGAAATTGTTCGGCATCAGCCAGTCGCGGTGGGAAAAGCTGATCAAAAGCTGCACGGTTCAGCCCCAGCTTCATTTCCGAGCCGGACAGTGTTTCAAACGGCGTGCGCGCGGCGCAGGAATGGAACACCGCGTTTTGCTGTACCTTGAACTGGCGCATGATGTTGGACGAGCCGCCAACTGGCTTGACCAGAACGGTAATCCCCTGCTTCAGAAAACTGTCCGGGCAGGTGAACACCATGGGTGTATCGGTGCCATTGGTGTCATGCAGCAACACACCTTCTGCGGTCACCTGATGCTTGAACGGGCTGAACACGGTCTCCTGATCAATGAAATTTGTATAAAGCGTCGCAAATAGCTGACTGTCGCCCCGCGGTTCGGACTTTATCCCCTCATAAAGGTCCGCAATGGCCTGCCACATTCGCGAATCTGCGCCGCGCAGCGTTCCCGGCAACGAAAACGGGCCTTCCAGATCATAAAGCACATCGCGCAACTGGACCGACAAGTTGTGGTCCTTTTCCAGCCCACGAATCTTGTCCGCCAGCGCCGAATCGTTCAGCGCATAGTACCCATGAGACTGCAGGGTCCGCGTCAAAGCCCGCATATCCGAGATTTTTCGCGCTTGGGTTTCGGGACTGTCGCCGTCAGAGGGCTTCACCGCCTCAAACCCGTTGTCCAGTAACTGAGTCAGCGACTGCCCTTCTCGGGCCTCCAACTCTATGGTCCCGTTTTTGCTGACTTTTACCGTCACATCCTTCCCTGTTTTCAGGGCAGACACAGCGACATAACCCAAAACGGCGGACAAAACGATTATCGTTATACTCTTTAGACCTTCGACCTTCATGGGACTTCTCCCATTTGCGAAACAATTAAGCTAATGCAGCGCATACAATAGCAAAATTTTGCACAAAGTAGAAGTCAGGCGAGTCTGAGCTGGTTAAATCAACCACCAACGCTCGGCGAGTCTGCCGTCATCCAAGGGACGACCAGTTCCGACCTGGCGCGGCATTCCGACATGGCCGGCGACGGCCAGTGCCATATCGTCTTCGCTTGGGAAAAAGCGCAGTCCGCGTTGACCGTTCAGCCCCTCGGACTGCGGCAGGGCCGCTATATCCACATAGCCATCGCGCAATGCCTCGGCCCGGACATGCGCGTCAGGAATCACGATGATCTCAAGCGTTTCAGCCCATCCCGCCGATCCGTCCTTGTAGTGCCCCGCAACACGGCGCCCCAGAAAATGCCGATCATCTTCTGCCCGTTCAACACGATAGCATCCGGTTCCATTCGCGGCGTGCAAAGGCGTTACGCCTTGTCCGTCGCGCGTGATCACAAACCGGCTGTCGGCCAGCAAAAACGGAAGACCGGGGTTGGCCGCGGCCAGTTCAAGACGAACCCGCGTATCAGACAGGGCTTCGACCTGCCCGACCTCTTTCAAAACGGCCAGCACATCTTGTACATCCAGTGCGGACCCATCGTGAAACTGAACTGACTCACGCAGATCAAAGCTCCAGATCTTGGCTTGCGCATCTGTCTGCCAGGCGGTCGCCAGTTCTCCGCGCAGGGTACCGTCGGGCGCAATCTCGGTCAGCGTGTCAAACACGGCACCGCGGGCGACTTGTTCAAGGCTCTCATCACGGGGCACCGCCAGACGCAGCGTTCCACCGACCTTTGGCGAATCCGCCAGTGACGCACCCGTCGCTGCAAGCAATGCAGCAGCGGCACCAGAGGCGAACAGGGCGCGGCGGTCAATCCGGGTCATGATACCCCCTCGGCCACGCGGTCCATAATGCGTACAAGCTCGGCGCTGATACCGGGCTCTGACAAGGCGTGCCCGGCTTGCCGTACCATCTTTAGCTCAACATTGGGCCAAAGCTGCGCAAGGTTCCAAGCGGCCTGAGGCGGGCAAATCATGTCATACCGCCCCTGAACGATATGGCCGGGGATATGCGCAATCCTATCCATCTGGTCCAGAATCTGCCCATCCCGCTCAAGAAACGCGTTGTTGATGAAATAGTGATTCTCTAGCCGTGCAAATGCGCGCGCATACTCTCCGGGGCTTTCCCCCGTGGTTCCCTGCGAATGGATCGAGGCCAACGCATTTTCCCAGCTGGACCAGGCGCGGGCGTACAGGATTTCTGTCGCACGATCACCCGAGAACAAACGCTTGTTGTAGGCGCTGATGGTATCAGACAGCTCGGCCTCGGACAGAAGTGCAGTGAATTTCGACCATTGTTCGGGCCAGAACTTGCCGGCACCGCCACCATAGAACCAATCAAGCTCGGACTGCGTGGCAAGAAACACGCCACGTAGCACCAACCGGTTCACCCGGTCAGGATGGGACTGCGCATAGACCAGCGCGAGCGTCGCGCCCCAGCTGCCGCCAAAGACGATCCAGTCGTCGATATCCAGCAAGGTCCGCAGCCGTTCGATATCGGCCACCAGATGCCATGTGGTGTTATCCGTGACAGACGCATGCGGCCGCGACCGCCCACACCCGCGCTGATCAAACAGAATCACCCGATAGACGTTCGGGTCGAAATAGCGCCGCATCGCAGGGCTGCAGCCGCCACCCGGGCCGCCATGCAGGACCACTACGGGCACACCGTTGGGATTGCCGCATTGCTCCATATAGATGCGATGGCCTTCGCCCACATCCACCATGCGCTGATCGAACGGGTCGATCGGCGGGTACAGATATTGAACTGCGCGCTTTTGGTCCGGGTACTTGTCCATTATGGCCCTATATAGTCCTTAAGCGTAAAAGAGCATACGGAGACAGGAATGCAAGCGCATCCGAACACGGTTGACCCTTCCGAGATCGCAAAATTCGAAGCGATGGCCGCCGAATGGTGGGACCCGCATGGAAAATTCAAACCGCTGCACATGCTCAACCCCTGTCGGCTGGACTATATCACACAGCAGATCGCGGGTGAATTTGACCGGGACCTGACGTTAGGGAAACCGTTCGAGGGCTTGCGCCTGCTGGATATCGGCTGCGGCGGCGGGTTGCTGAGCGAACCGATGGCGCGTTTGGGGGCCGACGTCGTTGGCGCCGACGCCGCCGAGGGCAATCTGCCCGTCGCCCGAATTCACGCGGAACAATCGGGGCTGGAGATCGACTACCGCCACACCACCGCCGAGGACATGGCCGCCGCAGGTGAACAATTCGACGTGGTGCTGAACATGGAAGTGGTCGAACACGTGGCCGATCCGCTTTCCTACCTGACCGCGACGCAGCAACTGCTGAAACCCGGCGGGCTGGAGATATGCTCGACCATCAACCGCAACCCGAAATCCTATGCGATGGCCATTTTCGGGGCCGAGGTCGTCATGCGCTGGCTGCCGCGCGGCACCCACGAATGGAACAAGTTCATCACTCCCGATGAGCTGTTCGGCCTGCTGCGTCAGGCGGGGCTGGAGCCGGTGGACCGCAAGGGATTTGTGTTCAACCCGATCCTGTGGAGCTGGTCGATCTCGGACCGGGATCTGAGCGTGAATTATGTGACGGCGAGTGTGAAGCCGGGGTGAGCACTTTATCCGCTCTTAGGGTGGGATCTTCCCACCCTCACCAAAGAATTATGGGAGCGAATTCGCAGCCCAGTATGCTGCCATAATTGACAGCTATGAGATTTTCAGCTCTAGCATCACATTGATATTGATGCTGATTCTCAACAGGGCAACCAATGAAATATTTCAAACTAGTCGTCACGGTGTCAGTGGCGGCTTTTGTCGGAGCATGTGCTTCGTCAACGACAACTCAACTCGCGCGAAACATCGTACGAATTGATGTCAGCGCCGCTCCAGCTTGCGGCGCGGCTGGCGCAAGAAATCTGGTCTCTAAGTTGGCTGCGGTCGAAACCATTCGCTTGGGCTACGACAAGTATCTTATTGCGGAAATGGGTGCTGAAAATAATGTTCGTGTTGTCGGAGCCAACTACAACACAACTGGAACATTAAACACTTTTGGAAACACCAGCACCTTCTCTGGAAACACTACCGCAACACCAATCGTAAGCGGTACGCCAGATGCGGCAATAGTCGCTGTTATGTTTGAGCAAAGGGATCCAGAAGCTGCCAACGCAATTGATGCAAAAACGACCTTAGGCGCCAATTGGGATGAAATTGTAGCCAAGGGCACACTAAGAACTTGTCTAAACTGACGAACGGCCATTGTTGGATTGGATTGCAACAACCGCCCAAAAGAGCCGTCCCTACTCCCCCTCTAACTGCAACCGCAAATCCCGCAACACGGGTAGCGTGCTGCGGACGCGTTCCAGACCCAGCTCTCCGACCACGCGGTTGATCAGCGGGGCAATCGAGGAAATCGCCTGATCGCGTGCCCTACGACCCGCAGGGCTGATGGCGACCATCTTGCGGCGGGCGTCGTCCCAGTCGGGGCGGATGTGGATGTATCCGGCCCATTCCAGCTTGGCCAAGGTGTTGGTCATCGCCCCTCGGGTCACGTGGAAGGTGCTGGCCAGTTGCGCCGGAGAGCGTTCACCCCCGACAAAGACCAGATGATTCAGAACCGAGAAATGCGAGATTTCCATGCCCTTGGGCAGCACCCGGCTGAGCCGGTTGCGCAATAGCTGATCGGCGGTCAGGATCTCGCTGAATAGCGTGACCGCAAGGGCATTGTGTTCGTCCGTCATGTATCCGGTTCTGGGTCAGGGCCCCTGGAAGGACCTCACGTGAGTCAGGGACGGCACGCGGCGGCGCGCCTCTGTCACAGAACTATCATCCAAATCGAAAAAGTGAATGCCCGGATCGGTCCCTGCGTCGATGACGACCTCTCCCCACGGGGCGACAACCATGCTGTGGCCGTAAGTATAGCGCGTCTTGCCGCGGGTTTTGGGGTGCTCTCCGGTTTGGGCAGGGGCGATGACCCAGCAGCCGGTCTCAATCGCGCGGGCGCGCAGCAGCGATTCCCAGTGGGCGGCCCCCGTCACTGGTGAAAACGCAGCCGGAACGGTCAGAACACGGGCTCCGGCCTTTGCCAGAGCTGTATGAAGATACGGGAAGCGGATGTCATAGCAGACGGTCATACCGACCTTGCCGAAATCGGTGTCTGCAACAACGGCCTTTTCGCCGGGGCGGTAGTTTTTCGATTCGCGGAAGGTCTCGGTCTCAGTAACCTGCACGTCGAACATATGAATTTTGTCGTACCGCGCCACGATCTGTCCTTGCGGGTCGATCATGTAAGACCGGTTGGCAAAACGCCCATCCGCATCATGCGTTTTGATTGCCAAAGACCCGATCAGCAGCCAGACGCCCAGCGCGGCGGCCTGATCCTGCAGGCCCGCCAGCGTTTGGTCGTCTTCTTCGTGTTGCAGAACCTCGCGTTGCCGCGTTGTGCTGTTGGACACGCAATTCGTGACCTCGGGCGTCAGAATGAACTGCGCACCCTCCGAGGCGGCCTCGGCCATCATCCTCTTTACCATGATCAGGTTTTCAGCCGGATCATCCGAGGATGTGATCTGCAGCAGAGCGGTTTTCATCAGGCCGCCAGCAGACCGTCCAGCTTGCCCTGACGCTCCAGCTCATAAAGGTCATCACAGCCGCCAACATGGGTGGTGCCGACAAATATCTGGGGAACGGTCCGCTTGCCGCCCGCGCGCTTGATCATCTCGGGCTTGCGCTTGGGATGCATCAGCACGTCGACTTCCTTGAACTCGACGCCTTTCTGCTTGAGCAGGCGTTTGGCCGCGTGACAAAAGCCGCAGAGCGGCGAGGTGTAGATTTCTACCGGTTTCATGTTCCGTACCTTCGCATTTCGTATAATCTTGGGCGAATTAGGCATCCTTGGCAACGCGCGCTAGGGTCAACACGAAAATATGATTTGCCCCGGATGCAAGGCAGACACGCGCACAGGCCGCCAACGTCGCGCCCGAGGTCATAACGTCATCCACCAGCAAGACATCGCGCCCCTGCATACGGTTCACCCGCTTTGGATGGGTGGAGATCGCGTTTTCAAGCGTTTCGGCCCGCTGAGCCGCGGTTTTGCCATCCAAGGCCGGGGTTCGGACCCGCCGCAACAGCAGGTCCGGGCACACTTCCAACCCCGCTTCTTTGCCGAGGTGCTGCGCCAACAAAGCGGATTGATTATATCGGCGCTTCAACAGCCGGGTCCAATGCAGCGGCACGGGTGCAATCAGCATGTCTGGGCGAAACAACTCTCGCCCGGCCTGCGCCATCCACCGCGCGGCGGGGCGCGCCAGTTCGGGACGATCCCCGTGCTTCAACGCCAGTACAAGGGCACGTGCCTTGCCCTGGTACATCAGCGCCGCACGTCCATCCTGCCAGGGGCGGGTGGTCTTCATACAGTCATCACACTCAATCCGGTGCCCGTCTGCCGTGCCCGGCAAAGGCACACCGCAGCTTTCGCATACAGTCCCGCCGATGAACGGCGTTTCGCGCCAACAGGTGCCGCACAGACCGAAATCCGTCTCGGTCAGCTCACCGCATCCCATGCACCGGGGGGGATAGATCAGCGCGACAGCGGTTTGAATTCGCTGCCACATGCGATAATTGCGCCCTATGAAGTTGCCTGACTCCACCGCTCCCTCTTTGTTTGATCGCCGCGTTTTGGCCCTGCATCGTGCCCGCGCGCGGGACGAGGCGCTGTTTTTGCACCGTGCCGCCGTGGACGAAGTGCAGGATCGGCTCTCTATGGTTAACAAAAGCTTTACGGCCCCGGCGATCGTCACGCCCTTTAAGCATATTTGGCAGGATGTGCTGCCCGGCGCACGGCTGCTCGCGGATGAGGACGTGCTGGACCTGACGCCCGGCTCGCAGGATCTGGTGATCCACGCCATGGCCCTGCATTGGGCCAATGATCCGGTCGGGCAGCTGATCCAATGCCATCGCGCCTTGCGGGCCGACGGGTTACTGCTGGTTGTGTGCCTGGGCGGCGAAACGCTGCACGAACTGCGCGCCGCATTGGGACAGGCCGAGATCGAGGTGACCGGAGGGTTAAGCCCGCGCGTTGCTCCGATGGCGGAACTGCGCGATCTGGGCGGTCTGCTTCAACGCGCGGGGCTGGCGCTGCCCGTGGCAGACTCGGCGCGTCTGACGGCCGAATACCGCGACCTGCCCCATCTTATGCATGATCTGCGCGCAATGGGTGAATCCAACTGCCTGACCGGTCGCGTGACGCATATGACACGACGTCAGATCTTTAACCGCGCACAGCAGATTTATGCCGAGAGCTTCTTATCAGATAGCGATCGCCTCGCCGCGACATTCGAACTGATTTGCCTGACCGGCTGGTCGCCGGACGAAAGCCAACAAAAACCGCTGCGCCCTGGCTCGGCCCAGGCGCGTCTTGCCGACGCGCTGGGGACGAAAGAAGGCAAACTGCCCGATTGACGACTGAACAAATCCGGTTATCTCAGGCCGGTACAGAATAACCGCAGGAAGTTCGAAATGCTTGACGCCACCCGCCCATCGCACGCACCCGCCGACCACCCCAAGGTCAAAATGGGCCGCGTCGGCATCCTGTTGGCCAATCTGGGAACACCGGATGACTATTCGTACTGGCCAATGCGGCGCTATCTGAACGAGTTTCTGTCGGACCAGCGCGTCATCGACTATCCCAAGTGGAAATGGCAGCCGATCCTGCAAGGGATCATCCTGACAAAGCGTCCGTTCAGTTCGGGCGAAGCTTACAAGTCGATCTGGAACCACGACAAAGGCGAAAGCCCGCTGATGACGATCACCAAGGACCAAACCGCCAAGATGCGCGACGCGATGCAAACGCGCTATGGTGACAAGGTGATGGTCGATTTCTGCATGCGCTACGGCAACCCGTCGACCAAGTCCAAAGTGCACGAGATGGTGGCCGCAGGGTGCAATCGTATCCTGTTCTTCCCGCTTTACCCGCAATACGCAGGCGCGACGACCGCCACCGCAAACGATCAGTTCTTCCGGGCGCTGATGGACGAGGCGTGGCAGCCCGCCGCGCGCACCGTTCCGGCCTATTTCGATGAACCCGCCTATATCGACGCGCTGGCCGGGTCGGTAGAACAGGCCTATGCGGCGATGGAAACCAAACCAGATATTCTGGTCTGCTCCTATCACGGCATGCCGGACCGCTATTTGCAGCAGGGCGACCCGTACCATTGCCAATGCGCAAAGACGACGCGCCTGTTGAAAGAGCGGCTGGGCTGGTCGGACGACCAGCTTGTTTCAACCTTCCAGTCGCGTTTCGGGCCAGAGGAGTGGCTGAAACCCTACACGGTCGACCACGTGGCGGAACTGGCGCGGCAGGGTAAGAAGAACATCGCCGTGATTGCTCCGGCTTTTTCCGCCGACTGCATCGAGACACTGGAAGAGATCAACGAAGAGATCAAGGAAAGCTTCGAAGAGGCCGGTGGCGAGAGTTTTACCTATATCCCCTGCCTTAACGATGATGATTCGCATATCGCGGCTTTGGGCAAGGTGATCGAAGACAACCTGAAAGGCTGGCTGGACTGACCGGTCCTGTCAGTCGGACCTGATACAGAAGACGTGAAAAAAGGCGGTGGATTGCTCCACCGCCTTTTCTCTAGATAATGCTCGTCTAATTAGCTTGCTGCTACAGCTGCGGCAACAACGACCAGCAGGATCAGCGGCAGGATGATGCCCTGCGACGAACCTTGAGTTTCCTCAACAACAACCGGTGCTTCAACAACCGGCTCTTCCAGGTTGCCAGCATAGGCGGTCGAAGCAGCAGCAGTCAGTGCAGCGGCGAGAACGAGTTTCTTCATATTAACCTCCAGAATTTGCACGGTTCCATATAGCGAAACCGCACACTCAAGACTTACCTCGTGTTTTTTTCTAATCAGCTATCCGGCTGGAATGCAATTGGAACTTGCGCCGCAAGCGGGTTCGCGCGCGAAAATGTCGTCAAATAAGCAACACTTGCGTGCCGACCTTCGCCATTGAGAACAGTTCGGCGATATCCTCGTTGAACAGGCCAATGCATCCGTTCGACGACCGGCGCCCGATTTTGCGCGTATCATGGGTGCCGTGGATGCGATAGTACTTCCAGCTTAGATATAATGCGTGCGTTCCCAATGGGTTATCTGGTCCCGGTGGGATATAGTCCGGCCATTCCGGATTCCGCTTCTTCATCGAAGGCGTCGGCGACCAGCTTGGGCCTTCGACTTTGCGGATAACGCTGGTTCGGCCGCGCCGCGTCAATTCCTCGGTCAAAGGCACCGAGGAGGGGTACAATTTGTACACAGATTGATCATCTGACCAATAATGCAGCGCCCGCGAGACTGTATCGACCAGAATGGCCCCGTTTCTCGTGTTTGAGAAATAGGGCTGCCAATCCAGGGCACGGAAGCCCGAGATGTTACGACGCACCTCAGGTTCTGGCTCGGGCGCGGGGCGCAACGGGTCTCCGGGGATGTACTGCGCGATCGCCGGCGATGCCAACAGCGCAGAGGCACCGGCCAGAAATCCGCGACGACTGGAAGAAAGAACGGGTTTTTTGACCATTGCAAACGGTCCTTTGCTAAAGCTGTCCTGAAAATTTCACGTATTTTATTGCCAGAATGCGTCAATCGCAAATCAAACCGGCAGAATCATGCGAGAATCGGCCATTGCAGGTTTGCCCAAGGCCGCATGGCGCGCTATGCCGTATGTCGACACAATAATCAGGTCGATCATGACGCGTATTCTTACTCTACTGTTCCTTTGCTTTGTTGCGCTGGCTGCATGTACACCAAGCAGCACCCCGACATACGGGTCGGATGGCCGTCCGCTGCCGACCGTCTACAAAATCCGCGGCAACCCTGAGAAGCTGCAATTCCGTATGTTGGATTCGGTGAACGCGCTGCGCCAGGCGCAGGGGCTTCAATCGGTTCAACTGAACTCTCAACTGAATGCCGCGGCTGCCACGCACTCCAAGGATATGGCACGGCAAAACCGGCCCTGGCACTTTGGCTCGGACGGGTCGTCTCCAATCGATCGCGCACGCCGCGTGGGATACTATGGAACCTTCCTGGGCGAAGCGATTTCGGAAACCTACGAAACAGAAACCGAAACACTGGCCGCGTGGATGCAAGAGCCCGGCCCCCGTGCCGTGATCATGGACCCCAAGGCCACCCAAATGGGCTTTGCCTGGCATCAGGAAAACGGCGGCAAAATCTGGTGGACCCTTGAGATGGGGTCCGGCGGTTAACCCGCTGTCCAAGACGAAAAAAGCCCTCGAGTTTCGGGGGCTTTTTTGTAGATCTCTGGATTTTCTGTGCGTTAAGCAGCCTGCATAGACTGAGCTTCGGTCAGAATTGCGTACAGCTTGACCGGGTCGGGATTGGCCCGCAGCTTGTTGCATACGGCCGTATCGCGCAACGTCCGGGATACCAACGCCAGCGCCTTGAGGTGATCGACACCGGCCTCTTCCGGCGCAAACAGCGCAAAGGCAATATCGACCGGCTGCCGGTCCACCGAGCCAAAATCAATTGGCTTCTCAAGCATTACAAAGACGCCCGCGACGGCTTCCAGGTCCTCAAGCCGGGCGTGCGGCAAAGCAACACCATGCCCGACGCCTGTTGGACCCAGGCTTTCACGCTCCAACAGGCAATCGACGATTGTCTGCGCGTCCAGACCCAAGGTCCCGGCAGCGACATCGCCAATTTCCTGAAACAGCCGCTTCTTGCTGGAAGCGGCTGACAATACACGTACTGCTTCGGGCTTTAAAATGCTCGAAAGCTCCATGATCATGCTCCACGGCCAAACCCCTGCTTACCGCAGGGGCCCGCCTTGCTAATCTTGCCTGTTACGGATCGATCCAGCCGATGTTTCCGTCATCCCGACGGTACACGACATTCAATCCGTCCTTGTTCTCATTTCGGAACACCAGCACCGGGGCACCAGCAAGTTCCATCTGCATGACGGCTTCACCTACACTCAGCGATGGGATCTTGGTTTCCATCTCAGCCACGATCATGGGCTGCAGAGATTCGGGTTCGTCAGCCGTCTCCGATTCGTCAGAGGCGAGGATATATGACGACGCCCCGAAGAGTTCAACAGGCTCGGACCGATCCTTGTGGTGGTCCTTCAGGCGACGCTTGTAGCGGCGCAGTTGTGTTTCCATCTTGTCGCAGCATCCCTCGAACGCCGCGTAAATTTCGGTCGCGTGTGCCTTGGCCTGAGCAGTCAGGCCCGTGGATAAATGCACTGTGGTTTCGCATACATATTCATGCGCTGAACGGGAAAAGACGACGTTGGCATCCGTTGGGCGCTGGGCATATTTGCCCACGACCTCGCCCAGTTCGGTCTGCACGTGTGTCTGCAGGGCCGCACCGATGTCGATCTGTTTTCCGCTGATTTGGTAACGCATGTGATCTCCTTCACAATTCACACCCATTTCTGACGTCACGTAACGCGACGCACTTGTTTTTATCGGGTGGGGGACATCGACAATTCCCGCGGTAATCGCACCGGTTCCCCTTCCAGGAAGGGGCGTCGTGATCCAGACGGAAACCGAAGAACTGCCATGTCCCAATTGAGGCAAGAGACGGCGGAAGAGTCAATCAAAACAGGTGTGTATATACGTGATTTCCGCCATGTACTCGGCGCAAATCTGCGCAAGCTTATGAAATACGGAAGTTTTCGCCCAGATAAACCCGACGCACGTTTTCGTTTTCGACAACTTCGTCAGGCGTGCCGGACATCAGAACCTGCCCGTCATGCAAAATGTAGGCGCGGTCGACAATTTCCAGCGTTTCGCGCACGTTGTGGTCGGTGATCAGCACGCCGATGCCACGCTTCTTGAGGTCCGCGACCAAATGGCGGATATCGCCGACGCTGATCGGGTCAACGCCCGCAAAGGGTTCGTCCAAAAGCAGATATTTCGGGTCCGCCGCCAGACAGCGCGCAATCTCGACCCGACGACGCTCTCCGCCCGAGAGGGCCAAGGCAGGTGCACGGCGCAAATGCTCGATCGAGAAGTCCGACAACAGCTCCTCCAATCGCTCTTTGCGGCGATGGGCGTGTTTCACGGTTATGTCCAGAACGGCTGCGATGTTGTCCTCGACGCTCATGCCCCGAAAAATTGACATCTCCTGCGGCAGATAGCCAATCCCCAAACGTGCGCGTCGATACATCGGCAACGTCGTTACGTTCTGCCCGTCAATTGTGACCGTGCCGGCCTCGGGGAATACCAAACCTGCGACCGAATAGAAGGTCGTGGTCTTGCCCGAACCGTTCGGACCCAGCAACGCCACCACCTCGGATCGGTCCAGCGTCATCGACACGTCACGGATCACCGTCTTTTTGCGGTATGATTTGCGGAGTTTCTCGATTTTCAGACCGGAGGCACCTTCAGCCACCGTCAGTTCCGGCTGGGCCATCAGTTGGCCCCCTGCTGCAGAATGGTCTTTACGTTACCGGTCATGGTCGCCAAACCAGTGTTCAGGTTCGCGTTCATCTGATCACCGCTGATTGTGCTGGGACCCTGCAACAACAGGACATTGCCCTTCATCACAATCTGGCCGGAATCGATCGTGTATTCCGCCCAATCGCCTTCGGCCGCATCCGGCGGGCTGACCAAAACAACGTCTTCGGTCGCTTCCATCCGTTCGATGCCCGACCGCTCTTCGTTGTAGATCACAAGTACACGCTCAGCCGTCAGGCGCATTTCGCCCTGAATGACGATCACGTTGCCAAGAAACTCGGCCGAGCCGTCTTCCTGATTTACGTTCAACCTTTCCGACGTCACCTCGACCGGCAGGCTGGGGTCGGCCTGTGGCGAACCAAACGCCACCTGTGTTTCCTGCGCTGACGCAGAGATCGCACCGGTTACCAGAGCACAGCTTACAAGGGCTAATCGAAAATAGAACACAGGTTATCTTTCTGCTTTTTGAGGCTCATACACCAACTTCACGCCGTCTGTAAAAATAATATGGACCGGTCCGTCTTTTTTTTCCGTTCCAAATGTCATTCGGCCAGCGGTGAAATCGCCAATGATTCCGGTTCCATTGACCTGACCAGGCGTGTCGCCACGGATCTCGTCCAGAGCAGTGTTCAGCAAATCGGTCGTAACAACGATTCCGTCCGTTGTTGTGATCACGACATCGCCGACAAAAGTCGCAGCGTTCTTATCCGGGCGGATCATGCCCGAGTTAGAATCCAGCGTGATCACACCGCCACTCAACAATCCCAAACGACCGCGGAATTCGGCAGCGGTGGGGGCATCACCCTCGGCCCCCTGAGTGGCCCGGATGGCCTCGATCTGCACGTCTTCGCCCTTACGAGTGGTGCCGCGATAATCCGGCTGGGTCACGACCTGATCAGCCAAGCGTTCATCGATATCCTGTTGCGAGAATGGCACGCTTACATTGGTCTCAATACTGCGCGACAGCAGGAAGACAGTCGACAGCATTCCGATGGCGACCAATGGCAACACTACCTTGAGGAATTGTACCCTGCGTGAGTGTCTGTCCACTGCGCGACCCTCCGCCTAGCCCAGTCCGACGCGCAGGCAGTCGTGGATGTGCAACAGCCCCTCGGCGGGCCCTTGCGTGTCCGGGTCGACAACAAACAGCGAAGTGATTTTGCGATCATTCATGATCGCCACGGCCTCTTCCGCCATCGCGTTCGGCGCAATGGTCAGCGGGTTGGTGGTCATCACTTCTTCGGTGGTCTTGTCCAGCAGCCCGTCCATGTTGCGGCGCAAGTCGCCATCGGTCACGATTCCGACCAAGCGGCCCTCTGCGTCGGTGACGCCGACAACACCAAAACTTTTCTGGCTCATGACCAGCAGCGCCTCGCCCATCGTGGTTCCTGCTGGCACCAGCGGCAGGTCCGAGTGCATCAGATCGCGCACCGTAGACAGCTGCGCACCCAGTTTTCCGCCGGGGTGGAAGGCACGGAAATCCTCGGGTTTGAAGTCGCGGTACTTCATCAGTGAAATCGCCAATGCGTCACCCATCGCCAGGGTCAGCGTGGTCGAAATCGATGGGACCATGCCAAAGCCGCAGGCCTCACCCATTGCAGGAATCAGCAGATGCACATCCGCCTGCTTCATCAACGTGCTTTCCGGTTTGCTGGACAGGCCAATCAGTGGGATGCCGAACCGGCGCGTAAAGGCCAACAGGTTCACCAGTTCCGGCGCTTCGCCCGAGTTTGAGATGGCCAGAACCACGTCGCCTTTCGACACCATGCCCAGATCGCCATGGCTGGCCTCGGCCGGATGCACGAAATAGGCGGGCGTTCCGGTGCTGGCCAGCGTGGCCGCAATCTTGTGGCCAATATGGCCCGACTTGCCGATACCGCTGACAATGATGCGGCCCGGGGCCTGCAGGATCAGCTGCACGGCTTCGGCGAAATGCTCATCCAGGCTCTCGGCCAGCACGTCCAACGCACGGGCCTCGTCGGTGACCACCTGACGGGCGGTTCTCAGGAATGCTTCGGTATCGGTCATGAGTGCGCAAAGATATCCGTTTCGGGCCAACCTGCGAGATCAAGTTTCGCACGCATCGGCAGGAAGTCAAAACACGCCTGCGCCATCTCGGTGCGGCCTTCGCGGGCCAGACGACCGTCCAGAGCTTCGCGCAATTGATGCAGGTACAGAACGTCCGAGGCCGCATATTCCAGTTGAGCGTCTGTCAGGGTCTCAGCCCCCCAGTCGCTCATCTGCTGCTGTTTTGAGATATCGACACCGATAAGCTCCTGACACAGGTTTTTCAGCCCATGCCGGTCGGTGTAGGTGCGCACCAGACGGCTGGCGATCTTGGTGCAATAGACCGGTGCCGCCAGTGCACCAAACGTGTGGTACATCGCGGCAACGTCGAAACGACCAAAGTGGAACAGCTTGAGCACGTCGGGGTTTTCCAGCATCGAACACAGGTTCGGGGCCTCGGTCTGGCCTTTTTCGACCTGCACGATATGGCTGTTGCCGTCGCCGCCCGACATCTGAATCACGCACAGCCGATCCCGGTGCGGGTTCAAACCCATGGTTTCACAATCGATGGCCACAATAGGGCCCAGATCCAACCCGTCCGGCAGGTCGTTTTTGTAGAGATGGTTTGCCACGAGGCTTGTCCTTTGTCCGGTATCGTCCCCGAGATAGGAGGTTTGGGCCCTAAACTCAACGCCATCCATATCTGTGCGGCAGTGACCCGCAGGCCGCGCTGACCCTATCGACAATGAACCAGCAGGGTAGCAGTATGGCACAGCACTGCAGCTTGTTGCGCTGAACAAGGCGATTGCCAAGACCAAAACAACCCATCCGAGACCAATGCTGAGCGTTCTGAGAAACCGCGTCTATCGCCATTTGCTGGCCGCACAAGTTGTTGCCCTTGCCGGCACCGGCCTGGCGACGGTTGCGTTGGGTCTTCTTGCTTTCGATCTCGCCGGAGAGGCGGCGGGCATGGTTTTGGGAACCGCCCTGACCATCAAAATGGCAGCCTACGTGACCATCGCACCACTGGCCGCAGCCTTTGCCGAGCGGTTGGACCGGCGCAAAATGCTGGTGGCGCTGGACGTCGTGCGCGCGGCCGTCGCCGTTTGTCTGCCATTCGTGACCGAGATTTGGCAGATCTACGTTCTGATTTTCGTGCTGCAATCGGCGTCGGCCGGTTTCACACCAGCATTTCAGGCCACCATCCCGGACGTTCTGACCGATGAGCAGGACTATACCAAGGCCCTGTCCCTGTCCCGGCTGGCCTATGATCTGGAAAGCCTGCTCAGCCCTGCTTTGGCGGCGGCGCTCTTGCTGGTCATGAGCTTTGACAGCCTGTTTTGGGGTACAAGCCTTGGGTTCTTGGCCTCGGCGCTTTTGGTGGTGTCAGTCGCCCTGCCGTCCCCCAAACCAACGAAACGCCGGGGTATCTATGACCGCACAACACGCGGCATTCGGATCTATCTGGGCACAACGCGCCTGCGGGGACTGTTGGCCCTGACCTGGAGCGCCGCGGCGCTCAGTGCGATGGTCTTTGTCAACACCGTCGTCATCGTGCGCGCCGACCTTGGCCTGTCTGACAGTGCCGTGGCCATCGCGCTGGCAGGATTCGGCGGTGGATCGATGCTGGCAGCGTTTGCTTTGCCCTCGCTTCTGGACAAGTTTGGGGACCGCAGCGTTATGCTGTTCGGGGCGGCTTTTGGAACAGGTACAATGGCTGTTGCTTCGGGCCTGTTCGCGACGCTTTCGATGCCGTTATGGGGGCTGGCCGCGCTTTGGGCGGGTGTCGGCTTTGGTTATTCGTCCACCCTGACCCCATCGGGCCGGTTGCTGACACGCACCGCCGAACCAGAGAACAGGCCAGCCGTTTTTGCGGCGCAATTCACGCTATCCCATGCCTGCTGGCTGGTGCTCTACCCGCTGGCGGGATGGCTCATGACCACCAAGGGTACCGAACAGGCCTTATTTTGGATGTCGATCGCGGCCCTTTTGGGGCTGTGCGCCGCGCCCTTGATCTGGCCGCGCTCCAAGGACGAAAGCGTACCGGGCGAACATACTGACAAAGCTTGAGTATCCCAACGGCTTTGAACTACACCTTTGCTCTATGGATCAACTTGACCGCCGCATAATCTCGGCCCTTCAGCACAATGCACGCGACTCCACGACCAAGATCGCGGCGAAACTGGGCGTGGCCCGGACCACAGTGCACGAGCGTATTCAGCGGATGGAAGAGCGTGGCGTGATCGCAGGATACTCGGTGGTGCTGAACGCCCCCGAAGATGCCCCGCGCGTTCAGGTCGTTGTTTTGCTGGAAGTTCAGCAAAAAGAGACCACGCGGATCATCAAGCGGCTTGAGGCTTACCCCGAAGTTAAACTCTGTCTGTCGATCAACGGAGAGTTCGACCTGTTGCTGTCCGCCGAAGCCCCCCGGATCGAGGATCTGGATATTCTGGTCGACGAATTGGCCAAGGTACCCGGCGTTTTGCGCACCAATACCAGCGTCGTCTTCGGTCGGCGGATTGACCGAAACTGAACCTCCAATAACCCTCTGTAAACCTTGGCGCGGCTAGCTTGGCCCGGACTGATCAGAATCCCGGACCGGCAGAATGCCCAATCGAATGATCTTAGGACTGGCCCTGGTGGCGCTGTTTGATGCGCCGCAGGGTTTTGCCATGTCCGACACCCGCGTCGCCCAAATCTGCGACGCCGCCGCCCAGCGCGCAGCCCAATCCGAAGGCGTACCGCTTGATATCATGCGCGCCATAACCCGCGTGGAAACCGGCCACGCGCTGGATGGCACGCTGTACCCGTGGCCCTGGACAATCAATGTCGAAGGAAAAGGCTTTTGGTTCCCGTCCGAGTCAGAGGCGAAGTCTTATCTGTTCAACATCTTCAAAGCAGGCAAACGCAGCTTTGATGTCGGGTGTTTCCAGATAAATTACCGCTGGCATGGCAAAGCGTTCCGGTCGATCGACGCCATGTTCGACCCCGATGAAAATGCCACCTATGCCGCGCGTTTTCTGAAAGAGCTTCATGCCGAGTTGGGGTCGTGGTCCGCAGCTGCAGGGGCCTATCATTCGCGCACACCTGAATTGGCAAACGCCTATATCGGACGATTTCAGACCATACTAGCACGGCTGGACACGCAGACCCCGACCGAATTTGCCGCGCGCGATCCCTTCACCGCGGTCGCCAACCCGCTGATCCCGCTGCAGACACCGGCCGATCATGGCGTGATGGGCTCATTGGTGCCGGTGACCGGTGCCGCCACTGCTTTCATCCAGTTCAACTAGGAGCCCCCGCGTGCCCAAGATCGACGCCCGTTCCCTGTTCTCGCCCACCGTGCTGCTGGCGTTGGCGCTTATGACGGTCATCGTGATGATGATCCTGCCCATGCCCGCCTGGGTACTGGATGTGGGTTTGTCCGCCTCATTCGCGCTGGCGATCCTGATTTTCACCCTGACGCTGTTCATCGAACGACCGCTGGATTTTTCGTCGTTCCCAACGATCCTGCTGGCCTCGCTGATGCTGCGGCTGTCGCTGAATGTGTCCTCGACCAAGCTGATTATCGGTCAGGGACATACAGGCCCCAATGCCGCCGGGGACGTAATCGAAGGCTTTGCGAATTTCGTTATGGGCGGCAGTATCTTTTTGGGGCTCGTGGTCTTTGGTGTTTTGCTGATCGTGAACTTCATGGTCATCACCAAAGGTGCCGCGCGCATGGCTGAGGTCGGTGCGCGGTTCGCACTGGACGGAATGCCTGGCAAGCAGTTGGCCATCGACAGCGATATGTCCGCCGGGGCCATCGACCACCAGCAAGCCAAGGAACGCCGCGAACGCGAACAGCAAGAGACCACGTTTTTCGGCTCGCTCGATGGGGCGTCGAAATTCGTCAAAGGCGACGCGGTTGCCGGGTTGCTGATCACTCTGCTGAACCTTGTAATGGGTCTGATCATGGGCGTGATCGTCCACGGGATGCCGGTCTCTTCCGCATTTGAGACCTACGCCATTCTGACCGTCGGCGACGGGCTGGTATCGCAGATTCCCGCCGTTATCATCTCAATCGCCTCTGCGCTTTTGCTGGCCCGGGGCGGCACGCAAGGCGCGACGGACAACGCAATTTTCTCACAGCTGGGTCGGCATCCAGCGGCGTTGGGCACGGTTGCCGTTCTGATGGTGCTTTTTGCGCTGGTGCCAGGTCTGCCGTTTCTCCCGTTTATCCTTGGCGCAGGGGTTCTTGGCTATGCCGCCTATTCGGTGCACCGCAACCAAAAGGTCGAAGCCGAGGCCGCGTTGAAGCCTGCGCCGCAGGATGAGACGCCAGTTTCTCAGGCCATCGGTGACATTCTGGATCTCGACGACGTGCATCTGGAATTCGCGCCTGATCTTGTCAGCATGGTGCTGAACTCCGGTACCGGGTTGGACGCACGCATCGCCAATATGCGCACCTATGTGGCCTCGAGCTTTGGTCTGATCCTGCCCGATATCCGCCTGACAGATCAGGCCGAACTCCCGCTGGGAACCTATGTGATCAAGGTGCAGGGGGTCGAACAAGCGCGCGGAGTGCTCAACCCCGATCTGGTGCTGGCGCTGGTGCAGGACGGCCATGACATGCTGCCCGAAGGCAATGACGTAACCGAGCCCGTCTACGGCGCGCCCGCCCGCTGGATCCTGCCCAAGGATCAAGAGGCCGCAGCGCTGAGTGGCGCAACCATCGTCTCACCACCCGAGATTCTGGCGACCCACCTGTTGGAGATCATCAAACAAAACTTCGCGCGCCTGCTGACACTGAAATCCCTGCGCCGCCTGCTGTCCGAGATGACACGGCTGAGCGATCCGGTGCGGGCGGAAGCCAATCGCAAGCTGTTGGACGAATTGATCCCCGACAAGGTTCCGATCGACACCCTGCATGCGGTGTTGCGCCTGTTGCTCGAAGAAAAGGTCTCGATCCGTAACATGGCCCTGATCCTCGAAAGCGTGGCCGAGGCGCGTCTGACCACCACCCAACCCGAGGGGATCTGTGAACTGGTTCGTCAAAAACTGGGATTTCAACTGGTCGCCGACATGAAACGGGGGGATGGGTCCATTCCGCTGATTCAGCTTGCGCCAGAGTGGGAGGACACTTTTGCCTCATACCAAATCGACGCTCCCAATGCCGGACTGGATGTCGCGTTGCCGCCAAATCTGTTCAACAAACTGGCAGATGGGGTTGTGAAAACCGTGTCTCAATCTGCCGATAACGGATTGTTCCCCGCGGTTGTGACATCGACACGTCGCAGGCGCCTGCTGCGTACGATCCTGCAGGCGCGGGGCATTGCGAACCCGGTTCTAACGTTTGAGGAAATCGGGCTCGACGCGCGACCCGCACTGGTCGGGACGGTGCCCGCGTGATCGCCCTGCCCCCCGCACTGTTGCCAGAACTGGCCGGGGGCCTGTGGCATCTCTTTGCCGTGTTTCTGCGCGTCTCAGCCATGGTGTCGCTGCTGCCCGCCTTTGGCGAACGCAGCATCCCCACCCGCGTCAAGCTTGGGATTTCAGCGGCCTTCACCTTGATCGTATCACCGGCCGTGTCAGCGCCTGGCCCAGACCCCGAGTTTTTACCTTTGGTGCAAATGATCGGCACCGAGACACTGGTTGGCCTGATACTGGGCATCGGATTGCGCTTGTTTGTGTTGGCCCTGCAAACCGCAGGGTCCATCGCCGCGCAATCAACATCCCTGTCGCAAATCCTGGGCGGCGCGGCCGTCGACCCTGTCCCCGCTATGGGGTACTTTCTGACTCTGGCCGGGCTGACGTTGGCCGTTCTGTTGGGCCTGCATATCCGCGTGGCGCAGTTTCTGATCCACAGCTACACGTTGTTTCCCATGGGTGTGACGCCGCTGGCATCGGATTTGTCTCAGTGGGGTGTACAGCACATTGCACGCAGCTACGCTCTGGCCTTCGGGCTGGCCATGCCCTTCGTCATTGCCTCGCTGATCTATAATCTGGCCCTTGGGGTCATCAACCGCGCAATGCCACAGCTGATGGTGGCTTTTGTGGGGGCCCCGGCAATCACTTTTGCCGGATTGTTCCTGCTTTTTGCCGGCGCACCTTTGATCCTGTCTGTGTGGTCCGACGCCCTATTCGCCTTCATGATGAACCCGCTTGAGGTGACGCGATGAGCGGTCAGGACGACGACAGTGACAAGTCTTTTGAGGCGACCTCGCAAAAACTGCAGAAGGCGCGCGAAAAGGGTGAGGTCGCCAAATCCAACGACCTGTCGGTTGTCGCGGCCTATATCGGTCTGCTGGTGGCCATGCTCGCCGCGGGGCAATTCGCGGTTCAGAATATGGGCACTCTGCTTGTCGTTCTGATCGACCAGGCCGATGATTTCGGCCAGTTGCTGACGTCAGGACCTGCAGCCAGCCCCGTAGGGGGAATACTTGGAACCGTAGCTGTGTCCGTTTCAATTCTTTTTGGCCTACCTGCGGCGGCTGTTCTGCTGAGCCTGATTGCCCAACGCGCGCTGGTTTTTGCACCCAGCAAACTGAAACCCAAATTGTCGCGCATTTCGCTCCCTTCGAACGCCAAGAACAAGTTCGGGCGCAGCGGCCTTTTCGAATTTGCCAAGAGCTTTGCGAAGCTGGTGATCTACGGCACCTGCCTGGCGCTGTTTCTGCGCGCCAATCTTAGCGATATCTTGTCCGCAAGCGCGGCCGAGGCACGCTCGTCCGTCATGTTGATGATGAACCTGCTGTTTCGGTTCATGTTCATCGCGATCGCAGTGGCGCTGGCGATCGGTGCGATCGACTATGCCTGGCAATATGCCGAGCACATGCGCAAAAATCGCATGTCACGCAAGGAAATCCAGGATGAGACCAAGGACGCCGAAGGCGATCCGCACGTGAAACAGCAGCGCCGCCAGCGTGCCCAGGACATCGCAACCAATCAGTTGATGGCCGATGTCCCAAAGGCTGATGTGGTCATCGTGAACCCAACCCATTTCGCCGTCGCGCTAAAGTGGTCACGCACTGCCGGGTCGGCCCCGGTGTGTATCGCCAAAGGCGTGGACACCGTAGCCGCCGCCATTCGCGAGGCCGCCGGCCAGGCCGGTGTCCCAATTCACTCCGACCCGCCAACGGCCCGGGCCCTGCACGCGACAATCGAGATCGGCCAGGAGATTTCCGAAGAACACTACCGCCCCGTGGCCGCAGCGATCCGGTTTGCCGAGGCCATGCGCAAACGGGCTAAGGAGCAAGCGTTTTGAAGCGTAAACAGTTGCAGGATTTGCAAAAGGTAACCGAGGCCGCGTTTCAGCGCGAATATCAATCCCTGCGCCCTGTTCTTGAGGCCGAAGCGCAGCTTCAAAACCAACTCGCCCGCCTGGATGCTCAACTAGCGCGAACCCGGCAAGAGGCCGCATCGACCGAAGGCTATCGCGTGACCGGCACGGATGTTCTGTGGAATGGTTGGGAATCTGCGACCCGCAGACAATTGAATATGCAGCTCGCCGGTCTCAGGGCGCAGAAGCTTGCAGCACTTTCCGAGCTGCGCGTTGCGTTCGGACGCAAACAGGCGGTCGCCAAACTGTCCGAAACATCCAAACTGACGCGCAGGTAACCGCGCGCCCAGCCTTGCAACGCTGACCTGTCAGGTGTCCTGGCGGTTAACGCTCATGATAAGGATCTGCGAGACATCCTCACCCAGATCCTTGCGCGCCTCATTCAACAGCGCTTTGCGCAAAACCGAAAGGTTGTCGGATTGGGTGAAGTTGCCGTTGAATCCACCCGTATTCGCATGGTCGAACAGAACCTGTAGAAACCGATCGCGCAGCTTGGGTTCAACAGCATAGACCGTCTCGGTCATGCCCGGAGTGACCTCAAGGCTTAGCGACATGGTGACAAGAGCCGCAATGCGGTCTGCCTCGACGATTGGAACCACGAATTGCTTGGTCAGCTTAAGGTATTCATGGGAACCAGCGTCCTCTTTTTTGTCCGGTTCTTTTGCCTTGGCTTTATTGTCCATTGCCTCAGGCTTTTCGTCTTTGGTCGCGACCGTTTCTTTGTCGGCACTCTTGGTCCCTTTGCCGGAAGGCGCCAGGAAAAGACCCGCCGCAATGCCACCGCCCATGCCGAACAGCAACAGGAGAACCGGGATCAGTTTCTTCATCACAGTTTCCCCTTAGAATGGCAGGACAGAATCTAGGATTTGTTGCCCATAGCGGGGCTGCTGAACGTCGGTGATCTGACCGCGACCGCCGTAGGACACGCGGGCCGATGCGATCTTGTCATACGTGATCTCATTCTGGCGCGAAATATCCTGCGGGCGGACATAGCCCGCAACCAAAAGCTCGCGCAGCTCAAAATTGACGCGCAACTCCTGCGAACCCGAGATCGACAGAACCCCGTTCGGCAGAACATCAATCACCGTTGCGGCAACACGCAGGGTCAGCTTTTCCTTGCGTTTCACTGATCCCTTACCCTTGCTGGAGGACGCTGAATCAATCGACACGGCCTCATCCAGCGACGCCCCATCAGGCAATTGTTCCGCTGCGCGTTGCGGCAGACCAAACAGACCCGGAACCTCTAGGCTTTCCGAACCGCTGCGCGACCGGTTCGTGTCGTTTGATATTTCGGCCTTTTCGTCCAGCTCGATCACGACGGTCAGGATATCCCCTTTCTTGATCGCGCGCTGATCACCCAGCAAAGACTGCTGACCTCCGCTCCAAAGAGATGCCTTGTCCACACTGCGCTGTGGCTGCGTGTGCAGCGGTAGCCCCGGCCAAAGCATCGCCACATGTTCCGGAGATTCATCATTGGGAGTAAAGCTTGGCGGTTTGCCAAGGTGGTCCACCCGGCCACAGGCCGACACGGCCAGAATTGCAATCAACAGAGTTTTGGAAAGTGCTGACATCATTTTACCTCGATCTGGCCATCGGGCCGGATGAACCCGGTGATGGTTGTGCGTGACGACAGGTTCATGACCCGGATACGATCCCCGGCTGCACCGCGGCCCAAGGCACGCCCTTCGGCGGTGATGGACAGGGGACGGCGATCAAACACCAGAACGACCAGATCGTTGCGATCCACGATCGCCGGAGGACCAACATCGCCTTCGCGAATTGGGCGCCCGGGATAAAGCGCGACGCGTGCCTCTTGCCCGATCAATGCCTCAGGGGATGTTACGGCGTTGGGCACCACTTGGTCCTTGATCTCAAGATCGGCGGCCGAAACGACCTCTTTGGCGCGGATGGTGCGTTTCGACACAACAATGTCCGCCATCGCTGGCAGCGCGGTCATCACGGTCAGAAAAATGCTCAGAACCCGCATCACCGCACCTGCGTTGTTGCGCCCATCATCTGATCAACAGCAGAGATGACCTTGGCGTTCATTTCATACCCGCGTTGGGCCTCAATCAGTTCAGTAACCTCGCGCACAGCGTCGACCGAGCTGTCTTCCAGATAACCCTGCCGCAACGTGCCCAGCCCGTCCTCACCCGGTGCTCCAACCACGGGTGCGCCCGATGCTTCGGTCTCTTTGAACACATTTCCGCCAATCGCCTCGAGCCCCTTGGCATTGGAAAAACTGGCCAGCGTGAACTCACCCAGCAACTGCCCCTCGGGGGCGTCGTCGAAATAGGCATAGACCTCGCCCGCGGCATTGATCGAGATCGACCGCGCATCGTCGGGGATGGTGATCTCGGGTGCGACGGCAAAGCCGTCTGAGGTTACAATCAGACCCTCGGCCGATCGTTTCAGACTGCCGTCCCGCGTATAGCCTGGTTGGCCATTGGGCAACGTCACCTCCAGATAGCCGCGCCCTTCGATCGCGACATCCAGATCGCTGCCGGTAGCTGACAAGGCACCCTGAGACAGCTGCACCGTCACCGCGGACGGGCGCACGCCAAGACCCAGCTGAATGCCGGTCGGCAGAACCGTACCGTCATTGGCGTTGACCGCACCTGCGCGCGCCACTTGCTGATAGTGCAGATCCGCGAACTCGGCCCGGCGCGCGTTGTAGCCCGTGGTGTTCATGTTCGCGAGGTTGTTCGAGATCGTCTCGACCCGCATCTGTTGCGCCGTCATGCCGGTCGCCGCGATTTTCAATGCCCGCATTTCAAACTCTCCTTGTTCACATCAACGCATGAGCGCCTTGAGCGCGCCACGCAGCCGGTCATCCTCGGTATCCAGAAAGCTCTGCCCCAGCTCATAGGCGCGCTGGATTTCCACCAGGCGCGAGACCTGCACGATGGCATTCACATTCGACCCTTCAAGAAATCGGTGTACGACCACGGGATCCTCGACCGGCTCAATCTCGCCTTCCGCCCGAAACTGCGTACTGCCTTCGCGTACCAGCGTTTTGGGATCAGCGACGCGATAGACTCCGATCTGACCCAGCAATTGGCCATCGATGCTCATGGTTCCGTCATTGCCGACATCAATCAAGGCGGCATCCGGGGGAATGAAAACGGGTGCACCATTGCTGTCCAGCACGCGGTGCCCATCCATTGTCACCAGATCCCCATCTGCGCTGGGCGAGAACGCACCGGCCCGTGTCAGCCTGTTTCCCGCAGGCGTTTCGACCATGAAAAACCCGTCGCCTTCGATTGCAAAGTCGAACTGTCCACCCGTTTCTGTCAGGACGCCCTGCTGCAAAGAGGTGTTTCGCACCTCGGCGCGGCTCATGGACAGGGACGGGTTGCCCGGCATGTCGCGAACGAATTCCGAGAACACCAGGCCTTGCGCCCGGTAACCCGTTGTATTGGCGTTGGCGATATTATTCGCCACCAGCCGCATTTCGTTCATCAGACCCGATTGCCGGGACAGGGTGACATAGGCGGTATCCATCAGCGACCTCCTGCGATCAAAGGGATGAGTGTTCCGGTGAAGAAGGTGACCAGCGTCTGGGTCATGAATCCCATCGAGATCCAGAACACGATGACGATGGCGATCAGTTTCGGCACGAAGGTCAGCGTCATCTCTTGCACAGAGGTCAGCGCCTGAAACAGGCCAACGATCAGACCCGACACCAGCGCCACAGCGAGGATCGGGACCGAAGTGATGACCGCGACCCACAGCGCCTGACGCACGATGTCATAGAAGAGACCTTCGCTCAGCATGGGTCAGACCGGCATCCGCAGGATTTCCTGATAGGCCTCGACCACCTTGTTGCGCACGATCACCGCCGTTTCCACGGCCAGCTCGGTCTGAGCCAGCGCTTGCACCAGGGCATGCGGATCTGCCTGGCCGGTCATTGCGGCCTGCGAGACCTGTTCGGAGTGTTTCAGCGTCGCGGCAAAGTCCTGAAACCCAGCGCGCAGACCCTGCACCATTCCGGCGTGATCGGGGTCAGCCTGGGTTGCGGGGCGCGCGCCTGCATAGCTCTGGGCGGCGTTGAGAGCTCGGATATCCATTCTGGTGTCCTTTATTTTCTGAGGAGGTCCATCAGGCTCGACGACATCTGGCGTGTCTGGTCGAACATCTTGAGGTTGGCTTCGTAACTGCGTTGCGCTTCACGGGCGTCGGCAATCTCGATCATAAGATCCACGTTCGACCCGCGGTAATGGCCGGTGTCATCAGCCATCGGATGACTTGGGTCATAGATGCGGGACCCGTCGCGGCGGTCCAGCTTGACGCGGCCGGCCTGAACCATGTCACGCCCGTCTTTCTGCACGGTTTCGAACGGTACCGTCTTGCGACGGTACCCGGGCGTATCGGCGTTCGAGATATTCTCGGACACATGCCTCAGACGTGCAGATTGCGCACGCAGGGCACTGGTCGACGCGGCAAGGGAATGGGAAAAATTACTCATCTGACTGCCCCTTACGCCCGGCCCAGACTGCTGCGCAGGATGTTCATCGAGGATTTGTAGATCGCCAGCGCGCGGTCATGCTGACGCTTGACCTCGATCGCTTTGAACATCTCTTCTTCGATGGATACACCGTTGCCATTGGGATCGCCCGAGGGCGTAACCTCGAACTCGGCCCAAGGCTGCGGGCCAGTGGCACCGTTCAAATGCCCATCGCGCGTGGCGGACATCGCGGCTTGCTGGCCTGTGTTTTCGAATGCTTTCTGAAAGGCCTCGATATCGCGAGGCTGATAGCCCGGCGTATCCGCGTTGGCCATATTGCGCGCGACGACAGCCTGCCGTTGCCCGGCATGGGTTGCCATTGCGTACGCGGTCTTAAAGACGTTCAGGTCATAGAACATCGGGGCTTCTCCCTCGATCAATTTCAATCAAGGCTTAACCCCGATTCCTTTAGAAACCGTTTTCAGAAACCGTTGGAGAACCCACGATGTCCGATCTCGACCCGATGCTTTTGAAATGTGAATTCGACCGGTTGACCGCGACGCGCCATACGGGGCGTGTCTGTGGAGTTGCGCGCGGTGTGGTCGAGATTGAAGGCCTTGAGACACAGGCCCGGATCGGCGATCACCTGACCTTGCGGCGGCGCAATGGGCCGGATCTTGAAGGTGAGGTTCTGCATGTCGAATCAGATCTGATCCACATGATACCCGCCGCGGCCCCAGATGGTGTTTGCCTGGGTGATCAGGTGATTCTGAACCAAACACCCGTTTTTGCGCCGGGCATGCACTGGTTAGGCCGGGTGGTCGACCCCTTCGGCCGGCCGCTGGACGGCAAACCGCTGCTGTCCGGCATTCAAACACGCGACATCATGCAATCCCCACCCGCTGCGGTCGAACGCAAACCGCTGGGCGCTCGGATGGAAAGCGGGTTGGCGATGCTCAACACGATGCTGCCTGTCGTTCAGGGCCAGCGTGTCGGATTGTTTGCTGGCTCGGGCGTGGGCAAATCCACCCTGCTGGCCAAGCTGGCCAAGTCAATGCAAGCGGACGCCGTAGTTGTCGCCTTGGTTGGTGAACGCGGGCGTGAGGTGAACGAGTTTGTCGAACACGCTTTGGGGGCAGAAGGGATGAAGCGTTCGGTCGTTGTGGCCGCGACCTCGGATCAGTCGGCGCTGGCGCGGCGTCGATGTGCATGGTCGGCCATGTCGGTGGCGGAATACCTGCGCGATCAGGGCATGAACGTCCTGTTTCTGGCCGATTCTGTCACCCGTTTCGCCGAAGCGCATCGTGAGATTGCCGTCGCCATGGGCGAACAACCTTCGCTGCGCGGTTTCCCACCTTCGGTCACGCCCTTGATTGCAGGTCTGTGCGAGCGCGCCGGGCCAGGCACGGCAGAACAAGGCGACATTACCGCCGTATTCAGCGTTTTGGTCGCGGGGTCGGATATGGATGAACCCATAGCGGACATCCTGCGCGGCGTTCTGGACGGCCACATCGTGCTGAACCGTGAAATTGCCGAGCGCGGGCGGTTTCCCGCCATCGATCTCAGCCGATCAGTCTCACGCAGCTTGCCCGGCGCGGCCTCGCCCGAGGAAAACCAGCTGATCGCCCAAACCCGCCGTTTGGTCGGCAGCTATGAGCAATCTGAAGTGATGATCAAAGCCGGTCTTTATTCCGAGGGCACCGATCCGCTTTTGGACCAAGCCGTGCGGGTCCACGGTGAGCTGGACACCTTTTTTGCCAAGACAGAAACGGATGGGATCAAGAACAGTTTTGACCATCTGCAATTGATCCTGCGGCGGGCGGGGGCTGCACCGCAACAGTAGGAAATTCGAACAGTTTTAAGTGTTAAGGCCACCTTAAGACCTGCGCTGCTACCCCGGTAGCGGGTGATAAAAAGGTGGTGGAGATGGGTGCGCAATCCAATGCGGCGCCAATCATCATCAAGAAGAAACGTGTGTCAGGTGGCGATGGTCACCACGGTGGCGCGTGGAAGGTCGCATATGCCGACTTTGTCACGGCCATGATGGCGTTCTTCATGTTGATGTGGCTGTTGAATGCAACGACGGAAAAACAACGCAAAGGGCTGGCGGATTACTTTTCGCCAACAATTCCCGTGAACCCGGTGTCAGGCGGTGGTGACGGAGCCTTTGGCGGCAACAACATGTTCTCGGAAAAGACCATGGTGATGGACGGCTCGGGTGCCAGTCAGAAAAGCCCGACGGTTGCGCGGCAGGCGCGCGGGTCGGTCGGTGTGGCCGCAGACGGTGGTAAGAAAAGCGCCGAGGATTTTTCGACGCTCGAGTCCCAGCTTTTGGGGCGCACGGGCGAAAGCATGGTCTCGGACAAGGTTCTGAAACATATCGTCACGCGGGTCACCGACGAAGGCCTGGTTGTCGAACTGTTTGATACCGAGGATCAGCCGCTGTTCGAATCGGGTACCGACGCACCAACCGCCATGATGCGCGCGCTTGCGGTTCTGGTGGCACGGTCATCGGACCTGGTGCAGAACGTCATCGCAATCGAAGGTCACGTACGCGCATCCCCGGTTGTTCTTGTACACGACCCGGCTTGGGATCTGTCGACAACTCGGGCACAGAAAGTGCGTCAGATGCTGCAGGACGTAGGTTTAGCAGCCAAAAGGGTGGATCGGGTGACGGGTCACGCGGACCGTGAGTTGATGGCGAAAAACCCCATGGCTGTGCGCAACAACCGGATCGAGGTCATCTTTCTGCGAACGCCCTGAGGAGAAAAGGATAGAGCGCATTTTACCTGTTAGCGTGCTGTTAAGGGCCAGCACGTTAGCTGTTGCATCACGTTTTGACGCAACAGAAGGGCGTGCCAATGACAATTTCCTCTTCGCTGAATGCCGGTGTGGCCGCTTTGAAGGCCAACGCCAACCGGCTGGCAACCATTTCCGACAACATCGCCAATTCGTCGACCTTTGGCTACAAGCGGGTCGAGACGGATTTTCACTCGATGGTCACGTCCGGTCAGGGGGGCAGCTATTCGGCGGGGGGCGTCAGAACCACAAGCCAGCGCATGATCGACCAACGCGGATCGCTGGTCACCACGAACAACTCCACTGATCTGGCCGTTCGCGGGCGCGGTTTGCTGCCGGTTCGGCCCAGCTCTCAGGTTGGTGCCAACTCGAATGAGATGCTGCTGACCACAACCGGATCGTTCCGCACCAATGCGCAGGGGCATCTGGTTACACAATCCGGTCTGGTCCTGCTGGGCTGGCCCGCGAATCCGGACGGGTCGATCCCCAGCGTACCCCGCGATACGCCCGCCGCACTTGAACCGGTCAAGCTCAGCGTCAACCAACTGAGCGGGGCGCCGACCACCAGTATGAACCTGCGCATGAACCTGCCAGCGACCGCGACGGATGCAGGCGCACCGGGAGACGCGCAGCCCCTGTCGGTCGAGTATTTCGACAATCTCGGCAAATCTGAGACCGTCAATATCGAACTTGTGCCAAACGTTCCGGCCACCGGGTCCAGCAACGAATGGACCATGACGCTGCGGGATTCTGCATCGGGCGGTGCCGTGATTGGCGAATACCGTCTGACGTTCACCGACAGCCGGACCGCAGGCGGCACCCTTGCCAGCGTCACGGCCGTTTCCGGCGGGGCCTACGATCCGGCAAATGGCAGCTTTGTGGTGAACGTGGATGGCGGACCGATGGAGATCAATATCGGCCAGATCGGCGACAAGAACGGGATTACCCAACTGTCGGATACGTTCGCGCCGGTCTCAATCACGCGGGACGGTGCTCCGGTGGCCACGATGACTGGCGTCAAAGTGGATGAAAAGGGCTATGTCTTTGCCCAGTACGACAGCGGCGTCAGTCGCCGCGTGTACCAGATCCCCCTTGTGGACGTGCCCAACCCGAACGGGTTGAAAGCACTGGACAACCAGACCTACGCGCCTTCACGCGATAGCGGCACGTTCTTCCTTTGGAACGCTGGCGAGGGACCGACTGGTGATCTGGTGGCCTTCGCGCGCGAGGAATCCACGACCGATGTGGCCACCGAGCTGACCTCGATGATCCAAACGCAGCGCGCGTTTTCCTCCAGCGCAAAGGTGATCCAGACGGTCGATGAAATGTTGCAGGAAACAACAAACATAAAACGCTGATCCGGGCTTTGAGCTAGTGAAAGGACCTGTCCGATGAACATGACGACAGCATTGAACAATGCGTTGGGTGGCCTGACCGCTGCAAGCCGCGGGGCCGCGGTTGTTTCGGGCAACATCGCAAACGCCCTGACACCGGGATATGCGCGCCGATCGCTTGAACTGGCCACCAGTCCGATCTCGGGCAATGGGGTGCGAACAGTTGGGGTAACGCGGCATCAGGACCCGGTCCTGACTGCCAACCGGCGCGACTCGGATGCCAATCTGGCTGGCGCACGTGCGCTCTTGGATTTCCACACGCGGTTAGAAAAAGCAGTGGGTTCGGTCGATGACCCCAAATCCTTCGCCTCGCGGTTGACCACTTTCGAGAATAGCCTGACCACGGCCGCCAGCTTGCCGGATTCAAAAGTTCGGCTGGACCAGGCCGCACGCGCGGCGCGAGACCTGGCCGATAGCCTGAACGCGGCGTCCGAAGGGCTGCGACAGGCGCGATCGGATGCAGACAGAACCATCGGCAGGCAAGTCGACGAACTGAACCAGACTTTGCAGGACATCGAAGAGCTGAACAATAAGATCCCCAGCATCAGAAACTCAGGCGGTGACATCAATGCCTTGCTGGATCAGCGACAGGTGCTGGTCGATCAGGTGAACGAAATAATCCCGGTCAACGTTGTCGCGCGCGAAAACGACCGGGTGTCTTTGTACTCTGATGGCGGCCTGATCCTGTTGGAAGGTCAGGCGGCAAGGTTCGAATTCACGACAACCGGCGAAACAAAGCCGCATATGACACTCGGCAACAACCTACTGTCAGGTCTTGAGATGAACGGCCAAGCCGTTCGAACCAGCGGCGACAATGCGCAACTGCGGGGAGGATCACTGGCGGCCCAGTTCAGGATTCGCGATGAGCTGGCCGTCGATGCGCAGGTGCATCTGGACACAGCCGCGCGAGATCTTATCGAGCGGTTTGAAACCGCTGGTCTTGATACGACCGTTGCGGCGACCGATCCGGGCCTGTTCACGGATGATGGCAACCGTTTGAACCCGGCTGCGGTGACCGGGCTGGCCGCGCGCATCAGCCTGAATGCGGTCGTGGACCCAGATGATGGCGGCGACAGCTGGAAACTGAGGACCGGTCTTGGCGCCGCCACTCCCGGTGATCCGGGCAACGCAACTCAACTGAGAGCCTTTGGAGCGGTTCTTAATGATGCCCGGCCCGTTTCAGGGGGGCTCTACGGAACTGGCAATATGCGCGCGCCCGAGTTGGCCGAGGCGTTGTTGTCCAAAGTCGGTGCGGACGCCCATGCCGCCGAAGAGCGCATGACCTTCGCCAGGAACGCGCAGCTGGAAATGGCCAAGATCGAGGCTGAACACGGCGTCGATACCGATACCGAACTGCAAAACCTGATGCAGATCGAAAAGACATATGCCGCAAATGCACGGCTCATCTCAACCGTGGATGAGATGATGGACACTCTGCTGAGGTTGTGACGATGAATCTGACATCCATAGGTGATCTGGCGCGCGGGCTGACACTCAGAACCCGATCGACCGAGATCAAAACCCAGATCGAAACCCTCTCGTATGAGCTGTCGTCTGGCCGGGTTCAGGACATTTCCGGCCAACTGGACGGGGATTACTCGCACCTTCTGGATCTGGATCGCAGCCTGTCCCGCTTGGACGCTTTCAAGGTTTCGACCGCCGAAGCAAGCCTGTTCACCGACGCAATGCAGCTGAGTCTGAATACTGTTGCCGGGGCCGTTGACGGTATCACCTCATCCCTTTTGTCGTTTGGCACTTCAAACCAAGCGGTCACGCATGAAAACGCATCCACTCAGGCCAAGAATGAGTTGAATGTGATAATGTCCGCACTGAACGCACGGGCAGGCGGACGCAGTTTGTATTCCGGCACCGCGACGGATGTCTCACCGTTGCCGTCAGCGGACGCGCTGATTGCCGCGCTTCAAACAGAGCTGACCGGCGCGGCAACCGTTGCGGATATCCGGCAGCGGGCCGAGGATTGGTTCAACGACCCTGCAGGATTTGACGCCGTGATGTACCGTGGCTCTGATACCAAACTGGCGCCGATGCAGATTTCCGAGAATGAAAGCGTCTCGATTCCGATCACGGCAACAGACCCCGCCATCAAAGCCGCGCTGCGCGATATCGCGGTCGCCGCGGTGGTTTCGGACAGCGGCCTGAACGTCCCAACCGAGCAGCGCACAGCCTTGTTCAAGCAATTGGGCGTTGATCTGGTCAATGCAAAGGATCAGTTGGTGCGGCTGCGCGCGGATGTCGGCGCAACCGAAGCCCGGATCGAGCAGGCTCAGACGCGCAACACCGCGGCGCGCACAAGTTTGCAAAGCAGTCGGAACACTTTGATCGCGGCAGATCCGTACGAAACGGCCACGCAGTTAAAGACCGTCCAGTTCCAGCTGGAGAGTTTGTATTCCGTCACCGTTCGCAACGCGAACCTATCGCTGGTGAACTTCCTGAGATGAGAGTTTTTGTCTTTCTTCTGATGCTGCTGCCTGGCTTGGCCTCGGCCGGGGCGATCCGGTTAAAGGATCTGGTGGATTTCGACGGGGTGCGTGGCAACGATCTGGTTGGTTACGGATTGGTTGTGGGCCTGAACGGCACTGGCGACGGGCTCAGGAACTCTCCGTTCACCGAAGAGATCATGTCCAACATCCTTGAACGGTTGGGCGTCAACGTGAATGGCGAAGACTTTCGCCCCAAAAATGTGGCCGCCGTTCTGGTGACCGCAAGTCTGCCTCCGTTTTCCCGAGTGGGCGGGCAGATCGACGTCACGGTCTCGGCCATCGGGGATTCGAAAAGCCTGCTTGGGGGTACGCTGATCATGACCCCGCTCAATGCCGCAGACGGGCAAATCTATGCGGTTGCTCAAGGTACTGTTCTCGCCGGTGGCGCCGTGGCCGAAGGCGATGCCGCCTCGGTCGTTCAGGGTGTTCCGACGTCGGGTGTGATCCCGTCGGGCGCACGCGTCGAGCGCGAGATTGATTTCGAACTGTCGTCGCTGACGCAAATGCGATTGGCCCTGCGCGAACCGGATTTCACTACGGCCGGTCGGATTGAGGCCGCGATCAACGCCGAATTCAATCGCGGCGTGGCGATCATGCGCGACTCCGGCACGGTCGAACTGAATATTGCAGCGACGCAGGCCATTTCGACCGCTCACGCGTTGAGTCGGATCGAAAACATTCTGGTCGAACCCGAAACCAAAGCCCGTGTTGTGGTCGATCAGCGTTCGGGCACGATTGTCATGGGGCAAGAGGTACGGATTTCTCGCGTGGCGGTGTCGCAGGGCAACCTGACGCTAACGGTCGAAGAAGCTCCGATTGCAGTGCAGCCGAATCCGTTTGCGCGTGGCGAGACCGTTGTCGTGCCAAGAACCATCGCAGGCATAGAAGAAGAGGAAGGGACAGGGCTGGCCGAAATCCCCGAAGCCACAACCCTGTCCGAAGTCGTCGCTGGCCTGAACGCGTTGGGGGTGTCGCCGCGCGATATGATCGATATTCTCAAAACGATCAAAGCGGCGGGTGCATTACACGCCGAATTTGTCGTCCGCTAAGAAAATCTGGGGCCAAGCGGCCCCGGATTTGATCACTTTGACTTCCAGCTGTTCAGCCATCTTCTGAATTTGCTGCCCTGTTCTTCAATGGCATCCCCGGCAGCGTACAGACCATCTTCCATATTCTCGATCACTGGGTCGACCCGCGCTTCGCGAAACCGACGCCAGCGGACCCATAAGGCCCAAACGATCGCGAAGAACACGGTCAGGAAGATAATGTTGAACCACGGGATGATCCGCACATCAGGGTTTTTGACCGCCCAGATTTTCACCGCATTTGGGAAAATCGACAGGAACTCGCTGCGCCAGCCATAGTGGCGCACAACCACCCAACGAGGCGCTTCGGTCGTTGATTTCAAATCCGCTGCTTCGGCCTGCAGGTTCGAGGAGTTCAGCTTGAAATAGGGTGGCCAGCCCCAGCCTGTGTCTTCGTTGCGATAGACCATGACTTTGCCATTGGTCTTGCGCGTTTGGATGAAGAACACATCGCGGTTTGGCGTCGTCGCATCACTGCCGACATCGTGAACCGACCAGAAGATACTGTTTTCACCAGGGTCGATCCGCTTTTCATAGGTGTCCGAGATCCGCACCACATCATGCTGCGGTAAGGTGTAGTTTAACACCGCTGCAATCGTGCCCCAGAACAGGATAATAAAGCCCCACTTGATGTAACGCATCTGCGAAACCCTCACATGAAATTCGAAACGTAAATCAGGATCGCGATCAACCCCAACGGCACGATGTAGATCCCAAGGATCAGTTTTCGGCGAAACGATCCATCATATTTTTGCAGACCGCGCTGGACAAACGCATCCCGATCACCGGTCAGGCCCTTCTTCTCCCAATGCGCGATCAACTTACCCCGCCTAACCCAGCGAGAATAAATCGACACGCCCACATAAAGGATCGTAAGGAAAATCAGCAAAGGGATCAAAAATCGCAGCGCGACAAACATTCAACTTCTCCCAACAGCGCCCCAAGGACCGACCCTTGCGATGACCTCATCGCTGACCCGGTCACTGCCGCTCATGTCCGGTTCATGGCCGAACAGCGCGGCCCGAGCACCCGCTTTGTCCACCTGATACTCGCGCGCAAGAAAGTCGGCAACATAAGCTTTTTTGGCTTCCGGCCAGGTTGCGTAGGTCCGGTAGAACAGTTCCTTGTGGCAAATGAACATATGGCGCGGGTCCAGTGGGGCCAGTTCGGCCAGTAGCATGTTCACCAGATCGCGGTTCGGCGTGTCCGTTGCACGCAAGGTATAGAAATACGCCGGATGGTCCGAAGTGATGCGCGGCCAAGGACCACCATCCTTCGCCCAGCGCAGCAATTGTGCCAGGCCGTGATAGGCCTCGGGCAGACGATCGGCATGGTTGCGCGCCAACCGGCGCATATCGCTGCGATCCAACCCTGTCAGATCCACGCCCCCGTCCGCAGCAGCAGAAACGGTCAGAAAATCCATCTTCTGTTGCAGGATCGCGCTCGAGTCCACGCCCCGGGCTTCGATGATCGTCTCGACAAGGTTGTTTAACCGCAGGAACTTGGCGATCTGATTGGGCTGCGCCTTTTCAAAGATGTGTTTCAGCGGAAGATCCTCTGGCGCGTCTCCCATGCAAATGGCGGCCGGATGATCCAGATCGGGGAACAGGTACAGCCCGCCAAAATGCGCCGTCCAGAAGTTCCGCTGTTCAAACGCGGTGTGACGCAGGCGGACTGGGTTGCGGGTGACATCGCCGGTTTCTTTGGCGGTTTCGATCATCTTGGCGATCAGCACGTCATCGAACCAAGCGTCTTCTTCAGTCTTGAACTGTTCGACCATGCGCGCAAGCTGCTCGGCCTTGCGCAGGGTACCGCCAGCGGTGTCAGCCTCGATCTCAATCTTGCGCAAGTTCAGCAAGTCGCCGGGTGTGGTGAGTTTGAAGACCGAGTTCACCAGCTCTCCGGCCACCGCATCGGTGGCGGTCAACGCGAACAGTTGCGCCTCGTTCATCTCAATGAATTCCCGCAAAATATCGCGCGAGGTCGAGAATTTGACGTTCAGCAGAGGGGCACGCTTCTGCTCGGTCGTCAACAAGATGAACTGCCGATTGACCCCGTTGGGGTTAAGGTAGAGCTCATCCTCCAGCTCAATCCCCACCTCTGGCGAATAGCCCGAGATATCGACGTGGAAATCCGTCAGCGTCGTGGACTTGCCCGCCAGATGCTGCAGCGCGCGGTTGTACCGCTCGACCAGAGCCGGGCTGGAGATGTGGACGAGGTTGCCGAACATCAGGCCTTTTTCTATGAGGCGGATCATGACATTTGCCTTCCCGCACAACGGTAGCGATGCGCCCGGCCCGAGGGTGGGTGCGGAACGCGCCCGCCCTGGGGGGCGGGTCGGGCGCGTCGCGGCTGCGCCGCGAAAACATCGCTTCTAGTCAAGAAGAAGTTCACAGTTCTTTTTCCGATAGATTTGGCTCGCTTTTTCCGCTTTGAGACTCATCATCAGGTCGTAGCTAAGATCAGAATCTGCATCTGCGGTCTCCTCCTCAGCATTATCCAAAAACTGATACCACATGTACCCGATCGAAAAGTCTGCAGACGGGCCGCTAGTGAGATTCCAGAGGATTCCCACCGGCACCTCATTTGTGTTGTCTGAATTCAGTTTACTAGCACGTCCAGCTTCTACAAACAGCACTAGCTTCTCATATCCTGAGTTGAAGAGTTTCAGCCCTTCTTGTTGATGCTCATCAGTTAGTGCAGCGAATGCAGCGCAATCCCATTGAGCATAGGCTTTCTTGCCAATCTCATTGTAGTAGACCTCAGCTGTAGCCTGCGTCGCAGCTAAGCATCCAAACAGAATGGGAACTGCCTTTGAGTACGAAGTCATACAAGGCGCCCCAAACACAGACAATTGAATTGTTCGGTGGTGGTCAAATCATCACCCTCTTGAACCGCCCAACGACCACAACCGCCAACACCAACAACGGCAGTGAAAACGCCCGCGCCGTGATCTGTAAGTTAAACCCGATGTAAGACACCACGCTGCCCTCAAACAGGATCAGGGACTCTTCCCATGAGGTGCCCTCAAATCCGCTGCTCGCGTTCACTCCGAACTGGGTCAGGAACAGAACGGCCACAGCACCCAGAAATCCGATCACACCCCAGCGCAGAGGCAGGATAAGGCCCAGAACAAGCGCCAAACCGGAAATCGCGTAAACAAGCATTACCCTTTCCCCTCCAGATACCGCCGTTTGGCCTCTTCCATCCGGCCCATCTCACGTACCGCGTTTTCGATGGCGACCTCGTCGCTTTTGTCGGCATAGCGGAACTCGCTGTCGGCATAGCGGTTGATTTCCTGGATCACCATTTCCACCGTGATCGGCTGACGCAGGTCCTCGATCATCGCCTTCTTGGTGTCGTAGTCGCGGAACAGGAACAGGTCGGGGTTTTCCATCCATTCGTCAGGCAATTCGAAATCCATCGCGCGGACCTTGACCGCATCGGTGATGTTCTTGATCGCACGACCGGTGAACCGCTCATCGGCCTGTTGGATCGCCTTGAGATAGGTGCCCAACTTGGCGATCGTGTCCATCTGGCCTATCTCGCCCGAGACCCGGTCATAGACCTGCAGCAAGGCGTCCTCATGCGGGCGGGCGTGGCTTTCGAAACTGGCGGCGACGGCCTTCTTGATCTCCTGCGCGGCATAGGCTTCGTGCTCACCTAGCGGGATGTCGTGGTTGCGGCCCATCAGCAGGTGCAGGATGTCGATGTAATCCTCGCGCGTTTGCGGCCCGTCCACTAGGAACCGCGCCCCCGCCCGCTGGCGCAGGGCGTCGTCCACATTCTCGGGGTAGTTCGAGAACATTCCAAAGGTGCAGTTGCCGCGCACGACTGTGTTGGCACCCGCAAAGCTCTCCATCAGCACGGCGGTGATTTCCAGTTGCCCGGCCGAGGACTGCCGATCGCCGCGTTTACCCGCCAGCTGGTCGATGTCGTCGATGGTGCCGAAGCCGATGACCGAGGGGTCGATGATCGTGTTGATAAACGCCTTGGCGTTCTGACCGGATTTGCCCTGATAGCTGTCGATATTGTCAGTGCTCAGGTTCTGATAGCGGAACGGGTAGCCTGCGTTCTGGCAGTAATCGTTTATCAGCCCGGCCATCATCTGGATGAGGGTCGTCTTGCCGGTGCCCGGTTTACCATCACCCATAAAGGTAAAGATGAACCCGCCAAGTTCCGCAAACGGGTTCAGGCGGCGGTCGAAGTCATAGGCCATCAGCATCTTGGCCAGCTTCATCGCCTGATACTTGGCGATATGGTTGCCGACGACCTCGTTCGGTTTCTTGAACGTCATGGTCAGGGTGGTGGATTTCGCCTTCGATGCAGGCTCAAAACCCCGGATCGTCAGATCATCGGCTTCAATATGCCAGGCGGCGTTCTGGAATGGCCCCAGATGACCTGCGGATTGGGCGCGCAATGCGGCCTTTTCCATCAACTGCTCAGCATAGGCGCTGGCGGCGGCAATCAGATGCGCATCATCGGGCGCGTGTTTGGCCAGCGTCTGATCCAGCTCCCACAAAGCGCCATGCAGGGCGAGTTGGCCATTGTCAGTCAGAACCTCCTCGATTTCACCCAGATCAACCGTCGTTTCGCCTAGGTGCGAAGACATCAGATAAGCCAACGCGTTACCAAACGTGTGCAGCGTGACCAGTGCCTCAGCGGTCAGCAGCTCTGAGAACTCTGTCTTACGAGCAGACGGCAAGTCGCCGGCCAAATTCGCCCGTTTCAGGTCAGCCAACGGCGTCTGTTCTGCATAGGCCTCCCCCACCGCCAGAGCGATTGCGATGGCGCGCCGGATGGCTTGTTGCGCAGTTGCCTGCGGCGGAGAAACCAGCGTATCGCCATCATCCGACGCCTCAATCCGCTCAACCAGATGCACCCCATCTGCACGCGCGGTTCGGCGCGTCACCAGCCCCGGCGTGGTCGACCGAAACCGACGCCCTGTAGAGACACCCGGAGACCGCTCAACAGCAGTATCAACCGGTTTCGCAATTCGCGGCGCATGCTCGAACCCGTTCAGCAAAGCGGTCGCCGCCGGATAGTGCTTACGAATGTCGTCTTCGCGCAATTCCATCTGATCTGACGTCAAACTCATTTCAACACATCCTCACAATCCAGCAACCAATTGATAGGTTTCAATCTCGGCAATAGTTTGGTCTTTACCCGCCCTTACACACACAGCGCGCCTTCCTCCGGCCCAAAATCCATAGGTCAAATTCCTTTGGTAGCACGTCGGTAGGGGATTGGGCCGATCAGGTGTTGGAATCCAAAACGCACCTGTTTTCTTGTAACCTCTTGCACGGAAATGTTTTTCCAGACTGCCAAGGGAGCTACCAACAGGATGCTCCTGCGCTACGCGCAGTTTGAAGTCCTCGTAATCTTCCGAGAGATAGCCGCTGCACCCGGCCAACACGGAAATCAATAGTACAAGGCTGCACCTGATCATTTAGTACCTCAACACCTGCCCGGTCTTGCTGACGACGAACTTGCGTACGTCGGCGAATCCCGGCGGGTTGCGTTCGGCCAGCACCTGGAACGGGCGCTGCGGCAGGATGATCGACCGTTGGGTGCGCGTCGCCCCAGTCTCGGCCCCTTGCCCGCCGAACGGGTCCAACGCAAAAACCTCACGCTCGACGGTCGAGAACCACCCGGCGCGTTCCTCGATCACCTCTTCGCTTTCCAGTTCTTCAGTGGTCCATGCCAGCGCCCAGTCCTGCCCCTCGGGCGCCTGTGCGTCCTCCAGCACCTGCCGCAAAGGGCCGGACTGCTCGGTAAAGGCCGAGGAATACATCGGACCCACATGGATACGGCGCAGGTGCTTGGGGTGCAGGTCGTCGAAATCCTGATCAAAGCCCTTGGCAATCGTCACCAGCTTCAACCCACCCAAGGACTGCGCCATCAGATGCGCCTGTACTTCGGGCCAGCGACGTTGGTCCTTGGGCAGAGCTGTCTTGCCGCTATCCTCCAACTGCATAAGGTAGATGACCGGCAGATTGATCTGGCTGTCATAGACCGCCCAGTGGATCATGAACTTGCGCCGTTCACCCTCATTCCCGATCCAGTGGCGTTCGGGATCGTTGCGGGCCCAGAACAGCTGACCTTTCAGCAATTCCTCGTAATAGAGCCGTTGGGACAGCGCGAATTGCAGCTTGGTCGGTATTTCCTGATCACCAATGATCGTCCGCACCATGTCGGTTTTCAGATCGTCTTCCGAGGGCATATTCGCTAGATGCACCTGCGCCTGCTGCGCGTCATTGGCCATGGTCAGCAACTCGGCCGCCACCGGAAACCCGCTGTCACGCTTGTCCATGGCGAGGCTACCGAAGAACCGCCCCGTATCCCGCCCGACCAGCAGGTATTTCATACTCAGCGCGCGAAAAGTGTAGAGCAGCCCCGAGAGGTAACGCGACACGATCCGCACCTCTTGTTTGCTGATCGCGCCCTCGGCCTCCATCGTCGCAGCCACGCGCAGAAGGTGGACGGTGATCACCTCAAATTTGCGGAAATAGCGGCGCGAGGCGAAGGTATCGGTCAGGCCGACATGGTCCTGGGTTGGGTTATTCATTTTGCTTATCGCCCAATAGAAGGAATACCTCGAATGCCATCCAAACCACACCCCAGATTGCGAATACGGCTGAAACTCCAAAAGAACCGAGCGCGAAAATCAATGGGACCATAAACAACGTCATTCTCAAATCGGGGCCGAGATACACGGGAACCAATTGAAGCAGATACCCGAGTAGGATGAGAAACGCTCCGAAGAGCGCGACGTATAGTGCCGCAATAAGCATCTTTAGTGGCGCTCGGATTAAGGTTTCACCCCCCATACAAATTCTTATCATGCTTCTCGACAATCGAGGCAAAACGGCGGGCAAAGCGTTCGTCCGCCTTGGCCTTTTTCTCCAGCACGTCGCGGGCAAAGACCATGTGATCCTCGTGCGCCTCAAGCATGTCGGCCATTTTCTGGTTGGTCGCGGTGCCGATGGCGGCCATTGCCGTCTGCGCCTCTTGATCTGTCTGCACGCCGATTTCGTTGATGCGGTGGGCCACGTCCTGCTGCTGCGCGGTTTTCAGCGATTTGGTCAGGGCGTCATACAGCACCACGCGCTGTTGCGTGTCTGTCTGCAGCTTGTTGATCAGCACCATCTGCGTCGCCGCCTGGTTCTGTAGCGAGTCGACCCAGGTCTTGCCCTTTTCGATATAGCGCTCCAGCGTCTGGCTCTTGGCCAGCTTGACCTGCTCTTCCTGAACCTTGGCGTTGTACTGCTTGTTCAACTCGGCCAGTTCGGTTTCCAGCTGCGTGCGCGCGGCGGCGTCCTGTTCGACGCTGATCTTGTTTTCCAGCGTGATGATTGTCGGATCCATGCCCTGAATCTCGGCGCGCAGCGACTCCAGCTCAGCCACAGTCGCCTCGCGGTCGTCCAGCGTGCCGGTCAGGTTGTCTTCGACCTTGACGCGCTGTTCTTCCAGTACGGACAGTTGCCCTTGCAGCAATTGCACGATCACGTCGGACTTGGCGATCAGATCCTGCAGCTTGTCATCAATATTGGCGGTGCGCATCCGTTCCTGCCGCATCGACTCGGATTTGCCCTTCGAGAAGATGCCGACAAAGGACTCCCACCCGGTTTTCGACCGCATTTCGTCAAAATCCTTGGAAAACGCGTTGGTGACATCGTCCAGACCCATGATCAACTCGGCAATGTTGGCGTTCATCACCTCGGTATGGGCGTGCACATCCTCGAGCGTGGCGTTTTCGATGTCGATATCCGCCTCGGCGGTTCCAATCTTGGCGCGTGCGGCCTCAATCCGGGATGTCAGCCCTTCGATCTGTGACTGACTTTCGCGCACTTTTTGCTGCGTTTCCTGAATCAACGCGTCAAACTGCTGGTTCGACATCTGTCCTATCCCTTTTTTACTTATGCACCCAATAAGGTAGGGAATGTTACGATGATTTACATCCCCTTGGGCATCAAATACCAGCAGGACTTTGGCAAACTCCGGCGAAAAAAGATAGGCGGCTTGACACTGACACCGCAGATCGCATGAATGCGCGCGGTAGGCAAAAAGACGTCACGTTTACCATACGAAAACTGGATTGATCTGACCGTACGGGTGGACATAGACAATCCAGAGAGCACCTGTTTGAGTGCTAACAAATTTTTACTGCCGGAGGCTGACCCATGCTGGACGCGACAACCGACCTGAAATCAATCCTGAAAAACCCTGATCTGCTTGTAACCAAAGCCTATATCGGCGGTCAGTGGGTTGATGGGGACAATGGCACCTTTGCCGTGACCAACCCCGCGCGCGGCGATGTGGTGGCCGAAGTTGCAGACCTGAGCCGCGCTCAGGTTGCCGGCGCAATCGCGCAAGCCGAAGCGGCGCAAAAGGAATGGGCCAAGCTGACTGGCAAGGAACGCGCCGTGATTCTGCGCCGCTGGTACGACCTGATGATGGAAAACGCCGAGGATCTGGGCAAAATCCTGACCGCCGAGCAAGGCAAGCCGTTGGCCGAAGCCATTGGCGAGATCGGCTATGGCGCGTCGTTCATCGAATTCTTCGGCGAAGAGGCCAAGCGCGTTTACGGTGAGACAATCCCGGGTCATCAGCGTGACAAGCGGATCACAGTGTTGAAGCAGCCGATCGGCGTGGCGGCCTCGATCACGCCCTGGAACTTCCCGAATGCGATGATCACCCGCAAGGCGGCTCCTGCGCTGGCGGCGGGCTGCGCCTTTGTCGCGCGCCCTGCCAAGGAAACCCCGCTGTCGGCACTGGTCATGGGTGTTCTGGCCGAGCAGGCCGGTATCCCCGCGGGCGTGTTCAACGTGCTGCCGTCCTCCAGCTCCAGCGAGATCGGCAAGGAATTCTGCGAAAACCCCGGTGTCCGCAAGCTGACCTTCACCGGCTCGACCGAAGTGGGCCGCATCCTGCTGAAACAGGCCGCCGATCAGGTGATGAAGTGCTCGATGGAGCTGGGCGGCAATGCGCCGTTCATCGTGTTTGACGATGCCGATCTGGATGCGGCCGTCGAGGGCGCGATGCTGTGCAAGTTCCGCAACAACGGCCAGACCTGCGTTTGCGCCAACCGCATCTACGTGCAGGCAGGCGTTTATGACGAGTTCGCGGCCAAGCTGAAAGCTGCTGTTGAGGCGCTGAAAATCGGTGACGGTCTGGCCGAGGGCACCACAACAGGTCCGCTGATCAACGCCGAAGCGGTCGCCAAGGTCGAAGAGCACATCAAGGACGTGACCGACAAGGGCGGCGCGGTTCTGACCGGCGGTCTGCCCCACGATCTGGGCGGCACGTTCTTCCAGCCGACCATTGTCACCGGTGTGACCCAGGACATGATGGTCGCGCAGGACGAGACCTTTGGCCCGCTGGCCCCGCTGTTCAAGTTTGAGGACGAAGACGACGTAATCGCGATGGCCAATGACACCATCTTTGGTCTGGCCTCGTATTTCTATGCCAAGGACCTGAGCCGCGTCTACAAAGTGGCCGAGGCGCTGGAATACGGCATCGTCGGCGTGAACACCGGCATCATCTCGACCGAGGTTGGGCCGTTCGGCGGCGTCAAACAGTCCGGCCTGGGCCGCGAAGGCAGCCATCACGGCATGGAAGACTATCTTGAGATGAAATACATCTGCATGTCGGTCTGATCTGAGACGACTTTACAAAAAAGCCCCGGTGCACAGCGCTGGGGCTTTTCGTTTGTCACAAAACTGCAAACAAAACGTCACATCCCTGCAATGACCGGCGGTCATCCCCCTTGCATCCAAGCAAGAGAGGATACCAACCGATGTCGTTGCGCTTTGTCTGCCTGACATCTGCCCTTGCCCTGACTGCCGGTCAGGCTGCGGCAGAGATGAACTTCAACCGAATTGCATCTTTCCCCGTCGTCAAGAATATGGCCGAAGGGGCCGATACCACCCGTGAAACGTCACCCGAGATTATCGCAGCGACCGCTGACGGGATGACTCTGGTCTATACCGACAGCCCGTTGGGTGTCATCGGCATGGTCGACATCACGGACCCTGCGAACCCGGCCCCGCTGGGCGCGATGGAGGTGGGCGGTGAGCCGACCTCGGTTGGGATCGTTGGCGCGACTGCTTTTGTCGGTGTGAACACATCGGAAAGTTACACCGCCCCGTCGGGCAAACTGATTTCCGTCGACATCGCGGGCAAGGCCGAAACCGGCGCCTGTGATCTGGGCGGTCAGCCTGACAGCGTCGCCATCGCCCCCGATGGCAGCTTTGTCGCCGTGGCGATCGAAAACGAGCGTGACGAAGACCTAAACGACGGCGTCATCCCGCAACTGCCTGCCGGGTCGCTGGCTATGGTTCCGTTGAAAGACGGCGCACTGGATTGCGCAGGTATGAAGATGGCCGTGCTGACCGGTCTGGCCGACGTCGCCCCAACTGATCCAGAACCGGAGTTCGTGGACATCAACGGTCTGGGCGAAACCGTCATCACACTGCAGGAAAACAACCACGTCGCGGTCGTGGACAAAGACGGCAACGTGATCAGCCATTTCTCGGCTGGCAGCGTGGATCTGGAAGGCATCGACGCCACCGACGAACGCGGCGCGCTGATCTTCACCGAAAATCAGCCGGGCCGCCTGCGTGAGCCGGATGCGGTGAAGTGGATCGATGACAATCACTTCGCCACCGCCAATGAAGGCGATTATGAAGGCGGTTCTCGTGGCTGGACGATCTTCCACAAGGACGGAACCGTTGTTTACGAGAACGGCACCGATTTCGAGAAAGCCATCATCCAGATCGGCCACTACCCCGACAAACGCTCGGACAGCAAAGGGGTTGAACCGGAAAGCGTGACCGCAGCCACCTTTGGCGATACGCCGATGATCTTTGTGGGGGCCGAGCGCGCCTCGGTCGTGGGCGTGTATGACGCCACCGATCCGGCGAACCCGGTTCTGAAACAGCTGCTGCCCTCGGGCGTTGGACCGGAAGGTTATGTAGCGATCCCGGATCGCAACCTGCTGATCTCGGCCAATGAAAAAGACCTGATCGAGGATGGCGGCCCGCGCGCGCATGTGTCGATCTTTGAGTACCAGGACGCCCCCGCCAACTATCCGCATCTGACCTCTGCAGGCGCGGATGAGCTGATCGGTTGGGGTGCGCTGTCCGGTCTGGTCGCGGACGAAGATGGCATGATCTATGCGGTCAATGACAGCTTCTACGGCTTCCAGCCCTCGATCTTCAAGATCGACCCCAGCCAGCAACCGGCCCGCATCGTCGACGTGATCCGCATCCACCGTCAGGACGGCAACCCGGCCCAGAAGCTGGACCTTGAGGGCATCACGCTGGACGGCAAGGGTGGCTTCTACGTCGCCTCCGAAGGGCGCACCGACCGTGTCATCCCGCACGCGATCTACCATGTCTCTGCCGAGGGAAAGATCAAGGATCGCAAGGGCGAGATCGGCCTGCCGCCGGAGCTTATGGCCGTTGAGAAACGCTTTGGTTTCGAAGGCATCACCAAGGTCGGCGACACCCTGTGGATGGCCGTTCAGCGCGAGTGGAAGGATGATCCGGAAAACCACGTTAAGCTGGTTGCCTACAATCTGGACACCAAGGAATGGGGGGCCGTGCACTATCCCAAAGCCGACCCGGAAACAGGCTGGGTTGGGCTGTCGGAAATCGTGGCCTTCGGCGACCATGTCTATGTCATCGAGCGCGACAATCAGCACGACCACCGCGCGGTAACCAAAAAGATCTACCGCATTCCGCTTTCCGAGATGACCCCCGCCCCGCTGGGTGGAGACCTGCCTGTCGTCAGCAAGGAAGAGGTCCGTGACTTGCTGCCCGACCTGACCTCGACCGGCGGTTACGTTCTGGACAAAATCGAAGGTCTGGCCATCCTGCCCTCTGGTGAAGCGTTCGTGATGACCGACAATGACGGCGTCGACGATGCCTCGGGCGAGACGATGTTCTGGTCGATTGGATCGGTTTCGGCTGGGAATTAATTCACTGACAAAACCCTTAATGACCCCGCACGAAATTGTGCGGGGTCAATTGACTTCAGAGGTCAGATTTGAGCACGAAGCAGACGCTCGAAGTGCCGTATTGTCTGTGGCTTCAAAAGGGAAAATGCCGGGTTTCCCGACTACTCCTGAAATGAGCGTGAGATCGCATCCATTGCAGCCCAACCCAACGCGATATTCTCCTTGTCTGCACTTACTGGAAGCGATGAGAACTTAACAATTGCTGTTCGCGTAGTGGGATTAATCCAGATGTGCTGACCATTGACTCCGACGGCGAAGAACGAACCGTGGTCGTCCTTGGTCACATACCACTGATTTCGATAGAAACCGTCGGGCCAAGTCTTAGAATAGCTTGTTGGCTGCCAAGCCGAGTTGTCCCCATTAAAACGGATATCGTCGATCCACCCTGACGGCACAATCTGGCGGCCATTGTAGAATCCGTCGTCCAGAACCATTTGTGAGAACCTAGCAAGGTCGCGCAGAGTCAGAACGAATCCGCCGTTCGCGGCTGCGGCGCCCTTGTAGTCGACTGTGATTTGGCCATCGTGGTCGACTCCAAGCTGCGACCAGATCGCGGTGCTCATGTAGTCCGCAAACCGCTGTCCCGAAGCTCTTTCGATTAACCAGCCAAGAACGTCGGTGTTGATCGATGCATATTGGAACTGCTGACCGTGTGGTCGCGACGTGTCTTTTTCAATGGTAGTGGCAAAGGCATAGACCCCTTCCTCGGCCATGGGTGCATTTTCACCGCGCCAAGCTGTTGAGGCCTCGTGTGCGACAACCTCTGCTTCAGGGTCGGCGTAGTCCTCGCTGAAGACGATAGAGGTTGTCATATCAAGAACTTGCCGAACCGTCGCATCGCCAAAACCCGGAGCGCCCTCCATCTCCGGGATGTAGTCCGTGACCATCGCCGTCGGGTTCAGTCGTCCGTCATTCACGAGTACCCCAGCCAGAGTTCCTGTAACGGATTTCGACACGGACATCAGAAGGTGCCTCGTGTCCGGTGTCATTCCATTGAAGTACTTTTCAAAGACGATATCGCCATTGTGCAGAACGATGAAACCATCGGTATACGTCCGGACGAGCATTTCCGCGACTGTCATCGGTTGACCGTCTAAGCCGTCAAACTGAAGCCCTGAGAGGTCTTGAGGCGCGAGATTGAGAGGCGCGGCCGGTCCTGAACCACGGCTGATATTTGCGACGTGCAGGAACTCGCTGATATGTTGAAACGCCCAACGATTGTCCGGGCCTTTGTCCCAAGCAGAAATATCGATGGTTCGAGTAGGAGGTGTCCCTTGCATGATCCCCATCTCGGCTGCGGTCATCGGCCGTCCTTCGACTGTGTTGTCCTGCGCAAAAGCCGCACCCGCAAATGCTAAGGCGCAGAAATAGCATAGTGTTTTCATCGTTCCCTCCCCCCATTTTCTTCGAATTTATACTGAGAGCCCAAAACCACCAAATTGTGCGGATGTGACGGCCTGCTTTGTCCGCAAAGCGGACATCCCAATTCAACAAAAAACAACGCCCCGCGTCTGGAGGAACGCGGGGCGTATGGTGCGATAATCCAGAGAGGAACGATTATCGCGGCGTATCAGGTCGCCTTAGTTCACGGCTTTGGCGTCGACCACATCCTTTTCGATGGCCTTAGCCGATGTGATCTCGATCCGGCGCGGTTTCAGGGCTTCGGGCACCTCGCGCTTAAGGTCGATGTTCAGCATGCCGTCCTCATGGCTGGCGCCGGTGACACGCACGTGATCGGCCAGCGCAAAGCGGCGTTCGAACGCGCGGGTGGCGATGCCACGGTGCAGATAGCTGCGCTCTTTGTCTTCGGCGGCTTTCTTGCCGGCCACGATCAGAGCGTTTTCCTTCACTTCGACCGACAGGTCATTTTCCGAAAAACCGGCGACGGCAACCGAAATGCGATAGGTATCGGCATCGGTTTTTTCGATGTTATAGGGCGGGTAGCTCGGCTGAGCCACGTCATTGGTCAGCACGCGATCCATCATGTCGGCAATCTGGTCGAAACCAACGGTGGCACGGTGCAGGGGTGCAAAATCAAAACTACGCATGTGTCATATCCTCATATCAGAGCGATCTGTATTCTGCCCTCCATTTGGACGGGCATCGGGTTGATCCGGGCCCCGTCTTTGGCGACCCGGTACAGTTCACATGGGTAGCGATTTGATTGAGTTCAACCCCCGCCGGAGCTGATGAATTTTGCGCCCGAACTGGACTTGCCGGAACCGACCTGCAACCGGCGGATATTTGCCTTTGGGCGCGGGGCATCGCGCCGCAGATCGGCCTTGAGATCCGCCACGATTCCCGACAGTTCCATGCCGAACCCCACCTTTTGACGCCCGTTCGTCCCGACCGCGGACACGACCGAAAGAATCTGCCAGCGCGATCCGTTTCGGGCCAGCAGTGCCGAGCCAGACGAGCCAAAAGTGATGTCGCAGTTGAAGGTGATCAAACCGTCACTCCGGTTCAAAATGCGGCAGGATCTTTCGCGAGTAATTGCCTCGGCCCGCCCGCGCCCGTAGGACGCAAGGCTAACCTCATTTCCGGCGACGTTCCCCTGATGCAGGGCAAAGGGGTCTGCGATGGAATAAGGAATCGGCGATTCCAACCGCATCAGAGCCACATCCAAGCGCACGCGCGGAGCAGACACCGCCCCATTGGCTTTGAAATCTGGATGCGCCGCGATTTGAACCACTTTGCGATCAGCAAGGGCGTTATCGCCACTCAGCCCGGCGCGGAAGGTGACCTTGCCCGGCGGGTATGGCTTGCCGGTGGCCTTGTCCAGCGCGCAATGCGCAGCGGTCAAAACCAGATCCTGTGCAATCAGTGTACCGGTGCAAAACCCCTGAGTTCCGATGTCCAGACGACCGACCGCCTCCCAGCCGTACAAATCTTCACGGTCGGTCAGTTTACGTTTGGCGGCTTGGGCGTAAGATGCGGTGGATGAAATGGACAGAAGCAGAAGAATAGTCAGAACCCGTTGAATCATGGTTTGATGAACCTTGCACCAATATTGCGGTTGGCCCCCGCTTGCGGTGACGAAGCCCTGAAACCGCGTCCCGCCGACAGCTCGGCCTGCAATAGCTCAAGCGAGTCTTCGACCGCGGTGCCGACGGACACGCGCTGACCGTTGAACTCGGCCTTGGCCGCAACCACGGACACGATGCGAGGCTGGTCCCCTTCGAATGAAAACACTGGGGCACCGGACGATCCAAACTCCACGTCGCAGGACATGATCAGAACGTTGGAACGACGGGTCATGACTGAGCATACCTCTTGCAGCGAAGGAGCCTCGGACCGATCTTGCGCATAGGACACGACCCCAACCTCGGCCCCGCGTGAGGGGCGTTTTCCTGTCTCAAACGGGATAACGGTTGTGTTTCGGATCGGTTGCCACAGTTCGATCAGCGCGATGTCGTTGTAGATACGCGCAGCGCTTCCTTCGACGCTGTATTCGTATTCCGGGTGGATCACGGCCCGCCGCGCCGCCCGGTAAGCCGAGGCACGCCCAAGTCGCCAAGCCGCCAGAAACTCAACGTCAGCCAGGTCGATCCGCTGGCCGGTCACCTTGTCAAACAGGCAATGCGCGGCCGTCAGGACCAGCGTCGGAGCGATCAATGTACCGGTACAAAACCCGGCACCGTTTTTGATATCCAGGCGACCTACGGCCATCCACGCACGGCCAGCATCTGTGGTATCCAGACTTTTCAGCCCGGTGTCCTGTGCTGCGGCGCTCATCGGCACCAAAGCCATCGCCAATGCTATGATCCAATTTCGCAAACGGCTCTCCGGCTTTGCTGTTGGCATATCTTGCTACGCCGCCGGTGGGGCAAAAATAGGGCGATGACGCCCCATTCGCATTCGCAGGGAAAGTGATGCGCGTGTGCATCAGCCTATTTCAGGATCGGAACATCTGGCGTTTGCGGCTGCGCATCAAGGGCTCTGGGCTTCGGTCCACCCGTTGCCCAATCCAGCAACTCAACGGTATGCACGACCGGAACCTGGGTGCCCGACCCAATCTGCATCATGCAGCCGATGTTGCCCGCGGCGATCACATTGGGATTTTTCGCCTCAAGCGTTTTGACCTTGCGCTGTTTCAGCTTCCCGGAAATCTCGGGCTGCATCAGGTTGTATGTCCCTGCGCTGCCGCAGCACAAATGGCTGTCAGCAGGCTCTAACACGGTGAAACCGGCCGTTTTTAATAGTGTTTTGGGGTGAGTCTTGATCTGTTGCCCGTGTTGCAGAGAACAGGCTGCGTGATAGGCGACGATCATCTCCTGACTCTCGCCTTCCGGCAGATCGAGTTGCATCAGCAGTTCACTGATGTCCATGGCGATTGCAGAAACCTTCGCGGCGTCGTCTGCTAACGGGGCATTGCGGAACATATGGCCGTAATCCTTGACCGTCGTGCCGCAACCCGAGGTATTTATGACGATCGCATCCAGCCCATCCCCGGCCATTTCACCGATCCAGGCTCTAATATTGGCTTCTGCGGCCTTATGGCTTTCATTGGTTTTGCCCATGTGATGGGTCAAGGCCCCGCAACACCCCGCCCCTTCGGCCACAACGACCTCGCACCCTAGCCGGGTCAACAGGCGAATTGTTGCGTCATTGATGTCTGTATTCAAAGCTTTCTGCGCACAGCCTGTCATCAGAGCAACGCGCTTGCGCCGTGTGTCTTTGGCAGGGAAACTCTGCGGATCGTCATTTCGGCTGACCGGCGGGATATGTTTCGGCGCCATGTCCAGCATCGCGCGCAACCGGGCATCCGGCATCAAAAAGCGAAACGGACGCCCCAGTTTCGCCCCGATCAACGCCCAGCGGAACCGCATGGGATAGGGCAGAATCCGCGCCAGCACCCAGCGCAAAGCGCGGTCCGAGAAGGGGCGTTTGTAATTCTCTTCAATGTATTCCCGCGCGTGATCGACCAGATGCATATAATGCACACCCGACGGGCAGGTAGACATGCAGGCCAGACAAGACAGGCACCGGTCGATGTGTTTGACCGTTTTCTCATCGGGCACACGCTCATTTTCCAGCATGTCCTTGATTAGGTAGATGCGGCCGCGCGGGCTGTCCAATTCGTCGCCCAGCACCTGATAGGTGGGGCAGGTGGCCGTGCAAAACCCGCAATGGACACAGTTGCGCAGGATCTCATTCGAACGCTGGATCGCCGGATCTTGCAGTTGTTTTTCGGTGAATGTCGTCTGCATTGCCCTACCCCATAAGCCCCGGACTAAAGACGCCACGGGGATCGAATCTTTGTCTAATCCCGTTTGTTAGAGCCGCAATGCCAGTATCTTCGGGATGGAACCGCCCCAATCTTTCCACTGTGTCAGCCTGCGCACGCACAATCGATGCATGGCCTTCAAATACCCCTAAACGGGCGCGCAGATCGGTCCCTTCGGGCACCAAGGCCCAAATCAACCCACCGCCCCAGTCAAACAGCAACCTGTCCGCATTAACGCGTGCGGCTATGTCAGGCCCATCAGTGGGTTTGACCGAAATCCGCCACACGTCGCCGTTCTGGTTGTGAAAGGCAGACACATCACGCAGTCCGGTCCAAATGTCGGCCGAACCCGTGATCTCAGCGACATCTCCGTAATCCGACAACGCCGATTTCAGTTGATCGGACCTGTAAGTGACCGAGGCCTCAAACCCCTCAAGACGCAGCAAGGCCTGCCCCGCGTCTGGATCATAGGCCGCTCCGCTGACTTCGTACGGGGATTTCAGCGCCGCCGACAGCGCCTGGACTCCAGCCGCCGCGTCTGGGGCCTGAACGGACAGAGTCGCCGATGCCTCGGGTTTAGGAAGCACTTTCAAGGACACTTCTGTCAAAACGCCCAATGTCCCCCAGGATCCTGCCATCAGCTTGACCAGATCATAGCCGGTCACGTTTTTCATGACACGGCCACCATTCTTGACGATCTGCCCCATGCCGTCGACATAACGTACGCCAAGCAGGAAATCACGGCACGCCCCGGCCTGTATCCGTCGCGGCCCCGAGATGTTGGCTGCAACGACGCCCCCGATGGTGGGCGTTCCGCTTTTTCCAAGCAGGCCACGATGATCGATGGGCTCAAAGGCCAGTTGCTGGCCCTCGGCATCCAGAGCGGCCTCAATTTCAGCGACCGGCGTTCCGGCTTGCGCGACAAGTGTCAGCGCGCCGGGTTCGTACAGCGTGATCCCGCTGAGCCCGCTTGTTTCAATTGTAATTTCCGGACCGGCAACGCCCCGCGTGCCGCCGCCCTGGATATGCACCGGTTCATTCAGCCCGGCCACCATCTGGGCCAGTTCGGCTTCGGTCTGTGGTTTCATGACATTTTTTCTTTGTTAGAGCCGATCATTCAGCCGCGATCTGTGCATCGCGACGCGCTGCAGAGGCGTCCAGCGGGAAAACCTTGGCGGGGTTCAGCAGCCAGTTCGGGTCGAACACGTCCTTGATCGCCATCTGTGCCTCAAGGTCAGCGGGCTTGTATTGGTGGGACATCAGATCGCGTTTTTCGATGCCCACACCGTGTTCGCCTGTCAAACAGCCGCCCACATCTACGCAAAGCTTCAGGATATCGGCTCCAAACGCCTCGCATTTCTCAAGATCGCCGGGTTTGTTGGCATCAAAAAGAATCAAGGGATGCATGTTGCCATCGCCTGCGTGGAATACGTTGCCCACTGGCAGGCCGTAGTCTTGGCTCAGCTCACCGATCCGGCGCAGAACTTCGGGCAGAGACGATACCGGGATCGTTCCATCCAGACACATGTAATCGTTCAACTGACCCATTGCCCCAAAGGCCGATTTCCGCCCAAGCCAGATTTTCGCGCTTTCCTCGGCCGACTGGCTTTCGCGCAGCTCAACAGGGTTGTGGCGTTTCGCGATCTCGATGATCTTGCTCAGTTGATAGTCAATCTCGGCCTCGGACCCTTCAACCTCGACAATCAAAAGGGCGGTGCAGTCGGGGTAGCCTGCATGAGCAAAATTCTCGCAGGCTTTGATGCACAATGTGTCCATGAATTCGATCGCGACCGGCAGAATACCGGACTTGATGATGTCCGAGACGCATTGCCCGGCAACCTCGTTGTCATCAAACCCCATCAAAACAGGCCGCGCGCCTTCGGGCTTGCGAAGAATGCGCAGGGTGGCTTCGGTCACGACGCCCAACTGTCCTTCGGAACCGCAAATGACGCCCAGCAGGTCCAGGCCACTTGAATCCAGATGGGCACCGCCGATTTCGACCACGCTGCCATCCATCAGGACCATCTTGACGCCCAGCAAATTGTTGGTGGTCACACCGTATTTGAGGCAATGCGCGCCGCCGGAGTTCATCGCGATGTTTCCTGCGATGGCACAGGCCAGTTGCGATGAAGGGTCAGGAGCGTAGAAGAAGTCATCCTCTTCGACCGCTCCGGTGACACTCAGGTTGGTGCGGCCGGTCTGAACGCGAATGTACCGATTGTCATAATCGGTCTCGAGCACGTCATTCATTCGGGCAACACCAAGAATAACGCAATCTGCAGTTGGCAATGCCCCACCCGCCAGCGAGGTGCCCGAGCCGCGCGGCACAACTGGCACGCCTTCTTCATTGCAGATACGCAGCACGTCCGAGACCTCTTGGGTCGTGGATGGCAGCACCGCCAGCATCGGCGGGCATTTATAGGCCGTCAGCGCATCGCATTCGTAAACGCGCGTCTCGGACGGGTCGTGAATCACCGCATCCTCGGGCAAAACCTGCAGCAACCGCTGCAAAACAACGGCCTTTCGGCGCAGGACATCGGGATTTGGCGTCGGCATTTCCATAGCTGATCCTCCGTTTGGTAAAATAATATTACCAATTTCCTCATCTGGCAAGTTCCCATCTCTGCCCCTAAGGTCGCAGGCATGACCTGGCTTGAGCGGACACAATTGTTTTCACCTCTGGACTACGCTGCTATCGCAGTGTTGCTGGTGGCCTGGCTGTGGATTGGCTGGAGGATCGAGAACCCCTCGCCCAAGAAACCCACGGTCACAATGATGATGGATGACTATCGCCGCGACTGGATGCGCGAGATGGTGACACGACAGCCCCGGATGTTTGACGCGCAGGTCGTGGCGGCGATGCGGCAGGGCAGCACGTTCTTCGCCTCGACCACGATGATCGCCATCGGGGGCGGGCTGGCCCTGCTGGGCAATACCGAGCGTCTGGCCGGCGTTGCCAATGATCTGGCCATCGGCAGCGCTCCGGCGATGGTGTGGGAGATCAAAATCCTGATCATCATTCTGCTGCTGGCCAATGCCTTCCTGAAATATGTCTGGGCACATCGCTTGTTTGGCTACTGCGCAGTCCTGATGGCGGCGGTGCCCAATGATCCATCGGATGCGCAGGCCTATCCTCGGGCAGCTCAAGCGGCCGAGATCTGCGTTACCGCGGCCCGCAGCTTCAACCGCGGGCTGCGCGCAACCTATTTTGCACTGGCATCTGTCGCCTGGATTCTGGGCCCCGTGGCCCTGATACTGGGCACAGCGATCACATTTGGCGTCCTATACCGGCGCGAGTTTGCATCGCATTCCCGATTGGTGCTGCTGTCCCAGCCAAACGACACGGATTCGTGATCGCTTTACCTGAAATCAGAGCCTAATCTGGGCACATGCGATATTTGATTCTCAGCCTTTTGCTTGCCGGTCCGGCCCTTGCCGACCCTCCCACGATTGAAAAAGTAGTTGCCAGTCAAAGCGGCGATACTTGGCGCTTCGACGTGACGATCCGGCATCCCGACACCGGCTGGGATGATTATGCCGATGGCTGGCGTGTGCTGGATATGGACGGAAATGAGCTGGGATTGCGGGTCCTGATCACCCGCATGTAGAGGAACAGCCGTTTACCCGTTCACTCAGCGGTGTGGCCATTCCTAAGGGCATCACGCAGGTGCAGATTCAGGCGCGTGACAACGTCGGCGGCTGGAGCGAAGGCACCACTGTGGTTGACCTGAACTGAGGCTCAGAACACCCCGAGGCTTAAACCCGCAGCCATTGCTGCGCCAATCTCTCGGCACTGATCAAGCTGTTCTGCGGGGATGGTCTTTTCAGCCAAAATCGCCTCGGTCGTCTGCGCGTGGGTGCAGATAATCAAAGGTGGCTGAACCTCTTTCAAGCGCCAGCCGGTGGCAATCCGCGCGGTTTGGCGGGCGGCGTTTTCTCCATCCGACCCGGCACAAACCATCTGCGCGTAAGGCCGCCCTTCGATCTTGCCCAACACCGGGTAATAGCAGCGATCGAAAAACTCTTTCATCAAACCCGAGAGTGCAGCCAGATTCTCGGGCGCGCAAAAGATGTAACCATCAGCGGCCAGCAGATCATCGGGACCGGCCTGATCGGCGAATTTCAGAACAATATCTGCCTCTTCTCGCCCCGCATCAGCTGCCGCTTCGGCCATCTGGCGGGCTCCACCCGTGCGAGAGTGATAAACGATCAAAAGCTGCGCCATGTCAGACCCTGTGATAGGGGCCGCCCGACAGGATGGTTGCGGCCCGGTACAGTTGCTCGGCCAGCATCACACGGACCAGCATATGGGGCCAGACCATCGACCCGAATGAAATGGAAAAATCGGCGTCAGCCCTCAAATTAGGGTCTATTCCGTCCGCCCCGCCAATGACCAGCGCCAGATCCTGTCGCCCGGCATCGCGCCAGCCGCCCAGTTTCTTGGCAAAATCCGGCGATGACATCACCCGGCCGCGTTCGTCCAATGTGCAAATCACTGCGCCCTTGGGCAGCGCCTTGCGCAACAGCGCGGCCTCGGCCCCCATGCCAGCGTTTTTCTTGTCTTCGACCTCGATCACACGTGCAGGACCAAGGCCCAGGCTTCGGCCGGTCCGGTCAAATCGCGTCAGATAGTCGTCAAGCAGGGACTTCTCCGGTCCGGCACGCAATCGCCCGACCGCACAAATGCTTATACGCATATTTCTCTCGCCGCCGACCTGTTAATGCAGGCCGGGATGGCGCCTCAGTTCGCCGAGGCGCTGCCGCCCTGAGGCAGCCACATCTTTTCCAGCTGATAGAATTCACGCACTTCGGGGCGGAAGATATGGACGATCACGTCGCCCGTATCGATCAACACCCAGTCGCCGGCGTCTTTGCCTTCGACCTTCGAGGTGAAACCGAATTCCTGCTTGATGCGATCCGTCAGCTTTTCCGCCATGGCCGAGACCTGACGAGTCGAACGACCCGAGGCAATCACCATGTGATCCGCAACCGAGGATTTGCCTTGCAGGTTGATCTGCACGACGTCTTCGGCCTTGTCATCGGAAAGTGAGGAAAGGATACGTTCAAGCAGCTTGTCGCTGATTGACTGAGAGTGGGCCATTACACCGGCCCCGTCATCGGCGGGCAAACCCGCCTGGGTATGTAGAGACAGGACATAGTCCTCCTTTGCTGCGCGCCGTGAAACCCCGGCGCCGGGGTACTAATAAGGTAACAAGCAGATTGCAACATTTCAATGAAACGCCACGAAAGCGCCCGCACAAGCGCTCACTCTTTGGCGATCTGTTGCTGCTCTGCGCTGTCCGGAAGCAGCCGAACCTCGCGCTGCGGGAAGGGGATCGAGATGCCTTCGTCCTTAAATGCATCCCAAAGCGCCAGATAGACATTCCCGCGAATATTGGTCAGCCCCTTGGTCGGATCGCTGATCCAGAAGCGCAGCACATAGTCGACGCTGCTGTCGCCGAAGCCGGTAATATGGCAGACCGGCTCGTGTGACCCTCCACTGAGGACGCGTTTGACCGCCTTTACAGCCCGAATGGCTGTTGCACGCACCAGATGGGGGTCGTCGTCGTAACTGGTGCCGAAATCCAGATCCAGACGCACGAACTTGTCCGAATGCGACCAGTTTACCACCTGGTTGGTGATAAGGTCTTCGTTCGGGATCAGGTATTCCCGCCCGTCCCGCGTCACGACCGAGACATAACGCGCGCCCAGCGCATTGATCCAACCAAACGTATCTCCGAGTGAGATCACATCGCCCGGTTTGATCGAGCGATCCATCAGGATGATGATCCCCGAGATCAGATTCGACACCACCTTTTGCAGACCAAAACCGATGCCAACACCAATCGCCCCGGACAGCAATGCGATACCGGTCAGGTCAAACCCAAGCGTGCGGATTCCGACCAGAAAAACTGCGCCGTACAGCAGAACCTGAATACCCTTGGCCAGCAGCACCTGCATTGACGGAGTGATGTCGTCATTGTTCATCAAGCCGCGCTCGGCTGCGCGGGTGCCCAGGCGGGCCAACGTCAGAAGGATTCCGATCAGCAGAATGGCCTTGAGTATGCCCAGCGCCGAGATGTGCAAGTCGCCGATAGAAATGGCCACACCGTCCAGAAACTCGGCCACGTCATCGGTCAAATTCAGCGCAACAAGCGTTGCATAGACCCACATTGCCCATTTGAAGATCCGCCTTAACGTGCGGTTGCGCACCAACCGGGCGACCAGGGCAATCGCCAGCCACGCCAGCGCCAATGTGGCGACAACTCCGATGATGTAGCTGCGTGACGGCCAGGTGATCTGCTGCATCAGCAGATACAGCGCCCAGGACATCAGCACGAAATAGACCAGGGTCAGGCGCTGCATCAACTGAACCAGAATCCGCAGCCGCCATTTGGGCCAACCCGTGCGCGCGCGGGCCCATGCCTCCCACCGGCTTTGTGTGACCAGCTTCAGGCCGAATGCCAGTGCCCACAGAACCAGGATCATGACAAGCTGATGCTGGCGCCAGCCCGGTGTTACAACCAGTTCAACAAGGTTTTCGAATTGCACGGAAAAGCCCGCGACCATGTTGTCGTACAGGTCCGACAGCGAACCGGGGATCAGGTCTTGGTTCATGACCCCAGATTGAACAGCGTTGCCCGATGATGCAAGCCTGACGCGGTTTTGAACCTTGATTGACGGCAAACCCCGATATATCTGGTCGGCATGAGACTCACTGTAGCCCAAGTTCAGAATCTGGAAGATCGCGCGCGCCTGCGCGAACGGTTCTATGGGGCTGCCCGCACGGTTCTGGCGCGCCTACGCGCGGCCTAAGCCACCTCGCCAGCTATTTCTCATTACATACGGGAGAGGACCGATGTCCCCCAAAACACTCTATGACAAGATCTGGGATGCCCATGTCGCGCACGAAGCCGATGATGGGACCTGCCTGCTGTATATCGATCGCCACCTCGTTCACGAGGTGACCAGCCCGCAGGCGTTCGAAGGCCTGCGTATGGCGGGCCGCAAGGTGCGCGCGCCGGAAAAAACCATCGCCGTGCCGGATCACAACGTTCCGACCACTGCGGACCGTGTGAACGGGATCGAAAACCCCGAATCGCGCATTCAGGTCGAGGCACTGGACAAGAACGCCAAGGATTTCGGTATTCACTACTACCCGGTGAATGATGTTCGTCAGGGCATCGTCCACATCGTTGGCCCGGAACAGGGCTGGACCCTGCCCGGCATGACCGTGGTTTGCGGCGACAGCCACACAGCAACCCACGGCGCTTTTGGCGCACTGGCCCATGGCATTGGCACGTCCGAGGTTGAGCATGTTCTGGCCACCCAGACCCTGATCCAGAAGAAATCCAAGAACATGAAGGTGGAAATCACCGGCAAACTGCAGCCGGGCGTGACCGCCAAGGACATCACTCTGGCTGTGATCGGTGAGACCGGAACTGCTGGCGGCACCGGATATGTCATCGAATATTGCGGCGAAGCGATCCGTGATTTGTCGATGGAAGGCCGGATGACCGTCTGCAACATGGCCATCGAAGGCGGTGCCCGCGCAGGTCTGATCGCGCCGGACGAGACCACCTTTGAATACGTCAAAGGCCGCCCGCATGCGCCGAAGGGTGCCCAGTGGGAAGCGGCGATGGACTGGTGGAAAACGCTCTTCACCGACGAGGGTGCGCATTTCGACAAGGTCATCACCCTGCGCGGCGAAGACATCGCGCCGGTCGTCACCTGGGGCACCAGCCCCGAGGACGTTCTGCCGATCACCGCAAGCGTTCCACACCCCGAAGATTTCGAAGGCGGTAAGGTCGACGCGGCCCGCCGGTCCATCGAATACATGGGTCTGGAAGCCGGTCAAAAGCTGAGCGATGTGGAAATCGACACCGTCTTTATCGGATCCTGCACCAATGGTCGTATCGAAGACCTACGCGCCGCCGCCGAAATCCTGAAGGGCAAAAAGATCAAGGACGGGATGCGCGCGATGGTCGTGCCCGGTTCCGGTCTGGTCCGTGCGCAGGCCGAAGAAGAAGGCCTGGCCGAGATTTTCAAGGACGCCGGTTTTGAATGGCGCCTGGCGGGATGTTCCATGTGCCTGGCGATGAATCCCGACCAGTTGCAACCGGGCGAGCGCTGTGCCGCAACCTCGAACCGCAACTTTGAGGGCCGTCAGGGTCGGGGTGGACGCACTCACCTGCTGAGCCCGGCAATGGCTGCCGCAGCGGCAATCACAGGACGGCTGACAGACGTCCGTGAATTGATGTAAGCTCCCCTCATATCTAGATATTTGAGGGATAAAAAACATGAGTGACTGGGTCAAATGGCTCCTGCTGGGGCTTCTGTCCATCGCGTTCGGTATCTTTGTGCTGGGCGCGCCAGTAGTGGCGTCTGTCGCCGTAACCGTCGTGACTGGCGTGTTACTGCTAATCTCGGGCGTGCTGCAGGTCGTCGGCGGCTTCACGGTTGAAGGCACCGGCAACAAAATCCTGTCACTCATCATGGGTGCGGTCATGCTGTTTCTGGGATGGTCCTTTCTGGATCACCCGCTGCAAGGAACCCTGACCCTGGCGACGGTGATGCTGATCCTGTTCATGGCAGGCGGCATCGCTCGGGTCATTCTGTCGTTCCAGATGAAAGGAACGCAGTTTTTCTGGCCCACGATGATCTCGGGCATCTTGTCGATCATCCTCGCCGGTATCATCTGGACTTATGTAGGAAGCGAACCTCAGGTGCTGCTGAGCATTCTTGGGATCTTCCTGGGCATCGAGATGCTGTTCAACGGGTTCGGTCTGGTTTTCATGGCGTTCTTCCTCAAGAACGCACCCAACGACGAAACAACAGAAGCGAAAGAAGCTTAAACGCGGGGCACGGGCGCGGCCCTCTCCCGCACGGAGTGTGAACATGGAAAAGTTTGAAAAAGTCCACGGGGTGGCCGCCCCAATGCCGCTGATCAATATCGACACCGATATGATCATCCCGAAAGTGCATCTGAAAACCATCAAACGGTCGGGCCTTGGCGTCGTTCTGTTTGACGAGATGCGCTATCACGATGACGGGCAGGAAAACGAAGAATTCGTTCTGAACAAACCCGCCTATCGTCAGACCGAAATTCTGGTCGCAGGCGACAATTTCGGCTGCGGCTCGTCGCGCGAACACGCGCCCTGGGCGATCAAGGATTTCGGCATCAAGGTCGTGATCTCGACCAGCTTTGCCGACATCTTCTTCAACAACTGCTTCAAGAACGGCATCCTGCCCATCGTGGTAGAAGAGGAACATCACGCCGTCCTGATGGAAGATGCGCACAAAGGTGAGAATGCCCGCATGACGGTGCATCTGGAAGATCAGAAGATCACCACGTCGGACGGCGTCGAGATCGAGTTTGAAATCGATCCGCACCGCAAGCACTGCCTGCTGAACGGTTTGGACGATATCGGTCTGACCATGGAGAAAGACCATCACATCGACAAATTCGAAGATCACGCCAATCAGGCCCGTCCCTGGGTGTAACCCTGGGGGCGATTCTGTGGATACTCAACCTATCGGGGTCGCTTCGGCGGCCCCGTTCGCATTCTTGGGGTCCTAAACAAATCAACCACAATATGTAGTGTGCGGTCGCATTTACACGTCGAATTTGCGACACGAATGATGCAAAGGCGCACCAGTTTCGCCATCATTTTGCCCGAAATCACGTGTTTTCTGCAGGCTGACTTGAGCGGATTGCCGCTTATCGTCAGTGTTGGCGATACCTGAGGCACCCGTCGAAAAAAGAATATTGTCGGGCACAAGTTTGGACGAAGCCGTCACAGAAGCGGCCAATCCGGTTTGAAAGGGTTTGGATAGTGATTGCGCGCACAACAGGGGCGGCGATACGGGGATTGCTTGTTGCACTCATGGTGCTGACACCCGCGTTGTACCTGCCTGTAACGTCTACAAATGGGACCGAGATTGTTGTCTTTCTCGCCATTCTGGCGTTCTTCCTGACGTTCGCAGAATACAACTCGGCCTTCCCCAGCTTTATCGAATTCCGCGATGCCCCTCCGGTCAACCGGCTGCGCTTTGTCGGTCTGATGACCATGATCACGTTCATGACACTGATCTGCAAAAACGTCTATGCGCCCACGGGTCTGACGACACTGATGTATTCGGTCGGTCTGGGTGTGGCGAACGTGGTTGACTTCCCCTATTCGCCGGTTCGTCTGATCATCCTGATGCTACCAGCTGACACAAGCGCGCCGCTGACGGAACTGGTTCGCATCTGTGCCAGCGTTGCCAATGTTGCAGCTCTCGTGACCATCGGCAGCTTTGCGTATGCGGTCCGGGTGCGCGGCTGGCCCACCGGAAACGGGGCGTTCAACGTCTGGACCAACCTTCCGCTGTTTGACCCGACCAAGGGTGGTGACGTCGTGACGCGGCTGCAGCGCGACGGGCGTCTGAACATTTGCATCGGCATTCTACTGCCGTTCCTGATCCCCGCCCTGATCAAACTGCTGACAGACTATGCCGATCCAATCTCGCTCAGCAATCCTCAGACCTTGATCTGGACGCTTTGCGCTTGGGCCTTTCTACCGTCCAGCATGATCATGCGCGGGATGGCGACGTTGCGCATCGCCAGTCTGATCGTCGAAAAACGACGCGCCTACTCCACAGCCGAGTCCACACAGACCGCATGATCCGCATCCTGTTCCTGCTACTGTTGCCTGTTATGGCACAGGCAGAGACGGTTCGCATCGCAACCTACAACACGGAACTGAGCCGCGATGGGCCGGGTCTACTGCTGCGCGACATTCGCCGCGGGGATGCACAAGTCAGCGCGGTTGTCAGCGTCCTAACCGAGACCGAGCCGGATATCGTTGCCTTGCAGGGCATCGACTGGGATTTCGAAGGACTGGCCGTTTCGGCACTGGCCGCGCAACTGAGCGACGCCGGATTGAACTATCCCTTTGTCTTCGCCGCCCGGCCAAATTCCGGTATTGCAACCGATCTGGACCTGGACGGAGACGGGCGCACCAGCGGCCCCGGTGATGCGCAAGGCTGGGGGCGTTTCACCGGCCAAAGCGGTCTGGCTGTTCTATCGCGATATCCTATCGTTACGGATCAGGTGCAGGATTTCTCGGCCCTGCTGTGGCGAGATCTTCCGGGCGCTGAATTGCCCAGCTTGGGGAACGCCCCCTATCCGTCTGAACAAGCACAGAGCATTCAGCGGCTGTCTTCCGTCGCACATTGGGTGGTCCCCATCGAAACACCGATCGGGCCGTTGGACCTTATGACCTTCCATGCTGCGCCACCTGTGTTCGACGGCCCCGAGGATCGCAATGGCCTGCGCAACCGGGACGAAATTCGGCTGTGGTCAGCCGTGCTGGACGGCACAGTAGGGCGTGAACCTGCCGGTCCTTTTGTGATCGCCGGAGATGCCAATCTGGATCCAGCGCGTGGGGACGGGCGCAAAGAAGCGATCCGGGGCCTGTTGAACGATCCTCGGCTAAACGACCCGCAGCCCGGTGACCCCAACGGGGATCAAACCACTGTTGTCTGGAAAGCAGTTGGCCCGATGCGGGTAGACTATGTGCTGCCATCCTCACATTGGACCGTGACGGATGCGGGCGTTCATTGGCCAGCCGCCGGCACCGAGGCACGCGATACCGCCGAAAACGCCAGCCGCCACCGGCTGGTTTGGGTCGATTTGACCCTGCCGCGCTGACAGCAAAATCTGGCCTGTCAAACGGGTCTGGCGCAATTTTCAGACGCGCAAAGGCGCGCACGGGAAACAAACCTGTGTTTTCCTTGCTGTCAGGCAGGATCGTCTCATTGACCCGGTGCGATACAGGCGCTAGGGCCTGTGCTGAAAATCGCAAGGAGATCCTTCATGTCCAACCCCTCGCTCCTCATCCTGCCCGGAGACGGAATTGGCCCCGAAGTCATGGCCGAAGTGCGCAGAGTCATCGACTGGTTCGGTGCAAAACGTGGCCTGGAATTCGACGTGAGCGAGGATCTGGTCGGTGGTGCCGCCTATGACGCCCACGGCAAGCCGTTGTCGGACGAAACCATGGCAAAGGCGCAAGAGGTTGACGCGGTTCTTCTGGGTGCTGTTGGCGGCCCGAAATACGACGATCTGGATTTTTCGCTGAAGCCCGAGCGTGGCCTGCTGCGTCTGCGCAAGGAAATGGACCTGTATTCGAACCTGCGCCCTGCACAGTGCTTTGACGCGCTGGCCGATTTCTCTTCGCTTAAGAAAGACATCGTCGCTGGACTCGACATCATGATCGTGCGCGAGCTGACCTCGGGCGTCTATTTTGGTGAGCCACGCGGTATCTTCGAAGAAGGCAACGAACGCGTCGGTATCAACACCCAGCGTTACACCGAGTCCGAGATCGAACGCGCCGCGCGTTCCGCCTTTGAACTGGCGATGCGCCGGAACAAAAAGGTCTGCTCGATGGAGAAGGCCAATGTGATGGAATCGGGTATCCTGTGGCGCGAGGTCGTGGATCGCGTGTCCAAGGACTACCCCGAGGTCGAGCTGTCGCACATGTATGCCGACAACGGCGCGATGCAGTTGGTGCGCGCGCCTAAACAGTTTGACGTGATCCTGACCGACAACCTGTTCGGTGACATCCTGTCGGACTGTGCCGCGATGCTGACCGGCTCGCTGGGTATGCTGCCCTCGGCCTCTCTAGGTGCCCCGATGGCCAATGGCCGCCCCAAGGCGATGTACGAGCCCGTGCACGGCTCGGCCCCGGACATTACCGGGCAGGGCAAGGCCAACCCGATCGCCTGTATCCTCAGCTTTGCCATGGCGCTGCGCTATAGCTTCGATCAGGGCGAAGAAGCGGATCGTCTGGAAGCCGCGATCGAGAAGGTGCTGGCCGACGGTGTTCGCACTGGCGATCTGCTGGCCGATGAAGGCGTCACACCGGTTTCGACCACGGAAATGGGCGATGCGATCCTGGCGGCTCTCGACGACAGCCTCTGATTAGGCCCTCATTCAAATGAAAAGGCGGTGCCCGGCGCACCGCCTTTTTCTTTACCCAATCAATTCCCGAAGATGTTGTTCAGCAGGTTATTGATGGCCCGGTCCAAGCCGGTTTCTTTCTTGCGCCGTTGCTGCTGCGGCTGAGCAGTTTTGACCGGTGGGTCCGGGGCCACCATCGGCAGCGGTGTCGGCGTCATGCCTTCGGTCACCCGCAGCATGGTCTCTTTCCAGATCTCGGCGGGCAGTCCACCACCCGTGACCCCCGACAAGGGCGTGTTGTCGTCGTAGCCCATCCAGATACCCGTCACGTAGTCAGCCGTGAACCCGATGAACCAGGCATCGCGGGCAGCCTGAGTCGTTCCTGTTTTGCCGGCCACCTGCCATCCGGGCAGCTGCGCACGCGCGCCGGTTCCTTCAGAGACCACACGCTCCATCATCCAGGTCAGCTGCTTGGCCGCCTTGTCATTGATGACCCGCTCGCCGATACCCGTTGTCGTTACCATGACCGGTGTATCATCACCCAGCAATTTCAATTCAGTCAGCCCATAGGGTTCCACGGCCGAGCCGCCGTTCAGAATGCCCGCATAGGCACCCGTCATCTCGATCAGCGTGCTTTCCGACGCGCCCAGCGCCAGGGCCGGTCCCTGTGCCAGATCGCTGTCGATGCCAAACTCACTGGCCACGGTGCGCACATTGTCCAGCCCTGCAACTTCGGCCACTTTCACAGCCGGTATGTTCAGCGAGTTCTTCAGCGCATCCGCCAGCGTGACCCGCCCATAGAACTTGTTGGTGTAGTTCTTGGGGCACCACTGGCCCGAGCCCGGGATGTTCACGCAATAGGGTTCATCTACCACCGTATCCAACGGCGAATACCCAAGCTCCAATGCTGTGGCATAGACGAAGGGCTTGAAAGACGAGCCTGTCTGCCGCAGGGCCTGTGTGGCGCGGTTGAACGCGCCGGAAACGCGCGTCTTGCGTCCGCCCACCATGCCGCGCACGGCGCCGTCGGCCGACATCACGACGATAGCAGCCTGGGCCTTTGAACCCTCGCGGACCTTTTCCTGAAAGATGAACTTCAACGCCTCTTCGGCCGACTTTTGAATGCGCTGATCCAGCGTGGTGCGGATCACCACGTCCTCGGTCGTGTTGCGGGTAAAGAACTCGGGACCGCTGGCCATGACCCAATCGGCAAAATAGCCGCCAGCCCGTGCCGCCGCGGCCTCGGACAGTTGGGCGGGGTTGCTGCGGGCACTGCTGGCTTGTGCCGAGGTCAGATAGCCCTGCGCCTCCATCAGTCCGACCACCAGCTGCGCCCGGTCTTGCGAGCGTTTGAGGTTGTTCGTCGGCGCGTAGCGCGTCGGCGCGACCAGCAGACCGGCCAGCATCGCCGCCTGTGCCGGGTTCACCTCGGCTGCAGATATCCCGAAATAGCGCTGGCTTGCTGCCTCGAACCCGCGTGCGCCCGCGCCCAGAAAGGCCCGGTTCAGATAGATGGTCAGGATTTCATCTTTAGAGTACTTAACTTCCATCGCGATCGCATAGACCGCCTCTTTGGCCTTGCGCCACAGCGAGCCCTGACGGCAATCGGATTCATAAGCGGCCTCGGATTCCCACTCGCTGGGCTCGTAAGGCACGCCCAGGCACAACAGCTTGGCCGTCTGCTGCGTGATGGTCGATCCACCATGCCCCGACAACGGCCCGCGCCCTTCGCTCAGGTTGATACGTACGGCACTGGCGACGCCGCGCGGGCTGACGCCGAAATGCCGGTAGAATCGCTTGTCCTCGGTCGCAACGACGGCGTTCTTGAGATGGGGTGAGACGGTATCGGCCGTGATCACGCCGCCGAACTGATCGCCACGCCAGGCAAAGACCTTGCCGTCGCGATCCAGCAGGGTCACCGACCCGCGCGCGCGGCCGTCCAACAAGGCGTCCACATCGGGCAGAGAGGAATAAACTACGCCAACCGCCAAGGCCAACAGCATGGCGGCCACAGCACCCATGCGCCAGGTAACGCCCCAGATCACCCGCCATATCCAACGGAACATACGGCGAAAGATCCCGCCGCCACCGCCGCCGGATGTCTTGCGCGTCTTCTTCCTGGCGGTCTTGCGCGTCGACGTTTTTCGCGCCGTCGCCTTCTTGCCTGCGGGCTTGGCCGCGCGCTTTGTCGTCGCGGGTTTGCGCCCCTTGGAAGGGTATCTTTTGTCCGCAACAAGCGGTGTTTTGCGGCGCCTGGACTCAGTCATGCTCAAACTCTGCCCGGTTATCATTTTGAGGCACCATACCCTGCCATTGGCCCGAAGTAGAGGTGTGAATTTCCTCTATGCACCCTCCATAGTATGCCCTCTTTTTAGGCAAAAGCGTTTTTTTGTGCAAAAATTGTGCACCTAGCCTCAATTTTCCCCTGCGTTCTGATGCCTTGACCGTTTCTTACTGCGGTCAGTCGCGCTCTTTTTCTGCAGGTGCAAACAACCGGTCCCGCCGGACAGGAAGAGGGGAAAGACGTGAAACTGATCATTGCGACAATCAAGCCGTTCAAGCTGGAGGAGGTGCGCGAGGCACTGACCGAGGCCGGCGTGCGCGGCATGATGGTGACCGAGATCAAGGGCTTCGGCTCGCAATCGGGTCACACCGAAATCTATCGTGGGGCCGAATATGCGGTGAACTTCGTGCCCAAGATCAAACTGGAAATCGTGGTGCCCGCCACGATGGCCGACCAGATCGTTGAAACGATCACCAAAACCGCCAAAACCGGCAAGATCGGTGACGGCAAGATTTTCGTCCTCGATGTCGAGCAGGCCCTGCGCGTGCGGACCGGGGAAACGAACGAAGAGGCGCTGTAAGCGCCGCCACTCACACATATTCGAGGAAGTCACATGAACCTGATGAAATCTCTCATCCCCGCCGCCGCGCTTGTCGCGCTGCCGCAGATGGGTCTGGCGCAAGAGGCCGCCGCTGGCGAGGCCGCGCTGCACACCAAGTATATCTTTACCACCCTGCTGTTCCTGATGGCAGGCTTCCTGGTCTTCTTCATGGCGGCAGGCTTTGCCATGCTCGAAGGCGGTCTGGTGCGTTCCAAGAACGTGGCCATGCAAATGACCAAGAACATCGCGCTGTTTTCCATTGCGGCGATCATGTACTGGCTGGTCGGCTTCAACACGATGTATCCGGGCGACTTCAATGGTTTCTTTGCCATTGGCGGTCCAACCGTACTTGATCCGGTTGGTGTTGACCCCGCCGAGGCTGCTCTGGATTACGCCTCGATCGGTTCGGACTTCTTCTTCCAGCTGGTCTTTGTGGCTGCAACGGCGTCGATCGTTTCCGGTGCTGTGGCCGAGCGCATCAAGCTGTGGCCCTTCCTGATCTTCGTGGTGGTGCTGACCGGTATCATGTATCCGATCTCGGGGTCCTGGCAGTGGGGTGGCGGCTGGTTGTCCGAAGCCGGTTTCTCGGACTTCGCTGGTTCCACCGTTGTACACTCGGTCGGCGGCTGGGCAGCCCTGGCAGGTGTGATCGTACTGGGCCCGCGTATCGGCAAGTACAAAGACGGCAAAGTTCACCCGATGCCCGGTTCGAACCTGGCACTGGCGACCCTGGGTACCTTCATTCTGTGGCTGGGTTGGTTCGGCTTCAACGGCGGCTCGCAACTGGCAATGGGCACTGTGGGTGACGTAACCGATGTTTCACGCATCTTTGCCAACACCAACATGGCGGCCGCTTCGGGCGCTGTCACAGCCCTGATCCTGACCCAGGTTCTGTACAAAAAGCCTGACCTGACCATGGTGCTGAACGGCGCGCTGGCTGGTCTGGTGTCGATCACGGCTGAACCTCTGGCCCCGACCCTGTTCGGTGCGCTTTGGATCGGTGCAGTGGGTGGTGTCATCGTGGTCTTCGCAGTGCCGATGCTGGACAAATTCAAGCTGGACGACGTGGTCGGTGCCATTCCGGTTCACCTGTTCGCAGGCATCTGGGGCACCATCGCCGTGATCTTCTACGGTGAAGCGAACCTGATCACCCAGCTGACCGGTATCGTTGCTTACGGTGTGTTCACCTTCGTCGGCGCACTGATCCTGTGGACCATCCTGAAGATGGTTTTGGGCATCCGTGTCAGCGAAGAAGACGAGATCAACGGCCTGGATATGGCGGAGCTGGGTATGGAAGCCTACCCTGAGTTCTCGAAGGGCTAAAACTTGAGTTAACCACTCGAAAGGCCGGGCGTTCGCGCCCGGCTTTTTTGTTTGCCCGATTGTTCCCCATACAATCGCAATTCTTGACCCGGCTGTCGCCGCAAGCCATCCCATATTGGGAACCGCACAGTTTCGGAGAGCCCCATGAAAACCATCGGTATTCTCGGCGGGATGTCAGCCGCATCGACACAGATCTATTATCGCGAACTTTGTGACCTAACCCGGCAGCGTCTTGGTGGGCTTCACTCACCCGAACTCCTGATCCGCTCGCTGGATTTTGCCGAGATCGAAGCGCTGCAAGTCAATGGCGAATGGTCGGCGGCCGGTGCGATTCTGAACCGAGAAGCCAAAGCGCTTGAGAGCGGTGGTGCAGATATCCTCGTTCTCGCGACCAACACAATGCACAAACTGGCCGCACAGATGATGGACGGAGTATCCATCCCGCTGCTGCACATCGCAGACGCCACAGCAGAGGGGATCCGCGCAGCTGGCTTAAAGTCGCCGGGCTTGATGGCAACCGCATTTACAATGCAGCAAAGCTTTTACACCGATCGCCTGCGCGCTGCGGGTTTAACGCCGATCCTGCCATCAGAGGCGGATCAGGACGCAACCCACCGGATCATCTATGATGAGCTGTGCAAGGATGTCGTGACACCCAAAAGCCAAGAGGCATATATCGGGATCGCCCAGCGCTTGGTCGATGCGGGCGCGGATTGCCTGATCCTTGGCTGCACCGAAGTCGGAATGCTGTTGAACGCAGACAATGTACCTTGTCCGGTGTTTGACACGACCCAGATCCACTGCAGAACGGCCTTGGAAATGGCTTTGTCTTAGCTGTCGTCAGTGCCAAGGAGCCGAAAAAGAAAAGGCCGCAAGTAAACTGCGGCCTTTCTCACTAGACTTTCAAAGCGCGTCAGACGCCGACGTCGATAATCGCCTTGGCGAGAATCGGCACTGTGTTGGCATTCAGACCGGCGATGTTCAGGCGGCTGTCGCCGACCATGTAGATGCCGTGGTCTGCACGCAGCTTTTCGACCAGTTCCGGGGCCGCCCCCAGGCGCGAGAACATGCCGCGGTGCTGGGCAACAAAGCCAAAGCGATCAGAGCCACTCAGGCGCTGAAGTTCGTCGGCCAGTTGTTGGCGCAGGCCCAGCATGGACAGGCGGATCTCTTCCAGTTCAGCTTTCCAATCGGCGCGCAGGGCGTCGTCGTTCAGGATCGTGGTCACCACGCGGGCACCATGATCGGGCGGGAACGAGTAGTTCTGGCGATTCAGAAACGCCAAAGTCGCCTGATTCAGAGCCGTCTGCGCCGGATCATCGCTGATTGCCATCAGCAAACCGGTGCGCTCGCGATAGACACCGAAGTTCTTGGAACAGGACGCCGCGATCAGGCAGCGCTTGACGGACGAGGCCACCAGACGGGTTGCCTGCGCGTCTTCCTCAAGACCGTCGCCAAAGCCCTGATAGGCAATGTCGATCATCGCGACCAGGCCTTGGGCGTTGATCAGGTTCACGACCTCTTGCCACTGCACCATGTTGAGGTTGGCGCCGGTCGGGTTGTGACAGCAACCATGCAGCAAAACCACGTCGCCCGCCTTGGCGGTCTTGAGGTCTTGGATCATTCCATCGAAATCGACGCCCCGGGTTTCCCCATCGAAATAACGATACGGAACCATCTCCATTCCAAGATAGTTCAGAATCGACAGGTGGTTCGGCCAGGTCGGGTTTGACACAAACACGCGGGCCGCAGGGTTGGCCATGCGGATCATCTCGAACGCTTGCCGGCACGCCCCGGTGCCGCCCGGTGTCGCCACAGCAGCGATGTTGGCGCGGGGAACAGAGGTCCCAAGGATCAGGCCGATCATGGCATCGGCATAGGCCGGATCGCCAGCCAGCCCCGTGTAAGCCTTGGATTCCTGTTCTTCCAGAATACGCTTTTCCGCCGCTTTCACGGCACGCATAACAGGGGTCACGCCTTCGGCATTCTTGTAGACGCCCACGCCTAGGTCGATCTTCTGATCGCGCGGGTCTTCGCGGTACATCTGCATCAACGCCAGAATCTTGTCGGCAGGCTGCGGTTTGAGGTTCTCGAACATCAGTTCTCTCCGGTTGCGACGGGCAGGGTCGGGAAAGCACCCCATTCAGCCCAGGAGCCGTCATAAAGCGAGTGGTCTTTTTTGCCCAAGCGCTCAAGCGCAAGGCTAAGGATCGCGGCGGTGACACCCGACCCGCAGGACGTGATCGCCGGTTTGGACAGGTCCACACCTGCCGCCTCGAAGATAGCGCGGCAGTCTTCGGGCGATTTCATCGTCCCGTTTGCGTTCAAAAGGTTGCCGAAAGGCACGTTGCGCGATCCCGGAATGTGACCCGAACGCAGGCCTTCGCGCGGCTCGGTTCCGGTTCCGGCAAAGCGGTCGGCCGAGCGGGCGTCAATGATTTCGTGATCTGCCAGCTTGGCGGCGGCAGAGACCTGTGTGACATCGCGAACCAGGTGGTTCTGAACCCGGACTGTCATGTGACGGTCACGGATCACCGGCGGCAGATCTTCGATTTCGCGTCCTTCGGCCTGCCATTTGGGAAAGCCGCCATCCAGCACGGCGATGTTTTCCTGACCCATCAGGCGGAACAGCCACCAAACGCGCGCCGCCGACATCAGACCGGCCCCGTCATAGACGATGACCTGATGGCCATCGCCCACACCCATCGCCCGCAGGCGCGACATGAACTTTTCGACCGGCGGCGCCATATGCGGCAGGTCCGAACGGTGATCGGAAATCTCGTCGATGTCAAAAAACCGCGCACCGGGGATATGAGCGGTCTCATATTCGGCTTTGGCGTCGCGCCCCTGCTGCGGCAGATACCAGGATCCGTCCAGTACCCGCAAATCCGGATCCTTGAGATGGGCAGCAAGCCATTCGGTAGAAACGAGGGTTTTCGGATCGTCCTGCATCAATGCCTCCCCTAATCGCGCTTGGTTTGTCCCTATACGCGCGCGCATGCGGGTTCAAGGCTGGATGGGGCATTGACAAAGGTAGATACGCACGCGGTCCGGGAAAAGGCCCGCGCCTGACCGTATGCAGCGTCGCATTCAGCCCGCCACCCCCTTAGCGCCGCCTTTGTTCAGCGGATTGGCCCAAGCCACCCTGAGCTTTTTTCAACCCGGCTGGGATGCGTCTGTGGACGGTGCATAGTGATGCATGTTCAAAAATGCAGCCCCCTCTGTGCCTGCCCGGTAACCATGCGTCAGGTCCGCGGCAAATCGCAGGCCCTGCCCGGCCTTCAGCGGCACCCATTCACCGTCGCGCAGTATTTCAAGCGAGCCTTGCAGAACAAACACCTCTTCGGTCACGCCCGTCGCGTGCGGAGGCGACTCATGGCTTTGGTTCGGGGCGAGGTCCACGTGAAACGTCTCGGCGCGCAGGGCAGGATCGAAGGGAAACACGATCTTGACCTCAATGCTGCCGGGAAAGGTCACGGTGCGGAATACGTCGGGGGCGGCGGTATCGCGCAGGGTCTCGGACCCGATCAGGGCGCTGAGCGGCAACTGAAACCCTTTGGCAATCTTCCACAGCGTCGCAATGGTCGGGCTCGATTCGCCCCGCTCGATCTGACCCAGCATCGCTTTGCTGACACCGGTCATCTCGGCCACTTTGGACAGGCTCAGCCCTGCAGCCGCGCGCACATCGCGTAGTTTCAGCGTAATTTCGTCCGGTGCCATCTTGTAATCTCTCGAATCGTCTTGTGCGTTATAGCGCACATGTGGTACGTGCGCTATAACGTACACATCCCGAATATCGCAACCGGGGAAAAAGGGAAACAGCATCATGCCAATGTACCGATCCAGAACCTCCACCCATGGCCGCAACATGGCCGGTGCCCGTGGCCTGTGGCGTGCCACAGGTATGCAGGATGACGATTTCGGCAAACCGATCATCGCCATCGTCAACTCGTTCACCCAATTCGTGCCCGGTCACGTCCACCTGAAGGATCTGGGCCAGATGGTTGCGCGCGAGGTCGAGGCCGCAGGTGGTGTCGCAAAAGAATTCAACACCATCGCGGTGGATGACGGTATCGCCATGGGTCATGACGGCATGCTGTATTCGCTGCCCTCGCGCGAGGTCATTGCAGATTCAGTCGAGTACATGGTCAACGCCCATTGCGCCGACGCGATGGTCTGTATTTCGAATTGCGACAAGATCACACCCGGTATGCTGATGGCTGCGATGCGCCTGAACATCCCGGCCATCTTCGTGTCAGGCGGCCCGATGGAAGCCGGTAAGATCGATATCGCCGATCTGGATGTGAAAAAAATCGACCTCGTGGACGCGATGGTCGCTGCCGCGGATGACAAGTTCACCGATGAAGAGGTAAAGCACATCGAGGAAAACGCCTGTCCGACATGCGGCTCTTGCTCGGGCATGTTCACTGCGAACTCGATGAACTGTCTGGCCGAAGCTCTGGGCCTGGCGCTGCCGGGTAATGGTTCGACCCTGGCCACGCATGCCGACCGCAAGAACCTGTTCCTTGAGGCCGGTCGCCGGATCGTTGAGATCACCAAACGTCACTACGATCTGGACGAAAAAGGCTTCTTACCACGTGAAATCGCGACGTTCGATGCGTTTGAGAACGCGATGAGCCTGGATATCGCCATGGGCGGCTCGACCAACACTGTTTTGCACCTGCTGGCCATCGCGCACGAGGGCGAAGTGCATTTCACCATGTCCGACATGGATCACCTCAGCCGCAAGGTTCCCTGTCTGTGCAAGGTCGCACCCAACACCGAGAATGTGCATATGGAGGATGTCCACCGCGCCGGCGGCATCTTCTCGATCCTCGGTGAGCTTAGCCGCGCCGGATTGCTGCACGAACATTGCAACACCGTTCACTCGGCCACGATGGGCGAGGCTATTGCGAACTGGGACATCAAAGTCGCCAACAACCCCGCCGCGCAAGAGTTGTTCAAGGCAGCCCCGGGCGGCGTGCGCACGACGCAGGCGTTCAGTCAGTCGAACCGTTACAAGGATCTGGACACCGATCGCGAAGGCGGCGTGATCCGGTCCAAGGAACACGCCTTTAGCCAGGACGGCGGTCTGGCGGTTCTGTTCGGCAATATCGCCCGCGACGGCTGCATCGTCAAAACGGCCGGTGTGGATGAGAATATCCTGAAGTTCACCGGCTCGGCCTATGTGTGCGAAAGCCAGGATCAGGCGGTCAACGACATCCTGACCGGCAAGGTCAAGGAAGGCGATGTTGTGGTCATCCGTTACGAAGGTCCGCGCGGCGGCCCGGGGATGCAGGAAATGCTGTACCCGACCTCGTATCTGAAATCCAAAGGACTGGGCAAAGCCTGCGCCCTGCTGACCGACGGCCGATTCTCGGGCGGCACCTCGGGCCTGTCGATTGGCCACGTCTCCCCAGAGGCCGCCGAGGGCGGCGAAATCGGGCTGGTCAAGAATGGCGACAAGATCGAGATCGATATCCCAAACCGGACCATTCATCTGGCCGTGTCAGACGAAGAACTGGCCGCGCGCCGGGAGGAACAGGACGAAAAGGGCTGGGTGCCCGCGGCACCGCGCAAACGCAAGGTATCTACGGCGCTCAAAGCCTATGCCAAGCTGACAACCAGTGCGGCAAAAGGGGCTGTGCGCCAGCTCTGATACGTCGGTTTTCAAGCTGCTAAACCTGTCATAGGTTCAAAGGCCTCGCTATGTGCAATAGTGGGGCCTTATTTCGTATAAGCGGCTGTTATGGCGGTAAAACATGACAATCTGGCGACCACATGACGGTATCCGAGTTAAAGCCATCGGCTTACTCTGGCGAGGGCGTCGACTGCTTGTGGCAGATGTCCACGACGATAGCGGTGCGTTGAAGGGTGTTCGCCCGCTCGGCGGAAGCGTCGAGTTTGGCGAGACTTGGCAAGACGCACTGAAACGCGAATTTCGCGAAGAGCTTGGCGTTGATATCAATATCTCAGGCGCACCGTTTGTTCTCGAAAACATCTACGCCCACGAAGGATCGCCGGGCCATGAGATCATTTTCGCAGCAGACGTAACCCTTGCGCCTTCGGCGGAACTGCCCGATGCGCCCATCACCTTCCGCGAAGACAATGGAATGGTCTGCACGGCCCATTGGCGCGACGTCCACGCGCTGGATACAAAAGATGAGCCGCCACTCTACCCAACCGGCCTCAAGTCGCACCTGATTTCGCGCTAAACCTCAGAAGGATCTCTCCCGCGCCCGAACCGCGCCATCGGCTGCGCCGCTACCACGGTCGGTCTTGGGCCCGGCGCCGCGCGTTGCGCGGCGCCGGGCCCAACCAAAGGAGATGTCTCGTCAGAGACATTGACGATGGGCGGGAGCCACTGACTGCTGATCGGTGGTTCAATCGCCAAGCTTGGCGTGCACTTCGTCCAGATCAATCTCACCAATCGGCATTTTGTTTGCCGGGTTCTCGAAATCGTATTTGAACAGTTCGAAATCCTGTTTGTAGATTTCGTAAACTAGATGCATCGAGAGGTCGTCAAAGTAGTCTTCAACGGGATGCGCCCGTTTGGGTCCGTGGCCTTCGGACTCATTGAATCGCGGGATCTCGGCAAGGTTCACAGCGTGGGGCGTCTGCAAGTCATCCAGAACATTTTGCATGCCGTCGTTGAATTTCTCGGTCCAGAAAATCTGATCGTAACGCCCGCCATTCACGATGAAGGTCGACACGTGGCCGGACATGGCTGACCAGTGAATGTCAGGATCCATCGGTCGCCGCCAACGGATCGTATCGCGCGCAAAAAGCAGGAAACGACGAAAGCTGGCGATCTGGTCGAATTCGCCCTTGCCGTCATCCCCTCCGACCTCGATCCCGTAGTTGTAGATCAAAGTGGGGACCAGATTGCCGCGGTACCGTCTGCCGTTGCGCTGAATACCACAGATCTTGTCGAAGAAAGAACTCAGGATCCGGGTGTAGGGATTGCGTACGCAGGTAAAGGCCAGCGACTTGTGATCCCGCACATTGCCCGAAATCTGCGCCTGACTGGGACCGAACGCCCATTTGTGCATCCCGTCCTTGGCGTCGTGAATGTCGCCATCAAAGAACCGCCCATGATCCGAGTAGTACATGATCTGACCAATGGTCGAGCACGCGCATTTAGGCACCACACGGTAAACCATGCTTTCGCTCTCGGTCATCCATGTACCGGGAAACCCCATCTGCTGCGCCTCCTTTGCTGGTCTGGTCACATAATCGACACGCCAGCATTTGACACCAAAAAACCAAAAATATTCTGTTTATTCAATCGCTCATCCTCAGTATCACGGTTGGAAACGGGCAGAAACGGAAAACAATAGGCCAAAATGGCAAGGATTGCGTATATATTGCTGTGCCACAAAGACCCTGACGCAATCATTGCGCAGGCCAATCAGTTGACGGCAGCTGGGGATTGCATGGCCATCCATTTCGATGCGCGGGCAAGCTCGGCAGCTTATGCGCGCATTCGTGAGGCTTTGAAAAGCAATCCAAATGTCACCTTTGCCGCCAAACGTATCAAATGCGGCTGGGGAGAATGGTCGCTGGTCCAAGCCACACTGAACGCCGTGCAAGCCGCCGTTGATGCCTTTCCCCGCGCCACCCATTTCTACATGGTGTCAGGGGATTGCATGCCGATCAAATCGGCAGAGTACATCCATGAGTTTCTGGATCATCGCGACCACGATTTCATCGAAAGCCACGACTTCCTGGAAAGCAACTGGATCAAGACCGGCATGGTCGAAGATCGGCTGATCTATCGGCACTATTTCAATGAACGCACGCAGGCCAAGCTGTTTTATGGCTCTTACAACCTGCAAAAACGGTTCGGCATGACGCGCGAGATTCCCTCGGACATTCAGGTCATGATCGGCAGCCAATGGTGGTGCCTGCGCCGCCGGACGATTGAAATGATCCTGGATTTTCTGAAAAAGCGCCCGGATGTGAAACGGTTCTTCTCAACCACCTGGATACCGGACGAGACCTTTTTTCAGACGCTGGTGCGCCACCTGATCCCCAAGACCGAGATCGAAAACCGCACCCCGACTTTCCTGATGTTCTCGGACTATGGGATGCCGGTGACGTTCTACAACGATCACTATGATCTTTTGCTGGGGCAGGATTACCTGTTTGCCCGCAAGATCAGCCCCGAAGCCCATGAGCTGAAGGACAGGCTGGGCGATCTGTACGCCGCCGAAGGCGAGACCTTTCACATCTCGAACGAGGGGCGCAATCTATATGGCTTTTTGACCGGCCGCGGCCGTGTCGGACGGCGATACGCCCAGCGGTTTTGGGAGGCCGGCAATACACTGGGGCCCGAGCGCGAAGTGTTTCTGGTCGTGTGCAAGAAATGGCACGTAGCCAAGCGGCTGGTGGATCAGATTGTCTCGGAAACGAACATCCCCTGCGTTGAATATCTGTTCAACGAGGAAGACACCGTCCTGCCCGATCTGGGTGGTATTGAATCAACGCTGGCCAAGCGGACACGCCACAGGCGCGCAGTGGTTCGGATGCTGTTCGAAAGCTTCGACTCGAACAAGCTGGTCTTTTGCGTGGACCCCGCAGACCTCGACATCATTCAGGATTTCTGCGCGGTGCAAGCGCGCAGCCACGTGCTGGATATCGAGTGCCTGTACTCCGACGACTATCTGATCGGCCACGCCCGCCGCGTGGGACTGGCCGGAGACAGCAGCCCGCGGGAAACCGTAGCGCGGCTTGTCCCGGCGCTGCGAAACTCGTTGGTGCACGAATCCGAGCTGATCCGAGAGGCAGAGTTCGACGGCTATGTCCGCCTGAAAGAAAGCAACTCTCGCACCGAAAACGAAGCGGCTATTGCCGAGTTTCTGGGGGTCTCACAGGACAAGGCGCATGCCATCATGCGCCTTGATTACCTGTTTGCGGATTGATCCCGCCGATGCGGCGGGACCAGATCAGATGTCGAACTTCACACCTTGGGCCAAAGGCAACTCGGCTGAGTAGTTCACCGTGTTGGTCTGTCGCCGCATATAGGCTTTCCATGCGTCCGAGCCGCTTTCGCGCCCGCCGCCTGTTTCTTTCTCGCCGCCAAACGCACCGCCGATTTCAGCACCCGAGGGACCGATATTGACGTTGGCGATCCCGCAATCCGAACCAGCTGCCGTCAGGAATTGTTCCGCCTCGCGCATGTTCAGAGTGAACACGCACGACGACAGGCCTTGCGGCACGTCATTCTGCAGATCGATCGCGTCGTCAAAATCGTCATAGCCCATGACATAGAGGATCGGCGCGAAGGTTTCGGTTTTCACAACCGCTGTCTGGCCCGGCATCTCGACGATCGCGGGTTCCATGTAGACACCAGCCGGAACGCCGTCTGTCACGCGCTGGCCGCCAAACACGGTGCCGCCCTCGGCCTTGGCGGCCTCCAAAGCTGCGGTCATGGCCGCGCCCGAGGCCTCATCCACCAGCGGGCCAACCAGCGTGCCTTCGGCCAGCGGGTTGCCGATGGGCAGACCTGCATAGGCCTTTTTCAGGCGGCCAACCAGTTCCTCGCGGATCGAATTGTGCACGATCAGACGGCGCAACGTAGTGCAGCGCTGGCCAGCCGTACCGACGGCCGAGAACACAATCGCTCGGACGGCCATTTCCAGATCCGCCGAAGGGCCAACTATCATCGCGTTGTTCCCGCCCAGCTCGAGAATGCACTTGCCAAAGCGCTGCGCCACCACCGGCGCAACCGCGCGACCCATGCGGGTCGAGCCGGTGGCCGAGATCACGGGAACCTCTTCGCTGGCGACCAGTGCTTCGCCCAGCGCGGCACCACCGATCAGCGTTTGCAGCAGCCCGTCAGGCGCATCACCGAACCGGGCCAGAGCGCGTTCAAAGATCTTTTGGCAGGCCATCGCTGTCAGCGGGGTTTTCTCGGATGGTTTCCAGATCACCGGATCACCGCAGACCAGCGCCAAAGCCGCATTCCATGACCAGACTGCCACCGGGAAGTTGAAGGCCGAAATCACGCCGACGGGACCGGCAGGATGCCATGTCTCCATCATCCGGTGACCGGGGCGTTCGGATGCGATGGTCAGACCGTAAAGCTGCCGCGACAGGCCGACGGCAAAGTCGCAGATGTCGATCATCTCTTGCACTTCGCCCAGACCTTCGGACGTGATCTTGCCAGCCTCCCAACTGACCAGAGCCCCCAGATCGTCTTTTGCGGCGCGGAGTTCTTCGCCCAACAGGCGGATCAGCTCGCCGCGATGCGGGGCAGGCACCACGCGCCATGCCTTGAACGCCGCTTTCGCGCGGGCGAACACCGCGTCCATCTCGGAGGCAGGTGTCTCGTGCACTTCGGCCAGAACGCTTCCGTCGATGGGCGATGTGACCTTGAGCGTGCCGCCAGTCAGGTCGGCCTCGGTCAGGTCCAGATTTGCCAATGTGGTTTGGGCTGTCATCACGATGTCTTTCATATCTCAGGCCGCCTTGTTCTGTTCGGTTACGTCGCCAGCCCGATAGAGCCGGCCAAATTCGGTGTTGAGGAAATCGGCAAGCTTCACCTGCTCTTGCCGGACAAAGCCTTTTGAGGGCAGCGCCCCCGTTCGCATCAGATCGACGACGCCCAGAACGCCTGCAGCGGTGGTCACCTGAATGGCGCTCCAGACCTGTCCGTTGAGGGTGCGGGCAAAGCTCTTGTTGATCAGGGATTTCTCGCGCAGCGTGCCATCGATCATGCCTTTTGCGGTGCAATAGACCAGCACCACATCCTGATCGGTGCGCGGCAACGCGGTTTCAAAGATGTCTTTCAACAGATCGCGGCGACGGTCCAACCCCAGATCATGCAGCAACAGCTTCAGTATTTCGCAGTGGCCGGGGTAGCGGATCGAGCGATACGACACCGCCCTTGCCTTGCCATCCAAGGTTTCGGGCAAGGTGCCCAAGCCGCCGGACGTATTGAAGCACTCGTATTCTACCCCGTCGTGACCCAGCAGCTCGTAATCTTCCAACGGGGCGGTCTTGACGCGCTCACCATTCACGATGGCATCGCAGGGGTTGCAGTATTCGTTGATCAGGCCATCGGTGGACCAGGTCAGATTGTATTTCAGCGCATTGGTCGGATAGAGCGGCAGCGCCCCCACGCGCATATGCAGGCTGTCCAACTCGTCGAATTCCGCGGCCAAGGACGCTCCGGCGATCCCGACAAAGCCGGGCGCCAGACCACATTGCGGCATAAAGGCGGTTTCGCTGTCTTTCGCCAGTTCGCGCACCGCGTTGGTGGCCGCCACATCCTCGGTCAGGTCAAAGTAATGAGCGCCAGCCGCTTTCGCCGCCTTCGCGATCTTGGGCGTCAGAAAAAACGGAGCCGCCGAGATCACGGCATCAAATCCCGTCATTCCCCGGGTCAGCTGTGTATCGTCATCCACATCAATCTGACGGGTCGAAACTCCCTGCTTGTTCAGCGCCGACAACGCGACCAGATCCCGATCGGCGACCGTGACCGAATAATTGGGCGATGACTTCAGCAGGGTTGCGATCATCTGACCGATCTTTCCTGCTCCGATGACACATATGTTCCAGCTCAAAACGCGCCTCCTCTATCGTTTACAAAAAGTATGAGGCGCCACCTGTTCGAAACGCAGGGGCAATCTTGACGAAACGGCAAGTTTTGCCGTCATTATGATGGCGTTTCTGACACTTTGTCAGGTTGGGGAATCGATGCGCTTGGTCTGTGGGCGATGCCGTTTCCAACTCGCGGTTGCACCGTGGCCTGACAAATCAACAAGCCCAGTGATTTTTATATTCAAATATTATACGGTGCACTCAATTGGGCCGTATTGTTCGCACATATCAAACTGTTCGGTCGGCCCGCCCAGCGCGTGAAACACCGCATGGCCGGTCGCTTTTTCGACTGACTTATGGGGGTCTGACTCAAAAAAACAGGGTCCAGCGTTGGGGTTTTAGAATTTATTCACGACGAAGTTCAGGGGGGACAAGGCGTGCCAAAAGATCCAATTGAAAGCTCAACATCATTCGAACCAACTCAAGATGACCTGAAATTAATAGACGAGGTTCTACCTGCGCAGGATCCTTCGGTCATCCATTCGAAATTCGAATATTTTGAAGTGTCCGAAGACACGACATTGCCCTCGCTCGGCATGTTCGTTGTGCTCGGCGGCGAAGTTCAGTTGCGGCAGGGTGATAACGTTCTGGCGACCGCAGACACCGGAGACTATTTCTACGAAGAGCATCTGGAGATTTACGACATCCCCGTCAGCCTCGAGGCGCACGCCATGCCCGGGGCAAGGTTGGCCTATCTGTCCAGGCATCAGTGGTCCGAGATCCCGAAGCCTATCCGAGATGCCTGCTATGACACGCTTTTTGGCGATCTGGTCAGCGTACATCTGCAAAACTACCAGCAACCCATCAATTGCTGCAGCGTGACGGCCGCCGCGCTTAGCATGTCAGCGCTTGGTTTTAGCTACGAAGTCAACGACATCTTTCGCGAATGCGGGCTGCCGACATCGTTTGTCGTGAATGACGGAATTTCCCTGGGCGAGCTGTACGACGTCGCCTGCACCTTTATCCACAGTCAGGGCCTGCGGGACGTGATCCAGGTTCAGGCCTACTTCATGGATGAGGCCACAACCTCGGCCGATTTGCTGTCCGAGGCGATCGACGAATCCAACCGGTTGGGCGGGGATAACGACATTCTGGTTGCGAACTTTCAGGTCGGCGTCGCCCACGGCAAGGACAACATGCCCGGCGGTCATTTTGCGATCATCGCCAAATGCAACCCCAGCACCGGACTGGTGCATATGATGGATGTTCACCCCGAAAAATACGGTAAGCTATGGGTCACAACTGTCGACCGGTTATGGGCCGGGATGTCAGACCGCGACGGAACCTCGATGCGATCGCGAGGAATGTTGCGGTTTTCGGCCCGCGAGGCTGTGAAAACGCATCTGCAGACTCTTAAACAAGACTGCAACTACGTCGACAGCACCCGCTATTTAGCCAAAGACCCAAAGAAACGGCGCAACCTGTTCCGGCGCGCCAGCCCAAACATGAACTCGCTGGGCGTTTTGGCCGAAAGTCTGGCCATTCTGGGCGATGAGGCGGTCGATGAAGACAAGCTGTTATTCGCCACCGAAACCGATCTGAGCGATAAGCTCAGCCGGGTATCGACCGCCATGGAAATGCACGATTTGGCGCAGCGCTATCTTACCCAGTCACAAATCGGGCATTTGGGCAGCGCCTTCCGCAGCTACGCCCAACGCCCCGTAGAGGATCATACCACCCCAGAGGAATGGTTCTGCGACCGGTTGCGCGGGCTGAACAAGGCACACGACCGGCACCTGATGATCAACATCGATTTCAACCGCGTGCTTGGGTTCGAAGTCATCCGTCCACCGGCAAATGTGTACCGCGAAACTGCTTTGCTGGAGGAATTCTGGTGCTTGTGTATCGCCTATGACGAAGAGACCGATCTTGTGACCGTCGTGGACATGAGCCCGGCAACCTCGCAGGTCTGGCAGGCCCCGCGCGAAAACATCTTTCGTGGCTTGCGCGACCTGAAGGACCCGGCGCTTTTGGTCATCGAGGAACGCGAACCACCCGAAGACCCCAGCGACGTGGCCGCCATCGTCAAGAACAACGCGATTGTATTGTTCTATGCCGATGAAGATCCGTGGTCTTATATGCTGCGCAGTATCCTTGCCAATATCGGTATCACGACGATCAAGCTGATCGATGTCGAAGGGCATGGTGCCAATGTCATGAAGATGCGGCGTCAACTCACCGCGATGACGGGCAAGGAAACCGTCCCGTATCTGTTTTTCCAGGGTGAGTGTCTGGGTCGTCGAAACGACATCGTGGACAGCATACTCAAAGGCCATTTTCAGAAAAAGGTATTCGAAGCCGGGCTGCCGGTCCTGCTGCGCCATCAGTCCCCCAGTCTGGACAACAATATCTTTGGCTATCCCAAGGGCGGCCTGACCGAACCGCCCAGCGAAAAGCGTAATGTGCTGCTGTGTGCCTGTGGATCTTCCGCAGCCGACAAGGTGCCGCAACTGGTCAAAAAGATCACCGCAGCGGGTCACAACGTAAAGCTCATCCCGTCGGTTTCAGCCGAGAAGTTCTTTCGCGATATCGAGATCGAAAAGGGTGTCGAGATTGAAAGGGGGTATGAGCCCGAAAAGGTCGAGGACTACATCTCGCACAACGACTATTACCGCGATGACGACGAGTGGAACTTCCGTTACACCAAGTTCGGAATGCCTCTGCGCGCCTCGCATCTTGCGCTGTGTGACTGGGCCGATTGCGTGATCGTGGCCCCTGTGACGTGCAACACGATGGGCAAGATCGCCAACGGAATTGCTGATAACCTGCTGACCTCGGTCTTTGTCGCGTGGCAGTACCGGAACAAGCCCGCGATCCTTTGCCCAGCGTGCAACACCAATATGTGGAACAACGTCACGACCCAGCGGAACGTCGAAAAACTGCGCGATCTGGGCGTTGATCTGGTCGGCCCCCGCAAAGGGCGTTTGTCAAACGGCATGATGGGGATCGGCATGATGGCCACCCCGGACCAGATCATGGAGGTGCTTGACGAAGCCTTTGAAGAACTGGCCGATCAGGAACACAACATCTGCAAATGGGCGCAGGAGGCCGCCGCATCTGACGACTTTGCGCAGTGGCGCCGGGTGTTCGACGCCGTCGACAAAGGCATGGCCGGGATCGACATTGTGGATGATTCCAGTGGCGACACGCTGCTGCACTATGCGGCGGGTGGTGAAGGTGAGTTGCACGAGAACGGGAAAGGTCTCGGCAAACCAGACCTCAAGGCCGCACAGGAACTGATAAATCGCGGCATCAACGTCAATGCGACCAACGACCATGGATTCACCAGCCTGCATGTGGCGGTGATGAATAACTCGGTCGACATGGTGAAAACCCTGCTGGGCGCAGATGGGATCGACGCCAGCGCCTGCATTCACTTTTTGCAGAGCCCCAAGAACGCAATGGATGTTCGGGACGCCAAAATCTCGGACGAAGTGCTGAAAATGCTGAGCGATTGGGCCAATACCCACACACTGACCGAGATCGAAGAAGAGGACGAAGACGAACTGGTCGATGATCGGGAACGCACCTACCTCTACTTCACTTACGGGTCGTTGAAGAAAGGCTTTCCAAACCACGAAGCCCATGCCGAAGTGCTGGACGACTTCGTGGGCGAGGCCGTGACCCGGCAACGCATGCCCCTGATCGTCCCGCACGAGCCGCATTGTGACAATCCAAACTGCGGTTTCCTGCACCGGATGGCCACGCTGGTCGACCAGAAAGGACGCGGTAAGCCGATCCGAGGCGAAGTGTACCGGGTGACATCCTCTGGGCTGAAAGAACTGGATAGGCTCGAAGGCTACCACGGGCCGGGATCGCCAGAGAATGTCTATGTCCGCAAGCGGATCAACGTTCTGATCGACGGGGTGAAAAAGCCCGCCTATGCCTATGTGATTGCCCATCCCACCAAGTATCTGGATCAGTGGGAGGCCGGCACGTCCGGAATTGTCGCGGAATACACGCTGGACATGGCCACAGGAACACCGAAACCGGGGTTTCAACCACCTAGTGCCTGACCTGCACGACAACCTCATCCTCAGGGTCGTCCTTGAGGCTGAGGTTGTAGGCCGTGATGACCACCATGCATAAAAGGACAAAGGGCCAGAACGAGGCCTTGGGGATCAGGTTGTCCTTATAGTGGATGATCCGCAGAGACGGCACTGCCTCGGAGGCGAACAGATAGGTGTTCACCGACACCGCCAACAGCAGGAAGTACATCAGGAAAAAGAACGACTCCATATAGATCACCGGTGATCCGGCGAACCCTTCGCGCAACTGCACATGCGCAAGCAAGATCACGAAAAACAGGACCGAACATGTGCCGATAACGCTGGAGGTGCTGAAATCGTGCCGCTCGACCAGTTCGGGGCGGCGGGTGACGATCATGACGGCCCCGAACAATAACATCGTCACGACGATCAGCGGGATCATGTGGACGATGAACGCGTTCGCAAAGTTACGTTTGATGACGAAGTTATAGTGCAGCTCGGGCAGGTTGGTCTGATACTCGATCTGACCGATGCCAAGCGTCGTATCCAGATCGGATAGTCGATAGTCGAAATAGGTATTCTCACGCTCCCACGTGCCCATCACGATGCGATTGTCGATACCAAAGATATCATCTGGTCCGGTGGCCGGATATGCCGAGAAGTCGGGGATAAGAGCCACATTAGTGTCGAATCTGTTCGGCCAAAAGCGAACCCAGACAGTTTTGTGGTCAAAGGGGTAGCTGGTGTAGTCAAAACTCTGTCGCAGGGTTTGTTCAAAGTACCAGCCGATCAGCTCGGAACCGTCCTGATCGATGCGATATGCCTCTTCGACTATTCCGTTCGCCGCGTCGGAGGCTTCGGGCAGGATGAACCCGACTTCGCCTTTGGCCGGTTTGATGGCGTCGTGCACCCCGTCCTCGTAATGCTGCCAGATATAGCCGCTGACATGAACGTCGCTGGCCCCGGTAAAACTGAAGGACTTGATAAAGATGCCCGTTCGCACCTGATGCTCAGGTAGACTGGGGAGGTCATTCAGGTATGTGTCGACCGACGCCTGATCCGGCAACTGCGTGGGATCCTCTTCGAAATGGTTCAGGTCGATCCAGAGTTTGATGAGCAGAAGCGCCAGACCCAGCGTGATGGCGCCCGAGATCAACCAGACTTTCTTTTCGATGGTCATTCAGCCCCTCGCCCGTCTAATCCAGCCGCCCGACCAGCGACTGCGTGATACCGAGGTCCTGAAAACCGGCCTTCAATGCATCGAATCCTTCATGGGACGCCAGTGGAATGCCCCAGCCCCCGCATTCTGCCAATGTTCGAGCCTGTTGGATTGAAAGATCCACCATTGGAAGGGGTTCATCCGAAGTGAACTTGGCCAGGGCATCCGCGTACCGCGTCGCCTCATCCCAGTCCTGCCGCGCCAGCATGACGGCGCTGGCATCTGTGTAGAAGTGCAGGTGACTATGCCCAACGCAGCCCTCGGCGATGATTTCCTCACCCAGTTTGAGGTGGTGATCCTGCGCCTCTGGGTCGGTTTCAGCCATGGCCAACGCCGAAAGCGCCTTTGGTCCCACGAAATTCCGTCCATGTTCCAGGGCGATGTCCACGGCGCGGCGGCCGGTTTCGCGGGCTGCTTCGATCTGACCGGCATAGACTTGCGTTCGCGCCAGATGCTCTAACGCCTGGGCCTCCAGGCGCTTGGCCCCGACACGGTGGGCGATCTCTGCTGAAACCGAGAAGGTGTCCAAAGCCTGATCCAACTCGCCCAGGAACGTATGCGCCACCCCCAGGCAGGTCTGTGCCACGCATTCCGGCACAAAGGCGAAGTACTTTTGCGAGACCTCAATAGCCTCCTGTGCGTCCTTTTTGCCCTGCGCCACATCGCCCGTATAGCTGCGGGCGACGCTGAGGTTGTGCAGGTTCGCCGCCAAGTCGCGAACCAAACCCTTTTCCCGCGCCCGCTCAACGGCCTGCGTATAAAACCCTGTGGCCGTCTGCATCGTGGCATTCATGAAATTGGCATCGCCAAACCCGCTGAGCGCACCCACCTCCAGACGCGCGGATTCCAGCTTTCTGGCCAGTGTTAGAGCCTTTTCGTTGCTCTCAAGCGCCTTTTTCACCTGTCCTAGCGGGAAATAAACATTGCCGCGGACATAGTTGATCTGGGCAATGTCACGATCAGACCCGCAGCGTTCGGCGGCGGCCTCAGCAATATCGAGGCTTTCAAGTGCTTCTTTGTATAGGCTGGCCTGACGCGCGGCCTGCGCCAGCCCGATATGCGCCCGGCAGACCTGTTCATCCGTATCCGCCAGTTCGGCGGCTTCCTTGAACTCGCGCAGCGCATCATCGGATAGGCCCTGCAACCGGTGCGTCTCACCCCGGGCACACAGCAGGTCAAACCGCACTCCGGCTGGCGAAGGTAGTTCCAGCGCCCGCTCGATCAGCGGGCTGGCGTCGTCGAACTGGAATGCAAGGATCAGCTTGTCGGCGGCCTCCAGATAAGCCTGCGCCGCATTGTTCGCGCCCGCACGGTCCAGATGTTGTGCCCGCAGCGTCGCGTCGCGATCTTCGAACCATTTGGCTGCCTGACGATGCAGCCGGGCGCGTTCGGATTTCACCAGTGTCGCGTATGACCCATCCCGGATCAGCGCGTGGGCAAACATAAGATCGGCCCCCGCCTCGCGGATTAGGGCCGAACGGATCAGGGTCGAAGTGTCCAGATGCCCTTCGCCCAAAAGGAAATTCAGCACTTCGGGTGAAAACCGTTGACCAAGGACCGAAGCCGCCTGAATCGCTGCTCGGCTGGCGCGATCCAGAGAATCCAGTCGAGACTGCACAATGCCCTGAATGCTGCCCGGAACAGATTCCTGTTTCAGCACGTCGATGTTGCGCAGCAATTGTTCAAGAAACAACGGATTGCCCCCGGCGCGTTTCACGCAAGTGTCCAACAATTCGGGATCGATGCCCGTGAACTCTTCAACCAGTTTTCGGGCCTGTTCATCCCCCATGGGCGCCAGTTCCAACTTGGAAATCAGCGCGCCGTCTGTGGCCATCTGCCATTCACGGTTGATCGGATCACCCTCGACCCGGCTGGTCATCAACAAAACGCACGGCAGATCGCGCGTCATCGCCGCGATATGGGCACAGGCGGTTAGGATTTCCGGCGAAGCCCAGTGGATGTCTTCGATCTGGATCAGCAGCGGGGCCTCTGCGCTGCGGGCTGTGATGAGCTCATCAATGACCTGTCGTCGCCCGCGCAGACGGGTGGCATTGTCCATCACCGCATAAACCTCGGCCAGACCTGGGTCCTGCTCCAACTCCAGCAGGGCGTTCAGGTGACCCGCGTTGGCCGCCGAGACCCAGCCCTTGGTGATGGCGTCCGCTGCGACCGAGGCGCAAGTGGCGGCATTGTCCGTAGGCTCTAGCCCCAGAATGCTGCGCGCCACGGATTGAATGGCCGAATGCCCCTCGCGCGTGCCGAAATCCATGACTACGCCGTTGTGGATGGAATAGGACAGGCTGTCTGCCAGTTCGGCCACCTGTTCGGACAGATGGGTCTTACCTATGCCCGGCTCACCCAGAACGATATGGACCTCGCCCTTGCCGTGCCGCTGACAGCGGTCGAAGGTGGCCGAGAACAAGGACAGCTCTCGCTCGCGACCCACAAAACGATGCCGGCGCGACCGGATGTTGCGCGCCATGCGGTCCAAGCGCCACAGCTCAACCGGGGCACTTAACCCTTTGATCGTCTTTTCGCCCATCGACTCACCGACAAAAAGCGGCCCTAACGCTCGCTGAATGTCGTGTGAGACCAAAACCTCACCCGGCGCGGCCATGTCGGTTATGCGCGAGGCCAGGTTCACGCCGTCGCCCGTAACCGTGTATTCCGTGTGCGCCTCGCTGCCCGTCGTACTGGCAATCACCTGCCCCGAGGCAAGCCCGATATGACAGGAGAGCGGCGGGTTCAGGCTGGGCAGCACCGCATGGATTTCCAACGCCGCGCGCGCTGCGCGTTCGGTATCGTTTGTGTGTGAAATAGGCGCGCCAAAAACGGCCATCACCGCATCACCGATATGTTTGTCGATCCGCCCGCCGTATTTCTCGACCACGTGATCGACCTTGGCGAAAAAGCCGTTGAGCAGCGCGTGCATGTCTTCGGCATCCAGCTCGCTGGTCAGGCGGGTGAAGCCGGTCAGGTCGGCGAACATGACCGTGACCTGCCGCTTGGCGGGTTCAAGCGGGGTTTCGCGTTCATAGGGTTGTACAGTTTCAAAAGTCTCAAGTTCAGAAATCGCGCGCAGCAATCTGCGGCGGTCTCCGACAGCAGTCACACCGATTTCGATCAGATCTTCGCCCGTCAGATCGGGCAAAATTGCGAAATCAATTTTATTATCCAAAAAGGCTTGCGCGTAGTCAGATAGTCCAAGTGCGCTTAGCCAGTCCCTAAGGTCCTGAGACATGTCGCCCCTCTGAAGCCCCCAACTCCAGACACAGACGTAACACAACAGACCCGCATGAGTCTGCAAAGTTTGAATATTTTAATGTTTATGCACACCCAATTGCCCGAGCGGAGGGCAATTGGGCTTTTTCAATCAGGCCTCGGCTTCCAATCCGTCGGTCGACAGATCGTCCAGTTTAGGCATCAGGCGCAGCAATTCGGCCGTGTATTCAGTCTGCGGATTGGCAAACAAAGCGTTGGTTTCCTGCAGCTCGACCACTTTGCCCTGCTTCATTACGGCCACTCGGTCGCACATCTGGCGTACCACCGGCAGGTCGTGGCTGATGAACAGCAGGGTCAGGCCCAGATGTTCCTGCAAATCCTTCAGGATGTTCAGAATCTGCGCCTGGATCGACACGTCCAGTGCGCTGGTCGGTTCGTCACAGATCAGGAAGCGCGGCTGCGTCGCCAGTGCGCGCGCGATCGAAATCCGCTGGCGCTGACCGCCCGAAAACTCGTGCGGGAATTTCAGGCCCGCTTCATGCCCCAGTCCCACCTGATCCAACAGCTCATCCACGCGGCGCTTGATATCGGACCCGTCCATCAGTTTGTGATGGCGGATCGGTTCAGCCACGATGTCATCCACCCGCATGCGCGGGTTCAGCGAGGAATAGGGATCCTGGAAGATCATCTGGATGCTCTTGCGATAGGCATCCAGAGCAGCCTTGTTGGTCAGGTCGCTGACGGTCTGGCCCTCAAAGGTGATCGTGCCACCATCCACCGGGTACAGCCCCGCAATCATCCGCGCGATCGTCGACTTGCCCGAACCGGACTCGCCCACAACGCCAAACACTTCGCCCGCGCGAATGTCAAAGCTGACGTCATCAACGGCGGTGAAATAGGTGCGATCCCACGGCAGCAAGCCTTTGCGCTGCAGGAACTTCTTGGTCAGGTTGCGAATCTCGAACACCGGTTTGCTGGTGTCATTGTCCACCTTGGGCCAGTGGCGCGCCATGTCTTCGATGGCAAACCTGGTCTCACGCCCGCCATAGCTGATCTGCGGAAAGCGGTGCAGTTTCAGCGTCGGGCGCGGCACGGCGGCGATCAAAGACTTGGTGTATTCGTGGCTGGGCTGCCCCATCACTTGCGAGGTCGCGCCGGTTTCGACCACCTTGCCCGCATACATCACCGTCACCTTGTCGGTCGTATCCGCGATCACACCCATGTCATGGGTGATCAGGATGACGCCCACCTGACGCTCCTGCGCCAGTTCCTTGATCAGGTCCAGAATCTGCGCCTGAACCGACACGTCCAGCGCCGTGGTCGGTTCGTCCGCAATGATCACATCCGGCTCGGTACACAGCGCCAGCGCGATCACCACGCGCTGCCGCATCCCGCCCGAGAATTGGTGCGGATACTGATCCAACCGCGTGTCCGGGTCAGGAATACCAACCCGGTCGATCAGATCCCGGGCGCGCTTGTTCGCTTCGGCGTCGGAGCCGCCCAGATGGGCCTGGATCGTTTCAACCAGTTGTTCACGCACGGTGAACAGAGGGTTCAGCGAGGTCAGCGGGTCCTGGAAGATCATCGAGATCTTCTTGCCGCGCAGACCGCGCATCGCGTCGACATCCAGTCCACTGATCTGGTCGCCGCGCAATTTGATCGTACCGCTGGCAATTCGGCCGGGCCGATCCAAAAGGCCCATGATAGCGGCACCAATGGTGGATTTGCCCGCCCCGGATTCACCCACCAGACCGTGGATTTCGCCCGGTTCAACGGACAGGTCCACATGGTCCACGGCGGTAAACAATTTGCGGCGCGTCGGGAATTCGACCGTGAGGTCATTGATCGTAAGAAGGCTCATGAAATCACCGCAGCTTTGGGTTCAGCGCGTCGCGCAGCCAGTCGCCCAGCAGGTTGACCGACAGGGCCAGCGCCAGAAGGGTGCAGGCCGGGAAGAACAGGATCCACCACTCACCCGAGAACAGGAAGCCCTGCCCAATGCGGATCAGTGTCCCCAGTGACGGTTGCGTCGGAGGCGCACCCACACCCAGGAAGCTGAGCGTCGCCTCGGCGATAATCGCCAGCGCCAGCGAGATCGTGGCGATCACCAGAACCGGGCTAAGCACGTTGGGCAGGATATGGCGGAACATGATCGGGAACGACCCGCGTCCGATCAGGCGCGCGGCCTGAACGTATTCCTTGTTCTTTTCCACCAGCGCGGCACCGCGCACCACACGGGCGAACTGCACCCAGTCGGACAGCGCGATCGCGATGATCAGAACATAGATCGCCATCTCGTTGCGGTATTCCGGGGGTGTCACGCCCTTGGCGATGCCAAAGATCAGCATCGCCACCAGAATCGCAGGGAAGGTCAGCTGCACATCCGCAACCCGCATGATCAGCGTTTCGACCCAGCCCCCGAAATAGGCGGCGATAAGGCCCAGAACGATACCGATGATCATCGCCAGCAGCACCGCCGACACACCGACGAACAGCGATATGCGCATGCCGTACAGGATGGTCGAGAAAACGTCCCGTCCCTGGTCGTCGGTGCCCATCAGGAACGTGTCCTGCGTAAAGGCATTCGGCGTGCCCGGCGGTGTAAAGCCGTTCATCAGGTTCAGCGACGCCGGATCGAACGGGTTATACGGAGCGATCAGAGGCGCAAAAACGGCCGACAGAACAAGGATCAGCACCACCAGAGACGCGATCATCGCAACTGGCGAATGCCGGAATGACCACGCAAAATCGCTGTCCCAAAACTTGGCGAAACGCGATTTGGTGGGGGCAGAAGGGGTTTCGAAGGTATCGGTCATGTGGCCCTCGCGTCGACACGCAGGCGCGGGTCAATTGCATAGTAGAGAAGATCGACGATCAGGTTGATCGTCACGAACATGACCGAAATCAGCATCAGATAAGCGGCCATGACGGGGATATCCACGAATTGGATCGCGTTGATGAACAGCAGACCGACGCCCGGCCACTGGAACACCGTCTCGGTGATGATGGCAAAGGCGATGATCGAGCCCAACTGCAGACCCGTAATCGTGATCACCGGAACCATGGTGTTTTTTAACGCGTGGCGGAAGTTGATGACCCGATCCGACAACCCGCGGGCACGGGCGAACCGGACGTAATCGGCACGCAGAACCTCAAGCATTTCCGACCGCACCAGCCGCATGATCAGCGTCATCTGATACAGACCCAGCGTAATCGCAGGCAGGATCAGCGCCTTGAGACCGGAAGTCGTCAAGAAACCGGTGGACCAGTTGCCAATCATAACGGTCTCGCCCCTCCCGAAGCTGGGGAGGAGGTCCAATTCAACCGAGAAAATGTAGATCAATAAGATCCCGATCAGGAAGGTCGGCAGGGACACCCCGATCAGCGATACGGTCATGATTATATTCGCAGCGACCCCTTGTCGTCGGATGGCCGTGAATACGCCCAAAGCGATACCCATCGTGATGGCCAGAAATCCCGAGACAAAGGCCAGTTCCAACGTGGCTGGCGCGCGTTCGGCGATGATGGTCGAGACCGGACGTCCCTGACGGTACGACACGCCAAAATTGCCTTGAACGGCCTCTCTCAGGAATTTGTAGTACTGAACCGGAATCGGCTGATCCAGCCCCAGCTCACCGCGCAGCCGGTCGATATCGGCTTGCGTGCGTTCCTGACCCAGCATGTTGTCGATCGGATCGCCAACAAACCGGAACATAGAAAATGCGACCAGACCCACGACCAGCAGTACGATCACGGATTGGAACATCCTTCGGACGATATATGCGAACATTCACTTTCCCCATTGATCCGCTTCTCTACGCACGGGTTGACCAAATGGTCAAGGTATCGCTAACGGGATGACGTCAGAGCGGCCCTTTTTTCCTGTGCCATCGGTTACACCCAGCGCAGGATGGGATTGGCGCTGTTGAACAGGTCCGCACCAACCCACGTTTCAAGCGGCGCTAGTTTACCGTTACCCAGCGCAACAGAAAGAAATTGTCCGGGCGCTGCGTCAGCTCGATATTGCTGCGCGTACCCCAGACCAGAGGCTGCACGTACATCGGCACATAGACCTGTTCGTCCTGAATGATCTGCGCAACCTCGTCCAGCATCGCCTGACGCTTGGTTTGATCCAGTTCGGATTGAATCGCGGGCAACAGCTCGTCTACACGTGCGTTCGAGAAGCCACCGAAATTCCAGCTGCCCAGCTTTTTCTCTTCGTTTGGCGTCGCGACCAGAAAGCGGACGGGGTGTTCGGCGTCAAAGGTACCCGGGCTCCAGCCCAGCAGGTACATGTCGTAGTTATCTTCACGCAACTCGGGCCAGTAGTTACGCACCGGCATCGCCTCCAGTTCAGCCGTGATCCCGATCTGGGCCAACATGCTGACGACAGCCTGACAGACGGCCTCGTCATTCAGGTAGCGGTCATTGGGGCATTTCAGCCCGAACGAGAACCCATCGGCATATCCAGCCTCGGCCAGCAGGGCCTTGGCACCCTCGACATCAAAGGCGGGACGTTCGGCATTGGCCTCAGAGTATCCGCTCATTGCAGGGCTGACCAGTTGAGATGCCGCTTCGGCGTTGCCACGCATGATCGTGGCCAGAATGGCATCTACATTCACCGCCTGCGCAACAGCTTTGCGCACGCGCGGGTCGCGGAACGGGTTCGGTTGGCCCGCATCATCAGTGTATTTCAGCGTCTCGGCTTCGTGGTCAAAGCCCAGCATGATGACGCGCGCTTCGATACCCTGAATGACCTCGACATCGCCGTCCTCTTGCAGACGCGCGACGTCCTGGATTGGCACCGGGTTGATCATGTCCACATCGCCGGACAACAGCGCGGCCACGGCGGTGGCCGGGTTCTGGATCGGGTTGAATTCGGCACGGGTGATGTTGTGCTCGACCTCGCCCCACCAGCCGTCAAACGGCTCTAACACAGTTTTCAGGCCCGGTTCGCGTTCGGTGACCTTGAAAGCGCCGGTGCCGTTGGCATTGATCGTAGCGTAGTTGCCAGCCTCTTTGTCCGGCACCGCGGCGTCGTTCGCCTCGGTCCAGCCCTGATCCATGATCATCCAGTTTGCAATCGACGACGGGAACAGCGGGTTTGGTGCGGTCATCATGAAATCAACGGTGTAGTCATCGACCACGATGACGTCGCTGACCGGGGCAAACCAACTGCGGGTATCGGCCGCCTCGCCCGAAGCACGCTGATAGCTGAACAGAACGTCCTGCGCGTCAAATGTGCTGCCGTCGTGAAAGGTCACCCCTTCGCGCAGGTTAAAGCGCCAGCCATCGCCCTCGCCGATCGGCTCCCAGCTGACCGCCAGAGCGGGCTGAACGCTCATATCCTTGTCGCGCCGGACAAGACCTTCGTAGACGTTGTTGAGGAACCCCAGAACCGGAGCCGAGTTGACCGCGTGCGGGTCCATGGTTTGCGGGTCGGTGGTCGAGGCCCATTTGAAATCTGCAGCCTGAACACTGGTGACAGTCAGCATCGCAAGGCCAATGGCGCTGTTCCTGAGGATCATTGTTATGTCTCCCTGTTTCTGGGGTCGAGTGTTCTTGGTTTTTGACCCGTGCGCAAGGAAATCTCAGGTCGCAACAAAAAACAGGGCGCGAAAATCGCGCCCCGTCTGATCGTCAAAAGTTTGTCTTACTGCATGGTGAAGTATTTGACCTTCGGCTGGTCTTCGGCATCCACTTCGATGCCCACACCGTCAGCCATGCCCCAGTTCAGAACCTGGTGGTGAATGGGGATGTACAGCGCTTCGTCCTGCACCACACGCCAGATGTCGGCAATGTCCGCATTCCGCGCGTCCAGGTCGGTGTTCGAGGCCAGCGACTTGATCTTCGCGTCCAGCGCATCGTCCTGATAGCCGGTGCCGTTCCATGTACCGATATCGTCTTCGCGACCGTGCACAAGGAAGTTGAAGATGTATTCCGAGTCATATGTCGGAACACCCCAACCCAGCATGTAGAAGTCGGTCTTGCTGTCGGTGATCAGCGGGAAGTGCTGTGCCTTGGGCTTGGCGTCCAGATTCACGGTCACGCCAATCTGACCCAGCATGCCAACGGCTGCCTGACAGATCGCTTCGTCGTTGATGTAGCGATCGTTGGGGCAGTCCAGACGAATTGAGAAGCCATCGGGATAACCGGCCTCGGCCATCAGTTCCTTGGCTTTTTCCAGATCGGTGGCGGACTCGCCGTCCATCGCTTCGGTCCAGCCGTTCACGAAGGGCGGTGCGATCATACCTGCGGGCTGCGACTGGCCGCGCATCACGACCTGTTGGATCGCATCACGGTTGATCGCCATCGACATCGCCTGACGCACACGCACATCGGCCAGAGGGTTCTTGCCGTCCACGTTGTCCGCTTCGATGTCATCCGCACCCTGGTTCATACCAAAGAAGATCACGCGGTTCTGCGGCGCTTGCTTGACCATCAGGCCATCAGCACCATTGACGCGGTCAATGTCTTGCACCGGCATGTCCTGCAGGAAGTTCACCTCACCCGACAGCATCGCGGCAACGCGGGTCGCAGCGTTTTGGATGGGGGTATAGACAATCTCGGTCACTTCCATCGGGAACTGGTCGATGCCCCAATAGTTGTCGTTGCGCACCATTACGGTTTTGACGTCAGGCTCGCGGCTTTGCAGCACATATGGCCCGGTCCCGTTGGCGTTGGTGGTGGCATAGGTGATCTCGCCGCCCTCGAAATCCTGCACATTGACAGTGTTGTTCGCCTCGGCCCAGCCCTTGTCCAGAATGAACAGGTTGGTCAGGTTCGATGGCAGGATCGGGTTCGGACCGTCTGTGACGATCTCGACGGTATAGTCGTCAACCGCCCGCACCTCGGTGATCGAGCCGATCAGCTCTTTCATGTCCGAATTGGGCTGTTTGGCCCGTTCAAAGCTGAACACCACGTCTTCGGCGTTGAAATCCGCGCCATCGTGGAACTTCACACCCTCGCGCAGTTTGAAAACCCAAACATTCGGGTCATCAGCCTTGGGACCCCACTCGGTCGCCAGCGCGGGTTCAAACGCGCCAGTTACATCGCGGATGATCAGCGGCTCGTACATCTGGTGGCGAATGGTGTGCGACGGACCTTCGTTTTGCGAGTGCGGGTCAAGCGTCAGCGCGTCACCAGCACGTGCCCATCGCAGAGTTTCGGCCGATGCGGCACCCGCCATCAGTGCAGTCGCACTGGCAGCGATCATCAGGTTTTTAAGGATCATTGTAGTCTCCCCATTTTCGTTGATACCGTTTCTGGAACGGCAGACCGTTTTCGACGGTCTTGGTGGTTGCTGATCATCCAGATGATTTCGACAGTTGCAACACCAGATTGTGAACTATCCGCAATTTCGACAAGCTGAGATACGCCGCGAGTCCGAATTAGACACTAAACACCCCTAGCGCAGGATGACCGAGCGTTGATGCGGGTCATCCGGGAAAACCCGACCGGACTGAACACATTGAAAGATATGCCGGAACACCAACCCCGCCTCTCCACCGGGCGAAACAGCGCCAAAGTACTTGTGCCCGGTCGGGGTGTCATAACGGGTGTTGATGTCGTCGCAATCCACCTGGAAAACATTATGGGGCGTCCGGTCGATATTCTCGGGGCCCGTATGGCCCAAACGGCGCGAGGCCACCTTGTTCTTAAGGTTCGCCGCCTTACTAGCCCGCAGAGCCAGATCGTCCGATGCAAAATAGACGACAACGTTACGCGAGGCGTGGCTAACCAGAACGCCCGGCTCGTGTTCGTGTACGCTTTCATTGACGACATCCGCAGCGACCATGAACGTATTGCGGAACAACAGCGGTACGCCTGAGGCCAAATCGTAGCGATCCCATTCTATCAGCGTCTGACGCAGAACCCGGTTGCCCATCGAATGCGCAAGCAGGTTGATCCGTTTCAGGCACGGCGCAGTTTCGGGCTCGTTGTCATCGCTATTGCGCCATTCCAGAAACCGTTCCAGCACACGGGCAAAGGAAAACCCGCTTTGATCCGCGGATTTTTGGTCGTCCCAGTATTTTTGCACAATCCCCTGTTTGGCATCACTGGGCCAGATCAGTGGCAGCACCATAACTTCGCCGGGATTTGCCTGATCACACAGGCGCTGCAATTCTGTGGTCGTTTGAAACACATCCTCGGGCAAATTGTTAAACCCGTGCAGGTAGAGCATGACCTGACGGCAATCACTGTCACGCACACGTCGCAACAGCTCTTTGCTGGTGATCTCGGTGTGATGTTCATCGTCACCCTTCTCACAATAAAATACCGAGTTCGACGGTGCATTATTGTTCAGGTCAAAGGTGAACCGGCGACCCTTGCGAGTACGGATGCTTTGGGTTGGAAATCTGTTGGTAATAAAAAGCACGAAACAGCCCTCCTGTTGGGGATGGCAGAATCCTAGCAAGCTTGTTTCGGGCTGTCATCAACGTCACAAGCGTTCATGAAAGAACACCACGAGTGCGCCGGACAACGACCAGATCTGGCTTTTGGATCGCGACTGTTGTCCTTTTTCGAAGGAAGATCCGATCTGCGCCTTTTTATTAGGCACCCAATTTTATCACAGATATGACGAAACAACGAATTTGAATCTGATTTTACTCAAAGTGCTTGACTGCAACTCACGTCAGTTACTAAACGGTTCACGCGCTAACTCTGCAATTCTTGCGTGTTTGGTTCGTTTGGTGTCTGGGGCTTTTCCTTTATGTTTGATTTCAATATTTCCGACGCGGACTCATCGGAGTCGGCCATGTACCGCCCAGCGTCTTCCGGTGGCACACATGGCGTTTTGTTCGGCATCGCAAAACGCGGATTTGACCTTGTGGTCAGCTTAGTTTTCTTGCTGCCGCTTGCTGTCCTTTGTGGTGTTGTCCTGCTGATCCTGAATCCGATTTGGAACAAGGGACCCCTGTTTTTTGCACAGGAACGCATGGGCCGGAATTGCAAGCCGTTCACGGCTTACAAGTTTCGTTCGATGCGCCCGGCACCCAAGATCGAACGCAGTGCCGATTGCCCGTTGGAGGAAGACAGGATCACTCCTCTTGGCCATTTCCTGCGCAAAACCCGCCTGGATGAGTTGCCTCAAATCATCAATGTTTTCAAAGGCGAGATGAGCCTGGTCGGACCTCGTCCTGACTATATTGAACATGCACGACAATACCTGTCCGATGTCCCGGGATACCAGGAACGGCATAACGTGCGCCCAGGCATCAGCGGATGGGCACAGGTCGAACTGGGATACATCGAAGGCACTGACGCGACGCGTCGAAAAGTACAGGCGGACCTTTACTACATTGCAAATTCGGGTCTTGCGATGGAAGCGCTAATCGTCTGGCGCACTGTCTCAGTGATGTTGCGCCGCGGTGGTGCGTGACGATGATTTTTTAAGGGTGGATTCGTTTTCGGAACCTAAACGAATCTCATCCTTGTGTATTATGTAAAACACCTCTCCACCAAAAGCCAAAATATAAATAAATTGTTGAATATGTTTTCTACTCAGAACTACCTTGGGTTGTTTTGTGCCAAAGCCGTTGTTTTTGTTAAATGTTTGGTTTGGGCGTATATTTTTTGGTGAATTGTATTTTGAGCACAAAAGAAAAAGAATCCGTTTGTGTGTGGAATTGAGGCAAGACGTTCTTGCTTAAAGCGTCTAGGTGATTGCGGCAAAAATGCGGCGAAAGTGACGTGAAGATTCGAGCAGTTACACACCTGCGAACGGGCCTTTTGGCTTTGGTTTGCGTTTTGGCGACGGGCCTTGCACAGGCGCAGTCGGTGTCCACCTATGGCACCCCCGGTCTGCTTGAGATCCC
>NZ_JAGHRC010000008.1 GCF_017743975.1 Ruegeria sp. R14_0 | reverse complement strand
GAGAGGGGGCCGCACAATGACCGACTGGAACGCAATGAGCGATGCGGAGTTCCGCAAGGAAGTGCGCGGTTTTTTTGAGGCCGAGTACCCCGAGGAGCTGCGCCACCTGCCGCACCGACCCAAATTTTGCGAGATCGAACCCTGGCACCGCAAGCTGCACGCCAGAGGCTGGGTCGCGCCGGCTTGGCCTGCGGAATATGGCGGCATGGGGCTGAACGCCGCCAAACTCTTGATCTTTTACGAAGAACAGCAACGCTGGGGTGTCAATCGCGGGCGCGATATGGGTGTGCAGATGGTCGGCCCGCTGATCATCAAGTTTGGCACCCAGGAACAGAAGGACTATTGGCTGCCGCGCATTCTCAGTTGCGAGGACATCTGGTGCCAGGGCTATTCCGAACCCGGTGCCGGGTCCGATCTGGCCAACCTGCGCACCCGCGCGGAGATTGACGGCGACGAGTTCGTCATAAACGGGCAGAAGATCTGGACCACGATGGCGCATGACGCCACGCATATCTTCATGCTGGTGCGCACCGAACCGGACACGCCCAGGAAACAGCAGGGCATCAGCTTTGTCCTGGCCCCGATGGATCAGCCCGGCGTCGAGGTGCGCACGATCACCACGCTTTCCGGGGAAACCGAGTTTTGCGAGGTCTTTTTCGACAATGCCCGCACGCCGCGCGAAAACCTCGTGGGCGAGTTGAACAAGGGCTGGAGCATGGCCAAGGCGCTCCTGAGCTTCGAGCGCATCTTCATCGGCGCGCCCAGCCTGGCCCAGAACGCCCTGGGTCAGCTTGAGAGCTTTGCCCGGGGCCGTGGCGCTTTCGACGATCCGGTATTCCGTGACCGTTTTGCACAGGCCGCGCTTGATGTAGAGGATCACGCCGCGCTTTACGCCCGCTTCGCCGACCAACTGAAGCGAGGCGAAACGCTGGGCGCGGATGTCTCGATGCTCAAGATCTGGGTGACCGAGTGCTTTCAGCGCATCACCGAATTGATGATCGAGGCCGCCGGACCCGATGGCGGCACCGTCGGCCCGCTTCAGGTCGGCAACGTAAGTGTCGATGTCCTTGCGAGCTTCTACAAGGCCAGGCCGACCACGATCTACGGCGGATCGAACGAAATCCAGCGAAACATCCTGTCCAAGGCCGTTCTCGGACTGCCAGGCTGAACCCATACCCTACGGAGGAAAAGACCCATGTCGGAGCGTTATGCAAAATACGACAAACTGAAATTTGACTATCCCGCGGATCGCGTGCTGCGCATCACGTTCGACCGGCCCGAGAGCTTCAACTCGGTGGATGCCGAAACCCATACCCAGATGACGGATATGTGGATCGACATCGACCGTGACCCGGACATCAACGCCGTCATCGTGACCGGCGCGGGCAAGGCGTTCTCTGCCGGCGGCGATTTCAGCCTGATCGAAAACATGATCGGCAATTCGCACGAGATCATGAAGACGTGGAAAGAGGCCAAGGACCTCGTCTACAACATCATCAACTGCAACAAGCCGATCATTTCCGCGATCAACGGCCCCGCGGCCGGCGCCGGTCTGGTTGTCGGCATCCTCGCGGACATCTCGATTGCCGGGAAGCGGGCCAAGATCGTCGATGGTCACCCGCGCCTGGGGGTTGCCGCCGGTGATGTTGCGGCGATCATCTGGCCGCTTCTGACCTCGATGGCCAAGGCAAAATACTACCTGATGACCTGCAAGCCGGTTTCGGGCGAAGAGGCCGAGCGCATCGGTCTTGTGTCGATGTGCGTTGAAGATGACGAGCTGCAGCAGATCGCTCTGGACACGGCCGTCGAGCTGGCCAACGGCTCGCAAAGCGCGATCCGCTGGACCAAGTATTCGCTGAACAACTGGCTGCGTCAGGCCGGCCCGATCTTCGATGCGTCGACCGCGCTGGAAATGCTCGGCTTCATGGGCGACGACGTCAAGGAAGGCGTGCTGTCGCACCGCGAGAAGCGCGCGCCGAACTTCCGCAAGGATTGCCCGATTTAAGCGGCGAACGGTCAAGGAGGCATGGTCATGTCCGAAAACATCTATCAAGGTATCGCGCAAGCCTATGCCGCCGCGGCTGAAAAGGCTGCGGGCCTGAAATCACGGTTTGCGGCTGCCGGATTCGACCCGGCTGCTGTTTCGTCGCTGGCAGACCTGTCGCGTCTTCCGGTGATGAAGAAGGAAGAGCTTCTGAAGATCCAGCGCGACAACCCGCCTTTCGGCGGTTTCCTTGCCTCGGATCTGAAGGATGTCGGGCGGATCTACGTGTCGCCCGGCCCGATCTTCGAACCGGCCCTTTCGGGCGGTGGCGGTCACGGTCTTGACCTGCTGTTCAAGGCGGCCGGCGTGGGACCGGGGGATGTCATCCTGAACACCTGGATGTACCACCTCGTGCCTGCGGGGCTTCTGTTCGATGAAGCGGCGCAGGCCGCGGGCGCCACGGTGATCCCCGGCGGGGTCGGCAATACCGAGCTTCAGGCACAGATCATCGTCGAAACCGGCGTGACCTCGATCTGCGCCTCGACCGCGTTTTTCCTGACGCTGGCGGATAAGGTGATCGAAGCCTATGGCCGCGACGCGTGGAAGGTGAAAAGCGCGTTTCTTGGTGGCGAGATGGGTGACTGGATGGCCAAACGCCGCCGAATCAAGGCCGACTATGGCGTCTCCACCTGGGCTGCCTATGCCACTGCGGATCTGGGCCTTGTCGCCTATGAGGATGGCGGCGAAGGCTATGTGGTTCATCCCGACCGCGTGGTGCAGATCTGCGATCCGGTCAGCGGCGAACAACTGCCGCAGGGCGAGCCGGGCGAGGTCGTCGTGACCGCGCGCGATGCAGGTTGGCCGATGATCCGGTTCGGCACCGGCGACAGCGCCTTTGCGCTGGAAAGCAACGCGGATGGAAGCGTAAGTCGCCTGTCCGCCCTGCAGGGCCGGGTGGGCGCGGCAGTGAAGGTGCGCGAGATCTTCGTTTATCCCCGCGTGATCGAGGAAGTCGTGATCGCGACACCCGGCGCCAAGTCTGCACAGGCCGTTGTGACGCGCGAGAACGACCGCGACATGATCCGGCTTTCGCTGGTGCTGGATGAGGGTGCCGACACGGCCGCTGCCGAAGAGGCCGCCGCCGAGGCCTTCAAACTGCAGGCCAGAATCCGCGCCGACGCGGTGGGCGTGGTCGCGGAGTTGCCGGAAAATGCCGAGTTGATCGTCAACGATAAGGACGGCTGAGCCTGGCCATAACCGGATGATGCTCGCATATGCTGGGCGATCGGGATTTCCCGGCCGCTCCCATTTCATTTCAGCTCAGTTCAACCGTCAGAACGCGTTCAGCCCGGTCAGGTTACGCCCGATGACCAGTTTCTGGATCTCGGTGGTCCCGTCCGGGATCGGCATGATCTTGGCATTGCGGAAGTGCCGTTCGACGGGAAACTCCTTGGTGATGCCGTTGCCGCCGTGAATCTGGACGGCCTTGCCGGCAATCTCGACAGCCATTTCCGTCGCATACCATTTCGCCATCGAGGTCTGTGTGTCGCACCGCACGCCCAGATCCAGAAGCTGCAGGCCGCGCTGACACAACAGGCGCGCTGCATCCAGGTGCGTGGCCATGTCGGCCAGGTAGCCCTGGATCAACTGGTGCCCGCCGATGGGCTTGCCGTGCTGTTCGCGTTCCTGCGCATATTTGACGGCACATTCCAGTGCTGCCTGGGCAATGCCAATGCTGGTCAGGCCGACAAACACGCGGGCGCTTTCAAACAGCTTCAAAGTCTGGAACAGGCCCCCGCCTGCACTACCGAGAACATGTTCGGCAGTGGTTTCGGCCCGGTCGAAAAACAATTCGCAGGTCGATGCACCAACAAGCCCCAGCTTGCGCAATTCGCGGCTTTCGTATCCGCCGGTGTCACGGTCGACGATGACCATGGAAATACCGTCGTCCAGATTGCAGACAACGATGGCGAAATCCGACTGGGCCCCATTGGAAATCCAGAGCTTCTGGCCGGTGACGAAAATCTTGTCGCCCTCGCGGTCTGCGCGGGTTTTGACCTCGCGCACGTTCGAGCCGACCTCTGGTTCGGAAATACAGGTGGCACAGATCCGTTCGCTGCGCAGGAGCGGCTTCAGATAGGCCTCTTTCTGCGCCGGATTTCCCAGAAGGTTGACCGCAAACACGGCGTGGCCTTGGATCAGGACCGCAATTGCCAGATCTGCCCATATCCGGGCCAGTTCCTCGTAAAGGATGCCATAGGTCATGCGGTCGATTCCGGCACCGCCGTCTTTCTCGGGGATCAAGCCGCTGATCAGCCCAAATTCCTCGACCTTGGCGAACAATGATTTCAACGTGTCCGCGTCGGGCGGGTGGCCCAGCTCTTCGTATTTCTCCGCCAGCGGAGCGAACTCTGCCTCGGCCATCTTGCGGAAGTTCTCCAGCAACATGCGTTGCTCGTCTGTATAGATTGCCTGAGCGGCGGCGATCACGTTTTCCATAATTCTATTCCCTGTTTCAGCGGCCGAGAATGGTGACACAGGCGGCAGCTTCTTCTACCCCGTGCAAGCCCCCACCGTTTTCGGCGATGGCGTTCTGCGCCCCTTCGACCTGACGCGCGCCGGCTTCGCCGCGCAGTTGCGTGACCAGTTCAAAGACCTGCCCGATACCGGTGGCCCCGACCGGGTGGCCCTTGGATTCCAATCCGCCCGAGGGGTTCACCGGAATGCGTCCGCCGATCTTTGTGTCGCCGCGCAAACTGGCCGGGCCGCCCTCACCGAATTCGACAAACCCGAGGTTCTCGATCTGGATTACTTCACCGACGGCGGTGGCGTCATGCACTTCGGCCACCGACATATCCTCGGGGCCGAGCCCGGCTTGGTTATAGGCCTGAAGCGCGGCCAGCCGGGTCAGGTGGTTCTTGTAATCTTCCGGCGGACGATCGGTGCCCGAGCGCAGGATCGCGGCCTTGACCTTGATCGCGCGGGCGGGATCGAGCCCCAGCCGTTTGAGGCCCTCGCCCGTACAAAGCACCGCCGCCGCGGCACCGTCCGAAATCGGGGCGCACATCGGCAGCGTTAGCGGATAGGTGATGGGCGGGGCGGCCAGAACCTGATCGACACTCATTACATCGCGGTACTGCGCCAGCGGGTTATGCGCGGAATGTGCATGGTTCTTGGCGGCGACGGCGGCGAACTGTTCCTGCGTGGTGCCAAAGGTATTCATATGCAACCGCGCGAAGCCTGCATAGACATCCATGAACACGCTGTAGGGCTTGGGCGATTTAGATCCTTCGGGTTCCTCGACTCCGGCACCCAGATCGGCCAGCCGTTGCGCGACCTCGTCGCCGTTGCTGACGTCCCAGCCGCTGTCGAAGGCCGAAAACATTAACGCGCGGTCGTCGGAATACATCTTTTCGGCGCCTACGGCGAGGCAGCAATCGCCATTGCCCGCCTTGAGAAAATCCACCGCCAGTTTGAACCCGGTCGAGGCGCTGGCACAGGCGTTTTCGACATTCACCACCGGAATGCCCTGAAGGCCCATCTCGCGTAGTGCGATCTCGCCCCGTATCATGTGTTGGCCTTCCATGTGACCCTGCACCGCGTTCGAGAAGAACGCGCCGTCGATGCGATCAACCGTAACTCCGGCGTCTGAAAGGGCGGCGACGACGGCCTCGCCGGTCATGGCCTTGATGGTTTTGTCCCGGAATTTTCCGAACGGCGTCATCCCGATGCCAACGACGTAAATGTCCTGCATCGTTTGTCCTCCTGATCTAGTATCCGCGAAACTGCGGTTTTCTCTTTTCGTTGAACGCCGACAGGCCCTCGTGCATGTCCCAGGACCGCATGTGCGCGCGCAGGTTCAGCATCTCTTCGGACAGGGCGGCGGTTCCGTCCACGTCCATTGATCGGTTGGCAACCGCCTTCATACGGCGCAAAACCGCCGGGCTTTTGTCTGCCAGTCTGTCGGTAAAGGTCTGCACCGCGTCGCGCAGGTCTTCGTCCGCGACGACCTTGTTGACCAGCCCCCAGTCCATCATGTCCCGCGCCGAAACGTTCTCGCCCGAGAACAGCAGGTATTTCGCGCGGTTCAGGCCAATCCTGCGCGGCAGGACCGCCGCACCGCCTGCTCCGGGAAAGACCCCGAAATTGGAGTGTGCGTCGCCCATCTGCGCGCTTTCGGCGGCAAAGACCAGATCGCAGGCCATCACCATTTCCAGACCGCCCGCCATGGCCAGCCCGTTCACGGCGGCGATCATGGGTTTGGGGCCATGTCGCATCAGTCCAAACGTGTGATCGACGAGGTCGAGAAGATCCGGTTCGCCGGGCGCATGTTTGGCGCCGGCAACCTCTTTCAGGTCGGCGCCGGCGCAGAACGCCCGGCCCGAACCGGTCAGGACGATCGCGCGCACCGCGTCGTCTGCCATCGCCGCTTCCAGCACATCTGTCATCTCGCGCAGCATCTGCGTGGACATGGCGTTTAACTGGTCGGTCCGCTGGAAGGTGATCCATTCGGTTCGGGCTATCCGTTCGACGGATAGCGTTTGCTTGGCTTCAATCACGGTAAGCTCCTGAAAGATATGGATATTATGCCATTTTCAACTTGTCATTTCCAGCAATTTGCGCTGCTATGAGGCGGACCCGCACGCGGATAAACCGAACATTGGAGCCCGATATGAGCAACGCACCCCTGGCCGGCCTGAAAATCCTCAGCCTCGCCGAACAATTCCCCGGTCCCTATGCGACCATGCTGTTGTCGGACATGGGGGCCGAGGTGATCATGATCGAACGACCGGGCGTCGGCGATCCGGCCCGGCAGTTTCCGCCGCTGTTTCGGGCTCTGAATCGCGGCAAGCGCAGCGTGGCGCTTGACCTGAAATCCGCCGAGGGGTTGGCACGGTTTCGCGGTCTGGCCAAGGACTCGGATGTTATCGTCGAAGGGTTCCGACCCGGCAAACTGGCAGCCCTTGGTGCCGGGTTCGTAGACATGCGCCGGGTCAACCCACAGCTGGTATATGTGTCGATTTCGGGCTACGGGCAGGACGGCCCTTACCGTGACAGGGCGGGGCATGACCTGAGCTATGAGGGCGTTGGGGGCCTGCTGGCCGAACAGGCCGATGCCGGGCAGCCCGGTGCCGTGCCCGCGATCCCGCTGGCGGATGTTGGCGCGGCGCTGTTCGCGGCGATCGCAATCCTGTCGGCGGTGGTGTCGAGCCAGCGGACGGGGCAGGGGCGTTATGTGGATGTCTCGATGTCGGATGCGGTGGTTTCCATGCTGACCGCTTTCCTCGTTCCGGCCGCCAACGGCACGCCGCTGGGCGAGTTCATCGCCGAGCCGGGCTATGGCGTGTTCACCTGTAAAGACGGCAAGCTCATGACCTTGTCCATCGCGCATGAGGACTGGTTCTGGCAACCGTTCTGCGATGTGATCGACAGAGCGGATCTTGCGCCGTTGACAGGCCGCGACCGTGTCGCCCGCAAAGACGCGCTCCGCGAAGAGATCGCGGCGGTCATGGTGGGCAAGACGCGCGCCGAATGGGGCAATCTTCTGGACAAGGCGGGCGTGCCATGGGGACCGGTCAATTCGCTGGTCGAAACGCTGGACGACCCGCATGTTCGTGCGCGGCAGTTGCTGCGCACGATTGCGCATGAAGGCGGCAAGACCGAGACATTCCTCGTCCAACCTCTGAAATTCGACGATTTCGAATGTGCGACGCCTGGCCTGCCGCCAGAGCTGGGCGCTGACACTGACAGCGTTCTTGCAGTGGGCTCCGTTTGACGGAGCCCACCCACATTTGCGGTCAGCAGGCAAAGGAATATCCCCCGTTCACCGGATAGGTCTGGCCGGTGATCCAGCTGGCGGCATCAGAGCAGAGAAACAGGATCATTCCGGCGGGATCTTCCGGTTCGCCCAGACGGCGGATCACATATTGCGACAAGGCCCGCTTCTCGGTCGCTTCATCCGGGATCAGGTCGGCAACCGCCGGGGTTCTTGTGCCACCCAGAGCGACGCAATTCGCGGTAATCCCGAACCGGCCGCCGGCCTTGGCAATTGCCCGCATGAAGCCCGCCGCGCCGGCCTTGGCCCCGGAATAAACCGCCAGATGCGGTTCGCCGACGCGACCGGCATCGGAAATGACGGTTACGATGCGGCCATAGCCGCCCTTGACCATCAGGGGCATGGCGTGTCGGGTGCAGTTCAGAACCCCGTCGAAATTGGTGGCCATCCAGCGGCGCCATTCGGCGGGATCGGATTCCCAGAACGGAACAAGATCGTCCAGCCCCGATGTCGGCCCGGCATTGCCTGCGTTGTTGACCAGAATATCCACGCCGCCAAAGGCGGTCTGCGCCTCGGCAAACGCCGCGCGGACGGCATCGAAATCCGAGACATCGAAGGCCAGCGGCAGCGCCTTTGCCCCGGCGGCTTCCACTTCTGCGGCAACGCTCTGTGCCCGGTCGGCATGGAAATCGTTGACGACAACAGCACCCGCGCCGTGTTCCGCCAGATACAGCGCGACCTGACGGCCCACGCCCTGACCGGCCCCGGTCACGAAAGCGGTGCGTTCCTTGATGGCAAGCAATTCACTCATTTCAGTTCCCTTCCTATCCCAGCCATCTCTTGCGGCGGCGATAATGTTTGATGTCGCGATAGCTCTTTCGTTCGCCGGACGCGGTAACGCCAAGGTAGAATTCCTTGATGTCCTCATTGTCGGCGAGCTTGTCTGCCGGGCCGTCCATCACGATCCGTCCGTTTTCCATCACATAGGCATAGTCGGCGATGGACAGCGCTGCTGCGCTGTTCTGTTCGACCAGGAAAAAGGTGGTGCCTTCGGATTTGAGCTGCTTGAGAACGTCATAGACATCCCGGATCATCATCGGCGCCAGTCCCAGGGACGGCTCGTCGATCGCGATGATCTTGGGCTTGGCCATCATAGCCCGGCCGATCAGCAACAGTTGCTGTTCGCCGCCGGACATGAAGCCCGCGGTGCGGTTGCGCAGGTCCGCAAGCCGCGGAATCAGGGTATAAACATGATCCAGCCGGGTTTTCAGCTCGGCGGCGTTGGGCACCATATGCCCGCCCACGATCAGGTTTTGCTCAGACGTCAGATGACGCAGCACGCGCCGGCCCTCCATTACGTGGATCAGGCCGTTCTTCACAACCTTCGACGCTTCCATGTTCTGAACAGGGGTGCCGTCCAGAATGATGGACCCCGCCGAGACGTTGCCATCCTCGGATTTGAGCGTTCCCGAGATGGCCTTGAGTGTCGTGCTCTTGCCCGCGCCATTGCCGCCCAGCAGCGCAACACATTGACCTTCCTGCACTGTCATGGACACGCCTTTGAGCGCCAGGATGACATCGGAATATGTCACTTCTACGTTGTTGAGTTCCAGCATGGTCGTATTGCCCGGGGCTGAGGATAAGGACGGGCACCGCTGATGCGGTGCCCAGTTTGGTTCACCATTTCTTGACTTCAGGAATATCGACGCCGGTCGCTTCGATGGTGATTTTCCCGTTTTTGACGGTCCCGACATTCACTTTGAGGCCTTCCAATGGAAAAGGCGCTTCGGGAGTAAACGTGAGGGAGGGAAGAAAGCCGTGGGTTTCTTCGGTCGTGATCGTTTGAGCAAAGAGGGCTTCGCGTACTTTCTCGCCGGTCAGTCCTTCGGCGCCGTTCGCCTCGATCGCGTGCTGGATCACGGTCACGGTATAAAGACCCTGCGACACACCCATTGCTGTCACGACGTTCCAAGGTGCCTCGAGCCCGTACTCTGTAACCAATGTCTCGTAGAATTGTCGCGCGGGAGTGTCCTCATCGGCCGCAATCGCCATGCCGTAGGCTTCAAAGTCTCCCTCCAGTTGCTCAAGGCCGCCAAGTGCCGCCCCCGAGGCTGGAAGACCGTTATGCGAACTCATCATGATCGGGATGTTCGCCCCATTGGCCTGCAGGCCACGTTTCGCGGCAACCACGATAGAGGTGTTCGTTTGGATAATCAGCGCCTCGGCCCCGGCCCGTACAACGCGGCGCATTTGCCCCGTCAGATCGGTGGGTTGCACCTCGGTATAAATGACCTCTACGAGGTCGATCTCTTTGGGGTGCTCTTCGGCATAGAGTTCAAGGCCCTTTGCCATGTCGACATAGGCAGGCGAGGCTTCGGAGGCGAGGATTGCAACCTTGAACGGTTCGTCTCCGCCGCGCTGTTCACGCATCCAGTTCAGAAAGCCCGCGCTTTCGTGCGAGTAGGTCGGGCGTGGGTTGAAAATCCAGGCATCCGGCTGCCAGGCAAAACCGTAGGCCGCTGTCGCCATGAACATCGGAATTTTGTCTTCCGGCAGGCGTTCGGAAAGAGCCGCCACGTCAGGCCCGCCGAGCCCGACAACCGCAATCGGGTCCAGTTCCGATTTGATCCCGGGCCAGAGACTTGCCACCTGTGCCGCGTCATAGCGGGTTTCGTAATTCTTGTAGTTCAGCGTGACGCCAAGGTCCTGACCTCGGGTTTCATTCCACCAGGTGAACACGGCTTCGCGTCCGCCGGCCAGAATGGGCATGATGTCAGCATAGGGGCCGGAAAAGTCCGACAGCAGGGCCAGATTATAGATCTCTTCGGCCTTCGCTTTCAAAGGCATGGTCGCCGCGACGGCCATGGCGCCCGCTGCCAGAAAGCCGCGAAGCCCCCGTTTCGTTTGGTATGTCATGTTCTTCCTCCCAGGTTGAATGCCGCCCCAGATCAGTAAGGAAACGGCCAGATACGGTATGATGATTTCAGGATGTTCCAGCGGTGCATCAGCCCCTTGGGTTCAAGGATCATGAACATCGCGATCACGCCGCCAAGAACGACATTCATGCCGGCGAACACGATATCGCCGCCAAGAAAGGACACCGACTCGGCGATATTGGGGCCAACCGTCGCGATGATTTCCTGAATGATGCGGATGACGAAGACCCCGACCAGAGCCCCCACGATCGAGCCCATGCCGCCGACGATGATCATTGCCACGAAGAAGATCGAATGGAACAGGGTGAACTGATCCACCCCGACAAAGCGGATCAGATAGGCCCACAGCGCCCCGCCGACGCCGGCATAGAACGCTCCGATCAGAAAGGCATTCGCCTTTGTGGCCGCGACATTGATCCCCATGATCCCCGCTGCCACGTCGTCGTCCCGGACCGCCACAAATGCGCGGCCAAAGCGGGATCGCACGATCCCGAACGCGCCCGCGATCATGATTGCCGCGACTGCAAGATTCAGGTAGAACTGAGAAGACTCGCCGACAAAGCGCAGTCCTAAAAGTTCTGCCGGCGGGACGGTGATCCCGTTTGACCCGCCCATCCAGCTCGATGGCAGGTTCAGGACGGCAAAGTGAAAGATGAACTGCGCCGCAATCGTGGTCAGAGCCAGGTAAAATCCCTTGATCCGTGCCGCAGTCAGGCCAAAGAGAAAACCGAACAGGGCGGCCGAGATCCCGGCCAGGGGAATCGTCAGCAGGAATGTCAGACCGGTCTTGGAGGCCAGTATCGAAGCCGTATAGGCCCCGACCCCCATGAACGCCGCCTGGCCCAGGTTGATCTGGCCCGCATAACCGGTGCAGATCTGAAGCCCGACAGCAATGACGGCGCTGATCAGCATCATGTTCAGGATGGCGATGATGCGCCCGCTCACCAGATAGGGTGCTGCCAGCATCAGAGCCATGAAAACGACCAGGGCAAGCGCCTGCCAGCGCGTCCGGACAACACGTCTGTCACTGCGATAGCTTGTGGAAAAAATGCCGGAAGGATCCATGGTTTACACCCGCTCGATTGTGCGCCAGCCGAACAGGCCGGTGGGCCGGATCAGTAGGATGGCGAGCATGATGATGTAAGGCACGACACTGCCAAGTGAGCCGCCGATCAACGGATCAAGGTAGTTGGTGGTCAGGCTCTGGGCGACACCGATGATCACACCCGCCAGGATCAGCCCGCCGATAGATTCCAACCCGGCAAACAATGCCACCGGCAGCGCGGCAAACCCGATATCCGAGGCCAGAAAGGTCAGCGACTTGCCGCTGAGAAAGATCATTGCACCAATCGTGGACAGGATTGCCCCGAGAACCCAGGCAAAGGCAATCGAACCCTTGACCGAAATGCCCATCGAGGATGCGACGACGTGATCTTCCGCCACTGCGGTCATCCGCAGGCCCGACCGGGTCCGGTTGAAGAACCACGACAGGCCGACAGCGGCAACAATGGTGATGATCCCGCCGATCAGCAGGTTCATCGGGATCAGCATATCGCCGACGAACAGGGGCTTCAGTGGGAAAATGATCGGGAAGGGCCGCACGGCGGGACCGAACACAAGCAGCACCAGACCGCGCAACAGGATCAGCAGGCCAACCGTGACCATGACCATCGAAAAGACCGATTCACCGATCAGCTTTGTCAAGAAAATTCGTTCGATTGCGTACCCGACCAGCCCGGCCAGAACCAGCGAAAGGGGTATCGACAACCACAGGCTAAGCCCTGCCTGCATCGTCGTGAACCAGACGATGAAACCGCCGATGATCACCAGTTCACCCTGAGCGAAGTTGAACACCTTGCTGGCCCGGTAAATCACCACGAACCCCATGGCCACCAATGCATACAGCAGGCCGATCAAAGCCCCGGTTATGATGTCATTTATGAAATAGACCATTGTCGCCGACCTCCCCTAATTTTGCGACTGCCGGCTGGCAGCCTTCGATGCGTTTTTGACGTCCGATATGCGAACCGTGGCTTTGAGCACGCCTTGGCGTCCATCCTGATAGGTCACGGCGATCTCAAGGTCAGTCTGGTTGTCGCCGCCATAGATTGCATCGACAAGCTTGGCATATCGCTCTTCCAGAAAGGCACGCCGAAGCTTGCGGCTGCGGGTCAACTCGCCTTCGTCCGGGTCGAGTTCCTTTGGGAAATTCGCAAACCGCTCCAGGCGTGAGCCTTCGGGCAAAAGCGCATTGATGCGCGCCACTTCGCTTTTTATAAGTTCCAGAATCTCGGTTTTTTGCGACAGATCGGTGTAGGTCGAAAAGCTGATATTGTTCTCTTCCGCCCAGCGGCCAAGGACTTCCATATCGATATTGATCAACGCGCTGACGAAGTTTCGGGTTTCGTCGCCCAGCGTCATGAGATCCTTGATATAGGGGCTGTAGCGCAACCGCGTCTCGATGAATTGCGGCGGATAGCTGTGCCCGTTTGCCAAACGGCGCATGTCCTTGACGCGGTCAAAGAACAAAAGTTCGCCACTGTCGGTCATCGACACCGCGTCACCGGTTTTGTACCAACCGTCTTCGGTCAGCTCCTCGGCGGTCTTCTCGGGCTTGCCGTGATAGCCACCGAAGCCCGATCCGCCACGCACCTGAAGCTCCCCTTCGTCCGAAACCCTGTATTCTAGCGGTTCGCCGTAGTTCTTGTTGCTTTGCATCCAACTGCCGCTGGTTTCCAGCTGATAGCTTTCGCCGACATGCGCGGTCAAAAGGCCGATTTCGGTCGCGCCATACACGTTGCGCAGCTTAACCCCCATCGCGTGGAACATACGAAAAACGTCTGGCGCCATCAGGGCGCCGCCGCTCATTGCGTTTTTGGCCTTACCAAGGCCAAGATTGTCGCGCAGGTGATGCAGCACAAGCGCCTCGGCAAAGGGAAGCTGCAGGCGCGCGGCAAGCCTGGGCTTTCGCCCTTCCAGCCGTTCGACATGAACGTCGCGGCCAACCTTCATACCCCAGTCGTACATCGCATTGCGAAACTTGCCCGCGCCCAGCATCCGGGCCTGAACGATCGAGGCAAGGTTTTCCCATTGCCGCGGGCTGAACACCAGGGCGTCAACCGCCAGTTCGCGGATGTTGGCAAGCACATCCTCGGGGCCTTCGGGAAAGTTGACGACCATGGGCGCGAGCAGTCCGATCGAAAGGCCGAAAATCTGTTCAGTTACCCAGGCGGGGGAAATATAGGTCAGGTATTCGGTGCCCGGCGCGATATCGACCGCCCCCATCACCCGCGAACAGTTGTCGAACAGATAGCGTTGGCTGATGACCACACCCTTGGGCTTTCCGGTGGTCCCCGACGTATAGGACAGCAACGCGATATCATCCGCCCGTCCACGTTTTACGTGTTCTTCAAATCTGGTTGGTTCCTTGGCGTGGATCTGACGTCCTGCCGCGCTTACACTTTCAAAGGAATGCAACAGGGGATGATCATAGCCCCACAGGCCGGAATCGTCCCAGTAAACGATCGCCAACGCACCCGAGTACGTGCCAGAGATCTCGACGCATTTATCGACCTGCTCCTGATCCTGCGCCAGGAATATCCGCGTCTGGGAATCCTCAGCCAGATAGAGGATCTCCTCGGCGGTCTGATCCGGATAGACGGAAAGAACCTTACCACCCAGCGACTGCACCGCGTATTCAGCCCAGAAATGTTCGGGTTCGTTTTCGCCGATCATCATGACGGATTCGCCGGCCGACAAGCCCAGGTTCTCCAACCCGAGAGCCAAGGCGCGAACCCTGTCGAGAACATCGGCCCAGGTGAACTCACGCCAGATACCCAGGCGCTTGTGCCGTTCCGCGAGTTTGGTCGGTGTAGATGTCGCTCGCGCGAGCAAAACCTGCGGCAGGGTTTCGCTAGGTGTCACTGCCGGGTCCGAAAAGACCATTGCTGTCCGTTGTTTGACCATGCCGCTACCCCAGATATGCCTTTATGACAGCCGGGTCCTTCTGGATTTCTTCCGGGGTGCCTTCGGCAATGACCCGCCCGAAATCCAGCACCACGATCCGGTCGGCAAGGTCCATGACAACGCCCATGTCGTGCTCGACCAGAACCACTGGGATCTTGCGTGCCTCGCGCACATCGAGAATGAAGCGCGCCAGGTCTTCTTTCTCTTCCGAGTTCATGCCGGCCATCGGTTCATCCATCAGGAGGATCGACGGTTCCTGCGCCAATGCACGGCCCAGATCGACACGCTTTCGCAGCCCATATCCCAACGTGCCCACCGGCCGGTTGCGGATTGCCTCGATCTCTAGAAAGTCGATGATCTCTTCTGCGGCTTCCCGATGTTCCGATTCCTCGCGCATCACGGGACCGAACTGGAAGAAGGCCTGGACCACATTCGATTTCATCAGCATGTGACGACCAATCATGATGTTTTCCACCACGGTCTGCCCGGCAAAAAGATGGGTGCCCTGAAACGTACGCGCCACACCGCGCCGGGCGATCTGATCGACGCGCAGGCCGGTCACGTTCTGCCCCGAGATTTCGACATGTCCCTTTTGCGGGCGGTAAAAGCCGGCGGTCACGTTCAGAAAAGATGTTTTCCCGGCACCGTTCGGGCCGATGATCGCAAGCAATTCATCGTCGTTGACAGAAATGCTCACATCGTTGAGCGCAGTCACACCGCCGAATTTCAGTGTAGCGCCGCGCACGGCGAGCGGTGTTGAAGCATGTCCCGCATCCAGTGTCATGACAAGGCACATGACTGGCCTGAGCAACCCGCCGGGCCGTATTCAACCCGATCGAACGGTGATCCGCTTGTGACATGGTTTCGTCGCATCGTTTCTCCTCCCACCTCTTTTTTCAGAGGCTTGCTGAAAACTAACATATGTTAGAAATTTAAATCAACACCGGAGTCCGTTGACCCTAAAGAACCATTCAGACTTCTGAATATTCGGCGGAAAAACTCCGCATCCCGGTTTGATCCTGGCACCATACTGTTCCGGAGGCACCGGTTCCATCATTATGCAGTTGCAAGTTGCAGGGCAGCGTCAACGGGGCAAGACCCCGGAAAGAAAACCGTCCTGGCGGTTCTTTTAAGGCATCCGCGGCCAGGTTGAGAAGCAGCGTGGCCTGCAAGGGGCCGTGCACAACCAGTCCGCGATAGGACTCGGTTTCGGTCGCATAGACGTGGTCATAATGGATGCGATGCGAATTGAACGTCAGCGCGGAATAGCGAAACAGCAGCACCGGATCGGGTGTCAGGCTTGATGCCAGCGTGGCGGCGTCGGGCGCTGCGGGGGCTGGTGCAGGTGCGGTCCGCGCCGGGCCGGGCGGTGTGATCCCGCGAAAGACAATGGTTTGTGTCTCGCGGATGCAAAGCCGGTCGCCGCTTTGAAACTCCTGTTCGAGGTCAACAAAGACCAACACGCCGCTGCGGCCCTGCTTGGCCGCTATATCCCCGATCGTCGAGCGTCGGGTGACGGTCTCGCCGATTGCCAGCGGCGCGATATGGGTGACATTGCCGCCAGCCCACATGCGGGCAGGCAGCGGGACAGGCGGCAGAAACCCGCCCTTTTCGGCATGGCCGTCCTCTGAGAGGGCCGAGGTCGGCTCGGCATCAAGGGCCAGACACCAGTGAATGCCCAGCGGAACATCGCCCGCGCCGTCCCAAAGATGGCCGCCAAACGTGGCGCGGAACTTGTCGATCAGCCCCTGTGTCAGCAAGTCTTCGCGGGTTTCGGTGCGCCCCTGCCAGGGTGCCAGCGCCTCAAGGTCAATCTCGCTCATGGGCCTCAAACCTCAGAAGGATCGCGGCATGCCGAGGATATGTTCACCGACATAGGAGAGGATCAGGTTGGTCGAGATCGGGGCCACCTGGTAAAGCCGCGCCTCGCGGAACTTGCGCTCGACATCGTATTCCCGTGCGAAGCCAAAGCCGCCGTGGGTCTGGATGCAGGCATTGGCCGCTTCCCAGCTGGCCTCCGAGGCCAGCAGCTTGGCCATATTAGCCTGCGCTCCGCAATCCAGCCCGGCATCGAAGCGCCTGCAGGCTTCAAAGCGCATCAGATTGGCGGCCTCGATGTTGACATAGGCCTTGGCAATGGGAAACTGCACGCCCTGGTTCTGCCCGATGGGACGGTCGAAAACGATCCGCTCGCCGGCATAGGCGCGGGCCTTGTCGGTGAACCAGTAGCCGTCACCGATACATTCCGCAGCAATCAGGGTGCGTTCGGCGTTCAGACCGTCAAGGATATGGTAAAACCCGCGCCCCTCGGTGCCGATCAGGTTCTCGGCGGGTATTTCCAGGTTGTCGAAGAACACTTCGTTGGTTTCGTGGTTGGGCATGTTGTCGATCGGGCAGATCTCCATGCCCTTGCCGATTGCCGCCTTCAGATCGACCATGAAGATCGACAGGCCCTGCGACTTTTTCCTGACCTCTTTCAAGGGCGTGGTGCGCGCCAGCAGGATCATCAGGTCGGAATGCTGGATACGGCTGATCCAGACCTTCTGGCCGTTGATCTCATACCGGTCACCCTTCTTGACCGCGGTCGTCTTCAGTTTGGTGGTGTCGGTCCCGGTTGTCGGTTCGGTCACGGCCATGGATTGCAGGCGCAACGCGCCGCTGGCAATACCGGGCAGGTATTTCTGCTTTTGCTCATCCGAACCATGCCGCAGAAGCGTGCCCATGTTATACATCTGCCCGTGGCAATGGCCCGCGTTTCCGCCGCAGCGGTTCACCTCCTCCATGATGATCGAGGCTTCCGTCAACCCCAGACCCGAGCCACCGTATTCCTCTGGGATCATCGCGGCAAGCCAGCCCTCGCGGGTCAGCGCATCGACAAACTCCTCGGGGTAGCTTTCGCGGCGATGATATTCCGGCGGAAACTGCGCACAAAGCGCGCGCATTGCGTCGCGCAGATCATTATGGGTGTCGGGGGCCGAGGTCTGCATCGCCTATTTCGCCCCCGGTCCGGAGGTTTCAAGGATTTCTTCTTCGGCACGCTGCCACAGCTCATAGGAAATCGGGTTTTCGCTTTCCTCGAGGATATGTCCCACCAGGCCGATGGCCCGCGCCATGACGCCGAAACCGCGCACGATCTTCCAGGGGAAGCCGAATTCGCAGCAGATCGCCCCGATCGCGCCGGTGGCGTTGATCGGCAGCATCTTGCCCGATCTTTCCTCGGCCACGGTCTGAATTTTCTGGATCAACGCGATGTATTCGCCGGATTTTCCGTTCTCGGCGGCGATTTGGAAAAGGCGCGGGGTGCGCGGATCGACGGGCTTGTGCACCGGATGGCCCAGCCCCGGCACGATGGCCTTGCGGGCACGGAATTTGTCCACCGTCTCGACGGCCAGCGCATCCAGATCGACACCGGTGCCCAACTTGTCCTGTGGCAGTGCCTCGTAAAGCATTTTCGAGGCACCTTCCATAGAACCGACAAAGACGGTGCCCAGCCCACACAAGCCAGCCGCCACGGCCGCCTGAAGCGATTCCGGCGCCCCCATATAGGTCATCCGCGCCGCCAGGGCCGACGGCGTGATGCCATGTTCGACCAGGGTAATGACGATGGCGTTGAACACCCGGCTTTCCTCGGATGTGGCCTTGCGACCCGTCAACTGAAGAAACGCCAGATCGCCGAGGTTCATGTGGCCCAGGATTTCGTTGGGCAGATCGAGCCCGCGCACGCTGATCTTGTCAGAGGTGCTCCAGGCAATGTCGGAGCTGATTTTTTCTTTGCGTCTTCCCATCAGACAGGATCCCACGAAAAGACATCCGCCGAAACTTCGAGCGGTGTGAATTGCGATTTGAGCGCGGGAATGGCACGCTCGGCGATTTCGTCGGCGGTCCAGCCATCACCGGAATGAACCGACCGCACCGGGCGGGGCTGGTTGAACAGGAAGATTTCGTTCTTGCGAACCGCAAAGATCTGTCCGGACACGTCGGCCGCGCGGTCGCTCATCAGGAAACAGGCCATTGGAGCGACTTTGGCCGGTGTCATTTCCTTGATCTTTTCGACCCGTGCCGCCTGTTCCGGGGTGTCTGTCTTGATAGACGAGATCATCCGGCTCCAGGCGAAGGGCGCGATGCAGTTTGACCGCACGTTCCAGCGTTTCAGGTCGAGCGCGACCGATTTCGAGAAGGCCGCGATGCCCAGCTTTGCCGCCGAATAATTCGCCTGCGCCAGATTGCCAATCAGCCCCGAGGTCGAGGTCATGTGCACCAGAGCACCGCCCTCTTGTTCGCGGAAATAATCGGCCGCCGCGCGGCTGGTGTTGAACGCACCGTAGAGATGGACCTTCACAACCGCGTCGAAATCCTCGTAGGTCATCTTGTGGAAGAACCCGTCGCGCAGGATGCCCGCGTTGTTCACCACCGCGTCGATGCGGCCGAATTCGCTGACTCCGGCTTCGATCATCGCGCGCGCGGCGTCCGGATCGGTGACGTTGCCGCCATCGGCGATCGCATCGCCGCCCGCCGCCTTGATTTCTTCAACGACTTTCTGCGCCGCGGTTTCCGTCTGTCCGGTGCCCTTCAGTGACGCGCCCAGATCATTGACCACCACGGCGGCGCCTTCCGAGGCTGCCATCAAGGCGATATCACGCCCGATCCCACCGCCGGCCCCGGTGACCAGAACCACCTTCCCATCAAGTGCCTTTGTCATCTTCATTCTCCCTCAGCTTGCCTTGCGATATTTGTCCAGGCCGCCGGTATGCATGACCCGGCCCATGAGCGGCACGCCGATGATCTCTTCTGCCTTGTTCGCCGCTGCGATCAGCTTGTCCAGATCAATGCCGGTTTCGATGCCGAGCTCGTGACACAGGAACACCGCATCCTCGGTGCAGACATTGCCTGCGGCGCGGGCGTGACCGTGGCCCGCGAAAGGACAGCCGCCAAGACCGGCGACCGAGCTTTCGAACATGTCCACGCCCATCGACAGGGCGGCATGGAGATTGGCGATCCCCAGCCCACGCGTATCATGGATGTGCATACCGATGCGCGCCTCGGGCGCCATTTCGCGCAGCGCGCCGATCATCCGTTTGACCGCCTCGGGGTTTCCCCAACCCATGGTGTCGGCGACCACGAGGATCGGCACGGGGATGTTCTCTTCTTCGCACAGCTGAAGGATAAAGCGGAAATCGTCCAAGATTCGCTCTTGCGGGATGGGGCCTTCGAAGTTGCAGCCAAATGCCGTCATCACATAGGCCGCGTCGACGGTATATCCTTCTTCCTTGTAAAGACGGACCCAGTCGCGTTGTTTTTCCCGCATCTCCGCCGAGGAACAATTGTTGTTCGATTGGGCGAATGCCTCGGAGGGATAGAACAGCAGGCGCGGGTCGATATCGACCTCATGCGCGGTCAGGGCCTTGCGAAACCCTTTGTCGTTCAGCCACAGCGATGTGTAATTCACGCCCGGCTTGCGCTTGATACGCTGGAACAACTCGCCGGTGTCGGCCATTTGCGGTACGTATTTCGGGCTGACGAAACTTCCGACCTGAATGCGCTTCAGACCGGTTTCGCTGAGCATGTCGATCAGTTCGATCCGCTCTTCGATCGGATAAATCTTCTTTTCGATCTGAAAACCCTCGCGCGGGCCTTCTTCACGAAATTCGACGAATTTGGGAAAGTCGTTCATTTCATCACTCCTCGGATGGCAGAATCTCGGCGATGACCTGGCCCCGGTCGACCATGTCTCCATTCGAGACGGATATGTGGCTGGCGATCCCGGCCGCGGCCGCCCGGATCGAGATTTCGAGTTTCATGGATTCCAGGACCGCAACCACGTCGCCTTCGGCCACGCTCTGACCATCGGAGACCTTGATTTCGACAATCATGCCGGTCAGCGGAGAGGTCACGGCGCGATCCGCCGCGGCATCGCCGCCGGCAAAGGCAAGGGGCGCGGCGGGGCGGAAGACCAGGCGGCCTTCGGGCGTGCCCAGTTCGATCACGCCGGCATGCAGACGTGCCTCGATCAGGTGGACAGTGTCGCCCTCGTTCAGGCGCCAACGGCCCGGCGTGATTTCGCGTGCCGACAGTGTCAGCGCCTCGCCGTTTTCCGAATAGACGGTGTATCTGGCACCCGGTTTGACAGGACTGACGCGCAATTCCTCGGATACCTCGTCAGAATCGGTAAGCGTCACGCGCTGCCCCGCTTCCATCGCATCGCCGCCCAGTCCAAGCCGCCAGCCGGTAAAGGCATCACGGTTGGTCCAGGGATTGGCGTTTGTGTCGCTGCGCGACTGGGTCACGAAGAGAATGGCAGCGGTTGCTTTCCACAGATCGGGGCGGGTCAGGCCGGGTGCCTGTGTCAGCTCATCCAGCCTGCCGTCGATCCAGCGGGTATGCACCTGCATCCGTTCGAATTCATGGTTTCGCGCCAGCGCCGTCAAAAAGGCGCGATTGGTTTCGACACCTTCGACCGCGACATGATCAAGCGCCGTGGCCAGACGTGCCAATGCGGTTTCCCGGTCGGGCGCGTGCACGATCAGCTTGGCGATCATCGGGTCGTAGTAGGGCGTGACGGCATCGCCTTCCTCGACGCCGCTGTCGATACGCAGGCCCGATGGCAGGCTGAGCGTGGTGAGCGTACCCGTCGACGGGGCGAATTGCATCGCCGGATCTTCGGCGTATAGCCGTGCCTCGACCGCATGGCCGTTGATCGCCAGATCCTCCTGCACCAGCCCGAGGCCCGCGCCTTCGGCAATGCGCAGGTGAAGCGCGACAAGGTCCAGCCCGGTGATCGCTTCGGTGACGGGATGTTCCACCTGAATGCGCGGGTTCACCTCAAGAAAGAAATATTCGTCCCCCGCGACCAGAAATTCGACCGTGCCCAGCCCGCGATAGTCCAGCGTTTCACCGAGGCGCACCGCGTCGCGCGCGATGTCGTCCAGAAGCGTGCGCGGCAATCCCCAGGCCGGGGCTTCCTCGATGACCTTCTGGTGACGGCGCTGAAGCGTGCAATCGCGTTCGAACAGGTGCACCACATGGCCCTTGCCGTCACCTGCGATCTGCACTTCGACATGGCGCGCCTCGGGCAGGAAACGCTCCAACAGCAGCCCTTCGGAACCGAAGGTGGATTTTGCTTCGCGCAGCGCGCCTTCGATGTCCTCGACCAGCGTGGTTTCGTCGGTGACGAGCCGTTGCCCTCGCCCACCACCGCCGCCGACAGCCTTGAGCAGCACCGGCAGGCCCATTTGGCGCACCTCCTCGGCAATCTGCTCGGGATCGGACCGCGCACCTTCGGCGCCCGAAATCACCGGGACGCTGGCCGCCACGGCGGCCTCTTTGGCGCTGGCCTTGTCGCCGAAACGTTCCAGCGTTTCCGGCGTCGGCCCCATGAATATCATGCCGGCGGCTTCGACCGCGCGGGCAAAATCGGGGTTTTCGGCCAGAAAGCCGTAACCGGGATGGATCGCATCCGCGCCCACCGATTGCGCGGCGGCAATCACCGCGTCGATCTTCAGGTAACTTTCGGAGGCCGGTCCGCCGCCGATACAGACAGATTTGCCGATCTCGCGGACATGCAGGGCATTGGCGTCGGCCTGCGAATGTATGCCGACAGGTGTGATACCGCTGGCCCGCGCAGTGCGCGCGATCCGGCAGGCAATTTCGCCGCGGTTGGCGATCAGAAGCGTTTTGATTTTCACGGTTCGCTCCTCACATCCTGAACACGCCGAAGTTGGTCTCGACCTTGGGTCTGCGCGATGTCACATCTAGCATCAGCGCCATGACGTCACGGGTCTCACAGGGCTCGATCACGCTGTCGATCCAAAGGTTGGAAGCAAAATTATAGGCTCCCTGAAAATCTTCGTATTCCTCGCGGATCGGTGCCTTGAAGGCCTCCTCCTCCTCGGCGGTCCAGTTTCTGCCTTCGCGTTCGTTGATCTGCGCGCGCACCTGCGCCAGCACGCTGGCGGCCTGTTCCGGCCCCATGATCGCCGACCGTCCCGTCGGCCAGGCGAACATTGCGTCCGGCTGGAACGGGCGGCCCAGCATCGCCAGGTATCCGGCCCCGTAAGAGCCACCGGTGATGATTGTGAATTTCGGCACCCGGGCCGAAGACATGGCCGTGATCATCTTCGCACCGGCTTTTGCGATGCCCATCTGCTCGACCTCGCGCCCGACCATGAAGCCGTTCACATCGGCCAGGAACAGCAGCGGAATATCACGCTGCACGCAGAGATTGATGAAATGCGTGGCCTTCAGCGCGGCTTCGACGAAAAGCACACCTGTATTGGCGAGAATACCGACCTCGTGGCCGTGGATGCGACCCCAGCCGGTCATGATCGTGTCGCCATAAAGCGGTTTGAATTCGTGAAAATCGCTCTCATCGACCAACCGAGCCACGATTTCGCGGTTGTCGGTCGGTACCTTGGGGTCGCGGCTGATGAGTCCATAAATCTCTTCGACCGGGTAGGCGGGCGCACGGGGCGCTTCGGGCGTCTTGCGGGGTTGGGGTTTTTCGCCAAGATGGCTGACAATTTCGCGCGTGATGGCCAGAGCATGGGCGTCATCTTCAGCCAAATGGTCGGTCACGCCGGAGACGGACGAATGCATCTTGCCGCCACCCAGTTCTTCGGCTTCGACCTTTTCGCCGGTTGCGGCAAAGGTCAATTCCGGTCCGCCCAGATACATAAAGCCCTGACCGCGCACGATCACCACTTCGTCACAGAGCGCGGGGATATAGGCACCACCCGCAGTGCAGGGCCCCATGACCACGGCGATTTGCGGCACACCATCGCCGGACATGCCAACCTGTTGGTGAAAGATGGACCCGAACTGGCCTTCGTCGGGAAAGATGTTTTCCTGATCCGGCAGGAAGGCGCCGCCGGAGTCCACGAGGGTGATAACGGGCAGACGGTTCTTCCATGCGATCTTCTGCGCCCGCACATGTTTGCGCGATGTCATGCCGAAATAGGTGCCGCCCTTTACCGTGGCATCATTGGCGATGATCATGCATTGACGGCCCTCGATCACACCGATCCCGGTGATGATGCCCGCGCCCGGCGGCACGCCATTGTATTTGTTCAACCCGGCAAGTTCTCCGAGTTCCAGAAATGGTGTGCCCGGGTCGATCAGGCGTTCAATCCGTTCCCGCGGCAGGATCTTGCCCTTCTCCACATGCCGGTCGCGCGCCTTTTTGGGGCCGCCGACACGTTGCAGCAGCCGCAGCGCGTGCAGATCGGAGAGTTTTTCACGGTAGTGTGCGTCATTTGCCCGAAAGTCGTCGGACCCGGTATCAAGCAGGGATTTCATTTTGGTCATGGCAGGTTCGGATATTCCCTGAGAACAAAGGCGACCTTGGCGGCGCCGGGTTTTTCGAAAGTGTCAGCCGCCACCAGGTGAACGTCGGCCTTGAAGACAAGCGCGTCGCGCAGGCGTTGCTCGATCTTCTTCTTGAGGGCGGCGTCATCGGCCGGATCACGACCGGGGCCGCGTTCGACAATCACCGTCAGCGCGCCCTGCGTGGTGTGGCCCTCGAAATCAGCGACGATCCGCATGACGCCATTGGTGTCTGGCACCATCTCGGTGATTACGCTGTTGATGGCGGACGGGAATACATTGGCCCCGCGCACGATCAGCATGTCGTCGGTGCGACCGGTGCAGCGGATCTTGGGGCCGGTGCGCCCGCAGGCGCATTCGGTGTCGATGACCTCGATATAGTCGCCTGACCGGAACCGCACGAGCGGGCTCGCCTGGCGGCCGATCGCGGTATAGATCATCTCGCCCTCGGCGCCCTTTTCCCAGGGAATGATCCTGCCGCTATCGGGATCGAGCAATTCGGTGATGATATAGTCCATGTTGACCATATGCATTCCCGACTGTTCGTCGCATTCGGCCCAGTAAGTCACGCCCAGATCGGTTCCGCCCAGCATTTCGGTGCATTTCGCCCCCCAAGCCGCTTCGATCTTGGCGCGGATAGCAGGGATGCCGCCGCCGGGTTCGCCACCGACGATGACCTGTTCCACGCCCAACTCACTAGCCTTGCAGCCCAGCACTTCGGGCGCTTTTTCGGCCAGGTGCAGAACGAAATTCGGAGCACCAACGATGCAGCGCGGGCGCGTATCCGCGCAGGCACGCAGCAGCCGTTCGGCACCGCCATCCGCCCCCACCGGCACATCGATCGCGCCCATATACTGCAACCCCTGCATCACGGGGATGCCGCCGACAAAGCCCTTGGCCAGCGAAAACGCGTGCAACACCATGTCGCCGGGGCGCACGCCATTGGCAAAGAAGCAGCGCGCTGTCATCTCGTGCCACATCTCGGCGTCGGATTCTGTCAGGGCCACATATGAGGGGCTGCCGGTCGTGCCCGACGAGGCCTGCATCTGGATGATGTCCGACATGGGCGCGGCACGGTGCTTGCCAAAGGGCGGCTCGGCAGCGAGGCTTTCGCGGATCTCGGTCTTGTAGGTATAGGGCAGTTTTTGCAGGTCTTCGATGGTGCGGATATCGTCGAAGTCCACACCGGCCTCGGCGAACTTTTCCTGATAGAAGGTCGAGTTCGCCTTGAGATACGCCATCTGATCGCGCAGCCGCTCTTCCTGAATACGGCGCACCTCGTCGAGCGGTGTGCCCTCGATCGTGTGCCAGAAGCGATCATTTATCTTGTCGGCGGCATCCTGCCGCCTGAAGCGCATTCCAAATTGCATGTCGTTCTCCATGTCGGGCAGAGCGATCAATAAGACCGCGGCAGACCCATGACCTTTTCGCCGATGAAGCTGAGGCACAGCTCGCGGTTCACGGGCGCCGTGCGCAACAAGCGCACCAGCGGGTACATCTCGTATAGTCCCGTATCCTCGGTGAAGCCCGATCCGCCATGCGCCTGCAGCGCGGCGTCCACCGCGTCGATCCCGGCTTCGGCGGCGGCGTATTTTGCCATGTTTGACGACGCCCCTGCCGGCAGTTTGTTGTCAAACTCCCAGGCCGCCCGACGGGTCATCAGGCTGGCCATCTCGACCGCTGTGTGCGCCTTGGCCATCGGGTGCTGCACGCCCTGATGCGCACCGATGGGTTGGCCGAACACATTGCGTTCGGAGGCATAGGCCACGCCCTTGTTCAGGGCGAACCGGCCGATGCCGCAGCACAGGGCGGCCAGGATGATGCGTTCGGGGTTGAGACTGTCGAACAGGATCGAGAACCCTTCGTCCACCTCGCCGACCACGTCCTCCGGGCCCAGATCCACCTCGTCGAAGAACAGGGTCCACTGTTCCTCGGGCAGGGGGATCGAGATCTTCACCCGCTGCTTGTCGACGCCCTTTTTCTTCAGATCCACTGCGAACAGGGTAAAGCCGTCGGTCTTGCGGCTGACCTCGGTATGCGGCTTGGTTCGCGCCACGACTAGGCAATAGTCCGAGACCTCGGCGCCAGTGATAAAGGTCTTTTCGCCCGACAGGCTGAACCGGTTGCCCCGACGTTTGGCCAGCGTAGTGGCCTTCATCGTGTTCGACCCGGCGCCCGGTTCCGTGATCGCAAAACAGAACTGGATATCACCGCGGCAGGCCGCCGGCAGCAGCTCTTTCTTGTGGAATTCACTCCCGTGGCTGGCGATATGAGCCAGCGACATGGTCGGCCCGACCACCATCATCAAAAGCGGAATGCCGTGATTGGCGGTGCCTTCCATGAACAGCGCCATTTCGGTCATGCCGAGGCCCGCGCCGCCGTATTCCTCGGGCACCATGATGCCGAGAAAACCGTCATCGGCAATCTGCTTGAACATATCGTGGGGAAACTCGTGCTTGCGCGCGTGTTCCAGCCAATAAGCATTGTCATATGTCTGCGCCAGCTGACCGCCATATTCGTAAATCTGACGCTGTTCATCGTTCAGAGTGAATTCCATGTTTCGTCCTCAAGCCTTGAATTCGGGGGCGCGCCGGTTCTCGAATGCGTCGAGGCCCTCGGCGACGTCATCGCTGGGCAGTGCGCGCACGGCGGCGTCACGCTCAAGCCGCATCTGCTGGTCGATGCCGAGATCTGCGCCTTCGCGCGCCAGCCGCTTCATTTCCGCGATCCCTGGGCGCGATCGGGTCGCGATCTTTTCGCAATATTCCAGCGCGGCTTGGTGCAGATCCGCATCCGGTACGATGTAGTTGACCAGCCCGACCTCCTTGGCCTCGTCGGCTTTGAGCCAGCGCGCTGAGAACATCAGGTCAAGCGCCCGGCGTTCCCCCATTAGCCGCGTCAGCCGTTGCGAGCCGCCCCAACCAGGGATCAACCCAAACTGTGCGTGTTGATCGCCGAACTGCGCGGTTTCGGCCGCAAAGCACACGTCACATCCCAGCATCAGTTCGACCCCGCCGGCCAGACACAACCCCTGCACTGCGACTACGACAGGGAGGGAGGAGGTTTCGAGCGCTCGCAGGTTTTCCATGCCAAAGGCGAGGAAATGGTCCAGCGCGGCGGGATCGTTCAGTTTGCCCTTCACCTCGGTCAGGTCGGCTCCGGTGCAAAAATGTTTGCCCTGCGCCCGGATCAGGATCGACCGGATATCCGGGTCCGCCTCGAACCTGGCGCGCGCGCTCGAAATGCACTCATGCACCTCAAGCGACAGGCAATTGAACTTCTCGGGGCGCGCCAGCTCGATAATGCCGACGCTGCCTTGGGTGATTACTGCGACGGGAGCGCTCATTTCGATGCCCCCTTTGCTTTCTTGTCATATTGCAGCGCCACGCGGCCGGCCTTTTCGCGGGCGATCACAAGCTTCTGGATCTGTGCGGTGCCGTCACCGATCTGCAGACCAAGCACATCGTTGTAGCGCTGGTGGTGGGGCAGGTCGGTCGTGTACCCGTAATGTCCGTGCAGGATCAGACATTGGTGCAGGATTTCGCAGGCGGTCTTAGGCAGGTACCATTTGCACATCGCCGCTTGCGACGTGTGGGGCATGCCCCGGTCGCGCAGGTCCAGCGTGTAATAGCAAAGCTGACGCATCATGGTCAGCTGGGTTTCGGCCTCGGCCAAGGGAAAGCTGACGCCCTGATACTGTACGATCGGCGCACCGAACGCCTCGCGTTCCTGCACATAGGCCCAGGTTTCATCCACCGAGGCCTGCGCCGCGCCAAGGCATTCCAGCCCGATCAGCGCGCGGGAATAATCGAAGCCCGCCATGATCGTCCCGAAGGCACGGTCCTGCTCGGCCATCAGGTTTTCGGCCGGCACAAACACGTCATCAAAGAACACCGATCCGCGGCCGACAGGCTTGGTGCCGATGTCGTCGAAATGGGTTCGCTTGATGCCGTCCTGGTTCAAATCGACAAAAAAGGCGCTGACCCCGCGCGAACCGCCATCGGGATTGCCGGTGCGGGCGAAAACCACGGCCGCATCGGCCTGGCTGGCAAAGCTCATGGACGTCTTTTCACCGTTCAGCCGCCAGCCGTTTCCGGACTTCTCGGCCTTCAGGATCAGGTTCGCCGCATCCGATCCGCCGCGCGGCTCTGTCAGGCCCAGGCCAATGACGGCATCGCCGGAGACCACCTTGGGCACCCACTCCGCAGCGATATCCCGACAGGCGTGCTTGGCCACCATGCCCCCCATGAGAGAGCCAAGAAGCTGCACATAGCTCGCGTTGAAATCGGCATAGGCGATTTCTTCGACGATCAACCCTGATGTGACAGAGCTTTCGCCGAGCCCGCCGAAGTCTTCGGGCAGATCGGCCCCGATCAATCCAAGCGAACCCATCTCCTTGATCAGGGCGCGATCGAACGTATGGCCGCTTGCGCGCGCCTGATAGGTGGGCGCAAGCTTTTCAGTTGCGAAGCGCTTTGCGGTCTCGCGAAACGCCTTCTGATCGTCTGTTGGCTGGAACTGCATCGGTGCTCCTCCCATGAGCGAAAATCTTCTTTTAAAAAATCTAACAAATGTTAGAATGCAGATCAAGCGTAGTTTTAAGGAGGATGCCCACAGTGGAGAATAAGCCAACGGAGAGCTTTGGGACCATGCTCTCGCCCATCCGCGCAGGCCAGCATACATTGCGAAATCGTGTCATCATGGGGTCGATGCACACGCGGTTGGAAACCGAGCCTGACGGCATAGCCAAACAGGTCGCTTTTTACTCTGAGCGGGCGCGGGGGGAGGCGGCGATTCTGGTCACCGGCGGGTTTTCGCCCAATGCCGAGGGCATATTCGATCCAGAAGGTCCGCGAATCGATGATCCGGAAGAAGCGCTTAGCCTGCGCCCGATCTGCGAGGCGGTGCAGGCCGAAGGCAGCCTGATCTGCGCGCAACTCCTCCACGCCGGGCGCTATGCCAAGATCGAAGGCTGTGTCGCCCCGTCGCCGATCCGCGCTCCGATCAACCGTTTCATCCCGCGTGAAATGACCGAAGCCGACATTCTCCGTACCATCGAGGATTTTGCCGTGGCAGCCGCCAATGCGCAGGCCGCAGGCTTTGATGGCGTCGAGATCATGGGGTCCGAGGGATACCTGATCAACGAATTCACCGTCACCCATACCAACAAGCGCCAAGACGACTGGGGCGGCAGCGCCGCGAACCGCCACCGATTCCCGGTCGAGATCGTGCGCGCGGTGCGCGAACGCTGTGGGTCCGAATTTCTGGTTATCTACCGGATTTCGGCGGCCGATCTGATCGAGGGCGGCGCGCCCGCCGATGAAATTGCCGCACTGGCACGCAAGATCGAGGCCGCAGGTGCGGATATTCTGAACACCGGCATCGGCTGGCACGAGGCCCGCGTGCCGACGATCGCCTATCCGGTGCCGCGCGGTGCCTGGCGCAAGGCGGCAGCCAACGTGAAAGCGGCGGTGTCGATCCCGGTGGTCGCCTCGAACCGGATCAACACACCCCAGCTTTCCGAAGACATACTTGCCTCTGGCGATGCGGACATGATCTCGATGGCGCGCCCGTTTCTGGCCGATCCACATTTCGTGAAAAAGGCGCGAGAGGGCCGCGCGGACGAGATCAACACCTGCATCGCCTGCAACCAGGCCTGTCTGGATTTCATCTTTTCGGACCGGCCGGTCGGATGTCTGGTCAATCCAAGGGCCGGGCGTGAAACGGAATTCCGGGATACGCCAGCCGACACGCCAAAGAAAGTGGCCGTCGTTGGCGGTGGTGCCGCGGGCATGGCCACAGCCGCCGAGGCGGCGCGGCTGGGCCATGCTGTCACGCTGTTCGAGGCGCAGGACAAGCTGGGCGGTCAACTGAATCTGGCCCGCGCCGCACCGGGCAAGGACGAATTCGACGAAACCCTTCGGTATTATGCCGGTCAGATGCAGAAACACGGGGTCACGCAGCGTCTGGGACAGCGGGTAGAGGCGAGCGATCTTGAAGGCTTCGACCATGTGGTTATCGCCACCGGGGTCATGCCGCGCATTCCCGACCTGCCGGGTATCGACCATCACAGCGTCGCGACTTACGCCGAAATTCTGTCCGGCGACCGTGTGGCGGGCGACCGTGTCGTCGTGATGGGGGCAGGGGGCATCGGTCATGATGTGGCCGAGTTCCTGGTGACCGAACCCGCCGAGACCGCCAACTCCGACGTCTTTTGCGAAACCTGGGCTGTGGACCCCGAATTTGTCTCATCAGGTGCCCTGGCGGGCGACCCTCTGGCACCGAAGCCGTCGCGCCGCAAGGTCGTCATGCTGCAGCGCAAGACCGCTAAACCGGGGGCGGGGCTTGGTGTTTCGACAGGGTGGATCCTGCGCAACGCGCTGCGCAAACATGGGGTCGAGGCAATGGGCGGCGTGACCTATGAACATATCGACGATGCGGGGCTGCATATCGTCGCGGACGGAATGCCAAAGGTCATCGCAGCCGATACAATTGTGCTGTGCACCGGTCAGGAACCGGAACGGACCCTGGCCCAAGAGCTTGCCGCGCGCAGCGTCCCGGTTACGATGATCGGCGGGGCAAAGGAGGCCGCCGAACTGGATGCGCTGCGCGCCATTGATGAAGGCGTGCGCCTGGCGCAGGATCTCTGAACCGAAGCTCGGGCAAGGGGGAAACTATGCTGACCGACGTCATCCGCGCGGGGCGCGCTGATCTGTATTCGATCTTTCGAACCCGCGCACATGACTGCGCCCGCGCCCTCGCCATCGAGGACGGCAGCAGGAAATTGACCTATGCCGAGCTGCTGGAGCGGGTCGATCGTCTGGCTGCCGTGTTTCTGGCCAAGGGCGTTGCACCGGGCGACAGGATTGCGATCCTGTCGCACAACCGCTCTGAATACTTGGAGGTCGAACTCGCCGCAGCGGGAATCGGCGCGATCGTCGCCTGTCTGAACTGGCGGCTTGTCCCCGATGAACTGTGGCACTGCATCGATCTGGTTGAGCCGGTGCTCGCGGTTGTCGAACCGGAACTTTCAGAAGCGTATCGCGCCGTCGCGTCGACACCCTGTCTAACCGTCGGGCCAGACCTGGAAACGGCCATTGCCGGGGCCGGGCCGGACCCGCGCATCGGAAGCATGGTCGACGATCCAGAGGCCGGTCTGACGATTCTATATACCTCGGGGACTACGGGCCTGCCCAAGGGGGCGCTCATCAGCCACCGCGCGCATATCGCCCGATCCATGGCATTTGCGGCACAACTGGCGCTGGATCCCGGTGACGGGTTCATCGCCTGGGCGCCGATGTTCCACATGGCCTCCACCGATCATGCGCTGGCAACGATCTTGCGGGGCGGGACCGTGGTGATGGTGGACGGATTGCAGCCTGCAGTCATCAACGAGGCGCTGTCGCGCTACCGGATCGGCTGGTTCGTGATGATGCCCGGTGCGCTGGACGCCTTTATCGCAGAACGACGCGCCAACCCTTTGCCCGTGAAGGGGATCAAGGTTTGCGGCGCAATGGCCGATCTGGTGCCGCCGCATCAGATCGCGGAACTGACAGCCCTTCTGGACACGCCCTATCTGAATTCTTTCGGCGCAACCGAAACCGGCCTGCCGCCGGGGACCGCCGATCTGATTGCGCCGGGTGTTACCCCGAACCGGCTTTCCAAGCGCATCAGCGCATTTTGTGAGGTTCGGCTGGTCGATCCTGACGACCGCGAAGTCCCCGATGGGACGCCGGGCGAAATGGCTGTGCGGGGCCCGACATTGTTTTCAGGGTACTGGAACGCCGAGGACACCAACGCTCGCGATTTTCGCAACGGCTTTTTCCACATGGGCGACTTGTTCCGGCGCAATGCGGACGGCACCGTCGACTTCGTGGATCGGGCGAAATACCTGATCAAGACCGGTGGCGAGAACGTCTATCCGGCGGAAATCGAACGTGTGCTTCTATCTCATCCCGGTGTGGTCGATGCCGCGGTAGTGCGGGCATTCGACGTGAAATGGGGGGAAAGCCCGGTGGCCTTTGTCGCCTGCAGCAAGGGCGGGCCGGATGCCGAGGCGCTGATGAAATTGTGCCGCGAAAACCTCGCTGGCTACAAACGGCCGCGCAAGTTTCTGTTCATCGCGTTCGAGGATTTTCCCAGATCGACCAGCGGAAAGGTCCAGCGGCATATCCTCGAAGCCCGGCTCGCAGATTAATTTTTGCTCCGACCCGATCGTCACCCCGCCACGCCCGTTCGCCCCACTAGCGATTTAAGCGTTCCTGTCATCGTTGCGACGAGCTTCTCATCCCCGCCCTTTGGAGTAGCCCCCTGAAAGTGGTCCACCAACCGGGATAGATTGACCCGCGATTGACGTGCTGCCCTCTGTCGGACCACACGGCTGGGGGTTTCCCGGGGGTTTGAGCTCAGGCGGATTCTTCGATCCCTGAGCCATTCATCAGCGCGATCGGTGGTTTGTTCCCGGTTGCGCTGTGGGGGCAGCAGGTCACCCGGCGCTTCGCACGGACGGGCATGGAATGCCGGCAAGTGCCGGTTGGGGCTGCTGCGGGCCTTCAAGGGAAAGTCGGCGACTATCCGATGTGCGGGACAGAGCGGGTATTCACCAAGCGAACTCAAACGTCCGGTTCTGCACTGCGGCCCGACAAAACGATATCAAGTGATCAGCGGTCAGCCGATTGCACCTGTGTAACAGTCTTCTTCGGCCTTCCTGTCTGCATGATCTGGGACAGGTAAGAATTGCGCCGTCTGATGAAGTCACGCAGAAGAGTCGGGTAGTCTTCACTGACGGCACTCTTCACAGAAACCCGACGCTCCAGTTCATATCGCCAGGCCCTTACACGGGCAAGCCCTGTGAAGACGCCAAACTCTCCGATGGCGTCAAAAACGTCGAAATAGCGGAAGACCGGGCCGAAGACGACATCGACGAGGCTGAACTGGTGGCCGTCGAACCATGGTCCCTCCCCAAGCTCCGCGTCCAGCCGAAGGAACTTTGCGCGGAGCGCCGCGACTTTTGCTTCCAACGCTTTATCGTTCGGCGCCGAGTAGAACCCCGCAATGTCGTTCAAGACAGCAGATCCAAATTCAATCCAGGCACGGTGGCGGGCGCGATCGAGAGCGTCGTGCGGATGAAGCGCGTGGGGTTGTGTATCCTCAAGATATTCGAGGATAACCGCAGATTCGAAAATCGGCGTCCCGTCCACAACCAGGACAGGCGTCTTGCCCAGCGGAGATATGGCAAGAAACCAGTCGGGCTTGTTCGAAAGATCGATGTGAGTTCTCTCGAACGTGACACTTTTCTCAGTGAGCGAGATCGCTGCGCGCTGCACATATGGGCAGAGCGCATGGCTAATGAGGTGGAGGCTCATGTTGTCTCTCCCTCCATCTGCACGTTGCCGGGCGCGAAGGAGGGGCTGAGGGCGAAACGGCCGTCGCCCAGAAGTCCTTGCACGACGGCAAGCAGCGTCAGATAGGCCGGGTATTCCCACCCGCCGTTCTCGTATCCGAACATCCAGCCGTTTCCTGAGTGAGCCCAGGTCGCTCCGGCCAAGATGGGCACGGTCGCCGACGCGACCCACCGAGCCTGTACGCCGAGGACCAAAAGGGCACCGGCAATCGCCTCGACTGCAAAGATCATATAGGCAAACCAGCCGGGCAGCCCGATCGAAACGAAGAACTGCGCCGTTCCGGGAAGTGTGAAAATGAAGAGCTTGAGAAACAGGCTGTGCGCCAGGAACATGATACCGAGTGCTATACGGAGCAGGAATATCCCAAATTCTGTGAGGTGCGATTGTGACATGATATGATCCCATGTGTCGATGCATTTGCATCTATATATAACGCGTCACATGCGACGTCAAGGTTGATGCACTTACATGTATATGATAGGTGCTGGATATGAACGAGATTGACCATGCTACTGAGGCCGCCTGGACAGCCCTCATGACTAAAAGCCGCGTTTTGCTTGAGGCTGTCGAATCGTCTCTGAAATCGGCAGGATACCCGCCACTTGCATGGTATGACGCGCTTCTCGAACTCGAGAAGGCAGGCCCGGACGGACTCCGTCCATTCGAACTCAAAGACCGGATTTTGTTACCCCAATACGGTACATCGCGGTTGCTGGACCGCATGGTGAAAGCAGGGCTGGTGGACCGACGGAACTGCTCGGAAGATGGGCGAGGTCAAAACATTTCTATCTCTGAAAAGGGTAAATCTGTCAGGAGGGCGATGTGGCCGATCTATGAACGGGTTCTGTCGGAAAGGATCGGCGCAAAGCTGAAACCCAAAGACGCCGCTCAATTGGCCACGCTACTCTCAAGGCTCTGAAGTCTCGGTCGACTGACGCGAAACCTGTCTTTGACTTTCCACGCTAAGTGGCCCTGATTTTTTTCACGTTAATTGGCCGACAGTTGCCTATGTCGGTGTGCGAAGGGTGTTTCGGGCTGTTTCGACGTCCTTTCGCATCCAACAGACTTCTGCGTGATCGTTGATAAATCCCATGGCCTGCATGAATGCATATACGGTGGTCGGTCCCACGAATTTGAAGCCAAGCTTTCGTAGATCTTTGGACAGGGTCTCGGACGCTGGTGATTTGGACCGCATTTGTGGCAGTGCGTCGTCCTTGGCAGGTTCATATAGCCAGATGAATGCAGCGAAGGAGCCTTCCTCTTGGACGACCTCGAAAGTACGGCGAGCGTTGTTGATCACGGCTTCGATCTTGCCTCGATAGCGAACAATTCCTTCATCGGCAAGTAGGCGCTCAATGTCGTTGTCGTCAAAGTTCGCAACTCCCCGAAAGTCGAACCCGGCGAGGGCAGCACGAAAGTTTTCGCGCTTGGCCAGAATGGTGCGCCAGCTCAGCCCTGACTGGAAACTCCGGCGTGACGGCAGCCCATCGGCACCGTGGGCGTCCATCCGTTCCAATTACGGTTGCAGCATCAGGCCGCTGCAGCATAAACTTGAACAGAAACCGAACCAGATCCTCCGTTACGATACAGTCTCAGCTCTCCGAAAAACCCTGATGACGGACAATCGGCGACCGCACTGCTAAAGGCTAACATTACCGCTTGGCAGGTCTGAACCTGCTGGCGGCGATCTGGATACCGCGCGCGCCTATGGGAAACGGTTGGCCGAGGTCGCGAGCCGCTGGAACAGCTGATCCAGCTGTCTGAATAATCGGCCCGGCCGCCCGGATCGGATGTGCTGCGGCCGGGTTGCGCTCAGTCCGCGACCCCCGCCCGCCCGATCAGCGCCATGAGCGTTCCGGTCATCGTTGCGACGAGCTTTTCATCCTGGCCCTTCACGGCATAGGCACGCGCCTCGCATATGGTCAGCGTCCTGCCTGGTTTCACCACGTCAGCGACGAAGCGAAACCGTTCGCCGTCCGCCGGGTTGAGTAGGTTGATCTTGAATTCGGCCGTCAACACTGCCGCGTCCGCTGGCATCAGCGAAAAGGCCGCGTATCCGCAGGCGCTGTCCAGCGCTGTCGACACGATTCCGGCATGCAAAAACCCATGCTGCTGGGTCAGTGCAACCTGATGTGCCATTTCCAGAACGATGCGGCCGGGTAACAACTCGGCAATGCTGATCCCCAACGTGTTCATTGCCTTCTGGCGATCGAAACTGTTGCGCACGCGTGCGTCATAGTCGGGGTTTTTCGGTTTGAATTGTGTCATGGCGGGTCTTCCTCTTCGATTTCATTCGTCAATGACCAATCTTAGGCGGTCTTTGAGGCGCGTATCTTGTAGCGAAAGGTCAAAACGACGCGGAATAGACAGAGCGCGCAACGCGCCGGGCGGTTTGCCGGCGAAGATCCGGCAAGCGGCGGACAAGTGAGATTGATCGTAATATCCGGCGTCCAGCGCCAGATCGCACAGCGGCAGGGTCTTTGACGCAAGCTGCCCGAGAGCCCGGCGAAAGCGTCGCAAGGTCGCAAGCCGCCGCCGCGACACGCCGGTTTCCGCCCGCGCCTTTCGACGTTTGGTCCGGTCGCTGTAAGCTCCGGGTGGTGCGGCAAAGCGCAGGTCTCTCGCAAGGCCGTCAAGCACCGCGATGAGCGCAGGCAGGTCATCGTCCCCGGTCTGAACCCGGGCCAGTTCTGAGGCCAGCATGTCCAGCCCTTTGGAGTCGGGAAATCGCTGCGGTCGTGACGACAGTCGCAGCCCGGCCACGACACCCTGGAATGGCCTTGGGCGGGGCGAAAAATAGGGGCGCGGTTCTGCCAGCGATACGCGCCCGCCGCCGCAGTCGTCGCGCGTTACCGAAAGGGTAAAGAGGTCGGTTGCGAACCGCCCGCGTCCACCACCGCTCAGCACACCGGTATCGCGGAACACGAACAAGTGGTCGATCTGTCTGGGCGCTTCCTCAGGCGGCGCCAGTTCGAGATAAAGCGGCGCCGCCATCAGGTTACTTGACGAAAGCATCCCGGTTTTCGGCGACGAAATCGGCAAACCGGCGCGCCGGGCGTCCCAGCACGTCGCTGACCGTAGTTTCTATGCCAGCAAGATAGCCCTTGGGCGCGATGGAGGCCAGTTCGACCATGGCCCCGGCGACCTCGTCCTGCATTCCGCCTGCGATCATACCCGCCTTGGCATCCTCGGCCGACAGGGGTGCGCAGGTGACAGTCCGACCTGTCACCTCGAACAGAAGCGCCGCGATATCCTCTCCGGCAAGAGCTTCGGGTCCGGTCAGACCAAGACCCTTGCCTTCGTACCCCGGAGCGGTCAGCGCCTCGGCAGCGACATCCGCGATGTCGCGGGCGTCGATCCAGGCCACAGGGCCGCCCAGATCGTCGTAATAGACCCCATCTTTTGCAATATTGCCGGCCTGCCAGAGCAGGTTCTGCATGAAATAGGTCGGCTGGACGAAGGTCCAGTCAAGGCCGCTTTGCTTCAGCAGTTCCTGGGTTTCGGAATGCCATTTCCCAAATGTCAGCCCCGCCTTGGGCGAGGCGCCAAGCCCGGTGGCCACGACAACATGGCGCACCCCCGCGGTCTTGGCCGCCGCGATCACATTCGCCTTCCACTGACGCATGTCCAGATGGGCAGGCGTGACCAGGTATATCTTTTCTGCCCCGTCACAGGCCCGCGCCAGCGCGGCAGGGTCCGTGAAATTCGCAACGACCGCCTCGCATCCTTTGGCTTTTAGCGCATCGAGCCTGGAAGGGTCGCTGGTGACAGCACGCACGGTCGCGCCTTTTGCCATAAGCGTATCGACAAGAGGGGCGCCGGTGGTGCCCGTGGCTCCGAAAACAGTGATCATGGCTTTTCCTTTTGCAGGTCTGCGATGGGTTGAATGGTTTCCGGGTTGCTGATCGACGACAGATCGCCCGGATCTTCGCCCAGAAAGGCCGCGCGCACGATCCGGCGCATGGTTTTCATGCTGCGGGTCTTGGGCAGGGCCTCGACAAAGTGGATCTCGCGCGGGCGGAAGGGTTTCGAGACGATCTCTCCGACCCGATCCTTGAGCCGCTCCACAAGCTCTGCGTCAGGCGTGACGCCCTGGGCTGCCACACAGACGCAGACGACGGCCACGCCTTTGATATCGTCGGGTGCGGCAATGGCAGCGGCGTCCACCACCTCTCCGGTTTCGGTCAGGGCCGCCTCAATCTCGGGCGGGCCGATGCGTTTGCCGGCGATGTTCAGCGTGTCGTCGGACCGGCCCAGAATATACCATGTCCCGTCCGGATCGCAGCGCACCCAGTCGCCGTGCCGCCAGAGGCCGGGGAAGGTGGACCAATAGGTTTCAAGATAGCGATCGCGGTCCCCCCAAATGGCCGGGGTCAGACCCAGTGGCGGTTGAGTCACGACCAGTTCGCCGACCTCGCCCGGCGCGGCTTCGCTGCCGTCCTGGCGCAGCACCTTGGCGCCGACACCCAAGGCCTGGGCCGAAAATCCGCCGGGCTTGATTTCATGCAGCACGGTCGAGGTCAGGATCGCGCCAAAAAGCTCGGTCCCGCCCGAGATGTTCAGCGGCACCGCGCGGCGGCGGCAGATATGATCGAGCTGCCAGAGCCAGGCGTCGTCGGTCCAGGGTTCACCGGTCGAGGCGACAATGCGCAGGGGCGACAGGTCGTAGCCCGACAAAGGTTCAGTATCCTGCGTCATGAACTGCCGGACCAGAGTCGGGGCCACGCCAAGATGCGTGACCTCCATTTCGGACGCAAGGCGCAGAAGTCTGAAGGGATCGCCGGGCATTGAAGGTGCGCCTTCGGCCAGCACCAGCGTCGAACCGGACAAGAGCACCGACAACAGCGTGAGCGGCCCCATAACCCACCCCATGTCGGTCATCCAAAGATGCCGGTCGTCCCGTTTCATGTCGAGACAAAGCAGGAAATCGGCGGTGGCCTTGGCCTGTACCCCCAGATGGGTATGCACCACCCCCTTGGGCCGCCCGGTGGTGCCCGATGTATAGGCGATCAGAAAGGTGTCGTCGGCACTGACGGGAATGGCGGCAAACTCCGGACTGGCGCGGCCCACGGTTTCGGTCCAGTCCAGATCGCGGGCCGGATCGGCCACCGCACCGCCGAACCGTCGCAGGCTGATCACGGTATGAACCGATGGCACGTCGGTCAAAGCTTGGGCAAGGGTCGCTTCCATCCAGACCGGCTTGCCTCGCCGGGGTGTGGCATCCGCCGTCAACACCGCCACGGCATCCGCGTCGTTCAGACGCGATACGATGGCATGGGGCGCAAAACCGGAAAACAGCGGCACCGCAACCGCGCCCAGCCGGGCAATACCAAGAAGCGCGGCCTCGATTTCGGGGATCATCGGCATATAGATGCCCACCGCCTGACCCGGCTTTACACCGCGCGCGGCAAGGGCCGAGGCGACGCGGGAGGCTTCGGCGGTAAGGTCGGAATAGGTCCAGCGGCGGCGGCTTCCGTCTTCGCCGACCCAGTCGATTGCGACCTTGTCGCCCAAGCCATCGGCAATTCGGGCGTCAAGACAGGTTTCCGTCAGATTCAAAGTACTCCCGACGGCCCACCGGATCGATTCGGGCCCTTCGGAGATATCTCGCAACCGGCTGTAGGGCCGCGCGAACCGTATCCCGGCATGGTCAATGATCTGGCCCCAGAACCAGTCTGGGTCTTCATTCGAACGGCGGACGAGATCCTCGTAACTGTCAATGCCGCAGCCCCTCAGAAATGCGGTCAGCGTGCTTGTCCGCTGGATGTCAGAGCCTGGCTGAAACATTCGCAACCTTTCTACAACGAAAAAGGGCCGCACTTAAGGCGCGACCAGTCGGGGAGGTAACTCTTGGCACGGTTTGGCAGCAGCGCCTTGTGTCCGGCGCTGCTGCCAGCGTTTTAACCGTGCATGGACAAGCCGCCCGAAACCGAAATCACCTGGCCGGTAATGAACCCTGCGTCGTCCGACGACAGGAAGCAGATGATGCCGGGGTAATCTGTCGGCTGCGCAAGACGCTTCATCGGAATCGCCCGCTTGAGACCTTCGGCGATCTTTTGACCGGCCTCGCCCTCGGCAACCTGAGCGAACAGCGGCGTATCGGTCGGGCCGGGGGCGACCGCATTCAATTGAATACCTTTACGCGCCAGTTCGCGGGCTACGGTTTTGGTGAACGAGATGATGCCACCCTTGCAGGCCGAATACACGGCTTCGCCGGATGATCCGACGCGTCCGGCGTCGGACGCGATGTTGACCACACGGCCGCCCCCGTTCTTGACCATGCTCGGAAGCACCGCGTGATGCATATTCAGCGGACCGTAAAGATTGATGTCGATGACCTTTTTCCAAAGATCGGCATCTGTGTCGAGGAACGGTTTGATTACGTCCCAGCCGGCATTGTTCACCAGCACATCGACCGGACCCCCAGCCTCGAACTCGGCTACAGCCTTGTCGACCTGGGCACGGTCGGTGATGTCCACCTTGAAGGCCTGCGCCTTGCCGCCGGCCTCGGTGATCAGGCGAACCGTTTCCTTCGCCCCGTCTTCGCTCATGTCAAAGATCGCAATCTCGGCACCTTCTTCGCCGAACCGTTCGCACACCGCGCGCCCGATGCCGCTGCCGCCGCCGGTCACGATCACGCGTTTTCCACTCAACCCTCGCATATGGAGGTCCTCCTCTTCCGCTATCATCTTGGCAAAGAACTTGATTCGGAACGTTCCTTGCGTTATTCTAACATTTGTTAGATTTAATGCAATGGACAGTCTCGTGTCCCGCAAGTATCGAAATGGAATGGTACACAAGACTGACCCACCCAGGACACTGAGCGACGACTTGAGCAAGTCTGAGAGGACACGCGAAGGCATCCTCTCGGCGGCTGCTCGACTGTTTCGATACGAAGGTTACTACGCAACGACTATGCGCGACATCGCGCAGGAAGCTGGCATTGAGGCCGGCAGCATTTATTATCATTTTCAATCCAAGGACCAGATTCTGAGCGAAGTTCTCGATCTTGGCGTCCGTCAACTATATGAGGCGGTCAGTGAAATCGTTCGGTCGGCACCGACAAGTTCGGAGGATTTTCGCAAGACTTTCGAAGTGCTGATTGAAACACACCTTACCTACCTATTGACCGACAGCGACTTTACGTCAGCCAATATTCGGAACTATCCGATGTTGTCGGACGAAACACGCACCCCGCATCGCGAATTGCGTGCATCATATGCGGGTGCCTGGGGCAAATTCCTGAATGACGCCAAACGCGCCGGCCACCTTCGAAGCGACATATCCACTGCTGTGATCCGCCAGTTCATCCTAAGTGCCATGAACTGGACCGTAGAATGGTACGATGTCGACAAGTATCCGGTGCACATCCTCGCGGAACGAATGAGTAAGCTGATACTTGACGGAATGTGTCTGCATTGTAAGGCGGATACCGAAGGCTTGAAGCAGTGCCCCGCCACACACGTTAAAACTCCGGACCCCGACGGCAAGGCGGCTAAGACCCGTGCAGAAATCCTGACGGCCGCGGCGCGCGTTCTGAGGGACAATGGCTACAAGGCGACGACGCTCAGGAAGATCGCGGAAGAAGCGAACATGAAGGCGGGCAGCGTCTATTACCACTTCGATTCCAAGGATGCAATCGTTGACGAAGTTCTAAACGCCGGACTGAAGGACTTGCTATCAGGTGTCGAAAGCGCCGTGCGGAAATTCGATGCCCCGTACGATCATCACGCCAGGATAGCGACTGCAATCTGGGCGCACCTGGATTTCCTCTTCAAGGCAAGCGAATTCACTTCGGCGAATATCAGAAGCTATGGAATGCTCCCCAATCATTTCAGGGAGAGGCACAGGGGTATTCGCCATGAATATGGAGAACTCTGGGACGGGGTACTCCGTGACGCTCAGGACGACGGTGCCATACGGTCAGATATCAAGATCGTCCCCTTACGCCAAGTAATGTTGGGCGCCTTGAATTGGACGGTGGAATGGTTCGACCCGAACAAGGCAGGAGCGGAAGGATATCTATCACTGCCTGAATTCTCCAGCATGCTCATCAATCTGTTACTCGAAGGAATTTGTAGCCGGGAGGCGACCCCGTCCACGGGACAAGGCACGCCCTGAAAGCGATTGGCTTTTGTCAAACCAGAAGGAAGTGATACAACCCCTCGGCAACCGCCTTTTCCCGTTCCGCCTGCCAGCTTTGTACGCTAACGCTGGCCATCCTATGGCCCTTGCGCGTGACATTGGCGCGCGCAAGAAGCGGTCCTTTCACACCGGGTCTGAGGTAATCGACGGTTAGGTTGATCGGCTTGGCCGGAACGTCGGCGAAATCGGGCTGTACCGCGATGGCAGCCGTGGCTTCCATAAAACTCGCGATTATACCGCCATGGTAGTACTCCATGACCGGGTTCCCGATATGGCGGTCATCAAAGGTCATTTCCGCTTCGGCATGGAGGCTATCCAAACTGTGGACTTCAAAGTTGAGGAATCGAAAAAACGGCACTCGGGATACGTGCGCATTGACAGTTTGCAAATCCATCACGAGGCTTTTCCTTTTGTCATCGCGTCAAACAGGCTGGTCGCACCGCGCGTCAAAGCAAACGACGCGGTTCCACGGGCTATTTCAGCGTCCTCATGGCCATCGAACCAGACGTTGCCGGAATTGAAGGCGATGTGGCGAGTCTCGCGAAAACAATGCGCTTGAACGATGACATCCGCGCGCGAACGAGCAGGGCGCAGGTAATCAACTCTCAGGTCAAGAGTGGCCATGGTACTGACGCCTTCGATGGCCACAAAGTTTGCCAGTCCGAAGACACTGTCCAGAAGGGCCGTCAGGATACCACCATGAAGCAGGGTTTGTGCCGCATCGACGCAAAAGTCCTTATTGAACGGCATCCGAACGCGAACGACTTCGGTCGAGACCTCTTCGATTTCAAGCGCCATATGCGTAATCAGACCCTTGCCGCGCGCATTCCACATCTGCGCGATTTGCTCCATCTTCTTTTGGGTGATGTCAGACATGCGATCTTTTCCTTAACGCCCCGTGAAGTTGGGTTTTCGTTTCTCGATGAACGCAGCAACCGCCTCGTGATGGTCTTCGGTCTGATGCATGAGCGCCTGATAAGCCGCCGCAGAATTCAGGTAATCCGGCAGGTCCATCCGTTCGGCATTGCGCATCAGACGCTTGGCGATCCGAACCGCGCGCGGCGGTTTCGCGGCGATGACAGCGGCCCGTTCGCGGGCTCGTGCCATCAATTTTTCATGCGGCACCAGCTCAAGCACCATGCCAAGCTCCAGCGCTTCCTTGGCCTCGACCATGCGCCCTGAGAAGGTCAGATCGGCGGCCTTCTGGTGGCCCAGACGACGCAACAGGAACCAGCTGCCCGCATCGCCCGGAATGATTCCGAGATTCAGAAACACCTCGCCGAACCTTGCTTTTTCCGACGCGATGCGCATGTCGCACATCATGGTCAGGTCACACCCCGCGCCAACCGCCGGGCCATTGACTGCGGCGATGGTGGGAATGTCCATGTTGTAGAGCGCCTGCGGCAGGCGCTGCACCCCGTCGACATAGCTCTGCGCCGCCGCCAGCGGTTCCTTGCGGAACACGCTTTCGGGATCGTTCATCTCCTTGACGTCGCCGCCGGCACAAAAGGCCGGGTCGGCGCCGGTCAGGATCATGACGCTGACTTGCGGGTCGGCCTGCACCTTGGCGAAGGTCTCCAGAAGGGCAGCGATCATGTCGTTGCCGGTGACCGGGTTGCGCCGCTCGGGGTCGTTCAGCGTGACCGTGGCGATCCTGTCGGAAATCTCCAGAAGGACGGGTTGCTTACTCATTCTTGCCATCTCCCCGTTCGCGTTTCTCGAACATCGCTGGGTTGATCATGTCCCGCGCGTCGTGACCCATGTGCAGGGTTTCACCGCCGTCTACATAAATGTCTTCTCCGGTGATGAAACCGCCAAGTTTCGAGGCCAGGAAAATGATCGTGCCTGCGATGTCCTCGGCCGCCCCCATCCGGTTTAGCACCGAGCGGTTCAGCTTTTTCCACTGTTCCGGCGGAATCGGATAGCGGCCAAGCGCATCGGTCTTGATCGTGCCCGGCGCGACACAGTTCAGGCGGATGCCGTATTCGCCCCATTCGGCGGCCAGCGTTTTCATCATGCCCGTCACACCGGCGCGGGCGGCGACGGTGTGTGTAAAGCCGGTAAGCGCGGTGCGCGCCGAGATGGCGGTGACAAACACAACCGATCCACCATTGTCGTACATGAAGTGATCCGCCGCTGCCCGGGTCATTTGCCAAGATCCGATCAGGTTGTTTCGGATCACGGCTTCGAAGCCCTTGTTGGTGATATCACGGGCGGCCGCGATATATTGGCCGCCGGCATTGTTCACCAAAACATCCAACTGCCCGTAGTGGTCCTTGATCCGCCCCATCGCAGTTTCGATACTGACTTCGTCGCGGGTATCTCCGGGCACGACAAAGGCCTCGCCCCCCGCCGACCGGATCATCTCGGCGGTCTCCTCCAGCGGCTCTTCCCGGCGCGCGAACAGCACAAGCCTGGCCCCGCAAGAGGCCATTTCGATCGCCGTCGCCCGGCCCATTCCGGATCCGGACCCCGTGACCAGGGCAACCTGGCCCGCCATGAGATCCGACGCGTAACGCGTTGATTTCGCTTCGCTCATGTTCCGCCCCTAGTTCTTCAGCAATTCGCCGGATATGATGAGTTTGCGAACCTCCTGGGTGCCCGCGCCGACCTCAAGCACGCGACCGGTCCGGTACAGCCGGTTCACTTCGGTATCACGCATGTAACCCGAGCCGCCGTGAATCTGGACGGCCTTGTCGAGCACGAAGGACGTCGCCTCGGCGGCCTTGTAGATCGCCGCAGCGGTGAGCTTGTGGATTTCGCCACGCCCGCCTTCGCCCTCTTCGAGGCCTTCACACATGGCTGCGGTGCGCAAGGAAAGGCTCCGCGCGGACTCGATCTGCGTATACATGTCGGCCAGCATCGCCTGAACCATCTGAAAACTGGCGATCGGTTTGCCGAATTGCTGGCGTGTCTTGGCGTAATCGATGGAAATATCCAGTGCCCGCTGCGCGATGCCCATTGCGTTGAAACAGACGATGGCACGTTCCAGATCAAGCCCGGACATGGTCACGGCAACGCCGCCATCGAGCTTGCCCACCATGTTCCCCGCCGGAACGCGGCAGTCTTCGAACACGAGCTCCCCCGTCGGCGAGCCGCGGAACCCCATCTTGTTGAGCTTCTGCGCAACCTTGAAACCCGGCGTGTCGGTTTCCACGATGAAAGCGGAGATACCCTTGGCTCCCTTCTCGGGCGCGGTCTTGGCATAGACCAGCACCAAATCGGCGATCGGCCCATTGGTAATGTAGATCTTGGCGCCATTCAGGATGTAATCGTCGCCATCCTTCGTGGCCGTGGTCCGCATGGACCCAAGCGCATCGGACCCCGCGCCGGGTTCGGTCAGACCCAGAGCGCCGATCAGCGTGCCATCGCACAGGCCCGGCAGATATTTGTGGCGCAGATCGTCATTCGCGTTGCGATAGATGTTGTTGACGCACAGGTTGTCGTGGGCCACGTGGGTCAGCCCGATCGCGGCAGAGGCCCGCGACATCTGTTCGGTGATGATACAGGCCGAGGTGAAGTCCAGCCCGGCACCGCCAAATTCCGGCGGTACGTTGAGGCCCAGATAGCCCATCTCGCCCAGCTTGGGAAAGACCGAGGCCGGCAGGTCATCGGTATCGTCCATCTCCGCGTTCAGGTGATGAAACTCGGACATGAAGAACTTTTCGGCCAGATCGGCCAGGGCCTGCTGTTCGTCGGTCATGAAATGGGTGGGCAGAGCGGTGTCGTTGCGCAGTTGCTTGTTCATGGTCTTGTCTCCCTCAGGCGCGCAGAAGTTCTTCGGCGATGATGATCTTGCGGACTTCGCTTGTGCCCGCGCCGATCTCCAACAGCTTGTTGGCGCGGTAGAGCCGGTTGATCTCGGTGTCCTGCATGTAGCCAGAGCCGCCGTGGATGTGGCAGGCTTCGGTCACTGCCTTGTTGAAAGCCTCGCCCGCATAGAGACAGGCCGCCGCCGTCAGTTTGTGTATTTCACCGCGACCCCCGGCGCCCTTCGGCAACCCGGTACAGGCGGCCAGCGCCCGATAACTGAAGGCACGCGCGGTTTCGACCTCGGTGTAGATCTCGGCCAGCTTCGACTGCATCATCTGGAAGCTCGAGATTGGTCGGCCGAATTGTTCGCGAATCTTGGCGTATTCCAGCCCCAGTTCCAGCGCGCGTTCCGCCATGCCCACGCAGACCGAAGCGACCATCGCGCGTTCAAGGTCCAGCCCGCTCATGACCACCGAAACGCCGGTGTTTTCCTGTCCAACCATGGCGGACGCGGGTACGCGGCAGTCCTCAAACACCAGTTCTCCGGTAGGCGAGCCGCGAAAGCCCATCTTGTCAAGCTTTTGCGCCACCTTGAAACCGGGATTGTCCGTCTCGATTATGAAAGCGGAAATGCCCTTGGCACCCTTCGACTTGTCGGTTTTAGCGTAAAGCAGGATCACATCGGCAATCGGCCCGTTGGTGATATAGATCTTCGAGCCGTTGATGACGTAGTCATCGCCGTCGCGGCGCGCGGTGGTCGCCATGGACCCAAGCGCATCGGACCCCGCGCCCGGTTCGGTCAGGCCTAAAGCACCAACCAGCTCGCCCGAGCAAAGACCCGGCACGTATTTCTTCACATGCTCTTCGGATCCATTGCGCAGCAGGTTATTCAGGCACAGGTTGTCATGCGCCCCGTGTGAGAGGCCCACAGCCGGATTCCACTTCGAAATCACCTCGGACACCAGCGCCTGGGTGAACTCGTTCTGTCCCGATCCGCCCAGCTCTTCGGGTGCGGTAATCCCCAGCAGGCCCAGCCCGCCCATCTGCTTGAACAGATCATCGGGCCACCATTCCTCGTCATCCATACGCGCTTGCAGCGGGTGCAGCACCTCGCGCGATACCCGATCCACGTGATCGACAATCTGGCGTTGCTCATCAGTCAACGAATAGTTTGCCCTGATGGCCTCCAGATCAGCCGCGAGAGCCTCTCTTTGAGTGGTCATATCATCCTCCCGAAAAATGTCGTCTGCAGTGTTGACCAAAATCAAACATATGTTAGAAAATAGATCAAGCCAAGCTTTTGACGACCCGACGTATGAATGCGCGGTGCGCTGAATACAGGGGGGAGCTACGGAAATGACTGAGACCGCTGTTCAATCGCAGGCGCTCGGCCAGGAAGTGCGTATCACGATTCGACGTCCTGAAAACCGAAATGCCCTCAACCGTGAAGTCGCAGACGGGATCATTGCTGCCATTTGTGCTGCCGAGAGGGACAGCGATTGCCGCGTGATCGTTCTGACCGGCGAGGGTGAGCGCGCCTTCTGTGCCGGGGGCGACATCAAGGCGGGGGCGGATGGCGGCCCGTTTGTTCAGGATCCGGCAGATCCGGATCACTTTGCCGGAAGGTTGTTTGAAACGATACAGGCGTGCCGCAAGCCAACCATCGCGCGCATCAATGGAGCCGCGATGGGGGCGGGGGCTGGCATCATCTGTGCCTGCGATCTGGCTGTAATGGCAGAGCATGCCCGCATTGGGACGCCCGAAGTCAAGGTGGGCCTGTTTCCCATGACGATCGTACCACCCATGATGCGCGTGCTGCCCCGGCGCAGGCTGATGGAGATGTTCATCACCGGCGTTCCTCTGACGGCCTCGGAAGCCCTGCAATTCAATCTGGTCAACTATGTGACCGATGCCGCGGAACTGGACAACAAGGTTGCAGAACTGGTCGCCCAGATTGCTGCGCAGTCGCCGAGCGCGATCCGGCTGGGAAAATACGCCTGTCACGCGATGGAGGACATGACCTATCCGCAGCAGATGCGGTTTGCGGAAACACTTTTACCCCGCGTTGCGCAGACAGAAGACGCGCGCGAGGGCTTTGATGCCTTCATTGCGAAACGCAAACCTGAATGGACGGGCCGTTAATCAAGCGGGGAGGAGAAGAATATGTCAGATCGGAAACTGCGCATCGGATGCGCCTCGGGATTCTGGGGCGATACGCCCGAAGCGATCGGTCAACTGGTCTCAAAGGGCGAGATCGACTATCTGGTGTTTGACTATCTGGCAGAGGTGACAATGTCGCTGATGGCGCGGGCCCGCGCCAAAGCGCCCGAGTCGGGCTATGCGCCGGACTTCGTCAAGGCGCTGGCTCCCTGGTTGCCGGATATCAAGGCAAAAGGGATCAAGGTCGTTGCCAATGCCGGGGGCGTGAACCCGCGTGGCTGCAGCGATGCGCTTGCCAAAGCCGCCGCCCAAGCCGGGATCGATCTGTCCATCGGAGTCGTGCTGGGCGATGACCTGTTGCCTAGGGTCGATGAAATTCGCAAAAGCGGTCAGACGGAAATGTTCTCGGGTGTTGAGTTTCCAGACGATATCTGGAGCATGAATGCCTATCTGGGTGCCCGCCCCATCGCGGCCGCGCTGGATGCCGGGGCCGAGATCGTGATCACCGGGCGCTGCGCCGACAGTGCGGTGGCGCTCGGTCCCTTGATGCATGAATACGGCTGGGGCGATGACGACTGGGACAGGCTCAGCCAAGGGTCGCTGGCCGGGCACCTGATCGAATGCGGCCCTCAGGGGACGGGCGGCAATTTCACCGACTGGCAGGACGTGCCGGGTTGGGACGATATGGGGATGCCCATCGTCGAGGTGTCGGAAGACGGCAGTTTCGTCATGACCAAGACGCCGGATACCGGCGGGCTGGTCGTGCCCGGCGCGGTCGGCGAACAGATGCTTTATGAAATCGGCGATCCGCGCGCCTATCTGCTGCCTGATGTGATCTGCGACTGGTCGCAGGTCACGCTGGAACAGGTGGGCCCCGACCGGGTGCTGGTGAAGGGCGGCAAGGGGCTGGGGCGCACCGGCAGTTACAAGGTGTCGGCGACCCATGCCGATGGCTGGCGCGCCGTCACCACGCTGACCCTCGCCGCCATCGACGCGCCCGCCAAGGCCGAGCGCGTGGCCGAGGCCATCCTGACCCGTTGCCGCCGGATATTCCGCGAAAAGAACCTGGGCGATTTCCGGCAGGTCAGCGTCGAGGTGCTGGGCGCCGAGGCCGCCTATGGGGCCAATGCATGCGCCCAAACCCGCGAGGTCGTGCTCAAGATCGGCGCGGTGCATGACGACCGCGCGGCGCTCAACATCTTTGCGGGCGAGATCGCGCCGATGGCGATTTCCACCGCGCAGGGCCTGACCGGGTTCTTTGCCGGGCGGCCCAAGGTGCAGCCGGTGGTCCGTCTATTTTCCTTCCTTCAGAGCAAGGCCGATACCCCCGTCGCGGTCGAGGTGGACGGCAAGGAGGTTCCAGTCACCATCGCTACGAATGCAGTGAAGCTCGACCCGCCCGCTGCACGGCCCGCAGATAGCCACGAGCCCGGTCCGGACGTTGTCAAGGTCCGCCTCGTCGATCTGGCCTGGGGCCGCTCGGGCGACAAGGGGGATATCGCCAATATCGGCATCCTCGCGCGCAAGCCGGACTACCTGCCTTATATCCGCTCGGCTCTTAGCGAAGAGGCGGTGAAAGACTATTTCGCCCACGTCTGCGAAGGCAAGGTCGAGCGGTTCGACCTGCCCGGAAGCCATTCGCTGAACTTCCTGCTGCATGAATCGCTTGGTGGTGGCGGCATCGCCTCGGTCCGCATCGACCCGCAAGGCAAAGGGTTCGCGCAGATGCTGCTTGATATTGAAATTCCTGTGCCGGTCGATCTGGCCGCCCGCGACGGGCTGAACGCCTCGGACCGGAACTAAAAGGACAATACCATGACCATTTCGAAACTCCTGGTCGCCAATCGGGGTGAAATCGCGGCGCGCGTGTTGCGCACCGCCAAGGCCCGCGGGCTTGCGACGGTCGTGTTGCGCCATGTCGCCGAGCAAGAGGGGCCGGCCCATCTGATCGCGGATGAGGTCGCGATGATCGACGGCCCGACGCCCGTGGCCGCCTATCTCGATATTTCGCAGATCGTCGCGGCTGCAAAGAAAATCGGCGCCGACGCGGTGCATCCCGGCTATGGTTTCCTGTCGGAAAATGCCGGGTTCGTCGCGGCGCTGGAAGAGGCCGGTGTGACATTTGTCGGCCCGACCTCCCAAGCCATCGACCTGATGGGCGACAAGGTGCGCGCGCGCGCCTTTGTCGAGGAGCGCGGCTTTCCCGTCGCGCCGTCGGCGATTGAGGATGACGACCCCGCCACCTTTGTGGACCGCGCCCGCGCCGTGGGCTACCCGCTGCTGATCAAGCCCTCAGCCGGCGGCGGCGGCAAGGGGATGCGCGTCGTGCGCGAGGACAGCGCCCTGGAGACCGAGATCGAGACCGCGCGCCGCGAGGGCGAGCGTTATTTCGGCGATGGCCGGCTGTTCGTCGAACGCTACATCGAGAGCCCGCGCCATATCGAGGTGCAGGTGATGGGCGACGGGCAGGGCAACGTGGTGCATTTCTGGGAACGCGAGTGCTCGATCCAGCGCCGGTTCCAGAAGATCATCGAGGAAACGCCGTCACCGGCGCTCTCGCCCGAGCAACGTCAGGAAATCTGCGAAACCGCCGCCGGGATCGCCCGCGCGGTCAAGTATCGCGGGGCCGGGACGGTCGAGTTCATCTATGCGCGGGACGGGGCGTTTTACTTCCTGGAAATGAACACCCGCCTTCAGGTCGAACATCCGGTGACCGAGATGGTCACGGGTTTTGATCTGGTGGCCGAACAGCTGCGCATCGCTGCGGGCGAAGGGCTGAGCGCGGTGCAGGCGGATATTCCGCAGACCGGCCATTCGATCGAACTGCGCATCTGTGCCGAGGACGCGACGGCCGATTTCCGCCCCGCGATCGGGGATATCCTGCTGCTGGACGAACCCCAAGGCGAGGGTGTCCGCGTGGACAGCGGCATTCTGGACGGTGGCAAGGTGACCACCGATTTCGACCCGATGTTGTCCAAGCTGATCGTGCATGGCCGGGATCGCGCGCAGGCCATCGCCCGTGCCCGGAATGCGGTGCAAAACTATGTGATTCTCGGGGTGACGACCAACACCGGATACCTGGATGCGATCCTTTCACATCCAGATTTTGCCTCGGGTGACGTTTCAACCGGCTTCCTGGCTGAACAATCCGAAATGCTGACCGCACCGGGCGAAGATGTCTCTGACCTGCTGATGGCGGCGGCGGCCCTGTCAGACGATCGGCTGGTGAGCGACGTAATGCAAATACCGAAAATGCACCGCAAGATGGGCGGGTGGAGAAACTGATGCAACGGATTTTTCAGATCGACGGCGAAGAGACTGAATGCTGGCTGGGCCATGATGGCAGCCGGTTCGTGCTGAATACCCCCGATGGTACTGTTGCCTGCCAATTGGACCCGACTGGCCTGCCGGGCGGTTACACGTTGCGGGCCAAGGGTGTTGTGCGCGAATTGCGACTGGCCGTGGGGCCGGAGGCGACTTTTGTGCACATGGACGGGCGAACCTACGGAGTCGGGCGGGTTGACCCCGCCGAACGTCTGGCGGGGCGTGACGGGGGCGCAAGCGACGATCGACTGGTGGCACCAATGCCTGGGGTCGTGGTTTCGGTCGCGGTCAAACCCGGCGACACAGTTGAAGAAGGCCAGCCGCTTTTGGTTATCGAAAGCATGAAGCTGGAAACCACACTGACGGCGCCACGCGACGGGGTCGTTGCCGAAATGCCATTCGCCGAAGGCGACAGTTTTGGGCTGAAAGATATCCTGGCCCAATTGGCCCCGGAGGAGGAGTGAGAATGCGCAGGATTGAAAGTCTGGTCGATACCAACGCCGCCGACTACAAGGCAAATTATGCCGCCATGTCCGTGCGGCTGAAGGAATTTCACGCCCGCCAGCACGCGGCGCGTTTCGAACGCCCGCAACGGGACATTGACCGCCTTGCGCGGCAAAACAAGCTGGGGGTGCGCGAGCGGCTGAAGCTATTGCTGGATCCCGGCACACCGTTTCTGGAGTTTTCAACCCTGGCCGCCTGCCGCGAATACGATGGTGCGGTGCCCGGCGCCGCCGTGGTAACGGGTATCGGCATCGTGCAGGGCCGCGAGGTCGCTATTCATGCCAATGACGCCAGCGTCAAGGGCGGTGCTTGGTATCCGCATACGGTTAAAAAGATCGTGCGACTTCTGGATGTGGCATTGGAAAACCGTTTGCCGGTCATCCATATCTGCGACAGCGCCGGCGGTTTCCTGCCGCTGCAACATGGCGTCTTTCCCGACCGCTATCTGGGCGGGCGGGTGTTTCGCAACCAGGTCAAGCTGAGTCAGGCCAATATCCCGCAGATTGCTGTGGTCGGCGGGCATTGCACCGCAGGCGGTGCCTATGTACCTACGCTGAGCGATTACAACATCATCATCGAAGGCACTGGGGCGATTTTCCTTGGCGGTCCCCCGCTGGTCAAGGCGGCCACCGGCGAAGAGGTCGGCGTGCAGGAGCTTGGCGGCGCGGTGATGCACACCTCTGTCTCGGGGACGGGAGATTATCGTGCCGCGACCGAACAGCACGCCTTTTCACTGGCGCGCGAGATTGTCAGCCAATGGAAACGCACACCGAAAACGATCATCGAAACTGCTTCCTATGAAGAGCCTTACTACGACCCGACCGAGCTTTACGGGATCATTCCCAAGGACCGGAAAACCCAATTCGACATGCGCGAGGTTCTGGCCCGGATCGTGGACGGTTCGCGCTTTCACGAATACCAGCCCGATTACGGCACCACGATGGTCTGTGGTTTTGCCCATATCTGGGGTTTCAAGGTGGGGATCCTCGCCAATAACGGGGTGCTGTTCAACGACAGCTCGCTGAAGGCCGCGCATTTCATGCAGCTATGCAACCAGAACCGTACGCCACTGGTCTTTTTTCAGAACATCACTGGCTATATGGTGGGCCGCGAATACGAAGAACGCGGCATCGCCAAGGACGGCGCCAAGATGCTGATGGCGCAGGGCGGCTCGGTCGTGCCGAAGTTTACCGTGATCGCCAATGCGTCCTATGGGGCAGGCAATTACGGCATGTGCGGACGGGCCTGGGATGCACGCACGCTGTTCATGTGGCCGCAGGCCGAAATCGGCGTGATGGGTGCGGATCAGGCTGCCAATACCATGGCCGACGTCAAGATCCGGCAGCTTCAGCGCGAAGGCAAAGAACTGAGCGAGGAAGAAATCGCCGCGATCCGTGATCCCGTGCTGGAGAAATTCCGCCGAGATGTCGAAGCCTATACCTCGACCTCGGAATTGTGGGACGATGGCATCCTTGACCCGGCGGACACACGCAATGCGCTTGGCATGTCGATTTCCGCCTCGCTGAACGCGCCGATCGATGATCCGCACTACGGGATCTTCCGGCTGTGACGGCTTGAGGGGTAGGGCGGCACGCCGGCTTTCCGCTGGGGCCGGCCCGTGCCAAGGCGATACCACTTGGCGCATTCGGCACCTGCAGAGACCCGCCCCTGTCCGGCTTCCGGGCAGGTCAGGACGGCTTCTGCCGCGCTTCCTGAATGGAGACGACGTCGGAGGCAGCCATCTCCGGTCGGTTGGCCTCGACCGCCTTCAGCGGCTCGACGGGCTTCAATCCGGCCAGACAGTCGCGCGCGAGTTGCTGATACTCGGCAGTTCCGCGTGTTTTCCAAGCGACTTCCTTCTCGGTGACGTCGCGGATCACCTTCGCAGGCGACCCGACAACCATCGAGCGTGGCGGAATCACCGTTTCACCACGCACGAAGGCTTGCGCGCCGACAATCGATTCCGCGCCAAGCTCGACGCCGTCCATGATGACCGCGTTCATGCCGATCAAAGCGTTTCGTCCAACGATGCAACCATGCAGAATCGCGCCGTGGCCGACATGCCCGTCCGGTTCCACCACCGCGTCGCGGCCGGGGAAGGAATGCATGATGCAATTATCCTGAACATTGGCACCGTCTCCAATCACGATCCTGCCGAAATCGCCCCGCAGGCTTGCTCCGGGTCCGATATAGCATCCATGACCCAGGATGACATTTCCGATCAGAACCGCCTGAGGATGGACATATGTATCCTCAGGCACAACGGGCACGAACCCTTTGAATTCATAACAATACGCCATTCTCTCTCCCTTTAGTGGGTTGGGTGCCACTGATTACCGGAACCAGACGTCAAACGCTCATCAACCGTCATGCCGGGACCCAAAAGCCTGAAAGGTGCTGGCTTCCGGAACGCGCGGTCAAGAAAATCAGTCATGTGTTAGCAAATGACGCAAGCGCCCTACATCACGTTTTAACTATGTTGACAGTTATCGAGGCTAAGCGCTAAAATCAAACATGTGTTAGAAAATGATATGGCTTACCGTTCACAATAGCCAGACCAAGCATGGGAGAGAGAAAGAAATGACAGGCAAAGCCTATGTCACCGGCGTCGGGATGGTCCCGTTCCAGAAGCCGGGAAAATCCGAAAGCTATGATGTGATGGCGAGCGCAGCCACCCGTTCTGCCCTGGCCGACGCGGGTCTGGATTATGACAAGGTTCAGCAGGCCTATGTTGGCTATGTCTATGGCGATAGCACCTGTGGCCAGCGGGCTTTGTATCAGGTCGGCATGACCGGCATCCCGGTTCTGAATGTGAACAACAACTGCTCGACCGGGTCGTCTGCCCTGTTCCTGGCCCGCCAGGCAGTTGAAAGCGGCGCGGTGGAATGTGCTCTGGCACTAGGATTCGAGCAGATGCAGCCCGGCGCAATCGGCGCGATGTTCCACGATCGGGTCAGCCCGTTTGCGGCTTTCGACGAAGAAACCGACGATCTGGTTGGCAACCCCGATATTCCGCTGGCGCTGCGCTATTTCGGGGGCGCGGGCAAAGCGCATATGGACGAGTTCGGCACGCCTCTTGAGACCTTCGCCAAAATCCGAGCCAAGGCCAGCCGCCATGCGGCCAAGAACCCGGTGGCCCTATTCCGCCAGGAAGTGACGGCGGAAGACGTCATGGCTGCGCAGGTGGTCTGGCCCGGCGTCATGACCAAGCTTATGGCCTGTCCGCCAACCTGTGGCGCAGCCGCCGCGATCATCTGTTCCAAGGAATTCGCCGACAAGCACGGACTGGACAGTTCGGTTCGGATCGCGGCGCAGGCCATGACAACGGACGGCCCGGAAACCTTCGAAGCCCATGATATGCGCGAGGTGGTCGGCTTTTCGATGGCCAAGCGCGCCGCCGATCAGGTCTACGAGGCTGCGGGCATCGGGCCCGAAGACGTGGATGTGGTCGAACTGCACGACTGTTTCGCCCACAACGAACTCATCACCTACGAGGCGCTTGGCCTTTGCGGCCGAGGCGAGGCTGCGAAGTTTGTTGATGATGGCGACAACACCTATGGCGGAAAATACGTGACCAACCCGTCGGGCGGTTTGTTGTCCAAAGGTCATCCTCTTGGGGCGACCGGCCTTGCGCAATGTACCGAGCTTGTCCAGCAGTTGCGCGGGCAGGCTGATGCGCGCCAGGTCGATGGCGCGCGCTTGGCACTTCAGCACAATCTGGGCCTCGGTGGGGCCTGTGTCACCACACTCTATGAAAAAGCCTGATAGCGCCTTTCGGGAGGAATTAATATGACTGGAAAACTCGACGGTCGTGTTGCCCTGGTCTCGGGTTCGGGCCGAGGCATTGGCCGCGAAATCGTACTCAAACTGGCCTCGGAAGGGGCCCGGGTAGTGGTCAACGATCTGGACGCCGACCCGGCCAATGAAGCCGCTGAAGCTATCCGCGCCGCTGGCAGCGAAGCGGTGGTCTGCGCCGGCAGCGTGACCGAAGACGGTTTTGCCGAACGGTTCATCAAGACGGGCGTGGACAGCTTCGGCGGACTCGACATCATCGTGAACAACGCCGGCTACACCTGGGACAGCGTCGTTCAGAAGATGACCGACGAGCAGTGGCAGGCGATCATCGACGTTCACATGACAGCGCCCTTTAAGATCCTGCGCGCCGCCCAGCCGGTAATCAGCGCCAAGGCCAAGGAAGAGGCCGCGGCCGGGCAAGAGGTGTTCCGCAAGGTGGTGAATATCTCGTCCATCGCGGGGACCGGCGGCAATGCCGGCCAGATCAACTACTCTGCCGCCAAGGCCGGTATCCTGGGTGTCACCAGGACGATGGCCAAGGAATGGGGCCGCTACAAGGTCAACGTCAATGCCGTGGCCTTCGGCCCGATCCGCACCCGCCTGACGGAGGGCAGCGCAGACGGCGACAGCACGATCAAGATCGAGGAAAAAGAAATCAAGGTCGGCGTGAACCCTGATCTCTTGTCCCAGATGGAACGCATGATTCCGCTGGGCCGGGTAGGCACACCGGAAGAGGCCGCGGGCGCGGTCTATTTGTTCTGTGCGCCGGAATCGAACTTCATCTCGGGTCAGCACATCATCTGCGGCGGGGGCTTTTCGATCTGATCCCCGCCACCCGGGCCACCTGTTCGGGGTCCGGCGTACGACTGACATTTCCGGGCGGCTGTATCACGGTTGCCCGGACGGCATTTTCCACAAGTTCCAACCCGAGCCAGGTTTGGAATAATTGTTTGTTGACTCATTGGCGCTAGCAACCTAACAGATGTTAGTTATGTATCGTACCGAAGGGAATCGCATGGCGGATACGACAGCCGGAGAGGTCAGCGAGACATCGCGCAGCGCGGTCGGGCGTAAAGGCGTTCTGGATGTCGCTGCCAGGCTCTTTCGGGAACAGGGCTATGGGCCCGTGTCGCTCAGAAAAATCGCCGAGGCCGCAGGGATCAAGGCGGGCAGCATCTATTACCATTTCGGCTCCAAGGATGAGATCGTCGTGGCCATTCTGGATGCGGGCATCCAGGCCGTTCACGACGATATGCGCCAGGCTGTCGGTGCATTGCCTGCGGATACCGGCGCCGAGGCGGCCCTTCGGGCCGCAATCGGGGCGCATCTGCGCGCGCTTCTGGATGTCAGCGATTATTCCTCGGCCAATGTGCGCATTTTCGGGCAGGTTCCGCAGTCCGTCCGGGATGCCAATCTGCCCACGCGCCGCGCCTACGAGGCCGAATGGGACAGCCTGTTGTCCCGGCTTCAGCGGGATGGAGCGCTGAAACGAAACGTGGATATCCGCCGCCTGCGCCTGATGCTGATTGGCGCGCTGAACGCCACGCTGGAATGGTTCGACCCCGAACGCGGCGGTGCCGATGCCCTGTCACGCACCTATGCCGACGTGTTCCTGCACGGAATCTTGCAAGAAAAGGAAACCTGACAGATGGCACGACTTGACACGGCGGTGCTGACCGCATCGGAGGCCTATGCCCGCAATCACGCGGCGCAAAGCGAGCGTGTCGAAACCCTGCGCGCGCGTATTGCCGAGGCCACGTCGGGCGGGCGGCCCGATATGGTCGAACGTCACCGCAAGCGCGGCAAGCTTCTGGTCCGCGAAAGAATCGACCTGCTGGTCGATCCGGGCACTGCGTTCCTGGAGCTGTCGTCGTTGGCGGCCCACGGACAATACGGCGGAGCCGTACCCGGCGCCGGGATCGTCACGGGCATTGGTAACGTGCACGGCCTGCCTTGCATGATCATCGCCAATGATGCCACGGTGAAAGGCGGATCATTTTACCACGAAACCGTCAAGAAGCACATCCGCGCGCAGGAGATCGCGGCGGAAAACCGGCTGCCCTGCCTCTATCTGGTGGACTGCGGCGGGGCATATCTGCCCGAACAGGACAGGGTCTTTCCCGATGCCCGCCATTTCGGCAATTCCTTCTATCGCCAGACCAACATGTCGGCTAGTGGCTTGCCGCAGATCTCGGCGGTATTCGGCGGCTGCACGGCGGGCGGCGCCTATATTCCAGCACTGTCAGACGAGGTCATCATGGTGCGCGGCAATGCGCGCATCCATTTGGGCGGACCCTCGATCGTCAAGGTTGCGATCAACGAAGAGGTCGATGGCGAGACGCTGGGCGGGGCCGAGATGCATTCGCGCGTGTCGGGTGTTTCCGACCATCTGGCCGAGGACGAACATCACGCGCTCGCGCTGATGCGCGATATCGTGGCCGAGCTGGGCCAGTCGCGCCCGATGCAGCCCGACACGGCGCCTGCACCGCCGGCGCATGATCCGTCGGAATTGCTTGGCGTCATCAGCGCCGACCGCAAACAGCCCTATGACATGCGCGAGGTTCTGCTGCGCATGATCGACGCCGGCGAGTTCCGCGAATTCAAGCCCGGCTGGGGCGAAACACTGGTCTGCGGCACGGCGCGGATCCACGGCTACCGGGTCGGTATCCTGGCCAATAACGGCGCGCTTCTTTCCGACAGCTCGCTCAAGGGCGCGCAATTCATATCAATGTGCGATCAGCGGAACATCCCGCTATTGTTCCTGCACAACATTTCCGGTTTCATGGTCGGCACCGAAGCCGAGCGCGGCGGCATCGCCAAAGACAGCGCCAAGCTGGTCTATGCCATGTCCGTCGCCAAGGTTCCGCGCCTGTCGGTCCTGCTGGGCGGATCCTACGGGGCGGGCAACTATGGCATGTGCGGGCGTGGCTTCGCGCCGAATTTCCTCTTTGCCTGGCCCACGGCGGAACTGGCCACGATGTCGGCAGACATCGCCTCCAATGTGATGCTGGAGCTGCGCCGCCAGAAAGGCGGCGAGCCTGAAAAGATGGAGACCGATCTTGCACAGATCGAGGCGCAGGTGCGTGCCCAATATGGCGAACAGTCCGATCCCTATTACGCCACTTCGCGGCTCTGGGATGACGGGCTGATCGAGCCCGGGCAAACTCGCGACATTCTGGGTCTATGCCTGGCCATAGTCTCTTCGGTGCCCGACCTAGGGCGCCACACGCCCGTATTCAGAATGTGAGATCGGAAAAATGACGACAGTTCATGAAACCATCCAGCTTGAGACCGACGCGCGTGGCGTCGCCACCCTGACCCTGAACCGGCCGGACAAGCACAACGCCCTGAACGGTACGCTGATTGCGGAACTTTATGACGCGACCGGGCGGCTGGCTTCAGACGACGATGTGCGCATCGTTGTGCTGACGGGCACCGGCAAGAGCTTCTGCGCCGGGGGGGATTTCAACTGGTTCGCCTCGAACGTCGAGAAAACCCGCGCCGAGCGGGTCGAACAAAGCGCCACGCTGGCGCATCTGCTGCGCCGGCTGGACACGTTGCCCAAGCCACTGATCGGGCGGATCAACGGGCCGGCCTATGGCGGTGGGGTCGGCATGATTTCGGTCTGCGACTATACCATCGGCGTCGAAGGCGCGCGCTTTGGCCTGACCGAGGTGAAACTGGGTCTGCTGCCCGCGAATATCTCGCCCTACGTCGTGGCCCGCATCGGCAAGGTGCATTCGCGCGAAACCATGCTGTCGGGCGCCCTGTTCGACACGGCGCGCGCTGAACGGATCGGTCTGCTGACCGAAGTTGTCGCTCCGGACGACCTGGACGCCGCGGTGGACCGGGTGGTGCACGATCACCTTCAGGCTGCGCCGGGGGCCGTGGCCGATACCAAGGCGCTGGTCGCCTATGTCGCCTCCCACGACCTTGAAACCAACATGATCTACACCGCCGACCGACTGGCCGATGCCTGGGAAACCGAAGAAGGCATCGAGGGCATCAACAGCTTCATCAACAAAGACATTCCGTCATGGCGGGTCAAATGAGCTTTACCCGCGTCCTGATCGCCAACCGGGGCGAGATTGCCCGGCGCATCCAGCGCGGATGCCGCAAGCTGGGGCTGGAAAGCGTGGCGGTGTTCTCCGAGGCCGACCGCGATGCGCCCTTCGTGGCCGAGGCCGATCATGCGGTCTGCCTCGGTCCGTCCGCGCCGTCGGAAAGTTATTTGAACATTGAGGCCATCCTTGATGCCGCCCGCGCAACCGGCGCCGGGGCGGTGCATCCCGGCTATGGCTTCTTGTCGGAAAATGCCGATTTCGCGGCAGCGGTCGAGGCGGCGGGCCTTGTGTTCATCGGGCCTTCTGCCGCTGCAATCGCACGGATGGGAAGCAAGATCGAAGCCAAGGCCGCCGCCGAGGATGCGGGAGTTCCTGTGCTGCCCGGCTATCGCGGCGAAGATCAGTCCGACGCACGATTGCTGGAAGAGGCGCGCATGCTTGGCACCCCGTTTCTGGTTAAGGCCAGCGCCGGTGGGGGCGGGCGCGGCATGCGGCTTGTTTCTGATCTGAGCGGCGCGTCTGAAGCAATCGCATCTGCCCGGGCCGAAGCGCAAGGCGCCTTCGGCGATCCCGCAGTGTTCCTTGAGCGCTACGCGCCTCGTGCGCGGCATGTCGAAGTGCAAGTGTTCGGCGACAGCCATGGCAATGTCCTGCACCTCGGTGATCGCGACTGTTCGCTTCAACGCAATCATCAGAAGCTGATCGAAGAAGCCCCTGCTGCCGATCTTCCCGAGGCCCTTCGCGACGAAATGCGCGCAGCATCTGTGCGACTGGCGCAGGCGATAGGTTATCGGTCCGCCGGGACGGTGGAATACCTCTATGATCCCGAGCGCGGCGAGTACTACTTTCTCGAGATGAACACCCGGTTGCAGGTGGAACACCCTGTGACCGAGGCAATCACCGGCATCGACCTTGTTGAATGGCAGTTGCGCATCGCGCGGGGCGAGCCGTTGGCGCTGACGCAAAGCGATGTGCAGTTTGAAGGGCACGGCATTGAAATCCGCATCGCCGCCGAAAACCCGGGCGAGAATTTCCGCCCCGAAACGGGCGAGATCACCCTTTGGGCGCCGCCCGCGGATGTGCGGCTGGACACTGGGGTAGAGTGCGGTTCGGTCGTCGGCCACCACTATGATTCCATGATTGCTAAGCTGATCGTCCACGCGCCGGATCGGGCCGGGGCGATCCGCCGGGCGATCACCGCGATCGATGCTTTTGCCGTCGGCGGCGTCGGCCTGAACCTGGCCTATCAGCGCGCGTTACTGGCACACCCGGATTTTGAGGCGTTCCGGCACCATACCTCGGGCCTGCCCGAGATGTTCCCAGGCGGCTGGACTGAACCGTCCGCTGATCCCCGGGACATGGCCTTTGCCGCGATGGCGCTGCATCTGCGTCTCGTCCCGGCAGGCGCGTCGCCCTGGGAAAGCCTGGGGTCATGGCGACTCACAGCCCCTGCGGGACAGCCCGGTGCGGCCTTCTATTGGGACACAACCAACGAAGCGCCGATCCGCGTGACCGAGTCCGGGCCGGGGCCCGGGACGGTGCTTGCCGCCGTACAGCCGGACGGCCAGACAATAACGGCCGAAAATGTCGCCCTGAAAGGGAACCGTCTGAGCGGACGCATCGACGGCGTTCCGTTTTCGCGCATCGCCCATGTCGTGCGCGCGCCGGGTCACTGGCGGGTGCACCTGCAAACCCCTGCCGGAATGACCGCGACAGACCTGCGTACGCTGGAAGATCAGCATCTGCAACGTGCCACCGGCGGATCTGGCGGCGCTGACATGTTGTCGGCGCCCATGCCCGGCGCCGTTGCCGAGGTACGTGTTGCGCTCGGCGACCGCGTCGAAGCCGGTGACACGCTGGTGGTGCTGGAGGCCATGAAGCTCTTGCAAAGCCTGCCCGCGCCGGTCGCGGGCGTGGTGACGGAAATCTATTGTGCACCAGACGATACGGTCGCCGGGCACGCCCCACTTATCAAACTCGACCCGGAGGAAAACACATGACCAGACAAGACACCATCACCGCGGCCACCGGCCCGTTCAACGAAGACCTCAACATGATCCGCGACCAGCTGCGCCGGTTCATTGAAACCGAAGTGACAACCAAGGCCGAGTCCTGGGAAAATGACGGCATGGTGCCGCGCGACGTGCTGCGCCGGATGGGCGATCTGGGCGTGCTGGGCATGCGCTATGACGCGCAATATGGCGGCGCAGGGCTGAATGTGATGTCCAGCGTCGTGCTGGCCGAGGAAGTGGGGCGTTCCACCTTCGGCGGCTTTTCGGCCACGGTTCTTGTCCATACCGACATGGCCTCGCCGCATCTGGAAAACGCCGGTACGCCCGAACAAAAGGCGCGTTGGATGCCGTCGATCACGTCGGGCGAAAAGATCACCGCCGTGGCCGTGACCGAACCGGGCGCGGGCTCGGACGTGGCCGGCATGCGCACCCGCGCGGTGCAGGACGGGTCGGACTGGGTGCTGAACGGCACCAAGATGTTCATCACCAACGGTGTACATGCCGATCTGTATTTCGTCGGCGCCAAGACCGACCCCGATGCCAAGGGCTCGCGCGGGATCACCATGTTCGCGGTCGAAAAGGGCACGCCGGGCTTTTCGGTCGGTCGGGCGCTGAACAAGACCGGCTGGCTGTGCTCGGACACTGCCGAACTGATCTTCGAAGATGTCCGCATCCCGGCCGAAAACGTTTTGGGCGAGGTCAACCGCGGCTTCTATTCGGTGATGAAGAACTTCCAGAACGAACGCATCGTGCTGGGTGCGATGGCCTGTGCCGAAGCGCAATCCGCGCTGGACATGACAGTGGAATACGTCAAGCAGCGCAAGGCCTTTGGCGGTGTTCTATGGGAAAAGCAGGTGGTGCGCCAGCGGCTGGCAGACTGCCAGACGAGGATCGCGGCGGGACGGCAGCTGGTCTATCATGCCGCAGGTCTGGACGCGGCGGGCCACGATTGCGTGAAGGAGGTCTCGATGGTCAAGGCCTATTGCGGCGAACTGGTAAACAGCGTGCTCTACGACTGCGTCCAGTTTCACGGCGGCATGGGCTATATGCGCGAAACCCCGGTTGAACGCATGTCGCGCGACGCCCGTGTTCAGGCCATCGGCGGCGGTGCGAGCGAGGTCATGCTGGAAGAAGTCGCCAAGCGCATGTGAGCTTCCCTATCCAGCAAATCAACGATCTACAGAAACAAGGACGAAACAGATGAATTTGGAAGCCACTCAACGCCAACCGGTCGCAAGACTGACCCGAGAGATCTCAATAATACTCATCGGCACAATACTTCTGACACTATCCGCCAAAATCGCGGTGCCATTCTACCCGGTACCGATGTCAACACAAACCCTGGTGGTCTTGGGTCTCGGCCTTTTCCTGGGGCCGGTGCGCAGTAGTCTAGTTGTCGCTGCGTACCTTCTGGAAGGTCTGTTTGGCCTGCCGGTTTTCGCTGGCACGCCTCCCGCACCGGCGGGTCTGGCCTATTTTGCGGGTCCCACTGGCGGATTCTTGATTGGGTTTGCGCTCGCGGCGGCGGCTGCAGGATGGATGGTTCAAAAGCTGGCAGGGCTTCCGCCTTCAATCAGAGCATCTGTAGCGGTCCTCTCCGGTTCGATACTTATGTATTGCGCAGGGCTATTCTGGTTGGGTGGCTTTGTCGGCTATGGCGAAAAATTGCTGAACGCCGGGCTTTACCCGTTCCTGCTTGGAGACCTGACGAAGGCAGCAATTGCTGTAGTGCTGTATACAGGTTTCCATAATCGGGGTCACGCTTGACTGCTGGGCTTTGTTGCCTTGTTCCAGCGCCGGTTCTGACCGGCGCTGGACGCCAGCCCGAGGCTTCCAAAGCTATGCAAAGCAAAAGGCGGCTTTGCAAGTCCCAGACTTTTCACTGTCAGAAAGTGGTCGTATTCAATGACAAAACGCAGCATGTTTCACACAGAGCCGGAACCGTGTCGCGCGCGTGCAGAACAGGTGGCCGAGGGAATCCTGAGGATCGTTGCGAGCAATCCCGGGAAGATGACCTATCACGGGACGAACAGCTACATCATTGATACACCTGACGGTCGGTTCATTCTCGATCCGGGTCCAGCAGAAGACAGTGCACATTTCGAAGCAATTGTCGAGAATCTGGGAGGCAACCCGGCCGGAATTCTAGTGTCACACCACCATTCCGATCATTTCGGTGCCGTGCCGGGATTGCGCGAACGGACAGGTCTGCCCGTTTATGTTTCGCGTGCCTTTCCAGACGATGCATTTCAACCCGACGGGTTTTTGGAAGACGGGCAAAGGATTGCCGGTCTTACTGTCCTTCACACACCCGGTCACGCGAGCGATCACCTCTGCTTTGCGAGGCTGGATGGAGTGTTATTCACGGGCGACCACGTGATGAGTTGGAACAGTTCGATCGTCAGCCCCCCTGACGGCAACATGCGTGATTACTGCGACCAGCTTCAACGGCTTATTGATCGCGACGATAGGATCTGCCTGCCGGGTCACGGGCCCGTACTCCAGGATCCGCGCCCTTACATCGAACGGTTACTTGCCAACCGGATGCGCCGCGAGACCCAGATCCTCAAGCATCTCCTAAATACTTCCGATACAGTCCAGAATATCGCCGCTTCAGTCTACAAGAAATCTGACCCGCATATTGCAATGGCCGCCGAAAGGAATGTTGTGGCTCATTTACAGAAACTTCTTTCTGAATCGCGAGTGGCTCAGGAAGAAGGGATCTGGAGGGTAAATTAACATAAACTTCATTATGCGGCTTTATATTTTTCGTTGCGATAGTATATTATCGTATGTATGCTGAACTCCTCTCACGGAGGTCCCCCAGTATGCGCCATTTACTCAAGAAGCTCCTCCCCTCGGTCGCAGTCGCTTTGGCCGTGACAAGCTTTTCGCTGCCGGCACCCGCCCGCGCGCAGACCTACCCGATCGATTGCGCGATCCTCTTGTGCCTGTCTGGCGGCTGGCCCGCTTCCGTCCCTTGCGCCCGAGCCCGCGCCGAGTTCATCCGGCGGATTACGCCTTGGCCAGTGGAACCGCCGCTGCAAATCTGGCGCTGTCCCATGGGCGCGTCCTATGAGAGCGATCGGCAATCAAACAACGCTGACCGCATAATTGAAGCCTTGTACCGGACCGACAACCGTCGACCGCTCCAATCCTTGCCAGTAGATAATCTCGTTCCCACAGACTTCACCCTTCGGCTTGTTCAGGACCGCGCGGACATCGATATCAGCGGGCCAGAGTTCAATTTCGTGCGGTCCATCCGCGTCTTCGATGTACGGTATGCACGACAGCACGAGTCCGGGCGCGATGGGGATTGTAACCGAAGCGCGACCGTGGTCCTCGGCACCTACGGGACCCAAGGCGATTTCTCATGGCAGCGATCTTCCATAACTGCCCTGCCCGAGGCCCATGTGGGACTTGAACGTTGGGGCCAGAATTGCCCGGGTATCTATCACCGATCTGTCTTCGTCGATTGGCGTGACTATGAGGGCAATTACGGCTTCGAACAGGTGAACTACTAGCGCTGACAAAGACAGCTTTGCCATCATGCTGCGAGAATTTTAGCGTGCTGAGTTGTTCAAATACCGGCCCTTCGCTGCTTTCGGTGCGTTTGTCCGGAGAGCGGGACAAAGCGGCCGTTTTTTCTGTCCAGACCAATGACGGCTCCCAGTCCGACGCGGAAGCACAATTCGTGGTGCGAATCTGGGATAGCTGACCCTCACCGCACCGGCTGTGAACTGAAAAATACCGTAATGGCTGCTGTTAGTCGCGGCTTTGTCAACGGGAGCGTAGGACGAACGTATCAACGGTCTCAAAGTTTCTGGATTAGTCTCAGCTTTCTGCCTAACCTGATTTAAACACTTGGAGGTAGGAATTTGGAACGCCGCCTCGCCGCGATACTTGCCGCCGACGTCGTTGGCTACAGCCGCCTTATCCGTAATGATGAAGCCGGTACTCTGGAGACAGTCAGAACGCATCGCGAACGTCTTTTCGAGCCAATTGTATCGGCGCGGAACGGACGCATTGTAAAATTGATGGGTGACGGGCTGCTGATTGAATTTGCCAGCGCCGTCGAGGCCGTTCGTTGTGCCGTCGAAATGCAGCACTACGTCGGGGCCGAAAACGAGGGTGTACCGCAGGATGCTCAGGTTCGATATCGGATAGGGCTCAATGTCGGCGACATCGTGGTTGATCAGGACGACATTCAAGGCGATGGCGTCAACATCGCCGCTCGGCTGGAAAGCTTGGCCGAACCCGCCGGCATCTGCATGTCGGCCAACGTCTTCGATCAGGTTAAGGACAAACTCGACCTCACCATTGAAGATGCGGGACTACATCAGGCCAAGAACATGGCGGACCCATTGCACGTCTTCAATTTGGCGCTCGATGAAAAGGCCACGGCTTTGGTATCGCCCATTGTGCCAAGTGCAGCAAAGCCTGCACAACGTCGGTTGGCAGTTGCCATCGGCGTCGTGCTCGCCATGGTCTTGGGCGTAGTGGCGTGGTGGCAGCCCTGGAGTACTGATGCGATATCGTCCGCCAATGGCGACCAATATCCGACTGCGTCTGGCAAACCGTCCATCGCGGTCATGGCTTTCGATAATCTGAGCAACGATCCGAGCCAGGATTACCTGAGCGATGGTCTGAGCGAGAACATCCTGACGGCGTTGTCCCGGTTCTCCGATTTTTTTGTCATCGCGCGCAATTCGACCTTTTCGTACAAGGATAAGCCCACAGCGGTGCAGCAGATTGCGCAGGAACTTGGCGTGAGATACATCGTCCAAGGCAGTGTTCAGATCGCAGGTGAACGCTTGCGCGCAAATGCGCAATTAATCGATGCCACGACCGGCAAGCATCTCTGGGCCGACCAATACGACCGCGATCTGCAAGACATATTTGACGTTCAGGATGAGATTACCCGCACCGTCGCTTCGACGTTGAGCACCAGTATCGATCTCGCCGAGTATGACCGGCTCAAGCACCAGCCCACTGAAAGCCTCGGGGCCTATGAACTCTCCAGACGTGCTGAGGAACACTCGCTGAGATTCAGTAAGATGGACAATATTCAGGCGCAGCGGCTGAGTGAGCAGGCGATTGCGCTCGATCCAAACTTCGCGGGCGCATATGCCGAACTCGCGTGGGCACATGCCTTTGGGTACCGCTTTGGCTGGAGCGAAGACCTGTCTCGCGAAGAATCCCTCGATCTTGCCTTTGAAATGGCCAGAAAAGCGATTGATCTGGAACCCCTCGATTTTGCCGGTTACGCCGTTCTGGCTTATATAACGATGTATGCTGGCGATCTCGACCGGGCGGTAACGCTGTATGACAAGGCAATCTCGCTAAACCCGAATTCTGCGGGCACCCTCGTGAACTCAATGGACCCTCTGGTCTACAGCGGACGCGCCGAAGAAGCCGTGGAACGGATGCGCTCAGCGATCCGCCTCAACCCGCATCATCCCGATTGGTATCTGTGGAACCTGGGATGGGCACAGTATTTTGCGGAAGATTACGCAGGCGCTCTTGCGTCGATTGAAAAGATGAACGAAGTCCCGGATCGCCTAAGACGCACGCTTGCACCGATCCTCTTGCGGTTGGGGCGAGAAGAAGAAGCAAAAGCAATGATCGACGAATTCTTGGGAGATAACCCCAACTACAGCATCGAAGAGGCAAGGAAAGCGCCGTTCGAGAGCGACGATTACCTCAACCGATGGCTGGGTGACTTGCGCAGACTGGGGGTCCCGGAAACCAAGCCTTGAATGGTTGAGTCGGCATAGCTGTCATTTGTGCGCAATGCAGCATCCGGGGCTTTGGGCTCCTTCGAGACCTTCGCTGCCATCAGCTCAAATGACCGGTACGCTCGCAGACCCTTTCCATCAATATGAACTGGCGGCTGCGTGAGAATCCTATCCACTGTCACTTTTTCGAATCCGCGTGAGCGCATCGAAGTCGATTTCTTGCTTCTGTTCGTCACTTATATCCGGCCGGGTTTCCGATACCGGCTGGGGCCCTTGGACGTCCCACATCACCGCATGTGAGCCTGTACTCCAACGATAAACCCAACCAACAACACTGCACCCATCGGTCCCGATCAGATTGGCGATCGCGACGCCCTCACCCCTATCATCGTTCACTGTTTACTGACTTCCTGCACTGTGGCGCTGCGAATTGCGGCGTGGGGTTGCAGAGCGTTCACTACGACCGCGCGCCGGACTTCGTTGATTTTGGCTACCTGGTCCTCGATGAGGGAATGATCATCAGACCGGGAAAATGGGTTTCCGCGTTCTCAACAATTCATTGGCTTCATATCCTGTGGTCGGGCTCCGTGGCGGCTTCGACAATCGACAGGACTTCATCTTTATCAAAGCCGATAACCCTCGCCAGAACTGTAAACTCCACGACGTCGATACGACGCTCGCCGCTTTCGAGACGTGCCACAAACGACTGGTGGCGTTTGAGCTTCGCCGCCAACTGCTGCTGGCTGAGACCCGCATTCTGACGTGCATCAACCAACGCACGGACGAGCGCCAACTGGCCATTTGTTCTGATTGTCTTTGCCACGCGTCACATACCTTTTGTGACGTCGCTAGCGGATGAAATCTGTTATCTAAAAAGTAGATATTTGAGGGTGTTACCGGCGTCTGGTTTCCATGGGCTGCAAGTCTGATGCACACCCAATCGCCCATCAATCCCCCACCAGTTCCAGAAACCGACCGTAGTCCTGACTGACTTCGCGGGCTTCTTCGAAGGCGCGCGCGCGCTCCTGCTCGAGGCAGCGGAAGTAGTCCTGAATGTCCGTTATGTAGACCTCAAAGTCCCGTCGGATGATGTCGGCATAATCCCGAGCGGCCTGCGAATCGCTTGGAACGAACGGCTGGACCGGGGCGAGGCATGACCCGGCCTCGCTTGCGACCGGAGCGAGCATCAGCAAGGCCACAGCCTGTATCTTCACCCACCGGCTCAACCACAGGTTTCTGAAACCCCTATTTTCCTTGATAGACTCCATTGGCCGTGCCTAGTGTTTGTGTAACCGAGATACAGCCGTATCTGTCGCAATATATCTTGCGATTAATAATATACTATCGTAACTCTGGGCTTCAAGTGGGAATGCCCGGTTGTTGCGTGTTTGAAGAAAGCGTGAGCCGGGCCATGAACTGGGACATCGAAGCACCAAATGTGGTTACGGAAGCACGTTTCCGCGAACTCGTGGAAAGTGGCTATAGCGCAGAAATCCTGTGCCAGGAATCGGCACACAAGAAGGGCCCGAGTTATTACGGGGTCTGGATCATGCGTGCCGTGTCTGACGAAGGTATTGAGAAGCTCTTGGTCACCGCCCGCACACGAACAACCTACAACGACATCAAGATCCGCGAGTTCAAGACGATCACTGGCGTGGTCTCCTTCCTCATTGGCATCGGGTTCTCCCATGCCGATGTGCCACTCGAAGAAGGCCAACGGACTTCGCATAAGCTGGCGGCCACCGACAAGCGCGCCAGCGACTAGCCTTCTTCTCTTCAGCCTTCTGGCCGCGCCAACCTCGGCACAGATGGTGCTGGTCATGGAGAGCGACGGCTCTCTGACCCCATCCCGGTCTCAGGACAGTTTTGCCCGCAACTACAATGACGGCATAGGTCAGGGGTCTGCTGCTGATGAGCTAGCGATCCTCGGTGAAGATGAACCCGATACTGAACCTGACGCATTGCGTTTTGCAGCCTTCTCGCGGCCCGCTCCCCTGCCCCGCGCCGATGTCCTCTCCGGGATTCAGACCACGGCCTTGCGCTATGCCGGCCATCCCGGCCTGCGTCGCGCGGGGCTTTCCGTGACGGATTGGCTGACGCTCTATCGCGCCAATATCGAGGTTGAGAGCGCCTACCGGCAGGATGCGATCTCGAGTGCAGGTGCCATTGGCCTTGGTCAATTGATGCCAGCGACGGCGCGTGATCTGGGCGTCGACCCGCGTGATCCGTTGCAGAACCTCGACGGCTCCGCCCGCTACCTCGCGATGATGCTGGAGACGTTCGGCGATCCGCGCCTGGCGCTGGCTGCCTACAACGCCGGACCCGACGCCGTGCGCCAGTACAGCGGCATTCCCCCCTACCGAGAAACCCAGAACCACGTGGCCCGCGTCATGGCTGTCGTGGCCCGATTGGAAGGATCGAATTCATGAAACAGATTTCAAACCTCTTTGTCGCCTCGCTGGCGCTATTCCTGCTGATTGCCGAACCCGCCCTCGCCCAGAGCATTGATCTCTCCCCGATCCAGAGCCTGTTACAGGGCATTGTCGATGCGCTGACCGGCCCTCTTGGTGTGGTCATCGCCACACTCGCGGTCCTCGGCGTTTTCTTGAGCTGGTTCTTCAACATCATCGACCTGCGCCAAGCGCTTTGGGTCCTCGTGGGCATCGCTGGTGTTGCCGCCGCTCCCACCATTGTTGCCGCGGTCTTCGCCGGTGGCTGAACGCTCGCCCCTCTTTCTGGGCCTCGTGCGCCCGCCGAAGCTTCTGGGCCTGCCCATCATGTACGCGATGGTCTGGCTCTTCGGCTCGGTGCTCTTGTTCGTCTGGGTCCAGCACATCGCGGTGCTGGGCGTGGCCGCCCTTCTTTATCCGGTGCTGTGGAAGGCCGCAGATTGGGACCCGCGTTTCATCGACGTGATGATGACGGCCCTGCAGGAGACACCGCCCACGCGCAACAGGTCCATCCATGGCGGGGACAGCTATGCCCCGTGATGACGCCCGTGATGCTGCGCTCGATGCCCGCACAATGACGCCAGACTGGTATGCGCGGGAGACCCGGCTTGCGCATATGCTGCCATATGTGAGCCTCGTCGACGACCAGACCGTGCGGACGCGGGTGAACGAACTCTTCCGCTGTATCCGGCTCGAGGGGATCAACAGCTACACGACGGACGATGCCTATCTCGACAAGGTGACGGCGCTCTTTGCCCGCATCGTCGCGCAGCTCGGGCCGGAATTCAGCTATTACGTCCACAAGGTCTCCAAGGCCATCAAACCTGATCTCGACCCGATCCGTGAGGACAGCTTCGCAGGCGAGGTCGACCGGCGCTGGCGCGCGAAACTCGAGACCAGCGGGCTCCGCGACAAAACACTGACGCTCACCGTCATTCACCGCCCGCCTCCGAAAAGCCTCCTGCCGCACCTCGGCCGCAGCGCGCCGGACCGACTGAAGGAGGAGACCCGCAAACGCCTGCAGCGCCTCGGTGAGGCCGTGAACGTCTTCCTCTCGGGGCTTACCGAGCTCAAGCCGCGCCAGCTGTCAGCCGGATCGGGAGAGTTGGTGGGATTTTTGGGCGCGCTCAACACGGGCACCGAGCTGCCGCTCTACCCGGCCAACACCTACGGCTTTCTGTCCTTCAACGTCGCCAATACCCGCGTGACGTTTCATGGGGACCATTTCGAGCTCTCGGAAGGCGTCGTGGGGCATCGCTACGGCAAGAGTTTCACCATCGGGGAATATTCCGAAGGCACCTCCTGCACCATGTTCGACATGCTGAACCTGCCGGTCGACATGATCGTCACGCAGTCCTTCACGCCGATCAATTCGAACCTCATGGCGGGCCGCATCAAGCGGCAAAAGCGGCAGATGCAGGCGAGCCAGGACGCGGCCCTCTCGCTGATGGAAGCCCTCGACATCGCCGCCGACGATCTCGAGGCCAAGCGCCAGAGCTTCGGCGAGCATCATATGGTCGTGACGCTCTTCTGCGACACGCTCGAAGAGCTGCAGACGCTGAGCGCGGAGATCGTGAATGCCGCCGCGACCGAAGGCGTGAAGATGATCGGCGAGCGGGTCGCTGCCAAGGCGCATTACCTGAGCCAGCACCCCGGCAACCAGCCCAAGCGCGTCCGCGCCAGCGCCGTCACCAATCGCAACTTTGCGGATTTCGCGGCCTTTCACCGGACGCAGCTCGGCAAGCCGGCCGCACAAACCCCCTGGGGCCGCGTCATCACCTATCTGCCCACGCCCGAGCAGAGCGCCTACCGGTTTTCCTATCACGAGCAGGGATCGCCCGACAAAGAACCGACCAGCGGCCATACCCTGATCATGGGGCGGCCCGGGTCCGGCAAATCGGTTCTGTCGGCCTTTCTGATGACCCAGGCCCGTCGAGCAGGGGCGCGGATCTTCGTCTTCGATTACCGTCTTGGTATGGAGATGGCGGTGCGCGCCAATGGCGGGCGCTACGCGTCCCTGAACGCCGGCCAGCCCACGGGTCTCAATCCGCTCTGGACAGAGACCGATGCGCGGGGCACCGCCTGGCTCTCGGACTGGCTTGCCACGCTTCTTTACCGCGCCGACAAGCCGCTCACACCGGCACAGACCAATCGCATCCAAGAAGTCGTGCGCCAGAACGCGCAGGCCACAAACCCCGCCTTGCGGAACTGGCGGGATTTCGCGTCGCTTTTTGTGTCCACCGATGATGGCGGCGATCTGCACCAGCGCCTGCTCGAATGGACCGAAGACGGCCGCTACGGCTGGATCTTCGGGCAGAGCCTCGAGGACACGTTCTCGCTCAAGGGCGATGTGGTGGGCTTCGATCTGACCGGTATTCTCGACAGCGAGGCCGACAAGGAACGGATGGCGGTCCTGTCCTATCTCTTCCGCCGGGTCGAGCGCGAGATCGAGGACCGCCGCCCCACCATCATCGTGATCGACGAGGCCTGGAAAGCGCTCGACAACGCATATTTCGCCGAAAGGTTGTCGAACTGGCTCGTGACTGCGCGCAAGCAGAACACCGTCGCGGTGATGATGACGCAATATGCCAGCCAGCTCGAGCGCACCCGGACCGGCAAAACCATCATCGAGGCGGTGCCGACGCAGATCCTGCTGCCCAATATCCGCGCGCAGCCTGCGGATTACGCAATGCTGAACCTCACGGAGAAGGAACTCGACGTCCTTCTCAACACGGGCAGCAACAGCCGCTTGGCGCTGATCCGCGACGATCAGGGCTCAATCGTCGTCGATGCCGATCTGAGCGCGCTTGGACCCAATCTCACCATCCTTGGCGGCATGGAAAAGGGCGAAGCGCTTGTCGGCGCCGATTACCGCGACCGCCCGGACTTCTGGAGGCTTTCATGATCCGTATTCTTATCGCTTTGGCTGCGCTCGGCGCGCTGGCCTCCTGCACCCAGTACCGGGAGCCGCAGGCCAATTGCTTCACATTCCTTGCGTCCACGGCACCCGTCGCGCCCGATTGTGACTTCACGCCCCTTGGCACCCCGGAGGGCGACGTTGAAGTCTAGCCTGCCTCATATCCTCGCATTTTGCTTGCTGCCCGGTCTCGGCTTCGCCCAAGGCGTGCCGACCAATGACAGTGGGCTGACCGCGCGTGACATCGTCGAGACCGGCGATCGCGAGGCAGACTTGGCCCTTCAGGCCGACAAGCTTGCCGTGCGCGAACTCATCACCGAGATCGAACGGGAGCAGCTGGAAACCCTGCAACGCATCCTCGATGCCCAGACCAGCTTCGGCGGTCAGGGCTTGCCGGCTATGGTCTCGGGGCTGGAAAGCGGCAGCGGGGATCCGGCCCGGTCAGTCGAGGCGGTCTATGGCAATGCCGACATCGACCCCAATCCCGGCGGTGCGCAGATGTTCGGGGATGCGGCGGAAAACATCGAGCAGCTCATTATCCGCGTGGCTCAGGAGACCAGCGGCTTTGCCGGCGTTGGCCGCGCGGGCCTCTCCCCGGTCCAATGGCGCGCACTCCTACAGGCGCTGATCTGGCAGGAAAGCCGTTTCACCATCGGTGCACGCTCTCCCGTCGGCGCCTTTGGCCTCACCCAGATCATGCCCGGTACCGCCAGCGATCTGGGCATCAATCCGGAATACTATGACAGCCCCTACCTGCAGGTGCATGGCGGTGCACGCTATCTCGCGACACAGCTCAACACCTTCGACGGCAATATCATCAATGCGCTCGCGGCCTATAACGCGGGACCCGGCCGGGTTTTCGAGTATGGCGGCGTGCCACCCTTTCGCGAGACCCAGCACTACGTCCAGGTGATCCCCGAACGCTATAACCTCTATTTGACCCGTATCGGCGGGATCGAAGCGCTTGGCACGATCGACCCCGCGCTTCTGGCCAATGCCAACCTCTCGCTCACTGGGCACGGCGCGGCCTTCTATGGCAACAACTCACCCGCCGCGATCAGGCAAGCCGCCCTACGTATTGCGGATATCGTCGAACGGATTTCCGAGACCGAGGATGTGCAGGAGAGCGTTGCGCTCAACACTTATGCCCGCGCCGAACTCGTGCGTCTCGTGGCCGCCCGCATCCGGCTTCAGGCCGCCCGCACCCGCGTGCTCTCCGCCGAAGAGCTGGCCCAGGCCAGCGCCCGCATGGCCGAAGGCGCGTTCATGGATTTTACGATCAGGGAGATTGAATGATGGGACATCTGCTCTTGAGGACAGCTTTGGCCACGACACTTGGGGTTGGTCTGCATCTTGGCGCCCTATCCCCCGTCCTCGCGCAAGGCGTGCCCGTCGTCGATACCCAGAACATCGCGCAAAACATCCAGCAGCTGCGGCAGATGATCGAGGACGAGATCTTGCAAAACGAGCAGCTGACGCAGCTCCGCGAACAGCTCGGCCTTCTCACGGACCAACTCGCGGAGCTGCAAAGAACCTACGAGGCCCTCACCCGCCTCGCCGAACTGCCGGAGATCATCCGGACGGAAATGGAAGACGAGTTGAATGGTCTGCTCGACCAGGAGTTCGGCGACATCCTCGCCACGATTGAGGCGATCAAGACTGGGGATTTCTCCGGCCTGTCCGGTTCTGGCGCAGGCGAGATCGAAACACAGATGGACCGGGTGCTGGCCGATCTCGGATTTGACGATGACACCCTCTCGGAAATGGCCACGAGCGGCAATCCCGGGGCCAACCGTGTGGCGACACAAGCCACGACCGGCGCCCTGGTCTCGGCGGCGGCCCAGAACAGCTATGAAGACGCGGGCCAATCGCTGGAACGAGTCGACCGGCTGGTCGGTCTCATCGACGACATGGATGAACTGAAGGAAAGCGTCGATCTCAACACGCGCATCACAGCAGAACTGGCAATCGCGCTTGTCGCCATGTGGCAGCTCGAAGCCGTGCAGACCGTGGGTGACGGCACCGGCGGTGTGATCGATGCCGCCACCATCGCCGAGGAGCAGCGGTTTATGGACTTCACGCTGCCAGAGTTGCGGGCAGACTGATCAAGGGTTGTGACAGATGGCGAGTGAACAAGAAATCATCGAAGAAGAACTGGTCTACGGTGCCTTGCGCCGCGAACGGCTCTGGCAACGCCTTGGCCTGATCGGCCTGGTCTTCGGTGTCATCGGCTGTCTGAGCGCCGCGGCTGTCTCGATCCTCGATGTCGACCCGCCCCCCGTCGTTGTCCCCTATGATCCTGCCACCGGCTTTGCCCTGCCCGAGGCCTCGGTGGGCGCGACGTCTGTCACGGCCAACCAGGCGATCATCGAGGCGGAGGTGTTCCGCTATGTGACCGACCGGGAGGTCTATAACCAGCTCGACAACGATCTGCGCATCCGCAACGTCCTGCGCCGCTCCGACGGAACTGCCGAGAGCGGACTGCGCCAGATCTGGAACAGCGCCAATAAGAACTACCCGCCGACAGTTTATGGCCCCAATGCCCGGCTTGATGTGGAAATCCTCAGCATCAACCGGATCGGTACGAACCGCGCCACCGTCCGCCTGCGCAAGCGCCTGACCTCCATCAATGGCGTCCAAACCGGGCTTTTCACCGCCACGCTTCTCTTCGAGTTCCGCCCCGAGACCCGCCGCTCCATCGATGAGGTCTGGACCAACCCCTTCGGCTTCACGGTCCTCGAATATTCCATCCGCTCCGACAGATTGGAGAACTGAATTTGTTCCCTGCTCGACTTTTGATATTGCTGATTGCCCTGTTGCCCGGCCTTGCTTTCGCCGAAGCCATCCCGCGTGGCGGGCCCAATGACAATCGGGTGCGGCTGGCAACATATCAAGAAGGTCAGGTCTACCGCCTCAGCGTGTCGCTCACCCATGTGACCACGGTCGAGTTCGGGGAAGGCGAGAGCATCCGCTCGATCATTGCGGGCGACACGGAAGGCTTCGAGATCGACGGCGTGCCCGGCGGTCAGGCCTTCGCGATCAAGCCGGTGGCGCGCGGGGTGCATACCAATGTGACCGTCTACACGAACAAGCGCAGTTATTACTTCAACGTCGAGGAGACCCGCAGTCCGACCTTTTACGTGGTCCAGTTCCGCTATCCGGACGACAATGCACGGCCCACACGTGCCATCGCGGCCCAAGCGCCGAACTATAATTACGGTGCAAGCGCGCGGACCGAGTTCACCCCCACCCGCGTCTGGGATGACGGGACGTTTACGTATTTCGAATTTCCGCGGAACGCGCCGGTGCCTGCGATCTTCCGCTACGCCAATGGCCGTGAGCGTACGGTCAACACGCAAGCCACCGAGGACGGCGTGATACGGGTTTCAGGCGTGAACCGACAATGGGTGCTGCGGATCGGAGAGGAGGTGGTCTGCATCGAGGCCACACCACCTGCGGGGGTAGGCTCATGAGCGATACTGGAAACGCAGACCTCGAGAAACGCCTCGCTGCTCTAGAACAAGGCAAGGGCGCTGGTTCGCCCCCTGCCCCACGGCCCTCACCGCTGCTCGCTTTGGTCGTCGTCCTCGTGATCGGCGCGGGTGGTGCCCTGCTTTATCTTCTCTCACAGCCCGACGAAGAGGAAGCCTTGCCGACGGCCACCCCGGATGTCTTCCAAAACGAGGGGGACGGCTTTGGCGCCATCGAGACCTTGCCCCCGCCCGAGCCCGAGGTTGTGTTTGTCGGACCGGATCCAGTCGAGCCCAACGCGGAGCTTCTGGCGCAGATCACCGCGCTGCAGGCCCAGATCGAGGAGTTGCGCAACGCCCCTGAACCAGTTGTCGAGGAAGACACCGCTGCCGCAGATGCGATTGACGCGCTGACCGCGCAGATCGCGGCCCTGCAAGCCGCGTCGGAAACCGCGCAACAGCAGTTTCGCGATGAGCTCACGGCGCGCGACCGCGAACTGGAGCAACTCCGCATGGACCTTGAGCTCGCGCAGCTTGAGGCCAACCGGCCCCTTCCGGCACCCATCGGGCCCACCGAGGACGAGTTACGCGCGCGGGAAGAAGAGCGGCTCCGGCGCGAGGAAGAAGCAAGACGGCTCGCGGAACTTGAACGCCGCGCCGCGGAGGAACGCGCCTTCCAGGAGCGGCGCATCGCCTCGCCGACCATCGCTTTTGGCGGTGCCTCCGGAGCGAATGAAACAGCTCTGACCGAACGCACTTTTGGCGAGGTGACGGATTTCGTGCTGAACGGGGCGCTGCCCTCTACCGTGACGCAGGCCGAGGTGATCGCCAATCCCTCCAACACGATTCTACAGGGCACCATGATCCAGGCCGTCATGGAAACTGCCCTTGACAGCTCCCTGCCCGGCCAGACCCGTGCCGTGGTGTCCGAGGATGTCTACAGCGTCGATGGCGCGCGCCTCTTGATCCCCCGCGGATCCCGTCTCATCGGGCGCTACCGCGCTGGCGTCGATATCGCGCAGCGCCGGGTCACCATCGCCTGGGACCGGATCATCCTGCCCGCGGGCCAGACCGTCCAGATCAGCTCCTTCGGAGGTGATGAACTGGGCCGTTCTGGCGTCACCGGTTTCGTGGACACACGCTTCGCCGAGCGTTTCGGGTCGGCCGCCCTGATCTCGCTGATCTCAGCAGCACCCAGTGCTGCCGCCTCCGAAGTCCAGGATGAGACTGCCGCCGACACTCTCGAAGACGTTGGCGATGATCTGGCAGATGCCACGGACTCTGTGATTGGCGACTACCTCTCCATCGGCCCCGTCATCTATGTCGACCAGGGCGCCCGCGTGACGGTAATGGTCGACCGGGATCTGGAGATCTTCTGAGCCCATGTCGCTGAGCTATCTCCAGACCTCGCTTGATCGGATCGACGCCGCCGCACGCGACGATGTCATCGAGATCTGCATCAACCCCGACGGCACCTGCTGGGGAGAATTCCAGGGCGATCACTTCATGCGAAAGCTGGACCAAGAGCTGACGGCAACCGAAGTGAAGGACCTCGGCAACCAAATCGCCTCTTCCGCCAACACTACGATGAGCAAGGACCGCCCGATCGTCTCGGTCTCGATCACCTACAAGGGCCGCCCGATCCGGGCTCAGGTCATCACCCCACCCGCCGTGCTCTCTGCCATGTCGATCAGCCTGCGGTTTTTCTCAAGCCTGCCGCTCGATGGGATCGCGCTCGATTTCCTCTATGGCAAGGAACGCAAACTCGAAGAACTCCGCCTCGAGAAAACCCGGGAACTACGCGAGGTCGTGGCCTCGGGCGTGATTGATGATGCGCTTTCCTTCTGCGTCGAGAACAAACTCAACATGATCGTCTCGGGTGGCACCTCCACCGGCAAGACCGTCGCCGCGCGGAAGATCCTCTCTCACGTGCCTACCGATGAACGCATCGTCACCATCGAGGAAGCCGCCGAGCTTCTGCCGACCCAGCCCAATGCCGTGACCCTCATCGCCAATCGCGACGCGGAATTCCAGACAGCCGATGTTTTACTCACCGCGACACTGCGCATGCGCCCCGATCGGATCATCCTCGGCGAAGTGCGGGGCAAGGAGGCCATGACTTTCCTCGAAGCGATCAATACTGGCCATGGCGGGTCCATGACCACGCTGCACGCCGAAACCCCGCAATTGGCCGTACAGCGGCTCGCGATCGCGGCCCTCAAAACAGAGATCCCCATGACCTATGCCGACATGATCCAGTACATCGAGAATTCCATCGACGTGATCATCCAGGCCGGTCGCCATGACGGCAGACGCGGCATCACTGAATTCTACCTCCCCGGCGCAACCGAGATCGGAGCTTCGCAATGAAGACTTTTGAGTACGATATCCTCAGTTTCCCCATGACCCGCAAGACCAGCCTTTCCGACATGCAGGCCAGCCTGAATGCCAAAGGTGCAGAAGGCTGGGAAGTCGTGTCGATCAGCTCCTCGGAATTCGCGAATGTTGGGCATACGGTCTTCCTGAAACGCGAAACGACCACCATCGGAGCCACGGCATGAGGCTGGCACGGCTAACCCTTGCTTTGACTGGGGTGGCCCTGAGCCTACTGGCTGTCCCCGCCTTCGCCGAACCCAATCTGGTGCCGACCCTCGATCGCAACTTTGACGTCTGTCCGGACCGACCCACCGAGCCCATGTGGATGCAAGAAATCCCCCTGCGCCAAGCCTATCAGCGCGTGGTGGTCCAGGACATCTATCGCGCCCGAAACCTCGAGCGGATTGTCGAGTCCGGCAGCTGCGATTGCGAGACCCGGTTCCCATCTTGGGACGGAGCTGAGGCGGTGTTTCATGGGCGCCACGCCGGTGACGAACGCTGGGAAATGCTGGAAGCTTCCGATACCTACAATCGACGCGCCAACGACGTTCGCATTGAGGCCAAAGCCATCTGCGAAGCCGCGGGCAATTGGTAAGGCAACCCCCTCATGAGCGTCGTCACCTACTTCGTTGAAACCTCCCAGGGCTATCTCGACACCGCGGCGGAAACCCAGTTTGGGTCCGTCGCGGCAACGGTCGGCACGCTTCTGGTACTGGGAACAACGCTGGTGGTGATCCTCGTCTTCCTGAACATGATCTACCAGTACAAGGCGATGGACGGGCGCACGGCTTTCTGGCTCGCGGTCAAGATCGGGCTCATCGGGATATTCGCGACCAACTGGGTGCAGTTCAACGCGCTTTCCGCCGCTATCCTTGCCGGGATCGACAGCATTGCGGGGGGCCTCGTGGCCTCAGTTGGCGGTGGAACTCCCGGCCCTTCTGGTACCTTCGCGGAAGAATTCGACCGATTGATCGCGGAACTCGGCGACTACCTCAATGCCGCCGGATCAGAGCTTAACTGGATGGCAGGTGCCATGCTCGACATCGTCGGGGTCCTGTTACTCTCGATACTCGGCGGGCTGGCTGCCTTTATCCTCGTGGCCTCGCGTTTGATGATCGCACTTCTGATCGGAATAGCGCCGGTGATGATTTTCCTGACCCTCTTTGAGGTGACCAAAGATTATTTCGCGCGCTGGCTTTCGGCGTTGGTTTCCTTCGCGCTCTACCCCATCGTCGTGGCCGGCGTGTTCGCGACGATCACCGGCGTTTCCTCCGCACTCATCGGCGAGCTTGGCGACCCGGAAGGCGCCTCAAACATCGGCGCGCTCATCCCCTTCTTCATGATGGTGCTCATGGCCAAGGGCTTCATCATCGCCACACCCTTCATCGTCCGCGCGATCTCGGGCAATATCATGTTGCCCGCCCTCTCCGGTGGCCTCGGCGGCGGCTACAGCTTCGCCCGCGCTGCAATGGGCAGCCAACAGGCCTACAACCGCTACCAGATCGGCGGGGCAAGTGGCGCGGAGTACGCAGCCCTCAGGGCTCGGCAGTTCTTCGGGGTACAGCAGATGCCCGTGCGGCAAGGGATGGGACAGACGGGTCAGGCAAGCGGCACAGGGTCACCGGGGGCCGGGTCCCAGATGCTGGCGCAACTGGCCCGGTTGGGAAGGCTGGGGCGGAGGTGATGAAGTTTTGTTTTGCAAGGCTACTGAGCCATGGATGAACGGCGGTCCCATAAACATTCACCAGTAAAAACGGTACCACTAGAGCGGGTTCAAGCAGTCCTGCGCTCAGCAGTGAATGGAAGATCTGTCGGGCTTGAAGAGGCAATAAGTGTTCTGGATTGCGATGCACATCACGCCAACCGCGTCTTGCGCCAGATGGCCGAGGCTGGATACTTGGAGCCTGCCGACATCCTTGACGGTTTGTTTTATTGGCAGCTAACACCGAACGGAACTCGCCTGGCAATGGAACCCAAGCGAAAGCGTATCGGGCTCGATAAGGTTCAAACCATCATTTCTGAACTGCTTGCTCGGGCCAAGGTCATCAACAGCGATCCGAACCGCCTGCAGCGTATCACGTTGAAGCTGTTCGGCAGCGCGCTCGGGGACCGTGACGACTACGGGGACGTAGATGTTTCGATTGCGTATGTGCGACGCCAGCTAAGCGATATCGAACGTGAGCGCATCGAAAACACACTGAAAGCCCGTCAGAGCAAGTCAGACCGCCAATCCTTTCACGGACGTCTCATGGGGGCGGAACGTCAGGATACGCGCGAGATCATGGCGTTCCTCAAAAAGGGTCTGCCACATCTTTCGCTCATGAATGATGATCCTATGGACCTCGGGACATCGTACCGCTGGCTGGTCGACCACGACGTGAAAACGGACAGACCAGTTGATGTACCTGACGATATCGTTCGACCCAATGGGCCTTCGATCCTCGACCAACACCCGAGGAAACCGCTACCGCCCATCACACTGCTTGAAGCACGACACAGAGCCATTTCTGCGGATACCAAAGTTGCGATTGATGACATGCGCATAGGTTTGGAGGACGCAGCCACGCTCGAAGAACGAATGTGGTCTCCAAAGGTGACACGCAAAGGCGCTTTCGTTGCCAATGACATCAGAAGTGAGAAGCGGGGCAAATTCGCCGGGTTTCAGCACCTATGTCCGATCTGGAAGAAAGACCTCGGCGGCGTAGCGATGTTGAAGGAAGCCCTCGACTGGTGCGATGAACATAGGGTTTGGGTCAGGGACCTATATCCGGGAGTTTCAATCCAACGGTCCGACCGGACACATATCATACGCCTCGGTTGGGGCCATGACCTGATCTATTTCAATGTCGGCGGCAAATCGACAACTGGGAGCCTGCTCTCTGGGAGTCGAACACGCGTTTCCAAAATTGACTTGGCCGGAGCCTATGCCGTCGGAAGGGCACTTTCGAAGATGTATGACGAAAGTAGGTCCGCGAAAATGCCATGGTTCAGCGCTGACATTTTGCTTCCGTTAGTCGAGCTAGACAGGCTTCCAGATTTCCCGCGGCTGCATAAAACGGGCGCGTTTAGAGAAGGCGCGTTTCAAGGTCTGCGGGAGGTCACCTTCTTCTGAGCCGGGATCATGGGCCCTACCCCGAACGAACTGGTTTCAGTAGAAAAGCACGTCTAATTGCCCGGCTCTACCTTGACGATCAACTGGCTTTGGCTGTCGTATCTGTACTCATGCAACCTGCGTTCTTGAATGAGCTGAACTGCTTGGCTGACATGCTCAGGGAGCACGTAGAACCATTCTCGAGGATGGACCGCCTTGCCGAACCGGTCGGTGATCACAAGACCCTGCGGCCGCGCCGCGTCAAAAAAGCGATGCAAGAGATCCTCGACCTTCATGCGCTCCAGATTATGCAGCTCGTAGGTCGCAACAATTTCGACGGGCGCGAGCAGGAAAGTTGGATCGTTCTTCGCATCAGCGATACGCCGCCGGACATCCTGACTGGTCACACCGACCTTGTGCAGGATCTTTGATATTTCTACGATTTCCGGGTCTCTGGACAGGCTTCGCGCCACATACACTGTGCCGGTGACCGCCATGCTATCCTGATCCCATTCCGGATCGAGCCGCCCAAACCCGGCTCTTTCGACGATCCGTGCGGTATTGTCTGCTGCAAGCGCTTTGCGGAATGACGACGACAGAGGATCGTTCTCCATGCCATTGGAAAAGATGATCCGTAAACGGTGATCTGGCTTACCGCTCCTGCGCGAAAGTTCCGTTTTTTCGGCGACATAGACCAAAAGGCCGCGATGGATGAAGAAGTCGCCTTCGTAGACCGTGATCTCAACATTGTCCTGAACCGGGAGAACCTTTCGATCTCCGGACTCGAGCTTCGACTGCATCTCGGCAAAGCCGCCTTCGAAGTGTTCGAAATCCGGACACGGGAACATGTCGGCCCGGTGGTCAGGCAACTGGCGTTCTGAAGCTGGCGTCACATTACGGATGTTGAGAAGCGCGTCATGCACGTCGAGGTCATCATCGCCGAAGATGTCGTCAAGGCTTGCCGGAACTTCCTCGTCGGAAACGTCTTCGCGCCAATCGGGCTCAGGCACAGCCGGAGACTCCGTTTCGGCATTGCTCGCAGTAGGCGCCACTGGATGACCATGCCCAAGAAGCCGGTTCCGGTCTGCCTCCATCATCGCAGCCGTTGGACTGGTCCGGATCGATCGCCAGATCGTCCCGAGTTTCATCTCTTCGAGGTCCAGGCTGTTGTCGTCCGGAATGTGGCCATTCGACTCGTAAAAAGCATTCACCTGCGAGACGATCTCGGCATTGCGGGCGTCTGGCGTTGCCGCCGCGCCGCGGTTCCGCTCCTGGATTTCGAGCAGCCCGAACTCATCCGGCTCGTCGAAGATTTCATCGAGGGATCGATAGCGCGGCATAGGGCTCAGGTTCCCGACTGAGCCGCTCGCTGGCGTTCGGCCTTTTTCGTCTTGATGTATGCGTGAGCCTCCGCAAGGCGCTTCTCCAATGGATCGGCCGAATGCGGGTTGGGTTCGCGGCCTTCCTGCGCCCGAAACCGCTTGATGCGCGGCCACAGCGTCAGAGCTTCTTTTTCGGTCATCTGGATGCGCTGTGAAATCATCGCGTCCTGGATCGTCTTCAAGAGTGGCGTGTCGAAGGCACGCGAGGCGACGTCGAAACCTTCCTTAAACGGGTTCACGCTGTCGATCAGGTCGATATCCAGTTCGCGCACGTTCACGAACCGTTTCACCATGTTCATCAGCGACAGGTTTTCCGACGGCTCAGCGTCGTACTCCTCGCCCTCTTCAGCAAACCCGCCTTCTTGCGATGCGCGTTTCGCCATGCCGATCAGGTTCATCCGCGCTGCGAGGTCCTGGCGCACGGATTCCGTTTCGTCATCGGACAGGTTTTCGTAGGTTGTCTCGATGATATCCGTCAGCACCATCTGAGTAGCGACTTCCGGGGCCACATCATCCGCGACAACGCGCCGGTCCATGGCTTGGCAAGCCTTGGCCACGAGTTCGTTCATGTCGTTTTCGACAATCGCACGGGCGCGGGCCGTAGGCGGCTCCATCAAGCCCTTGATCCCGATATGCACAGTGCCGTCGTTCGTTGTCTCGACGGGCGCGCGGATATCCCCGTCTTCTCGGCGATAGAATTTGAAGTTGGGCGCCAGCACCTGCTCCATCAGCATCGCACCCGAAATTGCCTTGAGCATGTCGTTGACCGCGTCAGCGACGACTGTTGTTTCCACACCGGGCTCAGCGACCAGGTTGGTGAACTGGGCGTGGGGCTTGCCAGGTGCATCGCGAGTCGCCCGACCGATGATCTGGACGATCTCCGTCAACGAATTCCGATAGCCGATGGTCAGCGCATGTTCGCACCACGGCCAGTCGAACCCCTCCTTGGCCATTCCAAGCGCGATGATGATATCGACCTTGGCCCTATCCGCCGCGTCGTCCCGCTTGCCATCAGGACCCTTCGCCTCTGCCTGCAACGCGGCCTTGATGCCGTCGCGTCCGTCGCCGTCATCCACCAGGTCGGCGATTTTCAAAACCCTGCCGTCCGAGGCGCGTTTGACCAGATCGAACCCGGTGCCCGGATCGCGGCCGACGTGCTCACCGATCGCGCCCATGATCAGCCCGACCTCATCGTGCTTTTCGCCGAACGCCTCAGCAGACCCGCGATGCGGGATGTGGACTATCGTCTTGCGGTCGGTGTCGAGGACATCGGGGATCGCCGAGATGTACCGCCCCCGATAGAACGCATAAGAAATCCCAAGTGACTTCAGGTGCTCGTATCCCTCAAGCTGCTCATAGTAGCTGTAGGTGATGGACTTGAACCGCGCCTCATCCTCGGGGCGCAGGACCGGCACGCTGTCGCCCCGGAAATAGGACCCGGTCATCGCCATCATGTGCGCTTTCTCTCGGGCCAGCAGCTTGCGGAGGATCTCGCCTAGACGGTTATCATCCGCCGCCGCTACGTGATGGAACTCGTCGACCGCGATCAGGAAATCGTCGAACGCCTCCACCCCGCGAGCCTTCTCGATCGCGTCGAAAGCAAAGCGGAACGTCGCGTGAGTGCAGACGATCACACGGGCATCGCTGTCCATGAAGGCTTCGAACGCTTTCACCTTCTGAGACTTCGCCATGCCGTCTTCACCCGATAGGCAAAGGTTCCATTGCGGGTCCACGTCCCAATCGGCCCAGAACCCGTGCGAGGTGAGGTCGGTCGAACGGAATGAACTGCCGATAGAGGTTTCAGGCACCGCCACGACCACTTTCTTCACGCCCTGGTTTTCCAGCTTGTCGAGCGCTAGAAACATCAAGGCACGGGACTTGCCCGCCGCCGGTGGCGCCTTCAACAGCAGAAACTGTGCGGCGCGCGCCTCGTAGACGCGGGCCTGCATCGGGCGCTGGCCGAGGCTGTTCGTCTTGGAATCCGCGCCGGAATGGCCATAGGTCATACGCACAAGATCAACCATTACTCTTAACCATTCTTCTGGGGGCCTCTTCCTTCTTCAGCTTCTCGATCCGGGCAGCATAGAGCTTGAACAACCGCTCAAGCCGCTCGGTATCGTTGCGGAACGGACGCCCGATATACATCGTTTCGAGCAATTCGTCATTCTGGCGGTGCACCTCGCGCAAGTCGTCCGGCATCTCGTCGGGGTCGTATAACTGCGCGATGGTCTTGGGGTGGTGCATGTAGCGCGTCTTGAGGATTGCTCGTGCAGACGCGTTCAGTGTTTCCAGCTGATCCTCGGTGAAGCGAGGCACGGGGAAGGTGTTCCAGCCAAGCGTGTTGGAATAGCGGAAATCCGATTTGAGCTTGCCGCAGACCGTGCCGATCCAGACCAGATGAAGACGCGAAGCGATGAGGGCGAGGCACCATTCGGGGGCATCGTACAAAGCAAAATTTAGGTCCGAAGCGATAACTTCCGCCCCCACACGGTCGACAGGAAGGTACGGGCGTCGTTCGGAACTGACCCGTGGGATGAGCAATGCGGACTCTCGCGCTGTGCCTTGTATCTGGACAAAGCGATGCGCTCGCTCGGCAAATGCTTGCGTGGACTCAGCTGGGCTTTGACGTCTATTTTCGGCAACAGCTTCTAGGCGCTGCTTGATGAACGGAGAGGCGGTCGCTTCAGCTACTTCTTCGTCTGCGATCCAAAGGCACCATCGGTCCTTACCTTTTATAAGTTCTTCTGATCCCAAGTATCTCTTCACAAACCGCCCAAAGCCAGCGACTTCGAGGGCTGACTTCTCTTCGACCCCTAGCACCAGATGGCCACCATCTCTTGGCATGTTCCCAAAAAGCATCTCTGGCAGACCGAATAATGAGGCCCGCTCGGCTGTAACAAATGCATCGGACGCGTTGAGGAGGTAGGCATTGATATTGGTGGCTTCGATGCCGGTGGTATCATCGAAGACTATCTTTTTCGCGGAGGTCTGGTTTCGCAGACCAACAATCACGCACATTACTGCTGCATTGGCAGATGCGTTGTTTTTCCATTTGAAAGTTCGATGCGCAAAGCCGATTTGGATTCCGTCTTCCAGAATGTGTGGCCAAAGCGTTGGCACCGAGGCGCCCTGACAAATGGAGTTTGTTGCGACCAGCGCTGCTGCAGATCTCTTTCCGCGAATGTAGTTGGCAGCTTTGAAGTACCACGCCGCGACCATGTCCAAGGCCTTTTGGGTACCCGGAACTTCCTCGAAAACGGCAATAGTGTCGTTCTTCTGTTGAGTGGTCATGTTCCGGCCGCCCAAGAAGGGTGGGTTGCCCGCAATGAAAACCTCTTCATTCGCCCCAGGCGGCGGACAGACTGCCTCCCAATCCAATCGCAGTGCATTGTCGCAAACGATGTTCCCGCCATCTCGCAGGGGCAAAGCCGGGGCGGTGTTTCCGAACATCTCGCCGAAGCGCGCATTGGCCTGATACTCGGCGATGAACAGCGCCAGCTTGGCCGTCTCCGCCGCAAAATCCGTGATCTCGATGCCGTAGAAATTCGCCAGCCGCACACCTGAGAACATCTGTGCAGAAGCCCCGCCATCCAGCTGCGCCAGATGCTCCAGCACGCGCATCTCCCGGGCACGAAGCTCCCGATAGGCAACGACGAGGAAGTTGCCCGATCCGCAGGCCGGGTCGAACACCCGGATTCCCTCTATCCGTTTAAGAACGCGCGCCAGCCCCTTGCGGCTATCGCCGGCCTTCTCGATCTGCTCATCCAGATCATCAAGGAACAGCGGCCCCAGCACCTTGAGGATATTTGGCACCGAGGTGTAGTGCATCCCCAGCTCGGACCGTTTGTCCGGATCGGCGACCGACTGGATCATGGACCCGAAGATGTCGGGGTTGATCTCTTGCCAATCGAGCTGGCAGGCGTCCTGAAGGTAGCGATAGGCCCCACGGTCGAATTTTGGCACATCCAGCGCATCGGCGAAAAGCCCGCCGTTCACAAAGGGAAAGGCGTCAGCCCAAGCCGGAAGGTCCTGACGCTGGCCGTCGGGGAGGTTCATCGCGGCAAAGGCCGAAGCGATGCAGGACTGCGCCTCTTCACCCTTGTCGCCCGCATGGGTGAAGATGAGGCGCGAGAACAGGTTGTTTTCGAAGATGCCCACGTCTTCTGCGAACATGCAGAAGATCAGCCGAGTCATCAGCTGGTTCAGGTCATGCCGCCGTTCCGGTGTCTTCCAGTCCGGGTTCTTCTTGAGAAGCGCATCATAGAGTTTGGCCAGTCGCCCGGCCGCTTTGACGTCGACTTCATTTTCCTCCGCCGCTTTGTAGCGCGACATGCCAGCCGCTGGCAGGAAGAACCCGAAGTTGTGATGCAGGTCCGCGAACTTGATGTGCAAGCTGTCGCCCGAAGCGACATGTTCGGCGGACAGGTCAACACCGTCGGTTGCCAGAAGGATCGCCGGTTTGTGGGTGGTGGTCTTCTTGTCCGACCGGATCATCGACAGGCCCTGGTCCACGGCACCAGGGTCAGTCACGATAGCATAGAACTTACGGTTCATCAGGACCGCGCCGGGCACTTTCGATTTGTTGATTGTCCCACTGCGGAGCTTTGAAACCGTGGCTTGCGGACTTCCCATGGCGGCAGCGAACGCAAACGCGAACTCGCCGCCGTCGAACGGGCGAGCGGCGATTTCTTCCAGGGCGTCTGCGATTTCTGTCGGGTTCATTTAGGGTCCGTCGGTAAACTCATACGAATGCTACAGAAATTTTGGAGCGATGACGATAGTGACCGACGCCTCTGACAGCCCAATTCGGCTTTCGCCAATGAAAAAACGTGCGTTGATACTACGCAGCCATTTGAGCCAATCGGAAATCACTGGCGATTTTGGTCCAGCGCAGCATTGTGCAGCAACCATCGACAATGTCGCAAATGAATGATCGGCACCCCGGACCTGAGGCTAAGCTGAAGAAAGTGACATCTTTAATCGGCCAGACATGACATCGATCACCACAGCCCCTTCCACTGCGGATGCCCACAAATACGGTGTGCTCTTCGTATTTGCGGCGGGTGTGCTGTGGTCGACGGTCGGCCTCGGTATTCGCCTGATCGAAGACGCCGTCGTGTGGCAGATACTGCTCTACCGGTCGATCAGCCTGTCGCTGTTTCTCTACGTGCTTATCCGCGTGCGGTCTGGCGAAAGCCCATTTGTTCAGATCCGCCGCATCGGCGCCCCTGCCGTAATTGCGGGGCTCTCACTGGTCGCGGCCTATTCCGGCGGCATCTACGCGATCCAGAACACCTCGGTCGCGAACGCCATGCTACTGTTTGCGACCGCACCGTTTATGGCCGCTGTGCTCGGATGGATCGTGCTACGAGAACCTGTCCGCGCCGCAACCTGGATAGCGATTGCCGTCGCAATCGGCGGGATCGGGATCATGGTCGCCGACAAGTCGGGAGGCGTCGCCCTGAAAGGCAGCCTTGCCGCACTTGGATCGGCCTTTGGCTTCGCGGTCTTCACCGTGGCCCTGCGATGGGGGCGAACCGGTGAGATGCTGCCAGCGGTCTTTCTTTCGGGTCTCTTCGCGATCGCCATCACCTTGGCGATATGCCTTGGCCTTGGCCTCCCGCTGGTTCTGAGCCTCAATGACGGGGGCATCGCCATGGGCATGGGCGTGTTCCAAGTCGGGGCTGGCCTGATCCTCTACACACTGGGCTCGCATAGCCTCCCCGCGGCAGAACTCGCCCTGTTGTCCCTTGCCGAAGTCTTGCTCGGCCCGCTCTGGGTCTGGCTGTTCCTCGGGGAAACCGCGAGTGCGAATACGTTGATCGGCGGTGCTGTTCTGCTCGCGGCCATTGCGGGCAATGCGCTTTCGGGTAAGCGAAGAAAACCACCGCCAATCACGGCTCCTTAGAACCGCAACCTACGGCCCGTTGCCGACCTTTGCTTCGCCGACTAACGCCGCAGCGCGGCATCATCACACCGGACTTTCGCTGCGCCTGCAGAATTTTTGCGGATGAGGGGATCAGGTGCAACCTCGCGCTTACATTCACCTTAAACGCGAAGTAGGCTGGAAGAAAATTTCGGAGCGCCTCTGAAAACCTATGCCATTGAACTTTCAAAAAGCCGACCTTTCACCAACCTGCAACTTCTCGCAATGGGCGATCATTGACGAAGGCCGCCTGATCCGCACTTTGGCATGGCTCTACCTGCGCAAGCCAAAACATGCAGTCCAGATAATCAATCAATTAGAGCCAGGCAAAGCCGGTTTTCCGGGGAAAGTGTTCGCGAATGCAATTTCTCTTCTTTCCATAAGGCTCGCGGACATTGCAGCAGACCTGTCAAGCGCCGACCCGGAAAAGGAAAAAACGGCCAACAACAAGAAAAACAAGCGTATCGAGCAACGCGACGGCTTGCTGTTTCAGCATCTTTCATGGGTTGCAGCATCTATCGACATGCCAGCCGCCCTCGCTACGCCACCTCATGTTCGCAGGGCAGACAAGGGTTTTGACGGCCTGCTTGTGAGTATCCAAGACGGATCCGGTGCAATTTCGAGAGTGGTGCTTTGCGAAGACAAAGCGTCAATCAATCCCAAGAGCCTCGTTCAGGGTAGCGTCTGGAACGAAATCGACGGGATCGTTAACGGGAGTAAAGATCTGGAACTCTTAGATGCGATCACTGCTATTTTGAGAGAACAATCAGGCCTAGGAGGCGACACGCAGGAGGAGCTACTGGAAGCGCTGATATACGAGCAAACGAGGGCATTTAGGGTCGCAGTTACAGCCATGCCAGCAAACGCGGACGCAGATGGCTACCAACATATTTTTAAAGACTTTGACAAACACGCCCTCGGTGCGGACACCGTACGTCTAGCAGAAGTCCTACCATCCGATGATACCCGATCATTTTTGAAATCTTTGGCGAGAAAGGTCAGGAGAGAAATAAAGAGGATCGCAGATAATGTTTGATCCGGTAACAGAGGAGTTGATCGCGGGATCGCCAGATCTGAAAAGCTTGAGTGCGTCGGAACTGGTCGAATTGCTCACGTCTGCCAGCGTAGAAATAGCGACCGCGCGGCTTCTAGCAGACAACTTTGAGACGCTACCGGACGAACTGATTGCCGTTAGGTCTACGATGAGTCGATTGGCAGATGTTTTTGAGGCTCAAGTTGCTTTGGGTGTAAATCCGAAACGCTTGCGCTCAATTGCATTCGTTGCGGGATCTGCACGTCAAATCGTTGATCGAATAGATTGGCTAATCCTGACTGAAGAGCGCCAAAGCCTTCTTAGTGAGGATTGCATCGGGCCTGATATCGCTTCCTCCTTGCTTTTTCTGGCTTCTGAACGGTTTTCCGATGCGGCGGAGGTCGGTCGCGGCATCAGAGCAACTGGTGAAGAAAATGCACTTAGGCGACTGCTGATCCTGACGCTCGGCCGTCTTGCACGGGGGCAATACGAAGACATCTCCAACACGGAAATCGAACAGGTAGATGCTGGTTCGGAAACAAGTGAGGCACTTGCCACTGATCTGCTTTACAGGGAAATTCTTCGGTCGCTTATTACTTTCTCGAAATTCTCGGCAGGACATTTGGAACCTGTAGCTCTTGAAGACGTACACTCTACTCTTCAACGAGTTATCTCTCTAGCTGGGCCCATGTCAGAGAGTTTGGAAGGCGTGGCTGACACTCCGATTGTTGCGTTGACCACTTTTCCCGGACCGCACCATCTCGCTTCCCTTTTGCGCATTGCCCTCGGAGCCGTGGCTGACAATCTATTAGTGAGCATTCCGAACCCGAATGGCACTGATCACGGAGCTTGGCGTGACTGGATAATCCGTGAGGCCAAGAGATGGCCTCTAATCTGGGAGAACCACAAAGCTGCTATTGCAACTGGTTTCTTAGATGTGGGCTCTTCCATGATCATGACCACGCCAACTGGCACAGGTAAATCTACCCTATCTGGCTTGAAGATTGCCGCGACGTTGGCGTCAGGAAAAACCGTCCTTTATCTGGCACCAACCCACGCGCTCGTCTCACAAGTAGAGTTTGATCTTAATGAACGTCTCTCAGAACTAGCTGTAGCCCAAAGCCTTGACGAGCTTACCTTGGACGAGACAGTGGAAAGACTGCCCGACATTTCTGTCATGACGCCTGAGAAGTGTTTTGCTCTCCTGACCTTCGCACCGCATCTTTTTCAAAACGTTGGTCTGTTAGTGTTCGATGAATTTCACCTGATGAGCGCCGCCTTCGATCCTACTTCTCGCACCGGCATTCGAGCTGACCGGAGAAGCATCGATGCTATGCTTTGCTTTTTGCAGTTCGGTCAGATCAATGAGAGTTCCGATTTTTTGCTACTGTCTGCGATGATCTCTAATGGATCAGAGCTGAAGAACTGGCTCGAAACCCGAACTGGTCGTCCTTTCGTGGCCTTTGACTATGAGTGGAAGCCGACACGCCAGCTCCGGGGGTGTGTAGTGTATTCACACACCGACCTGAGCAATTTCACTACGCAATTGAACAATGGCGTCACCCCGGACGGGTTGGCCATTCCCTACGGCTTGTTCTCACTAGACTCGAACTGGCTACCACAGCCCGACAGTTCGAGTGCCCTAAAGCCCCTCTCGGACTCCCCGATGCCGCTAGGCGTTGGGGGGCCCAACAAGACCGGATACCGCTGGCTTACCTCGAACCGCAACGAGGTGGCCGCAGAACTGGCGGTCAAGCTTGCGCAGCATGGCATCAAGGTTCTTGTGTTCTGTGAAAGCATCAACTTCACAATATCAACGGCCAACAAGATTAACGCTCAGTTCTCTGCTATCGAACCAACACTTACGGCTGATCAGTCCGTTTTGAGGGAAACTGCGATTGAGGAGATCGGCAAAGTAGAATCCATCTATGACGCAGGGAGCAAAATCGCGGCGGTCCACCATGGTGAGCTTCTTCCCTACGAGCGTCGACTTGTTGAGGGCTTGTTTCGGTCCAAAGAAAGCGGCCTAGACGTGCTTGTTGCGACATCCACACTTGCGCAGGGGCTAAACCTTCCCTGTGATGCCGTAATTCTTGCAGGGACCGACCGACTCGACCCCGAGACTGAAAAACGAAAAAACATGCAAGAGCATGAAATTCTAAATGCATTGGGGCGCGCAGGCCGCGCTGGTCATGCTTCCACGGGCCTAGCTCTAGTTGTCCCCGGCAATCCGGTTCCTTGCGATTTGAACACTTACGTGCCCCGAGAGAAGGTAGTCGCCAGTATGGTTCTCTCGTCCAAAGACAGATGTGTTCCCCTTATTGATCCGCTTTGCACATTGCTTGACGAAATAGAGGTAGAGGCCACCGGGCGTCCCGTCGCTGAGTACCTCGCGCGAAAACTCACTGTTTCATTGAAGCCAAACGAGGATGGAACAACTCCTTTTCAGCTTCTTACTTCTCGGTCTTTTGGATACTTCCAGAAGCGGTCTGTCGACGCCGCAAACGCGGATGCATGGCTGAATGGCCGCAAACAGAAACTTGAACAAGTGTTGTCTGACGCTGAACCAGAAACTCCTGCTACATGGCAAGAGGCGCTCGCCGCGAAAACGGGGGCGAGCCTTAAGTTTGTCCGCAAGCTCGAAAGTGCACTTCCGTCAGCACCATGGCCATCAGTTCAAGCCATAGATTGGGCGATATGGGTATTGGATCAGTTCGACCCCAAGGAGGAAGACTTTGACGCATTTTTCAGGCCCGAGGGCTTGGAGAAGATATTTGCGAGAGCATACAAGAACAAGAAGGATCCGGTGGCAAAGCGAACTGTGGCACTCGCTGGCATTCGCGAGCTCCTGTCAGACTGGTTTGACCAGAAGACTCTATTGGAACTAGATGCAACAATATTAGATTTCATTGTGAAAAACGAAGCCCCGGTCAAGATACCCACCAAGTCCGACGGGATGGCGAAGTTTGCGAGGCGTTTTTCGAACCGCTTTGCGTCCGAGATTAGCTTCGTCATGAGTGCTTTCGCGCAGTTGGTAACAGAAATCGAGCTTGCCACTGGCACGGACCTTGCGCCGATGCCGGGTTTCCTACCACAACTCGTTCGTTTCGGCTTTCCAACACCCTACCACTTTGCGGTTAGCCGAGAGCTATCTACGTCGGCGCGCATAGAAGTTCAAAAGCAATACGAAGGTATCTCAAATTACATCAAGCATGATCCTTCAGACGATTGGGACGCTGTAAGAGCAAAGGTATCAAACGCCATGGCCGTATCGCTCTTCACAAATATTAACGAAGATGATCTTGCGGCCCTGGAAGAGCTGCTCAAGAAGGATAGCGACTCTGAGTAACACGCTCGAAAGGAAAGCAAGTAGAACTTTCTGGTAGAAGGATCCTTCAGAGATTTTCGTGACCAAGGTCCGCTTGCTCGATCTCCGCATAAGCTCGCTGCAACTGCAGCGAATGTCAGTTTTCCGCCCCTCCCTGACAGACACGCGATGCCCAACACGCTATCGAGCAACCAGCTTTTCGCCATCCCCCTCCCGCAGCATCGCTTCCATGTCGTCCAAGCCATCGACATTAGAGCGCATCTGCGCCTCATCACCCAAGCCCACAGCCTCGGTCTCCGCGACCTGGCCCCCAAAATCCATCTCCATCTGTCGCTGTTCCTCGGCGATAACGGCTTGAACGACCGGCGAAGTTTTCTTTGGAGCGACATCAGTTTTCCCTGACGATTGGCCATCAGCAGCCTGGCGTTCGGCCTCAACATCGGCCTCGGGTCCGCCTGACCCGTTCGCTGGCGGTGTCATCGGCATCGCGCGCATGCTCAGCGGCAGCGCGTCTTGCGAGCCCCCTCCCTCCGGTTCCGGAAACGGCAACTCCCCGGCCTGCGCCGCGTGGATCGCCTTGAAGAGACGGTCGTCGAAATACTGGATCCGCTTTGCGCGGACCGGCATCTGGGCATCGATCACCATGACGATCTCGTCGAGCGGCAGACGGCGGGCCTCGTCTTCGGGGAGCAAGGAGCTTTCTTCAGTCCGGGTTGATTGGCTACGGCCCTCGAAGGGGTTTTTGCCAATGGACTGCGAGCGCGTGATGACGGTCTTCGTGGTCTTGCCGACAGCCTTGCTGAGCTCTTCGACGGTCTTCTCATCCGAGGGCGTGAGATAAAGTTTCACGCCCGCGTTGCCCTGCAGCGCACGGCGGGTGTTTTCGCCATAGATTTCATCGAGGGCGGGGATCGTTTGCGTGACCACGGCCAGATGTCCACGATAGGTCCGCAAGGTCTCGATGCTCTCGACCACGATGGGCATCTTGCCGAGGCGATTGAACTCGTCGAGCATGATCATTACGGGCCAGGGCTCATCCGGCCCGGGATCCTTTTCCTGCATGGCGGAGAGGAGATCGGAAAAGAAGAGCCGGATCAGCGGCGCGAGCGGCTTCACCATCAGCGGCTGGACCACCAGATAGACCGAGAAGGGCTTCTTGCGGATCGTCCGGAAATCGAAATCCGAGACCGCCGTCGCCTCATCGATGGCCGGGTTCTGCCATTGATCTAGCCCCGAGGTCATCAGGAGCGAGACATAAGAGGTCAGCGTGTCGTTGTTGGTTGAGGCCAGACGCGTGAAGATCAGCTTGGCGGCCCTGTTCTCCACCTCGTGGCCGCGCGCGAAATACTCCTTCTGCTTGTTCCCGCCCGAGGCCGCGATGCGGTAGATTTCGCCCAGTGTCGGACGTTTGCGCTGGAATGCCAACAGGCCTGCTGCCACAAAGAGATCAATCCCGCCCTTGAGGAGGCCCTGCACCCGGTCATTGTCGCTTTGCAGGAAGAGCGTCGCCAGGAGCTGCAGTTCCATCTGCTGGCGCGCGGGATCTTTCAGCTCAAAGATGCGCAGGAGCGGGTTGTAGCGATGCGTGCGTTTGCCCTCCCAATCGGTGGGGGCAAAGCGATAGACCTTGTCGCCCTGGGCTGCGCGGTGCCGGGCCGTGGCCTCGAAACACTCGCCCTTCACATCGAGCGTCACGGCGGAGCCTTGCCAGGTCAGCAGGTTCGGAATGACAAAGCCCGTGGTCTTGCCACGGCCCGTGGGCGCCACGATCAGCGCATGCGGGAAGACCTTGGAGCAAATGTAGTTGGCGCGGGAGCCCGGCGGCCCCAGCTTACCGAGGATGAACCCGGTGCCGGGCGCCCCGAAAAAACCATTGGCCTTCATCTCGCGCGCAGACTGCCAATGGGTCTGACCAAAGCGTGTAAGGGCGGACCCTGAGAGGGCGAGGCTCAGCATCAGGCCGGCGGCGGCGAAGCTACCGATGATCAGGTGAATAAGTTGCGCGTCCTCCGGGCGGCGATCGCGGATCGCCAGATAGTTCTGCGCGATATAGGCAAAGTCGATCTCGGCCACGAAGCCGAGATTCTGGTAGGTCAGCACCGCCGAAGCGATGGTATAGCCCATGGCCCCGGTCACAAGCGTCACCAGCAAGACGCCGGTTGCGATCCGCGCCTTTCCCATGGGCGCGCTCAATGGACCTGACCCCGCTCGGTCTCGCCATCCACGTCTGTCGCGCGGTGTTTTTCATACTCAGCATCGGCCAGTTCATCGACCACCTGGCGCAAGGCCTCAGTATTGGCCGTCGCGGCATCGGATTGCAGGTAGACCTTGGCGACATAGAGCCGGTCGAGACGGTCCTCAAGAACCTTGTCCAGCGCATCGGCATCGCCGGATGTGAGCCGCTCGATTTGGCGGTCATCCAGCACCCGCGCGATCTCCTCGCGGAAGGCGTCCCGCTCCGCCTCAGTCTCGAAGGGCGCGGACAACTCCCCCGCCCGCTCATGGTCCAGAACACGCGCAATCTCGTCTGCAAGGCGGTCGGCACGGTCAGACTGCGGCGCAGTTTCACCGCGGGCTGCGAGGGGTGCGTCGCGCGTGCCAACCGCAAGCCCCTCGCGCAACTCGTTGTCGCGGCGAACCTGATTGATGGCCTCCGTGTCGCGTATCTCGACGACGGCCGCATAGGTCGCTCCGAGCCCACGGGCAAGGTGGGCCGGCATGTCCGGATAGCGCGCGCGCAAGTCATCCGTGACTGCATCTGCAACGGGCGTACGGAGGTCGCGTCCCTCCATGATGCGGTCGACTTCGCGGGTGATCGCACTGGCGCGGGCCGCATCGGTGATGGTCTCCCTGTAGGGTTCAGACCGGTCGATCACATCGCTAGGGCGTGCGAGCAGATCCGGGTGTGCCTCGAGATATGCACGCTGCTCCGTCTCGATGCGGCGCTCCGCCCGTGAGACAACCTCCCAGTCCCGGTCCTCGATCTGCTGCGCGGTCAGGCCGTCTGCGCGCATCTCCTGACGGATTGTCCCTTCCATCGCCCGGACCGCGTCCCGGTGATAATGGAACCGCTCGCTGATCGGTTCCGCTTCTATGACGCCATCCCGGCGCAGCACGTTCTCGCGCTCCAACAGCGTGCCAAGTTCCACATGCACGTCATTGAGAATGTCGCGGGCCTGTTCCAGATCGGCGCGGCGCTCGAGGTTCAGATCCCGCGCCTCAGCCACTTTGGAGAGATCATCGGCGATCCACTGATGCTCGAGCGCTGCATTTGAGGCGCCCGTCTCGATCCGGGCCACCACTTCCGATGTGCTGATCCCCGTGCCCCGCAGGGCCGCGTCGATCCGCGACCGCAGTCGCGGCTCTGTGAGGCGCTCCAGCTGGCTCTCTTGGATGTTTACCTCGGAATAGACCCCGCCCTCCGAGGGCGCCTCTGACAACGTGCTCGAACGCAATCCGAGAGGCTGCATGTGCTGGACCTGCGTCTGGATCTCGATGAGGCGTTTTTCCAGCACGGGACGTTCCGCGTCAGACTTCTCGGCGATCATGCCCTGCACCCGCGCGAGCTTCTCCGCATAGAGGCTTCTCAGGTCCTCGAAGCTCTGATCCTCGGCCATATACACATCTCCTGTTCGATCCACCTGCCCGCCCCGCGCCAGCACCTCGCCCGCGCGGAAGAGGGCTGCGGCAATATCTTCGCGGGCCTCCCGAGAGGCTTCCGCGGCAAGCGAGTGGTAGACAGTTCTAGTGTTGGCGATCTCCGCTAGCGTCCACGTCAGGTCGGCCCCCACGCGTTCGCGCTCGCGGGGCGCGCGCCCCTCTTCTTTCGCCGCATAGACCTCGCGGGTAGTGGCGGGGTAATGCACAACCCCGCGATCCACCCGCCGCGTGGCTTCCAGGCGTACGCCATACTTTTCCGCCTCCTCGACCATGGCGAGGCGGAAATCGTCATAGTTGAAGCGGTGGTTGCGCCCCAGATAGAAGAACTCGCCTTCCTGCGAGCGGCGGTTGAGCACCAGATGCGCATGGGGGTGATCGCGGTCCTCATGCACCGCGATGATGTAGTCGAAATGCCCCGCGTCGGTCTGGAAGAACCGCTCGGCCACATCCGTCGCGATGTCGCGCACATCCTCCCCGCGCGTGCCGATGGGGAACGACATGAGCATATGGGTCGCCTGGCCCAGCTTGGGCTTGAAGCCCGCATCCCAGCGCTTCGCAAAGCGCTCGGTGAGGTCCTTGATGTCGCCCGCCTCGAGCTTCGTCTTGCCATCCAGGAACCCGCTACTGTCCACGATATGGGTGGACTTGGTGGTGAGGTAATCGAGCTGGTTTGCGAGCTGCGATTTGGTATGCGTGCCCCCGCCCCGGATCGCCTTGAAGACCGCTGGCCGATGCCCCGCAGCCGCGCGCACAAGCTGGCTCTGCTTGGCCACGTGCAGCCCTTGCATCGAGCCCCGGACGCGGCTCCAGCCATCCCGGAAGACCTCGCCCGTAACGGCATGGACAGCATCATTCAGCCGCATGGGCAAACTCCCTCAGCGCGGCCGTGGCCTGCAGCTGCATGGCATCGCGACGGCGGCGCAGGAGCAGGTCGATCTCGTCAGCAGAATCCAGGATGAACCGCGCCAGCCCGCGCATCTGCGCGAGGCGCAATTCGGTGAACTCGGCACTCGTGCCGCCCACGGCCCCCTGCCCCATCCGGTTGGCCCGCGTCATCTGCTTGGCGATCTGCGCGACCCCATTGCCGACCTCGTGCAGAGAGGCGCGGTAGCGCGCCATCTCTGTTGCTATCTGTACGTCCGGAACGAACACTCCGCCAGCCGCTTGGATGAGCCGCCGCAGACCCTCGGCCCGGCTCTCAATCCCCGCCGCGGCCAACACTTCATCGAGCGCCTCAAGCTCCGCAGCCGTCACCTTCACGCTGACAGCGGAGACCGGGATCGCGGCATCCGTCTGGCGCTCGGCATCAGCTTTGAGCGTGTACTGGATCGCCCGGGGCGACACGCCAAACCGCTCCGCCAACACGGATGTAGACACACCTTCCGCAGCCTCGCGAACGATCTCCATGCGGTCCGCATCTGTGAGACGTTTTGAGCGCGACATGCGAAGAAAGACCCCCTATTTCCTGCCACCTTCCACCAAGGCTGCCCCTACATTACGATAATATACCTAGCTGTCAATTATATACTTACGTCGCATTCAGGCTCAGGCAGCCTTGGTGTCCGCTTCACGCCGCGGCCCGCAGGGACGCGGCTCTGCCGCCCTCACCACCGGGCAACCCACCTGTCCTTGGGGTCCCGTCCGCCAGCCCCGCCCGACGGCCTGGCCGAACGCCACGTGTTCGGACGGAACCGCGGGCGGGCGCAAACCCCACCGACAGGGCGGACAGGCAGGGTCAAGGAGGGCCAGATTTGGGTCCCCAAATCTCTGCCGCAAAAACCGGGAGGCCCTGGCCGATAGGTTTTTGTGGATGGCCCCCTTGAGGCTGACTGGCCGGTCTGTCGCGACCTGATCATTCCGGGGGGAGTGCGTCCGTTGAACGCGCAGGGACCGGCATCCCTGGAACAGGGACAGGGCCGCCCCAAGATCGTCCCGGGGCGGCCCATCCTCGTCAGAGGATTCAGTCCTGGGGATCTTTCGCGCTCGGTGGGAACATCACCAGCTCCGAGACCGCGACCGGGAAGTCGAGCTTGAGGCTGAAGAACTCCGAGCCGTCCCCGTTGCGGGTGTTGCGGAACATCGCACCCACGCGCTGAAAACGGGTGCGCTCCTGGCCATCGGTATCGGTGAACTTGACGGGGACGGTGGCGACGTAGTGGTTGGTCATTTGGGTTACTCCTTGTTGCGATGGGGATCACCCGGCACGGGGGCAAGAGGCCCGGTCGCAAGCGCAAATGCGGAGGGTCCGCGGCCAGCCGTGGAAGCCGTATTTGTGCTTGCCGAAGCGTGAGCTGAGGGCACGAACGGGCCGACCCCGTGCGATCCACATCCATGAGCAAAAAGGAGAGACCCGAATTTGTGCCACCACTTTGAAGTCGCGATCGCACCCGACGATACCGATCTGAGGTGGCTTGGTTCGTTCTGATCCAATGCATCTGGATAATGATCCGTCACGCGCACCACACAGCGGGTCAGCGTTCTTCAGCCGCGCGCGAAGATTCGTCGTCTGTGTTGGGTGAGTGCCCCTGCTATCGGCACCAGGGTTGAGGGGGTGGGGGACAGCTGGTGCGGCCACATCGGTATGGCACGGCCAAACCTTCAGCAATGAGCGTACTGCCCACGTCCCGACCGTCAACGAACAACGAGCCACAAAGCCGCCCGAAATTGCATCGATCCGTGCCTTCAGTCCCGGGCCGGCAGGAACAGGTCACGCGCTCAAATTCAATTGACGCCGCACCCTGCACCAATTGACCAAGGCGCGCTGTTGCCTGTTCCCCGACCTGGCGCTCTGCAGTGCAGGATGGTCTCCATGTCTCAGGCGCGTTAAACCCGACGAGACGTACGTTCGCTGTCATGCCTCGAATATCAATCGTATCACCATCAATGATCCGCACATCGCTGGCTCGAAGCGACCGGTCGTGCGAGGCGGGTCGCTCTGCAGGTGGCGCGGCCGGCGATAGGAAACTGGAAGACATCCAGCCCACTCCCAAGTTAGACCGAATTTGGGTCCATTGCCCTTCATCGCGAAGCATTTCGACGCGAGTCCCTTCGCTCAAGACGCCCATCACAGCGTTCGCGGTAGACGGCTCAGAACGTTGGTTGACACGTGTCCCTGTCACATAGACGTAAGTGGTGTTTGTCGTTTGCGATGTGGGAATTGCTGACGGACTGTAGGGCGTGGATCGTGAACTCGACGTCTCAAACAATGATCCAACCAATGCGAAGAACCCGACAGCAATAACCAGCGGCACCATGATTTGGCGTTGAGCCTTTCGCACAGCACGCCGAGGTGCGGTGATTGCGCGGCTCACGGAGATCGGACGAGGTCTCGCCTGAACGACTCTGGAGCTGCGCTTTGGTGCTGGTTTCGAAGTGCCGTCGTCGGCAGCTGCCCTTGTCTGGGCCGGTTTTTCCCCTTCCAGTTTCAGGACTTTGTGCAGGCTGGCGTACTGAGCTTTGCTCAGGCGCGTCTCCGTCCCGTGACGCTCAAACCGTTCAGCCATGTTTGTGAGAAAAGACACTTCCCAATCGTTTGCCTGCCCGGACCGCAAACGCGCATCAATGCGTGATTGGATCTCTTTGGTGCGTTCCGGAGAAAAAGGCATCTAGGAAAAACCTGGGCGGGTGTTGATCGGTGCAACAAATGTCTTCTGCCGCACGGCCACATTAAGCTGTATTTGCATAGAGATACCATCTAGCCATTCCCGAAACCAGATTGGCCGGACTACGATCACCAAGCCTGTCGATGCCCATTGTTGGAGTTAACTGCGACACCACCGATGTTCACACACTTCTGGGAAAACGGTGAAAGGGCCGCCCGAAGGCGACCCCCTCTCTTCAATCCTGCGACGCCTTCTTCGCCGGGTCCGCAACCCGCATGACCGTCAGGCCTTTCGCTTCCGCCTTCTGCCCGAGGTTCAGCGCGACCCCGTTGCCGCCGAAGAGAACAACCCCCGTCGCCGCGAACTTGTCGTCCAGCATTTCGTCGTTGCACTTGAACGGTGCCGCCCGGCCATGCGCGGACCAGCGCGGATCGAAGCGCGCCTGCGCGACCCCGCGTGCCCGGGCCCACCGAGCCGCAATCATCTCCGCCCCGTGCTTGCCACCCTTGTGGCAGAGGAAGATCTCCTGGTTGCGGTTCTGCTTGATCCGCTCGCGAACCTTGTCGAGCGTGTTGAAGATCACATCGACATCGGTCCAGTCGGTGGCGCCTGAGACGATCAGGGGAACCCCCTCGACTTTCGATTTCTCGGCGGTCTCGCGGTCGTGCTGCTCCAGGAGCTGCCGCGCCTCGAAGACCGCCCCGGTCTCTTGCGCCCGGACGCTTGCGCGCGAACCGGCTGCCGGGATGAAGGCGTGGCCCGTCTCGATTTCGTAGCATTCCGCCGCTGCCTCGCTCATCACCTCGATGGCGCTGACAATCTCGCGCAGCTGCAGAAAGCGCGCCTGCGCCTCTTCGAGCGCGGTCTCGGCGATTTCCGATCCGTCGTGGGATTTTGCCAGCGCGCCGATCTTGTCGGCGGTGCGGTCGACCTCCTTGCCAAGCGCCACCTTGCGGCGCTGCAGGATCGTCGCGAGCCCATGGGCCAGCGGTTCGATTTCCGCTTCAAGCCCGGTCCCGCGCAGCTGCCCGAGCAAAGCTTCGAAGCTCTCGCGGATGATGTGGTCGGTCAGGACGTGATCCTCGGGGATCGGGAGCTGTGCGTCCTTCTCGGTCAGCCCGAAAAGTTCGATGGTCTCGTAGGTATTCGCGGTGTCGTAAGCCATGTCTGGTCTCCAGTGTTCGGTTCCAAGGCCACCACGTGAGTGTGGGGGCATGGCCGAATGCCTGGTTTCCGAATCTGCCCGGGTCAGGGACGGCTCAGCCGCCGGCTTGCCGGGCGCAAAAGTTTTCTGCGCGCAGCAACTGACACATGCGCGCCCTCACGCACGGGACCGCCCCAAGCCACAGGCCCCGTCCTCGCCGAAAAGTTTTGCGATCCTTGACGCGGGCTGATTTGGGGGCCATCCGGAGGATATGCTTCCGCACTCATGTGTGTGTGTTTCGACGGTAGGTTTGCCCGACCCGAGCAGGCAAACGGCCCGACCGGACGCGGGAGACGGATGGAGCGCCGGGATCGTTTTGCCACGCAAAACAGACCAGAGCGCAATCCGGCGGAGCGGCCGGGGAGGGACGTGCTCGCGAGGCGGGCAAACCGGGGGCCTGGGTGCGACGCCGCGGTGAGGCCGCATGGCCGAATGCGCGACGGACCGAAGGGCCGTTCGCCCCTGCGACACGCGAAGCCGAGCAGGGAGGCTGGAATGTGAAGGGTCAGGTCAATGGCAAAGTGCACATGCAATTGTAGCGTAGCAGTTCGTCGACGACTGTAATCGCACCTGCAATCCTCCGCAGGATCGGCGGATTCCGGACCTTAAGAGCGTTGTAATCCGCCTACCAGAAACACATATCCTAGGACAACTTAGAGGGAAATTTGAGCATGGCTGTCACGATCACAAAGCAGGCTGAAGCATATCTTGAAGCTTTGGCAAAGGCGCTCGAAATTCCGTCGGCACGCTATGAACAGGCCGAAAAGAGCTATAAATCACTCGGCGACTGGCTGCATCGGGACGCGTCCAGTGTTCGGGATCATGATCCAGACATCTTTGTACAGGGTTCCTTCCGGCTTGGCACGGTCATCAGGCCAATATCTGACGATGAAGAGTATGATGTGGACTGCGCCTGCTCGCTCACAAGTCTCAGCAAGTCGGACCTGTCGCAGCACGATCTGAAGGACATGCTGGGTGAGGAAATCAAGCTTTACCGTGATAGCAAGGGCATCAAGAAACCTGTGCACGAAGGCCGACGGTGCTGGCGCCTCGAATACGCCGATGGCGCGCAGTTTCATATGGATATTGTGCCTTGCATTCCGAACGCTGAGGACCAGCGCTTGCTGCTCGAGGCCCGCAGTCTCGATGCAACCTACGCCGACACTGCCATCGCCATTACGGATAATGAGGTAGCGGCGTATGACGTCATCACGGACGATTGGCCGCGCTCCAATCCGCGTGGCTACGCGGAGTGGTTCAAATCGCGCATGGGCGATGTCTTCCTTCGCAGGCGACAGCAAATCTTGGAAGAGGTGCGTGCTGAGGGTGTGACCGCCAGCGTCGAAGACATTCCGACATACCGCGTTCGCACGCCGCTGCAGTCCGCCATCATGATTTTGAAGCGGCACCGCGACACCATGTTCGCGGACGATCCCACCGACAAACCAATTTCGATCATAATCTCCTCGCTCGCCGCGCACGCCTACCAGGGCGAAGAAACGATTGGATATGCACTGCTATCGATCCTGAACCGGATGGAGGAGGCCATCGAGCATGACGGGACGAAATACGTCATCAAGAACCAAACGGACGCGCTTGAGAATTTCGCGGACAAGTGGGAGGAGCATCCGGAGCGTGCTAGCGCGTTTTTCGAGTGGTTGAAGCAAGCACGAGAGGATTTCTCCGCCGCAAGCCGCCTAGTCGAACACCGGCGAATGTCGACAGTGCTGGCCGACCGTATGGGGCGGCACCTCACCGATCAGGTCAGTGACGCTGCGTTGCAACCAACGCAGCCAGGTTCGCCCGGCCTTGTGAAAGCGGCGGGGGTAGCCTCCGCGGCCTCTGCCCCTAGCGTTTCCTTTGCAGATGCACCTCGTACTCCCAAAAAGCCTGATGGTTTTGCATGACTTGGTGGCTGCTACAGCATTCAAGACTGGGCAGCGAAAAGGCCGCCCTCGCTGAACTCGAAAGCGGCGCGGATTGGCTATCTGTCGAGAACTGGCAGGCCAACAGTGATCTTGAAATGTGCGTCGCTTTTGCCATCACGCATGGCACCAAACGCTTTGTTTTTAGGATGCGGTATCCGAGCATCTTTCCTGATGCTCCGCCGATGATTTTCACAGACGACGCATCGCAGATTTCAAACCATCAGTACGGGGCTGACGGCGAGCTTTGTCTCGAACACCGCCCGGACAACTGGCATCCTTCGATTACGGGCGCTGATATGGTGGCAAGCTGCCAGCGCCTGATTGAAGAAGAGCAGCCCGAGACCGGCGATATCGTGCATGCGCGATCCGCACACACCGTCTCTCTCGGACGCGACCTTCGCTCACAGTCTTGTCGGCTCTTGATGAGCGAGAGGGATGTGGCCGCAGTCAACAGCCTGCCGGACCACCAAGAAATCGAGTTCACGTTTTCAGAGCGGAAGACGTCAACCATCTATGTCGCCTCACTGACGCGGATCGGGTTGAAGGATAATCCCATTTGGGTAAGCGACCTGATCCTGCCCGAAGGATATGCGCAGGAAACTGGGACTGTTGTGCGGGTGCCGGGCGCCAGGGATTCTCGTGCCGTTACCGCAAAAAACCTGGGCGCCTTCCTAGACGACCAAGATCTTGGTGACCTGCGCAGTCGCTTGCTCGAGACTGATGCGTTCGCCCATTTGCTCTTGGGTGACGAAGGTAAGTGGGAACTGTTCTCGATCTTCGGCAAAGCAGACGACCGAAAAATCATTCCGTACAAGACTGTGATGGTCCCGGCCGCGCAACAACGCTTGCCAGACGAGTTCAAGGTGCTCGCCGACAAGACCGTTGGAATCGTTGGATGTGGCTCCGTTGGGTCGAAGGTTGCGGCAAGTCTTTGCAGAACTGGTGTCGGCAAGTTCCTCCTGATTGATGAAGACATCTTCTTCCCTGGGAATGCGGTGCGCAACGAGTTGGACCTGAGTATCACGGGCGCGCACAAAGCGGTTGGTCTGCGCGAGCGACTCAAGAACTTGGCTCCTGAGGTCAGTGTCAGAGTATTTCGCATGACACTTGGCGGCCAGGAAAGCGCGGCGTCGATGGTCGGCGCGCTTGAGGCACTTGGCGACTGCGATGTGCTCATAGACGCCACCGGGTCGCCCACCGCATTTAACATGATTGCGTCGATGGCCACGCGCAAAAGCAAGCCAATGGTCTGGGCTCAGGTGTTTGCCGGGGGAATTGGAGGCCTTGTCGGAAGAGCGCGGCCCCATGTCGATCCAGTGCCGCTCCTGGCACGGGTACAGATTGACAGGTGGTGCGAAGATCAAGGCGTTGAGTGGATCAGGCCGGATGATCCAGAGCGCTATGGCGGGCAAGGCGCTGACGGGAGTCCGATGGTGGCTGACGACGCTGAGGTTAGTGTCGTTGCCGCGCATGCCAGTCGCTTCGTGATCGATCTGCTGGCACGCCCGGACAGTAGCATCTTCCCTTTCTCTGCATACGTGATCGGCCTCTCATCGGAGTGGCTCTTCGACCAACCTTTTGACACACGGCCAATCGATTTGATCCCTGCTGGCGAATGGGGCGAAAAAGTCGAGCCGCTTGATGCAGACTCTTTGGTTGAAATTCTCAGGGCTCACTTGCCTCCAAGGGAGGACGCCGATGCAGTTGCAGTTGCCGATTGATGTTCTGCGACGAATGCGACGCCATCTTCTTAAGTCAGGATCACGTGAGATCGGCGGGATCTTGATGGGCGAAGAAATCGGCGACCAAGAGTTCCAGATTGTTAATTTCAGCGTAGACACCTCCAGCGGGACGCCTTCCCAATTTGTGCGCGACGCCGATCAGCATGATGAGGCCCTCTCGGCCTTCTTTGAAAGAACGGGCGGAGAGTACGGTCGCTTCAACTATCTGGGTGAATGGCACAGCCACCCAAGCTTTAGCGTGCACCCCAGTCTTCAAGATATGCATGCCATGCAAGATCTCGTCGACGGCTATGGAGGCGTTGATTTTGCCGTGCTCTTCATCAGTCGGCTGAGATGGTATTGGCGCTTTGAATGCAGCGCGCATCTCTTTGTGCGCGGCCATTCACCGTCCGTGGTAAGCGTCACACGCGTGGAGTCGACCCCTTAGAAGAAAGACCTATTCAGAAATGCTAAGACGACACTTCGATAACTTTCTTACCAAGCTCATCGACTGGTGGTTTCGCGTCGCAACGATCGAGCGGTTTCTGATCGGAACGGGCGTAGGTCTATTGATCGCGATCTTTGGCGGCGTGCCCTTGATCCTTGAGTTTTTGCGATTTGCACTTGGGGCCCTTCCAGAAGGCGTTGTCCGATTTGAAGCCGCACTCGAGACCATCGATGTCCTCATCTTTGGAGTCGCGCTCCTTCTCATAGCCGCCGGCCTTGCATTTGCGGCCGCCAGATTCGTGGGAGAGGCCCAAGCGCGATCGAAGTTGCGGAACATCGTTATCGAGGCGCGCGGTTTGCGGGACGACGACGGCAACCCACTGGCAGACAAGGTGGCGAAACACCAGAAAGGCACAGTGGTACCCGTTTTGCTGGACTTGAGAAACAGATTGGACGGTCAGGTGATAGCGCCAGAAAGAGCCCTGCAAGAGATAACATCAATGCACCGATCTGTTTTGCAGAACAAGAAGGATGGAGACAGAGCTGATCTTAGGACGATCTATGGCGGGCTGACATCGGTCCCCTACACTTTCCTGACGGGCGTGTTGCTCGACGATGAAGGAAGCATCATCACGTATGACTGGGACCGCGCTCAGGAAGCATGGCGCAAAATCGAAGGCCCTGACGACGGTGCTCAATTTCATGTGGACGGGGTCGAAGCAATCGGTGGTGCGCCAGAAGTCGTGTTGGCAACGGCATTTTCATATCCGATCCAAGATGACGACTTGGCGACGACTTTTGACCTCCCAAGGATCAGACTTAACCTTGATGGCATGTCATCGGACGGACACTGGTCGCAACAAAAGCAGAACCGCCTAGCCCAGGAATTTCTGGAGGTCGTGAAGAACCTCGCTGGGAAAGGCGTGAAGCGGCTGCATCTGGTGCTGGCCGCACCGAACAGCGTGGTTTTCACATTTGGTAGGCGCTACGATAAGCGGAACCTGCCCGAAATCGTAGTTTATCAGTATGAGCGCGGCGAGCCTGTCGCCTATCCGTGGGGTGTATCCATGCCCGTCGCTGACCTTGACGAAGCCAAAGTAGTCTATGTTGGGTGAAACTCTTGAGGCGCGGGATCTCGAACGATTTCTGCGGTCAAACCGCGCCGCAGCAGCGGCAAGGACAACAAAAGTCCGGAATGGGCCGGTAGCCATCTGACTGCGCCGAGAGACTCATCTGCGGACCACGTTTTAGTCCAAACGGACATGGAAAAAGGGGAACCGTGGTCCCACGGCTCCCCTTTCGGTTCGTATCGTTTTATCTCGCGCGCCGATTAGGCGACCAACGACAGCCCCGTGCCTGCATCCTGCGGCTGCTCACCGCTGTCGATGAACGGGATGATCGAGAAGGTCTGCCCACCGCGCTGTTCTTCGTTCTGCACGGCGTTGACGCGCAGGTCGCCATCGGGCGTGTTGATCAGCAGCGACAGGTAGTCATTGCCCGTGCGGCTGCTTTTGGCCATCCACGCCGAGCCGACGCGGATTGGTTTACCCCGGGGCGAGCTGACCTCGATCCGGTAATCCGGGTGGGTCTCCTCGGATTTGTAGCTGTTCTCGATCAGCATGAACTCCAGATCGAACATCATGTTGGCGATGTAGCCGGTGAAGGCGTTGTCGGCGTCCATGGCGGTGAGCTCGCCCGAGATCGAGCCGGATTTCATCAGGCCGTTCGAGACTAGCGGGATGATCTCGAAGTCCCCGCTCTGGGCCGCGCGCGCCTCTTTCGTCTGCACCGCGTTGACCCGGAACGGACCCAAGCCGACATCGATCTGCATCGAGATGTAGGGGTTGCCGCTGGTATTGCCGGTCTCGTTCCAGGCCGTGCCGATACGCACCTTGCGGCCTGATTTGTTGACTGCCGTTACGTCAAAATCCGGGCTGCGTTCGGACATCTTCGGGCGGTTTTCAAGCTGGATGGCGATATCGAAACGTGTCGAATGGATCATGCCGGTGTACTGAGCGGCTGCGGTCTCGACGTTGCGGGTGAGGGTTCCTGCGAACATGGGATAGTTCCTTTTGGATTGGCCGGTGCCTGACGTTCTTGCCAGCGCATCCGGGATTGCTTTCTCGACCCCTTGAGGGATCACAAACCAGAAAGCCTGCTTTCCTTTCAGCCTCGCCCACGGGTCAAAGCTGCCGTCCGAGCGGGAATGCCCCCGCGCCTCCGGGTGCTACGCCCCTCCCCTGCCCGTCTGGTCTTGATTGGCTGCCCGGATTTTCCGCGCTGTCCTTCGATCGCACGATGAAGAACTCCGTTTCTTTTCCGTTCAACCGGTGCCCGCTCCGGTCGGTCAGGCCGATGCAGCTACCGTTCGGCTGATAGGTGATCAGGTACTGACCGAGCCTGTCCTTGTGGACAATGTAGCCGGTATTGGCCCAATGCACGGTCTGGCCCGCATCGACGGCCGCCTTGATATCATTGAGTGTCATGCGATCCTCCTCAAGAAGAATGGTGGGGAAACGACGCAAGAAGCCCGATCTTCCAACCGGGCTTCCATACAGTATTCGTTTGGCAAACGGCCGAGAGCTGTCAGGCGCTTTGCGTGGCCCGCGTCGCGCGCGCCGCCATCCAATCTTTCAGGCCAAGAACCGTTCGTCCGGCGGCAACCTCGGAGGCCCAGGCGACCCTTGGGTCGCCGCAGGGCTCATCGCCAGAATGCCGGTCGATATGGCCATTGGCCATCCATGGCTCGGGCTGGATCCGTCGCAGCCAGTCCGCCATGCTCGGGATACGGCCCTGGCAATCTTCGCGGACATGTTGCTCGCCGATCCAGCGCACAGGTATGTCCCGACCAGCGCTATTGGTCAGGGTCAGGCCGAAGACACGTTCGGCTTCAAACAGGCCTTGAGCATGATGGCGCATGGCTCGGTGCGTGAAGAGCGCGAGGTGCTCTTTCGAGGCGTCGAACCAGTCGTGGACGGCTTGATAGTCGGACGGCACCCCGCCGAATTTCCGGGCAGAGCTTTCAGCATGATGAAGCGGATGGGCCATCTCAAAGACCCTCATCATAGCTGTGCGAGCATTCGACATAGCGGTCCGCGTGATCGAGGGTGATGCTGTCTAGTGCTATGTCCCAGGTCAGCGTGCCGTAGCCGCCCTCGTTGTTTTCGAACCCCGGGTGATGGTGATAGGCGAGCGACCAGGCGAAATCGCCAACTTCTGTGACAAGCGGCTCCGGCAGGTTGACCTCTGCAGGCCGCACCGTCACATCCTCGACATTGCCGGAGTCGCCATAGCCTTCATATTCGGCAGTGACCTCGCTGATGCCAAGCGCACGTAGTTGCGCGAGCAGCTCCACTCTGGATGCCTTCAAGGTGGTTTCGCGCTCTGCACGCCACTGAGCCGCCATTGCGGCATAGTCGATTTGGGGATTGGTCATGGGTCTGTCCTCTCGTCTGAATTTGGGGGGACCGGGCGTGGCATTGGTCTGCACGCGCCCGGAAAGCGCAGACCGGTGAAACCCAAATCCGCGACGCCCGACCGGAAGCCCGCTTTGACTTTTCAGGCGGCTTGTTCTGCCGCTTTGGTGGTTCCCTGCCCGACGATCCGAGCCAGAATGCTTCCCGTGTCGATCCCGTCCCCATGCGGCAGGAACACCCGTAGCTGGAAGGCGATGATCTCGGTGAAGCAGCCGAGGGCCTTGAGGCCATCAATCATGCCCCTGTCCACGCCGCACAACTCAAGGCGCATCTCGCCTGCGACACGGCGACGGGTCAGGGTGAGACCCCGGCCCAGATCGACAGGCGCGGTGGTGCCGAGGGCGGCGGTCAACATCTCCTGCGGTGTTTGCGGGTTGGAGACGAGGAAGCGGGCGCGCAGCGCGGCCGCTCCTTCCTCGCTCAGCGTGCGCCCGATCATGGCGGTCGCCCCATCGGGCGTGACCCGGTAGATGCGCTCATTGGTGGTCGGAATGTCCTTCCAGATCGGCAGCAGCAGCCCGGTCAGCAGGTAGAGCTTGGTCGTGGTGGTTTTTGGCAAGGACGCAGCCTCTGCATCCCAAAGACGTGCGAACTCGGGCCTGTCGATCTCTTCCCAAGCCGAGGACTCAAACCGTGCCTCTTCGAGATAGCTCGACCCGTTTGGCCGCACCGCCTTGCGCATCAGCGTGACAATGTCCTCGTCATACATCTGCATGGGCCGCGCCGAGATGAGCGCCGCGCGACCGGAGGCGCGATTGACCATCGGCAGCTTGTCCGGATTGCGAGATATGGCCTCTTCGGCGCCCAGGACATGGACCGGGTCCGTCACCTTGAGCCCGATGATCCGCGTCACGGCACCGGATTTCGGGCAGGTCCAGAGATCCTCTGTGGAGACCTGTTCGATCCTTTCGCCACGCAGGGTTTCGACGCCGAGATCGAGCGTGCCCGCCGCGCGCGCCCGTTCAGTCTGATCGGCAATCCGGCGCATGAACTCGGCAAAGAGTGCGTTCTGCATGTGGATGGGCAGGGCAAGCACCCGGTTGAGAAACCGCTGGATCGGGGGAAGCTCCTCAAGGAGCACCCCGTCCTTGTCGATCAGCCGCAGGGCCGTCCAGTCGGTGAAGCTCTCGTAGCTCATCGCCTCAGCGCGCCCGGCGGCAAGATCGGCGAAATACCCACGCAGTGCCGCCCGCGCGATCGGGCTTTCGAGATTGTCCTCCTCGCGGAACATGCCCTGCGAGCCGGTCTCGCGCTGACCCTTGGTCAGGGCCCCCAGCTGGTCGAGGCGTTTGGCTATAGTTGACGTGAAGCGTTTCTCGCCATGCACATCGGAGGTGCAGACCCGGAAGAACGGCGCGCTGACCTGTGCTGAGCGATGGGTGCGCCCAAGCCCCTGAATGGCCGCATCCGCGCGCCAGCCGGGCTCCAGTAGATAGTGCCGCCGCCGCTTCTGGTTCTTCGCCGTTTGTGCCGCATGATAGGACCGGCCCGTCCCGCCCGCATCGGAAAAGATAAGGATATCCTTCTCGCCGTCCATGAAGGCTTGGGTCTCGGATGAATTGCTGCTGGCGGCGCGTTTCTCGATGAAGAGGTGGCCATCCTCGGCCTTGAGGGGCCGGATGGACCGGCCCGTGACCTCTGCTACAGCCTCGTCGCCAAAGGCCCAGAGGATCTGATCGAGCGCCGAGGGGATCGGGGCCAGCGTCATCAACTCCATCATTGCCGCATCGCGCAGGGCGAGCGCCTCGCGCGAGACAACGAGCGCGCCGGTCTCATCCCGCAAGGGTTCCGCCACCATGTTGCCGTCAATCTCCACGAGCTTTTGCGCATGAATCGGGAAGGCCTGTTCGAGGTATCCCAGGACGTAGTCGCGCGGCGTTAGCGCGCCCTCGACCAGCTCGTCCTCCGGGTCCATCGTCTCAAGCCGACGTTTCAGCAGGCTTTCGCCTGTAGAGACCACCTGAATGACGCAAGCCTTGCCCGCCGCCAGATCGTCCGCGATGGCGCGGATGATGGTCGGGGCCTTCATGCCCATCAGCAGATGATTGAAGAAGCGCTGCTTCGTGCTCTCGAAGCGAGATTTGGCCGAGGAGCGTGCGGCCGAGGCATTAGTCTCTCCCGAGGCGTCGTTGACGCCGGTCGCTGTCAGCGCGGCCTCGAGATTGTGATGGATCGTCCGAAACGAAGTCGCGTATGCGTCGTAGATCTCGATCTGGGCCGGAGTGAGCGCGTGTTCGAGCACGTCATACTCCACGCCGTCGAAGCTGAGGGCACGCGCCGTGTAGAGCCCGAGCGTCTTGAGATCGCGCGCGACCACTTCCATGGCAGCGACACCGCCGGCTTCCATCGCAGAAACGAAGCTCTCGCGGCTTGGGAAGGGGTATTCGGGGCCCTGCCCCCAGAGCCCCAGCCGCGCGGCATAGGCGAGGTTGTGGACGCTCGTCGCACCCGTGGCCGAGATGTAGAAGACGCGAGCGCGGGGTGCTGCCAGTTGCAGCCGGAGGCCAGCAAGGCCCTGCTGGGAGGGTTTGACCCCCCTGCCCTGCTCAGACCCCGCCGCATTCTGCATGGCATGGGCCTCATCAAAAGCCAGCACGCCGTCGAAGTCTTCGCCCATCCAGTCGAGGATCTGGCTCAGTCGCGTGGTCCCGCATTTGCCCGCCGAGCGCAGCGTGGCGTAGGTGACAAAGAGGATGCCGTCACCCATAGGGACAGGCTGGTCCGGTTTCCATTTGGAGAGCGGCTGGATGTCGGCTGGCGAGCCGCCAAGATCGGTCCAGTCGCGGATCGCGTCCTCGATGAGCGTGGCGGATTTGGAGACCCAGACCGCCTTTCTGCGCCCGGCAAGCCAGTTGACAAGGATAAGCCCCGCGCATTCGCGGCCCTTGCCGCAACCGGTGCCATCCCCGAGGAAATAGCCAAGGCGATAGGCCCGTGCCTCCGGGTCATCATCGGCGCACGTCAGCTTGGTCTGGTCGTCATCGATCGTGAACCGGCCCGGCAAATCACGCCCATGGGCATCATGCGCCATGATGATGGTCTCGAGCTGCGCCTCGGAGAGATGTCCCTCCTCGATCAGCTTGGCGGGCAGGCGTAATTCCGAGCTGGCGGCACCCGAAGGTACGGGTGGCGCAACAGAGGCCATGGCGATGCTCTCGACCAGCGGGGTGGGATGTTCCTGCGCGCCTGCAATCTCGATCCTCTGCGGGCGGTAACGCGCATAGATGTCCGAGACGGGCCTGTTGTCGCGCGGGGTCTCTAAGCTTGCGAAGCTGAGCGGACAGACGGCATTGGCCCGTGGTTTGGAGGTGGCAACAGGCGCAGCGGCGGTCTTGCTTTGGGCAGATGACGGAACGGTCGGCCGAGGATGAGGGATCGCTTCAACCCGTTGGGCCGGGCGCATCTCGGTCCGTGTTTCGGCCACGGCGTCGACAAAAGGAAGGGCTTCATCCAGATCGCACACAACGGCGCGGATCATCTCGCCGTCCTCCTGCACCTTGTCGAAGACCATGAGCTGGGTTTCCACAGAGGTGCCGAGCTTGCGGTAGACCTGCCCAGGCATCGTCAACGCCAAGCGCGGCGTCAGGAGACCGCAGGCGCGGGACCAATGCGCGGCATCGCGTTCGGGTGTGAATCCCGGCGGCATGATCGCCACAAGCCGCCCGCCGGGTGCCAGACGCTTTGCAGCCGCGACGAGATGTTTGGCGGCGATGTGCTTGTCCCGGGAGCGGTCGACCGAGGAGGCGAAGGGCGGATTCATCACCACGACGTCGGGTAGAAGCGGCGACTGCAGCAGATCGTCGATATGCTCGCCGTCATGGCCCGTCACCTCGCCGCCGAAAACCGCGCGCAGGAGGCGCTGGCGAAAGGGGGCGATCTCGTTGAGCAAAAGCGTGGCACCGGCCCGGGCAGCGAAAGCAGCCAGGGCACCGGTGCCAGCCGAGGGCTCCAGAACGGTCTCGCCCTTGCGGACCGCAGCCGCCCGCACGGCCAAGGCGGAAAATGGCAGTGGCGTGGAAAACTGCTGCAGCCGGATTTGCTGTTCCGAGCGGCGGGTTTCCGTCAGCAGCCGTGAGGCAAGCAGCCTTGCAGCAGCGATGTCACCTGCCGCGTCGGCCCCACGCAGCAGCACCTGGACGGCCGCGGCCTGCATCAGGTCATATGCCATGCGCCAATCCCAGGCACCGCCGGCATCGCTGCCATGAAACGTCTCGCGCATGATGCGCGCAAGCGCTGAGCTGCGCAGGGGTTGGTGGTCGACCTCCGCTCCGATTCGCGCGAGGGCAGAGGCGAGATCAGCGTCGGAGATTGAGAGAGCCGAGTTTGCCGGTTTGGGCTTGGACATGGGGATTTCCTTTGGATCAGGGTCTGAGTTCCAAAGGACAAAAAGCCCACTTTCGCTTTTCGGGGAGATGAGGTCAGACCGCGCTGACCTTCAAGGCTTGGTCAGGGCTTGGATTGGCCCTGGCGCTTCGCATCAATCAAAGCCTGCGCGGCCTGCATTACCTGAACCTGTGAAGTTCCAGCGCGCGCATCCTCAAGCGCGGCCTGTACCTGCGCGCGAAACCACGCGTCATACGAATTGACATCAGCCGCCACGGAAATGCTCCTCGAGACCGAAGTGCGGCTGTTCCTTACCCGTTGGGTCCATTGCGCTTTCTCCGACTATGCTATGGGTCGATGCTACATCACCCACAGTGGTGCCGTAAACGGGAAGGCCGTAAGGTTCACAGCTAACCGGGCCACTTACCGATCGGGCGCCGCTTCAAGAGACGTCTCGAACCGCTTGTCCGCCGCCGCAGCTTCTTTCAAGAGCGCGTCGAAATTGTCAGGTGGATTGCCATCTTCCAACATCCCTTTGAACGTCGCATAGGCATCCGTCTTGCTGCCGTAGGCGCGCAGGGTCTTGTCGTCGTTCACCCAGGCCACCACGATGACCTTCGCATCGCTGTTGAACCGATAGAACAGCCGATACTGCTGGAAGAATTTCGCCCGGAACCAGTGCTTGCGGTGATCGCCGAATGTGCCGCCTTGCCGGAAGGCGGCGGCACCCGGATCTGCCGGTATGGCCTCGGTAACCAGCTTGAAGATGGCGGCCAGCCGTTTCGTCGGGTTTTTCTTGCGCCAGGTCTTAGGATCGCGTGCTTTACGCGCCTCGACCTCTTCAATCAGCCCTTCGAGCTGATCCAGAAAGAGCGGATGCGCATAAATCGACCATCCGTTTACGACAAGGGGCGATTGGGCGGGCACGCTATCGCCGCTCATTCATCCTCGAGCGATAGCGGCGCATCGAGATCGACGTCAACGTCTCCGACCAGTGCTGCAAGACGGTCATGCAAAGCCCCATCGAACGCCCGAATGCGGTCCGGATGCGCCTTGATATCGGCCTCGACAAAATCGAGAAAGGCGCCAAGCGCGGGATCATCCTCGTCGCTGCGCACGGGCTCGATATAGACCCTGCCACTCGGCTCGGTGCAGTAGCGAATCTGGTCGCCCTTGCCCAGCTTGAGCTGCTTGCGCACACCCGCCGGCACGGTCGTCTGATACCGATCCGTGAGTTTCGAGACATCTTGTGCGAGCGCTGTCATGGCAGTCTCCTAAAAGAATGGGGATCTTTGCTACCTGCGATAGGTAATGCATTTGCATTGTCTTGTCAAGATTAGACGCAGGATCTGCTGTCGCCGGGCAGGTCGATGAGCTGTCCGGCGCAGCACCTATTCTCGCCCCGCTAGTCACCCGGAACTGAATTTGCCATCATTGATTTGAGACAAATCAGGGGGCGAGCATGCGTGGACGGGCATCAGTTGCGATAGACCTCAGCGATGAGGAGCGGAGTTTTCTGGAAGCGCAGTTGCGCAGGCACAAGGCGGAGCGGTCGCTTTCGGATCGGTGCCGGATTGTGCTGCGATGCGCAGATGGGTTGACCAGCAAAGAGGTCGCGGCGGAACTTGGTCATGCCGAGCATACAGTCGGGAAATGGCGTAGGCGATTTGCCGAACATCGCATAGAAGGCTTGTCGGACGAATATCGTGCGGGCCGTCCGCGCACAATTTCCGACGCGCAGGTTGCCGAGATCATCAAGCAGACGCTGGAAACGACACCGAAGGACGCAACCCATTGGTCAATTCGGTCAATGGCGGCCGAGACGGGATACTCGCATACGACCATCCGTCGCATTTGGAACGCGTTTGGTTTGCAGCCACATCGCTCGGAGACGTTCAAGCTATCCACCGACCCGCTATTCGTGGACAAGGTGCAAGACGTGGTGGGACTGTATATGTCGCCACCCAACCGGGCTATCGTATTGTGCTTGGACGAAAAGTCCCAAATCCAGGCGCTGGATCGCGAGCAGCCCGTTTTGCCAATGGCACCCGGTGTCGCAGAGCGTCGCACCCATACCTACCTGCGCAATGGGACAACATCACTCTTTGCCGCGCTGGACATCGCGACCGGGGCTGTCGTGGGCAAGTGTTACAAGCGGCACCGCGCGACAGAGTTCCTGGACTTCCTCAAGGAGTTGGACCGCAACCTGCCCGAAGGGCCGGACGTGCATCTGGTGATGGACAACTATGCCACGCACAAGACGCCGAAGGTGAAAGCATGGTTGGCCCGCAGGCCGCATTGGCAGGTGCACTTCACGCCGACATCAGCCAGTTGGCTGAACCAGATCGAACGCTGGTTTGCGGAACTCACTCGAAAGCAAATCCAGCGTGGTGTGCACAGATCCGTCGCTGAATTGGAGGCTGACATCATGGCCTTCATCGATGCGCATAACGATAATCCAAAACCCTACAGATGGGTCAAATCAGCCGACGAAATCCTAACCTCCGTCAAACGCTTCTGCCTCAAGACAATGAACCGAACTTCGATTCCGGGTGACTAGGAACTCCGCCAGCACCGGGCTTGCCGCGCCCTTCGCGGAGCTGAGCAGCTCCGAGCCCGCAAGCGAGGCTTTCGAGAGGCGCACGAGCCCACCGGTTTCCTCGATGCGGTAGCACCGGCGTTTTTGCCGCCCGCGCCTGTAGTGGGTCGCGGTGACGATCTGGCAGGTGCTGCCGTCGGTGAGCGTCACCGGTTTTGCGAGCTTGATCTTGTCACCTTCGTCGTAATCCGGGATCGACGCCCAGTCCCGGCAGCGCTGGCGCCAGTCCTGGGCATAGCTCTCTGGGTCCCTCAATTCCGAGAGCAGCGCCAGAAGGCTGAGCGGAGCGCGCGACTCGTTCGGGCCAGCGCTTTCCTCCATGTCCTTGTAGCCCCAGCAGCCCTCATCGTATCGGGTAAGGAATACGGCGGCGAAAGTGATGGAACCATCCGCATCGGTGACATAGGTCGTGTCTTCGACAGGGGTGCCGTCGATATTTGTGACCTTTGCCGCCGCATACCAAGTCGAACCCACCTTGCAGGCTTTGACCAGTTCCGTCTTGCGCCTTTCGCCCTCGAAGGTGCACAGCCGAGCAATCTCCGCTTTCTCATCCGCGTAGGTCTGGACGCGGCCGTCGGTGTAGAAGAGCCAACCCATTACGCCGCCCTCCGGTCATCGATTTCCATCAGCGCATCGAGCGGCACGCGGTAGGGCTGCATGGCGTCGAAATCCTCGCAATTGCCGCAGTTCTGCACGATCGCGAAGGTGTCGCAGGCATCCTTGAGAATGACCCGGAAGGTGCCGCCGAGGCCCGAGGGCACCTCGTAGGTCCCGCCGATGAGATAGTCCGAAGCCCGGCGCACGAAGACGCGGATGCTGTGGCCATCGGTGGCGAGCCGGATGGCCCCCCGCCCCCGGTCGATGAGCACCTGCACGTCATCCAGGATGTCGGTGTAGAACTGGCCGGTCAGATCACGAAACGCCATGCGGCGCTGCGCCATCCAGTCGGTATCCCGAAACGGGTTCATGCCATTGGCGAAAGCAAAGGAAGGATCGGCCTGTTCGGTGGTGACGATACGGGTGGTTGTGCCATCGATGCCGTTTGAGCGCAGATGCACGCCATTGCCGACGATGAGGATCAGGGCGGGCCTGTCCACGGGCCCGTTCCAGTTGGGCAGGAAGGTTTTGCAGGCGCGTGCATGCGCCATTTGCGCCGCAACAGCGGACGCAGAGAACTTGAGAATAGCCATGAGGATGTCTTTCGGTTGGGTGTGGGAGGGTCGACCCGCGCGGGGAATGCCTCGCGCGGGTCGCGTGATGGCTCAGGCCGCTTGCGCGACCTCGCTGTCACGCTCCGGGGTGTCCGCAATGGGCTCCGCCTCATCAAAGGCGACACCGGCGGTCTGCATCATCGGCGGGCACCAAGCGGCCACGGCAGCGCGCTGCGCGTCCGTGAGCGTCGCGAAGGGCTCTGAAAAGAGCTTGTCGCAGAAGGAGACGATCTCCTTCTTGCTCGACGAGGCCAGCGTCACCGCCTCCTGGGCGAGGCCCAGATCCTCGCCGAGGATCTTCAGGAGCCAAGCCTTCTTGAAGCGGTTGAAGAGCGCCGCATTCGGCGTCCAGTGGGCGCGGATGTCGGGCATGATCTCGATCTCGAACGCATGCATCAGGCTGTCGCGCTGGCGGTCCCGCGCGAAGCAGGACTGCGTGGTGCTCGCGGTTGCAAAGGCGACGAGCTTGGCTTTCTCGCCCGGCTCTAGCGCGCGAAACGCCGCGAACTGATCGGCGGGCGCGCGGGTGTCATCAAGCCACGAGAGGTCAAGCGCATCATGCGCCGCCGCCACCTGCTCGAGCGAGGTCTCGTCGATCTCGTCCATCTTGGCGTGGGTGCGGTATTCCCTGCGTGCCTCGATCCTGATCGCCTGCGTGACACTCATACCGCTGGCCAGAACATCACTGACCAGCTTGAAGAGCGTCAGATCGAGCGTGGCCTCCGGATGCAGCGCCATCGCGGCGCCAAGGGCCATGGCCCGCTCGGTCTTGAGGTCCTCGGCCAATGAGGCCGGGTAGCTGATTTCGCCTGCGTCCGGGGCCTCCTCGCCCGTTCGGTTGACCGACGAACTGCGCGCGCCTTCCACTTTCACGGTGTCCTCGGGGCGGACGAGGCCAATATGGAGCGTGATCTGCCCACCCTGCCACGACGCGATCACCCCGGACCGCGCGAGGTCCTCGGCGCTGTAGGCCTCCTGCAGATCGCGCGCTTCTTCTTCCAAGGCGTCCACGCGCTCGTAAAGGGCATTGTAGGCACCGTCCTCGAGCCCCTCATCCTCCATCTCGAGCTGCAGCTTCTCGAGTTCTGCGGTGATCTCATCGATGCGCTTCTGGGCCGCTTCATCCGGATCGATCGGGCCGGGATAGACGCGGCCATAGTCCGCCATGGTCGCGTAATCATAGCGGACTATCGCATCGGCCCAGGCAAAGCCCAGCCTCATACGGGCCTCTTCGGCGGCGGCACCGAGCTTCTCGAGCAGGATGGTCTCGACCAGTGCTGCATCCTCAAGCACGGAATGCTCTTCCAGAAGGTCAGCCGCGACAGCACCGCCACGCGCCTCGTAGTCCGCGCGCACGAAAGCCCCGATAGCGTCGCTGACCTGCACCCCACGGGATTTGAGCGCCTGACGGACCGTGTAGGCCTGCAGATAGCCGCCGTCTTTTGTGAGCGCCTCGAAGACCTCGCGCTGCGCCTCCTGGCTCGGGTGCTCGGCGAAGGCTTTCATCGTGTCGAGCGTGATCACCTTGCCCCGGGCCGCGGCGCGGATGTCGGGGTGGATAAGGCCATAGCGCAACCGGCCTTTCACGGCCGCCACCGTGGCGCCGAAGGTCTTTGCGATCGTCTCGGGCGTCTGGCCGTCGACCTCCATCATCCGGGCGAAGGCCTCGAACTCGTCGATGGCATTCATCGGTGCCTGGGTGATGTTCTCGGCGAGCGACAGTGCCGTGGTGACGTCGCACTCCTCAGGGACAAGGCGGCAGTCCACCTTGGTTTTCGCGGTGAACCCCTTGGTGGCCTTGTCAGCGATCAGCTCCTTAAGCGCGGCATGGCGCCGGCCACCGGCGAGGACAGCATATTTGCCGTCAAGCTTCTGAACCAAGAGCGGCTGGAGTAGGCCCAGCACAGCGATACTGGCCTTCAGATGGGCGATGTTTTCGGGGTCATAGGTTTCCGGCGCGTTGCTGCGCACATTGGCGGGGTGTGCTGTCAGATCGCCGATAGCGACGGTAAGGGGAGCAAAGCTTGTGGTCATGGGATATCCTTCCAGGAGGGTGAGGTGTGGCCCGCGCGCTCACGCGCGTGACCAATCCCCGGCTTCAGGGATCACCACGACAAAAGGCCCACTTTCCCTTTGAGGGTTCAGCGGGCCTTCATCGTCTCAGATGTCAGGGGGAGGAGTCCCCTGCCCTACCAGTCGCGCGCCAGCATGATGGTCAGCACGCGCATGGTGGTGGCAGGATTGTCCGGGGTCTCAGCCCCGTAGCGGAAGTCCGAGTCTGCTTCGTAGAGATCGATCTTCCAGAACACGGTCTCGCCCCGGATCTCGACCGCCCCGAAATCGTGCCATCCCTCGGGATCATTCTCAGGCTCGAATGTATCAAACGCACCGGTCGCCTTCACCGCCTCGGCCATGAAGCCGTCACCGGCCTCCATAAGCGCGCGGGTGACATGCATGCGGCCCTGGATGGGCTGCGCGGGCGGCACCCCAAGGCACGCGAGCTTGCGAAACGCGTCGTTTTGCGCCGCGATCACGGTCGGATCCGGAAGGTCTGGCTGGGGTTGAACATTCATGGACATGGGGATCTCCTTTGAGAGGTTTGAAACACCCTTCTCAAAGCCCACTTTTCCTTTTCCGCTTGGCGGAGGAACCCGGTCCAAACCTGCCCGAACCAAACAGTTCCAATAGTCCGCTCTGCGGGACTTTTCGGGCTTTCGCTGCGCCGTTCACGAAGGTCCGTTGCCCCCTCTTCTTTAGGGTGGACTAAGCATCGAGTAACGCATCGATCACCGCGCATTCTGGGGCAGCATCGCCGGTGCATCGCGCAACAGTGTCCGACAGGACGCGCTCGATGCGCTGCAGATCGGCAATCTTGGCCTGAACGTCAGTCAGATGATCTTCGGCGATGATCTGCACCTCGGCGCATGTCCGGGATCGGTCATCGACCAGCCCAAGCAGCCCGCGAACCTCTTCGAGAGAAAAGCCTAGATCGCGGGACCGCATGACGAATTTCAGCCGCTTGACGTGGGCATCGTCGTAGCTTCGGTAGCCCTTCGTACTGCGCGGCGGGTCCGGCATGATCCCGATTTTCTCGTAATAGCGAATGGTTTCCAGGTTGCAGCCCGTTGCGCGGGCCAAATCGCCCCGCCGAATTGATCTCACGCTTGTGTTACTCATTGTGCCGAAAAATCCCTTGAGCCTGTATCAACTACAGACCCTAGAACGGTGGAAACATCTGTTCAAGGAAGATTCGATGGAACAACATTTGGCGGAACTTCCGCAATCTCAGTCGCAGAAAATTGGCGACGAAACCACCAAGGGATGGGGCGTGACCGGCCTCGGCGTCCTCGGTGCGCTGGCGATGACTTCTTGCTGCATCCTTCCATTGGTGCTGGTCAGCTTTGGCGTGACAGGCGTGTTCATCGCGCAGCTCGGGGCGCTCTATGCCTACAAATGGTACACCTTCGCGCTGAGCGCCGCGTTTTTGGGATACGGCTTCTACAAGGCTTACAAGCCTGTAGATGCCGAGGCCTGTGCCGATGGCACCTGCGCCCGCCCCATCGACCGCCGCATCATGCGCGCAACCCTCTGGGCCGCTTCCGCGATTGTCGCTGTCGCCATGATCTTTCCCTACATCACCCCCTTCATCCTGAAATTCTGAACGAGGACCATGACCATGAAGCATCTCCTGTTATCCGCCCTGGCCATCGTCGCACTCTCGACCCCGGCCCTCGCTGAAGAGCGCCAGGTCGAGATCGCCGTCAGCGAACTGACATGCCCGTCCTGTTCGTTCATTGTTGCCAGCTCGATGCGCGGTGTTCCGTCGGTCGAGATCGCCGCATTCGAGGACGGCCCCGAATACGGGCAGGGTGTTTACAGCGTGACCTACGATGACGCCGAAACTTCCATCGAAAGCATCATCGGCGCGGTGACGGCCAATGGCTATCCGGCGCAGGTGCTGCCCGACACAGCCTCCTGAGCCGCCTGCAATGCGTGACAATCTCCTGCAATGCGTGACAATCTGATGGGTGGCCTGCTGGCCTTCGGAATAGCAGCTCCGGTCGTGGTCGTCTGCTGCGGCGGCGGAACTGCCGTGCTTGCAGCGTTGTTCGGCGGCGTTGGGGCTTGGCTCTCTGGAATGAGTGGCATTGCCGTGCTGGTTTTGGCGGGTCTGACCTACCTGATCGTCCGCGCACTGCGTCGTTCGCAAATGAAACGCGCCTCCGGCCCCGACCCATCACAAAGAAAGACGGCTCCTTGACTGACACACCTGAAAATTCCGACCGTCTGCTGAAATGGGGGCTTGGCGGTGCGCTCTTCGCCGCGCTCTGCTGCTTTACACCGCTTCTGGTCGTCATCGTCGCTGGCGTCGGATTGTCGGCCCTCACGGGCTGGCTCGATTACGCCCTGTTCCCGCTGCTGTTTTTCAGCCTCGCCGTGGTGGCACAGGCCCTTTGGCTGCGCGCTGGCAAACCGGGACCGGCCCCGAAACTTTGGGCCACCGGCCTCGCGGTGGCCCTGTCGATCCTGATCATTCTTCTCGAATTCAGGTTCGCAATACGGATCACAATCGGCGTTTTCGCCGCCACAGCACTCTACGCGGTTCTCCTGAACCGTGCGCAAAAGAAAGGATCGCTCTTATGATGATGGGATGTTGCACCGCCACCGGCATGGTCTTCGGCCTCCTCGGCATGTTGACACCGCTGATCGCCATCGGCGCGGTCATATATCTGCTCGCCGCCAGACCAAAAGACCCCGAACATGGCGAGGCGCGCTGAGATGAAAGACCTGAACAAAAACGACGATGAACAGGGCGGCTATGACCTGATCGTTCTTGGGGCCGGATCGGCGGGGTTCTCCGCCGCAATTACCGGCGCGGATGCCGGAAAGCGTGTCGCCCTCGTAGGACATGGCACCATCGGCGGAACTTGCGTCAACGTGGGATGCGTGCCCTCCAAGGCGATGATCCGTGCGGCAGAGGCCGTGCACTGTGCGGGGGCTGCCAAGCGGTTCCCCGGCCTGTCGGGACGGGCACAAGTGGATGATTGGCAGACGCTCGTTCAGTCCAAGGACGATCTGGTCACGACCCTGCGCCAGAAGAAATACGCGGACCTTCTGCCGGAATATGAGGATGTCGATTACATCGACGCCGGTCCCGCGCGGCTGATCGAAGGTGGCGTGACAGTCGGTGAGCGAACCCTGAAAGCACCGAGGACCATCATCGCCACGGGCGGGCGTCCCGTTCTGCCGACCATCGACGGCATCGAGGAAATCGGCGCGCTCAACAGCACCAGTCTTCTGGAACTCGAAGTACTGCCGAAAAGCCTGATCTTCATCGGCGCGGGCTACATCGGCGCGGAGCTGGCCCAGATGATGAGCCGCATGGGCGTGAAGGTCACGCTTGTCGCCCGTTCGCATCTGTTGCCCGGCGCGGAACCAGAGGTCTCGGAGGCATTGGCGGCGGCGTTCGAGGCCGAAGGCATCACCCTTCTGACCGGGTTAAGCTACGACACTGTGCGCCGCGACGACGCGGGCGTGACACTGCGCGTGATCCAGAACGGAAAGCCTGTCGAAGTGACGGCGGATCACCTCGTTTCGACCGCTGGCAGGCGGGCCAATACCAAAGATATGGGCCTGGACGCAATCGGCGTGGAAACCGACGCGCGTGGGTCCATCGTCGTCGGCGAGGACATGCAGACATCGGTGCGCGGCATCTATGCCGCAGGCGATGTGACCGACCGCGACCAGTTCGTCTATATGGCGGCCTATGGTGCAAAGCTCGCGGCCAAAAATGCGGTTCTCGGCGAAGACCATCGCTACGACAACGCCGCGATGCCCTGGGTGGTATTTTCCGACCCGCAGGTCGCGGGCGTCGGTCTCGGTGAAGCCCAGGCGCGGGACGCGGGCCTCGACGTCAAGACGTCCATCGTACCGCTCGATCAGGTGCCGCGCGCACTGGCCGCACGCGACACGCGCGGATTGATCAAGCTGGTGGCGGACAGAAAGTCCGACCGGCTGCTTGGCGGCCAGATCATCGCGCCCGAGGGGTCCGATACGATCCAGACCCTCGTTATGGCGCTGAAGTTTGGCATGACCACAAAGGCGCTCGGGGAGACGATCTTCCCCTATCTGACGACCGTGGAAGGGCTGAAGCTGGCGGCGCAAACCTTCGATATGGACGTGGCAAAGTTGAGCTGCTGCGCCGGATGAAGATCAGGACAAGGACCGGAGAATGAATGAAGACTACGACCTGATCGTCATCGGGGCGGGCATGGCGGGCGTGGCCGCGGCCAACAAATGTGGCGCGGCAGGATGGCGTGTCGCCATTGTCGATGCGCTGCCCTACGGCGGCACCTGCGCATTGCGCGGCTGCGATCCAAAGAAAATCCTGCGGCGCGGTGCGGAAATCATGGACGCGGCACGGCTCATGCAGGGCAAGGGGATCGATCCCGGTGATCTGTCGATCAACTGGGCCGATCTGATGGCACACAAGCGTGGCTTCACCGATCCCGTGCCGGACAAGATGGAAAAGGGCCTGTCGGGCAACGGCGTCGAAACCCTGCATGGAGCCGCGCGGTTCACGGGAAGCAACACGCTGGAGGTCGATGGAACGGCATATCAGTCGGAACGGTTCCTCGTGGCCGCCGGTGCCATGCCCAGGCCGCTGAGCTTCACAGGGGCCGATCTCGTGATCGACAGCACGGATTTCCTCAACCTGGAGGCCCTTCCCAATCGGGTTCTTTTTATCGGTGGCGGCTTCGTGTCCTTCGAGTTTGCGCATATCGCCGCACGGGCCGGAGCCAACCCGATCATCGTGGATCGTGGCGCCCGGCCCTTACGCGGCTTCGATCCCGATCTGGTCGAAATGCTGATCGACCGCAGCGGCGGTATCGGCGTGGACCTGATGCGCGAAACCGAAATCGTATCGGTCTCGGAAGCCAGTAGAGCATTCACTGTCGAGGTGAAGTCGGGCGATGAAACCCGAACAATCGAAACCGATCTGGTCGTGCATGGCGCGGGCCGTGTGGCAGCCCTGGCCGATCTGAATCTTGAGGCGGCTGGTGTTGATTACAGCGACAAGGGCATCGTTGTAGCCCCGCATCTGCAAAGCACGACAAACAGCGCGGTCTTTGCCGCCGGAGATTCCGCCGACACCGATGGCATGCCGCTGACGCCAGTCGCAGTGATCGAAGGGAAGGTCGCGGCCTCCAACATGCTCAAAGACACTCAGACCGCACCGGATTATGCCGGTATTCCTACAGCCGTCTTCACAGTCCCGGAAGTGGCGCGTGTCGGCATGTTGGAAAGTGAGGCAAGGGACGCCGGGTATGATGTCGATGTTCGGTTCACCGACACTGGCGATTGGTATTCGAACTACCGGATCGGCGAGACCTCTGCTGCCGCGAAGGTCCTCGTGGACAAGTCGAACGGCAAGATCCTCGGCGCGCACCTGTTCGGCCCGGAATACGGCGAACTGATCAATTTCTTCGGGCTGGCAATCAAGCTGGGCCTGGCGGCCAAGCAACTTAAGTCGATGACGGCGGCCTATCCAAGTGTTGGATCGGATTTGGGCTCGCTTCTCTGAATTTGAAAGATTTTTCGCAATAGACCCGATCCTCCTCGGAACGTATGTCTGGCCCGATGAAGACGGTTCTTATCTACTTCGCCGCTGCGCTGGCCGAAATTGCCGGATGCTTTGCTTTCTGGGCCTGGTTCCGGCTGGACAAGAGCGTGTTTTGGTTGGCACCGGGCATGCTGTCCCTTGTCGCTTTCGCCTGGCTACTGGCGCTCAGCCCCGCCGATCAGGCGGGCCGCGCCTATGCAGTCTACGGTGGCGTTTACATCGTATCGTCCCTGCTGTGGCTATGGGGCGTAGAAGGGCATCGCCCGGATCAATGGGATGTAGTTGGAGCGGTCATTTGCCTTGTCGGTGCGGGTATTATTCTCTGGGCACCGCGCAGTATTTGAGAGGCAGCCGCAGACGGGGTGAAGCGCTGAATCGTTCGATTAGATCGCCTTTTGGTTCACGCGTTCCGACAACTCGGCGCTGCTTTCCCTCCGCATCGCGGCTGCGATCAAGCAGGTTTTCTACCGCCCTCGAAAGCAGCGATACATCCTTTACGCAGCATCGGTCAAAGTGGGCTCGAAGCTGCCATTTTCTGCGTTGCGGAAGAGCATAGGTCATGCTGCCTCAGCGCCCTCCCCTGCCCTGCACGCCTCCGATCTGGCGATCAGATAGTCGCAGGCCCGCTGCGCGTCCGCGGCGTGCCGGAAGATTGCGCCCTTGTCCGACCGAAGAACGCGCAACCAGTTGTGGAGGTAGGCGGCATTCATCTCGAGCGTATGCGCGGTAAAGCCCAGCGTCTGACCCAGGAACACCGAGGTCAATTCCGCGACGATCTCCTCGCGAGCATAGGACGTGTTGCCAAACTTCGAGAACCCGAAATCGCGGTTCAGCCGATGGGGGGCTTTTGTGGCATGGGCCAGCTCATGGGCCCAGACCCCGTAGAAATTGCGCGGGTCCTGAAACCGCGTGATGGACGGCATGTAGACCTTGTCCACGGGGGGCAAATAGTACGCCTCCGTGCCCGTGAAGACGGTTGTGATGTCGATGGCATCGAAAAACGCTTGCATGTGCGGGATGGGCTCGGACGGCGGATGCTCGGGCACGGGCTCCGGGTCAGGGTAGAAACTGTCGGGCAAGCCCTCGATCTGGCAGGCATTGAACACGCGGTAGGATTTCTGGAAGCGGAAGATGCGGGCTTCCTCGGAGTGATCATCCCCGCTGCTACGGTCGTCCTCGCCATCGGCGTCTTTCCGGCTTTGGCCGTAGTAGACAACGACAGAGGACTTCTCGCCTTTGCGCACCTTCGCGTCCAAGGCATTGGCCTGAGGCAGCGTCATCCAGAAGGGCGAGCTGTGGCCCGCCATCACGGTGCGCATCGTCAGCAGGAAGTTGTTGACCCCCTGGTAGGGCTCACCCCCCACGCGCAGGGGGCGAGAGCTGCCGCCTGCGGTCCAGGGCTTTCGCCAGGGCAGGACGCCGCGCTCAATGATACGGATGATTTCGTTTGTGATGACCTCGGAGGCATCGAATTTGGGCGTACGGGATCGGGCCATGGCTGGCCTCCTTTTCGAGTTTTGGTGAGAGGGAGTGGTGACTAGGTTGACCGACAGGGGCGCGGATCGTTGGCGATCCTGCCACCGAGGGCTTCGACCATGTCGATGTAGGTGGTCAGCGACACGGACTTGCCGGGACCCGAAGAGTCAGGGTCGACCGATCCGTCCCGCGTCACCCGCGGCAGGTTCGCGAAGGCGATGACATCGGTGACGAGTCGGATATCGATGAACGGCGTGCCACGTGCGACCGCAAGAGTGGCCAAGGGAAAGCGCTCGATCGGCGCGAAGGTCGACACGGTGGTCCAACCGAGATGGAGGAATGTCCCACCCTCCCCGCAGATCACATGCGCGTTTGGCAATGACGCCGCCTGCTTCAGATAGCCGAGATCACGCAGGACGGTCTGGCGTTCGAGCCGCTGTGCCAGCGCCCTCTGGCCAGTTCGGCGCAGCTCTCTATGCCGCCACCAGGAGGCGGCGGTTGCGCGGAGCACGCGCAAGACACCTGATTGCATAGGAATGCCCTTCATCCGGAACGGCAGACCGGAACCCGGCCCGGACCCATCTGAGGGACCCCAAAGGCCCTCATCCGTCAGTCACAAAACCCGAAGAACACTTTCTCTTTTTCCGGCCCCTTTGGGCACACAACAAAACCGAAAAGCCCGGCACATCTGCCGAAGCCATTGATTTCATGCAGCAATTCCAGATCGGCAGGCAAGATCGGCAACGCATATCGGCAAAACCTTGCTTGAAAGTACGAAATGTGTTTATTTTTCAAATACTTTGCAAACATGGAAGATCGGCAAAATGCTGGAAACACCCGCCAGGATCGAACCCTGCTTCTTCGAGGAGCATATTCCTACAGAACTGGCAGACCTTTCGGTCGACATCCAGAGGGAAGCCACCGGGCTGGGACAAGGGTTGCATCCTGACAGCGCAGCTGAGCTTGCCGATCTCGTCCGTGTGATGAACTGCTATTACTCCAACCTGATCGAAGAACACAACACGCGCCCCCGCGATATCGAAAGGGCGCTGGCTGGTGCCGAGCTTGAGGAAGAAACCCGTCCCCTCGCCCTTGAGGCCCGGGCGCACGTCATCGTTCAACGGGCCATCGACGAGATGCATCGCAAGGGCACCCTGCCCCGCCCCACATCCGTCGAATTCCTGACTTGGGTCCATAAGAGCTTCTACGACGAGATGCCGAATGAGTTTCGGGTCATCGAACATCCCGACGGCACACAAGAGCCCATCGTTCCGGGACGCATGCGCCAGGATGATGATCGGGAAGTTGCGGTCGGGCGCCACCTACCTCCTTCATCGTCGCGCGTCGCGGCATTCATGGACCACTTCGACAAACGATTTCAGATTGCGGCGCGGTCTTCGAGCGGACGGATCATTGCGATCGCCTCTGCGCATCACCGGCTCAACTACATCCACCCTTTCCCGGATGGTAACGGCCGTGTCAGCAGACTGATGTCTCATGCCATGGCCCTCACAGCGGGGATTGGTGGCCAAGGGCTCTGGTCCGTATCACGTGGGCTGGCCCGCGGGCTAACCGATCGGGGCGAGTACAAACGGATGATGGATCTGGCCGACAGTCCACGCCGCGGAGACCGCGACGGACGGGGGAACCTGTCAGAAGCGGCACTGAAGACGTTTAGTGAATGGTTCCTAAAGGTGACGCTCGACCAGATCAGCTTCTCAGCAAGATTGTTCGATCTCGGCGGATTGGACCAACGGTATCGTCGTCTTGTTGCAGATACCATCGATGACAAGCGAGCGCCGGAACTAATCTCGGCGGTTCTTCGTCATGGGGCACTGGAACGAGGCGATGCGCAGATTGTGCTCAAGACGTCCGAGCGTACTGCTCGCAACACGCTGAGTAAACTGACCGCCGCCGGATACATGACGTCCGTCTCGCCGAAGACGCCGGTTCGGTTGGCGTTTCCGTTGGATTATCGAGAGCGGCTCTTTCCAAACCTCTTTGGAGACGGTGACATGCCCGTGTGACTGGCAACCGAAGCACCCTGTTTCTGGCCAAGTCCGCGAGCGCTGCCTCTGACCGTGTTGGAAAGAAGTTCACAGCTGTGAACTATCCCGAGCTATCCTACTTGTCAGCCGAGTTCACAGCTGTGAACTCATCATGCAGCATCCCGCCGCATCAAGGCCATGATCATCGGACCGCAGGAGAACTCCCCAATTGCTGCCTTTGAAGATAGGGTTCTCAAGTAGCCTCCAGGTGATCGGATATCCGCAAACCGTTCAAGCATTGCAACGATCACAACAGACGCTTCTTCGGGACCCATATAGCGTTTCGCCTCGTCCCACGCGGACGGGGAAATACCCATCATGGGCCTGACCACATCAGCTACACGGACCAGATCGTGCCAGTGGCGAACAGGCTGCTCGGAATAAGCTTTGAATTCCTGACAGGAGGCGAGGACGAGACCAAGCGGTATATTCGGCATCAGTTGATCGTCAGTAATTGCCGTTGGGTTCGCCTCATCTTCAGAACACAGAGGGCTATCGGCAACTTCTGGAATATCGCGCGCAACGCCTCCGCCCCGCGCTTTTTCTAAGCGAGGTTCAAGATCATAAGAGTCTTTATTTGAATTCTGATAGTGCTGCTCAGAAACAGCATCATTGGTGCTCATATTTTCTGTTTCACAGCCATCCAGAAGGTTTCTGGCGTGATCTAAGGCTGACCCCAAAGAGTCTTCGATGCGCCTAAGGTCTTCCATTTCGAGTTTTCTGCGAAGATCTCGGGCCATTAGGGCCGCAAGATCAGAGAATTGGTCCCAGACGCCCTGATCCGGACGAAGTGAGCGCCCGTACTCGGCCAGCCCTGCGAGGTCACGCCGCATGAGGCTCACAGTGGCACGTAGGCGCTTGTACCGCTCTTCTGCGGCCCGGACGGTCTCAGCGGCCTCACAAACCTCCTGGAAGCGTCGAACGAGCGGAGAGAGGTCGAACCCAAACGCAACCTTTTCGTCGCCGTAGCGGCGGGCATAGCGCTTCCCATTGGGGCTATCGCGCCGGACAACAAAGCCAGTCTGCACAAGGTTGGAGAGGTGGCGCCGCATCGTCGAGCAGGGCATGCCGTTCAGGCGCTCGCAAATCGCCTTGTTGGACGGATGTACAATCAATTCGCTGTCATTGCCTCCGAGAATTGTCGCTTGGTGAAAGCTGACCAGCGCCTGAAGCACCGTCAAATCCCGATCGGACAAGCCGAACGCGACTCGAGCGGCAGCGAGCTCCCTCAGGACCTCCCACTTGTTGGCGCCGACTGGGGGCAGGTCTTCCTGGGTCGCTGCCTGATGTTTCAGGATGGCAGCATCTATCGTTCGCCGGAACGGCGTTACGGGCGTGTAGTCCATTTTGTCATTCACGAAGACAAAAATATCCCGGTCCGCGAATCACTTTGGACTTGCGGAAAATAGCTCCGGACACTACCTTGAAGGTGCTAGAAACAAGTTAGGGTCTCGTGGAGTGGTCGCTTTGCGGGACCTTTTCTTTTGCCTTTTCGTGCCTCCTTCTTTGATTTCTGCTCTTCCTCAGTCTTCCGACCGCTGCTTCCAGCGTTCGTGAAGGTCTTCAATCATGTCATGCACTTGCGTCTCGACCCAATCGGCGAAGTCTCCATCCGCCAACTCGATCGATAGGCCCTTGGCAGTGCGTTTGACCGTGCCGCCGCGTTTGCCGCCGATCTTCAGCGGGACGCTGGAAGGTGGGGCAGGGGAGGGCGACTTGGCCGGTTTAATCGCCTTGGTCACAGCCTTTTCTACGGCCAGGAACGTTTGGATGGACGGGTCATTGGTAGAGGCAATGTCATCCACCACCATGGAGGTCTCGGCATTTTCACGTGCCTCTTTCGCGATCCCGATAAGGTCCTCGCGGTCCAGACCATTCTCGTCGATGGCCCGACCAAGGGATTCCCATCGGGGTCGGCCAATGCCATGGGCGGCGCCAATGGCGCGTACCAGATCCGGCCCGACCATGTCCGCGATCGCGATCGCCATAGATATGGACGACTTCGTGACGGTAAGAATTTCTGCAACCTGAGATTGATTTCCGAAGCCGGACGACACAAGGTCCTTTGCGAACAGGGCCTTTTCAATAAAAGACAAATCGCGCCGACCCATGTTCTCCGAAATCTGAGCACGCAGAGCGCTGTCGTCATCCAGGTTGGTGACTAACGCGCGAACCTTGGTAACCTTATCGGACTGACGGATCGCCTCCAGCCTGCGTCGCCCATAGACCAAAAGGTAGCGATCATCTTCACCCGGCGCACGTCGCACGAGGATCGGAACAGTCTGACCGTTCGCCTCAATCGCATCGCGCAAATCCATTACATCGGCCGGGTCAAGCCGGTCCGCCATACGCCCGTCTTCGATGCTCGCCGGGTCCAGTTCCCAAACATGATGGGAATCGACCGCGTCGCGGGCGGACCGAAGGGCACGATTCGAGGTCATCATCGGTGTCACAGCACCTGTCTGAGGGGCAGGGGAGGGGGCCCCAGCTGCCGCGAGACTGTCCAGCATTGACATGCGCTTCTTCTTGCCACTGGTCATGTGCGCCCCCAGGTTTTCTGGATTAGGTCGGCGATCTCGTCATTTAGCGTATTCAGGCTCTCAATCGCGCGATCATAGGTGGAACGCGTGAACGCGCTGCGTTCCACTTCATAAAGTGTCTGCTTGGTCAGGCCCGCATCTGAGATGGCTGTAGACTTCAACATGGGCGAATTCAGCACGGCTTCGCCGTACATTGTTCGCAGGAAAGCCACGATGCGGTTCTGCGGCGCATCCTGCGGCTCGTAGCGGGTCAAAACATAGCGCATCCAGTCATGAGACATGTCAGCGCCGCTCTCGGCAATCACGTCCATGAGGTCGGCTGTCATGCGGAGGAATTGCGACATGGACATCACATCGAGCATCTCTGGATGGATGGTCACCAGAACGCCCGTGGCCGCGGACAGGGCGGACATGGTCAGAAAGCCAAGCTGCGGCGGGCAATCTATGACGACCACGTCGTAGTCCTCATCGACCTGGGCCAGCGCCTCCTTCACGCGGAAGAAGAAAAGTCCGGCATTGCCCTGCGCCAGCGCGCGCGGGGTGTCGTGCTCGAACTCCATCAATTCGAGGTTGCCGGGGATCAAGTCCAAATTGGGGATATAGGTCTTGCGGATGACCGACCGGATCGGCTCCGGGTCCTCATAGCGGATCGCATCGTAGAGAGTGCCGCCATCTTCGAGGTCCAATTCCGGCTGAACGCCGTGCAGCGCGGTGAAGGAAGCTTGTGGGTCAAGATCAATGCCCAGCACACGATATCCGCGCAGGGCAAGCCGTTGGGCGAGATGGGCAGAGGTTGTTGTTTTTCCGGACCCGCCCTTGAAATTCATCACGCCGATGACCTGAAGATGATCACCCTCTCGTCGTCCGGGAACGTAATCGCCCGGCTTGCGAGCGGTTTTTTCAAGGAGCACACGCAGCGCTTGGATATCCTGCGCCGAGTAAAGACGACGGTTGCCGGCGGTCAGCTCGGGAGAAGGCCCTTTGCCATCCAAGTTGAGTTTGCGAAGATAGGAATCGTTTACGCCGAGCAGCGCCGCAGCCTCACCAGAGGTGAATTTGCGCATGGTCTTCTCGGCATCGGGTGGAAACAGGCTCTCACGTTGCGAATGCAACTGGTTCGCCAGCCATTCCGAATGCTGGCGGATCACCGCGTTGAGATCCTCATGCACAAAGGTATTATCCATCTGCCCTCTCGCTTCCGAGACATCGCGTCTTTGGCGTGTTCACGGAAATTGACGTTTTTTGCCTCGTTTCCGTGACTATTGGCGCAAGAGTCGGATTCGCGCAAGGTTTTTCCACATCTAGTGGGCGGGTCGTCACCGAACACAAGGCTGTTAGGCTTCCTGCTGCATGGTGTAACGCACCGCATCTCACGAAAAGGGACAGGGGAGAACTCTTGTCGGAGGGCTCCAGCATGGCTTTGAGCGCACCAGAGCTTGCCTTTTGGCAGTTCTGGATATACATTATTGGATGTTTATCCATGCATGAGAGGACAAGATGCAAGTTGCCAAATGGGGAAACTCCCTTGCCGTCCGGCTACCCGCGGATCTTGTGAGAGAACTCGGCTTAAAGGAAGGCGATCAGGTCGACCTGGTAAAGGACGATGGAACCATTCTTGTGAGACGCCAACCTCGCGCCGATGAAGTTCTACAAGGGCTAAGGCGGTTTCGCGGAAAACTGCCCAAGGACGCGCGTCTAAGCCGCGACGCCGCGCATGAGCGCTGAATTCGCAGACACGAATGTTGTGCTCTACCTGCTCGACGATGGTCCAAAGGCTGAGAGGGCGGAGGAAATTCTGGGGCAGGGACCCCGGATCAGCGTTCAGGTCCTGAACGAAGCGATGGTAAATTGCCGACGGAAAGCTGGTCTCAGTTGGGAAGATACCGGAGCGTTTCTTGAGGGTATTAAGTCCTTATGCCCTGTCGAGGACCTCACGATTCAAACCCATCAAGTGGGTCGCGCGTTGGCAGCGAAGTACCAGTTATCGGTCTATGACTCGATGATCGTGTCTGCCGCGCTGATCGCTGGGTGCACGACGTTATGGACTGAGGACATGCACGACGGATTGCTGGTCGAAGATCGGCTGCGCGTCGTCAATCCATTTGCCTGACCAGCAACCCAAGTCGCTCCGCCCGTTCCAACAGCATCCTGACGGAGGACGGTTGCCAGCTTGTACGTCCCCGTGGAGTCCGCTCACGCATGGATTCCAATCGGTCGCAGATCGCCTGTAGCGTGATATCGGGGTCCGAACCTTTGATGGCCGCCACGATGGCAGGCAGGCGATCGTCGGTTTCGCGGCGTCCGGCGCGGCCAAGCACTTCATCGGGCAGAAACCCGTCGCGCACATATGCCTTTACGGCGCGAAGCAAGCGGCTTTGCGTCCAGCGTCGATCATGGGGCAGGGGGCCATTGATAATCTGCAAGACGTCTTCCCAAGCCATATCGGGGCGCAAGCGGCGCACATGGGGTACCCAATCCTGCGCGGTCTCGTTCAGGCGCTCCATGTAGCCGTCCTGTCGCGCCAGCCGCACCTTGCGCAGCGCGACGGGATCCTTGGCGCTTAGCCCAGGATTGCCACCAACGCGACCCTTGGCGCGCGCAGAGGCAAGCCCGGCCTTTGTGCGTTCGCGGATCAGAGCGCGTTCGAACTCGGCTGCGGCGCCCAGAACCTGCAGCGTAAACTTGCCCTGCGGTGAGGACGTGTCGATCGGGTCTTGCAGGGAGCGGAAGAAGGCACCCTTCGCCTCCAGACTCTCGATCACCTCGAGAAGATGCGACAAGGACCGCGCAAGCCGGTCGATCCGCACGACGACCAGCGTGTCGCCGATCTGAACGCGTTCGAGAACGCGCGCAAGCACTGGCCGCGCGCGATTGCCGCCTGAGGCGTGTTCTTCGAAGATTTCGACGCATCCCGCGATTTGCAGGGCCTCAGACTGGGGCAGGGGTGTCTGATCCTCTGTCGATACGCGCGCATAGCCAATCAGGGGCATGAAATCCGGCCGTTTGCAATTTAAGATATCTCCAATAAACGACCGAATGAGCGTGCGATCAGAGACCGGCTGCTTTGGTTAGGTTCACCCGGAACCGGTCGCGACGGCGCTGGTAGCGGCGGGTCATCTCGGCCGAGGCGTGTCCGAGCTGTTTCTGGACAAAGCGCTCATCGACTTCGGCCGAACTTGCGAGACCGGCGCGCAACGAGTGACCGGAGAACAGCGCAAGGCGCTCGTTTTCGGGCAGCTCGGCTCGGATGCCGGATTTCAGCACCGTCTTCTTGATGAGGCGCGCGACATGCTTGTCGTTGAGCCGCTCGTCCATCGCCCGCTTCCCGTCCCTCGACGTGCGGGTGAACACGGGGCCGAAATCGATCTTGGCGAAATGCAGCCATTGCTCGAGCGCATGCACAGGACAGGTCTGTTCTGAGGATCCGCGTCCGATTTCCACCTCGCGCCAGCCTGTCTTTGCGTTCAATGTCAAAACCGCGCCATCTTCGAAGACGTCAATCCATCCGCTACTGTCAGGCGTGTCGTCTTTGCTGACGTCCAGGCTGACGACTTCGGAGCGGCGCAGACCGCCTGCAAAGCCGATCAGCAAGATCGCCCGATCCCGCAGGCCGCGCAGATCGAAGGGCAGGGTGGCCACCATGGCGAGAATGTCCTCGGGCAGGATCGCTTCCTTTTGCACAGGCGGGCGCGCGTGCCTGCGTTTGATCCCAGCGAGGACGTTGGCGATATGGCGGTCCTTGCGATCGAGCGAGAAGCCGCGTTGCGCATAGTTCCAGGCCAGGCCGGACAGGCGGCGCTCGATCGTAGAGACGGAGAGGGCAGGGGTGCCTTTCGCCGGCGCTGCCAAATCGGTCAGGTAGAGCCCGATCATTTCGGGAGACGGGGGGAGGGGATCCGTTCCCTTCAATCTGCACCAACGCGCGAAGTGCTTCCAGTCGGCGGCATAAGCTTTGTTGGTGTTCTCGGCGGTCGAGGCCCTGGCGTAATCACGGGCGGTGTCGACAAGCCGGTCGAGCGTGCCGGACCCGGCCACATGGGCCGGTAGGGCGATGGGGTCGGTGCTGACTTGGTCTCTCTCGTCGCGCTGAGCTTGATTGTTCGAATCGGAGGGCGCTGAGGTCGATTTCTCGGCGTCTGGGGGCTGAATTTCTGGTGTTTCTTCCATGCTATGGAGCTTACTTCAAATATGTCCGATAATGCAAACTTATTGGACACAGAAAGGCTTGGCAAAGAGGGGCGGTTTCTACACTATGTGGTAGTCAAAAGCGCCGCCGCGAGATAGTGTTGTGGCATGACATATGTCCGGCCAACCTTCGTCAGCGACCCTCTTGGCTTACCCCAGATGCCTCCCTGGGTCACCTCGGCACGCGCCGAAACCCTTGAAGATGTGGCGTTTTTGTCGGGCGCAGCACTGAGCCACCTGCATCTTGTGTTGGGGCGAGAGGTGGTCCCCCAAGCCTTGTTACGGGATCGGCTGGCACTGCGCGCAGCGGAGGCTTGTGTCGCGTTTTCGGGTCGTCTGGAGCGGACAGGGGAGCTGCGCGACGTGGTCCATCTGCTGCGCCCCGTCGACCTGCCCGGCCCGGCAGGCGAAACCTGTCAGGCGTGGCGTCGCGCCACGGAAAGGCCGGTGACCGTGAAAGCTCTGGTCCGGGCGCTGCCTGAACTTCAGGGTGATCAGATCGCGAGTTGGCTCGATGCCGGGCAGGGGGCACCGGTCAGTCGCGCGGCAATGGTGCTGGAGACGGTACTAAACTATGCCCCCCGTGCCGAGGTGCCCGCGCTCGTCCTTGCTGACGCGACCCTCGCTCAGGCGCTTGCTTGGGATCATGTCGTGCCGCTTCTGGCCACAGGCCTGAAACGCGCCGACATGCGCAAGCGAGGCGAAGACCTACGCTCGGCTTGTCATCGTGCGCTCGTCTCATCGGCGGTCGATGCCATGCGTCTCTCAACTGACCTCGCGCGGCGGGCAGCGCATCTCAAAGCGGTCGCGCCGAAGCTGCGCGCCAAAGGCGCGGAGGCCGCCGTCGCGATGTTCCTGACCCAAGATGCCGTCGCGCCTGCGGCCCTGCCACTACCGGACCGGTCCGCACGGCGGCTCTGTGACCGGTTGGTCGATCTCGGCGCGGTGCGCGAGCTGACCGGCCGCGACACGTTCCGGCTCTACGGGATCTGAGCGATGGCCAAGGATCACGCCGAAACGGACTTCGATCGGGAACTGAACGATCTGCCAGCCGAATTGCGCTGGCGCGAATGGATGCGGCGGATTGAAGCCGTTCTCTTCGCCAGTGCATCGCCGGTCCCTCGCGAGGACCTGGCTCGGGTGGTAGGGCAGGGAGCTTCGGTTGAGCTTCTGATCGAGGACCTGGCCGCTGACCTTGACGGCCGATCATTCGAAGTGACAGAGGTCGCCGGCGGTTGGATGCTGAGGACGAGGCCCGCCTACGCCCCGGCGATCCGGACCGCCGCTGATATAGGTGAACAGGACCTCGATCTGCGCGAGTACGATGTCGCTGTCCTGGCCGCCATCGCCTACCACCAGCCGATCACACGGGACGGCCTGAAAGACATCTTCGGCAAAGAGATCAGCCGCGACCTGATCGGAAGATTGCATGCGCGTGGATTGATCGTCACCGGGCCACGGTCGCCGCGGCGCGGGGCACCCTATACCTATGTGACGACGGAGCAGTTCCTGGTCGCTTTCGATCTGGAGTCGCTGCAGGACCTGCCCGATCGGGAGCAGATGGAGGATGCAGGGGTCATCAATTGGCAGGCATAGCCGTTGCCAATGATGTGCGGCGGTTTGAATGAAGGCGGATGATGGCTAGCTGTAAACCTGCCAAATCAGAATGTCTGGAGCGCGCCTTTGCTCGCGGTGTTATCCGTGACGTGATCTCTGCACTCAATGACGCCACCAAGTCGGAATGCTTAGGCGCAGCCAGTGCAATGCGGGTCCAGAGATCAATTGCAGGATGCACGGAACGTTTTTGGAGGTGCGTCATTCCATCGGCCAACTGGCGGAACAATACGTAGCGGACCCGGTGCGGCAGGCGCGAAATTGACGTCGTCTCGCCCTTGAACGCGAAACAAGCCGCTCCAAGCATGGCGGGCAGGGATGTCTTCCCATGCCGTCCATGTCCCGCAACATGCACTCGAAGCAAATCGTCGATGAGCCGCTCGAAACGCTGCGCATCATACTCGGCAGGCAGGGTGGGTTTTCGGAGATCAGCATCACACCAGACGCAGAAATTTTGCGGCAGAAGGCGGTTTTGTCGAGCAGGCGCAATGCCGCCGCCACAGGCAGGGCAGTGATCGCGCAAGCGGCATCCATGCCGAAAGCAGGAAACGCGCGTCGCCAGGCTCCAGCCGCGCCGGAAGAACGGTGCGCGATCCTCTTTCAGGCATGCCGGGCAATATTGCAGGCGATTGACCCGAGCGGTCGATGTGCGGGCATCTCCTGATCCTGTGATCTGCCGCAATCGCAACCGGGCTAGTGGGTCGCGGTGCAAAGCCAGGCCATCAATATCCTCGGCAGGCAACCGGGTTCGCTCGACCAGCAATTTGAAGATTTGCCCGGGAAGGTCTCGGTCAAGCTTCGCAGACCAATCTCCACCTACGACACCCAAAACCTGGCCAAAATACTGAGGCGGAACTCCATTGGCCAAGGCCAGCCGATGCAGCCAGCTCGACAGAAGTTCTCCCGGTGCCGGTGCAACAACGCCGGGCCAGCCTTGCCCCACCTCATTGCCGTAGTCGCGCGCAGGTGTGACTGTGATCTCGGATGTAGCCTGGGTCACATCATTTCGCGGCGCAGAGGCGCATTCCGGCGTTTCGACAGGGGCGTGTAACCAAGAGTGGTGATGGTCGCTTCGGAAATGTGTTCCTCGCCGGTCCTTATCGCGTTGATAGCCGCGTTGCTCACGATATCGACGACCTCTCCGATCAAGCCCTCTGACAATTCATGGATGATCTCAGCCAGTGATGGTCGCGACAGGTCCGAGGCTCGGGCGAGAGGCATGCTGGTCTCAAGACTATCGAGGAGCGTCGCGAAATCCTCGTCATACGCCCATCTGGGAACAGGGATCGTATCGAACCGCGATCCCATTTCCTCGGTGTCGTGTACCGCGTCATAGACCGCAGGTGAAAGGACTGAGGGAGATCGTTTTGATCCATGATTTGAAGAAGCAGGGTCTGAGCATATCCGCGATCGCGCGGAAGGTTGGTTCTGACCGGAAGACCGTGCGGAAGTATCTCGACCGTGGGCTTGAGGCGCCGGTCTACGGCCCGCGCCAGCCGCGGGCGCGTGTGATCGAGCCCTACGAGCAATACCTGCAGGAGCGCGTTCAGACCTTTCCCGATCTCAGCGGGGCGCGCCTGCTGCGCGAGATCCGGGAGTTGGGCTATGACGGCGGCTACACCGCAGTGACGGACTTCCTGCGCGAGGTGCGCCCGCCCAGGCAGGTGCAGTTCGAGCGCCGGTTCGAAACCCCGCCGGGCCAGCAGGCCCAGGTCGATTTTGCCGAGTTCACGGTTGAGTTCACCGATGAGCCCGGCATCGTCCGCAAGGTCTGGCTGTTCTCGATGGTGCTCGGGCACAGCCGCTGGCTCTGGGGCCGGTTCGTTGCCAGCCAGAACCTGCAATCGGTTCTGCGTTGTCATATCGCGGCCTTCTCGGACATGGGCGGCGTGCCCGAGGAAATCCTCTATGACCGGATGAAGACCGCCGTGATCAGCGAGGACGAGGCCGGGGTGGTGACCTACAACGCCTCCCTGGTGGCGCTGCTGAATCATTATGGCGCGGTGCCGCGCGCCTGCCAGCCGTATCGGGCCAAGACCAAGGGCAAGGTCGAGCGACCGTTCCGCTATATCCGGCAGGACTTCTTCCTGGCCCGGACGTTTCGGAACATGGACGATCTCAACGCCCAGTTCGACGCCTGGCGGACCGGAGTTGCCAATCCACGCGTTCACGCCACCACCAGGCGCGTGGTGGATGACGCCTTCGCCGAGGAAGCACCCCATCTGAAGCCGCTCCCGGCGATCCCCTACAGCGCGGTGCTGTCGGTGGAGCGCCGGGTGAGTAAGGACGGGATGATCGCGGTTGGTGGCAACTTCTACTCCGTCCCGGACACCACTCGGCGCCGGACGCTCGAGGTTCAGCATCACGCCATCGAGCTGCGGATCTACGAGGATGGCCAACTGATCGCCCGCCATCCGGTGCTGGAAGGCAAGGCCCGGCGTCGTGTCGATCCCGCACATCGCAAGGCACCGCCACCGAGACCAGCCCTGTCGCGGTCCGCGCAGGGGCTGCGGCGGCCGCTAGAGTTCTACGGTGCGGTTGGACAGCGTCTGGCGGCCGAGGGGGCACGGTCATGAGCGATCTTCTGGATCGGATCCACGGCGCTCTGGTCGGGCTGAAGATGCCGCGCGCGCTCGAAGCCCTCGATCACACGCTGCAGCAACTGGAGAAAGGCGAGATCACCGCGATCGAGGCCATCGACACGCTCCTGAGCGAGGAATACGCGACACGGGAGACGCGCCGCATCGACGTCGCCCTGCGTACCGCCAAGCTCCTGCCTGCAAAGACGCTCGAAGGCTTCGACTTCAGCTTCCAGCCGTCGCTCGACCGCGAACGGATCGCGGCTCTGGCCCAACTCGACTTCATCCGGCGGGCCGAGGTCGTCCACTTCCTCGGGCCACCGGGCACCGGCAAGTCGCACTTGGCCACAGCCCTTGGCGTCGCAGCCGTGAAGGCTGGAAGAAGCGTTTACCGCGCAACCCTGGCCGAACTGATCACGGCGCTGAGTCAGGCCGAACGTGAGGGCCGGCTGGCCGAGAAGATCCGCTTCTATACCCGGGCCTCCCTGCTGATTGTCGATGAGATCGGCTACCTTCCGATCACAACCGGCGGCGCCAACCTGTTCTTCCAACTCGTCAACGCCCGCTACGAAAAGGGGGCCATGATCCTCACCTCGAACCGCGGCTTCGCGGAATGGGGTGAGGTCTTCGGCGATCCGGTCGTCGCGACCGCACTGCTCGACCGGCTCCTGCACCACGCCGTGGTCATCCAGATCGAGGGCGCCAGCTACCGGTTACGCAGCCATGCTGACCTCATCCCCGAGCATATCCGCGCCAACGCCCCAATCACCCCACCACCGCCGCCAAAGCGGCGCGGGCGACCGCCCAACACCAAAAACGGAGCTGCAGATCACTGACACCGGCTGATCACCGGACCCGTGCAAGTGGGGAAATTTACTTCGGCACTTCTGGGGATTCTTAACGCGGCGTTGACACCATCTCGAGCTCCCGCATCGACGACTATGCAAGGGTTGCTCTCTTGCGCGCCTTCGAGACGGAGCCACGTCTGCTTGCTGCGGTTGATCACATCGCCCGGCAGCGCGCGAAAAGCATAGGCGCGATGGCAGTCGAATCTCATAATTAAGAGCAAAAATATCCCCGAACGCGTCGTGTCTCAGATTTAAGGGCAACGCGACAATCAGCATGGATGGCAAGGGCGCTTGGCGGGACAACGTCTTTGTCGAGCGCCTCTGGCGGACCATCAAATACGAGGAAGTCTATTTGCGGGCCTATGCCAGCGTCTCGGAAGCTCGCGCCGGAATCGGCCGTTATCTCGGCTTCTACAACAGCCGTCGACCTCATTCATCGCTTGACGGGAAAACGCCCGATCAGGCCTACTTCAACCAGCCGACACCCCAAGCTGCGGCGGCATAAACGAGGCGGAAATCCACTTAGAAAACGCCCAGAACCTGTTCAGATCAACCGAACCACCTCTCACTGCGGTAGGTGGCCGTCTGCGTGGTTGATGCCGATGGCAAGCACGTCTTCGAACGTTTTGTTGTGTGCGAGATAGAAGATATCGTGGACTGCCTGCGCGATATGCCGGAGGGGCAGTGCCGGATCGGCTTTGAGTCTGGCGCGATGAGCCAGCATCTCTACTTCGGACTTCGCAAGGCTGGCTTCGATGTCGTTTGCATGGAGGCGCGCCATCATGTTCGAAGACCGCTTCCCGATGGCCTGACAAACAACGTCAGAGCACAAAATAGCGGACAGTCTCCCTTCGGCCGATGCGTCGCAAAGGTCGCCGCCGGGCCGTCGTTGCCGTCGCCCGCAAACTGGCCGTCATCATGCGCCGCATGTGGGCCGACAACACCGAGTTCCGTCACCGGCCTTTGGAGGGCGCTATGACCTGACAGCCATCCAAAGCTCAACGACGGGATCGTCCCTCACCGGACGAGGTCTGTAGATGACGCCGAATATGTCTGCTGCGACAATCCAAGCGCGAGACGAAGCGGGGCGCTCTACGTCCAATCCGACACATGCATGCAGCGGCCCAACTGAACCGGGCCAATAATGACTGCGAAGAGAAGCGTGACCCGGATGAGAGACCCGATCCCGAAGGACGGAAACGAAACCATGAAATGAACTTGACCCAAACGCCCGATTGGAGAAGCGGACATTGATCATACAGAACTCAAGCACTGCTGTGGCAGCCAAGACAGCACAGGGAGCCGCGTGGAAACCCCTCAATCGAAAGTCTGTTGCCAGTCGTAGAGTTGTCCGAGGATATCACCAAGCGCGGATCCTTTGCGCGTCAGGGCGTAACCGACACGTTGACGCGCGTCACCTTTGGGGGTGCGCGCAACCAGCCCGCTCTCTTCGAACTCTTTCAACTGGGCCCGCAGCACCTTTCGGCTGACGCCATCCATCTCCCGCTAAAGCTCAAGAAAGTGCCGCTCTCCTGCGGTGAGGCAATGAAGGATTTTTGCCCCATGCTTTCCGCCCAAAATACTCAAAGTATCTGCCACCGGACATTGCCCGGTCACCGGGTCAGCCCAGGGGCGGGTCGTCGCAATTGCGTCTTTCATCTCTGATCTCCGGTTACAAAAAGGTGCCCAATTTCGCGGCGGTGCGATTCGAGGCAGTGTTGTTTGACCTTAGCAACAGCGGAACGCGCTCATGACCAAGATCCAAATTGAGACTATCCCAATTCTGCCTTTCGGGATGCTTAATTCTTTCCTCATCGTACATGGAGACGATGCCATTCTTGTGGATACGGGGCTACCCAAGTCCGAAGCAAAGATATTCAAGACGTTGAAGAAACTTGGCCTGAGTTGGTCCAATGTGAAATTGATTGTTCTGACGCATGCGCATATCGATCATGCCGGATCTGCCGTCGCGATAAAGGCTTTGACCTCTGCTCCTATTTGGGCCCATGCACTTGAAGTTCCATACTGTTCTGGTCAGCCCCCCAAACTCGCAGCAACGGGTCCGTTTGGGTGGACATTCCAAAAGACCGGGGCGATCGAAAGACCGTTTCCCTATTTCAAACCGGATGAGATCATGACGGCTGGGGAGATGGGCCTGGAGGATCGCGGGTTTCCACTGAAAATCATCCACACTCCTGGCCACACGCGGGGATCGGTTTCGGTGCTGTTGGAAAATGACCGCGTCATTGCGGGAGATTTGGCAGCCTCTGGCGTGCTGCTCGGTGGTATTGTATTGCGAAGTAAGCCCAAGCGCCCCCCTTTTGAAGAAGACCACTTGGCGGTGGCAACCTCATTGGAGCTCTTGTTGCAGCGAGGGTGCACGACCTTTTACCTTGGCCACGGAGGGCCTTTGAACGCTGATCGGATCGAAGAACACGTGTCAGCTCTAGGACGCGTTCAAGCGTGACTTATGCGACCCCACGTGCCAAGGGGTGCTTCGCTGCCACCGCGAAGCACGATCACTTTGGGCTCACTGCCGACATTTTCGTAAACGCGACGCCGACCACCTCCTGCCATTTCTGAGCTGATCCGGCCATTCTGCGCGCATGTGCGTGACGGAGGGTTTGGATCTTGGAAAGAGACGGCAAAATGGGCGTCCAATTGGACGGCTCAAGGGGTGTTGCGGTTTCCCCGCTCGCGGTGATCGAGGGGCCAAGTGGCCGGCGGCGGCGCACGAAGGCTGATCGGGCGCGGATCGCGGCGGAGAGCATGATGCTCGGAGTGAGGGTGGCCGATGTCGCGCGCAAGCACGGCACCACGCGCTGGCAGATCTACGACTGGCGCAAGCAGATACGCAAAGGCAACCTGGTGCTGCCCGAGAGCGTGGCGACGCTTGCGATGTTCGCGGAACTGACGGTCAACGACAGCGCGGTGGATGCGGCGACGGCGCGTCCCGCATCCGATCTGGAGATTGTCGTGGGCGACATCGTGATCCGGGCGGGGGCGGATGCCGACGAAGCCCAGCTGACGCGGGTGTCGCGTAGCCCTTAATTGTGAGATGAGAAATCCAACGAAATCAACGGCTATCCTTTGCCCTTAAATGTGAGATTTTGTCCTTAACTCCGATATTTTTGCCCTTAAACCTGAGACAGGGTTCACAGGTTTTTGCGGCAAATGTCGATGAACAATGATGACGAAGAGTCAGTTGCCGATGGAGCTGAAGAGGCGCGCAGGGCCGTCGTGCTGCGTCCGGTTGTTCAGGCATATCTCAATGGGACTGGCAGTCTGGAAAGTAACATCAATGACGCCGTTTGGGAGCTTGGTGTCAGCAGGGCGACGATCTGGCGTTGGATAAAGCGGCTGGCGGAAGAGGGTGGGCGCACCAGTGCCCCGGCTCCGCGGAAACGGGGCCGCCCGGCCGGTACGACCTTGATATCCAGCAAGGTCGAAGCGGTGATTGAAGAACATCTTCGCCGTTATTTCTTGAGGCGGGAGCGTTCGAGCCTTTCGCGCGTCGTGACAGAAATCCGCAGCGCGTGCTGGCAACAGGGCTTGCAGCCGCCGACACGACGGACAGTTCAGCGTCGTCTGGATGCGATGGATGCCCGCGAAGTTGCGAAGGCACGCGAGGGCGCAAAGGTGGCCCGCCAGAAATGGTCCCCCCGGCCTTGTTCAAGACCGGCAGAATGCCGTAACATCGCAGGCGATGATCAACCGTGTCCGAGCCCTCCCGGAACTGTCCGGGATTTACCGAAATCCCTGTCCGGGATTTACCGAAACCCGCAGGGCCCTGTGGATATATTGTAATTAAGGGTACAGAAGCCGTCGAAAAGGCGTCCAATCCGCAGATTCTGATTAATTAGGGTGCAGCGACACCAGGTTTGTATGTAAGGCGGCAGACCGTTCCTCGTATCCAGTCGGGATGAAGGGCCGCCGTCTGAAGAGAAGTCGCGCCGGAGGCCACCGGGGAAGCTCTCTGGATCGGTCGATCCCGTCAGAGAACGATGCTGTTGACCCGTTCGAGTTTTCCGCGAGCAAAGTTATAGGAAAGCCGCAGCAGATCGAGAACAGTTTCGATCTCGGCGCTGTCCCTTGGGGCGTAGACCATTACCGCTGTAGGTGGAATCATCCCCGCCGCCGCCATCGGGTGTGGTTCGGCCCAGCCCAGATCCACGATCCTCGGCACCGCATCCTCGGGCAGCATCATGTGCAGGCTGCCGTCCTGCGGCGGGTGGACGTGGGCAAATTCCCTCCCGATCATGAACGCCTCGCGGCACTCGCATTCGTGCCCGTGTTCGAGGCAGAGTGCCTCGGCCCCCGGAACCGAGATCATCGAAGGCTTGCGGATGACAAAGGGGAAATCGAAGGCCCTGTCCCTGAATGCCCGAAACGTCTCGGCATCCGGGTTCTGACTGATTTGCGTATGCGGGGCGCAAGGCGTGGTAACGGGCCTATGCCCCTCGCGCGGCGGTATCTTCAGCATGACTAGGCCTCCTTTGGTGTCGTTTGTGCCTGCCCGGCCAAAGTGGGTTTGTTTGCCAGCAGGAAATCCCGGACCGATTGTGGCTTTTGTCCGGTGAGCTTTTCAACGTCGTCCGAGACGACGTCAAGATTTCCCCTGGCGATGGCGACGTCGAAGGACGAGAAGACATCCGCCATGAACTCCGGCAGGCCATTCCTGACCATCGCGGCCACCAAGGCGTCGCGCGTGATTGGGGCGTAGGGAATTTCTTTCCCGGCAACCTCGGACAGGATCGTGGCGATCTCGGCCTGGCCGACGGCTGAGGGCCCGGTGATGTCGCGCACGCTCGATCCGGTCTCGGTCAGCAGGGCGGCAGCGGCGGCGCGCGCGCAATCGGCGCGCGTGACATAGCCCGCCTTGCCGTCGCCCGCCGCAGCGTAGAGCGCCCCCGCACCGATCGCCTGCTGCCCACTTGACAGCAGGAGATCGGCGTAAAGGCAATTGCGCAGGATCGTGTAGGGGACCCCGGTCGCCTTGATCAGCGCCTCGGTCTCGCGGTGATCCACGGCGAATCCGATCGGGTTGTCTTCATCGGGATTGGTGAGCGAGGTATAGACGATATGTGACACGCCGGCCTCCCTGGCGGCCGCGATCGCGTTGCGATGCGCGGCGAGCCGTTTGCCCGGCTCAAGGTCGTCCGTCGAGATGATCAGCAGCCGCCCGCCGCCGGCGAAGGCCGCGCCAAGCGTGGCCGGGTCATTGAAATCACCCGCCCTGACGTCGACCCCTCGCGCCCGAAGCGACTCGAGCTTTTGCGGCTTGCGGGTCATCGCGACGAGGGGTTCGGCCCCTTGCGCCAGCAGGTTCTCAATAACGTGGCTGCCGAGTTGACCGCATGCGCCGGTCACGATGAAGGGGCCCTTGATGGAATTGGACATGGCGTTGTGTTCCTTTCCTGAGTTTCTGTTCAACTGAAGCGAAAGGCGCTTTCGACGGCGCCAAGAACGTGGTCTTCGAAGGTCTTCCGGCCGATATCGGTGCCCGCCGCGCCCGCCACGACATGCAACGGGATCAGGTGCTCTTCGCGCGGATGTGCATCGCGGCCGCCCGGCGCCTCCGACCAGCGCGCGAGCCTGCGGTTGCGTTCATCGGGATCGGGGCAGGTCACCGCATCGGTCAGCCAGGCATCGAACGCCTTGCCGGCGATGGGGCCGCGTGGCCTGCCGCGCAGGCTCTGCATCATTGCAGCCATGTTGTGATAGGTGTTGCCGCTGCCCAGGATCAGCACGCCCTCGTCGCGCAGCGGTTCCAGCGCCCGACCGAGGGCGATATGGCGCCCGGGGTCGAGATCGCGGGCAAGCGAGAGCTGGACACAGGGAATGTCGGCCTCGGGAAAGGCGACCTTGAGCGGCACGAAGGCGCCGTGATCGAACCCGCGCACGGCGTCCTTCGCGGCCGGGAGACCGGCGGCGCGGATCAGGTCATGGATGCGGTCCGCCAGCGCCGGATCGCCGGGGGCGGGCCAGCTCAACTCGTAGGTATGGGGCGGGAAACCGCCATAGTCGAACAGAAGCGGAGGCGCGGGGTTGGTCTGCACGGTGACGGCGGGCTCTTCCCAATGACCCGAGATCACCAAGAGTGCCCCGGGGCGCTCAGGCAGCGTGCCCGGCAGATCCTGCAGGAACTGCCGGTGCCGGTCCCATTCATCCGGCGGGTTCCAGTCCATGAAGAAGCAGGGGCCGCCGCCATGGGGAATGAAGAGCGTGGGCTGGCGGGCCATGTCCGATTGTCCTTCCCGGTTCGCGGGGAAACCCCGAGTGCCTTTTGCAGGAGGTGGAATAGTTGATTTGTAGCGAAAACTAAAGTAGGAACAGAAAAGTAACCACCCGGTAAGCGAGTGCACAGCGATGCCCAAAACTCCGCCACAGTGCCCGATGGACTCGATCTTGCGTCTGCTCATGGGACCGTGGACGACCTACATCATCTGGGTCCTGAGCGATCAGGGGCCGCAAAGGTTCGGGGCGCTGAAGCGCGCCGTGCCCGGGATATCGACCCGAATGCTGACCGAGCGTCTGCGAATGCTGCAATGTGCCGGGGTCATCTGGCGGGAACAGGCGGAGACTATTCCGCCTGCGGTGACCTATGGCCTGACGCCGCGCGGCGACGACCTTCGAAACGTTCTGGACGCACTGGGGGAAATCGCGAACAGGTGGATGGCTGAGGGGGTCTTTGATGACGATGACGTGGGCGCTGTTTGACTGCGCCGGCCCAAAGAACATCCGGGTGAGAAAGCTTTCGGCGAGGTCGCGTCGCCCCGATTGTGTGTACCCGATTGTGTGTATGAGTTGCACAGCGAAAGCTCGTTTTTTGCCGAAGACAGGTGATGGAAACGCCGGATGCCGTTAAGCGCGGCCAGACAGGTGGAGCTATGCGTTCGGTATCACGTATTGGAATCAGGTGATCGATATGAGGGAGAGTAAAGTGGCCGATGTTCTGAAAGGAGCCAGAGAGGTCTTCTTGAAGTTCGGCTTCGAAGGTGCAAGCGTCGATGCGATCGCCGAAGAAGCCAAGGTGTCGAAGGCAACCCTCTATGCGCATTTCCCAAGTAAGGACAAACTCTTTTTAAGCGTCTTGCAAGCTGAGTGCGACAGCCTTTCAATGGAAATCTGCCGTCCGCTTTCAAGCCAGAACGATGCGCGGAGCGTGCTGGAAGAACTCTCGCAGCGGATGATCGGGCTGGTCATGGATGATGACTATATTCGCCTCCTGCGTGTTTGCATCGGCGCGGCCTCGGTTCTGCCGGAGGCAGGCGAAATATACATGGGCTCAGGCCCAACACGCGCCATCAGGACAGTCGCGCAAATACTCGAACGCTTGCACGAGGCAAAATCACTGAACGTGCAAGACATTCAAGGCGCCGCCAGTCAGTTTATTCATCTGTCAATCGCCGGCGTTATCATGCCGCGCTTGCTGGCCGTCGACCAGCCCGTCGATGCATCTGAGCACTCAAAGAGGGCGGCTGACGCGTTTCTGAGGATCTATGCCGGACGAAATAACTTGTAGAGCGGGGGCGCTCAACCGCTTGGCTTCGCATGGTCTGCGGGCGTCATGGTGAGCCACCCGGGTCGGATTCGATTGAACGCTTGACCTTGATGGAACCCCAGACTACCTGAAAGTCAACGTGAACCGACCGGACGGTACAGTTTTGAGTGAGCACATGCCCCTTGCAGAATCCAGAAATGCGTCCCGCAGGATACTTTCTGCGGCGCGTGCGATAGCCGCGCGTGAGGGAGCGGGAAGGATCACGATCGACGCGGTCGCAAAAGAGTCAGGCCTCAGCAAGGGTGGCTTGCTTTACAATTTCCCGACGAAGAAAGCCCTGCTTTCCGGGCTGTTGGATCAGATGTTGGCCGAACATCGGGATCTGCTGGGAAGTGTGCCGGAGCAGCACCCGCTACGCACTTTACGTGGTCATCTCGAAACGGCACTGCAGTCCGAAGGCGTTACCGATGACCTGTCTATGGCCATTCTTGCGGCTGCCGCATTGGACCCGCCGTTGCTCGATCCGCTACGAGTTGAACTGGCCGACGACCTTGAACGTATCGTGTCCGAGACGCAAGACGCTCCGGGTGCTATGGTCGCTGTCCTGGCAATCCAGGGACTGCGGTTCCAGAAACTCCTGAATCTTCCCGACGGCGGCGCAGATCTCAGAGATCGCGCCATCGAACGCTTGAGGACCATGATCGATGAACTCGAATAGAAAGCGAAGTTGGAAACGGGTCGCTTCCGTGCTTGCGGGCGCAGTCGCGGCGGCTCTGGCCATTCCGTTCCTTCCGGCGCCTCTGAGCGATGTGTTGGCCCAAGCGAGGAAAGATACCAATGAAACTGCCGAAGCGGCGGTCGCGCCCGAACTCGACCAACCGGTCGTGGTAGAGGTAACCCGAGCACTCACCCGGGCTGTCAATCGGTCCCGCACTGTTGCCGGCCGCGTCGAGCCCGCCCGCACGGTGGATATTGCGTTTCAGGTGCCGGGACAGATTATTCAACTTCACGTCGAACCGGGCGACAGGATACGCGAGGGCGAGGTGATCGCCAAGCTCGATCAGGTCGATTTCGAACTCACGGTCGTTCGGACTCAGGCGTCCTTCGAGCTTGCGGAGTCCGAATTCGAACGCGCGTCGAGTCTCGCCGAACGGGGAGTCGCGGCCGACGCCCGTCTCGACACTGCACGCGCTCAGTTGGCACAGGCAGACGCTGCGCTTCGCGAGGCCGAGCGGCGCCTCGAACAAACCGAGCTCGTCGCGCCCTTCGATGCGATTGTCGCACGCGCCTTCATCGAAGTGTATGTCAACGTCACCTCGGCCGCGCCGGTCTTGCGGCTCCAGGATATCAGCGAGATGCGGATCGTGATCTCGCTGCCCGAGGAACTGGCCGCCATCGCGCGGGCGTCCCCCGACGCCTTCGACGTTGTTGCGACTTTCCCGGCGGTGCCGGGCTACACGGCGCCGCTGGTGCTGCGGTCCTTCGCCACGGATGTGGATCCCATGGCGCAGACCTACGACGTGGAATTCGCAATCACGGGCAAGATCGACCCACGCCTGCTTCCGGGAATGACGGCGGATGTGCGCATCTCGATCGCGGCGGAGGAAGATCGCCCGCACTCCGTCATCGTTCCGGTATCGGCGGTGGACACGACGAGCCGGACCGAGCCGTCCATTTGGATCTACGAGGAAGCGTCTGGCCAGGTCGCCCGCAAAACGGTTCGTCTGGGCCTTCCGATGGACGACGAGATCGCCATTCTGAAAGGCCTCCAAGGTGACGAAGTGGTCGTATCCGGCGGCTGGTGGCGGCTTAGAGAAAACCAGACGGTGGCAGTCTCGGGACTCTGACCCCGTGCTCCTGGGATAGGCGGAAAAGGATCTATGGCACTCAGCATATCGCGCGCAAGCATCCGGCGTCCGGTGGCGGTTTGGCTCGCCATCATCTTCTGCCTCGTTGGCGGCTATTGGGGCCTCAATACGGTCGGCCGCCTCGAAGACCCCAGCTTCACCCTCAAGACGGCGCTTGTCTTCGTGGCCTATCCCGGCGCTACGGCCGTAGAGGTTGAAGAGGAGGTCGCCGACGTCGTTGAGAATGCGTTGCAGCAGATGAAGCAGCTTGACCGGGTGGAGTCCAAGTCCATGCCGGGCATGGCCCAGATCACTTTCGAGATCGAGATGACCTATGGGCCGGACGAAATCCCGCAGGTCTGGGACGAGATGCGCCGCCGCATCCGCGACGTGGAGGGGGACTTGCCCGCGGGCGCCCGCCCGCCGATCATCAACGACGATTTTGGCGACGTCTATGGCATGTTCTATGCGGTGACGACGGAAGGTTTGAGCCCGAAGGAACAGCGCGACCTGGCCAAGACCCTGCGGCTCGGGCTGGTCACTGTCGATGGCGTCGCGAAAGTCGAGGTTCAGGGCCTTGCCGAAGAGGTGATCAACATCTCGATCCCGTCCGCACGGCTCACCGAACTGGGCCTTCCGCCGAACCAAATCCTGGGTATTCTGGCGGACGAGAACCAGGTGTTCTTGAACGGCGAGATCACCGAGGGCCCCGCCCGAATCGGCCTATCGGTTCCGCCAGGCTATGTAAGTCCCGAAGGTATAGAGTCGCTGCGGCTGGGCACGGCCGGAAACGTCGGCCAGGTCGCGGTCCATGACATCGCCCGCGTGACCCGTGAGTCGGCCGAACAGCCCAGCCAGATCATCCGGCAAAACGGCGCCCCAGCCTTCACCCTCGGCGTTTCGGCGTTAACGGACCGAAACGTGGTCGAAGTCGGCGAGGCGGTGTCGGCACGGCTGGAGCGCCTCGAGGCGGAGCTTCCGGAAGGCGCTGAGATCATTCCGATCTACGAACAGCACGTCGTCGTGGATGAAGCGGTTTCAAGCTTTCTCGTCAGCCTCGGACAATCGGTCACCATCGTCATCGCGGCGCTGATGCTGACCATGGGCTGGCGCGCAGGGCTCGTGGTTGGCGCGACGCTCGGGCTGACCGTCTTCTCGACGCTGTTCTTCATGTCGATCTTCGGGATCGCGATGGAACGGATCAGCCTCGGTGCGCTGATCATCGCGATGGGAATGCTCGTCGACAACGCCATCGTCATTACCGAAGGGATGGTGATCGGCATGGCGCGCGGCAAATCCGCAGAGGAGGCGGCGGCAGAAACGGAAAGCGCGACGTCGATCCCGCTGCTCGGTGCGACCGTGATCGGGATCATGGCCTTTTCCGGAATTGGCCTGTCGCCGGATGCGACGGGCGAGTTTCTGTTCTCGCTCTTTGCGGTGATTGCGATCTCGCTGCTGATGAGCTGGGCGCTTGCCGTTACGGTTGCGCCCTACCTCGGCAAGCTGCTGCTCCGAGCGCCGAAGGACACGTCGACCGATCCTTACAAGGGCGCATTCTACGGGCTTTACCGCGCGTTTCTGTGGCTGGCGCTGCGAACCCGTGTGCTGGTCGTCCTGACGATTGTGGGGGTGACCGTCTGGTCCGTCATGGCCTTCGGGCAGGTCAAGCAGGCCTTCTTTCCCGCTTCGAACACACCGATCTTCTATGTCGAGTTCCAGATGCCGCAAGGAACCGACATCAACGTCACCGACACTGAAATGCGGCGGCTGGAGCAGATGCTTCTGGACGAGGACGGCGTGACGGACCTGACCGCCCTCGTCGGGAGAGGGGCGAGCCGCTTCATGCTGACCTATAATCCCGAGCAGTCGGATCCGAGCTACGGTCAGCTTATCGTTCGAGTTGCCGACGCCGAGGCTATCACGTCCATCGCGAGGCGGCTCAACCGGGATCTGCCCGCCGAATTCCCCCACGCCTTGGTCCGCGTCGAAGAAATCGTGTTCGGTCCGCCCGCCGGCGCCGATGTGGCAGTCCGCTTTTCGGGACCAGATCCTGTCATCCTGCGCCAGCTCGCGGACGATGCCACCAGGATTTTCGAGAAAGCAGGGACAATCACCAATCCGCGTACCGATTGGCGACAGCGAGAGATCCTTGTCGAACCCATTGTTGACGAGTCACGCATGCGCATTGCTGGCGCGACACGAAGCGCGATCGCGGATACCATTCGCTACGGAACGTCCGGCCTGCGTGTAGGCGAGCTGCGCGAGGACGACACGGTCATCCCAATCCATCTCCGTCTTCCCGAGAGTGACCGCGACGGTGTCGACCGTCTTCTTGACCTGTCGGTTTGGTCCGATGGGGGAGGATCATACGTTCCGATGGCCAACCTTGCCGAGCGGTTCGAGCCACGACTCGTCGAGGCACTCATTCACCGGCGCAACCGTGAACGAACGATCACCGCCCTCGGCGGCGCACGCGGCGACCTGACCGCCGACGAAGCCTTCCGAAGTGTCCGGACACAAATCGAGGCCCTCCCGCTTCCCGATGATTATTCGATGGAATGGGGCGGCGAGTACGAAAGCGCCAAGGATGCTCAGGCAAGCCTTGGCAAACAGCTTCCCTTGGGCTTTCTCGTCATGCTGACGATCTCGATTTTGATGTTCAACAAAGTTCGCCAGCCGCTCATACTGTGGCTCGTCGTGCCTATGTCCGTGACGGGCATGGTCTTGGGGCTCCTGTTCACCGGACTGCCCTTCACCTTCACCGCCCTGCTCGGCTTCCTGTCGCTTTCGGGCATGCTGATGAAAAACGCCATCGTTCTGGTCGAAGAGATCGACCTGCAACGTGCAGATGGTGTTGCGGACTACGAGGCCGTGATGAATGGATCGGTCAGCCGTCTGCGCCCAGTGGTGCTCGCGGCCGGCACGACGATTTTCGGCATGGTTCCGCTCCTGCCGGATGCCTTCTTCGCCTCGATGGCTGTGACCATCATGGGCGGCCTTGCCTTTGCTTCGGTCTTGACAATGGTGGCAGTGCCCGTTCTCTACGCGCTCCTGTTTCGGATCCGTCCTCCGAGGCGGGAGATGAATCCGACCACGTTGCATTCGAAGGCGACCTCTTCCTGACTTTGCGAACTGGTCGATAGCCCGTGATTAAGGTGACGACTTTGTGGACAAACATTCTCTCTGTCTGACCGCAAATTTCTAAAAGACAGCAATCGTTGACCCTTTCCCGAGCCATTCGAATCGCACTCACCGCTTGAATTTGATCCGCATCTTCGCTAATAATCTAACGGATGTTAGATTATTAGCGAAGAGACCATATGACCTCCCCACTTCATCAGCTGAAAATCATCGAGCTCGGTCATGTTATTGCTGGACCACTCTCGACCTCGCTGCTTTCTGATTTTGGGGCAGACGTCATCAAGATTGAGGCACCCAACCGGACGGACATGATGCGCGATCTCGGACCAAGGGCCGGGGACGGGGTTGGCGTTTGGTGGAAAACTCTGGGCCGCAACAAAAAAATTCTGAGCCTAGACTGGAAGTCGGGCGAAGGCCGGGACATCCTGCGCAGACTGGTTGAAAGCGCCGACGTACTTGTTGAAAATTTCCGGCCAGGCGTGCTTGAACGTGCGGGTGTCGGGCCTGAAACCCTGCATGAATGGAACCCGGATCTGGTTATTCTGCGTGTATCGGGTTACGGTCAGGATGGCCCGATGCGCGACGTGCCGGCTTTCGGGCGCGCGGCTGAGGCTATGAGCGGTCTGGCCTATCTGACTGGTTTCCCCGACGGGCCGCCGATGCACCCCGGATTTCCGGCGGCCGACAGCACGACAGGTCTGATGGGCGCATTGGGAATCATGATTGCGCTGTTCGCCCGCGAAAAGGGGATAGCACGGGGTCAGGTTGTCGATCTGGCGGTATTCGAAGCGCTGCTTCGATTGATGGACTATCCTGTTCCCGCGTTGACGGGTGCTAACCTTTCGCCGCGGCGCAACGGGCTGCGCCAGCCGATGGACTTTGCGCCGGGGGGCATGTTCCGCACGTCTGATGGGGTTTGGCTGACCGTCTCGGCAGGTAGCGCGGAAACAGCGCAACGCCTGTTGCGGGCGGTCGGAGGGGACTCTTTGGCCGATGACCCGCGGTTCGAGACACTCGGCGAGATGTCGCAGCACATGGCGGTGGTCTTTGACGCGATCAATGATTTCGTCACGCAGCACACCGCTGAAGAAGTTACGGCTGTATTCGCCCGACATGATGCGGTTGCCTCTCGGGTGTTTAGCGTCGAGGAGATCACGACCAATGAGCAGATACGCCATCGCGGGAACATCGTATCGGTCGACGGCGAGCAGACCCAAGTCATCGGTCCGATCCCGCATCTAAGCGCGACGCCCGGTGAACTTCGCTGGCTGGGAAGATCGCCCGGCGCAGACAGCCGAAGTATTCTAAACGATCTTGGCCTCGATGATGAGCAGATCTCTGACCTTTGTGAGGCAGGACTCGTGAGACTGGAAGGCAAGGGGACGCCATGACATTTAGAATGACCACCGACCAACAGGAAATCCGGGACCATATTCTGCGGATTTGTGCACAATTCGACGATGACTACTGGCTGGACCGGGATCGCAACGGTGGTTTTCCGCATGATTTGCACAGGGCAATGGCCGATGGCGGTTGGCTTGGCATCGCCATGCCTGAAGCGGTCGGCGGCGCCGACCTGGGGATCACTGAAGCGACGATCATGATGCAGGCGATTGCCGAGTCCGGGGCTGGCGCGAGCGGGGCCTCGACCATCCACATGAACATTTTCGGGCTCAACCCGGTGGTGAAGTTCGGGACTGATGAACAGCGCGCGCGCATGTTGCCCCCCCTAATCGCGGGTGATGAAAAGGCCTGTTTCGCCGTGACCGAGCCAACAACCGGGCTGGACACCACCAAGTTGAAGACGATGGCGGTGCAGCAGGGGGACAGGTATGTCGTGCATGGGCAGAAGGTCTGGATTTCAACAGCGCAGGTGGCGGACAAGATGCTGCTTCTGGCGAGAACAACGCGTCTTGAGGATGTGACCAGCCCGACCGATGGTCTGAGTCTGTTCTATACCGATCTCAACCGCGATTTCGTTGATGTTCGAGAGATCGAGAAGATGGGGCGCAAGGCGGTCGATTCGAACGAGGTCTTCATCGACGGGCTGCCGATACCTGCTGAAGACCTGATCGGAGAAGAGGGCAAGGGCTTTCGGCAGATTCTGCACGGGCTGAACCCTGAGCGCATCCTTGTGGCCGGCGAGTGCATCGGCATCGCCCGCAACGCTCTGGCGCGCGCGGTGCAATATGCCAGGGAACGGGTGGTTTTCGACCGGCCAATCGGCCAGAATCAGGGCGTTCAGCATCCGCTGGCCAAGGCGTGGGCGCAGGTGGAGGCCGCCAACCTCATGGTGATGCACGCCGCCGCCCTTTACGACGCCGGAGAGCCCTGCGGAGTCGAGGCGAACGCGGCCAAGCTATTGGCGGCAGACGCCGCGGTCGAAGCGACCGAAGTCGCGCAGATGACGTTTGGCGGATTCGGATACGCCAAGGAATATCATGTGGAGCGGCTGGTGCGCGAGGCGCTGCTGTTCCGAATAGTACCGGTGACGCCACAGATGCTTTTGTCGTTCATAGCAGAAAAAGCTCTTGGGCTTCCAAAGTCTTACTGAACGGAGGGGACGGGCGGTAACACCTGCGAAATGTTTTCTTGATATTTTTCTAACACGCGTTAGATTTGCATCAACTGCCCTGAATGGGGAATGGGAGGAGGCGTCATGAGTGAGACGCAGTTCGGGTCTTCGAAAGAAGACCTCGCAACACGCTCGACTGTATATGCTGGCGACCTGTTCGCAGGCAAAACCGTCGTTGTCACCGGAGCAGGTGGCGGTTTGGGGCTGGCAATTGCGGCCCTGTTCGCCAAACTGGGTGCCAACTTGGCGATCAATGGACGCAACGAGGAAAAGCTGGCTTCGGCCAAGGCATTCCTCGAAAGCCTGGGCGCGAAGGTCTTCGCGATGCCGATGACCATCCGCGACCCCGAACAGGTTGGGGAGTTTATCGCCGGGACAAATCAGGAATTCGGCTCGATCGACGTGCTGGTGAACAATGCCGGGGGCCAGTTCCCCCAGGCGGCGCTGGACTTCAGCCCGAACGGCTGGAACGCGGTCATTGACACCAACCTCAACGGCACCTGGTGGATGATGCAAGCCATGGCGCGCCACTGGGTCGAGAACAAGCAGCCGGGCTCCATCGTGAACATCGTGGCCGATATCTGGCGCGGCATGCCCGGGATCGCGCATACCTGTGCGGCCCGCGCAGGGGTGATTTACCTGTCCAAGTCGGTGGCGGTAGAATGGGCACCGCATGATATCCGCGTGAACTGCGTGGCACCGGGGTGCTGCGAAAGCAACGGTTTCGGGAACTACCCAGCCGAGGGCTCTGCGACCTTTCAGGACTCCAATCCGATGCGGCATGCCGGAGATGAATGGGATGTCGCAGAAGGCGTTGTCTATATGGCGGCCAATTCAGGAAAATTTGTAACCGGCGAAGTTCTGAACATCGACGGCGGGCAACAATTGTGGGGGGATCCATGGCCAACGGGGCGACCGGACTACTTCCGGATTTCCTGATGAAAGCCATGAACCTAAGTGGGGACAATGGGACTTAAATGACGACGAAGAGCAAAACAGCAATTGGTGCCGGTGACGGGACGATACTGGAATGCAGCGGGATCGAACGCCGGTTTGGCGGCATCGTCGCTGTCACCGGTGTGGATCTTACTATTCGCCAGGGCGAAATTTTCGGACTTGTCGGCCCGAATGGCAGTGGCAAGACAACACTGACCAACGCAATCACCGGGTTTTACCCACCAAATGTTGGCACTGTCCGGCTGGGGGGGGAGGACATCACGGGCACGGCGCCTCATAAGGTTGCCAAACTCGGGGTTGCCCGGACGTTCCAGAACCTTGCCCTGTTCAACGGGATGAGCGTGCTGGACAACATTCTGCTCGGGCGGCACATCCACATGAAGCCGGGCGTCTTGCGCACCGCGCTTTATTGGTGGGCCGCACAGCGCGAAGAGATCGAGAACCGCAAGATCGTCGAAGAGGTGATCGAGTTTCTACAACTCGAGAGCATCCGGCATGAGTTGGTCGATGGTCTTCCGATCGGGTTGAAAAAACGGGTCGAGCTGGCGCGGGCATTGGTGGCAGAACCGGAAATGCTGATTCTGGATGAGCCGATGGCAGGCATGAACCAGGAAGAGAAGGGGTATATGTCCCGCTTCATTCTGGATGCCCGTGCCGAACGGGGCGTCAGCGTCCTGCTGATCGAGCACCATATGGATGTCATTACCGGCATTTGTGACCGGATGCTGGCCCTGAACTATGGCGAAATGATCGCCAGCGGCATTCCGAAAGAAGTCGTAAAGGACCCGCGGGTCGTCGAGGCATATATCGGAGGGTCGCATGACTGATTTTACGAAGAACCAGTCTTCGGACGGCGATACGATCGGTGCCTTGCTGGCGCATAACGCGTCGCGCCACGGAAGCGAAATCGCGCTTCGTGAAAAGGAACGCGGGATCTGGAAGGAAACCACCTGGGCGGAGTATGCCGAAGAGGTGCTTGCCTGTGCCGCCGGGCTGGAGAAGATCGGTGTAGAGCCGGGCAAAGCCGTGCTTATTCTGGGCGACAACCGGGCACGTCTGTATGGCGGGATGCTGGCCGTCTCATTGCTGGGGGCCTATGCAATGCCTGCCTATGCGGGCGCGACGCTTGCGGAACTCCAGCACTTTCTCGGCGAAGTCGAGATTGTCGCGGCCATCGCCGAGGATCAGGAACAGGTCGACAAGATCCTTGAACTGAAGGACGCCGGCGCGAAAGGCATCGACCACATCATCTATGATGAAACGCGCGGCCTTGGGTTCTATGAGGTCGAAGGCCTGATGTCCTGGGATCACCTGATCGAGGTTGGTCTGCACGACCTGAACGAAGCACCGGGGTTGCGTGACGCGCTTTTGCAGCGGGCAAAGCCTGGCGATCCGGCGATCTTCATGCATTCGTCCGGCACCACGGGCGCGCCCAAAGGGATCGTTCTAAGCCAAAAAAACGTGCTTGCCGCGGCCCGCAACGGCCATGCGGCGGGGGCCTTTGACAAAAACGAGGATGTGCTTGCCTATCTGCCCATGGCCTGGGTGGGGGATTACGCCATTACCGTCGCGGCGGCGTTGCTGCTGAGGTTCACAGTGAACGTGCCCGAGCGGCAGGAAACGGTGATCCGCGACATGCGTGAGATTGCGCCGACCTTCTATCTGGCGGCGCCAAGAAGCTGGGACCAGATGCTGACGACAATCCAGGTCGGCATCGAAAATTCGACCCCTCTCAAGAAATGGCTGTACCATTTCTTCATGGACCGGGCCGTTGCGGCCGAGACGGCCAAGCTGAATGGCAAGAGCGGCGGCGCACTGGAGCCTTTGGGCCGCTTGCTGGGCGAGGCGATCGTGTTCGGTCCGATCAAAGACCAGTTCGGCATGAGCCGTCTGAAGAACGCCTTCACCGGCGGCGAAGCGATCGGTGAAGACACGTTTGTGTTCTACCGCGCCCTGGGGATCAAGCTGCGCCAGCTCTACGGTCAGACCGAAAACAGCGCGATCAATGCGATCCAGGCACCGGGCGAGGTGCGGCTGCATACCGTTGGCAAACCCGCGCCGGGTGTCGAGCTGAGCATCGCCGAGGACGGCGAGATCCTGGTGCGTTCGGACAGCGTGTTTGAAGGCTACTTCAACAAGCCCGAAGCGACCGCCGAGGCCCTTGCGGACGGCTGGCTGCATACGGGCGATGCCGGTTATCTGGAGGATGACGGCCACCTCGTCGTTTTGGGCCGTGTCTCCGAGGTCATGCATACGGCTGGCGGTGAACGTTATGTGCCAAACTACATCGAGAACCGGCTGAAATTCAGCCCGTATATCAAGGACGCGGCGGTGATCGGCGCGGGCCTTGATGAATTGACGGCGATGGTCTGTGTGGATTTCGAGGCTGTGGGGCACTGGGCCGAGGTGAATGGCGTGCCTTATGTGTCTTATGCCGATCTGTCGCAGCGCGAAGAGGTCGCGGCATTGCTGGGCGAGGCGTTTGAGCGGGTCAACAAGGCCGTCACCAAACCATTGCGCCTGAAGCGCTTTGTCAGTCTGCCGAAAGAGTTCGACCCCGACGATGGCGAGATCACGCGAACCCGAAAACTGCGGCGCAAGGTCGTTCAGGAACGCTACGCTGACGTGATCGCGGCACTCTACGACGGTTCAAAAGAGGTCCATGTAAGCGCGCAGGTGACTTACGAGACCGGGGAAGTAGGGAAGGTTGAAAGAATCCTTCCCGTCAGGGAGGTATAAATGGACTGGATATTTCTAGCCGAGCTTGCGATCAACGGGGCCCTGACGGGCCTGTTGTATTCGCTGTTCGCCATTGGACTTGTGCTGATCTACAAGGCGTCCTCGGTGCCCAATCTGGCGCAGGGCGGGCTGACGATGGTGGGGGCCTACGTGGTTCTTGCCCTGTCGTACGATGCGGGTCTGCCTTTGTGGCTGGCCATTCCGCTGGCTGCGGTCATCATGTTCGGCCTGGGTTTTGGCATCGAGCGGGTGGCGCTGCGGCGTCTTGCCGGACGCCCGGTCGTCATGATCCTGATGCTGACACTTGGCCTCGATATTTTCCTGCGGGGCACAACGCTTGCAATCTGGGGCGGGACGTCGCGTTCGATGGAACTGGGCGTCAGCTATGAGCCGCTGTTCCTGGGCGACATCTTCGTTAGCCGCATCCATCTTGTCGGTGCAGGCGTCGCGCTGGCTCTGTTCGTCGCGTTCATGCTGTTCTTCCGGACCCGCACCGGGATCAAGCTGCGGGCGATCGCGGATGATTACATGGCGTCGTGGTCGGTTGGTGTCTCGGTCGAGCGCGGTGTCGGGCTATCCTGGGCGCTGGCGTCTGTGGTGGCCGTGGCGGCAGGTGTGATCTGGGGCGAAATCCAGGGTGTCGATCAGGCGCTGTCGCTGTTGCTGCTCAAAGGGCTGACGGTGGCCGTTCTTGGCGGTCTCGATTCCATCCTTGGCGCCGTGGTCGCGGGCATCATTCTGGGCGTGGTCGAAAACGTCGGCGCCGATTTCCTCGATCCGCTGGTCGGAGGCGGGAGCCGCGAGCTTATCGTCGCCGCCGTGCTCATTCTTACGGTGATGATCCGCCCGCACGGTCTGTTCGGCCGTCACGACATCGAAAGGGTGTAAGGCATGTTTTACAGACTTTCCGGCGTCCATCACGCGAACTATGTCTCGGACAGCCGTATCTTCAAGGTCCCTGCCGACCGGAACCTGGCCGCGTTCATCCTCCTGTTGGGCCTTGCTGCGCCATTCATCATACCTTCGCTCTACCTGAACGGTTACATGCTCCCGTGGCTGATCTGGACGGCAGCCGCACTCGGGCTGAACCTGGTGACAGGTTGGGCTGGGCAGCTGCACCTGGGCTATGCCGCGGTGATGGCGGTCGGGGCGTACTCGGCGATCCACGCCGCTCGATTTGGGGTGCCGTGGGAATTTGCCCTGATCATCGGCGGGCTGATGTCATCCGTGATTGGCAGCCTGTTCGCCTTTGCCGCATTGCGGGTCAAGGGTCTCTACCTCGCCCTCACGACTCTTGCGATGCAGTTTGTGATGGATTGGGTTCTGACCCATTCGCCAATGATCTCAGGGGGCTCGCACGCATCGCTGCAATCGCCGACACTTGCGCTGCTCGGGCAGGACATCACGTCGGATACCGGGTATTACTATGTCGCTTTTGGATGGTGTGTGTTGGTCACGATCTTCATGCTCAACCTCAAGCGCTCCGGGCTTGGACGTGCCCTGGTCGCCGTGCGGGAAAAGGATTTTGCCGCCGCGATCCTGGGTGTGAACAGCTTCTACTACAAGATCCTGGCCTTCGCGACATCGTCGTTTATCGCCGGCGTCAGCGGTGCGTTGCTTGTTGCCACCTTCTTCTTTCTTGCCGCGCCAGAGCAGTTCTCGGTTGCCGTTTCGATCCAGGTTCTTGCGATGGTGATCGTTGGCGGGCTTGGCAGCATCATCGGATCCTATTTCGGTGTTGCCCTGATCCTGCTGGTTCCCGGGCTTGTGAACGGTCTTGTCGTTTCGATAAGCGAAGGGCTGGGCATGCAAGTGAACATCGAAACGCTCGCCCATATCCCGAACGCGGTCTATGGCGCGCTGATCGTCGTTATCCTTCTGATCGAACCGCTTGGTCTGGGGAAACTCTACGGCAACATCAGGGACTACCTGATGGTCTGGCCCTTCGATCAGTTCAAGAAATGAGGGAAATGTCGATGCAAGAAAAAGCTGAGGCCCAGCCCATCCTGTCCATGAACAGTGTCGAGGTGCTGTATGACAATGTAATGCTGGCGATCAAAGGTGTTTCAGTCCAGGTGCCAACGGGCGCGATGATCGCGCTGCTGGGCTCGAACGGCGCGGGGAAAAGCACCACGCTGAAAGCGATCAGCGGTCTACTGAAGGCCGAGCGCGGACGTATCAGCCGGGGCGAAGTGATGTTCCAGGGAACGGACATCACCGAGATGCTTGCCCAGAAGCGCGTCGAGATGGGCATCTGTCACGTCATCGAAGGGCGACGGGTCTTTGAACATCTGACGCCGGACGAGAACCTGACCGCCGCCGCGCCACGCGGCATGTCCCGGTCGGCGCTGAATGCGGAAAAGGAGAAAATCTACGCCTATTTCCCACGGCTTGCCGAGCGCCGCAATTCGCAAGCAGGCTATTTGTCGGGTGGCGAGCAACAGATGCTCGCCATCGGCAGAGCCCTGGTGACCCAGCCGAAACTACTGATGCTGGATGAACCAAGTCTTGGCCTTGCCCCGTTCCTGGTCGAAGAGATCTTTGGCATCCTGCAAAAGATCAATCAGGAGGCGGGCATGTCCGTTTTGCTGGTGGAACAGAATGCCCTGGCCGCACTGGAGATCGTTTCCGAAGGCTATCTGATCGAAAACGGCCGCGTTGTCATGCACGGCACGGCCGAGGCGCTCAAATCCAACTCCGATATTCAGGAGTTTTATCTCGGCGGCGGGGAGGCCACCGATTTTCACAATGTCAAACACTACAGCCGCCGCAAACGCTGGCTGAGTTGAGGTTTTAACCAAGACTGTTCAGGGAGGACATGATGAAGACACTTACAAAGGCGTTAGCCGCCATATCGCTGATGACCGGCATGGCAGCCGGAACGCAGGGCCAGACCGAACCATTCAAGGTCGGCGTCTGCTACGACCTCAGCAAGGCCTATACCTTTGCCACACCACAAGTGGCCCAGGCGGCGCAGGATCTGGCGAAGCTGATCAACATGAAGGGCGGGATTGGCGGCGAGCCGGTCGAAGTCATCGTGCGCGACCACGGCAACGAGCCGCAGCGCGGGATCGAGTGCTACTCCAAGCTCAGCCGCGAGGGCGTCTTTGTCTTTGACACGCTGTCCACGCCTGTGTCCCTAGCAGTGCTGCCGCGGGCTATGGAAGATGGGAACATTCTGATGCAGTCGCTCGTGGGCCGCGGCGATGCCGTGGACGGCACGGTGTTTGACTGGGTCTATCCGATTGGACCGACTTACTGGGGGCAGGCCGCCAACGACGTTGCCTATATCAAGCAATTGCATGACGGCGATATGTCGGATGTGAAGGTGGGCTTTGTCTATTTCGATTACCCGTTCGGGCAGGAGCCTATCGAGATCCTGGAAACCTTGTCCGAAAAAGAGGGTTTCGAGCTTCAACTCTATCCCGTGCCGCTTCCGGGCAATGATCAGGCCGGTGTGTGGTCCAAGGTGCGCCGCGAAAAGCCTGACCACGTGATCGTCTGGATGCTGGGAGGCGCGCATGTGGTCGCCTCGAAAGAGATGAAGAGAAATGGCATCCCGATGGAGAAGTACATATCGGTCAACTGGCTGAACGAGGTGGACATTGCCAATATCGGCAACGAAGCAGCCATCGGTATCAAGCGCGGCACCAATGTCGTGGGTGGACAGAATGTTGCCCTGTACCAGGAAATCATGACCGAGCTCTATGATAAGGGACAAGGTTCCGGCCCGCTGGAGAAGACGCAGGACGTTTTCTACAACACCGGACTGGCCATGTATTCGATCATGTTTGAGGCCGCGCGCAAAGCGGTCGAAAACGAAGGTCTTCCGATCACCGCGAAGTCTTACAAGGCGGGGCTGGAAGCGCTTGACGGCTATGACGCGAACGGGCTGATGGCACCGATCACGGTGACCGCCGACGATCATGGCGGTGGCGGCAAAACGCGTATCGAGATGTGGGATGGCGAGGCCTGGGTGCCGCAAACCGACTGGATCGCGGAATACACCGATGTCGTATGGGAAGTGGTGAAGGAAAGCTCTTCGAAATACGAACAATAAAAAGCGACCGAAAGATGGGCAACTGCCGTGAACGGCTGCGGCGCGCCCGGAACAGAATCAAGCCGGTAGACCATCATCCATGGGAGGAAAACATGGTGAACCTTACAAAGCAACTCAAGACTGTGGCTCTTGCCGCAGCGTTGGCAACAGGTGGGACGCTTGCGTCCGCGCAAGACAAGGAACCGATCCGGTTCGGGCTGTGCTTCGACCTCAGTAAATCGTATACCTTCATCTCGCCACAAGTGGCCCAGGCCGCGCAGGATCTGGCGATGTACACCAACGACAACGGTGGCATCGAAGGGCATCCGGTGGAAATAATCGTGCGCGATCACGGCAACGAACCCCAGCGTGGCGTTGAATGTTATGAGCAACTCAAGCGCGACGGTGTCTTCATCTTCAATTTCCTGTCCACCCCGGTCACGAACGCTGTTTTGCCGCGTGCGATGAAAGACGGCAACGTTCTGATGCAATCCTTCGTTGGCCGCGGCGATGCCGTGGATGGCGAAGTGTTCGAATGGGTTTTCCCGGTCGGTCCGACGTACTGGCAGCAGGCGGCAAATGACGTTGCCTTCATCAAGGGCCAGATGGACGGTGATCTGTCCAACGCGAAGATTGGCTTTATCTATCTGGATTACCCCTTCGGTCAGGAACCGATCGAGATCCTGAAAACACTTTCCGATAAGGAAGGGTTTGAACTTGAGCTTTATCCCGTGCCGCTTCCCGGGTCGGATCAGGCCGGTGCCTGGAGCAATATCCGCCGTGACAAGCCAGACTATGTGATCAGCTGGCTTCTGGCGGGCGGGCATGTCGTCGCTTCGAAAGAAATGCGCCGCAACCGTTTCCCGATTGATCGTTATCTGTCGGTAAACTGGCTGAACGAAGTGGATATCGCCAACATCGGCGCACAAGAGGCGAAGGGCATCCTGCGCGGAACCAACGTGGCCGGTGGTCAGGAAGTTCCGATCGTGAAGACGATGCTGGACACCTACTATGCCAATGGCAAGGGCAGCGGGCCCGAAGAACTGGTCCGTGACGTTTACTACAACACTGGCATGGCGATTTACTCGGCCGGTTTTGAGGCTGCACGTATCGCAATTTCCGAAAACGGCTGGCCGATCACGCCGGAGAGCATGAAGGCGGCCTATGAATCGATCGAGAACTTCGACGCCAATGGCCTGATGGCTCCGGTTACAGTGACCGACAAAGACCACGGTGGCGGCGGCAAGACGCGCGTCGAACAATGGAATGGCGAAACCTGGGTTCCGCTGACCGACTGGAGCGCCGATTATCTCGACGTTGTGTGGGAAGTCATCAAGCACAGCTCGGCGACGTTCACCACCGAATAAGTCGGCCGAACAAGCATGAACTTCCCCGCGGCAAACCTGTCGCGGGGAAGCTTCGCCCCAAGTTTATCCAAAGAATACGAGGCAGGCATCATGAGCCCCATTGACGTGAACATCGCGGACGGTATCGCGACCGTCTCAATCAACCGGCCCGAGCGCAAGAATGCGCTTTCCGTGGCCGCGACAAACGGGTTGACCGATGCCTGGGAACAGATCGAAGCGGATGACAACGTGCGCGTGGCAATTCTAACCTCTGCCGATTGCGGGGTTTTCAGCGCGGGGCTGGATCTGAAGGAAGCCACGCAGATCAAACGCGACGAGGGTGTCGATATCCTGTCCAAGATGCGTGATCCGTTTCACGAGACCATGCGCGCCTGCAAGAAGCCGATCATCGCGGCGATGACGGGGTCGCTGATGGCGGGTGGCATGATGCTGACGCTGAATTGCGATCTCCGGGTCGGTCTCAAGGGGACCAAGGTCGGCATCACCGAGGTGAAGATCGGTCGTGGATCGCCTTGGGCGTCGCCGGCGCTGTCGATGTTGCCGCAGCCCATCTTGATGGAAATTGTTCTGACCGGCGACCTGATGCCGATCGAACGTTTGCACGATTACGGGTTCACCAACTACCTCGAAGAGACGCCCGATGCCGTTCGCTCACGCGCGCTCGAACTGGCCAGACGCATCGCCAGCGCGGCGCCGCTTTCGGTGATTGCGGCGAAAGGCAGCGTTCGCGCAACCATGGATCTGGGCTGTGCGGGTGGCCTTGAGGAAGGCAAGCGCCTGCACGAGGTGGTCTATGCCAGCAATGATGCCATTGAAGGCCCCAAGGCCTTTGCCGAAAAGCGCAGGCCGGTCTGGACCGGAACCTGAAGGAGACATACCATGAGCGACTTGATGCGATTGGACAGGGAAGGCCCCATCGGCGTCCTGCGCTTTCTTCAGCCAGCAAAGCGCAACCCCTACAGCATCGCCTTCGTCGATGAACTGGTGACCCACCTGCGCAAAGCGGAACGCGACGATACGATCCGTGCCGTTGTCATGACCGGTGGCGACCATTTCAGCAGCGGCGGCGATCTCGTCGGGTTTCAAACTGAGATCGCCAAAGGCGCGCGCGCGACATCGGAAATGGTGGACAAGGTCCACGATGGCGGGCGCGCGGCCTATCTGTTTCGCAAACCGCTGATTTCCGCCGTGTGCGGCGTCGCCTTCGGTGCGGGCCTCAGCCTGGCCCTGTCGGCGGATATTGTCGTGGCGGCAGAAGATGCCCGGCTGTGCGAGGTCTTTGCCCGCGTTGGCGGCTGTCCCGACACCGGGTCGAGCTGGCTTTTGCAGCAACGTGCCGGCGCGGGTGTGGCGCGGATGCTTGTTCTTACCGGGCGCGAGATCGACGGGCGGACCGCCCAGGAACTGCGCATCGTCGAAGACTGCGTTCCGGCCGACCAGGTCGAGACCCGCGCGCTGGAAATCGCGCGCGAGATTACCCAGCATCCGATGTTCGGTGTTCAGACCGCCAAGCGTGTGATGCGCGCCGCCGCGGAATGCAGTTATCTTGAGGCACTGGACATCGAGCGTGATTGCCAAAGCGTCCTGTTGTGCGCGCACGACTTTCCGGAGGCCATGAAAGCGTTCTCGGAAAAACGAAAGCCGGAATTCCAAGACCGCTGAACCGGTCGAAACCAAACCAGAAAATCAAGGAGATCCACGCCAATGAAGGTACTCGTGCCTGTGAAACGCGTGATCGACTACAACGTGAAGGTCCGCGTCAAGGCGGATGGCAACGGTGTCGATCTCGCTAACGTTAAGATGTCGATGAACCCGTTCGACGAAATCGCCGTCGAAGAGGCCATCCGCCTGAAGGAGGCCGGGAACGCCGAAGAGGTGGTCGTCGTCTCCATCGGTGTGAAGCAGGCGCAGGAAACCCTGCGGACCGCGCTCGCCATGGGTGCAGACCGCGCCATCCTGGTTGTCGCCGCCGATGACGTGCACACCGACATCGAACCGCTGGCCGTCGCCAAGATCCTCAAGGGTGTCATCGACGAGGAGGCCCCGGGCCTCGTCATCGCGGGCAAACAGGCGATCGACAACGACATGAACGCCACCGGCCAGATGCTGGCGGCCCTGCTCGGCTGGTCCCAGGCAACCTTTGCCAACGAGCTGGACATCGACGGCGACAGCGCCGTCGTGAAGCGTGAAGTCGACGGCGGTCTGCAGACCATCAAGGTCAAGATGCCCGCCATCGTCACCGCCGACCTGCGTCTGAACGAACCGCGCTATGCCTCGCTGCCCAATATCATGAAGGCGAAGAAAAAGCCGCTGGATGAGAAATCGGCCGACGACTACGGCGTCGACGTTTCGCCGCGACTGGAGATCGTGAAGACCTCCGAGCCCGAAGCGCGCAAAGCCGGTGAGATGGTGCCCGATGTGGATACCCTCGTGGCGAAACTCAAAGAGAAGGGGATTATGTAATGGCCGTTCTTCTGCTTGCCGAAGTCAACAACGGCGAACTGGCGCTGGACGCCACCGCCAAGGCTGTCTCTGCCTCCAAGGCTCTGGGCGATGTGACCGTCCTGGCCGTTGGCGCCTCCGCCAAGGCCGCAGGCGACACTGCCGCCAAGATCGACGGCGTCGCATCGGTTCTGGTCGCCGAGGATGCGCTTTACGGTCACCGCCTGGCGGAGCCTGTGTCGGCGCTGATCGTTTCCCTCGCGAGGGATTATTCGCACATCGTGGCCCCCGCCACGACGGATGCGAAGAACATCATGCCGCGTGTTGCTGCCCTGCTGGACAGCATGATCCTGACCGACGTGACCGGAGTGGTCGACGCCGATACCTTCGAGCGCCCGATCTACGCCGGCAACGCCATCCAGACTGTAAAGTCGAAGGATGAAAAGAAGGTTATCACCTTCCGGACCTCCACCTTCGACGCGGCCGGTGACGGCGGCTCCGCTTCTGTCGCGGATGCGGCCACGGCCGAGGATCCGGGCCTTTCGGAATGGGTCGAGGACGCGATGGCCGAGTCGGACCGCCCGGAACTGACCTCCGCCAAGGTGGTTGTCTCCGGTGGCCGCGGTGTCGGCTCCAAGGACGACTTCGCGATCATCGAGGGCCTCGCCGACAAGCTGGGCGCCGCCGTTGGCGCGTCCCGTGCAGCCGTCGACTCGGGCTATGCCCCGAACGACTGGCAGGTCGGCCAGACCGGCAAGGTTGTCGCGCCCGAGCTCTACATCGCCGTCGGCATCTCCGGCGCGATCCAGCACCTGGCAGGCATGAAGGACAGCAAGGTCATCGTCGCGATCAACAAGGACGAGGAGGCCCCGATCTTCCAGGTCGCCGACTACGGACTGGTCGCGGATCTTTTCACCGCCGTCCCCGAGTTCGTCGAGAAGCTCTGAGGCGCGGCACACGGTGCTTCACGGAAAGGCCCGCCAGACCGGCGGGCCTTTTTTTGCGTGTGGCGAGTGGAAGGCGGGCCCAACGGAACCACCCGGAGACGCGTGGTGCAAGAGCCGGTGACGCTTCGTCATCAGCTGCTCAGGATCGTTGTCAAGAAACGGAACGCTCGTTAGATTCCTCCAAATGAAAGCTTGGCTCGATAGGTAAGAAACATGTCTCTGATCAAGAACTCGCCTGGTTGGGCGGCGGATGAACACAAGATATTTGCGGATAGCACGCGCAAGCTTTTTGATGCCGAAATGGCCCCGAATATCGAAAAATGGGCCGAGCAGGGGATCGTGGACCGCGAGTTCTGGAAGTCCGCCGGACAGCAGGGCATCATGGGGGGCTCGATCGCCGAAGACTATGGCGGGTTCGGCGGCGGTATCGGGTTCGATGCGATTACCGTTTACGAACAAGGGCGTACCGGAGACATGGGGTGGGGCTATGGCATCCAGTCCATCGTGATCCATTACATCGACGCCTATGGCAGCGAAGAGCAGAAGAAAAAGTGGCTGCCGAAGCTGGTCAGCGGCGACCGTGTCGCGGCCATCGCGATGACCGAGCCGGGAACCGGCTCTGACCTTCAGAACGTCCAGACCCATGCGGAGAAGGACGGCAACCATTACAGGATCAACGGGTCGAAGAACTTCATTACCAATGGGCACACCGCCGATCTGGTGATCGTCGTGGCAAAAACCGACCGGGGCGCCGGCGCCAAGGGTGTTTCGCTGATCGTTCTGGAAACCGAAGATGCCGAGGGCTTTCGCCGGGGGCGCAACCTGAAGAAACTGGGCATGAAGGGGTCGGACACGGCGGAGCTGTTCTTCGAGGACGTGCGCGTGCCGACGGCGAACCTGCTCGGCCCGGAAGAGGGGCAGGGGTTTTATCAGCTGATGAAGCAACTGCCATGGGAGCGGCTGATGATCGGCATCACCGCGCTAGGCTTCATCGACTTTGCCATCGCCGAAACCGTGAAATACGTGCAGGACCGCAAGGCGTTCGGCAGCCGGATCATGGATTTCCAGAACACAAGGTTCAAGCTGGCGGAATGCAAGACCAAGGCCGAATTGCTGCGCAGTTTCGTCAATGACGGGATCGCACGGCTGGAAGCGGGCGAGCTTGATGCGGCCACGGCCTCGATGGCAAAGTGGTGGGGCAGCCAGACGCAGAACGAGGTCATGCATGAATGTCTGCAACTGCATGGCGGCTATGGCTTCATGATGGAATATCCGATCGCGCGGCTTTATGCCGACAGCCGTGTTCAGATGATCTATGGCGGCACGAACGAGATCATGAAGGAACTGATCGCACGTTCGATGGATGTGTGATCGACCCGGTGCCGGGTGGGGTTATTCCCCGCCCGGTCCGAAGATCTCTTCGTCGTGCTCTCCCAGTCCGGGGGCAGGGCGGTGGTCATGCCGCGCCGGTGTTGCCGAGAACCGGATCGGCGGGCGTGTTGTCCAGATGGCGCCTTCGCTCGGGTGATCGATCTGCTGAAAGAACCCGGTCGCGGCAAGATGGGGGTCGCTGGGCAAATCCGACAGGTTGTTCACTGGCATGGCGGGGATGTCGGCCTGCTCCATCAGGGCAAGCCAGTCATCCGTTGTCCGGGTCAGGGCAATCTGCGCCACCATATCGTATACCGCGCCGATGTTGCGGCTGCGCGCATCCATGTCGGTGACCCAGATGTGGTCAATCATGTCGTCGCGCCCGACCGCCATGAAGAACCGCGCCCACTGGACGTTGGTGTAGGGCAGAATCGTGATGTAGCCGTCCGCCGTCTGAACCGGGCGCCTGTGCGGAACCAGCATCCTTGCATAGCCGAAATCCCGCGGGGTTTCTTCGAAAGTGGCGCCGTCCAGATGCTCGACCATCAGAAAGGAGGCCAGCGTTTCGAACATCGGAACCTCGACATGCTGGGCTTCGCCCGTGCGCTCGCGGTGGAAAAGGGCCGCCATGACGGCGTAGGCAGCTGTCACGCCGCCGAGCTTGTCGGCGAGGATCGTCGGGGCATAGGCGGGCGGAGCCTCGGGGTCACGCAATGTTGCTAGGCCGGCCAGACCCGAAACCGACTGGACGGAATCGTCAAAGGCGGGCTTGGCGGCATAGGGTCCGTCCTGCCCGAAGCCGGTGGCCGAGACCGTGATCAGCTTTGGGTTCTCGTGACGCAGGGTTTCGGGATCAAGCGAAAGGCGCGCAAGTGCGGCGGGCCGGATGCTTGAAATCATCACATCGGCATCCGAGAGAAGCTTGCGCAGCCGGTCGCGGCCGGTTTGCGTTTTCAGGTCGAGCACAACACTGCGCTTGTTGCGGTTGGTGCCCAGGAAGGCCGCGCCCATCAGCTTGCTGCGGGAGGGCTGGACCTGGCGAAGAAGATCGCCCTCAGGGCCTTCGACCTTGATCACATCGGCCCCCAGATCGCCCAGCATTTGCGTGGCCAAAGGTCCGAAGACCACCGAAGTCAGATCGACGACCTTCACGCCGTCAAGGATCGCGGGCTTTTTTGCTGCGGTCATTAATTTCCGTAACCTTTGTTATGAACGCGGCCCGAATTCGGCGCGCAGAGCTTTGCCTTCCGCATCAAAGGCAGGGCAGGGGCCAAGCGTCGCCTCACCGCCGCTGCGCCGGATCGGGGGCGTCGGGACATTGATTTCGCCAGAGGGCGTGGCAATGGCGGACCTGTCAAGCTGCGGGTGCGCGGACAGGGTCGCCACGTCGTTCACGGCACCGGAGGCAATGCCCGCAGCATCGAGCCGTTTCAGCATTCCGGCACGCTCATGCGCGGCGAACTCCGCCTTGATCAGCGCCTCCAGCGCGGGCTTGTTGTTCAGGCGCGATGTGTTGTCATGAAATCGCGGGTCCGATGCCAGTGTTGCGTCGCCCAGTATGTGTTCGCAAAACCGCTGCCATTCGCCGCTGTGCTGCACGGCAACGACGACCAGCTCACCGTCCTTGCACGGGTAGGCCCCGTAGGGGCAGATAACCGTGTGGTTCAGCCCGACACGTGGCGTCTCCTTGCCAAGGTAATCGTGATAGAGCAGCGGAACCGACATCCAGTCGGCCATCACGTCGAACATGGCCACCGAAACGCCGCTGCCCCTGCCGGTGCGGTCGCGCCCGACGAGCGCTTCGCAGATCCCGGCATGGGCTGCCATGCCGGTTGCGATGTCACAGACCGACACGCCAACCCGCCCCGGTCCGTCTGGCGTGCCCGTCACCGATGCCAGACCGCTTTCGCATTGCACCAGAAGGTCGTAGGCCTTGGCATTGCGCATCGGGCCGTCTTCGCCGTATCCGGTGATGTCGCAGGTCACCAGGCGCGGGAACCTTTCTCGCAGGGTCGCGGAGTCGAGCCCGAGCTTGGCCAGCGCGCCCGGCAGCAGGTTCTGAATAAACACATCCGCGTTTTTGAGCATCCTGAGCAAGACTTCCCGGTCCTCGTCCGCCTTGATATCCAGCGCGACCGATTCTTTTCCCCGGTTCAGCCATGTGAAATAGGCGCTTTCGCCATTGGCGGCGGTATCGTAGGCGCGCGCGAAATCCCCCGTGCCCTTGCGTTCGATTTTAATCACACGCGCGCCGGCATCGGCCAGCCGCGAAGAGCAAAAGGGTGCCGCCACCGCCTGTTCGAGCGTGACGACGAGCTTGCCGGAAAGGGGGGTTAAGTCTGAACCTGACATGAGTTTCTCGCAGATGATCCTGGGCGCTTGACTAAATCTAACAAATGTTAGAAATATTGGCAACACGCTTGACCAGTGACTGAGACATTTTGAGGAGAACGCCGGTGCCGGATGCCACAGGACCAGACCAGATATTCCAGAACGCGCTGGCAATGGGAGAGATCGTGCTGCCCAGATGCGATGATTGCGGGGCCTATCACTTCTTTCCCAGAATCCTGTGCCCGCATTGCCATGGCACCGCGATTTCGTGGTCGCAGGCCAGCGGCAAGGGCCGGGTTCATACCACCACGGTCGTGCGCCGCAAACCCGAGCGCGGCGGCGACTATAATATTTGCATGGTCGAGCTGGAGGAAGGTGTCCGGATGATGAGCCGGGTCGAGGGCATCGCCCCGGGTGATGTCACCATCGACATGGCCGTGACCGCTTTCGTGGGCGAGGCCGAGGGCGCCCCCGCCGTACTTTTCAAGCCGTCGGAGGGATAAGCCATGACCACTGAACTTCGGGGAAAATCCGCCATTGTGGGCACCGGCCACGCAGGGTTTGGCGAGGCGCATGGGCTGACCGCCTATGATGTCATGGCGCAATCCGCGCTTGCGGCACTTGGCGATGCGGGGCTGAAGCTGTCAGATGTGGATGGTCTGTTCTGCACCATGATGGAAGACAGCATGCCGGCGCTGATGGCGGCTGAATATCTGGGTATTCAGCCCCGGTTCATCGACGGCACCATGACGGGCGGATCGTCCTTCGTGAATTACCTGACCTCCGCCACCATGGCGCTGGAGGCAGGTTTGTGTGACGTGGCGCTGATCGTTTATGGCTCCAACCAGCGCACGGCGTCGGGCAGGCTGGTGACGGCCTCGCGTCCGCCCGCCTATGAGGCGCCATATAATCCGCGCTATCCGATTTCCGCCTATGCGATGGCGGCGGCACGGCACATGCATGAATATGGCACCACCCGTGAAAATCTGGCCGATGTGGCGGTGGCCGCGCGAGCCTGGGCGCAGGCCAACCCCGAGGCGTTCGAGCGCGGCCCGCTCAGCCGCGAGGACGTGCTGGGCGCGCGCATGGTGGGTGATCCGCTGACTGTGCGCGATTGCTGTCTGGTCACCGATGGCGGCGGGGCGATCGTAATGGTGCGCGCCGAGCGCGCACGCGACTTCCCCAAGGCGCCAGTTTACGTCCTGGGCAGCGCGGCGGAAAGCTCGCACCGGCAAATCTCGCAGATGAAGGATTTCACCGTGACGGCCGCCCGCGAATCCGGCGTACGCGCCTTTGCCGCGGCGGGCGTGTCGTCTTCGGACATTCAGGCGGTCGAGCTTTACGATGCGTTTACCATCAACACGATCCTGTTTCTGGAAGATCTCGGCTTTTGCGCCAAGGGCGAGGGCGGGGCCTTTGTCGGGGACGGGCGTATCGCGCCGGGCGGGGCCTTGCCGGTGAACACCAACGGCGGGGGCCTGTCCTGTGTGCACCCCGGCATGTACGGCATCTTTACCGTGATCGAGGCCGCGCGTCAGATTCGGGGCGACGCGCCGGGCATTCAGTTGAACGATATCGACCTGGCGCTGGCGCATGGCAACGGCGGTGTGCTGTCCAGCCAGGTCACGGCCATTCTGGGGTCGCAAAACACGCTCTGACGGCAACTAAGGGAGGAAAGTAAATGCCATTGGATTTCGATGCACTATCGAACTGGGATTTTGAGGAAGTCGAACAGACGCTGACCGAGCGGGATACAATCCTTTATGCGCTCGGCCTTGGGTTCGGCGAAGATCCGGCCGACAAAAAGGAACTGGCCTATGTCTATGAGGACGGGCTCAAGGCCGTTCCCTCGATGGCTGTCGTCATGGGGTATCCGGGCTTCTGGCTGCGCGATCCCAAGACGGGCGTGAACTGGCAGAAAGTGCTGCACGGCGAACAGTGGCTAGATATCTACAAGCCGCTGCCGACCCATGGCCGGATTGTCGGCCGCAGCAAGATCGACTTCATCTCGGACAAGGGCGAGGGCAAGGGCGCCGTCATCTACCAGAGCCGCGATATCGTCGACGCGGACACCGGCGACAAGTTGGCGCGCGTGGCGATGTCGGCCTTCTGCCGCGGCGATGGCGGCTTTGGCGGCGACAACAGGCCCGGCCCGGCTCCGGCGGCGCTGCCTGATCGCGCGCCCGATCATGTCTGCGACATCGACACCCTGCCGCGCCAGGCGCTGATTTATCGTCTCAGCGGTGACTATAACCCGCTTCATGCCGATCCGGATGTCGCCCGCTCGGTCGGGTTCGATCGCCCGATCCTGCATGGTCTGGCGACCTATGGGCTGGCGGCGCGGGCGATCCTCAAGACGCTGCTCGACTATGATGCCGCCCGGCTTGTCGGTCTGGATGTCCGGTTCTCGGCACCGGTCTATCCCGGCGAAACCGTGCGGTTCGAAATTTGGGAAGAGAACGGCGAGGCCCGGTTCCGCGCGTCGATCCCGACCCGCGATGTGGTGGTTCTGAACAACGGCGCGGCACGCTTCGCCTGAGGTAGTGAAGATGGCTCAACCGCTCAAGGATATCCTGGTGCTGGATTTCAGCACCCTTCTTCCCGGTCCGATGGCCACGCTCATACTGTCAGAGGCTGGGGCCGAGGTGATCAAGTTCGAGCGCCCGGGCACGGGCGAGGACGCCCGCCTGACCGCGCCGAAAATTGACGGTGAGAGCATTGGCTTCTCCGTTCTGAATCACGGCAAGCGGTCGGTGGCGATCGACCTCAAGTCAAAGGGCGCAATAGAAGTTCTGCGTCCTTTGCTTGAAAAGGCCGATGTTCTGGTAGAGCAGTTTCGCCCCGGTGTGATGGACAGGCTCGGGCTGGGATACGACACCGTCCGCGAGATCAATCCGGGCCTCATCTACTGCTCGATTACCGGTTACGGACAGACCGGACCGAAGGCCAGCGCCGCCGGTCATGACCTCAACTACGTGGGCGATGCGGGTATCCTGTCACTGAGCCGGGGCCCGGACGAACAGCCGACTATGCCATACGGTCTGATCGCCGACATCGGGGGCGGCACCTATCCAGCGGTCGTCAACATCCTGCTGGCGCTGATGGCGCGGCAACAGAGCGGAAAGGGGACGCATCTGGATATCGCCATGTCCGAAGGGGCGTTTGCCTTTGCTTATTGGGCGCATGCGGAAGGTGTGATCGCGGGGCAAGAGATCGAAAACGCCTCTGGCCGTTTGACCGGCGGGCTGGCCCGTTATCGGCTCTATACCGCTGCGGATGGGCGCCAGATTGCGGTTGGTGCGTTGGAAGAAAAGTTCTGGCAATCGTTCTGCGATGTTATTGGCCTGCCGCAGGATCTTCGCGATGACTGGTCCGACCCCGATGCCAGCGCCGCCGAAGTCGCGCGCCTTTTGGGCGAGCAACCCTCGACCCATTGGGGGCCTTTGCTGGCGGCGGCCGATTGTTGTTGTTCCGTCGTGAAAACGCCCGCAGAGGCGTCGACCGAGGCGCATTTCACCGCGCGCGGCGCATTCGGACGGACCCTGAACATATCCGGACAGGAGGCGCCCGCATTGCCGCTGCCAATCGCGCCGGCATTCCGCGCTCCGGCGAGTTCGGCGGGGCGTGCGGCCGTCCTTGGCGAAGACAACGCGCGTTACGGGCTGGACGAGCCTGAGACAGAGTAAACCCGGTTGACGCGCTGGTTGAGACTCACTATTCTAACAGGTGTTAGAAAAACGGAGATGCACGATGGTCAAGCCCAATGACGACCTGCCGACAGAAGCCGAACGCTATGTCATGCCATCGCATTATGTCGAAAGCGACAGCCTGGAAGTGCAGGGGTTTGTGACAACGGCCTTGCGCGATCTCTCGCCGGATGCGTCCAAGCGGGACAAGGCGATCCGCCTGTTCGAAGCGGTCCGCGATGACATCCGGTATGATCCATACACATTCGCGCTGGATGAAGACTCCTACCGTGCAAGCCATATTGCCGGGGCAGAGGCGGCTTTTTGCGTTCCCAAGGCGATCTTGCTTGCCGCCTGTCTGCGTGCCGTCGGCATTCCCGCCGCATTGGGGTTTGCGGATGTGCGCAACCACCTGAACACACCCAAGCTGCAGGAGCTGATGGGCACCGATCTTTTCATCTATCACGGCTACGTTCAGTTGTGGCTGGATGGAGAGCCTTACAAGGTCACGCCTGCCTTCAACATGGATCTGTGCGAAAGGTTCGGGGTCAAGCCTCTGGTCTTTGACGGCTATCACGACGCCCTGTTTCATGAATTCGACGAACAGGACCAGCGCCACATGGAATATGTGAACGACCGGGGGCTCTATTTCGATGCGCCGATTGAGGAGTTCCTGAACGCCTTCAGCGCAACCTACCCGAAACTGGAAGAGTTCAACCGCATTCGGATTTCCAGGGATGCGAACGGGTACGATGCCGGATTCGCGAAGGAGGGTTCCTCTTGAGGTATCTGGAGGATTTCTCGCCGGGCCAGGTCTATCGCTTCCGAACCGCCCCGTTGAGCGCGGATTCAATAAAGGCATTCGCCACGGAATGGGACCCGCAGCGGCTGCACATCGACGAAGATTATGCGACCAGCATCCATGGCAGCCTGATCGCCTCGGGGTTTCAGACGATGCTAGAGGTGTTCAGGCCGGTCATGGCCGAGATGATGGTCGATGTTGCCAATATCGGCGGTCTGGGCTTTGACAATCTGCGCTGGTTGCGGCCCGTGCGCCCGGATGAACCCCTTGATGTTGAGATGACGGTCAACTCGGTGACGCCGTCCAAAAGCAAGCCCGACAGGGGTGTCTTGCACTATACGCTCAGCGCCAAGAATCCGATCGGCGAGGTGGTTTTTTCAACCGATACCCCCGTGATGATCCAGCGAAAACAAAATGACACAGACTGACATGCAATCCAGCGAACAAGAAGAAGACCTTCGCCTGCTGCGTGAAAGCGCGCGCACGCTGTTTGACCGAGCGGGCGGAAGTGGACGGGCGCGAAAACTCCGCGATGCCGGGGGCGAATTTGACCCGGATATGATCCGGGAACTGGCCGAAGCCGGTGTTTTCGGCGTGGCGGTGCCCGAAGACCAGGGGGGGCTTGGCATGGGCCTCGCCGCCGGCGGCGTCATCGCCGAGGAAGCCGGCCGCGTAATCGCACCGGAACCGGTGGTGGCGACGATCGGTCTGGGTCTCGGGCTTCTGCACCGCCTTTGCCCGGACCATCCGAAGTTGGCCCAGCTCATCGGCGGCGAGGCTTCGCTGGCGGTTGCCTGGCAGGAACGTGGCCCGGGCGGCGCGCCCGCCCAAGCGACCTGCCGATACGCGGAGGGCAAGCTGACAGGTGGCAAGGCCTGGGTGGTCGGCGCGGCGGGATCGCAGGGTTTCCTTGTTGTGGCCGAAGGTGACGATGGCCCGGTCCTGGTTCTGGCCGAGGTCGGTGCGGCCGGGCTTGTCACGAACACGCGGGCGCAGGCCGACGGCAGTTCCCTGGGCGAGCTTTCGTTCTCGGCAACCCCGGCCGAGGAACTGGCCAGCGGCGCCGCGGTTCGGAATGCTCTGGCCGAGGCTGTGGCCGATGCCACGGCGCTTGCCGCGGCAGAGCTTGTCGGCCTGTGCCAACGCGCCTTCGAGATTACCCTCGACTACATCAAGACGCGCGAGCAGTTCGACAAGCCGATCGGGTCGTTCCAGGTCATCCAGCACCGTGCCGTCGATCTTAACGTGATGTGCGAGGTCGCCCAGGCCGGAGTGCGCGAAGTTCTGGCGCGGATGGACGGTGAAACAGACGCAAATACCCGGTCAAGGCTGGCCAGCCGGGCCAAGGCGCGGGCCGTCACCGCCGCAAGGAAAGTCACCCGCGACGCCATCCAGCTGCACGGGGCAGTCGGCTACACCGACGAGTTCGATATCGGGCTTTACATGAACCGGGCGCTGGTGCTGTCGGCCTGGCTGGGCGACGACGCCTATCACCGCCGGGCCTGGTTCGACGCGCGCGAAGAAGAGGGGGCCGCACAATGACCGACTGGAACGCAATGAGCGATGCGGAGTTCCGCAAGGAAGTGCGCGGTTTTTTTGAGGCCGAGTACCCCGAGGAGCTGCGCCACCTGCCGCACCGACCCAA
>NZ_JAGHRC010000007.1 GCF_017743975.1 Ruegeria sp. R14_0 | reverse complement strand
CATACGCTTTGAAGTCACCGAAATACTTGGTGATCGCTGCGGTCAGCGTCGTTTTACCATGGTCAACGTGGCCAATCGTGCCGATGTTGACGTGCGGTTTTGTACGCTCAAACTTTTCCTTTGCCATGATGGCCTCCTTTTTCGGTAATGAAGGGAGCCCCTGAACGGAGCTCCCTCAAATCTTCGCTTATGCGTATTTCGCCTGGATCTCGTCCGAGATGTTCTGCGGAACCGGATCGTAGTGCGAGAACTGCATGGTGAACTGGGCGCGGCCCGACGACATCGAACGCAGAGTGTTGATGTAGCCGAACATGTTCGCCAGCGGAACATTCGCATCGATTGCGATGGCGTTGCCGCGCGGTTCCTGGCCCGACACCTGTCCCCGACGCGAAGTCAGGTCGCCGATGATACCGCCGGTGTATTCTTCCGGGGTGATCACTTCGACCTTCATGATCGGTTCCAGCAGCTTCGCGCCTGCTTTGCGCATGCCTTCACGCATACACATCCGCGATGCGATTTCGAACGCCAGAACGCTCGAGTCAACGTCGTGGAACTTACCGTCCAGCAGGGCAACCTTGAAGTCGATCACAGGGAAGCCGGCCAGCGGGCCGCTGTCCATGACCGAGTTGATGCCTTTTTCAACACCCGGGATGTATTCCTTCGGAACAGCACCACCAACGATGCGGCTTTCGAACGAATAGCCTTCGCCCGCTTCGGTCGGCTGGATCTCCAGCTTGACTTCCGCGAACTGACCCGAACCACCCGACTGTTTCTTGTGGGTGTAGGTGTGCTCGACCGGCATCGAGATGGTTTCGCGATAGGCCACCTGCGGTGCACCGATGTTCGCTTCAACCTTGAACTCGCGCTTCAGACGGTCAACCAGGATGTCCAGGTGAAGTTCGCCCATGCCCTTCATGATGGTCTGACCCGATTCCAGGTCGGTTTCCACGCGGAAGGACGGGTCTTCGGCGGCCAGACGGGCCAGACCCTGGGACATCTTCTCCTGGTCGCCCTTGGTTTTGGGCTCAACCGCGATCTCGATCACCGGATCGGGGAAGGTCATGGTTTCCAGAACCACCGGATCCTTCGCATCACACAGGGTGTCACCGGTGGTGGTGTCTTTCAGACCCGCCAGCGCGATGATGTCGCCTGCAAACGCTTCTTCGATCTCTTCCCGGTTGTTCGAGTGCATCATCATCATACGACCGATGCGCTCTTTCTTACCTTTGGTCGAGTTCAGGATCGAGTCACCCTTGTTCATGGTGCCCGAGTAGATCCGGGTGAAGGTCAGCGAGCCAACAAAGGGGTCGTTCATGATTTTGAACGCCAGACCCGAGAAAGCCATGTTGTCATCGGCACGACGGGCGATGTCACGAACTTCTTCCTCGTCGCCGGGTTTGAAGCCCATGTAATCAACAACGTCCAGCGGGCTGGGCAGATAGTCGATCACAGCGTTGAGCAGCGGCTGAACGCCTTTGTTCTTGAACGCCGAACCACCCAGAACCGGAACGAACGCGATTTCCAGAGTACCTTTGCGCAGCAGGGCGCGCAGGGTCTCAACGTCGGGCTCATTGCCTTCCAGGTATTCCATCATCGCGTCGTCGTCCATTTCGACGGCCGCTTCGATCATTTTGCCGCGCCATTCGTCAGCCATGTCTTTCAGGCTGTCGCGGACAGGTGCTTTGATCCAGCTTGCGCCCAGATCTTCGCCCTGCCACAGCCACTCTTCCATGGTGACCAGGTCGATCAGACCTTCCAGCTCGGACTCGGCACCGATCGGAATACCAACCGGAACAGCACGTGCGCCGGTGCGGTCTTCGATCATGTTGACGCAGTTGAAGAAGTCAGCGCCGATCTTGTCCATCTTGTTGACGAAAACCATACGCGGAACCTTGTAGCGGTCAGCCTGACGCCACACGGTTTCGGTCTGGGGTTCAACACCGGCGTTTGCGTCCAGAACGCAGACGGCACCGTCGAGAACCGCCAGCGAGCGTTCAACTTCGATGGTGAAGTCAACGTGGCCGGGGGTGTCGATGATGTTCAGGCGGTGCTTAGGAGTTTCAGCGGTTTTACCGTCTTCGGTGCGTTCCCAGAAGGTGGTGGTCGCAGCCGAAGTGATGGTGATGCCGCGTTCCTGCTCCTGCTCCATCCAGTCCATGGTGGCTGCACCATCGTGCACCTCACCGATGTTGTGGGATTTACCAGTGTAATACAGGATACGCTCCGAGCAGGTGGTCTTACCTGCGTCGATGTGCGCCATGATACCGAAGTTACGGTACAGTTCGAGCGGATATTCGCGTGCCATTTGGATAAGCCTCTAGAATTACCAGCGGTAATGGCTGAAGGCTTTGTTCGCCTCGGCCATCTTGTGGGTGTCTTCGCGCTTCTTAACGGCAGTACCGCGGGACTGTACAGCGTCCAGCAGTTCACCGGCGAGGCGTTCTTCCATGGTGTTTTCGTTGCGGCCGCGCGCAGCAGTGATCAGCCAGCGGATGGCCAGTGCTTCGCGGCGCTCGGGGCGCACTTCGACCGGAACCTGATAGGTTGCACCACCAACCCGGCGCGAGCGAACCTCGACCGACGGTTTGATGTTGTCGAGCGCTTCGTGGAACACTTCGACAGGAGCGCGCTTGATCTTGTTCTCAACGCGGTCAAACGCGTTGTAGACGATGCGCTCTGCGACCGACTTCTTGCCGTCGATCATCAGGTTGTTCATGAATTTGGTCAGTACCTTGTCGCCAAATTTGGCGTCAGGCAGGACTTCGCGTTTTTCGGCGGCGTGACGACGTGACATATCAGCCTCTCCTTCTTACTTGGGACGCTTCGCGCCGTATTTCGAACGACGTTGCTTACGATCTTTGACGCCCTGAGTATCCAGAACACCGCGCAGGATGTGGTAACGCACACCGGGAAGGTCTTTTACACGGCCGCCACGGATCAGAACAACCGAGTGTTCCTGCAGGTTGTGGCTTTCACCGGGGATGTACGAGATGACCTCGAACCCGTTGGTCAGGCGCACCTTGGCAACCTTACGCATAGCCGAGTTCGGCTTTTTCGGTGTGGTGGTGTACACGCGGGTGCAGACGCCGCGTTTCTGCGGGCACTGCTCCAGGTGCATGGACTTCGAGCGTTTTACTTTGGGCTGCCGCGGCTTGCGGATCAGCTGTTGAATAGTTGGCATTCCGGTTTCTTCCCCGTTTTGCAACACACATGACATGCACGCGCATTGCGTGCGGTTAAATTCGCTGCACTTATGCGTCCACAAGCGCAAAACCCGCGAGCGTTCCCATTCCGAGGTGAACGTCGCGGTTGGTTATCAGAGGACGCGAACGGCAAAATTGTCCGGGTCTTGACCAGTTCATTACTGAAATCGGTTATGGGGCGGCCCCCGGTACCGAGATGACGCGCGTAATAGGGGGAGTCGGCCCGAGTGTCAACAGCACATCCCCGACCAACCGGTTATGGCTGCTTTGCCAGCACCCAAAGCCTGTCTGCAGCATGACTCTGGCGTTGCGGGTTTTCCAGAGGACCGGCATAGTGACCCGGATAATATACGACGGACGAAACATGCAAGTCATTGGCCTGTGCCGCTTTTCCTATCCCGCGATCGGCGGCTATCAGGTCGAACACGCCACAGTCGAGGAACGGCGCCAGTACCTGTATAATCCGGCCCGGCTGGAAGAACGGTTTCGTTTGTTCGAAACCACCACCCTGCCCTGCTTTCGCGAACAAACCGACGAAGACTTTGAACTATTGGTGTTGATCGGTGAGTGCCTGCCCAAAAATTCGATGGAGCGGCTCTATGACCTCACCTCGGACATCAAGCAGATCCGTATCATCAAGCGCGCGCCTGCCCGGCACCGACCGGTTGTCAAAGATGTTCTGCACAGCGCGCGAACCAACCCGGACCAGCCCTGCATTCAGTTTCGACATGATGACGACGATGCGGTCTCTGTTGATCTGGTCGAACGTCTGCGCTTTGCCGCCCAGGACGCAAAGGGGTTGGCTGAATACAACCGGACGATTGGCCTGGATTTCAACAGCGGGTTCCTTGCGCGGTTTGGCCCCGATGGCATCCGCGCCTCGCAAGTGTTCCGGTCACTGTTGGGTGTTGGCCTGGGCATGTATATCGCCGGTGGGTGCAAGCACACGATCATGAGCTTTACCCACCACAAAATCGGTCGCTTCATGCCAGTGATCAGCTATCCCGATGCGCCGATGTGGGTTCGGACATTGAACGCATTCAACGACTCACCCCATGCCCGCGCCAACAAAACCGAGCTGTCTCCCCTGACCCCGGAACAAGAGGGTGAGTTCATCGCACGCTTTGGCATTCAACAAGACGCTGTCCGGCGCGTTCACTCGGCCGCTTGAGAGTGCCGTTCACGGAACAAGGTGAACAACCCTGCAGCAACTACCAGAACCGCGCCCAGCATGGTGATCGTGTCCGGCCAATCTCCGAAGACCAACCAACCCAGCGCGAGCGCCCAGACCAGGCTGGAGTACCGAAACGGCGCAACAAACCCGACATCGCCCACGCGCATCACCATCACGCTGCACAGATACCCGGTCAGTACAAACACGGCCGCGCAGGCGACCAATACACCTGCGCCAAGCGGTACCGGTTGCCACCCCGTGACCGCTGTCGCGACACCAGCCGCCAGGGTGATCGAGAGCGACGTCGCCAGCGTTACAGCCAGCGATGGGACGTGGATCGACATGCGTCGGGTAATAAGGTCACGAACCGTGACAGATGCCACAGCGATCAAGGCGTAGACCGCATAGATGCTGAATCCGTCGGGCCCCGGTCGGACAATCAACAACATGCCCACGAACCCCGTCCCGATTGCCAGAATTCTCCGCCATCCGATATGTTCGCCGAAAAACAGCACCGCACCTAAAGTAACCGTCAAAGGCAGGGCCTGAAGAACAGCTGTCACATTGGCCAGTGGCATATGCAGCAGTGCGGTCAAAAAGAAAAAGGTGGCCGACAGTTCCGCCAGACAGCGCGCTGCGACCAACCATTTGTCATGGCGCGGAAAATTCAGGTGCAAAGCGCCGAGGTGGCGCGCCAGCAGGAAAACCAGAACCGTCGCCAATGCTCCGCGCATGGCGACCATCTGAAACAGAGGCAGTTCGGCGCCTGCAACTTTGATCATCGCGTCATTGACAGTAAAGGCGGCCATGCTGCCCATCATCAGCATCGCGCCCTTCACGTTGGGTGCCATAATTTCCGGTTCCAATACCTTAACGAAACTCAGCACATTGGTCGTGAGCTCATGTGCGTTGTCAATACGCAACCGGCTGGGGTGGGTTCAGTCGGGTAACACAACAAGGTTATGTTCCAGGCCCGCAAGGGCGGCATCTATGCGCGGCGCGATCTCGGCCCAATCCCCGCCGGCCAGGCCCGCGCCGATCATCGGATAACCTATCCGGGCTTTAGGATAGGCGGTTGCAACAGCGCCAAAACAGCTTGAGATCGCGTCGTAATCCACGAGCCGTCCCACTCCGTCCCAATGAAACTGGGTATACGCGTTTACCACCGTAAAATCTGCTGTCTCCCGCAGAATCCGGGCTGCGGAAATTGTCCCGAGTTTCGATCGAACTCCGTATTCCGTTCGCTGGTCGGCCTCGAAGGCGCTGGGGAATTCTGCAGCTATCACCCGCGCGATACCGGCGCCCATCGCGTGGAAACAGTTGCAGCCATGGACGATGACATCGAACTCACCATCCAGGGCCAGTTGGATCAGATCACCTTTGATGGTTGGCATCATGCCCCCTTGGAAACGGTTCTCAATTGCGTTCAGCATATCACGACCCGGCAAAAGAAAAGGCCCCGCGAATTCGCGGGGCCTGATCGTTAGTCTTCTAGGTAGCTTACTCGCGGCTTTCCGGTGTTTCCACCAGAACGTCCAGCTCGTCGCCAACCAGGTCGTCGTCCATGACCGGGGCTGCCAGGGCTGCGGCGGCTTCGGCCTCTTCCCGGCGGGCTTCGATCACGACGTTGTCGCGGCCTTGGGCAACCTGACGCACAGCCTGGGTCGCACCACCGGTACCGGCGGGGATCAGGCGACCGACGATGACGTTCTCTTTCAAGCCAACCAACTTGTCCTTTTTGCCCTGAACCGAAGCTTCGGTCAGCACGCGGGTGGTTTCTTGGAACGACGCCGCCGAGATGAACGAACGCGTCTGCAGCGAGGCTTTGGTGATCCCCAAGAGGATCGGCTCGCCCTGAGCCGGACGGCCGCCACGCGAGAGGGTCTTCTCGTTGGCTGCGTCGAACTCTTGCTTGTCGACATGCTCGCCTTTCAGCAGGGTGGTGTCGCCTGAGTCCAAGATCTCCCACTTCTGCAGCATCTGGCGCACGATGACCTCGATGTGCTTGTCGTTGATCTTAACGCCCTGCAGACGATAGACGTCCTGCACCTCGTCGATCATGTAATCCGCCAGCGCTTCGACACCCATGATGGACAAGATATCATGCGGAGCCGGGTTACCGTCCATCAGGTATTCACCCTTCTGGATGAAGTCCCCTTCGGCGACCGGGATGTGCTTGCCCTTGGGCACCATGTACTCGATGGTCTCCATGGACTCGTCAGCCGGTTCGATGCTGATGCGGCGCTTGTTCTTGTAGTCGCGGCCAAAGCGCACGTAACCATCGGCTTCTGCGATGATCGCGTGATCTTTCGGACGGCGGGCTTCGAACAGTTCGGCCACACGCGGCAGACCACCGGTGATGTCCTTGGTCTTGGCACCTTCACGCGGGATACGCGCGACAACGTCACCGGCTTCGACCTTCTGACCGTCTTCGACCGACAGGATCGCGTCCACCGACATCGGATAGTGAACCGGGTTGCCCGCGTCGTTGCGGACCGGCTCGCCATCTTCACCGACCAGAATGATCTCGGGCTTGAGGTCGCTGCCTTTGGGGGCTGCGCGCCAGTCGATCACGATCTTCTGGGTCATACCGGTTGCTTCGTCGGTCTCGTCGCGGACAGCAAGGCCCGAAACAAGGTCAACGTATTTCGCGGTACCCGCTTTCTCGGCGATGATCGGCAGGGTGTAGGGATCCCACTCGAACAGCTTGTCGCCGCGGGCCACTTTGGTGCCGTCCTTGACGAACAGCTTGGAGCCGTAGCCCAGCTTGTGGCTGGCACGCTCTTCACCATGCTCGTCCTTGATCACCAGCTTCATGTTCCGGCCCATGACCAGGCTCTCGCCTGCGGCATTGACCAGGATCTGCGGGTTCTCGAAGGATACGACACCTTCCTGGCTGGCTTCCTGGAACGACTGTTGACCACCTTGCGCAACACCACCGATGTGGAAGGTCCGCATGGTCAGCTGAGTACCGGGTTCACCGATCGACTGCGCGGCGATGATGCCGACAGCTTCACCTGTGTTCACCATGGTACCGCGTGCAAGGTCACGACCGTAGCAGGTTGCACAAACGCCTTCCTCGGACTCACAGGTCAGAGGCGAGCGGATGCGCATCGACGCGATACCGGCCTCGTCAATGGTGTCGGCCATACGTTCGTCGATCAACTGACCAGCGGCCACGATCACCTCATCGGTGCCCGGACGCAAAACGTCGTCAGCCGCCACACGACCCAGCACACGTTCGGCCAGCGAGGCGACAACCTCACCGTCGTTGACGGCTGCCTCGGCAGTGATCGCACGCTCGGTGCCACAGTCGATCTCACGAACAATACAGTCTTGCGCCACGTCCACCAGACGACGGGTCAGGTAACCCGAATTCGCCGTCTTCAGAGCGGTATCCGACAGACCCTTACGGGCACCGTGGGTCGAGTTGAAGTACTCGAGAACGGTCAGACCTTCTTTAAAGTTCGAGATGATCGGCGTCTCGATGATGTCACCGTTCGGCTTGGCCATCAGGCCGCGCATACCGCCCAGCTGTTTCATCTGAGTAACCGAGCCACGCGCACCCGAGTGGGCCATCATGTAGACCGAGTTCGGCTCCATGTCAGACCCGTCTTCGGCCTTGGCAACGTCCGAGATCGTGCTCATCATCGCTTCGGTGACGCGATCGTTACACTTCGACCAGGCATCGACAACTTTGTTGTACTTTTCGCCCTGAGTGATCAGGCCGTCCATGTACTGCTGTTCAAAGTCCTTCACCTGATCGCGGGTGTCATCAACGATGCCCCACTTGTCGTTCGGGATGACCATGTCGTCCTTACCGAACGAAATGCCCGCCTTGAACGCTTCTTTGAAGCCCATCGACATGATCTGGTCACAGAAGATAACCGACTCTTTCTGACCGCAGTAACGGTAGACAGTGTCGATAACCTGCTGCACTTCTTTCTTCCGCAGCAGCCGGTTGACCAGCTCGAACGGCGCTTTGTTGTTCATCGGCAGCAACGCACCCAGGCGCAGACGGCCCGGAGTGGTTTCGTAACGCTTCTGAACTTCGTTGCCCTCGTCGTCGATCTGCGTGATCCGCGCGGTGATTTTCGAGTGCAGGTGCACTTCGCCCGAATCCAGCGCGTGTTGCACTTCGTCGATCGAGCCAAAGACTTTGCCTTCACCCGGCATGCCTTCGCGCTCCAGGGTCACATAGTAGAGACCCAGGATCATATCCTGCGACGGAACGATGATCGGCGCGCCGTTTGCAGGCGACAGAACGTTGTTCGTTGACATCATGAGAACACGGGCTTCCAGCTGGGCCTCAAGGCTCAGCGGGACGTGAACGGCCATCTGGTCTCCGTCGAAGTCGGCGTTAAAGGCCGAACAGACCAGCGGGTGCAGCTGGATGGCTTTACCTTCGATCAGAACGGGCTCGAACGCCTGAATGCCAAGACGGTGCAGCGTCGGCGCACGGTTCAGCATGACAGGGTGTTCGCGGATCACCTCGTCGAGGATATCCCACACTTCGGGACGCTCTTTCTCGACCAGCTTCTTCGCCTGTTTCACGGTCGAAGACAGACCCTTGGCTTCAAGGCGCGAGTAGATGAACGGCTTGAACAGCTCCAGCGCCATCTTCTTGGGCAGACCACATTGGTGCAGCTTCAACTCCGGACCAGTCACAATGACCGAACGGCCCGAGAAGTCGACGCGCTTACCCAGAAGGTTCTGACGGAAGCGGCCCTGCTTGCCCTTCAGCATGTCCGACAGCGATTTCAGCGGGCGCTTGTTGGCGCCGGTGATCACGCGGCCACGACGGCCGTTGTCGAACAGAGCGTCAACGGATTCCTGCAGCATCCGCTTTTCGTTACGAACGATGATGTCAGGCGCGCGCAGCTCGATCAGACGCTTCAGACGGTTGTTCCGGTTGATGACGCGGCGATACAGGTCGTTCAGATCAGACGTCGCGAAACGGCCACCATCCAGCGGAACCAACGGACGCAGTTCCGGCGGAATGACCGGGATTACGGTCATCACCATCCACTCGGGCCGGTTGCCCGACTCGAGGAAGGATTCAACAACCTTCAGACGCTTGATGATCTTCTTGGGCTTCAGCTCGCCGGTTGCTTCGGCCAGATCAGCGCGCAGCTGCTCGGCTTCTGCTTCCAGATCGATCTGGGCCAGCATCTCACGGATGGCTTCAGCGCCGATATTGGCGGTGAACGCGTCCATGCCATAGGCATCCTGCGCGTCCATGTACTCTTCTTCGGTCAGCATCTGGCCATAGGTCAGGTCGGTCAGACCGGGCTCGATGACGACGTAGTTTTCAAAGTACAAAACGCGTTCCAGATCGCGCAGCGTCATGTCCAGCATCAGACCGATGCGGGACGGCAGCGACTTCAGGAACCAGATATGTGCAACGGGCGCGGCCAGTTCGATGTGGCCCATACGCTCGCGGCGGACTTTCTGCAGAGTGACTTCCACACCGCATTTCTCGCAGACAACGCCGCGATACTTCATCCGCTTATATTTGCCGCACAGACACTCGTAGTCTTTGATCGGGCCAAAGATACGCGCGCAGAACAGGCCGTCACGCTCGGGTTTGAACGTCCGGTAGTTGATGGTTTCGGGTTTCTTGATCTCGCCATAAGACCAAGACAGGATCCGCTCAGGGCTCGCCAGCGAGACCTTGATCTCGTCGAAAACCTTCGGGGGCGTCAGCGGGTTGAACGGGTTGTTGGTGATTTCCTGGTTCATTTGTTACCTCAAATCTTGCGGAAGGGGGGACGGGAGAAAGGGCAGCGCCCTTACTCCTCAACCTCCGCATCCAGGAGTTCCATATTCAGGCCGAGGCCACGGACTTCTTTCACCAGAACGTTGAACGATTCCGGTACGCCCGCTTCGAAGTTATCCTCGCCCTTGACGATCGACTCATAGACCTTAGTCCGGCCGGCGACGTCATCCGATTTCACGGTGAGCATCTCCTGCAGGGTGTAGGCGGCGCCGTAAGCTTCCAGAGCCCAGACTTCCATCTCACCAAAGCGCTGACCACCGAACTGCGCCTTACCACCCAGCGGCTGCTGGGTCACCAGGCTGTACGGCCCGGTCGAACGCGCGTGGATCTTGTCATCCACCAGGTGGTGCAGTTTCAGCAGGTACTTGATGCCCACGGTCACCGGACGCGCGAACTGCTCACCGGTACGGCCGTCGAACAGGATCGACTGACCGCTTTCCGAGAAGCCCGCACGCACCAGTGCGTCGTTGACGTCAGCCTCTTTGGCACCGTCGAAGACCGGGGTTGCGATCGGAACACCGCGGGTCACGTTGCCCGCAGCCTCGATCAGGCCATCTTCGTCCAGACCGGTGATGCCTTCTTCGTAGACATTCTCGCCATAGGCCAGCTTCATCGCTTCGCGCACCGGGGTCAGGTCGCCGGACCGGCGGTATTCACCCAGAGCATCGTCGATGTTCAGACCCAGACCGCGTGCGGCCCAACCCATGTGGGTTTCCAGGATCTGACCAACGTTCATACGCGAAGGCACACCCAGCGGGTTCAGACAGAAGTCAACCGGAGTACCATCGGCCAGGAAGGGCATGTCTTCCATCGGAACAACCTTGGAGATCACACCTTTGTTCCCGTGACGACCGGCCATCTTGTCGCCCGGCTGCAACTTACGCTTCACCGCGATGAAGACTTTGACCATCTTCATCACACCCGGCGGCAGGTCGTCGCCACGGCGGACTTTCTCGACCTTGTCTTCGAAACGGGCGTCCAGAGCACGCTTTTGCACTTCGTACTGCTCGTTCAGAGCTTCAACGATCTGTGCGTCTTGCTCACCTTCCAGCGCCAGCTGCCACCACTGACCACGGGTCAGGGTTTCCAGCAGCTCCTCGGTGATCACCGACCCCGCCTTGACGCCTTTCGGGCCTTTGACAGCGGTTTTACCCAGGATCAGGCCCTGCAGACGCGCATAGATGTTGCGGTCAAGGATCGCCAGCTCGTCGTCCCGGTCACGGGCCAGACGTTCGACTTCCTCACGCTCGATCTGCAGCGCACGCTCGTCTTTTTCGACGCCGTGACGGTTGAAGACGCGGACCTCAACGACCGTACCGTAATCCCCCGGCTTCACGCGCAGCGAGGTGTCGCGCACGTCAGATGCTTTTTCACCGAAGATGGCGCGCAGCAGCTTTTCTTCCGGGGTCATCGGGCTTTCGCCCTTCGGAGTGATCTTGCCGACCAGAATATCGCCCGGCTCAACATCCGCACCGATGTAAACGATGCCGGCCTCGTCGAGGTTGCGCAGCGCTTCTTCACCGACGTTCGGGATGTCGCGGGTGATCTCTTCCGGGCCCAGCTTGGTGTCACGGGCGGCGACTTCGAATTCCTCGATATGGACCGAGGTAAAGACGTCGTCACGCGCGATACGTTCCGAGATCAGGATCGAGTCTTCGTAGTTGTAACCGTTCCAAGGCATGAACGCGACGACCACGTTCTTACCCAGGGCCAATTCACCCATATCGGTCGACGGACCGTCGGCGATGACCTCGCCCTTCTGGACGGTGTCACCCACCTTGATCAGCGGACGCTGGTTGATACAGGTGTTCTGGTTCGAACGCTGGAATTTGCGCAGACGGTAGATGTCAACGCCAGCGTCGCCCAGTTCCAGATCTTCGGTGGCGCGGATAACGATACGCTGGGCATCGACTTGGTCGATGATACCGGCGCGTTTCGCCTGAATCGCAGCGCCTGAGTCGATCGCGACCTTTTCCTCGATCCCGGTACCGACCAGCGGCGCTTCGGCGCGCAGCAGCGGAACCGCCTGACGTTGCATGTTCGAGCCCATCAGAGCGCGGTTGGCGTCGTCATTTTCAAGGAACGGGATCAGCGATGCAGCGACCGAAACCAGCTGTTTCGGCGACACGTCGATCAGGTCAACATTCTCGCGCGGGGCCAGAGTGTAGTCACCGGCCTGACGGGTCGACACCAGATCGTTGATAAACTTGCCATCCGCATCCAGCGTCGCGTTCGCCTGCGCCACGGTGTGACGCATTTCCTCGGTCGCGGACATGTAATGAACCTCATCGGTCACCTCGGCGTCTTTGACGACGCGGTACGGTGTTTCGATGAAGCCGTACTTGTTCACGCGGGCGAATGTGGCCAGCGAGTTGATCAGACCGATGTTCGGACCTTCCGGCGTTTCAATCGGGCACATCCGGCCATAATGGGTCGGGTGTACGTCGCGCACCTCAAAGCCCGCACGCTCACGCGTCAGACCACCGGGGCCAAGCGCCGAGAGACGGCGTTTGTGGGTGACTTCCGAAAGCGGGTTGGTCTGGTCCATGAACTGCGACAGCTGCGACGAGCCGAAGAATTCGCGGACAGCAGCAGCAGCCGGTTTCGCGTTGATCAGGTCCTGAGGCATGACGGTGTCGATCTCGACCGACGACATACGCTCTTTGATCGCGCGCTCCATGCGCAGCAGACCAACGCGGTACTGGTTTTCCATCAGTTCGCCGACCGAACGGACACGACGGTTGCCGAGGTGGTCGATATCGTCCACATCGCCTTTACCGTCACGCAGCTCAACCAGCGCCTTGATGCACGCCACGATGTCTTCGCGGCGCAGCGTGCGCAGGGTGTCCGGCGCGTCCAGAGCCAGACGCATGTTCATCTTCACGCGGCCAACGGCGGACAGGTCATAGCGCTCGCTGTCGAAGAACAGCGTGTCGAACAGGGCCGACGCAGCCTCGACGGTGGGCGGCTCACCCGGACGCATAACGCGGTAGATGTCCATCAGCGCGCTTTCGCGGCCCATGTTCTTGTCCTGCGCCATGGTGTTGCGCATGTATGGACCAACATTGACGTTATCGATGTCCAGAACCGGGATGTCGGTGATGCCCGCATCCATCAGATCCTTGACGGTGCCACCGATCAGATCGCCATCTTTGTCGTATTCCAGGGTCAGTTCATCTCCGGCCTCGACATAGATCGCGCCGGTTTCTTCGTTGATGATGTCCTTGGCGACAAATTTGCCGACGATGTTATCGAACGGGACCAACAAGTCGGTGACAACGCCCTCGTCGATCAGCTTCTTCACCGCGCGCGGAGTTACCTTTTTGCCAGCTTCGGCAATAACTTCACCAGATTTCGCGTCGATCAGGTCATAGGTCGGACGGGTGCCGCGCACACGCTCGGGGAAGAACGGCGTGATCCAGCCCTTTTTCTTGTCCAGCTTGTAGGACACGGTGTTGTAATACGCGTCCATGATCGCTTCCTGATCCAGGCCCAGCGCGTACAGCAGGGTGGTCACAGGCAGCTTACGACGGCGGTCGATACGGGCGTAAACGATGTCTTTGGCGTCGAACTCAAAGTCCAGCCAGCTGCCGCGATACGGGATGATGCGGCAGGCAAACAGCAGCTTGCCCGAAGAGTGGGTTTTGCCCTTGTCGTGGTCAAAGAACACACCGGGCGAACGGTGCATCTGGGACACGATCACACGCTCGGTGCCGTTCACGATGAACGTGCCGTTCGGCGTCATCAGGGGCATATCGCCCATGAACACGTCCTGTTCTTTGATGTCTTTGACCGATTTCGCGCCGGTGTCCTCATCGACATCAAACACGATCAGACGCAGAGTGACCTTCAGCGGCGCGCTGTAGGTCATGTCGCGCTGCATGCACTCTTCGACGTCATATTTGGGTTTTTCCAGATCGTATTTCACGAACTCCAGAACGGAGGTTTCGTTGAAATCCTTGATCGGGAAAACCGACTGGAACACACCTTTGATGCCTTCGCCGTCTGTGGGCTGCTCTGCATCGCCGGAGCGCAGGAAAAGATCATAAGAAGATTTCTGGACCTCAATGAGGTTCGGCATTTCCAAAACTTCGCGGATTTTGCCGTAATATTTACGAAGACGTTTCTGGCCAAGGAACGTTTGAGCCATGTCAGATGTCACCTTTCGATGTTCTCAGCGGGCAAAGACACCGTCGGGCCCCGGCATCTTGCACATTCGAGACGACACGTCCGGATCAATTCATGGCCACCGTCCCGAAGGCAGCCTCCCGATCCGCGAACCGCGTCTTAGAAAACGCCCCCGTGATGAGGCCCTTTCTAAGACAGGTTCGGCTGGACCCGGATTTCTCCGGACCCAGCCAAATTTTTCGGCACATCAGCGATGCACCAGAGACTAAGCTTAGGCCAGCTCGACTTCGGCGCCAGCTGCTTCCAGCTTGCCTTTGATGTCTTCTGCTTCTGCTTTGTCCACGCCTTCTTTGATCTTGCCGCCGGCTTCGACCAGTTCCTTGGCTTCTTTCAGGCCCAGGCCGGTGATGCCGCGAACTTCTTTGATGACGTTGATTTTCGATGCGCCGGCGTTCTTCAGAACGACGTCGAATTCGGTTTTTTCTTCCTCAGCTGCGCCACCGGCGTCGCCACCAGCTGCGACCATTACGGCGCCGCCAGCTGCGGGCTCGATGCCGTACTCGTCTTTGAGGATGGTTTTCAGTTCTTGTGCTTCCAGCAGGGTCAGACCCACGATGCTTTCTGCGAGTGCTTTCAGATCAGCCATTTTATCAGCTCTTTCCGTTTACAGTGTGTGTTCCAACGTCAGGGATATTTCCCCACGCAGATCATTCAGTGCCAACCGCTTACGCAGCTTCCGCCTTCTCTTCGATGGTGGAAAGGATGCTTGCGATGTTGCTTGCAGGTGCGCCAATTGCACCGGCGATGTTCGAAGCAGGCGCGCCAAGCATACCAGCGATCGTAGCAATAAGCTCTTCACGCGACGGCATTTTCGACACGGCTGTAACACCAGCCCGGTCCAGAGCGTTCTCGCCCATTGCACCGCCAAGGATTTCGAACTTTTGGTTCTCTTTGGCGAAGTCCTCGGCCACTTTGGCTGCTGCCACAGGGTCCTCGGAATAGGTCAGAACGGTCATCCCCGTCAGCAGGTCGGCCATGCTTTCACACGGCTTACCCTCAAGGGCGATTTTGGCGAGCCTGTTCTTGGCAACACGCACGGAGCCACCCGCGTCACGAGCACGTGCGCGAAGGTCCTGCATCTCGGCAACTGTCAGACCGGCGTAGTGAGCAACCACTACGACGCCAGAGCTTTCGAAGATTTGGCCGAGTTCCTCGACCACTTTCTCTTTCTGGGCTCTATCCACAGTTCTCTCCAAGTTTGGGGCGATATCTCACCCCGGCTCATATTTGCCGCGGTCGAAACCCCGGCGTTCAGGTCCGTTGTTACGGGATTGGCCAAAATGCGCCCGAGGGTTGGACCCTCAGAATTCTTTGGTCTTACCCGTCTCAGGCAGGGAATTAAGGGGCCATATGGCACCACCCACCGTCTTGGACGAAACAAAATAAAGCGCACGACGAATCGCACGCTTTACTTCGTAGCCTTACTTAGGGCAGATGGGGCCGGTTTCCAAGAGGTAAATTACGGTTTCTGAGGCTGCAATGAGATCCCAATCGGCCTTGTGTACAGGCGCCCGGAAGCCGTTGACATAATAGCCGTGCTGCTATCCTGTCCCATAACCCGTTACCCGGATGCAGGACAGCACCATTGGCTGAAATTTTGCCCCTTTCCCCCGAGGAAGACACCCATGTCAAAGCGTATATCCGCGAATTTTGCGATACGTGCCTGCAGGCCCCAGTAACCGGCTATGACTGTATCTACCGCTCCCATGCTTTCGCAGACACCCGCTCGGTTGTGGTTTTGCACACACCATCCCAGGCCTTCGCGCTCAAAATCGACACCACGTCGCCCACCACAGACCGGCTGAAAAGCGAATTCGAACTGCTGAGCGCCCTGCATCAGTATTTCGACGGCAATGAAACCTCGCGTGTTGTCAGACCTGTCTATCTGTCACCGGGCGGATCATTTCTGGTGACCGAGTATATTGACCGACCGACCGCCGTTGACCTGATTTACAACAGCGCAGATGACAAGCAGGTCGCCCAAGTCTATCGCCGGGCCGGGTCATGGCTGCACGATCTGCACGCCCGTTACCCTCCGACCCGCTATGCCTTCAAACCGCGCTGGATGACGGACAGCCTGAGCGAGCTGATACAGGCGGTCCCGCGCGACATCGCGCACCAAAGCCGGGCCATGGTGGAGAATATGCTTGCCGAAGGTGCCCGCCTGAAGGGTATCGAGGACCTTCGGGTCTTTTCGCATGGCGACTTTCACGGCCAAAACCTGATCGTCGGACAGGGCAAAACAATTGGCCTGGATTTCACCGAGGCCCGCGACAAACTTGCCGTGTATGATATCGTTGATTTCCTAAAGGCTGATATCTTTCGGCAAACCCATGCATCGGACGTAGACCGCAGCGGTATCCTCACAAGAAACAAGGACATGTTCTTTCGCCTTTACCGGCACCCCATCAATGTCGAAATCCTGGATTACTGTATTCGCGGACGCCTTTTGAAAGACTGGCTGGCCCTGTGGCGCACAGATCACGACTGCAGCGCGTTTGAAAAAGATCGACGGAACAGGCTGGGTGATCGCCTTCAAGTCTCGTTCCGACACCCCTGAGATGGCTGATCCATCCGCATGACAGGATTGTGAGCGACATCGCGCAAATCTTAGTTGACCGGACCATCCCCAAAAACGTTATCCCAAGCCTTAACGCACTCGGCCCTTTTCGATTTGGGCCGGCAAAAAACGCAATACAGAAGGTAAATCGCTTAGATGGTTCTCCGCAGTTTTTTTGCCCAGGACAGCTCCAGCATGATTGCTGATTTTGTCCCGGATACCGCAGACGCAAACGACATCGTGGTCGGGGGTTCGATCATCAACAACTCGGACACACCGGACGGCACCATCTTTACCTATACGGGCGGAACCGGAACCACCATCACGCTGGACGATACCGCCGGCAGCCCTGACGTTTTTGACGATGACCTTCCAACAGGCCACATCATCACCGATGGCGGTGGCATTGTCGCGAACGGCACCCAGGTCGAATCCGAGTCGATAATTACGGTGCAAGCCTTGGACGACGACCTAAACCCGACCGGGCCAGAGATCACCATATATGTATTCTCACAGAACGGGGTTACGCAGGACGTCTGGGGCTTTGCGACCTCCGCGCCTTTGGACAGCGGGACGTCCTACATCAAAACCGGCGGGTCCAATGCCGGGTCGTCGCCCTATACCGACTATGTCACGTGCTTTGGACCGGGAACCCTGATCGAAACCGCAGACGGTGCGGTCGCAGTTCAGGACCTGAAAAAGGGCCAACTCGTCTGGACCCGGGACGGCGGGTTTCAACCGATCCTCTGGATCGCGACAACCGAGGTTCACGGCAACGGCCCCTTTGCCCCGGTGGTGATTGAGGCCGGTGCAATCGGAAACACGCAAGAGCTTGTGGTCTCACAACAGCACCGGATACTGATCGGATCTCCGGCCACAGACATGCTTTTTGGATCATCCGAGGTGTTCGTGGCCGCCAAGCATCTGTGCGGCCTTCCGGGGGTTTCGATCCGACAGACGGACCGCATCACCTATACGCATTTCATGTTCGACCGGCATCACATTGTCCGCTCGAACGGTGCGCTGACGGAAAGCTATTATTTCGGCGACAACGCGAAATACGCGCTGTCCTCGCCGCAGCGGTCGGAAATCCTGGCGCTGTTCCCGTCGATCGAGGATGCCAGCAACGCGTTCCAACGCACCGCAGCCCCCACGATCAGCGCGCGCGAGGCGGGCGTGCTGCGCGCATATATGTAAGCCTTCGCAGCCAGGCACAAACAGCTCCAGCTAAGCGCTGACCGTTTGAGCACGACCTTCATGCGGTTTCCGGACAAAAGAAAACCCGGGCAGCTTGCACCACCCGGGATCAAATTCTGACTGTGATGCAGTAAGGCTTATTCGCCCGCTGCGGCTGCCACGTCCAAAGTCACGCCCGGGCCCATGGTCGAGCTCAGCGCGATTTTTTTCATGTAGGTGCCTTTGGCGCCCGACGGCTTGGCCTTGGCCACAGCCGAGACGAAAGCACGAACGTTTTCAGCCAGCTTGGCTTCGTCGAAGGACGCTTTGCCAACGCCAGCGTGTACAACGCCGCCTTTTTCCGCCTTGAACTGAACTTCACCACCTTTGGCTGCTTCCACGGCCGCTTTCACGTCCATGGTCACGGTGCCAACTTTGGGGTTCGGCATCAGGTTGCGGGGGCCCAGAACCTTACCCAGACGGCCAACGATCGGCATCATGTCCGGGGTGGCAATGCAGCGATCGAATTCGATGGTGCCGCCCTGGATGGTTTCCATCAGGTCTTCTGCGCCAACGATATCTGCGCCAGCTTCTTTTGCTTCGTCAGCTTTCGGGCCACGCGCAAAAACAGCAACACGCATCGCTTTACCGGTGCCGTTCGGCAGGCCGACAACGCCGCGAACCATTTGGTCTGCGTGACGGGTGTCAACGCCCAGGTTCAGAGCGATTTCGATGGTCTCGTCGAATTTCGAGGTTGCGTTGGCTTTGACCAGGGCAACAGCTTCTTCGATCGACAGGTTTTCCTTGCCGGCGATAGCTTCGCGCGCGGCGCGGGTGCGTTTACCAAGTTTTGCCATCTTACTTCACCTCGATGCCCATAGAGCGGGCCGAGCCCAGGATGATCTGCATTGCGCCTTCGACGTCGTTGGCGTTCAGATCTTTCATTTTGGCTTCGGCGATTTCGCGAACCTGCTTCGAGGTTACGGTTGCCACGGTCTCGCGACCTGGGTTTTCCGCGCCACGAGGACGGTTACGCTTACCAACCGGCTTCAGACCAGCTGCTTTTTTCAGGTAGTAAGACGCGGGCGGCGTCTTGATGTCCATGGTGAAGGACTTGTCCTGATAGTAGGTGATCACGGTCGGGCACGGAGCGCCGGGCTCCATGTCTGCGGTCTTGGCGTTGAACGCCTTGCAGAATTCCATGATGTTGATGCCGCGCTGACCCAGCGCCGGACCAACTGGCGGCGACGGGTTCGCCTGACCTGCAGGAACCTGCAGTTTCATTGTACCAGCAAGCTTCTTAGCCATTTGGTTTTCCTTTCAACGTAGGTGAAACGCGTTCCACCCGGTTTATGTTGCGTGGTCCGGCCCGGGATCGCGATCCCAGCAACCTCCCACAAGAGAATCTCGCCCTAAGACGATAGAGGCGGCGTTTATAGGGGAATCTGGGGGTTGGCAAGTGCACCACTCCGACTCTGTCCGCAATTTTCGAATCGAGCCCTGAGGTGGGCCGAACAGGCCGAAAAAATTGCGGCAACCGGGCACATCGTTTTCCCACCCGCCGCTAAGAACGCAATATCAAAGCAAAAATGCTTGGGTCTCTATACGCCCATTGGAATGGCGATCAGAAATCACTTTGAGACGCATGGATGTGCTATAGTGGGCAAAATTTGTTGTTTTGGTGGAGGTTTATTATGATCATTCGGTTTATTCTGACGCTTGGCCTGGCGTTCTCTTTGGGGGCCACAGCACCACAGACTGCGCAGGCGGATGCGGGTGACTTTATTGGTGGTGCCGTTGTCGGCGGCGTGCTGGGTTATGCGATTGGACAGGACCAGCAGAAGAAAAAAGCCCAGAGAACAACGCGGTCGACCCGGACTTACCGTCCGGGCATACCGTCGACCACGCAAGGTGCGCAGACCCAGACGGCATTGAACTATTTCGGCTACAATGCCGGGCGGGTTGATGGTCAGGTCGGCCGGGGGACGCGGTCAGCAATCGAACGCTATCAGGCGTCGATGGGCTATCCGATAAACGGCTATGATTTTCAGACGTATCAGCGCGATTTCCTGATGCAGGCCTACTATTGGGCGACCAGCGGAGGTCAGGCCACAACGCAGCTGACCGGTCAGCCATTGTTGCTGGCATATCGCCAGCATCTCCATTCAGGTTCTGCCCTGGCAGTTGCACCTCAGGCGCCAGCCGCACCTGCGCCCGCTGCCACGACCCCTGTTGTGACCCAGCCGGCACCTGCGCCAGAGCCCGAAACTGACACAACCGAGACAGCGTCTGCCACTCTGCCAAGCCTGTTTTCTGGCGGAACCGGTGGCCCGTCGCTCGCCAATCGGTGCAGCGGGGTGATGCTGCAGACATCAACCAATGGCGGTTATACGACCCTGACAAACATGTCTGACCCTGATTTCGCCCTGAGCGAACAGTTTTGTCTGGCCCGCAGCTATGCCATGTCGCACGGCGAAGACCTGATGCAGGATATCCAAGGGCTGACACCGGATCAGGTGGCTGCGCAGTGCAACTCGTATGGTGAAATGCTGGCCGCGCAGGTCGACGCGCTAGCACTCAGCTCAAAAACGGATGCAGAGACCCAAATGCGCAAACTGGCGCTGGAATCTGGGCTAAGCCCCGAGGACTTGGCCGCAACCAGCAAGGTTTGCCTGGCAATCGGCTACCGCGAGGACAACATGGACGCTGCTGTGGGCTCTGCCCTGATGCTGGTTGCCATGGGTGAGCCGGCCTACGGTGAGTTGATCGGCCACCACCTGCGCGAAGGCTTCGGCGTGCAAGAGCGTCGTGATCTGGCCCTGCAATGGTACGATGCAAGCCTTTCCGCCCTGGACGCGGGATCACAGGCGGTATTCCTGCCCTCGCAGTCAGACCGCCCGCAACTTTTGCGCGCGGCTGTCACGCAAACTCAGTAGACGAAAGATCTGTTGAATTAAGAGCGCCGCGGTGCAGATTGCATCGCGGCGTCGTTTTTGAATCAGGGGCGTTGGCTTGGTGAACCAAAGCCACGTTGCTTGCGCACTGACACTACTCCAATTCCACATATTGTATTCAGTAATTCAAAAGCATGAGTTGCTAAAGAGCCGCCGACAGGTATCTTGGAACAGCTTGGTTACAAAAGGGGCGGTCTGGAATGGCGTCATCTCGCCTGAACAAGGGGCTACTGATCTGCACACTATTTGCTTTGCTGCCCGGTTGCGGCAGCAAGGCCCAAGACCAAAGTGCGGCAGCCACCGCAGCACAAACTGATAGCGCCGCTCAAACTTCGTCATCCACCGCAAAAGGGATCGATCCTGCCACCTATGCCGGTCGCTTCCAGATCAAGCTGACCAAAGAAGTTCCTCTGCGCGATATTCCTGTTCCTTTCACGGTCTACGGCGGTCTGGAGGAATCCAGTCCAACCCGTTTGCGACTGCGGGCGTTCATGGACTTGCGGGGCTTGCAGGAAAAAGCGCCTCAGATACTGACAGGCCCGCTTGAGGAAAGCTGCAAACGTCAGATTTACCTCGAGGTTCGAGACGTCACCGCCATAGGTCAAACTGTGAAGGTTGAGGGATCAGCCCGCGCCCAATTCACTCGGTGCAAACGGAATGAGGAACCCGGAATTCGGTATTTCGGGGCTACTGTAGATGCAACCGCGGTTGCCAAGGCCGAAGTACAGGGCCAATGCCTTACTTTCAGTATCGAAAGCGTAGATCTCAGCCCGCGTGGTTTCATCGGAGGCGTGAGCAATCTTTTTGGCCTGACCAACCGCATAAACCAAGCTGTGCTGGAAAAAGGCGGAGAGTTCCTGGCCGCAAACCCAGTCTGCCCGCCCCTGCCTTCGGAGTTCGCGGTTCTGGACCCGATCTACGAATCCGGTGGCACCCGTGAAATTGCGCCCGGCGGGATGGGAGCAGCCGTTGTCGGGTCGGCGGATGTCAGCGCCGAGACAATTGTTGAAGTTCTCGCGGGTCTGAAAGAGCTGGGCGTGTTGGAGTTTACCGAATGAGACTTTGGTTGATGATCCCGGCCTTGATTGCCGCGACCTTGAACGCCCGCGCCCCCGGAGCCGAGCAGGTCGATTTTCTGATCGACGCAACGCTGCCGGTACGAGACACGGAACTGCCATACACACTTGATCTGAACCTCACCGCCGCCGCGCCAACTCGGATCGGGGTGGGTGCGCTTCTCGACCTCCGGGAAATGCAAAAGATGGTGCCCGAGCGGCTGGCCGACAACGCGATCGTCGACAATTGCGGCCTACAAGTTCGGCTGGATGACCTAAGTTTCAAAGCCAAGGATGCTACAATCGATCTGGATGGGGCGGTCACCGTCACGATCTTTGAATGCAGCCGCACCGGCGACCGCGACTTTCAGCGCGGTGAGGAAAAAAGAGCTATCGCTGCCAATATGTCCACCGAAGCGACTGTCGAACTGCGCGACAACTGCGCCTTTTTCAAACTCATTGACCTGACGCTTACGGCGCCAGACGCGCAGCGAGAGCAACTGTTGGAAGACGACACCCTGGAGTCCGTCAAAGAGTTGATGCTGGCCGCAGTCGATCTTGTGTTGAACGACACCCCGTTGTGCCCCGAGCTTCCGGCAGAGCTTGCGTCCCTTGATCCTGTTTATGACAAGGGCGGCCCGCGCGAGATCGGAGATGGTGGCCTAGGCGTTTTTCTAGACGGGTCAGTTGATATCAGCCCCTCCACAATTCTCGACATACTCACGGTTCTTCAGCAGCAAGATCTGATCCCGGGTCGCCCCTAACAAACGCTTTCTCTGCCGTTAATCCGCTGGTTCGAAAGTTGGTTTCGCCAAAACAAAAACGCCGCGGTGCTCGTGGCATCGCGGCGTTGAAAACGATTGGGAAGAAGCCTTAGCTCTGCTTGGTGACCTGCGTAAAGTCCAGCTCGACCGGAGTTTCGCGGCCGAAGATCGAAACCGAGACCTTCAGCTTCTGAGCTTCGTCGTCCACGCCTTCGACCATGCCGTCGAAATCCTCGAACGGGCCGTCGTTGACCTTGACCTTCTCGCCAACCTCGAAGGTGATCATCAGCTTTGGCGCTTCTTCGCCTTCCTGAACACGGTTGAGGATCTGGTTCACCTCAGCGTCGCGCATCGGCATCGGGCGGCCCTGAGGGCCCAGAAAGCCGGTGACCCGGTTGATTGAGTTGATCAGGTGATACCCCTGATCCGACATTTCCATGTGCACCAGAACGTAGCCGGGCATGAAACGACGCTCGGTCGTGACCTTCTTGCCGCGGCGTACTTCGATCACCTCTTCGGTGGGCACCAGCACTTCGTCGATGTCGTCCTCAAGGCCCTGCTCGGCCACGGACGTGCGGATCTGCTCTGCGATCTTCTTTTCGAAATTCGAAAGAACGCTGACCGAATACCACCGTTTCGCCATGAACCTGTCGTCCTTGTTTGTCTTCGGAGCGTCCATTTGGCCGGACGCATCCATCATTGAAATTCCATCACGTGACCCGGAATAAAAAGCGGCGCGCAGCCCGAATCGCCGCACGCCCATTCCGAATAGTACCGTGTCAACTACTCTGACATCGCGCGCTGTGCAAGAGGGCAGTGGCGTTTCCACCCCGCCCTTGCAGACTCAGCCGAATGCACCCAGGATCAGCTGCAGGCCGCCGCGAATGCCCAGATCGACCAACGCAAAGAACACAGCCGTTAGTGCCGCCATGATGAACACCATGACCGTGGTCAGCAGAACTTCGCGCCGGGTCGGCCAGACGACCTTGGAAACTTCGGCACGGACTTGCTGAATGAACTGGATCGGGTTTGTGGTTGCCATTTGGCTTGGTTCTCTCTGCTAGCGGATAGGCCGGACATAACCGGGCATTGCGGCAATTTCAAGGGCACTCAGGGCTTGGGCTTGTCGTCCCATTCATCGCTGAGGATGCGACGCGCATCGCCTTCAGGGTCGTCATACTGGTTTGATCGAACCGTGTAGACAAACGCCATAAGGCCAACCCCGCCCAGAAACAGGGAAATCGGTATCAGATAGGCCAGAACTTCCATATCAACTACCTCAGGCGCAGGGCGTTCAGAGACACTGTGATGGACGAGGTCGACATCGCCAAAGCCGCGATCAACGGCGTGGCAAGCCCGGCCACGGCCAAGGGTACCGCGATAATATTGTAAACCGTGGCAATGCGAAAGTTCTCGCGAATCCGTTTCGTTGCCTTGACCGCCGTGTCACAGGCGTCGGCAATCGGCGACAGGTCGTTGCCCAGCAGTACGATATCCGACGCAACCCGCGCCGCATCCAGCGCCGATGCCGGAGAAATCGACACATGCGCCGCAGCAAGCGCGGCTGTATCGTTCAACCCGTCACCCACCATCAGCACATGACGCCCCTTGTCGCTGAGTGCCTGTACATGCGCTGCCTTGTCTTGGGGCAAAGCCTCGGAAATCCAAGTTTCAATGCCCAGCTTGCCAGCCAGAGCCTGAACCGCACCCTTGGTATCGCCTGAGATCAGGATGACCTCTTTCCCGGCGTCGCGAAACGCGTGTACAGCCTCAGCCGCGCCTGGGCGCAATGAGTCCGCGAACAGGAACGCCGCGGGTGTCTGACCCGCAATGGCCAGCCAGGCTGCTGTCTGGTTCCCCTCGTCACCGCCCGTCCATCCGGCACGACCAAGCCGGACGAGCTGGCCACGGTAGGTGCCTTCGGTGCCGTAGCCCGGCACTTCGACCACATCTTCGACGCGAGCGGGTTTGATACCTGCGTCCCTGGCCGATTTGGCAAGCGACACGGACAAGGGGTGCGAAGACGCCTCGGCCAGCGCCAACGCGACTTCAAGATCGGCGCGGGAATGATCGCCGAGGTTGGTCAGCTCAGGCGTGCCGGAGGTCAGCGTTCCGGTCTTGTCGAAGACAACCGTATCTACCTCGGCCAAACGCTCGAGCGCGGTGGCGTGTTTGATCAGCATCCCCTTGCGGAACAACCGGCCCGAAGCCGCCGTTGTCACGGCAGGCACGGCCAGCCCCAGCGCACAGGGACATGTAATAATCAGAACCGCCGCGGCAATGTTCAGCGCGGTGCGGACATCGCCGGAATAGATATACCAACCAACGAAACTGAGCGCGGACAGGATATGGACCCCCGGTGCGTATAGCTTGGCGGCCTTATCCGCCAGCGACGTGTACCGGGACCGGCCCGATTCTGCGATGGCCACCAGATCGGCCATTCGGTGCAGGGACGTATCCTCGCCTACTGCGGTTGCACGAATGGTCAGCGGCCCGGTCAGGTTGACCTCGCCCGCGCTGACGACCAGCCCGGCTTCGGCAAAGATCGGCAGGGTTTCCCCGGTCAACAAAGACCGGTCAAGCTCCGAGGTGCCGGATACGATCTGCCCGTCCACAGGCATACGTCCGCCCGGGCGCACAAGCACCAGATCACCCACAGCGAGGCTTGTAACTGAGACCTCTTGTTCCACACCGTCCACCAGACGAATTGCACGGGGGACTTCAAGCGCGGTCAACTCTTCGGCCGCGGAACGCGCCGCAGCACGGGTGCGATAGTCCAGATACCGCCCGGCCAGCAGGAAGAAGGTCAGCGTCAGAGCCGCGTCAAAATAGGCGTGTTTGCCGCTAAGCGCTGTCTCCCACAGGGATGTGACCAGCGCCAGCAGGATTGCCAGCACGATCGGCACGTCCATATTCAGACGGCGCACGCGCAGAGCGCTCCAAGCGTTGGCAAAGAAGGGCTGCCCGGAAAAGGCAATTGCGGGCAAGGCGATTGCCGCCGAGATCCAGTGGAACATATCACGCGTTGCGTCCGTGGCTCCGGACCAGACCGACACGGACAGCAACATCACGTTCATCGAGGCGAACCCGGCCACCGCCAACCGCATCAGCAAGTCGCGCCCCGCTTTGTCCGCCTGCGTGGCCGACAGCGCGCCCGGGTCCAGCTCATGCGCCTCATAACCTGCCCGTTCCAGCACCGGGATCAGATCAGCGGCGCGCGTTTCCGGTGCAGCTTTGATCATGGCCCGCTTGAGGGTCAGATTGACCCGCGCATCCTCGACCCCCGGATGGGCATTCAGCTCGCGTTCAACATTCGCGATACAGGCCGAGCAGTGAATGCCCGGCAGAGACAAGGCAATCTGCACATCCTCAGGAATAGGCCGCGCCGGTTCCGCCGGGGTGGCGATGCAACCCGGACAGGCCGCCGTACCTGAGCTGAGCTGAGCCGTCATCCCCTACCCTTTCACATACAACGGTACACGCTGCGCAAATTCGGCACCGTTGCTGTCCTTGGCCACCAGACGAATGTTCCAGTTCCCTTTGCCCAGCGTCGCTGGCGTAGAATAGGCGTTACCGTCAAAGGTGAAATCGGGGCTGAAATCATCTTTCACATGGGTCGCACGGCCAACAACCGCCTGCAGTTCGGCCACCTGAACCGGGGCACCGGACTGGTCTGTGATGTGCAGGATCAGAAGACCACCCGTGGTTTCGGCCCGAATCTCCCAACCCAGTTCCTGTTGAACCTTCAGGCGTTCGTTGAACTCCTGACTGGCGACATAAGAGTTCTTAACCTCAAGCCCCGGAAAGGTTTTCACGGCGCTGTAGGCCAGCACGAGGTTGACGGCGATGATCACCCCGAACGCGGCGACAAAAACCGCTAGGGCGTGTTTGCCGGTAAATTGACGCTCTGCCATATCAGTTTCCTCGTCCATTGAACGTCGTGTCCTTGTAAGCGCGCTCGCCGCTTTGCAGGTCTTCGATCCAGATCCGCACGGGCGTCGTGTCGGCCGCTGCCGGATCGGTGTCTTTGGACGCGATGATATAGACCCGCTCTAGCTGTGCAGTATCGGCGGTCACGTTCACTGTATCAAGCTGGGTACCCTCGATCACGAGGCGCATCGCCGGATCACCGGTCAGAGACAGCTTGAACAGCCGATCCTCGCCATGCTTGTTGCGCAGCCGCACGTCATAGGTGTTGCGGATCGTCCCATCCGACATAGTCACGAATGTCGGGTTACGCACCGGCGCCACGGTGACCTCGATATCCGAACGAATGAACAGAGCAAACAGCAGTGCAACGCCCACCAGCGACCACAGAGCCGTGTACATGATGGTCCGGGGGCGCAGGATGTGTTTCCAGACGCTCTTGGGCGGTTGGCCTTCGCGCTCGCGCGTCTCATCGCTCAGCGCCATATAGTCAATCAGACCGCGGGGCTTGCCGATCTTGTCCATCATGTCGTCGCAAGCGTCGATACACAGGGCGCAGGTGATGCACTCCAACTGCTGGCCGTCTCGAATGTCGATGCCAACGGGGCAAACGTTCACGCAGGCCATACAGTCGATGCAGTCTCCCAATTCGGAATCAGCGGTTCGCTTGCCTTTGCCCCGCGGCTCACCCCGCCACTCACGGTAACCGACAACGAGGGTGTCTTCATCCATCATCGCGGCCTGAATGCGCGGCCAAGGACACGCGTAGATGCAGATCTGTTCACGTGCAAACCCACCGAACAGGAAAGTCGTTCCCGTCAGGATCAGCATGGTGGTATACGCGACAGGATGCGCGTTTCCGGTGACCAGATCGCGCGCAAGCGTCGGCGCATCCGCAAAGTAAAACACCCAGGCCCCGCCGGTCGCCAGACCGATCAGCAGCCAAGCCGTCCACTTGGTCAGACGCAAACGCGCCTTGCGAAGGTCCATCTTTTCCTGCCGATGCAAGCGCAAGCGGGCATTGCGATCCCCTTCGATCCATCGCTCGACAAGGATAAACAAATCAGTCCAGACTGTCTGTGGACAGGCATAGCCGCACCACACGCGACCCAGCGCCGAGGTGAACAGGAACAGGCCAAGACCGGCCATGATCAGAAGACCCGCAACGAAATAGAATTCGTGCGGCCAGATTTCGATCCAGAAGAAATAGAAACGACGGTTTGCCAAATCCAAAAGCACCGCCTGATCGGGAAGGCTGGGCCCCCTGTCCCACCTGATCCAGGGCGTGATGTAGTAAATGCCCAGGGTGACCGCGAGGATGATCCATTTCAGGTTTCTGAACGGCCCGGAAACGCGCCTTGGGAAAATGGGCTCTCTTGCGGCGTATAGGCTAGGTGCGGGGTCGGAATCGCTCACGGGCTGGCTCCAGATGTGGCTTTGTCACAGCGTCTTCTTCCAGATCACAAAGGTAGTCACTTTGACATGGGTCAAAAGCGCATCGTACAGACACCTTTTGTCACAGCTTACCAGTTCGCCCCCCTTAGCACCCAACAGTTTTTTGGGACGCATGAACCTGCCAAATGGGCTGTAAACAAGGCAAATCGGTGCATTTCCAGCTCAAGGGACCGAATAGGCAGGTGGTCGGGCCATCCACTTGTCCGACAAAATGCCGCGCCACGAAACGTGTGGGCAGCGCAAGAGGACAGAGGCCGACGGCTGGACCGACAAAAGCACGAATTGTAGGATGAGGAATAAGCACCGGCTGTTCAGGAAACGCGCGAACAGATGGAACAGCCGGTGCCTTAACCTTCGGGCGGCGAACCGTCCGAAGGTATTCTTGTAACCTTACTGACCGCCACCCAACTGGTGGACATAGGCAGTAACCGCACGGATCTGCGCATCGGTCAGGCGATTTTCCCACGGGGGCATTACGCCAAAGCGGCTATAGACAACCGTCTCGGTCAGCGCCTCTTGGCTGCCACCGTAAAGCCAGATCGCATCCGTCAGGTTTGGTGCACCCTGTGTGACGTCACCCTTGCCGTCTTCGCCGTGGCAGACTGCGCAGTTGTCTTCGAAGACAACCTTGCCCGCCTGCGCAGCGGCATCGTCGGTCTGCGCATTGGTCAGGGACATCACGTACTGGACCACTTGGGTGATCTCATCCTTTTCAAGGATTTCACCAAAGGCCGGCATCTCGGAATAGCGCGCATCATCGCTTTCTTCATTCCGGATCCCATAGGCAACCGTGTACTCGATATCCTCGAGCGAACCGCCCCACAGCCATGCATCATCCAGCAGGTTCGGGAACCCTGCCGCGCCTTGAGCACCCGAGCCATGGCACTGGGCACACCATGTCCGGAACACGGCACTACCCGCATTCACAGCGTATTGCTGCAATTCCGGGTCCTTTGAGATGTCCTCGAGCGGGGTTTCAACCAGCTTAGCGTTCCAAGGGGCATTTGCCTCTTCGAACTCGACCAGTTCTTCCTGAACCAGGGCGCGGGAAGACCAGCCCAGAACACCGGCTGTTGCCGACTGTACCAGAGGCCACGCCGGGTACATGATCGTGTAGATCAAGCCCCAGAAGATCGTGGCGTAGAAGGTCCACAGCCACCAACGCGGCATCGGGTTGTCGAATTCCTCGATTCCGTCCCAGGTGTGTCCGGTTGTTTTTGGATCGCCCGGCAGTTTTTCAGATGGTTTGCTCATTTCCTCGCCTCCTCGGGTTCGGCGGGTTTGTCTTCGTGCCGGAACGGGATGTTGGCGGTGTCTTTGTACTCCTTGCTGGCACCGGGGCGGAAAACCCAGACCACAATGCCAATGAAGAAGACAAACAGCAGCAACAGCATCCAGCTATCCGCGAATTGCCTTAGGATTGTGTATTCTTCCATCACACCCTCCTTTAGCGGCTCGGATCCGGGGTGAAGGTCGAGAAATCAACCAAAGTACCCAGCATCTGCAGATAGGCGATCAGCGCGTCCGCTTCGGTCAGATCGGGCTGGCCGTCAAAGTTGCGGATGTTGACCTTGTCGCCATACCGTTCCAGCAACCCGTCAAAGTCGCTGTCCGGATCGGCCTGCGCACGGAAGTCCGCAGCGGCGTTTTCCAGCATCTCTTCGGTATACGGGGTTCCGACCACAGCGTTTGCCGCCATGATGTCACCAATGTAACGACCGTCGATCTTGCGCTGTTCCAGGAAGCCGTATTTGGGCATCACCGATTCCGGCACAACCGATTGCGCATCCCGCAGGTGGCGCACATGCCAGTCATCCGAATAACGACCACCGACACGCGCCAGATCAGGCCCGGTCCGCTTGGACCCCCACTGGAACGGGTGGTCATACATCGACTCGGCCGCCAGCGAGTAGTGACCATAGCGTTCGACCTCGTCCCGCATCGGGCGGATCATCTGGCTGTGGCAGACATAGCAGCCTTCGCGCAGATAAATCTCGCGCCCCGCCATTTCGAGAGGGGTGTAAGGGCGCATGCCCTCCACCTTCTCGATGGTGTTCTCAAGATAGAACAGCGGGGTGATCTGAACGATGCCACCGATGGTCACGACCAGGAAGCTGAAGATCAGCAGGAGGGTCGCGTTGGTCTCGAGGATCTTATGTTTGTCGAGAATTGCCATTGCTCCGGCCCTCCTTATTCAGCCGGGACCGCGACGGACAGGCTGGCTTCTTTGGCCGGCGCTTTCCGCACAGTCATCCACAGGTTGTAGCACATGATCACGCCACCAGCGACGTAGAGAACACCGCCCAGCGCACGCACCACATACATCGGGAACTTGGCCGCCACGGTGTCGGCGAACGAGTTCACCAGGAAGCCATTGGCATCCACTTCACGCCACATCAGGCCTTCCATGATACCAGTGACCCACATCGACGCCGCGTAGAGCACGATGCCGATGGTGGCGAGCCAGAAGTGCCAGCTGACCATCTGCAGCGAATACAGGCGATCACGTTTCCACAGGACCGGCACCAGGAAGTACAGCGCACCAAAGGTGATCATGCCGTTCCAGCCCAGCGCGCCCGAGTGTACGTGGCCAATGGTCCAGTCGGTGTAGTGAGACAGGCTGTTCACGGCACGGATCGACATCATCGGACCCTCAAACGTGGACATGCCGTAGAAGCCGACCGAGATCACCATCATCCGGATCACCGGGTCGGTGCGCAGCTTGTCCCATGCACCCGACAGGGTCATCAGACCGTTGATCATACCACCCCAGGACGGCATCCAAAGGATGATCGAGAACACCATGCCCAGCGTCGAGGCCCAGTCAGGAAGCGCGGTATAGTGCAGGTGGTGCGGACCAGCCCAGATGTACAGGAAGATCAGCGCCCAAAAGTGGATGATCGACAGCTTGTACGAGAATACGGGACGTTCGGCCTGTTTCGGAATGAAGTAGTACATCATCCCCAGGAAGCCCGCAGTCAGGAAAAAGCCCACGGCGTTGTGGCCGTACCACCACTGGATCATGGCATCCTGAACGCCCGACCAGACGATAACCGATTTAGAGCCCCAGATGCTGACCGGGATGGTCATGTTGTTGACCAGGTGCAGCATCGCAACGGTCACAATAAACGCCAGGTAGAACCAGTTCGCCACGTAGATATGCGGCTCTTTCCGCTTGACGATCGTGCCCAGGAACACGGCCAGGTAAGCAACCCAGACTATGGTCAGCCACAGGTCAACGTACCATTCGGGTTCTGCATATTCCTTGGACTGCGTTCCGCCCAGAACATAGCCGGTTGCGGCCAGCACGATGAACAGCTGGTAACCCCAGAAAACAAACCACGCGAGGTTGCCGCCCCAAAGCCGCGCAGCGCTGGTGCGCTGGACCACGTAGAACGATGTCGCAATCAACGCGTTACCGCCAAACGCAAAAATCACCGCCGATGTATGCAGCGGGCGCAGACGACCAAAGTTCAGGTACCCTTGAGCCCATTCGAAGTTCAGCACCGGAAAGGCGAGCTGAAAGGCGATGAACGTCCCTGCGATGAACCCGACGACGCCCCAAAAGGCGGTTGCGATCACGCCATAGCGGATAACATCGTCCATGTATTCGGCCGAGCGGTCCACGAGGATATCTGGCTCATCCGTGTTTCTCAGCGTCCAGATGAACAAACCACCGGCGATCAGCATCACCAGAATTGCATGCACCTGATACGCCAAATCGCGTGCATAGTTGGTTCCGATCGCCGCGAATATCGCGATCAGACCAAGCACGATCAGCTTGATGTAATTTGACATATTGCGTCCCTTTGCCATGCCCCGCGCGATTCTTGTTTGGTCGCGGGACCTTTTTGACTGGTCGCTGTTGTGTCCCACAGCGGCCAGACTTGCTTTGATCTGTGTCAAGACAATACGCCGAAATCTGTGACAATCCTAAGCCTTAAGGATGAGCTGCGTGGTCGCAGGTGACTCAATCCTCAAGGCAAGAGGTCAAGATGGCTTACAAATCTCTTCTCACAGTCGTAACGGACGCGGAACAATCTAAGTCCGCTTTGGCTCAAATGGTCGCACTGGCGGATGGACAGGACGCCCATGCCGAAGCGCTGTGCCTTGGGGTGGATCGCAGCCAGGCCGGGTACTATTACGCGGGTGCGAATGCCCTGGTCCTGCAAGAGACCCTGAGCCGGGCCAATGCCGAGGCCGACGAGCTGTTGGTGCACACCAAGGACGTCCTGGGTAAATCAGGAGTGCGCTGGTCTGCGGAAAGCGGTGTCGCCCAGATCGCTGATATTGGCCGTCACGTCGCTCATCGCGCCCGGTTCTCCGATCTGGTCGTCCTGCCGCAACCTTACGGCAAAGACCGCGGGGCGGAGGCTGAACCGATTGTCGAAGCAGCTATGTTCGAAGGCCACGCACCTGTTCTTGTCACACCGGAAGACGCGACGCCTTTCCAGCGCCCCAGTACGATTCTGATCGGCTGGAACGAAAGCGTCGAAGCCATGCGCGCCATTCGTCGCGCGCTGCCGTTCCTGGTTCAGGCTGATGTGGTTCGGATCGTTGTCATCGACCCGCCGCGCCACGGCCCGGATCGTTCTGACCCGGGTGGGCTGTTGTCTCAGATGCTGGCCCGCCATGGGGCAAAATGCGAAATCGACGTGCTGAGCAAAACCATGACCCGCGTCTCGGACATCCTGAATCGGCACGCTGCCGACAGCGAGGCGGACATGATTGTCATGGGCGCTTACGGCCATTCGCGGTTCCGCGAGGCGATCCTAGGCGGGGCCACCCGCAACATGCTGGAACAAGCCTCAGTTCCGGTCTTTTTGGCACACTGACAAAGAGAGCTACAGGCCACCCGCTCCGGCGGGTGGCTCAAACACGTTTGATCAGTCCAATCACGAACAGCAAGATCACTGCACCGATCGTCGCAAAAAAGATCGACGATAAAACACCGCCACCGACAGAAAAACCCAACGCCGGAAAGATCATGCCCGCAAGAAATGCGCCAATGATCCCAACGATCACGTTACCGATCAGGCCAAAGCCGCGGCCTTCCATGATCTTGCCCGAAAGCCACCCGGCGATGCAGCCGATGATGAGCATTGCCAAAAGGCTACTGAATTCCATGCCAATCTCCTGACTGGTTCATTCACCAGGCCAGTAAACCACGGAAAACTCTCAGAGAACAGGTTTAAACCAGGAACCCGCCATCCGAATCGTCGCCCGCCTCTTCCATCAGGCGGCGCATATCCGGGATCGTCACGTGGCGCTTGCCTTCCAGCAGAATGACCCCGTCTTTCTTGAGGGCCGAGATCTGGCGGCTGACGGTTTCAAGGGTCAGACCCAGATAATCTGCCATCGCCTCACGCGTCAGCGGCAGGTCGAACACGATGGACGCAGGCTTGTCCTTTGGTGTGATCGAGGCATCTCGGCGGGCAATGATAGACAACAGGCTCGCGATCTTTTCGCGCGCCGTTTTGCGCCCCAGCACCAGCATCCATTCGCGCGCGGCGTCCAGTTCGTCCAGCGTCATCTGAAGCAGGCGATGGGCGATGTGCGGGGTGGTATTCATCAGGTCTTCGAACGGTTTCTTGCGAAAGCAGCACATGACCACATCGGTCGTGGCCTGCACATCATAAGGCGCGGCCTCGCGCCCCGGTCGCCCGACAAAGTCGCTGGGCAGCAGCAGACCAACCATTTGCGTACGCCCGTCTTCCATCGTCTGCGTCAACGAAGCGATCCCTGACACGACAGAGCCCACAAAATTCATCTGATCGCCAGACCAGATAATCGTCTGACCCGCCTCGAAGGTGCGGTAATACTTGATGTCTTCAAGCTCTTCCAACTCATCGGCATCGCAATGCGCGCAAACTGCGCGGTGCCGGATTGGACAGTCCGAACAGTTGGTATGGTCAAATTGAGCTTTTAACATCGTTCGCGCTTCCACTTGATCTCAGTCAAGGTATCTGTATCGACGGTGCCTTAACGGTATCGCTATGATAGTGAAACCGCAATTGGCAAAGCTTGGACTATTTGACGCGAAAGTCCCGCGTTACACAAGCTATCCCACCGCCCCGCATTTCAGCAATGATGTGGGGCCAAGTCATTTTGGCGACTGGATTTCTGGCATCAAACCCGGCAGTTCCGTGTCGCTATATGTCCATGTTCCGTTCTGCCGCAGGCTATGCTGGTTTTGCGCCTGCCGCACCCAGGGGACTCAGACCGACAGCCCGGTGGTTGCCTATGTGGACGTCCTGAAAGCCGAGCTGGATTTGCTGGCCGCCCACCTGCCCGAAGGCGTGACCTTGTCCCGCCTTCATTGGGGCGGTGGCACACCAACCTTGCTGAGCCCGGACCTGATGCGGGATCTGGCCGCGCGAATCCTCGAGATTGTGCCCCTTGGACCGGATGCCGAGTTTTCGGTGGAAATCGACCCCAATGAAATCGACGAAGCCCGCCTGGACGCGCTGGCCGAAGCAGGCATGAACCGCGCCTCGATCGGTGTGCAGGATTTTGACGACGACATCCAGAAAACCATCGGTCGCATCCAAAGTTATGACACCACGCGTCAAGCCGCAGACATGATCCGCGCGCGGGGTATCACAAGCCTGAATGCCGACATCCTTTACGGCTTGCCGCATCAGACCAAAGCGAAGATGACCGAGAGCGTGCAGAAGCTGCTGTCGCTCAGCCCTGATCGGGTCGCGCTATACGGTTACGCTCATGTGCCGTGGATGGCCAAACGGCAGCAATTGATTCCTACGGATGCCCTGCCCACACCCGAAGACCGCCTGGACCTGTTCGATACAGCCCGGCGTCTGTTCCTGTGGGACAATTACGCCGAGATCGGGATCGACCACTTTGCGACGCAGGATGACGGGCTGACGCATGCGCTGAAGGCAGGCCGGTTGAAACGCAACTTCCAGGGCTACACCGACGATCAGGCTGAGGTTTTGATTGGGGTGGGCGCCAGCTCAATCTCGAAATTCCCGCAAGGCTATGCGCAGAACGCCCCGGCGACCTCGGCGCACACAAAGGCGATCCGCGAGGGGCAGTTTTCGATCTCGCGCGGACACCTGTTCAAGGGTCAGGACATCCTGCGCGCTCGTCTGATCGAAGCGTTGATGTGCGATTTCCGCATCAACTCGGCCGAGATCCTGCGTGACCATGCCATTTCCCCGGCCGAGTTGCAGGGAATGTACGAAGCCGCGAACTCTGCCTTTGACGGGCTGCTCAGCATCACTGACGACGGTCTTTACATTCCCCCGGAAGCCCGCCCGCTGACCCGGATGATCGCCCGCAGCTTTGATGCCTATGACCTCAGCAAGGCAGGCCACAGTTCGGCGATCTGACCCCACAACAGGGACAAGACTTGACGCGGAGGGTGGGTTTTCCCCACACTCAGGGGGCGGGTGAACATCCGCCCCGCGCCCGAGGCAGGCAAAATACCAGACAGCATGTGCCGACGCATTCGCGCTCGACCGCCCTTTTCGTGCAGCCGTTCTGCAACTTGAAAGAGGGACAGCATCCATGCGCGTTTTTTCCGTCCTCGGCCCCAGCCAATCGGGCAAAACAACACTGGTCGAGGCCATCAGCCGCCTCGATGGCCGGCCAACCACATTCGACGTATCCGGAACCGTGCATCTGCACGGTTTTTCTTATTTGGGCGAACCCTGGTGCGCCGTAGACGTGAACGGAGGCAGCGATACGCTGGCTTATGTTGGGCCTGCGATGGCGATCTCGGACGCGGCCGTTGTCGTCGTACCACCTGACCCCGACGCCGCCGTGCTGTGCGCCCCTTATCTGCGTTTGGTGGAAGAGGCCGGAATCCCCTGCTTCCTGTTCATCAACCGCATGGACAGCCCCAATGGCCGCATTCGCGACATCATCGCGGCCCTACAGACCTATTGCACTCATCACATCGCCTTGCGGCAGGTCCCTATCCGCGATGGTGACACGATCATCGGCGCAGTTGACCTGATTTCTGAACGCGCCTGGAAGTATCAGGAGGGGCAACCCTCGGCCCTGATCGAACTGCCACAATCGGTCGAGGACCGCGAGCAGGAAGCCCGGACGGAACTGCTGGAAACGCTTTCCGACTTTGACGACCACTTGTTGGAACAGCTGATCGAGGACAAACAACCGCCAAGCGAGGAAATATATGATCTGGCGGCGCAGGTCCTGCAAAACCACCAATTGATCCCGGCTTGTCTGGGCTCGGCCAGTCACGGGAACGGGCTGACACGGCTGATGAAAGCACTGCGACACGAAGCGCCCGAGTTCGACATCGCCGCGGGGCGCGACGAGGCCGAGGAAAATGCACGCGCCATTGCAGGCTTCGCGGATGTCAAAAAACATATCGGCAAGATCATTGTCCTGCGCGGGCTGGGCAAGGGCGTAAAGGCACATGAGGCCTTGGGCGGTGAGACAGTCGGCAATCTGACCACGTTGGACGCCAAGACCCAGATCTCGGAACTGCCGGCAGGGCAGATCGGGCTTGCTGTAAAGTCTGATCATCTTAATCCCGGCAACATTTATGACAGCAACGGTGCAACGCCTTTGCCGGAATGGGCCGAGTCTCATCCTGCGGCTCACCGGCAGGTCGTATCCCCAACGCATGAACGCGACGATGTGCGCCTGTCGAACGCGCTGTCCCGGTTGGCAGAGATCGATCCCGGATTGCATCTGGAACAGGATGAATTGAGCGGTCACGCGGTCCTGGGATCACAAGGGCCCCAGCACATGCGTCGCATCAGCGCCAAGTTGGCCGAGGATTTTGGGATTGAAATCGATACCGAACGGGTCGAAACCGCCTATCGCGAAACGATCCGCGCGCCTGTCGAGCACCGCCATCGCCACCGCAAGCAGTCAGGCGGCGCGGGGCAATTTGCCGACGTCGTGATCTCGATCGCGCCTACCCCGCGTGGCGCAGGGTTCGAGTTCCAAGAGGTGGTCAAAGGCGGGGCCGTTCCCCGCAACTATATCCCTTCGGTCGAACACGGTGCCAAAGACGCGCTGGCGCAGGGGCCCGAAGGGTTCCCTGTGGTCGACGTCAAAGTGACCCTGAACGACGGCAAACATCACAACGTCGACAGCTCAGACTATGCGTTCCGCACCGCTGGCAAGAACGCGGTGCGCGAGGCGTTGCCGCAGGCGAAACCAGTGGTTTTGCAACCCATCCTGAACGCCGAGATTCACCTGCCGTCGGATTTTGTTGGCGATCTGGTGCCCACGATCAGCTCACTGCAGGGTCAGGTTTTGGGTTTTGAGGGCAACCCCAATGCTTCGGGTTGGGAGATCTTTAGCGCCCAGCTGCCTGCCGTGGCCGAAGACGAGTTGCACCGCACCCTCGCTAGCGCCACACGCGGCACCGGTTGGGTCAAGCTAAGCTTCGATCATTACGAAGAGTTGCGCGGGCCGGTCCCCAAATCAGCCGCTCGGGAAAAGGCAACCGCCTGAAAATTCGGGGCGGGCTGGTGTCAGCCCGCCGCCGCGATAAGCTCGCGGGTGTAATCCGTTTGCGCGTTTTCGAACAGATCCTCGGCCGAGCCCATCTCGATCACGTCTCCGTTCCGCATGACGATCACATTATGCGACATCGCGCGCACAACCTTCAGGTCGTGACTGATAAACAAATAGGCTAGCCCGTATTTCCGCTGAAGATCGCGCAACAGGTCAACGATCTGGACCTGCACCGTCATGTCCAACGCACTGGTCGGTTCATCCAGAACCAGCAGTTTGGGCCGCAGAACCATGGCCCGGGCGATGGCAATGCGCTGGCGCTGACCGCCTGAAAACTCGTGCGGATAGCGGTCCATCGCTGCAGGGTCCAAACCCACCTCGGCCATCACTTCGGCCACCAGTTCACGCGGGGCGCGGTGAGGATCAACTTTGTGGATCGCCAACCCTTCGGCGATGATCTGTTGGCAAGTCATCCGCGGGCTGAGGCTGCCAAACGGATCCTGGAACACAATCTGCATGTCCTTGCGCAAACGCCGCAACTCGCGCGTGGACCAGCGGCGCACGTCTTGATCCCGGAATGTGATGCCACCCTCAGACGCGATCAACCGCATGATCGCCAGCGCCAAAGTGGTTTTGCCGGAGCCACTTTCGCCCACGATCCCCAAGGTCTCACCGGCACGCACGCTGAGGGTGGCGTCATTGACGGCCTTCACATACCCAACGGTGCGTTTCAGGAAACCGCGCTGGATCGGAAACCAGACCTTCAGATGTTCGGTGCGGGCGACCTCTTCGGCGTCAGCTGCGACCGGGTCAGGGTGGCCGGACGGTTCTGCCGCCAGCAGCTTACGTGTGTAGGGATGCTGAGGGTTGTCAAAAATCTCGCGCGTGGCGCCAGTTTCGACAATCTCGCCATCCTTCATCACACAGACCCGGTCCGCGATACGACGGACAATGCCAAGGTCGTGGGTAATAAACAGCATCCCCATGTTTTCTGACTTCTGTAACTCGGCCAGCAATTCAAGGATCTGCGCCTGAATCGTCACGTCCAGCGCCGTCGTCGGCTCATCCGCAATCAGGATGTCAGGTTTGTTTGCCAGCGCCAGAGCGATCATGACGCGCTGGCGTTGGCCGCCCGACAGCTGGTGCGGATAGCTGTCCAGGCGTTCTTCGGGGTCGCGGATGCCGACCTTTGTCAGCAGCTCAACAATCCGATCGCGCGCTGCATCGCCTGACAGGCCCTGATGCAATGCCAGAGACTCGGCCATCTGCTTTTGGATGGTGTGCAGCGGGTTCAGCGAGGTCATCGGCTCTTGGAAGATAAAGCTGATATCGTTGCCGCGAACGTCCATCAGTTTGGCCTCGGACGCGCCGATCATCTCATCTCCGTCGTATCTGACGGACCCTTCGACCATCGCGCTGTCGCCCAGCAACGACACAGTGCTAAGCGCGGTCACGGATTTTCCAGACCCGGATTCGCCCACCAAAGCGACCGTTTCACCCCGATCCACGGTAAAGGACACGCCCTTGACCGCGGCTGACACCTGACCGTCCTGCTGGAACGAGACCTTGAGGTTGTTCACATCCAACAGGCTCATGAGAAGGTCTTTCTGGGATCAAACGCATCGCGGACGCCTTCGAAGATGAAAACCAGAAGCGACAGCATGATGGCAAATGTGAAGAAGGCGGTGAAGGCCAGCCATGGCGCCTGCAGATTCTGCTTGGCTTGCAAAGTCAGCTCACCCAGCGACGGGGCCGAGGACGGAAGACCAAAGCCAAGGAAGTCCAGCGAGGCGAGCCCTCCGATCGTACCTGTTACGATGAACGGCATGAAAGTCAGCGTGGCAACCATCGCGTTGGGCAGCATATGGCGGAACATGATGGTCATGTTGCCCACACCCAGCGCGCGCGCAGCGCGGACGTATTCAAGGTTTCGCGCCCGCAGGAATTCAGCGCGGACAACACCAACCAGGCCAGTCCAACTGAAAAGGATCATCAACGCCACAAGCAGCCAGAAACTTCGGCCCAGAATGGCGAACATGATGATGATCACATAGAGCGATGGCGTCGCGGACCATATCTCGATGATCCGTTGGAAAATCAGATCCAGCCATCCGCCAAAGAAGCCCTGAATCGCTCCGGCAAAGATACCGACCAAGCTGGCCACGCCTGTGACCATCAGCGTGAACAGAATGGACAGGCGGAAGCCATATATCACACGGGCCAGAACGTCGCGTTTGGTGTCATCTGTCCCCAACAGGTTCTGACCATTGGGGGGCAGCGGCGCGGCACCCGGCCGATCGACGCTGGTGTTGAAGGAATACGGGATCAGCGGCCAGATGGCCCAGCCGCGCTCGTACCCTTCGGCCTGGAACGTGCCGGCCTTGATCTCATCAATGATCCCTTCGGGATCGTCAAAGCATTCCTCAAGGCCGCCGCTGTCAATCAGGCATTGAACCTCGGGGTCGCGGTAGATTGCTTCGGTCTGAAAATCGCCGCCAAACTCGGTTTCCGCATAGAAATTGAAAATCGGCGTGTAGAACTCACCCCGGTACTTCACCAGGATCGGCTTGTCGTTTGCAATGAACTCGGCAAACAGCGACAGGCCAAACAGCACCGAAAAGATGATCAGCGACCAGAAGGCCCGGCCATTGCGGCGGAAATTGCGCCAGCGGCGCTGGTTGAGAGGGGAAAGTGCCATTTACCCCTCCCGCTTTTCGAAGTCGATGCGCGGGTCAACCAGCACATACATCAGGTCGCTGATGATGCCGACAACCAACCCCATCAGGCCAAAAATAAAGAGCGTGCCGAAGATCACCGGATAATCTCGCGCAACGGCAGCCTCGAAGCCCAATCGACCCAGACCATCCAGCGAGAAGATCGTCTCGATGATAATCGAGCCACCAAAGAACACGCCAATGAACACCGCCGGAAAGCCCGCAATCACGATCAACATCGCATTGCGGAACACGTGGCCATACAGCACTTTGCTTTCGCTCAGACCCTTGGCGCGGGCTGTCATGACATACTGTTTCTTGATCTCATCCAGAAACGAATTCTTGGTCAGCAGCGTGAGCGTCGCAAAGGCCGAGATTGTCAGAGCAATGATCGGCAGCGTGATGTGCCAGAAGTAGTCCACGATCTTTCCGAACAGGCTCAGGCTGTCCCAATTGTCCGACGTCAGGCCCCGCAGCGGGAAGATCTGATAGTATGACCCGCCGGCAAACAACACCAGCAGCAGAATGGCGAACAGGAAGCCAGGGATGGCATAGGCGACAATGATTGCGCCGCTGGTCCAGGTGTCAAACTGTGATCCGTCTTTGATCGCCTTGCGAATGCCCAGCGGGATCGAGACCAGATAGGCGATCAGGGTCGACCATAGGCCCAATGAGATCGACACTGGCATCTTTTCCAGCACCAGATCGATCACGCTGATCGAGCGAAAATAGCTCTCACCAAAGTCCAGCGTCAGGTAGTTGCCCATCATGTCGAGGAACCGCTGAACCGGAGGTTTGTCGAAGCCGAATTCCTTTTCCAGTTCCTCGATAAACTCGGGCGGCAGACCTCGTGCGCCGATATAGCGGTCATTCGCGCCGCCGGTTTGCTGTTCGATATCACTGCCGCCACCGGCGATGCCTTCGAACACGTCACCGCCGCCTTCCATCTGGGCAATGATCTGTTCAATCGGACCGCCGGGAACGAACTGAACCAGCGTGAAGTTGACGATCATGATCCCCAGCAATGTGGGGATCACCAGCAACAGGCGTCTTAGAATATATGCTCCCATGGGGGCGGATTACCTCAAGGCGCCTGAAGATTTCAACTCGGCTTCTTTCTCTGCGTTGATCCACCAGAGGTCTTCGACGCCCAGCGCATATGGCGGCAGGTTTTCGGGGTATTCGTACATGTCCCAATAGGCAACCCAGTATTGGCCCAGATACCATGTCGGGACCATAATCCGCTTGGCGCGCAGAACACGATCCAAGGCGCGAACATTGGCATAAAGCTCTTCGCTATCAGTGGCCGCCACGATGTTGTCGATCAGCGGTTCGATATCCGGGCCATGTGCGCCCGATGGGTTGAACACGGAAAACGCCGCGGATTCGGTCCCAAACTGTTGATACAGACCCGTCGATGGCTGCAATGACGTTGGGTATCCACCGTAGATCATGTCAAAGTCGCGGTCGCGGCGGCGCAGGGTGAACTGAGCATTGTCGACGCGGTTGTAGACCGCATCAATCCCCATGGCGCGCAGGTTATCGACAAAGGGTTGGATAATGCGGTCGAAGGTCGGTTGATCCGACAGGAATTCAATGGACAGAACCTCGCCTGCCTCATTGCGCCGAATACCGTCGTCGCCAACGATCCAACCCGCATCGTCCAGCAGTTTCATGGCAGCGCGCAGGTTCCGACGGTCATTCTGGCGGGCAGCGCGCGATTCATGTGCCACTACGGGCTCTTCCGTCAGAACCGCGGGATCAACAGCATCGCCGAGGCTTTGCAGCACCTCAAGCTCGCGCCCTTCCGGCAAGCCTTTGGCTTCCAGGTGCGTGCCTTCCCAGAACGAGTTGCGTTGCTGGAACAGGCCATATTGCAGGCTTTCGTTGGTCCATTCGAAATTGAACCCCAGCTGTACCGCCTCGCGGATCCGTGGGTCTTGGAACTTCGGACGATCGAGGTTCATGATGAAACCGCTGGCCGACGGAACGTTCCCGTTCTCCAGCTCAGCCCTTACAACAGCACCATTCTCAATCGCGGGGAAATCGTAAGCTGTCGCCCAGCTTTTCGAGTTGTTTTCCTGCCGTAGCGTGAATGTCCCCGCCTTGAACCCCTCCATCGCGGCAATCGAGTCGCTGAAGTATTCGATACGGATTTTGTCATAGTTGTTGCGGCCAACATTTACGTTGACGTGATCACCCCAGTAATCCGGGTTCCGCTTATACACGATGCGACGGTTGATATCGTAGCTATCCAGAAGGTAAGGCGCGGACCCGATACCGGGAACAAGTCGCGATTTGTCCAGGCGGCGATTCTCGGGGTCGGCTTCAAACCATGCCTTTGAAAACACCGGTGTCCCACCCACCTGCGAAATCAGCGCCCGGCGCGGGATATCCGGGGCGAAGTAGAACTTGACACGATGCTCGTCCAGGGCTTCGGCCCGTGGGATCCGTTTGCGCACCGCATCGGCGTACGACTTCAGCCCCTGATCCAACAGCAGGTTATGGGAAAAGACCACATCTTCGGCCGTAACCGGGGTACCATCGGAAAACCGCGCCTCAGGTCGCATGTTGAAGATCACCCAATCCTGGCTTTCCGGATACTCGAGGCTTTCGGCCAGAAGACCATAGTACGATGCCGGTTCATCATAGGATTCGATCAGCAGAGATTCGTATTGGTCCGCCGAGCGTGCACCGGCGCGGCCCTGCCGTGTGAACGGGTTAAAGCTGTCGAACGTGCCTTGCGCGGCATAGGAAAGCTCTCCACCTTTCGGTGCGTCCGGGTTCACATAGTCGAAATGCGCGAACCCCTCGGGGTATTTCAGATCACCGAATTCCGAGAATCCGTGTGATTTGATGATCTTTTCTTCGGCAAAGACCTGCGTCGCGGCAGCTGCGCATATCAAAGCCCCAAAAGCCAGGATGTGAATTAAACGCCCGAAATCCCGTGGTCGCACTAATGCGGAAACTCGATTGGATTTCATATGGCTCATCCCCTGGTCGTTGACGTCTCTAATCTTGTTGGCACCAGCTAAAAGACCAGCCCTGCCAGTTTCAAGTTTAGAATGCGTGAACACTTTGTGAAGTTTTTCTTAGACAAAAAATAAAGCCGCTGTCTTGCGGACAGCGGCTTTGGAACCAGTCGAAACCGGGTCGATTCTTATTTGATGGTCTGCAGATAGGCAATCAGGTCTGCACGCTCTTGCGGTTTTCTCAAACCTGCAAAGCTCATGCTGGTGCCCGAGATGTAAGCGCTTGGGCGCTCCAAGAAGGCGTCCAGCGCTTCGGGTGTCCAGTTGCCGCCATGCGCCTGCATCGCAGCCGAATAGCCGCCGAACCCTTTTGCAGATGCCACCGGACGGTCAACAATCGCGAAGAGGTAAGGGCCAGTGCCGTTTGCGCCGTCTTCCAGCTTGTGGCAGGCGGTGCACTTGCGGAAGACGCGGGCGCCTTTATCCGGATCGGCGGCGGCCAGCATGTCTTCGAACACCACCTCTTCGCCGTCGGCGCTTTCGCCCGAGCTTTCGGTTTCGATGATGTACGAGGCCGTCTCGCCATGGCCATCCGCATGGTACAGCCCTTCGGCCGCCCATTTTGCCAGAAGCAGCACCAGGAAGGTGCCAAACAGGCCTGCAGCGGCCTTAGTAACTGTCATCGTGTCGAACATTTGATCGCGTGTCCATTTCAGCTGTCTGCGGGGTGTCTAAGGCTTCCCCTGACAAGAGGCAAGGTATAGACACCGCGACTAAACGCCCAATTACCGAACTTGTTGCACGGAATCGACCAAATGACCAAACGTATTGCATTTCAGGGAGAACCCGGCGCCTATAGCCACGAGGCCTGCCGCAATGCCCGCCCCGATATGGAGGCCCTTCCCTGCCGAACTTTCGAAGATGTGATCGAATCGGTGCGCTCGGGTGACGCTGAGTTGGCAATGCTGCCGGTCGAGAATACGACCTATGGGCGTGTGGCCGATATCCACCGCCTACTTCCGCACAGCGGGTTGCACATCATCGACGAGGCCTTTGTGCGGGTGCACATCAACCTGCTGGGTGTGCCCGGAGCCAAGTTAGAGGATGTGACCGAGGCGCATTCTCACCTCGTCCTGCTGCCCCAATGCGCCGAATTCCTTAAAGAACACAACATTCGGGGACGCGTCAGCCCTGACAACGCACGCGCTGCGCGCGAGGTGTCAGAACAGGGCGAATTGCACTCGGCCGCTCTGGCCAGCGAGTTGGCTGGCGAGATTTACGGGTTGAACGTACTCGCGCGTCATATCGAGGATCGCGACAACAACACCACGCGCTTTCTGGTGATGTCTCGGCAGGCAGACAACAGCCGCCGGGGTGAGCATGGTATGATCACCAGCTTTGTTTTTCAGGTCCGCAACATTCCTGCTGCCCTCTACAAAGCGATGGGCGGCTTCGCGACCAACGGCATCAACATGACCAAGCTGGAAAGCTACATGGTCGACGGGTCGTTCACCGCGACTCAGTTTTATGCCGATATCGTGGGTCACCCGGACGATCGCAACGTGCAATTGGCGATGGATGAGCTGGAGCACTTTACGACGAATGTCGAAATTCTTGGTGTCTACCCGGCCGCCCAACCGCGCGGCTGAAACGATCCCGGATTAAGTGATGGAGAATCGCTTGCACCGGGCACCGTCCACCTGCCGATAGTCCACAAATCCCATCGCCGCGTAATAGGCCAGACCTTCGGCATTTGTGGCGGCGATGGTGGCATCAATGGCCGGAAGATCATGGTCCCGCGCCGCCAGGAGTGTCTCGCGGAACAGGGCGCGGCCGACTCCGCATCGCGCCGCGGACGGGCGGATATGCGTGCCAATAACGCCCCACCCGACCGGCGCTCCATAGGGATTGCCCTCAACCGCCCATTTCAGGGACTGAAACCCCAATATCCGACCGTCGTGAACTGCGATCGAGCACCTGATACGGTCCGGGTCATTCACATAGTGCTGTCTCGCGAAATCAACGTCGCTCGGTTTACTGCGTTTTCCCGCTGCAGCAATTTCCCGCAATACAACCGAGATGCTTTCTGCATCGGCAAGGATCGCTCCGCGGATTTCGATGCTGTCCATTGCGAGTCCTTCCTAGGTTCTGGCGGTCTTGGTCAGCGACCGTGAATGTGGCGTTGCTCCATTTCCCGGGCAAATTCGGTCAGGCGCAGCTGAAACTGCCGCTTGAATCGGGATTGTCCAAGTCTGAGCGATTGCAGGAACAGCCTTGCAGGCAAAGACTTGGCCGACAGAGCCATATCCACGCTCAGACGTGTGCGGCGCTGCGACAGGGCCAAAAGCTCAACTGTCGTGACGCCGTTCATCCCCTTGCTGGTGGCTTCGAACCGCATCAACGACGGCGGATCACATTCCGCCATCTCGACCGAAATCTGACGTGTCTTGCCGCGCAGTTTGAACTCGGTCTCCCACGTGGTCCCCGGTACCACCCCCATATGGCCGGAGGTCCGTCGCACCTCGATCCCGCGGCGCATCGCAATGCGCTCGAACCGTTCAAAATCGGCGACCATTTCGAACACGGCGTTTATGGGGGCTTCGATGTCTTCGCGCGCTGTGAATTGCATTGGGGTTCGGGGGTCTCTTGCTGTTCAGCTCAGTATTTTGTCAGTCCAGGGTATCCGCAAGCCAGTTTTGCAGAAGGAAATGCGCAATCGCACCTTTGCGGGCCGGCAGCAGAGTGGGATGCTCACCCGCAAAGGCCTGCATCATCTCGGATTTGCTGACCCACATGGCGTCTTCGATTTCAACCGGATCAATGGTGATGTCCCGTGACAGCGCCTCGCCCGCGCAGCCAAACATCAGCGACGCCGGGAACGGCCAGGGCTGGCTGGACAGGTAACTGACCTCCCCGACCGGAACCCCCGCTTCTTCCATCACTTCGCGTCGGACAGCAGCTTCCAGCGTTTCCCCGGGCTCCACAAATCCGGCCAACAGCGAATACATACCCTCGGGCCAGCCGGGAGATCGCCCCATCAGCACCGAATCGCCATGGGTGATCAGCATGATGACCACTGGGTCCGTGCGTGGAAAATGCTGAGCGCCACAGGACGGGCAACTGCGCTGCCACCCGGCTTGCGCCAGTTCGCTGGCAGCGCCACAGCGGGCACAGAAGCGGTGGGTCTCGTGCCAGCCGATCACCGCCTTGGCCGAGGCCGCCAATTCTGCGTCGCGCGCCGAAAGCCGGGTCATGATGCGGCGAAGCTCGGCAAAAACATGTCCTTGCGGCAAATCGGGGTGCTGCTGTTCGCTCCGGTCCACAAAAGCACCGACACCTGACAAATCCAACCCGTCCGCTGCCCAGCCCGAGATATCGGCCGCAAATAAAGGCACGTCATCCGAGATCCCAAGGAAAACAGGCTGCTCAACCGATCCACCCGGGCCGCTTTCAACCAGCTTGTGGGTCATGGAAACAAACCCGAGTTGATCCAGCGCCTCACCTTGCACCAGGACCTTGCCGCGCCACAACAACAAGCATTTTGCGCCAGGATGCTGCTGCGCCTGCCCGAGTTTTTCCGCATCGCCACGAATATGTGCCGCGCGATCCAATCCCGAGCCACCAAAGGTCACATATTCCGCATTTTTCATGAGTTATCCTTAGGCTAGTGAGCACAGGGCTGCCATGATGGCCCAACAGTTGCAACGGTGATTTCCGCCCGGAATCCTCGTTTTCCACCGAATGCGGATAGCTAAGTCTTGAAATCTGCTCGGAATAATCTTTTTGTTGAAATTGAATAGGACAAATCCGCTAAAAGTAGAATTTTGAAACGACCCTATACATTGCCATCTGTGCAGCTTCGCATCCTGGCCACCTCTGATTTGCATATGAACCTCAGGAGTTTTGACTACTATTCCAACAAACCCGAGCCGACGATTGGCCTGACACGAACCGCCGGTCTGATCCGCGAAGCCCGAGAACAAGCCGAGGCGGATGGCGCGATAGTCTTGCTGTTTGACAACGGCGATTCACTCCAAGGCACACCACTGGGCGATCTGGCCGTCGAACAGATTGGTCACCCTCATCCTTTGATGCAGGCCTTTGAGACGTTGGGCTATGATGCGATCGGGCTGGGAAACCACGATTTTGGCTTTGGTCTGGATGCCCTGGGCCGCATCCTGTCGCAGGCCCCTTGCCCGGTGATCTGCAGCAACGTCCATTACCACAATGATCCAACGGCCTGGCAAGGCCATGCGGTTCTGACCCAAAAGGTTGCGATAGCTGGAAAAAAACGCGAGTTGAAAGTCGGCGTCTTTTCCGTTCTGCCCCCGCAGACCCGAAATTGGGAATCCCATCGGCTGAACGAAGAGGTCAGGATCCACGACATCCTGGACTGCGCGCGGCAGTCCGTCACGGCACTTCGGTCTAAGGGGTGCGATGTGATCGTTGCGTTGGCCCACACAGGGCTGGGACCGTCGGCACCAGCGCCTGATTTGGAAAACGCAGTGATCCCACTGGCCGCAATTGCAGGAATCGATGCCGTCATTGCCGGGCATACCCATCTGACTCTGCCGGGAGCAGATCATACAGGGCGACAGCATGTCGACGCGGAACGGGGGCTTGTACACGGTATTCCGGTCGTTATGCCTGGCTCGGCCGGGTCGCATCTGGGGATCGTCGACCTGACGCTGACAGCCGCTGAAGGACAAGGCTGGTCTGTTTCAGCCCCTAAGGCAGAACTGCGCCCAGTCACCAACGCGCCTGAGGACCCAGAGCTTGTGTCGCTTTTTTCCAAACTTCATTCCACCACCCAGGAACGCGCCGAACAACCTATCGGTCTTACTGATCAGCACCTGCACAGCTATTTTAGTTTTTGCGCCAAGGATCGTGCACTCGCCGTGCTGGCAGACGCGCAGGCCTCTGCCGTAAGACAGAACCTGAGGGGCACAGACAACGAAGGCCTGCCGGTCCTATCCGCGGCTGCCCCGTCGAAATTCGGGGGCCGCGCAGGACCGCGGTTCTATACGGACATCCCGCGCGGTGTATTGCGCATGCGCCATGTGGCTGACCTGAATATCTTTCCGAACGAATTGCGCGCGGTTGAGGTCTCTGGCGCGCAGGTTTTCGATTGGCTGGAGATGTCGGCGGGCGTTTTCAACCAGATAGATCGCGACGCACCAACCGAATTGGTCAATGCGGACCGAGCAGGACATAACTTCGATGTTCTGTTTGGGCTCAGCTACGTTTTTGATCTAAGCGTGCCGCCGCGTTTCGACGCGACGGGACATCTGATAAATCAGCAATCCAAGCGGGTCCGCGATGTTCATTTTGAAGAGCGTCCGGTGACCGAAAATCAACGCTTCGTTGTGGCTTTGAACAATTACCGGGCCAGCGGCGGCGGGCATTTCCCGTTTGTCGCGGAAGCCAAACCCATCACCCTTCCGTCCTTGTCGATCCAGCAGGTTCTGAAAGACTATCTGACCGGCGAGCTGCCCTCAGACTCTCTCAGCCTTGGCGACTGCCCGTTCAGATTCGCACCTTTGCCCGGCGCGCGGGCCTTGTTGAGTACCAGCCCCAAGTCACGGGATCATTTGGCTGAGATCACCCGGTTCAATCCGAAACCTGTTGGCACCGATGCAGATGGGTTCCTGCGCATTCAACTCTTGATGTGACGGGTTGTCATTCCTGCCGGTCTTGCCTATATCACCCCTTGAGAGGTTGGCGCGGGCGAGCGCCTCGCCAACCTGGTCAGGTCCGGAAGGAAGCAGCCACAACGAGCCCCGCTTGGGTCGATGTCCAACCTCTCACTTAATTCGGAACTTCAGCCGCAGGAGGGCTTTTATGATTGTAGCAAATACCCTTCGGGCAGAGCGTTTCTGAACCCAATTCTCGCACCTGCCTGACCACATTACCTCTGGATGCGCGTATGCCATCCGGTTGGATTGCTGTTCCTGAAAACAGGCAGAACAATGTCCCTTATACTTTCGGACCTGGGATGGTCCCCCTTCTTTGCCGCGCAGCACGCGGCCAATCCTGCATGCGTTCCATTTCGCATTATCGCTGTTCACCGTGACCGCCTGATCGGTGCGGGCACAGAGGGTGAAACACCTCTGCTGAGTCCGGGTCGACCCACAGGTGATTATGCCGTCGGCGACTGGGTCCTTGCCGACGACCAGTGCAGGGTTCAACACCTGCTGGAGCGTCGCAGCCTTCTGAAACGTCGGGCCCCTGGCACAGGTGCCGAGGCCCAGTTGATCGCAGCCAATGTGGACGTGCTGTTCATCGTCAGCTCGTGCAATGCCGATTTCAATCTGGCCCGGTTGGAACGCTATCTGGCGCTGGCGCATCAGGCCGGTTGCTATCCGGTGGTGGTTCTAACCAAAGCTGACACCTGCGACGATCCCAAGGCCTTTGCCAAACAAGCCGAGGCGCTGGCTCCGTTTCTGACGGTGCTTGCGATCAATGCCTTGGACGCGAGCGACGTTCAGGGCTTGTTGTCCTGGTGTCCCGCAGGACAAACCGCAGCCCTGGTCGGCTCTTCTGGGGTCGGCAAAACGACACTGGCCAACACCATGACAGGTCTGAACCAGGCTACTGCAGGCATACGTGAGGATGACGCACGCGGTCGACACACGACGACGGGCCGGGCGCTGCATCCGATGCGAAACGGCGGATGGCTGGTCGACACGCCCGGTATGCGTGCGCTGCGTCTGCTGGATGCGCAAGACGGCGTGGATGAGGTTTTTTCCGACATACTGGATCTGGCAAATGCCTGCCGTTTCTCGGATTGCCAGCATCAAAGCGAACCGGGCTGCGCCGTGCAGAATGCGATCGCCGAAGGAACGCTGGACCCAGATCGGCTGGCCCGTTGGCAGAAACTGCGACGCGAGGATCAGAGAAATTCTGAGACGGTGGCAGAATCGCGGGCGCGCGACAAAGCGTTCGGCAAAATGGTGCGGTCCGTGATGCAGGACAAGACGTCCCGGAAAAGGCTCTAGCCGTTGGTTGGTGCAATCAGCCGGGGCCAGACGGCCGCATTGCGACGCGCAAATGCGCCAATGTGGCCGATCTCGGACAGGCCGAACTCCTTTGGGGACAACTGGTGCCTGCGCGCCTTGGGACCATGGAGATCGGCCAACCGCCAAACCGCGTTCGGGGGCACCACCTGGTCATCGTCTGTCGTGAACAGGTCAACGGGTGTCTTCGACGCGGCCCACCGCGCTTCGGGTAAGCTGGTGCCGATCTCCGGCACATAGTTCAGCGGGTCGGTGCACCACTTTCGCCACTGCCAGTACACGCGCGCAGGCAGGTTCGACCCAAATCCCAATGCCTTGCCTGGCAGGTAACCCAGTGCTTTGACCAGCAATGGTGGATGACCATACCAGAACATCGTTGCCAGCGCGCGGTACGGCCAAGGGTGGTCGGACAGTGTGACCAACCCCGAGCAGACACAGATCATGCGGTCGATCTGGTCGATATCCGGTTGAACTGGACCCAGCATTCCACCGACCGAGTGCCCAATGCTCCAGTGTTGCGCAGACGGAAACCTGCGTCGCATTTCTGATCGGGCGGCCGGCATGTCGATCAGGGCCCAGTCCGCCATTGTGGCCTGTGAATCGCGCATTGGACCGGTCAGGGAATGACCAAAGTCGCGATAATCATAGGTCAAAACTGCCATGCCTTGCTCGGCAGCCAGCCAATGCGCGAAGTGCTTGTAATAGTCACGCGGCACGCCCGTGGCACCGTGGATCACAACGGCAACGTCCGGCGTAGATGGAGGTGTGTACAATCGGGCCGACAAGGTCGCCGCCCCTGCGGGAAATGTGAAGTCTTCGGTCAATACTGCCCGAGTGTTGTCCAACATAGCGCCCTCGCAAGCATCTGAACCGTCCGGTTCACTTTCTGCAATCGGCGCTTTTCCCGACTTAAAGTCAACAGATTTCCAAAGTGACCAAGCGTCCGTTTGGACGTCGGGAAACAGGTTGCTTGACTCAAACCGGCTAGACCCGCTAGCGATGGTGGGATGGTTCTCGCCTCTTAACCGGGGCGGGATGAAAAGGGAACACGGTGCGGTCCTGCCCGGCAATGCCGAAACGGACCAAGGCCGCGACTGCCCCCGCAACTGTAAGCGGTGAGCAATGCCGGAATACCACTGGCCGAAAGGTTGGGAAGGTCGGCAAAGCGATGACCCGCAAGTCAGGAGACCTGCCATCAAAGACAAAACCGAAACTCGGGCGGGGTGTCCGGGCAGGTCTTCAGTTAGCTGAGACACCTGTTCCACGTCCCCCGTCCATCGCGCGGAGGGCGCATCATGATCTGGAAGACACATACGCATGAGTTCACGGCGACTCTGTGCCAGAAAACAGGAAAACCCTGTCCGGCGCTGGCCCAATTGGCGCGCGCCATTACTCAGGCGATGGCCGCGGCACAGCCGGTGACCACGAACGAATTCGAAATGGACGGATCAAGCCAGTTAAGCCATTGCGGCGAGGGTTGCACAGCGCGCTTTCGCGCCAGCCCGGCCCGGATCAGGGTCTATTGCGGGGCAAATGCCGAAGACTCCGCCGAAACGTTGGAGGACTATGCGGATATGATGTTCGGGGCGGATTTTGCCATCTTGCCAGCGGGTGCGTTGACCACTGCACCCTGCGCCATGCTTGAGGCGCAGGCTTTGGCACCACGTCCGTCGCAAGAAACCGCACAGCAAATTCCGGCCTGATCGGCCCTCACGGACTGTGCTGGGTCAGATGCATGGCCCAATCCATCTGCGGGACGGTTTCCACGGCGCAAGGCCGAGTCGCGCGCAGGCGCGCAAGGGCTTGCGCGGGCGCCTCACCGCTTTCGATCATCAACCTCAGCACGACCATGCCGGACCGTCCGCAGCCACCCCGGCAATGGACCAACACGCGCCCGCCACGGGCCAAAACCTGCCGGGCCGAAGCGCTGGTCTCGGGCCAAAGGGCCTGAATCGTCGGGGGCGGCGCTCCGAAGTCTTCAATCGGCAGGTGCTGCCATCCCGCAGAGACACTTTGAACATCGTCGCCAAAACCAGCCGCTCCGGCCTGCTGCATTTCAGCTTCGGTGGTCATGGAAATCACAAGATCAGGGTCCCAATTGCGCACCACACTCAGATCGTGGTCATAGGCACCGCCCGCGCCGGGCAAGGGCGACAGCGCCAGTTGGCCGGGGCCAACGTCGAGGGCATGGATTTCGAATTCTGCCAAAGCGGTGCTCCTTCGTGCATGGCGGGATTCGTTGGTCACTTCCTTCCTTCAATACAAACCAAACCGAAATTCCTACAACCCTGCTGTGGACGCGGGCGACGCGGGTCTCTACGCTGCATCCCTGTTACGAATCCGACAGAGCAGATATGACCGAAACGCCCAGCACCGCCTATCAGGTTCTTGCCCGCAAGTACCGCCCCGAGACCTTTGCAGATCTGGTTGGACAGGACGCAATGGTGCGCACGCTGAAAAACGCGTTTGAGGCGGATCGGATCGCGCAGGCCTTCATCATGACCGGCATTCGCGGCACCGGCAAAACGACCACGGCGCGGATCATTGCCAAGGGAATGAACTGCATCGGGCCGGATGGCAACGGCGGCCCGACGACCGAGCCCTGTGGCAAGTGCGAACATTGCGTGGCCATCATGGAGGGCCGTCATGTCGACGTGATGGAAATGGACGCCGCCAGCCGCACCGGTGTGAATGATATCCGCGAGATCATCGACAGTGTTCGGTATCGCGCTGCGTCTGCCCGCTACAAAATCTACATCATCGACGAAGTTCACATGCTCTCGACCAGCGCCTTCAACGCGCTGCTCAAGACGTTGGAAGAACCGCCTGAGCATGTGAAATTCATCTTTGCGACGACCGAGATCCGCAAGGTTCCGGTGACCGTCCTGTCGCGTTGCCAACGCTTCGACCTGCGCCGGATCGAACCCGAGGACATGATCGGCCTTTTGAACAAGATCGCGGCCGCCGAAGGGGCACAGATCGCCGACGATGCGCTGGCCCTGATCACCCGCGCGGCTGAGGGATCGGCCCGCGATGCGACCTCGCTGCTGGATCAGGCGATCAGCCACGGTGCGGGCGAAACCAGTGCCGATCAGGTGCGGGCGATGCTGGGTCTTGCCGACCGGGGCCGCGTATTGGACCTGATGGACATGATCCTGCGCGGCGACGCGGCGGGTGCCTTGACTGAGTTAAGCGGTCAATACGCCGAAGGGGCCGACCCGTTGGCTGTACTGCGCGATCTCGCGGAAATCACTCACTGGGTGTCCGTCGTCAAAATTACGCCGGACGCTGCCGAAGACCCCACCGTCTCACCCGACGAGCGTGCACGCGGCCAGCAAATGGCCGAGGCGCTGCCAATGCGCGTTTTGACCCGGATGTGGCAAATGCTGTTGAAAGCGCTGGAGGAGGTGTCCGCCGCGCCCAACGCGATGATGGCGGCTGAAATGGCGGTGATCCGCCTGACCCACGTGGCAGATCTGCCCAGCCCGGAAGAGTTGATCAAACGACTGCAAGATGCGCCACCACCGCCGCCAAACGGTGGCCCGGGCGGGGGTGTCGCTGTGCCGTCTCATGCCGCGGTACAGGCGACGTCATCGACACAGGTTGCGCCACAGCGCGGACCGGCGGGCGCACCAACAGCAGCACTGGCTCAGGACGTCCAGACCGCGCTGGCCCGATTTCCGACCTTCGAACACGTGGTGGAACTGATCCGCACCAATCGGGACGTCAAGCTGCTGGTCGAAGTCGAAAACGGTGTGCGTCTCGTCTCGTATTCCCCGGGCCGGATCGAGTTTACCCCGACGGACAACGCCCCGACCGATCTGGCTCAACGGCTCGGCTCGGCCCTGCAGCGTTGGACCGGAAACAGGTGGGCTGTCTCAATCGTCGCGGACGGGGATGCCGCCACGATCGCCGAAATCCGCGACGCAGCCGATCTGGCGCTAAAAGCACAGGCCGAACAGCACCCGCTGGTTCAGGCCGTTCTGATGCAATTCCCTAAAGCCCGCATCAAACGGATCGAAACACCCGAAGAACGCGCCGCCAAGGTTGAAACCGAAGCCCTGCCTGAGGTCGAAGACGAATGGGATCCATTCGAGGAGGATTGATACTCACGCTTATCGCAACAGAGGCGGCGGCTGAGGTCTGCGACAAAGAGAGGCCACTCTGGGACCCTGCATCAGGTCCAGCTTCGATGGTAGATGAACTCGTCGCGTTGACCGTCACTCCGCTAGGGCTTGTAATTCTGGCCCTCAGTGTGGTTGCGTTCAAAACTAGGCGGCGCATTCTGAAATGGGCAACAGCCGCGTTCTGGTTTCTGGCCTCCATCACGGTTGCTGCAAATTACTACGGCCCAGTTCTGGATGATGTCAGATGGGAAGCTATGCGCGAAGGTTGTATTGGATCTCCCCTCTTGTTCGTCGGCCTTGCAATTGCAATATGTGCCACACTCATTCACGGCGCACTGCGCCCCCGCAACTAGGAGAAAACCAATGCTCAAAGGACTCGGCGGTCTGGGCGATATGGCCAAGATGATGAAATCCGCGCAGGATTTGCAGACCAAGATGACGGATATGCAGGAAGAGCTGAACAACATGATGGTTGTCGGCGAATCCGGTGCAGGTCTGGTCAAGGCCACTGCCACGGCCAAAGGCGAGCTGAAAGGTCTCGATATCGACCCGTCTATCTTCAACGGCGACGACAAAGAAGTCGTCGAAGACCTGATTCTGGCCGCCATCAAAGATGCGCAAACCAAAGCCGCTGAACGGTCGCAGGAAGAAATGGCCAAGCTGACCGAAAGCATGGGCTTGCCAAAAGATATCAAGCTGCCATTCTGATCTTCATCTTTTCTAAAATACTCCCGCCGGAGGCGTCCTTCGGCGGACCACAGGGCAGGCCGTGAGTTCGAACAGCGACATCGACAATCTGATCGACCTGATGGCCAAGCTGCCGGGCCTCGGCCCGCGCTCAGCCCGCCGTGCCGTACTGCACCTGATCCGCAAACGCGGCCTGCTGCTGACGCCTTTGTCGGACGCGATGCAACAAGTGGCCGTAACCGCTCGTGAATGTTTGAACTGCGGCAATGTCGGCACCGCCGATATCTGCGACATCTGCAATAGCGAGGCCCGCTCAACCGGAGAACTCTGCGTGGTAGAGGACGTTGCCGACCTCTGGGCGATGGAGCGCGCAGGCGTCTTCAAAGGCCGCTACCACGTGCTGGGCGGAACACTGTCGGCCTTGGACGGGGTCGGCCCGGACGAGCTGCGCATTCCCCGCCTCAAGGACAGGGTACTGGCAGAAGGGATTTCCGAAGTTATTCTTGCCCTGAATGCCACAGTCGATGGCCAGACCACCGCCCATTACATCGCCGATCAACTAGAGGGACAGGTCCGCCTGACCTCACTGGCGCAGGGCGTGCCGATCGGGGGCGAGTTGGACTATTTGGATGACGGAACGATTTCGGCTGCGCTGAGGGCGCGAAAAGAGCTCTGAGCCGTGCGATACGACAACAAACAGAACGCTCTTGCCCCTTCCGGTTGCACACCAAAGTCTGTTCCGCTTCTCAGGTGTAAGCACCTGACGAATAAGTCAATTCATAGGAATGGCTGTATATCTCGAAGACGATTCCAAATGGGTCTTCGACATAGACCATGCGATAGGGTTTCTCTCCGGGATAATAGTATCGGATCGGCATCCGTTGTTTGCCACCCGCTGCAACGATTTTTTCTACCAGGCCTTCGACATCCGGGTCTTGGATGCAAAAATGGAACGTACCATTCTGGCGAAAGTCGATATTGTTTTCCGGTACATAATTCCCGTGAAATTCGAAAAGCTCGAACCCGATCCGATCAGCCGTCGCGAGATGAGCAATACGTAGTTTTTTCCATTCCGGACCAAACACATCAGTGCACATAACACCGATATCCGTATCATCCTCTACCACGTCCGTTGGCGGCATGATTACATAGAAGCCAAGGACTTCGGAATAGAACTTTACAGCCTCGTCAACGTCAGGGACGGACAATCCAATGTGAGAGAATGTTCTTGGATGTTGTGGCATGACTCACTCCTTGGTTTATAATGAAAACTATAGTGTCGCAGTCTAGTTTCAATCGCCTGACCGGCGAGGCACAGCCGGGTTCCGCCAGGCGCACAGGTCTTCTTTCGCAGCCGCATCAGTCGAGAATGGCCTTTGCCACCTGCACCCGACGTGTACTATGATTGTGGCCCTAACCATTTGATATTGGGAACCGTTATGACACGCCTTCTCGCCCTCACCCTTGCCGCTTTCACCGCCACCTCGGCCCTAGCCCAAGACCTCATCGACAAGGGCTTTGTCGAAGGTTGGAACATCATGATGGACCCTGCGCTTGGAAACGGGTGTCTGATCCAGACGGTGTATCAGGACCTCTCGGTCGTGCGGCTGGGCTATGACGCGCTGGACAATCGCGGCTATTTCGCCGTCTACAACAAGGCGTGGGGCGACATTAAACAGGGTGAGAGCTATCCGATCCGGTTCGATCTGGACGGCAAAAGCTATGACGCCACTGCGATCGGCTTCAATCAGCGCGACGTGCCCGGCGCGACGGTGTTTTTTACTGACCGCAGCTTCGTGAATGCGATTGCCCAAAACAAAACCATGACGGTCTATAATCCGGCAGGTGAAGTGGTCATGGCGATTGATCTGAAAGGCACCGCCAAAGCGCTGGAATACGCGCGGGATTGCCAGAACCGGAAACTCTAACGAATCGGATCAAATAGTGCGTCCTTGGCTGCGCAGTCCTTGATCACGTCGCGCCCGCAGGGGACAGGATCGAGGTCGCGGGACAGGCACAGGCGGACCTCTTCGATATAGCCTTGCTTGCAGGTTACGGTAACCATGTCGCGTTTGAGGCCGGGATTGGCATTGAGAAACGCTTCTTCCACGACAGATGCGGGAAGTTTGACTGACGTATCCAGTTTGCGGAACACCTGCGGGCGTTCAACCATCCCATAGGCCTGCCGAGACAGAGCAAAGTAGTCCCGCGCCGACAGTCCTGAACAGGTTCCGTGTTTTTTCCACTGATGCCAGGCCAATCCTGACGAGCCCTGAATATCCGTCATTTCGCGGGTCATCGCGCGCGACGGTGGGGCTTCGGGCGTGCGGCAGAACGCAGGCCAGCCCTGATGATACTGGGGCCAAAGCCCGTGCAGAATCCACCCGTGGTCGTGGCGCGCATCGCATTGATCAGACCTGCGCGCATCACCCTCGCGTGCGCACCAATTCGGCGACCAGCTGAGCGACAGGACATAGTAATCAAACTCACCTGCCTTTTCGCCATCGGCCTGCGCGGCTAGCGCACCGAACAGTCCCAAAACCAACCCCAGAAACCCTTGGCGCATTCGCCTCTTCCCTTCTTGCCTCAGCGCGACTATATACGGGCCAAGTTCCCCGACAACGGAAACCTGCCCCAAGACCACGGGGCCGCCGAATTCCGGCGACGGGACAGATGTATTTATAGGAGACGGGCTGATGGCAAAACCGCTTATGGCCAAGGCAACAGCCGTATGGCTGGTGGACAACACCACGATCAGCTTCAAGCAGATCGCGGATTTCGTAGGCATGCACGAGCTTGAAGTGCAGGGCATTGCAGACGGTGACGTGGCTGCGGGCGTCAAAGGATTTGACCCCATCGCCAACAACCAGCTGACCCAAGAAGAGATCGACACGGCGCAGAACAACCCGCTGCACAAGCTGAAGCTCAAGTTCAACCCGGCCGCGTCGGGTGAGGAAAAGCGCCGTGGCCCGCGTTACACGCCTCTGTCCAAGCGTCAGGATCGCCCGAACTCGATCCTGTGGCTGGTCAAGTTCCACCCCGAACTCAGCGACGGCCAGATCGCCAAGCTGGTGGGCACCACTAAGCCGACCATCCAGTCGATCCGCGAGCGCACCCACTGGAACATCGCCAACATGCAACCGATCGATCCGGTTGCCCTTGGCCTGTGTAAGCAGTCCGAGCTGGACGCCATCGTCCAGAAGGCAGCCGCCAAGAAAGCAGCTGAAGGCGGCGTCATGAGCGATGACGAGCGCCGCAAGCTGGTCTCGACCGAGCAATCGCTGGAAATGGACGCCGCACCCAAGATCCCAACGGCCATCGAAGGTCTGGAGACCTTCTCGCTGTCGGATGAGCCTGAGGCAGAGAAAGAAGAAGAGTCGGTTATCGATGCCGACAGCTTCTTCAACTTGCCCAAAGGTGGTGCGGACGACGAAGACGAAGACGATCTGCGCCCCTGATGCACAGACGGCCCCGGCCTGAACGGACCGGGGCTTTTTGCACGAGAATCCCATGCTGAACGTTCTTTCCAAACTGTTTGGACCGCACCGCGCCGTTTCGATCTATGCTTTTGCGAAAACCTGGGGCTTGCCCATTCTCGGTGGTGTAAGCCTGATCATAGTCGCCGCCGGGTTGCTGATCCTCAACGACAGTGGTGAGCATGAGCACGAGGCCTTCATGACGGTCGATGTCCTGTCGGCCACTCCAATCAACGGTGATCTCAAGAACGGCGTTATCGCGTCGGTCAGATTGCCAGACGGATCGGCAACGTCGATCACCTCGACCGAGGCTCCGATTTCGCAAACGGTTGGTACAACGGCCTGCATCGAAAAACGTGTTTACGTCGACAGTGGCGAGGCGAGGTACCGGTTCAAGCTACCGCGCCATTGCAAAGCCAGTTAAAAACGACGCCCGGCGAAAACACCGGGCGTTGTTTTGTTCAGATCATCTGGAACACAATGCCAGAGATGATGGCCCCTGTGATCCCCAGCGCCAGGTAGGTCGCAAAGACCCTCGGTTTCACCAGTGACCAGACGGCGGCCATGGCCGGGATTGAGCTGACTGCGCCTGCGACCATGAAAGACATCGCAGCGCCCGCGCTCATCCCTTGTTCCGTCAGCCCTGCCAGAAGCGGCGGCGCGACGTACGAGTTCAGGTAGGCGGGCATCCCGACCAGTGCCGCGATGACGATGGGCACAACGCCTTCGCCGCCAACAACGCGCGCGATCAGATCGGCGGGAACATAGCTAACCAGCAGCGCCTCGAGCACATAGGCCAAAGCCAGCCATTTCAGCAGGAACAAACCGTTGTGAACGAACTCTGACCGGAACCTCTGACGGCGCTCGGGTTCTTGCCAGAACTTCCAGACGGGCTTGTCGTCCTGTTTGGGTCCACACCCACAGCAGCTGGCTGGCTTGTATTCACGCAGAGGCTGGGCAAAAGCCCCGCTGCGCATCAGCGCGCGCACAGCAAATCCACCGAAAAGACCCAGCGCAACCGCGGCAATGGCCTTGCCGATTGCAAAGGGCCACCCCAAAGCACCCGCGGTGATCAGAAGGGTCGGTGGGTCAATCAGTGGTGAGCTCAGCCAGAACGCCATGACCGCCGACAAAGGCGCGCCGAGCGCAAGCAGACCGGCGATAAACGGGATCACCTCGCAGGAACAAAATGGGGCAAGCCCACCGAACAGCGCGGCCAGAAAGATCATACGGGTCTCACGCCCTTCGAACGCGCGCGCGACCATGACCTCGGCACCCGTTGCCTTGAGGTAAGACAGCAGAAGCACCGCAAACAGGATGTATTGGCCAGTATGGGCCAGCGCCTTTACCGCGAACGTAACAACCTCAGGCCAGTTCCCGGGGTCCAGAATGGCAACCAGTGCCAGAATGGCCACGATAAGGGCCCAGGGGGTCTTGATCAGGTCAACGGCAACTTTCGCCGGTGCCTTCGGGTTTTGTGTCAGCTCAGCCATCGTTCGCGACCTTTCCTACTTCGTCTACGCAGCATTCGCTGAGGATGAACTGTGCGAGGCTTCGCAGTTCGTCATAGTTCGCGCGGTTGATGGTGCTACGCCCAACTTTTTCCTGTTCAACGACCCCACCAGCTGCGAGAAAGCGCAGGTGATGGGCGAGTGTCGAAGGCGCGATGCCTGTTCTGTCCTGAATCTCTCCCACCGTCAGACCGGTCTGGCCGGCCCGAACCAATGTCTTGAGAACCTTTAGCCGAGCCTCTGAGCCCATGGCTGAAAACCCTGCGGCAGCTGTTTCCCACATCTGCATACTCCAATAAACTAGATTTCTAGTTATTTAGGGTAATCATTTTCCAACGTCAACGGTTTTGTTCAAGAAGAGTCACGGAAGCGTTAAGTCCAGATTGCTCTCAACTTAAGTCCACCCTATAAGGCCCCATGGGCATATCGGTCGACACATTCTTTCTTGAGCTGAACGGAAAAGGCACTCTGCAGGCACAGATCCAGCAGATGATCGCCGAAGGTATTCTGTCGGGACGCTTCCATGTTGGAGAAAAACTACCCTCGTCTCGCAAACTGGCGGCGCATCTGGGGGTCAGTCGGATCACGGTGACGCTGGCCTATACCGAATTGCTGGCCAATGATTACCTGACGGCCAAAGGGCGATCGGGGTACTTCGTGTCGCACAACGCGCCGGTTCCACCAAAATACACGCCGGTTCAGAAACGGGACGAAAACGTCGACTGGAGTTCAGCCCTGGCGCGCAAGTTTTCCGGGGGCGATGTGCTGACCAAACCCAGTGATTGGCGCGAATACCGTTACCCCTTCATCTACGGTCAGGCCGATCGCAAACTGTTTGATCACGCGAATTGGCGTCTATGTGCGGTGCGGGCTCTGGGGCACAAGGATTTCGCATCGCTGACCGGGGACTATGTGGATCAGGACGATCCGCTTTTGATCGAGTTTATTGCGCGCCATACCTTGCCCCGCCGCGGCATCGCGGCCCGTCCCGAAGAGATCCTGATCACGATGGGCGCGCAGAACGCCTTATGGCTGGCCTCGCGTATCCTGTTGAACCGCAACCGCACGGCGGTGATCGAAGACCCCTGTTACTATGCGCTGCGGGATTTGCTGAACCGATCCGATTGCAAGATTACGTCGGTGCCGGTGGACCGCGATGGGCTGCCGCCCGAGATGCTGCCGGACGAGACAGACGTGATATTTACCACGCCCAGCCACCAAAGCCCGACAACCGCGACCATGCCAGTCGATCGGCGGAATGAACTGCTGCGCCGCGCACGCGAGCTGGACGCCATGGTGGTCGAGGATGATTATGAATTCGAATTGTCCTTCCTTGGCGCGCCGTCGCCCGCGCTCAAGTCCATGGACCGCGACGGTCGGGTGATCTATGTGGGCAGCTTCTCGAAGTCGCTGTTCCCCGGATTGCGCCTTGGCTACATTGTCGGGTCCGAGCCCTTTATCCGCGAAGCCCGCGCCCTGCGGTCGCTGGTTTTACGGCACCCGCCGGGTCACATTCAGCGCACAGCGGCCTATTTCCTGTCACTGGGTCACTACGATGCTCAGATTCGACGTATGTCCAAAACCCTTGCTCTTCGGCGCGAGGCGCTGGATATCGCGGTCGAGCAGCACGGCCTGACTGTCGCCGGTCGGGGCATTATGGGCGGGTCATCCCTGTGGATGTCAGCACCCGAACATGTCGACACCACCCGCCTTGCGCGCGATCTGCAAAGTCAGAGCGTCCATATAGAACCCGGCGCGCCGTTCTTCAAAGGCCCGCAACAGCCGCGGAATTTTTTCCGCCTCGGCTACTCGTCTATCAGTCGGGATCGCATTGCGCCGGGGGTAAAACTGATCGCGGATGCCATCCGATCTGCCTGACAGGTTTCTGGACCTATCCCGGTTAACGTTCTGGCCCTAACGCCGCTTGGCCCCATGCGCCAAAACCGTACCAAAGGCGGGTGCTGTGCCCGAACCTTTCCTCAATTGTGCGGAGAACACTCAGATGAAAATGACCACTGAAGAGGCCTTTGTTAAGGTACTGCAAATGCACGGTATCGAACATGCGTTCGGTATCATCGGCTCGGCTATGATGCCAATTTCGGACCTGTTCCCGAAAGCTGGAATCAACTTTTGGGACTGCGCCCACGAAGGTTCTGGCGGCATGATGGCTGACGGCTACACCCGCGCCACCGGCAAAATGTCGATGATGATCGCGCAAAACGGCCCCGGCATCACCAACTTCGTCACAGCTGTCAAAACCGCATACTGGAACCACACTCCGGTTCTGCTGGTCACTCCGCAGGCCGCCAACAAAACCATTGGTCAGGGCGGCTTTCAGGAGATGGAGCAGATGCGCATGTTCGCGGACTGCGTTGCCTACCAGGAAGAAGTACGCGACCCCTCGCGTGTTGCCGAAGTTCTGAACCGCGTGATCATGAACGCCAAGCGCGCCAGCGCCCCGGCTCAGCTGAACATCCCGCGCGACATGTGGACCCAGGTTGTCGACATCGAACTGCCCAAGATCGTTGAATTCGAACGTCCTTCGGGTGGCGAAGATGCGGTTGCTGCGGCGGCCGAAATGCTGTCGAACGCGAAGAACCCGGTCATCCTGAACGGTGCCGGTGTTGTTCTGGCCGAAGGCGGCATCGAAGCGTCGAAAGCTCTGGCCGAGCGTCTGGACGCTCCGGTCTGCGTTGGCTACCAGCACAACGACGCTTTCCCCGGCTCGCACCCGCTGTTTGCTGGCCCGCTGGGCTATAACGGCTCGAAAGCCGGTATGGAGCTGATCTCGGAAGCGGACGTTGTTCTGGCTCTTGGCACCCGTCTGAACCCGTTCTCGACCCTGCCCGGCTATGGCATCAACTACTGGCCTGCAGATGCGAAGATCATTCAGGTCGACATCAACCCTGACCGCATTGGCCTGACCAAAGACGTCAGCGTCGGCATCATCGGCGACGCGGCCAAAGTGGCCAACGGCATCCTGTCCCGCCTGAGCGACACCGCGGGTGACGAAGGCCGCCAAGAGCGTAAGGACCGTATCGCCCAGAAGAAATCCGCATGGGCGCAGGAACTGACCTCGATGACGCACGAAGACGACGATCCGGGCACCACCTGGAACGAGCGTGCACGCGCAGCCAAGCCTGACTGGATGAGCCCCCGTATGGCATGGCGCGCGATTCAGGCCGCACTGCCGAAAGAGGCGATCATCTCGTCCGACATCGGCAACAACTGCGCCATCGGTAACGCCTACCCGTCCTTCGAAGAAGGCCGCAAGTACCTGGCACCTGGCCTGTTCGGCCCCTGTGGCTACGGCCTGCCTGCCATCGTTGGCGCGAAAATCGGTCAGCCGGACGTTCCGGTTGTCGGCTTCGCCGGTGACGGTGCGTTTGGTATCGCCGTGAACGAACTGACCGCAATTGGTCGTTCGGAATGGCCTGCTGTGACCCAGATCGTCTTCCGCAACTACCAGTGGGGCGCGGAAAAGCGTAACTCGACCCTGTGGTTCGACGACAACTTCGTCGGCACCGAGCTGGACACTCAGGTTTCCTATGCCGGAATCGCGCAAGCCTGTGGCCTGAAAGGCGTTGTCGCCCGCACCCAGGAAGAGCTGACCGATGCGCTGAACCAGGCGATCGAAGATCAGAAGAACGGTATCACCACTCTGATCGAAGCTCTGATCAACCAGGAACTGGGTGAGCCCTTCCGTCGCGACGCGATGAAGAAGCCCGTTCCGGTTGCAGGCATCGACGCTTCGGACATGACCCCGCAGGTCGAGGCATAAGCGCGTGAAGCCACTGCGCACAATTCTCGGAGCTGCCAGCAGCTCCGACAAGATCATCGCCCTTGCTGAGGGCGATGATCCACGTGTTGTTGAAGGCGCTTTGAAAGCCCGCAAAGAAGGTGTCGCACGCATCATTCTTGTAGGTGACAAAGCCAAAGTAGCTGAACTTCTGGCCGAACAGGCCGGTCAGGATGTGGACGGTATCGAAATCCATGATCCGTCGGATTCCCCCCATGCCGAGGATTTTGCAACCGAGCTGTATGAGCGGCGCAAACATAAGGGCATGACGCCTGAAAAGGCCGCCGAGGAAATCAAACACCGCCTGAACTACGCTGCGATGCTGGTGCATATGGGCGTTGCTGACGGAACCGTTGGCGGGGCTGTTGAAACCACATCTGCCACGGTACGCGCCGCGTTGCAGATCATCGGCAAAGCTCCGAGCTCGGCCATGGTCTCCAGCTTTTTCCTGATGCTGTACTGCCGCGACCATCACACGGTTCAGGGCGCACATATCTTTGCCGATTGCGGTCTGGTTGTTGATCCAAACGAACAGGAACTGGCCGAAATTGCCCGGGCCTCTGCCGCGTCATACGAGGCGCTGACGCATGAGACGCCCCGCGTTGCGATGCTGTCCTTTTCGACCAAAGGCAGCGCAAAACATCCCAAGATCAGCAAGGTCTCCGAAGCGCTAGAGATTGCAAAATCCGCCGACCCGGATCTGCTGATCGATGGCGAGCTGCAATTCGACGCCGCCTTCGTCCCCGAAGTGGCCGCCAAAAAGGCCAAGGATTCGCCCCTGCGCGGCGAGGCGAACGTTTTCGTCTTCCCCAACCTTGATGCGGGCAACCTGGGCTACAAGATCGCCCAGCGTATCGGCGGGGCCGAAGCGATTGGCCCCATCCTTCAGGGGCTTGCAAAGCCGGCCAATGACCTTTCACGCGGATGCTCGGCCGAGGATGTTCTGCACATGATCGCGGTGACGGCCGTACAGGCGGAATCATCCCAATCCCGGACAGACGTCTCGTAAATCCGGCTCAAGCGAAATAGTGTTCCGATCATTCGCCTTTGCAAAGACTGATCGGATCAAAAGCCACAGGGACCAGAAATGAACCAGCCAATCATTAATACCTCTCCCAAGGTCTCTGACGAGGTCAGAAAAACCACCTGCTACATGTGCGCCTGTCGCTGCGGGATCAATGTGCACATGAAAGACGGTAAGGTTGCCTATATCGAAGGCAACCGCGATCACCCGGTCAACAAAGGCGTGTTGTGCGCCAAAGGTTCGGCGGGGATCATGCAGGTCAACGCGCCCTCGCGTCTGCGCGCGCCGCTGAAACGCGTCGGTCCCCGCGGTTCGGGCGAGTTCGAAGAGATCAGCTGGGATGAGGCGCTGGACATCGCCGTTGGCTGGCTCAAGCCAATCCGCGAAGACAACCCCGAACGGCTGGCGTTTTTTACCGGCCGCGACCAGAGCCAAAGCTTCACCAGCTTCTGGGCCCAGAACTTTGGAACCTGCAACTACGCGGCCCATGGCGGGTTCTGCTCGGTCAACATGGCCGCTGGCGGCATCTACACGATGGGCGGGGCGTTCTGGGAATTCGGCCAACCGGACTGGGACCACACAAAGCTGTTCATGTTGTTCGGTGTGGCCGAGGACCACGATTCGAACCCGATCAAGATGGGCATCGGCAAGATCAAGGCACGCGGCGCACGTGTGATCGGCGTCAACCCGATCCGTTCCGGCTATAACGCCGTTGCGGATGATTGGGTCGGAATCACACCCGGCACCGACGGCTTGTTCATCCTGTCGATGATTCACGTGCTGATGAAGGCGGGTAAGATCGACCTGGACTACCTCAGCCGCTACACCAATGCGCCGGTTTTGGTTGACGCCTCCGAAGGACCGACCAAAGGTCTGTTCCTGCGCGATGAGGACGGCAAACCACTGGTCGTTGACCGCAACACGCGCGAGCTGACGGCATTCGACAAACCGGGCGTCCGCCCTGACCTGTCGGCGACCTACGAAAAGGATGGCGTCACCCACCGCCCGGTTTTCCACCTGATGGCCGAACGGTATCTGAGTGACGAATACGCGCCCGAGGCCGTGGCCGAGAAATGCGGTATCCCTGCCAAGCGTATCCGTGCCATCGCGGGCGAGCTGGCCCGTGTTGCCTTTGACGAGGCGTTCGAGCTGGATCGCGAATGGACCGATTTCCGCGGCGAAAAGCACACCAAGATGATCGGCCGCCCCGTCGCAATGCACTCAATGCGTGGCGTATCGGCCCATGCCAACGGCTTCCAGACCTGCCGCGCACTGCATGTCCTGCAGATCATCCTCGGCACGGTCGAGGTTCCCGGCGGCTTCCGCTTTAAACCGCCCTACCCCAAACCGGTCGAGGCGCACCCCAAGCCGCATTGCAAGGTGACACCGAATACACCGCTGGACGGCCCGCATCTGGGCTTTGTTCAGGGACCGGACGATCTGGCGTTGAAAGCAGACGGCAGCCCGGCGCGGATCGACAAAGCGTTCACTTGGGAAAACCCGATGTCCAGCCACGGGCTGATGCACATGGTGATCTCGAACGCCCATGCGGGTGATCCCTATAAGATCGACACGCTGTTCATGTATATGGCCAACATGTCGTGGAACTCGACCATGAACACCAAGGGTGTCATGGATATGCTGACGGACAAGGATGAGAACGGCGATTATGTGATCCCGCATATCATCTATTCCGACGCCTATTCCTCGGAAATGGTGGCCTATGCCGACCTGATCCTGCCCGACACCACTTATCTTGAGCGTCACGACTGTATCTCACTGCTAGACCGCCCGATCTGCGAGGCGGATGCCGCAGCCGACGCAATCCGCTGGCCGGTGATCGAACCCGACCGGGATGTCAAAGGTTTCCAGTCGGCGCTGATCGAACTGGCCAACCGGTTGGAGCTGCCCGGTTTCACCCACGAAGACGGTTCCGCCAAATGGGTGGATTACGCCGACTACATCGTCAATCACGAGCGCAAACCCGGCATTGGCCCGCTTGCAGGTTTCCGGGGTGAAAACGGTGACAAGGAAGGCCGTGGCGAGGTCAACCCCGACCAGTTGAACCGCTATATCGAAAACGACGGTTTTTACGTGGCACACATCCCGGAAGGCGCGGACTACTACAAACCTTGGAACACCGCCTATCAGGATTGGGCCGTCGGTATGGGCATCTATGACAGTCCGCAGCCCTACCTGTTCCAGCTGTATTCCGAACCAATGCGGAAATTCCAGTTGGCCGCCGAAGGACATGGCGAACGCCAGCCTCCGGAACACCTGCGGGACCGCATCAAGGAAACCCTGGACCCGATGCCGATCTGGTATGAAACCGACCAGACCGGCAACGAAGGCTTCACCGTGAACGCCCTGACTCAGCGCCCAATGGCGATGTATCACAGCTGGGGCACACAGAACGCGTGGCTGCGCCAGCTGCACGGTCGCAACCCGCTCTACGTACCGACCAAGCTGATGCGGGAACATGGGTTGCAAGACGGCGATTGGGCCAAGGTGACCTCTCCGCATGGCGAGATCACGGTGCCTGTCATGGAAATGGCGGCGCTGAACGAAAACACCGTCTGGACCTGGAATGCCATCGGCAAACGCAAAGGTGCCTGGGCCCTGCAAGAGGACGCACCCGAAGCCACCAAAGGCTTTTTGTTAAACCACCTGATCCACGAGCTTCTGCCGCCCAAGGGCGATGGCTTGCGGTGGGCGAATTCTGACCCGATCACCGGTCAGGCGGCTTGGTTTGACCTCAAAGTCAAAATCGAAAAGGCCGCGCCGCCTTCGGATGCAGAAAGTCAGCCGGAATTCGCTCCGATCAAATCCCCGGTCGGCAAAGGCCCTAAAGACCTGGCATGGAAGGTGGGCAAATGATCCGATCCGCTCTTCATCTGGCCAAAAATATCCCGGGGTCTGGGGCAGAGCCCCAGCCCGCCCTCACCACTAAAGCAGAGGCAAGGCAGTCATGACCCAGCTCCCCACTTCCACTGACCGCAAAATGGGTCTGGTCATCGACCTGGACACTTGCGTTGGCTGCCATGCCTGCGTGATCTCGTGCAAAGGCTGGAACACCGAAAACTACGGCGCGCCCCTGTCCGATCAGGATGCCTATGGAGCGAATCCATCCGGCACCTTCCTGAACCGGGTGCATTCCTACGAGGTACAGCCCGCCGAAGGTCACGCCCAACTGATTCATTTCCCCAAATCCTGTCTGCATTGCGATGACGCACCCTGCGTCACCGTTTGCCCCACCGGGGCCAGCTACAAACGGGTCGAGGATGGCATCGTTCTGGTGAACGAAAGTGACTGCATCGGCTGTGGCCTGTGCGCGTGGGCCTGCCCTTACGGCGCGCGGGAACTGGATCAGGCCGAAGGCGTGATGAAGAAATGCACGCTCTGCGTCGACCGGATTTATAACGAAAACCTGCCCGAAGTTGACCGCGTTCCGTCCTGCGTACGCACCTGCCCGGCCGGAGCCCGTCACTTTGGCGATCTTGGCGATCCGGACAGCGATGTCAGCAAACTGGTCGCTGACCGGGGGGGCATGGACCTGATGCCCGAAATGGGCACCAAGCCCGTCAACAAATACCTGCCGCCGCGCCCCAAGGACAATGTCGAAGACCAAATCGACATCCTCGCGCCGCTGTTGGCCCCGGTCGCTGAAGAGCCCAAAGGGTTCCTTGGCTGGCTGGACAAGACTCTGGAGAAGCTCTGATGCATCCTGCACCCTCAGTTATCATCTTCACAACCCTGTCGGGGCTTGGCTTTGGCCTTCTGTGCTTTCTGGGCCTGGGCCTGCCGGACGTCTCGGGTTGGGTTGCCTTTGTGTTTTTTGCTATCGCCTATGCGCTGGCGGTGGGCGGGCTCGTGGCCTCTACGTTCCACCTAGGCCACCCGGAACGGGCATGGAAAGCCTTTACCCAATGGCGATCCAGCTGGCTCAGCCGCGAGGGCTGGTGCGCAGTCATCGCGCTGATTGTTATGGGGCTTTATGCCATCGGCGTCGTCTTTCTGGACCAACGGTGGAGCCTTTTGGGCTGGATCGGCACGCTTTTCTCGCTGGGTACCGTCTTTACGACCTCAATGATTTATACGCAGCTCAAGACCATTCCGCGCTGGAACATGAACCTGACACCGGCCATGTTCCTGAGCTTCAGCCTTGCAGGCGGCGCGCTGTTGGCCGGACAAACACGCATCGCGTTGCCGCTGTTGCTGGTCGCTGCGCTGGTGCAGATCCTGTATTGGAAAAAGGGCGACACAGCACTGGCGGAGTCGGGCACCAATTTAGGCACCGCAACGGGTCTTGGTGATCGCGGCACCGTACGCGCCTTCGAGCCGCCACACACGGGAACCAACTATCTGCTACGTGAATTCGTACACGTCGTTGGCCGCAAACATGCCGAAAAGCTGCGCATCATCGCGTTCGTATTGGCCTTTGTCCTGCCGATCGTGCTGTTGCTTTTGCCGTTCAGCCACTTCCTGGCTCTGTTGGCCGTGGCTTCACATCTGGCGGGCGTTGCCACCTCGCGCTGGCTGTTCTTTGCCCAAGCCGAACACGTGGTTGGGTTGTACTACGGGAAACGGTAGGGGGCTCTGCCCCCGTCGCGGCAAGCCGCGCCTCCCCCGGGATATTTTTTGCCAGATGAAGTCTGGATCCGGCACAAAAAAGGGCGGCGCTCGAAGTTCGAGGCCGCCTTTCTTTTTTTTGAGATTGAGTCAGAGCAGTCCAGCGTGAGCCATAGCCGCATCAATTGCGGATTTGGTGCTGGCCTCCAAACCGGCCAGGGGTGAGCGCACTTCTTCACTGCACAACCCCAATTTGCTGAGCGCATACTTCGCACCAACGAGCCCGGGCTCGATGAAAATCGCTTCGTGCAGCGGCATCAGGCGGTCCTGATACTCGAGCGCTTTGGCGTAATCGCCGTCTAGCGTAGCCTGCTGGAATTCGGCACACAGCTTGGGTGCAACGTTCGCCGTGACCGAGATACAGCCAACGCCACCATGCGCATTGAATCCAAGTGCCGTCGCATCCTCGCCGGACAACTGGCAAAAGTCCGCGCCACAGCTTGCGCGCTGCTGGCTGACGCGCACCAGATCACCGGTGGCGTCTTTCACACCGATGATACGCGGCAGTTTTGCAAGCTCGCCCATGGTTTCGGGGGTCATGTCGATGACCGACCGGCCGGGGATGTTGTAGATGATGATCGGGATGTCCGCACAATCATGCAGCGCACGGAAGTGCATCAGCAGACCCTTCTGAGTCGGCTTGTTGTAATAGGGCGTCACGACCAGGGCAGCCGCCGCGCCAACCTGCTCGGCGAATCGGACAAAGCGAATGGCCTCAACCGTGTTGTTTGACCCGGCACCGGCAATAACGGGAACGCGACCAGCAGCAGCTTTGACAACCTCTGCCACGACGGTCTCATGCTCTTCATGGCTCAGCGTCGGGCTTTCACCAGTGGTTCCAACAGGGACCAGCCCGGTCGAGCCTTCCTGAATCTGCCATTCGACCAAACGTTTGAGCGTATCCAAATCCAACTCGCCGTTTTCGAACGGGGTGACGAGGGCTGGCATAGAGCCTTTGAACATGACACGCTCCTTTGGTGCAGTTTGTATTTTTTGCGTCGCGGAAGATCAGGAATATCGCTTTCTTGAGTTGATCCCGACGGCGCAAGGTTTATCCTGAATGGCTCTATCCTTGGTTTGTTGGGGAATGCAAGGGATGACACGCTTTCTGGCGGTTTTGGTAGCCGCGATTCTGGTTTCGGGCACACAGGTGCGGTCCGACGCAGCTGGTGATCTGCGAGCAGGTATGAATGAAATGCGCAAGGGCGACTGGAATGCAGCCCTGCGCGTGTCCGGTACGCGCGGGTCGGTGACGCGGGACATCATTGTCTGGCACTGGCTGCGTGAAGGATTTGGAAGCTCTGGCGATGTTCTGGTGTTTCTGGACCGCCGCCCGGATTGGCCGGGCCTGGCCTGGCTGCGCCGCAAGAGCGAGCCGGTGTTCACCGGGGCAGACCCGGACCGGGTTCTGAAGTTCTATGCCGATGTGCCACCGCAGACTGCCGAAGGCGCGTTGAACTATGCGGTCGCGCTGAAGGCCAAAGGTCGCCAGGGCGACGCTGAGGCGGATATCGTCACCGCCTGGCGGACGATGCCCATGGGGTCCGGCCTGCAGAAAGACTATCTGGAAAATTTCGGTAAGCTGCTGAAACCCCATCACGCCGCGCGTTTGGACCGGATGCTATGGGACAATCATCTGATTAGCGCGGGACAGATGCTGCCATTGGTCGACTCGGACCAGCGTAAGCTGGCCGAGGCGCGGATCGCCCTGCAGAAACGGCAGCCGGGCGTCGACGGCAAAGTGGCCGCGGTTCCGAAATCACTGGCAGATTCACCCGGATTGGCCTTTGACAGGTTTGTCTGGCGCGACAGGAAAGAACTGGACGACAGCGCAATCGACCTGATGCTGGCACGCTCGACCGATCCTGATGCCTTGGGCGAACCGGACAAATGGGCCGAAGGACGGCGACGTCTGGCCCGGCTCGAGATGCGAAATGGCGACCCCAGCCGTGCGTACGATATTGCCGCCAATCACCACATGACGCCTGAAATGGGTTATGGCTATGCAGATCTGGAGTGGCTTTCCGGCTTTCTTGCCTTGCGCAAACTGAACGATCCGGCCACGGCCGTCCGGCATTTCCAGAATTTCTCGGGCGCGGTGAAATCTCCGATCTCGAAAGGGCGTGGCGGATACTGGTTGGGGCGCGCTTATGCAGCGCAAGGCGATGCCGACAAGGCGTATGACGCCTATGCGACCGGCGCGGATTACCAGACGTCTTTCTATGGCCTGCTGGCCGCAGAACAGATCGGGCGGCCTTTTGATAGCGAATTGGCCAACCCGCGACGCGCTCCGCATTGGAAACAGGCTGAGTTTTCGAACTCCAGCGTGCTGGAGGCCGGGCTGCTGTTGCTGAAGGCGGGTGAAGACAATCTGTCGGAACGTTTCCTGACCCACCTGGTCGAAGAGCTGGACCCGGTTCAGGCCAATCAGCTTGGCGATCTGGTGATCGAACTGAAACAGCCGCATCTGGCCGTGATGATCGCCAAACGCGCAGCAACGTATGGCACGGTTCTGCCCGCGGCTTACTATCCGGTTCACCCGGTTGCCGACATGGGGCTGCCCATGGCCAAAGAGATGACGCTGGCCATCGCGCGCCGAGAAAGCGAATTTGATCCGGTTGTTGTCAGCGGTGCAGGCGCGCGCGGGCTGATGCAGGTCATGCCCGCCACGGCCAAGCTGGTTGCCAAGGAACTGGGCATTCTAAGCGGCCACAAAACGAACAACCTGACCTCGGACTGGCAATACAATGCCAAGCTAGGCGCGAACTACCTGTCGGGCCTCGCCGCCGATTTCAACGGCAACGTCGTAATGATGTCGGCAGGGTATAACGCTGGTCCGCGCCGCCCGATCTCGTGGATGGCGCGCTATGGCGATCCGCGCGCGGGTGAGATCGACGTGGTTGATTGGATCGAGACGATTCCGTTCAGCGAAACCCGAAACTATGTGATGCGCGTGGCGGAAAGTCTGCCGGTCTATCGCGCCCGCTTGGGCGAGCCTGCTCTGCCCATTCCATTTTCGCAGGAACTGGTCGGCTCAACGTTGGCGTCTTTCGCGCCATAGGGTGAACAGACCAGCGGCCACAACCAGCGCTGCGCCCATAACCACCTCGGGGCGCAGCGTCTCGCCAAAGACAGAGATGCCAAGAATGGCGCTCCAGACCAGATGGAAATAGGCGAAGGGTTGCACCGCGCTGGCCTCGGCCATTTCATAGCATTTGATCAGCAGCCAGTGCCCCAGAACGCCGCTCACGCATAGCAGGGCCATCCAGGCCCAGTCGGCTTGTTCCATCGGCTCCCAGAACCACATGCCAACCAGAGTCATGGCGACCGCACCGCTGACACCCGTCCAGAAAAAGCTGGTGGCCGTACTGTCGCGACGCGACGCATAGCGCGTCAGCAATCCGTAGACCGCGAACATCAAAGCAGAAATCAGCGGGACAATGGCCCAAGGGTTGAACACGCCAACACCGGGCTGCAGGATGATCAGGACCCCGATACAACCGACACCGATCGCAGCCCAACGCCGCCACCCAACCTGTTCACCCAGTACCGGCCCGCTGAGTGCGGCAACCAGCAACGGGTAGCAGATAAACACGGCCATCGCGTCGATCAGGCCAAGAACCGTGAAACTAAATACGGCGACGCAGATCTCGGCGGCCAAAAGCACACCGCGGAAGATCTGCAGTTTGAGCTGGCTGGTCCGGGTGGTTGCCTTCAGCCCTCCGGGTGCGCGGGCGGCCAAGGCGATCACGAAGGCTGCAAAGAACCAGTACCGTACCATCACCACCATGTAGGTGTTGTACGTACCGGCCAGATGGCGCGAGATACCGTCTTGCAGTGCAAAGACGATGGTCGCCCCGATCATCAGCGCAATACCAGCGCGTGTGTTATTCTGCTGTGTCACTGTTTCACCGCGCGCGTCATATGGCGTTTGCGGCCATAGCCGGATGTGCGGGTAACGACGAACCCGGCTTCCTCCAATCCGCGCCGCACGAAACCCGCAGCTGTATAAGTGGCCGCCGTACCTCCTGCTGCGGTGTGATCGGCGACGTGCTGCATCAGATCCGCGCCCCAAAGCTCGGGGTTTTTGGCTGGAGAGAACCCGTCCAAAAACCACGCATCCGCCGAACCCACCCATGCGGGCAAGGTTTGGCGCGCATCGCCTTCAACAACCTCCAGCCGCAGCGTGCCCAGATCGCAGGTCCCGCCCTGCCATTGCGCCAGGAACCGTTCCGACCACGGCGCGAGTTCGGGAAAGGCCGCCAGCGCGCGGTCCATATCCTCTGTGTCCATCGGGAACGCTTCAAAACTGGTATAGGACAAGGGCGTGGTGTGGCCCGCCTTCTCCCATTCCGACCAGACGGTCAGCATGTTCAGGCCGGTGCCAAAGCCCAGCTCGGCTATGTGAAAACCGGACGCGAACCGCGCGGGCAGGTCATTGCCTGCCAGAAACACGTGCCGCGTCTCTTGCAGCCCGTTTTGCAACGAAAAATACGGGTCGTCAAAACGATCCGAGACGGGGATCTGATCCTCGGTCCAAGTCAGTTCGGCACGCTGGTCTGCCATCGGGGAATCCTGTAGCTAAGCGGCGCGACACTGAACAAGGAAAAGGGGAATGGCAATGGTCGATGTGACGGTGCGTGGGGCTGGCATCTTTGGCCTGTCCATCGCATGGACCTGCGCCCGGCGCGGCGCCAAGGTTCAGGTCGTCGATCCGTTTGGCCCCGGGGCGGGGTCCAGCGGCGGTCTGGTCGGCGCGCTGGCCCCGCACGTGCCCGAGAACTGGAATGCGAAGAAGGCCTTTCAGTTCGACAGCCTGATCATGGCTGAACCGTTCTGGAAACAGGTCGAGACGACGGGTGGAGTTTCACCCGGATATGCAAGGCTGGGCCGGCTGCAGCCTATCGCCGATGATCGCACGCTTGACTTGGCCCGTGCCCGTGCGGGCACGGCGGCAGATCTGTGGCAGGGTCGCGCAGAATGGCGGGTGGTCGAAACCGCTGAGGTCGGCGCCTGGTGCCCGCCCAGCCCCACAAGCTTTGTCATCCACGACACCCTGAGCGCCCGCATGCATCCCCGCCGCGCCTGTGCCGCGCTGGTGGCGGCTTTGGCTGTGATGGGCGTCGAGGTCGCGACCGAAGCGCCGGACCAGGGGCAGGTCGTCCACGCGACCGGATTGGCCGGGTTGCAGGAGTTAAGCGACGCGTTGGACAAAACTGTCGGCAATGGCGTCAAAGGACAAGCCGCGCTGTTACGGTTCGACGCGGGTGAGGTGCCTCAGTTGTTTGCGGACGCGATCCATTTCATTCCCCATGCGGATGGCACATTGGCGATCGGCTCGACCTCAGAAAGAGACTATGACGACCCGACCAGCACGGACGCAGCGTTAGACGATGTGTTGGACCGCGCCATGCGAGCGGTTCCGGTTCTGCACGGCGCAGAGGTCATCGAACGATGGGCAGGTGTGCGCCCGCGCAGCAAAAGCCGTGCGCCGATGTTGGGCGCGCATCCCTTGCATGAGGGACAGTTCATCGCCAACGGAGGCTTCAAGATCGGCTTTGGCATGGCCCCGAAAGTAGCCGAGGTCATGGCCGATCTGGTTCTGGACAACCGCGACACGATCCCGGGTGATTTTCGGCCCGAGGCGTCACTCTGACCGCAGCAGCGCCTCGGCGGTCATGCATTGTCGGCCATCGGGTCCGCGCACCCACATCGCCTGACCGTTCCGACACAAGGTGGCCGTTTCGAAATGCATCAACGGCGACGACGCGCGGAATGAAAACTCGGCCAGCGGTCCCATCAGGTCTTCGGCAAACAGCATCAGAAGCTGGGCTAGCAGCGGGCCATGGACAACCAGCCCGTCATAGCCTTCGACGTCGCGGGCATAGTCCAGATCATAATGGATACGGTGCCCGTTAAAGGTCAGCGCCGAGTAGCGGAACAGAAGCGTGGAGTCGAAAGCGACCTCACGCTGATCGGTTTCATCCGTACGCGCCACGGGGGGAGTGGGTTTGATGTCCGTCTTTGAAGGGTCTTGCCGATAAACCAGATCTTGCCATTCGGTCAGGCAAAGATGGTCGTCCTGTGAAACCTCATGCCGCAAGGTGACAAAGCCCAGAGGTCCTGTTCGCCCGGTTTTTGAGGTTGCGCTTTCTTGCACGGACGCCCGCTGGGCCGGTGAACCCGCGACCAGCGGTTTGTGAAACTGCAGACGACCCCCGGCCCACATCCGGCGCGGCAGGCCCATGTCTGGGATCAGACCGCCCCCGACCTTCGGATGCCCGTCCCGACCCAAATCTTCAGGTAGCTGTGGTGACCAGAAGTACAGCTGGTGGAAAAAGGGTGGCAACGGGTCGCCCGCCTCAATCCGTTCCTGAAACCCCAGTGCCGCCTGCAGCGCGGCGGCGCGGGCCGGGTCCATCACATCGGTCTGCATTTCCTGAGTCATAGCGGCAGACTAGGCAGACCAATGCGACCCGGCAAGCGGCGTGAAGCGATCAGAACCCGGCCTCGGCCCGCAGTTTCTGCATCAGTGTCCGCAACGAATTCTCATAGCGTTCGCTGCGCAGTTTGCCTTGCTCGTCAAACTCGTCCGAACTGCTGGCCAGATGGATTTCAGGCCCCTGCAGGATGCGAGGTTGAAACGGCACCATATAGCTGCGCAAGATCATCTGCGCCCGCTCACCACCTGAGCGCCCGGCCGCAGCCGACATCACGGCCACCGGCTTGTCAGCCCAGGGGCGGCAATCGGTGCGGCTGACCCAGTCCAGCGCGTTTTTCAGAACACCCGATGGGCCCTTGTTGTATTCCGGGGTGGAAATGATCACCGCGTGCGCCTGCGCGATCTGCTCGGACAAGGTTTGCACGGCTTCGGGAATGCCCTCGCCATCCTCGAGATCGCCATCATACAAAGGCAGGTTCAGATCAGCTTCGATATGCGTACCGGGTTCGAACAACCGCGCCGCTTCGCGCAACAATTTGCGATTGGTGGCACTTTGGCGCAACGAGCCGGACAGGCTCAGCAGAATGGGTTCAGACATTGGGAAACTCCGCTGTGGTGTTTCCCAATAGCTAGCTCAAGTCTTGCGAGGACCAAAGCCCGGATGACGCGCAGTCAATGTGCGAAAAAGGGCACCCGAAGGTGCCCCTGCCATTATGTGTTCCCGTTGGGAATGATCTCGATATCGACCCGGCGGTTTTGTGCCTTGCCCTCTGGGGTCAGGTTCGAGGCGACAGGTCGGTTTTCACCCAAGCCAACGGTCGAAAGGCGCGCACCGCTTACGCCATTGGCCTGAAGAATATCGGCAACCGACTGGGCCCGGCGCTCGGACAGGCCTTGGTTATAAGTGGCGTCGCCGTCGCTGTCGGTATGGCCAATGACCTGCACGTTAGAGTTGGGATAGTTGACCAGGTTTTGCCCCACGCGCACGAGATCCGCCCGCAGAGCCGGACGTACGGTTGCGCTGTCTGTGTCAAAGGTGATGTCGTTCGGCACGGTGACGATCAGGCGGTCACCCGCGTTGGTGATGGTGATCCCCTGGTTGGCCAATTGTTGGCGCAACTCGGCAGCTTGCCGATCCAGTTGGTTGCCGATCAAACCGCCGCCGGCGGCACCAATCGCGGCCCCTGCTGCAGCACCCAGAAGCGGATCAGAGCCATTCGCGATTGCCCCGACGCCAGCCCCCACAATACCGCCCAGAATCGCACCTTGTCTGGTGTTCTGGTTCGGATCGGATGGCAGGTTCAACGTACCGGGGTCAGTACAGGCCCCTAAAAACAGGGCAGAACCCAGCCCGGCGGCAAGAACACTCTTGGAAATCGTCATGAATTCACCTTCTGCTCGGGGGTCCGTTCGCCGGACCCGCTTTAGTTGACGCAGTATATCGCGTTACCCCCACATAGGCTCAAGCAACAATCATTTGAAGTCGGCGATTTACCGCCGCTCGACAGAATCCCAGTGGTTCTGGTCTTGCCAGATCGCGCGCAGGGGCTCGCCTTGTCCGCAGAAGTGATCTTGGGTCAGCTCGCAGGCCCAGATACGATCCGTGCGAAAATGCCGGAACCCATTCCTCAACTCGCACCACGCAGCCAGCATGGTGCATTCGATGTGATAGATCAGGGCGACCGGCCGGACGATCCGTTCACTCCGTTCACCTTCGGCATTGACGTAGGTGATGCGGATCTTGCGCTCGTCCCGGATGGCTTCGCGGTAGTTTACAACAGGGACGCACCCCTTGGCCGGGTCGTCCATCGGTGCGCCCCAAGGGGCGACCTGCAACCAATCGGCAGGGGCCCGCAGCGCGTCGATCTTGCGACACACCCGATCTGCCGCCTGTTGCAAAGTACTGTCACCGGTCCGTGCCAGCATCGACAGACCAACCCACAAGGCCTCGACCTCTTCAGCATCGAAATTCAACGGCGGCAGGTCATACCCGCGGCGCATCAGATACCCGACCCCAGCCTCACCTTCAATCGGGGTGCGCTGTGCCTGCAACGCCGCGATATCGCGGTAGACCGTGCGCGCAGAGACTTCGAGCTTTTCCGCCAAAGCCGCGGCCGTTACCGGTGCTTCGGCTGAGCGCAGAATTTGAATGATTTCAAACAAGCGGGTCGATCGGCGCATGAGGGTCTCCGGACAGTCTGCTGACACTCTAGCACACCCCCCTGACAAGGTGGTGTCAGGAGTGATCAGCGATCTTTGGGAAACAGACCAAAGGAGGCCGATCATGCCAAGCCGCGACAATCACGTGATGATGACACTGAAACTGGACCGTTGGGCACAGGATCACAACCTGCGCGCGTTCGAGATCGAACGAGAGATCATGGCCGCCCGTCAGCCCTGCGCCCCACCGAAACGGACAAAACGGTTTTCGCTGGGCAATCTCAAGATGCTGTGGACCAGCACCGCATAAGATCAGAAGTCAGCCGGGGCGCGGAATTTCATTGAAACTCCGCCCTCGGGACTTTTCAGGCGCAACTCTTCGGAATGCAGCATCAGCCGCGGGAATTCGCGCGCGGGTCCGTCTGCATAGAACGGGTCACCCAAAATGGGATGACCCAGCGCCTGCATATGGACGCGCAACTGATGAGACCTGCCTGTTTTCGGGAACAGCCGGACACGCGTCGTCTCACCTTCGTATTTGACGACCCGCCAATCTGTGACGGCGGGCTTACCAGTCTCATGACAGACCATCTGGCGCGGACGGTTGGGCCAATCCACGATCAGCGGCAGATCAACTGTTCCGGTCTTTGCTTCGATACGCCCCCACACCCGCGCGACATAGGTCTTGCGAGTCTGACGTTTCTCGAACTGCATGCTCAGATGCCGTTGCGCATGCGGTGTTTGGGCAAAAACCATGACGCCGGATGTGTCCCGATCCAGCCGATGCACCAACAAAGCCTGCGGAAACGCCGCCTGAACGCGCGTCAGCAGGCAATCGGCCAGATGCTCTCCGCGCCCTGGTACGGACAACAACCCCGAAGGCTTGTTCACCACAATCAGTTGCGCATCCTCATGCAGCACATCCAACGGCGTTTTCGGGGGATCATAGGTCTCGCTCATGCGCGCCTGCCTAACGCAGGGCACGACTTCCCGCAACGTCGGGCTTGCCTGAACGGATCAGTTCAGCAACTCTCAGGCCAAAGCGGAGGAGAGACCATGCACCCCACAATCGCGCGCATGCAAGAGGTTGTTGCCAAAGGCGATGAAAGCCTGATCCATGAGTTGCTGGCGGAAAACGTGCGGTTTTCACCGCCTACATACTATAGCACCTGGACCGGGCGCGAACCGGTGGCCGCCGTTTTGGGCCATGTGGGACAGGTGTTTTCGGACTTCCGCTATCGCCGTATCATGGGAGATGGCAACGACTGGGCGCTAGAGTTTCAGTGCAAGGTCGGTGACTTGGACGCTGTTGGTGTTGATCTGATCACATTGAACGACGATGGGTTAATCGAAACCTTCGAGGTCGCTATGCGCCCCTATAAAACCATTGGCGCGCTGCGCGAAGCGATGATGGCCCGGGTGATGAAAGACCCGCGATTCCTGGAATACAAAAACGCACTCAGCTAACCATGCCCGCCCCTATTGCCGCCGATCAGATCTTGCGCGTCCCGCTGTTGCCGGTTTTGGCAGCACAGGCGATATCCGTGCGCCGGAATGCCCAACAGCTGCCTGAACCTTTGGGTCCGCGCGAAGGGCGAAAGGGACGCGGTCCCCGGCTACGGCTGCTGATCACGGGCGACAGCTCGGCGGCGGGTGTCGGGGCAGGTCGTCAGCAACAAGCACTTTCGGGTTTTCTGGTGGAGCGACTGGCCCGCCACTACAGCGTCGAGTGGCGGTTGGAGGCCACAACCGGTCACACGACACAAGATACGCTGGAGCGGCTGCAACGGCTTGAGGGCCGCTTTGATGCAGCCGTGACGGCCTTGGGCGTGAACGATGTCACTCGTGCCGTTACGCAACAAAGATTTACCCTGCTGCAGACCCAATTGCTGGATCAACTGACGAATGCCCTGGGCGTCCGCCGTGTCGTCGTCACGGCCGTACCGCAAATGGACCGATTTCCGGCGCTGCCGCAGCCGTTAGCCTGGGTGCTCGGGCGTCAAGCCGCACGATTGGATCAGGGACTGCAACAGGTCGCTGCAACGTTTCCTGAGGCGCGCCACCTGTCTGTGACCTTCCCAGATGACCCGGCCCTTGCGGCCCCTGACGGGTATCACCCCAGCCCAAAAGCGTATCGTTTATGGGCAGATGCGGCGGCGGATCTGATCCGTCAGGTCTGACGCTTCATCTGGCGGATCATCGGGATCGTATAGACAATCAGCGCCGCCCATATCAGCGGGAAGGCGATCATACGGCCCCGGTCGATGTGCTCACCGAACAAGGTGATCGCGGTGATAAAGATCATCGTCGGCGCAATGTATTGAAGAATTCCCATAGTGGACAGCCGAACCAGTTTGGCCCCGTTCGCGTAAACCAGCAGCGGAACCGCGGTAACGATACCCGCACACGCCAGCAGCGCGGTATCCTGAACCGCCATGCCAAAATGGCCGGTTCCCTGCGCGCCCAGCCAAGTGATATAGACCAAAGCCGGGATCAACAGGATCAGCACCTCTAGCAAAAAGCCCTGATTTGGACCGATTGGCAACGAGCGTTTGAAGAACGCATAAAATCCCCAACTGACAGTCAATCCCAGCGCCGCCCACGGAAGGCTGCCTGCCTCGACCACCAATACCAGCACGCCCAAAGCAGCCAATCCGACCGCGACCAATTGCGTCCGGGTCAATGGTTCACGCAGCAGGATCGCTCCCAAGGCGATGCTAAACAGCGGGTTGATGTAGTAGCCCAGCGCAGCGTCCAAGGCATTTCCACTGGCGATGGCCCAGACATAAATGGCCCAATTCACCGAGATCAAAGCGGCCGTCAGGCACGCCATACCCAGCATCTTCGGGTTCTGCAAAGCGGCCTTTAGGTCTTTGGTTCGACCCAGCGCTATCAGCAACAACCCCGCCACCGGCACCGACCAGACAATCCGATGCGCCACGATTTCGACCGGACCGATATGGGCCAATGCTTTCATGTAAAGCGGCAGAAAACCCCACAACGTGTAGGCCGTCACCGCAAGGGCAAGACCTTTGGGCGTGTCCTCGTTCTGTGGGGGTGTCGCGACTTCCGCCATCTTTGGCCTCCGGCTGATACCGTTTGTCTTTACGGCAGGTCAGGCGGGTTTGAAAACTGCGAAAACCGTGAACTCTCACATCAACAAAATTGATGGGTTCAACAAAAAAGGGGCGCCGAAGCGCCCCGTTTCCCAACATTCAGCGTTACACTTTAACGCGTTCCGATTTCGGATCGTACATCGGCTTAAGCGACGCTTCGGCTTTCACCTTCACACCGCAGACGTCGATCTCATAGGTCGAGGCCAGAACGTCTGCCGTCTTTTCGCCTTCGCACGGCACATAACCCAGGCCAATTGCGCCACCCAACGTGTGGCCATAGTTGCCCGAGGACAGGTAACCCACGTACGCTCCGTCCCGGATGATCGGCTCGTTATGGAACAGCAGCGGTTCCGGGTCGGTCAGCTTGAACTGAACAAGGCGGTTATGCGGCCCGCTTTCCTTGCGTGCGATCACGGCCTCACGACCGATGAAATCGCTGCCCTTGTCGACTTTGACGGCAAAGCCAAGCCCGGCATCGACGACGTGGTCCTCGCAGGTGATGTCGTGGCCGAAGTGGCGGAAGCCCTTTTCGATCCGGGCGCTGTCCATCATGTGCATGCCGCACAGCTTCAGCCCCATGTCCTGCCCGGCCTCGTGCAGGGTTTCGAACACGTGACCTGCCATGTCGGATGAGACATAGATTTCCCAGCCGAGCTCACCCACGTAAGTCACGCGATGGGCCCGGGCCAGGCCCATGCCAATCTCGATTTCCTGCGCGGTGCCGAACGGGTTGGTCGCGTTGGTGAAATCGTTGGGCGATACTTTCTCAAGCAGCGCGCGCGCATTTGGGCCCATGATCGCCAGAACACCCTCACCCGCCGTGACATCGGTGATGACGACGTTGAAGTTGCCCGCATGGCGCTGCATCCACGTCTGATCGGCCAGACGGGTCGCTGCAGGGGTCACCACCAGATAGGCGTTTTCGGTCAGGCGGGTGACGGTCACGTCGGCCTCGATCCCGCCTGCCCGGTTGAGGAACTGGGTATAGACGATCTTGCCATTGGGGACCGAGTAATCGCCGCCACCGACATAGTTCATGAACGCTTCCGCATCCGGCCCATCGACACGGATTTTACCGAACGAGGACATGTCGTACATACCGACATTCTCGCGCACGGCTTTATGTTCCGCGGCCGAGTTCTCGAACCAGTTCTGGCGTTTCCAGCTGTACTGGTATTCCCGCTCTTGTCCTTCATTGGCGAACCAGTTGGCGCGTTCCCAACCCGCCAGTTCGCCCATGACCGCGCCCTGTTCCAGCAGATGGTGGTGGAACGGCGTGCGGCGCACGCCGCGCGCGGTGGCCTTTTGGCGATAGGGGAAGTGATCGGCATAGAGCAGGCCCAGTGTCTCTTTAGAGCGTTCGAACAGGTACTTCTTGTTGCCCTGAAACGGTTGCATCCTGCTGATATCCACATCGCCCAGATCGAAAGGTTTTTCCCCGCTATCCATCCACTCGGCCAGTGCCATGCCCGCACCACCAGCGGATTGGATACCGATCGAGTTGAAGCCCGCAGCAACCCAGACATTGTCCATCTCGGGTGCGAGCCCGAGGTGATAGGCATCGTCCGGAGTGAAAGACTCGGGCCCGTTGAAGAACGTGTGAATCCCCGCTTCGGCCAGCATCGGCATACGGTCGACCGCCTTTTCCAGAATTGGCTCAAAATGGTCGAAATCTTCCTGCAACTGATCGAATTCAAACGACTCAGGAATGCCATCCATCGCCCATGGCTTTGATTCCGGCTCGAATGCGCCCAACAGGATTTTGCCAGCGTCTTCTTTGTAATACGCATATTCATCCGGGACGCGCAGAACCGGCAGTTGGGTCAAGCCGTCAATATTCTCGGTCACAATATAGAAATGTTCGCACGCATGCAGTGGAACGTTGGTGCCGGCCATGCGGCCCACTTCGTGGCCCCACATACCCGCGCAGTTCACCACCATATCGCATTCAATGTGACCCGACGCGCTGCCGTCGTCGGCAACCCAGTCAACACCTGTGACTTTGCGGCCCTGCTTGACGATGTCGGTGACTTTCACGCGTTCCTTGACGATACCGCCGCGCTGGCGGGCACCTTTGGCCAGCGCAAGCGCGATATTGGCAGGGTCACCCTGACCGTCCAGCGGCAGGTACACGGCCCCTTTGACGCCTTCGAGGTTGATATGCGGATACAGCTCCTGCACACGCTCGTTCGAGATCTCTTCGACCTCAACACCAAAGGCGCGCGCCATGGCAGCTTGACGATAGATCTCTTCTTTACGCTCTTCCGAGAGCGCAACGGTGATCGACCCACAGCGCTTGAACCCCGTGGCAACGCCGGTCTCTTCCTCGAGCGAACCGTAGAGTTCCTGGCTGTACTTCGCCAGCTTGGTCATGTTCGCCGTCGCACGCAGCTGCGCGATCAGGCCCGCCGCATGCCAGGTCGTGCCGCTTGTCAGCTGCTTACGCTCCAGCAGCACCACGTCTTTCCAGCCCTTTTTGGTCAGGTGATATGCCACCGAACATCCGATGACACCGCCACCGATGATGACCACGCGGGCCTTGTTTGGAAGATCAGCCATTCTGATGACTCCGCCTTATGAGTTTCCACCCAAAATGCCACGAAAGAGCGACGCAGAATGCATGAAAAACGTCAGCGCATTCGCAAAAATCACCGCTGTTTGACTTGCCGTTTTTCCCGCCTCAGGACAAAGGGCGTGACGCCGAAAAAGCTCTTGTAAACCGACGAAAACCCATTGGGGAAACCACAGGCAAGGCCGATTTCCCGAACACTCATTGTTGTGTTCAGTAAAAGGTTGTTCGCCTTGGCCAGCCGCATTTCGCGGTAGAACCCGTTGGGAGTGGTCCCGAAATAGGTTTTGAACTTGCGCTCCAGTGACCGGTTCGACAGCTTCAGCGTCTGGACGATTTCGTTAATCGGCAGCGGATCTTCGATGTTCGCCTGCATCAGCTTGATACACTGGTCCAGCTTCGCATCCCCGGTGGCAGTGGTTTTTGACCCCGAAAACGGCTGCAAGGACGAGAAATCGCGGATGTTTTCGTGCAACATTATGTCAGCCACCGTCATTCGGGTCGGTCCGGAAATGTGACGCCCGATCACGGCCAGGGCCACGTCGGTCGTGGCCTCCATCCCGGCGCAGGTCACCACGGCGCCTTGTTCGGTTGCAATGGACAGCTTTGCCTCGAAGCGGGCTCGTCGTTCGCGCAGAAAGGAGGCGTTTTCCCAATGGGTCGACATATCCTCGGTGCCGTGCTCATCGATATAGCGGCTTGCCGCTTCGGCCAGCAGAAAGACCTGTGCGCCGCGGAATGTATAGTCCGATACAATCCGCCCCAGCGACAGGTCCGGGTGGTCTGGGTCAGAGTTACCAATGACAAACAGATAGTCTGCCTTGGGATGCGCTGGGATGCGCTCGGTCTGTACCGTCGCGTCGCTGCTGCTGGCGATCGCCCCCCCCCGCAGCGAGCGGTAGGTAAAGGTGAAAGGTGGGTTCGGGCAGACGCGGTTTGCCAGACGCAACACTTCGACCAACGACGCTAGCTCCAACAGCACGTAGCCGGGCGCAACCAAGATGTCGAAATGGTGCTGTCGGTTGACGGCCGAAGTATTTGGCGTTGCGGGCATCGCGCTCCTCTCAGACGATCCGGTGTCCGGCGGCGCGCAGGCTGTTGGCGAGGGCCTCGATGTGGTCAGGACCAACTTCGCAGCATCCGCCGACGATCGTAGCGCCTTGGTTTACCCAGGCCATGGCGTGATCGGCGTAAACTCTGGGTCCAAGATCTTGCCGTTGTTCCAAGGCGTCAACGGTTGGTGCATCTTTCAGAAAGCCCTCTGAAATCTCAGTAAACCCATTCGCATAGGCTCCAAAAGGCCGTCCCATCGTGGCCAGAATGTCCAAAGCCGCCGGAATGGCTTCGGGTCGCGAGCAGTTAATCAAAACAGCTTCAGGATTGAACCGCTCCACCAGCGGCGCGACGTCCGAAAGCGGCTCGCCGGATCGCAGACGCGTGCCGTCGTCGTCCATCACCGTAAGTGCGAGCCAAACGGGTTTTTCAATCTTTTCAGTGCCACGCAGGGCACCTTCGGCTTCCTGCAGGGAAGAGACTGTCTCGATCAGAAACAGATCGACATCGTTGGCCATGAGTTGAACGATTTCCGCAAACTTTTCAGCGGCCTGTTCGACATCAGGCTTCAAATCGGGCCGGTACGACGCCAGCAATGGGCCCAGCGCCCCGGCGACGCGCCCCGTGCTACCGTCCCGAGCCCGGCAGGCCTGCGACACGGCCACGCCAATCAAATCGGCCAATTGATCTTGCAACCCGACACGATCCAGTCGTGACCGGTGAACTGCGTACGTGTTGGTCGTCGCAACGGTCGCACCGCGGCGGAAATAGTCTGCGTGAACGTCTCCGACCAGATCCGGGTAGTCCATCATCACGCGCGTTGACCACAGCGGGGTTGCCCTGTCACCGCTACGTTTGACCAGTTCCTGCCCGATCGAGCCATCCAGAAGTGTGATGTCCGCCATGTGCCAATCTCCCTACGGAACAAGTACGAGTTTTCCCGGCAGCGCTTTGGACTGAAAATCCTCTTGCGCTTTGGCGATGTCTCTTAGCGGATAGGTTTTGGAAACCAAAGGCTTGATGCGACCCGAATTCATCATCTCGACAAGGCGACCAAAGACGTCAAAGGCCTGATGCGTGCAGCCGTGAATGGTGATGTCCCGCAGATAGATGTCGCGCAGATCGGCCTCGACAATCGGACCGGCGATCGCGCCCGAAACGGCATAGTGCCCTCCGGGTTTCAGAGCCAGGATCAGGCCGGGCCACGCCGGGCCGCCCACCACGTCAATCACCACGTCGAACATGTCATTGGGAAGCGGTGCATTGCGGTCATATGTGCCTGATGCGCCCTGCGCCTTGACCACATCGGCCTTGGCCGGGCTGGTGACACCCCAAACCGAGGCGCCGCGTAGTGCCGCCAGTTGCACGGCGGCCAGCCCCACCCCGCCAGATGCCCCGGTGATCAGAACTTTTTGCCCAGAGGTGACACCGGCGCGGGTCAGAAGGTTTTCTGCGGTGCCAAAAGCGCACGGGATTGCAGCGATCTCGACGTCTGAAAGCGGGGAAGTGGTGACGTCATACAGGTCGTCTGCCTCAACAAGGCAGTATTGGGCAAAGGCCCCGTCGACCTCGGACCCCAAGGCAATAAAGCCCGTCGGACTTCCAGGGCGCGGTCGCGGCAGGTTGATTGGGCAGGTCACCCGTTGCCCAACCTTGAACCCGGTTTCGGGCCCTGCCAGTTCGACGATGCCACATAAGTCTCCGCCCTGGATGCGTGGAAAGGCCAAGGCCCCGCCCCAGCCGCCTGCATCGACGTCCTGATCGACGTCGTCGGTTGCACCGGTCACGTCTGAAGAGTACCAACCGATCCGCGTGTTGATATCGGTGTTGTTGACACCCGCAGCCGCGACCCGCACCAAAACCTGCCCCGCGCCAGGTGTTGGCACCGGAATATCGTCGCGCCATTCAAGCACTTCGGGACCACCGTGACGCGTGAGGTAAACGCCTGCCATCGTGGTTGGAATTGTCATGCTTTAGCCTTTGTCGTCTGGATGTGCTGGCACAGGCCCCATCGGGACAATGTCATATTTTGCATTCAACGCGGCCATTGTCGCGTCGTCCGCGAAATCAGCCTCATTCATCGTTGCCAGTTCGGCCAGAAATCCGTCAAACCCTGAGGGCTGAAAAATCATCAGCATTCGGGCGGGCGCTGCGTTCGCGACGCGGCATGCATGGGGTACTCCGGGCGGGACATGGATCGTTGTGCCCGGTGTGCACCGATGCCAGTCGCCATCGATATAGAAATCCACCTCACCTTCGAGAAAATAGAAGGTCTCGGCATGCTTCTCATGGCGATGAAGGCCAAGCGCGAAGCTGGCCTTCAGATTGTCTTCCATCAGCGTATATGCGCCATCCGTGTCCTGACCGGAAACCTTCACAAAGGTATGGTCATTTTCCCAATCATAGTTGGGGCCCTCACCAGGCCCCAATTTGGCGTATCGTTTGCTCATGGCGGTCTCCGCAAGAGGTTAAGCGCGCAACCGCTCGTTCTCGGGATCCCAGAGCGGCTGATCCTGCTCTACCACAGCGCGGCACTTTTGGCCGTAGATTTCGACCTCAAGCTCGGTACCGGGGTTCGCAAGCTCGGCCTTGATCATGCCCAGCGCGATGGATTTGCCAACGCGGTAGCCCCATGCGCCCGAGGTGGTCTCGCCCACAATCTGATCGCCCTGCCAGATGCAGGACATATACGGCGCGTCGCAATCGCCCGCGTCTACGGTCAGCGTGACAAACGACTTCTTCACGCCCTGCTGCTTTTCGTTCAGAATTGCTGCCTTGCCCGGGAAATTCTGCGGTTTGTCCAGTTTCACGAACCGCCCAAGCCCACCTTCCAGCAGCGAGTAGTCAGTCGACAGGTCGCCCTTCCAGGCACGGTACCCTTTTTCGATCCGCAGCGAGTTCAGAGCGTACATCCCGAACGGCTTGGCACCGGCATCAATGATCGCGTCATAGATCGCGGGCATATGCTCGTTCAGAGCGTGAACTTCCCATCCTAGCTCACCCGCAAAGGACACGCGGATCAGGTAGGCGGGCTGGCCTGCAACGGTTGCAGACTGATGGGTCAACCAGCCCGAGGTCAGATCCGCATCCGTCATTGTCGACAAGATCTCGCGCGATTTCGGGCCGGTGACGATCAAAGTGTCGCGGGTCGTGGTGACGTCCTCAATCGAAACGCTGGCGGGCATCGCGTTCATCAGGATATCACGGTCATGCCACTGCGCGGTTGCGGCGGTGATCATGACGAACTCATCCTCGCCCAAACGAATGCAGGACATCTCGGTCAGAATGCGGCCACGGTCGTCAGAGATGTAGATGAGGTTCATCCGGCCGACCTTTGGCAACCCACCGGTTGCGAGGCCGCGCAACGCCTCAGCGGCGCCCTCTCCCTTGACCATGAAGCGCGAGAAGCCTGGCAGATCCAGCACTCCACAATCGTCTCGCACGGCCTCGCATTCTTCTTTGACACGCTGCTCCCATGGGCCGGATCGACCCCAGGTATGGGTCGCCTCAAGCGATGTGTCATCGCCCGGCTTGGCGAACCAATTGGCCCGCTCCCACCCGTTATAGGCACCCATCACGCCGCCCAGCGCTTTGACCTTGTCATGCACCGGCGACAGTTTCTTGTCGCGCGCCGCAGGCCATTCGTGATGGGGGAAGTGCATGGCGTATTCGTTGCCATAAACCTCCAGACCTTTCTGGTTGCAGTAATCCTGATCTGTGTAATCGGTGTATCGACGCGGATCGACGGCCCACATATCCCATTCGGTTGCGCCATCGACGATCCATTCGGCCAGCACCTTGCCTGCACCACCACCCTGAGCGATGCCGAAGGTGAAGGTGTGCGCCTCGAACGCGTTCCGGACGCCCGGCATCGGACCAATCAGCGGCAGACCATCCGGTGCATAGGGGATCGGGCCGTTGATCACACGGCCAACACCCGAGGTTGCCATCAGCGGCACCCGCTCCATCGCGTCGGTCACGATGTCCTCGATACGGTCCAGATCGTCATTCCACAGCTGGAACGAGAAATCCTCGGGCATCGGGTCATCTTCGGTCATCCAGTGGCCCTTGCAGTTCGGCTCATAGGGACCAAGGTTAAAGCCGTGCTTCTCCTGCCGCAGGTAGTACGAGATATCCACGTCGCGCAGCAAAGGCAGCTTCTTACCGCCATTTTCCTTGGACCATTCTTCGACCTCGGGGATCTCGTCGGTCAGCAGATACTGGTGGCTCATCACCATCGCGGGCACGGTACGGCCGCCGAAGGGCTTGAACCACTCACCCACACGTTGCGCGTAGTAACCGGCGGCATTGACCACGTAATCGCAGTCGATATCGCCTTTGTCCGTATGGACGGTCCAGGTGCCGTCGTCGTGCTGGGTGACGCCGGTTGCCGGGCAGAAACGGATGATCTTCTGGCCCATGTCGCGGGCACCCTTGGCCAGCGCCTGCGTCAGCTGCGCCGGGTCAATGTCACCATCGGTCGGGTCATACAGAACACCTTCCAGATCGTGTGTTTCCAGGAACGGATAGCGCGCCTTGGCCTCTTCCGGGGTCCACATCTCCATTGGGATGCCTTGATAGCGACCCATCGACATCGCCCGCTCGAACTCCTGCATCCGCTCTTTGCTGTGCGCCAGACGGATGGAACCCGAGACGTGATAGTTCATCGGATAGTCGACCTCTTCACCCAGCCGCGAATACAGCTCGGTCGAGTATCGCTGCATGTTCATGATCGCCCACGAGGTCGAAAAGGTTGGAACGTTACCCGCCGCGTGCCAGGTCGAGCCTGCAGTCAGCTCGTTCTTTTCCAGCAGCACACAATCGGTCCAGCCCTTCTTGGCCAGATGGTAAAGCGAGGAGGCCCCCACTACACCGCCGCCGATAATCACCACGCGGGCTTTTGTCGGAAAATCGCTCATTGGTTTTGATCCCTGTTACTGTGCCCGTTGGGGCAGATCGTCCGTGATGTCGTAGTAGTCGCCCTTGTCAGCCACAAAGATGTGCCGGGCGAGGTTTAGTCCGGTAGGCGTGTCGAACGCCCCCATGGAAATCGAAATTGTGTCTTCGTCATTGTGCTGCCAGAACAGGAAAGACCCGCAGTCGCTGCAAAAGCCACGCCGGGCTATGTCTGACGCACGGAACCAACGCAGCGTGTCGCTTGCGGTGAAACTCAGGTTGTCCTGATGGGTCACTGTTGAAGACCAATAATGCCCCGATTGCTTGCGGCATTGGCCGCAGTGGCAGGCGGATGGCGGTGAAAGCTCTCCGTCAATCGTGAAGGCAACCGCGCCGCAAAGGCAGGAACCGGTTTGCATTTGACTACCCCCTCGCTGCGGGCGTGGTGCTGGCACCCAGCAACACGCCATAGATGATGAAACAGGCGGCCATGACCCGGCGCACCCAGGTGTTGAACACAGCGCCCAGCGCAGCCTTACCCATCAGAGCGCCCAGAAGGGTAAAGCCGGTATAGCTGAGCGTGGTAATGATCAGCGCAGTTGGCATGATGACAGCCATCTGCTGCCAGATCGGCACGTCTGGCTGGACGAACTGTGAAAAGGCCGCAAGGTACCCCGCCACGCTTTTGGGGTTGATCGTCGCAACCGCCAGCGCGTGCAGGTAGACATGGCGCGCTGGTCTTTCTGTCGCGGGGGCTGGACGTGTGGCATTCATCCACCCTCGGATACCAACCCAGATCAGGAACCCTGCCCCCACCAGTTTAGCGATGAAAAACCCTGTAGGAGATGCCGCGATCAGGGCGGTCACGCCAAGCGCAGACAAGATCAGAAACGCGCTGGCCTGCGTCAGGATCGCCAATACTCCAAGCATTGCCTTTGGAAACGGCAAGCTCATCCCGTTCGAGATGCAATTGACGGCATTCGGCCCGGGAGTGGTCACGAACACCACCCAGAACAGTGCGAATATGGTCCAGGCCTCAAAGCTCATCAGTATACCGGCGGGGCGATGACCCAGATGGCCACAGCGGGCTCATCGTAGGGATTAGCCCACTGATAGGGTTCATGTTTGATACGAAAGCTGTCACCGGGACCCACCGAAAACTGATGACCTCCAATCGTCAGCTCCAATCGACCGGAAACCATGTAGCCAACTTCCTGAGTGGGGCGATTGGCAGGGGTCTGCATTTTTGAGCGCGGTTTGAACGTCGAATGCACCATTTCGAAGTCATCGGTCAGATCGGGCGATAACAGTTCTTCGATCAACCCTTCTTCGCCCGACCCCATAGGGCGGCGCGTTCCGGCCCTGACAACGTACCCTTGTTCTTCTGCCGGGGCGGCCGCGTGCGCAAACAACATCGACATCGGCACGCCCAAGCTTTCAGCGATCTGGCGCAGGTCCGATATCGATGGATCGGACATGTCACGCTCGACTTGGCTAAGCCACCCGACCGAACGGCCCAGTTGGGCCGCGATCTCGCTCAACGTCAGCCCGCGCGCTTTTCGCAACGCACGCAGATCGGCTCCGAGTGTGGCACTGTGCGGGGCTTGGCTGTTCACTGAACGCTCCGGCTGTCTGTGAAATTTTGTCTTCGTTTTTCACGGTGCATTGATTCTGTGAAAATTCCAAGGATTTTTTCACTTGGGCGTACAGCTTTGCTTCGCTATCCGTTCCTCATGTGGATTGCAGTGATTTATCTGTGGGTCGTAAACGGCCTGACTCTGCTGGCCTTTGGCTGGGACAAGCTGAGGGCGGGCAAACGGAAAAGGCGTATTCCTGAACGAAAACTCTTGTGGCTGGCTGCGTTGGGCGGCAGTCCCGGCGCGTTGGTTGGGCGCTGGATATTCCGGCACAAAACGCGCAAGAAGCTGTTTTCATATTATCTTTTCGGAATAACCAGCATGCAGGTCGTTCTGATTTATGTCCTGTCGACCTACGAGTTTGCCACCCTCTTCTAAGACAAATTCGCGACCATGCATACCAGACTAACCAATCGGAAAGCTGTCTGTTACAATACTACGTTATCTGAACGAAAAATTTACCTAATCGCAAAGGGTTGGATAAGAGATGGACAACGGTATCGGTTTTTTCGACATAATCTGGTCAATCTTCTGGCTGTTCCTGATGGTGGCCTGGTTCTGGGTGATGGTTTCGGTTGTGGCCGATGTCTTTCGCTCAAAGGACCTGAGTGGCGGTGCCAAAGCACTGTGGATCGCGTTTGTGATCCTGATCCCGTGGCTGGGTGTTCTGGCCTATGTGCTGATCCGGGGCGAGCGGATGCACCAGCACAACGTCGAAGCCATGGATCAAATGGAACAGGCGCAAAAGGACTACATTCGCTCGGTTGCAACCGTGTCCACGGCAGACGAGTTAGAGCGTCTTTCAGCGCTTAAGGACAAAGGCGTGCTGACGGATGAGGAATTTGAGGCGCAAAAGGCCAAAATCCTCAGCGCCTGACAACCTCAACCAGAAACGAAAAGGCCGGGGGTCTTCCCCGGCCTATACTATTTAGTGAATACGCCAGATAGAATTTCAGCCAGTTTGTCGGCGTCCTGATCATTGAACGCGTCAGGCTGATCGCTGTCGATATCGAATACGGCAATGACCTTGCCCGCGGCATTGTGCACTGGCAGCACCAACTCGGACCGAGTCGAAGAAGCACAGGCGATATGGCCGGGGAACGCGTCCACGTCTGGTACAAGCTGTACCTCACCCGTACGCGCCGCAGCACCGCAAACACCCCGGTCGAACGGTATGACCAAACACCCGTGACCACCCTGATAAGGACCGATTTTCAGCAATCCCGGCTCGGTCACGCGGTAAAATCCCGTCCAGTCGAAACGGTCATCGGCATGGTGCACCTCGCACGCGATTGTCGCCATCAAGGCCACGTCGTCGGTTTCGCCCTCGGTCAGGGCTGCAATGGTTTTGGCAAGCGTGTCGTAGTCGGCTGTCATGTCGGAACTCTTGGCAAGGGTCTGCGCCGGAGTATTTGGAAAAAGGTGAAGCGTCAAACGCGTTCGATGGCGACAGCCGTTCCTTCTCCGCCGCCGATGCAGATAGCCGCCACACCGCGCTTGAGGTTTCGCTTTTCCAACGCGTTCAGCAAAGTGACCATAATGCGTGCGCCAGATGCACCGATTGGGTGACCAAGGGCGCAGGCGCCGCCGTTCACGTTGACGATATCGCGGGACAAGCCCATCTCGTGCATGAAGGCCATGGGCACGACAGCAAAGGCTTCGTTGACTTCCCAAAGATCGACGTCGTCTTTTGACCAGCCGATCTTGGCCAACAGTTTCTGCGCAGCTGGTACAGGCGCGGTTGTGAAAAGTCCCGGTGCCTGAGCATGGCTGGCGTGACCGACAATGCGGGCGCGAACGGTCAGCCCCTGCGCCTCGGCGGCGTCCTCGGACGCCAGTACCAGCGCCGCGGCACCATCCGAGATGGACGACGAATTTGCCGCCGTCACTGTGCCGTCCTTTCGGAATGCGGGTTTGAGTGTGGGAATCTTCTCGGGTCGCGCCGAAAGGGGCTGTTCATCAGCACCCTGTGTCACCTCGCCCTTGCGGGTGCGGACCGACACCGGGGTGATTTCATCCGCGAAAGCGCCGTTTTCCTGCGCAGCCAACGCGTTTGACAACGAACGAAGCGCATATTCGTCCTGTGCCTCGCGCGTGAACTGGTAGGCCTCGGCACAATCTTCGGCGAATGTGCCCATCAGGCGGCCTTTGTCATAGGCGTCCTCGAGCCCGTCCAGGAACATATGATCCATCGCCTGCGTATGACCCAACCGCGCGCCGTCGCGCATTTTGGGTAACAGGTAGGGTGCATTCGTCATGCTCTCCATACCACCGGCGATCATCGTGCCCGCATGCCCCAACGCAATCTGGTCAAAGGCCATCATCGCAGCCTTCATGCCTGAGCCGCACATTTTGTTCAGCGTCGTGGCAGGAACCTCCTGACCCAACCCCGCCGCAAAACCGGCCTGCCGCGCGGGGGCCTGCCCCTGCCCGGCAGGCAAAACGCAGCCCATCAGAACTTCGTCGACAGTCTCGGTCCCCGCCCCTTGCAATGCGGCCTTGATCGCCACACCGCCAAGATCAGCGGCTTTCACCGAGTCAAACATCCCCTGGAATCCACCCATCGGAGTGCGCGCGGCCCCTGCGATTACGACTTGCTTCATCTGGATGCTCCTCTGTTTTTTCGAGAGATGGATACCGAATGGTAAGAATTGCCGTCTAGCGTATTTCTACGAGCGATTTTCAGTTTAGAGAAGCGGCGCGCATGGCCCTGAGCAGTACGACAACAGACACAACCCAAATCATCACCGTGCATTCCGACCGGATTGACGCGGCTATGGCCATCCAATTCAAAGAAGACATGCGTACCGAAGCTGAAGGCGGTGCGGCGCGCGTTGTTCTGGACCTGACAGGCGTCGAATTCATCGACTCAAGCGGCCTTGGGGCCATCGTCGCATCAATGAAGCAGCTTGGCCGCGACCGTCGCCTCGACTTGGCCGGGCTGAACCCGTTTGTCGAAAAGGTGTTTCGTCTGACTCGGATGGATACGGTTTTCAATCTCTATCCAACGCTGGACGATGCTCTGGCCTCGACGACCGAGTGAAACCACGGATTGAATAGGCGCGATGCCATGAGTAACGGGAACAGCTTGGACCTCAGCTTTACTGCGACCGAAACCGAAGCCAGTGCTGGTATCGCCCAGCTCAGCAAGGGTCTTGAGGTGCAGGGCTTGCCTGCGCATCAGGCGGGCGATGTGAAGATCGCCCTGGCAGAGGCGATCAACAACGTCGTCGAACATGCCTATGCGGGCATCACGCCAGCAAAGGTCAAAGTGCATTGCCGCTTGCACCAGAACTGGTTGGATATCCTGATTTCGGACACTGGCAATCCCTTACCTGGGTTTCGGGTGCCCGACGGCGTTCCCGCCAGTTTGGGTTCATCGATAGATGAGTTACCCGAAGGAGGTTTCGGCTGGTTCCTGATCCACGAATTGACCAGCGATATTCGCTATGAGCGCAGCGACGGGTGCAACCTTTTGTCCCTGCGGTTCGACTTTCCCAATGGCGGCGACTGACCAAAAAAGGCCACATAAACGCCCTTTTCGCACCATTGCCGCGCCGCAAACCATCGGCAAAACAGTATCCGTAGCTCAGATAGCTTCCCTCGGCGCCATGTATCACAGCCCCCACCCAGTGACAGGTGCCGAGGAACTTCTCCTTGATGTGACTAGACAATTTCGGACCGCGCTTTACCTTCGGCGCGTTCAAAAGGGGAAGACAAAGCATGAGGGATTTTCACACTCCGGGTCGGTCCGAAGTTTTCGCAACCGAAGGCATGTGCGCCACGTCGCACCCATTGGCCGCGCAGGTTGCCCTGAACATCCTCGCCGAAGGTGGAAACGCAATGGACGCAGCGATTGCAGGTGCCGTGCTTTTGGGCATTTGCGAGCCGCAAATGACCGGTATCGGCGGTGATTGCTTTGTTTTGTTCAATCGCGCAGGCGAAGATCAGGTCCGTGCTCTGAATGGCTCTGGTCGCGCGCCGGCAGCGGCCGATGCGGATCGGTTGCGCGCCCAAGGGCTGGATACTGTACCCCTGAACACGACAGACGCTGTGACCATTCCTGGTGCCATTGATGCGTTCTGCCATCTGGCTGAAACCGAAGGGCGGCTGGGGTTGCAGGCCATATTGCAGCCCGCCATCCACTATGCCGAGGCCGGTGTGCCAGTAGCACCGCGGGTCGCCTTTGATTGGCAGATCGGCGCGCCAACTCTGCAGGGCGCTGCGCGAGACCACTATCTGATTGACGGCAGCGTCCCAACCATCGGCCAGGTCTTTAGATCACCTGGGCAGGCAGAGGTTCTGCGCCAAATCGCGCGCCATGGCCGCGACGCGTTCTATGCGGGCGAGATCGCGCAGGACATGATCGACGCCTTAAACGCGATGGGCGGAGGTCACACGGCCGAGGATTTTCTGGCCACCCAATGCACCGAGACCCAGCCTGTCAGCGGCACATATAATGGCATCGATCTGGTCGAACATCCGCCAAACGGTCAGGGGGCGACTGCGATCCTGCTGCTCAATATTCTCAAGAATTTCGACCTAAGTCGGCTTGATCCATTCAGCGCCGAGCGCGTTCATATTGAGGCCGAAGCCTCAAAGCTCGCTTATGATGCGCGCAATCGGTTCATTGCCGATCCGGATCACACGACCCACGCAGAACGGTTTCTGGACCAGACTGTGGCCGACAAACTGGCGGCGCTGATCGACCCCAAATATGCCATGCCCGCAGCCGCGCCGCTGACTGAGTCCGTTCACAAGGATACGGTCTATATCACTGTCGTTGATCGGGATCGCATGGCCGTTTCGCTGATCTATTCCATTTTCCATAGCTTTGGGTCCGGCATCGCCTCGGAGAAGTACGGGATCCTGCTGCAAAACCGCGGCAGCGGCTTTAATCTTCAGGCCGGACACCCAAATGAGATGGGTCCGGGCAAACGCCCCATGCATACGATCATTCCGGGGATGCTGAAACAAGATGGTCGGGTGATGATGCCCTTCGGTGTGATGGGCGGCGCGTTTCAACCCACGGGGCACGCGCGACTGCTGTCCAATCTCACGGATCACGACCTGGGCCTGCAGGCCAGTTTCGACGCCCCGCGCGCCTTTGCCGATGGCGGCGTTTTGAAGCTTGAGCGCGGAATTCCGCCAAGCACATCTCAACAATTGTCAGATTTGGGGCACAGCGTTCAGGTTCCGGAAACGCCCCTCGGCGGCGCTCAGGCAATCCGAATCCGCACAGACGGTGTTCTGGAGGGCGCAAGCGACCCCAGAAAAGATGGTTGTGCACTGGGTTATTGACCAACTGGGTGCGCAAAGCAGCGCACCGTATCACTTAATTCAAATTAAAATGCAGCGGGTACGCGCCATTCTCGAAAGGACCAAACATATCAGGAATATCCGGATGCTCTACCGGCTCACCGGATTGGTCCGCAACCAGATTTTGTTCTGAAACATAAGCCACATAGAAGGATTGGTCGTTTTCTGCGAGCAGATGATAAAACGGCTGATCCTTGATGGGGCGGCTGTCCTCGGGAATGGCCTGGTACCACTCTTCAGTGTTGGAAAATTCCGGATCCACGTCAAAAATCACCCCCCGGAAGGGATGTTTTTTATGGCGGACCACCTGTCCCAGGCGGTACTTGGCATTTGTAGTCAACATATTCTCAGCCCCCAAGGATGTTACTACCTCTTTCCGGGCCGAAATGCCAATCATTGATCGGAAATTAAAGGAAACAGTCTGTGAACCTCTTACTGACAGTGTTCGAAATCGTGGCTCCGGTTTTCCTGCTGGCGGGCATCGGATTCACCTGGGTCAAGCTGGGTTTCGAATACCGTTTGGAGTTCGTAACGCGCCTTGCCGTGACGCTGGCCGTACCCAGCCTGATCTTTGTGGCGCTGATGCAAACCGAGATTCCGGGGGGCGAATTAACCCGTTTCACACTGGCTGCGATTGCGGGCCATGTGGCTCTGGCCATGGTGTTTGGCGTATTTGTCCGGCTGTCAGGTCTGGACCGCCGGACCTATCTTGCGCCGCTCATCTTTGGCAACACCGGCAATCTGGGTCTGCCGCTGTGCATCTTTGCCTTTGGGCAGGCAGGTTTGGGGTTTGCTGTCATCTTTCTGGCTATTACCGCGCTGTTTTCATTCACTTATGGCATCTATCTTGTCGCCGGAAAGGGCGCATTCGGCAAGGTCGCGCGCGAACCGATGGTTTGGGCGACCCTTCTTGGCGCTTTGTTCCTGTGGCAAGATTGGCAGACGCCTCTGTTTCTGACCAATACGCTCGAGCTCTTGGGCCAGATGGCCATCCCGATGATGCTGATTACCGTCGGGGTCGCTATTGCACGCCTGACGACACAAAAACTGGGTCAGGCGATCTGGTTGTCGGCGTTGAAACTGGTGGTCTGTTTTGCCCTCGGGTGGGCAATTGCCCGCGCCTTTGACCTGGACGCAATTGCCTTCGGCGTCATGGTTTTACAGATGTGCACCCCGGTCGCCGTCACCGCCTATCTGCTGGCTGAACGATTTGACGCGGATTCAGATGCTGTTGCCGGGATGGTTATGGTGTCGACCGTGCTGTCCGTGGGCGCCTTGCCTATAATTCTAGCTATTGTTCTGTAACGATTGTGATTTCCTAAACTCTCAATCTGCGCTACAATAAAGAAAAAAGGCACGAGGCACATGAGCAGAATTCTTTTCGTACTCCTAGGGGTGCTTCTTTTGGCATCCTGTGGCGGCGGGTCGAAACAGCCGCCGAGCAGATTGAATGACGCGTGCAGCATTGCGCGCGAACGGCCTGATTTTATCAAGGCCTTCAAAAGCACCGAACGGAAATGGGGCGTCCCTGTTCACGTTCAGATGGCGACCATCTATCAGGAAAGCCGCTACAAGCACGATGCGCGCACACCGCACCAATATGTGTTGGGCGTGATCCCGATGGGCCGCCAAAGCAGCGCCTATGGGTTCAGTCAGGCACTGGACGGCACATGGGACGAATATCGCAAGGAAACCGGCAAGCGCCGCGCCAAGCGGGACCGCATCCGTGATGCTTCGGATTTCATTGGCTGGTACATGAATAAAAGCTACCAGCGGAATGGCATCCACCCCACCGATACGCGGAACCAGTATCTGGCTTATCACGAGGGCCACACTGGCTATGCCCGTGGCAGCCACTACGGCAAAACCTGGTTGCTGAACGTCGCCAATGACGTGGATGCACGGGCCAAGCTGTATCAGGCGCAGCTGGCAAGCTGCCGGCACTGATCAATCAGCGGGTCAGCGATTGCCTGACCCGCTTCTCTTCGAGCTCGAGAACAGGTCGTTCCTGATATTCTCGCCTGTCGTCAGCTGCCCCAGCAGAACGGTGGTCTGACTGCCCGCATTGTCGTGAATCACCCATTTGCGCAGCTCGATCGGGTCCCCGGTAAACATCAACTCAATCCGTCCGGATTCGGGGTTCTTAGGATCCTGAGCAGTAACAACCGTGGCCGTGCCGTCAAAGTCGTGCCCAACGACCATATTGGCCTGCCCAAGGTTCACATTTCGCGCCAGCACCAGCGACAACGGCGTGCGCTTCAGCGGGTATTGCTCGGGCGGTTGATTAGATTTGGGATCGAAAATCTGCACCGTTCCTGCACGCGCCAGAACCACGGCACTGTTGGGCGGATCGTATTCGAACCGCATCTTGCCGGGCCGCTCCATCCAGAGCTTACCGGTGCTCAGCGAGCCGTCGTCATTTACCTGAGTGAATGTCGTCTCAACGGTCTTTAGGCCGTTCAGGTAGTTTGAGATCTGCGACAATGGCAGTTTTTCAGCGGCCCAGGCGGCGGGTGCAGCCAGCGTCAGGGCAAGGGCAAAAGCAATCTGTTTCATGTGACATCAGATAAGCGCTTTGCCCTTGTTATTAAATATCCTACTGCTCGGGGACGAGGATTTCCCGCTTACCGACGTGATTTGCCGACGAAACAACGCCTTCATCCTCCATCTGCTCAACAAGTCGCGCAGCTTTGTTATAGCCGATGGCAAGTTTCCGCTGGATGTAAGAGGTTGAGCATTTGCGATCCTTGATCACAATCGCCACCGCCTGATCGTACAGGGCGTCTTCGCCGTTGGTGTTGCCACCGGTGTTCAGGCCCAGAACAGCGTCGATATTGTCAGCCTTTTCCTCAGCCGGGCCATCGACCACTCCACCAACGTAATCCGGCGGGCCGAACTGTTTCAGGTGGTTGACGATTTCTTCGACCTCTTCGTCCGATACAAACGGACCATGGCAGCGGGTGATCTTGGCGCCGCCAGCCATATAGAGCATGTCGCCCTGCCCCAGCAGTTGCTCGGCACCCATCTCGCCCAGAATGGTACGGCTGTCGACTTTCGACGTCACCTGGAACGAAATCCGGGTCGGGAAGTTCGCCTTGATCGTACCGGTGATGACGTCAACCGACGGACGCTGCGTGGCCATGATCAGGTGAATGCCCGAGGCCCGGGCCATCTGCGCCAGACGCTGGATGCAAGCTTCGATCTCTTTGCCCGCGACCATCATCAGGTCGGCCATCTCATCGACGATGACGACGATGTAGGGCATCGCTTCGGGCGCGAATTCTTCCGTCTCGAACGTTGGTTCTCCGGTTTCATCGTCAAAGCCGGTTTGGACCGTGCGGCTGAACAACTCGCCCTTGGCCAGCGCGTCTTTCACGCGACCATTGTACCCGGCGATGTTGCGGACGCCCATCTTGGACATCTTGCGATAGCGGTCTTCCATCTCGCCCACGACCCATTTCAGGGCGACAACCGCCTTTTTCGGGTCGGTCACAACCGGTGACAGCAGATGTGGGATGCCATCATAAACCGACAGTTCCAGCATCTTGGGGTCGATCATGATCAGGCGGCATTCATCCGGCGACAGCTTATACAGCAGCGACAGGATCATCGTGTTGATCGCGACCGACTTACCGGAACCGGTCGTCCCCGCGATCAGCAGGTGAGGCATCTTGGCTAGGTTTGCCACAACGGACTCACCACCAATATCCTTTCCCAGCGCCAAAGGTAGCGCGTGATTGCCATCGCCAAAGTCACGGCTGGCGAGGATTTCGCGCAGCACCACCATCTCGCGGTTTTCGTTCGGCAGTTCGATGCCGATGACCGACCGCCCCGGCAAGGTCGAAACCCGCGCCGACAATGCGGACATCGACCGTGCGATATCGTCGGCCAATCCGATAACACGGCTGGCTTTCAGACCTGGGGCCGGTTCAAGTTCATACATGGTGACAACCGGACCGGGCCGGACACTAACGATCTCACCCTTCACGCCATAGTCATCCAGCACGTTTTCCAGCATCCGCGCGTTTTCTTCCAACGCCTCATCGCTGAGGTGATGGCGCTGAATGCTGGCCGGGTTGGACAACAGGTTCAGCGGCGGCAGTTCGAAATCCGAGTGACGTTCTTCAAAAGACAAGGTTGGCTGCGCCTCGGCCTGTGCACGCCGCGATGGCGGAGGCGTCCGGCGCACAGGCTGTGCGACCACCGGCTTGCGCGGCTCGGCCACCGGGATCTTTATTGCCGGACGCGGGGCAGGCGCGGGTTCGGGTGCGTCCTCGAACACGGCCTCGCCCTCGAAATCCGGCTCAGGCGCAAAGTCCTGGTGCAGTGGCTCCTGCTGCCACTCAGGCGCAGGGTCAGCCGTCAGCATTGGTTCGGGCGGCAGGCCGACCGAGGTCACCGGCGGTTCAGGCGGCAATTCCCCCGCCCCAGAATTCAGAATCAACGGATCCGGCCCCCGACCGCGGCCTTTGGTCAGCGGCAGGTTCGGGTCATGCTCGGGCGCCATCTCACCAACGGCCACCTTGCGGTTGCGCACAGCAGCGGAGATCTTCGAGCGAATTCGGTCTTCGCCCGGCATCTCATCAAACCCTGCGACCGGTTCGCGGTCGATCAGTTCCGGCTCTGGCATCGGTTCAGGACGGCGGATCAGGCTGGGCATCCGCGCCAATAGACCGGGTTTGGCAGGCTCGGGTTCGACTTCCAGTTCCGGCTCTTCGAAAATCGGGTCTGCATAGGCCAAATCGTCGTCAAACACCGCCTCGGCGCGCGCGGCCTTGCGTTCTTCCCACTGCGTCCTGCGATCGCGGGCCGCCTGCGCGGTGGCCGAAGCCCCCCGCCCCAGCAGGTTCATCAGCATGTCGTAGGCCATCACAAGACCCAGCAGGAAGGCCCGCGCGCCTTTGCGGACATCGGCCTTGGTAAAGCCAAGAACAAATGTTCCAAGCGCCAACATCCCGGTAGCCATCGCCAGAGACATCAGTTTGACCATGAAATGCGACGAAATCGGCAGCAGCGTCAGCAAAGCCCCCATCACGGTGTCACCAAACAGACCACCCAAGCCAAAGCTGTGGGTTGTACGCCAGGCGTCGCCCGGTACCAGAGTGGCTGCATAAACAGATACAACGGCAATCCAGATCGGGGCAAAGATCAGACGGGCAACGGCGCGTTCTTCGCCAAAATGACCAGCAAATCGCACGCCCCAGCCGATCAGCACCAGCGCAATGCTCCAACTGCCCCAGCCGACGATCATGAACAACGGCGCGGCGATCGAGGCGCCAATCCGCCCCATCCAGTTCTGCACCGGCGCATCGGTCGACACCATCCAGTTTGGATCATCCGGAGTGTAGGACCAGATCATCGCGGCTGAAGCCAGCCCCAGCAGGATCAGGGCGATCCCAATCAACTCCTTGCTGCGCCGCTCGATGGCGGCCTGAGTCGTGCTGTCCAGCAATGGATCGCGGTTGCGCGCGTTATATGATGCCATTTTGCCCTCGTACCTCACGAATAGATGCAGTCGCGGAGCGTGATCAGCCCCTGCCGCAACTCTGTTTTTGGGGCCACCATCGCGACCCGGATAAATTGCTCGCCCGGGTTTTGCCCCGGATCACCTTGAGAAAGATATGCACCCGGCAAGACCCGAACTCCGGTCTCCTGCCACAGCCGTAATGTGGTTTCCTCGCCGTTTTCGACTGGCAGCCACAGGAAAAACCCGGCCTCGGGCGGCATATAGCCCTGTACACCGGCGAAAACCTCGTCCGCGATTGTGTACTTTTCCTGATAGAGCGCGCGGTTCTCGACCACATGCGCCTCATCCGCCCAAACCTTGGCGGCAGCAGCCTGTAAAGGCAGCGGCAAAGGTGCGCCCGCGTAGTTCCGCAACTGCTTGACCCGTTTGATCGTTTCGGGACCGCCAGCAATCAGGCCCGAGCGCAGCCCGGCCAGGTTGGAACGCTTGGACAGCGAGTTGAACAGAGTGATCCGTTCAGGATCGGCTCCGAGGTCCTTTGCGACCGTCAGAACACCCGTCGGTGCCTCATCGCGAAAAATCTCGGAATAGCATTCATCCGCAAAGATGCGAAAATCATACGTCTCAGCCAGTTGGATCAGTTCGGCCCAATAGTCGCGCGAGGCAACGGCACCCTGCGGGTTTGCGGGCGAACAGATGTAAGCCGCAACCGTACGGTTCAGCACGTCCTTGGGCAGTCCAGCATAGTCCGGCAGGTGACCGGTGGCGGCGGTCGCGGGCACAAAAACCGGATCGGCACGGACCGACAGCGAGGCCACCATGTAGACCTGATAAAACGGGTTTGGGCAGAGGATAACGGGCTTTTCGCCATTCTTCTGCTCGGGGCACAGCGCCATTGCTGCGTTATAAAGCCCCTCGCGCGTGCCGTTCAGCGCCATGACATTCGTGTCGGGGTCCAAAGACACGCCGTAACGGCGGCCAATCCAACCGGTGATTGCCGCGCGCAACTCGGGCGAGCCTTCATTGGGCGGATAGCCCTGAAACCCGGCCGCGTTTTCGGTGATCACATCCGTGACCCATGCGGGGAAATCGTGCATTGGCGCGCCAATGGTCATGTGAATCACTTCACCACCCGCCTGATGATGATCCAACAGGGTGCGCAGACGCGGGAATGCATATTCCGGTAGGTTCGAAAACCGCTCGGGGAAGTTCATAACTACTGCCTCAATGTCGGGGTCATTTCGCCCCGTTTTCCAAGCAGGTTACAGATCACGCCCGGTTTCGTCCAGACAAAGAGACGGCGAATCAGGGGATTGTGGCATTCAGGCCAATGCCGCCTCGGCCGCTGATCCAAGCCTGAGCAAGGCCTCTTCGGACCCCGGATAGCCCATCATCATCAGCCCGCAACCCGGGGTGCCGGTTGGCAGCGTCAGCGCCGCCAGCCCCATCAGATTTCCGATCCGCGTGTTGCGCAGGGCCAGCAGATTTTCGGTGACATAGTAGTCATGGTCGCTCATCAACCGGTCCAAATTCGGTGGCAGGATGGGCGCTGTGGGCGCCAGCACCGCATCAAAACCGGATGTCGCAGCGTCCCACGCGGCCCGGCAGGATTTCAGCTTGGACCATGCAGCAATGTAATCTGCACCGGTCGCATTTTGGCCCGCGCGAAACCGCGCCAGAATCTCGGGGTACATGGCGTCCGGGTTGGCTTCGATTACATCGCGCCACAGCCCATAAGCCTCGGTGGTGTACAGGATACCCGACAACACTATGGCGTCTTTCAGCTCCGGCACTTCAAGCGGCACGATCTCGGCCCCTGCGGCGGTCAAACGGTCGATAGCTTCATTAAATGCCTGCCCCGGCGCTTCTCTCAGGTCATCCTGTGCAACGGTCTGCAGGTTGGCAAAGCGGCGGCCCTTAAGATCGCCCCCCCGCAGGTCTGGTGGAGAACCGCCTTCCAGCAAAGCCAACATATGGGCTGCATCCTCGACCGAGCGGGCCAGCGGGCCGACGGTGTCGAACCGCAGGCACAGGGGCACGGTCCCCTCAAGGCTAACGCGTCCGGCCGTGGTTTTCAGGCCGACCAAATTGTTCCAGGCCGAAGGGATGCGAACCGATCCACCTGTATCCGACCCGATACCACCCGCAGCCAGTCCCCATGCCACCGACGCCGCCGCGCCGGAAGAGGACCCACCGGGCACAGCCTCTTCATCGTCGACACACGGAGGTGTTCCGGTGATCGGATTCAGCCCAAGGCCCGAGAACGCCAGTTCGCTCATATGAGTCTTGCCCAGACAGACCGCGCCCATGGCTGTCGCATTACGCACGACGACGGCGTCCGCCTCGGGGACACGCCCTTTCAGCAAGGCCGAGCCGGCCTCAGTTGCGGTTCCGGCAGTGTCGAACAGGTCCTTCCAGCTGATCGGCACACCATCCAGCAGGGAACGCCGAAGGCCCAAATTGGCTCTTTCTTTTGCGGCTTGGGCCTCGGCCCGGGCCCGGTCATGGGTCACGCGCGCATAGATGCGATCACGATGGGGATGTGCGTCGATAGCAGACAGATAGGCCTCGGTCAGTTCTACCGGATCAATCTGCCCCATGCCGATGCCACGGCCAAGATCACACGCCGTCATGGTAAGCCAGTCCTGCATACCCGCCCCCCTTAAGAAAAAGCACTTTGGGCGACGGTAGCGACAGGACCGCACATGGACAATCCCGAAAGGTCGCGCATATTGCAGGCCATGGAACATAGCTCGGATATCCTGATCGTAGGCGGCGGCCTGAATGGCCCGGCTTTGGCCTTGGCACTGGCCCAGACCGGTCATTCCGTCACCGTGATCGACGCCTTGGCCGAAAAAGCCCGCAAAAACGCAGCCTTTGACGGGCGCGCCTATGCGCTGGCTTTGGCCTCGCAGCGATTGCTGGACGCCATCGGTGTCTGGGATCGTGTGGCCGACCACGCCCAGCCAATGCTTGAGATCAAGGTGACCGATGGCCATGCCGGCGCTGGTCCTTCGCCGTTTTTCCTGCATTTCGACCACGCCGAGATCGAAGAAGGCCCGATGGGTTATATGGTCGAAGACCGCCACCTGCGCCGCGCATTTCTGGATGCGATGGCAGATCAGAAAGGCATCACACAGATCAGCGGCAAATCCGTTGTCGCGCAGACCGTGGACGATACGGGCATTACACTGACGCTGGACGACGGCAGCACCGTGACGGGTGGGCTGCTGGTGGGGTGCGACGGACGCCGCAGTGGCACTGCCGCTCGGGCTGGGATCAAGCGCACGGGCTGGGATTATGGCCAAACCGCACTGGTCTGCGCCATCGAACACGACCTGCCGCACCACGGCATCGCGCATCAGTTCTTCATGCCCCCCGGACCTCTGGCCATTCTGCCTCTGACAGGAAACCGCAGCTCGATCGTCTGGAGCGAACAGACCGAGATGGCGCAACGTATCAACACCATGCCCGAGGACGAGTACCTACAAGTCCTGCGTCCGCGCTTTGGTGATTTTCTGGGGGACATCCGACTGGCCGGAGCCCGCTTCACCTATCCGCTGAACCTGACAATTGCCAATTCCTTTATCGGGGGCCGCTTGGCCCTGGTCGGAGATGCTGCCCATGGGATGCACCCGATCGCAGGTCAGGGGCTGAACGCGGGCCTGCGCGATGTGGGCGCCCTGGCTGAGGTTCTGACACTTGCAGGGCGGCGAGGTGAAGATATCGGCTCGATTCTGGTTCTGGAACGCTACCAGGAATGGAGGCGGTTCGACACGGCATCGCTGGCAATGGCGACGGATGTGTTCAACAAGCTGTTTTCTAACGACAATCCCATTCTGCGCATGGGGCGCGATATCGGAATGGGGATCGTCGGGTCATTTCCCAACCTGCGCCGCGGCTTCGTGCGCGAGGCCGCCGGGCTGACCGGAGACCTGCCGAAACTGCTGCAAGGGCGCGCGATTTAGTCCAGTTCGCGCGCTTCATCCACAAGCATGACCGGAATGCCATTGCGGATCGGAAACGCAAGACCGGCAGCTTTCGACACCAGCTCCTGATTTTCTGCGTCGTAGTGCAGCGTGGTGTGCGTCTGAGGGCAGATCAGCGCCTCAAGCATGTGGCGGTCAAAAGGGTGTTCGACTTCGGTCATTGCAGTTTTTCCTCGCTCGATCCGCCGCGCATGGCGAACTCAATCAGTGTCACCAATGTCTCGCGACGGGTGCGAAGGCAAGGTGCTTCGAGCAGGGCTTGTTTCTCTTCCGGGTCGAAATCCAGCAGCATCGACAGAGAATTCACCAACAGCTCATCATCAGCGTCCTTCAAAGTGTCCCAATCTGTAGACAGCTGGCGAGAAGAAAAGAAGCGTTCGAGCAGGTTCAAAAACCGAGACCGATCAAAGGCGTCGTCCGCCTCGGCCTTGCCCAAGTCGCGCTCAAAGCCGTCCCACGACACGGCGCAGCGACGATAGGGGGTAAACGCGTCCAGCTCGGACTTGATGCGAAAACGGGAAATACCGGTCAGCGTGATCAAATACCGGCCATCTTCGGTTTCCGAAAATTGCGTTACGCGGCCCGCGCAGCCAATCAGATGCAGCTTGCTGTCGTCAGACAGGGTTGGGTTCGGCTGCACCATACCAATCAACCGCTCGGGCGTTTTCAGCGCGTCGTCCAACATTTGAAGATAGCGCGGCTCAAAGATATGCAGCGGCAAGCGAGACCGGGGCAGCAACAGCGCCCCGGGCAATGGGAAAACGGAGACCGTCTCCGGCAGATCAGCGGGATGCATCATGTACCCGAGTGTAGCTCTGATCAGGGTTTAGGCAAATATCATCGAGCTGAGTTTTCGCCGTCCGTTCAGAACCACCGGATCATTCGGCTTGAGCGCATCGAAAATCGTGAAAAGCTGTGCCTTGGCCGCGCCGTCATTCCATTCGCGATCCCGGCGGAACAGCTCCAGCAACTGCGCGACGGCCTCTTCAACCTCGCCATTGGCGTGCAAGGCCTGCGCAAGATCGAAACGGGCCTGATGATTGTCTGCGTCGGCTTCCACTGCGGCTTTCAATTCGCCTACAGGTCCCGCGTCGGCGGCTTGCTTTGCCAGTTCAAGCTGCGCATGAGCCGCTTCGACCTCGGGCGATGTCGAAATCTCGGCCGGTGCACCATTCAGAATGGCCTCGGCCTGTTCCAAATCATCCGATGCGATATGCGCGCGCACCAAACCGCCATAAGCGGCCGCGTGGTTCGGGTCTTCGCCCAAAATCGCCGCAAAGGTCTGGGCCGCATCAACGGCGGCACCTTCGGCCAGCATTTCTTCGGCGGCCTGAACGGCGTCGTCCAATTGCCCTCCGGGGCTTTCACCGCCTGCGGCCTCGATCACCCGATCCACAAACGCCTTGATCTCGGACCCCGGCACGGCACCCTGAAACCCGTCGACCGGCTGCCCCTTGAAGAAGGCATAGACGGTCGGGATCGACTGAATACGCATCTGAGACGCGATCATCTGCGCCTCATCGACGTTGATCTTGACCATCTTCACCGCGCCTTTTGCGGCGGTCACGGCCTCTTCCAACAAGGGGCCCAGCGTCTTGCACGGGCCACACCAGGGCGCCCAGAAGTCGACAATCACAGGGGTTTCCTGCGAGGCCTCAACAACATCGGCCATAAAGGTGGCCTCGGATCCGTCTTTGATCAGGTCGGCAGTATCCGTTCCGGCTGCGGTGTTCAGAAGGTCCATGGCATTCACTCTTTCGTTCGAATTTGGCCTCTATATGCAACCCCGAGGGGCAGAAACCAATAGTAGAGTTTCAGGTTCACAGGTCGAATGTCGCAAAGACCGGCGCGTGATCGCTGGGTTTTTCCCAGCCACGTGCGTCGCGCAAGATCCGGCTGGAATGCCCCGCGTTCGAAACATCAGGCGTTGCCCAGACATGATCCAACCGCCGCCCCTTGTCGGCTGCGTCCCAGTCGCGCGCACGATAAGACCACCAACTGTACAGCTGCCCCTCGGGGATATCCTGCCGGGTGACATCGACCCAACCACCCGCGTCTTGGGTCTCGGCCAAGTGTTCCACTTCGATCGGCGTGTGCGACACGACCTTGAGCAGTTGCTTGTGCGACCAGACATCGTCTTCCCGCGGGGCGATGTTCAGATCTCCTACCAGAATGGACTTCTCGGGCTTCTCGGCGTGAAACCAGTCGCGCATATCGGTGAGATAGTCGAGCTTTTGGCCGAACTTCTCGTTCTTTTCGCGATCCGGGACATCGCCGCCTGCAGGGACGTAAAAATTGTGAATGGTCACACCATTCTCCAGCCGTCCCGCGATGTGGCGGGCATGGCCGAGACCGGCAAAATCCTTGTCACCCACCTCCTCCATGGGGATGCGCGACAGGATCGCGACGCCGTTGTACCCTTTCTGGCCACGCGCAACCATGTGGGTATAGCCCAATTCGGCGAACCCTTCGGTGGGGATTTTTTCGACCGGAGATTTACACTCCTGCAGGCAAAGAACATCCGGAGCCTCTTCCTGCAGCAATTTCAGCACGATAGGCTCTCGCAGACGGACCGAGTTGATGTTCCAGGTGGCAAGGGTAAAGGGCATGGGGGATTCCTCTGTCGCGATTGGGCGCGAGGTTAGCGTGGTGAGAGATGGGGTGCCATAGGAAACGATCGCGGAAGAACAGCTAAGCGGACTAAGCTGACGTTTGCAGTCGAGATTGCCGCCAACGCAGCGTCAGTTCGCCTGTGCCATGGGTCAGTTTTTCTCTGACGTCATCTGAATAATTTACAAATTACTTCTCAGCCAACCAATATGCTATGCCCAAGGCTAGTGCCAATCCGGCATAGGCTGCTATATGGGTTGCGTCCATTGTCTTGTAATCGAAGGTTATCACTTTCCGAGCAACTGCCATAAGCCCGGTGGCAAGAACTAGCCTTACATGTATGACGTTGGAAGTAAGGTATAGCGCCGCGTTTGTATAGACTTCGATTGCGATAAGGACTGACAATACAGCTCCCAGAACTATGAGCAGGTCTTCCCCATCGATGAGCAGCGTCGGTTTTTCAACAAGATGAATCCCAAAGGTGACGAATGCATCAAGTATCGTCCAACCAATGACCAAAACCATCAGTATGGAAAGGCCGCGCGTCATCTGCCGGACGACAACATTTGCAACTCGAATCACCGGGTCTTCGTGATTGGGATCCAGCTCTACGTGAAGGTCATGGTCGTCGTTAGCCATAATTCGTTCCACTACTCAATTGCTGAAGGATCTCAATCTGATCCCGCTTTTCTTGCTTCTAACATGATATAACATCATCAGGTAATAGTCAGGTTAGGTCTATTGAAGCGGGAGCCCCCCAATTGAATGCGTTCACAAATGCGATTTCGACGTGCCTATCAAAATACATAACCTTCAGCGGCCGCGCACGACGTCCGGAGTATTGGTGGTTTTTCCTATTTGTTGTGCTAGGGAGCGTAGCTTTCTCTGTACTGGATAGTATCTTCTTTGGAAGTGAACCAGAAAGTGGAATAGCTGGTCAGCCCTTGTATAGCCTGTTCTCGATAGCGGTTTTCTTTCCGTTGCTCGCAGCAGGTTGGCGACGTTTGCATGATACAGGTCGTCCTGGGTGGTACTTGCTTCTACCATTGGCAGTATCATTGGTATTATCCGTTGGATTGATGCTTGGTATTATGGCATTTTCTGCGACCGGGGCTGCGGGTGACGATCCTGAAGAGTTAGGGGCGGCAGTAGCTATCTTGGGACTAGGTGGGGTAGCGCTTGCAGTTATCGTACAATTGATTTTAGCGATTTTGATGATTTTCTGGCTGAGCCGTCCTACACAAGAGGAAGAAAACCGCTATGGACCAATACCTTGAGAGCTGAAAATTGGGCGCAAACCGGACATTCATTCACAGCAGCTCGCCCCAAAAAAAGCCGGGCCATAAGGCCCGGCAGTCCAACAGGGAGGTGCATGTCTTAACCCGGACATGCGCGGGATGGGAGTAATCTAGTTACACATCCAGAGTATCACTTTGATCCACGTCATTCCACCCGGAGTTACGAGACCAAGCGATATCCGCCCGATTCTGTGACCAAAAGGCGTGCATTCGATGGGTCAGGCTCGATCTTCTGACGCAGGCGATAGATGTGGGTTTCAAGCGTATGGGTCGTGACCCCTGCGTTGTAGCCCCAGACCTCGTGCAGCAGCACGTCGCGGGCAACCACCCCATCGGCCGAGCGGTAGAGGAACTTGAGAATGTTCGTTTCTTTCTCGGTCAGGCGAATCTTGCGATCCTCTTCGGTGATCAACATCTTCATCGCCGGTTTGAAGGTGTACGGCCCCAGAACAAAGACCGCGTCCTCAGACTGTTCGTGCTGGCGCAGCTGGGCACGGATGCGGGCCAGAAGAACCGGAAATTTGAACGGCTTGGAAACATAGTCATTGGCGCCAGCGTCCAGGCCCAGAATCGTGTCTGCGTCGCTGTCATGGCCTGTCAGCATCAGAATCGGGCTTTTGACGCCTTGTTTGCGCATCAATCGGCACAGCTCGCGTCCATCGGTGTCCGGAAGACCCACATCGAGAATGACCAGGTCGTAAATCGCCTCGCGGGCGCGTTCCATCGCGGATTGACCGTCTGCGGCTTCGAACACGTCGAAATCTTCGGTCATCACAAGTTGCTCGCTGAGCGCCTCGCGCAGGTCTTCGTCATCATCCACCAGCAGGATTTTCTTGAGCTGAGCCATGTGCGGTCCTCCTAAGCCTTTTCCACCATTTGCGTACAGATTTCGCAATCAACAAGTTTTACTGCAGTGGTCTCACGTCCATGTGTCTGACGTAGAGGAAATGTTTCACATTTCCCTCTGATCAGGTTAGAGGACACCTACACGTTATAGGGTAACATAGATGAGTCTTATCCCGGATATTTCGGAATTGCTGGCCCGCGCACGGGCTGATCTGCGAATGGGCGTTCCTGTGGTGCTGACAGATGACACAGGTTTCAGCGTTCTGGCCATCGCGTCAGAAACTCTGAGCGCGCAGCGACTCGCGGATTTACGCAGCCTCGAAGGTCAGCCGGTGGTCGCCGTCACCGTGCGACGGGCGGAAACGCTGAAGGCACGCGCCTATGATGGTGATCTGGCACGGATGATCATTCCGCCCGACGCAGACATCGCCTGGGTTCAGGCAGTCGCCGATCCGTCTGACGACCTGAATGCGCCGATGAAAGGCCCCCTGATGACTGAAAGACAGGGCAGCGCCAACCTGCATCGTATCGCAATCGCACTGACCAAATCCGCTCGCCTGCTGCCCGCCGCCGTGGTGGTGCCCGTTGAGGATGGTCGCAACTTTGCCGCCACCCACGGTCTGACCTGTATCGACCACACGCGCGCCGCACCGCATCTGGCCGATCGCAGCGCTCTGCACGCCATCGCTGCAGCCCGTTTGCCGATGGAAGTGTCCGAGGCCGGGCGCCTGCATGTTTTCCGCCCCGAAGATGGCGGGGAAGAGCATTACGCCGTCGAGATCGGCCGCCCCGACCGCAGCAAACCTGTTCTGGCCCGTTTGCACTCGGCTTGTTTCACCGGTGACCTGATGGGCAGCCTCAAGTGCGACTGCGGTCCGCAACTGCGCGGAGCGCTTGCGCAGATGGGCACTGAAGGGGCCGGCGTGTTGCTGTATCTCAACCAAGAAGGCCGCGGGATTGGTCTGGCCAACAAGATGCGTGCCTATTTCCTGCAGGATCAGGGTTTCGACACGGTCGAAGCCAATCACCGGTTGGGATTCGAAGATGACGAGCGTGATTTCCGTTTGGGCTCGGACATTCTGAAGGAATTGGGCTTCAGCTCGGTTCGGTTGCTGACAAATAACCCGGCTAAAATCGCGATGATGGAAAAGACGGGCATCGCCGTGACCGAGCGTGTGCCGCTGAAAGTTGGCGAAACAGCTCATAACCGGGGGTACCTGGCGACCAAGGCTGCGAAATCAGGCCATTTGCTTTGACCCCTGATGATCTGGTGCTAACCCAGCGTGGCGTTCGCTTTGCCGGTCGTGTTTTTCCCTGCTCTATCGGAAAGGGCGGCCTGTCTCGGGACAAACGCGAAGGCGATGGGGCAACGCCCACCGGTGTGCACAGAATTGTGGGAATGCTGTTTCGACCCGACAGGCTGTCGGCCCCGACCGCGTGGGCCACGCCCATCGGCCCCCGAGATTTATGGTCAGACGACAGCGCAGACGATCAGTACAATCAGTTGGTAAGCGCACCTTACGGCCACAGCCACGAAAAGCTAAGGCGCGCGGACCCGTTGTATGATCTTGTGCTGATCACCGACTGGAACTGGCCGAACGCCGTGCCGGGGCGCGGATCTGCAATCTTTCTTCATCAATGGCGCCGCCCCGGCTTTCCAACCGAGGGCTGCATCGCATTTCGACGCGACCATCTGCGCTGGATCGCGAGCCGGGTCTTGCCCGGAACGCGGCTGATTATCCCTCAGGCCTGACACGCGCGCCAAAGATGGCCGAGCCGACGCGCACATGGGTCGCGCCCAGTGCGATGGCCTGTTCGAAATCACCACTCATTCCCATCGACAAGCCTGACAAGCCATTGCGTTCGGCGATCTTTGCCAACAAAGCAAAGTGTAGTGAGGGTTCTTCGTCCACCGGTGGGATCGCCATCAGCCCTTGGACCGGTAAATCCAAGTCTCGGCATTCGGCGACAAATTCGTCTGCATCGGCAGGCATGATACCCGCTTTCTGCTCTTCTTCTCCGGTGTTGACCTGAATGAACAAGTCCGGGCAATTCCCGAATTCCTGAGCCAGCCGTGCAAGCGTTCTGGCCAGTTTCGGTCGGTCGACGGAATGGATCGCGTTAAACAGCTCCATCGCCTGACGGGCTTTGTTGGTCTGCAACGGTCCGATCAGATGCAGGTCGATGTCCGAAAACCGCTGTTTGAATTCAGGCCATTTGCCCGCGGCCTCTTGCACCCTGTTTTCGCCAAAACAACGATGCCCCTGCTCCAGAACAGCCGCGACGCGTTCGTTGGGCTGCACCTTTGAAACGGCAATCAGTTTGGTCGAACCCGCTGGGCGTCCTGCGGCAGCTTCGGCTTTGGCGATTCGGGCAGTAATGTCGTGCAGCGACATGGGTTTCCTCTCTGTGCTTTGACGGCAGAAAAACACCAAGTCTGCGCAAAAGAAAAGGGCAGGTCCGAAGACCTGCCCTAATACCTTGTGGTTCAGGTCAACTTAGAAGTTGAACTGAGCACCGAAGTCAGCGCGCAGCTGGCTGTCGCCGTCGCCACGCTTCTGGTTGCCGATACCACCGCGCAGCGATGCACCGCCACCCAGGTCGTAGATGGCACCAATACCGTACTGCTGCAGGTCGTCATCAGCCGAACCGTCACCGTAAGCGAAGGTCAGGGTGGTAGCAGCGCCCAGGTTGTAGGCTGCCGACAGACCGTATGCGGTGCCGTTGCGTGCGTCGTTTACAACATCGTCGTCCGCGACGAAGATCGTACCCGAGAAGTCACCGAATTCTGCACCCAGGGTCAGAACGGTCAGCGACTGCTTTTCGCTTGCTGCGGCTACGTTCGCTTTGGTCTGACCGTAGGCCAGAGCAGCGGTTACGTTCGCGAAGCTGTAGGTCGCGCTGATGTCCCAGCGGTCGCCGTCCTGCGGAACGCCGTCAACTGCGAAAGTTGCTTGGTCGTACGATGCGCCAAAGGCGAAGTCGCCAACTGCGTACTGGAAGAACACAGCGTTCGAACCCGAACCGGTCGACGAGTAACCCAGGAAGCTATAGTCAACACCGGAGTACTGACCGATGAAGTTTTCCAGGCCAGGCTCGTTACCGTAGTAGTTTGCCAGGTTGTCGAATGCGCCAGCAACGTTGCCCGCGTCAACACGCAGACCGCCGAAGATGACCGAGAAGCGTGCGCCGTTCAGGCCAGCTGCGTTTGCTTCGCCGTTGCCGGCGTTTTCGTCAGCCTGCAGACGAACACGAGCCGAGAACTCAACGCCACCGTCGGTTTCTACAACGCCGTCGATGTTCAGACGGAAGCGCGAGACCAGGATGGTGTTGTCGGTGTCGACAGTCGCGGTGCCGGTGGTCGGCGGAGTGGTTGTGGTGTCGATGTTGGTTACGGTACCGGTGCGGTCTTCCAGGTAACCAATACCAAAGCGGCCATAGCCGCTGAAGCGTACGTCGGCCGCTGCAACACTTGCGGTTGCGATCAGAGCGGTCGATGCGAAGAGAACTTTTTTCATCTTGTTTCCCTCGGTTTCAAAGTTTTTCTACTCGACACATGCCTCAGCACATGTCTCAGCACGGGAACCGTTTCGCTTTTTTTGCCCCCTTCACGCAAGCTTGCCTTAAACGTGCAGCACGCATTGGCCACAAATTGGTGCAAGGATGCCACAGTCTTATTTGGAGCCTTATCTGCGTACCGCGCCAGCATATGTAAGAAGAATAGGGTTGTTGCTGAACTGGACCTTGTCTAGGAGTAACACTGAACAAAGTAGACCAAGTGAAACAGGACCAGTCGACAATGCGCCTGCAGACGATTTTCGGTTTGATCATAATGACTGCTGCCGTGTCGGCCTGCGGACAGAATCGGGGTGCTGCACCGAATCCCGATCTGCTGAATACAGACAGCACCAGCTCGGCTGAACGAGAGCTTAACGATCCCGAGCGTACGACCATCTGGGATGTGTTCGACCGCGGCAATGCCGAGCAGATCGTGAATGTGAACCGCTATCTCTGGGCAGCCTCACTGGATGTCCTGAACTTTCTGCCTGTTCAGGAAGTCGATCCGTTTACCGGCGTTATTGTAACGGGTTACGGCACACCGCCGGGTGGTGGCCGCTCGTACCGGGCAACCGTACATATAAGTGACCCGGCATTGGCTGCGCGGTCTCTGTCGGTTGCTCTGCAATCCAACGGGGGCGCTCCGGTCAGTGCCGCAACGACGCGAGCGGTCGAGGATGCGATCCTGAATCGCGCCCGTCAGTTGCGCATTGCGGACAACAAGCTCTAGCCACCCGCCGAAAATCACAATATTACCACGCCGGGTTCATGCCCGGCGTTTTCATTCACGAAGGACCGCACCATGTCGCGCTACTCGGCCAACGAAATCGAAGCAAAATGGCAGGAAGCCTGGGACAAGGCCGGAATCTTCACTGCCAGCCACAAGGTGGACAAGCCGAAATACTACGTGCTTGAGATGTTTCCCTATCCCTCGGGCCGGATCCATATGGGGCATGTGCGCAACTATACCATGGGCGACGTGATCGCGCGTCATAAGCTGGCCACCGGGCACAACGTGCTGCACCCGATGGGCTGGGATGCCTTCGGGATGCCTGCGGAAAACGCGGCAATGGCAATTGGCGGTCACCCCAAAGACTGGACCTACGGCAACATTGCCGACATGCGCGGGCAGATGAAGCCTCTGGGGCTTTCCATCGACTGGTCCCGCGAATTCGCCACCTGTGACCCGGAGTATTATGGCCAGCAGCAAGCGCTGTTCCTTGATATGCTTGAGGCTGGTTTGGTTTATCGTAAGAACGCTGTGGTCAATTGGGACCCGGTCGACATGACCGTTCTGGCCAACGAACAAGTGGAAAACGGGCGCGGCTGGCGCTCGGGTGCGCTTGTGGAACGCCGAGAGCTGACTCAGTGGTTCTTTAAAATCAGCGACTATTCCGAGGAATTGCTGGACGCGCTGGATACACTGGACAACTGGCCCGCCAAGGTGCGGCTGATGCAGGAAAACTGGATCGGCAAGTCGCGCGGCCTGCAATTTGGCTTTGAACGCACGGACGGAGGTGAGCCGATCACCGTCTACACAACGCGCCCCGATACGCTGTTGGGTGCGTCCTTTGTCGGCATCTCACCGGATCACCCGATTGCCAAGCAGCTAGAGGCCGAAAACCCGGAAGTTGCTGACTTTGTTGCCGAATGCCGCAAGGGCGGGACCACGGAAGAGGCCATCGAGACCGCTGAAAAGCTGGGCTACGACACCGGCATCCGCGTGAAACATCCGCTGGACCCGAACTGGGAACTGCCGGTCTGGATCGCGAACTTTATCCTAATGGATTACGGCACCGGCGCGATCTTTGCCTGCCCGGCACATGACCAGCGCGATCTTGATTTCTGCCGCAAATACGGCCTGCCCGTGGTCGATACCTTCTTTGCGCTGGATGATGACACGCCGGTCGACAAGATTGCTTTCGTCCCGCCAAAGACTGAAAAAGTCCGTTGGGTGAACCATTTCGCGGGCCTGACCGAGGCCACCGGCGACGAGGCCATCAACGCCACCGTCGATTTCGCCGAAAAGGCCGGTTGGGGCGAAGGCGTCACCAAATTCCGTCTGCGTGACTGGGGTCTGAGCCGCCAGCGCTATTGGGGCTGCCCGATTCCCGTTGTTCACTGCGAAAAATGCGGAACAGTGCCCGAGAAGAAAGAGAACCTGCCGATTGAGCTGCCTTATGATGATGGCAACGGCAAACCCATCGACTTCTCAATCCCTGGCAACCCGCTGGACCGCCATCCGAACTGGCGCGATACCCCATGCCCGTCATGTGGAGCGCCCGCCAAGCGCGAAACCGATACAATGGACACGTTCGTCGATTCGTCTTGGTACTATGCCCGTTTCACTGCCCCGCGTGCTGAAACCCCGACCGATCTGGCCGAAGCCGAATACTGGATGAATGTCGACCAGTATATCGGCGGGATCGAACATGCGATTCTGCACCTGCTCTATTCCCGTTTCTTCGCGCGGGCGATGAACATTACCGGCCATCTGCCGAAAAAGGCCATTGAGCCGTTCAATGCGTTGTTCACCCAAGGCATGGTAACGCATGAGATCTATCAAACCCGCGACGCCAATGGCCGCCCGGTCTATCACCTGCCCGAAGACGTGACCGACGGCAAACTGGCGGACGGCACCGAGGTCGAGATCATCCCCTCGGCCAAGATGTCCAAATCCAAGAAGAACGTGGTCGACCCGGTCAACATTATCTCGGCCTTTGGCGCTGATACCGCGCGTTGGTTCGTCCTGTCCGATTCGCCGCCTGAGCGGGATGTCGAGTGGACCGCATCCGGGGCGGAAGCCGCATTCAAGCACCTCAGCCGCGTGCATCGCATCGCCTCAGAGATTGCCGATTCGGACGTCCCGGCCAATGCCGAGGATGAAACCCTGCTGCGTGAGATGCACAAAGCCATCCATGATGTGTCCGGCGGTGTGGAATCGTTCGGCTTCAACGCCTCGATCGCCAAGCTTTATGCGTTCACCAACACTCTGGCCAAATCCAAGGCCGGAACCGTGGCCAAGCGCGAAGCGGCCAAGACGCTGGCACAGCTGATGTCGCCCATGACCCCGCACCTGTCTGAAGAGCTGTGGCAACTGTTGGGCGGAGAAGGACTGGTCGCCACTGCCCCCTGGCCCGTCGCCGACGAGGCGATGCTGGTCGACGACACCGTGACACTGCCGATCCAGATCAACGGCAAGCGCCGTGCGGAAATCAGCGTTGCCAAGGATATGGCCAAGGACGAGGTTGAAAAAATCGCGCTCAGCACCGAAGCTGTGCAAAAGGCGCTGGATGGCGCTGCTCCGAAGAAAGTGATCGTTGTACCGGGCCGGATCGTGAATGTCGTCGTTTGATCGAAGAACCCTGTTGCTGATGCCGCTGGCGCTTGCCGCCTGCGGGTTTGAGCCTGTGTACGCTCCGGGCGGAGCAGGCTCGGCGCTTTTTGGCCGCGTGGCCGTGTCTGAACCGAACACTGTCACCAGCTACCTTCTGGTCGAAGATTTGGAACAAAAGCTGGGACGCAGCGCGACTTCCGGCAGCGAATACAACCTCGACGTTTCGGTTTCGACCTCAACGGTGGCGGCGGCGATCACCACCACGAACGAAACGAACCGTCTGACGATCAATGGAACGGCGAACTATGCGCTTAGGTCGAACGCAACCGGGCAGATTCTTGCTTCGGGCACGGTCACCGATTTCGTGGGATACTCCGCTGCGGGGTCCACTGTGTCGACTCTGGCCAGTGAACGCGACGCGACCGAGCGCCTGATGGTGCTGTTGTCAGACCAGATCATCACCCGCCTATACGCCACACCGGGCCTTTCCGCATGAAGCTGAGCCCGCGCGAGGCCGATGGGTATTTCTCAAAACCCGATGCGGACAAGACGGGGCTGCTGATTTACGGCGCAGATGCGATGCGGGTCGCGTTAAAGCGGCAGCAGGTCCTGGCCGCCTTGCTGGGCGCAAATGCCGAAGAGGAAATGCGTTTGACCCGGCTGCCCGGGGCCGACTTGCGAGGTGATCCCGCCTTGTTGCTGGATGCGGTTAAGGCGGTCGGCTTCTTTCCCGGCCCGCGCGCGGTATTTGTTGAAGACACAACCGACACAGCCGCACCTGCGATTCTGGCCGCTTTGGAGGATTGGGTCCCCGGCGACGCCCAAATCATCGTGACGGCAGGGCAGCTCAAACCCAGTTCAAAAATCCGCAAAGCGTTCGAGACACACCCTTCGGCTTATGCAGTCGGAATCTATGACGACCCTCCATCGCGCGCCGAGGTGGAACGGATTCTGTCCGAGGCCGGTTTACAGAATATCCCGCGCGACTCGATGTCGGCGATTTCCGAACTGGCGACCGGAATCAGCCCTGGTGATTTCACTCAAACCATTGAGAAGCTGTCGCTTTACAAACGCGGGGACAGTTCGGAACTGACGATCGAAGATATCGAAGCCTGCGCCCCTCGCTCGACCGAAGCCGCATTGGATGACGTTCTGAACGTGGTCGCCGAGGGCCGCGCGGGTGAGATCGGTCCGCTGATCCGGCGCCTGCAATCGCAAGGTACCAATGCGGTCAGCTTTTGTATCGGCGCGACTCGACATTTTCGGACACTTTATGCCTGCGCCTCCGACCCCGGAGGAGCGGCACAGGGAATCGGCAAGCTGCGCCCGCCGGTCTACGGCAAGCGTCGCGACCGCATTCTGCGTCAGGCGCAGGGATGGGGCGCGCCGAAATTGCAAACCGCTTTAACCGTGCTCACAGACACAGATCTGTCGCTGCGTTCTGCGGGGCAAACAGCACCCGCGATGGCCTTGGTTGAACGGGCAATGATCCGGCTGGCGATGCTGGCGCGCACACGCTAGGCGGTCCGATCCAACCAAGCCGCGGCGTTACGCCCGGCCCAACGCCCCGTTGCCAGACAAGCGGTCAGCAAATAGCCCCCGGTCGGAGCCTCCCAATCCAGCATCTCGCCCGCGCAGAACACGCCGGGGCATGCGGTCAGCATCAGCCCGTCATCCATTGCCGCGCGCGGTACGCCACCCGAAGTCGAGATCGCCTCATCCAGCGGGCGCAACCCTGCACCAAAGATCGGCAATTGTTTCAGCGCGTTTGTCTCTTGGCCTTTGGGCGTTGCGTAGCGCTTTGACATCTCATGAAACAGCGCGATCTTTTGCGGCGGCAGTTTCAATGACTTTTTCAACCATTGTGACACTGTGGTTTTCGAACTCTTTGCTGCCAATCGGTTTTGCAAATCGGATGCGGTCACATCCGGCACAAGATCGACAAACAGGTCCGCTCCGGCGCGTAGGGCCGGGGTCAGAGAATATAGCCCCCCGCCCTCTAGCCCGGTTGCGGAAATCACGGCCTCGCCCCGGCTTTCCAGTTCTCCGGCCATCCAGCGGACTGACTTGAGCGCCGCGCCAAAATGAGGCTGCATATGCGGGCTCCAGTCGACAGAAATGGCTGAGTTCGCGGGCGCGAATGGCGAAAGCGCCACGCCTTTGTCACGAAGCAGAGGTGCCCATGCTCCGTCCGATCCCAACCGCGCCCAGCTTGCCCCGCCCAACGCCAGAACTGTCACATCCGCGTTGAAACCTTGCCGGCCGTCGGGCGTATCAAAGATGGCCTGACCATCATCCCAGCCCAACCAACGCCAGCGCGTTCTAAACTGCACACCCGCCGCGTCCAACCGCTCGAGCCATGCCCGCAAAAGCGGCGAGGCTTTCATCACTTTCGGAAACACGCGACCGGTTGAACCGGTGAACAACTCTTGCCCAAGCCCCTGCGCCCATGTTTGCACGTCCGCGGCGTCGAATTCGGCAATCATTGGCCGCAGCCAGTCTGCGGCCTCGGAATAGGACGACAACAACGTCTCAAACGGCTCGTCTTTGGTCAGGTTCAGCCCAGACTTCCCCGCCATCAGAAATTTTCTTGCCAGCGATGGCTTGGCCTCAGCCACCAGAACGGCGTGCCCGGCTGCGGCCAGTTCTTCGGCTGCCATCAGGCCTGCGGGTCCGCCGCCGATCACCAATGCCTGTGCCATCCCTGCCCTCTTGCCTTTCGCACCACCCGGCGCAACTTTGTTCATGCCATGACGAACAGCGATCCGATCTGCCCGCTTTGCGACCGCCCGATCCCCGATGGGGCTGGCAGCCTGCACCATCTGATCCCAAAACTCAAAGGTGGCAAGGGCGGACCCACGGTCCTGCTGCATCAGATCTGCCATAAAGAGGTGCACGCAACCCTGACCGAAGCGGAACTGGCCCGCAATTTCAACACGGTCGAGGCCCTGCGTGCCCATCCCCGGCTGGAGAAGTTCCTGAACTGGGTTCGCAAACGCCCACCCGGGTTTCGATCGAAAGTACCGGGCAAGCGGCGTGGACGCTGATCAGCCGGGATTTACCGGATCACCAAAGGCATCCCGCGTGGGTGCAGCAAGCCCCTCAACCTCTAACCCGCGATAATCCGGCACGTTGGCAAACCGGGCACCTGCGACGTGCTGAAATTCGAGCGTTGTATAGGCGCGTTTCCAAAGCCACTCGCGATTCTCCACGGCCCACAGATCGGCGTTTGGCGGCACGTCGTCAGTGAAAGCGTAAAAATGCAGGTCGAATCCGTATGGCGCGACATCCTGCATTGAAAGCAGACGCATGCCCTGCGCCCGACAAAACGCATCTTCTGCTGCAATATATCCGGTGCGCAGAGTGATCTGGCCGATGCAGGCCTCGGCAAAGGGCGCATCGGGGTCCGCAGCATTTTCCGGACGGTTCCCTTCGAAATCGTGCTGCAGCAATTCAATCACAAAGCCCTCGGGGTCTTTGAGGTGGCACATATAGCCGATGTCCAGAAATTGCTTGGGGTCCGAGACTTCGATCCCTTTGCCGCGCAGGAACGCGGCCGCCAGATCGACATCTGGCACTGTGATCCCGATCTTCCAGTAGCGCTGGCCTGTGTCATGCGTGTAGCCCCCGCCACCAGGCATCAAAAGCAAATCGGCATCCTGCCCCGGATAGCCCACCCGCAGGCTGACCCCTTGTTGCTTAACCGACATGCCCAGAACACCCGTGTAGAACGCTGCCAGTTTCTCGGTATCAGCGACGCGCAGCCGCAAACCAGACAACCTCATGCGCAGAGCTCGGCGATGCCAGCCGCGATCCGTGGTTCTGCAGCAATGCTGTCAGCGACAAGATCACGGGCCGTCTGCATCAACTCATCAGGGGCCACAACGCGGTCTACCAACCCAAAAACATAAGCCTCGTCGGCTGTTATCTTTTGCCCGGCCATCAGGATCATTTTGGTGCGGGCCGGACCGATCAGGGCCGCCATGCGCGCAGGGTCAGAGGGTTGGGGCAAGAACCCCAGCTTCATGACGGGATAGAAGAACTTGGCCGATGGGACGGCGATGCGAAGGTCGCAGGCCAGCACCATGCCATTTGCGCCGCCAGCAAGGGTTCCGTTCAAAGCAGCAACCGTCAGGCACGGCAGCGCTGCGATCGCGCCGGACAAACGCTCCCACACGTCCGAGGTCGCAAGCCCGGTACGCGCCTCGGCCAGGTCGGCCCCGGCGCTGAATACGCTGCCTGCTCCGGTCAGGATCAACGCGCGGGCCTCGGTTGCAGCTTCGGCAATCTCGGCCAACTCGGTCAGCATCGCTCCGGTCAGGGCATTGGCCTTACCGGGGTTGTTCAGCGTGACGATCCACAACCCATCTTCTTTGTTCAGCTCGATCACGTCAGTCCAACCCTTTGTCGTATGTCCTCGCGCCGCAGCGAAATTTCAGTGCCCAGAAACTCATCCGCATCCGCCGTGCACATCCACAACAACGCCTTCGCGGGCCAGTCCGCCGGGATATGGTCACTCCAATCCAGTTGGCTGACCGCATTGATACCGCTGGCCTTGATGACACGCTGCATTTCGGTCGCCACCGTGCCCGGCGAAAGACCCATGGCGCGGATGCCGTGGATTGATTCCTCTAGGTGCAGGCATTCCGTCAGCATCTTCGCCCCAGCTTTCGAGGCGCAATAGTGGCTCCAAGCCTCAACCGGGTTCGAGGCCGCGCCGGAAGATACGGTCAGGATCGTACCACCCCCCGCTGCACGCATGATGGGCAGAGCGGCACGCATTCCGTAGAAGACGCCCTTCAGATTGATGTCGATCGCCTTGTCCCAGGCTGCGACATCGGCGTTTGTCATGTGAAAGATCGGATCGATGACACCGGCATTTCCGACCAGAACATCCAGCCCACCGAACCGATCAACACAATCCGCGACCGCTTGTTCAACTTGCGCAAAATCACTGACGTCGCATTGCAACGCGATTGCGTTGTCACCCAGCGCAGCGGCCAGCGCATCGATCCGATCCCGGCTGCGGGCGACCAGCGCCACGTTCGCTCCGGCTGCGGCAAATTCGCGCCCGGCCTCAGCTCCGATGCCCCGGCTGGCCCCAGTTATCAGTACGGTTTTTCCCTGCATTAGGTTCCTTTACCTCCATCGGCTTGAAATTGTGTGAATCTCTACCCCGTCAATGGGGAAATGGTCCAGTCCTTGCCCCTTGACGCCCGGGTCCACAACCACGACGATGCCGGCAAATTTATCTAGAAGGGTACTGTAATGTCCGTTTTCCTTCGCCGCAGCTGCGGTGCTGTTTTGGCTTATGCCGTTATCACACAAGGCGCTCTTGCCGATCTGACCTCACAGGATGTCTGGAATGACTGGAAAGCCTATCTGGGTCAGATGGGGTACACCGTTTCGGGCAGCGAATCCGTTGCAGGCGATGTCACCACAATTGCCGACATGACGGTCTCGATGGACATCCCGGAAGAGGACGCAACCTTCCGCATGGTCGTTCCTGAAATGACGCTGACTGAAAACGGCGACGGCACGGTCAACATTGGCTTCCCCGAGAGTTTCCCGATGACCGTATCCGGCGAAGGCGAGGGTGAGGAGTTCTCGGTCAACATCGACTATTCGCAAACGGGTATGACTATGGTCGTTTCCGGCTCGAAAGAGGACATGACCTATGACTATTCGGCCGACGCTCTGGGGATCAAACTGAACGGCGTGACCGTAGACGGCGAAGAAATGCCCGGCGATGCGCTTGCCGTGAATGTTGGCATGACCGATCTGTCTGGCAGTTCTCGCATGAAGATTGGCGAGAACCGTGACGTCGACCAGACATTTACCGCGGCGGGCCTGACATACGATCTGGCGTTCCAGGACCCCGAAAGCGACGACACCGGCAAGATCGACGGCTCGATGAGCGATCTGGCGTTTGAAGGCACAAACGTTATCCCGTCTGATTTCGACATCTCGGACCCCGAAGCCTTTTACAAAGCAGGCTTCTCATTCTCGGGGCTGTTCACCTATGGGTCTGGCCAGACCGCGATGGCCGGAACCAGCGAAGGAGAGGCCTTCTCGGTCGGCAGCGAATCCCAAGGCGGCAAGTTCGGTGCCAGCATCGACGCTGAGCGTCTTGCTTATGATATCGAACAAAACAGCGCAAAGGTTGCTGTGACCACGGCCGACTTGCCCTTCCCGATCGAAATCGCCATGGAGAACGCCGGTTTCAAATTCGAGATTCCTATTCAGGAATCCGAAGAAATCCAACCGTTCGGCTTTGCAATGAACCTGACCGATTTCACCATGTCGGACGTGTTGTGGAGCATGTTTGACCCGGCAGAGGCCCTGCCGCGTGACCCCGCGACCATTGCACTGGACGCCACCGGAACCGCCAAAGTACTGATGAACATCTTTGATCCGGCCGCAGTTGAAGAACTGGATGCGTCGGAGTTGGAGCCGGGCGAACTGCACTCGCTCAAGATCAATGAACTGCTTGTCTCTTTGGTCGGAGCGAAATTGACCGGTGAAGGCGATTTCACCTTCGACAACACAAATACCGAAGAGTTCGGTGGCATGCCCACACCGACCGGTGTGGCCAAGCTGACGCTGGTGGGTGCCAACGCTCTGATCGACAAGCTGATTGGTATGGGGCTGGTATCCGATAGCGATGCAATGGGCGCACGGATGATGATGGGGCTGATGGCAGTGCCTGGTGACGCGCCAGACACGCTGAATTCGGAAATCGAATTCACTGCGGACGGTCAGATTCTGGCGAACGGCCAACGCATCAAGTAATCATGCGGGAAGGCGGCACTGCTGCCTTCCCAACCCTTGCTAGCGGCCGCGAACGCGTCGAAACAAGACCGAGCCGCCGCAGCTGACGCGCTGATCATATGCAAACCCAAGCGCTGACAAATCATCAAAACACTTTTTGATACCGCGCATACCAATCTTGCGCGTGTGCACCTCAAGGTAGACTTTCTGCACGTTCGCAAGGTCTGCCCCGTCGAACAAATGCGCCTCGCCCCCTTCAATGTCGACGATCAGAACATTGGCGTCGAAGTCGCGCAAAAGATCGGACAATTGATGTTCGGGAACGTCGATCTCTTTCACATAGTCCGGCGACTGATCCAGAGACGATGACCAAAACGGTTCCCGCACATAGAATCTGGCAGTTCCCGTTTCCTGCCCATCGGTCCGTGCGACGGCATTCAGGACGTCTACGCCCGAAATGTCATTGGCCTCATGCACGCGGCCGATAAAGCCGCACAGGACCGGATTGGCCTCGATACACATGACGTGCCGCACACCCATTTGCGTGACCAGAAAAGAGGAAACAAAGCCGATCCCCGCCCCAAGTTCGACAACTCTGTCCTTGGGATCGATGAACTTTGGCAGCCCGTTGACCTCGTCCTTTTCGTAACGCTCGGCAAGGATGGATCGTTTGACTTTCTGGGTAATAATCTGCGGGTCGTCGGGTATCTCAACGCCGCGCAGGCTTAGATTGTCATGCATATTGGTCACTGCCCGTTCGTGTTGCCTCAAAATCAAGGAGCCCTGACTTTATTGAACAAGTAGTGAAAAACCTCAATCAAGGAACCGTGTGTTGATAGCAGATGCCGGGATTTTGCAGAGTGAGGCAAAACCCATGTGATTGCTTTCCCCGGTAGCCCTTGCGAGACGCGAAGCGGAAGGCTAGGTCAAATGCAACCATACCGGAGGCCACATGACCCGCACACCCGAAGAAATCAGCCATGAATTGCTGGACGCGGCCCGCAAAGCCGGGGCCGAAGCTGCGGATGCGATTGTCGTGGACGGCACGTCGGTTTCGGTCGAAGTGCGCGGTGGAGCGCTGGAGCATGCGGAAAGGTCCGAAGGCACTGATCTGGGGCTTCGCGTCTTTTTGGGAAAACGTCAGGCAATCGTCTCAAGTTCGGACAGCCGTCCTGAAACGCTGACGGCGATGGCGCAACGTGCAGTTGCCATGGCCAGTGAAGCGCCCGAAGACCCGTTCACCGGTCTGGCCGATCCCCGGCAGTTGGCCAAAGACTGGGACATCGACGCGCTTGAGCAGTTCGATCCAACACCGGAACCTTCGGCAGACGCTTTGATGCAGGACGCTTTGACTGCCGAAGCTGCGGCTCTGGCGGTTCACGGCGTTTCACAAGTCTCTGATGCCGCCGCGGCCTATGGCACGCACAGGGTCCATCTGGCCGCCACGAACGGCTTTTCTGGTGGCTATGCCCGCAGCAGTCGCTCGACCTCGTGTGTTGCCATTTCGGGCGAAGGAACCGGGATGGAGCGGGATTATGACGGCGACAGCCGCACCTTCCAAAGCGACCTGCGCAGCGCAGACGAAATTGGCCAGAGCGCGGGCGAGCGCGCTGTTGCTTTGGTCGGCGCCCAGAAGCCAGCCACCGGAGCTTTCCCGGTTCTGTTTGACGAACGCATCTCATCTTCGTTGATCGGCCATCTGCTTGCGGCCAGCAACGGCGCGGCCATTGCCCGCGGCGCCTCATGGCTTAAAGACAGTCTGGGTGCGCAGGTGCTGCCCGAACATCTGTCTCTGATCGAAGACCCACACCGTCCACGCATTTCGGGCTCTCGACCGTTTGATGCAGAGGGCCTGCCGACGCAGCGCAGGGCGATCGTCGAGAATGGCGTACTGACCGGCTGGACGCTGGACCTGTCCAGCGGGCGCAAGCTGGACATGGCTTCAACCGGCAACGCCGCACGCGGCGTCTCGGGACCGCCATCGCCCAGCAACTGGAACCTGAGCCTGACACAAGGCGAGAGCAGCCGGGCCGATTTGCTGCGCGACATGGGTACGGGGCTGCTTGTCACCTCGATGATCGGATCGACAATCAACCCCAATACCGGCGACTACTCGCGTGGGGCCTCGGGGTTCTGGGTCGAGAACGGAGAGATCACGCATCCGGTCAACGAATGCACCATCGCGGGGAACTTGCGCGACATGCTCAAACGTATAATCCCCGCCAATGACGCACGCACCTATCTGTCCCGCGTTGTGCCCTCGGTTCTGATCGAAGGAATGACACTTGCCGGCAACTGACCTGCACCTGCTGACAGAGGCCGCTCTTGAGGCGGGAAAGATCGCCACACGGTATTCCGGCAGCACTGCGCAGCGTTGGGACAAACCTGACGGTGCCGGTCCCGTAACCGAGGCTGATCTGGCTGTGAACGCGATGCTGGAGCAAAAGCTGCCCGCCGCGCGACCGGGCTATGGCTGGCTGAGCGAAGAGACCGAAGATTCCGCGGACCGGCTTGCCAGGGATCGCGTGTTCATCATTGATCCGATCGACGGCACCCGCAGTTTTGCCGAAGGATCGCGAACCTGGGCACATTCTCTGGCCATCGCGGACCGGGGCGAAGTCACGGCGGCCGTGATATACCTGCCACGACGCGACCTGTTGTATGCTGCCGCGAAAGGTCAGGGGGCAACGCTGAACGGTGAAACGATCCGGGTCAGCGCAATCAACGCGCTTGAAATCGCCGAGGTTCTGGCCGCGAAACCGAATTTGCAGCCCCGCCATTGGCGTCACGGGCAAGTGCCCGAGTTCAAACGGAACTATCGCCCGTCGCTGGCCTATCGCATGGCCCTTGTCGCGCAAGGGCGATTTGACGGGATGATGACACTCCGGCCCAGCTGGGAATGGGACATCGCCGCCGGTGATCTGATCATCCGCGAGGCCACCGGTCAATGCTCGGACCGGACCGGGCAGCCGCTGCGGTTCAACAACCCGCATCCACGCCTGAACGGTGTGATCGCTGCCGGATCAGAAGTATTTGGGCTACTGTCAGAGAAACTCGAACCAGAAAGCCCTGGAATCGCATCATGAGCAAATCACGCTCATTAAGTCTTGCCGCATATCGCGTGCTGTCATGGGGTATGCAGAATGCCGCCAGCTACCGCGACATACCGCGACCCGACGGCGAGGTTCTGTGGCTGCACATAAACTCTCATGCGCGGCATCGGGCGATTATCGACTTTTGCCAACGGCTGCAGCACGCGCGCCCGACACTGTCGATCGTTCTGACAGCGCCTCCTGACGCAGACCTGACCCGCTGGGCCAACAGCGGGTATCCGTTGGTCAATCTGCCGACCGAACAGACCGGGGCAGCACGCGCGTTTCTGGACCACTGGCGACCGGATGTCGGAATGTGGGTCGGCGGCGGCCTTATGCCAAACGTTATCACCCGCGCCGAAGAACGCGGCATCCCCCTGATCCTGATCGAAGCGGAAGCGGATGTGCGCACCGCGCGGGGCGGACGCTGGCTGCCGGACATCACCCGGTACACGATCGACTGCTTTCGCACGATCATCTGCCCGACCCCGGAAAGCGCGCGCCAGATACGCAGACTTGGCATCTCCTCGACCAAGGTGAAAGAAGCCCCGCCCCTTCACATCAGCCCCAACCCGAGGCCCTGGCCTGAGGATGAACTGATCGAAGTGAACCACGCTTTGTCCGGCCGACCCGTGTGGCTGGCGGCATGGGTGCAGGACAAAGAGTTCATCTCGGTCCTCAGCGCGCACAGGCAGGCGATGCGCATGCTGCCACGGCTTGCGTTGGTGCTGCACGTGGCAGACATCACCGAAGCCGGTCCGCTGCACCGCCGCCTTGAGACGATGGACCTTCGTTGCACCAATTGGGACGAAAGCGGTATGATCGAGGACATGACACAAGTGATCCTGTCCGCCGCGCCAGAGGATCTGGGGCTGTGGCAAAGGGTATCTCCTGTCACCTTCATGGGCACGTCTCTTGAGCGTGGCGCTGCGGGGGCGGACCCATTGGTCGCAACAGCGCTTGGGTCAGCCGTAATTCACGGGCCATTTGTGCACGGCCAACAACAGCTTTACGATCAACTGGACAGGGCGGGCGCGGCGCGTTCGGTCAGAACCGCCACCGAACTGGGCGATGCTGTGGTCGAGCTTTTGGCACCGGATCAGGCCGCCAACATGGCTTTGGCCGGGTGGCAGATTGTAACTGAAGGTGCCCCGCAGGCGGATCACCTGATCGATTTGGTGCAGGACTATCTGGATCAGCGGGGCGGCGGCGATGCGAGCACCTGATTTCTGGAACACAGCGCCGGACCAGCTGGATTTTCGTGCGCGGATTCTGTCGCCGCTCGGGCGGCTCTATGCCGGGGCTACGGCCCGCCGGATCGCCTCTGAACCGGGGTTTAATCCTGGTGTTCCCGTCATTTGCATCGGCAATCTGAACGCGGGTGGCACGGGTAAGACACCGACCGTCATCTGGATGATCGAGCAATTGCGCGATGCCTGGCATGATACGCATGTTGTAACCCGCGGGCACGGCGGTTCGCTCGAAGGGCCTGTGCGCGTCGATCCAAGCAAACACACTGCCGCGCAGGTGGGGGATGAGCCGCTCTTGCTGGCCGCTTTTGCCGATGTCTGGGTCGCAAAGGACCGCGCTGCCGGCGCAAAGGCCGCGGCTGAGGCCGGAGCGACGGTCATCGTATTGGATGACGGGTTTCAGAACCCTTCGGTGGCCAAGGATTTCTCGGTCATCGTTGTGGATGCAGCGCGCGGATTTGGAAACGGCTTGTGCCTGCCTGCCGGGCCACTGCGCGAACCCGTCGACATCGGCCTCAAGCGCGCCGATCTGGTTTTGTCGTTGGGCGATTCAGACGCGCAGGCCCAATTTGCCGAACGCTGGGGTCGGAAACTGCCGGTTGCGCATGTGACCGGCGCGGTTGAGCCTCTGCAAACCGGCATGGACTGGAGCGATACGCCCGTACTCGCCTTTGCGGGTATCGGCCATCCCGAGAAGTTCTTTCAAACGCTGCGCCAGCAAGGGTCCACGTTATTGCGAGCCGAGGCGCTGGACGATCACCAGCCCCTAACGCCTGCTTTGATGACCCGACTTGAAAACGAGGCGCGGTTGTTGGGCGCGCAGATGGTCACGACGGAAAAAGACGCCGTGCGCTTACCCGCCGCGTTTCGCAGCAAGGTCATTACACTACCGGTACGTCTGAAAATTGAGGCGGCTGATGAGGTGAAGCAGATGCTGCTGCAGGTCGCCCCAGCGCCGAAATAGGTGACCGGCCCGTCAAGAGCCGGTCACGCAGGCTTTTAGCTGCCCAGTTCGTTTTCGATCAGCGCCTTGAAGTCTTCGTAAGACTGGTTGTCGACCTTCTCGCCGTTCACGACAAAGGACGGCGTCGCCTGAACGCCGTCACGCTCGGCGTTTTCCTGATACCAGGCCACCAGTGTCTGGGCGCGAGTACCGTCTTGCAGGCAAGCCTCTAGCTGTTCATTGTCAATTCCGGCCAGTCGCCCGATCTTGCGCAGTTCGTCCACGATTTCGGCGGGACCACCGGCTTGGGTCCATTCGGACTGGCCCTGATAGATCAGGTCCGAGATGCCAAAGAACTTTTCGGGTCCGCCACACCGCGCCACCATCGAGGCCCACAGGCCATACCGGTCAAAATAGACTTCGCGATATATGAACTTCACCTTGCCGGTGTCGATAAAGTCCTTCTTGAGCTGCTTGAACGCCCCGTTGTGGAAGTTCGCGCAATGCGGGCAGGTATAGGACGCATATTCGATGATCTCGACCGGCGCATCTTCGGCACCCAAGGTCATCTCGACGATGGTCGAGGTGTCCAGGTCCGCCTCTTGCGCCTCGGCGCTGCTGATCAGCGGATACGTCGTGTTGGAATTCGACAGCGACAGCCAATAGCCGCCTGCGGCCACGGCAACGGCCGCACAAATTCCGGTTGCAATACGGCTCATGTCTCAGCCCTTTCTCAGCGTTTTTGCTTGGATAAAACGTTACGGCCCAGACGTTCAAGGGCGGCACGCAGATCACTATCTGTGACATCCTGCGCCGTCCGGTTCGCCTCGGCTTCGATTTCTGGTTCGATCTTGGGTTTCGCCTGTTTCGGCTTGTGGTCGAAACTGGCCTGCCCCTCGGCAAATCCTGTCGGAGCGGTCTGTGTGATGCGGACCCGGCTGATGGCGTTATAGCCGTAAACCGCGTTCACCTTGCCGCGCAGCTGTTCCTTTTGCATTTCCAGCAATGGGGCCTGCGGGCCGGTGGTCAGCACCGTCAGCGTGGCACCAATTCCACCCTTGCCATAGCCCACGTTCACGGGCCGCGCGATGGCAGCCATGTCCTGCCCCACGATTTCAGACCAATGGGTCAACAAGCGCGACACGGCGAAACCCCGGCTTTCACCGGCGCGCCTGATCTGGTCGTTCAGCAATGTCGCGGTGCGTTTGAACCCGCGGGTCGAAGAACGTCTGCGCTGCATCTGGTTTCCAACTCCTGCGCCGCTATTGTAAAGGGCAGGACACCGGGCGCCAGCGAAACCCGACAGGGAGATAGATAAAACTTGCGTGACTCTGCTGAATTCGACGTGAGCGGCGCTCTGCTGCACTGGTACGACCGCCACGCCCGCGAGATGCCCTGGCGTGTCGGTCCAGCAGACCGGGTCGCCGGAGTGTTGCCCGACCCCTATCGAGTCTGGCTGTCCGAGGTCATGCTGCAGCAGACCACTGTTGCGGCCGTACGTGACTATTTCATGCGCTTTACCACACGCTGGCCCACGGTCGCGGCGCTGGCCGCGGCCCCGGATGATCAGGTTATGGGGGAATGGGCTGGTCTGGGGTATTACGCCCGCGCGCGGAACCTGCTGAAATGCGCCCGAGTCGTGGCCGAAGAATACAGTGGACAGTTCCCAAACACTTACGACGCGCTGCTAAAACTGCCGGGGATCGGTCCCTATACCGCAGCTGCGATCTCGGCCATTGCCTTTGATCAACCCGAAACCGTGCTGGACGGCAATGTCGAACGGGTGATGTCTCGCCTTTACAACATCCACGACCCGCTGCCTGGCTCAAAGCCGCTGCTCAAAGACAAGGCCGCCGCGTTGACGCCGGGCCTTCGCCCCGGGGACTATGCCCAGGCGGTCATGGATCTGGGGGCCACGATTTGCACGCCGAAATCGCCGGCCTGCGGCATCTGCCCGCTCCGCGATCCTTGCGCGGCGCGTTTGGCGGGCACCCAAGCCGAACTACCGCGCAAAACCCCAAAAAAGCCCAAGCCCACCCGATACGGCCATGTCTATATCGCCCAAGGCAGCGACGGAGCCTTTCTGCTGGAACGCCGTCCCGACAAAGGCCTGCTGGGCGGAATGCTGGGCTGGCCGGGATCCGAGTGGTCTGAAGCGCCTGTTGAAAGCCCACCATTCTCAACGGATTGGCAGCTTTTGTCCGGCGAGGTGCGCCACACCTTTACCCATTTCCACCTGATCCTGCGCATCTGGACGGCCAATCTGCCCACCGACCAGCCACATGAGGACATGGTCGTCATCGATAAACATAGATTCCGCCCCAGTGACCTGCCCACAGTGATGCGCAAAGCGTATGATCTCTGGCGCGCGACGTAACCCATTGTGCCAGAACGCTTGCAGGGTCTAATCTGACCACAATTGTTCGGAGCGCTAAATGATCGCATCAGACAGTCTGTCACGCTGGCAAGCAGCCCTGCCGTTCTGGGTGTCCTTCCTGCTGATCCCGTTGATTTGGATCACCGCCTACGCGGGCGGCTGGTGGGTGGTATTGGTACCGCTTTCTACATGGTGGGCCTTTGCGGTATTGGATCGGTTGACTGGTCTGAACCTTGAAAACGCAAATCCTGACACATCTGACGGCGTTCTGAAATGGTACATCCTGCTAACCAAAGCTTGGGTGCCGGTTCAGTTTTTCACGCTTTTTGGTCTGATCTGGTACGCGACAAATACCGATCATCTGTCAGTCCTGGCCAAGATAGGCCTGTTCTTCGGCATGGGCGTGATCTCAGGCACAATCGGCATCAACTACAGCCACGAGTTGATGCACCAAAAAGGCCGGTTCGAACGCTGGCTTGGCGACATTCTGCTGGCGATGGTGTTGTATTCACACTTCCGGTCCGAACATCTTCTGGTCCATCACCGTTATGTCGGCACACCACGCGATCCGGTCACCGCACGGTACAACGAAGGCTTTCACCGCTTCTACCCACGTGTGCTGTGGCAATGCCTCGCCTCCGGCTTTCAAGCGGAAAAGGACAAACTGGCGCGCAAGCAGCGCCCCTGGACCGATCTGGCCAACCCGTTCTGGCGGTATTGGGCGCTGCAGGCGGCCATGCTTGTGCTGGCTTGCTTGATCGGAGGATGGTCCGGCGTTGCCTTCTTCCTACTTCAAGCGGGTGTCGCCATATGGCAGCTGGAGCTTGTGAATTACGTCGAACACTACGGTCTGACGCGCAAGCACCTTGGTGACGGCAAATACGAACACGTCCAACCGCGCCATTCGTGGAACGCCTCGCAAAAAGCGTCGAACTGGCTGCTGATCAACCTTCAGCGTCATTCTGACCATCACTACAAACCCAACCGGCGCTTTCCGTTGTTGCAGCACCATTCCGAAGACACTGCGCCCCAACTGCCCTATGGTTATCCGGTAATGACCGTCGCTGCGATGATCCCGCCGCTTTGGCGTCGCGTCATGAACCCCCGCGTTCGGGCATGGCGGCGTCAGCACTACCCCGAAGTCACCGATTGGATGCCATACAACAAATCGTTGAACCCGTTGCCACGACCCTGACCGCAGCGCGCGCCAGCGCGCTGCCCGGCCCAACGGGATGACCCGCATCTCGGATGCGTATCAGATCGGCGGGAGCCCACCTAGCTCGCCCAAATATCCATAGGGGTCTGAACCCCGCGCACAGGTTGGTTTGGGTGTTTGGCAAAACCCACCATCAGTTCGGCGGCGGTGTTGCCTTCTTGCTCCAGTTGCGCGCGTACCGCATCGCTCAGCACCACCCGCGCTCCAAGATCGCGGGTCAGCGCCTCAAGCTTGGCCGAGACATTCACAGCATCCCCGATCACCGCAAATTCCAACCGGTTCGCCCCGATGTCGCCCAAAACCACAGACCCATAGTGCACACCGATCCCCACGTGAATCTCAGGCTCCCCCGCGCGTCGCCGTTCAAGATTCCAGCGGTCGATCACGCCGACCATATCACGTGCGCAGGCGACCGCGTTGGTGGCATCCAGCGGCGTCGGTACTGGCGTGCCAAACGTGGCCATCAGCCCATCGCCCAGGTATTTGTCCAAAGTGCCATGATGGCGGAACACCTCGGTCTCCATGCGGGCGTGGAAGCCGCGCAGAACCTCGATCACATCATAGGGATCACGACCTGCGGCAAACCGGGTAAAGCCGACAATGTCGATGAACAGGACAGCTATGTTTTCCTTACGGACCTGCTTGAGGGGTTCGTCGTTCTGGCTTAGCTCGTCCACGACGTTCGGCGAGAAATACCGCGACAGGTTCGCCCGCTCTCTCTCTAACCCAGCATTGGTCATCAACAACCGGTTGAGCCGCCGCATTGAAATGCCAAGCGTGACAGCAACCATCATGAAAACGATGACCTGCTGAATGCGCAGCTCTGGCATGAAACTGTTCGGGTCCAGCGATTCCGCGACATCCGGATAACCCACCAGCGCTTCGGCCACACGCTCGCTGATACCGGGGATCGGCGTTGCCACCCACCATGCAATCACCCAGCCCGCGGTCCACATCATCACGGTCCACGACCCGATGGCGACAACCGTTCGCCAGGAATAGGCCAGCGTGCCAGCCGCCAGAATGATGAAGAAATACTGGAAGTTATCGAACCGGTACTGCATGGCCAGTGGCCGCACGTCATCGCTGAACGGGTTGGGTACGATCATCCCCAAGGTCATGATCAGCAGGTCTACGAAGATTAGCAACAGCTCGACCCGCGACTGCCCCACTCGACCGGCGCGCTGGATCAGCCAGCCATTCGCGCAGATCAACAGCAGGATGAAGTGGTACCACAGCACCTCCCAATGCGGGTTCAGGTATACCAGCAGAATGCCGGTCAGGCCCATCGCGATCCAGCGTGCGCGGACGGCCAGTTCCAGCCCTTCGCGCTTGTGCCGTTCCAACGCGGCTTCAGTGTACTTGTTGTCTAGATCGTACACATCCGGCTTGGTGATTGAGAACCGTTCAAGACGGGATTCGCTGGCTGTGGTATCCGACATGGCCGAGGCTCCTTCCGTGCGCAGCAGGACAAGGACTCTCATATCGGAACCGGCAGGGCAACAAAACAAAAGACCCCGCCGAGATCGGCGGGGCAAGGCTAAGTGCCTTGTGTCAGGCCACAGGCACCGGCGGTGTTCGTGAAATCAGTTCATCTCGGCCCGGATTTGCTGGCGCAGAACGTCGATCGGCACCGTTTTACCGTCGCGCTTGAAGCACCAGTACGTCCAGCCATTGCAAGACGGCGCGTTTTCCAGCTGCGCGCCCACCTGGTGGATCGAGCCTTTGACGTTGTTCCCAACCAGCGTGCCGTCCGCACGCACCTTGGCCTTGTGGCGCTGGTTCATGGAATAGAGTTCTTCACCCGGGCGCAGCATGCCGCGTTCGACCAGTTGGCCAAAGGGAACGCGCGGCTCGGCGCGTTTGCTGGCGCTGACCTCTAGCGCTTCGCGGTCGAACTTGCGGACCTTGGCGATGCGCTTTTCGGCGACCTTGCGATAGCTTTCTTCGCGCTCGATCCCGATGAATTCGCGACCTAGCATCTTGGCAACGGCACCGGTCGTGCCTGTTCCAAAGAACGGGTCCAGCACCACGTCGCCCGGATTGGTCGAACCAATCAGAACACGGTGCAGCAACGATTCAGGCTTTTGCGTCGGATGCGCTTTGTCGCCGTTGTCGTCTTTCAGACGTTCATGCCCGGTGCAGATCGGCAGCACCCAGTCGCTGCGCATCTGCACGCCTTCGTTAAGCGCCTTCAGAGCTTCGTAGTTGAATGTGTATTTCGCACCTTCGCGCTTGGACGCCCAGATCATCGTCTCATGCGCATTGGTAAAGCGCTTGCCTCGGAAGTTCGGCATCGGGTTGGACTTGCGCCACACGACGTCATTCAGAATCCAGTAGCCTTCGTCCTGCAGGGCCGAACCAACTCGGAAAATGTTGTGGTATGAGCCGATCACCCAAATCGCGCCATTCGGTTTCAGCAGGCGATGCGCGGCCTTCAGCCATTCGCGGGTGAACTGGTCATACGCCCCAAAGCTTGAGAACTGATCCCAGTGATCATCAACCGCGTCCACCTGACTATTATCCGGGCGGTGCAACTGACCTTTGAGTTGCAGATTGTAAGGGGGATCTGCGAAAATCAGGTCAACCGACGCCTCGGGCAGACTGTTCATCACATCGATGCAGTCCCCGGATAGAATCGTGTTTAAAGGGAGCGCTTTTGCGCCCTTTTTGGTGGTTGTTGTCATTGTACTGCCTCAAGTATCCACGGCGCTTTTGCGCTCATTTGGTTGAGACAAGGATGAGTCAAAGACGATTCGCCGTCAATTTCTTTTTTGAATCAGCGACTTACGATTTACTCTTGATACAAGATATTGTGTACCGGCTTGAAGGAACGCCTATGATGTGGGGTCACCCCGAGATTTTGCAGCGCTTCTCTGTGTTGTTTTGACGGATAGCCTGCATTCTTTTCCCATCCATAGCCGGGATGCTGTTGCGCCAAATCCACCATCAGTTGATCGCGCCAGTTTTTCGCGATGATCGAAGCCGCCGCAATCGACACCGAATGCGCGTCGCCTTTGACAACCGCCTGCGCCGGGATCGTCAGCCCGCGCGGGATCATGTTGCCGTCGATCAGCAGGTAATCCGGCGGAGGGTCCAAGGCGGCGACCGCGCGTTCCATCGCCAGATGCGAGGCTCGTAAGATGTTGTGTTCGTCAATCTCAGCCACCGAAGCCTCAGCAATGGCGAACTCGGCCCGGTCGCGCACAGCAGCATCCAATGCAACTCGCCGTTTGGCCGTCAGCTTCTTGGAATCGTTTAGCCCCTCAGGAATATCTTCTGGGTTCAGAACAACGGCCGCTGCAACCACAGGCCCGGCCAAAGGTCCGCGGCCAACCTCATCCACACCGGCAATCCGCACATAACCTTGTGCCACCGCTGCCTGCTCAATCGAATAATCCGGACTTGTCATAACCACCGAAAACCGCGTTTCGCGCCATATCGCAAGACAAAAAGAGAGGGCAGCTTGCGCCGCCCTCTCCCGCGCGGCGCTTCTGTGGCACCGCTCCTGCTCGAAAGTGATTACTTGTAAACGACGCGGTATCCTTGCTGGCGCAGGCATGCGGGTTCGTATGCCCGCTTCACCTTTTTGCCATTCCAGAAACCGACCTTGCACTCTTGCGGCAGGCTATTGGCGTGTTTGTAATGCTTCTTGAGGCAATTCGGCGCCAGAAGCGGTTGATTGTTCGAGTACGCATTGTAGTTGCGCAGACATTGCTGCGGCAGGTCATAGCGCGCAACATGCTGCGGCAATGGCCGCACCGGATAGTTGGGCCGCGCGACATAAGGTTGCTGCGTATAGGTCTGTTGGCGCGACGCCCGCTGCTTGCGCTGTTCCTTGTTATAGTAATGGACCCCCGCGCCAATGATCGCGATGGCGGCAAGCCCGCCAAGAATATCCTTGGCATCCGCCGCCCGCGCCTGTGAGGCCGAGACGCCAGTGATTGTGATTGCGGTGGCAACGACAAGGGCGATGAACTTCCGGTGCATGATGCGTGTCCTTCCTGGTGTTTAGGGGCGATCCGGCACAGACCGCAAACGTGATGCACCGACGTTGGGTCTGTCCCCCTCAGACAAGCAATAACGGGGCAGTGTTATCCAATATCAGCCGCCTCAAACCCCTTGGGTTATTGAATATCCGGCAAACCCATGCGCAGGATGCAGCCTATGAAACCGATCCTCTCTTCTCTGGCCACTGCGGCCCTGATATCGCTTGGCACCGCGGCCGCGGCCGAGTGCTACGCGGATTACAAGGCCAAGCAGGACAATCCGCTGCGGCTGCACTATGGCGTGATGCAGGTTTCGGCCTGTGACAAGGGCCAGGCCCAGCAAGAGGTCTCACAACGCCTCAGCGCATCTGGCTGGACATTGCTGAATGTCATGTCCGTTTTCGGGCCGGAAGGATTGGATAAAAGGAAGGCCAATGCCGGACAATTCTATCTCCGTTACTGACGCACGGCGATCAGGCACACGGCTGGTCGGCGCGGGTATCGCGGCAATCGTTTTGATCCTGATCACAGCCGCCGTCTTTCTGTTCTGGACCCTGCCAGACGCCAACGCCTTCAATGCGCGGGTCGAGTGGTTGTTCGTCGAAAGCGACCTGACCTCGCAGACCGAGATTCGCCTGCTTGAGATCCTGGCGCAGTCCGGCACCGCCTTTGCCGATACATTGGCGAGCTACCGAATGGTGATCTACGTGCTGCTGGTCTTTGCCAGCGCGATGCTTGTGGCTGCATTGGTGTTTCTGGTGATGCTAGTCTTGTTGAACCGCCGGATGGCTCAGATCGAACGCACCGGAATTCAGGTGACCTCTCTGTTGATCAGCCGCGAGGAAAACACCGTCTATATGAACAACATGGACTTTAAGTTGACCCCAGCCGCGATGGAGACCCTGTCGGTCCTGGCCGAATCCCGGTTGGATGACGAAGTTCTGTCTGGTGCTCAGATCGAGGCGATGATCTCGGGCAAAAGCGCCGCCGATTGTGACGAGGCCGCCGGCGCGACGCGGATCAAACGCCTTCGCGACGCCTTGGGCAATCAGATGGTCAGCGAGTTACTGGTCAAGAACATCGCCAAGAAGGGCTATATGCTGTCCATCGAAAAAGATGTGATCCAGATGGTCTGAGCTTGCGATCGCACAGCTGATGTGCGGTAAAAATGCCGGGATCACCTCTTGGAAAACCGCGTTTCAAAGCCCATCCTATATAGACCCGCGCCAGGGAGGATGACGATGAACGTGCACGCCACTCCAAGACCAAAAGGCTATGGGATCTCAGTCGAACGGTTGAACGGTAAGATTGCCATTTACCGGGATCAGGTTCTGTTGGCCGAAAGCAGCAATGCCAAGGTGATGTATGAAACGCGGCTTCCGCCGACGATCTACATCCCGCGCGAAGACGTGCGCATTGCGCTCAGTGATGAGACCGAATTGCAGACCTTTTGTCCCTTTAAGGGCACAGCGACCTATCACGACGTGATCCTCGGTGGCGAGCGGTTGGCCAATTCCGTCTGGGCCTACGAAGAAGCGCTGCCTGAAAGCGTTGTGATTCAGGGCCATATCGGGTTCATGCCCAATGCCTATACCAAGATTGATTTGGGCGATAACACCCTGCGGGACCCCGAGGATGGCAATATCAGCGGTCCATTGATTGACTGGCTGATGCGCGGAGCGTCGGAAAATGACACACCTGAGGCGTTCACTCAGGCTCTGGCCGAGAAAATGCTGGAACACGGGATCGCCATTCAACGGCTCAGCATACTGACCTGGTCCCTGCATCCGCTGATCGCGGGCAAGCACTATATCTGGGAAAAGGGCGAGGCTGAGATTTCGACCAATGTTCCCACTTATGAAATCCACGATCACCCGGCCTATATCAACAGCCCTCTGCGCCATGTATCGAACGGTCTGGGCGGCGTGCGCCAGCGGCTGAATGCGGACAACCCCCATAACAGCTTTCCGATCATGGAGGATCTGCGGGCAAAAGGCGCGACCGACTATGTGGCCATGCCCCTGCCCTTTTCTGACGGTCGCACCAATGTTCTGACCTTGACCTGCGATCATCCGGATGGGTTCACCACGGAAAACCTGGGCCTTGTTTTCGAATGCTCTCAGGTCATTGCCCGGTTTTACGAAGTTTTCATGCAGCGCGAAAACGCGCAGGTCCTGCTTGAAACCTACGTGGGCAAACGCTCGGGCGCGCGCGTGCTGGGCGGTGAGATCCGACGCGGCGACGGCGATGAGATCGACGCCGCCATCATGTTCTGCGACCTGCGCAACTCGACCAGCCTCGAGGAACGCCTGGGCCGCACCGCATACATCAACCTTCTGAATGATTTTTTCGAAACGGTATCGGGCATTGTCCACGAAAACGGCGGCGAGGTTCTGAAGTTCATCGGAGACGCTGTTCTGGCCGTCTTCCCAGCCGGTGAGGACTCGATTTCGGCCCGCGGCAATGCCCAGCGCAGCGCCATCAGTATCGTCGAAAAGCTGGGAGAGTTGCATCAGTCGGGCTCGGATACGCATTGCGATTGTTCGATCGGCGTCGCCTATGGTCGCGTAACCTATGGCAATGTCGGCTCGCGTGAGCGGTTGGACTTTACCGTGATCGGGCAAGCCGCAAACATCGCCGCGCGTTTGGGAGAATACGGTAAGACCAAGAACCACCGGATTGTCGTTTCAGCCGACATTCTTCCAGCCTGTGCCAACGCCCTGCCGCTTGGCGATGTCAAGCTGCACAACGTATCGCAGCCGGTGACGTCTTACGCGCTCAGAACTTCCGCAGATGCTGTTCTGGACGGGTAAGACCCGAGTTTTATTGCCGTGTGGCTTTTGTCAGAGCCTCACCCGTGCAACTTAGCCGCCCAGAAGGATCAGTGCGGTTTGTGCGGGTGACACCACGTTTTCAAGCTGAGCAATCTGGCTTCGGGCCAGGAATTGATCCGTTAGCTGCTCTCTGGCGGCTTTGTCGTTGAACTGGGCCAAATCATCGGATCCCGTCAAACCGGACAACCGATCCTTGAACACCTCAAGCTGCCTGTCGATATTCAGTTGACCGAAACTCGTGGGCAAGCCTAACGCAGTCTCCATCATGCGCCGCAGCGGCGGCAAGCTCATCAAGTCGAACCATTTGGTGTCCTTGCTGCCCCCTTTTGCGGCAAGATCGCTCAGCGCGTGCTGGGCATAGAGCGAGATACGCATGGTTTCATCTGTCTCACCCACAGCAACTTCGAACCGCGACACCACGTTGTCTCGCGCAATCTCTTCCATATTGGTGATCAGTCCGGTTTTGCGTACTTCGCCCGGCCCGAACCCAAACGCATCCGAGAACTGACGGTATCGTTTATCGGACAAGCGGTTCGACAGCGCGTCCTCCGCCTTGGTTCCATCGGACAGGATTTTCTGGATGAAAAAGCGGTTATCCAGATCGCCCTCTAACCCAAAGGCCCCCAGCGCGACCTGCAGCAACCGGCGATCTGATACCAGGTCTTCGGCTGTCTGAACCTTTTTTATGTTCTCCAGAAAATACTCGCTGTCCCGCTTGTTGACCGCAGAGGTCGAGAAACTCTCCAGTTGCGCGTCATAGGTCCGTTGCAGAAACCGCCAGCCAACCAGCCCGCCGGACGGTATGACCGGTTGGAACGTCATTGTTGATAAGCCATCAGGCGTTCTTCGCGCGGCAGCAGTGCACGCAAGGCCTTGAGGCATTTGTAGAACTGCTCATCCAGCAGAGCTTCGGTCGCTTCGGCCAGCACGCGACGACTGTCGGCATCCGTGAAAACCTGGCTCAGTTCCTCGACCCGGCGCAACAATTGTTGGCGGGCGCGGTCTGGCTCTGTGTCGCCTGACAAGACAAGTTGCGTGGCATAGCAAACGCGCCGAACCGGCGTATTCACTTCTTCAGGGTGAATCGCGTCCCGCAGACGCAAGACATTTGCCTCGGGCGTCATGATCGAGAACCGGCTGCGGCGGTCCCCGTTTTCCACGACCACACCGTTGATCAGAACCCTCTCTTTCGGGGCCAGTTTCAGCACCAATCCTGCCATTACGTGGCCCCCATCTGTCGCAGACCACGCAGAACCGCCATGTTGATCTCAAGCAGCGGTTCAACCGAGGCCTTATTCCCAAGAACCTGACTGCTGTGCTGTTCGGTAAATTCGGCCAGATAGAAAATGCGGGCCCGCAAATCGTTGGGCAGACCGTTTTCGGAATCGGTTACTCCACTGGCCAAAACGGTCCACAGACGGCGGTTTTCGTGCAGGGCCTGAACGAACCCGCCAAAATCTGCCGCTTGCCGGGCAGCGGCGGCTTTGAGCCTGTGGGTAATCTTGGAAATCGCTTCATATTCTGTATCGCGCGGGGTGCGCGTCGGTGCGGCGGTCTGTGCATAGGCGCGCTGGGCAATAGCTTGCGGTGTCACGTGAAATCCTTCCAGTAATCCGCCACTTGGCGGTCAATATCGGGGCGCGTTGCCGCGCCCCGACCGGGTTCCATAACTTAGCGGAACAGTGACAGGATCGACTGCGGTGCCTGGTTGGCGATCGACAGCGACTGGGTCGCCAGCTGCTGCTGAACCTGAAGGGCCTGTAGACGCGCCGAGGTCTCTTCCATATCCGCATCAACCAAAGAGCCGATGCCCGATTTGAACGAGTCCGCCAGGTTCGAAATGAACTCTTTCTGCGTCTCGATCCGGCCCTGCGAAGAACCGAAAGCGGCCGAAGCGTCGATCGACGTGTCGATCAGCGTTTCGATTGTGGCAAGCGCCGCAGTTGCCCCTGCACCAGTCGAAACATCAATACCGGTCAACGCACCAAGACCACCCGAACCCGCGTTTACGTACTGAGCCGAGAACGAGATGTCAGTGCCGGTGGCGTTGGCAACAGACAAGGTGCCTGCGGTGCCCGAGTCATAATCGACGGTCAGACCGTTGATACCCAGTTCCTCAATCTTCGCCTTCAGACCCACTGCAACGATGTCACCGGTTGTAGCGGCGGCCGCATCCGTTGCGGAAACCGTGTAGGATACGACCTGATCGTCGATCGCTACGACAACCTTGTCGCCCGCAGCGAATGCACCGCTGGATTCATCGGTCACCAGCGCGGTTGCCGAGGTTGCACCGTTGTCAATCGTTGCGCCAACGCGGTCATTGCCGGTGGAAGAGCCGGTCGACCCGTCAAAGACCTGAGCCGCGGTGTAACCACCGGTCGAAAGGTTCTGACCCGCAACGGTGATGGAAGACGCCGTCACGTTGCCAGAACTGTCCCGGTCAAGCGACGCAAGGATCGACGCGGACCCGGCTGACCCGTCGACCAGATTCAAGCCGTTGAATTGCGCGGCATTCACCACCGAGTTGATCTGATCCTTCAATGCAGTGACATCGTCGTTGATCTTGTCGCGATCTACGTTGTCTTCCTGCGCCGCAACGATCTTGCTTTTCATCTGAGACAGCAGATCGGTAACCGTTTCGGAGGCGTTACGCGCAACCGCCACGGTGGATTCGCCCAGTGCCAGGCTGTCCTTGATCGCATTGAAACCTTTGACATCCGATTCCATGACCTTGGAGATCGCCCAAACAGCCGAGTTGTCTTTGGCAGTTGCAACGTCCTTACCCGTCGAGATCGCGTTTCGGGTCGCGCCGAGATCTTTGTTGACCGACTTGAGTGTTTGCAGCGCAACCATTGCGCCATTGTTTGTCAGAATGCTGGACATATCTGTCATCCTTTTCCGTTCGGGCCTTTTGCGCCCATGCTCACCCCGCCACTTGTGCGGGCTTTCACGTCTTTCTGATCGGTGCGATCCGCCGTCGGGCTGTTCGCGCCACCTGCTGTTTCAGGTGCACGAACACTTTTGACCTTGATCCCCTAACGGAGTGCTAAAGCGCGAAAGTCAGAAGTTTAGGATTTGAATCAAACCTGTAGCTACGCCCGCTTTTCCAGTTTTGCATGATGCCTGACGGCGTATCCGCTGCGTTGGCCGTCGGCGCCATAGGTGCTGAATTCCTGTCGCACGCGCCGAAGTTCGGCCATGCGATCGGCGACAGCGCGAATCCCTTCGGCCGCACTGTTGAGCAGGGCCTGGTTCCGCTCGACTTTTTTCTGCAGGCGTATCAACTCGTCACTGTCCAAGACCTCAAGATCGTTGAGTGCACCAATCAGTTTTTCCTTTTCTGGTGCCGTGTGGTGCAGGCGGTCCAGATCGCCCTCAACCAGCGCAGTTCGCTCAAGATCCAGAACCTCTTCAAGGGACTTTACAAGACTAGTTTCCGGTGTCGTCGGCATTGGCTTTCTCCATCATGGATTGAAACAGGATTTCGGACAGGCCGACCCCGCCGGACTGGGCCAACGCGCGGGCCTGATGCTGCACTAGAAAAGACGCAAACTGGTCCTCGCCTGCACCGCCGCCAAAGGATTGGCGGGCCTGACCCAACCCGGCGGATTTCAACATCTCACCCAGAAACGCGGCCTCAAGCTCAACAGCAGCGGCCCGCAGTTTCTGTGAATACGCCGATTGTTGAGGCGTTGGTATGGGCGCTGAAACCTTCATCGCTTTCTCCGAAAATTGCATCGAACTTTCACGATCAAAGAAGAAAGCGGTTAAAATAAACGTAACTTCCTGCGGGCAATTATCCGGTCACACAATCGGAGCCGGAGCAAAATGCCCAACACTCTTTCAGTGGTGACATCCTCGCCGACCGCCATTCCCAAATCTCAAGACAGCAGTTCTGAGTCGGGGGACGATACCGGCATGGCATTCGCGGCCGTGCTTGATCAGAACAGTGATGACAGCAAGGACCCGCGCATAGGGCTGAATATTGCTGAAGCCGAACCGGAGGTTGAGGCCGAAACAGACGCCATGTCAGAGCCCGAATCGGACGAGGCTGATGCCGCTCCTGAACTGGCCGAACAGATTCCGCCGCGGAACGATCCTGAAAAATCGGTTCCAAAGACCGACCCCGAGCCCACTCCCATACTGGTCACCGCTCCTGTTGCTCGCGATCAAGCGCCGCAGGTCTTGGAGCTCGCCCAGGCAGCGGAGAAACGCCAATCCACACGGGCTTTGGCGAATGATATGCCCGCACATCAGCCTCGAGAGACCACTCCTGACTCGCCAAAGGCCGAAGTGGCATCTGTGGTGCCCCGCACGACCGAACGTCAAACGAAAGAAGCCGCCGATTTGACCCGGCGCTCGCCTCGACGCCCGCACACCGCAGATCAATCCGCAGCCGCTCAAATTGAACGCCAACAGGCACCGAAAACAGAACGCGTACCCAGCATCGCGCAGATGCAGCTGTTCGCGTCCGAAAAACCGAGCATTCAGGGTGATCGGAACGCCGGTTTGGACGTCGAAGAGATCACGCCGCTCAGGACCGAAGCACCCGTTTCGACCGGTCGAGAGACCTCACCTGCGATTCACAATATGACACCTACCGCTCGCGCCGAGGTGGCCCGCGCGGTCGCCGGGCAAATGGCGGCGGTAGTCACGGCTCAGCCAAACTCCGGCACGGTCGAGATTGCCTTGAACCCCGAAGAGCTGGGACGCGTATCCATCGTTCTGAACGGTCGCGATGACGGGGTACATCTGACGATTTCAGCCGAACGCCCCGAGACGTTGGACATGATGCGCCGACACCTGTCGGTTCTGGAAGAGGAGTTCAGGAATTTCGGGCTGGGTGATTTGTCCTTCGACCTCGGCACCTCTTCGGGGGACAGCCATGACCGAGCGGATCAGGAAAACAGGCCGCTCGGCGGCGCAGCCCAACTGGCCGACCCGACAGCTCTTGTGGAACCTGTAACCAGAACCGGCCTTGTCGGCCGCATCGACATGAGGGTGTGACAATGATTTCCCCGACCCAATCCAACACCGCGACACCCGCCCCGAACCAAAGTTCAAACGGGGAAAAAACCACTGGTCTGGCTTCAGATTTTGAAACTTTCCTGAAAATGCTGACGGTACAGGCGCAGAATCAGGATCCTCTCAAGCCCCTGGACGCATCGGAATACGCATCGCAACTGGCGCAATTCTCGATGGTAGAACAACAGGTTCAAACCAACGACTTGTTATCGGCGCTTGGTCAGGCTCTGGGGGGCGGAAATCTGGACAAACTCGGCAAGTGGGTCGGAATGGACGTGCGCACTCCTTCAGCGTTCAGATTCGCAGGTGCGCCCGTGACCCTGTTTGCCAAGCCCGACCCGGCAGCGGACAAGGCGGTCATGGTTATCCGCGACAGCGAAGGCGCAATCATCGACCGAATTTCTGTGCCCAAAACCGACCAGAAAATGATCTGGGCGGGAACAGGCAGCGACGGGCAGCCGCTGCCAGCCGGGAGTTATTCGGCCACGTTGGAGAGCTTTGATGGCGACAAGCTGTTGTCCGAAGAATTGGCTTCAGCCTACAACCACGTCGTCGAAGCGCAGATTTCCGACAACAAAGTGATGCTGACACTGGAAAGCGGACAGGTTGTTGACGCATCGGCTGTCACAGGGGTCAGATCCTGAACTTGATCTGGCGGGCGGGACAGTCCAAAGCTTGGCGAAATCGACTCGCTAACTGCATTGGTGACCCTCCTGCCTGCCACAACCTATCCTCCTTCTGATCTGGTTGACGACCTGCGTGACCGGGACCTTGTCGGCCCCGGCGTCGCGTTTCAGATATTATACGGCGGGCGCACCAATCAGGTCTGGAAAGTGCTGGGCGGCGGCGGCGACAAGGTGCTGAAACTGTACCGTGCGACACCGCGCAATCCGTTGTTTCGCAACGACCCCGAACTAGAAGCAGAATGCCTCCGCGCGCTTGAACCCACCGGTTTTGTGCCGCGCCTGCGCGCAGCCGGCGCGCACAAGAGCGGCCATTGGGTGTTTTACGATCACGCCCCCGGATCGCCCTGGCGCAAAAACCCCGAAGGCGTCGCCACATTGCTGCGCAGTTTGCATGAACTCGAGCTACGGATCCAAGCGCCGAAGGGATGCAATGGCAGTGCGGATTTGGCCGACCACGCAGAACAGATTCTGAACGCGTGTACGTCGGACACACGGGCTCTTGTGGCCAAACTTCGCCCTGCGGGACATGTCCCTGCAACCAAGCACACCTGCCTGATCCATGCGGACACTGTTGCCGGGAACATCCTTGTCGCGCCAACCGGCATGACACTGATTGACTGGCAATGCCCGGCGTGGGGCGATCCGTGCGAGGACATCGCGATGTTCCTGTCGCCTGCCATGCAGTGCCTGTATCGAGGCAGCCCACTTACCCAAACCGAAGAAGCGCTGTTTCTGAACGCATATGGCGTTCCCGAAACGGTCGCGCGGTTTCGGGAATTGCGCCCGTGGTATGCGTGGCGGATGGCGGCCTATTGCTTGTGGCGTATGGAAAACGGTGCGGCGGACTACGCGCGGAGCCTGGAACTGGAAGTCGCCGCGCTTTAAAGGCTAAAACGGTCCGCGATCGCCATGGCGGCATAAACAGGCGGCATCAAAACACGCCGCCACCCTCCGAAGGGAAAGCGTGGCGGAGCCTGCGTGATCGGGAGAGGCAACTCAGCCTCGCGACCCCTGACCATTTGGGCAAGAGCCCGCCCGCAATACGTTCCCATTGCCACCCCGTTCCCGTGATAGGCAAAGGCAGCGAACATGCCCGGATTGTCTGGGACCTGGCCGACAAAGGGCGTCAGTTTGCGCGACATGCACACCATGCCCGACCACATGTGGGTCACTTCGACCGCTTTCCATTGGGGGAACATGGTATGAAAATCCCGCTGCACGGTCTTACGGATGGCCGCTTCGGCCCCGGGCGAAGACCGCAAGCCGCCGCGCATACCAAACAGGAACCGCCGATCGGGCATCAAACGAAAGTAATGCAGCAGGTTGCGGGTGTCATAACTCATCTGCTCTGAGGTCCATCCCTGCGCTTGCAGCTCCGCGTCCGACAGAGGCCGAGTCACCAGAACCGTGGACTGCGCGGGCATGTAACGCCCCGACATCCACGGCGGCACGTCCTCGCTGGAATACCCATTCGTACAGATCAGCACATTCGCGGCGCGCACTCGGCCAGATGCGGTTTGAACCTCGAAACCAGACCGCGTTTTGCCAATCTGTTCAGCCGCCGTCTTCTGGTAAACGTGCACTCCCAGTGACTGCGCCGTCCGCGCCAACCCAAAAAGGTATTTTCTGGGGTTGAGGGCAAATCCAACCGGGTTTGTATAGGCACCATGAAAGGCACCCCCAAGACCTAGGCCACGCAACTCATGCGCTTCGTGCAAGGTGCCTGTCGCCTCAGCGCCACGCCGCAGATGTTCCATCGCCCGCGCGGAATGGGCCAGTTGGGTTTCACCTTTGGAATGCGTATCCGCGTCGATCCCATGCAGCGACAAAAGATCTTTCACAAGCTGAACCGCGTCGATCTCTGCCTGCCCATAGAACCGCGCAGCCTCGTCTCCGTAACGGCGCGCCAGTGCCGTTTGACCTAACTTTGAGCCGCCGAGACAGCAGAACCCGCCATTGCGACCCGAGGCCCCCCATCCTGGGGTTCCGGCCTCTAAAACTGCGACGGATGTACCCGCCTCGGCCAGATGCAACGCTGCCGAAAGACCTGTGAACCCGCCGCCAATGACGGCGACATCGACGCTCAGATCACCGCTTTGGACAGGCCAGTCGGGTGTTGGGATTGTTTCGTCCCACCAACAGTTCTGACGCGGTCCGGGGCCATAGGTATAGTCCGGGAACAGGCGTTTCATTCGGTGCGCGCTGCGGCAAGCTCATCCTGCTTTTGCCGCACCATCGCGCGCTTCGTGACCAATGAGGCGGTTATGACCCCGACAGTCACCACTGCGATCATGAGCGTGGATAGCGCGTTGATCTCTGGGCTGACACCCAGACGCACCGCCGAGAAGATCTTGATCGGCAGCGTCGTCGCCGACGGGCCCGAGGTGAAGGACGCGATGACCAGATCATCCAGCGACAGAGTGAACGCCAGCAACCAACCCGAAATCACGGCCGGCGCGATGATCGGAAGGGTCACAAGGCGAAACGCCTGAGCGGGCGAACAGCCCAGATCAAGGGCGGCTTCTTCCAGCGATTTGTCGAACGAAACCAAACGCGAGGACACAACGACCGACACGAAGCACATCGAAAAGGTCGTATGTGCCAAAACAATGGTCAGAATGCCCCGGTCAAGCCCAATGCCAATAAACAGAAGTAGCAGAGACAAACCGGTGATAACTTCGGGCATCACCAGCGGCGCGTAGATCATGCCCGAGAACAGCGTCCGGCCGAAAAACCGCCCACCTCGCACCAGCACATAGGCGGCGGCCGTTCCAAGAATGGTTGCCAGCGTCGAGGAAAAGACTGCCACCCGGATCGTAACCCATGCCGCGTCCAGAAACGCCTCGTTCTGGGCCAGTTCGCCATACCATTTGGTCGAGAACCCGGCCCAAACGGTTACCAGCTTGCTTTCGTTAAAGCTGAATATAATCAGGATGATCATCGGGATGTACAGAAACGCGAACCCAAGTGTCAGAGACACCGCATTGAACCAGCTGAGCCTGTTCATTGGTCGGCCTCCGTTTGTTTTTGCTGGTTGCGCTGGAACAATACGATCGGGATCACCAGGATCAGCAACAGCACCACCGCAACGGCACTGGCGACCGGCCAGTCTCGGTTCGAGAAGAATTCTTCCCACAGAACTTTACCGATCATCAGCGTACCCGATCCACCCAGAAGCGAGGGGATCACGAACTCACCAATCACCGGGATCATGACAAGGAAACACCCCGCAATGATACCCGGGCGCGACAGGGGAATGGTCACCAGCCAGAACGCTTGAATGCGGGAACAACCCAGATCCTCGGCCGCTTCGATCAGGGATTCGTCCATGCGTTCCAGCGCTGCATAAATCGGCAGGATCATGAACGGAAGATAGGTGTAGACGATACCGATATAGACGGCCGTGTTGGTGTTCAGAATAGTCAGCGGGGCCGAGATGATACCCAGCCACAGCAAGATCTGATTCAGGTATCCTTCGTTCGACAGGATCCCCATCCATGCGTAAACGCGGATCAGAAACGAGGTCCAGAATGGCAGGATCACCAGCATCATCAGCGTTGGCCGCCATTCCTGCGGTGCACGGGCCATGCCGTAGGCAATCGGGTACCCCACAAGCAAGGTCAGAGCGGTTGAAATCACCGCGATCTTGACGCTGGAGAGGTAGGCTTTCCAATACAGGTCATCTTCGGTCAGCCAGACATAGTTTTCGAAATCCAGTTGGCTGAAGAATTCCTTTATACCCGCCCAACCCTGCGACAGGTCCAGTGTCGGTGTGTAAGGCGGAATGGCAAGTTCAATGTCCGAGAGCGATATTTTCAGTACGATGAAGAAGGGCACCAAAAACAGCGCCAGCAGCCAGACATAGGGGACAGCGATCAGAAGGGCGCGGCGCATCAGTTGTCCAGCAGCACCGCAGCCGTTGCCGTCCAGGACAGCCAGACCGGGTCTTCCCATGTGAAAGAGCGGCGCGAGATACGGCGTGTGTTGGCCGTTTGCGCCTTGATGATCGTGCCGTTGGGCAGTTCGACATGATAGGTTGACAGGTTCCCCAGATAAGCGATGTCATGCACTTTGCCCTGCACGGCATTGACGGCATCCGCCGGGCGATCAGCCGAAATGGTCACCTTTTCAGGTCGGATCGCAATATGACAGGCCTGCCCGTTCGAGAACCCTTTTGCCGATGTCGCGGTCAGAGGCGCCTGCCCCTCGGCCCAGTCGATCTGATAGGTTTCGTCCCCGTTTGCAGTCGTGCGACCCTCGATGATGTTCACGTCGCCGATGAAATCGGCCACATAGACCGAGTTGGGGTTCTCGTAAATCTTGTCCGGCGTCGCGACCTGCATCAGTTTGCCCTGATCCATCACAGCGACGCGGCTGGCGACGGTCATCGCCTCTTCCTGATCATGGGTCACGATCACAAAGGTGGTGCCGGTCTTTTCCTGAATATCCATCAGTTCGAACTGGGTATCCTGCCGCAGTTTCTTATCCAGCGCGCCCAACGGTTCGTCCAGCAACAGCAGTTTCGGGGCCTTGGCCAAAGATCGCGCCAAAGCGACCCGCTGACGTTGACCACCCGAAATCTGATGCGGCTTGCGGCGGGCGAATTGTTCCAGTCTAGTCAGGCGCAGCATCTCTTCGACGCGGTCTTCCAGATCACGCTTGGGCATGTTGTCCCGCCGCAAACCAAAAGCGATGTTTTCCCAGATGCTGAGATGTGGAAACAAAGCGTAGGACTGGAACATCATGTTCACCGCCCGCTTGTTTGGCGGGATCGGATCGATATCCTGGCCGCCCAGTATGATGTGACCTTCTGTGGGCGTTTCAAACCCCGCAAGCATCCGCATCATCGTGGTTTTGCCGCAGCCGGACGGACCCAGCAAAGCGAAGAATTCTTTTTCAAAAATATCCAATGACAGATTGTCGATCGCCGTAAACTCGCCAAACCGCTTGGTGACATTCTGGAACTGGATCAAGGGTTTCGCCTGCGGTTCTTCCCACGGCGCAAAGACGGTAGTGTTCAAAACGGCCCCCGTTCGACAATCTGATTGAATGGGCAAGGCGGTCAGGCCGCCTTGCTCAGATACTTCGGATCAGGTGCCCGATTTGATTTTGGTCCACAGACGGGTCACAACCCGCTGAGTTTTTGCCGGATAGGGCGTGGTGATGTAGAGGTTCTGCATCGTCGTCTCATCCGGATAGATAGCCGGATCGCCAATCACGTCTTCCTCCAGGAACTCCTGCGAGGCTTTGTTGCCGTTGGCGTAGTAAACGTAGTTCGACGCTGCGGCCATGTTGTTGGCATCCAGAATGAAGTTCAGGAACTTATGTGCGCCTTCCGGATTCGGCGCATCTGCCGGAACTGCCATCTGGTCGAACCACATCAGCGATCCTTCCGCGAACGGATGGTATTCAATCTCCACGCCGTTGTCGGCCTCGGCGGCACGGTCACGCGCTTGCAGAATGTCGCCCGACCAGCCCACGGCTACACAGATATCGCCATTGGCCAGGGCGTTGATATACTCCGAGCTGTGGAATTTCTGAATGTAGGGGCGAACGGCTGCCAGCATTTCCTCGGTTTTTGCAATGACGTCCGTGTCATGGCTGTCGGGATCTTCGCCAATATACTGCAGCGTCATTGGAATGATCTCGGTCGGCGCATCCAGGAAATGTACGCCACATGATGCCAGTTTTTCCATATTCTCAGGCTTGAGAACCAGGTCCATACTGTTCAGCGCAACATCTTCGCCAAGCACCTCTTTGACTTTGGCAACGTTCACACCCAGGCCGGTGGTGCCCCACATATAGTTGATCGAATAGGCGTTGTCGGGATCGTAACCCGCTGTCCGGTCCTGAATTACATCCCACAGATTGCCCGCATTCGACAACTGAGACTTATCCAGCGGTTGAAAGGCGCCGGCTTGAATCTGGCGCTGAAGGAAGGTGCCGGTCGGAACCACCACGTCGTAGCCCGAACCACCCGCCAGCATTTTCGTTTCCAGAACTTCATTGCTGTCGAACACGTCGTAAATCAGTGTCAGGCCGGTTTCTTCTTCGAATTTTTTCAGAAGGTCCTCATCAATATAGTCGGACCAGTTATAGACGCGCACCTCTTCGGCAAAAGCCGCCGAAGTCCCCAGCGCGACGATCGCTGTCATCGTCAGCGTTTTGATTGACATAATTCTCTCCCTGCAAGTGTCCGGGTATTTTCCCGTTTTTTCGGATTTGATCAAGTTTTGCGTTTTCCCCCGATCCATCGTATGGTTTCACGAGGTCAGGCGTCTGGCAAGTCGACACCAAGCGAAACAGGGTAAGCTACTTGGATTTGATCAAAAAAAATGCATCTGACGCCAAGACAGGCGAAGGAAAGAAACCCGCGCACGAGCAGGTGTACCAAACCCTCAGATCTCAGATCATGTACGGGGAGCTGGTCCCTGGACAGCCTGTAACGATACAGGGTTTGACCGATTCGCTGGGCGTCGGGATGACCCCAGTCCGCGAGGCGATTCGGCGGTTGATTTCCGATGGTGCCCTTGTGTTTCAGGGCAACCGGCGGGTCAGCGTTCCGTTGCTGTCCAATGCCGACGTTGAACAGATGATTTTTGCGAGAATATCAATAGAATCAGAGCTTTCCAGACGCGCAACTGCAACGGTGACGACCGATGATATCGACCGGCTAGAGCAACTCGATCAACGTCTTGATCAGACCATCGCCGATGGCGACGTCAGCGGCTATCTGCGCCTGAACCATCAGTTTCACCAAACGCTCTATGCCCATGCGAATGCTCCGATCCTAAACGATCTGGCCGAGCGATTGTGGCTTCGGTTCGGCCCTTCCCTGCGCGTTGTGTGCGGACGATTTGGCACGCACAGCCTGCCGGATCGGCACAAGGATATCCTCTCGGCTCTGCGCGCCAGGGATGCTGACAAAGTCGCAAAAGCGACTGCACAGGACATTGAACAAGGGATGGAACTGATGTCGGACGCGTTGATGGACGTCTGATTCAATCCGATTCGATTGACAGTAGGAAATTTGATCATATTGTGATGGGCAACCGCTTTTGCAGGAGATTCTCTGATGTCGACCATCACCAATCACATGCCAACCGCCGAGTTGCAGGCTTTGGATGCGGCGCATCACATGCATCCGTTTTCTGCCAATGGGTCATTGGGCAAAGAAGGCGCACGCGTCATCACACGTGCAAAAGGTGTGTACCTGACGGACAGTGAAGGCGAAGAGATTTTGGACGCAATGGCGGGCCTTTGGTGCGTCAATATCGGCTACGGCCGCGATGAACTGGCCGAGGTTGCCGCCCGTCAGATGCGCGAACTGCCATATTACAACACGTTCTTCAAAACGACCCATGTTCCGGCAATCGCGCTGGCGGCTAAAATCGCCGAGTTGGCGCCGGGTGATCTGAACCACGTCTTCTTTGCCGCAGGCGGGTCCGAGGCGAATGACACCAACATCCGTCTGGTGCGCACTTACTGGGCCGAAAAGGGCCATCCGGACAAGAATATCATCATCAGCCGCAAGAACGCCTATCATGGATCCTCTGTGGGGTCGGCGTCTTTGGGCGGCATGGCCGGGATGCACGCGCAGGGCGGTATCCCGATCCCCAACATTCACCACATCAATCAACCAAACTGGTGGGCTGAGGGCGGCGACATGACCCCCGAAGAATTCGGTCTGGCCCGCGCGCGCGAGTTGGAAGAGGCCATTCTAGAACTGGGCGAAGATCGCGTCGCAGCCTTTATCGCGGAACCCGTCCAAGGTGCGGGTGGCGTAATCGTAGCGCCCGACAGCTATTGGCCTGAGGTTCAGCGCATCTGTGACAAATACGATATCCTTTTGATCGCTGATGAGGTCATCTGCGGCTTTGGTCGGACCGGAAACTGGTTCGGGTCCCAGACTGTTGGAATCAAGCCGCACATCATGACGATCGCCAAGGGCCTGAGTTCGGGCTATGCGCCCATCGGCGGGTCCATCGTGAATGACGAGATCGCCGAGGTGATTGGCGGCACCGAGTTCAACCACGGCTATACCTATTCCGGCCACCCGGTCGCTGCGGCGGTCGCGCTGGAAAACCTGCGCATCCTCGAAGAAGAGTGCATCGTGGACAACGTCCGCGATGTGGCGGCCCCCTATCTGAAAGAGAAATGGGAGGCGCTGGCCGACCACCCGCTGGTCGGTGAGGCCAAGATCGTCGGCATGATGGCCTCGATCGCGCTGACTCCGGACAAGGCCAGCCGGGCGAAATTCGCGTCCGAACCCGGCACAGTCGGATACATCTGCCGTGACCGCTGTTTCGCCAACAACCTGATCATGCGCCATGTTGGCGACCGGATGATTATCTCGCCGCCTCTGATCCTGACCCCTGCTGATATCGACGAGATGTTCGTGCGAATTCGCAAATCGCTTGACGAAGCACAGGCTGAGATCATCGCGCAGGGGCTGATGAAGTCGGCGTCATAGCCGACCAGTTTGAGGGTTTACGTGAAGGCGGCTGCAACAGCCGCCTTTTTTATTCGGAAATTAACCAAATGAGAGTGTCCGCTTTGCACCCACAGCGGAGGTGTTTTGCGGAACGCTCCTTGTTTGCGTTTAACCTTCTGTTAGGTTGCCGCCGAATTTGCGTGCGAAGATGAAGAAGGTAACATCATGGAAATCAGCTGGAGCGAGCTTCTTCTGACATTCCTGGTGGGAATGGGACCGCTCAAGGCAATGTTGGTCTTCATCGAAAAAACAGAAGAATATGACCTGAAAACGCGAGACAAGGTGGCGTTTGTCGGCGTTGCAACTGCTGTTGGCTCGGGATTAACTCTGTTGGTATTGGGAGCATGGTTGCAGTCAATCCTGCATTTCAGCATCGGTTCTCTTGGACTGTCTGGCGGGCTTATTCTACTGCTGTTCTCTATTCGGTTAATTCTAGAATCGAATAGCGAAGAGTCGTCGGAAACGCAGGATCCTGTTGATCTCGCTGTTTCGCCAATTGGTCTGCCACTCATACTAAATCCTGTCGGGATCGTTGCGCTGGTGACCTTCTCGGCAGAAGCGACTGATATGGCGGCCTTGGCGAATGTCGCAGTTGCGATAGTGATCATAGCTGTGCTGGACATCTTGGTCCTATTGGGAGCAGGTCGGCTTGGCGCATTCATTCCACACGCGGTGATCGGCCTGTTGGAGAAGCTGTTTGCAATTCTAGTAGCTGCCCTTGCAGTGGAAATCATGGTTGACGGCGCCCGAGCATTGGGAATTTTATGACTGCACTTCAACGGCCCTCAGGGCAGTATTGGGCCCTGCGCCAATTCCATTTGCCGGTGCATATGACAACAGGCACCGCTTCCAAATTGGTATAAACTGACCGTCACACGATTTAGAAAGCTATCACCTAGTATGTCTGTTTTGTCCGCATAACGGTCTCAAATCAACAAATCTTCCAAACGCTTATTCAGTCAACGCAACCGCTCCAATAGCCTCAAACTGGCATAGCCGTCTGGCAGCAGTCCCTGTGCCAGTTGATACGCCCGAACTGCCTTGGTCGTGTTTGGTCCGGTGCGACCGTCGATGCCCTGGGTGTCAAAACCGGCTTCAGTTAGGCGGGTCTGAAGCTCTTTCTTTTCGGTAAAGCTCAGCACACGGTCACCGCGTGGCCAATCGGCCTCGAACGGCGCGCGCCCGGCCAGACGGTCGGACAGGTGGCCGATACCGATTACGTAAGCGTCGGCGCCGTTGTACTTTTCGATCACTTTGAAATTGTCGAAGATCATCAGCGCGACGCCTTGCCCGCCCGCCGGCAACAGGATCGCTGCCTGCCCGTGATCTGCGATGGCCGTACCGTTTACAGCCACCACCCCGCGCGCGGCCCATTCTGAGGGCAGCAGAGTGTGATCGCGTCGTGCCATAGCAAAGTTAAAGCCTTTGGGGAGCGTTACCTCAACGCCCCAGGGTTGCCCTTTGGTCCAGCCATGGCGCGCCAGATAAGCCGCCGCCGAAGCCAGCGCATCCGTTGGGTCTTCGGACCAGATATCGCGGCGACCGTCGCCGTCAAAATCAACGGCATGGTCCAGATAGGACGTCGGCATGAATTGCGTGTGCCCCATCGCGCCAGCCCAGCTGCCTACCATCTTGTTCGGGTTAATGTCACCGGCTTGGATGATCTGCAAAGCCGCGACTAACTGAGTTTCAAAAAACTGCGCGCGTCTTGCGTCAAACGCCAGCGTCGCCAGTGAGCGGAGGGTTTGATCACTGCCCCGATAGGTTCCGAACGAGGTTTCAAGCCCCCAGATCGCCGTTACGACCTCTTTCTCGACGCCGTATGTCGCTTCGATCCGGGTCAAAGCCTCGGAATACTCTTGCAACCCTGCGCGACCATTTCGGACGCGCGTGTCGGAAACGGCAGAATCCAGATACTCCCAAATCGGTTTTGAGAACTCGGCCTGATTGCGGTCTCGCCGGATGACGTCCTTGTCATATGTCAGCCCTGCCAGCGACCGGTCCAGTGTTGCAACTGAAATGCCTTGTTCGACCGCCCGCTCGCGAAACGCTCCAAGCCATGCCTGGAACCGCGCATTCCCTTCCACTGACACCCGGTACTCCTTAGCTGAGGGCCGAATAACCGGCCGGATCGACACGACTACACCAGCTGATGCCAGCTGTATGGCCTGAGACCCGCTTAATGTGTTGATTGATTCCGCCTGCACGATGGATGCCCATAATGCGGCGGTCATGACGCCACCTATGCATTTACGCATTCCGAATTTTCCTGATTACTGCTCATACCAAGGATAGCGCAGAATCGGCATTTTCCAAAGCGTTCAGCTTTCCCGCTCGCGATCTTTTGCTTCATGTTCAGCGCGAATACGGGCCAGTGCTTCGCGCAACAAAGGGATACGGTTTGGCCTAAAGCTTTCATCCGCCACAGACATTTCCCGGATCCGGTCCAGCCGGAAGACTCGGAAGTCTTGGCGCAGGTGGCACCAGGAAATCAGGACGCTGGCGCGGTCCATATAGACTATGCTCAGCGGATTGACCTTGCGGCGGGTGTCGTCGCCCTTGGCATCTGTATAGGCGAACTCGATCGTACGCTCGTCCCACGTGGCCTGGCGCAGGTCGGCAACCGCGATCGTCGGCTTGGCCGGGCGGTCAAATCGCGTCGCCGTCAGGACGGCATGGCTCAGGCGATGCGATTGGCGTTGTGGCAGGCGGCCCTGTAGCTTGCGCAGCACGTTGCCGGCCGCATCGGACAGACCGGGATCGCCAATAGCCTGAACCTCGCGCAGCCCCAGAACCAGCGCCTCCAGCTCATCATCGGTGAACCCAAGAGGCGGCAGAGTGGCATCTTCGATCAGCGTGAACCCAAACCCGGCCTCTCCGTCGATGACCGCCCCAAGCCCGCGCAGGGACTCGATATCGCGGTGAACGGTGCGAGGTGACACGCCCAGATCCTGGGCCAGTTGTTGGGACGTCTTGGGTGACGGGCCAGAGCGCAGGGCTTGCATCAATTGGAATAGGCGGGCGGTACGGGACATAGCGCAGATTAGCCTAAACCTAATGACAATATCTGTCATCAGGCGGCGCTATTTATCGGACATCCCCAATCCCGGAGGCCCCGATGCTGACTCTTTTGACATTTCCCGCAGCCTTTGGCCTGTTCAGCGCCAGCCCTTTTTGCGTCAAGTCCGCCTATATGTTGCAGCGCTCTGGCCAAAGCTGGCAGCGATCCGATCTGCTGAACCCGGGCAAGATGCCCCACCATAAGCTGCCAGTCCTGCGTACGCCGGACCGCCTTGTGCCCGACAGTGACTTGATCCGCGACTGGCTTGAGGCGCAGGGCGCTGATTTTGACCACGGTCTCACCGACATTCAAAAGGCGCAGTCCCGCGCGCTGATCCGCATGGCCGAGGAACATATCTATCACCATGTGGTGCTGGACCGCTGGGGCAATGATGCCGTCTGGCCGATCCTGCGAGAGATGTTCTTTAGTGAAATCCCGTCTCTCATCCGCAAACCGATCTCAGGCGCGATCCGCAAATCCGTGTTGAAGCGTCTGGACGGACAGGGTGTATCGCGGTTCTCGGACGCCGAGCGGACCGACAGGTTGGAACGCGACCTCGAGGCGATCTCGGCATTCCTCTGGCAATCGCCGTTCCTGCTGGGCGAAACCCCCACAGCTGCGGATATGAGCGTGGGACCAATCCTGGGTGCCATGCGCGCGACACCAGCAGAAACCCCGCTGACCCGGCGGATCAAACAGGATAGGCTGTTGAACGATTATGTAGACCGGTTGGAACAAACGATACCGCTGTCATGAGACCTTTTGACGATCCCGCGGTTGAAGCCGCCTTTGACGCCTTGCCCGAAGACACCCGCAAAGGTGCTCTGGCCTTGAGAGAACTGGTGTTCGACACCGCGCAGGCTTTGCCAGATGCGCAGCCTTTGACCGAGGCGTTGCGCTGGGGACAGCCCGCCTATCTGGCTCCGAAAGGGTCAACCATCCGGCTCGGCGGGCACAAACAGGCGTCTTTTGCCCTGTTCGTCCATTGTCAGAGCCGATTGATGGGGGATTTCACATCCGCATTTCCAGACGAGGATCGGCTGGAAGGCAATCGGGCCGTCCTGTTTGACGACCCTGATCAGATCGATGACACCCGCCACGGCTGGTTAATTGCGCGGGCGCTGACCTATCACCTTTGACGGCGTTTGCGTTCGACCTTGCGCTTTATCTTGTCCTTCTTGCGCTTGGTGCTGACGGCTTTGCGCCGGGTGGATCGTTTGGCGGGGCCGCGTCCGCGCGGTAGGGCCTGATCATCGATGGACAAAAGCTCTAGCTCCAGCCCGCCGGTGACCGGCGTCGCTTCGGTCAGACGTACTGTAACACGCTGACCGATGGCGATGATCAGGCCGGTATCTGACCCCATCAGTGTCCCGGCCTCTCGGTCGAAATGGAAGAACTCGCGCCCAAGCGAACGCACTGGCACCAGACCATCCGCGCCGGTTTCGTCCATCTTCACGAAAGCCCCGAAGCGGGCAATGCCGCTGATCCGACCGGTGAACTCATTGCCCACACGCTCGCTCAGATAGGCGGCCAGATAGCGGTCGGTTGTATCCCGTTCAGCCATCATCGAACGGCGCTCGGTATCCGAGATATGTGTCGCGGTCTCATCCAGCCGCATGATCTCATCCTCGGTCAGACCGTCCTTGCCCCAGCCATGTGCCGAGATCAGCGCGCGGTGCACGATCAGGTCGGCATAGCGGCGAATGGGTGAGGTGAAATGCGCATAGTTCCGCAGGGCCAGCCCGAAATGACCGAAATTCTCTGGGTTATAGTAGGCCTGCGCCATCGACCGCAGGGTAGTCAGGTTTATCAGCTCGGCATCCTCAGTCCCGGCAGCAGCGTTCAACAGCGCGTTCAGGTGACGGGTTTGCAGCACCTGTCCTTTCGCCAGATTCAGCCCGGCCGCCTGCGCCGTTTCCCGCAGGCTTTCCAGTTTCTCGGGCGCCGGTTCTTCGTGCACGCGGAACAGCAGCGGGCGACGTTTGGCGATCAACGTCTCGGCCGCCGCCACGTTAGCGAGGATCATGAATTCCTCGATCAGCTTGTGCGCATCTAATCGTTCGCGGAAGGCGACGCTTTCAACCTCGCCTTTATCGCTGAGAACGATCTGGCGTTCCGGCAGGTCCAGCTCCAGCGGCTGACGCACGGAACGCGCCTTTTTCAACGCGGCATAGGCAGCGTACAAAGGCTTCAAAACAGGCTCTAACAAAGGCCCGGTGCGGTCATTAGAATTGCCGTCGATGGCCTCCTGCACCTCAGCATAATGCAGCGATGCGGCCGAGCGCATAAGGCCGCGCACAAAACGATGACCGATCTTGTTGCCGTCCGCGTCGATTTGCATCCGCACGGCGATACAGGCGCGCGGGACGCCCTCGTGCAGCGAGCAAAGATCACCGGACAAACGGTCCGGCAGCATCGGCACGACCCGATCCGGGAAATAGCTGGAGTTGCCGCGTTTGCGCGCCTCGCGATCCAGCGCAGTGCCGGGCTGCACATAAGCGGCCACGTCGGCAATGGCAACCCAGATTACATGGCCGCCGGGGTTCTTGGGGTCGTCATCGGCGTGGGCATAGCACGCGTCGTCGTGGTCCCGCGCATCCGAGGGGTCGATGGTCAACAGCGGCATGTCCCGCAGGTCTTCGCGGCCCTTCAGTCCGACGGGTTTGGCCTTGTCGGCCTCGGCAATCACCTTGTCGGGGAAATCATCCGGGATGCCGTGCTGGTGGATCGCAATCAGCGAGACGGCCTTAGGAGCCGACGGATCGCCCAACCGTTCCACAATCCGCGCACGAGGCAGGCCCATGCGGTTCTTGGGTCCGGCCTGTTCAGCCTCGACCAACTCGCCGTCTTTCGCGCCCAGCACTGCACCGTCATGGACCAGCCACTCGGTCTGACCCGTCTTGTCGATGGGCACGATCCGCCCGCCTTCGGCCCCTTTGCGGAAGATACCCACAATCTTGCGGGGATTAGTGCCAATACGGCGGATCAGGCGCGCCTCATAATTGTGGTCTTCTTCGTGCACCACGGTCAGGCGGGCCAGAATTCGGTCGCCTTCGCCCAAAGCGGGATCACTGGCGCGGGTGATCAGCAGAACAATCGGCTCGACCCCTTCGCCATGCCATTCCAGCGGGCGCGCAAACAGGTCGCCATCATCATTGGGTGCCTTCACCTGCAGCACGCTGACCGGCGGCAGACGATCCGGGTCGCGATAGCTGCGCTTGCGCTTTTCCAGATGACCTTCGGCCTCAAGCTCTTTGAGAATGCGTTTCAGATCGATCCGATCCGCGCCCTTAATACCAAAGGCCTTGGCGATATCGCGTTTCGAGGTCAGGGTGGGGTTCGCCGAGATCCAGTCCAGGACCTCCTGCTTGGTGGGAATGCGAGTCATACTTCCGGCCTATCACGGGTATGCGACCGCGTCATGACCAAAAAGCTCAGGGCTTCAGGTCGGCGACCGTATCAACGTCGCGCAGATGATCCAGCAAAGCCACCCGACATCCGGGCACCGAGGCCAAAGTGTCGGCCAGAGCGGTTTCGGTGGACCAGCGCACATTGCGGAACAGGCTTGTCGGCAAGGCCACGTATCGCTGCGCACCGACCAGCCAATAGCCCCCGTCCGGCGCGGGGCCAAAGACGAATTGAGCCCGCCCCAGTCCCGAAAACGCCCGGGCGATATGGCCGCGCGTGATCCCCGGGATATCCGCTCCGATCAGACAGACCGGCCCGGGCGGCATCCCCCGCAGCATCCGCCCCATGCGATCCCCCAGATCACCGCGCCCCTGCGCGGCACGTGGCAGATCGGCGGGCCATATCCGGCTGGTCAGCCCCTCGCGATCGGGTGCGACGGCCAGCACGATCTGCCACCGCGGGTCTCGCAACCGCCGGATCAGCGCGCGCGTTTGGTGGCGGAACCACCACGCGGCCCCAACCATGCCAACGTCGCGCCCCAGCCGGGTCTTGACCCGGCCCGGGCGAGGCTCTTTCACCATGATAACCAGCGTGCGTTGCATGAATCAGGCAAAGTAGTCCCGAAGGATACGCGAATAAATCGCCTTGAGTTGTTCAATCTGCGCCACCTCAACACATTCGTCGACCTGATGCATCGTGCGGCCCACGAGGCCAAACTCGACCACCGGGCAGTGGTTTTTGACGAACCGCGCGTCGGATGTGCCCCCGGTGGTCGACATCTCGGGGCGCACGCCTGTCTCGGCCTCGACGGCCTGTGCGACCAAGTCGGACAAGGGGCCGGGCGGAGTCAGGAAGCTTTCGCCTGAGATCTTGATGCGGACATCAATCTCGACACCGTAGGTTTCAGCGACCGCATCAGCTTCGGCCTGCAGCCACTCGCTGAGGCTGGCCCCCGAGTGCAGATCGTTAAAGCGAATATTGACCGCGCCGGAACACTGCGCCGGAATCACATTGGTGGCGGCATTGCCCGTGTCGATGGTCACAACGGCCAGGGTCGAGGCATCAAAGTGATCCGTGCCCTGATCCAGTTCGTGGCTGGCCAGTTGGTGCATCAGCCGCGCCATAGCTGGCAGAGGGTTCTTGGCCCGGTGCGGATAGGCCGAATGGCCCTGTACCCCGGTCACGGTGAACCACGCGGTCATCGACCCGCGACGCCCGATCTTCATCATCTCGCCCATGGTATTGGGGCAAGTCGGCTCGCCCACCAGACAGGCGGACATCTGCTCTCCGGCCTCGGTCATATAATCCAGCAACGCTGTGGTGCCGTCGATGGCGTCGCCTTCTTCGTCACCCGTGATCGCAAGAATTATCGCCCCGTCAGGAGGCGTATCGCTCACGAAATCCACAGCCGCCGCTGCAAAGGCCGCGACACCGGATTTCATATCCGTGGTCCCGCGGCCAAACATCACACCATCACGGATTTCCGCGCCGAATGGCGGCATCGTCCAGGCGGCTTCATCCCCGACCGGGACGACATCGGTATGGCCATTGAACCCAAAGCTGCGCGCGTGCCCTTTGTCACCCCATCGTGCAAACAGGTTGCTGACACCCCCCCGGTCCACGCGGGTACAATCGAACCCCGCGCCGGACAGAAGGTTCTCCAATAAAACCAGCGCTCCGCCCTCTTCGGGTGTGACTGATGGGCAACGGATCAGGTCTGCCGTCAACTTCACCGGATCTGTCATTTGCGTGCCCTTTTTCTTCGTTCCTGTACGGGTTCGCGCACAGATTCAACGAATTGCACCAATTGCCAACCCCCGAGCAGCGAAATGCGTATGCTTTTTTCCAATGTTCTCCGATTGAAACCCCAATAAAACTTGAAGGTTTACCCCGCGGACACCTTGCTGCACCTTTCAAATCTGCGTTAGAGGGCCGCGAAACAGGTGACTCAACGATGCTACGCGCGCTTTTCGTATGGATCTGCCTGACTTTCGCCGTTCTTGCGCAGCAAAGCCAGGCACAGACACTTTCGGTCACGACCGTGACCCGCCCCCCGTTTTCCTATGTCGAGGACGAGGCCCAAACCGGTTTTTCGATGGACCTGTTGCAGGCTTTGGCCGAGGCACTGAATTGGGACTATGCGGTCAACCGCGTCGAGTCATTTGGCGACATGCTGGGGGCCGTTCAGGACGGCAGCGCCGATTTGGCCGTGGCCAATATCTCAATCACGGCGGCGCGGGAAACACAGATGGACTTTAGCCAGCCCATCTTCGAGGCCGGGTTGCAAATCATGGTACCCTCGGAATCCGCGCGCTCGCCCTCACTGCTGCAGGCGCTATTGTCGGCTGAACTGTTCCTGGCCATCGGTCTGGCCTTTGCCATCCTGTTGGGTGGCGGCATGCTGATGTGGAGCTTTGAGCGCCGCGCCCAGCCTTATTTTGACCGCAAGCTGAACGAGGCGTGGTTCCCGTCGTTCTGGTGGGCGCTGAATCTGGTTGTTAATGGCGGCTTTGAAGAACGTATGCCACGCACGCCGTTTGGCCGGTTGCTCGGCGTCATCCTCGTGGTGTCATCGCTGTTCATCGTTTCAGTCTTCACGGCACGTATCGCATCAGTGATGACCATCGAGGCCATCAGCGGCAATGTGAATTCGGTCAATGATCTTTACGGCAAACAAGTCGGCACTATTTCGGGCTCGACAGCGGCCAGTTTCCTGAACCGTCGCGAAGTTGAATTCAACGGCTATGGAGATCTGGACAGCATGCTGGCCGCTTTCCGTGAGAAAGAGCTGGATGCAGTCGTCTTTGACGCGCCAATATTGTCCTATTTCGCGTCGCATGACGGCCGCCGGATTGCCACCATGACCGGCGGTATCTTCCTTCGAGAAAACTATGGGATCGCCTTCCCGACCGGCTCACCTCTGGTCGAGGACGTCAACCAGGCGCTTCTGGCGCTGCGCGAAGACGGGACCTATGACGAGATTTACCGCAAGTGGTTCGGGGTGCGGAACTAAGCCGGTTCCTCGTCCCCGAAAAACGGGGTCATCTGCGCCACGATCACGGCATTTTCGTCCAAAGCACGCTGCATCAGGGCACGTTCGTCAGGGTCGATATCGTGGCCCTGCGCTTCACGTTCAGCCAGGGTGCCATAACCGGTGACATCCAAAGGCGCGGTATCGGCCTGTTTCAGGATCGCAACGGTTTCGCGCACCGCCTCGGCCTCATCCACACCGCTGGCAAAGCACATCAACGCCGCCCCGGTCGCACCTTCGGGCAGGCCATCGCCGTCTTTGCGGCCGATCTGAACGAGCAATGTATAGACTTGCTGACGGGACGGTTTCTTTTGCTTTTCCATGCAGGGGGCCATAGCCCCGCACCCGCGCGCGGTCAAGCAGCCGGGAATTGCAGGACGGATGCTGCGCGTCCATAGTGCCCCCAAAACCAGTTCAGACCGAAAAGGATACTTTTATGGCCTATCCCGATTTCATCACGGACTTTCCAGCCCTCGACGTGCCGTTCCCAGAGGAAGTCGTGCAAACTGCCGTGATCCGCTCAGACGCCGGTCTGGTCGCGTTCTTCACGTTTCTCAAGGACTTCGAACTGCCCTTGCATTCGCATAAGGCGCAATGGGGCACGGTGATTGAGGGTGAGGTCGAACTTACAATCGGCGAGGCCACCAAGACCTACCGCCCCGGAGACAGCTATTCGATCCCGTCCGGTGTCGAGCACGGTGGCACGATCAAGGCCGGAACCCGCGTCATCGACGTGTTCGAGGAACCGGATCGCTATCCGATCAAAGGCAAATAAAAAAGGCCGCAGCGCGTTGCTGCGGCCTGTATTCGGGCTGCTCGAAACTTAGTCGCGCAGCAGTTCGTTGATGCCGGTTTTCGACCGAGTCTTTTCGTCAACCCGCTTCACGATCACGGCGCAGTAAAGGCTGACGTTGTTCTTCGACGGCATCGAGCCCGCAACAACCACCGAGTAGGGCGGTACTTCGCCATACATGACTTCGCCGGTTTCACGATCGACGATCTTGGTCGATTTGCCGATGAACACGCCCATGCCCAGAACCGAGCCTTCGCGAACGATACAGCCTTCGACCACTTCGGAGCGCGCACCGATAAAGCAGTTGTCCTCGATGATGGTCGGGCCAGCCTGCATCGGTTCCAGCACGCCGCCGATGCCGACGCCGCCCGACAGGTGCACGTTCTTGCCGATCTGTGCACATGAACCAACAGTGGCCCAGGTATCAACCATGGTGCCCTCGTCGACATAGGCGCCCAGGTTCACGAAGGACGGCATCAGCACAACGCCGGGTGCGACGTAAGCCGACTTGCGAACCACGCAGTTCGGAACCGCGCGGAAGCCCGCGGCGCGCCACTGGTTTTCGCCCCAACCGGCGAACTTGCTGTCCACCTTGTCCCACCAGCCGCCGTCCTGCGGACCGCCCGACTGAATTTCCATGTCCTTGATGCGGAAGCCCAGCAGAACCGCTTTCTTGGCCCACTGGTTCACATGCCAATCGCCGTTCTCAAGCTTTTCGGCAACACGCAGCGAGCCACTGTCCAGCGCGTTCAGCGTATCCTCGATCGCTTCGCGCTGTTCACCGGTGGTGGCGGGCGTAATAGTATCGCGCGCCTCCCAGGCGGCCTCGATAGCGGTTTCCAGTTGCGCGTTGGACATCGGGTTGCTCCCTGCAGAATCTGTTCACGTTTGTTTGGCCTATACGCAACTGCACCTCGCGGTGCAATGCGACGCAGAAAGACCAAATTGCGTCCAGATCGCTGTGGATCAGCTGGCCCGCCGGATATGACGCGTCAAAATCGAAACGGCGGTCGTTGTATCCTTGCGTTTCAGGGCCTGAACAATGGCCGCATGATCGCTGTCTGCGCGCTGTACCCATTTGGGGCGCCAATGGGCAAACAGGTGGCGTGCGCTGGCGATGTGCAGGTCATCAATGGCATGCAACAGGCGCGGCAACCCGCAGGGCGTCAGGATTGCGCGGTGAAAGGCGCGGTTGCGCGCCTCCCAATCGGGCATCGTCTGCGCCGCGTCACACGCGATGCGCGCCTCGTCCGCCAGTTTGATCGCGCCGGGCGACATATTCTGGACCGAGTGCTGCAAGGCCAGCGACTCCAACGCCACGCGCATCTCGATCACTTCGCGCACCTCAGCCGGATCCAGCGCCGTGACACGCATACCCCTGCGCGGCTCGCTTTGGGCAAGGCCATGCGCCTCAAGCCGCAGCAACGCCTCGCGCACCGGGACGTGGCTGGTGTCAAAGGCGCGCGCAATATGATCCTGACGCAGCTTTTCACCGGCCAGCAATTCGCCGGTGATGATTTTCTGGCTGAGGTTCTGGTAGATTGAGTCGGCGATCGTGGCGGTCATAGATTATCGATAAAATTCTTAACCTGCTTCCACAAGCCGATAATTCACTCCAAAAACGGATCAGGAGAGATATTTCCACCGCAAACCAGAACCGCCACGCGTTCACCCGGCTGCGGCCTGTAAGCGCCCGAGGTCAAAGCGGCCAATGCGGTCGCGCCTGCGGGCTCAACCAGAATGCGATGGCTGCGCCACAATAGCTGCTGCGCCTCTGCAATTGCATCGTCCGACACCAGCACCGAGGTCATGCCTTGCGCCAGACCGAAACAGATGCTGCCGATCCTCCGGGCGCCCAGCGCATTGGCTGCAATCCCTGACACCGAGACGTCCACAGGCTCGCCCGCTTGCAACGCCGCATTCAGCGCGCAAGAGGTTTCGGGCTCGACCGCGACGACCTTTCTTGCGCCGTCAAACCAGGCAAGAGCCCCCGCGATCAGACCACCACCGCCGACAGCGACCAGAACAGTGTCAGCCTGCAATCCTTGCGCGTCCCATTCCCGGAAACACGTCCCCTGCCCTGCAACGGTTGCGGCGGCATCATAGGCATGGATTTGCATTGCACCGCTTGCTGCCTCGTGTTCCTGCGCGGCATTCAGGGCGTTGGCGTATTCGCCCTGCACCACCGTCAGGTCCGCGCCGGTCTGTTCGATCAGGGCGATCTTGGAGGGTCCCGCAAGCTCGGGCACAAAGATCTTGGCCGGATGGCCCAGCGTTTGTGCCGCATAAGCCGCCGCTGCGCCGTGGTTGCCGCCTGATGCAGCCACAACGCCCGCCTCGGGCACTTTATGACTCAGCAAAGTGTTGAACGCCCCGCGCGCCTTGAAGCTGCCGGTGTGCTGCATGTGCTCCAGCTTCATCTCAATCGGGTCATCCAACCCGGGCACACGGCACTCCATCACGGGTGTAACCTGCGCATATCCATCGATCCGTTCGGCGGCTGCGGAAATTTCGTTCTTCCAATTCATTCTTGTACTTCCGTGACTGGCACTCTGCCCGCGAACCCTATAGCTGTTTTAGGAACACGCAAGCAGGGAACCATCACCGATGAGAGAAGACCGCCTGAGCCCATTCCGCGACGCACAGACCGACCGCTCGACCGCGAGCGAGGTGCCGGACACGCCGCAGACGCGCTCATCCGCTTATCGCCTTGCCTTTGCAGATGACGATTTTCTGTGTCGGGACGAACTGCGCCCCGTGCGCCTGCAGCTGGAATTGCTGAAACCTGAAATGATCATGTCCGAGCGTGAAATCACTTCGACCATCGTCATGTTCGGCGGCGCACGGATCCCTGAACCGTCCAAGAAACACACCGCCCGCACGGAAACGCTGGCCAATCTGTCCGAGTATTACGACGAAGCCCGCGAGTTTGCGCGGCTGATGACCGAGAAATCCAACGAAACCGGTTGCCGCGAAAACGTGATCGTTACCGGTGGCGGTCCCGGCGTGATGGAGGCCGGGAACCGGGGCGCGCAAGATGCAGGTGGCTGTTCCATCGGGTTGAACATCGTGCTGCCGCACGAGCAGGCACCCAACCTTTACGTCACGCCTGATCTCAGCTTTAACTTCCACTACTTCGCCATCCGCAAGATGCACTTCCTGATGCGCGCCCGTGCCATCACCATCTTCCCCGGCGGCTTTGGCACGATGGACGAGCTGTTCGAATCCCTGACCCTTATCCAAACCGGTCGGATGGAGCGTGTGCCCTTCCTGCTGTTCGGCCGGGAATTCTGGGAAAAGGTCATCAATTGGGCGGCACTGGCGGATGCAGGCACGATCTCGGACGAGGATCTGGACCTGTTCCGCTTTGTCGACACCGCGCAAGAGGCGGTCGACATCATTGAGAACTGGGAACCCGCCCCTGCCCGCGACGAAATTCCAGGACGCTGAGGCATGACGAAGCCCAAGACCGGTCAGATGCTGCACCTGCGCGGCAATGCATTGTCCAAGGGTGAATCCGTGGCTCTGCCGCTGACGCAAAGCAGCATGTATCACCTGCCGGGCGCGCCGGATGGCCACCCAACCTACGGCCGAGTCGACAACCCGACATGGGTGCATCTGGAACACGTGCTGGCCCATCTGGAAAACGCGCCTTGCCTGACTTTTCCGTCGGGCATGGGTGCAATCTCGGCCGCGTTGTTTGCGACGGTCAAAGCAGGGTCCCGCGTCCTGATCCCGGCGGACGGCTACTATGTCACGCGGCTGCTGGCCGACCGGTTCCTGTCGAACCTCGGCGTCTTGGTCACCGAACGCCCAACGACCGCGTTTGATCAGGGCGGTTTCGAAGGGTTCGATGTGGTCTTTCTGGAAAGTCCTTCGAACCCCGGGCTGGACATGATGAACCTGCCTGCCATCGCCTCTGCCGTACGCGCGGCCGGAGGGATCACCATCGCCGACAACACGACCATGACCCCGCTAGGCCAACGCCCACTGGATATGGGTATCGACGTTGTGGTTGCCTCGGACACCAAGGCGATGGGCGGGCATTCGGACCTGCTGATGGGGCATGTCGCCAGCCATGACGAGAAAATCATGGAACGGGTGGAAGAGTGGCGACGCGTATCCGGTGCGATCCCCGGCCCGCATGAGGCATGGCTGCTGCATCGTGGGCTGGAAACGCTGGATGTACGGTTCGATCGTATGTGCTCATCAGCGCAGGTTCTGGCGGAACGGCTGGTCGATCACCCGGCGGTTAAAGCCATCCGCTATCCCGGCCTGCCGGGCGACCCGTCGCACGCGCTGGCCAAAGCACAGACGACCCGGTTCGGGTTCCTGCTGTCGATCACGTTAGATTCTGAAGAAAAAGCCGAGAGCTTTATCAACGCCTGCCCTCTGCTGCGACCTGCCACGTCTTTTGGTGGCGTCCACAGCTCGGCCGAACGCCGCGCCCGCTGGGGTGACGACGTTGATCCGGGTTTCGTGAGGCTCTCGGTTGGATGCGAACCGGTCGAAGAACTGTGGCAGGCCTTCGAAACCAACCTGAACGCGCTGTAATTACTTCTTGGGCTCGCGCAATTCCTTGAACACATAGATCGGCAGCACCACGCTGGCGATCAATGCGCCCAGCCAGACCAGAAGCGTCGCCGCCAGCAGGTTGGAAATTCCGCCAACCGTCAGCCCGTTGGTGACCAGATCGGTGACCAGAAGGCCAACGAAAGTCACGATCAGGGCAATCCCGCCCTTAATCGCCGGGGCGCGTTTCTCGCCCAGCTTCAGGATCAACGGTTCGGCAATCCACTGGACCAGCGTAAAGACGATCACCACCACGATGAACGAGATCGGTCGGATCGCAAATTCCGGCAACAATATCGCGGCAAGCAACAACCCGATGGCATTACCGGCCAACAGGGCCAGAATGGACTTGAGTCTGCGTGTCATGGGGATCTCCGTCAGCGTTCACTTGAAAACATGCATATGTTAACAGACCCGCAGGAATTTGCGAGCGGTTTCAAAAGCCTCTTCCTTTTGGCCCTTTGAAAACGCATGATAAAACCATCCTGTTCAGCCCGACCCGCGAGAGGTGAGATGAGCGACGATCCCTATTCCGTCCTTGGTGTTACCAAAGACGCCACCGATGCCGAGATCAAAAAGGCCTATCGGCGCATCGCCAAGGAATGCCACCCCGACCTGAAACCGGGCGATGCCGAAGCCGAGGCCAAATTCAAGGCCGCTGCCGCAGCCTATGATCTGCTAAAAGACCCGGAAAAGCGGGGGCAGTACGACAGGGGTGAGATTGATGCCTCGGGTCAGGAACGCCCGCAACAACAGTATTATCGTGACTATGCCGAGGCCGCAGGAAACCCCTATCGTGGACGCACTGCGGACCCGGACGATATGTCGGACATCTTCGCCGAATTCATGCGGGGTCGCGGGGGATACGGTCAGCGCACCCACGAATTTCATGCGCCGGGACACAACCGCAACTACAGTCTGCAGATCAGCTTTCTGGATGCGGTATTCGGTGCGAGTCAAAAACTGACCCTGCCCGATGGTGACCGGATCGAAGTTAAGATCCCGGCGGGCATCACTGACGGGCAAACGATCCGCCTGCGCGGCAAGGGGGATCCGGGTTTTGGCGAGGGACCTCCGGGCGATGCTCTGGTCACGGTCTCGGTCGCCAAGCACCCTGTCTTCGACCGTCAGGGCGACGACATCCACATCACTCTGCCGATCACCATCGACGAGGCTGTTCTGGGCGGTAAAGTGCCGGCACCCACCATTGATGGAGGCGTCAATGTCAGCGTTCCGGCCGGTACCAGCAGTGGCAAGACCCTGCGCCTGCGTGGCAAGGGGGTCAAAAAGCGCGGTTCGTCCGATCGCGGAGACCAATTGATCGAACTGACGATCGCGATGCCTGACCAGATCGATGATGAATTGAAGAAATTCATGGAGACATGGCGCGAAACCCACAGCTATGATCCACGGAAAGGAATGCCGTCATGACCCGCACCCTGACCGAAGAACAGCTGATCTCAACTGTCACCCGTCTGACATCGTCTCGCCTGACCGAATATCTGGCCGCTGAGATCGTCATCCCCGAACAAACAGATCAGGGGCTTGTGTATCACAGTCTGGATGTTGCGCGGTTGGAGTTGGCCTGCGAGCTGCATGATCAATACGAAATGGAACCCGATGCGCTGTCGATGATGATCTCTCTGATCGACCAGATGCACGGCCTGCGCGCGGAACTGCGCGAGGTGCTGAGCGCGGTCGAGGCGCAGCCCGAACCGGTGCGCCAAACCTTGATTGAGGTTATCGGCACCGCCCGGTTTGGCCGCAGGTGATCGGCGCTCAGTTTCCGACTGCGTAATCCTCGGGCACGAAGAACGTGTAATCCCGGTCGGCCACCGCTTCGTGGCAAGCATGGCAATAGGCAACCGCAGCGGCACGTGCGCCCATCGTGTCACCGAACAGCGACCCATCTGGCATCACCATGATATAACGCCAATCCGCTGTATCCGGGTTGGCACCTTCGGCGAGTTTTTCCATCACGAACAATGCACCGGGATGAATATTGCCCTCATCTGTCACGGTGACACTGTCTTTGGCCAGCACCGAGCCCATCGGCAGTTTTTCACCTTCGGCCAGAGTGCCATAGTTGTGCGCCATGCGATTTGCATAGCTGTTCACATAGCGCTGACCGTGCGTCGCCGAGATGTACGGAGCATCGTTAAACAGCGGCCACGCCTGATAGTTGATCAGCTGATCCAATTGCGCGGCAGCATAGCCACGCTCCATCCGCCGCTGCAGGGACTCATAGATGCGCAGGGCATCTTCCTTGGACAATTCTGCAGGGTTTTCGATGGCGAGGTGCGCATCCTCACCACTGGATTGCGCCCCTACCCCATGCGCGACAATACCCGCAAGGAACACGGCCACAAGAGATGTCGAAAACGACTTTTTAAATTGGTAAAACATTTACTTGGCCCACCTGGTTTATAAGGTTCGCCTGAACGCCGCGAAAAAGGTAACTCAAAAGTAGCGGCCATGAACAAACGCGCCACAATCGGCTGGTGGACCTCACCGCTTTGTGCGCAGACGTGAGGCAACAACACCCGATTTCAGCCCCTAAAACATATCAAATCTCGCATACAAATGACAGCGGACAGAATATTAATTTCTGTCCGCGCATTGCACAAATCTTGGGCGGATTAGTTTTGCAGGCCTGCTTCGGCTGCGATCTGCTTGCGTGATTTACGCGCCCGCTCGGTGGCCGACTTCAGCTGGCCACATGCGGCCATGATGTCCTCGCCCCGTGTTTTGCGGATGGGGGAAGCATATCCGGCCTGATAAATGATATTGGCAAAGGCCCGGATGCGGTTGTTCGAACTGCGCTTGTAGGGCGCTCCGGGCCATTCATTGAACGGGATCAGGTTGATCTTTGCGGGGATGTTATGGCGCTTGATATGCGCGATCAGACGGTGCGCATCCTCATCGCTGTCATTCACACCGTCCAGCATGACGTATTCAAACGTGATCCGCTCGGAGTTCGAGGCCTTGGGGTAGCTGGCCAACGCTTGCAGCAGCTCTTCGATGTTCCAGCGCTTGTTGATCGGCACCAGCACGTCGCGGGTTTCATCCGTTGTGGCGTGGAAGGAAATCGCCAGCAGACAACCGATTTCCTCGGCCGTGCGCGCGATTTCAGGCACGACGCCCGAGGTTGACAGAGTGATCCGGCGGCGTGACAGAGAAATCCCCTCGGGGTCCATTGCGATCTTCATCGCATCGCGGACGTTTTCAAAATTGTAGAGCGGCTCGCCCATTCCCATCAGAACGATGTTCGACAGCAGGCGGGTTTCATCCTTTGGCGCGCCTGGGACGGGCCATTCCTCAATATCGTCGCGGGCCATCATCACCTGACCGACAATTTCAGCGGCCGTCAGGTTGCGCACTAGTTTCTGCGTGCCCGTGTGGCAGAAGGAACAGGTCAGCGTGCAGCCGACCTGAGACGAGATACACAGCGTGCCGCGATCTTCTTCAGGGATATAGACGACCTCGACCTCATGCCCGCCGGCAATACGGCACAAATACTTGCGCGTGCCATCCTCGGACACCTGACGCGTCACAACCTCGGGGATTTCGATGACAAACGTTTCCGCCAGCTGGGCACGATAGGCTTTGGCCAGATTGGTCATCTCGGCAAAGTCGCGCACGCCCCATTGGTAGATCCATTGCCAGATCTGCCCGGTTCGCATCTTGGCCTGTTTTTCCGGCGTGCCGTGTTCGATCAGTGCTTCGCGCAGCTGATCACGGGTCAGACCCACAAGGTTCACCTTCCCCTCCGGCAATTTGCGGGGGATGGTCATGACGTCTTGAGTGATCGGCGCTTTGGGCGACATGGGCTTGTCTCAACGGATTCTGGCTTGGGATGCGCCTCTATATAGGATCGCGCGCAAAGATCAAAAGAAATCGTGACGCTTAATCTGCCATACGCAGCAATTCGTCGACACGCGCGCGCCCCAGATCCACCCGACAGGACGTAATTCCAATACCCGTGCCTGATCCGCCGCCGAACCAGGCGCCGACTGCCTCGCATTGCGTATCGCGATAAGCCTCCCACGCGGCTTGTGCGGCTTCCAGGGCAGGCTGCGCAACAACGCGCCCGGTTACCTCATCCAGCTCTTGCACTGCGGCCAGAGCAAATGAGTAACTTTCTGCCACCGCTTGGTTTACGCGGTCTTCCATTTTGGACACGCAAGCGCCGATCTCAACCTGCGAGCCCGCGTCCGAGCATTCCAGCGTGGGATCGGCAAATGCCGCAAGCGGGGCAAAACAAAGAAGAACGGCGAAACGCATGGCGGACCTCATGAATCAAAACGATCAGAATAAGCGCGAGGCTAACACAGGATCGCACAAGATGGCTTGAGTTCCGTTGGGATTAATTGGTGCAGCGTTTTTCCGCGTCTTCAATCGCGGCCGTGAAGCCCAGCAAAGAGAACGTGTCCTTGGTCTGCGTGCCACGCTCGGATCGCGCGGTCAAAACAGCCTCGGTCCCGCGTTTCATGGCTGCAACAACCTTCAGGTCTTCGCCTTCAGTTGCTGGCCAGGCCCATTCCCCTTCGGTGATCAACTCGAACTGGGTTCCGTCGATCTCAAGATTGACGGTCGACCCAGAGGCGAAAGGATAGCCGCCGGTAAAGGTCACCTGACCTTTGACCTCGGCATTCGGGCGGTAGAACACGAACAACAGGATATCACTGCGGCGCACCGAAACCACGCGACCACCGCGCGTGTTTACGGTTTCTTTGGGGGCAGACACGCTCCAGCATTCGGTGGGATCGTCTTCGACGAAAACGCTCCAATCCGTTTTCGCCGCCACGCGATTTGTGCTTGTCGCCTGCTGAGCGATTGCGGTTGTGGCCATCCCTGCCACGCACAGGCCCGCGATCATACGGACGAGTTTTGATCCCATCTGTCCAGCCTCCTAGCTCGACCTAATACCTCATACCCATCGGAGATGCGTTCGAACTCTGCCGGTTCGTCTGTAAGTTGCGTATTCCGATGATTGTCGACATACACACACTAACGCAGGTTTCGCCACAGGCGAAAGGGCGATTGGCAGAATTTTGCGCATATTCAGGAGGGGCCAGATGACGCAGCCAGTACCAATGACAGAACTATGGCGTGGCCCATTGCTGGAAAGCCTGCATCTTGGCCATGCGGTGATCTGTGATGACAGCGGCCAAATCGTTCAAAGCTGGGGTGATCCGAACGCAGTGATTTATCCCCGGTCTTCAGCAAAAATGATCCAGGGGCTGCCGTTGATTACATCTGGTGCCGCTGCCAAGTATGGCCTGAACAGCGAACATCTGGCGTTGGCCTGCGCCTCACACAACGGTGCGCATATTCACACCGATCGCGTCACCGCGTGGCTGGATCACCTTGGGCTGGCAGAGCACGATCTGCGGTGCGGCCCGCAGGAACCTGATGACATGGCAGCGCGGGACGGGCTGATCCTTGCCGACGACACGCCCTGTCAAATTCACAACAACTGTTCGGGCAAGCATTGCGGTTTTCTGACCGTGGCCCAGCATATGGGGGCCGGGCCGGAATACCTTGAGATTGATCATCCCGTTCAACAGGCCTGCTTGTCCGCTATTGAAGAAACAACCGGTGAGACCAGCCCGGCCTACGGCATCGACGGCTGTTCAGCGCCCAATTTTGCAACCTCTTTGACAGGTCTTGCGCGCTCAATGGCGTGGTTTGCCTCAGCCGCCGACCGATCAGACCGGGCCAGCGATGCAGCCCAGCAACTGACCGCCGCCATGGTCAAACATCCTGAACTGGTCGCCGGTGAAAGCCGCGCGTGCACCGAACTGATGCGCGCAATGAACGGTCGCGCCGCGATCAAGACCGGAGCCGAGGCGGTGTTCGTCGCCATCATTCCTGAGAAAAAGCTGGGCGTTGCACTGAAAATTACCGACGGCACGACCCGCGCCAGCGAATGCGCAATTGCCGCCATTCTGGTCAGCCTCGGGGTGCTGGAGGCCGAACACCCGGCCACCCGCAAATTCATGAACGCGATCCAGTATTCCCGTCGTGGGATTGAATGTGGCGTGATCAAACCTGCGCCGGGGTTTCCCGGCTAAGGCTCACATCTCGATCTCGTGCACCTCGGCCACCTCGACCGAGCCCGAACCGTTGACGACCATGGGGCAGCCTTTGGCCATCTCGGTCGCGGCGTCGATGCTGTCGGCTTTGATAACCGTAAAGCCCGAGGCCGGATTGGCCCCGCCATTGTCAACGACGCCGCCCGAACTGACCGTATAGGACTGACCTACCGGATTGCCGGGGATATCCAGAGCGTCGCCCATGTTCTGGAACCACGCACCCCAGGCGGCCATGGTCGCTTCGACTTCGGCCGGGTCGGTCGGCGTGGTTCCACCGTGATAGACAAACAAATATTGGGGCATTTCTCTTCCTCCGTGATGAAAACCTATTGAAATTGCGCTTCGAGCTTGCGCAGCGACGATGTCCAACCAGAATTGTGGTTGGCTGCGATCTCATCATCGCCAAGGTCGCGGTGATCCAGAATCAGGCGGGCTCCCTCCCCCGCCGGTTCGACTGTCAGCGTCACGTGGCTTTCAGCGCCACGCTGGTCCTGATCATCATGCCACCCCCAGGTGAATCCGACCGATTTAGGCGGATCGACATGGGTCACCTGACCCGACACTTTGTATCGCTGGCCTTCTTCATTCACCATGACCGAGTACCATGGCCCAAGGCGCGAGAAATCCAGATCATGTTCCGGCACATGCAGCCCCTCTGGACCCCACCACTGCAACAGCTTTTCGCCATCGCTGATCCATGCAAACAGGTTTTCTGGCGAGGTGCGGAACTCACGTTCCAGTTTCAGGTCGGCCATGAATTTTCCCTTTCAATGAGGTCACCCAGACGATCGAGGCTGTTTTCCCAGAACTGACGCTTGGAAATGGTCCATTCGGCGATCGCGCGCAGCCCGTCGGGTTGGATAGAATACATCCGCTGCGTGCCCTGCACGCGCTGTTGCACCAGCCCGGCCTCGCGCAGCACTTTCAGATGGCGCGAGATTGCAGCGCCCGACATTCCCCGCCCTTCGATCAGGTCACCGGCGGGCAGCTCGCCGTCCTGCATCAGCTGCTCGACAATCGAGAAGCGGGTGGCGTCAGACAACGCGGAAAATGTGGTCAGAAGTGTGTTCATGACCACTGTTTAACATACTTGTTAAATAAAGGGAAGGCCCACTTTAAGCCGTACCGCAAAGGCCCGATGGACCGCCTTTAGCGGTTGATTTCCCGCAGTCACCGCGCCATGGTCGCCACCATAAAAAGTACAGGTACCAAGATGGCTCACGTCCGTTTTCTTCTCTCCACCGGCCGCACATCGACCCAAAACATCGCGTCAGTCCTGCAGTCGGCCCTGCTCGAAACGGTTGTTGAGCATGAACCGCTGGGACCGGACTATTTTGCCCGCCACGTGTTCCGACGCCCACGCAGTTATTTTGGTGTGCTTGGTAAGCATGTCCCGATTCAGCGCAAACTCATTGCCATCGAGGATCTTCTGGCCAGCGGCACATCCTACATTGACGTTGGCTGGACCTGTTACGCCTGGCTGCCGTATTTCGCGGATCGGTTTAAAGACCAACTTGGTTTTGCGCATGTGGTTCGAAACCCGTTTGAAACCGCCACCTCACATGCCACGCACGGTATCTTTGTCCCAGGCGTTCCACGTGGCCGCAGGACAGAAAAAATCGCCGTCATTCACCCCGAAGACCCAACCGTGCATTTCAAAAAAGTTGCGCAAAACGCGGCAGAGTTTTCCCCATATGAGAAAAACCTTTTCAACTGGCTGGAAATCAATCAGTTCGCCCTCGATCAATATGAGCGCGACGGCTTTATCGGCCTTTACCGGTTCGAAGAGCTTTACAATCCCGACGATCCCAAACTCTCGGCCTTCTTGACGGATTTTGGTGGTGAGGCGGACTATAACGTGACGTCCAAACCGGTCGACAAATCGCAGAAAATCCTTCCGACAACCATTGATACCGTGGATCAGCAATTGCTGGACGCTGTTTTCGATCTTGCAACCCGGCTTGGATATAGTGAGGACGACCTTGAGAGGTATTGGAATCCGGGGCAGTTGCAACAAAAATACTCGGCCAGACGACGCTAGAGAACGGACACCTGGTCAAGCTTGGCTGCTGGTCACTCCACGCCGGGGAAATCGGCCTTTGAATAGCCTTGCAGATAAAGCAGGGCCGTCAGATCACCGAAATTGATCCGAATATCACACTGCGCCGCAACTGAGGGTTTGGCGTGCAGCGCCACGCCGGTTCCGGCCCGGCTCAACATGCCCAGATCATTGGCCCCGTCGCCCACGGCGATGACATCCTCTTCGGACAGGCCCAGCCGCTTGGTGATCTGCTCCAACGCGTCCACCTTGGCCTGTTTGCCCAGAATCGGGCGTTGTACGTCACCGGTCAGCTTGCCATCTTCGACCAGCAGCGTGTTGGCGCGGTTTTCATCAAAACCCAGCACCTCGGCCACCTTGGCCGTAAATGCGGTGAACCCGCCTGAAACGAGGGCGGCGTAACTGCCATTCGCGCGCATCGTGGCCACCAGTTCCTTACCGCCGGGCATCAGGGTGATACGTTCGTTCAGCACCTTGCCGATCACCGCCTCATCCAGACCTTTCAGCAAACCCACCCGTTCGGTCAGCGCACCTTCAAAGTCCAGCTCGCCGTTCATGGCGCGCGCGGTGATGTCCTTGACCCGGTCTCCAACTCCGGCCTCATCGGCCAGTTCGTCAATGCATTCCTGCTGGATCATGGTGCTGTCCATATCGGCCAGCAGCATCTTTTTTCGGCGTCCCTCAGCGGGCTGAACAACAAGGTCCACGCTCATCCGCTGCAGGTCCGCCCAGACATCCCACAGGTTATCGGGCGTCTCAGGCACGGAAAACTCGGCCGCTTCGTCCGGGCTGAGCCACTGAATCTCGCCACCACCCCAAGCGTTCCGCAGGGACTCGACAAGAGACGGGTCGAGGTTGGGTGCGGTAGGGGCGGTTAACAGGGTGGCAACGTACATCTTCGATCTCCGGCAAGCTCACCTGCGCATATCGCAGGTGCAGCATTTTCGCCAGAGACAGTTTGGAACTACCCCAAAATACCCGGCAGACGCAGCCCATGTGCACGCGCGCAATCCTTGGCAATGTCATAGCCCGCATCCGCATGACGCCAGACACCCGAGGCCGGGTCGTTCCAGAGGACCCGTTCCAACCGCCGGGCGGCATCCTCGGTGCCATCAGCACAGATCACGACGCCCGCATGTTGGCTAAAGCCCATTCCAACACCGCCGCCATGATGCAGGGACACCCACGTCGCCCCGCTGGCCGTGTTGATCAGCGCGTTCAGCAAAGGCCAATCGCTCACGGCATCCGAGCCATCCAGCATCGCCTCGGTCTCGCGATTGGGGCTGGCAACCGACCCCGAGTCCAGATGGTCGCGGCCGATCACAACTGGCGCTTCCAACTCGCCCTTTGCCACCATCTCGTTGAAGGCCAGCCCAGCGCGGTGGCGGTCACCCAGCCCGATCCAGCAAATCCGCGCGGGCAGGCCCTGAAACGCGATCCGCTCTTGTGCCATGTCGAGCCAGCGATGCAGGTGCTCATTCTCGGGGAACAACTCTTTCATCTTGGCATCGGTCTTGTAGATATCCTCGGGGTCGCCCGACAGGGCACACCACCGGAACGGGCCGATCCCCTTGCAGAACAGCGGGCGGATGTAGGCCGGCACAAAACCAGGGAAGGCGAACGCATTCTCAAGCCCTTCGTCCTGCGCCACTTGCCGGATGTTGTTGCCATAATCCAGCGTCGGCACGCCCGCGTTCCAAAAGTCCACCATCGCGGCCACGTGCTGTTTCATCGACGCGCGCGCGGCTTTTTCCACCGCTTTAGGCTCTGTTTCACGCTTTTCGCGCCACTCTCCCATGGTCCAGCCCAACGGCAAATAGCCGTTGATCGGATCATGCGCGCTGGTCTGATCGGTGACGATATCCGGGCGCATGCCACCTGCGGCCATGCGGCGGTAAATCTCGGGGAACACCTCCGCCGCGTTGCCCAGCAGGCCGACCGACTTCGCCTCGCCCGCCTTGGTCCAGCGGTCGATCATTTCAAGCGCCTCATCCAGCGTTTCCGCCTTTTCATCCAGGTATTTCGTGCGCAGACGAAAATCGATGCTGTCCGGGTTGCATTCGACAGCCAGACAGCAGGCTCCGGCAAACACGGCAGCCAGCGGTTGCGCGCCACCCATGCCACCCAAGCCGCCGGTCAGTATCCACTTGCCGGTCAGATCACCGTCATAGTGCTGACGCCCAGCCTCGGCAAAAGTCTCATAGGTGCCCTGAACAATACCCTGCGTGCCGATATAGATCCACGAGCCAGCCGTCATCTGGCCGTACATCATCAGACCCTTTTTATCGAGCTCGTTGAAATGATCCCAGGTTGCCCAATGCGGCACAAGGTTCGAATTGGCGATCAACACGCGCGGCGCATCCTTATGCGTTCGGATGATCGCGACTGGTTTGCCGGACTGGACGATCAGCGTCTCGTCCTCTTCCAAATCCTTCAAACCGGCAACAATAGTGTCGAAATCCTTCCAGGTCCGCGCGGCCCGACCAATGCCGCCATAGACCACCAACTCGTGCGGGTTCTCGGCCACATCCGGGTGCAGGTTGTTCATCAGCATCCGCAACGGTGCCTCGGTCACCCAGCTTTTGGCGTTCAACTCGGGTCCGGTCGGCGGATAGATGTCGCGGGTGTTCTTACGCGGATCGCTCATTTCTGGGCTCCTTGTGCGGTCAGTGCGCCCGAGAGGGCAAGGTCATTGAGACGGGTCAGCATCGTTTTCAAATGGGGACGGAGTTGCGCGGCACGGTCCGCACGCCACCCCCATGGGGGCGATTCATCCATGTATGCGCGTTGCGCGATCTCCATTTGAATGGCGTGGACGCCCTCGGTCGGGCGACCGTAGTGACGCGTGGTCCAGCCGCCACGAAACCGGCCATTCAGGACCGAGGTGAACCCGTCGGCGCGGCTAGCCGTGTCGTGCACCGCCTGTTCAATAGCCGGGTCGCATGTCTGCCCACCGTTGGTTCCGGTGTTGAACACCGGCAACTCCCCATCAAACAGGAAGGGGATCAGCGAGCGGATCGAATGGCAATCGAACAGGATCGCTACACCATACTTGCTTTGCACACGGTCCAACTCGTCGCGCAGCGCAGCGTGATAGGGCGCGTGGAACGTCTGTCTCCGGTCCTCGACCTCATCGTCAGACGGTTCCTGACCAACTTTCCAGATCGGTTGCCCGTCGAAATCGGTCAGAGGCACAAGCGTTGTCGTGTTTTGACCGTGATACAGCGAGCCTCCGGCCGGGTCTCGGTTCGCATCAATAACGTAGCGATGAACATGCGATTGAACGACGGTCACATCATCCAATAGTCCGTCATAGAGCCTGTTTATGTGCCAATCCGTGTCCGCCAGACCGCGCCCGACGTCGTTCAGACGTGCGGCTATATCATCCGGCACATGCGTTCCCCCATGGGGTTGCCCCAGCACAATAGGACCGTCGCCGCGGTGAACGCTGAACACCTTCATCAGGCCAGCTCCGGCATTTCGGTGCCCACGGCCCCGAGGATATCGCCTTCGGCCACTAACCGTTTTGCGGTCTCAAGTTCGGGGGCCAGATAGCGATCTTCGGTCAAGGCGGGAATGTCCGCTCGCAACCTATTAATGACCTGTTGCAACGGCGTACTCGTCTCCAATGGCGTGCGGAACTCGACACCTTGCGCGGCGCATAACAGCTCGACCCCCAGGATATAGGTCAGGTTCTCGACCATTCGCGTCAGCCGTCGCGCACCGTGCGCGGCCATAGACACGTGGTCCTCTTGGTTCGCTGACGTCGGCGTGCTGTCCGTCACGCAGGGGTTGGCCAGATGTTTGTTCTCACTCATCAGCGCGGCCGTAGTCACCTCGGCAATCATCAGGCCCGAGTTCAGACCCGGGTCCGGCGTCAGGAACGGCGGCAGATCAAAGCTGAGCGCCGGATCCACCATCAAAGCAATACGCCGTTGCGCAATTGCGCCGACCTCAGACACAGCCAGCGCGATCATGTCAGCGGCAAAACCCACAGGCTCGGCATGGAAATTACCACCGGAGACAATCTTCCCGGCCTCGGTCAGAACCAGAGGGTTATCGGTGGCGGCGTTCGCCTCGACCTCCAGCGTTGCCGCGGCCTGCCGCATGACGTCCATGGCTGCGCCCGTGACCTGTGGCTGGCACCGGATACAATACGGGTCCTGCACACGCGTGTCGCCATCCCGATGGCTTTCGCGGATCTCAGACCCGGCCAGTGCAGCGCGCATGGCACTGGCGGCCTCGGTCTGTCCACGGTGGCCACGCAGCGTATGGATTTCGGGTTGCAACGGGGCCGTAGACCCCATGATCGCATCTGTGGAAAGGGCCGAGATGACCAGCGCGCTCTGCGCGGCACGCCAGGCTTCGAACAATCCGGCCAGGGCAAAAGCGGTTGAGAATTGCGTTCCGTTGATAAAGGCCAGCCCTTCCTTGGGGCCCAATTGAATCGGCTCTAATCCAGCGGAATTCAGCGCTTGCGCGCCAGGCAGGATAGTGCCGTCAACCTCTGCTTCACCTTCACCGATGATCACCGCCGTCATATGTGCCAGAGGTGCAAGGTCGCCAGATGCCCCCACCGATCCCTGCGCCGGGATCACCGGGGTCACGCCTTTGGCCAACATCTGTTGCAACAGTTCAATCAGCTCCCACCGGACGCCAGAGGCCCCGCGCCCGAACGAAAGCAGCTTCAGCGTCATCATCAGGCGCGTCACGCGGCGCGTCACGGCCGGTCCGACGCCACAACAATGGCTGAGGATCAGATTGCGCTGCAAGGTCGAGGTATCTTTGGCCGCGATCTTGTGGCTGGCCAGTTTGCCGAAGCCTGTATTGACCCCATAGACCGGCTGTTCGCCTGTAGCGGCCTCCAAAATCCGTTTGGCCGCGGCGTCGACCTGCGGTTTGCACCGCGGATCCAGCGACACGGGGGGCTCTGACCAATAGACTTCGGCCAATTCCGACAGCGTCACCTGACCGGGCATCAGCGAGAGGGTTTTCATCACACGCCTCCGAAAATGCGTTTGTGCAGGGGATTAAAGCCGATGCGGTAGGACAGCTCGGCCGGGTGAGAGACGTCCCAAACGGCCAGATCCGCGCGCTGGCCCGCAGCCAATAGTCCAGTGTCCTCCAACCCCAGGGCTTGCGCCGCATGGCAGGTGACGCCAGCCAGTGCCTCCTCGGGTGTGAGGCGGAACAGCGTGCAGGCCATATTCATCGTCAGCAACAACGAGGTCAGCGGAGAAGACCCAGGGTTGCAGTCCGTTGCCAGCGCAATCGGCACCCCGTATTGGCGCAACAAATCGACCGGCGGAACCTGCGTTTCGCGCAGCGTGTAGAACGCCCCCGGCAACAGTACGCCGACGGTACCCGCCTGCGCCATTGCAGAGACGCCATCCTCATCCAGATACTCGATATGATCCGCGGACAGCGCGCCGTATGAGGCCGCCAATGCCGCCCCTCCAAGGTTCGAAAGCTGTTCGGCGTGCAGTTTGACCGGGAGGTTCAGTTCTTTCGCGACATCAAAGACCTCAGCGATCTGCGCGGTGTTGAACGCGATGCCTTCGCAGAACCCGTCGACAGCGTCCACCAGCCCCTCTTCATGCGCCCGCCGCAGGGTCGGGATACAGACATCGCGGATATAGTCGTCCGCGCGTTCCGCGTATTCGGGCGGCACCGCATGGGCACCCAGAAAGCTGGTTTTCACGCGAACAGGGCGTGCCTGCCCGATCCGGCGGGCCACTCGTAGCATTTTGAGTTCGGTTTCGACGTCGAGGCCGTAGCCCGACTTGACCTCGATACAGGCCACACCCTCGGCCAGCAAAGCATCGACGCGCGTCAGAGCATCGTTCAGCGGCGCATCTTCACTGGCCGCACGAGTTGCCTTGACCGTAGACAAAATTCCGCCGCCTGCACGCGCGATCTCTTCGTAAGATGCTCCGTTCAGGCGCATCTCAAACTCGACCGCCCGGTTTCCACCAAAGACGACATGGGTGTGTGCATCAATCAGGGCAGGTGTGATCAGCCTGTCACCGAAATCCTCAACAGACCAATCAGAATATTCGGCGGGCAACGCGCTGCGTGGCCCGACCCAGGCAATCTTGTCACCATCAACGGCCAGCGCCGCGTCCTGAACCATCCCATAAGGTTGCGACCCACCACTCATGGTCGCCACCTGCTTGCCTAAGAGGACAGATTTTTTTGCCATGCCGATTCTTTTGGGCTCCCTTTGCGATTGGATTTTTCGTATACGTATAAAAAGTTAAAGTCTACACAAATTGGGAACACGATGACGATCCACGCCAAAACCGCTTTGTTAGGTTCTGACTGGGTCAGCAACCTGCGGGTGGAAATCGACAAGGGACACATACAGACACTTGATATCGGGGTTTCAGCACAGCCCGCTGACACGCAGGTTGATGTGCTACTGCCCGCGCTTGGAAACCTGCACAGCCACGCGTTTCAGCGGGCCATGGCCGGTATGACCGAAGTGCGCGCCGCCGGGCGCGAGAGCTTTTGGACCTGGCGCACCCTGATGTACCGATTCCTCGAACGGCTGACGCCCGAGCACATCGAAGCCATAGCCGCGTTGGTTTACCTTGAGATGCAAGAAGCTGGCTACGCCTCGGTCGGAGAGTTCCATTATGTCCACCACCGGCCGGGCGGGGCGCGCTATGCGCAGACGTCCGAGTTAAGCCAGCGCATCTTCGCCGCCGCGGCACAAACCGGAATCGGACTGACGCACCTTCCGGTGCTTTACACCTATGGCGGTGTCGAACAGCAATCCTTGGCGGGCGGCCAGTTACGCTTTGGCAACTCGGTGGATGAGTTCCTGGATTTGGTCGAAGAGTGCCGCTCGACCCTGCCCCACATGGATTCGGCCATCGGGATCGCTCCGCATTCCTTGCGTGCAATATCTCCCACGGATTTGCAAAGGGCGCTGGAGGCTTCGCCGACAGGCCCAATCCATATCCACATCGCTGAACAACTCAAAGAGGTGGCCGATGTCGAGGCCGCGCTGGGTCAGCGGCCTGTGGCGTGGCTGATGGGTAATTTCGACGTCGATCATCGCTGGTGCCTGATCCACGCGACGCACATGACCGATGATGAGACGCGCGCAGTAGCACAATCCGATGCGGTTGCAGGCCTGTGTCCGATCACCGAGTCCAACCTGGGCGACGGGATCTTCAACGGATCTGTTTATGTCGACGCAGGTGGGCGATTTGGGATCGGATCAGACTCTAATATACGCATTTCTCTACCCGAAGAGCTGCGAACCCTAGAGTATTCTCAACGCCTGCGCGATCACGCGCGCACCGTGCTGGTCAAGGACGAAGGCTCGGTTGGCCACGCACTCTATACCGGAGCGGCCCGTGGCGGCGCGCAGGCGTTGGACCGAAATGCGGGCGAAATCGCGGTCGGCAAACTGGCCGATCTGGTCGCGATTGACCGCTCCCACCCCACGCTCTACGCCCTGACTGATCAGCAATTGTTAGACGGGCTGTGTTTTGCTGCCCCCGACGGATTGGTGACCGATCTGTGGTCGGCGGGGCGGCATATGGTGCAGCAGGGTCGCCACATCGAACGGGACAGCATTATCCCTGCCTACAAAGCTGCGATTGCCGATCTTCTGGCCGATGTCTAAACGGACAGAACCATGGAAAAAGGCCGCATGACCCAATCGAGTGACAACACCAGCTACAGGGACATCAAAGAAACCGTTCTGGCACGCATCCGGTCGGGCCAGTGGCAGCCGGAGTCCCTGTTGCCCAATGAGCAGGAACTGGCAGTCGAGTTTTCCTGCACCCGAACAACCGTGAACCGCGCGCTGCGCGAGCTGGCGGATGAGGGCTATCTGGAACGTCGTCGCAAGGCCGGAACGCGGGTTCTAAGCGCACCGCAGCGGCAAGCCCGCTTCACAATCCCCATGGTTCGGGACGAGGTCGAGGCTATGGGCGGCACCTATCGCTATGCGTTGGTGTCCTCGGGTGTGGAACCTGCGCCTGATTGGTTGCGCGCGCGCCTGGCGCTGACATCGGATCAAAACGTCATGCATGTGCGCTGCATGCATTTCAACGGCAACACGCCGTTCCAATTCGAGGATCGCTGGATCGTCATAGCCTCGGTCCCGCAAGTCATCGACGCTGATTTTGCCGCAATAGGCCCTAATGAGTGGCTGATCCAGACGGTGCCTTTCACCAATGTCGAGTTGAGTTTTCTGGCAAGTCGCGCCGATGAGACAGTCGCCGGCTTTCTGGACCTTCCGGTCGGCGAACCGGTGTTTACGGGTGAACGGATCACGTGGCTTGAGGAGCAGCCGGTTACCTTTGCAAAGATGTACTTCGCCGCCGGGTACCGCATGACCACTCAGTTCTGATTTGAACGTTTTCCGCTTTACCGTGCTGCTAATCCGCGCCAGATTCAGCGCAATTTGGTTCGGCGCGAAGGAATGGCGGGATGGGCAACCCTCTCTATGATCAACTGTTTGGCATTCACGCGGGTCAGGACACACCGTTTTTATATCTGCCGGACGGCCAAACACTGAGTCATGCGGATTTTCTGGACATGGCGTCACGGATCGCCAACGCCCTGAACGGTTTCGAACTGCAGCCCGGAGACCGGGTCGCCGTTCAGGTCGAAAAATCTCCAGAAGCGCTGGCACTCTATGCCGCCTGCGCGCAAGCCGGGTTGATCTTTCTGCCATTGAACACCGCCTATAAGTCCGCCGAACTCAGCTACTTCATCGAAAACAGCGGCGCGGCGTTGGTGGTGTGTGATGCCGCCAATCAAGCTGATCTTGCCCCGATCGCACAGGCACAAAACGCAAGGTTAGAGACACTAAACGCCGACGGGTCCGGCAGTCTGATGCGCCGTGCATTGGGGATGCTGCCCGCGTTCGAGCCCGTAAAGCGATCCGAAGATGATCTGGCCGCATTCCTCTATACTTCGGGCACAACGGGTCGGTCCAAGGGCGCGATGCTGACGCAGGCCAACCTGTTGTCCAATGCCGAAACTCTGGTGCAGGAATGGCGGTTCACCAAGGATGACGTGTTGCTGCATGCCTTGCCGATCTTTCACACCCACGGGCTGTTTGTGGCGACGAACGTCATTCTGGCGTCGGGTGGATCGATGATCTTTCTTCCGAAATTTGACCTGGATGACATCCTGCGCCTGATGCCCAACGCGACATCGATGATGGGAGTGCCGACCTTCTACACCCGATTGCTGGCGGATGAACAGTTCACGGGCGATCTGACGCGCCATATGCGGCTGTTCATCTCGGGCTCGGCCCCACTTCTGGCCGAGACCCATGAAAGGTTCGAAGACCGAACCGGCCACCGCATTCTGGAACGCTACGGCATGACGGAAACCAACATGAACACTTCGAACCCCTATGACGGCGAACGCCGCGCGGGAACCGTGGGGTTCCCCTTGCCCGATGTTGATCTGAAGGTGACCGACCCCGAGACAGGCGAGACCCTACCGCAAGGCGAAATCGGCATGATTGAAGTGCGTGGGCCCAATGTTTTCGAAGGATATTGGCAAATGCCCGAGAAAACAGCCGCGGAATTGCGCGAAGACGGGTTTTTCATCACAGGCGATCTGGGGCGCGTGGACGAAGATGGCTATGTCCATATCGTCGGGCGCGGCAAAGATCTGATCATCTCGGGCGGGTTCAACATCTATCCCAAAGAGATTGAGCTGGTGCTGGACGACCAACCCGGCGTGCTGGAAAGCGCGGTGATCGGCGTTCCACACCCGGATTTTGGCGAAACAGTCCTGGGTATTCTGGTGGCCGAGCCGGATCAGTCTCCGGACGTCGAGGCAATTATGTCGACCGTTCAAAACGAATTGGCTCGATTCAAGCACCCCCGCGAGCTGATTTTGCTGGACGAGCTGCCCAGAAACACGATGGGTAAGGTGCAGAAAAACGCCCTGCGGGACCGCTACAAAGCGCGTTTTACCTCAAATTAGGCTCTAATCTGACCCGGCCTGCATCGGTTAGCAGCCAGCACTCACGCCCTTCGAAGACCGCCGTTGCAAGGGGTCGGCCATAGCCCGCGCCTGCATCCAGATTGATACGTTTGCCGCAATGTTCGGCCCGGTCCACGGGGGTATGGCCGTGCACGATCAACCAGGGATGCGGGCGGGCATCGCGCAGGAACTCCTGTCTTATCCAGACAAGGTCGTCTTCGGTCTGCTGATCCAGTGGAACGCCCGGCTTGATCCCCGCATGGACAAACAGTAGCTCACCTTCCTTATGAAAGTTGGACAAACCATTCACAAACTCGATGTGAGCCTGTGGAACGGCCGCAAGCGCGCGTTCGTGGACCTGAAAGATGCGGTCCGTGTCGGTTACTTCGACGCCGTAAGAGGCCAGTGTTTCACGCCCGCCCAACCGCGGGTGCAGCCAGTTCAGAGTTATCGGCAAATGTTTGTCCGCGATCTCACAACGCTCAACAAAGCGGGCCATCATGCGGTCGTGGTTGCCTTTGACCATGACCCAATTCCGCCCGGCGCGTTGTCCTTCGATTAGCAGGTCCAGCACCTCGCGACTGTTCGGGCCGCGATCCACGTAATCGCCCAAAAACACGATCCGCGCGTCCGGGCCGCCATCTGCCTCGATCGCGGCGAGGGCCGTGTGTAGCATGCCCAACTGACCGTGAATATCGCCAACTGCGTAAATCGGAGTGCTCAAAGCAAAGCCTCGCTGAAATCAATAAGCGCTTTGTGCAACAACTCGATTGCAGAGAAAAGACAATGCCCGCGCATTTTTTGCGCGGGCATTGTTCAAGTCACAATTATCAGGCCAAACTCAGGCTACGTCAAATTGCAGCGGTTTGATCTGCGTGAACAGACCCGTTTCTGCCAGTTTCGCGCGGGCTTCGGCGGGCACCGGTTCGTCGACATAGAGCAGCGCGATTGCTTCGCCGCCCGCCTCGGCCCGGCCCAGCGTAAAGTTGGCGATGTTGACGTCGTTTTCGCCCATGGTCTGACCCAGCGCACCGATGATGCCGGGGACATCTTCGTTGGTGGTGTAGAGCATATGCGCGCCAATTTCGGCGTCGATATTGATACCCTTGATCTGGATGAACCGGGGTTTCCCATCGCTGAACACCGTGCCACCGATCGAGCGTTCGCGTTTGTCGGTCACAACAGTCACCTTGATATACCCTTCGAACGCGCCGGATTTGTCCTGATTGGTGGTCGAAATCTGGATGCCACGTTCTTTGGCAACAACCGGGGCCGACACCATGTTCACTTCGGGATTGAATTTTTTCATGATCCCGGCAACGACGGCACAGTTCAGGGCGGCCAGATTCATCTCGGCCGCGACACCGTCATACAGGATGTTGATCGCCTTGACCGGCTCATCGGTCATTTGGCCGATGAAGCTGCCCAAGTGACCTGCCAGCTTGATCCACGGGCCCATGACCTTGGCCTCTTCGGCCGTTACGCTGGGCATGTTCAGCGCGTTTTCCACCGCGCCGGTCAGCAGGTAGTTCGAGATCTGCTCGGCCACCTGCAGCGCCACGTTTTCCTGCGCCTCGGTCGTTGCAGCGCCCAGGTGGGGGGTGCAGACCACGTTAGGCAGGTTGAACAGTGGGTTGTCTTTGGCCGGTTCCACGCTGAACACATCAAAGGCCGCGCCAGCCACGTGGCCGGATTGCAGCATCTCGGCCAGCGCTTCTTCGTCGACCAGCCCGCCACGCGCGCAGTTTACGATGCGCACACCGGGCTTGGTTTTGGCCAGATTTTCGCGGCTCAGGATGTTGCTGGTCTGGTCGGTCAACGGAACGTGCAGGGTGATGAAGTCAGCCCGGGCCAACAGCTCGTCCAGTTCGACCTTTTCCACGCCCATTTGCGCGGCTTTCTCCTCACCCAGATAGGGATCGTAGGCAACGACCTTCATCTTCAGGCCCAAAGCACGTTCACAGACGATACCGCCGATGTTGCCCGCACCGATGACGCCGAGGGTCTTGTTGGTCAGCTCAATCCCCATGAACTTGGACTTTTCCCATTTGCCCGCATGGGTCGAGGTGCTGGCCTCGGGGATCTGCCGCGCCACGGCGAACATCATCGCGATCGCGTGTTCGGCGGTGGTGATCATGTTGCCGAACGGCGTGTTCATCACGATCACGCCTTTTTTCGACGCCGCGTCCTTGTCGATATTGTCGGTGCCGATCCCGGCGCGACCGATGACCTTCAGCTTGTCGGCTTTTTCCAGAATGTTCGGCGTGACCTTGGTGGCCGACCGGATGGCTAGGCCATCATACTGACCAATCACCTCAGCCAGCTTGTCTTTGTCCTTACCCAGATCGGGCATGAAATCCACGTCGATGCCGCGATCGCGGAAGATTTGCACGGCGGTTTCGCTGAGCTTGTCAGATACGAGTACTTTGGGGGCCATATTCTCTGGTCCTTGAATTGTATGAAAGGTCCGGGCCCGCGCGGCCCGGTGAAAAAGATCAGGCGGCTTCGGATTGTGCCGCAATTTCAGCCTCGAAGGCCCAGGCGAGCCACGGCAACATCGCCTCGATATCCGAGGTTTCGACCGTGCCGCCGCACCAGATACGCAGACCCGCAGGCGCGTCGCGATAGGCACCGATGTCCAGCGCGATTTTCTCGGCCTCAAGCCGCTTAGCTACGGCCTTGGCGAATGTCGCACCGTCCTGAATACGCGTGTCGGTGAATTTCAGACATACGGATGTGTTCGACTGCGTCGCTGCATCCTCGGCCAGGTTGGCGATCCAATCGTTCTGATCGCAGAACGCATGCACCGCACCGGCATTGGCGTCGGCCCGCGCGATCAGGCCCTGCAGCCCACCAACCGAGCGCGCCCAGTCCAGCGCGAACAGGTAATCCTCAACCGCCAGCATCGAGGGTGTGTTGATCGTTGCGCCGGTGAAAATACCGTCGATCAGCTTGCCGCCCTTGGTCAGGCGGAAAATCTTGGGCAGGGGCCATGCGGGGGTATAGCTTTCCAGCCGCTCCACCGCGCGGGGCGACAAGATCAGCATGCCGTGGGCCGCCTCTCCACCCAGCACTTTCTGCCAGCTGAAGGTGGTCACATCCAGTTTGTCCCAAGGCAGGTCCATCGCAAAAGCTGCCGATGTCGCGTCACAAATCGTCAGACCCTGACGGTCATCGGCAATCCAGTCGCCGTTTGGAACCCGCACGCCCGAGGTTGTGCCGTTCCACGTAAACACGACGTCATTGGCGAAATCGACCGAGGCCAGATCAACCAGCTGACCGTAATCCGCGGTTTTCACCTCGGCGTCGATCTTTAGCTGCTTGACCACGTCGGTGACCCAACCGGAGCCAAAGCTTTCCCAAGCCAGCATCTCGACCTTGCGCTCGCCCAGCAGCGACCACAGAGCCATCTCTACCGCGCCGGTGTCTGAGGCGGGAACGATGCCGATCTTGTAATCTGCCGGAATGCCAAGCACCTCACGCGTGCCTTCAATGGCCGCCTTCAGCTTGTCCTTGCCGACAGCCGCACGGTGCGACCGGCCCAGCGCGGCATCGGCCAGTTTGGTCAGATCAAATGTGGGGGGCTTGGCGCAGGGGCCAGAGGAAAAACGCGGATTCGCCGGCCGCGTTGCCGGTTGTTGAATACTCATCTGTATTACCCTTCCAGATACACGCCCCTCGTTGGGGAGGGGTGTCCCACAAACAGAGCTATTGCGTCGGAATACGCTCAGCAAGCGGAAAAGACGCATCGGGCGCCAAAAACGACACCCGATCCTGTGCGTATCTGGAACGTGAGTTTCCTATCCGCTTCATGAATTGAAGCGGACGGTCTCTCCGGTCTCAAGCGCTTCTTGCGCGGCCAGCCCGATGCGAACAGCCCAGAGCCCATCCTGAAGGGTTACGTCCGGTTGTTCTTTCTCACCCCGCAGAACCGCCAAAAACCCCTGATGCTGATAGAAGGTCGAACCGTTGTGATCCCCGGCGGCCAGCAGGCGCGGATCGACGGGAATATCCTTGGTGATCGGCCCTTTGGGATCGCGCGGGCTGACGATCACCTGTGGCACCGGCGGTTCACCCAGATGTTCCGGCCAGAACCTACCCGGCCCCGGAACCAGCGCTTCGATCTTGGCATCGGGACCGATGGCCGAGATCTCCTCTTGATACCGCGATCCTTCGGCGAACATGCACAGCTCCAGCATCGCCCGTGCGCCCGAGGAGAAATCGACAATGACGTAACCGTGGTCGAGGATGTCTGGCGTTTCGCCCTCATACGCCTCGTCCAGATGGTTCACCGCCTGCCCGCCACTTGCGGTGACGCGCACCGGGTCCGATTGCAGGATCAGGCGCATAAGGTCGAAGAAATGACAGCATTTCTCGACAAAGGTGCCCCCGGTGTTGCGGTTGAACCGATTCCAGTTCCCGACCTTTTCCAGAAACGGGAACCGATGCTCGCGGATCGACAGCATTTTTACACCGCCTGTCGCCTGCGCCTCAGCAATCAGCGCGGCAATGGGGGGCATATAGCGGTATTCCATCGCCACCCAGATCGGGTGCGGATAATCGCGCTGGATCGCTTCAAGCCGCTCTGCGTCCGCGGGGTCGGTGAACAGAGGTTTCTCGACCAGCAATGGCAATGGACGCGCGCGGGCGATTTCTTCGATCTGATCGACGTGCACATGGTTGGGGCTGACGATGACGATGCAATCCAGGTCTTCGACTGCCAGCAATTCGGCCACTGACGACACCATCACTGCGTCTGGCGCGATCTCTTGTGCGACCTGGGCCATCTCGGCATCAGGCTCAAAAATCGCCGAAACGCGCGTGTCGTCCAGCAAGGCAATATTGTGCAGATGTTCCTGCCCCATCATACCGCATCCGATCAGCCCGTAGTGAATGGTCCGGGTCATGCGCAGTTCCTTTTACTTCAGTCGTTGGACATAGGTGGCCCGATCCGGGTCGAACCATGTTTTTGAAAACTCAACAGGTTCAGGTCGTTCCGACCAGCTGAACCGTTCGATGTAACCGACCGTTTCACCGGCCGGTTTGGTGAAATCAGGGGGCGTCCAGTCTGGCAACGCCCCAAGCGAGACCCTGTCTTCCGCACGGGTAATCCAGAAGCCTAACTGATGTTGGTAGTACCGATAGAGCGAGTCGGACAACAGATGCTGATCGATGCGTCCGGCGGAATCGTCCAGCCAGATTTCCTCGACCGCGATAATTGTGTCATTCAGATAACGCATCCGACGCACGCGGGACCCGCTGTCTGACGCGCCAAATTCGGGCAGGTCGATTGGTTTTTTCACCTGGTCGACGGACAGGATATCCGCGCGCGGCAGGCCACCGCCTTCGGGCAGTTCCAGCCGGAACATCCCATAGACACTATTTTGCGTCCCGGTGTCGCGGACATAGTTGCCCGACCCCTGAATACGCTCCAGCATGCCCTTTTTCTCAAGCTCGGCGAGCGATTTTCGCAACGTCCCGACAGACACGTTCAGGTCTGCTGCCAACTCCCGCTCGGGCGGCAGACGCTCGCCGGAAATCAAACGCCCGGCAGCGATGTCGCGGATCAGCAGCTCGGCGATCTGAACGTAAACCGGCAAGGCGTTCGGGTTTCGGTTGGCAGAGGACATCTTCGGGCGCTTCACTCAGTCGCAGGAAAAATTGATACACCATTGATCTACATCAATGTGATTGCTACGCAAGAGGAAAGTCACAGCCGACCGGAGAACGAATCAAATGACCATCGTCCCCATCACTTCCCCCGATCTGGACGCGGCCGAAGTTTCGTGGTTCGCGGCGCTGTGCTCGGACGATTATCAGTTTCTGGGCGTGCCGGATGGCGATCTGCGATCCAGCTGGGACCACTGCTCGGGCATCGTGAAAGAGGCCGAGGCGCAAGGCTTTCGCAACATCCTCTGCCCGTCTTCCTATCAGGTTGGTCAGGACACGTTGAGTTTTGTCGCGGGGTGCGCACCGATCACCGAAAAGATCAACATGCTGGCCGCTGTGCGCTGCGGCGAGATGCAGCCGATCATGCTGGCGCGTACCATCGCAACATTGGACCACATGCTGAAGGGGCGGCTGACGGTCAACATCATCTCCTCCGATTTCCCCGGCGAGAAAGCCGACAGCGCCTTCCGCTATCAGCGTTCGCGCGAAGTGGTTGAGATTCTGAAACAGGCCTGGACTCAGGATGAGATCAACCATGCGGGCGAGGTCTATAACTTCTCGGGTCTGACAACAGACCCGGCAAAACCGTATCAGACCGGCGGCCCGTTGCTGTATTTCGGTGGCTACTCCCCATCCGCCTTGGACCTGTGTGGCGAGCATTGCGACGTCTACCTGATGTGGCCCGAGACCAAGGATCAACTGGCTGAGCGGATGAAGGCCGTGCACGCGGTGGCCGAGAACTACAACCGGACCCTGGATTACGGCCTGCGCGTGCACATGATTGTCCGCGACACCGAAGCCGAGGCGCAGGAATACGCCGACTACATTGTCTCGAAGCTGGATGATGAATACGGCCGCGCCATTCGCGAGCGGGCTTTGGATTCGACGTCGCTGGGCGTCGCGCACCAGTCCAAGAACCGCGATCTGGCGGATGAGTATGGTTATGTCGAACCCGGCCTCTGGACCGGTGTCGGTCGGGCGCGTTCAGGCTGCGGCGCGGCGCTGGTCGGGTCGACCGATCAGGTGATGACCAAGATCGAAGAATATCAGAAGATGGGCATTCGCGCCTTTATCTTCTCGGGCTATCCGCACATGGACGAAGCCCGCCATTTCGGCAGCCGTGTCCTGCCAAACCTGAAAACCTGCTCCCTTCCCGAAGCTTACGGAAGGGTCCCTGCAAATACCCCGGCCACGCCGCTGGGCAACGGAGTTCGTCGCTGATGCAACGTGTGAAACTTTCTGACTCGCTGGAAATGAGCCGCCTTGTCTATGGCATGTGGCGCTTGGGCGACGACACGGATACATCCGCGGCCCATGTCGAGGCCAAGATTCAGGCCTGTCTGGATCAGGGTATCACCACCTTCGATCAGGCCGACATCTACGGCGACTACAATGCCGAGGCCGTTCTGGGGGCTGCATTGCGGGATAACCCCGCGCTGCGCCAGAATATGGAGATCGTCACCAAGTGCGATATCGTTGCCCCTTGCGGCCGGTACTCGCATGCGAAGGTCAAATACTATGACACGTCGCGGGGTCATATCCTGAAATCGGTCGAAACCTCTTTGTCGGAGATGGCCATCGATCACATTGACCTGCTGCTGATCCACCGCCCTGACCCGTTCATGGACCACAATGAAACCGGCGCTGCTTTGGACGAAGTGGTCGCTAGCGGCAAGGTGCGCGCGGTGGGTGTTTCCAATTTCCGCCCATGGGACTGGAACCTGCTGCAATCGGCAATGAAGACCCCTCTGGTTACCAACCAGATCGAGATTTCGCTGGGCGAGATCAGCCCCTTCACAAACGGCGATCTGGCGTTTCACCAGCAGCACGGCCAGCCGGTGATGGCCTGGTCGCCACTGGGCGGCGGGCTGTTGATGGCCGGCAACCCTCCGGTCGGCGTTGTCGCGGATGAGATCGGGGAAGAATTCGGTGTAGACCGCGCAGCCGTTGCGATTGCGTTCCTGCTGGCGCATCCCGCGGGCATCCTGCCGGTTCTGGGCACCAACAATCTGGACCGCATCAAGCGGATCTCGGATGCGCTGAAAGTCAAATTGGATCGCGAGAGCTGGTTCCGCCTGTATGAGGCGGCGCTGGGGCAAGAGGTACCATGATGAATGCAATCTCAAAGGACATGACCCATACATTCGTCCCCCACAAGGACGACACCCGCACCCTGCGCGACGCCTTTGGCCGCTTTGCCACCGGCGTCACCATCGTCACCTGTGACAGCGCCGACGGCCCGATCTGCATCACGGCGAACAGTTTTTCCTCGCTGTCGCTGGATCCGCCACTGATCATGTGGGCGGGCGACCGCAACTCGCGCCGGTTCCGCTATTTCCACGAAGCGCGCCATTTCAGCGTTCACGTCCTGTCCGCTGAACAGGCCGAGTTGTGCTTTGGATGCTCGAAAGATGCCTATGCGCTGAAAGAGATCACGCACGACCGCTGCGAAAACGGAACGCCGCTTTTGCCGGACTGTCTGGCGCGGTTTGAATGTGAACAGCACGCCTATCACGATGCGGGCGATCATGTCATTGTTGTTGGAAAGGTCCTGCGTGCCAGTATGGCGGACGGAGACGCGTTGACCTTCTATGCCGGAAAGCTCGGCCAATTCGCGCATCAATAAGCGCGGGATAACTGTCGCGGGGAAAACCCGCGGCTGAAAAGGGAGGATCCGCATGGGCGGATTGACGTCGGTGCTTGCGCCGATTGCGTTTGTTAATGAAACCGTGCTGCGATTGGGCCGCGCGGTTGGTGTCGTTGCGATTGCACTCATGGTGGTCGCAATTCTGATTCAAGTCTTCTTCCGATACGTTCTGGGCAACGCATTGCCCTGGCCGGATGAGGCGGCTCGGTTCTGCATGCTATGGATGACCGGCCTGATGGCCCCCACAGCCTTCAGGCGCGGCGGGTTTGTCGCCATCGACATGGTGCCGCTTATGCTGCCGCGCGCTATTGGGCAGATTCTGAACATTCTGCTTTTGCTGGTATCACTGGCCGTCCTTCTGGTCGCCGCGAACATCGGTTGGGCCGAGGTCACGGGCTTTGGCGGAAAATTTGCCACTGCTGCGCTGTATCTGCCCACATCCTTCGGCTTTGACGAATGGTACCGCATTCCGCGCAGTTGGATGATGGCCTCGTTGCTGGTCGGGGTGATCCTGCTGATATCCGTGAATATCGAACTGATCCTGCGCGCCTTCATAACACTTTTGGGCGGCGGTCATCTGCTGCCCGACATTGCGGACGCACCAGTGGGGGCCGAATAAATGCTGATATGGTTCCTGCCCACGTTTCTGGTGTTTCTGCTGATCGGCCTGCCGGTCTTTTTCGCGTTGCTGGCAGCCCCTGGCATATTGCTGTGGCTGAACGGTCAGACAAACGACATCACGCTTCTGTATCGCAATGTCTACAACGGTATGGACAGCTTTCCACTGATGGCGATCCCCTTCTTCATGCTGGCCGGAGAGCTGATGAACCGCGGCGGTATTACGCTGCGGCTGGTTGAGTTCAGTCAGGCCCTGATGGGGCACCTGCGCGGTGGTTTGGCGCATGTGAACGTCCTCAGCTCGATCCTGTTTGCGGGCCTGTCCGGTTCGGCAGTGGCCGACACCTCGGCGCTGGGGTCGATGCTGATCCCGGCGATGGAGAAACAGGGATACACCCGTCGCTTCGCCGCCGCTATCACGGCAGCAAGTTCGGTGATCGGACCGATCATCCCGCCCTCGGGCATAATGATCATCTACGCCTATGTCATGGGCGAAAGCGTCGCGGCGCTGTTCCTTGCCGGAATTGTACCCGGCGTGATGGTGGGCGTTGGCCTGATGCTGATGATCAAGTTTATGGCCGACAAATATGACTTCCCCGTCGCCAGCCGAAAGTACACTTGGGGCGAACGTCGCCAGGCCAGCCTCAAGGCCTTTTTCCCGCTCATGACTCCGGTCATCATTCTGGGCGGTATTCTGGGCGGTATCTTCACCCCGACCGAGGCAGCTGCGGTTGCCGTGGGGTATGCCTTTATCATCGGGTTCTTTGTCCTTCGGACGCTGACCCTGAAAGAGGTGCCCGAAATTCTCAGCAACGCAGGCCTGACTTCGGCTGTTGTTCTGTTGCTCGTCGGTGCTGCGATGGCCTTCAAAACGGTTGTCAGCCTCAGCCACGCGCCAGAGCAGCTGGCTTCGCTGATCCTCAGCCTGTCTGAAAACCCGCTGATCCTGCTGTTCCTGATCAACCTGTTGCTTTTCATCGTCGGCATGTTCCTGGACGCTGGCCCTGCGATCATCATCCTGGGTCCGATCCTTGGTCCAATCTTCACCAGCCTCGGCGTGGACCCGATCCATTTCGCCATTATCATGAGCGTCAACCTGACCGTTGGTCTGGCCACACCGCCCATGGGTCTGGTGTTGTTCGTAGCCGCCGCCGTGTCACGCGAGAAAGTGGAAACCATCGCCAAGGCAATCCTGCCGTTCCTGGCTGTCGAAATCATAGTGATCTTCCTGATCACCTATGTCCCCGCAATATCCATGACGATCCCGAGGATAACGGGATTTGCAAACTGACTGAGACCCAAAGGGAGGAAACGCATGCTCAGATCTTTCATCAAAACCGCAGCGGTGGCCACGTCGCTGGTGGCCGCGTCCGCCATGGCCGCGACAGCCGCCGACTATACCCTGCGCGCAACTGCAAACTCGAACGAAAACGACGAGGACTATGACGGTCTGGTCGTCTTCAAAAACTATGTCGAGGCCGCATCTAACGGTGCAATCGAGGTCGAGTTGTTCATCGGTACGCAGTTGTGCTCGAACGGGGCCGAGTGTCTGCAGGGTGTGGCTGAGGGTCAGATCGATATCGTGATCCAGACCTCGGGCGGCACGTCGGGCATCTTCCCCTTCGTTCAGGTGCTCGACCTGCCCTATCTGATGTCCGATGACCGCGTCGCCGAGGCCGCACTGGCCAACGGGTCGCCCTTTGTGACCAAGATGCAGGAAATGGTCGCCGAAAACTCGGGCGGTGCATTGCGTCTGATGACCATCGGCAACACCGGCGGCTGGCGCAACTTTGCCAACACCCAGCGCCGTGTGACCAGCCCCGAGGACATGGAAGGCCTGAAAATCCGCACCGTGGTCGCCGACCTGCCGCAGGAATTGGTGAAGGCACTTGGTGCATCCCCTACCCCGATCCCGTGGCCAGAGCTGTTCACCAGCTTCCAGACCGGTGTTGTCGAAGGCTCCAAGAACGGGATCACCGACATCATGGGTATGAAGTTCCCGGATGCCGGTCTGAAATACGTCACGCTTGACGGGCACGCCTATATGGGTGCGCTGTGGTTTATGAACAACGAGAAGTTCATGTCGATGCCGCCCGAGCTGCGCAATGTCGTAGTCGACGGGTTCTATCAGCTGCAGCAGGCCACGTTCGCCTCGCCCAAGCGCAAGTCGATCCAAGCTTATGAGGAATTCGTGGCCGAAGGCGGCGACCTTTACGTGCCGACACCAGAAGAAAAAGCAGCGTTCAAAGAAGCCGCAGCACCCGTTTATGACTGGTTCAAAGCGAATGTAGACGGCGGCGAAGCTGCTTATGACGCTTTGGTTGCAGCCGTTGCCGAGGCAGAGGCCGAGATTGCCGCAACCCGTGCTGCTGAAACCCAGTAAGCCAGCCTGAAACAGTTGCGCGCGGCCTGTGTCGCGCGCACTCAACCCAACCGCGCCGGAGTGATCCACATGCTCGACCAGACCGATGCATTTCGCCGCCAAGGCTATCTGATCTTTGAGAACGCACTGAACGCGGAAGATTTGCAGATGCTGCGCAGCACCTGCGACACGCTATTGGAAGAACCTGCCCATGATGGGGGCGGAGACGTGCACAAGATCGGACTTGGGGATGCGCGCCGTTTCCTGCGCCACAGACACGCGGAATTCCCATCGCTCGAAGAGTTTCTGCTGGGCGACAAAATCGCCGAGATCACGTCCGCGTGCGGGATCGCTGACCCGATGCTGTTCAACGAACAGTTTGTGGTGAAAGGCGCGGGCAAAGGGGCCAGTTTCGCATGGCATCAGGACGGGGCTTACGTCGGATTTGACCACACACCCTATCTGACCGTCTGGATCGCCGTTGACGACGCCACCGAAGAAAACGGCTGTGTTTATATCTTGCCGCGCGACCTGGACGCCGAGCCCGGCCTGGACCGGCACGAATGGCAGGACGACAGCAACGAACTCAACGGGTATTTCGGATCCGAGACGGGAACGCCGATGACCTGCAAGGCGGGCACTATCGTGGCCTTTTCCAGCCTGACGCTGCACAGTTCGGGTGCCAATACAACGCAAAACCCGCGCCGCGCATTTGTGTGCCAGTATTCGTCTGGTCCGATTATCGACCCTGCAACCAACGCCCCCAAGCGGTTCGCAAAACCGTTGAAGGTTTGACCGATCATCTAAACGGGTACATCCACCCTTTGTAATCACTGACCAGAACATGCGCCCTTTCAATCTGCTCCGGCGACATCTTCTTGACCACTTCCTCAAGGCTGATCGCCGCATCGGGATCGCCACCAATGGCGCTGAGCGTGTACCACATATAGGCCCGAACCAGATCGGGCGCAGGCATGCCCAGACCCAACTCATAATACCAGCCGACGCCGGACTGCGCCCCGGGATGCCCTTTCATCGAGGCGCGCAGGTACCATTCGAACGCCCTTTCGTAATCTTGCTCGACACCCAGCCCAAGACCATACATCACTCCGATCAATTCTTCGGCCTCGGCATTGCCCGACCGGGCGGCTGGCAGCAGTTCTTCACGCGCGGCTTCGAACTCTCCGGCCTCCATCATGTCGCGGGCTTTTTCCAACTCGGCCAAAGCGGGGGTCGCAAGACAAAAAAGGGCAAATACAATCTGACGCATGGGGTGGCCTTCTTGTTGGCGGGAACGGCGGCCGCGCAGGATGTGCCGCGCCCGTTAACCGATAGTGACTTCATCCCCTTTGATATGGAACAGGCGGCCATCGGTCATCAACTGTTTTACGACCCGATCCTGTCGGGAAATCAGAACATCAGTTGCGCTCATTGCCACCATCCGGATTTCGGCACTTCGGACGGGTTATCGCTGGGGATCGGCGAAGGAGGTCAGGGGCTTGGTCCCGACCGCACGCCGGGGGTTGGCGCGGACAAGATCCGCAAGCGCATCCCCCGCAACTCTCCGGGGCTGTGGAACCTTGGAGCCAGGGACATTCACACCGTCTTTCATGATGGGCGGCTAAGCATCTCGGATGTCTATGGCAACGGATTCAACTCCCCAGCACAGGAGTGGCTGCCCGAGGGGTTGAATTCTCTGCTCGCCGCGCAGGCGTTGTTCCCTTTGACGGCTCAGTTCGAGATGGCCGGGAATGTAGCCGAAAACCAGGTCACCGGTGCCGTCCATGATCGTATCGACAAGGGTTGGCCAATTCTGGCCAAACGCGTGCGCACTGACCCACGCTATGGCCCGGCAATCGTAGCGGCCTTTGACGGGGTCGAAACGACCGAAGACATCACGATCACGCAGATCGCGAACGCTCTGGCCGCCTTCATGGCAGTCGAATGGCGCAGCACAGACAGCCCGTTCGACCAATACCTTGCAGGCGATGACAGTGCGCTTTCCCCAGCACAAAAGGACGGAATGGATCTGTTTTATGGCAAGGCGCGCTGTGCCACCTGCCATTCCGGCCCGTTGATGTCGGATCAGGAATTCCACGCCTTGGCTTTGCCGCCATTTGGTCCGGGTCGAACCCGGCAGTGGGATCCTTATGCACGTGACGTTGGCCGTATGGGTGAAAGCAACCGGCTCGAGGATGCCTATCGCTTCCGTACACCCATGCTGCGCAATGTGGCCCTGACGGCACCCTATGGCCATAACGGCGCGTTCCCGGACTTGGACAGCATGATCCGTCACCACCTGGACCCTGTAGGCAGCTTTATGAACTGGGCACCCCAGACCGCCGCTTTGCCCGATGTTCCCTGGTTGCAGAAGGCCGATTTCGTCATCTGGCAGGACCAGATCGAGATGCAGAGGGTGCGCAACAAGATCGACATCGCTCCGCTGGATCTTTCAGACGCCGAAATCGATAGCCTTGTCGCTTTCATGCATGCTCTGACCGGCACCAGCGTGGACACCCCGCCATTCGGCGTGCCCGAAAGCTTCGTGCCCTAAGAAAAAACCCCCGCTTTTTTGGCGGGGGTTTTGGTTTACTCAGCGGCTTCTTGGTATGCGTCCATTGGGGGGCATGTGCAGATGAGGTTTCTGTCTCCGTATGCGTTGTCGACGCGGTTGACGGGGGACCAGTATTTGTCGACGCCCATGGAGCCTGGGGGGAAGCAGGCCTGTTCGCGGGTGTAGGGGCGGTCCC
>NZ_JAGHRC010000006.1 GCF_017743975.1 Ruegeria sp. R14_0 | reverse complement strand
TCAGCGCGCCCGCCTAACCCATTCCCAAGATGCCCCCGGTCTCTCCCGAGCGTCTCAACCGTCTTTCCAGTCCGTCAGGCCGTCTCTCCGACCCGTCAGCACCGCCTCAGCAGCGCCGGTGAAGGGGGTTCTAAGTATAACAAACATCCTCCGCAACCGAAAAATGCAGCTTTTGGCAATTTTTTTCCACTGAGGCATAAAGTTATATAAAAACAATATGTTAAGTGCCTTCCCTTGCCACCATAAGCACCAACCCATCCACCTTGTCTACAAAACCCCAAAAGACCAAGAGCCTTTCAGGGCACCATTACCCCTACATATAGTCCAGCGGCTGGCGCCGAGCACAAGACTCAAGCGACTCGGCAGCGAGTCACCGAGTCGAAATTTGGCAATTCAAGCGGCTCGGATGCCCGTATATGAGCCCTCGCAACGCCGGGCTTGCGTATTTGAACCGGATGCTGTGTGGTCGCCTATAAAATACGCTCGGGTTTGCTGTGAAATGACGACCACTGAAGACAAGACCTTTCCCCGCATCAGCACGGTTGGTTTCGACGGCCTTCTGGTTTCCTTCTCCGATGTAATGGCCGAACCCTCGAACCGCGCAGCTCTGGCGTTTCGCAGCGAGGTGGTACGTGAGGCCTGGGATGGTATCATCGAAACATCCGCGTCCCTCGCGTCGACCTATATACGGTTCGACCCTGAAAGATTGCACCATGCAGATATTCAGGAAAGGGTTCGGCATCTTCTAGAACTCCGCAACTGGTATGAGGCCCCCTTGCCAGCCGGCCGACGCCTTTGGCGTGTTCCCACTGTGTATGGTGGAGAGCTGGCCCCACAATTGGATGAAGCCGCGGCGGCAGCCGGGCTAGATCCGGCTGAGGCGATCCGGCGGCTTAGCAACAGCCGGGTACGTGTTCTGACCATCGGTTTTGCGCCAGGTCAGCCCTATCTGGGTCCGCTTGGGCCGGAATTCGACATTCCGCGCCTCAAGGAACTGACCCCCATGGTCCCTGAAGGTGCGTTGGTGCTGGCGATCTCACAATTCGTTTTGTTTTCGGGGCCGACGCCCACCGGGTGGCGGCACGTGGGTCAGACGGCATTTCGCTGCTTCCGTCCAGAAGCGCCTCAGAGTTTTGCCTTGAAGCCCGGGGACGAAATGCAGTTCGTTTCGGTCACGCGTGACGAGCTCGAAGCCTTCCGCGCCAACAACACAGACGGAACCGGCGGTGCCACACGCCAGGAGATCGAGGGATGAGCTTGATTGTCCGACACATCGGTCCCGCATGCACTGTTCAGGATCAAGGCCGCGTCGGATATCTGGATCAAGGCTTATCCCGATCCGGTGCAGCCGATCTGCTGGCATTACATGAGGGTGCGGCCTTGTTGAACCAAAGCCCAGACCTTGCCGCGTTGGAAATGGCGGGCATTGGGGGTGAGTTTGAGGCCGAAGAGCCTATCGGCATCGCACTGACCGGAGCCCCGATGCAGGCCAGCATCGATGGTGTCACGATTGCCTGGAATGCATCCCACTACCTTGAGGCCGGACAACGGCTTATCATCGGTGCGGCGGCGCGGGGCACATATGGTTACCTGCACGTCAGCGGTGGCATTGGGACCCAATCGTTTCTGGGATCACGCGCGGCGCATCTGACGGCCAAAATCGGGCACACGATCCAGGTTGGAGACAAGCTGCCCGTCGGCAGCGGACCCGGGGTGACGGGCATGAAGCTGGCGCATGATGACCGCTTCTCGGGTGGGGTGCTGCGAGTGATCGCCAGCTTTCAAACCCCGCTGTTCGATCAGACGACGCTGGACCGCTTTGCCGAGACCGAGTTTCGCCGGGGAAGCCGGGCCAACCGAATGGGAATGCAGCTGGACAGCACGGGGGAAGGCTTCGCCGCCAAGGGGCAGCTGAATATCCTGTCGGAAGTCATCACACCTGGTGACATACAGATGACAGGCACCGGAAACCCGTTCATCCTGCTGCCCGAATGCCAAACGACCGGAGGGTATCCCCGTATCGCTACGGTTTTGCCGTGCGACCTGCCCCGCGCGGCGCAAACCCCGCCGGGCGGGGCGATCCGTTTTCAGTTTGTCTCACTGGACGAAGCCACGCCCCTGCAAGCCGCCTATCGCGCCGGGTTGGCCAGACTGCCTGCTCAAATCGAGCCCCTTGTGCGCGATCCGCATGACATACCGGACCTGTTGTCCTACCAATTGATCAGCGGAATGATCTCAGCCACTGACTAGAGAGGATAATGGATGCCAAGCGTCGATCTGAATGCCGACATGGGCGAAAGCTTTGGCCCCTGGAAGATGGGCGACGACGAGACACTACTTAAGGTGATAACGTCGGCCAATATCGCCTGCGGCTTTCACGCCGGTGATCCTGACGTGATGGCCAGGACAATGAAACTGGCCGCTGAAAACAGTGTCGGCATCGGCGCACATCCCGGCTTTCCTGACCTGCAAGGCTTTGGCCGCCGCAATATGAAAGTGCCTCATGACAGCCTGCGCAATATGGTGCGGTATCAATTGGGCGCGGCGATGGGGATGGCCAAGGCCGTCGGCACCGAAGTCCGACATCTGAAGCTGCATGGCGCGCTGGCCAATATGTGTTCCGTAGATCTGGACATGGCGCGCGCATGCTATCAAGGCGCGCTGGATGTGGACCCGGATATCATCGTTATGGTGCTGGCCGTCACCAAGCAGGAAGAGGCGGTACGGGAACTCGGGTGCAAATGGGTTGGTGAGATTTTTGCGGACCGCGCCTACAACGACGACGGCACTCTTGTAGACCGCAGCCTGCCCGGCGCTATTATTCATGATCCGGATGTCGCAGGCCCCCGCATTCTCAATATGGTCCGCGAAGGTGCAATCATCACCGAAAGCGGTCAGCGGCTCGAAACTTCAATCGATACGATCTGCCTGCATGGCGATGGTCCGACGGCCGTACAGATAGCCCGCTCTGTCCGCCAGAGCCTGATCGATGGCGGCGTCGAGGTGACAAAATTCATGCGATAGAAATCTGGTCGTTAGAAAGGCGATCTATACTCTGACTGTTGCTCGTACGGGATTCAAACCCTAGCATGCCTGCAAGTGCATGTTCTGAATACCACAATTCCACGCAACGCCATGCCGGACCAGCATGAGCAAGGAGGTTGGCCAATGTCTTTTGATCTTATGTCTTACGAACCGCGCGGTGACAAAAAGAACTCTGAATTCTTTCACCAATATCTGCCGATGATTTACGAACGCCGCCAAAGCTCGGGCGTGGCGGATCAGGTCGGGGCGATGCGGGCGATCGTCATTCAGGTCGAGCCGGACGCGTTGTTCGACACGTTGCTGGAACTTTATGTCATGACCCCCTACCGGCACACGGCCAGCTATCTGGGACAGTCACACAAGTTTGCAGTGCTACATTCGCATGCCGACTATCCCGCGATGATCGTCATGGCCCCGCTCAGCCCGACATTCGAGGACTTTATTCCTCGTATCAACCGCATGTACCCACTGGCCCGCAACACGCCGCAGACCCGTTACGTCGGAGAGGTGTTCGGCGCGTCGGACCTCAAGACCCTGACCAAAACGCTTGAGGATCAGAACATCCGGTTCGAGTACACGGGCGACACAGAAAATCCGTTCTACACGTTGGACGGGTTCCGCTTTACCACGCCGTCGGATTTCACCTGCAACAGGGTTGGCTATTCGACGCTGGACTTCAATGACACCGATAGCCTGGGTTTGGGCGACCGCGTGTTGCTGAGTGATGACGAACAGGCGCGATTGGATCAAGCGGCAGCGTTTGGGGCGGACAGCAAGATCGCGCCCTTGATGCTGGGAATCGACCATCTGGCCACGCGCATCCTGGCAGGCGAGCGTGAGGACGCGATCCTCGAGTTTCTGACCATGGTCCCCTACTACTTTTGGGGGGCGTACAATATCTTCGACATGAACTCGTCGACCAATGTGAACCGGAACGCAAATGTGGATGACGACAAGAAGTCGCCCGCCAAGGTTTTCACTGCGAACAACACGCCCTCATTCGTCAACTCGTTCGAACAGCTTCCGATGCCGACGGAGGATTTCGTGCGCAACTTTGGTCGCCGCCTGCATCACATGGCCGTCGAGATTCAAGACGGTGATCATGGAGCCGGTGAAAAGAACGTCGACTTCGTGGTCAACACGCTCAAGGACAAGGGTGTGCCGTTCCTGGCTCATGTGGTCGGTGAATGTAAGGACGATCCGAACCTGAAACAGATCTTCTCGAAACACTCAAAACATACGCTGCTGATCACCGAGTATATCGAGCGCTGCCACCACTATGACGGGTTCTTTACCAAGGACAATGTGGCGGCTCTGACCGCAGCCGCTGGTCAGGACGAACAATACGAACACGGTCACGTCTTCGACTGACCAAAAAAATGGCTGCGAGTTTCCTCGCAGCCGATACCCATTCAGGAGAGAATATGTCGGGTCTTATGACGGCCCGATCATGAAACATGTGACATTGCGGGCCTGTAGCCTGCGGCAGGCCAGATCAGCCTGTTCGCGGGTCATGCCCTGGAATGTCGCGTCAAAGCCGCGCGAGCTTTGGTTCACCTTGCGCAGCGTGCCTTCCAGAGTGGTCATTTCCGATAGCGCGGTCTTCAGAAGTATCTTCTCCGCCTCATATCGGGTGGTATAGCGGCCTACATTTACACCCCAAAGACGTCCGCCCGATGTTGACAGTCGGGTGACGATCTCTTGCTCAGGCTCTGGCTGTGCGGCCGGATCGGTCGAAGCCAAAACCAGATCTTCGGGTCGTGCGGCGGGCCGCGTTGTATTGCCATCAGCCGAGGGGGCGATATCTGCGGCTGCGATGGCAGCCGCGATTCCGTCCTGTATCCGCGCGCGGTTTTTCGCAGCTGTCTCAACCACGGTGCCTGCAACCTGTACGGCTGCACCCGGCCCCGGCCGCAGAACTGGACGCAGGCTGGATTTTGGCGCGCCGGTCAGGGCCGCAACGGTTGCTCCCAGACCCGCATTCCCGGCGTAGGCAGGGCGAGCCGGTTTCCGGATCGGCGCGCGAGAAGGCGCGCGACGGAACCCCATGTCCAACAGCTCAGCCACTCTTGCATTTCGGGACGCGCCGGATTTACCGCCGAACACGGTTGCGATGATGCGCTCGTCCTTGCGTTTCGCCGAAGCGACCAGGTTGAAACCCGCAGCCCGCGTGTATCCGGTTTTGATTCCGTCCGCGCCTCTGTATGCCGCCAGGAGACGACGGTTCGTGTTTGGAACCGTCTTGATCCCTGCATGAGTCGATTGCCGCGAGAACAGGTTGTAATACTGCGGATAATCATAAAGCAGGTGACGGCCCAACGTGGTCATATCGCGCGCAGTGGACAAATGACCCGACTCTGTCAGGCCATGTGCGTTTTTGAATGTCGTCCGGCTCATGCCCATGGCCTTGGCCGTCCGGGTCATACGGCGCGCAAAGGCAGCCTCGGACCCGCTGATCGCGATGCCAATTGCGGTTGCCGCGTCGTTGGCGGATTTCACTGCAGCGGCCCGGATCAGATACCGGAACGCAATGGTCTGCCCGGTCCGCAGGCCCAGCTTCGAGGGGGGTTCAGCCGATGCCTTTTTTGTAATCCGAACCGGTGTATCCAGCGTGATCTCGCCATTCCGCACCGCCTCAAACGCGATGTAGAGGGTCATCATTTTTGTCAAAGATGCAGGATGCAAACGGGTATCAGCATTGCGCGAATGCAAGACCTCTCCGGTTCGCGCATCAATGACCATTGCGGCATAAGGTGCCGCCCAACCTTGCAACGGCGCGAAGGAAAGCAGCCACAAGAATGCTATAAGAAGTAAGCCCATTCGGGCCGGAACTGTCCGCCGAACCTGCACGATCTTTGCCTCTGTCTACCTCTGGCCGCCAGGTTTTCCTAGTCAGCGCGAATTTTGTTTTATTAGGACAAGGCTAACACAGAGACCCCATGAAATAAACCGAAAGCGTGCAAATTCGCCGTTTCGTTTTCCTGGTGATTAGACGCTATATATGGGCAAACAGGCGACCGAACACACTAAATCGGCGAACGTTACGTCTCGGAATACGCCGAGCTCGCCGTTTTTCGGAAACTGCGGCCAATTGGCAACATCAACTCAATTGCTCAACAAGATCAGCCAATCCACCCAGATCCTGCAGTTCTTTGTAACGCGGGTTGTCCGCCGGAGTTTCCGCCTTCTCGATCTCCCACACCAGCCCATGCGGCACATAAACACCCCAGCACCCGGCCTTGATTGGGGCCACCACGTCCGATCGCATCGAATTGCCGACCATCATCGCAGTATCCGTTCCCTCACCATGACGAGCAAAGATCTCGCGATAGGTCTGCGGCGCTTTTTCGGACACGATTTCGACCTCGTCAAACAGCTCGCCCAACCCGGATTGCGCAAGCTTACGTTCCTGATCGATCAGGTCGCCCTTGGTGATCAGAATCACTCGATGGGACTCGGCCGCCGCTTCGATGGCCTCGCGTGCATGCGGCAACAGCTCAATCGGGTGCGCCAGCATCTCTTGTCCTGCCTCGACCAGTTGTCGGATGACCGAGGCTGGCACACGGTCCTCGGTCACTTCGATCGCGGTTTCGATCATCGACAAGATGAACCCTTTGATTCCGTACCCATAATGGCGGATGTTGCGTTTCTCGGCGGCAAGCAAGCGGTCCAGCAGGTGATCTCGATCCGCATGATCCGCCAGCAATTCTGCGAAATGGGCTTGGGTCAGTTGGAAAAACCGTTCGTTGTGCCAAAGGGTGTCGTCGGCGTCGAACCCGATCGTAGTCAGCGCTTTTTCCATTTCGATTACGTCCTGCTGGCTCTTTTCTCTGACCCCTTGAACGTTATATAACCCTGCAGACAAACCGAAGCCTGAATCGGACAGAAGGCGCGCGATGACTGAACACATATGGATGATGTCTGACAAACCGGACGACGACGGCGATCCGTCGCTGTTGGTACAGACGCGCCCCAAGACCAAGCGCCCGCCTTTGTACAAAGTGCTGCTGCTGAACGACGACTATACCCCGATGGAATTCGTGGTCCACGTGCTCGAGCGGTTCTTTGGCATGACCCACGCAGAGGCGTTCGAGATCATGCTGACGGTCCACAAAAAGGGCGTCGCGGTTGTTGGCGTCTTCAGCCACGAAATTGCCGAGACCAAAGTGGGCCAGGTCATGGATTTCGCCCGCAGACACCAACATCCCCTGCAATGCACTATGGAACGTGAAGAGTAAGCCTGTCCTGGCCCACTCTTGCGAAATTGCCGATGTCCCCTCGCCTAGACTTCGCCCTGCAAAGCGGCCTTGAGCTGTCGCAGCCACTCAGCGTGCTTGGTCCTATGCCGGACAACGATCTGTCGAATTTGCCACGCGAAACGCAAGTTGTGCAGCCATTCAAACCTTCTCACGACCATTTTGCAGCGCAGGGCTTCGACACAACGCCCGAGGCCGACGCCCCCTGTCAGGATGCCATCGTCATTCTGCCCCGCGCCAAGGCACTGGCGCGCAGCATGGTGCATCAGGCCTGTCAACGCGCGAGCGGGCAGATCGTCATTGACGGGGCCAAGACCAATGGCGTGGACAGTTTGCTGAAGGACATCCGCAAGCGCGTCGATGTCGAAGGACCGATTGCCAAGGCGCATGGCAAGATCTTCTGGTTTCAGTCTAAACCCGAAGCATTTGCCGACTGGGCCGCGCCGATGGCGCAGATGGTCGACGGATTCCGTACGGCACCCGGTGTGTTTTCCGCTGATGGGATCGACCCGGCCTCAGCGCTGTTGCTGAAATCACTGCCAAAAAAGCTGGGCGCACGGATCGCGGATTTGGGCGCGGGCTGGGGGTACCTGTCTGCCGAAGTCCTTAAGCTGCACAATCCCCGCGCCCTTCATCTGGTCGAGGCTGACCATATCGCCCTGACATGCGCGCGGGCCAATCTGGCTGACAGCAACGCGCAGTTCCACTGGGCGGATGCCGTCACATGGAAGGCACCCGACCCGCTGGATACGGTGATTATGAACCCGCCGTTCCACACGTCCCGCGCAGCAGACCCTGAACTGGGGCAAGGCTTTATCAAATCCGCAGCGCGGAACCTGACACGCAACGGCAGCCTTTGGATGGTTGCCAATCGCAACTTGCCCTACGAGGTGACGCTGGCCGACAGTTTTGCCCAGGTTCAAGAAGTGTCGGGCGACAATCGGTTCAAGGTGTTTCACGCCTCTCGCCCCAGGGTCTAATCCCGGTTAACCTGCGCCGCAAATCAGGAGTCAACGCATGTCCTTTTCCATAGCCGGCAAGACAGCCATCGTTACAGGCGGCGCCAATGGCGTCGGTTTGGCCATCGGGCGTCACTTTGCCGATGCCGGAGCCAACGTCATGTTCGCCGATATGGACGAAAAACGACTGGCCGAAGAATTGGGCGAGCAGGCAGATGACAGCAACATCCGTTTTTTTGCGGGTGACCTGAGGGAAAAGCTGACCATAGCAAACCTGCTGTCTGCAACGTTGGATGCCTTTGATCAGGTGGACATCCTAATCAACGGTGCGCGTCAGGTAATCACCTCAGACCCGCTGGACACAGACGATGATTCAGTGCGCATCCTGCTCAATCAGAATCTGATGCCTGCGCTGCGCCTCAGCCAGGCGGTGGCCAAACGCATGATCAAGCAGGCAGGTGACGATGAAGAAGGCCCTGCGGGATCGATCATCAACCTGTCTTCGATCGCGGCACGACGTACCCATCCCGACTTGATGGCATACTCGGTGTCCACCGCTGCGCTGGACCAGATGACCCGCTCGCTGGCGGTCGCTTTGGCCCCGAATCGCATTCGGGTTAACTCGATTGCTCTTGGTTCGGTTATGAGCGCATCGCTGCAGTCTACATTGAAAGAGAACCGGGATTTCCGAAACGACATCGAAAAACACACTCCGCTGGCCCGGATTGCAGCCCCAAACGAGTTGACGGAAACCGCGCAGTTTCTGGCCTCGGACGCTGCCGGGTTCATCACCGGACAAATCCTGACAATTGACGGCGGCCGCACATTGCTGGACCCCGTCGCAGCCCCAGCCCACTAAGCGACATGTTTGATACAGAAAAAGCAACCGCCGCCGCCTGGTTCCGTGAACTGCGCGATCAGATCGTCGCCGCGTTCGAGGCATTGGAAGACAGCCACGACACTGGCCCCCTGTCCGACGCCCAGCCCGGGCGGTTCGAGGTCAAGGAAACCAAACGCCAATCTGCCGACGGGTCGGACGCAGGCGGTGGATTGATGTCGGTGATGCGCGGCGGGCGCGTCTTTGAAAAGGTCGGCGTCAATGTCTCGACCGTCTACGGGACACTGGGCGAGCGTGCGCAGCACGCGATGGCCGCGCGCAAGGGCATTCCGGGGATGGCTGATGACCCGCGTTTCTGGGCTTCGGGCATCTCACTAGTGGCCCATATGCAGAATCCGCATGTGCCTGCCGTTCACATGAACACCCGTATGTTCTGGACGCCCCACGCATGGTGGTTTGGCGGTGGATCGGATCTGAACCCCTGTATCGAATATGATGAAGATACGGCGCATTTCCACACCACCCAAAAACAGCATCTGGACCCGCATGGTCCCGGCCACTATCCCCGCCTCAAAGAGTGGGCGGACGAGTATTTCTATATCCCCCACCGAAAACGCGCCCGCGGCGTGGGTGGGATTTTCATGGATGATTACTGCACAGGCGATTGGGCCGCAGACTTCGCGCTGACGCAGGACATTGGCCGCGCCTTTCTGCCAGCATTCCTGCCCTTGGTGGAAAAGCGCCGTGTTCAGGGCTTTGACGATGCCGACAAAGACACACAACTGGTGCACCGCGGCCTCTATGCCGAATACAACCTTGTCTACGACCGGGGTACGAAATTCGGGTTGGAAACCGGCCACGACCCGGACGCAGTGTTAATGAGCCTGCCGCCGCTGGCGAAATGGGTCTGACGCTTTACCGAAACCCAAGGTCCAGCACGTTGTCCCAACAGTAGCCCTGTGCGGATCCAGCCGACATGTTTTCGCCCACTCGTTTCACAGTGATCGAATAGCCCGGGGTCGTATCCACCCCTTCAGGTGGAGTCAGCGAAAACTCGACCGTTCGGTTTCCCTTTTCGTAAGCGCGAGAGATGTAAATCCGCTGCGTCGCTTTGGTTCTGAGCTTGGTGATTGCATAATCACCGATCCCGCACCAATACGTGACCGGAGCGGATGACCCACTAACGGCAACGCGGTATGTGCCGTTTTCCAAAGGCGTCACATCGGTTTGAAACCCTTGGTACACTCCGAACCTAAACCCTACGGCCTCAGCAAATGCCGGTAACAGTGCAATAGCGGTCACTGCTGTTATCTTTGATGCGCGCATAACTGCAATTCCCATTTCGAAACAGAACTTCCCCAGGATCATAGTGAACCCATGAACCGAGTAAAGCTGTGGCAGGAATACTCCGAGCCTGACGTCCCCGGCAAAACTGTATAAATTCGAGCCATAACCAATTAGTATCAGGTCAGTTTTGGACCGAGGTTTGTTTTGAGCAAGGCGTTTCCAAAAGGTTGGTTTGATATTCCGCCCGAGAAATATGCGGACTTTGGCGCCATGGTTTATCTTGCGTCGCTGACCAAGACACATCGGTCCCGCGATCTTGGACAGGTTCTTTACGCGTTTGAGACACCGTTCCGGCTGAACCAATATCACATCTTTCGCCAAAACGGATTTCCCAGAGGGTTCGTAACCTTTGCGGGCCTCAGCCCCGATGCCGAGCGTCGCTATGCTATTCAGGAAAAGCCGCTGAAGGACACCGATTTTGCCAGCGGGACTTCTTTTTGGATTATCGATCTGGTGGCCCCGTTCGGGCAGACCAATCAGATTGTGGACATTCTGAAGAAGGAAATCCCCCATCCACGGGTGCGCACCAATCGAATGGACAGCGACCTGACGCGCAACCGCATCGTCGAATGGACCCGCAATGAGGCCGGTGAGGTTCACATGAAACTCTATCGCAAAAAAGAGTTTCGCGAGATCCTTGAGAAAGGAGGGTCCTGAGTTGGTTTCCATCGTAGGCACGACAACCGGCACCGTCACCGGAGATCCGCCGAATGAGGCCACCGGCGATCTTGAGCTAAGCGGCTTCCCCTTGTCGCAGAACTGGTCGATCTCTGAACAACCCTCTCTGGGCGTGGCCTCGATCGATCCGAATACCGGGGAATGGACCTATACGGTCGATCCAAGCGAATACGATGACATCCCATTCGGGACGACCGTTACGGACACATTCACTGTCCGGGTCACCGGGCTCGAAATCAACGATGAACTGGAAATAGCCCCCTATGATCTGACCCAAGAGATCACGATTTCCATTGAAGGCGTTTGCTTTACAGAGGGTACTCTGATTTTGACCGAAGGGGGCAATCGCAGAATCGAAACGCTGGACGTTGGCGACAAGGTGATGACCGCTGATCATGGTCTGCAGCCGATCCGTTGGATCGAAAGCAGTGCGCTGCCACCTGAACGATTGCGCAAGAACCCAGCTATGCGCCCGGTTCGGATTAAGGCGTGCAGTTTGGGTCAACGGCAGCCCGAGCGCGACCTGTTGGTCTCGCAACAGCACCGCATTCTTGTCAGCGGACCAAAAGTCGAACTGCTGTTTGGGGCACCTGAGGTTCTGATTGCGGCCAAGCATCTGTGTTCGTGGCCGGGGATCGAAATTGAGGCGTCAAATGACCCGGTCGAGTACTATCATATCCTGCTGGACAGCCACGAAATCCTGACCGCCGAGGGCGCACTGGCCGAGAGCCTGTTTTTGGGTGAGGAGTCTCTCTACACCCTGTCCTCCGACGCCCTACAGGAATTGGCGGCAATCTTCCCAGACACCCCTACCCCGAACGGAATGGGTTTTGGTCGGGCGGCCCGCCGCATCCTGCGAGAGTTCGAGGCACGCGCTTTGGCCTAGTGCCCGCCCAGATGGCCACCGACATCCTGCGGCGCAAGTGCAACCGTTTTGATCACCGCAAAACAGGGCTTGCCCGGTTGCAACTCAAGCGCCTCAACCGAGCGGCGCGTGACACGTGCCAAGACTGTGCCCGCAGGTGTCTTTACAGACACGATTGCCCCCGGCCCCTCGCCCGCGCGGATGGTGTCGACCGCGCCTTGCAGCACGTTCAAGGCTGACAAGCCTTCGGGAGGTTTGCTGGACAGAATGACTTCTTGCGCAGGGATGCGAATTCGCAGTTCCTCCGCAACCTGATGCGGTATGCGGGGCAAGAACAGGGGCGTACCGCCCGCGTCCAATTCGGTCAGCCCATCTGAATGATGTCGGACGACTCGCACCTGCAAAACCGCGCCCACGGCCCGTACGCCTGCAGGGGCAACCGAAGGATCGGCCAGGACCTCTGACGCAGGTCCGTGCCGCAAAACCCGCCCATCCTGCAGCGCCACCACGGATGTGGCCAGCCGCGCGACCTCGGCCGCCGAGTGGGTGACGTAGAGAATTGGGACCGAGACTTCGTCCCGCAGACGTTCAAAATAAGGCAGAATCTCAGCCTTGCGCGCGTCGTCCAGGGCCGCCAGCGGTTCATCCGCCAGGATCAAACGAGGACTGGCAAGTAAGGCTCGACCAATGGCGACACGTTGCTTTTCCCCACCGGACAGACCTGCTGGCCTACGGCTGAGCAGCTGCCCAATCCCCAACATCTCGATCACTTTGTCCGGGTCTTCGCGACGAGCCCCTTTGGGCGCAAACCACGTCCCGTAAAACAGGTTCTGGCGCACAGTCAGGTGCGGGAACAGGCGACCTTCCTGAAAAATGTAACCCAACCGCCTTTTGTGCGGCGGCAACCACAGGCCACGTTCGGTATCGAAAAGATTCCAACCATCAATGCTGACGCGCCCGGCCATGGGTTTCAGCAACCCGGCCACAGCATTGACGATCGTTGTCTTCCCAGAGCCCGACCGCCCGAACAGAACTGTAACGCCCGGCGGCGCATCAAAGCTCAGGTCCAGTCTGAGGTCATTCAAATCATGTTGAAGGCGGACGGAAAGGCTCATGACCCGGCCACCCTTGCGGCAACGCGTCGGCCAACAAACTCGGACAGCAGCAGCGCCCCCATAGCGATCACGATCGAGATCACAACCAGCCGCGTCGCGGCGGCCTCACCCCCCGGAACCTGAAGAAAGGCGTAGACCGCCGACGGCAAGGTTTGCGTCTGACCCGGGATGTTCGAGACAAATGTGATCGTTGCCCCGAACTCTCCCATCGCTTTGGCAAAGGCCAGGATCGCGCCCGCGATTACGCCGGGCAGGATCATCGGCAAGGTCACTGTGGCAAACACGAAAAGGCGCGAGGCCCCCAGCGTCGCGCCAGCTTGTTCAAGCTTTGGGTCAACGGCCTCAATCGACAGTCGGATGGCACGCACCATCAGCGGAAAGGCCATGATACCCGCGGCCAGCGCAGCCCCGGTCCAGCGAAAGGCCACAACGATCCCGAATTCCGCCAGCAACTTGCCCAGCGGCCCCTGAATGCCAAAGGTCAACAGCAGCAGATACCCGGTCACCACCGGCGGCAGGATCAGAGGCAGATGCACCAGCCCGTTCAACACCTGTCGACCCGGAAACCGCCATCGGGCCAATGCGTAGGCAACGAAAATACCCAAGGGCAAAGTCACCAGCGTCGCCCAGAAGGATACGAGCAGTGACAGCCTCAACGCCTCCAGCTCTGCCGGTCCAAGCCACCCCATGCGATTATCCGTTCGGCAGGGCGAAGCCCTGCTCTGCGAAAACGGCCCCGGCGGCTTCGGACTGTAGATGTGCCAGAAACGCACGCGCGTTTTCAGAGGCGCCTGCTGTTACAGCCGCCGGATAGATGATTGGAGGGTGCAATTGGGGTGAAAACTCAGCAACGACGCGAACCCTGTCTTCGACTTGCGCATCCGAGCGATAGACGATCCCCAAAGGCGCAGCACCCGTCGCTACAAGCGCAAGCGCCGCACGCACATTGTCTGTCTGCGCAATCTGACCCTGAATGCCCTGCCATAACCCAAGGCTTTGCAATGCGGCTTTGCCATAAATCCCTGCCGGCACCGCATCCACCAGCGCCATCGCAAGATAGCCACCGTTCAGCGCCGATGACAGATCAACATCCGGCTGCATTGCGCCCAGGTCAGATTGGCCCGCGCCCCCGATCAGAACCAGCCCGTTACCCAAAAGATCGACCCGCGACGCTGGATCGACCAATCCCTGGTCCTGCAGCACGTTCATCCAATCCACATTGGCCGAGATAAACAGGTCCGCCGGTGCCCCAAGCTGAATCTGCCGTGCAAGCACCGATGAGGCTGCATATGAAACGGTGACATCCTGACCGGTTTCCTGCTGATACCCGGTCGCAACCTCGTCCAAAGCTGTCTTGAGGCTTGCAGCGGCGAATACCAAAATCCCCTCTGCCCCCGCACGAAGCGGAGCCAGCACCATTGCGCCCAGAACCAGGGCTGCGATCAAAACTCGACGCGCGTGGGACAGGATCCTGTTTCTCCCGTCTGGAAAGTTGCAGTTCCTTTCGGGATATCTGAGGCAGCAGGCAACACGCAAGCGCCTTTACAGAGTTGTTTGATACTGACTGGAGTAGGTGTGTTTTCAATGGGCTGTGCGCTCACACAGATTGGTGCAGTGGGTGTGCCTATAAAATCGCCTTCGTCGCGCTCAGCGGCGCGCGCTCTAGCCTCTAGCTCGGCATGGCAAAGGGCTCGGGCGATCCCTCACCATTCGGCGCTGCCCGATGCCGCTTCCAGACTACCAGCAACCCGGAATCGCCCTGTCTGTGCGTCGACCCAATCGCCAAGCTCTGCGTCATTGATATGACCAGATTAGCATTGCGCAGGTCTTTCGGCACCACAACACGCGGATGGTGACGCCCGGAACAGATTACGAGGTGACGAACTCTACCTGCCCTGGGAACGCCATTTGCAACCAACGTTGTAACCTTGAAACGGACAAACGCCTCTATTTGCAAGGCAATTCTTCAATACCAAAAGGTTAGGATGGTGGGTGATGAGAGACTCGAACTCCCGACATCTTCGGTGTAAACGAAGCGCTCTACCAACTGAGCTAATCACCCGTGACGGTGCATGTAGCCAAGCCTGCGTCCGGGTGCAAGAGGGTCTGGCAGAATTTCTTTCACCAAAATCGATTTCTGCTGAACAGAGGGACCCAACCACGCGCAAAGACGCCCAGACAAGCAGCGCTGTCGTCGAACGCGCCAGGATGGGCACGGAGGCCGTGACCGCACAGCACCGGGTCGACGTCTTCAATACAGGACATTTCTTCGATCACATTGATCCTGTTGGCAATATTGCCCGGTGGGAAGAAATGCGCGTTTGCAAAGCCCAAATAGTGATCGAACAATGGGGCGACGACACTACAACACCAATGGTCCTCACAGTGCTCTGGGCTACCGCCCGGTACCATCATCTCAAGGGATCAAAGGCCAATGATGCACAAACAATCAACTTGGACCAGTCGGATGAGGCTGCTCAAGCTCACCTAAAGCTTGAGAAGTCATGATGCCTGTACCTTTTGAAGGCATCATAGGCTTCTAGGTGCAAGTTGATCAGACGCTATTTTTTTGGGGGGTCGGATGCAGCGCTTGCGGAAAAGCGTGACCAGAAGGTTCTAGTTCTACGCAAAAACGCTCGTTTAGTCTGGTGCCCGAGTAACGCGGCACAAGAAAACGTGCTGGATAAGTATACGACCAGCTGCGAGGCTTTTCCGTCATCCCTTCTTCCGGAGCCCGGCGCAGAGCATCTCATTTGACCTCCGCGCTGTACCGCGTGTATCGCTTCGGCCTCGTCATTCGACACCCCACGGCGCTAACTGCGCCTATTCCAGGTGTCCACGTCAAATAAGTCCAGAGTCCGCAATCTGAGAAAACGGCACTCGCCCTGTGGTTTAGAGGCGGTGGTCCAAACCGCCAAAAAATGGTAGTCTGTAGCACGACGCTTTCTCCGCCATTGCTAAGTAGCTCAGTGATGACAGGACCCATGCCATGGAACTCGACCTTTCATTTCTAGTCACACGCCAGGAATCCGACTCCACGCTTGTACGGTTCGAGGACGAGACGGATGCCAATGCCCCCCGCCTGAATTATGCGATCCCGCTACCTGGTGCCTTCCAAGGTAAGCTCTATGTCGAAACGGATTTCCTGAACGACCAGTTGCCTTGGACTGCGGCGGCCCGGGCGGCCAAGCTGAAGCGACCTGCGATCCGGGATTTCGTTGCGACCCTGGCGGCGGGCGAAGTGACGGCGCTGCCGCCGGTCGAAAGCCTAGTCGTTTTTCCGACAGTTCCCGAGGTTCGGCTGGCAGCCCAGTCGGTGACGATCGCGCCGATCCTTGCGCCCGCAATCGTGGCACGCAATCTTGCGGACCGTGACGAAGACGATCCGCCAGCAAACAGCGGCGTTCTTGGGATCGGGGGCCTGATCTCTCGCGCCATGACCGATGACGATGCGCCCGATCTTGCCCTAACGAAGGAACCATCTTTGGGCCTTGTCCTTGGCGACCGTGAGGTCGATATCGGGCAAATCGCCGCGCAAGAGCGATTGGGGAATGCGCCCGTCCTGTATCAGCGGTTCGGTGGTGACTTTGGCCTGACTTACGTGCCCGAACCTGAAGACCCCGCCGACGCAAACCCGCGCTTCGTGGTGATCGAGCACTATCGGCTGTCCAGTTTCTTTGGTGATTACGGTGCGGGGCGCACTTTGGCCAACTTCTCGCTCATGCCCGGCGAAGAAACGTCGATCTATCTGCGCACGTTCCGGCGGACCGAGACGACGAGCAAGGAAGCGTCAAGCATCTTCGACAGCTTCACTACCGAAGCGGCGAACGAATTCGAGTCCGACTTGATGGCGGAGACGACGAACACCGAAAGCGAAAGCGCCGCGCGGCAGATGGAATCGAAGTACAAGGGCTCGGGCGAGATCAATATCGGTATCGCCAAGACCAGCCATAGCGGAGAACGGAACGTGACGCGGGAAACCGCGTCGGCCCGGGAAAGCGTCGCCAAAAATGTGGCCAAGACCACGTCGAAGCACGCATCCAAGGCGTCGTCCAAGCGCGATGTCGAGGTGACACAGGAACTCGAACAAAGTGCCGAGAACGAGATCGAGAATATCTTCGAGCGCAAGATCAAAAACACGAATCTGAGCCGCACACTCAATATCGTGACGCGGGAACTGAATCAGGAATTCGCCACCTACTTCGCGCTTTACGACATTACGATTGCATTCGTGAACGATACCGGGATTTTCGAGGTGTTCCAGGTCCATCAGATCGATGACATGATTGAGAAGTACGTCGCCGCGCAATCAACCGGTGGGGTCGTTGACCCGAACTCGCCATTCGGGGCGCAAACGGCCCGGACCTTCGTCCGCGAACGGCTGCTGGAACAGCTGAATGTTGTCTATGATGTAGAAGGCACTCGGCACGACTTTCTTGAAGAGGTAAGCGTTGAAGACGGCGTCGAAGTGGTCGGGCCTGTCGGTACCGTCCCCGCCGGGGGAACCCGTTATCTACGGGTGCGCCGCCCGCGGGGCCCGGAACGCGTCAATCCCTTCTACGAGCCCGGCCGCTACCCGGTAGACGGCATCGTCATGGACGTGACCAAGCACACGGTGCGCACCCCGGCAGTCATTATCGATTCACTTCTGGGGCACGGTGTCGCCCTGGACAACTATGCACTTGGCCTACAACAGGAGACACTGCGTGAGAAGCAGCTGGAGAACAACAAAACAGAACTGGCACTAGCCCTGATTGATGCCGGCGACGCCGATCGGCTGGAGGCGTTCCGATCGCTGTTCGGCGGGCCGGATTCCACGCTGTTGCGCGCAGTGGCCGGGGCGGACGAAGACGAGAGCTAGGTCATGCCCTTCGATCCGTTCCGCAACCTTGTGACACTGGCAGGCTTGCAGACGTTGGACACCGACGCGACAGCAGACGAAGCCACACAAAGCCCCGCCCCAGGAACCGCTGGCCCGGCCTTAGGCGGCGGGACGCCAGCGACAGCTGATGTGGCAGAAATCATCGAACCCGACCCCGATCGAGACACTGGCGAAGGTCAGCTTGGTTTGGGCAAGGACCTTGGGATGAAGGTTTTCTCGGGTCCGCTGTTCGGCACAGCGATCGAGGTGCACGAGCCTATTCAGGGCTTCCTCGGCAATTGCCCGCTGGTGGCTGTTCTTTGCGCGATGGCCCATGTTCCGCGACAGAACCGGCGCTTGCGCAATGACATCCTGAAAGAGGTTGCAATGCCGGTCGAATCGAACCGTTATCGCAAGGGGTATGAGTACTTCCCGGCTGATCGGCCATCGCCCCTGCCCATGGCATCGCCGGGCGGGCCCTTTACGTCCGACCGCCTTATCGCCGTACGCTTTCAGCGGCCCTTTCCCTATCAGCCTCTCAGCACTGATGTCTTTGAGGCTGGGCGTCTTCGCCAGCGACTCGACGCGCCTGGCGCGGTGCCCGTGACGGCGGTGCTGTTCGTCGATTTACGCTTCGACGCGGTTCACTATGCCCGTGGCGCCAGTGGGGCGCTATGGCCCGCATTGATCGAAAAGGCCTATGCCGTTGGCCGCGGCGTGAACACATACCAGGGCTTGGAAGCCACTGTCGGGCTGGCCGAAGCGATGCGTGACATGACCGGTTTCGCCGAAGAGGAAAGCCTGATCGAGGCCGAAACGACCGACGGCGGAACCCTGCCGCCTATCACGACACGGCGCTTGCGACGGTGGCTGTCCAAACACGCTTCGCGCCCGATCATCCTGGGCAGTCCTGACGACGCGCCGGATGTCGTTGGCAATCACACCTTCGCCGTCATTGGCTATGACGGCGCAACCGTGACTGTTGTCAACGCTTTGGAGGAGTTGCCAGCCGCCCGAACAACCACAGTGCCCATGACAGCCATTCGGGACAATTTCCACGATATCGTCCGTGGTCCGGTTTAAGAGTGGTCATGTTCGCTCGCACTCTGTGTTCAACCCGGCTTTCGTTAAGGTTCGATCAATTTAGGCGGGCGTGAAGTCGCGCGATGCAAATGACGGTGCCCGGATATAGTCTGGATAACGCGGAACTGATCTGATTTGTCATTCTTGTCGCGGTGACACTACAAACCCATTTCCTGTCACCCCCGGTTGGCTTTTCGCTGTTCTATATGAAAGGCGCCTGCCCACCGGAAATCCGGCTGCAATTGACGAGTCTGGCAGCAAGCGCACAAAACACTGTGTCAAAAGTAGTAGTGACGGTAGAAAAAAGGATCTGGGATGTAGTCAGTGCATTGGCCGGTCTCTCGAAGGTCTTTTGCAACCTGAGCATCGGTCTCTCTTTGCTTCTTTCGCGCCAATTCTCTTTTTTTACGTCGCTCAAACTTTTCCTCTGGCGCGGACAAGAGGGCGCTCCTAACGTTTTTGCAAACTTCGTTGAACTTAAAAGCCACTTTAGCTCCTCCTGTAATTTACAGTGAATCCATGGCTTTTAGCTGGTGTCCATTTGTTGGTAGTTTTTGTGCGAAGCATTAAGAAAAGAACATCAAACAAACCAATTCAGGATTGTTTCCGTAGCGCCGGATCTCAAGATGCATCACTTGGCAGACCACTTCGAAAATCTTCTTGAGACTTACGGACTCGTCATACTGTTCCCTACGATTTTCTTTGAGACGTTCGGGCTGCCTCTGCCGGGAGAGAGCGCATTGGTTGCAACGTCGGCGCTTGCGGCAAAAGGGTCACTGAACATTGTCGCGGTCGCCATAACCGCCAGCCTGGCTGCAATAGCAGGTGACAACGTCGCCTATCTGATTGGGCGAAGGTATGGCCGTGCCATTATTCTGGCCTACGGCACACGTTTTGGCATCACAGAAGAAAAGTATGAGGCTGCAGAACGCGCAACCAACACGTACGGTGCATATGTCGTGGTCTGCGCGCGATTTTTCGTGCTGTTAAGGCAGCTAAATGGCTTGGTCGCCGGATCGGCAAACATGCCCTGGATGAAGTTCTTTGTTGCGAACGTTGTGGGCTCGGTGCTTTGGGTTCTGTTCTGGACAATACTTGCATACCAGTTCGGGCAGCACGTTTCCCTGCAGGCCAAGGGTCTGCATCACATCTCGGTAATAGTCGCAATACTGGTTCCAATTGCCTTGGTTTTGATGTTCGTGTTTGGTCGAAAGGCACTTCTCGGACGCATTACGTTAAACAAAAAGGGAGGCCCATAAATCTCCGGCACACTCCTTATTGAGACAAAGCGCGGTCAACGGTCAAAGTGGCTGACACAATATCCGGGGTGGTTGAGTTTTGGCCCGTACGGAAACCGGCCTCCAATGCCCGATTCAAACACGAACTTGGTTGGTTTGATTTACGATGACGCCTGAAAGACAGGGCGCTTTTGTTGGTTTCGGGACGCTGATCCAAGGTCGTTGAACCTGAACTTGAGTCAAGCTCCAACGCCTTGGCAGCATTCCGCAGGTGCCGCGGGTTGTAGCAATCTAGTGAAACTGTGTTTCCACAGCCTCCAAGGATACTGTTGTTCCTTTTTCACCCCGAACGGCGGCAGGAACGTCGGCTAAGGCGCAAATGATCGCGCGACCGCCTGATGAACGCACGAAGTCTTGCGCGGCTTGCACCTTTGGACCCATGGATCCCGCAGGAAAGTCATACTTGTCCAAAGCATCCGGAGTGATCGACCTAATACCTTTCTGGTCAGGCGTTCCCCAATTCAGAAACACCGCCTCAGCATCCGTAGCGATGACAAAGACATCTGCGCCCAGGTTCTGCGCCAGAAGACAGGACGCAAAATCCTTGTCGATGACGGCTTCGACCCCGACCAGTTTCCGTTCGGCACCTGCAGCATACATCGTCGGGATGCCGCCGCCTCCGGCAGCAATCACAGTCGCGCCCTTTTCCAGGATCCAACGGATTGGTTCGACCTGAAAGATACGTTTCGGGCGGGGCGATGGAACGACCCGGCGCCAATACTCACCATCCGGTTTCACCGTCCAGCCCTTGTCGGCCGCCTCTTTCTTGGCGTCCGCTTCGGAATAGACCTGACCGATGAACTTGGTCGGGTTTTCGAAGGCCGGGTCGTTGGGGTCGACCTCGATCATGGTCAACAGGGTCGCGATGTGATGCTCGAAGGGCAGGATGTTCCCAAGCTCCTGTTCGATCATGTACCCGATCATACCCATCGTTTCGCCAACCAAAACGTCCAGCGGGTATTCCTCGACATCCGTGTACATGATCTCTTGCAAGGCCAGCATTCCAACCTGCGGACCATTGCCGTGGGTGATGACGGTTTCATGCGCTTCGCAAAGCGGGGCGAGGGCTTTGGCGGCAATCTTCGCGTTCTTGCGTTGATTGTCCGCCGTCATCGCCTCACCCCGTTTGAGAAGCGCGTTGCCGCCAAGTGCTACAACAACGCGTCCCATGGATCAGGCTCCCAATGTCGCGACGAGGATCGCCTTGATGGTGTGCATCCGGTTTTCGGCTTGCTCGAAGGCGATGTTCATATCGCTTTCAAAGACTTCGTCGGTCACCTCCATTTCGGTGATACCGAATTGTTCGTGAATGTCCTGACCAACCTTGGTTTCCAGATCATGGAACGCAGGCAGGCAGTGCATGAACTTGACCGCTGGATTGCCGGTTTTCTTCATCAGATCCATGTTGACCTGATAAGGGCTCAGCAGCTTGATGCGCTCGGCCCAGACCTCTTTTGGTTCACCCATCGAGACCCAGACATCGGTATGGATGAAGTCGGCACCTTCGACAGCAGACGTATCGTCCGTGATCGTCACACGTGCGCCCGTCTTTTCGGCCCGTTCCATTGCCAATTCGCGTACATCGTCATGGGGCTGGGTTTCTTTCGGCGAAATCATCCGGACGTCGCAGCCCATGATCGCGCCCAGCATCAGCAGTGAGTTGCCCATGTTTGACCGACAATCGCCCGAGTAGGCATAAACGATGTCTTTCCGAGGCTTGTCTGCGTGCTCGATCATGGTCTGCATGTCTGCGAGCATCTGGGTCGGATGCCAGTCGTCGGTCAGGCCGTTATAGACCGGAACACCGGCATAGTCTGACAGCGTTTCAACCATGTCCTGACCCGCACCGCGAAACTCGATCCCGTCGAACATGCGGCCCAAAACGCGCGCTGTGTCTTTCATCGACTCCTTGTGCCCAATCTGCGATCCCGACGGATCGAGATAGGTGATATTCGCACCCTGATCGTAGGCAGCCACTTCAAACGCACAGCGGGTGCGGGTCGAGGTTTTCTCGAAGATCAGGCAAATGTTCTTGCCGGTCAGCGAGGGCTGTTCAGCGCGGGCATATTTCGCGCGTTTCAGATCACGGGCCAGATCCAGCAGGTACAGCATTTCACGCTGACTGAAATCGGCAATTTTCAGATAGCTACGGCCTTTGAGATTGAATGCCATTTTGTCTCTCCCTAACAAAAATCAGCGGGCGCAAGAGGGCTGCACCCTTGGTAAATTCAATAGGCGGGGTCGCGGTCGATTGGGCAGGTCATGCAGTGGCCACCGCCGCGGCCGCGACCCAGTTCCTGGCCTGAGATTTCGATCACTTCGACGCCAGCTGCGCGCATCTTGCCGTTCGTAAACGTGTTGCGCGCGTAGCCAACTACAACGCCGGGCGATAGGGCCACGACGTTATTCCCGTCATCCCATTGTTCGCGCTCGGCCTGGAATTCGTTGCCACCGGTCGAGATGACTTCCAGCGAGTTTAGCCCAAGGGCCTCTTTGTAGACGTCGAACAGGTGTCCTTTTTCAACGTGGATATCCAAATCTCCACGGTCACCCGGACGGATCGAGATGCAGGTGATCTGGTCCGCAACTTCCGAGAATGCGGTGACCTTGTCATGGTCGAGGCAAGTGAAGACCGTATCCAGATGCATGGCCGCGCGGCTTTTGGGCATGGCGCAGGCGACAACACGTTCGGCGCCGCCCTTGCGGAACAGCGCTTCTGAAACCTGTGCCACGGCCTGTCGGGTGGTGCGCTCGCCCATGCCGATAAACACTGTTCCATTGCCCACCGGCTGCACATCGCCACCCTCGACCGAGGCGAGGCCGAAATCGTCGTCGCTGTCGCCCCACCAGAACTCGAACTCGGCGTTCTTGAACATCTTATGGTAGCGATACACCGTGCGCATGATCAGTGTTTCCGGCTTGCGAGCGGGCCAGAACATCGGGTTGGTCGTGACCCCATTGAACATCCAACAGGACGGGTCCCGCTGGAACTGCGCATTCGGAACGGCGGGCAGAATGAAATCACCCAGCGAAACCAAGTCGCCAAATTGTTCGTCAATCATACCTTTGGGCAGATCGGCAAAGATGATCCCACCCAGCATGTGGCGCGCCAAGGTCTTGGCGTCCATCTCATCCAGCCAGGCCCGCATTTCCACCGAAAAGCCAAGGCCAACCATATTCGGCGTAATCAAACGGTCCAGCATGAAGGCCCGCGCCGCCGGGTCGTCCGCGATGGCCTGCGCCAGCAGATCCTGAATGTCATAGACCTCGACCCCGCGCTCACGCATCAGGGAACAGAATTCAGCGTGGTCCTTGCGGGCCTGTTCAACCCAGATGACATCATCGAACAGAAGCTCTTCGCAATTTCGCGGTGTCAATCGATCATGCGCCAGTGACGGGCGCGAGACGATCACCTTGTTGAGCTTTCCGATCTCGGAATGAACGCCGAGCTTCATTGCAACTCTCCTTTCGAACTATCCGTTTTCTGAATGTCTTCAATGTCATTGGCCTGGCTCCAGCGGACCCAGACATGGATGGGCACGCCCGCCAGCAGCAGGACCGAGCCGACCAAAACGGTTTCAGCGCCCGAACCGATGAAGGCCCAGACGGAGTAGATGAATCCAAGTGCGCCCAGCACGACAACCTTGGCCAGTTCCGGGCCATGCAGGACTTGCCCGCCTTTCAACCGGATCATGATTTCGGCTACTGAGCAGATGGCATAGGGCAACAGGCTGGCTACAACGGCTAGCAGAATGACAAAGTTGAACGCGGCGACTAGACCCTGAGCATAGTTCATGATGATCAGAACCGAGGCCAGAGCGTTCGACAGGATCAACGCATTTGCCGGTGTTCCAAACTTGGATTTACGGCCCAGCGCCGCGGGGAAAACGCGATCCAATGCGGCGCCATAAGGGACCTGACCGCTGAGCAAGGTGAAACCGTTCAGGGTTCCGAACGTCGAAATCACCGCACCTACGGCCACAAGGACACCGCCAATCGGGCCAAACATGACGTCGCCAACAGCGGCAAGCGGGGCAGCGGAAACAGCGAGCAATTCTGCCGGAATGACGCCCATCGAAACGGCGGTTACCGAGATGTAGACGCTCGCCGCGATAATCACCCCGATCACGGTTGCGCGTGGAATGGTCTTTTCTGGTTCGATGACATCGCCGGAGGGAACTGTTGCAGATTCAAGGCCCAAATAGGCCCAAAGCGTCAGAGCAGCCGCGGCAGAAATCGCCGTAAACGCCGTGGTGCCACTTTGGTTGACCGGAACGTAGTTCTCGGTGTTGATCCAGAAGATACCCAGCGTGCCAATGACGATCAGCGGAGCAAGTTTAAGCACCGTGGTCACGATCTGAACAAATCCGGCGCCTTCGACTCCTCGGATGTTGACCAAGGTGAGCGTCCAGATTGCAACCAACGCGGTCGAGAGACCGTACATCGGCACTTCAACAATGATCGGGAACAGGAACCCCAAATACCCCACCAACGCGACAGCAACGGCGGCGTTTCCAGTCCAAAGCGCGATCCAATACCCCCAGGCAATAATGAAGCCTGCAAAGTCTCCGAATGCTTCTTGCGAGTAGGCATAGGGACCGCCAGGTTTTGAGACGACTCGCGACAGCCTTCCGAATATGATCGCGAGAACAAGCGCCCCGGCCGAAGTCAGAATCCACCCGCCAATTGCAATTGGTCCAAACGGCGCAAGTGATGCCGGCAGCAAAAACACTCCTGAACCGATCATGTTTCCAACGACCAAAGCGATACAGGCCGTCAGCCCAAGGGCACCCGATGTCGACGTCGTCTCTGGAGCGGAGCGATCGGTCATTGCGACGGCTCAGTTCGCTGTTGTGTCTGAGGTCTCGGTTACGGGCCCGTCGATCCCCGGATCCGTGATGGCCCCAACGGTAAGCGCGGCGCAGATGATCACGGCCAGGATAACCAGTAGTGGGAACACAAAGCGTAACCACCGGTCATACGACACGCGGCCGATGGCCAGCCCCCCCATGACGACAGCAAATGTCGGGTTGAATAGGTTCACCCATCCGTTTGCCGACTGGTACGCCGTGACCACGAGATCGCGCCCGACGCCTGCAAAGTCTGCAAGTGGCGCCATGATCGGCATCGAAAGCGTAGCCAGCCCTGACGAGGACGGCACCAGGAATGACATCAAGATCTGAATGCCAAACATCGCGTTGATAAATGCAAACTCGCTCAGCCCTGAAACAAACCCCTCGGCCCCGGCAAGGATCGTGTCGGTGATCTTGCCCGCGTCCATAATCACGACCACACCGCGCGCGACGCCAATGATCAGGGCAACACCCAGCAAATCGCGCGCGCCATCGACGAAGGTTTCCACAAAGGTCCCTTCGTCCATTCTGGACCCTTCATCCGTTTTCCCGACCCACCAGACAATGATGGACATTACCAGGAAGAGGCCTGACATCTCGGCCATCCACCACCCCAGCGCAACAACGCCATAGATCATGATGGCGAATGTGACTCCGAACAGGACCAAAATGATCGAACGCGTTTTGGTCATCTCGGGAAACGTGTCATCGCCTTCCGAACCCTTTAGGAAATGCGCCCGATTTTCCTCGGCCTGATCCGCAACCACCGACAATGAAGGGTCGGCTTTTACGCGTGATGCGTATCGCATGACGAATGCGATACCTGCAGCCAAACAAAGGATCAGAATAATGAACCTAAGAACGATCCCGTTGGTGAACGGAATACCCGCACCTTGCGAGGCAACAACCGTCGCAAATGCATTGAAGGTAGAGCCCAGGGTTCCAATGCCTGCGCCAAGCATGATCACCGCGACCCCGGTCAACGAGTCGTACCCTGCCCGAATAAAGACCGGAATAATCAGAGCGTAGAACGCGAGGGATTCTTCCGCCATGCCATAGCTTGTCCCTCCAAAGGCAAAGGCGATCATCAGGATCGGGATCATAAGGATTTCACGTCCAGCCAGCCTGTGCAGCAACCACCCGATTCCAGCGTCGATGGCCCCAGTTTTGGTGACAACCATCAGGAAACCACCAATGACCAGAACAAACAGAGCGACATCAATTGCGGCGCTTGATGAACTTCCCAGAAGCCCAGGATCATACATACCGGCAATCGGAGCAAGGATGACCGCCGTAAGCCCCTGAGGGTTCGGCTCCACTTCGTGGTAGGTGCCCGGAACAGGCGCTTCGCTGCCCAGGGCTTCGTTCATCTGACGGTCATACTCACCGGCCGGAATAACCCAGGTAAGGGCAGCGACAACGGCAATCAGAATGAACAGAATGGTAAAGGCGGTAGGAAATTTGAACTTGGACATTTGAGACTCGCGCTGGATGAAGCTGAGAAACTTAGCAGTCAAATATTTGAATATTTATGCCTCAACTTAATACTAAGTCGGCGACTTGTCACTTTCGTAAAACGCGACCCCATTTGCCCGCGTCATAGGCGGCCAACCGGCCGTCCAACTGGCGCACTCAATTCTCGTTTGCGCAATGAAAGTTGCCTTTGGCTGGAATTTGAACCACTTGGCCGGTTTCTGCCGATTGGTCTGTGCATGTACGTTTGGTCAGATCCGATGAGGACGCCCTTAGCGTTTGCACCAGTCCGAGACAAAATCCGTAAATGCCTGCACGTTGGCCGAAAGGTGCCGCGCCGGAGGGTAGATCACTTGCAACATACGAGAGGGAAACTGATAGTCACTCAAAAGCTGCCGCAGCCGCCCCGCCTCTAGCTCGGACCGAATTGCATATTCCGGAAGTACCGCTATGCCCAACCCTTCTGACGCAGCCTTCAAAAGAGCATCCATAGTGTTTGCGCGCAAAACCGGGCGAACCTTGACCTTTGCAGGGCCATCCGGACCCGACAGGACCCAAAACCCCGACTGTTCGGACTGCAGCAAACTCAGACCATGGTGATCCTTCAAACACTCAGCCGTTTGTGGAGTTCCATATTCACGCAGATAAGATGGGGATGCGCACAGGAGATAATCCAACGTCATGATGCGGTGGTCCACCAACACGGTTTCTTCATCCGGCTCGGCCACCCGGATCACAAGGTCATATCCTTCGGTGACCGGATCAATCAGACGGTTCTCGAAGGAAATTTCGATTTCCACCTGCGGATGCTGCTTGAGAAAACCGGTGACAATTTCAGAAAAGTCCAGATCTCCGAACGAATGAGGTGCACTGATCCGAAGCTTTCCGACCGGCACGCGCTGAGAGGCCGTAACCGAAAGCTCTACCTCTTCAAGATCATTCAATATCTGTTTGGCGCGCTCGTATAGTGCGCGCCCATTGCTGTTAGTCGACACCGAGCGCGTGGTTCGGTGCAGCAGTTGTACCCCCAGACGTTCTTCCAGCGCGATAACCAGTCGGTTGACCGAGGACCGGGATTGCCCGGTTTCACGGGCTGCACCGGAAAAACTGCCTGCTTCAACCACATCCACAAAGGCACGAAGTTCAGAGAAACGGTCCATCTTTCACCTGCTCGAATTGCGGGACAGTGTGTCCATAATTGATGCAATTGTCGCAAAAAGCAATTAGACCAAATTGAGGGTCAACAGCAAAACTCATACCACGGAGTTACAAATGCAGATGATCAGACCCTCGGAAGAGCGCGGCGCAGCCAATTTTGGCTGGCTGGACTCGAAACACTCGTTCTCGTTCGGGCAATACCTCGACCCGAACCACATGGGCTTTGGGCCGCTCAGGGTAATCAACGAAGACCGCGTTGCGCCCGGAGCAGGGTTTGGCACCCATGGCCATGCCGATATGGAGATTATCTCGGTCGTTCTGGATGGTGCGCTGGAGCATAAGGACTCCATGGGCCAAAATGCAGTCATCCGGCCTGGCGAGGTTCAGCGGATGAGCGCCGGAACAGGCGTCCGGCATTCGGAATACAATGCCTCGAAGACGGATCCTGTGCACTTTCTGCAGATCTGGATCGTGCCCGAGCGTGAAGGGCTGCGTCCGAGTTACGAGCAGAAAGCCTTCCCCGAGATCGAGCGTCAGGACACGCTGCGCCTGTTGGGGTCGCGCGACGGCCGAGGTGGATCGATAACCATCCATCAGGACGTCGATTTATACGGCGCAACCTTAAGTGCTGGCAAAGAACTGCAGCATGAAATTGCTGCCGGACGGGGCATTTGGGTTCAGGTGATCCGGGGTGCTTTGACAGCAAACGGGTCAAACCTTGCAACCGGGGACGGTTTTGCCGTGGCCAACAAACCGCTGGTGACCCTCAAGGCAAGCGATGACACCGAAATCCTGTTGTTCGATATGAACCTGAGCTGAGTCAGGTGATGGCGCCGCCAAACCCGGCGCCATCCTCCAACACTGCGGCCTCTTCCCGCGACCAGTTGATGAAACTGGCGATTTCTGGTCGAGTCTCATCCCCTTTTTGGCAAATCACGAAGTAGCTAACATGCATCGGAAGCACCGGACCAAATGGCATCACAAGGCGACCGTCCAGCATCTCGTTGCGGGCCAGAAACCGCCTTGCCAGAACCACGCCAGCCCCATTGACGGCTGCGTCAATGGCATGGTCAGCAGCCTGCCGTTCAAACCGCATCCCGCGCTGAGCCCCAGCGGTATCGAGGCCAGCCCTGGAAAACCAACCGGACCAGTTCAGGTTCTGCCCGAAAACTTCGGCACTACTGTCATGCACAAGGGGCGCGCGGACAATATCGGTCGAACACTTCAGATCCAGCTGGGCAATCAAGTCGGGGCTTGCCAACGGGACCAGATAATCCTCGCAGAGTTTTACCGCGAACAGCCCCTCGCCCGGCGCACGTGTAAACCGGATCACCACGTCCGGCCCATCTTTTCCGAAGGTGGTGATCTGGCTGACGGTTTCAAAGCTCACTGGCAATTCCGGATAGCGCTCGGCGAACCGATGCAGGCGCGGCAAAAGCCATTTGCGGATGATCGGGCCACTGGATTCCACGCGCAATGGTTGGGTCGCCTTTGGCCGCACCTGGTCCACCGCGTCGCGCAACTGCAGGAACGCGGACGAGACCGCGGGCTGCAAGGATTGCCCCGCTTCGGTGAGCGCCACGGCCCGCACGGCGCGGGTAAAAAGCTTGACGCCAAGATCATCCTCCAGGGCCCGAATTTGCTGACTGACCGCCCCTGGCGTCACCGCAAGCTCTGCCGCAGCGTCTTTGAACGACGACAGGCGGGCGGCCGCCTCGAAGGCGCGCAAAGAGGACAAAGCAGGAAGGCGGCGAAACGGCATGGCGATAGGTTAGCAGAACTAAACTATCGGGCAAGAATCTATCGTTTGTCGCCCACACTTTTTCACCCCACTTGCATTGGCAAGACACCCCGGCGTTCCAATCGCCACACCTTTCAAGGAGCCCAGACATGAGCACTGAAAAACTGCAAGTTCTCACCCCTCAGAACAGCCAGCTGATCTTTATCGACCACCAGCCGCAGATGGCGTTTGGTGTGCAATCGATCGACCGGCAGACGTTGAAGAACAACACTGTGGGCCTGGCCAAAGCAGCCAAGATCTTTGACATCCCGACCACGATCACTACGGTCGAAACCGAAAGCTTTTCGGGGCACACATATCCCGAACTGCTGAGCGTCTTCCCCGAGCATCCGCTGCTGGAGCGCACCTCGATGAATTCGTGGGACGACCAGAAGGTCCGCGATGCGTTGGCTCAGAACGGGCGCAAGAAAGTGATCGTTTCGGGCCTTTGGACCGAGGTCTGCAACACGACATTTGCGCTCAGTGCGATGCTGGAAGGCGGCTATGAGATCTACATGGTTGCAGACGCCTCGGGCGGCACGTCGGTCGATGCGCACAACTATGCGATGGACCGCATGGTACAGGCCGGCGTTGTCCCGATGACCTGGCAGCAAGTGTTGCTGGAATGGCAACGCGATTGGGCGCACCGCGACTCGTACGACGCCGTTATGGACCTCGTGAAAGAGCACTCGGGCGCTTACGGTATGGGCGTCGATTACGCCTACACCATGGTGCACAAGGCGCCCGAACGGGTTGAGCACGGACCGACCGTCGATCCGGTGCCCGCGCCCATCGCCGCCGAGTAAGCCGGCGCATCCTGTCCGGGGCCACCTCCCCTGCCCCGGACAGAATTCCTCAGCACACATCCCAGACCGGCCCGTCGGGCCGGGACGATCCCCTTTGCCCAGAAACAAGGTGACCGACCATGCCGACCCAGATTGACCGCCGCCAGCTATTGGCAGGAACTGCCACCCTGATTGCTGCCCCTTTGTCAGCCGCTGCTCAAACGCAAACGGCAGACCTGGTGTTGGTGAACGGGAAGGTTACGACGATGGACCCGGCAAAGCCCGACGCTTCTGCTCTGGCTGTCAAAGACGGACAGTTTATCGCGGTCGGTAGCGATGCTGAGATACGTCCAATGGTTGGGCCGTTCACGCAAGTTATCGACGCGCGCGGTCAACGGGTGATCCCCGGTCTGAACGACAGTCACACACACGCCATCCGGGGCGCGGTGAACTACAATCTTGAGGTTCGCTGGGACGGTGTCGACAGTCTGGAAGAAGCTCTGCACCTGCTGCGCATGCAAGCCGAGCGCACGCCAGAGGGCCAGTTCATCCGCGTCGCCGGGGGGTTTAGTGAGTTCCAGTTCAAAGAAAAGCGCCTGCCGACCGTGGCCGAGTTGGATGCGGTTGCGCCCAACCATCCTGTTCTGATCCACCATCTCTACAAGCTTACACTGCTGAACACGAAGGCGGTTGAATGGTACGGATATAATGAGCCCGGTCATCCGGAATACCCCGGTGGGATCATCGAAAAAGATGTGGACGGGACTGCAACAGGCCGGTTGCTTGCCGCACCCTCGGGGCTGGTGATGTATCGCACGCTGGCGTCCGCGCCGAAGCTGTCGATCCGCGACCAGATCAATAGTTCTCAACAGTATTTCGACACATTGAACGGCCTAGGTATCACGTCTGTTTCAGACGCAGGTGGCGGAGGGATGGAGTTCCCGGACGCCGACCCATATCGCGTCATCGGCTGGATGCATGATGAGGGGCTGCAGAGTGTCCGCATCGGCTATCATTCCTTCCCGCAGCACAAAGGGCAGGAACTGTCCGACTATCAGAAATGGACCGCCAGCACGCGTGCCGGTACTGGAGATGATTTGCTGAAGTTCGTCGGTGCAGGCGAAAACCTCGCTTGGGCGTCCTATGATTACGAGATTTTCGCAGACGCGCGGCCCGACATCGACGCGGATGCCGAAGACTATCAGCGCCAGATCATGACCGTTTTGGGCGAAGGTGGCTGGCCGTTCCGCCAGCACATCACCTATGACGAGACAGGTGATCGCTTGCTGCCCGTTTACGAAGACGTCGCCAAGGGTGCGGGTTTGACGCCGGGGTGGTTCATCGACCATGTCGAGACCTTCAGCCAACGCAACCTCGAACGCATCGCCGCACTTGGCGGTGGCATCGCCTTGCAGAACCGCATTCAATTCCAGGCCGAGGACTTTGTCGCGAACTACGGCATGGAAAAGCTGAAAACAACGCCCAATTTCCGCGCGATCCTCGATCTTGGCGTGCCCGTCGGCGGCGGTACGGATGCGACGCGTGTGACCTCGTTCAATCCGTGGTTCTCGATCCAGTGGATGACCACCGGCCTCTCACGCGGGGGTATGCCGATGTATGACGACGCAAACCTGCTGAGCCGCGAAGAAGCCTTGCGCGTTTGGACTACGGGCTCCGCCTGGTTCACCGGGGATGCCGGCCGCAAGGGCGCGATCACTCCGGGTCAGTTGGCCGATTTCGCTGTCCTCGACCGGGATTACTTTACCGTCACAGATGCCGAAATTGCCAAACTGAAATCCGAGCTGACCGTGATGGGGGGTGAGGTTGTCTTTGGTTCTGGCCCCTTTGCCCATCAGGATCTGCGACACATCCCGCCGATCAGCCCGGACTGGTCCCCGGTGATCCTGCAGCAGACCCAACCGTTGACGGTTTTCTGAAAAAAACCGGACCCTAGTGCCCCTAACTACCTTTCACGGAGACGCAGAATGGCGGACCTAATACTCTATAACGGGCGTATCACAACGTTCGATCCTGATCGGCCAGAGGCCACCGCCATAGCGATTTCCGGCGGAAAAATCCAAGCCACCGGAACCGATGGCGAGCTGATGGCCGATGCAAAGGACGCTGAGACCATCGACCTGCAAGGCCGCCGGGTGATCCCCGGCTTGATCGATAGCCACACGCATATCATCCGACAGGGCAACAACTTTGCGATGGAGCTGCGCTGGGATCATGTGCCCTCTTTGGCGGACGGTCTGGCGATGCTGAAGGCACAGGCGCAACGCACACCTGCCGGTCAATGGATCCGCGTCGTGGGCGGATGGTCAGCGGATCAGTTCGCCGAAAAGAGACTGCCAACGATTGACGAGATCAACGCCGTGGCACCCGATGTGCCTGTGTATGTCTTGCATCTCTATGATCGGGCATGGCTGAACAAAGCGGCCTTGCGCGCGCTTGGGATCGACAGTCATTACTACGAGCCGTTTATCTCGGGCCGTTTGGAGCGAGATGACAATGGCAATCCAACGGGCCTCGCACTGGCGCGCCCGAATGCGCAGCCTCTCTACGCATTACTCGACATGGCCCCGAAGCTGGACTTTGAACAGCAAGTTCTGTCGACCAAACACTATTTCCGCGCACTGAACGGACTGGGCCTGACATCGGCGCTAGACTGTGCGGGCGGTTTTCTGAATTACCCGGACGACTATGGCGTAATCAGCGAACTCAACCGCCGGGGCGAGCAGACGGTTCGGATCGGATATCAGTTGTTTGCGCAGCGACCAACGTTGGAGCTGGACGACTTCAAACGCTGGAATGACATCGTAAAGCCGGATCAGGGCGACGATTTTCTGAAATGCGTCGGCGCGGGTGAGATGCTTGTCGCCTCGGCTTATGATTTCGAAGACTTCTCTTTTCCCCGCCCGGAACTGCCCAAGCGCATGGAAGGCGACTTGAAGCCCGTTCTGGAATATCTGTTCGAAAACCGCTGGCCGATCCGCTTCCATTGCACCTATGAGGAAAGCGCCCACCGTCTGCTGTCGGTTGTCGAGGAAGTCGGTCGCGACAAGGGGCTTGAAGAACTCAACTGGATCTTCGACCACGGCGAGACCGTCTCTGAGAAGACTATGGAATGGGTGGCCCGGCTCGGAGGCGGCATTTCCTACCAGAACCGTATTGCCTTCCAAACGACCGCGTATCGGGATCGCTATGGTGAATCCGCTCTGCGCGACGTGATGCCGGTGAAGAAGATGATGGCGTCGGGCGTGCCGCTGGCAGCTGGAACCGACGCAACACGCGTGTCCTCGTACAACCCATGGCTCGCGATCCATTGGGCTGTCTCGGGCAAAGGGCGCGGTGGCGACATGATCTGGTCTGCCGAAAACCGGCTGAGCCGCGAGGACGCCTTGCGCCATTGGACCGCGGCCGGGGCCTGGTTCAGTCGGGAACAGGGCAAAAAAGGGCAATTGAAATCTGGCCAGTTTGCCGACCTCGCTGTTTTGGACCGCGACTACTTTACCGTTGCCGAAGATGAGATCGCGGATATCTCTGCCGACCTGACACTGACAGGCGGTAAAATCGTCCACGCCAAGGGCGCATTTGCAAGCTTTAGCCCCGAACCGCTTGCCGAGCTGCCCGACTGGTCCCCGATCAATTCATTCGGCGCGCCTGGCGTGCTTGTAGCCTGACGGAGAGCGACATGGACTGGAAAGCATACGTTTTTTCTCTGTCGGTTGGCGTGCTGGTCGGAGTGATCTACGCACTGCTGAACACACGCTCGCCCGCGCCGCCGATCATAGCGCTATTGGGTTTGCTCGGCATGCTTATCGGCGAAAGTCTGGCAGGCTGGGCAAAAAAACAACTGACCATAGAAGAAGCCGCAGCCGAGTGCCTGCACACCAAAAGCTTTGCCCAGGAACAACCAGAGGCTGCCCAACCCGCGAAAGGGGACGTGGCATGAACAAGATCGTCGCATTCACCGCAATCCTGCTGCTAGGATCTGCTGCATCCGCCGATGTGCTCGAGTTCGAGGGCACTGTCCTTCCCTCTGAGCGCGGTATCATCACCAGCCAGATCGACGGTGTCGTCGAGACCGTTTTCCACGAAAGCGGTACGCGCGTGCCGCAGGGGGAGCCTCTTATTCAATTGGACAAAACCGACGCGGGTTTGGTTTTGGAGATGGCGAACGCTCGACTACAGCAGGCCCAAGCCACATTGGCCGCATCCAAGGCCCGTGCAAACCGTCAGCGCGAACTTCTGAGCCGCGGAATAGCTGCAGAAGCCGCGGCAAACCCGGCCATTACAGCCCAGAAGGTCGCTGAAGCAGACCTGGAACTGGCGCGCACCGAAGTCACCGCTGCAGAAGTTGCGCTGAACCGAACAGTGATCCGAGCGCCAATCGCAGGCGTCGTCTCAAAAGCTTCGCCAGCAAAAGGAATGTATATCGAGGCCGAAGCCGATCAGGGGTTAGGAGAGGTCATCGTGATCGATCCCGTTTTGGTTGCTTACGAGGTTGACTACGAAACTCGCTTGGACACCATGGCCAAAGCCGGTGTTTCGTCGCTTGAGGCTCTTTTCGAACGCCTCAGTGTTTCGGTCTCGCTCACAAACGGAACCATCGTTCAGGACGGGCTGTCCCCGGAACGCGCCAGCCTTGAGCTGAGCGACGCAGGCGACCTGACCGTTTGGCTGCGCGTCCCAAATCCAGATCAGCTTTTGCGCCCTGGTCTTTCGGTGCGTGTAACCTCGACTCTATCACATTCGGGAGTTCAAAATTGACCCTCCAAGCGACGATTACCCGCAAAGACTCTGATGCAAAAGCCGTGTATTTGGGCACCCTGCCCGGCTTGGACGGTGCCGCAGAACTGACGTTGTCAAAGACCAGCGACACGCTGGTGATTGCAGACGGAACAATTGTACCCGACAGCCTCCGCGGCATGGGTGTTGGACAGCAACTGGTCGAGCGATTGATCGCGGACGCTCGCTCAGCGGGCCAGCGTGTGGTTCCCCTGTGCCCATTCGTACGGGCGCAGGCCATGCGCCACAAAGAGGAGTGGGCCGATGTCATCCAGTTCTGAGGTCGCCGCACCTGTTTCCGCGTGGTCACCATTTCGATATCGCGCATTTGCGCTGCTGTGGTGCGCCACTCTGATCTCGAATGTCGGGACATGGATGCACGAGGTTGGCGCAGGCTGGTTGATGACCGAACTCAGCCCGTCGCCGGCTGTGGTATCCCTGGTGCAGGCCGCAACGACCTTGCCGGTTTTCCTGTTTGCTTTGTTCGCCGGGACACTGGCGGACCGGTTGGACAAACGTCGCATGCTGATCGTGATCAACGTCATAATGATGTTTGTCGTGGCCGCGCTTGCTGTTCTTGTGCAGTTGCAGGCGATTACGCCTGTGATCCTGATCCTATTCACACTCGCCGTTGGAACCGGGGCGGCTTTCATGGCTCCGGCCTGGCAGGCCGTCGTGCCCTCACTGATTCCGCGTGACAACCTGCAGTCAGCGATTGCGCTCAATTCGATGGGCATCAATATCAGTCGGGCGATCGGCCCGGCATTGGCCGGTGTCCTGATCGTAAGCGTCGGGCTGTCTACGCCTTTCGTCGTCAATGCGATCAGCCACCTTGTGATCATCGCGGCCTTGCTGGCCTGGAAACCCGAAGCAGCGCCCAGAAAAAGCGGGCACCAACCGATAGTGTCCGAAATGGCAACGGGACTGCGTCATGCCCGCTATAACCATGCGCTGCTGGCGACATTGATCCGGGCAGCTGCGTTCTTTCTGTTTGCTTCCGCCTATTGGGCCATGTTGCCCCTGATCGCGCGCAGCATACCCGAAGGCGGCGCCGAGCTTTATGGCCTTTTGTTAACTCTTGTCGGCGCAGGCGCAGTGACCGGAGCCATTGCTTTGCCCAGACTGCGAGGCGACGCCTCGGCTGATCAGGTCGTCATTGCGGGAACAGGCGGAACAGCTGTCGCATTGGTTCTGCTTGCCGTTGCGAACAATTCAGGGGTCGCGATGCTGGCCGCTTTCGTCGGTGGGTTTGCTTGGATCGCGGTGCTGACCACATTCCATGTGTCCGCGCAATTGGCCTTGCCGAATTGGGTCCGAGCGCGCGGCATGGCCATTTTCCTGATGGTCTTTTTCGGGTCCATGGCGCTCGGAGCGACACTTTGGGGACAGGTGGCGCAAGCCTACGGCCTGTCCGTGGCCCTGATCATTGCAGCCGCCGGTCTGGTGTTCGGTTCGGCAATCACCCGAAAGGCCAAGCTTGGCCAGGGCGAAAACCTGGACCTGAGCCCCGCAATGCTGTGGCCCGCCGCACCCGATCTGGACTTGGAGACTGACCAGTCCGCTGATCGTGCCGCGCGAGTTCAAATTGAATATCGCATTCGCCCGGAAGACCGCACAGAGTTTATTCGGGCCCTGAATGCTTGGTCTGCGCAGCGATACCGCGACGGCGCCTTCAAGTGGTCCCTGATACAAAGTGTCGAAGATCCGGAAGTCTGGATTGAAAGCTTTGAGGTTGCCAGTTGGAACGAACACCTTGCTCAGCATGAAAGGCTTACGGTGTCGGATAGCTTTGAACAGGCAGAGATAAAGAAGTTCGACATTCGTGAGTCAGGCCCTGTTGTGCGTCATTACCTTCACTTTTGATCGTGCCACAGAGTGACAGCATCATAATCATCGACGGACCAGCGCGTATCGCGCTGCGCCCTTCCAAAGCTGAAGATCAACTGCGCAGTCTTACTGCATCAGGCCCGAAAGCGCTGATTTATTAGGCAAGCCCGCACAAAATTGGGACATTCGAAGGCTTTCGGATTGAGGCTACCGATATCTGGCTCCAGCTGAATCGCCATGAGCCAAAACCTCACTGTCGTTGTTGTCGAGCAAAACCAAGAGCGCGCCTTTGCAATTGTCGATGCCCTGAAAGAGTCCGGGGACGTGGACGTCTTTGTGATCGGCAGCGTGTCAGGACTTGCGCGCAAGATTGCCACGCACAGCCCCGATATCGTGTTGATCGACGTCGACAACCCGTCCCGCGACATGCTGGAAGAGCTGACCGTTGCCTCGGGCCCTATGGAACGCCCCGTCGCGATGTTCGTGTCCGGCGCAGCCGGGGGTTTGGCCAAGGCAGCGGTTGAGGCCGGTATGTCAGCTTATGTCGTCGATGGCCTTAAGGCCGATCGCATAAAGCCCGTCATGGATACCGCCATCGCCCGATTTCAGATGCTGCGGCAGATGCGCGTGGAATTGGAAGAAACCCGACGCGCATTGGAAGAGCGCAAGCTGATTGACCGCGCCAAGGGCCTGCTGATGAAGGCCAAAGGCATTCAAGAAGACGAGGCCTACGCCTTGCTGCGCAAAACTGCGATGAACCAGAACCGGCGCGTTGCAGACGTGGCCGAGGCCTTGGTGACAGCGTCGGGGTTGCTCTCATGAGAACGGTAACGCTGCCTGTCGCTTACATGCCTTTGGTGGACGCGGCCCCGCTGATTGTCGCGCGCGAAATGGGGTTCGACCATGCAGAAGGGATCTCGCTGGATCTGCGCCCTGCACCATCGTGGTCATCGCTGCGTGATATGCTGGCATTCGGCCATGTCGACGCAGCACATCTGTTGTCTCCGGTGCCTGTTGCGATGGCTTTGGGTTTGGGCGGTATCGCAACTCCGCTTTCCGCAGTTTCGGTCCTGTCCCTGAATGGCAATGTCATCGGTGTCGGCACCAAACTGGCCAAGCGACTGGCGGATATGGGGTATGAGTTCGATTTTTCAGATGCCCAAGCCGCCGGGGCCGCATTGGCCCAGGCCGCTAGTGATGTTCTTGTCTTTGGCGTTCCATTTCCGTTTTCGATGCATGTCGAATTGTTGCGCTATTGGGTCGCCGGAACCGGGCTTGCGTCAAAAAAGGTCGAAATCCGCACCGTCCCGCCACCACTGATGGCGCAAGCCCTGGCCAGCGGTGAGATTGACGCGTTCTGTGTGGGCGAGCCTTGGGGTTCGTTCTCGGTAGACGATAACGTCGGCGCCTTGCTGTTGCCTGGCCGAGCGATCTGGACCTGCGCACCAGAAAAGGTCCTAGCCGTCAGGAACGATTGGGCGGAAACCGAGCCCCACCTTTTGGGCAGCCTCATGCGGGCGGTTTGGCGCGCGGGTCGGTGGCTGTCCAACCCGGACAGCCGAACCACCGCATCAGAGATGCTATCGCGCAAAACCTACCTCAATGTCTCGCCCGAACTGATCGACCGCGCCCTGATGAGTGAGTTCACGATCTCTGCGCGCGGAGAGCAGCGCCAAGTGGAGGGATTTGTCGAGTTCTTTGATGGCGCGGCAACCTTCCCCTGGCGTAGTCAGGCGAAATGGGTTGCGCATCAACTCGCAAAGCGAAACGGGTTGGACCCTGCGACGGCTGAACGACAGGCGGCCAAGGTCTTTCGCAGCGATCTCTATCGTCGCGAATTGCAAGGTCTGGGTGTTGAAACACCCGGCGCATCCGAAAAGGTGGAAGGGGCATTGACCGAGTCGACGGCTGTGGCTTCGGCGACGGGCAGCCTGATTCTGCCGCAAAACATGTTTTTCGACCGACGCATTTTCGAGCCGACAGGATAAGGTTGCACATTTTTTTTGCACCGCAGCATTCCACCGCGCTGCATTGCAGAAAATTCCACGTCAAAATGGCGAATTTTGGTGACGACCCGACATGCGGCTGCCTTAATCATCTCATCGGAAGGCAACGAAGCCCACCGACAGAATTCGCCCAAAGCCAGGGGCAACTAACAAGAGCAAAGCCGCTCGACCAACCGCCATCTCCTCCCGGCGGTCTGTGTCGGCGGCTTTTTTGTTTGCCCAACGGAAATGGGCTGAACCGAAAGGGACCGAGATGAAAAAGCTACTTCTGAGCCTCGCTGCGACGACAGCGCTTGTGTCTCCGGCATTGGCCGAGCTGGAGCTTGAAAAAGACGAACTGACTTTTGGCTTTATCAAACTGACCGACATGGCACCGTTGGCAGTTGCTTACGAGAATGGATATTTCCTGGACGAAGGCCTGTTCGTCACGCTTGAGGCGCAGGCAAACTGGAAAGTGCTGCTGGATGGCGTGATCGACGGTCAATTGGACGGCGCACATATGTTGGCCGGGCAGCCTTTGGCCGCAACAATCGGCTACGGGACCGAGGCGCATATCATCACCCCTTTTTCGATGGACCTGAATGGCAACGGCATCACCGTTTCCAACGAGATTTGGGAAGAGATGAAGCCGAATATCCCGGTGATGGACGACGGCCGCCCGCAGCATCCCATCAGCGCCGAAGCGTTGGCTCCGGTCGTTGAGAAGTACAAATCCGAAGGCAAGCCGTTCAACATGGGCATGGTTTTCCCGGTTTCGACCCACAATTACGAGCTGCGTTATTGGCTGGCCGCAGGCGGCCTGCATCCGGGATATTATAGCCCCGAAAACGTGACCGGTCAGATCGGCGCGGATGTGTTCCTGTCCGTGACCCCTCCACCACAGATGCCCGCCACGCTCGAGGCCGGCACGATCTATGGCTATTGCGTAGGCGAGCCCTGGAACCAGCAGGCCGTATTCAAAGGGATCGGTGTTCCGGTCATCACGGATTATGAGCTTTGGAAGAACAACCCCGAAAAGGTATTCGGTATCACAGCTGAGTTCGCCGAGGAGTATCCGAACACCACCCTGGCGGTGACCAAGGCTTTGATCCGTGCGGCGCAGTGGCTGGATGAAAATGACAACGCCAACCGCCCCGAGGCCGTCGAAATCCTCAGCCGTGCGGAGTATGTGGGCGCGGATTATGACGTCATTGCCAACTCGATGACCGGCACGTTTGAATACGAGAAAGGCGATAAGCGCGAAGTCCCCGATTTCAACGTGTTCTTCCGCTACAACGCAACATACCCGTTCTACTCGGACGCTGTCTGGTACCTGACACAGATGCGTCGCTGGGGTCAGATCGCCGAGACCAAGCCCGATAGCTGGTATGACGAGGTGGCTAAGTCGGTCTACAAGCCCGAGATTTATCTGGAAGCAGCCAGACTGCTGGTCGACGAAGGGCTGGCGAATGAGGCCGACTTCCCTTGGGACAGCGATGGCTACAAAGCGCCGACCCCGGCCGAGGATATCATCGACGGTATCGCCTATGACGGCCGCACGCCCAACGCCTACCTCGAAAGCCTCTCCATCGGTCTGAAAGACGGTCAGAAGATCGTCGGTTCGGACGTGCAAGGCTAATCCCGAAACGCCGCGCCCGGCATCGGTCGGGCGCGGACCCCAAAGTGCCCCGCCATCGCAAGGACACATCAAATGACAACCGTCGATCCAGAATTCAACGCAGACGCCGCCCGAGAGGCACGTCGCGCCCGCCTTTTCACCCGCATCAACGCTGCCGACAAATGGTTTCAGGTTCTGGGCCTCAGCTGGGCCACCCCGGTCCTGAAAGCCGCCGCCGGGGACAACCCCCGCGCCCAGATGACCGAGATCTGGCGTCTGCTGATCGTACCCATTCTGTCGATCTGCGCCTTCCTGCTGCTGTGGGCATCACTGGCGCCGAAAGTGCAAACCTCTTTGGGTGCGGTGCCGGGCCCCGCTCAGGTTTGGGAGGAGATGGTTAGTCTGAACGAGGACGCCAAGGCAAAAGCCACCAAACGTGCGAAGTTCGAGGCCATGGTCGAGAAACGCAACCAGAAGTTCATTGATGCAGGCCAGCCCGAAAAAGTGAAAGACGTCGCCTTCACTGGGGCTCCGACCTACTACCAACAAATCTGGACCTCGATCAAAACCGTATTCTTTGGGTTTCTGATCGCCACTGTCATCGCGGTTCCGCTTGGGATCGCAGCCGGTCTGTCGCCCACCGCAAATGCCGCGTTAAACCCGCTGATCCAAATCTTCAAACCGGTCTCGCCCTTGGCCTGGCTACCGATCGTGACCATGATCGTCTCGGCCGTTTATGTCACGAATGACGGCTGGTTCGCGAAATCCTTTTTGATCTCAGCGATTACCGTGACCCTGTGTTCGCTGTGGCCCACGTTGATCAACACATCGTTGGGTGTGGCATCGATCGACAAAGATCTGGTGAACGTCTCCAAAGTTCTGAAAATGAACACTTATACCAAGATCACCAAGCTGGTCCTGCCCTCGGCGCTGCCGCTGATCTTCACCGGCCTTCGCCTGTCGCTTGGCGTGGGTTGGATGGTCCTGATCGCGGCTGAGATGCTGGCGCAGAACCCCGGTCTGGGCAAGTTTGTCTGGGACGAATTCCAGAACGGCTCGTCCAGCTCACTCGCCAAGATCATGGTCGCGGTCTTCACCATCGGCATTATCGGCTTCCTGCTGGACCGGGTGATGTACGCGCTGCAATCCCTTTTCACCTTCACGAATAACCGGTGAGCGCGATGAGCATCCTAAGCTTCAAAAACGCCTCAAAGTCATTCGGCGAAGGCACCGCGCGAACCGATGTGCTGAAAGGTATCGATCTGGACGTGCAAGAGGGTGAGTTTCTGGTGATCCTCGGCTTCTCAGGCACAGGCAAGACGACCTTGATCAACCTGATGGCCGGTCTGGACACGCCTACCAGTGGAGAGGTCACGTTCAAAGGTGCCCCGATCAAGGGTCCGGGTCCGGAACGAGGTGTGATCTTTCAGAACTACTCGCTGATGCCCTGGCTGACTGTCAGCGGCAACGTGGGACTGGCCGTGGATACAGTTTTCCCCGGCCTCAACAAGGCAGAGAAAGCTGAGAAGGTCGCGCACTACGTGCAGATGGTGGGCCTTAGCCATGCCGCAACGCGTCGTCCGGCGGAGCTGTCTGGCGGTATGCGCCAACGGGTCAACGTCGCGCGCGCCTTGTCAATGAACCCAGAAGTTTTGTTGCTAGATGAACCTTTGTCCGCGCTTGACGCACTGACTCGCGCCAATCTGGCCGATGAGATCGAACACATCTGGGAAGCCGATAAGAAAACCTGCGTGCTGATCACCAATGACGTGGACGAGGCGATCATTCTGGCCGACCGCATAATTGCCCTGAACCCTGATGGCACGCTGGGGCAGGAGTTCCGCGTCTCGATCCCGCGCCCTCGGGAACGCGGGGCCATGAACAACGATGAGACCTTCAAACGCCTGCGCGCTGACGTCACCAAGTACCTGATGGATGTTGGGATCGAGGCCAAGGTCGAAGGCTCGCGCATCTTGCCCGACGTTACGCCGATCCATGGCGTGCCAACAGCGGTGGCAGAGGCGCAAAAGGGAATGATCCAAGATCGGTTCCTCGACTTCTCGCAATTGCACAAGGTCTACCCGACGCCAAAAGGCCCGCTAACCGTGGTCGAGGATTTTGACCTGAAGATCGACAAGGGTGAGTTTATCTCTCTGATCGGCCATTCGGGCTGCGGTAAATCCACGGTTTTGACCATGGCGGCAGGTCTTAATGACATCTCGAAGGGCGCAATCAAGCTGGATGGGCGTCATGTCGAAGGCGCTGACCCTGAACGCGCCGTTGTGTTCCAGTCGCCGAACCTGTTCCCATGGCTCAGCGCCAAGGAAAACGTCGCGATTGGGGTCGACAAGGTCTATCCCAAGGCCAGTATGGCCGAGCGGCAGGATGTGGTGGAATACTACCTGGAACGCGTCGGTCTGGCCGATGCGATGGACAAATCCGCAAGCGATCTATCCAACGGCATGAAGCAACGCGTCGGTATCGCGCGCGCCTTCGCTCTGTCGCCCAAATTACTGTTACTGGACGAACCCTTCGGAATGCTCGACAGCCTGACCCGCTGGGAATTGCAGGAAGTCCTTATGGAGGTCTGGTCCCGCACCAAGGTCACCGCGATCTGCGTGACCCATGACGTGGACGAGGCGATCCTGTTGGCCGACCGTGTGGTGATGATGACCAATGGACCGAAGGCGACAATTGGCAAGATCACCAAGGTCGACCTGCCCCGTCCGCGCACCCGCAAAGCCCTGTTGGAGCATCCGGACTACTATGCCTACCGCCAGGAAGTCCTCGATTTCCTCGAAGAATACGAACACGGCGCCAAGCCCAAAACACCCGCCCCCAAGGCGATCGCAGCGGAGTGAACCCATGAAACAAAGACTTGTTGTCATTGGCGCAGGGATGGCCTCGGGCCGGGTGTTGGAGCACCTGACCGACGCTGCGCCCGATGCGTTCGACATCACCCTGTTCAACGCCGAGCCACGCGGAAACTACAACCGCATCATGCTCAGCCCGGTTCTGTCGGGCGAGAAGACCTATGAAGAGATCGTCACCCATGACGACGCCTGGTACGCCGAGCGTGGTATCGCCTGCCGTTTCGGTGAAAAGGTGGCCAAGATCGACCGCGAAATGAAGGTGGTCGAGGGGGCCAACGGACATGTTCCCTACGACAAGCTGGTGATCGCGACGGGTTCAAATCCGTTCATTATCCCTCTGCCCGGTCATGATCTGGAAGGTGTGATCGCCTATCGCGATCTGGAAGACACCCAGCAGATGATGGGCATGGGCCCGGACAACAAGGTTGTCGTGATTGGGGGCGGCCTGCTGGGGCTTGAAGCAGCCGCGGGCATGGCTGCGCATGGGGTCGATGTGACCGTGGTCCATATCATGGGCCACCTGATGGAGCGTCAGCTGGACGAAGCCGCTGGCTATCTGCTGAAGAAATCGCTGGAAGAAAAAGGCATCAAAATCTGCTTGCAGGCGAATTCAAAGGAGATCATCGGGCAAGACGGCAAGGTTCGCGCGTTGCTGCTGGATGACGGGACGGAGCTGCCCTGTGATCTGTTGGTCATGGCCGTGGGCATTCGACCGAATACGGCGCTGGCCCAAGAGACCGGGCTGGCCATAGGGCGTGGTATCCATGTGGATGACCAGATGCTGACCTCGGACCCGGACGTCTACGCCGTGGGCGAATGCGTCGAACATGATGGGGAAGTCTTTGGCCTTGTCGCCCCGCTTTACGATCAGGCGAAGGTGGTGGCGCAGGTCTTGTTGGACGAAGAGGCCACGTTTGCGCAGAAAACCCTGTCGACCAAGCTAAAAGTCACCGGCTGTGATCTGTTCAGTGCTGGCGATTTCGCTGACGGCCCGGGGCGTGAGGACATAGTGTTTCGCGACCCGTCGCGCGGTGTCTACAAGCGGCTGGTCATCGAAGAGGATCGTCTGGTTGGCGCGGTCATGTATGGCGACACCGCCGATGGCAGCTGGTTCTTTGGCCTGATCAAGGACGGCACCAGCATCGAAGAAATGCGAGAAACGCTGATCTTCGGGCCAGCGTATCAGGGGGGCGATACCGCGGACCCTCTCTCAGCCGTTGCAGCATTGCCGCCTGAGGCGGAGATTTGCGGCTGCAACGGCGTATGCAAAGGCAACATCGTCGAGGCGATCAACGCAGGTGCCAGCGATCTGGGCGCTGTGCGTGCAAGCACCAAGGCCAGCGCCTCGTGCGGGACATGCACGGGGCTGGTTGAGCAGGTTTTGCAAGTCACTCTGGGCGACGAGTTCCAAATGCCAACGGCGCAACCGATCTGCGGCTGCACCGACCTGACGCATGAGGATGTGCGCCGATTGATAAAAGGGCAGGAACTGAAAAGCCAGGCCGCCGTCTGGCAGGAGCTCGGCTGGAAAACGCCCAATGGCTGCCATGTCTGCCGTCCGGCAATCAACTACTACCTACTGGCAGATTGGCCGCTGGAGTATCAGGACGACCCGCAAAGCCGCTTCGTCAACGAACGCAAGCACGCCAATATCCAGAAGGACGGTACATTCAGCGTTGTGCCGCGCATGTGGGGCGGGATCACCACTCCCGAAGAACTGCGCGCCATTGCAGATGCTGCCGACAAGTATGACGTACCGACCGTCAAGGTCACGGGTGGTCAGCGCATCGACCTGCTAGGCGTGAAGGGTGAGGATCTGCCTGCGATTTGGTCGGACCTAAATCAGGCCGGTCTGGTCTCGGGGCATGCCTATTCCAAAGGCCTGCGCACGGTGAAAACCTGCGTCGGGACCGATCATTGCCGGTTTGGCACGCAGGACAGCACCGGGCTTGGCATCAAGCTGGAGAAAATCCTGTGGGGGTCGTGGACACCTCACAAACTGAAGCTGGCTGTGTCCGGTTGCCCCCGTAACTGTGCCGAGGCGACTTGCAAGGATATTGGCGTGGTCTGCGTGGACTCGGGCTATCAGATCAGCATCGGCGGGGCTGCTGGTATGGATGTGAAAGAGACCGAGCTGCTGTGTCAGGTGCCCAGCGAAGACGAGGCCATAGAGGTTGTGATGGCTGCCACCCAGGCCTACCGCGAAGGCGGTAAATACTTGGACCGTCTGTACAAATGGCTGGGCAAGGTGGGCATGGATTGGGTCAAGGCGCAGGTCGTGGACGACCTTGAAAACCGCGCTGCCTTGGTCGAACGGTTCGAGCTGTCGCAAAGCATCTACCGCAAGGACCCGTGGGCCGAACACGTCAAAGAAAAAGCGCAGACCTACGCGCCAATTGCAGATTTCACACTGGAGGCCGCGGAATGAGCTGGATCGACATCGGACATATCGACGAGGTCCCCTTGCGCGGGGCGCGTCTGGTTAAAACCCATATCGGCTGCATCGCCGTCTTCCGCACCGCCGAGGCCGAGGTGTTCGCAGCCACCAACAGCTGCCCCCATAAGGGCGGGCCGCTGTCCGAAGGCATCGTGCATGGACAGTCGGTGACATGCCCCCTGCACAACTGGGTATTCGACCTGAACTCCGGCGAAGCGCAAGGCGCTGACGATGGCCGCATAACCACCTATCCCGTGCGTCTTGAAGACGGGCGCATCCTGCTGGATGACAGCGCAGTTGCCCGGCGGAGCGCAGCCTGATGGATGGCACCAGCCTGCCTGAAGTTCGCTCGACCTGCGCCTATTGCGGCGTTGGTTGCGGTGTTCTTTTGCGGCCCGATGGCACCGGAGGACTGGCGGTGCGGGGAGACCCGGATCACCCAGCGAACTACGGGCGTTTGTGTTCGAAAGGACTGGCCTTGGGTGAAACCGTCGGGCTTGACCACCGATTGCTGGCCCCGCGTGCGTTCGGTCAAGACACAAGCTGGGACAACGCACTGCAACTGGTGGCCGATCGATTCACGGCCACCATCAAGGAACACGGGCCGGACAGCGTGGCATTCTATGTCTCCGGCCAGTTGCTGACCGAGGATTATTACGTCGCCAACAAACTGATGAAGGGGTTCATTGGTTCGGCAAATATCGACACCAATTCGAGGCTTTGCATGGCCTCAACCGTAGCAGGGCATAAACGCGCTTTTGGCGCAGATACGGTTCCGGGGACTTATGAGGATCTCGATCAGGCCGATCTGGTCGTGCTGGTGGGATCCAACCTCGCATGGTGCCATCCGGTGCTTTACCAGCGGGTCTTGGCCGCGCGGCAGGACCGCGGAACAAAGATTGTCGTGATAGACCCGCGTCGGACGGCCAGTTGCGATCAGGCCGATCTGCATCTGGTGCTGAATCCGGGCAGCGACGTATCCTTGTTCAATCAACTGCTACGCAAAATCCACGAAGGAGGGCATGCTGACCCGAGTTTTCTGGAACGCACCGTTGATTTCGCAAAGGCCATCAGCACGGCTGAGCAGGACGATCCAGCGGTCACGGGGCTGCCTCCTTCAAAAATCAAAGCTTTCTGCGATCTCTGGGTCAAAACACAGCGTGTCGTAACCGTCTTCAGCCAGGGCGTAAACCAGTCCTCAAGCGGTACGGACAAGGTTAATGCGATCCTGAATTGCCATCTTGCTACGGGTCGCATTGGACGGCCCGGTATGGGCCCGTTTTCGGTCACCGGACAGCCCAACGCGATGGGTGGTCGGGAAGTCGGCGGCTTGGCCAACATGCTGGCGTGCCACCTTGATATTGAAAACGCAGATCACCGCAGCGCCGTCCAAGACTTCTGGAAGGCGCCATCCATGCCAGTGAAACAGGGGCTGAAAGCCGTGGACTTGTTTCGCGCTGTTGAAACAGGTCAGATCAGAGCACTTTGGGTCATTCACACCAACCCCGCGGTCACGATGCCCGAGGCTGATCGCGTGAAGGCAGCAATCGAAAACTGCCCATTCACGGTTGTTAGCGACCTTACGGCGCAGACAGATACCGCCCGACTTGCTGACGTACTGCTACCGGCCGCGGGCTGGGCCGAAAAAAGCGGCACTGTCACCAATTCAGATCGCACAATCAGCAGACAACGCGCTGCTTTGGAACCTCCGGGGCAAGCGCGGGCGGATTGGGATATCCTAGCCGAAGTCGGCCGCCGCATGGGATGGAATGACGCATTTGACTATTCCTCACCAGCCCAAATTTTTCGCGAACATGCCGCCCTATCATCCATCGCAGGATCACTGGGCAAAGACTTCGACATTTCTGTTTTTGCAGAGATTGACGACGAAGACTACGCCGAATTGGAACCGACACGCTGGCCGGTGACAGTCGGAAAAACTGGCGGGCGCTACTTTGGCGACGGGCAGTTTTTCCATCCAGACGGAAAAGCCCGTTTCGTACCCGTAACCCATCGGCCACCCAAAGCGGAACCGTCTGCGCACTATCCGTTTCTATTGAATACCGGTCGCAACCGGGATCAGTGGCATACAATGACCCGCACAGGCCTGTCGCCCCGCCTGTCAACGCATTTGGCTGAGCCCTTTGTCGACGTGAACCCCGACGATGCCAGTCGCCTGAACCTAAAACCCGCCGATTTGGTCGAAGTTCAAAGCGCCATCGGACAAGGCATCTTCCGGCTGCGTATCACAGACTCTGTCGCACCCGGTCAGGTTTTTGCACCGATCCATTGGACGGGCGAAACCGCACCATCCGCACGAGTGGATGTGCTGGTGCCCAGCGCAACAGACCCTATTTCTGGTCAGCCGGAAAGCAAGGCAGCGGCCGTGTCTATTCGGCCGATGAAGGCAGCTTGGTACGGGTTTGCGGTGTCGTCCAGCGCGGCAGTTTTCACAGCTGATTATTGGGCAACCGTAAAAACTGGCCAAGGCTTCAGGACCGAATTGGCCGGGTGTCAACCCGTCGCAGATTGGGAAAGCACCGCCCGAGAGTGGTTCGGTTTGCCGGGTGCTTCATGTATCTTGGTGGAAGACCAACAACGAGGGTCCTTTCGCATTGCCTTCTCAGACGGGCAGCACGTTTTGGCAGCACTGTTTGTTTCCCGCAAACCAGTGACGCTGATGCGAGACTACCTTGCGACTTTGCCAGAGGTCGGGCTCCAACAGATACTGTCCGGTCGTTCTGTTTCTGACGAAGAAGATCGTGGGCCAATCGTCTGCTCGTGCTTCGGTGTCGGGATGAAATCCATTATCCATGCAATTGAAGATGGGCTGGCCCTGGATGTGGAAACACTTGGCAATGCCCTTCAGGCGGGAACAAATTGCGGTTCCTGTCGGCCAGAGCTTTCCGATCTGATCAATGAGCATTCCGAAAAGGCGAACAGGAACACAAGGCAACGCGAGCGGGTCTAGGTCATTGCCCACAACGAAAATCCAAAAAACAGACTTGGATCACGCACCCGCGTTACAAATCAGATCATCGGCGGCCAGGTGGTCGATCAAGGCGCGCACACGGGTCGTGAGGCGGCGGTTTTGCGGAAACAATGCAGCAACCACGAAAGGCGTCACGCGGTGTTCGGGAAAAAGTTCAACCAGTTCGCCGGAATTCAGCGCGCTGGCCACCGTGTAGGCCGGACATCTGGCGACGGCCACACCCGCTGCTGCCAGCCGGGCCGCAGCAGCCGGAGCATTTGCCTGAAACCGCCCTTTGACCGGGATGGCCACGTCCTCTCCGTTGATGTCGAACCGCCATATCGCCGTGTCGCTCATGGTGCCGTCCAAAACGCATTCATGCTGGGTAAGCGCCCCAGGCTGTGAAGGCGTACCCGCCTGCCGCAGATAGTCGGGCGAAGCACACACGATCAAAGGCATTGGCCCCAACTGGCGAACACGCAATGAACTGTCGCGCAACGGACCGATCCGAATGGCAAGGTCCAGACCTTCTTCGATGATCGACACCCGACGGTCCGACAGGTTCAGATCAATCTCGACTTCGGGGTGCTGCTTGGCAAAGGCAGCAAGCGACGGGGCCAGTCGTATCGACCCAAATCCCGTGGGCGCTGAAATGCGTATCACACCGCGCAAGGATTGCTGGGCATTTCTGACCGTCTCTTCCAGTTCGTCGAAACCATCCAGCAACGGCTCACACATTGCCAGATAGGTGGCCCCGGCTTCGGTCAACGACACGCTCCGCGTGGTTCGGTTCAAAAGCTGGACGCCCAGCGAGTCTTCCAAATCCGCCACATATTTGCTGACCAGCCGTGCCGACCGCCCCAGCCGTTGGGCCGCCCGGGTGAACGAGGCATTCTTTGCCACCAGCGCAAAGGCGCGCATTCGATCAATTTTGTCCATGTCTATTGCGCCCTTTCAGGTCTTAATCTTTCGCCAAAAGTGGCGATTATCATCTGAATTGGCAAGCGCTACTTATCCCCCCAAGACATCAATTTGATCATGACAGGAGCCTTCAGATGGCCAACACAGTTCGCATCCACCACTTTCCGCTGTCCGGCCATGCACACCGCGCGTTGGTGTTCGCTAAACTGGCCGGGATCGCACACGAGGCCGTTTTCGTCGATCTGGCCGCAGGCGCGCATAAATCGCCCGAGTTTCTGGCCATGAACCCCGATGGGCAAGTGCCGGTCCTTGAAGACGGCAAAGTTGTGGTGTCTGATTCCAATGCCATACTTGTCTATCTTGCGCGATCATACGCCCCGGATTGGATACCAACCGACGCAGTGGATGAGGCCGCGATGCAGCGCTGGTTAACCCTTGCAGCCGGTGAAATTGCTTTTGGTTCCTGCGCGGCAAGGCTGATCACCGTCTTTGGCGCTCCGCTTAACCCAGACTTCGCAGCCGCAACAGCGGCCAAGGCCTTACAGAAACTGGAACGGGGACTGAACGGCCGGGATTGGCTGGTCGGTGATCGGCCGACCATCGCGGACGTTGCCGCCTATTCCTATACCGCTCATGCGCCCGAAGGGAACGTCTCGCTCGACCCATACCCCAACGTTCGCGCATGGATCGCGCGGTTCGAGGCGTTGGACGGGTTTGAACCAATGCCCACCACCGCCGCTGGCCTCGTCGCCTGAACGGCCAAAGCGCAGCCTGCCAGGAAAGGAAACATCATGTCCCGCTCAGATATTCCGTTTCACGCAGGCGAATTGGCGGCGCAACATCGCGCAGGCGCAGGCCATATCGCCGAGCAGGCCGCGCCGTTTATTCGGGATTTCATGCCTGACCAGCACCGAGATTTCTATCAGGCTCAGCCCTTTCTGGTCGCCGCCTCTGGTGACGCAGAGGGGCGCGTTTGGGCCACGATCATCGAAGGCCCAGACGGCTTTGTTGAGGCATCCGATCCCCGAACGCTGGAGCTGAACACTCACCTTGATCCATCGGACCCGCTGGCGCAGGCCTTAGGCAACGGCGCCGATATTGGCGTGGTCGGAATTGAATTGGCCACACGCCGCCGCAACAGGCTGAGCGGTCGGACTCGGCCAATCGAAAACGGGCTTGCCATCGATATCCGACAAACCTTCGGAAACTGCCCGCAATACATCAATGAGCGAGATTGGTGGCGTGTCGCGCGAAACAAGGATGCAAAACCCGTTGTTTCGGACCACCTCAGCCCAGCGCAGATCGCGCACATAACCCGGGCAGATACCTTGTTCATCGGCTCTGGGCGACATGGTCCGCAAGGGCTCGCATCCGATGGGTTTGATGCCTCGCATCGTGGGGGAGAGCCTGGATTTGTCCGCGTGATTGGTCCCAACCAACTGCGGATCCCGGACTATTCCGGCAACAACTTTTTCAACACGATTGGAAACCTTCTGGAGGATCCGCGCATCGGGTTGCTGTTTGTCGACTTCGCGAGCGGTGGGTTGCTGCACTTGACGGGCCGTGCCGAGATCGACTGGACGCCGGCAGAGGCACAAGATCCAAACATCCTGCGCATGATCGACGTACAGGTCGACGCAGTAGTCGAACGGCCAGAGGCGCTGTCGCTGCGGTGGTCAGCGCAACCGGCGTCATCGACAAAACTGATGGTGGCGGACAAGGTCAAGGAAGCCGAGAATATAACCTCTTTCCACTTTGTACCTGCAAACGGGCACGCGCTGGCCTCTTTTCAAGCGGGCCAGCATCTACCCATTGCGCTCGACATTCCGCATCTAAAAACAAAAGTGCGGCGGACATATTCACTTTCGGGCAATCCGGGCAATGAGCACTTTCGGATCACCGTCAAGCGAGAGCCCCAAGGCGCAGCTTCGACATTCCTGCATGACAAGATCGAGGTAGGTGACGTTATCGAGGCTCGGCCCCCTGCTGGTGATTTCGTGATCCCTGAAGGCAATAACCCTTTGGTTCTGGTCAGTGCAGGTGTCGGCCTGACCCCGATGGTGGCCATGCTTTACCAGAGCGTTCAGCAAAACGGCGACCGCCCGGTGTGGTTTGTTCACGGCGCGCGCAACGGCCACCATCACGCCCTGCGCGACGAAGTAGACCAGTTGATTGCAGCGAACCGCAACACGGGAAAGCGTGTCTATTACAGCGCCCCGGTCAGTACCGATCAATTGGGCCGGGATTTCGATGTCCAAGGCCGGATCACTGCAAACGAGCTGTTGGCGCTGTGTGCAGGCGATGACGCTCAGTATTTGTTGTGCGGGCCTGCCGGTTTCGTAACTGGGCTACAGACAGGGCTCGAAGCAGCAGGTGTGCCAAAAAGTCAAATTCACTTTGAAACCTTCGGGTCCTAGACCCCACGACAGACCGACCAAAATCCGCGATTTCCGCATTTTTAAAGAACCGGTGTCTTGAAACCGCAGCAGGAAATGTATACCGGTGTATACAAATCTTGATCGTGGTGGCTGGCCTCGCCTCACCACACCCGATGACACATACAAAGCGGAAACAGCCATGAGCCAGTATTCAGACTACTTGGATGAAATCGAAGCACGGAAAGAACAAGGGCTTAGCCCAAAACCCATTGATGATGCTGCGCTGCTCAAGGAAATCATCGAGCAAATCAAAGACGCCGATCATCCGCACCGCGCGGATTCGCTGCACTACCTGATCTATAACACGCTGCCCGGTACAACCAGCGCGGCAAGTGAGAAGGCGCAGTTCCTGAAATCGATCATTCTTGGCGACGAAGTCATCAAAGAAATCACGCCGGACTTTGCGTTTGAGCTGTTGTCGCACATGAAAGGCGGCCCTTCGGTCGAGGTCCTGCTTGATATCGCTCTGGGTGATCAGCAAGACATTGCCGTTCAGGCAGGCGAGGTTCTGAAAACGCAAGTATTCTTGTACGAAGCCGACACGGACCGCCTGAAAGCAGCCTATGACGCTGGTAACGCCGTTGCCGCAGATGTTCTGGAAAGCTATTCCAACGCCGAATTCTTCACCAAGCTGCCCGAGGTCGACGAAGAGATCAAAGTCGTCACCTATATTGCTGCAGAAGGCGACATCTCGACCGATCTTCTGTCGCCCGGCAACCAGGCGCATTCGCGTTCTGACCGTGAACTGCACGGCAAATGCATGATCTCTGAAGCGGCGCAGAAAGAGATTGAAGCCCTCAAGCTTCAACACCCGGACAAGCGCGTGATGCTGGTCGCCGAAAAAGGCACCATGGGCGTTGGCTCGTCGCGAATGTCGGGCGTAAACAACGTGGCGCTTTGGACCGGCACTCAGGCCAGCCCCTATGTGCCTTTCGTCAACATCGCGCCTGTTGTCGCCGGTACCAACGGCATTTCACCTATCTTCCTGACCACCGTTGGCGTGACAGGCGGGATTGGTGTCGACCTGAAAAACTGGGTCAAGAAAACGGATGAGGACGGTAAGCCGATCCTCAACAACGATGGCAACCCGATCCTTGAACAACGCTATTCGGTCGAAACCGGCACCGTTCTGACCATCAACACAAAAGAGAAAAAACTCTACAGTGCTGATGGCAGCGAAGAACTGGTCGATATGGCCGGGTCATTCACGCCGCAAAAGATGGAGTTCATGAAGGCAGGCGGTTCTTATGCCATCGTCTTCGGTAAGAAACTGCAGACATTCGCATGTGAGACACTGGGTGTCGAGCTCAAGTCCGCCTTTGCGCCATCCAAAGAGATCAGCCACGAGGGTCAGGGCCTGACCGCGGTTGAGAAAATCTTCAACGCCAACGCTCGTGGCGCAACGCCGGGCAAAGTCCTGCATTCCGGTTCGGACGTGCGGGTCAAGGTCAACATCGTCGGCTCGCAAGACACCACCGGCCTGATGACCAGCCAAGAGCTTGAGGCTATGGCAGCGACCGTTCTGTCGCCCAGCGTTGACGGTGCCTATCAATCGGGTTGTCACACGGCTTCGGTCTGGGACAAGAAAGCTCAGGCCAACACCCCGCGCCTGATGGCATTCATGCACAAGTTCGGTCTGATCACAGCGCGCGACCCCAAGGGCGTATACCACTCGATGACAGACGTTATTCACAAAGTGCTGAATGACATCACGGTCGACGACTGGGCCATCATTATTGGTGGGGACAGCCACACGCGTATGTCCAAGGGCGTAGCATTCGGCGCTGACTCGGGCACCGTCGCACTGGCCCTGGCCACAGGGGAGGCGACAATGCCGATCCCTGAATCCGTCAAGGTGACCTTCAAAGGTGAAATGGCCCCGCACATGGATTTCCGTGATGTGGTTCACGCGACGCAGGCGCAGATGTTGGCCCAACACGGCGACAACGTGTTCCAGGGGCGGATCATCGAGGTTCATATCGGCACGCTGCTGGCGGACCAGGCCTTTACCTTCACCGACTGGACGGCCGAGATGAAGGCTAAGGCGTCGATCTGCATCTCGAACGACGAAACGTTGATTGAATCATTGGAAATCGCCAAGTCGCGTATCCAGATCATGATCGAAAAAGGCATGGATAATGACGTTCAGATGCTGCAAGGCCTGATCGACATTGCCAACCAGCGCATTGCGCAGATCCGCTCGGGTGAGAAACCTGCCCTGCGCCCGGACGACAATGCCAAGTACTATGCCGAGGTCGTGGTTGATCTGGACCAGATCGTCGAGCCGATGATTGCAGACCCGGATGTCAACAACGCCGATGTGTCGAAACGCTATACCCATGACACCATCCGCCCGATTTCTTTCTACGCGGCGGAAAAGAAGGTAGACTTGGGCTTTGTCGGCTCGTGCATGGTGCACAAGGGCGACATCAAGATCGTCGCTCAGATGTTGCGAAACCTCGAAGAGGAAAACGGCAAAGTCGAATTCAAGGCACCGCTTGTTGTGACCGCGCCCACCTACAACATCATCGATGAGCTGAAAGAAGAAGGCGACTGGGCCATCCTGCAGAAATACTCGGGTTTCGAGTTCGACGATCTGTTCCCGAAACAGACCGCGCGGACAGAGTATGAGAACATCCTCTACCTCGAGCGTCCGGGTTGTAACCTGTGTATGGGCAACCAGGAAAAGGCCGCCAAGGGCGACACGGTTCTGGCCACGTCGACCCGCCTGTTCCAGGGCCGGGTTGTGGCAGACAGCGAGACGAAAAAGGGTGAATCCCTGCTGGGCTCGACCCCGGTTGTCGTTCTGTCGGCGGTCTTGGGCCGGACACCCACGCTTGAGGAATACAAGGTTGCGGTCGACGGCATCGACCTGACCAAGTTTGCGCCGCCGGTGCAGGTTCCTGCGACCTCGCGCTCGGTCCATTTCTAAGATCATTTCGGGCGCGGCATACTTCGCCGCGCCCGGCCTTTTTCGTCAGGACGAGCTGCCCGACGAACCAAAAGACAACCGGAAAAAAGCCCCGCTTTCAACCGGTTCCGCGCGTATGGTGGCGCCCACCTGATCCAGCACTGCCGCAACTATGGCCAGCCCCATGCCGGTGCCCCCCGCATCGCGTCGCGTGGTAAAGAACGGCTGGATAATCCTGTCATGGTTCCGAGCAGAAATCCCGGTGCCATTGTCCTGAACGGTCAGACTGTCAGATGCGGGATCGTAGCTGATGTCGATTTGCGTGGCAGAGTGCTGCTGCGCGTTCTGCAACAGATGGTGCAGCACGATCTGGCTTTGATCGGGCGACAGCGGCATCGTTACCTGCGCCGCTGAATGCAAATTGACAGTCAAATCACTAAACGCACCGGCTGCAACCGTTACACTGTCTGCAAGCGTTGATTGCGCCGGGCCGGTCTGCGCCGACGCGCGCGCCAGTTCACGCAACCGTTCCAGCAGCGCGTTCATGCGCAGGCTTTCTTCCTGAATATTACTGACCAGCTTCTTGTGCCGATCCCCCGACGTGTCGCCGCCTGCGTCGGCCAGCAATTCCGCCGCGCCCAGAATAGCCGTGACCGGAGACTTTAATTCATGCGTGACGTGGTTCGTGTAAGTTTCAATCGCCGCGGATCGGTCCGACAGGGTCGATGCCATTGACACAACGTTGTTCCCCAGATCGGCAAGCTCGCGCACGCCATAGTGACGAACCGGATCGGGCACCGGTTTCAGCCCGGTTGCCACATCCCGGCTTTGCGCGCTGAGATCGCGGATGGGCTTGGAAATCAATCGCCACATCAAATAGCCGACCAATGCCGCAGATAGCGCCATGAACGCGGCCACTAAGCCCAGCGTATAACGCTCTTGAAACAAGAATTTCCGCAGGTCCATGGGTGTGCGCGAAAGGTATACCGCTCCGATAACGCGGTCGTCGACGATGACGGGGTGCGCAACGAACACACGATAAGACGTGTCCCGACTGATCGAGTTCAAAAGATGCCGGTTGGTCTGATCATCGCGATAACGCAGCAGTGTGACAGTCTCACCCTGCAACGCCTTTGTCACTTCGGGGACATCGCCCAGCGATCCTGTGACCTCTCCGCTGCTGGCAACGATCTGGCCGGAGTGGTCCAGAAACAAGTATCCCGACAGCGTCGTTTTTCTGGCCGACGCTGCCAAGCGGGACAGATCGCCTGCAATAGCGTCATAGGGCAAACCAAGGTCTGAGCCCGTTTCGACGGGATCGGGACGCGGGGGTGCAACCCAACCTCTGAACAAGTCCAGACTGGGTGGAACGGGATGAAAATCCTGCGCAAGTCGCTCAATTTGATCAGGGGTCAGTTGGTACCCAATTTCCGGTGACGACTGCTGTTGGGCAAAAGCCGCCGCATAGAGTTCCGCAAAGATCGCGGCCTGCGCCAGCAAACTTCGTTCTGTTTCGCGGACGAACTGGTTGCTGGACAATCTTGCACCCAGAACACCAAGGACCGGCAGAGCGACCAGAGCGCAGCATACCAAAGAGATCACAAGCGCCAGCGACGGCCGCCATTTCTGGGTGACCTTCAACACCGGCATTCACCCAGCTTGACCCCAACACCATGCACCGTCTGGATCAGATCCGGGTATCCGGCCACCCGCGCCTTTTGGCGGATGTTCCGGATGTGACTGTCTACCGTTCGGCCCGAAAGATAGGTGTTCTGCCCGTAGACCTGTTCGATCAGCTGAGACCTCGAAAACACGCGGTCTGGTGATTTTGCAAGTGTCGCAAGGACCGAAAACTCGATCCCGGTCAACTGAAGCTCAACGTCGGCCAGGCTGCAGCGGTGGGCGGTTTCATCCAGCCGCAGATCATGGACCACAATGGCCCTTTCAGTCTGTGCAGAAGCGGCCGAGCGGGCAAGGATCGCTCGAATGCGCAGCACCAGTTCGCGCGGACTAAACGGCTTGGTGACGTAGTCGTCACCCCCAAGCTGAAAACCCAGAATGCGATCAATCTCTTCATCCCGCGCGGTCAGAAACAAGATTGGGACGTCCGAGGTCCGGCGGATTTCCCGGCAGGTCTCTAACCCGTCCATGTCTGGCATTCCGATGTCCAGAACAATCAGGTCGGCCGGAGCTTCGCCATGCCGGGCGAGCGCTTCAAGACCAGTTGCCGCTTCGACTGTCGTAAAACCGGAATCCTCAAGCGCAAAGCGAACGACATCGCGAATGCGGGCATCGTCATCTGCAATCAGGATTTGGTTTACCATCGTGTTCAGTCGTCGATTTTGTATGCGTGTTTCGATCACAGATCACACTGCCGCTGGAACGGTCAAGTGGAGGGTTCGCCCTACCGTGGTATTGCGGTACCCGCCATGTGATATCGCCATCCAGCCACCAGGCGTCTGTGCGCAGTTTGTATGGGACAAAAGTCATACTGCTTTCCTCCGTGTGCGGGAAAGGCGCAAGGCACCCAAGGCCATCAGGGTGATGATCCCGAAAATGGTCTGAGGCTCAGGCGCAGATGATCCGCTAAACCCGGTGTTTGGATAAGCGTGCGCGCTGACACCGGCCACCTGCGGCAATGGCACTGCGGTCTTCGATGCCGGAATACCGCTATCGTTCACAACCGCTTTGGAAACCGCCACGAATGAGGTGTAGCGCGTCTGCAGATTGAACAGCAGACCCAATTCCGCGATGCGTTCTTCCAAATGCTGTTCATCACCATCCTGAACCGCGATGGCCCGGTCCAGATCCGCGATCTTGTTGCGCGCCCATGTCAGCGGGATCGCAGCACCACGCGACGCGGCGCTCGCCTCGGTGGGTTCTGTTGGCAGGTCCACCTTCAAGGGCATGCTGGCATTGCGCCCCTGAACCATCCCATTGACCTGAACATCTGCTGAACCCCCGCCTTCATAGCGGGCCAGAACCCGAACCGAGCCGCCATCAAAAAGATCGGGTATACGCTGAGGCACAACATCGGTGACCTTTAAACCGCCCCAGTCGATTGCGATGTCCGTCAGGACCGGCGACTTCAGATCCCGCGCCAGCGTTTCTGCCACGTCCGAAGCATCTTCGGTGGGATCGACATAGCGTGCAAACCCGCGTCCCTCGTCCGCCATAGCATCAAGAAGATAGCGGTTGACGGACGTGCCGACCCCAAAGGCATAAATACGCGCGTCGCCGATTTGTCGGCGGATTCTGTGCAGGACACCTGCCTCGTTGCCGATATAGCCATCGCTCAGGAACACAACGATCCGCAGCGTGTCGGCAGGTTGACGGGTCTCAAAGGCGTAGCGCATGGCATTGTCAATCTCGGTCCCACCACTGGCGCTGAGGCTGCGCACAAAACGTTGACCGGCGGCAATGTTTTGACGCGTTGCAAGCACTGCTTCGGTCGCAAACTCGGACGCTGAGGAAGAGAACCGAATAACGCGAAAGTAGTCCTCGGGGCGGAGGCCTTGCAGCGCGGCCTTCATGAACCGTTTGCTTGCATTCAAAGGAGCACCGCTCATGGACCCGGACGTATCGAGGACAAAGACAAGCTCACGGGCTGCAATCTGATCCGCTTCGGGCAGTTCCGGCGGTTCGATCATCAAGGACACAAACCCGCCCCGTTCGTCATAGTGCGAAAGGATACCGGCGGTTGTGTCTTCTGCCCCAAGCTCATAGCGCAGAATGACGTCCCGGTTGTCGATCTCGCGGCCATCCAAAAAGTCGGCCGAAACCCCATCATCGCTTTCAGTAACGTTCAGTTCGTGCGTTGCACTCGTGAAACTGGAAATCGGAACTGCGGCCGCGAGTGACAGATCAAGCGAAACCCGTTCAGGATCGATCATGTCCGGAATCGCCAGGCCGGAAACAGGCGGATACGTGGGAAGGTCAGATACCAGCCAGCCGCCTGACTGCGTCGTCTTGGGCCGCGTGTCATCAGTGGAAAACTCAACCAGAAAAGGATCGCCGGGGTCATCGGGCTGAGGTACAACTCCTTGATAGCGCGGACCCACGACAAGGGGCAAAACCAGCTCATACGCGCCGTCAACTTTGGGAACGGCCTGCACATAGCTGAGCGTGACCGAAATCGGCTGCCCTGGCATCAGGTTGGCAATGTTCTGAGTGAACATGTTCGGACGGTGTTGTGTCAGCAGGGCTGCTGCTTTGCCCTCCTGCTCGGCGTCCTCAAAAGTCTGCTCAGCCTCGGCTTTGCGCTGGATCTGGGCTGCGACCACCTCATCACCAACCTGCATCTCCATCGCATAGACCGCCGCGTTTTGATTGAGCGGAAACAGGTACTCTGCCGACATGGGCAAGTCCGAGGGGTTGGCAAACACCTGCCGCACCTGAACCGTCGCCATATCCCCTTGAATATCGACCTTGAGGTCCGATTTCAGCAGCGGCATGTCCACCGGCCCTGCGGCAGTCAAGCCGACAACGCGTCCCGCTATATCATCATCTGTTTGGGCAGATGCGCCATGAGTCCAAATCCCGGACAGCGCAAAAACCGTCACGCAAGCAAAAAATCGTATCATTTGTCCGTTCCTTCTATGAGTTGAATGTCAAGAGAAGCCAAAGCTGCAGCGCCCAGCGCAGCATCCATCTGTGGGTCCAGATGCCAGGGAGTGATCCTTTGAACGCTGCTCCAGGTGCCGCCTGAACCGGCCATCCAGTGCCAGATCGCCTCGCCTACGCTGGGGGTGATTTGCCCGCCCTCTGACACGTAGCTGACCGCGACGCGCCAACGATCGCCGTCTGGGCCGACAGCTTGATAATAGGCGGTGGGGGCGCGGTCGTAGCGGGTGCCAAGAAAGCGAACTTTGAAGCCCAATCCGCGCAGGCAGATTTCTGGCGCGTGCAGATGCCTCAGTGGCGCCCGCGTGCTGACCACATTCAATCCAAGCGGACCGAATTGGACCTTTTGCGCCTGCCCACCATAGGTTTCGAAATACGTGGCCTCCAACGGCGTCAGCGGTACGCTCTGCGCTTTGAATCCATGAATCTGCCTTGGCATTGCCGGAACTTGAACCATACCGGAGACATCTACAGGTTCGGGTTTCAGCGAAACGATTGTGAAACTGGCCAGCAGACAGATCGCAGCGACAGGCAATGACAGGCGGACAGGCGCAGAGCGCTGTGAACCGCGTACACTGGCGCTCTCCGGGCGGTAAAACAACGCAGACGGCAGTACGGTAAAACCCAGAGACATCAGGCCAATCAGCGAATGCCAAGGCTCTGCCATAACATCCAACTGATTGACCAAACCAATCGCCAGAAATGAAATGCGCAGGCTGTTTCCAATGACAGCGCAACCAGCCATAACCGCTATGCCCAGAACAGCGGTCACCACACGAGGGCGCATGATCGCGTTCTGGGTCACGACAAAAGCCATCGACAGCAACAGGCCCGACGCCCCGGAACACGGCAGATCCACCAGGATATCCTGACTTTCCAAAGTAATTCGCACGCCTTCACAGGCCACGTTTGGAAACAGAAGACTTAGCATCTGGCACGAGATGTCTGCCGACACCATCTGCAACGGAAATCCTAAAGTCCGCTGCAAGATTACTTCGGTCGGCAGCGCAAACAGAAACAGGACGGCCATCCAAAACGGCGACAGGGCAAACGGTCGTTGATTCAGGCGCAGGAGCCGCACCAACGCAAAGACGTCCACGGCAATGGCCAGTGCGCTAAGGATATTGATCGCCAGCACCTGCCCCAACAACCGGATCAGGGCTGCGCTGAAGAGTAGAGCCAGTACCGGGGCGTTAGCGCCTTTTCCGGTTGCGGGACCGCTGAGCAAGCTGACGCAGGCCAGACCGAGGATCAACAGAACATAGAGGTATCCGTATGACCCGTAAGCTGGACTAACCCAGCTTTGGACAAGCCACTGCAAAGGTTGGGCGGCAAGGATCACTGATGCCAAAGCCATCGCCATCCAGGCCAGAGTTTCTGTAGCAGGTTTCTTCATACCCGCAGGATCGCGGGTGATTGCGCACTTCCCCTGCCCAAGTTGTGCAGATTTTCATGATATGCAAATGGCTACCCGTCTGAACGTCCTTGGCGTCCTACAGCCGCCCCTGGTGCAAACGGCGCATGACCAATGGCGTCAGGTACATCGGTATCTGATATGCACTGATGAATACCAAAACAGGCGCTGTGATCTCGGGTGGCAATGCCAGTAAAAAGATCGCAACATTTCGATTTCCTGCGATCACCGAAACGGCCGTGACTCTGTCTGCCGCCATTCGTTTGCGTGCCAGAAAGAAGGCAGCCAATTGCGCTCCGAAATTTATCAGACAGGCAAAAATCACCCAAAACAGTGCGATGGCCGGATTGGCCAACGCCGTTGCCGCCAATGTGGGCATGAGGCCGATCACAAAAACCGCAAAAGTAATCGTCGCCAGGCCTTCCAGGTTCTTCAGAGCCGTTTCTGACGGAGACCGGAGAAAGGTCCGTCGCACCAGAACTGCCGCTATGGTCGATACGGCGATGGTTAGGAACAATCGAAGCACCGCCATTAACACGGATCGAATATCCCCCAGTTCGGGCATCAGCAGGAAAACGGGAAAAACGGTCAAAGGTAAAACGGCGGTTCCGATCACCATCAAGCGCAATGCAAACTCCGCCGGTTGCCCCATCATCAGACACATATTTGCGCTGCCTGCAATCGACGGGGCCGACGCCATGATGAGCAAAGACAGAAAAACCGGTGAGCCCGTCCAACCGCCGACCACTCCAATCGCGACGAGCGTCAACGGAATAGCAAGTTGAAAGACTGCCGCGGTCTTTGTCACTTGTCGCAGGTCCATCAAAGAACCGACAAACAACGCTGGATCAATGCGCAGGACCGTCAGAAACAGCAACAGCGCGACCAGCGGAGGCAGCAAGGCGCGCATAGGCTCTGCCAAGCCGGGCAACAACAACCCGGCGACCAGTCCCATGACCAGAACATAAGGACCATGGCGGGCCGCCAGGTGAAGCGGGTTCAACTTTCGTTACCCGCCGGGGCTTTGTCGCAGGTTTTCTGGCAGCCAAGTGGCGAGTTCAGGGAACCAGATCAGGACAAAGACCATCAGCACCATGATCAGGAACATCGGGATCGCCGCACGGGCGATATAGCTCATCTCATGGTTGGTCATGCCCTGCATCACAAACAAATTGAACCCGATCGGCGGTGTGATCTGCGCCATTTCGACGACGACTACAATAAAGATCCCAAACCAGATCAGATCGATACCCGCATCGCGGATCATCGGTTCCACCACCGCCATCGTCAGCACAACCGACGAGATACCGTCCAGAAAACAGCCGAGGATGACGTAAAAGACCAACAGAACCATAAGCAGCTCGAACCTCGTCAGCTCCCACCCGGCGATCAGATCGGCCAGACCACGCGGCAGGCCGGTGAACCCCATCGACAGTGACAGGAACGCGGCCCCGGCAAGGATCAGCGCGATCATGGCGCTGGTGCGCGTGGCCCCCATCAGGCTTTCGGTAAAGGTCTTCCAAGTCAATGACCCCTGCCCTGCGGCCAGCAGCAAACCTCCGATCACGCCGAAAGCGGCCGCTTCAGTCGCCGTGGCATAACCCAGATACATCGACCCGATCACCACCATGATCAACAGGATGACGGGCAGCAGAAACCGCGAATTCTTGATCTTTTCAGAGAAGCTCAGCTTGTTTTCGGTGTTCGGTTTCCAGTCTTTCCCGAGTTTTGAGTAGATCGCCACATATCCCATGAACATTGTAGCCAGCACCAAACCGGGCAGGATGCCGGCAAAGAACAGCTTGGTGATCGATTCATTAATAGTGACGCCATAGACGATCAACGTCAGCGAGGGCGGGATCATCAAACCCAACGTGGCCGCGCCCGTGAGCGTGCCGATGATCATCCGTTCAGGGTAATTGCGTTTGCGCAATTCCGGGATCGACATCTTTCCCACGGTTGTCAGCGTTGCCGCCGACGATCCGGAAACGGCTGCAAAAACCGTGCACCCAACGATGTTCGTATGCACCAACCCGCCGGGCAAAGGCGCCATCCAAGGGGACAGGCCCTTGAACATGTCCTCGGATAATCGCGTTCGGTACAGGATTTCGCCCATCCAGATAAACATCGGCAGCGCGGTCAAGGTCCAAGACGACGATGCCGACCAGATCGTGGTGATCATCACGTCACCGACGGGTCGCGTCGTGAAGAGTTCCATCCCGACCCAGGCGACGCCCATAAGCGCCAGTCCAACCCAAACGCCGGTGCCCAGCAAGGTGAACAGAACAAAGAGGAAAAGGATAATGACAGACAGGTTTTCCATGCTCTCACTCTCCGTGGCTCTGATCGGCCAGGTCGCGGACGATACGGTGATCGCCGCGGAACAGCACGTGGATCAGATGATCCGTTAGGGCGATGGCAAAAATCACCGCACCAATCAGCATGGTCGATTGCGGAATCCACAATGCCGTTTTGTCCTGACCCTGGCTGACATCATTGAACTTCCAGCTCCAGTAGACAAAGCGGTAGGCGTACCAACAGAAATACCACATGACGGCAGCACCGATGGCAAAACACCAGATTTCAAGGATGCGGCGCACCTTATCGGGCACCGCGTTCAGCAGGATTGAAACACGAATGTGGCTACCCCGGTTCAGCGCATTGGCAAACGCCAGGAAAGAAGCCGCGGCCATGGCGTAACCTGCATAGTCAGGCGCACCGGGAAAGACCTCACCGGTCCAGCGGGCCAGCATTTGCACCACGATCAATAGCAGAATTGCGATCAGACTGAGCGCAGCCAAAACCCCCGATGCCAGGTAAATGAAATCCAGTACGGACCTGAGCCCTCGCAATGCCGCCATGCTGTCCCCGCTGTGTTGTTTTATTGAAAGCGGGCGACAGAATGCTCTGCCGCCCTGCTCTGGGCGATTACTGAGACGAATTGAATGCATCGACGATAGCTTTGCCTTCGTCACCAGCGGCCTCAAGCCATTCATTGGTCATCGTCACACCAATTTCTTTCAATTCGTTGGTCATCTGCTCAGACGCCGGACCAACGGTCATGCCACCATCGCGCAGACCTTGCAGGGTGAACCCAGTGTATTCCTTGGCCCGCCAGTTGCCCGCATATTCGGCAAGCTCGGCGCACGCCTTGATCACATTCTTATTGGCATCGGACACACCCGCCCAAATGTCAGAATTGACCATCACGTAGTTGCGCGGCAGCCAAGCATCCACTTCGTAGAAATAGTTCAGGCTTTCCCAGACCTTACGGTCATAGCCGGTCGAACCGGATGACACCATCGAGTCCGCGACACCGGTGGCAAAAGCCTGGCTGATTTCAGCGGCCTCGATCGTCACCGGCAGCATGCCGGTCAGCTCAGCAAGTCGCGAGGTGGCGTTGTTGTAAGACCGGAATTTGATGCCTTCCATATCAGCGACCGAATTCACTTCGTCTTTGAAGTACAGACCCTGTGGAGGCCAAGGCACGGCGTATAGAAGCGTCAGATTCTGTTCTTCCAGTAGCTTTTCGATCGACGGTTTTGCGGCTTCCCAAAGCTTGGCGCTGTCATCAAAGGACGTGGCAAGGAAAGGGATCGAGTCGAAACCGAACAGCGCGTTTTCATTCTGGTGGCCAGACAGCAGGCGCTCGCCAATGGGGGCTTGTCCGGTCTGAATGGCCCGCTTGATGTCCGCGCCTTTGAACAAAGAACCGGACGGGTGTGTGACGATCTCGATCTCACCACCGGTGCCGGTTGTCACGCATTTGGCAAACTCCGCACCCGTGGCTGAATGGAAGTTCGACGCCGAATACGCCATAGGCATATCCCATTTCTCGGCCATAGCCGGTACGGTCGCTGCAGCGGTCAAGGCGGTTGCTGCCAATAGGCTGGTCAATTTCTTCATCTTTCTCTCCCTGTTTAATGTCGTGTCTCCGGCTTTTTTTGCCGGTAAGTTATGAAGTCGTGTATCGGGACGGAGCATAAACGCTCATGTCCGTGTTCGGTGCTCTGCCCGTGATCATTTGCGCCAGCAGACGCCCTGTTTTCGGCCCGCCTGTCAGGCCGATGTGGTGGTGGCCAAAGCCCATGAACGCGCCATCAACGCCGGGAACCTTGCCGATGATGGGGATCGAATCCGCTGGCGCGGGCCGATGGCCCATCCACTCCACCTCATCCTTCCATGTCACGCCCGGGAAGGCCGCCCGGGCATTTTTTCGCATTAACTCGAACGGTGCCCGCGAGGGCGGCGCGTCCAGCCCGCCGAATTCGACAATCCCGGCAAGCCGGATACGACCATCCATCGGGGTCGCGACGAACTTGCCTGACGCTACCATAACCGGGTTTTTCGGCATTGCGGAAGGTTCCACCAATTCAAGATGATACCCGCGCTCGGATTCCAGCGGAACCGAGACACCCAATTTGTTGGCCAACGGCCCTGACCAAACCCCCGCGGTAACAATGGCGGCATCACATGCGATGGTCTCTCCACCCGCCCGTATGCCCGTGACTGTTCCGCTCTCGCGCACAACGTCATCGACGGTCGCGCGGACGATCCGACCGCCTTTCGCTTGAACATGCGCAGCAAGGTCTTTCACATAGCGACCGGGATCGGTGATATGCCCGTGATCTGACAGCTTTGCGGCAAACCCGATGTCTTTGCTGAAAATCGGGTCGTACGCATGAAAAGCCTCGCCTTCCAGTTCTTCCCATTGAAAACCATGCTCGCGGCGAATGCCCCAGCCAAAGGCATCACCGTCGAAATGCTGACGGTTCTCGTAGAGGAACAGATAGTCCGATGGGACAATCCACTTTTCGGCCCCCGTGCCCTGCGCCAGAGCCTGATGGTCATTGAGGCTGTCTCCGACGATGGGGGTCAAGGCCGCTGCGATCCGTTGAACATCTCCGGCGTTTGCGTGTTTGAGATACTGCATCAACCATGGCAGCAGCTTGGGCGCATAACCCCATTTCATGAACAACGGCTGAGACGGATCAAACAGCATCCGTGGCGCTTTCTTCAGCAATCCGGGCACGGTCACCGGAATAATCGAGCAAGACGCCAACACTCCGCCATTCCCGTGCGAGGTGCCTTCTCCGGGGCCTGCCTTGTCGATCAGTATCACGTCATGCCCGTCGCGTTGCAGCCAGATCGCCGTCGAAACGCCAACAATGCCGGCGCCGATGATCGCTATGGTCTTTGCCTCATTCATGCGGCCACCGCTTTGGAAACAGCATAATGATTCAATTTGGCGAGATCTGGTGTTCCGCCCAATCCGGGCCCATCGGGTACAATCACCTGTCCCTTTTTGATCTCGAAGGGCTCCTCCAGAATGTCCTCGGCCAGAAAATAGCACGCCTGATAGAACTCACATCCCAAGGTGATCTCGGGCGATGCGGCGATCATGTGTGTCCCTGCCAGATGCGCCAAACCGGCCTCGAACATATCGCCGCCATAGGCACTAAGACCATGGGCGGCCGCCATTCGGGCAACAGTCTGGCCACGCGTCAGTCCTCCGGACTTCATGATTTTGACCGACACCCCGTCACAAATTCCTTCGCGCGCAGCGCGCTCCATGTCTTCGGGACCAAAGACGCTTTCGTCGGCCAGCAGAGGCACGTCTGTCATGGCCCGAAGTTTGGCCATCATCCCATAGTGATGCGAGCGCACAGGTTGCTCGACAAAATCAGGATTGAACTGCGCCACATCGCGGACCTGCGCCGGGGCATCCTCGATCGTCAGACCCTGATTATAGTCGACCCGAACGGAGAACTGCGGGTAGTTCTGCGCCAGGTATTCTAGGCGCAGGATGTCGAACGCGTGATCCTTGAACCCTGTCTTCAATTTCACGATCCCAACGCCATCGTCCTTCAAACGCGCCAGAAGGTCGATGTCCTGTGCGAAATCGGGATTGGCGATTGAGCAGCTTAACGGGATCGAGTCCCGACATTTTCCGCCCAGCAAAGCCCACACTGGCACAGCACAGATCTGACCTGCCAAATCCAGCAAAGCGGCCTCCAAGGCCGCTTTCGCTTCGGTGCAGTGCGCCACGGCATAGGCTGCACGCGCCATTACAGCGGACCGGTCGGAAACACGTGCGCCAACGACCAGAGGGCGCAGATACCTGTTCAATGCGGCAAAGGTTGCTTCGGGCGTTCCAGTAAAGACCGACCAGGGCGAGGCCTCGCCAAAGCCGTGACTGCCATCTTCTGACGTCAGACGTAAGATGACGACCTCACATACCCCTTCGACAGACCCAATGCCGTGATCACGCCGGGATGTGACCGGCAGTTCAAGGTGCCAAAGGTCAAATCCTGTGATCTTTTGTGACAGATCGCCCATGCAGCCTCCTAAGCGATAAGGGGCAGCCTGCCTTGACCATTATATCATTTCAAATACTATATTTTCGTAACTCCATCATAAGAAATGATAGGGTGGCTTATGTCGCTGCGTTTTCGACAATTGCAGGCGTTTCACGCCATCATGGAGACCGGCACGGTCACAGGAGCGGCTTCGGTACTGGGAATTTCTCAACCGGGTATTAGCAACCTTCTGGCCCAACTAGAGCGTGAAGCCCGCCTGCCGCTGTTCGAACGCACCAAGGGGCGGCTGCTGCCAACCCCAGAAGCAGAACTGTTGTATCGTGAGGTGGACACAGTGGTCCGCGGGTTGGATCACGTAGCTCAAGCCGTGACGGACTTGCAGAACAAGCATCCCGGGCAGTTGCAGGTGGCAGCGCCACACCTTCTGTCATTCGGGTTCATGCCGCGAGAGATTGCGCGATTTGCAAAGTCCCGTCCCAATCTGTCGGTCAGCTTTCAGTCGCAATACTCGTCAAAAATACAGGAGTGGGTCATCTCGGGCCTGTTCGAAATCGGTATCGTTGAGCTGCCAATTCTGCACGACACGCTGAACTATCAGGTTTTTCATTTCGAGACGATGGCGACCTTCCCCGAAGACAGCCCTCTGGCAGCCCATGACATTCTGACGCCAGACCTTCTGAAGAATGAACCCTTCATCGTCATGGGCCCCGAACATCAAACCCACCGACGGACCCGCGACATCTTTCAAGCTGCGGCATGCAATTGGAACACGCGCATTCACACGCATTTGTCGGAAAACCTGCTGAGCTTTGTCAAACAAGGGATGGGCGTCGCAATGATCGACCCGTTCACGGTGACTTTCGATGGCGAGAGCGGGTATCAAACCCGCCCGTTCCGACCTGCCGTGACGCTTGATCTGGCGATCATCACCGCCAAAGGACGTCCGCTGTCGACCATTGCACAGGAATTTCTGGCCCAGTTGACTCCGGCAATTGCCTCTTACGCCACCCATTCCGAGACTGGTGCCGCCGCTTTGTGAAGCGGTTGCGAGTGGATGTCGACCAATGTCGGCCCGTCATGTTCAACTGCCTCTTTCAGCACTTTTTGCAGATCGTCTGGATCCTTGACTGTCCAGGACTTAACCCCAAAAGCCGCCGCAACGGCGGCGTGGTCTGTGCGGTTGAAATCGACATTGTAATAGCGCTGTCCAAAGCCCGCATCCTGACCCGCTTTGATCCAGCCAAATACCGCGTTTGAGAACACGATCGACGTGATTGGCATGTTGTGCCGCACTATCGTTTCGAACTCACCGCAGGCGAACCCGAATGACCCGTCGCCCATGACAGCCAGCGTTTTGACCGATGGCCGACCCACATGCGCGCCCATAGCGGCCCCCAGCGAGTACCCCAGCGCACCATGCGCCCGGTTCGTGATGAAGTGCCGGCCCGGCCTGCGCCAACGGTAGTGTGCGCTGAAATACGGACACGGTGTGCCGGGGTCGGCCACGACAATCGCGTCGTCATCCAGAATGTCCATCAAAGCAGCCATTACAGCTTCGGGCCGGATCGGGGTATCTCGGCTGGCTGCGAGAGGTGCAAAAGCGGCCAGTTTGGTCTCCCACGCGGCTTGGGCCTTGGCCGCGCCATCGAAATCCGGAAGATCTCCCCTCGCCTCAAGCGACTGCGCCAAAGCTTCAAGCGCGAGGCGGGCGTCGGCGCAGATCGCCACGTCAGTCTGATAGTTCGCGCCAATCACCATTGGGTCACTATCGATATGAATGATGGTTGTGTCCCGACCGGGACTGCGCCAGCGCTCGGTCGTGACGGACCCGGCGCGGCAGCCGACGAATATGACAACGTCCGCCTGATCGACCACGGCACGCGTCGCTGGAACGCCTCCATTTGAGCCGACAACACCAAGGGCCAGCGGATCGGTTTCGGCAATCGAACCCTGTCCGGAAACGGTTGTTGCAACTGGGATGTCCAACAACTGTGCGACGCGGCGCAATGCGTCTTCCGCCCCGGACAACACCGGCCCACCGCCGCATACGATGACGGCGGATTTGGCCTGTGCCAGAATGTCTGCGGCTGCCTCAACCGCGTCCAGATCGGGCCCTGCCCGCTCGGCGGGATAGCTGCGATGACGCGCATCAGCCCAGATCTCGGCCTCGTCCACCTGCGCTTTCTGCGTGTCGAACGGCAGCGCCAGATGTGTTGCACCCGGTGTGCCGGTTGTCATCGCCCGAAAGGCTGCACGGACCATCGCTGGCAACCGGGTGGCGTCGTCCAACGAGGCGTTCCACTTGGCCAAGGGCTTGAACAGCGCCGCCTGATCCAACTCGGTCAGCGGGTACTTCCCTCGGCTTGTCGTGGCGACATCCGAAGTGATCGCCAGAATTGGAACCGAGCTTTCATTGGCCTCGACCACTCCGGGAAGGATGTAGGTCGCTCCACCACCAGACGGCCCTTCGCAGACACCGGGCCTTCCGGTCACGCGAGCATAACCATCCGCCATATACGCAGCGTGCCGCTCATCGCGCGTCAGTATGTGCTGTATGTCATGATCCATGCGCGCCAGAGCGTCATAAAACGGCAACGTCGTGTCGCCGCACAGGCCAAACATGTGCTTCACCCCATGCGCCTCTAACATGCGCACCATGGCTTCGGCGCCGGTTAGATAATTGGTCCCTGTCATGGCTTGGCTTCCTTTGATTCACATCTGCACACAGAACTGTATACAGTTTTGTATATTGATTTCAATGCTGGCTTATGGCACCCCTTTGCAAAAGAAAAAGGCTTAGGTCATGGCAGGTCCACGCGTCGACGACATTTACGATCAGGTAAAGGCAATGGCCGTCTCGTTTCGCGTGCGTCCAGGAGACCGGCTGAACGAAGTGGCGCTGTCCAAGGAATTGGGCGTCAGCCGCACGCCTTTGCGCGAAGCCTTGAACCGGCTGGTTGCAGAACGGATGTTCGACTTTCGACCCGGTCAGGGGTTTTTCTGCCGCCCATTGGATGCGCAAAGCGTGTTCGACCTGTTCGAGCTGCGCCAGATCATCGAAATTGCCGCCGTGCGTGCCGCCTGTGCAAAGGCCTCAGACGCCGAACTGCAAGCGCTTCGGGATGAACTTTATGCAACCGGAATCGATATCACCGGTTTGACTGTAGAAGAGGCCGTCAGTCGAGATGAGGCGTTTCACCTTGGTATTGCCACCCTTTCCGGCAATGCCGAACTGGTTCAGACGCTGACCCGGATCAACGAACGCATACGATACATCCGATGGATTTCGATGAGCCTGGATCGGCTTCAACGCTCGAAAGAGGAACACAAACAGGTCATGCAAGCATTGTTGGAACGCAATGCAGATGAAGCCGTGCGTGTTTTGGGCGCGCATATCGCAAAACGGATGGATCAGGTGCAGGACGCCGTGCGGCACGGGATATCCAGCATCTATATGGAAGGGTCCCAGAACATCGCGGCCCGGATAATCGAGGAGGCTCAGGGATGATCGCCCAAGGGGGAAAATCTATATACGGCGCGTCTGTCGGCATTCTCATGCTGGACGCCCGGTTCCCACGCATCCCAGGCGATATGGGTAACGCTGTGACGTGGCCGTTTCCGGTGCTTTACCGCATCGTGCGCGATGCCTCACCGGATCGGGTGGTCCGGAACCGGGCCGAAGGCATGCTTGACGCCTTTGTCGATGCGGCACGCGATTTGGTGAAGGATGGTGCCGATGGCATCACCACCAATTGCGGGTTTCTTTCGCTGTTCCAGCAAGAACTGTCTGAGGCGGTTTCAGTCCCGGTCGTAACATCCTCGCTGATGCAAGTGCAGATGGTGAACACCATCCTGCCTGCCGGAAAACGTGCAGGAGTACTGACCATTTCAGCGTCAACACTGACCCAGGATCATCTGATCGCTGCACAGGTTCCCGATGGAACCCCGATTGGCACCACCGAAGGTGGTCGCGAATTCACCCGGGCAATTCTTGGAAACGAACTTCGGCTGGACGTCGAAAAAGCACGGGCCGACAACGTCGAGGCCGCTGTGGCCCTGCAAGCTGACAATCCGGACCTCGGCGCGATTGTGCTGGAATGCACGAATATGTGCCCCTACGCAGCTGATATTCAGCGCGCGACGGGTTTACCTGTTTTTTCCATCGTCACTCTGGTCAGTTGGTTTCAGGCAGGTCTTGTACCGCCTGTTTTTCCCAACCCCTGACGACGCAAAGACCAGTTCTCCAAAACGCACCAAGTCGTGCATTGCGTTCACCTGCAAAAGTCCGTAAGCGTCCGCCCCGCCGGTCGCAGCCTACCCGGCTATCAAAACAAGGACTGAAAACATGAAAACGACATTGGTCTGCTCCGGCGGACTGGATTCCGTATCGCTTGCGCATGTGCTGGCTGCGGAAGGGAACCTGTCACGGCTTGTGTCTTTCGACTATGGCCAACGCCACACCAAGGAACTGACATTTGCAGCCGCCTGTGCAAATCGGCTGAACGTGCCACATCACGTGATTGATCTGCGCTCGGTCGGGGCGTCTCTGACCGGCTCAGCGTTAACCGACGACTTGGACGTTCCGGATGGGCACTACGCGGAAGAGACGATGAAGGTCACCGTTGTCCCAAACCGCAATGCCATCATGCTGACGATCGCCTATGGCGTAGCAGCGGCCCAGGGCGATGACGCCGTGGCAACCGCCGTGCATGGCGGTGATCACTTCATATATCCCGATTGCCGTCCCACCTTCACCGACGCGTTCGACAAAATGCAGCGCGCCGCCCTGGACGGCTATGCAGACGTGGCGCTGTATGTTCCATTTGTACACCGTAGCAAAGCCGATATCGTCCGCGAGGGCGCGCGGGTGGGCACTCCGTTCGACCAGACGTGGTCTTGCTACAAAGGGGGCGAGGTTCATTGCGGACGTTGCGGTACATGTGTTGAACGGCGCGAGGCGTTCGCTCTGGCCGGTGTAACCGACCCCACCCAATACCAAGACGCTGAGTTCTGGAAAGCAGCCATCGCCGAGGCGCAGGTCTGATGTACAGAATTACCAAGGAGTTTCACTTTTCCGCCTCGCACCAGTTGACCCACCTGCCCGAGGATCACCAGTGCGCCCGCCTGCACGGTCACAATTACATTGTAGTCGTCGAACTGGCGGGCCGTGACCTGAATGCCGACGGATTTGTGCGGGACTATCATGAGCTGAAGCCGCTCAAGACCTATATCGACGACGAGTTCGACCACCGGCATCTGAACGATGTGCTGAACGTCGTGTCGACCGCCGAGAACCTCGCGCGTCATTTCTTTGACTGGTGTGCGGCTCGCTGGCCGGAAACCGCGGCGGTTAAAGTGTCCGAAACGCCCAAGACCTGGGCCGAGTACCGCCCATGACGCTGCGCATATCCGAGATTTTTGGCCCCACCGTGCAGGGCGAAGGTGCCCTGATCGGCCAACCGACTGTCTTTGTCCGCGCGGGCGGGTGCGATTTCCGCTGCAGCTGGTGCGACAGCCTGCACGCGGTCGACAGCGCACATCGTCATGATTGGGCAAAGATGGAGACCGAGGCGGTTTGGCGCGAAATCCTCCGTTTGTCTGGAGGGCATCCCTTGACCGTGTCCCTCTCCGGCGGCAACCCCGCCATTCAGGATTTTGGGCCGCTGATCCAGCGTGGCGTGGCCGAAGGTTATGCCTTTGCCTGCGAAACGCAGGGGTCGATTGCCAAACCATGGTTTGCCGATCTAGCGATGCTGGTTCTCAGCCCCAAACCGCCAAGCAGTGGCGAGCACATGGATTGGGCGGCATTCGAGGCCTGTCTGGCAGTGCGCCCCGCTCAGACGGCGCTCAAGATCGTGATCTTTGACGATGCAGATTTCGCATGGGCGCGTGACGTTGCAGATCGGTACCCGGAGCTGCCGCTCTATCTGCAACCGGGCAACCCGGACACCGAACCGACCAGCCCGGTTGACCTGACCAAAGCCACCAACCGCCTGGAATGGCTGATCGAAAAGACTCTGACCACCGGATGGTTCGCACCACGCATTCTGCCCCAGCTGCATGTTCTGATCTGGGGCAACAAACGCGGCGTTTGACCGTAGGAGAAACAACATGACCGACAGCATCTACAGCAACCTCACCCAACTGGGTGGAGAAACCAAAATGCCCAACAGCCCGGAAGAGGCCGTTCTGGAACGGGTCCAGAACCCGCAGGCAGACGTGGATTACAACGTGCGATTCACAGCGCCTGAATTCACCTCGCTCTGCCCGATGACGGGACAGCCAGACTTTGCCCATCTGGTGATCGACTACGTACCCGACCAGTGGTTGGTCGAAAGCAAAGCGCTTAAGCTTTTCTTGGGATCGTTCCGCAACCACGGCGCGTTTCACGAGGATTGCACCATTTCTATTGCGCGTCGTCTGCAAGAGTTTCTAAAGCCTCGATGGTTGCGAATTGGCGGCTACTGGTACCCGCGCGGAGGCATCCCGATCGATGTGTTCTGGCAGACCGGCCCGATGCCCGAAAGCGTCTGGATCCCAGATCAAGGCGTACCACCATATCGCGGACGTGGGTGATCCACGCCGAACAAATTTGCGCAACTATGTTTCGCTTTGCCGCTCCAGTTTGAAACATCATGACAAGATCGGTCAAATGAGTTAGACGTTCATGTTACGAAGAACGAATTCCCGGTGAAGTAAGTGGAACAGGTGGCCTTTAGTTATGAGATGGGCGTTGTGTGCGCCCTTCTGGCCTTCACCGTTTTTCTCTTTGTCTCTGAAATTGTCAGAATTGACCTTTCTGCCATTCTGGTTCTGGTCCTGATCGGCCTGCTCAGCTATGCGCCCGGTCTTGAAAACCTGGCAGACGTCCCGCGCCTGTTTGACGGGTTCGCTTCGAACGCCGTGATTTCCATCATCGCGGTCATGATCGTGGGCGCCGGCCTGGACAAGACCGGCATCATGAACAAAGTAGCCGCCGTTATCCTGAAATACGGCGGCAAGTCCGAAAACCGTGTTCTGCCGATCGTATCGGGCACGGTCGGTGTGATCTCGTCTTTCATGCAGAATGTGGGCGCAGCCGCCCTGTTCCTGCCGGTGGTTAGCCGAATATCCTCACGATCCGGTATTCCGCTGTCGCGCCTGCTTATGCCAATGGGCTTTTGCGCAATTCTGGGTGGCACAATGACCATGGTCGGATCATCGCCGCTTATCCTGCTGAACGATCTGATCCAGACGGCCAACAACGGCCTGCCGGCGGATCAACAAATCGAGCCGTTCGGCCTGTTTTCCGTGACACCCATTGGTGTAGCCCTGATCCTGACCGGTATCGCCTATTTCCTTCTGCTGGGCCGCTGGGTCCTGCCAGGAGATGACGGGTCGGACAATACCGGAACGGGCCAGGGCACGCAGGAATATCTGCAGCGGGTTTATGGCCTAAAGGCAGATGTCTTCGAGGTGATCGTGCCTGCGGAGAGCCCCCTGGTCGGGCAAATACTGGCGGACATCAACCACGAAAACCACCTCTACATCATCTCGACGTTTTACCGGGGCAAGACCTCGATGGTTCAGGTTCTGACGGCAGAAATCGCCGCGCCGTGTCGGCTGGCGATCATCGGTCGTCGATGGGTTGTCGAGGAATTCGCGCAAAAATACGGGTTGAAGGTACTTCCCGAGCTGGACATCTTCGTCGAAGAGTTCGCGCCGACAAATGCAGGCATTGCCGAGGTTGTCATCACGCCCGACAGCAAACTGATTGGCAAATGCCCGCGCGAGCTGCTGTTTCGCAAGACCTATGGCATGTCCTTGTTGGCCATCCATCGCGGGGAAGAGACACTCAGCCACGTTGAAACGGAAACGCACCACTCCACCCAGATCGGGCTTGAGAAGTTTCAGGCCGGGGACATGCTTGTCGCCCATACGCGATGGGACAACCTGATGCGCATCAAGCGCGACCCGGATTTTGTTGTTGTTACGACGGACTTCCCACAAGACGAGTTGCGCCCACAGAAAGTTGGCTGGGCGTTGGCCTTTTTCGCGATTTCCCTGTCGTTGATTTTGTTCACCGACGTGCGGCTATCCCTATGTCTTTTGACCGGAGCGGCTGGCATGATGCTGACCCGTGTCCTGAGCGTCGATGAAGCCTACCGTGCGGTCGGGTGGAACACAGTCTTTCTGCTAGCGTGTCTGATCCCCTTGGGACAGGCGGTGCAGAACACTGGGACTGCGGCGTGGATTGCCCAGCAGATCATGGTCATTCTGGACGGCTGGCCAATCTGGGCGCTGCAAGCTGGTGTTGCCATTCTGGCAACGGCGTTTTCGCTCGTGATGTCGAATGTTGGAGCCACGGTTCTGCTGGTTCCGCTGGCCGTATCCATTGCTGTTGCGGCTGGTGGAAATCCCGCCCTTTTTGCTCTGACGGTCGCGATATCGACATCGAACAGCTTTATCATTCCAACGCATCAGGTAAACGCGCTGATCATGGGCCCCGCAGGATACAAGGTCATGGACTTCGTACGTTCCGGCGGAGTGATGACCGTCTTGTTTCTGATCGTCTCCATGCTGATGCTGAATATGTTGTATTGATCATAGGCGTCAGCGTTCGTTGAAAGCGCGCTCCATAGTCATTTGCACCGGCTTTAAAAGGTACGCCAACAAGGTTTGCTCACCGGTCGTCATCTCTGCAACGACCGTCATCCCAGCCTGCAAGGGGCGCTCCCACGTGCCCGCCCCAATTCTGTCTTCGGACAATTCGAAGGCCGCGCGGAAATAGGTCTCACCGGTTTGTTCATCTGTCATGGGGACTGGATAGATTGACTGCAAACGCCCCTCGACCTTGCCAAAACGGCGCGCATCAAATGTATCGACGCTGACCGAAACCGGTTGATCCGCGTCCACATGCCCAACCTCGGAATTCGCGATACGAGCCTCGACGACGAGGGTTTGATGCGTCGGTAGAATTTCAAAGATTACCTCGCCCGGAGCGATGACCTCTCCCGGATTGGGGAAGGTCACCGCCTGAACAACGCCGCGCGCTGGGGCCGTGATGCGCAAAGCCGCGAGTTTCGATGTGACGGTATCCAAAGACACGCTTAGTTCTGATTGCTTTTGTTCAAGTTCGGACATTCGGGTCAGTAGTTCGTCACGCAGAGCCAGGGTCTCTTCGGCCTTTGACGCACGGGCCAACATCAGCGCACTTTGGGCCTCCGCGACCCGGACCCGGGCATCAGAAGCCGCGGCACGTACTGCGTCCACCTCATCTTCTTCTTCAAGAAAATCGCTCAAAGACTTCAGGCCGCGGGCGCGCAATTGAGCGTAGCGTTCAAGAATTTCTTCCTTCTTTTGCACACGATCCTGCGCGAACTGAGCGGCTTGCGTCAGTATATTCAAAGTTTCTTCCTGTTGGACAATCGAGGCGCCCTGGATGCGCTGGCTTTCGGCGTACAACTCTAACCTGGCGGCCGCAGCCACAAGACCCTTACCACTCAAGGCTGCTATTTCTGGTCTGCTTGGCAACGACTCGCGATCCAGTATCGCCAGTATTGCGGTTGCCGTATCCGTGTCGCGCCTGACCCCCGCAAGTTGGCCAGACAGAACGGACCGTTCTCGGCTCAAATCCGGGTGGTCCAGCTCCACCAATAAATCGCCTGCCTCAACCAACTGGCCATCACGAACATGAACAGCCCGCACAATTCCGCCGGGCATGGTCTCGATTTGCGGATACGCGCCAATCGGCAGGATCGTTCCTGGCGCGCGGGTGATTTGCGGTACCCCTGTTTGCCCTGCCAGCACGACGAGACTGCCAATCATTGCGGAAACCGCCAACGACAAAAACGCCGCGAACCGTGGCCGCCGCAGTTGGCGTTTGCGATTTGCCCGTTCCATCGGACCGGACACTCTGGTTTTCTTGGAATCCACGTTCATCACACCCTCCCAAGCGATTTCAAAACAGCCCCGAGCTTTTTGCGACCGGCCTCGCCGGTCGCGTTCACCACCACCCTGTCGCCGTTCAAAAACACAAAGCGATCGGCGAACTGCATAAAGGACCTATCCGCAGTTGCGATCACAACCGTCTTGCGCCCCTGTTGCGACCGGACCCAGTTTCGGAAACACGCGCGTCGAAGATCCGAAAGGCCATTGGTCGGCTCTGAGAACAGATAGACCGGGCATTTCCGTACCATGCTGCGCGCCAGGGTCAGAGACTTCAGGGCTGCGGCGGGCAATTGCGCCAGACCACCATCCGCCAGACGCGTATCAATTCCGGCAGGCAACAGGTCGCGATCATCAAGCAAATCCAATTGATCCAAAGCCACCCGAATATCTTCGTCGGACACGGACGGCGCAGCCAATCGAAAGTTCTGGGCAACCGTACCGTAGAACAAGGCGGTATCGTAGGTCGCGTAAGTGATCGAACTGCGAAGCTCGTCCCGAGCGATTTGGCGAATGTCGATCCCGTCATGCTCAATCGTGCCGGCCATTGGGCTGTAAATACCGTCAATCAGGTCCAGCACCGCAGTGCGACTGGCTGCATCGCTGCCCATAACCAGAACCACCTCACCTGGTTCGACGTTGAAGCTTGCCTGGGACAAAAGCGGCGCATTTACAGGGTCGGGCCGATAGGTAACGGCGGAAAAACTTATCGCACCGCTCAGGGTTTTCTGATGACTCGGCTCAAAGCCAACTTGCATTTCTTCATCCAACCCCAGAACGCGGTCCGCCTGACGACGGCTGTTGTGAAAAGAAAGAAGCTGCGGAAAACTGGAGTACAGCGCCTGAACCGGAGACAGGGCTTTGGATACGAGGGCAATCGATGCGATCAAAGCGCCAAAACTGATCTCTCCGCTCAGCGCGCCATGCGCGCACAAAATGATCGCCCCCATGGTTGCAAGCGCCGTCACAGATTGCGCCAAAGACTGACAGAGCGCTTGAAACTGGCGCGCGCGACGTGTGGCGGCCTCGGCCTGTTCCGCCAATGGCACACCGCGCGCAAGCCATTGGGCCTGCATCCCGAGATTGGCAATGGTGCGCTGATGTAGTATCGCGTCCTGCATCGCAGCCTGACTTGCCGCTGCAGCCAGGGTCGCATCGTTGTCCAGCTGTTTTTGACGCGGGATAGTAACTACTCCAAGTACAACCAAAAACGCCGCCAACCCAAGCGTCAGCACCCCGACCTGCGGGGCGAGGTACGTAAGAAGCGCAAGGAAGATCAACACAAAGGGAAGATCCAGCAACGTCGTCATGACCTGCCCCGTGAATACGTCGCGCAGGGATTCGAACTGACGAAAACGCGACAGCTGTTGAGCAATATCGGATTTCTGAAGCTGGCTGAGCGGTAGCGACATTAACTTGCGAAATAGCGCGATCATCAACTGGCGTTCGCCTCGCCAACCAACATAGGCCAAAGCCCGGGTTCGCGCCTGGCGAAAGCACAGGTCCGAAACCGCTATGATCCCGACACCAATCACCAAAGAAATCAGTAGATTGACGGAACCTGACGGGATCACCCGCTCGTAGATGCCCATGATCAGCAGCGGGACCATCAGGCCAAGAAGGTTCGACAGCAACGACGCGATCAGCAACCAAGGCATCATCGGCCCAAGGTCTTGAAACGCCGCGCGTACAGACGTGAAATGACGGTCCGTCTTTTGGTAGGCAAAGCAGTCTATTCGGATGACCGTACACCAGTGCCGCCCGGGCTTTATGTTCCTGAAGTCAGGGTTCTGATCGTCACTGACCTGCAACACACCATCAGCGCGGCTTAGAGCCAGATAGCAGGCCCCGTTTTCAGGGATGACCAGCGCAGGGCATTCCTGTTGGCCAATGTCACACTCACGACATTTGATTTGAGTGTAAGGGATTTCCAGGTTGCCCAAAGTTTCAAAAATATCTTCAGGATGCAGCTGTTCCAGCATGTGTGGAAAGGCTTCAACCAGCCGATCCTCATTGCTGCGCCAACCGCCTGCCAAAAGGAGCTGGTACAACATCCCACGTGCCGTCGCTGTATTCATCGCTGTCACGCCGCACCTCTTTTCCACGTTTCCAACGCAGTGCGTTCCAGGTCTGCGTCCACTGCCCAGGCCGCCAGATCGAGGGCCTTTGAAGCGCTCAGGCGGACAGTTGTGTTTGTCAGTTGTTTCATCCGCGGGTCGGGACTTGCCATGATCAGCGTGACCCTAGGTGAGAGTGTACGCATGTATTCTGCCAACGCCTGGCGCTCTGGCGTATCCAGAACGGCTGTCGGTTCATTCATCAAGATCACCCGCGGCTGCAAAGCCAGTGCGCGAGTAAGTGCGATCAATTGCCGGTTTACCGGGTCAGCCTCAAACACGGAGCCGGTGTTCAACGGCGTCGCATATCCCATAGGAAGACGGTAAACTCGGTTTTCCAACCCGAGGGCAGCAGCAATCCGCCTCGCGCGCGCGACCGTATCCGCATCGCCGAAGGCGCTGAGGTTCTCCAGAAGAGTCCCCGAAAAAATGGCTGGTTCTTCCTCCAACACGACCACCGCATTGCGGCCGCGTCGACCAGTTTTGCTGACAGCAGGTGCGCCATCTATCAATATGTCGCCGACGTCGGGTGCTCGCTGCCCTGTTATGGCGTCATACAAGGCACTAACCATCCAGCTTTCGGCAGCTTCGATCAGAATTCCATTTCCCGATGCTGTGTGGAAAGTGACAGGTACAAAGCTCGGACTGTCTTTGTGGGGACCGCGCAACGACAGCCCTATTGCGTCAATCCGACCTTCCAGATCACCATCCTTCACCTCAAGATCCTGATGTGTTTCGATTGCGTCGATCTCTGCCAAACGCGTTTTTGACAGGGCCGCGTTTTCGGATTGCACCCAAAGCGCCATGAGTTTCGTCAGCGGTTGAATGATCCTGCCATTCAGCAGCATACAAGCGGCCAATTCCGCGATGCCGATCAGGTCGACAATGACAAGATAGGCCCCCAACAAACCCATTGCAGCCACGGCCACCTGCGAAAAAACGGCACCAAAACTCTGAGCAAACCCAGAGAATTGGATCAGTTTTCGACTAATCCCAACCGTCTGGTCCTCAAGCATTTCAAAGCGGCGCGCCATCTGCGGCTCCATCCGGTTTGCCTTGACTGTGGGCATGTTGGACAAAAGCTCGGACAAAAAAGCGTACCGGCGCGTATCCAGCGACTTGCGCTGTTTAAACAGATGCCATTGCCCGCGCCGCATCAGCCCGGCAAAACCGATGACCACGCACAGCGCCCCCAGCGGCACCAAAATCAACCAACCACCGATCAACCCGATCGTCGCGATGAACAAGACCGTGAAGGGCAAGTCAATAGACAGGGTTTGGTTCTGACCGGAGTGATAGTCCCTGAGCTGCCCGATGGCGCTGTAGCGTTCTGCATAACTGCTGGCGGGTTCCCGGGAAAACGCCCGCGTGTTTGCGTTCAAAACCTTGGTCATGAACCGGCGGTAGTTCGTGACCGCCGCGTTTTCGGCTGAGGTCGTCAAAAGAACAGCTCGACAATGCCTCAGCAGCAGCTCCAAAACAGCGCCGACTACCAGAACGACTGTCAGCACCCGCAATGTTTCCGAAGACTGAAACGGGATCACCCGGTCAAAAATCAGCAAGATAGAAATCGGCATCAAAAGCGAGAGAACGTTCATCGATAGCGATGCGACCCAAAGCGGAATGTCAAATTCAAGCGCCGCAATTCGGCCAACAAATCCACGCGGTTCCATGATGCCTTCGCCCCTTTGGTCTTGCCAATGAAATGAGCGGCACGCGTTTAAAACCCGTAAACTTGGGGCCAAGGTTTCTGTAAGACTTTCCTTTAAATTTAAATGCTTAATTCACCAGCCCCGGCACCTGCCGTGCTATCGAAGAAGATGAATCAGCAGGTAGCTTGGGGATGTTGGCGATGGGAAATTTGGATAATAACCTGAGTTTTCACGTGCAGTCCGCTAAATCGGATTCGGACGACAAAGAAGACATCATTTCGCACCTCTCGCACAGCACGCCGAGTGCAAATGACGACCCGACCCGCAGCACGCTCCACACGGGCGAGCAGGCTTGCGGGAAACTGGAACAACAGGGCAAAGGCGAAGGCGCGCCGGCAGAACAACGCGTCGAAATAGATATTGCGCAGCGGTCGGCTGGCAGCTTGGATAGTCAGGCCGCTGTGGTCGCCCCTGTGGCAACCCATAACAGAAACGCAGAAGCCAGCTCAGTTAGCGACACAGAAACGGACATTCCGCTGACGGCATCAGCGCCTGCAGTCAGTATTAGCGTTGCCGAGCAAACGCAAAAGACGGTCTCAAGTCCGGGCCAAGCGCCGAAAGTTGACGTTTCGCCGGACCGTGTGCCCGCAGCCGCCAATTCAACCGAAGCAAGCACCATGCAGCCTCCTATTGCGGAGGACCAAAACTCGGCTCCTGAAGTCCTTTCACTGGACAACGCAACTGTGGCGGAAAATGCGCAAGGAGCCGTGATCGGAACCCTTTCGGTGGTGGACCCCGACGCGGCGGATACCCATCGCTATGACGTCTCTGATGACCGGTTCGAGATCGTGGACGGCCTGCTGCAGTTGAAGCCCGGTGTCACGCTGAACCATGAAGAAGCAGCGCAGATCGACGTCGACGTCACCGTTACTGACGCAGGCGGCCTCAGCCTGACAGAACGCTTCACCGTCGATGTTCTTGAGGTCAACGAGAGGCCGGAGACGCTGTCGCTTGACAACGCAACTGTGGCGGAAAATGCGCAAGGAGCCGTGATCGGAACTCTCTCGGTGGTGGACCCCGACGCGGCGGATACCCATCGCTATGACGTCTCTGATGACCGGTTCGAGGTCGTGAACGGCCAGCTGCAGTTGAAGCCCGGTGTCACGCTGAACCATGAAGAGGCAGCACAGATTGATGTCGACGTCACCGTTACTGACGCAGGCGGCCTCAGCCTGACAGAACGCTTCACCGTCGATGTCCTTGACGTCAACGAGGGGCCGGAGGCGCTGTCCTTGGACAACGCAACTGTGGCGGAAAATGCGCAAGGGGCCGTGATCGGACCCCTCTCGGTGGTGGACCCCGACGCGGCGGATACCCATCGCTATGACGTCTCTGATGACCGGTTCGAGGTCGTGAACGGCCAGCTGCAGTTGAAGCCCGGTGTCACGCTGAACCATGAAGAGGAAGCGCAGATCGACGTCGACGTCACCGTTACTGACGCAGGCGGCCTCAGCCTGACAGAACGCTTCACCGTCGATGTCCTTGACGTCAACGAGGGGCCGTACAGTCTCGCGTTGAACAACGACCCCGATAACCTCATCAAGCATGGCAGTTTTGAAGAATTCGATGTCGCCCGGGGACGCTGGAAGGGGTTCGAAACGGATGACACTGGATCATGGCAGAACGCAAACGGAATGGAGATTTGGAACCAACTTGGGCGGGTCGAAGCGTCCGAGGGTAACCAACTGCTTGAGATGGACCACGCCCATGGCGTCGACAGTATCTCTCAGGTCATTCAAACCGAAGGGGGTCAGCTTTATGACTTGGGCCTTGACCTGCGCGAGCGCCTTGCCGGAGGCACCGATACCGTCGAGGTATACTGGAATGGAAACCTGGTTGCCAAGCTGGACCCGCAGTCAGCTGATTGGGAGACGTTCAAGCTGCAGGTCGTAGGGACCGGGAAAGACACGCTGGAGCTGCGCGAACCCCAAGGCGAAAATGACAGTTATGGCGCGCTGATCGACAACATAACATTGACTGCGGCCGAGCAGACAGTTGCGGAAAACATCAGCGGCGCGGTCGTTGGCCAACTTAGCTTTGACGACCCGGATCTGGGAGATACACATCGGTTCGAAGTGTCTGACGACAGGTTTGAGGTCGTTGACAATCAGCTGCGCCTAAAGCCCGGCGTGGCTTTGGACTTTGAAGAGGCGGCCTCAGTCAAAGTGGAGGTCAAGGTGATTGACGAGGGCGGATTAAGTCTGACCGAAAGCTTCACCGTGAACGTTGCCGATACAGCAGAAATGACGTTCTCGACGGGTTTCAGCGCCAAGTACTTCGACGTCGACCAACGCCTGTCCAAACTGGACGATCTGGATTGGTCCGCAGACCCAACCCACCAGGAAGTCATGTCCGAGGTTAACTACTCCAATAGCCACGATAGCTTTTGGAACGGCGGATCGAAGGATACGTTTGGCGTTGAAGTCAAAGGCAATATCGAAGTCGAAGAAGGAGGGACATTCACCTTCTTTCTAGGAGCTGATGACGGCGCAATACTTGTTATCAACGGCCAGCCGGTCGTGGAAAATGACGGGGAGCACGGGTTTCGAACACGAACCGGCGAGATAGAATTGGAACCCGGCACGCACGCGATTGAAATCCGCTACTTTGAAAACCACGGCCGTGCTGGATTGAAACTCGAGTGGGAAGGACCTGGCCTTGATGGCCGGGAACTGGTGACCGCGCCAGCGCTGTCCGAGGCGCAGACCGTGTCCGGGATGCCTCTGGCGATAGAAGTCGACGCGGGAACGCTGAATCTGACGGACGCAAGCAAATTCGAACTCGGGGACCTGCCGGCGGGAACGCTTGTCGAGGCCGGTGACACCACATTCGTCGCTGACGCGCACGGAACCGTGGAACTCGAAGGATGGCAGGGTGGTATGCTGGCATTGACGCCCCCGCCCGAGTTTTGTGGCACGGTTGAAGCCTCTTTGCGCCATTCAACACCGACCGGAGAGAACAGCAGCCATAATGGTGTTCAGACCCTAACTTTCGAAGTGAACGCGGCGACCGTGACCCCGCCCACGGCGAAAATGGTCGGTGGATTCCATGCCAGCTACTTTGACACGGATACCCGGTTGACCAAGTTGGACGATATTGACTGGACCGCTGAGCCAACACACCAGGAATTTGTCCCGGAAATCAACTATGAAAACAGCAGGGATTCGTTCTGGGACGGTGGGTCGAAAGATACGTTCGGCGCCAAACTCGAGGGGCAGGTCACCGTTGAAGAAGGCGGATCCTACAGTTTCTTCGCCGGAGCAGACGACGGTGTCGCCGTATTCATCAACGGAGAACGGGTCATCACCAATGACGGCTTGCACGGGTTTCGAACGCGTTCCTGCGAAATTGACCTTGAACCGGGGACATATGACATCGAAGTCCGGTATTTCGAAAATTATGGCCGCGCGGGTCTGAAATTGGAATGGGAAGGTCCGGGGACCGACGGCCGCGAGATTTTGCAGGCAGACCCTCAACCGTCACTCAGCGATACCGGCACATTTGAGGTTGCGGTAGAACTGGACCAGGAAACCGATCAGGCCGTTGTATCTCTGGACGGGCTACCGCCCGGCACCTTGTTGATAAGTGGCGAGGATTCAGTGATCGCCGATGGAAGCCCAGCTGATCTGTCGGGTTGGGACCTAGGCTATCTTGAAATTTCTCCACCGCCCGGTTTCGAAGGCACCATCGAAGGTGAAATCATCGTTACCGACACAAGATTCAACGGAGCCAAAGTGACATCTGAAACCCCGTTCGAGTTGGATGTAGGTCTTGCCCACATCGGTGCCAAAGGTGAGGAAGCGGAACTGGCCGACACATTCGCAGCATCCTCCAACACCGGCACCCCCGCCCCTTGGCATATGGAACAGACTGGCCAAGATGGGGATCAGGATGCAGATGTCATGGCCGAAGCCGTCTTGACCCAATCAGGCCCCGAAATCTCGTGCATCCAGACCGAAGCCTATGAGCGTATCGACTGGTAGGCATTGCATGACCCAGCGACGCCCTTACGGGTTTACCAAGGTTTGCGCGCAATGATCCAGGTTGGATGATAGGTCAGCGAAACACCGGCATCGGTGCCAAAATCCCGGACGTAGTGATCCGTGAATTGCGCAAGGCTGGTTTTTGTCCAAACCTTCTGCGCCCGCCCGTTGACCCCGGTTTTGCGCAAGTGCTCGAGTACCTTTCTCGGGGATGGGAAATACAGTGATGAGAGGCTCTCGCCACTGGATACGATGTCCAACTGCCCTTCGACTGCCGCAACCAGATCGTTCGAGCCGCATAGGCCCGGTGCTTTGGCATTTGACCCGACACGTACAAGTTCCCGGTATTGCTCGGGCCCAAAGCCGGACACAGCCAACCATCCCCCCGGGGCAAGAGATTGCGCCGCGCGTTGCAAAAAGCGTAGGGGGTCGTGCAGCCATTGGATCATCGACGCCGAAGTGATCAGATCGGGCCGATGGGGCCATTCAACCGTTTCGGCATCCCCGCACATGAACGCCGCGCCGACAGCTGCAGCTGTCTCCGCCGCTTCGGGTGACAAGTCATTGACCGTCAGGTTTTCAAAATCGAATGCGGTACACAGTCTATGTGTCAGATGCCCTGTACCACACCCAAATTCCAAAGCGGTCGCAAAGTGCACGGGTGCATCGCCAATGCGCATTTCATGCACCAAGCGATCCGCGATTTCGGCCTGTTGGCTCGCCGAGGCATGGTAGCTGCGAAAACTGCGGCTGAAGCTGCGTTGTACCCGGTCACTGATCTGAGCGTTCATGACAACCACTCCTGCCAGCTTTGGCCACCACGAAATGGAACATGCGGGGCAGCAATTCTGCGCACGGCGTCAAGTTGATCGGCCCAAGCGGCCTCTTGAGCGAGCGTCGGAATGACCCGGTCCCGTTCAGGAATCCAGATCCGGTCGAACGCCGCGTGTGGGGCATCGCCACGGTCAATCACGGCGAGAAGTTCGGCCTGCGCAGCGGCTATGTCAATCTCAGGTGCGGGCCCATCCAAACCCGCGCGACGACAGAACTTGGCAAAGCTGCTTTCGGTCAGATTGTCTGCCGTGGCGCGGATCATATCCGGGGCAATACCGTGCTCAGGGTCTGCTGGACGCAAGGTGCCGCTGACCGCAACCATGCGATTAGGGCGGAATCCAGTTTGTGCCAACCAATGGCCCGCTGAGGCAACGCCAAAGGAAAAGGCGATCAGATCAACCTGGTCATATTGTTCAAGATCCGGCAGCGGATCGTCCAACTGGGCATAGTCATCAACGAACAGCACATCTGCACCCCCGATAAGGCCTGCAAATGGCGCGGCTCCCAGCGCCCACCCGCCAAAGATCAGGATCAGATCATTCGTACCATTGCGCGACAACCATCTCTGATTCATGACATGCCCCGAACCAGCGAAACCATTGCCGCGGTCACACGGCTGAGTTCATCAGCTGAGATAATGAAGGGTGGCATGCAGTAGATGTTGCGTGCAAATGGCCGTAGCCAAACGCCTGTTTCCGGTGCCAAAGAATGGGCAACCGACGGGTCAACCCATTGCTCCATCTCAATGACCCCGATAGCGCCAAGAACACGCACATCAGCGACACCGGGCAAGTCGCGCGCAGGGGCAAGCTCTTGCTTCATTTGTTCGGCAATGCCATCAACCTCGGCGCGCCAATCCCGAACGGACAACTGGTTCAGGCTTGCCAGAGCGGCCGCGCAAGCCAGCGGGTTCGCCATATAGGTCGGACCATGCATCAGAACACCGGCCTCGCTTTCACCGATCCTGCGGGCGACCATCTCGGTGGCAACGGTCGCGGACAAAGTGATGTGCCCGCCGGTCAGCGCCTTGCCGAGGCAGACGATGTCAGGAACAACGCCCGCGTGCTGCATCGCAAACAACTCGCCTGTACGACCGAAACCAGTGGCGATTTCATCAAAAATCACGAGCACATCATGAGCCTTGCACAGCTCTTGCGCGCGCATCAGCCACTTGGGGTGATAGAAGTACATACCACCCGCGCCTTGTACCACGGGTTCGAGGATCAGCGCCGCGATCTGATCCGCCTTGTCCTCCAGCAGTTCCTCCAATGCGTCCAGCCCGTTCAAACTGGAATCATCCGTCCAGTCCTCATCGAACGAGATGGGCGGACGCGGCAGGAAATGCTGGATCGAGAGCGCCCCGCTAAACAGCCCGTGCATGCCGTTTACGGGGTCACAGACACTCATCGCCTTCCACGTATCGCCATGATAGCCGCCCCGGATCGTGGCGAATTGCGTGCGTCCGGTGTTCCCCAGCGCCATCTGATACTGAACGGCCATTTTCAACGCGACCTCGATCGCGACCGATCCGCTGTCGCTATAGAAAATCCGGTCAAGGCCATCGGGCAGCAGATCCACCAAGGTGCGCCCGAGCTCAATCGCCGGGTTATGAGTCAGGCCCCCGAACATCACATGTGGCATCTGTTGCAACTGCGCCTGCATCGCCGCTGTGATCGCAGGATGACGATGCCCGTGCACCGCGCACCACCATGACGACATGGCGTCGATCATCCGGGTGCCATCCTCACGGGTCAGCCAGACCCCGTCCGCCTCGGTGATCAGGTGCATCGGGCCGGGGTTCAGAACGTTTGTGTAAGGGTGCCACAGATTTTGGGCGTCAAATTCCAGCGCGGTCACAACATCCCCCGAATCGTATTCACGTCGATGGTGTCGAAGGCGTCTGACAGAGTTGCTCGCGACAGTGGGTCAATATGTGGCAAGCGTCCCAGATGGGTGACCTGACACATCTGAGCGATGGTTTCCTCCACATCGGGTTCAGCCTCGCCGACAAAAGCCACGCCGGCGACGTTGCAGCCCGCGCGACGCAGGGCCATCAGAGACAGGCTGGTGTGGTTGATCGTCCCCAGCGCAGTGCGCGCCACCAGAACCACCGGGGCCTGCCACTGCGAAATCACATCGAGGAAAAAGACCTTCCGATTCAGCGGCACCATGAGGCCACCAGCCCCTTCGACCACCAATGGTCCATCGACCTGCGGCAGAGCGAGGCGGTCTGACTCGATCTCGAGCCCCATATCCTCGGCCGACAAGTGCGGTGAGGCTGGCATGTTCAACCGATAAGACTCTGGGAGAACCGTGGCTCCGGACAAAGATGCGACCGTTTCCGTATCTGTCGCATCTTCGAGCCCGGATTGAACCGGTTTCCAATAGGTTGCACCCAGCGCGGCGGTCAGGCCCGCAGCAAATACGGTTTTGCCGACACCCGTGTCGGTGCCTGTGACGATTACAGCGCTCATGCCGCCTCCGTCTGTTGTTGTGCCAGTGTTTCGAACAGAGCGTTGATGTCTTGCTCGTCCACATTCCCGGTGATCGAAACCCGCAGGCGCGACGTGCCGCGCGGAACGGTCGGCGGCCGGATACCACGAACGTCAAAGCCTTTGGCCTGTAACGTTGCGGCCATTTCCATGGTTTTGGCATCATCGCCCAGAACAACCGGAATGATCTGGCTGTTCAGAGCCTCCCGGCCGATCCCGGTCTTTTGCGCAACGGCATGCGCATGCCGGATGCGGGACATTGCAGCCCGGATCAGGGTGGTGTCCTGCTGCAAGTGCTGCAATACGGCCCTGACGAGTGCTGCGTTAAATGGTGAAGGAGCCGTCGCAAAGATAAACGGTCGGGCGCGGTTGATAAGGGCATCAATCATGACCCGAGGGCCACAGATCAATCCTCCTGCAACGCCAAGACCTTTGCCGCATGTGTGCAAGGTCAACAGTTCCGCCTTAAGACCATGAGCAAGGCCCTGACCGTTCGGGCCGAACACACCTGTGGCATGGGCCTCGTCCACAACCAGAATAGCACCGTATTCGCAGGCAAGATCAGATAGAGCCTCCAGAGGCGCCAGATCACCTTCCATCGAATAAACGCTTTCAACGGCAATCCAGATTTGACCCGTCCCCCCCTCGGCCAGCCAATCCTCGATCGCCAGGCGCGCGGCACCTACGTCATTATGTGCAAAGGCCCGCGTTTGGCCGCGCCCCATCCGCATACCTTCATGCGCGCTTGCGTGAACCAAATCATCGTAGAGGATCAGGTCTTCGGCCGCCGGAAGGGTCGAGAAAATCGCCTGGTTCGCCTGAAACCCGCCGCCCATGAACAGGGCGGCTTCGGCCTCAAAGAACGCGGCCGCCTCGCGCTCCAGCGCTTCATGTTCCGGGTGATTGCCGCGCAACAACCGCGATCCGCCCGATCCGAGCGGAACGCCATGTGCCAGGGCTTGTTGCGCAGCGTCCTGCAAAACAGGAGACTGCGCCAACCCAAGGTAGTCGTTGGACGCAAAATCCAAACCGCGTCGTGGGGCAAGCACCCGACGGCGGTGCCGGGTGTCCAGCAGTTCAAGCATCGAGCGCAGACGACTCAATGCTTTCATTCAGCAGCGTCCAGACACGTTTGATCCGATGCGGTTTCAGCCTGCAGTCCCAGCTTGGCAAACAGGATGGCATCAGTATCTTCTTCGGGGTTCTCTGCCGTCAAAAGCGTTTCGCCAACAAACATCGAGTTCGCACCTGCGAAGAAGCACATAGCTTGCAACTCATCGCTCATGTCGCTGCGACCTGCCGACAAGCGCACATAGGATTTCGGCATCATGATGCGCGCAACAGCGATAACTCGGACAAAATCGATCGGGTCAATAGGCTTTGCATCGGCCAACGGAGTGTCTTCCTGCGGCATCAGCATATTGATCGGAACCGAGTCCGGTGCCGGATTCATATTGGCTAGTGTCACCAGCATATCCACGCGGTCCTGAACCTCTTCGCCCATACCAAGGATACCGCCAGAGCAGACCTTGATTCCGGCTTCCTGCACCCGGTTCATCGTGTCGATCCGGTCTGCAAAAGTACGCGTTGTGATGACCTCGGAGTAGTACCGTTCGGACGTATCGATGTTGTGATTGTAGTAATCCAGACCAGCGTCGCGCAGGCGGATCACCTGGTTGTCGTCCAGCATGCCTAGGGTCATGCAGGTTTCCATGCCCAGCTCGCGCACACCTTCGACCATGGCAACCAGCGCATCCATGTCCCGGTCTTTCGGCTCACGCCAGGCAGCGCCCATGCAGAACCGGGTTGCGCCGCCATCACGCGCCTTGCGCGCTTCGGTCAAAACGCGCTGAACCTCGATCAGCTTGGAGGCCGACAGTTTCGATCCATTGCGCGCCGATTGCGAGCAATAGGCACAGTCTTCGGCGCATCCGCCGGTTTTGATCGACAACAGCTTGGACGTCTGAACCTTGTTGGGATCAAAGTTTTCGCGATGCACCGACTGGGCGCGAAACAACAGATCCATCAGCGGAAGGTCGTACAGTGCTTGCGCATCTTCACGGGACCATAGCGGTGTGGTGTTTTTCATTTTATCGATACTTTTCGCAAACTCTCATGGCTACCCGATCTTTTATAGATAAAGGAGGGATTCACAACTGGAATCTGCCGACCGCGTCATTCCGACCGATTCCGGCATTTGCGCTTTACCAGTACCCGCACCGGTCTGGGCTTTGACATTCGCCAGAAGACGGCCGCCAATGCCTTTGTCATCGCATTCCCGATATCGACTTTTGCAGGGCCACGATCAGGGCATCGCGTTGCTGCGAAAGTTCAGCAGGCGTTTTCCCTTGCGCCTCGGCCTGAACGCCGTCGACCAGTTGCCGGGTCACACCTTCCGACAGATAAACCTCACCCATGTCATCCCACCAACCATTGAACGTTTGGGTGAAGTGATCGCAAAAGGCCCGCAGGCCGCCCTCACCGGCACCCAGGTTGAACAGCATCGTTGGCCCCATTGCCGCCCACCGCAGCCCGGGGCCTGCCCAAACAGCTTTGTCGACATCTTCGACCGAGGCGACACCAGACGTCACCAGATGAATAGCTTCGCGCCAGATCGCAGCCTGGAGACGGTTGGCCACGTGACCGGGCACCTCTTTGTTGACGCGGATCGTAGTCTTGCCGAGGCTTTCGTAGAAACGTTGTGCTGCCTCGACCACGCCATCGGCGGTTTTGTCATTGCCCAGCACCTCGACCAGCGGGATCAGATGCGGAGGGTTAAACGGGTGGCCCAGAACAAAACGCGCAGGATCTCTCCACCCCGGCTGCATCTGTCCAAGAGTGAGTCCCGAAGCAGAACTGGCGACGATTGCATCGGGGTCCAGGCTGGATTCTATCTGAGCGAAAATGGCGTGCTTGATTTCTAGCCGCTCGGGCACGTTTTCCTGGACGAATGCGGCACCTTCGACAGCGCGGGCCGCGCTCGGGCTAAATGAGAGCGCCTCGGGCGTGCCACGCTCCGCCAGCCCCAAATCGACAAGCGCAGGCCATGCCGCTTCGATATAGGCACGCACCTTTTTTTCAACGTCAGGGTCCGGGTCGTACATCGCAACCGAACGGCCCGACGCCAGAAACAGCGCGGCCCAGCTGGCACCGATCACACCGCCACCCAGACAAGCTGTATGTTGTGTGTCCATCAAAACAATCCCGGATTAAGGGGCGAAGCAGCCGTCATACCGCCATCCACCGTGAACAACTGACCGGTTGCAAAGCCCGCCTCGTCCGAGGCGAGCCAAACCGCCATGCTTGCAATATCCTCGGGCTTGCCAAACCTCCGCACGGCGTGCCGCGCCAGCGCATCCTTCCGCGCCGCGTCCGGGTCTGATGCCAGATCAAAGCCTGCATCCAACATGCCGGTTTCAATCCAACCGGGACAGATGGCGTTGCAACGAATTCCGGGACCGTGGTCAACAGCAATCGACCGGGTCAGGCCATGCACAAATGCCTTGGATGCATTGTACAGCGCCATCGACGGGTCCGCGACTTTGCCCGAGATCGAACCGATATTGATGATCGACCCGCCCTCAGGCATCCGTGGGATGTAGGCACGGCAGAGGTTGAATACGCCCCGGCAATTGGTCCCGATCACCGCCTCCCAATCCGCATCCGTGCTGTCGGCCACAGTCTTTTCGACCTGAACCCCCGCATTGTTGACCAGGATATCGGTGGCACCGGTCGTTTCAGCGAGTTCACCGACGGCGATAGCGTCCGTAACGTCCAGCGGATACCAGATAATGTTGTCTGACAGCCCCTCGGGCCTCGGCCCTCGGCCGCAGGTGGTGACAACCGCGCCTTCGCGAACGAAGGCCTCGACGATTCCACGCCCGATCCCCTGGCGGCCACCGGTGACCAGCGCTTTTTTCCCGACCAGCCGCATCAGTGCGCCACCATCACATGACGCACCGAGGTGTATGCATCCAGCGCATAGACTGACATATCGCAGCCGGTCCCTGATCCCTTCATCGCCGCCCATGGCATTTCGGCGGCGGGCATCCCATGCGTGTTTACCCAGGTCATGCCATAGCGCAGACGCGAGGTCATCTGCATCGCGGTCGACACATCCTTGGTCCAGACCGACGAAGCCAAGCCGTAACGCCCGGCATTGGCGACGCGCAGAGCGTCCTCAGCATCCGTAAATCGTGACAGTGTAACGACGGGGCCAAACACCTCGTTGCAGGCAATCTCAGCATCATTGTCCACGTTCGCCACTACTGTCGGATGATAGAAGAACCCTGCTCCGTCGCCCGCTTTACCGCCGACGGCGATCTCGGCGCTGCTGCGGGCGCGGTCGACGAAACCGGCAACGCGGTCGCGTTGAACTGCGGACACGATGGGCCCCATTTCGGTGCCATCAGCCTTGGGTGCGCCGATCTGAATTTGGCTCACCTGTTCAGCCACTGCGGCAACCAACCGGTCGTAAACCCCGTCTTGAACCATGACACGGCACGGCTGTGCGCAATCCTGCCCGGCGTTGAAAAACGAACCGTAACGGATCGTTTCGGTCACCGCGTCGATATCCGCGTCATCAAAGACAATGACCGGAGCCTTGCCACCAAGTTCCAGATGGACGTGGCGGATCTGGTTCGACGCCGCCCGCATAGCCGCCATTCCGGTCGCGGGCGAGCCGGTAACCGAAATCCCTTCGATTCTTGGGTCATTGATCAGTGTATCGCCAACCGACCCTCCTCGACCGTGGACAACGTTCAGAACGCCTTTGGGCAACACATCCGCCAGCATCTCGGCCAGCCGCAGCGTGGCCAGCGGCGTAATCTCGGACGGCTTCATCACGATGGTGCAGCCTGCTGCTAGTGGCGCAGCAATTTTCCAAGCCGCCATCATCAGGGGATAATTCCACGGCGCGATCGAGGCTACGGGCCCGATAGGATCCTTGCGGATCATCGAGGTATGGCCTGCCGCATACTCCCCCGCGACCGATCCTGTCATGGTGCGCGCCGCCCCTGCCATGAACCGAAAGGTGTCGATTGTCAGCGGCATCTCTTCATCACACGCCATCGGCCAGGGCTTTCCGACGTCGAGCGTCTCCAGCTCGGCCAGTTCCTCGATGTTCTCTTCAATGACATCCGCAACGGCCAAAAGCAGCGCTGACCGTTCAGCAGGCGGTGTGAGGCGATAGGTATCAAAGGCTTCCTCGGCCGCGCGGGTTGCCGCTTCGATCTGATCGGCTGAAGCCTCTGGCACTTGGGCAACGGCCTCTCCGGTCGCCGGGTCCAACACAGGCAGAGCGTCCCCGCCCCCCTCGACCATCTCGCCATTGATCAACATCTTTGTCTGCATGCGTTCCCCCATCAGAATGCCGTCTGGTCATTGCCCTTCAGGCCGAGCCGCTGGCGCGCCTCGTCCGGAGTGGCGACCGACAGGCCAAGGTTTTCGATTATTGAACGGATTTTATGCACCTGATCAGCGTTGGATTTCGCCTTTTCTCCGGCGCCGATATACAGGCTGTCCTCCAACCCCACCCGCACGTTGCCACCCAACAGCGCTGCTTGTGTGGTAAAGGCCATCTGGTGACGGCCCGCGGCCAAAACCGACCACTCATAACTGCCGCCGAACAGCTTTTCGGCAATCGTGTGCATGTGCATCAGGTTGTCCAGATCCGCCCCGACCCCACCCAAAATGCCAAACACCATCTGGACAAAGAACGGCGGCTTGACCCAGCCCTGATCGACCACCCATGCCAAGTTATAGAGGTGGCCAAGGTCGTAGCATTCGAACTCGAACTTGGTTCCGTGGCCATCGCCCAGCTCCTTCATCGCGTATTCGATATCGGCGAAGGTGTTGCGAAATATGAAATCGCGGGTCATGCCCAGAAACTCGGGCTCCCACTCGTGTTTCCACTCCGAATATTTCTGCATCATCGGGAAGATGCCGAAGTTCATTGACCCCATATTCATGCTGGCCATTTCCGGACTGGCCCGCAGGGCGGCGCGCAGGCGTTCCTCGCGCGTCATACCCAGCCCGCCGCCGGTCGAGACGTTCATCACCGCACCGGTCGCCTGTTTGATGCGCGGCAGGAATTGCATGAACAAATCAGGGTCCGCATCCGGGCGGCCGTCTTCCGGGTTTCTTGCATGCAGGTGGATGATCGACGCCCCGGCCTCAACCGCGCCTATGCTGGCTTCGGTGATTTCGTTCGGTGTGATCGGCAGGTGTTCCGACATGGTTGGCGTGTGGATACCGCCAGTCGGAGCGCATGTGATGATGACAGGTTTGCTCATAGCTTCATCTGCTGAACCTGCGCACTCAGCCCTCCGTCCAGAACCCAGAGTTGCCCGCTGGCATAGCGCGCCTCGTCCGAGGCCAGCCAATTGACCAGATTGGCAATGTCCTCGGGCGTGCCGTAGGTACGCATCGGGTGCACGTCGCGCACAGCCTGTTGCAACTGGTCGATGGTCTTGCCACCGCCGCCCGAGCCATCGCCTGTGAAAAAGCTCTGCAACATCGGCGTGTCGACGTATCCCGGGCAAATCGCATTGACGCGAATACCTTCGGGGCCGTGATCGCAGGCCATGGCCTTGGTCAGCGCATGCACAGCGCCTTTTGTCGCGCAATAGGCGGCAAGACCCGGGTCGGCGATGAACCCGTCATAGCTGCCGAAATTGATGATCGAGGCGGTGCTGCCCTTGGTCACCTTCCGCATCAGCGGCAGGGCGTGTTTCGAGGTCAGGAAAGTCCCCGTTACATTGACCGCAAAGGACAGGTTCCATTCGTCCAGAGTGGTCTCTTCGATCGTCTTCTCGATCTCGATCCCTGCAGCGTTGACCAGAATGTCCAGCTTGCCCTCTGCGGCCCCAACCTGCTCCATCGCGGCTATTGCATCTGCTTCTTGCGTGACATCCAGTTTTACAAAAACGCTGCCGTCGTCGTCATGCGCGGCCAACGACCCCTGAGGGGTAAGGTCGGCTGCATAAACCCGCGCGCCTTCGCGCAGAAATCGCGAGACGATGGCGCGCCCGATCCCGCCACGCCCTCCGGTCACCAAGGCGGTTTTGCCCTCCAGCATCATTCGTGGTTCTCCTTCAACGGCGGGTATCGGTAGCGCGCTGCGGCCACCGTCCAATCCATATGATTGCGTACATATTCCTGTGTGGCGTTGCGCGGCGGGTTGTAATCCCAGACCTCACCCGCGCCGGCTTCCATCGCCGCATGCAGTGCCCGGCGGGATTTCTGGGTGGCCATCACGTCGGCGCGCAGTTTTTCGCTGTCCCATCGTCGGGCAACCTCAGCAGCGAACGCAGCAGTCTGATCTGCGTATGCCGGATCGTCTGCGACGTTCACCTTTTCCAGCGGATCAGCGGTCAGATCATAAAGCTGTGGGGGATCGGGATCGCAATGGATGTATTTCAGCGTCCCGCGCCGGATCATAAAGACCGGATAGGGTGTCATCTCGGCGCAGTATTCACCGATGGCTTCGTCGACCGGATCAGCCTCTCCGCGTGCCAACGGCATCAGAGACCGCCCATCGACTGGTTCACCGTAAAGGTCGTCCGAGCCTCCCGCGATGTCCACAAAAGTCGGCAAAAGATCCAGCAAGGAGCAGGCATTTGACGCATTTCCCGGCACCACGCCCGGACCGGCCATGATAAGTGGTACCCGAGCCGAGTGTTCGAAGAAGTTCATCTTGTACCAGAGGCCACGTTCACCCAGCATGTCCCCATGATCAGCTGTGACGATGACGATGGTGTTTTCAAGCTCATCAATCTCTTCCAGCGCCTTGACCATCGCACCGACCTTGCTGTCGAAATAGCTAACATTGGCCAGATAGGCGCGGCGGGCGCGCAGAACCTCTTCGTCTGTTAAAGGCACATAACTCGCCTCGATCCCATCCATCACCCGACGCGAGAACGGGTCTTGTTCATCGGGCGTCAGGGTAAATTCGGGCATCGGCACATCCGCGTCCGAATAAAGGTTCCACCAATCGGGCTTGGCCACGTATGGATCATGCGGATGGATGAAACTGGCCACCAGACAGAACGGCGCGGCATCCCCTGCTGCCCGATCCCTACCCCGGTCGATCAGCCAGCGACGTGCCGCAAACTCGACCTCGTCATCATAATCGGTCTGATAGGTCGCGACGGCCTCGCCGCTTTCCTTGACCGTCTGCATGTTGTGATACCACTTGTCGATGCGTTCGTCCGACGCCTCCCAATCCGGGGTCCAGGCGAAATCGGCCGGGTAGATATCGGTGGTGACGCGATCCTGGAACCCATGCTTCTGATCAGGACCGATAAAGTGCATTTTGCCGGACAAGCATGTGCGATACCCCAACGCTTTGAGGTAATGTGCGAAAGTCGGGACCGAGGCCCGGAACTCACTGGCGTTGTCATAGGCCGCAATCCGGCTGATCAGTTGCCCGGACATGAAGGCAAAACGCGACGGGGCGCAGAGCGGCGAGTTACAATAGGCCGCGTCAAATCGCATTCCGCGAGCCGCCAGTGCATCTATGTGGGGCGTTCTCGCCGTTGGGTGCCCATAAGCTCCGCAGAAATGCGGCGCCAGTTGGTCAGCCATGACCACAACAATGTTAGGCCGTGTCACGGAGCAGCCTTTGCGTAAGCATCCAGAACCAGCCCGTGGAAGTGATGCACCGCATGTTCGGATTTGCCCGAGCCGTTCGGATCATGCACAATCCGGCCCTGGGTGAAGGCTGGCGTGCTCATCCCGCGCTGAACGCTTTCGACGATGTCGATGTCTTCGCGCTGCAGAACCTCATCCAGATACCGGATGGCCTCAAGCTCGGCTTCGTCCGGCTCGGGGGTCTCGAGGAAGAAATCGTAGGTCTCAAGCGTCCGGTCGGGGCCAACGGGGATGATGTTCAGAACGATCATCGAGGACCGGCCCGGATAACGCATAAGGCAGGTCGTGGGCCACAGCCACCAGACCGCATGGGTGCGCACGGTCGCATTTGACACATCATAGGCGGTGTTCGCACCCTTGCCCGCCTCGGCCATATGGCTGGAGTAAATGCCGTATGTGGTCACCTTATAGGTGTCCATATCGACCAGATCACAGAAATCCTTATGCGCGGTTGGGCAGTGATAGCATTCCAGAAAATTGTCGACGACGTTCTTCCAGTTGGACTTGATGTCATAGGCCAGTCGATGGCCGAAGGTCAGATTTTCGATGTCCGGGGCCCAGTGGCGAATCTCGGTTTCGAGATCACCAGACATCTCTCGCAATGGGCGCGCCGATGGGTCGAGGTTGACGAAGACAAAGCCTGCAAACTCTTCCACCTGAACCTGATCCAGGCAGATATCCCTGGTGTCAAAGTCTGATAAGTTCTCAGTTTCCGGCGCACGAACCAACTGGCCGTCCAGCTTGTATACCCAAGCGTGGTAGGGGCACATGATGCGCGTTGTCTCGCCCTCACCGGTCAGCAAGTGATGCGCACGGTGTTTGCAGACGTTGTAAAAGGCGCGCAACTCGCCTTCACGATCGCGCACTACGGCGATAGGGCGGCCCGCAATCTCAACCGTGAAATAGGAACCAGGCGTGCGCAGCTTTTCAACGTGGCAGACCCATTGCCACGTTTTTGCAATGATTTCATTCAAATCCACCTGATGCCAAGCTGGATCGACATAGGCTTCGGCCTTTAGTGAGCTCGTGTTGAAAGGATCCGGGCTGAAACCATCGGATATCCGCTTGAATTGTTCTTTGGACGGCAGCTCGCTCATTGGAAACTCCACAACTCGGGGTCAGGCAATGACCCATTGCTGGCTAGTGGACGAAATAATCCTAGCAATCGGGCGGGATTTCAGAACTATTTTCGCCTCGGATTTGATTTTTTTCGCCAATTAGCGAAGTCAGGACTTCAACTCGCAGGCTTGCGGTGCATCGGCCATGCCCGGAATTCAAACGGAACGCGACCTTCAATCCGGTCACGACTTGGCGGAAGGCCAAACCGTTGTTTGTAAGCGCGGCTGAAATGCACCTGGCTGGCGAATCCAGATGCCATTGCGACCTCAGCTATTGGTAACTCGGTCTGCGTCACCAACCCCCGCGCCCTGTCCAACCGGATATCGCGATAATAGAGCGCAGGCGTTTTCTTGATGAATGTTGAAAACAAACGATCCAACTGCCGATGCGATATGCCGACCTTCCTGCAAATCTCCGGGACGGGCACAGGCTCTTCCAGATTGGCCTCCATCGCCTGGATAGCGGCCCTCAACTTGGCGGGAACCGTCGTGCCCAAAGGCTCGCTGCCTTGTGGTTGCTGCATCTCGGATGGTCCTCTGAGGCGGTCATGAAAGACATATCTGGCTGCCGCATTCGCCAAAGCACTTCCATAGATGCCCTGAACAATCTGCAAGCCGAAGTCCACCGCAGCACTTCCGCCACAACACGAGATGCGATTGCCGTCCAGCACGAACAGATTCTCGACCACTTCGACATCCGGATATAGTTCCTGAAAAGCATCGATATGCTCGTAATGAACCGTCGCTCTGTGCCCCTTCAACAATCCGGCCTGAGCCAGAATAAACGCTCCGGTATCCAGAGCCCCCAAAGTCGCACCGCTTCGGGCCCAGTGCCGCAAAGCGTTTTCGGTTTTTTGGGTCACGTGCTTTTCCGGTGTCCAGCTTGTGGATACGATCACGATATCCGCCGAAGGAACGTCACTCAGAGCAACGGTGGCAATCTCGGCCCCGTTGCTGGCGACACAGGGGCCACCCGTTTCTGATGCGAAATCCCATTTGAAATACGGCTTTCCGTCCAAATAGTTGGCCGCGCGAAAAGGATCGATGAACCCCATCGTCGCCGCCATGTTGAAGCTGGGCGCGACGACCACAAGCACTCGGGTAACGGGGTCTGCGTCACGTTCCATTTGGCATGGGCCTTGTCCGAAGATAGTCCGGGTCAACAAAATAACTTTTGTCCTGTTCGCGCAAGTTGGGTGCCAAACGTGAAACCGCGTCGGCGACATATGGACAATCCGGAAAAAGGTGCATTTCCACCACTGGAGCATCCGTTTAGGATGCCGCCGAATGCACGCATTCAATGCCGGAACAACAAATACGAAAGCCCTTGTTCGTGAACACTGAGAACCGCATGGCCGCGCAGCCTCGACGTGAAATGCAATCCGCGCGCAATCAGGGGATCACATTCCTGGCGCTGGCATTTCTGTTCAGTATCTTTGTCAATTTGCTCATGCTGACCGGTCCGCTGTTCATGCTGCAGGTCTATGATCGCGTTCTGGGGTCACGGGCTGTAGAAACTCTGGCGGCGCTGTTCCTGTTGGTGGCGCTGCTGTACGGCCTGATGGCAATGCTCGATTTTGCGCGCGGCCGGATTGTCGCGCGGTTTGGCGCGCGGTTTCAAACACAGCTGGACGAACGCGTATTCGACGCAACCTTGCGTCGGTCGCTGCACCCGCGCGCTCGTGCCGCCCCCGCAACGGCGCTGCGAGATCTCGAGTCGATTCAGAACCTATGTTCGTCTCCGGTGCTGCTGGCAGTCATGGATATCCCCTGGACGCCGGTTTTTGTTGCCGCCATCTTTCTCTTTCATCCTCTTCTGGGTTGGCTGGCCGTCGCGGGTGGTTCGCTTTTGGTGGTCATAGCCCTGCTCAACCAGGTGCTGACACGCCGTAAAGTCGCTTTGGCACAATCCGCGTCCGCCAAGGCCAACAACTTCTCGGAACATGCAAGACAAGCTGCCGAGGTCGTCCGGGCACAAGGGATGCAAGAAGATATTACCCGGCGGTGGCAAAGGCAGCGCACAAACGCTTTGCAACAAACAATCGCCGCGAGTGACTGGACTGGCAGCTTCACGTCTGTGACCAAGTCACTTCGACTGTTCCTGCAATCTGCGATGTTGGCGCTTGGTGCCTTGCTTGTCTTGCGCAACGAGCTGACCCCCGGCGCGATGATTGCAGGCTCGATCCTGCTGGGGCGGGCGTTGGCACCGGTTGAGCAGGTCGTAGGACAATGGGGCGTCGTTGAACGCGCGCGAACCGCGTGGACGTCACTGAACCGGTTCCTTGATGCCACCCCGCCCGAGATGCCCCGAACCAAACTACCTGCGCCCGCGGCCCAACTGACCGCCAAGGGTGTGACGGTGATCCCACCCGGCGCTGAGGCTCCGACTTTGCGCAATGTCTCGCTCGAGCTTACGCCAGGACGCGCGCTTGGTGTTATCGGCAAAAGCGGGTCGGGAAAATCCACGCTGGCAAAGGCGCTGTTGGGCATTTGGAAGCCAGCCGCGGGTGAGATCCGCCTAGGCGGCGCAACTCTGGATCAATATGACGCGACCGATCTGGGTCAGCATATAGGATACCTGCCGCAAGAGGTCACCCTGTTCAACGGAACTGTCACGGAAAACATCGCGCGTATGTCCGAAGACCCCGATCCCAACGCGGTTGTTGCAGCTGCTAAGAAAGCCAACGCACATGATCTGATCCTGACGCTGGAAAAAGGGTATGACACCATTCTTGAAGGCAATGACAGTCAACTATCTGGTGGGCAGAAACAACGGATCGCCCTGGCGCGCGCCTTGTATGGAAGCCCGGTCCTGTTGATCCTGGATGAACCAAACTCGGCACTGGATGCGGATGGGACCGAGGCGTTGAACGCCGCGATCCGCGGGCTCAAGGCCGAGGGCAGATCTGCGATTATCATGACCCACCGGCCTCAGGCCATCTCAGAATGTGACGACCTCGTGGTTGTCGAGCGCGGTCAGGTGGTAAAGGCCGGACCGCGGGACGAAGTGTTGGGTGCGGTCGTGCAAAACGCAGGGTCGATCAAGCGCAATCTCAGCAAGGCTAGCAACTGATGCAGGACACAGCGGCAAAAACTCCGCGCCAAGTATGGCGCATCACGATCCCCGCTTTGGTGGGCTTCCTGGCCTTGGGTATTCTTGTCGGCGGCTTGGGCCTTTGGGCGGTTAAGACTCGGCTGGCCGGCGCGATCGTCTCACAGGGCATTATTGAAGTTGAAAGCAACCGCCAGGTGATCGAGCATCCCGACGGCGGTGTTGTCGGCGAAATCTACGTGCGGGACGGTGATGCTGTCAGCAATGGCGATCTGCTGTTACGGCTGGACGACACGTTCTTGTCTTCCGAAAAAACCATCGTCGAAGCGCAGCTGTTCGAGCTGCTGGCCCGTCGGGCCCGGCTCGAGGCTGAACGCGATGGTGCGGATGCGGAATCGCTGGCCATTCAACTGGCCGAGATTCAGCAACAGGAAAACATCGACCCTGATTTGATTGCCGGTCAACAGCGTCTGTTCGAGGCGCGCCTGAACACGTTAAACCAGCAAACGGAACAGCTGAGCAAACAAACCATTCAGATCGAAAGCGAAATTGCCGGAACTGAGGCGCAGCTCGTCTCGCTGCGCCGTCAAGTCGAGTTGATTCAGGAAGAGCTGGAAGACCAACAAAGCCTGTTTCAGCGCGGCCTCACACAGGCAAGCCGCGTGTCGGCCCTGCTGCGCGAAGAGGCCAGCCTGACCGGCGACATTGGCCGCCTGGAAGCTGCCGTTGCGCGTCTGAAAGGACAAATTTCGGGAACCGAGATTGCGATTGTGGAACTGGAAGCAACCCGACGGGAAGAGGCGATCTCGACCCTGCGGGATATTCAATCGCAGATTTCAGAGCTGGCTGAACGTCGCCTGTCCTTGGACACACGCCTGTCCCGACTGGATATTCGCGCACCGGTTTCTGGCACGGTCTATGGCAGCCAGGTCTTCGCGCTGCAGTCGGTGATACAGCCTGCGGAACCCATGATGTATCTCGTGCCACAGGACACACCCTTGCTGGTCGCGGCCCGGGTTGATGCGATTCACGTAGACCAGTTGCATGTGGGCCAGCCGGTCTTGTTGCGGTTTCCCGCGTTCAACCAACGTGAAACTCCTGAGATTGACGGGCAGGTCATTACTGTCTCGGCGGACACCTTCACGGATGATAACACGGGCCAGACATTTTATCGCGCCGAGGTTGTACCACAAGAAGGCCAGGTCGAACGTTTGAACGGTCAGGAACTGCTGCCTGGCATGCCGGTTGAGACGCTGATCAAAACGGATGAGCGAACACCGCTTTCGTACCTCGTGAAGCCTTTGGCGGACTACTTCAACCGCGCTTTCCGGGAATGATTGCCCCGCCCGCGTCAGGGGGCTTCGAGGTTTCCTAGCAGGATTGATGTCATGTCGACAGTGATGACGCCATCCAGGGCCACCACATCGGCACCGGTGTTGTATGACACGTTGTTGCGCGTAATCTCCGACAGGTCGGCGTTCGCATCAATGAAGACCCATTCCGGCTGTGCCGCTGTTGGCTGACCAACGGCCACTTGCAGGATCGACAACGCATCCAACGCGTTCACCGTGCCGTCACGGTTGATGTCCGCGGCGATCAGGTTTTCCGGCGATGCGGGCCCCCAGGTTGGGTCCAGTCCGACCGCAATCCGCAAGACCTGCAGCGCATCCAGCGCATTTATGTCCTTGCTGGCGGTCGAGTAGGACTTGATCACATCAAATTCGCCCTCAAAGCGGCCAGAGGGCAAGTCGAGATCAAATCGCCCGTCACTGTCTGCGCGCGCGGTGACGGTGGCACCCCCAGTGGGGGTGAACCTGATCTGGGCATCCGTGAGACTGGCGTTCGCGGTCTCGGAGTTGATCGAAACCGCGCCCTGAACGCCGTCCGAACTATCCGGTTCAAGGCCGCCAAAATCACCGAAATCGACGGGAATGTGATCAGGGCCGCCAAATCCCGAGCCAAAAACCTGTGCGCTGCTTAGAGAACCGCCCGAGGCTGAAAAAACGTGAATCGTTTCGTTCAGGTACTCGATCCGGGCACCCTGCGCCGTTGGGGTGAACGTCAACTGTGCAGGCGTTCTGACCAGTGGGTAATCAAACAGGTCCAACCGGTCGACCCCGGCTTGAAAGTCAGTGATTGTGACCGGCTCGGTTTTGTATTGCATGACAAAGATATCCGCCCCTGCCCCTCCGGTCATCGTGGTGGCGGCTTGCCCGGCAATCAGAATGTCATCACCGGCCCCACCAATCAGTGTTGTTGGAAGGATGCTGCCGCTTAGCATATCGTCGCCGGACGTCCCGCTGACAGAGCCAAACCCGCTGCGCACGACCCCCATTTCCGAGACATCAACGGTCAACTGAGTCAGGCCCGCGTCCTGCTGCGACGCCACGAGGATCTGCAATTCATCGCCAACATGCGCGACGCTGAAAGCCTCGACATTTTGCAGGCCGCTCTGAAGCGTGTCGGCAATGCTGTCCAAATACACCAACTGCCCATTAGGCGTCATGGTAAACAGAGTTATCCCATCGTCGCCGCCGCCCGCCACGACCAGAACACGACCATCCACTTCGACAACCGAAAGATCCTGAACCGATTCAAAACGGGTATGCAGGGAATCCAGCACATGGTCCGTTGGGATCAGGCGACCATCACTGCCCAGCTCCATCACACTGAGCGAATTGCTTTCGGCCCCGGCAATCACAATCCATGATCTTCCGTACGCCTGTATCACCTCAACCGCCGTCGGCACGGCAATCCCCAGCGTCGACAGCGCCTCAGAGTTATCCACCACGGCTATGGTGCCCGTCGATCCGTCAACGCGATAGGTCGCAACGGTGTTGCGCACGCCGTCCGTTGCAATGACGAAGTTGTCCGATCCGACCCTTAAGCCTTGCATCGAATCGGCTTGTGCCAGGATGACACCAGAGGATGTCAGCGAACCGTCTCCGTTCACCTTATAAGTCGCGATCCGACCGGTATCTTCGTGCGACAACATGAGAATACGACCCGAACCGGTCGACAGCTCAACCAAGGCAGAGATATCGCCCCCGCCCGTCAAAGTCCCGGTTTCACGCAAGGTCCCAACCGTTCCGTCGGGGTTCAATGCATACCCGACAAGCCCGTTTGCAGTGTCGATGTCCAGAACAAGCTGGTCATTGCCACCAACGGAAATCGGCACACCCATATCGCCCACCTGAAATGCGATCGTGCCACTGAAGTACTCGGTATCCACCAATTGCGGAACAGCGCCGTCAACAAGCTTCCAAACCGCAACTCCACCGCCGGGGCCGGTCAAACTGTACAGATACGTGGCACCGTTAAACGTTTTTAAAGCCGTATCACGGATACCTGAATCGAGCGCTGCGCTCCCTGTTGCAACCACGCTTTCGAACTGAAGCATCATACCAAATCACCCCACGCCAAACCTGGCACTGACTGCAGGATGATCTGATGCCCGGCCCGAAACCAAAGCGAAATTGTGGTGAAAACGCGGAGTTCGGTTTCAGTTTAACACAATTTTTCCTGGTCCGACCGCATGAGTCACAAGAGCGAAAGACAGATGAACAGAATCTGGCCCCCTCGGGCGGACGTGAACACCACAAATGAGGGTAAGATGACCAAAGAACACGATTCTCACGCCAAATCCAAAGCGGACGGATCAGACTCCGGTCGCAAAAATCACATTCGCCAGTGGATCGACGGCAAAATGCGTCGTTGGGTCGGGCGAGGAATTGCAGGGGGACTTGGTTCTACGTTGATGGCCCTGCCTGCGCTGGCACAGGCCACGATCGAAGAGCTTTATGCCTATCAGTTTGCCGAAACGATTCCCGGTGTTCGGTCCGTCAAGCTTTTGAAGAATGGTGATGTTCAACTGAAAATGGCTGATGGCAGCACAATGATTGTCGCCGCCGAGAATGTTCAGGTGTTGGACAGCGGTGCAATCATGATCGCCGAGAACGCTGTTGCTGAAATTGCACAATTCAGCCTCGCCGAAGCCGGAGGAGCTGCGGCAGCCGGTGGTGGCATCAGCGGCATGGGTGCTGCTTTGGGCGGTCTGGGTCTGGCAGGCGCGGCCGCTGCGGGGGCCGGTGGCGGCGGTGGCGATGACGCCGAGCTGACCGTGCCCACCCCTGTGACACCAATCCTCAATCTGGCTCAGGTCCAATCAACAGCGTTGAGCAATACAGGAACCGAAATAAATGTCCCCAACGGCACCGAGACCGTTGAAGTCACGATTGGATCGCTGGTCAAAACCGTACCGCTCAATTCAGATGGGGATTGGAGCATCTCTCTGACTTCTGCCGAGGCGGCCAGCCTGCCGCAAGGGGTTCAGGACGTGACGGTGCGCCACCTGGGCGGCGACGGGCAAGAGATTTCCGTCGAAACAGTTCGCTATGACATCGATACCATCCCGCCGACTCTGGCAATTTCAGGGTTTTCGGATGGTGCGGTCATGAACGCGGCGGAAATGGCGACTGATCTCGTGGTTTCAGGCACAACGAACGCAGAAAACGGTCAGACGGTAACAGTCACTCTGAATGGACAATCCTACACCGGTGCGGTTGCAGACGGGCAATGGGCCGTCACCGTTCCATCCGCCGATCTCGCCACGTTGGCGGACGGAGCAGCCGTAACGGTCACGGCGGACGTATCAGATCAGGCAGGCAACCCGGCCGTACAAGCAACCGACAGTTTTGACACTGATTTCACCGCGCCCACCATTTCGCTGAACCCGGTATCAGGCGGTTCAATCGAGTTGGTTGACATCCAAACCGATTTGGAGCTGAGCGGTTCGACAACTGCTGCCGATGGTCAAACGGTAACGGTCGAGTTTGCTGGCCAGACATACACTGGTACCGCCTCGGGCGGCAACTGGTCCGTGACCGTTCCGGTCGCCGATCTCACCAACCTGTCCTCGGGCATTCCGGCCTCTGTACAAGTCGTTGTCAGTGACGCAGCAGGGAACATGTCAGCGCCTGCAACGGCGACCGTCCCGGTGGATTTGACCAGCCCCTCGGTTGCGATTTCTCCTCTCTCTGTCGGTGGGGTGTTGAATGCGGTCGATGTTGGGTCAGACCTGACGGTCTCGGGCATTTCCGCAAATGTCGACGACGGTCAACAGGTTACCATCATGCTGGACGGCCAAAGCTATACCGGTGCTGTGTCGGGCAATACCTGGTCTGTGACTATACCCACAGCCGATTTGGTATCCTTGGCAGATGGAGGATCGTTTTCAATTACCGCAAACGTGATCAACCAGGACGGGCTCGCCGCCCGCGAAGATAGCGTTGCGGTTTCGAAGGATGTAACCGCCCCAACCGTCAGTATTGACGGGTTTTCCGGCGGGTCGGTTCTGAATGCCGCTGAGCAGGGCACAGATCTTACTATCAACGGATCGACCGACGCCGAAGATGGGCAAACCGCCACGGTTTCAGTAAACGGACAAACCTATACTGGCACCGTATCGGGCGGATCATGGTCGGCGACTGTACCTTCGGCTGCTCTTGCTGCCTTGTCTGATGGCGCGACTGTTACTGTCACGGCGGATGTGACGGACGCGGCAGGCAATCCGGCGTCGCAGGCAAGCAGCAGTTTTGACACGGACTTTACGGCACCTTCAATCGCCATCACCGGCCTGTCCGACGGAGCTGTCATGAACACAACGGAACGGGGCACTGACCTGACCGTTTCCGGAACATCTGATGCGCCTGATGGCACCACGATCACAGTCGAAATCGTCCGCGCCGATGAGACGGTGGACATCAGCAACACCACAATAGTCAACAGCGGAACTTGGTCGTTCGTCGCGCCCGCCGCGAGCCTTTCTGCCCTGCAGGACGGGGAAAGCTATGACGTCAGGGCATCCGTATCCGATGCTGCCGGAAATACGGCGACTGCAAATGGCGGGTTCCAGACGGATTTCACGGCCCCAACCGTGACGATCAATGCCTTGCCAGTCGGATCGGTATTGGACATTGCCGAGCAGGGCAACGACCTGACCATTTCGGGCGCGACCTCAGCGGAAGACGGGCAAACCGTGACCGTTACGCTGGATGGCCAAGACTATACCGCCAACGCGTCGTCCGGTGCATGGACGGTCACAATCCCTGCTTCAGACCTTGCAGGGTTGGCGGACAGCACGAATTTCACGATCTCGGCCGCCGTATGTGACAGCGCAGGAAACAGCGCAATTCCAGCGACAACGACTCTCGCAACGGATTTCAGACCACTATTGAATGTAAATCCGGTCGGATTGAACAACTCTGTGTCCCTGAGTGACGCGCAGAGTTCGGGCGTGGTCGTGTCCGGGACGTCGGTAGGTCTGAGTGCCGGTCAAAATGTGAGTGTGACGCTCAACAGCAACTCGGTTGGCACTGCAACCGTGGCCGCAGATGGCACATGGTCATTAACTGTCCCGACCTCTGAGTTCACCGGTGTCTCGGCAGGTGATGACCTCAACTTTCAGGCGCAGGCGACAGTGACAGGCGGCCCTGATCCCTTGCCAACAACCGACCAGGTCACTGCCCATGTGCCTGCAGCCTATGTCATCACCGAAGCCAGCCGCAGCGGGTCGAACATAACCTTCGAAATATTTGCCGATGCCGATCGCGATATCTCGTCGGGCTTGGCCATGACTGTTGAGCTGGGATTTGATCCGTCCGTTGTGACATTCAACAATGGTTCAGATTCGGGAAATGGCGCCTTTGGCCTTTATCTGTCGAACCCGGTAGGCAGCTCAGCCGTCAACTTCGCGGGTGTTGCGCCAGTGTTTACCGACCTGAACCAACCTCTGGTGACGTTCACCATGACCGTCCAGGACCCAACGAAACCCATCGAACTGACGATCACCACGTCAGATGGAGGCCCATCCACCCTTATACTGGGCACGGATGGCAACGATACGATTGTGGCCAGCGATGTGGACAGTTTTGTTCGCGGCCAAGATGGTGACGACGGCATCAATGTCTCGGATGCCGGTCGCGATGTCATTGTCTTCGAAGCGGATCCGACGGCGAACGGCGTGGATACGATCACAGGCTTTGCGCTTGGCGCATCGGCGGACGCGGCGGACGCCTTGATGTTCAGCGGTCTTGATCCGGCCAATTTGCGTGGCAATGGCACCGGGGTCGAAAACCTGAGCGTCGGAGACGCGTTGGGGGTCAACACAGGCTTTGTAGGCTTGACCACGGTCTTGGCGGACTTGACCGTCAACACGATCGAAACAGCCGTCGAAAGCCTGACTGGTGTTCAGGCAGGGGACGAGATCTATGTCCTCGCAACAGACGGAGACAACGGTGTCCTGGTCAAAGTCGATTACGCTACTCCGACCTCGGCTACCGTAGAGACAATGGCTCAATTCTCCGGCCTCGACGACCTTAGTGGGTTGAATACAGACAATATTCTGCACACCGATCCGACCGGGGCGACAGCCTGATATCCACATCGACCGCCGGTTCATGCGACCGGCGGTCTCTATTGTCCATCCAGGGGTAAAAAATGGCACAGAATGGCCTGTTTCCCGTGACTTATAACCGGTATGGCCACCGGTATTGGAAGCGGTTTTCCTCCTTCCATTTCGCAAGGCATCAGCACTTGTGCCCGGTTGTCGCGCAGGAGGTTTTGCACATCGCAGCCGCCTACCCGATGGTCTTTCACGAAACCAACAATTGGGTCGAGCCGGTGGCGATCTTGTCGTTGTCACCACATACGCCAACGCCATTTGTTTCCGATAATGGCCGCTGGTTGGCCACTTACATTCCATCAGCTTTAAGGTGCCCGCCCTTTCATACCGTTCGGTCTGATCCGTGCCATGAAAATAGCCTGCAACTCATGGTCGACGAAACTCTTGGCCTGGTGACGGATAGTCCCGGCAATGAACCGTTCTTTACTGACTCCGGCGAGTTGACCGAGGAACTACAGAAGGTTCTCAGTTTTTTTCAGACACGCGAAACCTCTGCTTTCGCCACACGTAGAACTTGCCGGACCCTGCAGGATCTCGGACTTTTCACACGTCTGACCGTTCATGACGGAGTGGACCTTCCGGCCGCTACTCTCGGGGTCGATATGCAGCGGCTGAACGCGTTGTCTCAATCGGAAAAACTGACGCTGCTCGAAACGGGTGCTCTTCAACTCGTCCATGCGCATCAGGTCTCGCTGTCCCATCTTGCTTGGTTTTCGATCGTACAAAAGCGGGCAGCGCGGACCGATACCCAAAAGCAATACACTGAAAATTCAGATGTTTCGCTTTTTCTAACAGCTATGGCCCATGCGCAAAACGAAGACCGTCGCTTGATCGGGGAGGTGTGATGAAACGCGTACTGAACCGCGGATACTTATTGAAATGGGTTGCGCTGCTGTCGATCCCAATCCTGACCGCTTGCGCAGCCCCACCTGATCTCACGGGGGTTGAGCGCTCCTTGTCCCAAGGCTCGGTCGGAACCGGCGCGCAGGCTGCAATTCCACGCTTGACTCAAAGCGAATTTGGGCAGCGGGTTCGCGCCGCCGTCGAAACCAACCCGAACCTCGCGCAAAGCGTGACCCAGCTGGACGTTGCAAACGCTAACCAGAGGGCAGCCGAAGGCGCTTTTTTGCCCCGTGTCTCAGTGGGAATGAACGCAAGGTCGCAGCGCGTGAATTCGGATATTGCAGATGTCACGCCTTACCTGCGGGTGTCGCAGCTGGTGTATGATGGCGGTGCCGCCTCCGGGGATCTGGCCGCTGCAAAGGCGCGTGTATTCGAAAGCCGCGGCGGACAGTTGCAGACTGCAGCGTCGTTGGCCCTGGCAGCTATCGAAGCCTACGTTGTCGTGCTGGACCGGCGCAAGATCTTGGCAATATCGGCCGATAACGTCGAAGTGCACGAAGAAATCGTCCGCCAGATCACCAAGCGCACATCCCAAGGTGTTGGATCAAGTGCGGATGTGCTGACTGCGCGTTCGCGTATGGCTGACGCACGTACGCAACTCGCCGACGCAACAGCCAGAACGGAGCGCGCCGAAGCTCAATTTCTCGAAGTTTTTGGCCAGCCACCAGGCCAGCTGGATGCCCCTGTTGAGGCGCCAAGACTAACGCGGACCGATGCACAAATCGTCCTGGACAGTCCGCAGGTCCGTCGCGCTGATGCAGCTTTGCTGGCCGCCCGAGCTGAACAAACCGCTGCCGTGGCTCGACGGCAGCCCGGAATTGAGATCGCGGCTTTTGCAGATCGGGATCGTAGCAATGATGCAAATTTCGGTGTCGACCTGTCGTTCAATTATGAGATCGACAGCACCGGTCAGCGCCGTGCCGCAATCGCAGCCGCAGAAGCACAGGTCCGAGAAGCCGAGTTCGCCCGCGAAACGCTTATCCGCGAAATTCGTAGGGAACTGGACTTCATCCGCTCGGATCAGCAGGCCGGAGCGGTTCGGTTGCAAGCGGCGCGATTGGCGGCTCAGGCAAATGCTGAAAGTGTGGCTGCAGCGCGCACCCAGTTCACAATCGGACGGCGCAGCCTAATCGAAATATTGGATGCGCAGCGGGACTACGTGAATGCTCAGCAACGCCTCATTCTGTCTGAGCAGAGCTTTTTCCTGACCAACTACGCCGCGCTGAGCCTGACCGGAGACATTCTGGATTTCTTGGGCATTTCAATCACGAACTGGAACGTTGCGCCATGACACCACCAAACCCCCCGATTGACGCGCCGCAGCTTACATCGTTGGAGACCTGCTTGTTGCATATCGCCGCGTATTTGGATCGATCTCTCACCATTGCTGCTTTGCACGCAGCACAATCCGACGCTTCAGGGAAGCTGAATGCACATGACATTGTGGAAGTATCGCATCACGCCGGGTTGCAGGCAGGGTTTGGCGCACGACAGCTGACCGAGTTCGACGAAGTTCTGGTTCCGGCATTGCTTCTATTGGAAAATGACAGGGCCGTCGTATTTCACGGTCGCACAAAACCCGGGAAGTTACTGGTTTTTGATCCCGAAGCAGGCGAAGGCATCGGTGAGGTCGACGAAAAAGCCATCAAGAACCACTACACCGGCTATGCATTCTTGTTTCGGCGCAGCCACAAGGAAGGGCCGGCGAACGACAAATCACCTGCATCGGAGCATTGGTTTTGGTCTGCGATGTTGGCGAACCGCTGGTCTTACGCACAGGTTGTATTGGCCGCAGCTGTCGCCAATCTTCTGGGCCTTTCTACGTCAGTTTTTATCATGGTTGTCTACGACAGGGTTCTTCCAAACGAAGCGACTGAATCCCTTATCGCTCTGACGATCGGAGTCGGGCTGGCGCTTGGTTTTGACTTTATCCTAAAGCTCTTGCGCGCTGGCTTTATTGACCGCGCCGGGCAAAAAGCCGACCTTTTTATGGGGCGACGCGTTTTCGGCCAAGTACTGAACATAAAGATGAAGTCCCGCACCGGATCGACCGGCGCAATGGCCAGCACCATCCGCGAGTTCGAAACCCTGCGGGAGTTCTTTACGTCGGCAACGTTGGTCGCTTTGGTGGATTTGCCGTTTATTGCGCTGTTCATATTCGTCATTCACGTCGTAGGCGGACCTTTGGCATTGATCCCGGCGCTTGCTGTTCCAATCGTCTTACTTTCGGGTCTGGCAGTTCAGCCGTTGCTCTCGCGACTGGCCGAAAAAAGCTTTGCAGATGGGCAATCAAAACAATCTGTTCTGGTTGAAACCGTCTCCGGGCTTGAGACCATCAAGACCACGTCCGCGGCCCGGCAAATGCGCGCCCGCTGGGATGACGCAATAGAGCGCCAGTCTTCACATGGCATCCGCAGCCGCACGATCACGCAGTTTGCACTCAACCTGACCGGCTTCACACAACAGGCAGCACAGGTCCTGATCGTTTTCTATGGGGTGTTTCTTATTTCTGACGGCCAAGCCAGTATGGGTGCGCTGATCGCGTCCGTGATGCTAACCGGCCGCGCCCTGGCCCCACTGGGACAGCTTGCACAAACTCTCACGAGAGTTAATCAAGCCCGCAGCGCCTACCGAAACTTGAACACTCTTATGCACGCCGAGAGCGAGCGACCCGAAGGACGCAATTGGATCAGCCGTCCCAAGATCAACGGTCAGATTTCCTTCAAAGACGTTCAATTTGCCTACCCCGAGCAGCAGGATGACACGCTTTCCGGCATCTCATTCGACATAAAGCCCGGTGAAAAGGTGGCCATTCTGGGCTCTATCGGATCAGGCAAAAGCACCATAGCGCGCCTGCTTTTGGGTCTTTACGAGCCCACGTCTGGATCGGTGATGCTGGACGGGGTGGACATCCGGCAAATTGATCCAGGTGATTTGCGACGCAGTATCGGGTCGGTGCTACAAGACATTTGGCTTTTCTCTGGCACAGTCCGTGACAATATCGTCAGCGGCGCGGTCCGGCCGAAAGATCAGGACTTGATCCACGCAGGCCAGGTCGCTGGCGTCGAGGATTTCGTGGCGAGACATCCGAGCGGTTACGAACAGCAATTGGCTGAACGCGGCGAAGGCCTGTCAGGCGGCCAGCGCCAGGCCATCGCGCTGGCGCGGGCACTGATCGGACGCCCGCCGGTCTTGCTGTTGGATGAGCCCACCAGCGCGATGGACGTCAAGACCGAGGCGGAAGTAATCGAGCGCTTGAAACAGGCAACCACTGACACAACGATGATCATCGTCACACACCGCACAAGCCTGTTGGCGCTTGTCGACAGGGTCATCGTAATCGAACGCGGACGAGTTGGCGCAGACGGCCCCAAAAGTATGTTGAACCAACATGCGCGCGACGCGAGGAGGCACCTGAATGTCGCGGCATCCTGATCTTGCCTTGCTGGCGCGCGAGATGCGCGGGCGCTCACCGCTGCGAGGCTCTCTCCTTCTGATCGCGATCCTGGCATGCTTTGTCTCTGCGGGCGTATGGGCGTCTTTTGCCGAATTGGATGACGTCACCCGCGTGGATGGCCGAATTGTGCCGTCGGCGGATTTGCAATTGATCGAGGCGACGGAGCCCGGCGTTCTGCAAGCATTGCATGTGGCCGAAGGTCAGGTCGTCGACAAAGGCATGCTGTTGATGGAATTCGATACCACGCAGATCGACAGCCAGTTGAGTCAGGAAGAACAACGCGCTTTCGGGCTGGTAGCCCGAGTTCAGCGTCTTCGGGCTGAAATTGACGGAACCGAACTCACGTTCCCCGCCAACCTCGTCGAAGGTGCACCAGACGTGGTCAGGTCGGAAACCGCGTTGTATCGGGGCCGTCAGACGGAGTTGAACGCCGAGATCGCCATATTGGAACGTCAGCGAGAACAGCGCCATCGAGAGTACGAAGAAGGTCTTGTCGACCAAGTGACAGCCGAAGAAACGTTAAAGATCCTGGCGGAGGAACGCGCGATTATGGCCCCGTTGGTGAAACAGCAGATGGAACCTGCGACAACTTTGCTGTCCTTGCGCCGGAGCGCTGCGGAATGGGAAGGTCGCAAGGTTCGTGCCGTGGCGGTCACCAACCGTCTGGAGACGGGGCTTGCAGAAATCGATGACAGGATCAAAGCCGCACGCAGCAGATTCCGCAGCGCCGCATTGACCGACCTGGCAATTACCACGGCCGAATTGGCCGCGCTTCGACCGGCCTTGCCTGCGTTACAGGACCGCGCGGATCGGGCACAAGTTCGATCTCCGGTCAGGGGCATCGTGAACCGAATACATCGGACCACCTTGGGTGGGTTGGCCCGAAGCGGAGAAGAACTGGTTGAAATCGTTCCGTTGGACGACACGCTTTTGGTCGAAGCCTACGTACGCCCAGGCGACATTGCCTTTTTACATGCGGGGCAGCCCGTAAAGGTAAAAATCACGGCCTATGATTTTGCTCGCTACGGAGCGCTGGACGGAGAGATCACTCGCATCGGCGCAAATACAATCACGCGACCAGAACGCAATGACGAAGAGGTTTTTGTCGTCGAAATCCAAACACGGCATGCCATTCTGGACGCCAATGGTATTGCGGTTGAGATCATCCCTGGAATGATTGCCGAAGTGGACATTTTGGCAGGCAAGAAAACTGTGATGGACTACCTTCTGCAGCCGGTGATCAAGGTCAGGGACCGGGCACTGCGAGAATAGCGCGCGCCTCTCGTTCTGTGTCAGGGCGCGGGCCAACGCCCGTTCCACATCACCAGTCTACATCACCAAGGAAAATGTATCCGGCACCATAGATGGTTTTAATGAGCCTCGGGTTCTTTGGGTCTTCCCCAAGCTTTGTCCGCAACCGCGAAATCCTAACGTCCATTGCTCGGTCAAAGCTGTCGCCTGCCGCACCCCCCAAAGCTTCTTGCATCTGGGCACGGCTAATCAGACGCTTGGGGCTTTCCAAGAACAACCGCAACACTTCGCCCTCGGCGTGGCTGAATGGGGTTTCGGCCCCGGACCCGTCTTCTAGGATATAGCGGTCAAAATAGGCCGTCCAACCGTTGAAACGCGCCACATCAGACTGCGTGGCCTGCGACCTTGGTGATCGCAAACGCGCTCGCACGCGCGCGACAACTTCGGCCGGGTCAAAAGGTTTGGTGATGTAGTCATCCGCCCCAAGCTCCAACCCGGTGACGCGGTCCTGCACCTGAGCGCGCCCGGATATGATGATGACCGCCGCGCCTTGTTCCAGAGCCAACCGGTGGACCAAGGCCAATCCGTCGGTATCTGGCAAAGACAAATCTACCAAGCACACATCCGGCGTGACCCGTTTTAGCGATGCTTCAAACTCTCGCGCACGGGAAAAGCTTTGGGTTCGGAACCCTGCATCCTCAAGCGCGTCGGTCAGAATACGCCTGATCTCGGGCTCATCATCGACAATGGTCACCAATGGTTGCGTCATCAGGCGGCCTCGTCTTGGATCAGGGCAGAGAGCTGCGCCTGGGTGAATGGTTTACGCAACACCGGCGCGTGTTGCAGCGCCGCCCGATGCAACGGGTCGGAATAGGGCAAGGACGTCATCAGAATGCAGGGCAGTGCAGGATCAAGTTTCGCCAACAGGTCCAATCCGGTTTCGTTCCCCTCAAGCCGGATATCCGACAGAACAAGGGCAATGTCCGTTACGTCCTTTGTCAGCACGAACGCCTCGTCAAACGAGGTCGCTTCAATCACTGCAAAACCAAGTTCGACCAACATGTCCCGGAACTGGCTGCGCAGATCATCGCTGTCTTCGACCAACAAAACCAACCCTTCCTGAACCGGCGGGGCCGGTCGGTACGGCAGGCGCAACACAACGGATGCACCAGATGGTGTGTTTCGCAAGCTCAGATCCCCACCCGCCAGTTTGACGGTATCATAGACCATCGGAAGCCCCAGACCCGACCCCTTGTCGCCCTTGGTTGTAAAAAACGGGTTCAGCGCTTTTTTCAATCCTTCTTGCGAAAACCCCGGACCGGTGTCCGAGACAGCGATTTCGACCCAGATCTCGCTAATGGTGTGAGCACTGATTGTGATTTGCCCGGACTCTCCGCAAGCATCGCGTGCGTTCAGAACAAGGTTGAGCAACGCATCCTGCACCATCCCCGGGTCCAGCATAAGCGCTTTGTCAGGCAGTGTGTTGACCACGGACAAACCAACCCCGCGCGGCAAGGATGGCGATGCCAGAATCCGCAGATCCTCCAATAACCCGCGCATATCGGTGGCTTTGGGCTGTGGCGTTCGGTTGCCGGTCATATCTGCAATGCGATTCAGCAACTGCCCCCCACGTCGGGCGGTCTGTTGGGTTGCCGCGACCAACTCTCGGGCATCTTCGGACAAGCCCATTCTTTCCAACCGGGATTGCATTCCCAAAATAATGGTCAACAGGTTCGAGAAATCATGCGCAAGGCCATTTGTCATCTGCGCAGCCATCGCCCTGCGGCGGGTCTGCTGCAGTGCAACCCGCGCTTGGGTTTCTTCGGTGATATCCACGGACATCACATAAACACCGCCTTCGCCATCGGGGGTGAACGACACACGGATGCGTCTGGAGTCTTGGTCTTCTGTGAATTCGAACACCGAAACCTCGCCCCCATAGGCCTTTTGCAAATGAGACTCGACGCGGTTGTAGGCCACGGAACCCAAAGCCTGCGAGATATGCATGCCCAAAATCTCGGACGGGCGACCGGGCATTACCGAGTTGAGCCGACGGTTTGAATAGTCATACCGGCCATCAGCATCCAAATGGGCGATATGGGCGGGCATCATCTCGGTGGTCATTCGAGTGCGCGCTTCGATCTCGGTCAGTTGACGTTTGGCCTCTTCCAAAGCCGCATTGGTCGCCGCCAGTTTACGGTTTGCCGCTGAAAGCTCTTCGGCTCTGCCCAGCAATTGGTCCGACAATTCTTCTGAACGTGCTCGCAGCAGAGCTTCGGCCTGCTTCGTGTCAGTAATGTCCGTATAGACCGCCACCCAACCGCCCTTGGGCAATGGCGCGCCTTCGACAGAAATGACCTGACCATTGGCCCGAACGCGTTCGATGTAATGAGGTTCAAATGCCAGGGCCTGTTTGACCCTGAGATCGACGATCTGTTCAATATCCTCGACCTCCCCGTATTCACCGATCGATGCGAGATATCTAATCGTGTCGCTGAACAAGGCACCGGGCTGAACAAGATGGTCCGGCAGATCGAACATGGTCTGAAACGGCCGGTTGCTGACGACCAGCCGTAACTGACTGTCATAGATCGACAGTGCCTGCCCGATCAGATTCAGACCGGCCGTCGTCATGGACTTTGTCTGTTGCTCGGTTATTTCCAAGTTCACCCTCTCCGCGACATATGCGTAACACCTGATCTATTTCAGGTGTAGGGGGCAAGCGCGCGACACTTTGGGGTCGCAGGCTGGCCGCGCGGGGAATCAATACCGGGATTTGGACTTTGGACCCTCGGCTGTGATGGAGTCCAACGACAGTGTATGATCCATATTTCGCATCCTATGTCGCAACATTTGTCGACTCAGCCGCATCAAATCCGTCAGATATTCTGGTTCGCCTGCGACGTTCTGCAATTCTCCGTCTTTGTGGTGATCAAACAAAATCGGCGGCAAATCCGCTGCGAACTCGACCAGGGTAAACCGGTCGTCCCGCAGAATGCCTAGACAGGAGTCGCTGTTTCCCGTGCCTAATTCCTGCTGCCAGAGGGTCGGCTGCTCGGGTTCTGAAAAATCCAACTCACTGAATGAGTAAGTGCGCCAATCCTGCGGGGGCTGCCCATGCAGCAATGGCAGCAAGGATCGACCGTCCATTGCATTCGGGATGGATTGGCCAACCCAGTCCAAAATCGTCGGTGTGATATCAACAGACTCTGTCGGCACCGTCACTGCGGACCCGGCCTGCGCCTGATTGCCCGGCATGTGGATCAGCAATGGGGTCTGATATGCAGCATCAAAGACCGTCATTTTACCCCAGCTGTGCCGATCACCCAGCATTTCCCCGTGATCTGCCGTAATCACGATCAACGTGTCATTATACTGACCACTGTCCTTTAGAAACCGGATCACGCGACCGATATGGTGATCGACCTCGGTCGCAAGGCCCAGATATACAGCACGCAACGACTGGATATTCTCAAGCGTTGGTTTAACAGCGTCAAAACCCAGAACGAAATCGTCGATGGTCGAATTGTCGATTGCAGGGCCAAAGAAGGGGTGCATCGTCCGCTCGTCCAACGGGTCGGCCAAACCGGCTGGCTGGGGCAGTCTCGTCGGGTCGTACATAGCGTTGTAAGGTGCCGGTGCGACCAGCGGCGGATGGGGCCGGATATAGGTCAAATGCGCAAACCAGCTTTCGCCGACACGCGGGGCCATATTGTTCAAAAACACATCCGTCAGAAAGGCTGTATCGCTGTCCTCGGCCCGGTAGAGGGCCGGATCGTTCAACTGCGGAGCGTTACCGTCAGGCGAAACCGGTTTGTGAACGTCCCAATAGTCATCAAACGCGTACCCTTTTTCCATCAGGTGAGCCCGCCAAGGATAGGATTCCTCCAACCGCATTTCGAGGACTTCCTCAAAGCCCGCCATTGGCCGTTCATAAGACTTCAGGATCGGATCATTGTGGTCATACACGCGGGGATCAGCCGTGGTGTCCGTGTAACCGAACAGCATTGGAAGATATCCGGCCTTGCGCATTTCGGTCGCGAGGTTCGGGGTATCGTGCCGGAGCGGCGTTCCATTGCGCACCGAGCGATGGTTCATCGCATATTGCCCGGTCAGGATCGACGCCCGCGATGGGCCACAGGGGTTGGTCACTGAATAATGGCGTTCGAAAGTCACAGAATCCTGCATGAAATCGCGCAGATTTGGCAAATCGACATGGGCGGCCAATGCGCCGTTCAAACAATCTGCGCGCAATTGATCTATAATGATGAACAGGACATTCTTGGTGTCCGGCATGTCGTTCTCCCTGATTCCACCATTTTGGTGCCGGGCGAACTCTGTAGCGGATCAAAAGACCCGGCAACTGTTTAGTCGCGTGCCAAGACGTTTTCGGTCATACAATTGAACCGGGACTGTTAGACGACCCAAGGTGCATCCGGGTAATTGTCACCCCAACGCTATTGCCCGCGACAATTACGGGGTTCATCGCAAAAATTCGTTGCAGGTCAAAGCCCTTTGACATCACATACGCCCATGACGCAGCCAATGATACAGTCGGACCAGAACGCCAATGGCGTTTACCTGCGGGTCTCGGGTGATCTGCTGACGCAGTCGTTGGACACGGTTGAAAGCACATTTGCCGGGTTTCGTGCAGATGGCGCAACGCTGACCGTCGATATGTCGCAAATTGGCGCTTTGGACACGGGCGGTGCTTGGCTTATCGCTGATCTGGCGCGCCGCGCCCGAGCCAATGGTGCGACCGTACAGTACGAGGGGTTGAAACCCGCGCATTCCGCACTGCTGGAAACCGTGGCGGAAAAAATCCCGGAGGACCCTGGTGCAGAAGCCGAAAAACGCAGTTTCTCTGATTGGGTCGCAAGTGTCGGCGAGCGTACGGTGCAGGCTGGTAAGGATGGCCTGTCACTGTTGAATTTTTTTGGTCTGACTTTGCACCGTTTGGCCCGTACCATCGTGATGCCGCGCCGACTGCGCAAGGCGGCTTTGGTTTCGCAGATGGAAGAAACCGGGTTCAAGGCTATCCCCATCGTTGCTTTGATGGGTTTCCTGATTGGTGTCGTGCTGGCGTTTCAAGGGGCAACCCAGCTGAAACAATTCGGGGCCGAGATATTTGTGGTCGAGTTGATCTCGATCTCGGTTCTGCGCGAGCTGGGCATTTTGCTGACCGCGATCATTGTTGCCGGTCGATCGGGTTCGGCATTTACGGCGGCCATCGGTTCGATGAAGGTTCAGGAAGAGATCGACGCGATGCGGACGCTTGGATTGGATCCGGTCGAAGTACTTGTGATCCCGCGGGTCGTGGCCCTTTTGATCATGCTGCCAATCCTTGGGTTTATTGCGGATATCGCCGCCCTGTTCGGCGGCGGGTTAATGAGCTGGATCGACCTCGGCGTCAGCCCCGGAATGTTCATCACTCGGCTGAAAGAGAATACGGGCATCTGGCACTTTGCCATTGGCATGATCAAAGCCCCTTTCTTTGCCCTGGTCATTGGTGTGATCGCCTGCTGGCAAGCGATGCAGGTCAAGGGGTCGGCGCAAAGTGTCGGACAAAGAACGACCGCGTCCGTGGTACAGTCCATCTTCCTGGTCATCGCGCTGGACGCGCTGTTTTCGATCTTCTTCTCGGTGTTGGGGGTCTGACATGGACGGCACGACACTTGAACAGACTTCAAAGTCGGACGCGCAGCGCGAGGCCGTCATCCGAGTGCGAGGCCTGACAAACCAGTTTGGACCCCAAGTGGTGCACAAGGACCTGAACCTCGATGTATGGCGGGGCGAGGTTCTGGGTATCGTCGGTGGATCGGGAACAGGTAAGTCCGTATTGCTCCGAACGATTGTCGGCCTGAACAAACCAGCCGCCGGCAGTATCGAGGTTCTGGGCGTTGATGTTTTGAATGGCCCCGAGCAGGAACGTCGCCGGATCGAACGCCGTTGGGGCGTCGCCTTTCAGGACGGGGCGCTGTTTTCCTCGCTGACCGTTTTACAGAACGTGATGGCTCCGCTACGGGAACACACCGGACTAAGCGAAAGTCTGATGTGCGCGCTTGGCAACCTGAAGATCAGCCTTGTAGGCCTGCCACAGCTCAGCTGCGGCAAACTGCCGTCTGAATTGTCTGGGGGGATGCGCAAGCGCGCCGCGCTGGCTCGTGCCTTGGCGCTGGATCCCGAAATCGTGTTCCTGGACGAACCCACGGCTGGCCTCGACCCAATCGGGGCGGCCGCCTATGACGAATTGATCGGTGAGTTGCAGCATGCTTTGGGCTTGACCGTGTTTATGGTCACACATGACCTCGATAGCCTTTACGCCATTTGCGATAGGGTCGCAGTTCTTGCAGAAAAACGCGTGCTGGTTGAAGGCCCGATTGAAGAAATGACCAAAGTCGACCATCCTTGGGTTCAGGAATATTTCACCGGCCCCCGGGCCCGCGCGGCGCAAGAGAAGGGGTAGGACAGGTAAAGGCTATGGAGACCCGGGCAAATTATATCCTGATCGGTGCATTCACCATTGCGGGCATCCTTGGTGCCTTGGGCTTTTTCCTTTGGCTGGCCAAATTCGAGGTGTCGCGCCAATACGCCTACTACGATGTTCTGTTCGACAACGTCTCAGGCCTGTCCGCAGCCGGCGGCGTGAGCTTTAACGGCCTGCCCGTCGGACAGGTGATTTCGCTGAACCTTGACGATAACGATCCGTCAAAAGTTCGGGTCAGGTTAGAGGTCGACGCCGATATACCGGTCACCGAAGAAACCGTTGCGCAGCTCCAGTCTCTGGGTGTCACCGGCGTCAGCTATGTCGAATTGACAGGTGGCAAAAGTGGCGACCAACGCTTGCCGGAAAACAGCGTTATCAAGAGCAAACGCAGCGCTATTCAATCCCTGTTCGAAGGGGCCCCAAAGGTGCTGGACGAGGCGGTCACCCTGCTTGAAAGCCTGAACCAGGTCGTGGACGACAAAAATCGCCAGTCCGTCAGCGAAATTCTGGACAACCTTGCCTCGGCTTCCGGCAGGCTGGACAAGACGCTATCGGATTTTGAAAGCCTTTCGACCGATCTGGGCGGTGCAGCCCGGCAATTGGGCAACTTCACCACACGGCTTGAAACACTGGCCGATACGGCGGAGACGACCCTTGAAACGGGGACCGAGACGCTCAAGAGCGTGCAGACCGCATCCGAATCCGCGACTGCGGCTTTGGACAGCGCCAAGACCACCATTGAGACGGCGGACGAGGTTATTCGTGACGATGTGAAACCCTTTATCGAACGAGCTTCGACCCTGGCGGAACGTCTGACTGGTCTATCCGATGAAGGCAGTGTTGCACTGGCAACGGCCACAGAAACGTTCTTGAATGCAAATAAAACACTCGGATCGGTTTCGGCCGCGATGGAGACAGCAAACAGCACCCTGACATCCGCAGAGCGTGCGTTCGACTCGGCCAATGAGGTGATCAACAATGATGTCGGCGCTGTCATGGACGACATCCGCAACGCTGCCAACCAGATCGCGACTACGGTGTCCAACGTGACCGAAAAACTGGACGCCATCTCGACTGATATCCTCAGCGCATCCCGGTCTGCCTCCGACCTGATTGGGACCATCGATGGCATCGTTCAGGACAACCGGCGGCAACTGTCCGACTTCCTGCGTGTTGGTCTTCCACAATTCACCCGGTTCGTAGAAGAGTCGCAACGGCTGGTCATCAGCCTGGATCGGCTGGTCGACAAGTTGGAACGCGACCCGGCACGCTTTTTGCTGGGAACCCAAGCATCGGAGTTTCGCCAATGATCAGGCTGTTTCCTTTGGTTCTGGCGCTGGTTTCGCTGGGCGCATGTTCGGGTCTCGGCACTCTGCGCCAAGCATCTAAGCCGAATGATTTGTATCTTTTGACGCCCAAAAGCACATTTTCGCCGTCCTTGCCGCGCGTTCAGAAGCAGATCGTTGTACAGGAGCCGACCGCTACTGCCGCAGTCAACACCGATCAAATCGCTATTCAGCCAACGCCGCTGCAAGTGCAGTATCTGCCACGCGCTCGTTGGGTAGACCGGGCCCCCTTGATCGTTCAGGCGCTACTTGTCGAAAGCTACGAAAACAGCGGCAAGGTTGCGGCCGTCGGACGCTCGACCGTTGGGCTGCGAGCCGACTATGTCATCGTGCCCGATCTGCGGGAATTTCAGGGCCTAGTTGTCGCGGGGGCTGACGGATCCTCGGCCATTCGCGTCGAAGTTCGCATGAACATCAAGATTATCGATGAGTTCGAAGACAAGATCATCGCCTCGGACTCGTTCCGCGAATATGTTATCGCAGCCAGTGATGAGACCCCCGACCTAGTGAAGGCCTTTGACGAGGCTTTGGGAAAAACCATGCGAGATGCGGTTGAATGGAGTGTGCGCAGGATCAATTCCCATGCGGCCAGCACTCAGAGATCATTTTGACGCCGTGTCGGGGCGCTGTCCGAGGCAGCACCCCGCTGACCGACATCACTGTGAAAGCGTTTCTGCCAACCGCATCAAAGTGACTGCTTCAGCGCGATAGCCGAACGGGTCCGCGCCCCTAGATGCATTTGCCAGCGCAATCGCATCCTCGTAGGTCCAGTCATTCAGATACACGCCACCGCGCAGCAATTGCCCGAAGCCCGCTATTGCGTATGAAAACCGCACATCTTCAGACGTCTCGCCCTGTGATGTGTAGATGGGTCGTTCGATCAACTGGCTCTGGTCTTCCCCGGGTCTTTTGTAGCGCAGTTTGAAATACCCGATCTCATCCAATCCTTCCCCGTCGCGTTGCGTTCCATAGCGCAAGGGATCGTTGCGGATCGCGTCAGAGCCCACCGGAGTGACCTCGTAAATCGCGGTCACAGTATGACCCGCGCCAATATCTCCGGCATCCACCTTGTCATTGGTAAAGTCCTCGCGACGCAAAGCGCGGGTCTCATAGCCGATCAAGCGGTACTCGGCAATTTGCGCCGGGTTGAATTCAACCTGAATCTTGACGTCATTAGCAATTGGAAACAAAGCGCCGGTCAATTGATCGACCAGCACTTTGCGGGCCTCGCTCAACGTGTCGATGTAGGCTGCTTGCCCGTTTCCGTTCTGGGCCAAAGCCTGCATTGTGGCGTCGTCGAGGTTGCCCCGGCCAAAGCCCAGAACGCTGAGGAATGTGCCGCTGTCCCGTTTGCGTGCGATGAAATCCTTCAGCGCATCCGGGTCAGACAGCCCAACGTTGAAATCACCGTCCGTGGCCAGAATAACGCGCGTGACCTCTTCGTCTGCAGCCATGCTTTCAGCCACCTGATAGGCCTGCTGCAACCCCGCTTGCCCGGCGGTCGACCCCCCCGCCGAAAGCTGGTCGAGCGCACCAAGTATCTTGTTCCGTTCTGATGCCGCCGTCGGCTCCAACACCTGCCCTGCACTGCCAGCGTAGGTTACAATCGAAACCTGATCTTCCGGTCTGAGTTCGGACAGCAAAAGGCGGAAGGATTGTTTGAGCAGGGGTAGTTTGTTTTTGTCTTGCATGGACCCGGATGTGTCAATCAGGAAAACCAGGTTCAGCGGCGGCCGATCCTCGATCTGCGGCAAGGCCCCCTGAATGCCGATGTGAACAAGCTGCGTGCCTTCATTCCACGGCGTCGGCGTTACTGAGATCGTGGGCCGGAAGGCCGCGTCCCCATCGGGTGAAGGATAGGAATACGGGAAATAGTTCACCATCTCCTCGACCCGAATAGCCTCTTTCGGTGGCAGTTGTCCGTGCATCAGAGATGACCGAACAATTGCGTAAGACGCCGTATCGACGTCGATCGAGAATGTGGACACCGGCTCTTTGCTGGTGACTTTCAGAGGATTGGTTTCAGCGTTGGCAAAAGCCTCAGTGTCGGCTTCGGGGACAATGCTCAACTCTGGGTCCACTCGCGCCCAACTGGCGCCGTCAGGGATCACGCGCGAACGCAAGCCGCTCTCGGCCATGCGCCTCGCCATATCAGATTGGGGCGCCGTGCCCTTGAATTGAGCAGGTGCGGCGCTTTCTTCGACAATCACCGGGGCTTCGACAAGGGGCTCTGCAAAATCGACCTCGGGTGCAGCAACCGGGCTTTCGCTGCGCGATTGCGGATTCATGGCGATGTCCCTCGCCTGCGGCACGATCATGATCAGCGCAACAGCGGCAATCGCGGTGGTCGCGGTCAGGGCACCGCGATGTGACATTGAATTCAACATGGATTTGGCTCCTTCTGTCATGCGGGCCAAAAGGCCACGCTTAACAGTCGGACGCATTCCGGCAGGGGATCCTTGGGCCTGTGCGAAGTTTTTCTGCGCCTGTTCCAGATTCGCAGCCCGCCGCGCGGCATCCGGTGCCGGAGTCGCAGCATCCATCAGAGTTTTGAAGTCTTCGAGATCATCGGTCATTGCGCCAATTCCTCTTGTCGCAGGGCCCGCAGGCGTTTGCGAATATCGGACATCCGCCAGGACACAGTGCCTTCGGACACCCCCAAGACCGCGGCAGCTTCGGCATGAGTCATCTCGTCCTCTAGTGTCAGTGCCAGAGTATCTTGCAGTTCTGGCGGCAGGCTGCGCATGGCGCGCTGCAACCAAGCCAAAGCTTCGGCCGTATCTGACGCTTCGGCACGCCGCATCTGTTCGGCATCGCCCCATCCTGCAGCGGCGCGGCTGTAGCTGGCATTGCGTCGCCGCGCGTCCTCGGCCGCGTTGACCACAACCCGATACAGCCAGGTCGTGAATTTGGCCTGTGCTCGGAATCCAGTGATTTTGACTGGCAAAGTCGCACAGATGTCCTGAGTCAGATCCTCGGCTTGATCTGCCCGTCCAGTCAGTCGAAAGGCCAGACGAAAAACCCGATCATAATGGCGCTGCAAAAGGGTGGAAAACGCGTCGGCGTCCCCTTCTGCAGCGGCTTTGGCCAGGTCTTCATCCGATGTTGTCATGCGCATCACGATGGGTATGACGGATCGGAAACGTCAATCCTTGGCGATAGCCTCAAAAAAAATTAGAAGTGATTGGCCGAGGCCAGTTTCCAGTCAGCAGCAAAGTCGGCCGGAACGTTGTCCGTCAGCAATACCCCGTCATCGATGAAGGCATAAAGTTCCGAGTATGACCGTTCCCGTTCATCCGCAGTGCGGCGGCGAATATCGCCCGGATGCAGGTCCGAGACCTTCTCTTTACCCATCGCACCCAACAGCTCGCGAAAGCTCTCCAGAGTCGCATCGTGGAATCGGTGCACACGCTGGCGCTTTTGCGGAACGTTAACCGCCCTGCCCCGTATCGGGTCCTGGGTGGCCACGCCGGATGGGCAACGGTTCGTATTGCAATGCAACGCCTGAATACAGCCCACAGCGAACATCATGGCGCGGGCCGCGTTGCACATGTCAGCGCCCAATGCGAATTTTTCGACCATGTCGTAGCCGGTCGCTACCTTGCCCGAACAGATAATACGGATCTTGTCCCGCAGCCCGACACCGCGCAGGCAGTTGTTCACGAAGATCAGCGCCTCGTTCAGCGGCATGCCCAGTCGGTTGGTAAATTCGACAGGTGCAGCACCCGTGCCGCCTTCGGAACCATCAATTGTGATGAAATCCGGCAGAATGCCCGTTTCCAGCATCGCCTTGCAGATGGCCATAAACTCGGACGGGCGGCCTATGCAAAGCTTGAAACCGATCGGCTTGCCACCTGACATTTCCCGCAGGTGCTGCACAAAGTGCATTAGCCCCGTCGGACCTTCGAATGCCGAATGTATCGGCGGAGAAATAACGTCCTGATGTTCGGGCACGCCCCGGATCTCGGCGATTTCCTTGTCTACTTTCGCTGCCGGCAAAACCCCGCCATGCGAGGGCTTGGCCCCCTGAGACAATTTGATCTCAATCGCTTTGACGACATCTTTCTTGGCTTTCTCGGCAAACTTGTCCTTGTCAAAACCACCTTCGGGCGTGCGGCAGCCGAAATAGCCAGTACCGATTTGCCAGAAGATGTCTCCGCCTTCGGCCAGATGATGCGGGGACAGCCCGCCTTCTCCGGTGTTGTGCGCAAAGCCGCCATCTTTGGCCCCACCATTCAACGCCCGGATCGCGTTGGCACTGAGTGCCCCGAAGCTCATCGCTGACACGTTCAACCGCGACGCGCTGTAGGGTTGGCTGCATTGCGGGCCACCCAGCATCACACGTTCTTCGCTTTCGTCCACATCTTTGGGCGCCAGCGAGTGGTTCGCCCGGTGGTAACCGACCGTCATGATGTCATACTGGGTGCCGAAGGCCTGGGTATCCACCTGCCCTTTGGCGCGCGAATAGACAAGAGAACGAACGATCCGGTTGAACGGACGGCCGCTTTCGTTCGTTTCCACAAAATACTGGCGGATTTCCGGACTGACGAATTCCAGCATGTACCGGAAATGTCCCAGAACCGGATAGTTGTTCAGCACGTTGTGCTTGGTTGTCAGCATATCATACAGGCCGACCAAGGCGTACGGGATGAGCAGTCCCAACAACCAATGGGCGGGTGGCCAGAAAAACCCCCACAGCAAGGTCAGCGGCAGACACACATAGGTCAGGACATAGTAGAGTCTGCGTACAATCATTCGTACTCTCCCGGAATGGCTTGGTTTCTGGCCGGCTGTAGCGGGCGCGTCATGTCCCAAAACTGGGGCAAATCGGCGTTGAATTGCAAGACATTGCGGACACGCTCACGCAAACGGGCGTACATGTGAAAGTCGGGCCGCCTGTCACTGGCAGTTGATCCGCATATCGTCTGCCATTATGCCCGAACAAACGGCATCAGGGCAGGACAGCAGTCTGTGAAACAAAATCGAACGAATGTTCGGACCACGGCTTTGATGTTTGGGGCCGTGTTTTTCGGTGGGGCAGCCGGTTCATTGCTGCGCGAGCTGTTCTCGGTGACAATCCCCGGCGCGGTGTTTCTGACGCAGACATTCGGCATCAACGTCGTGGCCTGTTTCATCCTGGGGTGGCTGTATTCGGTGCGCCACCGCGTGCATGCCCATGTGCTGCATCTTGGTGCAGTCGGGTTTTGCGGAGGCCTGTCAACTTTTTCCTCTTTCGTTGCCGACCTGGAACGATTGGCCATGTCCAACATCTGGGTCGCATCTTCAGCCGCCACATTGGAAATTGCGGTTGGACTGGCCGCTGCCATTTTAGGTGAGGCGATCGGACGGCGCATCCACCTGCGGGGGGCGTCTGAATGAGCGAGCTTTATCTGCACGCCATGTTCGGCCTGGGCGGCGGGCTAGGAGCGGTCCTGCGCCACTGGATCGCGCTGCGCGTTGTACATGACCTGCCCTTTTCAACGCTGATCGTGAATGTTCTAGGCAGTCTGTTGCTGGGTCTTTGGATCGGATATCTGGGTGGCCCGGTCGAGATGGGCGAAGAGGAAAAGCGCCTCGTCTTCGGCTTTTGCGGCGGCTTCACGACCTTTTCCAGTTTTGCCTATCAGTCGCTGGAACTGAGACGCGAACGAACCATCGCATTGGCTGCTGGCAATATCGTCCTTAGCCTCGCATTGTGCTGGGCAGCCCTGGCTTTGGGGCTGTTCCTGCTAAGTTAGTGCGCAGGCACAGACGCTTGAGTTCCCGGCTTGGGTGCCTTGCAGAAGAACAGCAACGGAATGGTCGCCAACGCCAACAGCCCAAGATTGTTGAAAACGGTCAGGTATGAAATCAGCTCGGCCTGCTCCGCGATCTGCTGTCCCAGAATAGCCGCCCCTTGCGCGCTGTCCGGTGTCAGATTCAGCGGCGCAAGATAGGCCTGTGCTGCAGGATTATAGGGCGTCACATTCTGGCTAAGGACCGCGGTATTGGTTTGCAGTCCACGCACAACCCACGTACCCACCAGCGAAATTCCGACCGACGAGCCCAATTGCCGGGTGACGTTGAACAGGCCCGAGGCTTCGTCCTGGCGGGATTTCGAGATGCTCTCGAAGGCCAATATCGACATGGGTACAAACACAAGACCCATACCCAGCCCGCTGACTGCGCCTGGCCACGCCAACTCCCAAAACCCGGCATCCATGTTCAGTGATCCCATCATGAAATTGCTGACAGCTGTCAGAAACATTCCCAGCCCGGCCAACACACGCGGATCAAACCGTGTCACCAGAACCGCACCGGTCAACACCATCGATATACCGGCCGCGATCCCGCGTGGGATGAAAAGATGCCCGGATGTAATCACTGGGTAATCCAGCAGATTCTGAACGAACGTCGGCAGGATCGCGATGCCCCCGAACAACGAGATGGCAAAACCAGCGATCACCAGATTACACAGCGCAAAATTCCGGTCCGCGAAGAAACGCAAATCAACCACTGGCTTTTCCGTGGTCAGCACATGCACAATGAACCCCAACGCCCCCAGAACAGAGGCGATGACCGCCACCTGAATGACGCGGGATGACAACCAGTCTTTGGTTTCGCCCTGATCCAGCACGAATTGCAAACAGCCGATCCCAACCGCCAAAAGGGCAAGGCCTGCCCAGTCGATGCGCACCTCTTCGGTTTCGTCTTCGGGCAACTCTCCGGCCAGCAGCAGCAGGGCCATCGCAGCAACCGGAAGGTTGACGAAGAACACCATCCGCCACGAGAAGTACTCGGTCAGGATGGCTCCGACCGTCGGGCCCAAAACCGGGGCAACGACAACGCCCAATCCGAACACGGCCATCGCCTGCCCGCGTTTTTCACGCGGGAAAGCGTCGAACAGTATGGACTGGGACAGCGGTATGAGAAACGCACCAAACATACCTTGGGCAAGACGGAAGGCGACAATAGTCTCCAGGCTCCACGACAGGCCGCACATGACCGACATGGTGGCAAATCCAGTAACGGCGGTCAGGATCAGGCGGCGGCGTCCGACCCGGCGGGCAACAAACCCGGTCAGCGGCATGACGACAACGGCCGAGACGATATAGCTGGTCAATATCCAAGTGGCCTGATCCGTCGTTGCACCGAACGCGGCCTGAATGTGAGGCAGCGCTACATTGACGATGGTGCTGTCGAGCACCTCGAGAATGGCACTGAGAACCACAGCGACCACGATCACCGGATTCACGCGGCTGGCCGCCGTAGAGGTCATTTTTCAGCCTGAGAAACGGTGGTGTCCACTGTTACCTTGCTGCTGCCCCCGACGCGCAGCGGCGCGTCCGTCGGATCAAGTTCAACCCGGACCGGGAAGCGGCGCGTAACCTTGACCCAGTTCCCGCTGGCATTTTCGGACGGCAGCAGCGAAAACGTATCCCCCGACCCTCGCCCGATTGAGGCCACCTTGCCGGTCAGGGTCACACCGGGCAGCATATCAACCTTTACCGCAACGGGCTGGCCGGGGCGGATACGCGGCAAGGACGTTTCTTTGAAATTGGCGTCGACCCACCAGTCAGAGGACTCGACAATCGAGAACTGCGGCGCGTTGGCAGAAACGGACGAACCGGGTCTGAGCGTTAGGTTGGCGATCCACCCATCCGCCGACGCAAAAACCTTGGTCCAGTTCAGATTTGCCTGCGCAATCTCTACCTGTGCTTGTGAGGACAGAATATCGTCCTGTTTGGCCGCCAAACCGCTTTGCAAAGCAAGCAGGCTGGATTGGCTGGTCGTCAGCTGTGCTGCGGCCTGAGCAAAGTCGGAACTGGTCTGATCCAGTGATGCCTGCGCCAGATCACCGGTCGCGAACAGAGCCTTGGCGCGTTCCAGGTTGCTTTGCGCCGTGTTGTAAGCCGATTGCGCACTTTCGACAGAGGCCTGCGCCGCTGCAATCTGCGTTGAGTAAGACTCTGCCTGTTGCACCGCGCTGTCCAGATTGGCCTTGGCCTGATCGACCGACGCCTTGAACTGCGTGTCATCGATTGTGAACAGCAGGTCCCCATGTTTGACGGGTTGGTTTTCGTCTACCAGAACATCAGCCACCTGTCCTGTAACCTGTGGAGCAACGTAGATGATGTTGGCCCCAACATAGGCGTCATTGGTCGAGGGGTAACGCTCTTGATGCCGCCAGTACAGCAACAGACCAGCGGCAATCGCGCCTATGATACAAATGGCACCGACGAGCTTTATCGATTTCATGAACCTGCCCCCTTCATTTGGTTTCGTCGGCTGTTACATCGGGATGGTATGCATCCGAACGGCCAGATTGCCCATGATCCAGACCGTGCCAAGGATGATGATCAGCAGCACAAGCGTTGAGAACAGGATAAGGTCCAGATCCTCACGACTGCTGCGCCGCCGGTCGATGTGAAGAAAATAGACCAATTGGACGATCAATTGCGCCAATCCCAGCAGCGCTATGGTCAGATAAACGCCCTTCGTCTCGATCCCGTATCGGTAAGCGATCCCGAACACAGCGAACGTCAGCAATAGCGACCCGCCATAGCCGACCACATACCGGCGACGTTCGCGGCGGTGCATTTCGCTGCGTTTATCCATAGGTGAGCCCTCCGAAATAAACGATCGTGATGATGCCGATCCAGATCAGATCCAGAAAATGCCAGAACAGCGCCAATCGCACCACGCGCGACATCAACAGATCGGTCAGGCCGAAAATCCGTAGTTGTATCCCCAAAACGACCAGCCACAGACACCCGGCAGCAACATGCAACCCGTGCAGAGGCACCAGCCCATAAAACGCCGAGAGAAAACCGCTGCGTTGCGGGATACCCCCCTTTTCGGCCATCGCCATGAAGTCACGGATTTCCAGAACCAAAAAGCAAAGGCCCAAAACCAGCGTGACCGAGAACCAGAACACGATCCGCCATCGCGGCAGGTTGTACTTGAGCGCAAGCATCGCCAGACCAACCGTGAGACTACTGGTCAAAAGGATCATGGTTTGCGCAAAAATGCTTGTCAGGTCGAACAGTTCATGCGGCCCCGGACCACCGGCCTGGGCGTCGATCATGGTGATATAGATGGCAAACATCAGGCCGAAATAGACCAGATCGCTCATCAAAAAGACCCAAAAGCCGAAGGTGACGACCTCGCTGGCTTTGTCGGCGCTTGCGTGACGCCGTCCAAGGTTCAGACCGGGATAGCTGTGCGTTGGCGCTCGTTTCATGTCACGGCCTCCAGATCGGGGGCGGCAAGGCCACGATTTTCCGGCGCCGTTTCGTGGTCGCGGTCAACAGGTGTGGCGCTGTGCGCCAAATCCAACCAGGCTTCATGCTGCCTGCGGACCTCCTCCGCCGGAATAACGCGTTCGGTCTCGGTCTTGAATGTCCAGGCAATAAAGGCGCTCAGCATAAGAACGGTTGCCAGCACGGCCAGCCACCAGATCCACCAAACCAGCGCGAACATCCATACACCGCTCAGGACACAGAGGATAAAACCGATCCCGGTGTTGAGCGGCACCGAGATGTCCTCGTAAGTATCCGGTGACGGATACGCATTGCCGCGTTCTTTGGCAGCAGCAAAGTTATCGCGGTCAGTGACCTGCGGAATGATCGCAAAGTTATAGGGCGGTGGCGGCGCAGGGATAGACCATTCCAGTGTGCGCGCGTCCCATGGATCTCCGACCGGTACCCGCGTTTCGTTCCGTTGTCGAATACTGACCCAAAGCTGAACGACCACCGACAGCAGGGCCCCAAGAATGACCAGCGCTCCGATAACGGCAACGATCATGTATGGATGAAAGCTGGGATCTTCCCAACTGAACGATCGGCGCGGCATGCCCATCAGGCCCACGAAATAGAGCGGCAGGAATGTGAGCATGAAACCGACCGTCCACAGCGCAACCGAAACTCGGCCCCAGAACTCATTCAGACGGAAGCCAAAAGCCTTGGGGAACCAATAGTTGTATCCGGCCAGCAACCCGAACAGCACACCGGGCAGCAAAACGTTGTGGAAGTGGGCGACCAGAAACAGCGTGTTGTGGACCTGATAATCCACTGTCGGGTTGGCAAGTATGACACCGGACAGCCCGCCGATCACAAAAAGCATCAGGAACGCCAGCCCATACAGCATTGGTACAGAAAACCGAATACGCCCCCTGAACAGAGTGGCCATCCAATCATAGACTTTTACACCGGTCGGGATCGCGATCAGCATTGTGGCGATACCAAAAACCGCGTTGATCAACGCGCTTTGGCCCATGGTGAAGAAATGGTGCAGCCAAACGGTGAATGACAGAACCGCAATCGACATTGTGGCGATCACCAGCGAGTTGTAACCGTACAAACGCTTGGCCGAGAATGTCGCGAAAACCTCGGAATAAATTCCGTATGCGGGCAGAACCAGAAGGTAGACCTCGGGGTGACCGAACAGCCAAAACAGATTGGCATAGTTCATCATGTTTCCGCCAAGGTCATTGGTGAAGAAGTGGAAATCCAGATACCGATCAGCCGCCAGCATCAGCGCAGCAACCCCAAGGGGTGGCATGGCAAAAACAATCAGGATTGAGCTGCAGATGATCGTCCAGCAATACATCGGCAGCCGCATGAACTTCATCCCGGGTGCGCGCAGCTTGTAGATCGTGACGGCAAAGTTAATGCCGGTAAGTGTGGTGCCGATGCCAGATACAACGATGGCCCATATCCAGTAATCTGGGCCGACCCCCGGATTGAAAGCCGCGCCGGTATAAGGCGGATATGCCGTCCAGCCGCCTGTCGAAAACTCACCCACCACCAGTGAGACCATCAGCATCATCCCGGCCGATACGGTCAGACCCAAACTGATCTGGTTCATCACCGGAAAGGCAACATCGCGCGCGCCTATCATGAGCGGGATCAGGAAATTCGCGAGGCCGAAAACAAAAGGCACGGCCACGAAAAAGATCATGATCGTACCATGGGTGCTGAAGAGCTCAGCAAAATGCTCGGCCTCAAGGAACCCATCGCCCGGCCCGGCTGCTTGCTGGGCGCGCATAACGACGCCCTCCAGCACCCCGCGGGCCAGCATGACGATGGCGAAGACGATATACATGATACCGATCTTTTTGTGATCGGCACTGGTCAACCAATCGCGCCACAAAGGCCCCCACAGGCGAAACCATGTCAGAGCGCCGACTACGATAATGACACCCACGATCACAACGGCCGCTGCCGCATTTGCGACGATCTCATTGGTATTGGGATTCTGGATAAGTCCGGCTAGCGGGAACGCGTCCCAGCTCAGACGTCCGAAAAAGGCGGAGTCGGTGTTGGTCATTTCGGCGCCTCCTGCCCGAATTCCACTGTCCCAGGCTGTTGGTCGGTCGAAAGCGCCTTGCCACCGTGATAGCGATGCACGATGGAATTGAACAAATCGCGGTCTTCCAGCGTGAAATACAATGCGCTATCCGGCATTTGCGACGTGCCCAATGCGGCCTGTACCTCATCCCGATCTGACCGCATCGCCAAAACCCGATAGGTTTCATCATCTAAAGCAATACCATTGCTGCGTACTGTTTCCACCCACGCGCTGAATTCATCTGCGGGCATGGCGACGGTCTGGAACTTCTGCTTGGTAAAGCCTCGCCCGTTGTACTGAGTGTTTTCGCCCTGCATCGTGGCAGGCGCATCCGATACGAGATGCAGCTTGGTTGTCATGCCGGGCATAGCGTAAATCTGGCCGGCCAAAGCCGGGATCATGAAAGATTGCATCACTGTGTCCGTCGTTAATGTCATGGCGACCTGTTGTTTGACGGGAATACCAAGCTCACCCACGCTGGCGATGCCAAGGTCGGGATAGATGAACAACCACTTCCAATCCAACCCCACCACCTGCACATTCAGCGCTGGTGTTTCGCCAAAAGACGCAGAGTAGGGATCAAGCCGGTGAGTTGCCTTCCACAGGTAAAACGACAAAAGGGCCACGATTACGACCGGGACACCCCACATGACAAATTCCAACCGGCCCGAGAAATCCCACTTGGGCCGATAAACGGCGTGACCATCCTTGCGTCGCCGATACCGAATGGCGATCAGCGGGACCAGCACAAGTACGGGGATGACTGCGATCAGAATGAGCGCAGTCGCTCGCAAAAGGTGTACCTTTTGGACAGCTGCGATCGGACCTTGCGGATCCATGAAGCTGTCGCTTGCGCTTGCAGCGGCCGCCGTTGCAACACCCAAAGCGGATGCTACAAGCGCCGACAGTGCCCAATGTGACATGCGGGATAGAGCCACGCGTGAATGCCCTCCTGAGCGGTCCCAATGGGCCAACTATCGACAGAGGCGTGAAATTTCTCAAGGTTTTTTCCAGTTCAACAGAGACTTGGCCATTTTGGGTGATCACCCACACCATTAGACACAGACAAATCTCCGTGTTGACTTAACCACCCAGCACGGCCAGCCTTTGGCCGATGCGATTGATTGTTTTTATCCTGGGCGTTTGGTGCCTGACCACAAACGCGACTGCACAAGACAGGGCTGCGGTCGAAAAGCAATTCCAGCTATGGTTGAACGAAACGGTCTGGCCCAGAGCCAAAGCCAAGGGCGTTTCCCGCCACACAATGCGACAGGCATTTGATGGGGTTACGCTCAATTGGAAGCTTCCGGATCTAGTGCCACCTGGCCAAAAAGTAAGCACCCCCAAAAAGCAAAAGCAGGCCGAGTTCGGGTCGCCGGCGCGGTATTTCAATGCAGGTTCTGTTCAGGGCGCCACCTCGGTCGGACGGCAAATGGCCCGGCGACATGCGGCAACGCTATCCCGCGTCGAAGCTGAAACCGGCGTACCCGCGCGCATCATTCTGGCCATCTGGGGCCGGGAAAGCGGTTACGGCAAGGTCCCCATCCGGCATGACACCTTTCGCGTTCTGGGCACAAAAGGGTTCATGAGCACCCGAGCGGAATACTTTACCGAGGAACTGATCGCCGCGCTGCAAATTGCCGAGGCCGGGGCCGCTCCGCCGGGTGCGATGAAAAGCAGTTGGGCGGGCGCACTGGGCCAACCGCAATTCATGCCCTCAAACTATCTAACCTATGCCGCGGACGGGAACGGAGACGGAAAAGCTGACATCTGGACCTCGGACGAAGATACGATCGCGTCGATCGGAAACTATCTGGCGCAGCACGGCTGGGTGAATGGCCGCGACTGGGGTTTCGAAGTTTTTGTACCGGAAACAGTGTCTTGCGCACTGGAGGGCCCCGACCAAGGACTGCCCATTCGGGACTGGGCGGCGATGGGTATCACGCGCGTGTCGGGCAAGCCGTTTCCCGAGCATGAACAAAAGGGGGAAGGGTTTCTGATGATGCCGGCCGGGCGGTTCGGCCCCGCCTTTATCGTGACACCGAATTTTTATGTCCTAAAGGAATACAACAAAAGCGATCTTTACGCCCTGTTTGTCGGGCATGTCGGAGACCGCATTCAATACGGTGTTCCGGATTTTCGCGGGCGCTGGGACAAGATCGACGGCATGTACCGGTCCGACATCGCAACCATGCAGCGTAAGCTGGAACAAGAGGGGCATGATGTCGGCGGGGCGGATGGATTGCCCGGCTTCAAGACGCGGCGGTCGATTGGCCGATGGCAACAGACAAGTGGGCGCGCTGCAACCTGCTTTCCCAGCAAGAGCCTTCAACAGGCATTGACCCGCTAGCGATTCGCCCTAGCGAATTGTCCGATTGAGAATCATTACGCAGCGGAAACCGGAAAACTGAAATCTGCAGGGTTCACGAAAATGTCACGAAGCCCGCGCGTTTCAGCATAAAATTTCAGAGACCTCCCCGGTTTCATTCACAATCCACCTCTGGTTGCCCAATTTTAAGGCAAAGGGTTTAACCTTTTTTGAAATGGTGTCACCTTCTGCGACAGTGAAAGGCGACTTTCGCAAACACGTTCCCGACTACAAACCGAAAGACTGCGACGCGGTGTCCATTGCGATCTGAAAAGCAAATTTCGAACCGGTCCTGGTCGGCTTCTGGGTCGGACAACCAAGGTGACCTGCGGCCATCCCAATGGGGTGCCTGCGCGTTGCCAAAAAATGGGAGTAAACACACATGAACAAGTATATTCGGACATCTCTGGCGGGGCTATTGACCTCGACCATGATCGCCGGCGCTGCAGTTGCGGCAGGAACCCATCCGGAAACCGGCGAAGCGCTGGCCGCTGACCAGACCTTTACTTACCGTATCCTTGACGAGCACAGCTCGGTCGACCCACAGGTCGTCGAAGACGTTTCAGGCGCCGAAATTGTCCGTGACCTGTTCGAAGGCCTGATGAACCAGGACGAAGACGGCAACCTCGTGCCCGGTGTTGCAACCGGCTACACGACCAACGACACCAAAGACGTTTATACCTTTACCCTGCGCGATGAAGCGAAGTGGTCGAATGGTGATCCGGTGACAGCAGGTGATTTTGTTTACGCTTGGAAGCGCGCCGTCGATCCCGCCCTATCATCGCCTTACGCGTGGTTCATGGAGCTGATGTCGATCGAAAACGCATCCGAGATCATCGCTGGCGAAAAACCGGTTGATGAACTGGGCGTCAAAGCCATCGACGACCACACGCTGGAAGTCACCCTGAGCGCACCGCTGCCGTATTTCCCGCAGATGACCACGCACTCGACTACTTTCCCGGCCCCGCAAAAGGTTATCGAAGAATTCGGCGATGCCTGGACCAAACCTGAAAACATCGTTTCGAACGGTGCATATGTCTTGACCGAGCATCTGCCGCAGGAACGTTCGGTCCGTGAGCGGAACGAAAACTACTGGGACAATGACAACACCATTATCGAAAAAGTTGTCGCTCTGGTCATCAACGATGAAAACGTCGCGCTGACGCGTTACCTGGCAGGTGAACTGGACCGCACCGAAGTGCCCGCTGGTCAGTTCCCACGTCTGCAAAAAGAGCACCCGGAAGAGGCAATCAGCTTCCCCCGCCTGTGTAACTACTACTACACGTTCAACCTGTCCGATGGTGGCCCTGAGGCGTTTAAGGACCCGAACGTGCGCCAGGCCCTTTCGTTGGCCGTAGACCGCAAGATCATCACCGAGAATATCATGGCAGGTGGTCAGCCGCAGGCGTACACCTTTGCACCGGCAGCGACTGCTGGCTTTGACGTCCCTGACGTCGAAATGGCGTCGATGTCTCAGGCCGAGCGTGACGAGTTGGCAAAAGAACTGCTGGCCGAAGCTGGCTATGGCCCCGACAACCCATTGAGCTTTGAGATGGTTTACAACACCTCGGAAGCCCACAAAAAGGTTGCCGTGGCGCTGAGCCAGATGTGGAAGCAAAAGCTGGGCGTCAACGCCGAGCTGGCAAACATGGAATGGAAGATCTTCCTGGAAGAGCGCGGCAACCAGAACTTTGATCTGGCCCGTGGCGCATGGTGTGGCGACTATAACGAAGCCTCGACCTTCCTTGACCTGCTGCAGTCGGACTCTGGCTACAACGACGGCAAGTACAACAACGCCCGCGTTGATGAACTGCTGGCCGAAGCCAAAACCGCAGATGACGCTGCACCGCTGTACACCGAGGTCGAGCGTATCATCGCGCAAGAGACCCCCGTTATCCCGATCTATCACTACGCTGGCGTCTACATGATGGACAGCGATGTCGGGAATTGGCCGGTCAATAACGTAGAGCAGAACTGGTACTCCAAGAACCTCTACAAAGTCGCCGAATAATCATCCTTAGACCACGCTTTGCCCCGGAGACTTTTCCGGGGCAAAGCCAATAATTGGGGGCATGAAATGCTTGCCTATGTCATCCGGCGGTTATTGGCCGCCGTTCCGACGATCCTTTTGCTGATCGTTGCAAGTTTCTTTCTGATGCACTTCGCGCCCGGCGGGCCCTTCACGTCAGAGCGGCCATTGCCGCCGGCGGTTCTGGCCAATATCGAGGCGCGCTACGGGTTGGACCAGCCGCTGTGGAAACAGCTGTGGGATTATCTGTACAACATCGTCGTGCATTTCGATTTCGGACCGTCCTTCAAGTTCAAGGACCGGGACGTAAACGATATTATCGCTCAGGGTTTCCCGATCTCGCTGACCTACGGCTCGCTCTCATTCCTGGCGGCGACATCCGTTGGTGTCGCGCTGGGGATTGCCGCCGCGATCAAACACAACAGCTGGATCGACTATTTCGCCGTTGGTCTGGGCATCGCGGCACAAGCACTGCCGAACTTCATCATGGGCCCGATCCTGATCCTGACCTTCACCCTGTGGCTGGGATGGCTGCCGGGCGGTGGCTGGAATGGCGGTCAATGGCAGTACCTGATCATGCCGGTGATCGCGTTGGCGACGTCATACATGGGCTCGATCGCACGGATCACGCGCTCATCAATGCTGGAGGTTCTGAATTCGAACTTCATTCGCACCGCACGGGCCAAAGGCTTGCCCACCAGAACCGTAATCTGGCGCCATGCGCTCAAGCCAACGTTGTTGCCCGTGGTGTCCTACCTGGGCCCGGTCTTCGTTTACGTTCTGACCGGTTCCGTCTTTGTGGACATCTATTTCTCGACCGGCGGATTGGGGCAGGCCTATGTCGGCTCTGCGCTGTCGCGGGACTATGCCGTCCTTCTGGGGGTCACAATCCTTTATGGCGTACTGACCGTCCTCGTGAACCTGCTGACCGACCTGGCCTATGCCTGGTTCGATCCGAAAATCCGCTACTGAGGGGCCGGCAATGCTTGGAAAATCTCAAAAAGCCGCCCAACTGGCCGAAGATGTCACGGACTACACGGTCATTCAGGGGCGTTCTCTCTGGCAAGACGCGCGTATGCGTTTTGTCCGCAACAAGGCCGCCATGGCGAGCCTTTTCATTCTGGGCCTGATCGTTCTGTTCACGATCATCGGGCCTTACTTCGCAGTCTGGAACAACGAAGAGATCGACTGGAACGTCATGGGCGACGTGCGCGGCATGGGCATGCCATCCGTCGAAACGGGTCACTACTTTGGCGTCGATGACCTTGGGCGCGACCTGTACAGCCGCGTTATTCAGGCGACGACAACGTCACTGCTGGTGGGTCTGATCGGTGCCGCCACAGCTCTGATCGTCGGCACATGCTACGGTATCACAGCCGGGTACATTGGGGGCCGCACTGACGGTGCCATGATGCGCTTTGTCGATATCCTGCTGGCGATTCCGGCGACGCTGGTCATCATTCTGCTGCTTGTCGTTGCTGGGCGATCATTCGTGATGCTGTTCATCGCACTTGGTGCAGTCGGGTGGCTAACTATGGCCCGGATTGTAAGGGGGCAAACGCTGACCTTAAAGAACCGCGAGTTCATCGAAGCCGCGCGCGCCGCTGGTGTCAGCGAGTTCACCATCATGTATCGCCACATCCTGCCCAACCTGTTGGGCGTGGTGATCGTCTACGCCTCGCTGCTGGTGCCCGAAATGATCCTGACCGAGAGTTTCATCTCATTCCTTGGCCTTGGGATTTCGGAACCCTACACCTCGCTTGGTCGGCTGATCGCCGAAGGCGCGGGAACCATGGGCTATGGAACCCTGTGGCAACTGCTTTTCCCTCTGACTTTCTACGTCGCCATTATCATCACCATGTTCTTCATCGGGGATGGTTTGCGTGACGCTCTGGACCCGAAGGATCGCTGATATGAGTCTGTTTTCCGTAAAGGACCTGAGCGTCCAGTTCGAAACACCTGATGGGGTGGTCGAGGCTGTCAAAGGTATCAGTTTCGACATCAATCCGGGCGAATGCCTTGGCATCGTGGGCGAAAGTGGATCCGGTAAAAGCCAGACCTTCATGGCCGCGATGGGCCTGTTACCCCCTGCCGGGCGCGCAACGGGTTCTGCTATGTTGAACGGCCAGGAAATCCTGAACCTGCCGATCAACAAGCTGAACAAAATCCGCGGCGATGATGTAGGTATGATCTTTCAGGATCCGCTGACGGCCCTGACCCCGCATCTGCGGATCGGGCAACAAATGCGCGAAGTTCTCCAGGTGCACGAGGGTTTGCAAGGCTCGGCCGCGCGGGCACGGTGTCTGGAATGGCTGAATCGCGTGCGCATCCCGGAAGCCAACCGGCGTCTGGACCAGTACCCCCACGAGTTGTCGGGTGGTATGCGCCAGCGGGTCATGATCGCAATGTCGATGCTGTGTAACCCCAAGCTTTTGATCGCCGATGAACCGACGACGGCGCTAGACGTGACGGTACAGGCCGACATTCTTGATTTGATGGTGCGCCTGCAAAAGGACGAAGGGACCGCGATTGCCCTGATCACCCATGACATGGGTGTTGTCGCCCGCATGTGTGACCGGGTACAGGTCATGCGGTTGGGTCAGTTTGTCGAAGCTGGTGAGACGCGCGAAATCTTCCGTAAACCTAAGCACGAGTACACCCGGACCTTGCTTGAGGCAATGCCGCGGATCGACGCCGGTGATGCTCCCAAAGCTCTGGAAAAGGTTGAAGAACCCCTGCTGAAAGTCGACGACGTCAAGGTTCATTTCCCGATCCATGTTTCCGGCGGTTTGTTCGGGCACAAAGTCCCTTTGAAAGCCGTTGACGGAGTCAGCTTTGATATCCGCAAGGGAGAAACACTTGGGGTTGTGGGCGAGTCAGGTTGCGGAAAGTCCACTTTGGCTCGGGCTGTGTTGCAGCTGATCGAACCCAGCGCCGGTAACGTCAGCTGGCTGGGTCATCCTATCGTCGGACTGAAGCGGCGCGAACTGAACAAATACCGCAAGGATTTGCAGATCGTGTTTCAGGACCCACTGGCCAGCCTTGATCCACGGATGACCATCTCGGCCTCGATTGCCGAACCGCTAAAAACCTATCGCCCTGACCTGACCGAGCGGGAACGCAAAGACATGGTCGCCGCAATGATGGAGCGGGTCGGTTTGAAAGCGAACATGATCAACCGCTACCCGCACGAATTATCAGGCGGTCAAAACCAGCGTGTCGGCATTGCTCGTGCAATGATCAACAAACCCAAGCTGATCATCTGTGATGAGGCGGTTTCTGCTTTGGATGTCTCGATTCAGGCGCAAATTGTAGAATTGTTGAGCGAATTGCAGCGGGAATTTGGTCTGTCGATGATCTTCATCAGCCATGACCTGTCGGTCGTGCGGGCGGTGTCAAACCGGATTATGGTTCTGTATCTCGGCAGGATCGTAGAGTTGGGCGATGGTGAGGTGATCTGCTCCGATCCGATCCATCCTTATACCAAGTCATTGATCTCGGCTGTTCCGATCCCGGACCCCGATGTGGAACGCAGCCGCACACGCCTGAAACTACCGGGCGAGCTGCCGTCTCCGATGGACCCAAAGGCCGCACTGCGATTCCTACCGAGCCGTCTGGCTGCTGGCGATACAGGCTATGTGCCGAAGTTGAGCGAGGTAAAGCCCGATCACTTCGTGGCGGAACACGACTCATTGGAAACGATCATGGGCGCAGCCTAAAGCTTCCCTGCCCCGCAGCACACGGCGCTGTCGGGGCAGGTTTCCCAGTTGAATTTCAATTCCCGGAATTGTTTCCTAAAGACATTCAATCCCCATGTTTCTTCGGGTTTTGTATTCAGTATGACCCGCCCAAACAGCAGCGGTATCTTTGGCTTCTGGCGGTTCTTTTGACTTCCGAATTGAACGGTGGCACGATTTCTTGAAACAAGCTGATTTTCGCCTGTTTGCGTTGATTGTTCGGTACGCACACAATATCAGGTTGCACCAAAGACACGTATTCAGACTGACAAGACTTTTTGCTGAGAGGTAGCATGGCACGCAAGGTCACTAAGGCGATTTTTCCGGTCGCAGGGATGGGAACCCGCTTTTTGCCCGCGACAAAATCGGTTCCGAAGGAAATCATGACTTTGGTTGACCGCCCTTTGGTCCAATACGCCATTGACGAGGCCCGTGCCGCTGGCATCACCGAGTTCATTTTCGTCACCTCTCGCGGCAAATCGGCCCTGGAAGACTATTTTGACCACAACCAGATTCTTGAGCAGACGCTGAAGGACAAAGGCAAAGACGACCTGCTTGCGACCTTGGAAGCGACCAACATGGAAAGCGGGGCAATTGCCTACATCCGGCAACACAAAGCCCTGGGTCTGGGTCACGCTGTCTGGTGCGCACGCCGTCTGATAGGTGACGAGCCCTTTGCTGTGATGCTGCCAGACGATGTGATCGCGGGGCAGAAACCTTGTCTTCAACAGATGATCGAAGCCTATGAGGAAACCGGTGGCAATATGGTTGCCACGATGGAAGTTCCGTCTGAAAAGACAAGCTCGTATGGCGTGTTGGACGTCGGCGACAATATAGGCCAAGTGGTTCGTGCCCGCGGCATGGTTGAAAAGCCAAAACCGGATGAAGCGCCATCTAATCTTGCCGTAATTGGTCGCTATGTTCTGCGACCCTCGGTGCTGTACAACCTCAACCAAAACAAGCTGGGCAGCGGTGGTGAGATTCAGCTGACAGACGCCATTGCGGAAGACATCAGAAATGGTGTCCCGGTCTTTGGCTACAAATTCGACGGTCAACGATTTGACTGCGGCTCTAAGGCAGGGTTCCTGCAGGCCACCGTAGCGTTTGCATTGGCACGCGAAGATCTGCGTGATGACCTGCGACAGTATTTGCACGACGTGGTCGCAACGGGCCAGGCCGCTCAATAGAACACGCCCCAAATCTAGGGTGAAAAGGACAAACCGCGATGCACGCGGTTTGTCCTTTGTTTTTTGAGAAGCATTTTCTGCGCCTTATTACGGGTTTCGCTTCAATCGTTAGCATGGCGTTACGCGGCCGTTCGCGCCGGTCAGTCTGGATTCATGAAAGCAACGGCAGTTTGGCCCGCAGTTCATGTGTCGAACCGACAGCCAACGGAGGATGCCCCATGTCCCAGAACTCGCCCCGATTGAACCTGCCCCTTCTGCAACCGTCGCAGGCGCAAAAGCACGTCACGCACAACGAGGCTTTGCGGCGCTTGGATCTGATCGTCCAACTGACTGTCGTGTCCACAAGCGCAACAACCCCGCCACCGGCACCCGCACAAGGCGACGTCTACGCCGTTGCAGACTCGCCTACCGGAGATTGGTCCGGCCATGCCGGAAAGTTAGCTGCCTGGCTGGACAACAGTTGGCATTTCCTGCTGCCTGAACTGGGCTGGCGCGCTTGGGATCAAAGCAGCAATAGTCTGAAACGGTGGGATGGGTCGGATTGGGTCGAGCCGCCTTCGGCCACTCAGAACCTGCCGGGAATCGGCATTGCCACAGGGCACGACACCACAAACCGTTTATCTGTGAGGTCGCCAGCGACCCTGCTCAGCCATGAGGGTGCGGGCCATCAATTGAAGATCAACAAGGCCGATGCGGGCGAAACCGCATCGCTGTTGTTTCAGTCAAATTGGACCGGACACGCTGAAATGGGCCTGTCAGGTGACACGGGCTTTTCCATCAAGGTTTCGGCGGACGGGTCGAATTGGGCAGAAGCTCTGCGCTTTGATCCCGCAACCGGATCGGCCTCGGGTGCGGCCGTTCAAAACAGTGCAGATGACACAACTGCCGGGCGCCTCATGCGGGCCGATTTTGGTTATGGGCCTGGCAATCTGGTGGGAACGGTTACACAAAGCGGTGGCAATCCGACAGGTGCTGTGATCGAACAAGGAACCACGCCAAACGGCGACTACGTCCGCTTTGCCGACGGCACTCAGGTTTGCACCGCGACGCTTGCCACAACCGCCTGCACAAACGGTGAGGGTGCTATTTTCGCAAGCGCCCAACAGACATGGAGTTTCCCAAGACCCTTCGCGACAGGAACGACCCCGGCCCTTAGCGGCAGTGGTGGCGTAGCGAGCAGATTCCTGGGATTTGACGAACCAACAGACGCCGAGGTCGGACTAAAAGTTCTATCCTCTGCGTCCGACACCACAACGCTGGCTCCGACGGTTCTCGCCGTTGGTCGGTGGTTCTGACCAACAAGACCGTCCGGACCTTGCGTTCGGGCGGTTACTTGGCGCGGAGGCTCGCGTCCGACTGCTCGAGAAACCAGGCATAGGTTTCTCGAATTCCGTCTTCGAGACTTATGCTTGCGCGCCAGCCCATATCCGCCAGTCGAGACACATCCATCAGTTTGCGCATGGTGCCATCCGGCTTGCTGGTGTCCTGAGTGATCTTGCCTTTGAAACCTGTGGTTTTTGCCACCAGAGTCGCAAGTTCGGCAATCGAAATATCCTCACCACACCCAACGTTTATGTGGCTTAGCATTGGATCCGTATTCGCCTCGTAAACGTCACGCGGCAAATCCAGAACGAACAAAGACGCCTGGGCCATGTCATCGACATGCAGGAATTCGCGGCGGGGTTTTCCGGTGCCCCAGATCACCACCTCGTCCAGCCCGTCTCGTTGCGCCTCATGAAACCGGCGGATCAGCGCCGGTAGAACATGGCTGTTTTCCGGGTGAAAGTTATCGCCCGGACCATAAAGGTTCGTGGGCATAACCGAGCGATAGTCGACCCCATGCTGCCGGTTATAGCTTTCGCAAAGCTTAATGCCGGCAATCTTGGCCACCGCGTACGGCTCGTTTGTTGGTTCCAGCACGCCGGTCAGCAAGGCATCTTCGCGCATCGGTTGCGGCACGGCGCGTGGATAGATGCAAGAGCTACCCAGTTGCAGCAAATCTTTGACCCCGGCCGCAAAGGCCTGATGGATCACGTTGCACTCGATCATCAGGTTTTCGTAAATGAAATCCGCCGGATAGGTGTTGTTGGCATGAATGCCCCCCACCTTGGCCGCGGCCAAGATAACGACGTCGGGACGTTCGGACTGCATGAAGTCACGGACAGCGACCTGATCGGTCAGGTCCAGCTGGGCATGCGTTCGGGTCACAAGCTCCAGTGCTTCGCCCGTGTCCCGGCGCGCCTGTAATCGGCGCAATATAGCGCCGCCAACCATACCCCGATGACCTGCTACATAGATCTTGCGCATCTCTGGCTCAGCCATTTTCCAACGTAACCGGCAGGTCGTAACCGTGCTCTTTCAGCAGGGCGTGACGTTTGGCGGTTTTGAGATCTTCTGCAACCATCTCGGCGCACATTTGCTGCACAGTCAGCTCAGGTTCCCAGCCCAGTCTGTTTTTGGCGTTCGACGGATCACCCAATAGCGTATCAACTTCGGCCGGGCGGAAATATTGCGGGTCAATGCGCATGATCACATCACCCTGTTTCAGAGCTGGCGCGTTGTCGCCTTTGACCGATTTCACAGTAGCAACTTCATCCACGCCATTGCCCGAGAACGCCAGCGTCACGCCCAGCTCGGCCGCAGACCATTCGATGAACTGACGCACCGAGTACTGCACGCCTGTTGCGATCACGAAATCTTCAGGCGCATCCTGTTGCAGCATCATCCATTGCATTCGGACGTAGTCCTTGGCGTGGCCCCAATCACGCAGGCTGTCGATGTTGCCCATATACAGGCAGTCTTCCAAACCTTGGGCGATGTTGGACAGGCCCCGGGTGATCTTGCGCGTCACAAAGGTCTCGCCCCGGCGCGGACTTTCGTGATTGAACAAAATACCGTTGCAGGCATACATCCCATAGGCTTCGCGATAGTTCACTGTAATCCAATAGGAATACAGCTTGGCCACAGCGTAAGGCGAACGCGGGTAGAACGGCGTGGTCTCGCGCTGCGGGGTTTCCTGGACCAGACCGTACAACTCGGACGTCGAGGCCTGATAGAACCTGGTCTTTTTCTCAAGGCCAAGGAACCGGATCGCCTCGAGCAGGCGCAGAGTCCCGATCGCATCAACATCAGCAGTGTATTCGGGCGATTCAAAGCTGACGGCGACGTGAGACTGCGCACCCAGGTTATAGACCTCGTCCGGCTGAACCTCCTGAATGATACGCGTCAGGTTCGACGTGTCGCTGAGATCGCCGTAATGCAGGTGCAGGCGCGGGTTGGGCACGTGCGGATCCTGATAGATATGGTCAATCCGCTGCGTATTGAATAAGGACGCCCGGCGTTTGATGCCATGAACCTCATATCCCTTCTCCAGCAGAAACTCGGCCAGATAGGAACCGTCCTGCCCCGTAATACCGGTGATGAGTGCTGTTTTTGTCATGGCTGATTTCCAGGATGCTCACTTTGCGCGTGTTCAGCCTGTGAAACAGCAATATTTGCCTGAATGCAACCCAAGGCCAAAGTCCGGCGCCGGTTTGGAGCCGAACTAGCCCCCTTTTCGCTTACGTGTCAGGTCGAACCATAAAGCGGAACCTCGCCCGCAGCACCTTCGGCCAAAGCTTTGCTCTGATCGCGACGAACCGTTTCATAAAGAGCCAGCGCCTTGTCGGAAAACAGCCGGGTCGGAGGCGTCACATGAACGAAGTTGTTTTGCCCATCCTCGCCACGTGCCAGCATGGCATAGTCTCTCTCGGCGACCAACTGTTTGGCATTCGGGTTCAGATAGCGGATCGCCAGGCCGATACGGCGGTCATCGGATCGGTTTGGACCTGAACCATGAATCGTCAGCCCATGATGCAAAGACATCTGCCCCGGTGCCAGTTCGATATGTGTTTTGTCGGCCTCGTCGACATCCACCGCAACCTCTTGCCCGCGCGACAACAGGTTGGTGTCCGAGTAGGTGTCATTGTGCGGCAGGATCGGGTTCTTGTGGCTGGCGCGCACAAAATCCATACAGCCGCTTTCGACCGTGGCAGGTGACAGCGCAATCCAGGCGGTGACCTGATCTGGCGTCTCACCCATCCCCCAATAGGTCAGATCCTGATGCATCCCAACGGTGTGGGCCGTATTTGGTTCCTTTATGAAAAACTCGGCCGACCAGACCATGATGTCCGGGCCCAAAACCCCCTCGACAGCATCCAGAACACGCGGGTCCAGCGCCACACGTGCCGCAAGTGGTATCACCAAATGTGCGTTGACCCTTTTGTAAGTGTTCAGCGGCAGTGGCAGGTCCGCCGCAAGCCAGTCGCGCTCAATCAACTCCAACTCGGCCCGAACCTCTGCAGCTTCGTCTTGCGAAAAGACGGTGAGGGGAAAGAGGAATCCGTCCTCCCAATACTTGTCAGATTGCGCCTGAGTCAGGCCCGTGACGGGCGTTAGGGTTCTTTCGGGCATCTCGTTTACCTGTGTCGCGTTTCCTCAGGTCAGCCTAGTGCATCCAATCAATAGTGCAGAACGTTGAGTCTTGCCCGTCAGGTTAAGTTCAGCTTAGCCTCAAAAGCATGTCGTCACGCATCCCTTCCCTGAACTGGCTTCGCGTCTTTGAAGCTGCTGCCAGAACCGAAAGCTTCGCCCGGGCTGCGGCGCAGCTGAATATGTCCGCCGCGGCGGTCAGCCAACAGGTCAAGGCCTTGGAGACACGGTTGGGGACACCCCTGTTCCACCGCCATGCACATTCGGTCACTCTGACCGAGGCTGGTCGTGCTTATCTGCCGTCGGTTCAGCAATCGCTGCTGATGCTTGAAACCGCGACAACGGGTTTGTTCGGCGAGACGCCCGAACAGCGGCTTTTTGTGCAGTCCGTCCTGTTATTCGCTCATGGGATTCTCGCGAAGGGGCTAACAGCGTTCCAGGCCGCGCATCCTCAAATCAATCTGTCTTTGTCGACCGGAAACCAGATGACGGATTTCTCCAATCGTTTCACCGATCTTCAAATCGTTTTTGGCAACCCAAACCTGTTCGGCACCGAAGGTGACGAGCTATTGCGGGAACATCTTTATCCGGTGGCCCCGCCGGAGGTCGCAGATCAGATCCAACGACCGCAGGACTTGTTCCAGTTTACGTTGATCGAGGTTTCGACGCACCGTGCTGGCTGGCCACATCTGCTTCAGCATCTGCGTCTGCCCGCCGGGCATGCGCGTTACTTTTTTGCCGACAATTCACTGATGGCAGCCGAGCTCTCCGCCAATGGCGGCGGGATCGCTTTGGCGCGTGCGCCAGCGTCAGACCGGATCATGGAACTGTCCGGGCTGGTTCCTTGCTTGCCCGATATCGATGTCTCTGGTCAGGAAGCCTATCACCTGATCTACCAATCCCGCTCGGCATTGCGCCCGGCGGCAAAATCGTTCCGCGACTGGATCCTGGATTACAGCGCGGCCGTCCAAACCCGGTAACGCCCCTGCCCCGTGACCTCTCGGATCAAACCGCGGCTCATAAGGCGATCTATGTTGCGCTGGACCGCCGCGCGCGAGGCTTGCGTCAGTTCTTCGGCAAGCGGTGCCGACACCATTGGCCATGCGGTCAGTGCGTCGATCAAAAGCGGCGGCGTTCGGCCGCTCAGATCACTGGTCGCCTCACGGGCGCGCTGGTCCCAGGTGCTAACCCGGTCCAGGTGCAATAACGCGGCCAACGCGGCCTGCCCTGCCCCTCTGATCCAGGCCGACAGCTTTTCCTGTGGTTCCCCAACCCCGCGCAATGCCCCCGGTCCTGACAGTGCCAGCGGCATGAAAATCGCCCCGCCTCGCCCCATCGTGGCAGCGTGGCGTGCCGCAATAATCGCGGCCTCGGTATCCTGACCAATGCCCTGCGACAGGGCGCGCCATGCATGAAACGCGATCGCGGCCTGCGTGACGGGATGCAAACCTTCGGCGTTGCTCATAACCTCTGCCAGGTCGGCAACGGTCTCGGGTGTGTCTTCGATGCCTTGCGCCATGCGATCCAGAAATGCGGTCAGACCGGGCTCCCACCCCCCTTCGGACGGGCCGGCACCCGACGTCAGTCGTCGCACCGCCCAACCCGCGCGAAACAGCGCTTGCACGTCATCACCCGTCGCGCCAATCCGCAACCCGACCCATAGCGCGAGCCGGTCGACGCCGATCCTGTCGCCCGTCCACCAGCCCAGATCGGACACATCCATCAGCGCCAGACGATGCCGCCACCCTTTTGGGCCAGCCCGCAGCCGCTCATCCAACGCCCCGAATGTGGCTGCCAGTTCCGCCAGTTCAAAGGACAGATCGGCCTGTGCCGCGCGCCAGTCTCTTGGATCAAAAAGCAGACGGCGATCGGCCAGCGGACCGGGAGGCAAGAAGGCCTCTTGCGCGTCTTCCTCATCCGGCGGCAGAAACCAAAGATCGTCATCCTCGGAAGGGTCCGTATCATAGATGCTGCGCGGGCCAAGCGCATCGGCGTCCTCATCCGGGTCCGGGATCACGGGTTTCGTCGTCATACCCGCTATATTTCGGTTAATTCGGCCGGTTCACAAGGCGTTTTCCGACGCTCGGCCGCTCACCCCGCGAAAGTTGTGGTCAGAATGTCCAACTCTTGGTTCAGATCGGTCTGCTCATTGCTGCCAATGAGCATATAACCATATCCATCCTGCGCCCATGTCGCCGTCGCCAGACCGCTGAGCGCGGCAAGCTTGACGTCCTTTGCCGGTGCGCCTTCACCCTGACGTATGACGCAGAAAGCCAGCGGTTGACCCTGATCATCGGCAAAAACCACCTGTATCAGCGGCTTGCCTTTGAACGACAAAACCTGGGCGCGCTTCAGTTCCAGCCCAGGCAAAGCCTCAAGTGTCTCGCGGTTCAAAGTTCGACCCAGCTGCGCCTCGGCCAGCGCGAATTGCGCATCAAGCGCCGCCGGAGAGTTGTCGAGCGATGCGATTGTATCTGGCGTATAGAGCGACTGATAGATCGCGGCCTGCTCAGCCCATCCCATCGGCTGAGGGCGCGTAGCCCAGACCGTGGCGGATACCGCAAGAACAGCAACCGAGGCCGCAACCGCCAGCAGTCGCCAAGGTCCGCCCGAGGATTGCGAACGGACGACCTCGGCCTTGGCCTCGGGCAAATTCACCTGAGGCACTTCCGCGGGAATGTCTTCAAACACCGCTTTGACCACAGGCGCAAAGTTATCCAACGCCATAAGACGCTGTTCCAACTCGGGATCAGTTTCAATCGCCGCCTCAATGGCAGCGGCCTCAACCGCATCCGAATTGCCTTCCAGATACGCCCTAAGCGTCTCGTCGGAAAACTTCATTTGCCACTCCGTCGAACGGCGTCTGCCGCATCATGCTGCATCACGTTTTTCAGTTTCTGCCGGGCATTCGACAACCGGCTCATGATTGTTCCAATCGGTACGTCCAGTAACGCAGCGGCTTCGCGGTAACTGTAGCCTTCAACAAACACAAGCATAACCGTTTCCCGCTGCGCCTCTGGCAACTGCATCACTTGGGTAAACACCTCAGCGGCGAAAATATTCGTTTCTGAATCCGGTCCGACCGAAATTAATTCAGCTTCGGGCGTTACCGACAGCGCCTGGGCCTTGCGCACCGACTGTGCGCGCACCTCATTCAGCCAGATTGAGCGGCAGATCGTCATCAGCCAACTGTCCAATCGATCATGCGAGGTGACCTGATGATGACGCTCCAGTGCACGTAGGCAGGTAGACTGCAAAAGATCGTCGGCCACATCCGACGCCCCGGAAAGAGACAGCCCGAACCGCCAGACACGTTTCGAATACGTCTGGATCGCGCCGCGCACGGCCTGTTCTGAGCTAATTTGGACACCCATCGAATAAATCGCGACCTGTATGTGTTTGTCATTCACGGACCGGGCCCGTGTGGTCAGGATTTACATACCTGTTGGAGAAAAGAAATGAAACTTCTGTTGAAAGCAGTAACGATCGCGTCGGCAATTGTTGCAACTCCGGTTCTGGCACAGACGTGGACGCTGGCCCCTGAGGGCTCGCATCTGGCCTATGGCTCGATCAAGAAAGACACCATCGGAGAGGTCAATTCCTTCACAAACATTTCTGGCCAAGTGAGCCAGGATGGCAAGGTCGAGATCGAAATTGACTTATCCTCTGTTGAAACAAACATCGACATTCGCAACGAACGCATGATCGAATTTGTGTTCCGCAAGGCCGGAACCGCATCATTGACGGCTGATTTCGACATGTCAGAGGTTTCAGCCCTGGGCGTTGGCGAGACAACAACTGTCGATGCCGAAGCGCGGCTCTCGCTTGCAGGCACAGACGTCGACTTTGATGCCGAGATGTTTGTCGCACGTCTTTCTGAAACTTCGGTCATGGTGTCGACCAATGACATGGTGTTCATCGGTACCGAGGATGCAGGTGTTGATGCTGGTATCGATAAGCTGATGCAATTGGCCGACCTGCCGGGTATCACCCGAACAGTCCCGGTAACCGCACGCTTGATCTTTAACCTCGATGACAAAAAAGCCGAGGCCGCGCCCGCCGAAGAGTCTACCGTCTTAGCCGCCGCCGTTGAGGGCGACATCAAAGCCGGGAAGAAAGTGTTCCGCAAATGCAGCGCCTGCCACAAGTTGGATGCCGATCGCCACACTGTCGGACCTTCGCTGCACAACATCTTCGGAGCACAGGCCGGACAAGCCGATGGGTTTCGGTACTCCGAGCCATTGCAACAATCCGAGATCGTTTGGACTCCTGAAACGATGGCTGCTTTCCTGGCGGACCCCAAAGGCACGGTCCCAGGCAACAAAATGCAGTTTCGGGGCCTGAAAAAGGACGCCGATATCGTCAACGTCATTGCCTATATTCAAGCCGAAACACAAGGATAACTGATAACCGGGTTTCCTTTGTCCGCTAGACCACGCTATCCCTTATCTGACCTCAGATAAGGGAGAAGCCGGGCATGAGCGAGACGGTCAAACTGACATTGAACGAGATCCAAGATCTGAGCCTGTCTATCCTGACGAAAGCTGGTTTTGGTCCGGATCATGCCGCCGCAATCACCGAGATGCTGACAACTTGTCAGATCGACGATTGCCAATCTCATGGTCTCTTTCGCCTGTTCATGTGCAATGACACAATGAAAGCAGGCAAGATTGATGGTCATATCGCCCCTGTCGTTGCGCCTTCGGACAATGCCATTGTGCGCGTGGATGCGCGGGGTGGCATGTCTTTGTTGGCCTTTCGCAAGGCCCTGCCCATTCTGATCGAAAAGACTCGCGCGCATGGTATGGCTGCAATGGCCATCAATCATTGCTTTCATTTTTCGGCTCTGTGGCCAGAGGTAGAACAGCTGTCCTCAGAAGGTTTGGCCGCGATGGCAATGGTGCCGAGCCACAGCTGGGTCGCGCCAGCCGGAGGGACGCGAGGCAGCCTGGGGACAAACCCGTTGGCGTTCAGCTGGCCGCGCCGGGGCAAAGACCCGTTCACGTTTGATTTCGCCACCAGCGCCTTTGCCCGCGGTGAGATCGAACTGTATCGCCGCGCTGGCAAGCCCCTGCCCGAAGGCGTGGCGATCGACAAGGAAGGGAACCCAACCACCGATCCGCAGGCTGCTATGGACGGAGCGATGCTGACTTTTGGCAGCTACAAGGGCTCAGCCCTGTCCATCATGATCGAACTGCTGGCGGGCCCGTTGATTGACGACCTGACCAGCCTGGAGAGCATGGAACATGCCGAAGGCCGGGGCGGCGCGCCCTATCATGGCGAAATCATTCTTGCCTTTGACCCCGCCCAGTTCAGCGGTGGCCGCACCGCCGAGAATGACGCACGTGCCGAGCATCTGTTCGCCGACATTATCGATCAAGGAGCCCGCCTGCCCTCGCAAAGACGGTTCTCTGCGCGGGCGCGCAATATTGCACGTGGATATGTGGAAGTAGCAAAAACCCTGCATGATGACCTGCTGGTTTTGGCCGAGCAGGTGTAACGCTCCTATCTCCTCTTTCCCTTGGCTGTGGGGCTGGCTAAGAAGATCCTCCGAACAGACTTCAGGAGGCCCCCTTGGACCGCATCGCCCGCACCATCGCCACCGAAATCAACGCCCGACCGGAACAGGTCGGTGCTGCGGTCAAGCTGTTGGACGAAGGGGCCACTGTCCCGTTTGTAGCACGGTACAGAAAAGAAGTGACCGGCGGGCTGGACGACACGCAGCTGCGGACGCTTTCAGATCGACTGACCTATCTGCGTGAACTAGAGGCGCGGCGCGAGACGATCCTTGGCTCGATCAAGGATCAAGGCAAGCTGACGGATGAGCTGGCGAAATCCATCGCGCAGGCCGAAACCAAAGCGCAGTTGGAAGACATCTACCTGCCCTATAAACCAAAGCGCCGTACCAAGGCGATGATTGCGCGTGAAAACGGCTTGGAACCTTTATCAGATGCAATCCTGGGGGACCGGTCTGCAGATCCGGAGGCGTTGGCACACGCTTATGTTTCTGATGCCGTCCCGACGACCAAGGATGCGTTGAACGGCGCACGCGACATCATAACTGAGCGTTTGACCGAAAATGCCGCATTGCTAGGCGAGTTGCGGGACTTCATGCAGCGCGAAGCATTGCTTACGTCCAAAGTGATCGAGGGCAAGGAACAGGACGGCGCAAAGTTCAGCGACTATTTTGACCACGCCGAGCTTTGGGCCAAGACCCCGTCGCACCGCGCGCTTGCCATGTTGCGAGCATCGAAAGAGGGCGTCGTTACACTGGATATCGCCCCTGAACCAGAAGCAGGGGCCGCGCGTGCCGAAGCCATGGTGGCGGCTCATCTGCATACGCGCAGTGACGCGCCAGGCGACAAATGGCTGCGCAAGGTGGCCGGCTGGACGTGGCGGGTGAAACTGTCACTCTCTATGATGGTTGAGCTAATGGCGGACCTCCGTAGTCGGGCGCAGGAGGAAGCTATTCACGTTTTCTCTCGTAATCTCAAAGACTTATTGTTTGCAGCACCAGCCGGAGCACGGACCACACTGGGTTTGGATCCTGGAATTCGCACTGGTGTTAAAGCGGCTGTTGTTGACGCTACAGGAAAGGTGGTTGCCACCGACACTCTGTACCCCTTTCAGCCCAAAAACGATGTAAGTGGCGCGCAAGCTGCCATCCTGAACCTCATCTCGGCGCACAAGATTGAACTGATTGCCATCGGCAACGGGACAGCAAGCCGTGAGACGGAGAAAATGGTCGGGGAAGCTTTGAAGCTTTTGCCTAAAACGGTCAAAACACCGACTAAGGTTGTCGTTTCAGAGGCGGGGGCCTCGGTTTATTCAGCCTCGGAACTGGCCGCACGGGAGTTTCCGGATCTGGATGTATCGCTGCGTGGGGCTGTCTCGATCGCCCGACGTTTGCAGGATCCTTTGGCCGAACTTGTCAAAATCGAACCCAAGTCGATCGGTGTCGGGCAATACCAGCATGATGTCGATCAACATCGGCTATCGCAGTCACTCGCATCCGTCATCGAAGATGTTGTAAACGCGGTTGGGGTTGACCTGAACACGGCGTCCGCCCCCCTACTCTCGCATGTTTCGGGCCTTGGGCCGGGACTAGCGGAAGCGATCGTTTTGCACCGCGACCAGAACGGCGCTTTCCAGAATCGAAATCAGCTTTTGGAAGTCGCGCGTCTTGGTCCGCGTGCCTATGAACAATGCGCGGGCTTTTTGAGAATCCGTGACGGATCAGAACCGCTAGACGCTTCTTCGGTGCACCCGGAAGCCTATGGCGTTGCGAAACGGATTGTGTCCGTGTGCGGTCAGGACATTCGCAAGATTATGGGGCATGACGGGGCACTCACCAGATTGCGCGCTGAGGATTTTGTCGACGAGACCTTTGGTCTGCCGACGGTGCGGGATATTTTCGCGGAGTTGGAGAAGCCAGGCCGCGATCCCCGCCCGAGTTTCGTAACCGCATCTTTCACGGATGGCATTGAAAGCATCACAGATTTGAAACCCGGGTTGGTGTTGGAGGGAACGGTCACGAACGTCGCCGCGTTTGGCGCCTTTGTCGACATTGGTGTGCATCAAGATGGTTTAGTTCACGTCAGCCAGCTTGCGGACAGGTTTGTGAAAGATCCACATGACGTTGTAAAAACTGGGCAAGTCGTTAAAGTGACAGTTGTCGAAGTAGATGTCCCTCGAAAGCGCATCGGCTTAACTATGCGAAAAGATGGAGGGGCGTCGGCGCAACAAGATAGAGCACTCAAAGCGCGACAGAAGCGTCCTTTCGGATCAAAAGGAAAAGATGCGCAATACGCAAAAAAAGGCAAAAATGCACGCAATAGCGCGATAGGAGATGCCTTGAGCGATGCTATGAAGCGGCGTTGAGCCGTGAAGTATTAGAACTTAGGTAAACGCGTCTGGTTCCAATTCCTCCCAGAAATCAAAAATCTTGGTTGCGTTCAGCCCCGAGCGCCAGCCATGCGCTCGAAAATGCTCTCGGTCGAGATCGTTGTCGAGGCTGGACATAAACAACCTTTTGTCAGCGTCTCTTTGAGTTGGGTTTCGCCGCGAAACCACTTCTTCCACAATCGCGAGCTTTCTGGAGCGCTCTGTTCTTTCTGCTGCTCGAGCCTCGTATTCCCTGTCTTGCCTTTCCTGCTCTGCTGTTCTGATTTTCGCAGCCTTAATTGCCTCTGGACTTGGTTGTGGTGGCGGTTCCTTTTCTGCCGACCGATAATCATCGCGTAACGCCGCTGAGAGAAATCCAACCGTCGACTTAACGCCGTCTTTAGCACTGACATAGTCGAGCTTTTCTCGCACATAGTCTTCGCCATGCTCGGAAATCCACTGACGCGCCAATCTGTCGGAAACGCCTTGCTTGCGCAGCGTCTTGTACGTTTCGAGGTTGCGAACGCCCCTTTCGTCGTCAATTTCGAACATCGCCTTTTGAGGATTCCCTTTGATCAGAAAGCGGATGTCTGTGACGGTACGACCTTTCTTCTGAAATTCCGGTTCAATAAGAATGTCCGAGCTTTTGTTCACCTCGGCAACGGCAGGCTTGATGATTTTGGCATTGAGATGCTTAAAACTAGCGTAATAGTCGCTTCCATCGACGCCCATAAGCTTGCGAAAAACATCCAGCGCCCACCAACCCGTGGACCCTGTTCTGACAAAGCGATAACAGTTTTCATAAAGCGCCAAACCGTGGCCGGAACTGAAATTCCGTTGAATCTGCACATTTATTAGGGCGTAAATCTTGGGGTCATAGAGCTTTTGCGCCAGCGCGGGAGAGTAGGCATATTCACAGACCCCATTCTTCAGCTTGGCAAAACTCAATAGAGACGAAACACCCCACTCCTGACGACCCTGTTCATCCAACATATCCCATTCGGCGACTGTTTCAGCAAGCGCGCGCAAGCTCGAGCGCAGCGTATCAAAATCGTTCGAGTTATAACCAACCATCATCGCTAGGGTGCGCGCGTCGATTGTATGAGTCTGCGCCGACGTGAGCGCATCGTAAGCATTGAGCAAGAGAACATTGGATAGCTTTCGCTGCAACAGCGACAGCTTGCCACTGATGTGAATCGCGGCGACATTCTTTTTGACGGTCTCACGACGCAATGCGCCTGAGAGATTCTCCATATTGGTTTTTGGTTCTGGCATGATTCTGCCTGACTGCTCTTTTCACTATTGTTGGCACGAAAGGTACCCGCCATGCAATGTGAATTGGGTACCCAAATACAGGTTTGCCCACATCCCGGATTTGGGTACCTTAATGCGCGCCAACCCAAGTTATCCCCAGAATGCCCCTATTTCGGATTCGACTCGGAAGTTCCAACCCCGCCCAGTCGCCTAACGGTCTTCGATTTAGGGTCTGTTTTCCTCGGAATTTACACAAACCGAGAATCGGTTCCCTTGTTCCCGGATTCTGGGACCTCTGCCCCTGCATTTGGGTTCCTTTGGTACCGTGTTCGGGTGCCAATGCTACCGAATACAGGTACCTAACTTCATGTAACATACTGTTATTATGTTATTATTGGCCATCAAAGAATCTAAACAGATAAAAAGAATCAAACTAGTTTGTTGTCTACTTTTCTTTGAATTCGTGAAGTTTCGTGGCGAAACCGAGCACCTTTCCTATTTTTGTGGAAAACCACATATCTAAGGATAGCTTTGGACAAAAATGTTCGCTACATTGCCGAATATACGCCGGCAAGGCGAACATTACCTGAGGCACCGACAGTGAATAAGACAACCCCACCTTCCCTGCCCCCTTATCTAAATCTAGATCCAGAGAGTGCAGCAAAAAAGCTTCCCGATCCTATTGGCACATCACGATTCGCGAAAGCCGCTGCATTCTGCGCCAAAGGAAGAGAGGACCTTGCTCGCCGAGGTTATGCGCCTGACGGTGAAAAACGTCTGCGCCGCTTTTCAATTTGGGAAATCACAAAGTACCTTATTCCGGTCGCTCCCGCACACTTGCGACGCGTTTTAAAGGCCAATCCGGAATTGCCACAGGGTGAAGGCGAGGCCGGGTCAAAGTGGTTTACGCTGGAAGACGTTTTGGTTCTTAGAAAACACTTCGCAGCAGAAGGTGTCAGCACTAAAGAATACGTGCCATATCGACCCGAGGGTTTGCCGGCAAAGGTTGTATCGGTCGCGAATTTCAAAGGTGGAGTTGGAAAGACCTCGACAGCTGCGCACCTTGCGATGTCCTCGGCCTTGGATGGGTACAAGGTCCTCGTTATCGATCTGGACAGCCAGGGATCGATGACTTCGATACTTGGAGGTTCAGTGGCGGATGAATGGCAAACCGTATTCCCTCTTATTGCCAAAGATTACGCGCAAGCGGTGCGTGAGGAAAACCACATACGGCAGGTGAACGGACAGCCTGAAATTCCACTCGATGAGACACTGGAAGAGGCGCTGAAAATAGCCCCGAGTGACGTTATTCAAAAAACGCATTGGCCCAACATTGATTTGATTGGTGCGCAATTGAATTTGTATTGGGCTGAATTTCAGATCCCCGTCTGGCGGATGGGCTTGCGAAGTTGGCCCTTGTGGGATGGGCTAACAAACTTCTTAGAAGAAAGTGGTGTATTGAACGACTACGATGTTGTCTTTCTCGATACTCCTCCTGCTCTTGGGTACCTAACGATCAATGCTCTGGCAGCGGCAGATATTCTTTTGGTCCCCCTCGGTGCGTCCTTCCTTGAATTTGACTCAACCGGTCGGTTTTTCGACATGCTCTACACTACGTTTGCAAGTATCGAAGATGGCGAGAACGCCGCGCAAAGGGCCGCCGGTCTTCCTGAGCTGAAGTTCGAATGGGACGTGGTCCGTGCGATTATCACGCGGTTCGACGCCAGCCAGCAAACGGACATGGCAAATGTCATCCAGGCCTATTTCGGTGATTTCATGAATGCGTACCGACAGGATTTCACGGCTCTCGTTGGGCAGGCGGGTGAGCAAGTGAATGGAATTTACGAAGCCGACTACAGAGATTTTAATCGCGAAACCTATGTACGCGGCCGGGAAACTTTTGACCGGACATATGCCGAGTTCAAAGAGGTTCTAATTGGCTGCTGGTGGCGTGATACCCAAGTTGGAGGACAGGCAGATGGCTAAACGCAGAAGGTTAGCAACACCCGACACGGCCAAGCTAGAGGAACTGGAGGCCGGTTTCGCGGCGAAACCCTCACTCAATCCATTTGATGCGACAGCGTCCGCTCCGCCGATTGCGCAGGTGGCGGCCGAGGCGGCTTCGTTGAATGGCATGACGACGGTCACAGATCGCGTCGCGCTGGCCAAAGACCAAAATGATGCTGCGCTGTGGCGGGATGCTCAGAGCGCGGGTCTTGTCGCCGAGATGCTGCCGTTAGATCAAATTGATGCAGAATACATCCGTCGAGATCGAATGGTCGAAGACGAAGAAGCGATGGCCGAACTCCTTGAATCGCTGCGAGTCCATGGGCTTAGGACGCCAATTGAAGTGACACGGAATGGCGAAGGTTTTGGTCTGATCTCAGGTTTCAGGCGCCTGGATGCGTTCCGTCGACTTGCTCAAACCGATCAGCGATTTTTGTCGATTCCAGCTTTCGTCCGAGAAGCCGGATCGGGGCAGGGCGCTTACGTTTCGATGGTCGAGGAAAACGAACTGCGCTCCAACCTAAGCCCATATGAGCGTGGGCGTATTGCCGTGCTGGCAGTAGGGCAGGGGATATTCGATTCGACAGAAGCCGCCGTGGACGTGCTTTTCGCGGCTGCATCGAAAGCCAAACGTTCGAAGGTGCGCAGCTTTGCCATGGTTCACGAAGCGCTGGGTGACCTGTTGCAGCACCCTGTGGCGCTCTCCGAAAAGGCCGGATTGAAACTTGCGGCAGCGTTGCGAGGAGGAGCACAAACGAAACTACGAGAGGCCCTCGCTGAGGCAGATGTATTCGACCCAAAGACGGAGTGGGCTGTTTTGGAGGATGCGATGAAGGCTTCCCCTCAACCCCATGCCAAGAAGGTACGAGGAGGCCGCCCACAGCAGGTCAAACCACTTAAGCCAGTTAAACTGGACGGGGGTGGGGTTTTGCATGGTGAACTTTCACCGGACGAAGTTCGAATTAGAGTCCAACTACCAGGGCTATCTGAAGAGGATGCAAATGAACTGTTGAGGCAACTCGCAAAGCACCTGAATTAGCATGGGAAGAACCTTACAAAAAGTAGGAAGGCAACAGCACTACAAAAAAGCCAAAACCGCCATCATCATGCAATGCGCATTTCAGCAGTATAATGATCATTATACGATTATCACGTTGTTCTGTGGAAACGTTCGGGCTCTTGAGGCACTTGGATCAGGGCTCGTTAGTAAACTTTTCAGATGGCCGGGCATCAGTGAAATTAGTGGGCAGTTTTGCCGACTAAGGATGTGTTGCAAACCACTTGGGCCGATTGACGAACATGCATTATCTGGCGTTTGTTCCCGTCGAATTGTCAGCAAACAGGTTGAAACATGATTTCCTTGAAAGGCTGCCCAAACAAAGGCGACAGGTGCTGAAACCTGGGTCGCCTGTAAAACTGTCCAACTACTGGAGAATATCACAGGCATCAGCGATCTGCCCGCCAAAATCGGGGCAAATTGCTTACCAGTATCCAAACACAAAGTTAATAACGGCGCAGTGGTTTCATAGACTTTTTCGCTCGGCAAAACCACCTGCGCCCGATTCGAGCAGCGCGGATGCTTGGACCCAGGTGCACCCCATTTTGCACAGGCGCGATCCCAAGCTTTGGTCCAGTTGGTTCCCACATTTGACCGAGGCTGACAGGGCAGCGGGCCCGGTGACACTAATGGCACCGTCCAAGTGACACATCCGGCATTGGGATGTATGTGAAGGGCCACGCTATCAAACATGCGGGCATGCAAGGTTTTGTGCACGACAAACCGTTGTTTTGGAGATCAACAACACCTTCGAGCCGTTGCCACATGCTGTCCATTCTGTAGTTCGGAGCGGCGGCCTACGTACTTTCAATTCCGCGATCCTTTCGGTCTCGAAGTGGAATCGCCTCGGTTCGCGGACGATACCCTAGCCGCGGATGACCTGAATTAACCTATTGTTCAGATCAAAATTGTGGTAATATTGATTGGAATGTGCTTACTAATCTCCTCATGGCACAAGTTTGGCAATCAAAGTACTGGCCCAAGTTCACTTATGACCGTGAGCGGGTAGAACCTTACTTGGCGACATCCTCCCAAAAGGTCGGTGAAATCACCGGCCTCATTGATGGGCTTCCGAATACTGACCGGGAGGAGTTTCATCTTTCGCAAATCGCCCAAGAGGTCATGTCGTCTTTTGGAATCGAAGGCGTGCCCTTGAACGAAACCGAAATCCAGGCATCGATTGTTGCGTCTTTGAAGCACCGCGACAGGCGGGAAATTACGCGCCGATCTGATGCGGTCGCCGAGTTGATGGCGGCTGCGCGCTCAACGATGGGACCCCTAGAGGCGAACACACTGTTCGATTGGCATCGGTTGTTGTTCTTTGGCATTGAACTGGAAGATTTGGGTCGCTGGCGTCGTTTCGATCTGGAAATCGTCCGCTCAGCAGTCGTGGGATCCAATGATGTGTTGTACAAAGCACCACCGCCCGATCGTCTGGAGCAGGAAATGAATGTGTTTCTGTCCTGGCTGGCGCAAGATCGGGGAACACCAGTGCCAATAAAGGCAGCGCTGGCGCATCTTTGGTTCGAATCCATCCACCCATTCTCTGATGGAAACGGACGAATTGGCCGGGCGCTGATTGAATTTGTTTTTGCCCAGCAATGTGCATTGTCTTTTTCGTTTTCACGTCAGGTCGAGCGAGATAAGAAAGCGTATTATCACGCTCTACAGGCAGGCCGGAAAGAGGGCAGGGGGGGCATCGACGCAACCGAATTCATAGTTTGGTTTTTACAAACGTTAGAAAATGCGTCGGTTTTTGCCAGGGAAGAAGCGCAATTTGTCTTGAGACGCAACCGGTTCTTTTTGCGGTTCACTCAGCTGCTCAATGCACGGCAGGAACATGTCGTGCGCAAGTTATTCGAACAAGGCCCCGCGCGCGTTGACTTAGGCATCAGCGCCAAGGCATTCCGCAAGATCAGCGGTGCCTCGACAGCCACTGCGACCAGAGACTTACGCTCAATGGAAGCACTGGGCGCGTTGAAACGGTCTAAGGCAGGCGGGCGTTCGACGGTCTATTGGTTGAACTATTAGAAAGGGCATTGCAGAGTTTCTGGAGCAACTAGTCTCAATGCGAAGTTGGAAGAGGCTGAGAGGCGTTGGATGATTTTTGCACGAAGGGTGGGAAGCGGAAGTTCGCTGCATCTGCGAGAGCAATCTCGCCAATCTGTTATAGCGGTCATTTACATTCGGGTGCCAAAGTCACCAAAGCGCAAAGACACGCCGCTTCGAGTTATGAATATCCGCGAGAGACGAATTATGGGGTCCAATGTTGAACCGGTTCCAATTTCAAGTTGGTCGCGCTTACTGTTGACAGTTAACGGTTGAAGGAACACATTTATTGCTATGAGAAGTTCAACATCAACAAATTCTGCCACCCAAGCAATCAGTCAACGGAAAGCGAATACCATTACCTCTATTGCCGTTGATGCTATCGAAGAAATGATCGTGTCCGGAGAGTTGGTTGCGGGTGACAGGATCAATGAAAGTACGCTGGCCGAACGTCTCGGAATAAGCCGTGGGCCGATCCGTGAAGCGTGCAGAAGTCTTGAACAGGCAGGGCTTCTGACCAGTAAGGTCAACCGAGGCATGTATGTGCGTGAAGTATCTCTGGATGAAGCACGAGATCTGTATGAGCTTCGAGGAGCCATTGCCGGGCTTGCCGGAGAATTGATCGTTAAGCGCGCAGATGATGCTGAAATTGCAAAATTAAGTGGTCTTGTGGATCAGATGCAGACGGCGGCGGATAAGGGCGATACGGCGGACTATTACAAACTGAATCTGCAGTTCCACGATGCTCTGGTGATCGCGGCCCGAAATAGTTCGCTTGAAGATACCTACCGGAAAATTGTCAACCAGCTTCACTTGTTGCGAAGACGTGGACTTGTTCAGGAAGGTAACCTTCAGGTTTCAAATGCCGAACATAAAAAAATTGTCGCCGCGCTGACACAACGTGATGCTTCTGCGGCAAACAACGCACTGCGCGAGCATGTTTCCAACGGCCTTACGCGTCTGATCGCGTCTCTTTAAAGTTCTCCGAGACGCCATGGTTGAGATCCATAATTGAAAACTGTTGACAGTTTACAGTCGGCAATGATACCCACTGAAGTTAGCGGCCGTATCCGGCTGGTCGAAATCAATGGGAGGACACCATGAAAACACTTTCTCGTATCGCTGCTGGTGCGATGATCGTGGCGGCGCTTGCTACATCGTCGGCGGCAGAGGAATATCCGTCACAGCCGATTGAGGTTGTAACTCACGCATCTGCAGGAGGCGGGACAGACACGACCGCGCGGACGATGCTAATTCGTGCGCGTAAAGAACTTGGTGTGGATGCCTTTGTGCAGATCAAGAAAGGGGGCGGAGGTGCCGTCGCCATGAGTTATGCCTCAGGCAAGCCATCTGATGGTCACACCTTGATGGCGATTACCCCCACACATCTGATTACTATGGCCCGGGGCCGCGCGCCGATTGGCATAGACGACATCAAGGGGATCGCCCGTTCGACGGATGACCCGATCATTGTAGTCGTAAACAAAGACACAGGTATTGAGAGCCTTGAGCAGTTGATTGAGGCATCCAAGTCCTCGCCCATCAAATGGGGCGGAACTCAAGCTGGCGGCATTGACCACATCGCCGCGATGACCTTCGCTAACAAATCAGGTGCGAAGGTGGCTTACGTTCCCTTTGATGGCGGTGGTGCCATGATTACGAACCTGATGGGCAAGAACATTCAAGCTGCTGGCCTGAATTATGGTGAGGCCGTCGATGGAATCGAATCTGGTGATTTCGTTCCGCTGGCGATCATGGCGCAGGAGCGTCTGGGCGTTCTGCCAGATACGCCGACTATGGCCGAGCTTGGCATCGATGGCGTCAATTTCTCGACAGTACGGGGCGTCATTGTGATGGCAGACACCCCCGAAGATCGGGCGACTATGCTTGAAGAGAAGCTGATCAAAGGCATGGAGCACGGCACGTACCAGGCCTACCTGGAAGGCATTGGCCTCGATGCGGGCTCAGTTGCAGGCTCTGAGGTCTGGGATGCCCAGATCCGTGAGATGTACGACAACATCTACGCGACCCTCGAAGAGCTGGGCCTGCGCAAGTAAGGCCTCCTCCCGACCGTCCGCCGCTCTGGCGGACGGTCACTCGTTCCAGTGGAAAGGAACCCCATGAAACTCTCTCGCGACCTTGTCGCAGGCGGGCTGATCCTCGTTCTGTCGGCAATCCTTTGGTGGGTCACGACCACCTTTGACACGGACCCTCTTGGTATGGCGCAGGGCATGCCCGCAACGCATATGCCGCGCCTGATCCTTGGTGTGATTGCTGTTCTGACCGTCATCATGATCCTGCAAAGTCTTGCAAATGGCGGTGAGGCCCTGGGCGAAGTGCCGCCCTGGCAAATGCCGGCAACGGCGACTGTGCTTGGCTTGGCAGCCATCCTGTTCCCAACCCTTGGTGTGCCGCTGGTGTTCTTCTGCGTTTGCCTGGTTCTGCCGGTGATGTGGGGCGCGCGAAACTACGGCGCGATTGTCGCTTTTGCCGTCGGCGTGCCGGTCGCAATCTACGTGGTCTTCAAAATGCTGCTTGGCCTGCGTTTGCCCATGGGCCCGCTCGCGGCTCTTGGGCTTTGAAGGGAGGAAAACATGGACGTTCTTGGCGGATTTCTTGAAATCATTCAGCCCACGACCCTGCTACTGATCATGGTAGGGACAATCGTAGGTGTTCTGGTCGGCGCCCTTCCGGGATTGTCGAGCTCAATGGCAGTCGCTTTGCTGCTACCATTTACCATCTATCTGGAGCCAATCCCTGCAATCGCAATGCTTGCTGCGCTTTACTGTGCCGGAACGTTCGGCGGAAGCATCACAGCGATCCTCATCAATGCGCCGGGTGCACCGCCTGCGGCGGCGACCGCGTTCGACGGGTATCCGCTGGCCAAGAATGGTGAGGCAGGCAAGGCGCTCGGCATGGCGGCCGTTGCAAGTGTTGCAGGCGGTATTTTCTCTTTGATCGTACTGATCCTGGCTGCGCCTGCGCTGGCAACGATTGCCTATCGGTTTGGTCCACCAGAGTATTTCGCGCTGACCGTGTTTGGCTTGTCGATGCTGGCGTCGATCAGCGGCAAATCTGCAGTCAAAAACCTGATCGGTGGCGCCTTTGGCGTTCTGCTTGCCACCGTTGGCGTTGACCTGACCACCGGTGTCGAGAGGTTCACCTTCGGGGTGCCCCAGCTTTACGAAGGCATCAGCTTTATCCCCGTTCTGATTGGTCTGTTTGCCATGGCCGAACTGCTGGATCAGGCGGGGCAAAAGGATACGCCGCTGGAACGGTTCAGCATGTCTGCGCTGAAACTGCCGACAATCGATGACTTCAAGCGGGTGTGGAAGACCATACTGCGCAGCTCCGGTCTGGGGACGTTTGTGGGTATTCTTCCTGCTGAAGGCTCAACTGTCGCTGCGATGATGGGTTATAACGAGGCCAAGCGTTGGTCAAAGAACAAGGACAATTTCGGCAAAGGTGAGATCGAAGGCGTTGCCGGTCCTGAGGCCGCAAACAACGCAGCGACCGGTGGAGCGATGGTGCCGACGCTGGCGCTCGGAATTCCGGGCTCGGCAACAGCAGCGGTCATTCTGGGCGGTCTACAGATCCACGGCCTGCGCCCCGGTCCGTACCTGTTCGAGAACCAACCGAACCTGCTCTATGCGATCTTCTTCGCAATGCTGATCGCGAACTTCGTGTTCCTCGGGTTCGGCCTAATTGGTGCCAAGCATTTCTCGCGCATCTCGCTGATCCCGCGCCAGTTCCTCTGGCCAACAGTGTTTTGCCTCTGCGTGGTTGGTGCCTACGGTGTCGGACAGTCTATGAGCGACGTTTACATCATGCTGGTCGCCGGTCTGGTCGGATACTTCCTGAACCGCGCCGGGTTCTCACCCGCGCCGATCATTATGGGACTCGTGCTGGGGCATCTGGTCGAGAACTCTCTGGCCCAGTCCATGATCCTGTTCGACCAGGACATGGGTCAGTTCCTTACGCGGCCGATCGCGCTGTTCTTCTTTGCGCTGGCTATCCTCAGTATCGCGTCGTCACCGCTCAGCAACTGGCTGAAAGGTCGCCGTCGCGCGGATGCGCCCGTGTACAGAGACCTGAACGAGTGACCCGGAACGATCTCGGCATAACCAAGGGCTTTCTACTGGCTCTGTTGCCCGCCGCGCTCGGGGGCAGCCTGTGGGAGGCACTTGGCCTCCCGCTCGGCTGGCTCATGGGTGCGGCGGTGGTCACCGGTTGCTTTGCCATGTGCAATGTCGAGGTCGTTGTTCCAAAACCGCTTTATAGCGTTTCGCTGGCAGCATTGGGGGCTGGCGTCGGGCTATCCATCACCCCGGATGTTGCGGCAGTGTTACTGGTCTGGGCGCCTGTGATGTTTGTTGCCGCTTGCTTGGGTATTGCGGCCGCGGTGCTTATGACACCGCTTCTTGCACGCATTGGGCGGATGGACCGCAGCACAGCATTTTTTTCGCTGTTGCCCGGCGGGGTGATCGAAATGGCCAATGTGGGCGAAACCCATGGTGCCGATCGGACCATTGTCGCGTCGTTACATGCGGTGCGTGTAGCAATGGTCGTGGGTCTTTTGCCCTTGGCGCTGTATGCTGCCTTCCCTTCGTCAATCAAAACTGTGAACGACGCAGCGACGCTAAGCTGGTCCCCTCTGGCTTTGGTCTTGCTCGTCGGGGTGACGGGTGGATGGGCCGCCACCCAACTCGGATTACCTGCGGCATGGTTGCTTGGCGCGTTGGTTGCGGTCGGGTTGCTTTCATCCTTGGGCTTTTCAAGTGGACGGATGCCTGCGCCCCTTATGGCTGGCGTGCAAGTTCTTGTCGGTGTCTCGCTAGGTGCAAGGTTTCGGCGCGATCGCCTCTCTTCCGTACCCCGGGCGCTGGCTGTCGGTTTTCCCGTTCTTCTCGTCATCATGGTGGGCATGGCCATTGCCGCCGCGACTGCGAGCCTTGTTACACCCATAAGCCTGCCAACGCTCGTCCTCTGTTTCTCGATCGGCGGAATGGCAGAAATGGTTCTGACTTCAAAGGTACTGGGTCAGAACGTCGCGCTAGTCGCCGCGTTTCAGGCGGTTCGTGCTGTCTTGGTTAACGCAAGCGCCGGAGTCGTCTGGCGTACTGTCCTATCAAAATCAAATACTTCCCTTACCCCGAAAGGATGACACCCATGTCAGCTGTGCAAAACGCATTTGCAGAAATGCCGCAGGATACCAACATCACGGCCGAAGCCGCAGAATTCGTCGAAACGGTTCGTTTTGAAGACATCCCCGAAGAGGCTTTGCGCATCGGCACGCGCTGTCTTGTGGACGGCGTTGGCCTTTATGTTGCGGGCTCCGAAGAGCACACCATAGATATTCTTGTTGATGAGGCGTTGGACTACGGCGGGCGTGAGGATGCTCTGCTGTTGGGGCGCAACGCCAAGGTTCCGGCGCCAATGGCAGCGCGGGTATTGGGCACGGCAGGTCACGCCCACGACTGGGATGACAGTCAGGTCAGCGTCGATCCGGCTCACATCTATGGCCTACTCACGCATCCAACCATTCCCCCGCTTACTGCCGCTATTGTTATGTCACAGAAGCTGGGCGATGTGTCTGGCAAGGACTTCATGCTGGCGTTTCTCACCGGTTTCGAAGTGGAGTGCAAAATCTCGGAATGGATGCTGCCACAACACTACATGCAAGGCATGCACTCCAGCGGCACAGTCGGACACTTCGGAGCATATGCAACTGCCGCGAAACTATTGGGTCTTGAAGGCGACGCCTTGCGCCACGGGTTTGGAATTGCAGCCAGCTTTGCCGCCGGTATCCGCTGCAATTTCGGCACTATGACCAAGCCACTGCATGTGGGGCGCGCCGCCGAAAACGGGATCACGGCCGCCCTTTTGGCCGCGCGCGGCTATACGGCCGATCCGCAAGCTCTGGATGGTCCGTGGGGTTTCATGGCTGTACAGGGTGGTGGTGCAAGCCCAGAGAAAATCTCGCAGGGTTTTGGCAGAACCTGGACCATTGTTGAACCCGGCGTGTCAATCAAACCCTATCCGTGCGGAGTGCTGACACACCCAACGATTGATCTGATGCTGCGCCTTGTCACGGATGCGGATATCAAACCCGAAGATATCGACACGGTAACTGTCTACGCAGGCACCAATATCCTCAAACCCATCCGCTATCCAATTGCGTCAAATCACTTGCAGGCAAAATTCTCGCTGCCAGCAGCGCTGTCGATGATCGCTTTGGCCCGTAAAGCGGGCAAGATCGAGTTCTCGGACGCATTTGTTGGCTCAGACCCGATGCAAGAGATGCAGCGTCGGGTCCGGACCGAGTTGGATCCTGAAATCGAAGCACAAGGTTTCGACAAAATGCGGTCACGCATTACTATCCGTTTGAAAGATGGACGTGAGATCGCCGGCTGGGCGGACGAGCGCTATCGCGGCGGACCGGAAAACCCGCTGACAGACGCCGAAGTCGAAGCCAAAGCACGGTCCTGTTGCGAGGGCGTCCTTACAGACGCCGAACAAGATAGCTTGTTACGCGCAGCTTGGGACGTCCTCAATTTGGAAAATGCCGGAGAAACCTTGGCCGCTTTAATGACCTCCGAAGGGTGATCAAGCGCCCGGGACTCGCAACGACTCGTAGGATACCATCACGTGCTCGGCGTAAGCCGGGCGCGTGCACAACCGGTCGTAGTAGGCGCGCAAGGCCGGTAAGTCCGATCGATCGAACGGGACTGTAAAGTAGCGAAATAGTTGCGTGCCAAAAGAGATGTCGGCAAGGGACATCTTAGGACCCGCCAACCATCCGTGGCGTTTTATCTGGGCCTCGGCGATTGGCATCAGCATTTGCAACTCCTCAATACCCTCGGAAAGGCGGTCCATGTCCCGGTACGCCTTGTTGGTGCGCACAAGTTGCCAAAAAACTTTATAGATTAGAACAGGAGCCACATTCACTTTGGACCATTCCATCCATTGATCAATAGGCGCCCGTTGGGCGGGCCTCTCGGGCCACAGGTCTGTTGCCCTATGCTTTGCCGCGAGATAGCGCAAGATAGCCTGACTCTCAAAAAGAGTGACGTGTTTGTCTTCGATCACTGGCACCCGGCCCATCGGGTTCTTCGCCAGAAACTGAGGCTCCCGATTGCCGCCGAATTCGCCACCCACGTCATATCTTTTGAAATCGATGCCCAGTTCAGCGACCAACCACATAGCGGCCTGCACATTGCTGGAGGTTGTCCTGCCGTAGATAGTCAACATCGCATATTCTCATCTTGATTGCGCCGTACATAGATACTGCTTGTTGCTAAAAAGGCAGGCCAATGACGTTGGGCCATAGCGCGGCAAAGCCTGTTTGGAGGTGAACAACGACCGACTACAGTATACAGATCGGCGCCACCATATCCCGCTTTGAACAATCATCGGTGGGTCTTTTTACCAAGAGTCGAAACCCAGTGTTGTTGTGTGATCTGCAAATTCAGTTGAGCCTTGAATTAACGCGCTCGGCGAAATGCAGGTTTGCGGGCTGCGAATGCAGTGTTTCCAGGCATTGTTCAATGTCGGCTCTGGGCCGCCCTCAACGGTCAAGCGCAATCGGATGGGGAAATTCCGCATTGGCTCCAACTCGAAATGAGTTGATATTGACGAGCGCTGAGCGACAAACAACAGCAAGTATTTTGAAACCCGATCAATGCAACACTACACAGGCAAACTTCACCTGGTTGTTCTCAGTTGAGAATATCACCCCAGGCTTTGTCCCAGCGGCCAGCCTTCATGTCACTTGGATCAATGAACATACCAAGGCTTGCGACATCGCCAAACATCCAGCCCACAAGATCACTTGAGGGAACCTCCAAAAGAAAGGCGGGATTGCGCGCGCGCGAGTAGATGAAGCCGCTATGCACGGGACCTCCCATAGTGGCGTATTGGTGTTCTTGGTCAAAACGCCAGAGCCTTTCATAGCGAGCCCTTGTTGAATCGGATACGCGCTCGGGGTGTGTGCGCATGGCTTCTTGCAGCTGTATTTCGAAGACTTCTCGGCTGACTGAACGCGCCCAAAACTCGTCGATTACAGAGTGTGATATCCATTTAGTCCCGTCATCGGTTCTTTGGGGGCGGCGAATTTCAATCTGGTCGAGTTCGGCAATCAAAGCGTCTGTCGCGCCCGTGTCCAGCAAACTGTCCGGTCTTGCCACAAGCCTGCTATGGACGTCCTCAAGAGCGGCGACTGCCGCGTCGCGGGTTGCACGTTCCTGCTGATCGTTCGCAAGGCTTTTCCGCATTTCCGCCTGGTCCTCTGCGTTTTCACTTTTTTGCAGATTGCGCTCTGTTCGTTCGATGTCTCCGGCCAGAATTTTCAATGCTTGATGCTGACCGGCCAGCAGGCTGGCAACAAAGCCACGGGCGCTGATGGTGTCGAATGGACGATATATCAAAGACCGAGGATCATAGTCTTCCTGGATGGCAAAGCGCTGATTGTCATCGGCTTCGACCGAGCGCCTTCTTTCCGTCGACCCTTCATGGCGCTGGACAGCCACTGGAAAGCGCGGAGGATGCGGGGCAACAGAGAATCCCACCGCCGCCAGAGCCTCCCGTGCTTTGTCGCCGCTTGTACCAAAATAGAAAGAATGGGGCACGTCCGGCCAATCACGCGGCTCAACCGGGCCGGTCAGGTGAAAGACGCGGGAGTCATCATCTACACGCCCTTCTGACGGCATAAAGAAAGCCAGCCAGCCATCGCGCGGCGCCAAACCGCCCCAGATGCCCTCAGGCAGCTCATCAAGCGCAACCTGTGCAACAAACAGCATCGGTAGGCTGTTAACCTGGGGCCATTCCATATCTTCAGGCAGCATAGGGGCACCCCCAATCCAGCTTCGGCTTCGCTCTTTAGCTCCAGGCAGTAGCGGAACCAATTTTGCGGGTGCGGTATGGTGCGCCAAATCACCTGGCTCGTGCGCCAAAACGGCCAAGTTCTGTTCCATAACCTCGGCAAGAAAAGCCTTGGCTTCTTTTGCTTCGGGAGTGTCTTCAGGCTTTACTGCTGGCCTGCGAGAGCGGCCCTGCATGCCCATTAGATCGTACATTGGATGGCCACGCTGTGGCCGGAAAACAAGTGCTAAAATCACGAGTGGTAGGCTTTGCTGGACCAGCGTCCAGTTCCGCGGTGCCCCTTGAACACCGATGATAATCATTGTGATGCCCGCAAGCCCAACGATTGGTGCAACATATTGAATGAGCTGATAAAGACGCTGCATTTTCCATACCCGATTGCTGATACAATACGGCACCCTAGTTTCAACCGAAGGGTGAAATCCAGCGATCAACCAATCCGCTAAAGGTGCCTGTTGTACATATGCCAAATGGGATCGGATTTTGCCCAATACTTCGCTGCTCAATATGCAACGATCCAATGCTTTAGTCCGTGCAAGATGAGTTGGAGAGGCTTCTGGATTGGCTCATGCAGCGAATGGCGGTAATGCGGGCTGCCGATGCGGCATCCGCACGGTACTCTGAATGTCTCCTTTGGGCCGTTCTGCGTGATGTTCCAATGACTGCAATGCTCACAAAGTGGTTTTTACAAAGACGAGCCGGCGGCCCTTAAAGTGCCGAGCTGTGATACGCCGCACTTAGTGTTGGGTCACAACATTCCTACGCCGCTGAAATGCCCGGACGCTGCCTCGCGGTTCGAACACATTTAGGAAAGTATCGGGACGAGGGCGAATGCGGTGGTTGTCCGTCTCGTCGCCAAAGATCACTTTGCCGTTATCACTCGGCGCAATGACAGTCGCCTTGACTGTATCGGGAGGGTATCCTCGAAACCCGGCTTTTACTGTTTGTTACTGCCAAGAAATGCAAACCAATAGGCCAAGGCCACTCCTCCCACCCCGCCGACAGTGTTGCCAAGAGTGACCAAAAATAGGTTGCAGCAATGGGTCGTTCGCTACGTTGTCAGCAAACAATCGGATCGCGGGCCAACCACTCGCTGAACGGAGTTGAACAGCTTAAATTTGAGATCGACAACCAAGTTTACTTTGGATCGTACAAGTATCCAATTCCGCGAACGGTTCTGATGATTTCCGGCTTTTCGGGGTTGGTTTCGAGTTTTCGGCGCAATCTGGATATCCGTATGTCGATACTGCGGTCAAAGGGGTCCCACGACCGGTCATGCGCTTGTTCCAAAAGCTGGTCCCGATTCAACACGCGTCCTTTGTTATCTGAAAACACCTTGAGCAAACTGTATTCCATCGCAGTCAGCTGGACCTCGGACCCGTCCAGGGCAAGCAGCTTCGCGGCTTTTTTGTCCAACGTATAGTCCCCGAAACGCGCTCCATCATTGTCAGCGGTTGCGACGGATGCCGTTTCATTGATGGCGCTGCGACGCAGGACTGCCTTGATCCGGGCCTCAAGCTCTCGAAGGTCGACGGGTTTGCCCAGATAATCGTCGGCCCCCATTTCTAAGCCGATAATCCGATCCACAACATCGCCCGCCGCCGTGAGCATGATCACCGGCGTCGCGTTTTCGGGGCGAAGAGATCTGAGAATGGAAAGGCCATCTTCCTTTGGCATGTTGATGTCCATGATTATGGCATCCACAGTTTGGGCTGAAACGATGGCGCGAAGTTCTCCACCGCCTGAGGCTGCCGAGACCTTATAGCCGCGTTTGTTCAGGTATTCCTGAAGCATTTCGCGCACGTCAATCTCATCATCGCAAACCAGGATATGCGCCTTTTGATCATCCATCAGTTTCGTCTTCCTGGCCGGTGAGCAGCCTTCCGACAAGCGCTCTGAGCTCTGAGGGTGAGACAGGTTTTTCCAGGAAAGGAAGATCGGACTCTTTGAGTAGACCCAGCGAGTTTTCTCCCATCGTGTCACCGGTAATATACGCCGTGCGTGTCAGCATATCGGGGAAACGCGTTACCAACGCTTCGTAAATTTTGCGTCCGTCAACACCCGGCATATTCAGATCACTCAGAAATACATCGTATTTGGCAGCCTGCAGGTGGTGCAGTGCCTCTTGACCGGACGAGACGAAATCGACGTGAAACCCTTCTCTTCTAAGGATTTCAGCGTTCAACTCACCCACTTCCACCTCATCATCCACGACCAAGACACGTTGCTTAACAGGGGACGAAGGGGTTTCGATCGGCTCATCATTGTCATCTATCTGCGGCACTGCCACGGGTAGGAAAATCCGAAAGCAAGTACCGGTGTTATCGGTCTGGTCCAACCTGATCTGGCCACCGTGAGACAGGACAATGCGATGACAGAACGCCAATCCGATCCCGGTCCCGTCGCCGACTTCTTTCGTGGTGAAAAACGGTTCAAATATGCGGGGGCGAATGGCTTTGGGGATTCCGGGTCCATTATCCTTGACCGTAATCTCTACCATTTCTGTGTTCGGCTTGTTTTCGGCTGATATCGTGATCTGGTCGCCAGTGTTGGTTGAGGTCATGGCCTGCTCGGCATTGATAATCAGGTTGAGGATGACTTGCGTCAGCTGATCAGCGTCCCCGGCAATTGGGGGAATATCGGCGGGCAGGGAGAGGGTGATCTGGATTTCATCGAATTTACTGCCATAGCCCGCGACATCGGCTGCTGTTTCGATCAAGCTGGGCACATCGACCTGCTCGATCTTGCTGGGTTGCTGACGTGCCATTGCCAGAAAAGTCTTCACGATCTTCGCGCACCGTTCTGCGGCGCTACCTATCTTCTCTATCCTGACAGTCAAACCGGGGTCGTTGATCTCTTCTTTCAGCATGAGCGCGTGGCCAACAACAACTGAAAGGGGGTTGTTAAGCTCATGCGCAACGCCTGCAAGTAGCTCTCCAAGGGCGGACATCTTTTCGTTTTGGAACACCAACTGTCGCTGCTTTTCAAGCTCGGCTTCAATTGCCAGCTCGTCTGTCAGATCGCGCGTATTAGAGACGATGACTTCTTCGCCATTGAACTGGATAAGGCGCGAAGAATCCGCGCCCCAAAATGTTCGTCCATTAATGTCGATGAATTTCATGCGCCTGTCTTTAAGCGAACCCGCGTGTCGCAGGTCCTTCAGATACCGATCGCGTTCCTTGGGGTCAGCATAATACGACTTGGAGCTTTCACTATCTCCGAACAGCGCCTTGATTTCCGGTGTGGCGAAAAGCACTTTGCCCGTGTCGGCATGCGTCATGTTAATGGCGACCGGGTAAGCCTCCATAACTTGGCGGATAAGGGCGTCAGCCTCTTTTTGGACAGTGAGATCGATGATGCTGGTTACGATGACCTCTTCGCCCTTGTAATCGATCAACTGCGAAGAGATTGAGGCGGGAAATGTCTTTCCTTGCGCGTTCACCAGATCAAGCTTGTAGTCATTTACATGCCCGTCGGCCAAGAGCAGCGTGATAAAATCCGCGCGCTCTTCCGGGTTCAGATAATGCTCTTTCGCTGACCTGGAGGGGCCGAACAACTGCCGGGCGGCGGGTGTGCGATACAATAATTGTCCGTCGCCAATCCGCGCCATCGTCACAATCGCTGAGCTGGCATCCAATACCTTTCGGATCAAAAGATCGCCGTCCCGCTCTTCGACGTCTGCTTGCTTTCGGGCGGTGATGTCTTCGCGTGTGACTACAAAACCGCCGAGTTTGGTTGGGTGTACAGAAACCAGATACGTCCGTCCGTCAGTTTCTGTCAGTTCAAAGTCCTGTATGAACTCGATCCCATTGGCCAACCTGTCCGAAACCCACTGCTGTTCGTTGCCTATGGCGTCGGCGTAAATACCCCGGCGCGCTGTCTCGCGCATCAGGATTTCCCAATCTAGACCGGGTTTCAGCATGTCCGAGATACCTTTGTTCATCTCGGCATAGCGCTGGTTAAACATGACAAGGCGACGGTCATCATCATAGAGGGCGAACCCCTCCTTGAGAGACTCAATGGCGTCGCGCAGAAGGTCTCTTGCCCTCTCGATTTCTTCGAGATCGTTTGCCATGTCCGTCATCATCCTGATCTTCTAAGATATCATTGTTTCAGTGCCATTTCAAAATCAGCGTCTTGTGTTTCAATTGTTTCAGACTGCGCGGTTTCGTTCCAGTGTTAGTGGGAATCCTGTTTGTCTTCGAAGCGGATAGCGCGCTGTGTGACCCACTTCACAGAGCTACAACTGAAACATTAAGCCCCGATTTCAGAAATCACATTGAAACAATGGAAGGTCAGTTTGTGCCCATAGCAAATGCAATTGGGTAAGTACGATGACTATTTCATTCAGACCAACAGATATGACCAACGCACCGATTGTCGCGTTACATTCTTCTGCATCGAACGGCGCGCAATGGAGCCAACTGGCTACCGATCTAGAAGATCGCTTCGAGGTTCATGCTTTTGATCTGCCCGGCTATGGCAAAGCACCTTTGGTCGGTGACAGCTCTCAGAAAGGAGCTGCTGTTTCTGCGGTTCCCGTGATCGGGGAAATTGAGGCCCTGGGCCGCGCGGTACATCTTGTCGGACATTCCAACGGTGGCGGCATTGCCATCAAGGTCGCGCTGATGCGTCCTGATCTTGTGAAAAGCCTGACGGTCTATGAACCTGCCGCGTTTCACTTTCTTAAGCACGGCGACGAGGTCAGCCAACAACTGTTTGCGCAAATCCAAATGTTGTCCGGCATGGTGACGGCAGCCGCTGCAGATGGTGATGCCGCAGCAGGGATGCGTCATTTCCTGGACTTCTGGAACGAAGAGGGGTTCTGGGATGCGCTGCCCGTTGCGGCCCAATCCCGATTTGCGCAGCAGATCACGTCGATCATGACAGATTTTGCCAACGGGTTTGCGGAAACCTGGGACCTGGCCGAGCTTTCACGACTTGTGGTTCCCGCATTGGTGATGACGGGCCTGGAGTCTCCGGAGATCGCGCAACGCGCATCAGTGGCGATTGCCAAGGCATTACCAAATTCGCGGATAGCCCTGTTGCCAGAGCTTGGGCATATGGCGCCGGTTTTCCAGCCAGAGTGGATCAACTCGAGAATTCTTGAGCACGTGGCCAGCGCTGAGCGGCCCGTGGTGAACATCAGCTGGCCCAAACGGCAAGCTGCTTAACCGCCCGCATTCGATAACGCGGCCTTCAATTCAACTGCTGGGCAAAGACCAGAAAAAACCAAGAGGAAAAAATAATGGGTATTCAAACAACAATCGATTCCACAACGGACTTTGCAGCAATCAAAGCCAAGCAAAACGTGGCATGGGGATCAGGTGATTACAGCAAAGTGGGCGTAACCCTTCAGATCACCGGAGAAGAACTTGCCGAGGCCATGGATATGATGCCAAGCGCCAAAGTACTGGATGTCGCGGCAGGAAACGGCAACGCCACACTCGCCTTTGCACGGCGCTTTTGCGATGTCACCTCGACCGACTACGTCGAAGCCCTGCTAGAGGCCAGCAGCCAGCGCGCAAAGGCCGAAGGTCTGTTCGTCACATACAAGGTTGCCGACGCGGAAAAGCTTCCCTTCACGGATCAATCGTTTGACGCCGTCGTATCCACTTTCGGGGTGATGTTCACACCAAACCAATTGCAATCTGCGTCAGAGCTTCAACGCGTTGTGAAAACAGGTGGCAAGATAGGTATGGCAAACTGGACGCCCGATAGCTTCATTGGCCAGCTGTTCAAAACCATCGGCAAACATGTTCCTCCGCCAGCTGGCGTAAATTCTCCGGCTTTGTGGGGAAGTCAGGACTGGGTCGAGGACGCTTTTGGAACCAATTGCGATATCGTTTCATTCCGGCGCAAGAACTTCATGTTCCGTTACAGATCGACGGAACACTTTCTGGAGTTTTTTCGGACTTTCTATGGACCGATGCAGAAAGCCTTTGATGCTCTGGATACAGAAGGGCAGGCGGCACTGCGCCACGACATCATGGCACTGATCGAGAAGTTCGACGTCTCGACCAATGACTCGCTGTGCATTTCGTCTGAGTATGCTGAGGTTATCGTCCAGCGCCGCTAAATGAACGATGCACTCACCGCTCTTAGGTCCTTGGGCCAAAGAGCGGTGAGAATTGTCTTTGTTTGACCGATTTTTGAAAAGGGTTTTGAGATGGCTGAACGCACACTTTTTGAGAAATACGGCGGGTTTTCAAAGATCAGCAAGATCGTGATCTCGTTTTACGACATACTCTTGGACAATGATGAGGTCGGGCCCTTTTTCGACAGTGTCGACATGAGCCGTATGGTCGATCATCAGACAAAGTTCATTGCTTCGCTTCTTGGCGGCCCGGCGTCCTACACGGACAACCAGCTGCGCCAGTTGCATTCTCACCTGTGCATCAAGCACGTCCATTTCGATGAATTGGAAACGGTGTTGAAAGATGCATTGGAAAAACACAACGTGGCGGCAGAAGACGTAGCTGTAGTTGTCGCGGAATTCGGAAAGCGCCGGCCCCTGATTGTTAGGTAAACCATGACTATTGAAGCCATAAATGAACAGCTGCTGCGTGCGATAGGAGTGGGCGTCGCACTATTAAACCGTGAAACGCTGCAGTTTGGTTTCCGGAATGACACGTTTGATGAATGGTTCAGCGGCGATACCCCATTGCACCACTTGCAGCAGCTTTTCCCCGATCTTGATGCCGATGCGGTGCAGAAAAGCCTGTTAGAGACGGGGCGATACTCGTCTGAAATCAGTTTCAAGAAAAAGCGTAGAACCCTGGTGATCGCACTCGACTTTACGGTCGCGCATGAGGATGTGCTGGTTCTTGTCTGCCAAAATATCACCCGCATCAAAGAACTGGAGTCGATGATCGACTCCTATTCAATGATGGTTGAACGGAATACACGCGAGTTGAAACGTGAAAAGGAGCAGGTGGAAAAACTGCTGCTGAACCTGATGCCGCGCTCGGTTTATGAAGAGTACAAGACATTTGGCGTGGTCACGCCCCAGCTTTATGATCCTGTGTCTGTCCTGATGCTCGACTTTGTGGGGTTCACGGAAATGGTCGCCTCGCAAGATCCAAGCGTTACGGTCACCGAACTGAACGACATTTACACTGCCTTTGATCGTATTGGTGAGCAGTTCGGCTGCGAACGCATCAAAACGATCGGGGACGCTTATATCACTGTTGCCGGTCTGCCCGATCCTACCCCAGATCATGCCAAAGCCATTGCCAATACGGCCATACGATTTGTGCGTTATCTAAACCGCCGCAACCTGAGCCACCCGCATCAATGGCGTTGCCGAATTGGACTGGCTTCCGGGTCTGTCGTTGGTTCCGTCGTAGGGATTCAGAAGTATGTATACGACATCTTTGGGCCAGCCGTGAACTTGGCATCCCGGCTTCAAGAGTTTTCCGAACCGATGCAGATCACTGTTCAAGACCAAGTTGCTCATGTTCTTAAGGAACAGTTCAAACTTGAAGAAATCGGACCAAAAATGATTCGAGGATTTGGGGAGCAAGGTGTTTGGCGCCTTGCCGACGAAAACTAAGTTCATCCCTATGGCGCGGTAGAGAAGAGGCTGGACACGGAGACCACTCGTTACACGGGTGGGCCAGATGGTGGCGGCATGTCCTTTGCATTGAAGATAAAGGGTGAAGCGGAGAGCAAGCTGTTTGCATACGACCTCGAACGGAAATTCGCTTTTCGCCCAGTCTATATTGCGCCGACAGGGCCGAGGAACACGTGGAAGATGGCCGACTACCTCTTCAAACCGCTCCAAGGGCTGATGCCGTCCATCAATGTAACTTCCGATGAATTAGCTCATGCCATGCTTCATACTGCGATAGACTGAGCTATCCAAGACTGTGAATGGCCACGGAGACTGGATGTTCTACGGCTACGCAGGGCCTGACGGGCAGTCCAATGTAAGCTGGTGGCTGATAGTCTTACGGGTGTTCAGAGCGGCGCTGATATGCCATCGAACATCCGGCGAGCGCTTGCATGTGGGCGGCATGCGAAACTGGGGCGGGACGTGCTTCAATTGGTTTGATTTTCGATCCTTTCCGAAGGATCCGCCGCTGGCGGCGGCGCATGGCTCAGCCAGTATACACTCCTAAAAATCTCTTCTCGAAGTGCCTTGCAGTTGCTTCAAATCGTTTGAGCAGTTTCCGTGCATTTAAGGGTACATAGGCCTTCTCCAACTCCTCACCCGCCATCGCCTTCAAAGCCTCTATTCCAGTGAAAACGTACTTAGTCATAAACTCCGTTTCGATGTCAGTCTCCCGACGAAAGACCTCAACCTCTTTCAGCCCAGAAATGCCCTTCGCTTCAATGCTCGGGATAATTTCCAGTGTGAGTAAACGCTCATACTCATCTGCATCGTCGTGTGATGTCCACCCTTGCCAAATTCGAACTATCATCAAAAACACCTATTCTTAGTCACTCTTGGTTCACTCTAGTGCTTGTACGTTTCAGCGAAATATCTAGTCGAGAGCTTTGTGTTTCAATTGTTTATGAAAACCCGCGCAAAACCGCACCGTGATACCGGAGGTTTCTTCTTTGCCGACGTCAGAGTTGAGCCCGAAGCAACCGTTGCTGCGGTTCGGATGAACTGCAGTTTTGGCGAAGAAGTGCCTCTGTCCTCTTTGGATTGCGCAGCCGCCTTATTTGGTCTCACAAACTTAAATGTCAAATGTGCGGCGAGAAAAACTATCCTCTGCGAGCGCTACGCAGCGCCTTTCGGATGTAAGTATTGGCGGATCGGAAATGTGATGGACCGGACGCTTCAGCAAACCGACCTAGGGTCCATTTGCCGGTCCATGAAAACACGCAACTGGTGTATAGCAGGGCGTCATCTTGAGTCTCAACAAAGCGGCGCAGCTTGTCGCAAGCGGCCTCGAACGCCGAGAGCAGTTCCTCCCAAGGAGTTTCGTTGCCTAGAGCATACAGCGCAGCATTGTATTCCTTGAGCTGGTTCCATTTGTAGCCCTTAGCTGGCACATGTACCTCGCGCTCCGCAACGCCGTCTTCGTACCACCCGTGGAACATCCCCATCCAATGGGTGCGATGCGCGATTACACCCTTGATCGTGGTGTCGTCATCGGGGGCCGACAAATATGCGTTTTTTTCGTCGACGCCATCGAGCGTTTTGCGTAGCTTGGCCAGATCCTTATCGAACACGGCAAGCAAATCGGTTTTGTTCGTTGCTGCGGGCATGACCCACCATTAGTCAAATCAGACGGTCGTTTTATTGATCTGGCGCAACGCAATCAATGTTTCCAACGCCGACTTTGCGGTCACTCGCGCCGACGCAGCGAAATCACACTTTGTGCGGCGATGTTTGAGTTCGACAGAGCCGGGAGTTCGCACTTGCAGCGAATGACCGCAAAGCGGGCGCGGACGCGGCATCTTGATCACTTGGCCAACGGCAGGATTGGGCCGCGTTTGTCGGTGCCGGATGTTTCCTCGGACCTGGATGCTGCAACGCCTCCGAAGTCCGCATCGAGCCCAAAGCAGTCGCCCAAACAGTCATTGATTTCTGCGCCATCGCCTTGAGTGCAAAAAGCCAAAGTACGCTCTTCGAAGAACCAAGCGACGATAATCTGAAAGCCAACGCTACCCCGCATTCAACGCTTGATCGATAGCGGGCAAAGATGAAACAAGACCCAACCCTTCTGCTTGATGACGAATAGATTTCAAGACAACGGTGCTTTCAGAGGTACTCGATTGCGAACTGTGAGAAGCGAGCGCCCGCGCTCGTGCCACATAAAAGTCGCTCCAGGGAAGAGGCTCTTGATCAGAAAATGCTTCTAGTAATGCGGCGTACCTGAGAACCTCCTGCCAATCCTGGCGAAGCACCATAACTTCTATTGCATCGCGATAAAAGAACGGTTGATTGTGCCCCACACAACCCCTGGAGATTATTTCTTTAGCCTCCGATATAGCTTGGTCCTGAGCTCCCTTGTCGCTATTGATGCGGATCAAGTGCCCAAGCATTCTCGGACCTCCGAAGGCCATCCCCAATTCTCTTGCGCCGGCGATCGCTTGATCTATAGAGGCAATGGCCTCTTCGTGCCGGCCAATCGCGTTGAGGTAAACGGCTTTGAAGGCCATTCCTTCCTGGCTGAACCTTACAGACCCCAGAGCTTCACCTAGCACCATAACGTGCTCGCAAAACTCTCCTACGGATGACCAGTCACTGAGTTCAACAGCAGCAAACAACGCCGCGGCGGCTGCGTTCAGTTCGGCGCGATCGTGTCCAACTCGGTGGGCAGCATCGATTGTTCTTCGAGCCTGTTCGAAAGCTTCCTTGAGTTCCAATAAGTAAATCTTCGTATGACAGATTTGGGCTGCATTTGCGACTTCCGTGCGCCCATATCCATTTTCGCGACTGATTTCTACACAACGAGACAACATATCATGCGATGTGCGCATCCGCCCGGCGACATAAGCAGCATCGCCCAATCCGCCAAGTCCTTTTGCTTCGCCCTCGGTCGAACCGATACGTTTTGCATATCTGATGCTTTGCTGATGCCCCGCCTCACACCCGGCAATATCGCCTTTTGGGAACAGCAAGTTTCCCCGTAAGTGATGTAGGCGCATCAAGACTTCCATCAACTCAGATTCTTCAGCAATGGGTTGCGCTTCATCAACTAGGTTCATCGCTTCGTCGATGCGTTCAACTATGCGCATACCTTCAGCAATTCCGAGCAAGGCCATGCATTTTTCGGTATCATCGGATTGACGAATAAGGGCAGCTTGATAGGCATCAATCGACTCCTCTGGCTCACCTAAATCGCGCAGCAATTCACCCAAAAGACAATGCAACCTGAACAACACCTCTGAGTTCTGTGCCAGTGGTATGCCACGCTCCGCAAGCCTCTGCGCGGTCTCAAACCGCAATGCCGATTGCAGCGACTCTGCGGCTCGCAAATACGCTTGCGCAGCATCCTCATGGCCCGCGAGTTCCAAGTGTTCGGCATACAGGGGCAGATCCTTCCCCGCAAACCAGTCTGCAGCAGAAAGATGCAGCTCGTTTCTTCTCGCTCTAAGCAAAGAACTGTATACGCCATCCCGGACAAGCGCGTGAGCAAATAGAAAGTCCTCACCGCGCTCGCGGATCAGCTGATGCCCCACCAATGTGCCACAGTCATAGTCACTATTGCCAATCAGATGCCGCAAAGATGGGAGCGTGAATCTTTGACCGAGAATAGAGGCAGCTTGAATGGCCATCTTGTCGGCCGCCGATAGTCGGTCGAGCCTTGCTTGCACAATGCTCTGAACAGATCCCGGCACTTGAACATCCCCTGCCTCTTGGGCGCTTGTGAGCAACTGCTCGAGGAACAAGGGGTTGCCTGCCGCCCGTTCCACGCATGACCGAACGAACTGGTTTGTCGTATCTACGAAATTTGCGGCCATCCCAAAGGCATCGGCCTCGCTCAAAGGTCCAAGGTCCAAGGTCATAAACGGCGTGCCTGCGAGGGAACCGCGCCAGGCTGGGTCAATCGGATCGCCTTCGATCCGCGACGTCAGAACGATTATGGCAGGTGCGTCGGCAACGCCGTTTCCCAAGCCAGCTATTTGCTTTAGGACCAGCTTGTCTGCCCAATGGATATCCTCGAAAACGATGAGCATTGGATCGCGTGCACTGAGCGCGAGGACAAGTTCCACGACCGTGCCAATTTTGCCGGAGTTCCGGGTTAGATTGTCCATAGCGTCATAAAGCGCCTGGTTCTCTGGCGATTGAGGTAGGTTCAAAAGATCGTTGAGATGGACCTCATTTCCAGGGGTAACAAACCCGTTCGAAATCGCGGTCTTGGCTGCCGCCTGCCTCTGTTGAAGGCCTTCTTCTGAGGATAACTTGAGAAGGCCAGAGACCAATGAGCGGATTGGATCTTGCCCCTGACCAACACCGAAATCTAGGATAAGACTGCGGTGACTCTCAAAGTCATTTTCGCCGGCGAGTCGGCAATACTCATCCGTTAGACGCGATTTGCCAATTCCGGGATCGCCCCGAACTTGGATGACCTGCCCCCTGTTGGCAGTCTTACAAACATCCATTGCAATGCGGAACTGCTGGACCTCCGCCATACGGCCCAGAAACGGACGCGCGCTTTGTGGCTCTATGGAGTTTTGACCGCCTTGTACTGAATACACGCTTACCGGGTTTGAGAGTCCCTTTACGGACAAGTCTCCTACCTCGGTGGTCGCAATCATCGCTGATAATGCTTGGCGTACAACGTCGGAGATATAGATCTCTTCAGCCTTAGCCTTATCTGTCAGTCGAGCGGCCAGGTTAACTGAATCTCCAATAACCGTATAATGCCTGTCTGGCCCAACGCCGGATGCAACAACTTCCCCGCTTGCAATGCCGATATGGGCTTTGAGCGATCGTCCCACTTGCTCTGAGATGCCGGGCATCGCATCTTGAATGGCAAGTGCAGCGAGCACGGCCCTTTCCGCGTCATTTCCATGCGAGATCGGCGCTCCAAACACCGCCATAACGCTGTCGCCCACGTGCTTATCCACCGTTCCGCCAAAGTCGCCGATAATGCCGTCGGCAATCTCGAAATACGCCCCAAGAAACTCATGAACTTCTTCAGAGTCGAGGGACGAGGACAGATTGGTAAACCCGCAGATGTCTGCGAACAGTACAGTTACTTGTCGCCGCTCACTCGTATGCTGTGGTGTTTTGTCTGCTTCCGGTCTCCGCCGCGGGCTTTCCGTAGTCTCCTGCGAGAGTTCGCCAAGTTTTGCTATTGCGCTCAACAGTTTCCGTCGATGGCCTACTGCTGTGACGCCGATGTCCTTTATGTCCTGCTCGGTCAAATGCGGAAGAACCTGCGCGTCTACAAAATTTTCCGCGAAGGCAGAGGCGTATTCACCGAGGCCTAGACCTTCGAGCCAGGTGCGCACATCCAGTTCCATGTTGTCCCTGTTCTTTCTTATGAGAACAGCCTAGCAGGTAAGACCTGATCGCGTCCATTACCGGCACCTCGCAATGTCAGCGTCGTCCGCAGAGCTAACGTTCAAGCAAGTTGCAGCGTACGACCGCAGTAAGCCCAGTGCAGGCTTTCGGTTTTGAACAGGACGCCCCGCTTACTGAAGTCACCTTACCTGATGCCCTTTTCAACGTTTCCTATTCCATGGGTAAGCAGTGCCGCCGGCCTCAAATCCTAGCCGTTCAAACGTGGCGTATTTCGCTCCTAAGTTTGGTTTGGGCAATCGCCTTGCAAAACTCTTGCGCGAATAGACACTGTAGATTGAACCGGGAAATTGGGGGACACGTTTCGCTATCCACGTGTTACCCGTCAGTCATCGAAGTGGAATTCATTTCGTTTTAACGCAGTTCACGCAATCTCTTTTACGTACTTGGCCCGAAGATAGACCAGCCTGTGGCACGAACTAACTCCTGAAATGCGATGGATGCCAAATGGGAATTGCCCTTTGGGTCGAGCCCGGGGCTCCAGGCGACAACAGATGCGATGCCAGGTACAACGCACAAGATTCCGCCACCAACACCGCTTTTCGCTGGAAGGCCAACACGGAAGGCGAACTCACCCGAGGCATCGTAAGAACCACACATCATCATCAGTGCGGTTACTCTTCTGGCTCGCTGTGCGGACAATACTGTGGCACCGGTGGCCGGATCTTGACCCGCTGCAGCGAGAAAGCGGCCCGCCAATGCTAACTGTTCACAAGACATCGCAATGCTACATTGGCGAAAGTACAGAGACAGAACATCTTCTACGGGTGCCTTAAGGTTACCTTCTGCCTGCATAAAATGCGCAAGCGCGCGGTTTCTGGACCCAGTTCGCATCTCAGACTCTGCAACTGACGCATCGATCTCGATCGAGTTGTCCTGCGAAAGCTCTTGGCACAATGCCAAAAGGTCGTTGACTGCTTCATCAGAAGAACGGTCTTCAAGCAGAACATCGGCCACTATGATCGCACCCGGGTTGATAAACGGGTTCCTTGGGATTCCGCGTTCGTGTTCAAGCTGAACGATTGAATTGAATGGATCGCCGGAAGGTTCCCGGCCGACTCTTTGCCACAAAGTGGCACCAACCTGTTGCAGCGCAAATGTGAGAGAGAACACCTTTGAGATACTCTGAATTGAGAACAGCGTGCTCGCGTCCCCAGCGGAAATTAGCGGGCCGTTGATTGGTGCAATGGCAATACCGAATTGGTTCAGATCAACTGTGGCCAGTTCTGGAATGTATTGCGCCACTTTCCCCCTTTCGGACATGCCGGCAATGCGATCTGCGATATCGTCCAAGACTTCCTGAAGCCTTTCGCTATCGGTGGTTTTGAGTATCGGCATGGATCTACTCCGTCCAGACAGTGTGATCTACGCCCTTACCAAGTTCGGGAAATTTGCTTGCGATAAAGCGAGGTTCAAGGTTCTGTCGGCGTTGCGAAAAATAATCCACCGTTAATTTGTATACGGTGCCAGACAGGAGCACTATTGCCACCAAATTGATGGTTGCCATTATCCCCATGGCCGCATCCGCGAAATTGAACACTGTGGCAACAGCTTGCACAGCGCCCCAAACAACCATTGCAAGGCAGCCCAATCGCAAGATGTAAATCGGCAGTTTGCCTTCCAACTTTAGGAACGTCATTGCGTTTTCGGCATAGGAGTAATTGCCAAGTATGGATGTGAAGCCAAAAAAGACGATAGCAATCGCGATAAAGTGGCGACCGATTTCGCCGAGATGGACCGCGGCCGCGTCTTGAGTCAGTCGCATTCCCGTAGGTCCATCAATTTCAATTGCGCCCGACAAAAGAATTAGCAATGCAGTTGCGGTAGCGACCAAAATCGTATCCACAAAACACCCAAATGCCTGAACGAAGCCTTGACTGGAAGGGTGGTGCGGATCAGGTGTGGCAACCGCCGCAATGTTCGGTGCTGAGCCCATGCCCGCTTCGTTAGAGAAAAGTCCCCGTTTTATGCCGTTAAGGGCAGCAGCCATGACGCCGCCTGTCACGCCTCCGGCAGCTTCCTGAAGGCCAAATGCCCCTGCAACAATCGACCACAACATAGCGGGTACTTCGGAAATGTTCAGGACTACCACAACACAGGCAAGCAACAGGTATAGACCTGCCATGAGCGGTACAACGATCTCGGCAAACTTTGCGATGGTTCTAATTCCACCGAATATGACCACCGCTGCGGCTGCGGCTAGCGCTACGCCAACGACCAATTTGTTCAACCCGAAAGCGCCCTCGAAAGCTTCAGCGATCGAGTTGGATTGGACCGCGACAAAAACCAAACCAAAGCTGACTATCAGGCAAATCGAAAAAATGACTCCGGCCCAAGGTGCATTCAAGGCGTTGGCCATGTAGAACGCTGGGCCTCCTCTGAACCTGCCGTTGGAGGATGTGACTTTATAGAGTTGGGCCAAAGTACTTTCAGAATAAGCCGTGGCCATTCCAACCAATGCTACGATCCACATCCAAAAGATGGCGCCCGGACCTCCTAAGGTCAGGGCCACAGCTACGCCAGCCAGGTTTCCAGTGCCGACACGTGAAGCCAAACTTACTGTCAGCGCTTGAAACGGAGTAATCCCTCTTTTGTCCGTGCTCTTCGAAGATGTGAGTACGCGCACCATTTCCCCAAAATGAAGAAACTGAAGTGCGCCAAGACGAATTGTAAAAAAGATACCGGTTCCAAGAAGTCCGTAAATTAATACGTAGTTCCAAAGAACCGTGTTTATGCCATTAACTAATACTTCCATAGCGAGCCTCTTGATAATTCAAGCACTTCCCGGAAGACAAAAACAGTCTGCCTAGTTTTTCATCATGCACGAAGATGCGAAAATTGTCAGGGATAAGCTGCGCGGTATCACTAAACGGTTGACGTGCGTAGCACTGAAGATGAGGCACAGGCTTAAGGTTACATAACCATTTGGTAATCCGCTTAGCAGTCGCTCATACTACGTACAGCGAGTATTTCCTTTGAGTCCGAGGGCGACCTTCCCACATTACCTTTGAATTAGCGAGAAGCAGCCTTGGTGGGTCATTCGGTTGGGTTTCATATTGGTTTTCCGGTCGACACAGATTGAACCGCAATCTCACCCAAACACGAGCGCATTGTCTGCTTTGAAGCTGGAGTTCTAAAGACGCTAAACGTCAGCGGCCAGAACTGGGTAATCGGATACATACAGTGGGTAGAACGCCTCATACATCGTCCGGCCTTCTGATCCATCGGCGGCGGGCTCCGCCCAAGTCGCGGCCACTATGTGCAAGTCATTGTGAAAATCCGCCCGCTAAACAAGGCTGGCAGTTGCTTCGCGTTCTGCAACCATGTCATTGCCTTCAGGCCAACCTATTCTTCCGAACACCATCAAACCGCCTTCGAAGGTCTAGCTCCCAGACAGAACGACACGACCGGTTCCGATAGTTAAAATGCACAAACTTGGCATCACGCACTCAACCCAGCTATGCGACCCAACACAACGGCACTCAGCAAGCCATTTCCGGAAAGATACCCGCTGTCCGCCTTGCCCGACACACCAACAGCCGCGCCGCCGCCTGCATAGAGGTTGGTGAATGCGGAACCGTCCTCTTTGAGGACGCGCGCAGAGGAATCAACGCGCAAACCGCCTTGGGTATGAAACAGGGCCCCTGTGACGCGGACGCCCATATAAGGCGTCGCCAAACGTGGCGTGTTGAAAGACCGGCCGAATTGATCCGTGCCGCAAATGGGTATTTCTCGAATTGTTTGCTTCAAAGCCAAAGATGGTAGGCCCAGTGCCTTCGATACGTCTTCGATTGTATCAGCGGACCGGATCGCGCCTGTCTCTTCCGCGCGCTTGAAATCCTCGAACTGGCGCGCAATGGCCGCGATGCGGCCGTCAAAGATGGCGAAGGCTTCCCCGTCGGGCTGCGCCAGTACCGCGCGGGCGGCCTCAGAATAGCCTTGTGACTCGTCCCAGAAACGATGACCGTCGCGGTTCACCTGTATGCCGCCTTCGGTAATCACCGCCCAGGTTATCAGGATTCCATGTGGGTGCGCGACATTGCCATGGCCTTGGTAGGCTCCCAGGTTTTGCAGCCCGGCGCCCAGCCCCTCTGCCCATAGAACAGCCTCACCTCGGTTACCGCTATGCCCGAACCACAGTGCATCTTCGATTTGCGGCATATGCTCGGAAACGAGGGCGGGGTTGCCACCAAAACCGTTGCAGGCGAGGATAAGCCGGTCGCAGGCAATGGTTTCGACTGTTGCGTCCGGGCCGGTCACGGCAACACCTGAAATCTGGTCCTGATCCCGATACAGCGTTGTCGCGCGGCGATTGCAGATGATGTCCAAACCTTCTCGCTCGCAGGAGCTGCGAAGCGCGTCGATCAACTCTTGTCCCGAGCGTGTCGGCAGCCCGTGCATCCGACGGCGCGAGTGACCGGGGTAGTCAAAATCCGTGACAAGCGAAAAGGGCAGGGCGTGGCGTTCAGACAGCCAGTCGATGACTTCGGCGGCATTGATGGTCAACAATTCGACCAGAGCTTGATCGTTCTCGCTGTGGGCCTTCGACTGAATGTCGCTGGCAAAGAGTACCGCATCGTCCATGATCCCCGCGGCCTTTTGAATTTTTGTTCCAGCAGCAGGGATCAACCCGGCGGACAACGCGGTTGAACCGCTTGGAAACGGATCGGCTTCGATCACCAGCACGTCCTGTCCCGCCTCCGAAGCCGACAGGGCCGCGACCAGACCGCAAGCCCCCGCGCCGATGATCAGGGTGCCGGTCTTCAGATCGAACCGGTCGGGTGCAACACTCTCAACTTTGGGCGTCATCATATCGGGCCCCGGCATCGAGCATCTCGGCGGTTCCGATGACTTCGTTCAGACCGCCGAAGTCGAACATATTCTGCGCGAAGGGCTTGTTCGAGCCATTCTCTGCCAGGCTCTGATAGTAGGCCTGAGCGGTTTTGGCCAAAGCCCGGACGATCCCGCCGGGGAAAATGACGATGGAAAAACCCTGTGCCTCCAGATCGTCAGCACCAAGTATCGGGGTCGCGCCGCCTTCGACCATGTTCGCCAACAAGGGAACGCGTGGAGCAAACCGGTCAGCGATGGACGTCAACTGCTCGCGGCTTTGGGGCGCTTCGAGGAAAAGCACATCCGCACCAGCTTCAAGATAAGTTTCCGCGCGCTCAATAGCTGCGCTGAACCCCTCAACAGCGATGGCGTCCGTGCGGGCAATGATTAGCGTTTCACTTCTGGCGCGCGCGTCGGCCATCGCTGCTATCTTTCCAGCCATTTCCTGCGTCGGGATAAGGGATTTGTCCGACAGATGACCGCAGCGCTTCGGAAAGGTCTGATCTTCAACTTGCAGTGCGGATGCACCGGCTCGCTCATACAGTCGCATGGTACGCTGAGCGTTCAATGCGTTTCCAAAGCCGGTATCGGCGTCGATGATAACGGGTAACGAGACCCGATCGGCGATCAGCGTCATCGTGTCCGCCATCTCGGACGCCGTGGATAGCCCAATATCGGGACGGCCAAGTCGCGTGTAGGCAACAGCTGCGCCGCTCAGATATAGCGCCTCGAAGCCAGCTTTTTCAGCCAGCGAAGCCGTCAAACCGTCATACACACCCGGTGCAACCAGAATTTCTTTCTTTGCCAGTCGGGATTTAAGGCTCATTTGGCTCCCTCCAACCAGTTCAATATTTGATCGCAATTTCGCTGATGCGTGACGGTGCCCAGTGACAGGAGTGTTGCGTCATGAACCTCTTGCCGAAAGGCGGCACATCCGTCTGTCAGCATAACGGTGTCGATATCCCGCAAATGCGCATCGCGCAAAGTTGAGGCAACGCCGCCATTGGTCACGATGCCCCCGACGATCAGGTTCTCGATACCCAAAGCGCGCATCAGATACTCCAGCCGAGTCTGATAGAAGGCCGAGTAGGCAACCTTTTCGATGATGAAATCGCAGGGTTGCAATGTATCGACCAAACTGTGACCAAACCCGCCCGGTGCGAAGTCGCCCTTGGTCAGGAACGGACGCAATTTCTTCAGGTGTGGCGCAATCAATGGTTCGCCGTTGCGGTCGGGTACAAGTGTGAACTGGGCCGAAAAATAGTGTCCGCCCGCGGCTTGCAACTTTCGCGCCAAGGGCGCGATGCGTGCGGGAAGAGCCGCGATTTCTTGCGCCGACTGGCCAGCCCGGCCATAGGCTCCCTCAGGATGAATAAAGTCGTTCTGAAGATCGATAGTCAGCAGCGCCGTCTTGCGCGGCTCCCAGGTTTCCGGTTCGCTCATTCAGTCCTCCTCCCTTGGTTCGATAATCGTGTTGCCAAAGGAGTCCACGCGCCCTTGAAAATCCGGTTCGATAAGGACGGTCGTGTCCGGTTGCGTCAGAATGGCGGGACCTTTGACTAACGTGCCAACCGGAAGCGACAAGCGATCATAGATAGCTGTGTCATGCCAGGCATCTCCGAAGTGAACTTTCCGCGTCGACGAGGGCGTGGCACTGCCTTCTGTTGTGGGAGCAAGGGAAGAAAGATCGAATTTCGGTCGCTTGCCCGTTACAGCGCTGCGCAGATTCAATATGCGCCGCACGCCGTTTTTCAGCAGTCTTCCATAGTTGGTTTGATAGGCCGTATCGAAGGCCTCTTCGATGTCGGCTTTGCTTGGCGGTGTAACCTTGCCGTTTGTCATCGTAACGATCAGCGGCACCGGCACGGTATGCGTTTGACCCACATAGGCCATGTCCAGCTCGAATGAGATCTCACGCTTGTCGAAGGTGGTCCGCGATGCGTCAAGCAGTGCCATACCCTGGTCCACGTGCTCTTGCATGAATGCTCCCAATGCAGCTTTGTCCAACTGCGTGACCAGAGTGTTGATCGTCTGTACAAAATCTTGCCGCATGTCGGCGATCACACAGCCTAGTGCCGAGGTGACACCAGGATAACGCGGAACGATTGCGCGGGCGATCCCCACTTCGGCCAGCATTGCTCCTGCGTGCAATGCTCCGCCACCGCCGAACGGCATAAAGGCAAAACGTTTGGGGTCAAAGCCGCGCTCGATACTTACAAGACGGATGGCTCCGGCCATACGGGAATTGGCGACGCGCAGGATAGCCTCGGCGGCCTCAAGCCTGGACAAACCGAGCGGTTCGCCGACGTGGATGTCGATCGCTTTGCCAGCGGCCTCCACGTCCAACCTTTCCAGTTTGCCACCGATTGGGTTGTCCGGATCGATGCGACCCAACACGACATTGGCATCCGTCACTGTGGGGCGATCATTTCCCAGACCGTAGGCAACAGGACCGGGATTTGATCCCGCGCTTTCAGGGCCGATGTTTAACAATCCACCCTTATCGACCCAGGCGATTGATCCTCCGCCTGCGCCGATGGTTGTTATTTCGATCATTGGGCTGCGCACAACCATCCCAAAATCGATGGAGGTCTGGGCCGACAACATCGTCTGCCCCTGTGATATCAGCGAGACATCAAAACTGGTGCCGCCCATATCCCCCGTAATCACATTGTCGAAACCAGCAGATTGCGCAATGTAGCCTGCAGCAATCACACCCGCCGCCGGACCAGACAGTGCCGTACGCACCGGTAGGCGGGACGCGGTGTTGACCCCCATGACCCCACCATTGGACTGCACGATCATGAACTCGCCTTCGAACCCGCCGGATTGTAGGGCGTTTTCAAGGCGGGTCAGATAGCCTGAGACTTCGGGTTGCAGATAGGCATTAAGCGCCGTGGTCGAGAACCTTTCGAATTCACGGATTTCCGGTAGGATTTCTGACGAGGCTGATACATGCGGGTTTGGCCAAATCTCGCGCACGGCGGCGACAGCGGCGGCTTCGTTTTCAGGGTTGGCATAGGCATTGGCGAACAGGATTGCGATGGCTTCGCATCCTTGCTCTTGCAAGTGCTCTGCTGCTTTGCGCACGGCAACCAGGTCGACAGGTGTGCGAATGGTGCCATCCGCCAGTGTACGTTCCGGCACCTCCAGACGGTCGCGGCGATCCACAACGGGTTCAAAATCCCCGCGCAACCCCCAGGTGCGCGGCCGGTCCCTTCGGCGCATCTCCAAGACGTCCCGCAAACCTTCAGTACAGATCACTCCAGTCTTGGCCCCTTTGCGTTCCAGCAGAGCATTTGTGCCCGCAGTGGTGCCGTGTACCACTACTGAGATCTCGGACGGATCGTCGACCTCGCGCCCGATCCCGTCTAGGAATCCACCTGATTGATCCGGGCGTGTGGTTGGAACCTTGGCGACGGTTGCGCTGCCGTCTGCTTCGTTCAGAACAAAAACATCCGTGAACGTGCCCCCCACATCCACGCCGATCATGCGTCTGGTCATAGCGGGACCTCCCGCCATGTGGTGCCGTAGACCTGATCCGCCTGTTCGGCACTCACAAGACCCCGAGCCACATCTTTGGCGATCGCTGCAGGAGCGCGGTGGCCCGCAGAGCCATAGCCGCCACCGCCGGGTGTCTCAAGGCGAACCGCTTGTCCTTGCCTCAATTCGATCCCTCTCATTTTTGAAACCAGTGGCGGTGCCTCCCACCCATCGTCTTGTTCATACGTGAAGACATTCATGGCTCCGTCGCCACCGTCGGCGATACCCTTCGGCGCGAACTTGCCGCGTTCGCCGAACAGAAACGCCTGAGCGCCGTTTTCCTCAAGAACTTCAATTTCATAGACAGCGCCCAGCCCCCCGCGATGCGCACCTGTACCTGCGCTGTCGGGGCGCAGAGCCCACTGGCGGAACATCACCGGATAGGCGGCTTCAAGAATTTCCATCGGCGGGATCGTCGCCGTCGAGATCGGAGCGTTACCGTGGTTCAGCCCGTCGCTCTCGACCGAGCCGCCGTGCCCCCCACCATAAAAGCTGAACATCACCCATGGCTGTCCGTTCGAGCGTTTCCCGGCGATAGAAAGCGCATTGATTGTCCCGTAGGCATTGGCGACAACCCGATCCGGTGCGGCGTTGGCAAAGGCCGAGAATACAACATCGATCATTCGCAGAATTGTTTCTGTGTATCCACCTGTCGGGGCAGGGAACTCGGCCGCCAAAAGACTGTCTTCGGGCACGATGACTTCGATGGGACGCATCACGCCAGCGTTGGCAGGCAGCGCCGGAAAAACGTGTTTAACAGCCACATAGGCGGTTGCAACGGTCGTGGGCAGGGCGATGTTTACAGGCCCGGCGCATTGCAGAGACGAGCCCGTGAAATCCAACGCCATTTGATCGCCCTTGATCTCAAGCGCCAGTTTGATGCGAAGCGGATCATCTGTGATACCGTCATTGTCTAGGAAATCTTCGGCCTCCCACCGACCGTCCGGCAAGTCCTGCAACTCAGATCGCATAAGCACCTCGGCCCGATCGCTGAGCGCTTCCAGAGCGGCTGAGACTGTTTCAGCATCATATTCGTCCAGCAACTCGTCCATCCTACGGACCCCAAGATCCAGTGCACCCAGTTGTCCGTTCAAATCCCCCAACGCTGATTGGGGTAGGCGGGTATTACGCAGCAGAATGTCGATAATGTCCTGGTTAACCACACCTTTACGCGCCAGTTTTACCGGCGGCAGAACAAAGGCTTCCTGAAAAACTTCGGTCGCCGCCGGGTTATAGTTTCCCGGCACCGCACCGCCCACGTCGTGCCAGTGCCCAACTGACGCGAGATAGCAGAACAACTTGCCATCGTGGAAATAGGGACGCACAAGGCGCATATCCGACAAATGTGTTCCGCCGATATGTGCGTCGTTGAAGATATAGATGTCGCCATCTTCCAGATCCCCGTCCGCGGCGGCCTTTTCAATCACCGCTTTCACGGCAAAAGACATCACACCCACGAAGATCGGCAGTCCGGACTTACCCTGAACCAGAGTGTCGCCCGTTGTTGCAGAATACAGACCATGGCTGGCGTCATGCGCCTCGGCAATGATCGGATTAAAGGCCGCCCGAAATAGGGTTGCGTCCATTTCGTCGGCGATCTGTTCCATGCGGCCTGCAAGTACAGAAAGGGTAATTGGGTCAATCTCGCTCATGCTTGCGCCCTTGTTTCTGCAATGTCATTCCAGACATCCTGACGTGTGATCAGATCGTTCTGAATCTCGAACCGGTCAATGAAGCGAATGCCTTCGAATGCTGAACCATCGGTCCATTCACCGGACAACGTTCCCCGGCAGTAAACGATCGCAGCGTCGCCATCACTTTGCATCGCGTCGAACCCCTCGTAGATTTTCGCGATACGGCGATACCGGTTTGCCGCCCAACTCTTGAGGTCCTCAAGATCTCGCATGGGCGCGGTTCCGGGAAACTGCATCACGAAGTCCGAGCTGAGCCTTTTCCGGGCGCTTTCAAACGCGCGATCACTCATTCCGGCCAGGAAGGCGCGCACGATGTGCTCGGGGTCTTTTTTGGCTCGAGCAGGCTGTCTGCTCTTGCCGCCGCGATAGTAGTTCTGGTCTGAAGTGTCGTGGATCACGACGGTCACAAGCTCTGGCGCAGCTGGCACTACGAATCGCACAGCATTGGTCAGCGCCACGCCAAGTCGTTGTTTTTCTTGTGTGCTATAGCCCTCGATCACATGCAGTTCGACGATCGGCATGCAAAAATTCCTCCGGTTGTTGTATTATCTGTAATACAGCTTGCTAAACAATTGTAAGACTATTTTTCGAGAAGCAATAATACTAAAGCTTGATTTTCCAAGTTCCGGTTTTACGATTGAAGGTGCTGTGATAGAGGAATCAACGGGTGAACAAGATCAACGCGGCCAATCTACCGGACGGGACCAAGGCGCAACGCGTCTACCTGCATCTGCACGATCAAATCACCGAAGGCCAGCTTTCGGCGGGGGAAACACTACCCGGTGAGCAGCGGCTGGCCGAAAAATTCAGCGTCTCGCGAGTGACGATACGGCGAGCGCTGGACGCGCTTTCACGCAATGGCCTGATCGAGCGTCAGGCGGGTAGTGGTACCCGGGTTTCCGGCCAATCCACCCTGGGTGCACCCGCAGCGATGGATTTCAACACGCTCATGCCGCAGCTGGTCGAAATGGGGCAGAGCACAACCGCGCGGCTATTATCGTTTTCGTACGGCAAAGCTCCGGAGGTGGTGGCGAAGGCCATGGGGCTTCCGAGCGACCATCAGGTGCAGATCGCAACACGGGTGCGTTTGACTGATGACGTCCCGTTTTCGCATCTGACGACCTATGTGCCCGCTGTGATTGCGCAGAACTACTCGGAAAGTGACCTCGCCACGACTCCGCTGTTCAAACTTCTGGAGCGCAGCGGCGTGCAGATTGAACAGGCGCATCAGACCGTCTCCGCAACATTGGCGGGGCCTGACGTGGCTGAGGCATTGGGCGTTGCTGTCGGCTCAGCTCTGCTATCGCTTAAGCGCATCGTTCGGGATGTCGAAGGAAATGGGGTCGAGTATCTATCTGGCCTCTATCGTTCTGACATGTTTCGGCTCGAGATGCCTTTGGCGCGTGTGGGAACCGGTTCATCCCGGCATTGGGAGCCTGCGATCGGACGCAGCGAGGAGGCCGGGAAATGAGCGCGCCGCGCACCATGCTCGATAAACTCTGGGCCTCGCACGAGGTTCTGAGGCGCGAGGATGGTGTGTCGCTACTTTGGGTTGATCGCCACTTAGTGCATGAAGGGTCTCATCACGCCTTTGCCAAGCTGGCAGAACGCGGCTTATCCGTGGCTGAACCTGCCCTTACGTTTGCGGTGGCAGATCATTACGCGCCCACAAGAAACCGAGACCGGATCGCCGATCCAAAGATCGCCCGGATGATCGAAACCTTGCGAAACAACGCGTCGGACCACAACATCAGACTTTTTGATCTGAGCGACCCGTCGCAGGGCATCGTTCACGTAATCGGGCCCGAGTTGGGTCTGACATTGCCCGGGCTGCTTATCAATTGCGGGGACAGCCACACATCCACTCACGGGGCATTTGGCGCATTGGCTTTCGGCATCGGGGCGACAGAGGTTGCGCATGTTTTGGCCACGCAGACGGTCTGGCAGAGGAAACCCAAGGCCATGCGCATAAGCGTCGAGGGGCATTTGGGGTTCGGCGTCACTGCCAAGGACATTGCCCTGAACTGGATTGCGCAGTTGGGCAGCGGCGGTGCGCAGGGCCACGCGATTGAGTATGCAGGTCAGACAATTCGGGATTTGTCGATGGAAGGGCGCATGACACTGTGCAACCTCTCAATCGAAGGCGGGGCACGGTTTGGCATGGTCGCGCCGGATGAGATCACGTTTGCCTATCTCGAAGGGCGCGAATACGCGCCTTCGGGCGCAGATCTGCAAAGAGCGCAACAGGCGTGGCGCGGCCTGACCACGGACGAAGGGGCAGTTTTCGATCGCGAGGTTACGCTGAGCGCAGCTGACATCGCACCAACCGTGACGTGGGGCACCAGCCCGGAACAGGCCCTGCCCATAACGGCCAACATCCCCAGTCCAGACGCCACTGATCCAGCAAAGTCAAATTCAGCACAAGAAGCATTGGAGTACATGGCATTGAGGCCGGGGCAGCCTTTGGACGGTATCCCGGTGGATCAGGTGTTTATCGGCTCCTGCACGAATGGGCGGATTGAAGATCTTCGCGAGGCTGCTCTGGTGTTGTCTGGGCGCCAGGCGCGTGTACCGGGGCTTGTCGCGCCCGGTTCGGCGCGGGTAAAGGCCCAGGCCGAAGCCGAAGGGTTGGACAGGATATTCCAAGATGCCGGGTTGGAGTGGGCAGCGTCAGGTTGCTCTATGTGCGTTGGCATGAATGGCGACGTTGTGGCCGAGGGCAAGCGCTGTGCATCCTCAACCAACCGCAATTTCAGAGGACGTCAGGGACGGGGCGCGCGAACGCATCTGATGTCCCCGGCGATGGTCGCCGCAGCGGCCGTAACGGGTACAATTACGGATGTAAGGCCGCTTTTGCAGGGCAGGGCGGCGTAATGGCGGGGTGGAGCACTCAACAGGGGCAGGCCCTGGCACTGGCGTTCGATAACATCGACACGGACCAACTGATCCCGGCGCGCTTCATGTCAGTCCCGCGCAGTGAGGGGTATGGCCGCTATTTGCTTCACGACATGCGGCGGGACGACAAGGAACAGATGTCGGCGGATTTCCCGCTGAACCGCCATGAGGGGATCAGCATTCTGGTCGCCGGACATAACTTTGGCAGCGGCTCGTCGCGCGAGGCGGCGGTTTATGCGCTTGTCGACGCAGGCATTCGCGCGGTCATCGCACCCAGTTTTGGCGACATCTTCGCAAACAACGCCATCAACAACGGCCTCCTGCCCGCTCGTGTCGACGCTGAGAAGGTAGCGCAACTGCAGCAGGCGCTGAAAGATGCCCCATGCCTTGCGTCGATTGATCTGACCGAGAGCCGCCTGACCCTCGGGGACATAACACTGACCTTTGAGTTGGACGAAGGATGGCGTGTGAAGCTGATCAACGGCTGGGACGACATCGATCTGACCCAGCAACATACGCAAGCGATCAGTGCTCATAGGGATAACCGCAACAAGGCCGCCCCTTGGGCCTGGCCGAACAAACCGGAATAGGACACGTCGCGCAAAGACGACGCAATACGGGTCAAGAGACCTGAAATTAGGGGAAACCAGGAAAATGCCCCTGAAACACGTGGAGGAAAAAATATGAAGATGAACGCATTGGCTGGCCTTTTGGCAGGGGCCGTGATCGTCGCCGGAACGGCCAAAGCCGAAGAAACGATCTCGGCGGTTCACGCCTTTCCCGAAACGCTGATCTATACCCAAAGCTTTCTGGACTTTGTCGACAAGGTAAACGAAGCGGGCAAAGGGGTCATTCAGATCGATGTGCGCGGCGGGCCGGAAGCGATTGGCATGTTCCAACAGCCCGATGCGGTGCGCGACGGGATCGTTGACATGGTTTACACGCCGGGCTCGTTCTACGGTGGTGCGCTGCCCGAGAAAGATGCGATGGTCGCGTCGAACCTGACCGCGATCGAGACCCGCGAAAATGGCGGAACGGAACTGATCGACCAGATTCATCAGGACAAAATGGGCCTGAAATACCTCGGCTGGTTCGACAGCGGAGTCTGCTACAACCTTTGGACCCGTAACGAACCCAGTTTCGATGCTGACGGCAATCTGGAAGTCGAAGGGTTGAAGCTGCGCGGCAACAACGTCTACAACGCTTTCTTCACCAATTACCTTGGTGCGCAAGTAATCGACCTGCCCACGGGCGAGGTCTACTCGGCCCTGCAGCGTGGTGTCGTTGATGCGACAGGCTGGACCCAGATCGGCTTGATTGACCTGAAGTGGAACGAGTTCCTGAACTACCGCATCGAACCATGCTTCTTCTCGACTGATCTCGGCGTCATTGTGAACCTTGATCGCTGGAACTCGCTGTCTGAAGAGGCGCGCACGATCCTGCAAGACGTTGCGATCCAACACGAAAAAGACAGTGTTGAAGCCCTGCGCAGCAAACGTGACGAAGACTTTGCGGCCCTGGACGCTGCAGGCATGACGGTTGTCACGCTGGAAGGGGAGGCAAAGGCAAACTACCTTGCTGCGGCCCGAGAAAAGACATGGGAGCGTATGAAGGGCCTTATGGCCGAGCAGCCCGGCGGCACCGATAACTATGATCGCCTGATCGAACTGTTCTACAATCTCGACGCTGCGAACTAAGACCACCGACAGGCCCGTCCCAGACGGGCGGGCCTTTCACTACTAGGGGCAGAGCAGGCGGGATGATGAAAAGGATCTACGACGCAGTGCTGTTTGGCATGGCCATTATCGCTGGTCTATTGCTGGTTTGGCTGATGCTGTCCGTCATCACGTCAGTTCTGATGCGAAATGCCGGGCTGCAACCCTTTGCTTGGCTGTTTACGTCTGCAGAATACGGGCTGTTGTACATGACCATGCTGGGCGCGCCTTGGCTGGTACGGGAAAAGGGCCACGTCCACATCGAACTGGTGACGGCCGCGCTGCCTGTTGGTTTGCGCCGGATTGTCAGCCGTACGGTGGCAGCCGCCTGCGTGCTGGTCTGCCTGATCCTCGCCTGGCAAGGGGCTGATCTGGTCCTGACGAATATCGAGCGCGGGGACTATGACACCCGCGCTTACTATTTCCCCCGATGGATGCTGACGATCGCCTTTCCGCTATCGTTTGGAATGATGGCGGTCGAGTTTTCGCGCTTTGTCTGCGGGCCTGAGCTGATGCACAGCGGAGAAGCAGGGATACACGAATAATGGAGTGGTACGAAGCGCTTGCCCTGCTGCTTGGGTCGATCGTGTTCCTGATGGCCATCGGAATGCCCGTGGCACTGGCTTTTCTTGCAGCCAACATTCTGGGGGCCTGGGTCTTTATGGGGGGGGAGCGTGGCGTCACGCAACTCCTCAACAACGGGCTGGGCGCATTGACCAAATACGCGTTGATGCCAATCCCGCTATTCTTATTGATGGGTGAGATATTCTTCCACACCGGGTTGGGTGGGCGCATGTTCAGCGCGATAGATAAACTGCTTGGCCGACTGCCGGGACGGCTGAGTTATGTGACGGTTCTAGGCGGCACCGCGTTTTCAACGTTGTCGGGGTCGTCGATGGGCTCAACCGCGCTTTTGGGGTCGCTCATGGTCCCCGAAATGAACCGCCGCGGCTACAAATCATACATGAGCATTGGACCAATTTTGGGAACCGGTGGTTTGGCGATCATCATCCCGCCCTCGGCGCTTGCCGTTCTATTGGCCACGCTTGCGCAGATAGATGTCGCAGCACTGCTGATAGCCGGAGTCATTCCCGGTCTGATACTCGCCTTGTTCTACATCGGCACGATCTGGCTCCAGACTCGGTTGGATCCCGAGGCGGCTCCTGCGTACGACGTCGAGCCCATGTCGTTGGCGTACCGCCTGAAACTGCTCATGACTGAGGTCGTGCCGATGGTTGGTGTCATGGTCGTGATTATCGTCTTGATGATCCGTGGCTTTGTCACCCCATCCGAGGCAGCAGCGTTTGGCGCATTAGGCGTATTGATCCTGGCCGCGATTTTTCGTTGCCTTTCGTGGGAGGCGATCAAAAAGTCGGTCATCGGCGCTCTCAAGGTCACGCTGATGGCCTATTTGATCGTATTCGGCTCGGCCACGTTCAGCCAGCTTTTGGCATTCTCCGGAGCATCGCGAGGACTGGTGAGTTGGGCCATCGCGTTTGAACTTGCTCCATTGGCCATGCTGACGGTGATGTTCGCTGTCTTGTTGTTACTTGGCATGTTCATGGAACAGATTTCGATCATGTTGCTGACCGTGCCAATCTTCTTTCCACTGGCGCAGACACTCGGGTTTGATCCGATCTGGTTCGGTCTGATCATGTTGCTCTCGCTCGAAATCAGCTTCACCACGCCACCATTTGGGTTGTTGCTGTTTGTGATGAAAGGTGTCGCACCGCCTGGCACAACGATGCGCGAAATCTATACGTCCGCTTTCCCGTTTATTTTCTGCTCAATCCTGCTGGTCGTTCTATTGATCGTTTTCCCAAACCTGGCTTTGTTCCTGCCGTCCTTGTGAGGCAGTTTTTTTGTGGAAGATGGATGAATGCCCTTGCAAAGGCCACTGATCGACAGTGCGGACGTTTTTTACGACGACGCACAGGCAAGACTCTGTAAGCAATCCGCGCTGAACTCGCTTTGAATAAATTCAAACGGCAGCTTTGTCCGCAGTCCTACAATCAGTAAAGCGACTGGGAACGTCCGGAATGCGCTGGATTGCGGCGTGCTGCACATGCGAAAGCGGGAAGCTTGGCGAATGGCAGCAACGGGCTCGAAGCAGACGTTCGGTTAATTCCGCTGAACGACCGCCTTGCGGGACTTAGCGGCTATTCGCGACGTCGACACGAAAGTCAGGTTTGCCTAAAAGAATGGCTCTTGAAAGCTTGAGGCTTACCTTGCCCAGACCGGTGTCAAATCATTTCAATTGCACGATTCAACTTTCATGCTCCGACGCCTGATATTCTTCCGACATCAAACTCCGCAACACGTCCACAGCCTGATCTGTCATGGGCGCGTGCCTGTTTGCGGGCCAGGCAACCGCGGTTGTAACGATTGAGATGTCCTCAGCCAACGGCGCGACCCGAACGTTTTCAGGTGCCAAACGCCTCATTGACCCCGGTACAAGTGCCAATCCCTGTCCGCAACTGACATACGCGAGTTGCGAGGAAATGGAACGCACCTCGTGCAGTATCCTCGGGCTCAACCCATGCAGCCGGCACGCCGATACGATACTGTCGAAATAGACGGGGCTCACCTTTCGTGACGACATGACAAGGGGGCTGTCAGCGATATCGGACAAAGGTACTTGCTCCGCACCTGCGTCAGGGTGATCGGCAGGCATCGCGACCCATAGCTTGTCGAAGGTCACTGGAAACGCATCAAGACCGTCGCCGGGAGCGCCATCCAAACGATAGAATGCCATATCCAAAGCGCCGCTGATCAAGCCCGGTGCAGCCTCGACACTGTCGATTTCATGGATTGAAACTGTCAGATGCGGAAGGGCCTCGCGAAGGCTGCACATCCACTGCGGTATGATATCGGTCATGGCCGAGGTTATGGCCCCGACGTTCAGAATCCCGGATTGACCGGCGGCGACCTCTCTGACGGTGCGCTCCAGATCCGCAACCTGATCCATGAATTTTCGCGCGGCTGGCAAAAGCGCCACTCCCGCAGCCGTGAGTTTTGTGCCGCGTCTGGATCTGTCGAACAATGTCACACCAAGCGCAGCCTCAAGCGTTTTGATATGTTCAGACAAAGGTGGTTGCGTCATTCCAAGCCGCTCGGCGGCACGCCCGAAATGTCCCTCTTCGGCAACGGCCAAAAACATCCACAATTGACGGTTCAGCCGAAAATCAACCTGCATTTTCACCATGCCCTTTCATTCGCAAAAACTATCACAGAAATCTTTTAACAGGATTTTCCAGTTTAGACATGATGTGGCAAAATCTCGGGCAGATCCTTGGAAACGTCAGGCATTGCCCTGCCTCCCCAAACCGCCTGCTGTCTGTCAGGCAAGGAAAACGAGCCATGACCAAACACCCGGAATTCCACAATATTGATGATTGCAGTGACGCGATCGTACGGCAACTGGCGGACGGATTGTCAGCGCATATCTACCCAGGCGATCAGGCGATGATTTCCGTCGTCACGGTCGAGCCGGGCGCATCTGGAAGCCTGCACCAGCACCCGGAAGAACAATGGGGCATGTGTCTTGAAGGGTCTGGTATCCGAGTTCAGGGTGACCAGGAAATCCCGTTTGCAAAGGGCGATTTCTGGCGCACACCTGGTGGCGTACCGCACACGATGCGCGCAGGCGCCGATGGATGTCGCGTTCTGGATATCTTTGCGCCGCCGCGCGATGAATATCGCAAGCCTGGTTCCGGGTTCGGAGCAGGCTGAGCCGTGCCGGTTACGCAGCACATGGCCGAGTTCCGTCGGCTTTCCACCGAGGAAATGGCCGCTTGGGCAGGGGCGGAGGCCGCCGCTGTCTCTGATTGTCTTGACCGGGCGCAGGCGATGGAGGGGGGTATCCAGCCACTGGCCCCGAACATGCGCCTGGTTGGTCAGGCCCGCACAGTCCGTTGCACCGTGGGTGACAACAGTGCACTGCATGCCGCGCTTGATCTGGTAGAGCGAGGCGATGTCTTGGTTGCGGATGCGGGAGGTTTTCTGGGCAACGCCGTTTGGGGCGGGTTGATGACCGAAGCGGCGCGGCGGAAAGGCATCGCGGGGCTGGTCATTGACGGGGCCGTGCGCGACCGGTCCGATATTACGGCCAGTGCCTTCCCATGTTTTACCCGAGGGACCGTTCCCGCCGGCCCGCACAAGAATTTTGGGGGCGAAATAGACGGCCCAATTGCCTGCGGCGGCGTGGCCGTATGCCCCGGTGACCTTGTGGTGGCGGATGGGGACGGTGTGACAATCGTTCCCTTGTCTCGTGTCGAAATCGTACTTGGCGCATATCGATCTTTGAAGGCGAAGGAAGCCCGTGCGTTGGCTGCGCTTGATAACGGCGGTACGCTCGCAGAAATCTATGGCATACCCGAGGTCACGCGTTTGGAAAGGAAAACCGGATGAGTCCCGAGTGTCCGCAAACCATGCGCAGGCTCTACGTTGATGGCACTGAAGTGAATGTCTCCGCACTCCGACGAAAGGGCGAGCAAGCCCCTATACTATTCCTGCACGGCTTTGGCTCGACCAAAGAGGATTACGCAGATATTCAACGCTACCGGGACTTCGATCAGCGCGGGATCTTGGCATATGACGCCCCGGGATGCGGTCGGACGTCCTGTGACGACCTCAGCCGCGTTGACATCCCCTTTCTCGTCAACACCGCCCTTGCCATGCTGGACGCGGAGGGGATCGATCGCTTTCATCTTGTGGGCCATTCAATGGGTGGCCTCACGGCTTTGATGCTGGCGAGCGCCTATCCGGACCGTGTCCTGAGTTTTTGCGACATAGAAGGCAACATCGCGCCCGAGGACTGTTTCCTCAGCCGTCAGATTCATGACCACCCGGCTGAAAGCCCCGAAGCGTTTATGAATGACTTCATCGAACGCGCCCGCGGGGCACCTGCTTGGTCGAGCCCACTCTATGCCGCCAGTCTGGCGCATAAAGTACGCCCAGAGGCGGTGCGCGGTATCTTCACCTCGATGGTCGATCTGTCGGACAATGCTGGGCTGATGGAACGGTTTCTCGGCCTGCCGTGCCCGAAGATGTTCATGTACGGTGATCAGAATGCTTCTCTGAGTTATTTGCCCCACATTGCGGCCCAAGGCGTGGAACTCGCTGAAATTCCGGACTGCGGCCATTTTCCGATGTACGCGAACCCACCTGAAATGTGGCGCCGAATTAGCCAGTTTATCACCCGTAGCGAGGCTACGCAGTAACCTCGTTTGCAACGAATGATTGCTGCGGTCCTATGTATGATAAAGTATTTCTGAAGCTGACCTGCATGCGTCGCGCCGCATTGGGTACAATGGGCTCATCGCAGACCTCGGAGGCAGCGCAGCATTCCGTGATAAAATTTTTCGGTCAACGTCGGGTTGTCGTTGTGGGCGGGTATGGCGGACCGGAGGATCAACCATGGAAACCCCAAATTTACCTGCCATTCGTGCTCTTCGCCCAGCTTGGAACACAGGACGCATCGTCGGCCAGAAGCGACCGCTGAAACCAAAGCATGTCTGGGCAAACCGAGTTCGCCTCGAGCTTGCCGAAAACCATCGCGATCTTGCGCTCTTCAACATGGCAATATGCACAGATTGTCCGCGATTGGGTCACATCGATCGGCCTCGAAGCAAGCGCTTACGGAACCCATTCTATGAGGAGAACAAAGGTCACTCAGATCTACAAAAAGACCGGAAACCTACGCGCTGTTCACCTTCTTCTTGGCCATACTAAGATGGACAGTACAGTCCGGTATCTCGGCGTCGAACTCGAGGATGCCTTGGCCATCGCTGAAGCCATTGAGATTTAACACTCACAGGTCGCTCTCGCGGGCGGCCGAGAGCTGCCGTTCATTGCTCAGCTTTTTCACTGCAATGCAGCGCGGCAAAGCCGCCATTGGCCGCATCTGCGAGAATTTCAACCTGTTGACATCGCGTTTTGCGGAACGGATTTGACTGGAGATCCGCTCGAAGGCTAGAGCGCACCTTGCCGATCCTGGCTGGGAGGATGCCCAAAAAGTTTGCGGTAGTCGCGGCTGAAATTTGCTGGGTCCCCATAGCCTATAGTATGAGCCGTTTGAGCCACCGTGAAACCCTGTGCGCTCAGCAAACCCTTAGCGCGGAGCAACTTCTGTCGTTTGAAATATTGCGATGGTGGATAGCCGGTGACGCTTCTGAAATAGCGATGCAATGTCGCCGGGCTCATTCCGGCACGGGCAGCAAGCGCATTTGTGTCTAGCCGTGCTTCATCCTGGTTTTCGGCCCACCGCAAAAGCTCCGCGATGCGCGCCTCCGGCTGACCCATTTGCGTCAGGGCCATCAGCACTCGGCCATGATTGTCGCTCAGGGCGTGGAACAATACCTCGCGAATTGTGCCTGAGCCCAAGGCTTGCGCTTGCGGTGGCGTACAGAGTTGGTGCACCAGGCGCGCGATGGCGTCAGCCATGGGGGATTGTACCTGCAAGGGTTCGACACCCTGATGCGTTGACAGATCTGCACGGGTCTGGGCCCGAATAGGGACGACGGTGCTTAACTCTGACAGCGTAGTTGGGCATAGCGAGATGAAGAGACCGCACAGCGGTACATCCGGTGACGCCTGCGTTTCGCACTCGAAAACCAGCGGCAGGCCCAACGCAAGATAGGATCCCGCGCCATATTCAAAACGCCGACCGTTCAGGAAACCGATCTTTTTGCCTGACAGCATGATGGCTAGACCAGGGGGATAATGCAGAGGCTCACGCGGGATCGCCCGGTCCGTAAAGAAGAAGCGAACATGATCAAAGTCCGTGTCGTTGAAGCCGCCCGGCGTGCAATTCCGGTATCGTGTCAGAAGCGCATCCGCTGCGCCGGTGAGAGCATCGTGCATGACATTTTCTCTTTGTTTGTCGCGTAACTTAACAGAACACTTGGGCGTTTTTAGGTCTCAGCGAAGAAAATGATAGAATCTGACAGATTCCTGAGAGCCGCTGACATTCCGCACTACGGCGGCAGCGCCTACCTCCCGGTCATCAGAGACAAGGAGGCCACAATGCCAGATGCACAAATCCCTGAAGAAAAGCTTACTGTTGTGAAGTACCTCGCGAACTTCGCGGTCAAGCCGATGTTTCGCACCCCGGTGCACAAGACGCCTGCCGATCATGGTATCCCTGAGTGGCAAGACATTACTTTCCAATCCGACGATGGCACACCGCTCGAAGGCTGGTATGTGCCTGCTGTAGGTGGCGAGAGCGACAAGCTGATCATTATGAACCACCCGATGCCCATGAGCCGATCTGGCTTTACGGGCCATTGGGGCGAGCCGTGGAGCGGCGTCGACGACATCGAGATCGACTTTGTCGCGCATATCGCGCATCTCGCACGCGCTGGCTACAACGTTCTTGCCTATGACCTACGAAACCATGGCAATTCTGGCGCAGCAAACGGCGGCATTTGCGGCATCGGTCGCTATGAATGGCGTGACTGCGTCGGGGCGAAGGCTTATGTCGACTCCGATCCCAAGCTGTCGAAGATGAAGCTCGGCCTTTACAGCCAATGCACCGGTGGCAACGCCCAGTACGAGGCCATGTCACGCCGACCTGATATGTTTGAGAACGTTCTCTGCATGCTGAGCCCGCTGGTCGTGTCGATGACTTCGCTCATGGGCGAGTTTGCCAAGCTGCAGGGCGTTAGCGAGTACATGGAGCAAATGGATTTCGAGCAAAAGAAGCTCGGCGGCTTCACCAATGCTGAAATGACACCACATGATTTCGCAGGCGCTGTGAAGGTCCCGACCTTTGTGGTGCAGGTCAAAGACGACGCTTGGACGACGCAAGAGGACGGTCAGAAGACATTTGACCTTCTCGGCACCAATGAAAAGGAGATGTTCTGGATCGAAGGCACCACGCGCCGTTTCGATGGCTACAATTACTTCGGCGAGCACCCCGAGCGCATGGTCGCGTGGTTCGACAAGTACATGAACTGAGGGTGTCTGAGATGCCAAATGCATACATCATCAATGCCCACCACTACTATGAGTTCGCCCCTGGCGGACTCAACGGAGAAATCGTCCGCCGCATGACCGAGCAGCTCACTGCGAAGGGGTATGAGGTCAAGGCCACCTCGACCGATGAGGCCTGGGATGTCGAGGAAGAGCTGAAGCAGCACCAATGGGCAGATGTGATCATCGTGCAGTCACCGGTCAACTGGATGGGCGTTCCATGGCCAATGAAGAAGTTCATGGATGAGGTCTATACGGCCGGTATGGCCGGAGCGCTTTGCCTCTATGACGGACGCAGCTCGAAGGCCCCGAAGGAGGGATACGGATCCGGTGGCGCTTTGGTTGGGAAGAAGTACATGCTGTCGCTGACCTTCAACGCGCCGCGGGAAGCCTTCGACGATCCCTCACAGTACCTGTTCCAAGGCAAAAGCGTCGACGATCTCTGGCTCCCAATGCACATGAACTTTCGGTTCTTCGCAATGGAGGCTCTGCCGACATTCGCGTGCTACGATGTGATGAAGAACCCAGAAATCGAAGCGGATTTTGAACGCCTGACGGCACATCTAGGCGAGAATTTCTAGGTGCAATAGGCCTCATCCGACCGGATTGAGGAGGGCGATGGGTGCCAATGTGCGGCCCCGCCGTTCCTCTGAATTACCAGAAGCAGAGTTGCAACCGCCTCAGCCTACTGTTCAGCAAGGCCATGAGAAGTCGGAAACGTGACTGCAAGTAAGTGTTGTTTGCGCCTAGCCGTCCAGGCGCGGTAGATCGGATCGCAGATCCACAGATCCCGCAGAAGCCCCGTCGCACCTTTTCAGACGATTGGTACCGACGCACTGCATCCTTTCCTTCGACCGTAGCCGTTTGTTCAAGGCCGCCGCAGAGATCGTTTCGCACTTGTCCTGCAACCTGCAAAAAACCAAGGCCGGCTGGTCCGAAGAGGAGATCCTGCCCATATGTAAGCGGCTCAGGCCAAGTATCGAAAGCGGCAGCGCCTTTGAGAACACCCGCATGTCCGATGTGGAAACCGCCGTTGAAGTCACCTCGACCATCGACGGTTTTCTGGAATAGCCGGTACTTCTTTTCTATCCCAATAGATGCCGCATCGCATCAGGGTGTTGCGTGTTCGCTTGCCGTCCGGGGTCGGCAGGACATCAAGATCAAGACCAGAAATGACAGGTTCAGAACGACGTTGAAGGGTGCACCCACCAGAACGGAGCCTGAGCTATCGACGCAAAACCAAGACCACGCCGCAATCTGTGCGGTCTTGGTCGCGGCTGCCGCTGAAACCGGAGCAACATAAGTTCCCAGCGCCCACTGCATTCCCCCCAAGCCAACGGTCAGGCCACCGGTGATCACCAGCAGTAAAGGCGACGGAACCATCAGTTCCGCGGGAACATCGTGAATTGGCCAATACGCGATTTGCAGAAAGATATGCGCAACGATATGAAGAAACGGAAGCGCGGCTAGCGCAAGAAGCGCCCCGGTTGCGACTAGAACACCACCGGAAATTCGCATTGCTGACTGTTGTTGGGTCATGACTTTCTCCTTTCGGTATGCGTCCTTCATGCGACGTGCGGCGTGGGCAACTCAATTACCTCAGAGGTAAGTGAATTCTGTTCGAACCCTTGCTAGACTCAGGTCATGACACCCTATCCCGACATGCTGAAAGTGTGGCGCAAGCGACGCAGAATGAGCCAACTAGACCTTGCGGTCGAAGCTGAGGTCAGCGCACGCCATATCTCTTTTCTTGAAACTGGGCGGTCCCGACCCAGCCCGGATATGATCCTTCACCTGTCCGAGGTCATGAATCTACCGGTCGATACCCGCAATCAGATGATGCGCGCTGAAGGGTTTGCCCCGCGATTTGCGGCAACGCCAATTGATGACGCGGCGATGTCGCCTATCCGAGATGCGGTCGAATGGACTTTGCAGCAACATGCCCCTTACCCGGGAATGGTGTTAGATCGGCTCTGGACGGTTGTAATGCTCAACAGCGGTGCGCAAAGGCTTTTCAAGCCGCTGGGGATCAGCGAAGGGCAAAGCCTGCTGGACCTGCTGATCAGCCCGCTGATGCCTGAGCTTGTCGAAAACTGGCCCGAGGTCGCGCATCACACCATGTTGCGGCTGCGTGCCGAAAGCGCAAATGCAGGCGGTATACCCGAACTGGATGCAGCGGCGCACACATTATCGCAACAGGGACATGCCCGTCGCGACGCGGTGATCGGGCCGACAATTTTCACGATCTACCGTTTTGGTGCTCAGCGGCTTTCCATGTTTGGAACCGTTGCGCAATTCAGCACAGTCACGGACGTCACGCTAGACGATATGAAAATTGAGCTGTTTTTTCCGGCCGACGACCAAAGTGCCCAATTTCTGCACGACCTAGACCATACCGCTTCCAATTAGATGATAGTCTGGACAGGTTCCCACCACATCCTGGTGAACCCCGCTCATTCTAGACCTGGGCAGAGTTAGGAAAACAGGCCAAAAAAGCGATCTGGACGCAGAATAATTCTTCCCCTAGAACCGTACCTGTTAACTTGTCCCAAAAAGGACCAATTTCATGGTGTTCCCGTCGCAGGGCTGAACAGCCCCTCGTCATTCCGAGCATAAAGCTCCTTATCGCGACTTTTTCGCCGGATCTTTTCCGGCAGGTGACCCATGAAAGACCAAATCCTGATTTCGCAGGCGCCCACCCGCGCCGAGTTCACGCCGCTGATCCGGTTGGCCGTTCCGTTGATGGTCGGGCTGGCCGCCGCACTTTTGATAGGTGTCGTAGATACGGCGATGATTTCTCCGCTCGGAACAGTCCCGCTGGCGGCGGCAGGTGTGACCACGGCCGTTCTGATCATCCTGATTTCCGCTCTTTGGGGCGTGATCACCGCTATTTCCGTACAGATTAGCCAAGCCGAGGGCGCGCGCGATGCCGCGCGTGTTGCTCTGGCGTTGCGCAGCGGGCTGTTGTTGTGCCTTCTGGGCGGCGGCGCCGCGGCATTGGTGATGATCGCACTCTATCCGCTGCTTGGGCCTTTGGGTCAACCGAAGGAGGTTCTGGCGATCCTGCTGCCGTACTGGATGTCGATGGCAATCTGGATCGTGCCTTTCACTCTGTTTTTCGGCCTGAAGGCTCTGTTCGACGCCGTTGGACGGCCCTGGACGGCTGTGGCGCTGTCTTATCTGGGCGTCCTGTTCAACGTACCCGCAAACTATGCCTTCATTCACATCCTTGATCTTGGAATTCTGGGCGCTGGTCTGGCCAGCATACTCTCACAATGTACGTCGCTGGTTGCCGGGATCTATGTGTTGATACGCGCGCCTGGGCTGGCCGCCTTTCGCCAGCGGGTGACCGTTGCATGGGCGGATGTCTGGTCACAGGCCAAAGACGCCCTGCCGCTCTGTCTTGGCTATGCGGGTGAAGGCGGAGCCTACGCTGTGGTGGGCCTGATGATGGGCTGGTTGGGGGCCGAGGCGCTGGCCGCCCATCAGATCGTCAACGCGCTTGCGGGGCTGGCCTATATGATCCCGCTTGGCATGGCGGGTGCCGCCTCGATCCGTGTGGGTCTTGCAGTCGGTGCAGGAAGTCAAGAAAGGCTCAGGCCGATCCTCAAAGCATCTTTTGTGATGGTCACGCTCTGGCAGGCGGTTGCCGCAATCGTCTTCATTGCTGCTGGCCGAGTGCTGGCGGAAACGATGTCGGATGACCCGGCCGTAATTGACCTGGCGGTCACGTTGTTTTTTATCGTGGCTCTACTGCAGGTTGCGGATGGCGTTCAAGGAACTGCGTTGGGCGCGCTGAGAGGAATGTCAGACATGAGCCTGCCAACGATCATTACCCTGACGGCCTATTGGCCGCTTGCCTTGCCGGCCAGCTATGCACTGGGTTTCCTCTTTGGTCTCGGAGCCGTCGGCGTCTGGATTGGTTATACTCTGGGTCTGGTGGCAGCAGCCGTCGCCCTGCCCTTGCGGTTCTGGGCGCTAACTCGAGTTTGAATTTAGGGTAGATCGATTCGGGAAACCCAACCGCGAGCCACTTCGCAGTGGAGTGATATGACTTACCAGATCATTGGGCTAAGACATCTTGGGCCTTAGGTGTAATACGTGAGATCGGGTTCGGACCCCGCGATTGCGGCACAAAGCAGAGATTCACAATTTGGCTTTGCAGTCTCCAGTTGCGGGCAGTTCCGCCTTTGAATTTGGACAGCTGCTCCGAAAGTTGCGGCCTTGTACCACACCAAGTTGCCGCTGCTGCGCCCTCGTTTCTTCAGCATTTGCGCTAGCTCTTCAGGAAGATCTGGCTCACCCCGCTGGTAGAGGTCGAAGACAATGCACAAAACGGAACGAGTTGAGGTTGCAGTCAAATCGGATAGAGCCGATCACGCGTGCGCTACGGTGTACTACGACGGATCTTGCCCGCTCTGTTCCGTTGAGATCGAGCATTATGCCTCGTGCAAGGGCGCTGATCGACTGCGATTTGTTGACGTCTCAAATCCTGATGTGCGTCTTGGTGACGATCTAACGCGGCAAGATGCAATGGGTCGGTTTCATGTACGACGAGCGGATGGAAAACTTGTTTCGGGCGCGCGCGGTTTCACAGAGCTATGGGGCGCTTTACCCAAGTGGCATTGGATGGCGCGTATCGCAAGATTACCGGGGATGTTGCCTTTGCTAGAGCTTGCGTATCGGGGTTTCCTGCCGCTTAGGCCGATGCTCTCGCGGATCGCATCTTGGGTCGGAGCAAAGCCGGTCAGCCGGAAAGATACGCTTTCATGATCAGCCCCGGCGATAGTCATTTCAAACGGCTAATCTGGCTCGTGAAAGGGGTTTTCGAGCCCGCTCCTGGCACCGGTCGCATCATACTCGCCCTGTGTTTTGGATTCATCACTCACACCATCTTTGCCGCCGCCGTTCTTGCGATGGTGGTGGCCATGTTTTTTGGCATGAGCAAAAGCATTGGAGCTGTGCCTTGGCCAACCGCAGCATTCGTCAACGCCATTTTGGTTTTGCAATTTCCGGTGACGCACTCATTCCTCTTGTCAGGCTCCGGCAAGAAGTGGCTCTCTGGCCTTGTCCCAAGTCCCCATGGCGCGACGTTGAGCACATCCACGTATGCAATCATCGCCTCGCTTCAGCTGCTTGCGCTCTTTGCGCTTTGGACCCCCACAGGTGTCATCTGGTGGCAGGCAGAGGGTTGGGCATTCTACCTGATTAGCGCGCTCTATGTAGCATCTTGGGCGTTACTGATTAAAGCCAGCTGGGATGCCGGGGCCGAGGTTCAATCAGGCGCATTGGGCTGGATGTCGTTAATGCGAAACGCCAAACCAGTTTTCCCAGTCATGCCCACAACCGGGTTGTTCCGCGTGATACGCCAGCCAATCTACGTCGCCTTTGCGTTGACGCTTTGGACGGTGCCAGTGTGGACCCCAGACCAGCTTGCCCTCGCCGTCGCGCTGACAAGTTACTGTCTTGCTGCGCCGAAACTAAAAGAGCGGCGATTTGAGAAGCTATATGGTCAGCGTTTCCGAGACTATAGAGACAATGTTCCTTATGCGATCCCACGATGCGCCAGCAGCAGCACCATGCGGCCGGAGAGACGCGTCGATTTATGAGCCGTGATTAATCAGGGGATGACTACAAATGCTTGAACTCGCCTTACTCATCACTGCGCTTATGTTTGGTGGAACGGTACTCTATTCGTTCGGTTTCGCGGCGTTTGTTTTTAACGCGCTCCCAGCGGAGACGGCAGGACCGCTTTTAAGGCGGGCCTTCCCCCACTTTTACCTATTTGTCATGGCCACGGCAGGCGCAGCTACTATCCTGCTCATCGCCAGAGATTCAGTGTCTAGCGCAATTATGGGAGTTATTGCTGTGACAACGGTGTTCGCACGGCAGGTTCTGATGCCCGCAATCAATAACGCTACGGACACGGGCGACACTCACCGTTTCAAGCTGCTGCACACGCTTTCTGTCCTAATCACACTGGTTCATATCGGAGCCGCGGGTTTTGTAATCGTTCGACTTTCTGGTTTGGCGTGAATCGTGGCCTTTCATATGACGTACTTTTCAATCAGCGTCTTCACGGGCAGCGCGGCATTCAATCGAGTGGCCAACAAGAACATTCCCCCAATCTTTCGCTGAAGGTAAAGAACGTCGATTGGCACCTGGGGCGGGACATAGCCGGCTTCAGCCAAAGCCATGCCTTCCTTGTTCAGGCGTTGGGAAAGAGTTCGGTCGGAGAAATCAAATTCATTCGCAGATAGAATTGCTTCGAAAACGCTGCGGATCATTCCGAGGATCCGGTCGTCAAATGGGCCATCACCTTCAATAAGCTTCAGTTGCATGGCAGCCTTGCGAAGCGCCGCGCCGTCTTCAAGCAAACCGGCACGCAACAGATCCACATATCCATCTATTGCAGATGGTTGCAGTGCGCGGGCCGCGCCAAAATCCAAGAGACTGATTTTCCCATTGGATGGGTTGTATCGGTAATTGGCAAAGTTTGGGTCGCTCTGCATGATACCGAACTCAAAAACCTCGCGCAGCGTGAGATTGACCAAGGCTTCCGAGACTCGATTGCGTTCCGCGCTGGTCGCATCACTCACGGCCTCGATAGGACGACCTTCCAGAAAGGACATCGTTAGTACTTCGGGAGTGCTCCAATCCGGAAAGAACTCCGGGATTTCAAACGCTTCATCATTCTGCAGGAGGTCAGCAAAATGGCGCAGGTGCTGTCCCTCGCGTTCATAATCGGTTTCTTCATGCAGTTGACTGCTCGCCTCTTGAATATACGGGTCCAGATCAAAGCTCTTTGGGAGTAGACCCGACATCCGAACCAGAGTCGCGACATTCGCAACATCGCTGTCGATACTGCGCGCGATACCGGGATATTGCACTTTTATCGCCACATCGCGCCCATCTTTGATAGTTGCACGATGCACTTGCCCGATGCTCGCTGCCGCTATGGGCCTTACATCGAAGCTTTGGAAGGATTTTCGCCAATCTGGACCCCAAGCTCGGTTCAGGACGTCACGCAATTGTTTCGGCGGCATGAAATGCGCCTGATCTCGTAAACGCGCCATGATGTCAGCCAGTTCAGGCGGCAAGACCTCACCTGCATCCATCGAAATCAACTGACCCACCTTCATCGCGGCGCCTCGCATGCGAGCAAGTTGATCCGCGACTCGTGTCACGTTGCCGGGTGTCATCAACAAACCACGCATATCGGGTCGCGCACCGCGACCGATCTCTCTTAGGGCGCGTGCTGCCATGTTCCCTGCGATACCTGCCGTCATGCTGCTCAAACCGGCAACACGGACCAAACGGCTTGTAGGAACTGCCAAAGGGGTTGGTGAGGATTTAGGGTCGGTCATCAATACTCACCAAAATTCCGTGCCCGGAGCGCCTTTTATGCGACCCTTCAAGTTTTCGGTGACCCAACCTCCATAGAAGTCCCCGGGTTGCGGGATCACCCGGTACTCACCAACAAAACAAGCGTCCATAAGCCCGGCGTAAAAGGCGAGATAGCCCTTAATCCGTTCAAATTTGATGGTTGGTGTAGCATAACTCCACGCAGCTTTCTTAGCCGCAGCTGCCCCGCTCTGAACGTCCCAGTAGCTCGCAACACCCTTCCACTCACAGAATGATCTACCCGAGGCCTTTGTCAGAACGGCATCAATGTCTTGCGGCGGAATATAATACGTGGGGGCGTGATGGGTTTCGAGAACCTGAAAGGCCTGATCGGTTTCCACGATTGTTTGACCGCCGAGCTCAATCCGCACCCGATGGGGCACTGCCCGCAGCGCAGGTGGTCGCGGGTAGTCTTGGACGTTTTCAGTTGTCCAACCTGTCATTTCGAACCTTGGCTATAAATCGTTTCTTCCATCTCCGAGCTAGCGCGCAACCAGCGCTATTCTAGCGGAAAAGCTTCCAGCGCATGGCAGGTGAACTTGCACCATCAAGACGCTCAATGTCAGCTTTGCCCGGGCAGCACTCTTTGATCGGCGTTGCAGGCCGAGAAACCGAAATGAGTGTCCTAAATCTACCAGTTCGCCAACAGTTCGCCCATGCGCTCTAGGCCAAGGTCGAGGTTGGCAGCAGCACCTCCTCCGACACCCAGCCGGATGTGGTTCTGCATCCCGTAAGACGAACCCGGTAAAAGAAATGTCCGATATGGATCGGCGAGCAAGCGTTTGGCGAACACGTCGCCATCAATCCCATCGAGCCGTGCCAAACCAATCAATCCAGCCTGAGGTTTGACCCAATCGAGGCTGGGCTGATCGGCAACAAACCAGTCCAGGCGTTCCAGCGTTTTCATCCCAGCTGCCCGCGCAGTTTTCAAAGCCTGACTATATCGGTCAGGCCTTAAGGCGATTTCGGCGATGACTTCGCCGAGAATATTCATAATCTCGCTAGAGTTTTCTCGCAGAATGATGGCATCCCAAATCAAATCGGGATCACGGCAAACCATCCAGCCAGTTCGCAGCCCTTGGAGCCCCAGTGCCTTGGAAACGCTGCCTGTCGTGATACCCCTAGGATACAAACCAGCAATCGAAGGGGCGCGGGATCCGACCCACTCCAATCCGGCATAAACCTCGTCAACGACCAACCATGCGCCGACACGATCTGCCATTTGAACAAGCTTTTCCAGCTCCGCTTGGGTCATCAACTGCCCAGTGGGGTTATTGGGGTTGGTTATAAAGATGAGCCGCGTGCGCGCTGTTACTGCGGCCTCAACTTCGTCTAGAGGCAATACCCAACCAGCACTCTCTTCACGGTCGACAACTTTTAGCGTTGCGCCGACGGCCTCTGCCAATACGCCCACTTGTGGCCAACCCGGGCGTTCCGTTACGACTTCGTCGCCCGATTGGACCAATTGCATGAATGCAAGATAATTAGCTTCCGCGGCGCCTGCGGTGATCAGAACGTCGTCTGGCTTGCAAACATCAGACAAGCCGGCGCGGTCCAAAACATGCCGTCGTAAATCAGGCAGACCCCGAAAGCTCTGTTGGTTCCAATCCAATGGCAGAGCTGGGTCCAGCGCATCCATGAACTCACCCAAAAGCGGCGACTCGGACAAGGAAAACCCAACGAAAGCTTCTGGATCCGCTTCCGTGGTATCCAGTAGGTATTGAAAAAGTGTGTGTATCTTGACTTTCATGCTCTACTCAAAATCCTTGTAGTCAATCCGGGAGAGAGTCTGTGCAAGCAAAGGGATTTGTCAAAGGGCGACCGATTGACCTTGCGGTTTTGGACTACGGTCTGTTCAAGGTCCATTCCACTGGCCGTATCATAGGGATCTGCGGGTTTCTGATCCGGACAGATTTGGGAGAAGCAATACTCATCGACACTGGATTTCCTGAAAAATACGCGACCGATACCGACGCCGCAGTCAAAGAAGATCGTTTGTTCGAGTTCGGCGAAGTCCTGAAGTGCGAACCAGACAATCTGCCACGCGCACAACTGGCAAAACTCGGGCTCATTCCGTCAGACATTACATTACAGATTTGTACGCACACCCATATCGACCATATCGGGGCATTGGGCGACTTTCCAAACAGTCCCATTCTCATCTCCTCTGCCGAGCGAGCCTTACCTCGCCCCTTGTATTGGGGCGATATGCGGCCGATGGAATGGCCCGAGCAGGATTACCTGGTTATTGATGACGACTTAGAGATTGGGCCGGGTATCTTCGTTTTAATGGCACCCGGTCATGCGCCTGGCCAGATCGCGGTAATGGTCGATCTTCCGTCAGGGGCGATTTTATTGACCAGTGATGCGATTTCCCGACCAGCAGAAATCGACGAAAAGTTTGCTGGGTCTTGGGACGAGGATGCAGCGATTGCTAGCGCGGACAGGTTGATGCGTCTGGCATCCGAGCGAGATGCCTTTGTAATCTATGGGCATTGTCCAAAGCAGTGGCCTGTTTTGAAGAAAGCACCAGAAGTCTACAGATGATCCCACCCAGTGAACCATTTTCTATCAATGCAACGGTCCACCTAGGGGTTATCTGACGTCGCGCCCTTGGTTCAGAATAATCACATTCCCACTGGAAACATCACCGGCCGGTGAAATGAGAAAACCGACCCAAGAGGCGATTTGCTCAGGTAGCATCGCATGACCATGCGGCATGGCACTGACGGCTTTCTCCAAGACTTCCTCAGTCAAGACATTGAACAACGGTGTCTCAGTCATGGCAGGAGCCAGAGAATTCACACAGATCTTTTCCTGTGCGTATCGACGGGCGAGATCTTTCGTAAGAGTATCCAACGCCGCTTTGGACGCCCGGTAGTGCGGAGGGTCGAACACATCGAAATTGTAAGCCCCGTTCGATGAGATATTTACAATCTTTTTGATGCCTTCGCGTTGCAACATCAGCTGAACCGCCTGCTGGCAACAGTGAAACGCAGAGTTGAAGTTGATTGTCATCTGCTGTTCGAGTTCTTCGGGCGGAATGTGCGGGAAGTCAGACATGAAGCAGGTGCCAGCGTTGTTTACCAAAGCATCCAGACCGCCATGGGCTGTCCTAATGCGCTCAAACGTTTGAGCCACGGCCAAAGGATCAGTTAAATCAACGGAAATAGGTGTGAAGTCCGAACTAAATTCTGATGCCAGTTCGTTCAGACGCTCTTCTTTGAGGTCCAGGCCAATCACATGCAACCCGTTTGTCTGCAATTGGCGGCAGATGGCCTGCCCCATCCCTCCCGCGGCGCCAGTCACAACCGCTGTTTTCATAGTAAATCCTCCCACCTTGGTACGATTTGGGATACTGCGAACTAAAGAAGGAAACTCACAACCCTTTTTTCTGCAAGCCGCGAGGTTCATTTCTGCTTGAATTCAGCGCACGTCCGTTTTGGGCTCGAGCTAGACTTTGTAAGGTCCGCTTTGGCGGGTCGCGCCGCAGCGATTGATGCGTTCGATCAACGGGTTGATGGGTTCGATCAACGGTAGGTATGGGCCGTCATCGAAGCCAGGCAGTATGCCGTCGATAGGATCGATTTGTTGGCCAACGCAACAGTCATGTACCGAAATCAACCGTCTTCCTTGATTGCTTCCGTTTCGATATTGATCGATACTTCGTCGCCGACAAGCCCGTTTGCGACGCCGTAATCCATTCCGAATTCACTCCGCAAAATAGAGGTATCCAGCGATAGTCCCAAAACCTCGCGTTTATGGCCGAATGGATATTCTGCGGCTTTGTTGAGCGTCACGTTCAGCGTTACAGGAAGAGTTTGATCCAGAACCGTCAACTCTCCGGTCACAGTTCCACTGTTAGCACTCGAAGGTGTGCCGCCATTCGCAACAAACGTGATTTCGGGATATGTCGATACATCAAGGAAATCTTGATTTCGAACGTGACCGTCCCGTGCATCGTTGAACGTGTTTACGGATGCCGCCTGAATTGTAACCTCAACATCACGCAACTCTTGTGTCTCAGTATCGTACATGAAGCTGCCGGTGACATCTGTGAACACGCCAAGGGTTTTTGCGTAACCGATGTGGTCTATTGTGAAGTAGATAGCCGTGTGTGTTGGATCGAGCTCATACCGCGCCATATCGGCGTACGCTGCTACTGTGGATGCGCTGAATGCAGCGGAGGTTACAATCTTTCGAGTTGTAGTGCCTAATATGCCCGAAACGGATCTCGCGCGTGCAAAAGTCATGGTTTGGTAGCCTCCGAGTTGTGTCTAAGTTTTGGATCAATATAGTTTGCAAACGCGCAGGAGCCGGAAAAAACATGAACACCTCGACAATTCGCTGCGCGACATGGAACATTCATCGCGCCAAAGGATCAGATGGGCAGTTCGATCCAGCCCGCGTGGTCGGCGCGATCGAGGCAGAGTTGGTTCCGCTGAGATTAGACGTTTTGGCCTTGCAGGAAGCAGATGAGGAATGTCGACCGCACGCTCGAATTGTTGACGTGCAAAAAATCGCCGAACTTACGGGGCTAACCTACACGCAAGAGGCCCCCACAATACGCTGGAGCAGTCAGAGCGATGGATTTCTGGGAAGCATCCTGTTTCTAAGCGACAGGTTTAAGCGCACCCATGCGGATGTGATTGATCTGCCGGGCCATTGCCATCGGGGGGCCTTAGCGCTCGAAACCCTGGTTGACGGTTTTCCGTTGCGCATCGTGACGATGCATCTGTCTTTGTCACAACCGCTTCGCGTTATCCAAATGCGCATCATCGGGCAGTACCTGCACCGTCGCCCAACTATGCAAACACTCATGCTGGGCGATTTCAATGAATGGCGGCCCTGGGGTGGTTTGATGTTTCATCGGCGGATCGTCGGAACAGCCTTTAAGGGACCTGCCCGAGCCAGCTTTCCAAGCCGCGCACCTTTCGTACCGCTGGACAGAATCTTGACGGATTTGCCCGGCACGGTTTCAGAGGTTCAGGCATTAAGATCAGAGGTACTGATGCGTGCATCAGATCACTTGCCTGTGACTGGCGTGGTTAGGCTTGGGAAATCAGATTGAGCGGTTGTTTGCCCGTAGGCCTACCAGAAAGCGGTTAGCGTGCTAATTTGCTCTATAGATCAATTGGGTGACACGCATGTTTGGCGGTGACTTTTACAACGCGACACGGCCTGTTGAGGTGGAACCGCCCGTTGCCAACCTGTGCTTGGCCAGCGCGGTAATTGCTGTAGCACTGGCAGTTTGTTCACTGATGGCATTTGGTTCGGCACTAACCCCAATGGCTGTTTTTGGAGCGGCCTTCGGGCTGTTGTTGACCAGCCTGCGACAAACCTACCCGCACGAAGTGCTGGGCCTGTGCAATCTTGTAACCCTTGCCCGGGTTGCAATGGTTGCGTTTTTGACTGGAACCCTGGTGGCACAGAACGCTAACCCTTGGCTGGTGTTTGTGGTGGCAACAGTCGCATTCGCATTGGATGGCGTAGACGGCTGGTTGGCGCGGCGGTCGGGGCTGACCTCGCGCTTTGGGGCGAGGTTTGACATGGAAACGGACGCCTTGCTCGGCGCTGTTCTCTCTGTGTGGCTGTTCGTGTCGGAAACAACGGGTCCGGAAATTCTGGTTCTGGGTTTCATGCGCTATGCGTTCTGTGCCGCAGGATTGTTCCTGCCCGCATTGCGGTTGGACTTACCCGAGGCGTTCCGTCGAAAGGCTATTTGCGTGGTTCAAATTGGTGCGCTGGTCACGCTCCTCTTTCCGTTAACGCCAGCAATCGCAGTTTTGCCGATATCGTTTACGGCCGCCATACTACTTTCATGGTCTTTCTTCGTGGACATTAAGTGGCTTCTTAGGCGCGCTGAATGAAGCAAGCTATTATCTTCGCCCTGGGTGCTCTGGCTGTTTTTGCCGTTCTCGCCCTGCCGAACCATCCCAACGCCTTTGGTTGGGGGGCGTTGGCGCGCTGGCCGCTGGAGTTGCCCTTATTCCTGCTTTTGATCGTCGTGTTGGGCCGTCGTCTGATCCTCATACACGCGGTTGCGCTGTCTTTGCTAGCTGTCATTGTGTTGAAGCTTGTCGACTTCGTGATGTTCAGCGCCTATGGCCGACCGTTTAATCCGGTTGTCGACATCTCCTTAATCGCGTCGGGGTTCTCGTTCGCCCGTGACAGTCTTGGTTCGATTGTATTTGTCTTTGCTTTTACCTCTGCCGTTTTACTGCTGGCGCTGTCCTACGTTGTGCTGTTCCGTGGCCTTGCCGCTTGGGCGACACTGGGACGAAACCCGAAGGCAGGCTTTGCGGCAGTTTTGATTGGTGTCGGCTGTACCGCATGGGCCGTCGCTGACGCGGGCCATCACCTCAAGTACTGGACATTTGCAAACAGCCCACCGGGGACCACATGGACCTCTCGACTAGCAGTAAATCGCGTTGCGCAAATCCAAAGAACAACCAAGGATTTGGCCGAGTTTCGCAAGGCCGCAAGCTCAGATATCTATGCCAATCAGTCCGGATTATTGAACCAGCTTGATGGGCGAGACGTGATCCTGATCTGGATTGAAAGCTACGGACGCGCGAGTTTCGACAACCCGCTGTATGCGCCAACGCATCTTGCAACGCTACAAGCGGCCGAGACGGGTATCGCCGGTTCGGGACTCGCTATGAAAAGCGGTTGGCTGACCTCGCCAACGAAAGGCGGTCAAAGCTGGTTAGCGCATGGGGCCTTGGGATCTGGGTTGTGGACTGCGGATAACGGGCGCTATCAGGCGATGATCGACAGTGGACGAAAGTGGCTGTTTCACATCGCGCAAGACGCGGGGTATCGGACAACCGCGATCATGCCTGCAATCACCAAGGATTGGCCCGAAAGCCGGGTGATGGGATTCGACCTTGTCTTTGACGAGGCTCAGATCCCCTATGCGGGCGAGAGTTTTCGCTGGGTAACGATGCCCGACCAATTCACCTTGGCTACGTATCCGAAGCTCTTGCCGCCCGACCCGAGATCGGATTTTGTTCAGATCGCGCTGATCTCCTCCCACGCCCCCTGGACGCCCATCGCCGACATCGTCCCGTGGCAGGATGTGGGGGATGGCACCATCTTTAGCGAGATGGCCGCGCGGGGACCGACACCCGAGGTGCTGTGGAAAGACCGAGATGCCGTGCGCGATGCGTATCGCAGATCGGTAGACTACGTTTTGCAGGTGGTGTTTTCTCATATACTTCAACTTGCCGACAAAGCACCATTGATCATTGTAGCAGGGGATCATCAGGCCGCCGGCTTTGTATCAGGCAGTGACAGTGAAGATGTCGCCGTTCATATGATCGGACCCCCGCAAGTCTTGGACCATATCGACCATTGGCGTTGGACAGATGGGCTTATCCCTGCATCCGACGCACCGGTACGCCGAATGGACAGTTTTCGAGATGACTTCATAGCGGCTTTCTCGGACGAGGTTTCGACGGCAATGGTGGCGCAATGAACCGATATTTGATCAGGTTTGGCGTATCGATCACCGTGATTATCGCGTTGCTTTGGTGGACGGATGCGGCGCGGGTCGCAGACCATCTGCGGATGCTTCGCCCAGAATGGCTCGGGCTGTCGATCTTTGCGACAACCTGCGCAACGCTTTCGATGGCGTATCGATGGCAAATTACGGCCCGTGCTTTGGATATTCGTTTTGATTACCCTTTTGCCCTGCGCGAATACTACATAGCGCAACTGGTGAATTTGGTTCTTCCCGGTGGCGTTCCGGGGGACGTGACACGCGCGGTTCGGGCGCGGAAGAAAGCAGGACTCAAGCGTTCGGCTCAATCGGTTGTGGCTGAACGCCTGCTGGGGCAAATCGCGATCATGACCATTCTGTTCCTGGGCGTAAGTGCTGCACTGATATGGCCCGCAGGTTTCGATCATCCCATGCTGAGCATGACAGTTCTTGCTGTCATGCTGTTCGCTCTCATAGTTTTGAGCCTTGTATCTCTTGCCCTTCCATCGATTGGGAGGCTCATTATTTTTTTGATCAGGCTACAGCGCCAAACGGCCTTTGTTTTTGTCGGCTTAGTCAGTTCTGCATGTCTGATACTGGGATTTTATGCATCAGCACGGTCCGTGGGGGTTATCATTCCGCCAGGGGGCTTGGTGACCGTCGTTCCCCTGGTCTTGACCGCCATGCTGATCCCGATGTCGATCGGAGGTTGGGGTTGGAGAGAAGGGGCCGCTGCTGCCTTATTTCCATTAATCGGGGCGTCATCCAGCGCGGGTATTGCTTCGGGCGTTACTTACGGTGCCGTCATCTTGATCGCCGCGCTTCCCGCCGCCGCAATTTTGCTGTGGCCAAAACCTTCAGAACCACATCCAACAACAGGGAAAAGAAATTCAACATGACACAGCCAGCCCACCTTACGCGCCGTTTTTTTCTTCAGACCGGAGCAGCCGGTTTTGCCGCCTCCGCGTCCGGGTTGCCTGCGTTAGCGGCCAATTTACAACCTGTGAACTTCCAGTTGTCCTGGCTGCATTCCGTGCAGTTTGGCGGAAGCTACATTGCGAAAAACAAAGGGTATTGGTCCGAACAGGGTTTGGATGTTTCGCTTTTGCAAGGCGGCCCAAACGCGCCAGTTGAACCGCCGGTGGTTTCGGGAACTGCATTGGTTGGCATATCTGCCGCGGATTACACCGCCGCCGCTGTGACGCAAGGTGCGTCTTTCAAAATCATCGCCGTCGCTATGCAAAAGAATCCATTCGCGATTGCATCGCTTGCGGCCAACCCGGTGAATGAACCTGCGGACCTGATTGGCAAGAAGATCGGCATGGCCGTGGCGAATACGCCTGTCTTGCAAGCCTTGTGTACGTTGAACGGGATAGACATTGATCTAATCGAAATCGTTCCGACCCAATATGACCCGGCTCCCCTGGTCAGCGGCCAGGTAGATTGCTTGCTGTGCTGGGAAACAGATTTGCCTGTCGCCATGACCGTACAGGGCGTCGACAACACAACAATGCTCATGGCCGACTACGGTTATTCAGTTCATTCTCAAACATATATTGCCACTGAAGCCTCTCTTGCTGAGAAGCGAGCAGAGCTTGTGTCTTTGCTGAAAGGCGAAGTCATGGGTTGGAATGATTATCACAAAGATACCGACGCTGCCGCTGAATTGACGCTGGAGATGTTCCCTGATGCAGGGCTGGACCTTGCCGCGCAAAAACTGCAGGCCGCGCGGCAAGTACCGTTAATGTTCTCGGACTTGACGGCCGAGTTCGGGTTCGGGTGGTTCACCGAGGAGACTGTGGCGGCCAATGTCGAAACACTCGCGCTGTTAGACCGAACTGTCACTCCTGACCTCTGGGACAGATCGCTGCTGGAAGAGGTGTATGGCTGACCCGAAGGTTGACGCGTGACCATGGCCGGAATTTCCTGCTCCAGCATCCGAAAGAGTTTTGATCGCACAGAGGCATTGTCTGAGCTTTCGATTGACTTTCAATCCGGGCGGACAACGGCTTTGGTTGGCCCGTCTGGCTGCGGGAAATCCACCATCCTGCGAATGATTGCCGGGTTGGAGACGCCCGATACGGGACAAATCGCAATTGGCCAGGAAACACCTAAGCAAGTCGCCCGCCGCGGGGGGCTTGCGATGGCGTTTCAAGACGCCTCGTTGCTTCCGTGGCGAACCGTACGATCCAACATCGCCTTGGGTGCGGAACTCGCTCGCAAACCGGCGGATCGCGTGGATGACCTGATTGATCTTGTTGGGCTGGACGGGTTTGCCGATCATCGGCCTGCGGAGCTTTCAGGTGGTATGCGCCAACGCGCTGCGATAGCGCGCAGCTTGATTTCAGAGCCGGAAGTCCTGCTGTTGGATGAACCTTTTGGGGCCGTCGATGCGATCACGCGGCGTCGATTGAATCGCGACCTCCCACCATTGTGGCGAGAGCTCCAAACAACAACACTTCTTGTTACGCATTCCGTGGAAGAGGCCGTTTTACTATCGGATCGTGTGATCGTGCTGTCACCTCGGCCTGCACGTATCTTGGCAGATATACAGGTAGATATTCATCGAGAAAGCACAGTGTCCGCCACAACTTCACCTGAGTTTCGCGCTTTTGCAACGCAAGTTCTGGCCGCCTTGGAGGAGTCTGAGTAGGTGGCGTTGGGACGAACAATGCTGGGTGTTTTATTTGCACTTCTTGTTTGGGAAGGCTTGGCGCGCGTTCAGCCAAACAGCGTTCTGATCAGCGGACCAACCGATATCTTGGCATACATCACTGGTCACTCTGGCCTGCTTTTCCGGGCTGCGACCGAAACGTCAATGAATGCCGTGCTCGGGTTCTTTTGGGGGAACCTTGCGGCGGTGGCCTTGGCCTGTTTTGTGATTTTGGTTCCGAAGTCAGAATGGGTAGTCTCAGCGCTCGCCCTGCTAGTGTTCTGCATTCCGCTGATTGCGAGCGGCCCGATTTTACGGGTCTTGTTCGGGCCCGGAGCTGGACCCCAAATCGCGCTGGCGGCATTGGCTGTTTACTACACCACATTCCTGGCCTTGGTCGTGGGTCTTCGGGCGATCTCGCAAAGCTGGACAGATTTGATGACTGTTTACGGCCGGGGCCGTCTATCGACTCTATTCGTTGTGCGATTCAGAGCCAGTTTGCCTTATCTGTTTGTGGGATTGCAGATCGCGGCACCAGCTGCCTTTCTGGGTGCGATGATTGGAGAGTTCACAGGTGCCGAGCGAGGATTGGGTGTTTTGACCTTGAGGGCCATGCGCGGTCTTCAAACGGATGCTACCTGGGCGCTGGCGGCTATTTCCGCATCACTGGCTATGCTCGGGTACGCATGCGTTGGCCTGCTCAAAAGCAAACTGACGCCACATGCACCGACAATCCTTCTATCGACGCCCAGAGTTGGTCAAAAGCGCGCGCTGACTACTCGAATACTCGGTATCGTTTTTTTGTCCGCCCTGGTTTTGGTTCTGTGGCAGGGATTGATGGATTTGTTCAACCTGAATTCGTTCTTCGCCAAGCGGCCAGCAGATATTTGGAACTTCGTTTCCAACACCACGAACCTGAACACCTTGCTGACTGCGCTTGGCGAAACCCTGGCTTATGCGATCCCCGGCTATCTCGCTGGCTTGGTACTTGGCGCTGGACTGGCAATCGCGTTGACGCTTTGGCCGTGTGTGGCGCGGGCGACTATGCCAACGGCCATCACTTTGCGCGCCGTGCCGATCATCACAACTGCGCCATTGCTGGTTCTGGCATTTGGGCGCGGCTTGACCGGGACGGTTGTAATTGTCGCCGTGATGGTTTTTTTCCCCACGCTCGTCGCTTGCCTGCAGGGCGTGCGACAGACCCCGATGCAAATCGTGGATCTTTTTGAAAGCTATGGTGCCAGCCGTTTGAAGCTTCTGCGATCCGCCCAGATCCCCGCCATGTTGCCCGCGTTATTCGCGTCTGCCCGCATGGCAGTACCGGCTGCGCTATTGGCTGTCACAACTGCAGAGTGGTTGGCGACCGGGCGCGGCATAGGTGTGTTGATGGCCCTGACCGCGAGTACGTCTGATTACAATATGCTATGGTCCTGCGTTGTCCTTCTGTGCCTTGTAGCGGTCACCGCATATGCAGGGGTTTCATGGTGCGAAAAGCGAGTTCTACGCGTTTACGCGAGCGAGCAGGTTGTATGACAGAGGCTGTTTTTGCAATCCCAGGTGACAAAGACCAGCGTACGGGCGGTTTCATTTATGAAGCCACAGTATTGAGGGTGCTGAACGAAATTGGTTGCAAAACTGAATATCTGCAATTGCCGGGCAGCTTCCCCAACCCTACGCAGGACGATATGTCAGCGGCGTTGAGCGCCCTGCGTGCTGTACCCGAAACACGCCCGATTATTCTTGATGGGTTGGTATTCGGTGCCATCGATCCAGAGGGTTTGGAGCGGGTGAGAGCCCCAATCATAGCCATGATCCACCACCCCCTTGGCCTGGAAACCGGTTTGCAGACAGAACGGGCCGAATTTCTGCTCAAAAACGAAGCCGCAGCGCTCCGACACGCTGCCCATATTGTCGTTCCCAGCCCAGAAACTGCGCGTGTGCTGGTCAGCCAATTCGACGCAAACCCGGATTTGATAACCATTGCCCCGCCGGGTTTTGACCGTCCGGTTGTCCGTAAACAGCCCAAGCACCCTCCTTTGATTTTGTCGGTTGGTCTGTTGGCCCGCCGCAAAGGGCATGACACGCTGTTAAGCGCACTAGCAACAATCAAGGACTTGGAATGGCAGGCTATTATCGTTGGTAAGGAACATGACCAAAGCACAGCGATTGAGCTCTACTCGCAGTCAAAGGTCCTCGGTCTGACCGAGCGCGTGACCTTCGCCGGAGAGCTGGACCAAGCCTCGTTGAACGATTTGTTCAACTCAGCGACCCTTTTCGCGCTCGCAACCCGATACGAGGGCTATGGCATGGTCCTGAGCGAAGCGATGATGTTCGGGCTTCCAATCGTTTCCTGCGATGTGGGCGCTGTCCCTGAAACGGTCGGTGACGCGGGGATTCTGTCGTCACCCGAAGATGCTCTGGCCTTTGGGGCAAACCTGCGTTTGCTTCTCGAAAACCAAGTCACGCGAGCGCGTTTAGGAAGGCGGTCAGAGCTAAAATCAATGTCTCTACCATCGTGGCACGCAACTGGCGGGAAATTAGCCTCCGTAATCAAATCACTCGTCGAAAAGACCAACTAAAAGGAACCTTTGAGCAAGAGCAATGCGGATACTTGTTTCGAGGATTGGCTTTTTTGATAGCTCAATCATGCAAAATTAAAATAGAATAATGAAATACTTTCTCCAAACCCCAACTGCCAGAGCAATCCTCATGGCGCTCTTCGTAATCATTGTTGCGAGGGTATGCAGCTATGACAGTTTTGAAACGGTTGAATATCAGGTGCCTGATAAAGAGAATTGGGGCGTTGGCGGCAAGCCCTAAACCGATTATCGTCAGACCTTTAAACAATTGATTCCTTATGGTTTTCTAGTAATAAATCCAGAGGGTCTTGTCAGAAGAACTTTGCTTGTTCGGAGTATCCGGGCTAACTGCATCGCACCAGGTCCGATCGAGACCGAGCTTTTGAAGCAATTGGACAGCAAAGACCTCGAGGCGATGCTCGCCAAGTCACCGATAAAAAGGGCCCGGACTGTCGAGGAACTTGTGCGCATCGTTCTCTTTCTCGCTGCGGATGACAATACCATCAGGGTATCGATCACATCGACCGAGTTCAGCTTGCGCTTCACTCTAATCGCCAGGCACTGCCGGCTGTGCTCATCAAGGATGTTCAGCGTCCGAAAAGCTTTGCCATCGTCGGTTCGACGATGAGCGAAGTCATAGCTCCAAACATGATTGCGATACTCCGGCCTCAGCCGAACATACGAGCCATCCACTGCCCGGCAGGGCATTGCGAAGCAATGTCCCGAGAGGGTTTAGCCAGAGCCGTGCTTTCTTCGGTTGTTTCACTGGCACTTTCAGCCCCTCTCGTCGCCAAAGCCCTTCTATTCGCCCATCGCTGACAGACCATCCAGCCTCTCTCAGCAGTGCAGCGATCCTGCGATAGCCATATCGGCCGTATTGACGGGTCACCTCGATCATGTCGGCCACCAATCGGTCTTCGTCTGCGCGACCTTGTGGGACACGCCGTTGCGCGGACCGGTGTTGTCCAAGCACGCGGCAGGCGCGTCTCTCAGAAAGGTTCAACTGTGTGCGTACATGGCTGATGCAGGAGCGACGACGAGTGGGGCTCAGTAGTTTCCCTTGGCCGCCTCCTTGAGGATCAGTTTGTCCAACGTCAGATCTGAAACCGCGCATCTCAACCGCTCGTTGTTCCGCCTGACAAAAGATCCCCCGGAACGTTTGCTTGATTGGCTCCAATTCTGAAGCCGCTTCAGTTCTTTCAACTGATCTACACCCATTGCATTCGCCTTTGGGCTTGAACCAATGGCGCCTTCAACGGCTCATTTCTTACGCCAGTGGTAATAGGTTTGTTCCACAACGCCGATCTGTCTGATCGCATCAAGACAGGACATGCCTTGCCCCATCAGAACTTCAACCTGTCGCAACTTCGAGACAATCTCTTCGGGCTTCGGTCTCTTGTCTGCCATTCTTAGTCCTCCGTTTCCTGAACATAACGGTGGACCCGTTCAGTTGGGGAGGCTCAGTGCTGTCCATCGTCTCGGGCGCGGATTTGGGCTTTGTAATCACCCACAATCTGACAAGGATCGTATTGGTGATCATCGGCGCGCCCATCGCCGCAAATCTTATTCTGCGCTGGTCCAAACCCCGGGGTTGATCATGTGGATCGGAGCACCGTCGGCATAGGCGTTCACCTGATCGAATATATCCGCGAATTGCAGATCGAACTCATCCTCGGTCACGAAGCCGATATGCGGAGTCGCAATCAGGTTTGGATGCGCCAGCAACGGATCGGTCGGGTCGGTCAGTGGCTCGGTATCGAACACATCAATCGCCGCTTTGCCGGGGCGACCTGCGTTCAGCGCCTCAAGCAAAGTACCCGGAGCGATCAGCCCGGCCCGCGAGGTATTCACAAACAGCGCCCTCGGCTGCATCTGCGCGAAATCCGATGCGGTGATGATCCCGCGCGTGTCCGGTTTCAAGCGCACATGGACTGAGACGATATCGCTGCCGGCAAAGAATGCTTCACGGCTGGGCGCGACCTGCACGCCATCCGCCTGCGCGCGCGCCCGGCCTTCCTCGGACGACCACCAGACCACATTCATGCCAAACGTCTCGGCGTAACCCGAAACCGCACGGGCGATACGGCCGTAGCCATAGAGCCCCAACTGACGACCACGCAGCGTTTTGCCGACGCCAGCCTGCCAGCGCCCTGCTTTGACCGAGGCCATTTGTGAGGGCAAGTCGCGCATCCCAGCCATGATTAACGCCCAAGTCAGTTCGGCTGCGGCATAAGACGGTGTCCCGCTATGCATATTCGAACACAGCAGCACGCCGTGATCTGTGCAGGCCTCAACGTCGACATGAGGGTAAACGCTGCGCTGACTGATTAGTTTCAGGTTCGGTAGTTTCTTCAGCAGGGCGCGAGTGACTTTGGTGCGTTCGCGGAACAAGACAAGCACCTCTGCGTCCTGCAACCGCTCGGCCAAAGCGTCAGTGTCTTCGACATGATCCGTCCAAACCGTAACCTCATGCCCGGTGAGTTTCTCAAAACACGTCAGGTCACGCAGCGTATCAAACCAGTCATCCAGAATATGTACTTTCATCGGCTTTCAATACCTTGCGCGGTGTTCAGTTTTCTTGGGGTAGGAATAAAATACGGCGCTTCGAGCGCTGCCAGCGCATTTCGAACCCTTTCGCTTTGGTCCAGCAGATAGTTGAACTGCTCGTCGCACCCAGCAATTGGTGTTGGGTACTCTGCCATTTTTCGCCTCAAGGCCGCTTTCGCCAGCTTAAGTTCCTGTCGCGCGATATCGAGGCATTCCGAGTAGTCGTCCATCGTGTCCTCCCAATATGTATACCGTAGTATACCGTTTGGATTGCACTTGATCAACTCCCGTTCCAAACAGACTTAGGCACATAAACATGCCCGTCCGCCAACTTGCGCGCAGTCCTAACGAGACCTGCGGCGTTTACGGAAAACCCGTCGGTGGTTGAGAAGTCCACCAGCACGTCGATTTTGCCCGAGGCGTGTTCCAGTACGACCTCAGCCGGACTTATTGTGGGGCGATCCAGCAAACCGTCCGCAACGGTTCCGGGCGTCAAAGCGCAAGACGCCATGCATTGCGCCCCCGTGACGGCCATGGTCGGGTGCGTTTTCCAAGGCATGAAATACCGCACCGCAAGCGTTCCACCCTCTCTGGCAGGCGCGACGAGGCCGAATTTAGGGGTCACTGACTTGGAAACATCACCCATGCCCATCTGTTCCCCGGCCTCAATCCGAACAGCCTCCATTCGGTCAAAAAAATCGCCGTCGGCGTCCAACTCTTCAGCGCTTTCATAGCCTGTCAACCCGAAGTCTGCAGCGCGGGCAATGACCATTGGCATTGCAACATCCATGCAGGTCAGTTCGATGCCCTGAACTCTATCGCGCAGGTTGCCCGTGGGCAGGAACGCCCCGGTGGCAGAGCCCACCACGCCCATGAAACTTAATTGCACCGGCGCGGAATGACCAGGAACGCCGGCGATCTCCGCATCACCCTCATAGGTCAATTCGCCCCCGGGTGTATTCACCTTGGCCACGACCCGAGCCCCAGTGTTGACGGCCCGAATGCGAACTTCAGTTTCATCACCCTGCGGTTTGAACAGGCCCATCTCGATGGCAGCAGGTGCAACGCCAGACAGGATATTGCCGCAAGTGGGTTTGAAATCGACCAACTTATCCTCGACCGAGACTTGCGCGAAGAAATAGTCGATATCGGCCCAGTCATCCTCGCTGACCGACAGCATGGCAACCTTGGTGGTCACCGCCGCGCCGCCGCCGATGCCATCGATGTTCAGCGACTGCCCGGAACCAAGTGCCGCGATCAGCACCTCGGCCAGCGTGTCCAGATCCTCGGGCAAATCCGAGCGGCGGAAATACGGACCCTTCGAGGTGCCGCCGCGCATGAAGATGTAAGGGATTGCGGTTTGAGTCATTCTTGGTTCCTCACTTCAACGGCCAGGGCAGGCTGACCATGTCCTGCAACAGACCCGGCGGGAAATCGCGGTTCAGTGCGCCAGCCATCAGGCACATGAAACCGATGCCGCAGGCAGTAAGGATCAGCGTCATTTGCCAACTAGCCCCGGCCCGGATGCGGAAAAAGGCGATCAGGAAACCCAGCAGCGCGAGGATGAAACCCACTACCCAGGTTGCTGCGATCAGGCTGGCAAACCATGCCAGTGTGGACCACAGACCGTGGGGTGCGCTGGCGTCCTCACCAGCGATTTCCTTGTCCGCAAAGATCGAGTCGCCCTCGGGACGTCGCATCATCTGGATCAGAAGGATCACGCAACAGAACAGCGAGACGCTGCCGATCACCAGCGGGATGATCTTGTCGGTCATGTTGTAGTCGGGGATCATGTTGGCGTTGACCAAAGCGACGATCAGATAGGCCATGATCACCAGCAGGAAGATCAGCGGAGCGCGTTTGGTTCCGGCCTGAACATCACCCTCGGCCATGATCATCTTGGCCTGCCGAATACCCAGAATGACCGAAACAACCGTGACCACGATCAGCACGATGACGATAGGGCTGAAGACATATTCCATCCCCTCTCCAAAGCTCTTGCGGAAGCGGAAAGAGGCGATCTGAAAGGCCTGATTGGTGAACTTCTCGACCGGGTTCGACAGAACGAAACCGATCAGGAAGGCCGGACGAGACCAGTCGAAACGGCGCAGGAAGATGCCGATCAGACCAATCACGAACAGGGCCAAAAGGTCTTCGAAGTTCTGACCGGACTGGAATGCGGCAAAGCTGATCAGCATGAACAGGAACGGCGCCAGATAGGTAAAGCGGATAGTCGTCAGCTTGGCGATCCCGCCCGAGGCTGCGATGCACAGAATGGTGCCGACCACGTTGGCCAACGCCAGCAGCCAGACGATCGAATAAGTGATGTCGAGATTGTCTTTGAGCATGCTCGGACCGACCTCGATATCACCCGACCCCAGCAGCGCCACCGCGCCGATGAAGATCGCCATCGAGCCGGAACCAGGAATGCCGAACAGGAGGGTCGGCACCAGCCCGCCACCTTCCTTGGCGTTGTTAGAGCTTTCCGGGCCGATGACCCCGCGCACTTCGCCTTTACCGAAGTTACTCTTGTCCTTGGTGGATTGGACAGAATGGCCATAGGCGATCCAGTCTACGACCGAACCGCCGAGACCTGGAATAACGCCGACAACGACGCCAATGATTGAACAGCGGACCGACAGCCAGATATTGGCGAACCAGTCTTTGACACCGTCCAGCCAACCCGCTCCCAGAGAGGCCCCTTTGGCAATCGACCGATCCTGCCGCAAAAGCGAGACGATCTCGGGCACGGCAAAAATGCCCAAACCGACGATGACCAGCTTCAGTCCGTCGGTCAGATAAGGAATGTCATAGGTCGCCATGCGCAGCGAACCGCCCGCATCCGCCTCACCAATAGTACCTACCATCAGGCCCAAACCGGCGGCGGCAACGCCTTTCAGCGGGATACGTCCGGCCAGAATAGCGACCATCGACAGGCCGAGAATAGTGATCATCAGCATCTCGGGCAGGCCGAATGCCAGAACGATGGGTCGCGCGATCAGGATGAACATGGTCAGGAAGGTCGCGCCAACCAGCCCTCCGAACAGGGACGAGGAAAAGGCCGCCGACAAGGCCCGTGCCGCCTCACCCTTTTTGGCCATAGGGAAGCCGTCCAACACGGTGGCCTGCGAGGCGGAGCTGCCGGGAATACCCATCAGGACCGAGGCGAAGGTGTCCGAGGTCGGCACCACCGCAACCATTCCGATCATCAGCGCCAGACCCAGGATAGGGTCCATACCAAACATGAAAGGCAGCAACAGCGACAGGCCTGCAATGCCTCCAAGCCCCGGAAAGACGCCCACAGCCAGCCCCATGACGACGCCTAGTACAAGATAGCCCAGAACGATAGGTTGCAGGATCAGACCCCACGCGTCACCAAGCGCAGGAAGAGCGGTGGCGAAAACCTCCATAGCGGCCGCCTTTCATAATTTGTCTCTTGTGTGGAAATGCGCGTGCCCGGTGTTGGGCACGCGCCGCGGCATGTCGGCTTAGTTCAGCTCGACGCCATAGGCCTCTTTCAGCCAGTTCAGGACGAATTGCTTGGCATTTTCATCAACGCTTGTCGCTGTTTGTAATGCCGCCTTGGAGCCGTCACCCACGAACACAGGATACTTGCCCACGCGTTTTGAGGAGATATCCGCAAAGTCTCCACGCTCAGTCACCGCCTGAAAAGCTGCGGTGTAGGCATCAACGACCTCTTGTGGCGTATCACCCGGCAGGAAGGCCAGCTTTTGCACCGGGAAACCCGCAACAAAGAACGCTTTCCAAGCATCCCATGCCTCACCGCTGGTTTCGCAGCCATCGGTGGCCTCGCAGACCTCTTTAAAGGTCGGGATGTCCGGGAAGGTCGGGTCGCGCACGATATTGCCATCGGCGTCCAACGCACCCCATGTCATCATGGGAACCGCCTGACCGGCCTCGACCAACGGGGCCGACCCGCCCAGATAACCGGACGACGTCTGATAGTCGATGTTGGCCTCGCCACGTTCGAACATCAGACGACCGTCGCCACGGCCCTTAATACCAAAGACCGGTTCCACATTCATGCCCAGCATCTGCCAGGCCAGCAGCGGCACAAGATCAAGACGGGTCGCACCTTGCGAGCCATAGATGAAACTGGTGTCCTTCAGCGCATTGGCAGACCCGTCAAACTTGGCTCCGTCCTCGGCGTTCAGGTAAGCAACGCCTCCGGTGCCCGACGCCATGACCGGAATCCAGTCGTTATACTCATACCGCACGCGTGGGTCGCTAAGAAGGTACGGGAACTGGGTTGAACCGGACGTGCCAAACAGCAGCGTGCCGTCTTCATGGCTCTGCTCCTGAAACCAGTTCGCGCCTTTGGTCGAACCGGCACCGGGCATGAACTTGACCACCACGGTTGGCTGACCCGGCAGAGCCTCGGACAAAAGCGGCGCGAAGAAGTTGGCCCATTTGGCCGACCCGCCGGTTTCCGAGAATGGAATGACCCATTCGATGGTTTTGCCCGAGAAATCGACCTCGGCAGCGGCAGGTGCGGCGATACCGGCGGCGGCGATCAGCCCCACGACGGCGCGACGAGTGAAGTTGGAAATGGCCATTGGTTCCTCCCTGTTGACCAGACAACCACGTCGGCGAGGTTCGCGCCACCGTGATCGCAAATAGAACTGTGGGGTTGATTCCCCCTCCCATCTGGCAATCATGGAATGCCAACCTTGCGCGAAACTTGCAGGAGCCCGAATGCGGATTGTCATCGTCGAGGACAATGAAACCCTTGCCAACGCCATTGCCTACCGCCTGCGGGATCGGGGCCATGCCGCCGACGTACTGACAGATGGCGATGCCGCCGATCTGTATCTGGAACAGGAAGGTGCAGACCTGATCGTTCTGGACATCAACCTGCCGGGTCGGTCAGGTCTTGAGATCTTGCGGTCGCTGCGCCATCGCGGCGACAGTGCGCCTGTCATCCTGCTGACTGCGCGCTCCGAAACCGGCGACCGAGTTGCAGGTCTGGATATGGGCGCTGACGACTACTTGGTGAAGCCCTTCGAAATGGACGAGCTTGAGGCCCGCATACGCGCCCTGTCGCGCCGCAAACAGCTGGACTACGGCGCACACGAAACCATCGGAGACCTCGAGTTCGACCGCACAGCCCGGCAGGTCAGCGCAAAGGGCCAAGTGCTTGATGTGCCGCGCCGGGAAATGGCCGTTCTTGAATGCCTGCTGGAACGACGCGGCCGGATCGTCCCCAAAAGCCAGTTGACCGACTACGTCTATGGCGTGGGCGCTGATGTTGACGATTCAGCCGTCGAGCCGCATGTGTCACGACTGCGCAAGCGCCTTCAGAATTTTGGCATCCGGATCAAGACCGCGCGTGGCCTTGGATATCTGCTTGAGGTGCAAAAGTGATCCGGCACGGCTCACTCAGGCTTAGGCTTTTTATTCTGATCCTGACGCCATTGGTTCTGCTCGCAATCTTGCTTGGATACTGGCGCTACACGGTCGCCCAGCAGACGGCGCAGGAGCTTTTTGACGACAGCCTGTTATCTGCCGGTCTGGCCATTTCGCGCGATGTTGCAGTCTCAGAAGGCGATGCCCTGTCGCCCACCACACGCAGCTTGATCCGCGACGCATCGGGCGGAGAGATTTTTTATCACGTGACCGGACCCGGTGGCATTTACGTCACAGGGTATGCATATCCTCCGGCCGCTGCAAAACCGTCTGAACAGGACGCGTACCAGCCGCGGTTTTTCGAGGCGATTTATCGGGATGAGCCGGTGCGCGTACTGAAAATGACCGAGCGCGTCACACTGGGCAACCTGGTGGGCGATGCGACGGTAACAGCTTGGCAACGCGTTGCGGACCGCAACGCCTTTGCCAACGAACTGTCGATCCGCGCAGCGAGCCTGATGGGTATCCTGCTGGCCACCCTTGCTTTTGTCGTGTGGTTTGGGGTCGCACGCGGGTTGCGGCCCTTGCTGGATTTGCAGGATGCGATCGACCTACGCTCACCTGACGACCTGAGCGAAATCAAACGCCCGGTCCCGGTCGAAGTTTATGGCATTGTTCAGACCCTGAACCGGCTGTTTGGACAGGTCGAACACAGCATCAACGCCCATCAGGTGTTTATCTCAGAAGCCGCGCATCAGCTGCGAAATCCGGCGGCAGCGGTCCAGTCCATGGCCGAGACATTGCGTGATGCAAAAACAGATGAGGACAAAGACAAACGGATAATCGAGTTGGTGGCAGCGGCTAAGAATTCGGCTACAGTGGCGGAACAGCTATTGTCACTGGAACGACTGCGGCAACCTACGCATCAGGATCAGATGGACAAGATCGATTTCCGTGCGGTTGTGGAAGAAGCCTGTGCTGAAATGGGTGTACAGATCCTCGCAAAAGGGATCGAGTTTGATGTTACGATGCCGGACTCGACAATTACGGTTTCAGGAGATCAGGTTTTTCTAACTGAGGCCATCAAAAACCTGCTGGACAACGCGGTTAAGCACGGTGGGACTAAGTTGAGCCAAATTTCAGTCGCGCTTCGCGCTGATGGCGAGAACGTAAAGCTTACCGTATCCGATGACGGAACCGGCCTTGCACCCGAACAAAGCGAAGCCGTTTTCAGTCGATTTTCGCAGTTGGAGTATTCCGAAGGTAGCGGTTTAGGGTTGTCGATTGTCTCAGCTGTAGCGAAGCGCCACGGAGGAGTGGCCGCGATCAACAAAGTCGAAAAAGGAGCAAGCGTTACGCTTCAGCTTCCCATAGCCCTGTAGTTTATTTCAATTTCTGCTCGGAACCCGAAACCTGTCACAATCAAAGAGAGTTTTTTCGACTACAGCGAATGACCGGTTTCCACCCCAGGTGCAGGGCACGGCGGTCTTGATACGTCTTCACCGGACTTTGAAGCCTTTTGCAGCGAAATGGCGCGTGGTCCCGCAGAATTCCAGTTCGCATAACACGTGATCTCGCGCCTGCGGCGAATGTCTGAAAAGCGGGCTAGCAATCACAGCGTATTGATCGGTTGGTGAAAGGCGGGTTTGGGCCGTCTACGCGATCAGCTGACGGCAGGGCAGGGGATGTGCTGCAACGGCACCGACGTCCGGAATGGAGCCGAAGTGACGAATGCTGCGATATGTGCCAAGGTCTGCTTCGGATCAAGATCGGAAGGAGAGGCAACATGCGAATTGGCGTGATCGGGTGCGGAACGATCGCCCGTGCGGCTGTGGAAGGCATCGTCCAAGATGGGCACGAAATCACAGTTTCCGAACGCAGCGCTCATCATTCCTCGTCTCTCGCCGAAGCCTATGAGAACGTTCGGATTGCGGACAACCAAGGCGTCGTCGACGCAAGCGACGTTCTGTTTCTTGCATTAATGGCCGAGGTTGCGGCAGATGTCCTCGGCGCCTTGACGTTCCGGGAAGGACAAGTCGCGGTCACTTTCATGGCTGGTGCGTCGCTTGAGGAAGCGGACGCCTTGATCCGACCAGCGCGCGCAACTGCGATAATGATGCCCTTTCCCGGTATTGCCGAGGGCGGCACGCCCGTAATGATGTACGGCGACACTGAAATCGTAACTGATCTCTTCGGTGCTCGGAACAGCATCTATCCTGTGCGCGACTCCGGTGAAATGGCGGCCTACCTGAGCGCGCAGGCTGTTCTATCTCCGGTCGCGCGCATGATCGGCGATGCTGCCGACTGGCTGGGGGATCGCGTGTCGGACAAAAGTCAGGGCGAAGCCTTCCTCCGAGAGTTGGTGGCATCGAACCTGACGGCAATTGAATGCGAAACTCTGATCGAGGCGCTCAACGCTCCCGGCGGATACAACCAACGGCTTCGACTTCATATGGAAGCCGAAGGGATGACCATGGCGCTTAAGAACGGACTTAGCAAAATGGCTTAGTCCGAAACTTACCCCGGTTTGAGTGGCTTTCGGGCCTCACAACCGCAATCAGGAACTTGGAATGAGCAGCGGATCACCAAGGCTGTCACACAACAAAAAGGCTAGACCAACTGGCCCGGCCCCTCCGCATAATCGCCAAGCCGATACCTCGGCGCCAGCTGCTTCCAGCTTGGCCTCTTCGGCTTTCGGCACGCCCTTGACGGCCTTCCCCCTGCCCGAAGGTCCGCTTGGAGCCCAACTTGATCACTCGTCAGCACGCAGCGAATGTAGGGTCTTGCACACAGCTCACTACGGGGTGAGCCCTATGCCACTTAGTCGCGCGCGTTCAGTAAAACCGGTCTAAATGCGTTCGGGAGGGTTTGATTTCATACGTCCCGCACTAACTTCATTTTCCTGAATTAGACGTTTTTTCGCGCAAACAAAACGAACAGAGCACTGCCAAGCGTTACGGAGTGACGGCCACAACAGCCAGACAATCGCCCTGCTTGATCAGGCCGGGGAAATGTCGTGCTGCCAGAATCCCAGTCTCATTTGAAATCACCTTTGAAGGCTTTTGCCCTGACCCATCCAAGGGCCAGATCCTTGCGATGGTGTCGCCCTCGGCCACGTCATCCGCGAGGTCGAACAACATCTCAAGCATTCCGTCGCAGGGCGAAAAGTGAAAGCAATCGCCGCCGGTGGTGTCGATGCGAGTGGTGCCAGTGCCAATCGGCTCTCCTTTCAAGATCCCAGCGTGCCTCAGGATGTTTTCTGCACCCCTGCGTGCGACGCCGGCTGAGCGTGCTGTGGCGGAACCGCCACCTCCAAGCTCGGTGGAGACAAAAATCTTCCCTGCCTCCTCGACCGCCGTGTCGTACATGCCAGCGGAGTCGATTTCTTTTAGCGTCATCGAGTAAGGGGCGCCGAACGCCTCCATCGCGGCTATGCAAGCCGCCTCTTGGGTTTTGTTATCCAGCACGTGCGCAGCGGCAAATGGAATGAAGTCCAGCGACTTACCACCCGAATGATAGTCCAGAACGATATCTGCCAAGGGGATGAGCTGGCTCAGGAAGTAATCTGCAATCTTCTCTGTCACCGTACCATTTGGCTTACCGGGAAAGATTCGATTTAAATTCAGCCCGTCTACCGGCGAGATACGCTGCGCGGCCCGGAATGCCGGGTAGTTCATGTAAGGTACGATGATCACCCTACCACGAACGTCTTCTGCGCTCAGATCATGCGCAAGCGATTGAAGCGCGATTGGCCCTTCGTATTCGTCTCCGTGGTTGGCGCCTGTGAGCAACGCGGTCGGGCCGTCTCCGTTTCGAAACACCGAAATCGGAATTTGTATAAGGCCCCATGCGCTGTCCTCGCGGCTGTGCGGAAGAGACAGAAAGCCATGAAACTCCCCGTCCTGATCGAAGGGAACTGTGCTTGAAATCGGATTGGTTGCGGTCATGGTTTGATCATCAGTTTGCGTGGAACTTTGGCGAGCAATTCGGGTTCGCCGTCTCGAATGACAATGCTTTCGGTAATCTCAAAGCCCCATTCGTCCATCCAAAGGCCCGTCATAAAGTGGAACGTCATGTTTGGTTCCAGAACCGTTTTGTCACCCGCCCGCAGGCTCATAGTCCTTTCGCCCCAGTCCGGGGGATACGATAGCCCGATCGGATAGCCCGTTCTGTTGTCCTTCTCGATGCCGTGGCTGGCAAGAACCGCAAAAAAGGCCTTGGCGATATCCTCGCAGAGATTGCCCGCGCGGGCCACTTCAAGACCGGCTTCCATCCCCTCTTGAACCGCTTTCTCGGCTTCAAGAAATGCTTTCGGCGGCTGACCAAGAAAAACTGTTCTCGATAGCGGGCAATGGTACCTACGATACACGCCCGCGATTTCGAAAAATGTCCCCTCGCCGGACTTCATGGGCTTGTCATCCCAGGTCAGGTGCGGCGCGGCGGCGTCCGCTCCAGACGGCAAAAGCGGGACAAGCGCGGGATAGTCGCCCCCAGCACCAATCTGGTCGTCATAGCGCAAACCGGCATCGTAAATCTCGGCCACGAGCGACGACTTTGGAAGTCCCGGCTCAACCACTTCGAAGATGCGTTTGTGCATCTTTTCGACAAACCGCCCTGCGACACGCATATAGTCAAGTTCGGTCTCGGACTTTACGGCGCGTTGCCAGTTCACCAGTGCTGTTGCATCGGAAAACGAAGCGTCCGGCATACCGTTGGTCAGTGCAGCGTAGGCTTTGGCCGAGAACCAGTAGTTGTCCATCTCGACGCCGACACGCTTTGCGCCCTGACCGCGCTCGGTCAAACGCGCCGCGAGATAATCCATCGGATGACGCTCAGTGGATTGGACATAGTGGTCCGGGTAACCAATGATATCGGCCTCGGGCAGCCATGTTGTGCGCCGCGCGCCAGCCGCATCTTGTCCGCGTCCGAACCAAATCGGGTCGAAATCGGTGCCCACGACCACAGCCTGATGCACATAAAAGGACCAGCCGTCATAACCTGTCAGCCACGCCATATTGGACGGATCCGATATTATGAGCACATCCAGCCCGGCAGCCACCATTGCGGTTCGGGTCTTGGACAGGCGGCTTGCGAATTCATCGGGCGTGAAATGGAGAATGGGTGCGTTCATGGTGTTTTTCTTCAGCTGTTGAATGTAGTGCCCGCGCCTTTGGCCTCGGCGCGTTGCCTTGCGAGCGTGGCGATGGCGGTGTCCTGCACGCCAGTGCCTGTCAGATCGGCTATGATAATATCGCTTTCTGACCGCCGACCAGACAGATTGCCAACGACGACCTCTCCCAACTCGGCAAATTGCATTTCGGGAGGAACAACACCTACACTAAGGGCGCTGCGCAATTCACCTTTGACGGCGCATTGCGACTGACTGTCCGGTACGTACAGGTCCGCGCGGGCCAGACAGCCCGGTTCCAGCTCGACCTTGTGTTCCTGATCCGACCCCATCGCGATGACCAACTGCCCCGGTCGCAACCAGTCCGACATGACTAGAGGCGTGGAAGCGGGCGTGGTGGTCACGACGATATCCGCCGAGGATACTGCAGCAGCGACGTCCTCCTTCGCACTTACGTCGATCCCCATCTCATCCCGCAGTTCGGTCGCCAGAGCATCGGCCTTTGCATTGTCTCGCGCCCAGATCACCGCGCTTGCGATTGGTCGCACGAGAGAAAGGGCCTTTAACTGCAACCTCGCCTGAACTCCGGCTCCGATGACACAGACCGTGCTTGCGTCTGCTTTTGCCAAGTGACGCGCGGCCACGGCTCCGGCGGCGGCGGTGCGGACATCCGTGAGGTAGCCGTTATCCAGCAGCAGAGCTTCGAGAATACCCGTCTTGGAAGAAAACAACACCATCAACCCGGATGTACTTGGCAGGCCCAATTTGGGGTTGTCGAAAAATCCTGGGCTCATCTTCATAGCAAAACTGTCGATGCCGGGAACATAGGCGGACTTCACACAGACCTCGCCATTATGGTCCGGTACCATCAACGTCATGATCGGGGGCATCACGACGCTGCCTCCGGCCAGCACGGCAAATCCTTGTTCAACACAGTTAACCGCGTCGATGTCCAGTGGAACAAGCGTGCGAAGGTCGGCCTCGGTCAGTATTTTGATTTCTGGCAACTCAACTCTCCTGTGCCACATCCACATCTTCACCGGAAATGATCCGATGATGCAGGTTCATATCGATATTCTGCCCCGAAATGACGACGATGCATTTGCCGGGATCTTTGATTTTTCCCGACATCAGTGCGGCAATCCCCACACTACCCGAGCCTTCGATGACCTGACGTTCTTGCCAATAGGCGTGGCGGATGGCTGCGGCGATCTCGGCCTCGCAGACCAGAAGGATCTCGTCGACAAAGTCGCGGGTCATTGCGAAAGTGTATTCGTTGTCCAGCCCGACCCCACCGCCGAGGCTGTCCGCGAGGGTTGGAAGCTCGGGGACCATAATGGGCTTGCCCACCTGTTGGCTTTCATACATGGCGGCACCACGCTCCATCGAAATACCGATCACGCGGGTCGATGGACTCAGCGCTTTGATGACCATGCCTACCCCAGAAATCAGCCCACCGCCGGATAAGGGGACCAGTACGGTATCGGGATCTGGCGACTGTTCAAGCATCTCAAGCGCCAGTGTACTTTGCCCTGCGATGATCTGAGGGTGGTCAAACGGCGGCAATGTAACCATGCCTTCGGCAACGAGTTTGTCGACTTCCAGCTGGGCATCATCCTGCGATCGCCCGACGATACGCACCTCGGCCCCTTCCGCCTTGATCCCGTCCACCTTGTTTTGCGGCACAAGCTCCGACATGCAGATGATGCACCGGACGCCTGCCTGTTTTGCCGCGTATGCCAGACCGCGACCGTGATTGCCGGTGGAGACACCGACTACGCCGTGCGCACGTTCCGCTTCGGTCAGCGACAACACAGCGTTGGTCGCGCCGCGAAGTTTGAAACTGCCGGTTTTTTGCAGCTGCTCTAATTTGAGTTCTATGGTGCCACCGGTTGTCGCGCTCAGGCTAGGTGAGGCGGCAATCGGAGTGGTCCGGACATGGCCAGAAATGCGCTGCCGCGCCGCATGGCTGTCCTGAAGAGTGATTTCAGATTTCATTGCTTATTCCGAGCATGTTACGTCTTAAACAGCAAGCCGCCATGGGGCACGTCGGTGGGTGTCCCCAGATGCTTCATGCACCGCCAAACCATCGCCTGATTGGACGTCACAACCGGCTTGCTCAGCCGCTGCTCCAATTCCTCGACACATCCGGCGGCCCGAACGGCGGTGCAGGAAATGAAAAGCGCATCGGCATCATCGGCGCAGGCAGCAACCCCGCCCTCGACAATGCTTTCTTTGGATATACGCGCCATTTCGCGATCGTCAGTCAGCCCGAAACAGGCGGCGTTCACGACGGTTGCGCTGCGTTGCGAGAAATAGGCAGCAAGGGAATCCGTTACATCCTGCGTGTAGGGGGTCAGAACACTGACCTTCCTAACTCCCAGAGCATCGAAAGCATCGAAGGCGGCGGAACTTGGGGTCACGCATGGCGCGCCGGGCTTGGCCTTGTTCATGTGTTCGGCCACCTTGTCGTTGCCCAAAACCACAGAGGCGGCGGTGCATCCATAGACCAGAACATCCAGCGCCTCACCCGGCAGAATGTCGGCGGCCGCCGCTGCAAGACGCGGACCGGTGCGCATAAGGCTGTCGTGAGTGGTCGGGTTGTCGAACGTGATACGATTCACATAGACACCAACATCCTGGCCTTGCAGCATCCGCGCAAAGTCCACTTCGGTCGTATGATCCGTAGCCAGGGCGACCAATCCGATACGCTTTGAAACGGGGCGGGCGTCGAGATGGGATGCAACGGTTGAAACCGAAGACTTTATGGACAATTCCATTTCTACCTCACACAACAAGTACTGGGCATTGTGCCAAGCTTGTCACCTTGTGCGAAACGCTTCCCAGCAAATACCCTTCGATTGACCCCAAACCACGGCTTCCCATGACGATCAGGTCATTCTTATGCTCTTGCGCGAAGCCAATGATCGTTCGCGCGACCGGCCCGCTTTTTACGAACGCCCGGATGTGCTCGCAGCCCGCCTCCCGGGCGATTGATGCGCCATTTTCCGCGATTTCCTTGGAACGTTCACGCATGATTTCGTCAATGTTATCGGGTTGTTCTACGTCTGTGACATACATTGACCCCTCGAGCACCGAATGGTGCCGGTAGAGGGTCAAAATCGTAAGTTCCGCGCCCGAAAGTTTCGCCAGCTCCGCCGCTTTTTGAAGCGCCGCGACTGCGCCTTCGGACCCGTCAAATGCCGCCAGTATTGATGTAAACATGCGCCAATCCCCTATTTACCAAAGGCCACGTCGCGCAGGAAAAGCGCCAGTTGCGGGAAGAAGATCAAAAGAACCGAGACGGTAAGAAGCATGAACACAAAAGGTGGCGTTCCGCGGATAACCTCAAGATAGGGCCGCTTGAAAACCGCCACCGCGGTGAAGATATCGCATCCAAAGGGTGGCGTGGCTGACCCGATGGCAGCCTGCAATGTGATTAATGTGCCAACGAGGATCGGATCAAGCCCGGTTTGCGCGACAACAGGTGCAAAGATTGGAACAAAGATCAAGATCACCACGATCGGGTCCACGAACATGCAGCCGATGAAGAATGCGATCGCAATTGTGAACAGCACACCGATCTGACCCATCTGGTCAATTCCAAGTGCCCCCAATAGCTGCTGCGGGATTTGCGCGAAGGACAAAACCCAGGCGAATGCAGCCCCGGCACCGACAAGGATAAAGACCACAGCGGTCACCATGCCTGTCGATAGGGCCGTTTGATAGAGGTCCGTGATTTTCATGGTTCTGAAAATCACCACTTCCAGGAACAGCGCATAGGCCACGCTGATTGCAGCCGCCTCTGTCGGGCTGAAAATACCGAAGAAAATCCCGCCAATGATCAGCAGCGGAAACCCCAGTGGCCACAGGGCACCGCGGATCGCGACCAACCGTTCGCTCCACGACGCTTTCGGCTCGGTCGGGACATCGTTCAGCTTGGCATAGATGACACTGTAGATCGAAAACATAATCAGGATCAGAATGCCCGGCCCAAGACCCGCGATGAACAATTCAGGAATGGATGCTTTTGCCACCACACCATAAATGATCATCCCGATGCTAGGCGGGATCAGAAATGCGATGTCGCTTGAATTCACAATGAGGGCGAGGATGAACGAATCCTTGTAACCGCCTTTGAGCATTCGGGGCCGCAGGGGTGTTCCCACGGCGACAACGGTTGCCTGGGTGGAACCCGACACAGCGCCAAACAAGGCGCAGGCCGTCGCAGTGCTGACCGCCAGACCCCCTCGAATGTGGCGGACAAAGGCCATGACCATATCGATCAAGCGACCCGCTGACTGACCTCGTGTCATGATGTCCGCCGCCAATATGAACATAGGCACGGCAATCAAAGACGCGGGTCGGATTCCCCCAAGCATCTGTTGAACCAGAAATTCGGTCTTTTCGATGGAACCGAACAATTGAACTACGCCAATAAACGCGCCAGCGATCAGCGGAACCATCATCGGAAAGCCCAGCAGAAGCAGCACGACCATTACGGAAAACATTACCAGGGCCATATTAAAGCTCCAATTCCAGTTCCTGTGCATCCGCTTCGCGCAGATCCGTGGACAGATAAATTTCCGGCTCTTTCAGATTTTGAACGCAGGTTAACGCGTACTGAATGCCCGAGACGAGCAGCCCGACAGGTACCCAAAGAAAGCTGAGGTAAACGGGGAATCCAAGCGCAGGATAAACGCGCCCCTTCGATTGAATACTGACGATGTATTGCACCGCATACCAAGCCAGAAGCAGCAGCAGGATCGAAGTGACCCCCGTGATGACAATCATCAGAATTTTCCGGACACGCTGCGGCATAGCATCGGAAATGGCCGACATCCGAATATGGCGCCCATGTCGGGCGGCGTATCCAAGCCCGGCAAACGTCACCAACAAAATGAAAATACTGTTTAGTTCTTCTGCGAAGATGATTGAGTGATTGAACAGAAACCGGCTGATGACATTGGCAATGGTATTCACGGCCATCAGGATCACGCCGATGGCCATGATCACTCGTTCCAGCGCGGCTATGCCGTTGTCCAAACTGTCGATCAGACCCGTCACGCCGCCTTTTTTATCTGGCGTATTGTTCATCTTCTCTCCCCACTGCCAGCCGACCCGGCGCATCACTTTGATTTTTCAGACGGCCTGCGGGCCCCAGAATTTTGGAAAGGGCCCGCAGTGCAACGCACCGTGAGTGATTTGGTTCCTCTGGTGCAGCCTATTGCCGCGCCGCTTCCAGATCTTTTTTCATCTGTTCAAGGATGGCCTCACCACGCGGTCCTGCCCGCTCGATAAATGCAGCTTCCACCAATTTGGCCCGCTCTTTGAACGCTTCGCGCTCTTCGTCCGTCAGGCGCACGATCTTATAGTCGGGGTTGGATTCCTGGATTTTTTTCAAGCCGATAGCGTCCAGTTCGACCGCCACATCGAGGATATAATCCAAAGCTTCCTGCGATGCTTTTTGAACAAGGGCTTTGTCCTCGTCGCTCAGCCCGTCATAGAATTCGGCATTTGCCATGACGGCAGTCGTGTATTGTCCGTGGCCGGTATAGGTCATGACCTTGGTGAGGTTGTCCAGATCATAGGCTTCGATCCAGACCGTGGGATTTTCCTGTCCGTCAACCATGTTGGTTTTCAGGGCCCCGATCAGTTCGCCCCAAGGCATGGCAATCGGCGACGCTCCAAAGGCTTTGTATGTCTCCAGCAGCAATGGCGACGTCATGGTGCGAATTTTCATGCCCTCCATATCTTCAGGAGTGCGGAATTCTTCCATGGTGGTCACGACCATTTCGCCCTCGGGGAACATGGCCAAAAGCTCCAGGCCCTGTTCGCGATAGCTGTCGTGGAACATCTCGTTGACCGCGACGCCCTCTTTGAAGAACTTTCGCACTTCCTGGGGATCTGTCGGCTGAACATAGGGCACCAGAAATGCTTCGGCTTCCGGGATCATTGCGCCTGTAAAGCCCGGCGACTGATCAATGAACTGAAGCAACCCGGCCTGTGCCTGTTCCATGGCATCAGCGGATTCCCCAAGCGAGCCGATGGGGAAGATCTGAACGGTATGATCGGAATTGGCTTCGATCACCTCTTTGAATTTCAATGCATACATGCCCTGAGGATCCGTCAGCGCCTCTTCCATGGCATAGCGCCAATTGTCGGCACTGGCCGAGGTCGCTCCGACCAGCATTGCAAGTGCAGACGCTGCTGCAGCAATTTTCTTAATTGTCATGTTTGACTCCCTGTTTCATTGGCGCGTCTCAGGTTGGCCCTGATCGGCCGTTTGTAACTTCGAGGGCGCATGACACATCATCCGGCCCTGACGCCGCCAATGCTTTTGTGGAAAATCAAATCATGTCAATTTTTTTATTAAATCATGACAATTTTATCCAGCGTTTCCGTGCAGTCTCAAATTGCCAGAAGTGCCGGTTCCGGCGAATTGCCTGCCAAACGAGCAATTATGCTCAATCCTTTTGCAAGCTCTTGCTCTGTCCCGATTCCGACACATATGCGGACAGCTTCCGGTGCGGCCTCTTCTCCGGTCCGAAAATTCGAGGAGGCTGCAACCGCGACACCTTCGTTGCGCGCATGTTCGACAAAATCCTGCGCTTTCCATGGCTCCGGCAGCGGAAGCCAGACATGCATTCCATACGGCGAAGAAGCAAAATCAAGTGGACCGAACTTTGATCTCACGATTGCGTTTCTGCGGTCGAGGTTCTTCCTTTGCCACTTCAAAAGCGCTTGCGCCGTCCCATCTACGATCCAGCGCGTGGCAATCTCGGCCATAAGGGGTGTCGCCATCCAGTTCGTTACAAGATGACGGTTCCGTGCGGCCGATATCATCGTTTCCGGAACCACCAGCCAGCCAAGCCGTAACCCGGGCAGCAGGCATTTCGTCACCCCGGTAAAGTAGAACGTTTGATCCGGCGCCAGTTCGGCAAATGCCGGGGATCTTGCCGGGTTGATCGGACCCCAGGCATCGCTTTCGATAATCCAAACACCGTACTTTTTCGCAATGTCACACAAGGCCTGCCTGCGTTCGGTGCCCGCGAAGGCACATGTCGGGCCGAGCCCGGATGGCATTAGAAACAACGCTTTGACAGCATCGTTCCTGCAGGCAGCTTCGAATGCCTCGGGCACAATACCCTCTGAGTCAATGGACAGACCCTGCAGGCGCAAACCCAGCGTTGAGGTCAGCGATTTTAGGGTATGATGCCCCAGCGTCTCGGTCACAACCAACTCACCCGGCAAGGCGGCCGTTTGCAACGCGACGCTCATGGCCGCTGTATTGCCGTTTGTCGGAATAATTCGCTCAGGGTCTACCGGCACCCCTCCTGCTGTGATCCAACGCGCAGCTTCTGTCACATGCCGCTCCAAAGTAGAGCGCGGTCGAAACGAAACGAGCGTGCTTTGCGGCAGGTCCCTGGACAGTTCGCTCAGTGTCTGCGCCATACACTGTGCGTGGATGTCACCGGTGACAGGGGCGAGCATCGAGAGGTCAATAATGTTAAAACCACTCGACGTGCGATTCCATGGCACCTGAGCATCGCCGTCGCGCCCGCGCACAAAGCTGCCGCGTCCGACCTCTCCGCTGATAAAGCCCAGCCGGCCCAATTCGTCATAAGCACGACTGACTGTCTGAACACTCAGCTCTAGCTCGTAGGACAGCGCCCGATGGGTCGGAAGTTGCGTTCCGGCGGGCAAATCACCGCTCTCAATCGCCTCAACCAGCTTTCTCGCAAGCGAGCGGTAGGCTGGGCGCACCAGGTCTTCTCTTTGTATCGGCCATTTTGTCATGATATTATCCTGAATAATATCAATACAATTGACAAGCACATTCCAATTGCGGATTGGTTTCATATGAGCATTCAACTTGATAATCGGGACCTTGAAATCCTTCGCATCCTAAGTCGCGAGGGCCGGATATCTAAAACCGAGCTCGCCAAGCGCGTGAACCTCTCTCCGACACCCTGTTGGGAGCGTTTGAAACGATTGGAGAATTCAGGGCTGATCCGGGGCTACCGCGCAGATATCGAGCTTTCGGCGCTCGGACCCAGCGTCACAATATTCGTTACTGTTGAATTGGAACGACACAGGGCGCAGGATTTTCGCGCCTTCGAAGACACGGTTTTCCAGCGCGATGAGGTCACCGCCTGCTGGGCATTGGGCGGTGGATTTGATTATATCCTGCAAGTCGTGACTCGAGACGTGGATACGTATCAACGCTTCATAGACGAGCTTCTGCACGCCGATCTCGGGCTGGCGCGATACTTCACCTACATCGTCACATCAACAGTCAAGGCCAGCGCACCCCCGTTTACCGTCCTCGATGGCGCGCAGAAAAAGTGACGCTTTACCCAGGTTGATTTAAGAGAATTCGTCTGCCTAAAGCCCCACAATCAGAAACACCCTCTCCGGCCTCTCGCGCTATCAAGGATGCAGCCTTTGTCCAGGAGTTGCACCTATGCTTGCAGAAACTGACCTTTCTCACGTTCCAACGATTAATCTGTCAGATGCTTCGCTGCTCAAGCATTTCGCCTATGTCGGAAATCAGTGGATTGCCGGACGCCGCCGAGAAGAATTTGGCGTCTCCGATCCGGCCACGGGACATGTGCTGGGTCATGTCGCCGCGATTGACGGCGAAGACAGCGCAGGTGCGGTCGATGTGGCGCATCGTGCATTTACGTCCTGGGCAAAGTCGCTGCCGCAGGACCGGGCGGAGGTGCTGCGAAAATGGCATGATCTGATTGTGGCCAACCGAGAGGACCTCGCGCAAATCATGACTGCCGAGCAGGGCAAGCCAATCTCGGAGGCGCGCGGCGAAATCGACTATGCTGCATCTTTTGTGGAATTCTACGCAGAGGAAACCCGCAGACCCAATATCGAGGGTGTCACGTCGCATCTGAATACGGCCGAGGTCGAACTTTGGCGCGAACCGGTTGGTGTCGCGGCACTGGTCACACCGTGGAATTTCCCTTGTGCGATGATCACGAGAAAAGCGGCAGCGGCCATAGCTGCGGGTTGCAGCGTGCTTGTCCATCCTTCGAAGGAAACGCCTTTTTCCGCGCTGGCCCTCGCCGAGCTCGCTGATCGTGCGGGATTTCCGGAAGGCGTCTTCAATGTGGTGACCGGAAACCCTGCGGCAGTGGTTGAGCCGTGGTTAAACGACACGCGTGTACGCGCACTGTCCTTTACCGGCAGCACGGAAATTGGGCGGATGCTCTATGCCCGGTCGGCAGAAACCGTAAAACGGCTGGTCTTGGAACTTGGCGGGCATGCTCCCTTCATCGTTTTCGAAGATGCCGATCTGGACGTCGCGGTCCACGAAGCCATCAACGCCAAATTCGCAACGACCGGTCAGGATTGCCTCGGCGCCAATCGGTTCCTTGTTGCCCGTCCCATCTATGATGCCTTTGTCGAGCGTTTCGTCAAAGCCACAGCGGCGCTTTCAATGGATGCGGGGGTCAACGATCCAGACCTCGGCCCACTGATGAACGCGGCAGCTGTCGCGAAGCAAATCGAACAGGTCGAAGACGCTGTCGCGCAAGGCGCACACTGCCTGCTCGGAGGTCGGGTATCTGACAAAGGCCCTCTGTTCTTTGAGGCCACTGTCCTCAGCGACGTGCCGACAAACGCAAAGATATTCCACGAAGAGACATTTGGCCCGGTGGCAGCGATTGCGCTCTTCGATACCGAAGACGAGGCCGTCGAGATCGCAAATGCGACGGAATACGGGCTGGTCGCGTATGTCCACACACAGGACCCGCGTCGGATTTATCGAACGAGCCGAGCTTTGCAGTTCGGCATGGTCGCCGTGAACCGGACCAAAATTACCGGCGCGCCGATCCCTTTCGGCGGCGTCAAACAGTCCGGGCTAGGGCGCGAAGGTGCGAGACAAGGGCTCGAGGCTTTCACAGAAATCAAATATGTCTGCCGCGACTGGGCGTGACAAAGGCGAGGAACAAGACAATGCTGACAAATGATCAACTGGCCGCATGTGATCGCGAGAATTTCTTTCACCCCTCAACACATCTGGCCAACCATGCGCGCGGCGACACGCCGTCTCGTGTCATCACAGGCGGGGAAGGTGTGTATATCGAAGACCGCGATGGCAAGCGTATGCTGGACGCGTTTGCCGGGCTTTATTGCGTCAACGTCGGCTATGGACGACAGGAAATAGCCGAAGCAATTGCCGAACAAGCCAAAGAGCTGGCTTACTATCACGCCTATGTCGGCCATGGCACCGAGGCGTCGATCACACTTGCCAAAATGATCCTGGATCGCGCGCCGGATCACATGTCCAAGGTATATTTCGGACTGGGTGGTTCCGACGCCAATGAGACCAACGTAAAGCTTGTCTGGTACTACAACAACATTCTTGGCCGCCCCGAAAAGAAGAAGATCATCAGCCGGTGGCGGGGGTATCACGGATCAGGCCTGATGACCGGATCACTCACCGGGCTTGAGCTCTTCCACAAGAAATTCGACCTGCCGCTGGCTCAGGTCATTCATACCGAAGCACCGTATTACCTGCGCCGCCCCGAGGCTGGTATGAGCGAACAAGAATTCTCCGACTGGTGTGCCACGCGCCTCGAAGACCTTATCCTCGCCGAAGGGCCCGACACGATTGCTGCGTTCATCGGAGAACCCATTCTTGGAACCGGCGGGATCGTCCCGCCTCCCGATGGGTATTGGGCTGCCATTCAGGAGGTTTTGAACAAATACGATATTCTTCTGATCGCGGATGAAGTGGTCACCGGCTTCGGGCGACTCGGCAGCATGTTCGGCTCAACGCATTATGGGCTGCAGCCTGATATTATCACCATTGCCAAAGGCCTGACCTCGGCCTATGCGCCGCTATCCGGTTCGATTGTGTCCGAGAAGGTATGGTCTGTGCTGGAACAGGGAACAGACGAAAACGGCCCCATTGGTCACGGATGGACGTACTCGGCCCATCCGATTGGGGCGGCCGCTGGAATTGCCAATCTGCAGTTGATCGACAAGCTGGATCTGGTGAGCAACGCAGGAAGCACCGGCGCCTATCTGAATGCCGAGATGCAAAAAGCCTTGGGTTCCCATCCAAACGTCGTTGAAATTCGCGGCGAGGGTATGCTCTGCGCCGTCGAATTCGCGCGTGATCCTGCATCCCGGTCGTTCTTCGAGCCCGGCAAAGGTGTCGGCGCAAAAGTCGCCGGAGCGCTCTTGGGGGAAGGCGTCATCGCACGAGCCATGCCGCAAGGCGACATACTGGGCTTCGCCCCTCCCCTATGCCTCACGCGCAACGAGGCCGACAGGATCGTCGAGGCAACACGCCGAGCGGTTGCTTCCACCGACTTTGCATAGGCCCATCTTTTCGTTGCTGCCACAAAGTCTTAAGTAGAACGTGCTGGGCGCCAGTGCCAATTGAAACTCGACGCCTCGGTAGCTCTTAGGTTCACTTTGAACCGCAACTGCGACCGTCGACGCGTTTGAAAGGACATGCGCCCTGTGGCCTTTTGTGCTGACATTGCTGTGCTCTCTTCAACCGTGGTTCTGAACGAGGCTCCATAAAGCGGTCGTTGGACCAGTGGCCGCTTTCGTCCCGAGAGCGCAATTTCGACGGCACTTGGATTTTGCGCCCGCAGCGAAAGTCCGGTTCGGTGAAGTTGCATTGCAGCGCGGCGTGACCCGATGAATGGCTGGAATGGGCCGCCCGCGAGAGTGACCTTGGTTCTCCTCATTGAATGGGTTCCGTAAGCGCTTGCTTCGAGGCCGATCGATGTGACCCAATCGCGGACAATCCGTGCATATTGGCGTGTCGAGATGTGCAGGCGTTCATGAAATCGGCCGGGCCAAAGGTACTCCGAACCGACCATCAGCTCATCTTCCATCCACTTCTCAACAGAGGCACGTGTGCCTTCTGATATCTCAAAGCGCACGGGTTTCTGCGTCTTGCTTTGGAGGACCGAAGCCCGTTCCTTAATCTGACCCGATGACATGACATCGGCGACCTTCATCTTCACCAGATCGCAGCCGCGGAGCTTACTGTCGATTGCCATGTTGAAGAGCGCAAGATCGCGATGGTTTTCGGCAAGCTCGAGGCGAACTCGGATTGCCCAGACATGCTTTGGTTTCAGCGGTGGCTTCTGGCCGACGATGCGTCCTAGGTTCCAAGCTGGGCGAAGAACACGAATGGCAGGTAAATTTGGGGTTTCCATGGTTGATCCTCCGGTCCGCCATACCCGCCCACAACGACAACCCGACGTTGACCGGAAAACGTTACCACAGAATGCTACGCTGCCTCTGAGGTCCGCGATGAGCCCGAAGCGGTCACATATTTGCGTACCAAACTCGAACTGATGGCGATTGCCTAAGTTCGATATTCACGGAAACTATGCGCTACTGACGCATGGCACGCCTCATCAAACTCAGTGCAATGTCCGTTACCATGTCCACGACAACATCGTTTTTTAAGTTCAAGGATCGCGCAGTCACAGAGTATCCCTCAAAGTAAGGAACCAAGAGGGCCTTCACTTTTTCACGATCAGCCGTGCCCAATTCGTCGCTAAGTGCATAGTTCGCCATGAGATCGGCAAAACGGCGGTAGTAGCGCATCAGACATTGATCAATCACATTGTTTCGGCTTGAGATCGCCCAAATCTCACGGAATGCGCGGCACATGTCACTGATCTCCTGACCGTGCGAAAGGCCAGCATTCACAAGGAACCTGACGCGTTCGCGTTCTGTCCGGGCTTTGCTCTCTTCGGTCAGTCTGAGCAGGTTATCCGCGCATGCGTCGAAGTATTGCGCGACCATTGCGACCAAAACATCGTCACGGGACTTGAAGTAATATTGCACATTGCTCAACCGCATGCCGGCGCAGTCGGCGATCCGGCGCATCGTAAGGCCCGCGTCCCCCGTCTCGATCAGGAGCTTGAGCGCGCACTCCAGTATCTGCGTTTCTTTTTGTGATCGATTGCTAGCTGTAATTGTCTGATCCACTTCAGATTTCTCTATGATCTCTTTGCGTTGTTATCAGTTTTGTCACGTTTGGAAAAATAGGGGATTGATCTATTTGGTCAAGCGACCTAACTAATTTTTTGGTCACTTGACCAAAATTGGGGAATCGCCATGATCGAAGCATTGCGCACACCGGACATTCATTTTGAAGGATTGTCGGAGTATCCTTTCCAGCCGCACTACATCGATGACCTGCCCGGATATGAAGGTCTGCGCGGTCACTACGTCGACGAAGGCGCCACCGATGCGCATGAAGTGTTTCTCTGCCTGCACGGTGAACCCAGCTGGAGTTACATCTATCGCAAGATGATACCGGTCTTCGTGGGCACCGGGGCGCGGGTCATTGCACCGGACTGGATAGGCTTCGGAAAGTCAGACAAGCCCGTGGATGATGAGGTCTACTCCTTTCATTTCCATCGCAACTGCATGTTGGCTTTGATCGAGCGTCTCGATCTGCACAACGTCACACTCGTTGTGCAGGATTGGGGTGGCGTACTTGGATTGACGCTGCCGATGGAAATGCCGGAGCGGTTCAAACGGCTCTTGGTCATGAACACCGGGCTCATGGCAGGCCCCGTTGATATGCCGGCCTTCGACGTGTGGCAGGCGGACATCGACTCTGATCCTGACGTGCCGATTGAGTTCATCATGCAGAAGAACGAACCCAGCATCTCGGCAGCCGATGCAGCAGCTTACGCGGCACCTTTCCCGGACGCAACCTACAAAGCCGGTGTTCGCAAGTTTCCCCACCTGATCGCACGCACCATGGATGCGCCCGGCGTGGATACGTCGCAGAAGGCGGTGCAGTTCTGGTCCAATAAGTGGGACGGCGACAGTTACATGGCCATCGGCATGAAGGATGAAATGCTCGGCCCAAACGTGATGAACCACCTACGCACGTTCATCAAGGGCCGCCCGGACCCTCTGGAAATTCCTGAGGGCGGGCACTTCGTGCAGGAAGCGGCAGGGCCTTTGATCGCTGAACGCGCCTTGACCCATTTCGGCCTAACCAAGACCTGACGTCGAAGATCGACACATACTCAACTCGAACAGCTGGAGATATCCATGAGTAATGAAATCCTCGTCATCGGCGCCACTGGTAAAACAGGAAAAAGGGTCGCCGAGCGACTGCACGCACGCGGCTTGGCCGTTCGATACGGAACACGCCGAAGCGCCATTCCGTTTGATTGGGAAAAACCTGAAACATGGCAGGCATCTTTGGCGGGAATAAAATCGGCCTTCGTCGCTTATTCACCTGATCTCGCTGTGCCCTCCGCCCACGATGTGATTGAAGCCTTTGTAACAGCGGCGGAAGAGGCTGGGCTTCGCTGTATCGTCATGCTTTCGGAGCGCAACGAGGCTCGCGCTCAGGCTTGCGAGCAATTGGTAAAGGACTCGTCCCTTGAATGGACGATCCTGCAACCAAGTTGGTTCATGCAGAATTTCAGCGAAGGCGGGTTTCTCGACAGTGTTCTTGCTGGTGAGGTGTCGGCCCCAGATTCTGGTGCGAAGGAACCTTGGGTCGATTTGGAAGACGTCGCCGACGTGGCCGTTGAGGCCCTTCTGGAGGATGGTCACGCCGGACAGGTATATGAAATCACGGGCGCGGACTTGCTTACCTGGGACGAAGCCATGGCGGTAATTGCGGCTGTGACTGGCCGAGACATCACGTACAAAACGATCACGCCCGAAGAGTTTGAAGCAACGCTCGTTGCCGCGGGGTTTCCAGAAGCGGACGCTAAATTTGTCGCAGAGCTTGTTGCTGAAATCCTCAATGGGAAAAACGCCAGTACCTCAGATGGCTTACAACGGGCTTTGGATCGTGAACCCAGAACATTCCAACAGTTTGCAGAAGCAGCAAATGCGGCCGGGTGTTGGTCCTGATCATTGTGGCAAGGCTTACACCCCTTGTGGCCTAAAGTGATGGTCCGCTCTGTCCCGCATCTAGTGAATTCGCAGAAGTCGAGATTTTGTATTTACGGCGAATGTCAGCAAAGCGGGCTGCGCGCGCAGAATTTCGATGCCGTGCTAAATGTCGGCTAAAAGCCGTTACTGACCGCATCAGATCATCTTAGTTTAGCAAATTTCTAGATCCGAAACTCCACTACCAGCGGGCAGTGATCAGAGGCCTTTGGCCTATCCCAACCAATACGAGGAAAACGTGGAATATCGTCCGAATTTGGGACTCGGAACGGCATCCCCGAACGTACAATTTCAGGAAGTCCAACAATCTTCTCGGCGAGGGCCGGGGAAGCAATGATGTAGTCAAGTTGCGTCTTGTGCTTCTCGCTTGCGTAGTAGTGTGTCCACCTATCCAACTCTGGCAAAAGATTGACGAGGTTGACGCCAAATCCATCATTTAGTAGCGGGTCAACTCCGGATTCATTTGGCGTTTCAATGTCTTCGACCTGTCTGCCCTCATCGTCGAAACGTTTCCTGACCTTAATCACTTGCTTGTAGTCGTTCAGATCTCCAACGATACACCACAGGGCTTCGCTTGGAGTCTCAAACTTTCGATTTATGATTTCACGCACTGCGATGGCTTCCAGCTGACGCATTCCCATACTTGCATCTCTTCCGCCTCCCATTGATTTAAAGTGGCAATTAAAGACCGTGACAGGTGCTTTGCTAAGAACCGCTTCGACGCAGTCACGCCTGAATATCCTACGGCCCCGCAGTTTGCTTGCCTTCTTTTTTGCTTCTGGAAATTCCTCGAGAAGACCCACACCAGTCTCTGTGTCGTCTAACCATGCAGGGGTCAGGTCGGCGTGCGATCGTGTATATACCGGCCAATCTGCGTGAGTAGCAATAGCGACATCTATGCCTCGCATATCATTGCCTTCGTGCAAAACGATGTGCCGATACGTCTTTTCGCCGAGCTTGGCATAGTATGCCGACATAAAACGCTCTAACGCGCCAAAACTGTCCACTTCTTGAAAGGCGACCACATCAGCGTTCAACTGTGCGAGAGCGAGTGCCGTGTGTTGGCGCTTGTCATCATCCTGTGAAATTGACGCGGTTTGGATTAGCCGTCGAAAATCCTGGAAGTCATTAAGGTCTCCGTCTCCGTACTCAGCGAGGAACTGAGCAATTGGGGCTAAGTATCGAGCTTCACGGCTATTTGGGCCTTGGAGGAACGCATTATAATCATGTCGTGTGAAAAGGTTTTCGATGTTGAACGTCGCAAGTCGTAAAGTAACAGGCATCTAACGATTTCCTCTGGCAAAAATTTCCTTCAGACTATCAACTTGAAGCGTAGCCGCCTTGCCTCTTAAAAATCAAACTTAGAGAGAATTCCCATTTTCAGAGCTCTTCATCATGTCAAGCTCGCTGGCGCTGCGAATGTCGGCAACGCGTGAGCGACCACAGCATGGCTAACACCCGTTGGATGTCGGCTATAGGCCGTCTGGGTAGTTAGCTGGCAGCGGGGCAGGGGCTTGTGCTGCAACAACACCGAGACCCAGAGTGAGCCCATACTGACGGTTTGCCGCCTTCTGACAAGATCCCGGGCTTAGCTGGCATAGAACTCGCGACAAGTTGCGAGTTTGGTTGCTTTTTCCCAAAGCAACGTTGACTTAAAAGATTTGCAAGGAGCGCTGCGAACCAGAATTACGCTCGGCTCCTGAAGAATGAGGCGAAGACTTGAGATATGCAGCCTCTGTTTAGCCGATAAATTCGCTCCACGCTCTGCAAGGCTGAACCCTAACCCTCCTATGTCGCTGATGACGTTTTGCAGGTTGGCGTTCTTGGCAGCCATGGTGATCTGCTCATCAGAAGGGCGTCGCCTCAAACCAAGCGTTAACGCACGGCGGAGGCTTCCTTTGAGGATCAGTGGCTGATCTGTTAGAACACCGACAGACCTGCGCAGGCTTCCGGGCGTTAATTGCGAAGCCTCCTTGCCGTTTAGTTTAAGCGACAAATCTCCGAGCGCCGCGTTTCCCAACAGGACGAACTCGATCCGCTCCATCAAGGTATTCGATATGACCGCACTTTCGCCCGGAAGCACCTTCATTTCTGAACCGTGCTGAAGCGTGACTTCAAGCGAAAGCGGTTCCCTGCGCAGGTGCATTTTGGAACTTCGTGGTTCGGCTAACGGACGGTTTAGCGCGCGCAACAGGTTGTTATGGGCCACACGAAACTTCGCAGCGTGATCGCTGGAATTTACTGCGTTGCGCAAGGGTCGGATCATCAGCCCCAGAGCTGCCAAAGCAGCAGCAATAGTTCCCGCAGACATGCCGCCAGTTCCGCCGATCACCAAAATCAGGCTAGCAGCGATTGCAGCTGAGAATTCAGGTATGGCCTTTCTGACTTCGCTGAGACTTCGACGCGCACAGGACGCATCAGCAACACGCTCGGCCCGGCGTCCGAGCGACTTCATCTCAATTTTCCGCCGTCCCAGTGCCGAAAGCCTTGGAGCAATCGGCAAGCGTTCAGAAATATCGGCCGCCAGCTGAGCCCTTAGTTTTCGCTGCTGTTGGTGTGCGTTCAGAAGCTTTCGCTGCGTAAGTGCGGCCCAAAATGCCGTGGGCAAGACGGCACAGAACGCCACCCAGACGAACCGCTGGTCGAGATAGATCAAAACAGCCGTTGCCGTCGGCAAGAGGACTGCGGCCTGAACAAGCCGCGGCAACCCAAGACCCGGCCAGTCTTTCATGGCCGACAGGTCCCCGGTAAAACGCAAGACATGATAGCCCATGCGCTTTTGGTCCAGATCGCGTTGATCGCTGCGGCTTGCGTGATCAAACAAGCTCAGGCGAACATCTTTGGCATAGTTCTGTCCCAAACGTTCCGCGAGTGTCCGGAAGGCCAGTTGCATCAGGGCACCGCACATCCCGGCGCTTCCGACAATTGCAATGGGAAGAGCGGGCAGGTCCGATCCGGCGTGCAAAGCGACAAAGGCCGTGCGCGTTGCGATGGCCACCGCGGCAAAAGCGGTGGCCTGTGTGAGGGTCGCAAACAGAATCCAGATAAACAGGCGACGTCGTTGACCCTCAAACAGTCCCGGGGGGGTCATGCGGCGTGCCGGGCCCGCTCGATCCCGGCGCGTGCGGCCAATGTGTTTGCATAGGCCGGATCAAGAAGCTGACGGCGGGTCAGGACCTGAACACCCGTGGCAGTCTGGGCTTCTTCCACCGCCATGGGAGAGCATGACAGCATCCCTGTCAGTGCGATGGGGCGAATGCCGTTTCGGCCCAGCTCGGCTACACCCCCTGCGGCTGCGACCGGATCGGCACAGGCAAAAAGGTACTTCGAAAACCGGTCACGGACGGAGGCGTCGGCCAGCAGGGCAGCTGTTTCCCGCTGGAAGATGCCGTCTGCAAGCTCCATCACCGCGATGTCGCAGCCAAGGGATTCTGACTCGCCCAGGAGCGTATCAATGCCCGCAACGATGCGCGGTATCGGTTCGAGATAGGTGGTGACCATGCCTGCGTCGGTAAAATCGGCCACAAAGGACGCGCCTGCATCGACAAAGGAGTTGTAGTCTCCAAACGCACCGGTCCCGGTGCCTTTCAGCACGGCCACGTGCCACCCGGCCTTGGTCAGACCATGGGCCAAGGCTGCCGTTGCTGTTGTTTTGCCCGAGTTCATTGCGGTCCCAACCACACAGATCACCGGGATTTGCGCCGGTCTGGTGCGTTCGGGCAGGGCGAAATCACTGGTGTTCAGAACAACGCCGTCCTTTGACGTGATGCGCCCCAGCGGCTGAATTCGGGTCGGGGGTTTGATGCGCTCGTTCCGATGCACCATGCGCCCAAGACAGCCGCCGCCCGCAAGCATGTCGCTGCCCTTTTCGTCGATCTCGGCCAGTCCTTCGAACTGGTCGGGCGCGTATCGCGCGCCGCAGGGCAGCACAACAAGATCACCGGGATACAGGGTTGAGGGCCGTCCCGCAGGCAATTGGATACGTTGGTGGTTGCCGATGGATGTGACGCGGCCAAGGATCAGATCCCCCGGTTGCGCCTGTGCAAAGTCCTGATGCAATCCATGCGCTAAGCTTTGATCAATACGTCTGGTTGCAAAACACCATTTGGCGCCCTTGAAGTGGTGATTTTCCATGGGTAATCTCCTGTTTTTGATGCGTTTTAAGCTTCACAGACAAGCTTGGTCAGGCCCGCTTTGGCGCAATCGGCGAAGCTGTGTAGACAGTTGGGAAGTTCCGTCAGCGACAGATTGGGGGTGATCCCCCGCGCTTCGGCGGCGGCGCGAAAGGCCCTGCAATAGTGGCGTGCGCGGGCCAGCCGGTGACGGCCTTGCACATTGTCGATGGCATGCCCTTTTCTTAGGGCATCGTCACGGTGTTGATCCTCGGCACCTATGTAGACCCGAAGCTTAAGTTCCAGGTAGTTCCGCAACTGATTGTGGGCCAGGGCGGGGACGTTCATCTTCAAAGGCTTTTCCGCCGGGGCCAAACCCATCGGAAAGGGCTGAGTAAAATCCGGCAGACAATACCAACCAGCAGCGGCGATATGCAGGCTGGCCACGCGTTGCGGGTAAAGCATCGCAAATCGATGCGCGAGCTGTGCGCCGCCGGAATAGCCAAACAGGTCGACCTTGTTTGTATTCGCGACGCCCATTTGCTCAACCAAGGCGAGTATTGCGAGAAGAGATCGGTCGGGCCGGTAGCTGCCAATGCGCTGGAAATGGGGCCATTGCTTTCTTGAGAACCGGGGCGTGATTAAAACTTGCCCCTTGGCCTCACAATGGCTTGCGAAAGCCTTGGCCATCACTGAAGCACGCCGTGAAATTCCGTGTAAAGCCAACAAGGGAGGGGTATCGGGCGCGGGCATGCTCGGGATGTGAACGTCGGCGGACAGTGTGCGTTCGCCGACACGGACCGAAAACCGGGTGGTCGTCATTGGTCCGTTGACAGGGGGAACATCCATTGCGGTATCGAACATGATTTCAGCTCCTGATTGATTGTGGTCTTGTTGGGACAACGAAGCTGATTGCGATCTATTCCAACTTTTTTGAGAAGTCTGTTTTGGGCCGCTCAGAACACGCTGGGTCATGTTTAAACGACGCGCGTTTTAGATTTTTTCTGTCCCGTGGAATAGTTGTCTCTACCATCCGTTGTTATTGGACATGACCCGAAACAGGAGAGACGGCATGACGGACCGGTTCCGTAAAGATCTGGTGGCGCTGGTGCCAAAACTGCGCCGATTTGCGCTGTCTCTGGCAGGCAACCAGCCGGACGCCGATGATCTGGTGCAGTCTGCTTGTGTGAAGGCATTGAAGAACGCAGATCAGTTCCGAGAAGGGACGCATATGGACAGTTGGATGTACCGAATTATTCAAACCCTCTGGATCGATGATCGTCGGCGCGCCAAGACGCGCGGAGCGCCTGTAGACCCCGAATTGGCAGGTCTGAGTGATGAGGGGCGTTCCGCGCGTCTCCCCGAGGATCGGATGATGCTCGACATGGCTCGAAGCGCCATGGGGGCCTTGCCTGAGAAACAGCGCATTGTGCTGTCCCTCGTAGCCGTCGAGGGGCTGAGCTACAAAGAGGCTGCAGATGTTCTGGAGGTGCCCGTTGGCACGGTTATGAGCCGTTTGTCACGGGCCAGAGATGCTCTGTTGCCGCAGTTGGGGATGGCGAAAGGGCCGATGCAATGAGTGCAAAACCTACAATGGACCGCTCCCGCCTCGCAGCTTTTGCGGACGGGGAACTTTCACCCGAAGAAGCCGCTGCCGTTGTCATGCATCTGGCGGATCACCCCGAGGATCAAGTCTATGTCGACAATCTCATGGCCGCAAATGAAGCCCTGTTGCAGGCGTTCAGCGATCCCATGGAGGAACCCGTGCCCCAGGCGATCAAGAACGTCATTCTGGGTGAGCCGAAGACAGCTGATATCATACCCTTTCGAAAACGACCCGCCGTGTGGATAAGCACCGCTGTAGCGGCGACGCTGGCACTTGTCGTCTTCACCGGTCCCGACCTGTTTGCGCCGGCTTCAGCGCCGAATCTGACCTTGGGGCCCGTCGACACTGGCTCGAACCTTGCCGTTGCGTTGAACAGCTTGCCATCCGGCGTGCCAGAGGTAGCAGGGACGGATCAGGAGTTTATGATCCTCGCCACGCTGCCGATTTCAGACGGATATTGCCGGGAGTTTGAGGTCATCAACCGCGCGGCGCAACGCATCAACCTCGGCATCGCCTGCATCACGTCTGACAGTTGGGTTGTGGAAGTGACAATGTCAGAACCGCTGTCTGCGTCAGGTACCGACGATGGGTTCGTCACGGCAAGCGGTGCGGAAATGCAGGGATTGATGCCGTTTCTGGATCGGCTGGGGGCAGGGGCGTCACTCGCCCCTGCCGCCGAGGCGGATCTGATTGAAAACGGCTGGACGCCCTAAGGTGAAAGGCTAGCACAGGGTTGCCGCATTTAGCAGCCCATGGCCAAAGACTTCATCCGCGCCGGGCGCGCCCAGGTCCTGAGCGGTACTTCTCAAACGCTCCCGAACCTGATCCGGTGACAACGCGCCATCTTGCGACAGCATGATTGCGACTGCCGCCGTGACAAAAGGAACGGCAAAAGAGGTTCCCGACTTCAGGCGTGCTCCGCGAATGGATGTGGCGGACAGCATGTTGACGCCTGGCGCGGTTAGATCGATATGCGGCCCGCGCTGCGCTTTCCGGTAGATACGTGTCCGAGCATCCACGGCTGTTACGGCCAGCACTGTGTCAAATGCGGCTGGATATCTCGGGTCGCCGGAAGGGCCTTCATTGCCCGCCGCTGCGACCAGGACGATCCCGTCTTCTTCCACCATCTGATTAACGATTTCCTCCAAGAGGCTGTTGTTGGGGCCGGTCAGAGACAGATTGACTACACGCACGCCGCGGGCCTTCAAAACATCCAACCCACGCAGTAACGAGACTACGTCCGCGCGTTCGTCCGAGCCTTTACGCGCAAACACGTCTACCGCTATGACCTCTGCACCATGAATCAATCCGGGAACCCGGCTGTTCGGATCGCCGATCATGAGGGACGCTACCGCGGTGCCATGAATGGCTTTGGAAGGCGCAAGCGTTTGATCGGCAAGCTGAACAACTTCTAGCCGCGCACCAGCCATGATTTCGTGATCAGCATTAATGCCAGTATCAATCATTCCTACGGGAATTTGCACGGGACAGGTGGTTTGAACGACGTCCGATCTTGGCCATTGGATCATTTCCCACGCCGGGCAGTTTTCGTGCAAACATGGACTCGATGATGCCACGCGTGCTTCGCTTTGTTCAAAGCGATAATAGTGATTGAAATCGGCAGCGCTGCCAGTTGGAAGAGCGCGCACCCGATTACGCGCGGCTTCCAGATCCTGGCCGTCGGGTGCAATCAGACGAGTCAGGACCCGATCAGAGGCTTCTAGGACTACTGTCGCCGTAATTGCAAATCCTTCGGACAGAAGCTGTTCCAGATCTTCGGACGATGCATCGGCGACAACTATTTCTGCAGGTGCTCGCGTTGGCAGTACGACAGGGGCAGGGGCCTGCGCGGGTTGCGGTGCAGGCGGTCGGTTGGTCAACCGTCTGATAAGGTTGCCGAGCGGGTTTTCCCCTGAGGATCTTTGACCACCTCCGGCACCATCGTTGCCTCCGCCATCTCCGTCATCATCCCGATCATCGTCTCCGTCGTCGTCATCGTCCTCATCTGCCCACGCGACGGAAACGAATGATAGCTTCCAGTCCATCGGAACGGCGAGCTGCAGAGGCAACAACAAGCTGAGCACAAGGCTGGCCTTAAAAAGCTGAGTTGATATCTTTCTCATTTGCGCACCCAGTTCAGACTTTCATGATCCAAAACAACAACGTTCCGCGCTCGGGTTTATTCCAAATGAACTTTTCAAAATAGCCGTCAGTCAAATCAGAAAATTTAGAACCGGTCTCAAGCGGGCTAGTAGACTAGGGTTGGGTACTAAAGCTGATCTCTGATCGTCGTGACTTGGCGTTCGGAAGCCAAAGCCTGCAACTGCTTTGCTAGTGTCAGGTGTGGTCTGGTCCCGGTCAGCTGTCTCAACGCATCAACGCTTCGATCAAACGGCGCACTGCCAGTGCGGGCGGTGATGTTCCAAACACCGCATAAAGATCGACGCTGCCAAAAAAGTAGCTTGGCAACAGATGGACCAGCATTCCGTTCTCGATTTCATGACGCACGCATTCCCGCAGGACGAATGCTATTCCCAGACCAGCCTCGACCGCATGCAAAGTGGCCAGAGTGTTGTCCATGGCGATCATACCTCGGGTCGTGAATTCAAACATTTCACCGGAAACGCGGTGTTTCCCGGACAATGTATCCGGATGCCCCCCGCGCATCCGGCCGATGTAAGGTAACGAAGCCAACCGCGCTGGTTCATCTGCATCGTTTGGGTCGATCATCATGGGCGAGGCCACGGCGATGATTTCGAATTTACCCAATTTTTTTTGATAGAGCCGCACATCCGTGGGCGCACGAAACCGCAAGGCGATGTCCAATCTGTCGCGCACCAAATCCGTGACTGCATCATCGTGGACCAGTTCCAGCGAAACTTTGGGGTTATCAGCACGGTAGGCCGCGATCCGTTCGTGGAACCAGCCATAGCCAAACTCGGAATGAACGCCGACCCGTAGCAAGCCTGACGGTTCAGTTCGTCCTGCCTCGATGACCTCAAGTGCTTCTCTTGCGGCGGATAGCATGCGTGTCGCCGGGTCCAGAAGAGCGGCACCTTCTGGCGTCAATCGGAATGGGCCCCGTGTTCGGTAAAACAGGCAGACGCCGAGCCGTTTCTCTAGGTTGCTCATGGATCGCGATATTACGGATGGTGACAAGTTCAGCGCATCCGCGGCCGCGCTGACACCACCCCGATCCGCAACGGTCACGAAATACCCTAATGCGCGTAAGTAAGAGGTCGGTTCTATGCTTGCATTATTTGCAATCAATTCTTTCATTTTGTGTAATTTACACAAAATTGGTCACACCTACAATCGTTGAGCACGCCGACCATGTCCAAAAGCTCAAAGGTGAATGTGATGACAAAAAACCCAACAACGTTTTCGCGGCGTTCCCTGATCCGGGCTGCGGCAGCAGCCGGGCTGATAACGCCACAATTTGCTGCCAACAGGGCCGTTGCTACAACAGCCGATGCCACGGATTTCAGGGCCGAACTGGGGACAGTGCAAATCACGCGGCGCGGGCCAGTCACTTTGCACACCTATATGGCTTCCGATCAATCCTCGCTCGTGACCTCACATATCGTTGAAACCGCCGATGCGCTTTATCTGGTGGATTGTCAGTTCACCCAATCCCATGCGGCTGAATTCCGGAACTATGTCGACTCGCTGGGCAAACCGATCCGGCAGGTTCATATTTCGCATCCTCACCCCGATCACTTTTCGGGGTATGCCAAGAATTTCTCTGACGTGCCGGTGGTGACGACCGCCAAGGTTCGCGACGTCATGAAAGAACGCTGGATCGATTCCGGCAGGATAGAAGATCTGGCAAAGGCAATCGGGCCGGAGGCACCAGAAACATTCGTGACACCCGAAGGAAATGTTGCCTTGGGTGCCAGCGATTGGGGCGGGGTCAGTGTGAACATACTGGAATATGACGATGCCGAGGCGCAGGTTCATTCCGTGGTGCATATCCCCGAGGCCAAAACGCTGATCGTTGGCGATCTGGCCTTCGCAAACGCGCACTTTTTCCCACTGGGCAATAACGCCAATTGGATCAATGTGATCGATGAAATGTCCCGGATTGAAGACGTCGAACTTGTACTGTGCGGTCACGGACTCCCTGCTCATCCTGGCGTGTTCGATGACAGCGCGGCCTATCTGAGCGTCTTGCTGGTGGCTCTGAAGAGCGAAACGGCCGACGAAGCGATAGAGATGATGCGGACCGAGTATCCCGCTTACGGCGCAAAGGGCATACTGAACTTTATCAACCGGTTGTATGCTTAGCGCGCGACTCGCAAAGCCCATAGCCTGAACACAAAGAACATCGCTGGCCGAACTGTCTCGGCCAGCAATGATGTCGACCAGAGCTGCAGGCGACGCGCGCCGCCCTGACCGCAGGCATCAAAGACCCGAGATATCCACATACACCCGGTAATCCGCGATCCTGTCCTCGCGAAAGTTGAACCGTGCAGCAAAGCGCACGTCGTGCGTGCTTTGATCCTTGCGCGTGTAGTGAACGGTGCCGTCGCAGAACGCAGTATTGCCGCTGGACCAGATGCCAGTGATGGTATGTTGCATACCCTGTATCGTGGCAAAGAAACCAGCGTTCGCCGCTTTCACGGCCGCGCGCCCGTCAATCTGTTCGAAATTGCCAAGCTGGAATTGAACGTCTTCCGTGACATGCTCAACAACGCCAGCTTCGTCCAGCGCGTCAACCGCAGTGTAAAGGGACGCGATCCGGGGCGCGTGGGCTGCGGAGGTGGGGGCTGTGATCTGCATGTTTTGATTTCCTTTTCTGTTTGGAAGTTATCGGTGGGTCTAAGTCTGGTTGACCTGTGACCGTCGGTGCAGGACCGGCGGGAGTTTCAGGTGGCCGTTGGTGACGGCTAGCCCAAGAAACAGAATTGCGAGGGATCCAAGCAGTCCGAGGCCAAGAGGTTCCCGAAAGACAACTGCACCGATTGCGATGCCGGAAAGCGTGGCAAAGTAACCGACCTGGGCGAACCCAACGCCATCCGTGCGCCGCTGTACTTCGAAGGTCAGCACATAGCTGAGCGCGGTGATGAAACCGATGCCGAAGATTGCGCCGAGCAGAGCAGGGGGTACCGAGACGTCGCTGATAGTGCTGCCGCGTCCCAGTAACGGGGCGATAATCAACAACAGTTGTGACAGAAGCGTTCCGGTCGCCAGCCCCAACGGGTCGCCACCAGGTGGATAGGCATAGCTGCGAAAGACGTTGCCGCTGGCCAGAAACAATGGCCCCAAAAGCGACAGCGCAATCCACGCCGGCTCAACACCCGACAGGTCAAACCCACCCATGGTGGCAAGGCTGACCCCGGCAAGGCCGATCAGAATTCCAACCAGGCGGTGCAACGGCAGCATCTTGCGCGTGATCAGTGCCGTTATCGCAAAGGTAAACAGCGGTGACAGCGTGACCAGAGCGGAATAGAATCCGAGGCTTACGTGCTCCAGCACCAGCAACCCGATCAGAGCGGGGCCGCTGACGCCGAAAACTCCGGCGCCGATATAGTAGGGGATGTGCCGCGTGTTCAGCGCCACGCGCGTCTTCAACAGAAGAGACAACGCCAACAGCGCGATGCTTGCCAGCAGAACCTGCCAGAACAACGCGGTCAGAGCAGATATTCCCGCCATCGAGACGAATTTGGACAAAGTGAAACTTACACCCACCAGGACACCGATGGCCATGATCAGCGCGGATACGGGGGACCTTCTGACAATATCTGGCATCACGCGACCCTCATTTCCGGAGCATTAACTGAACGCAGGGAAGCTGGGCCAATCGGGATAATTCCGCTGGGATTAATGTGCCGATGGCTCAGAAAGTAGTGCTGACGGATGTGTGCGAGGTCGACGGTGTCGGCCACGCCCGGCAACGCCATGATGTCAGTCAGATAGCGGGGCAGTGCAACATAGTCGCTGATGCGTTTGTAGTCGGTCTTGAAGTGCGTCACATAGACCGGGTCAAACCGTAGAAGTGTCGGAAACAGCTTAAGGTCAACCTCTGTCAGCACGTCTCCGGCCAGGAACCGGTGTTGGCCAAGCGTTTCTTCAATCGCGTCGAGATAGGTAAAGAGCGCCGTTACGGCCTCGTCATACGCGATCTGGCTGATGGCAAACCCGGCGCGATAAACCCCTTCGCGGATCGGTGACTGAATTTGTGCGGCGATCCGGTCGATTTCTTCGCAAAGATGCGATGGTCGCAGATCGGGACCGACGGCATCAGGAAATCCGGCCTGAAGCATACGCATGATATCGGCCGATTCCGTGCTGACGATCTGGCCTGTTGTCTTGTCCAGCAGCACAGGCACGCTGATCGGACCTGTGTAATCCGGCTTGGCACGCTGATAGACTTCGTAAAGGAAGCGGGTGCGTTCTACACCGCTTTGGTCGTCGAACAGCGTCTGATCGATGACCCAGCCGTTTTCCGACGTGACCGGGTCCATCCATGTGATGCTGAACGCATCGCGTAGGCCTTTCAAAGTTAGAATCAGATCGACGCCATGACACCAGGGGCAGGCTTTTGACAGGTACAGGTGGTACCGGCCGGGCGTGTTCGGAAACGGGGCGCCCGGTTGCACGCTGATGTGGCTCGTGAATGGGCTTTGCAGGCGGTGAAAACGACCGTCCGAGGCGGGCGGTCTTTCACGCAGAATTCCGTTGATAAGCATCTTGGGCATGTCAGCCTCCGGCGTTAACAGGACATGCTGATACCTATTAGGCTTTCTATTTGATGATAATCGTGTGATTTTGAAACTTATAGGTGAGAAAAACTCGCCCAAAGGATCGTGAAACATGACTGAAATTGGCGCAATCCCCGTTTTTGTTGCCGTGGCGGACCATGGCGGGTTCGCAGCCGCCGCCCGGCATCTGGGTCTTACAAAATCGGCGGTCAGCAAGCGGATCGGTGTGCTTGAGGCCCATCTGGGAACGCAGCTTTTTCATCGGTCGACGCGGTCCATTTCCCTTACTGAGGCGGGCGAAATCTATCTGGCCCACGCGGAGCAGGCGCTGGGCGCAGCGCAGGACGCCGAAGACGCAGTTGCGGCGTTGCAGGGGCAACCGGTTGGATTACTACGGCTCAGTACACCCATGTCCTTTGGCCAACTGCATGTCGCGCCTCTGATTGCTGCATTCCTCAGGCAATATCCGGGGATCAGAATTGATCTGATGATGGATGACAAATTTGTCGATCTGGTCGAAGGGGGCATTGACGTGGCCTTGCGAGCCGGCACGTTGCCGGACTCGGCACTGATCGCACGCAGACTCGCCCCGATCCACAGCGTGATTGTCGCTGCGCCGGACTATCTTGCGCAGTCCGGAACGCCAGAAACACCCGAGGATCTTCTGGCGCATTCCTGCCTTCACTACGCCTATTCGCGCGACCCTTCGGAATGGCGCTTAGCCGGTCCCGCGGGTGACGTGCGCGTTCAGACATCCGGTGGTCTGCGGGTGAACAACAGTGTGGCTCTGTGCACCGCGTTGCTTGACGGGCTTGGCATCGGTCGCCTGCCGACCTTTATTGCCGGAGCCCACCTGACCAGCGGGCGTCTGGTCAGGGTGCTGCCCGACTATCGCCTGCCTGAACAAGCACTTTATGCTGTTTTCCCCGAGCGAAAACACATGCCGGCGAAAGTGCGAGCGTTTCTGGATTTCGTCGGGGAACGCATCGGGCGCGACGAGCCTTATTGGGATATGGACGCAGGTCCGCTTTAGGGACAGAGTCGATGTTGCAATAACAATCAAATTGGATCGGTCGGATAAGGCTGCTCATGCAGACCATAATGGGCGAAGAGCGCGACCATATGAGTGAGCCACTGGTCACAGCCGATATCAGGTTTTTTGGCAGTCAGTTTTTCTCAATCGTGCCGCTGGTCGATTTGTATCTGAAACTTATGCCATCAATCGATGTACTAATTTTGATGATGCTTGCCGGTATTTCCACGCCGCCTGGGAACGTCTTCATCATCAGCGCGGCCAGCAGTGCAATCCTACTGCAAATGGCCGATCGGATGGGCGCGCAGGAGGTCACCAGTATTCGCCTTAGTCAACGTTTTCTGCCACTGCAAACCGACGGAACGCATATTGCATCGCGACCAATGCCAAAAGCCCGAAAAAGGTCAATGTGATCCAGCCGGCCAACCCCGATAGAACCAAGGAGGGTCTTATCGTTGTGAATGTGAATAGTCCCACGGAAGCCGATGCCGCCACAGCAGCCAGAAGGGCAATCGACTTCGCGATGAACTCGACAAGTGAACGACCAAGAAATTCGAAGTCTGCCCGTCCCATCGGGAGGAGTTTGGTCGGAAACAAAAGATGTATCGTGTTCTCTACGGTATAGAGAAGCACAGTCAATGGGACCACAAAAGCAGCAAGAGCCAGTGCATCGGATATGTCGAGTCCATCTTGAAAGACGACGATGCTGACGATCATTGTCACAGCAACGACACAGGCCAGAACCACCTGTGTCACAAGCTGACCTGCGCAGATGCGCCATGGCGTGATGGGTAGGGTTTTGTAGACTTCCATCCGGGTCAGGTCACCGCGAAAGTCGCAGACCAGCGTTCTAGGCAGGATAAACACAAAAAAGATATAGAAAAACAACACGGCCCGAGAGTCTGTGACCGATATACCGGCCGCGGAAAGGATCGGCCCGACGCAGGCAGCCATTCCAACAAACACGGCGACGACCCTGAATGAACTGCGAGCAACGTTGAGGGCCTGACGCCAGGCAATCGGCCCCAAACCAATTACAATAGGCGCACGACGGATCGAAGGTGTTTCGGTCCGTTCAGTGGCCCAGAACGATCCGCCTTGTTTTATGCGTTCCCATCGGTCGCTCTGTCGGGCGTTTTCCTTTAAGGCACGATCGGTCGTGCGCGCGTCGAGCTTGATTGCAAGATGCAACAGTGCAGCGTTGATGAGGACCGCGATTGACGCCCAAACGAATAGGTGCGGAAAATGCGATGGGGCTACGAAGAGTTCGGCAAACACAATGTAGGGTGACAGGATAATGATACCGACCCACGAGTGGCGAAATTCGAACAGAAGGTCGAATAGGCTGCGCTCTGGCGTCATCCAGGCGTAGACCACGGTGACGGTTGCAGCGGCGGAAAGCAGCGCAATTGCGGGCCATCGAAACCGTGCAAGCCTGCTGCCTTCCAGTGCTTGCCCAGCCATGCCGATGACGGCGCTGTTCAACTGAACGAAGACGAGCGTCAGGAGCGAGGCGATAAACGCAGTCAGGGCGGACCCCGTTTGCGCCTGTGCAAAGATGGTGATGAGCGCACAACTTAAAGTGGCACCGGCAACGTAGGCGCCGAATTTGTAGATGATCAGGTCGCGCCGACGGAATGGCCCGGTGAAAAGAAAATTGATCTCTGCCGGCGAAAAATGAAACGTAGGCCCGACGGATAGTGCGACCGTCAGCAGGGACATCGCAAGCATACCGAGTGGCATGTAAGTGCTGATCTGCGTGTTCAAAGCTTGGCGATCCGAGGCGGCGTCAGCCAGGAACCCCGTTTCCAGAGATGAGCCGTTTGCGGACAACAGCAGCCAAATGATCCCGCAAAAAGCAACGGAAAAGAGCAGGCCGCGCAAAGTTGTCAATTGGATCAGACGCAGGCGAATACCGCCACGCAGGCGCATCAAAAGAAGACGAAAAAGCGCGGAATCCATATCTTTAAACTTCAGCCATTTCTTTGTCTTGGGTGATGCTGAAATACGCCTCTTCCAGGGCCGAGTTACTGTCGGTCTCGCCGACCTCGCTCAGCACGTCGCTCATTGTGCCGAACCTGCGGCATTCACCAAGGTTCAACACCATTATGTGCGTGCACAAGTTCTCGAACAGGCTCAGAAGATGCGAGCTGATGATGATGGCGGCACCGGACCGCGCACGTTCGCGGATCGCCTGCTGGATGCCTCGAATCCCCTGCGGATCGAGCCCCGTCAGCGGCTCATCGAACAGGATCACCTTGGGATCGTGTAAAAAGGCACAGGCAATCGCCACCTTCTGGCGCATACCGCGAGACAAGTTATGGACGAGCGTATCGCGCTTATGAGTAAGCTCGAAGGACACAAGAAGCGCTTCGGCGGTTTCCTCAAAATCTACGAGTTGGTAAGCCGCTGCAGTGAAGGCCAGGTGCTCCCAGACCGTCATGGTGTCAAAAAGCCGCGGATCATCAGGAATATAGCCGATATTCTGTTTGGCTTTTATTGGCTCGCGTACAATGTCATGGCCCGCAACCAAGAGGTGCCCTGAGGTCGGAGGGACAATCCCGCACAAGGCACGCAGGGTCGTCGTCTTGCCTGCACCATTCGAACCAACCAACCCTAGGATTTGGCCGGGTTCAACCGAAAAGCTAAGGTTCTTCACGGCCGTGAAGCCTTTGTATTGTTTGCTGAAGTCTGTGACTCTGATCATATGATGGTTGCTCGAGATTCTCTGGTTTGCCGCCAGTTTAGCGGGCCTACATGGGCCTTTACCGCTCAAGTCATCGAAGTTTTTGGACCAATTCATGTCATTTCTAAGTCCAAAACTGTTTTTCAAGTTATTTGTTATGCCCATTGCGTTATGAAACAGCGGAAATACACAGTTGGCGCACTGGGATGTGCTTAAGGTTGCGTCGATTTGCTGTACCAAAAGAAGTGGTGAGTTCTAACTACTGATCTTCCAAAGCTGACCTCAGGTTGTCACACCGGAATGCCTGCGAAGCCCTGCATGTTGTGAGTTCGCAAGTATCCTGTTGTTGGATTTGCAGCGAATGTCAGCAAAGCGGGTCGCGCCCGCAGACTCTCGATTTCGTGCTGAACGTCTGCTTTGGTCCGGCCGCTGGTCGTTCTGCGCATGCTTCAGCTTGCACTGGTTTGCTCCAAGCGCTCCGTCACACTGGGCTAAGTCAATTTGACAAGTTCGATATCGTACTATATAGTTCGATGCCGAACATTAGGAGATCGCTATGAAACGAAGAAGCTTTCTTAAACTTGCAGGCGGCGGCGTCATTTTGGCGGCAGGCGGCGTGACAGCGTTCGCGGCGACACGAACGCCGACTTCTGCACTTGCACCTTGGTCGATGGCGGGAACCTACTCTGACCCAAGAATGAACGCTCTGTCACATGCTATCCTCGCCCCCAATCCCCACAATCGCCAACCTTGGATTGTTTCGTTGCGGGGTGATGATGCAGTGACTCTGTTCTTCGATACGGAAAAGCAGTTACCGTACACCGATCCGTATGATCGCCAACTGACCATTGGCTTGGGTTGTTTCCTCGAACTTATGCGGATGGCTGCCAAAGCAGACGGATACGATCTTGACATAACCCTGTTCCCCGAAGGCGAAGACCAAACGGGGCTCGATGACCGCCCGATTGCATTCATCAAATTCAAAGAGGTGGCACCAGTGATCGACCCACTTTTTGCACATGTGCAGGACCGGCGTTCCAACAAGGAACCCTATGACACCGAGCGAACTGTCGGGTTTCAGGCCTTATCCCGTGTTTTGTCGGTCGGAAATCACTCGCAAATTGGTGGCTCGATTGATCCGGAACAAATTGCCTTCTGGAGAAAACTGACAACCGAAGCTCTGATGATCGAGATCGAGACACCTCACACATACAAGGAAAGTGTGGACCTCATGCGGATCGGCAAGGCAGAAGTAAATGCCAACCCAGATGGAATTGACTTTAGCGGCGCACTTTTTGAAACTCTTTCGCTTGTCGGGGTCATGACGCGTGAAGCATTGCTTGATCCCACATCAACCGGGTTTCAAGAAGGTCTTAAAGCGGTTACGGAAAACACCAAAACTGCAATGGGCCATCTTTGGATGGTAACACCTGGAAACATGCGTCGCGACCAGATTGGCGCTGGCGCGGATTGGCTTCGGATCAATCTGGCATGCACTGCAGAAGGGTTAGGCTTCCAGCCTCTGAGTCAAGCCTTGCAGGAGTATCCTGAAATGTCGACACACTACAAAACAACTCATGAGCGTTTGGCACCTGATGGCGGAACGGTTCAAATGCTGGCAAGGATCGGCTACGGTCCAAAAGTAGCCTTCAGCCCGCGTTGGCCGATAGAAGACAAGATTGGGGATTTGTGAAAAAAGACAACGAAAACGCAACCGAGGTGTTCGGGTACTTTACTGAAATTGGGATCATCAACCAGTTGTCGACCACGATACTGGCCAAAACCTTGCCCGATGGGGTTCATCCATCACACTTCTCAATATTGAACCATCTTGCTCGTCTCGGTGACGGCAAACCACCGGTGCGTATCGCATCCGCGATGCAGGTGACGAAGAACACTATGACACATTCCCTCAAGGTGCTTCAGGAGCGAGGCTACATTTCTGTTAGCCCTGATCCCGAAGACGGGCGTGGAAAGCTTGTTTATCTAACCGAGGCAGGTCGCACTTTCAGGGACCAAGCCATTGTTCGTGTTAGCGAGGTCTTTGGGCATCTTATCGGGCCTGATCAACTGGCCATCATGCAACGCACCAAGGCTGATCTTGCAGAACTTCGGAAGCATCTGGACAATAATCGTTAGAAGTTGAATTTGACTTGCCTGGCAGACTTCCGGTGAGCGTTCGCGGATGCATGGGTTTGCGCATTTCAAAAAAGAGTATTCGTAAGTGGACGCCCAGAAATGGGGCGACCAACCTCCACTCTTGAAAGATTACCCGCAGTGTTGACGAAGCCAGCGAACGCGTACGACCAGCCCGCATCGGATCCAATTGGAAGTGTCCTCCTTGATCCATGAATAAGTGGTTTGAGACGGTGGAGAGTTGATAGCGGCGGGGTTGAAACACGGTTTTGATCTGGTCGTGAGCGACAAAAAACTTTTACACCTGCTTTGGGGACTTGAAGCGTCCCATGCGCTTTTCACGCTTTCGAGCAGGTCTGTGTGATCCTTCGATGCTGCTATTCAACGCTTTGTGTGCTCGGTGATCTGCAATCGGCGCAAGATCGCGGATCGGCTTGAAATAGCTTTGCAATTTGTCCGTGATCACTACACAGGGTTCGCCGAACTGCGAAATCAACCGCTTCTGAAAGCGTCGGGCAGCCTTAGCACTCCGCCGAGGTTAGACGAGAGTATCAAGAGTATCTCCGTTCGCGTCCAAGGCTCGCCAAAGCCAGCATTGCCGACCGTTGATCGTAGTGACCATTTCGTCCAAATGCCATTGGTCGGCTGCGGCTGGCCGGTCTCGTCTGATGCAATTCGCGAACTGACCGCCAAAGCGGTTGACCCACTGCCGGATCGTTTACCGACTGACCTTCCACTGCGTTCCGCGAGCAGATCCTCAACATCCGCAGCACTGAGTAGAAAACGATGGTGGACGCAGACTGCATAGGCGATGATCTTGCGCGGAAAACAAAAGCCTTTCGGACGAGGCATTTTGGGTAGTATCTTCATGCGGAGCCGAAACCTGTTCACAACGCGCAAGCAAGTTGGCAATGCCTCTTCGGGTATTGCTTGCCTTAAAACGAGATCATTGGCGGGCTTTCGGCTGACATACAACAGCGGCTTTTCACTCTCTGCATTCATGAGCGTCAATGGTCAAAGTTTGCGACAAAGCGTTTTGGTATGGATGGCGTAGCGGCATTTGGTCTGGGATGATGCGGCCCGTGGCGTGATGGGTCGCCTTTTGGTTGTTTTGACCGCAACCGTGGCCTTTTTTCACGGCGCAAAAAAATTGCATTTTCACCACAAACACAAAAGAAATGCGCCCTCCGTAGTACTGAGGCAAGACGCTCTGCGGGGAAGCGATTAGGGCGTCGTCCAAAAAAGCGATAAAGCACGTGAAGATTCGAGCAGTTACACACCTGCGAACGGGCCTTTTGGCTTTGGTTTGCGTTTTGGCGACGGGCCTTGCACAGGCGCAGTCGGTGTCCACCTATGGCACCCCCGGTCTGCTTGAGATCCC
>NZ_JAGHRC010000005.1 GCF_017743975.1 Ruegeria sp. R14_0 | reverse complement strand
GGGACCGCCCCTACACCCGCGAACAGGCCTGCTTCCCCCCAGGCTCCATGGGCGTCGACAAATACTGGTCCCCCGTCAACCGCGTCGACAACGCATACGGAGACAGAAACCTCATCTGCACATGCCCTCCAATGGACGCATACCAAGAAGCCGCTGAGTGAACCTTGATGCAAACAAAGCCCCGCCAAGCCGTTGGCGGGGTTAACCCAAGGCAGCAGGGAGTTCCCTTTCCGGCGCTCAGCAAACCGGAAGTGTTGAAGAAAATGAAACACTACGTCGTGCAAAATGATCGCTCAGACAAGGCTGGGTCCTTTGCCTCGGTCTCTGAGCGTGTTCGGAACATTGATGTCATTGTGCACAACGGTGCCGACAAAGCGTCTGCTGAAATTGTTGTGGATTTCTACCGGGCTTTGAACAATCTAGTAGAGGGTGATACTTACATCGTAAATCTGCGCATTCTGGCCGAAGACAAGGTTGGTGGACCTCTTTATTGGGCCGGGCGGACGGCCATCTTCTGGGGTGACCTTGAACACAACTGGAGCCTTGATGGCGAGCAAAAGGTTTGGGCCTCGCAGGTCATAAATCTGGCGTCCCGAACTCTTTTGGTAGGAAATGCGGTGATGCTATTGGCACAGCCCGGGCGTTCTGATCGTCAGGTCGCGGCGGTACATCCCTGCTTGGAGCCAGCCGCGTCAGAATTGGGAATGGAAAGTTGCGGCGCTTCCACACATCTGTGCTCGAAAGGACGTCTGCACAGCGCGAATGCCCGAGTTAGCTCTTTGAAATTGTTGGCTGATTTGGTTTCCATAGATCATGGTGAGCATCTTGCGGATGAATTGCGCAGGTATGTCGGACTGGAAGAGCCGCAGCAGGCGACAGAAAGTCAGGTGGCAAATCGGCTGATCCGCAGATCCAATGGGGATGAATTGGTCATTCTTACCTTGGCGATCATGTTAAAAAACATCGAAGACCCTCTGAGCATCTCGGATCTGTCAGAAGCAGTCGGGACGTCGGTCCGCCAGCTTCAAAGACGTTTTCAACTTAGGACAGATGCCAAGCTTTTAGGGTCGTATAAAGAGCTTCGGCTAGAGAGAGTTCTGAGCCTCCTCAAGCATACGGACATGCCGCTGGCGGAGATCGCCGCTGCAACGGGTTTTTCTTCTCGTCCAGCGATGGCACGTGCCTTTTTTGATCACTACAGATCACGACCTGAAGACAGCAGGAAACGGCGCTATCTCGGCAGCGCGGCCAGCTAGTTAAACCCGGTCGGGCCGTTGGTTCGCGTCCTGGGTAACGCTCGATCTGCGCAGTTAGATCGAGTGGTCTAACCGCAGTAACGTTGATTGCGTCGCGCGTGCTTCGGTCGAGGTCATTGCATGCATATTCCGAATGCCGTGTTGGCATCGGGTCACAACATCCCTTCTATTTTTGCAAGCGTTGACGAATTGACGGCGACACCATTCACGCGCGCAGTGAGGCGTTTTGCATTTCGCCCGTCGCCTGGCAAATGAGAGCCTTCTTGCGCGCGGATCGCCGCGACCAGACCGGAAACTCCGGTCTCAAACGCGCCCTGTGCCGTGGCACCGGGGTCAATCGCGATAAAGAACTGCCCTGTTTTGGGAGGGCCACCCGCCGTACCCGAGAAGGGCGAGGCGTTGATGCCCAGGGTGGCTCCTGTCAACGCAGCCGCCAAAAGCTCGACCATCAAAGCAACGCCGACGCCCTTGTACCCGCCCGAAGGGGCCATTGAACCCTTCAAACCGACCTCAGGGTCAGTGGTTGGGTTTCCATCGGCATCCAATGCCCATCCGACCGGGATCGGTTTGCCTTCGCGCGCGTGTTTCATAACCTCGCTTTTGGCGATCGTGCTGGCGCTTTGGTCGATCAGCAGTGCGGGCTCACCGTCCGGTCCGGGCGCCGCGACGGAAAACGGATTGGTGCCCACGACAGGTTTGGACCCGCCCGACGGCGCGATCGAGGCCGGAGCGTTGGTGAAACCAAGGCCAACCAGCCCGGCCTGTGCCAATCGATAGGTGTGATACCCCAGAACGCCACAGTTATAGCTGTTGTTGATGGCCAGAACCGCCACGCCTTGTTCGCGCGCGGCTGGGATCAGGGCTTCGAACCCCTTCTCGATAGCCGAATGTGCAAAGCCTGTTGCTGCATCTACGGTCACCACACCCGGTTTGGGATGGCTCAGAACAGGCATGGCCAACCCGTCGACCTTGCCGCATTGGACATGCTCACAGTAGATCGGAATGTAGGCCAGTCCATGGCTTGCAACCCCATCCGCTTCGGTCGCCGCAGTGGCCATCGCCAACGGTCTGGCATTCTCTTCCGAGGTGCCGGCCGCCACCAATGCGCGGAAAGACAGGTCTTCGATTTCGGCGAGTGTCAGGGTTCGGATGTCAGTCACGTGCGTCTCTTTTCAGTCATTGTCGGAAAGCCCTGCGCCTGCCCCAAGCAGGCGGGATTCCTCAGTTGCGGGGGCATATGTGTGATGTGCGAATTGGTTCAGAGCATCCCAGTCAGTTGGGGTTGGATGCGCGCGGCTTTGATGCTCGCGCGGCATATCCAGTTTGGCGCCTTTCTTGATAGTGACCCGTTGCGCTTTGTCGGGGAAATCGTCGGGTGAATACAGGCGCGCGCCATCTGTCACTGCTTGAACACTGTCGAATTCGATTTGCAGCGCACATTTCTGGATGCGAGCTGCGTTCGACACAAAGGGCAGCAACAGGGCAGGGGCCACAACGGGTTGCATTTCGATTGCACCGGCGTCCAGAAGCCGGGCGGTGTCGGACAGCAAAGGCCCAACTGAAAGGGGGCAAAGGTCGCCTTCTGCACGCCATCGACCATCCAGTTGTTGAGGCCGGTGATTTGCAGGGTCCGTTGCAAATCCAAGCGCTAGAAGCCTCGCCAATATCCCTGCGCCGTCCAAGCCTTGTGCGCATAACCAACGCGTCGCCTTGCCCGCCTCTTCAGCCTGTCCCCACGAGTAGCCCGCGCCACGCGTCGCGCGTTTGGCGGTTGCCTCTATTTCGTTCAGTGACAAATTCATGCCGTCGCCTGCGGATAGACCCAAAGATCAGCGTTTTCGCTGGTCAGCTCCTCGGGGTACGGCGCGCCCGCGTACATGCAGATCCTTACCCACCGGTCCGAGCGCGGATCGAAATGCGTCGCGCCAAAGAACGAGAGCTTTGCCCGCAGCATATCGATGGGCAGCACCTTGTCGCTGATCGTATTGTCCCGGATTTCGCCGTAGGGCGCCGTTCTGGCCACCTGAGCGCGCCTGATCGTATGCCGATGTTCCGGGTGGCGCAGCAGGAATTCGGCCACCGTTTGGGCACCTTCCCAATCACTCAGCGCCGAGTAGGCTGCACAGGCATCCCGCGCTGGTGCCAGGGGTTGTTCATAGTTTTCTATGGGTTCTTCGAACCGTTCCCCCATGCGGGGTTCCAGCTTTTCCTCGGACACGTACCAGGCGCGGGCGCAGTTTTCGGGCGCCGTCCAATCCAGCCCGAGCGCCCAGCCGTGCGTCTCTTGGATCAGCGCGCGCACGTTCCTAATGGACATCGTCCCATCGATGACAAACGCCTCGGACCGGCTGTCCGCCATGCAACTCGCCAAGCCGTCTACAAGGTCCTCGTACGGTTCCAGAACCAACGAGGCCAGATACTCCTGCCCTTCTTCGGTAAGCGCAGTTTCCGACCAGCGAATAAGCCTGTCCCAAGGGTGGGGGTTAGCCAGCCGGTCAGTCGTCAGATACTCGGAAATCGCGCGCAGGTCGGCGTTTAGATCTGCGAGCTTTTTGACCTGTATCGGATGTTCGGATCGCCACCATGAAATCGAAAGCTGGCTGCGCTGGAAAAGCTCTTGGAACTTGTTGATTTCGGCAGTACTGGCAGTTTCAACAGACCGAACGCGGGCCAGCGCCTCTTCCCGCACCATAACCCAGTTGTTGAACAGAACAGGGTGGTTGACGATGAACGGAGCCATTCCGAGGCCAGTGGAGTTCCCGATCCCCAGCCAGCGCGCGACATCCGGATCCAGCTTAGCAGCTTGATCGCCACCCTTGACGGCAGCCATGTGCTGGACCAGGTCCCGCACAAAAGTCCGGGTCAGATAGACCGATAACATTTCGACCTGAAAGGGGGCTTGCGTTTCAGGCCGGTCCGCGACCTTTTCGCGATCCGCGGCCCCGAACTTGCCCGACCCGTAAACGGCCGTCGTGCGCATCAGGTAACCGACCTGATGGATTTGGCTTAAATCCGGTTGCTGCCCCGATGCCAGCGAGTCTACAACATGATTCCACAGTCGGACCGAACGATTGGCGCGGGACAGGGACAGTTCGGTTTCGCTGACACGCCCGGCCTCTTGCAGCGGCACGTTTTTGGACAGCCTCTCAATATCGGCCTCGGTTGGAATCCCATCGAACAATGCGAAAGTCGCGTCCCATGCGTCGGCAATCACGCGGTCCGAGCGTTTTTCGGGGGGCAGGTCATGGGCGAATGCCACCAGTGAGTATGCCCGCTCTGGTCCCTGTGCCGTGTAGACTGCTGTGCCCACTCCCGCATCATCAATGTCAAAAACCGGGCGCGAGAAGGACCAGTCCTCTCTCGCCATGCGACGGGTGAGCTGCCGCATAAAGCTCAGCCGACATTGATGAAACGATCCAAGCCGCGACAGCCGCATGACGGTGGCCGGGTTTCGTCTTTCGATCTGTGTCTGCGCCTGTTTTTCCATTCAGCTACCCTTGAGGACCGAAATTCTCGGCAAAGAACCTGTACCAGTTGCCACCCATGATCCCGGCAACTTCGCTGTCATTCAGGCCGGTTGCGCGCAATCCGCTTTCGATGTTGCCAAAGTCCCGGTTATCCCGGAACCAACTTGGCATTGGTGGGAAGCCGGCATTGCTGGCCGAGCCCTCACCGTAGTCGATTTCCTTCGTCCAACGCCCAACACGCATCCATTCGACCACGCTGTCAGGTTGATCCTGACACAAATCCGTGCCGATCCCGAGGTGTTCTGCGCCATATTTCTCGGCTGTCCGCGCGATCATCTCGCAAAAGCTGTTCAGCGTGCAGTCCGACTTGTCCTTCAGGTGATGAGGATAGACCGAAAAGCCCAACATCCCACCGTTTTCCGTGACCGCTTGGATCACCGCGTCGCGCTTGTTGCGCAGGGCAGGTGCCCACTCGTGCGGGTTAGCATGCGTGATCGCGATCGGACGTTCGGACAATTCAGCGGCTTCAATGGTGGATCGGTCCGCCGAATGGCTCATGTCCACCACAAGCCCGACGCGGTTCATCTCTTTGATCACCTGACGTCCCATGCGGGTGATGCCGGTGTCTTCGGTCTCATAGCAGCCAGTGGCCAGCAGAGACTGGTTATTGTAGGTCAGCTGCATGAACCGGGCACCTAACATGTGCACGATTTCGACCAGCCCGATGTCGTCTTCGATAGGCGACGGGTTCTGAAAGCCAAAGAACACAGCCGTGCGTCCGGTTTCGCGCGCTTTGTCTATATCGCTGGCCCAGAGACCCTTCATGATCAGGTCCGGGTATTGCTCGAACCACTTGTTCCACTGCTCAAAGTTCAGGACGGTTTCACGAAAATTCTCGTGATAGGCGATGGTGACGTGGATCGCGTCCACGCCGCCCTCACGCAATTGCCGAAAGATCTTTTCGGACCAGTTGGCGTATTGCAGCCCGTCGATCCGCATCACATCGGCTTTCCGGCGCTGATATAGGCGGTTTTGACCGTCGTATAGAACTCGGCTGCAGCCTTGCCCTGTTCACGCGGCCCATACGAGCTGTCACCGCGCCCGCCAAACGGCACATGATAGTCTGTCCCAGCTGTAGGCAGGTTCACAGTCACGACCCCGGTGCGCGCGTTACGGCGGAAATGTGTAGCCCGTGCAAGGCTTTGCGTGACAATTCCCGAGGTCAGGCCGAAATTGGTGTCGTTAACGGTGGCGAGCGCCTCGTCATAGCTGTCGACTTTGATGACCGAGGTCAGCGGCGCGAACATTTCTTCACGATTGATGCGCATATCGTTGGTGGTGTTCAGAAACACGCCGGGGCTCATGTAATAGCCGTCATGGGACATGTCCAAACGCTGCCCACCGCAGGCCAGTTCAGCCCCTTCGGATTTGCCCAGGTCGACATAGGCGAGGTTTTCCGCAAGTTGCTGCGCGCTGACGACAGGCCCCATCTGGGTGCCCTCTTCCAGCGCGTGACCCACTTTCATCGCTTGCGCGCCTGTCACCAGTTTTTCGACAAAAGCATCATGGATGGCGGAATGAACCACCAGCCGCGACGTGGCGGTGCATTTTTGACCGGTGCCGCCGAATGCGCCGCCAAGGGCCAGAGTAACTGCAAGATCCAGATCGGCGTCATCCATAACGGCCAACGCGTTTTTCGACCCCATCTCCATCTGCACCTTGGTCAGGTTTTGAATGGCCGCAGCCGCGATGCCTTTGCCAACCGGCACTGACCCGGTGAACGAGATCGCGTTGACCTTGGGGCTTTCCACCAGCCTTTGCCCGATGGATCGGCCGGACCCCATGACAAGGCTGAAGAGGCCTTTGGGAATATCCTGACGGTTGATGATCTCGGTCAGGGCCACAGCAGACGCCGGAGTGATGTTGGCGGGCTTCCAAACAACGGCATTGCCATAGCAAAGCGCCGGAGCGATTTTCCAGGACGCGGTCGCAGTCGGGAAGTTCCAGGGGCTGATAACAGCGACAACGCCAACAGCCTCGCGCCGTACGTCGACCTCGATATCGGGGCGAACCGAATCCGCATTCTCGCCGATCTGGCGCAGACACTCGGCTGCGTAATAGGTAAAGAACTGCCCCGCGCGATAGACTTCGCCCTTGCCTTCGGCCAGCGGTTTGCCTTCTTCGCGGCTGAGCAGCGTGCCGAGTTCTTCTGCACGCGCCATCAGCTCGTTGCCGATGTTCATCAAAACAGCCTGCTTGCGCTCCAACCCATACGCGGCCCATTCGGCCTGCGCTGCACGGGCCTGATCCAGTGTTGCGTCCAACTGGTCCGCGCTGGCCTGTGCGAAGTTTCCGATCAGGTCGCTCAGGTCTGAAGGGTTGCGGTTTTCGATCTCGCTTTCGCCAGCGATCCATTCGCCAGCGATCAGGTTTAGTTTGGTCACAATAGGCCCCACGACAAATCAAGTTGCGGGCAGAATGGACTCTGATCGCAATATCAGTCAAACTCAAACAAATTAACTCAACTTCAGAAAAAATGAAATATGGCAATCAAGATCGAAATGCTGCGCTGCTTTTGTGCCGTCGCGCAAACCGGCAACCTGTCCGAGGCCGCCGACCGTCTTGGTCGAACGCAATCCGCAGTGTCCATGACCCTGAAACACTTAGAAAGCCATCTGGGCAAAAAGCTATTCGTCGGAGAGCGAAAGAATCACCTGTCCGCATTGGGCGAGCAGGTGTTCGAGATGTCCCAAAAGCAGGTGCGCCAGTTCGACCAGACCGTGCAATCTATCGAGGCGGCAGCTCATTCCGCCAACGGCCTGATCCGCATCGCGTCAGTACCTTCAGTCGCCGCGCTGGTTTTCCCCTCTGTACTCGAGCATATGACCCGGCGATTTCCCGGCCTAAAGGTCGAGCTGCGGGACACAGACACGCAACAGGTTTTAGACGCCCTTGCCGAAGGGAAAGCGGATCTGGGAATTGTGTCCGGGCTTCATCCGATGAAAGGCGTCCAGACGATACCCTTGTTCGAAGACCAATTCGGATTGGTTTGCGCCGCTGATCATCCCCTCATAACAAGACCCGCACCGCCGACTGTGGATGATGTGAATGCTGCCTCTTTCGTTCGAAATGCCTTGTGTGATCTCATTCAGACTCCAAGTTTTGTCCAGGCAATCGAAGATGCGGACATCACCATTCACAACACGCATTCGCTGATAACGATGGTCCGCACCGGTAAATGGGTGACGATATTGCCGCAAACCGTCGCGCGGTTCATCCCGCAGAGCACTGCGTTCCGGGCTTTTTCTGACCTGCCCGACAAGCGACAGGTCTATTTGTGCGTGAAGGAACGTCCTCGTTTTCAGGAACAGATAGAGGAATGCAGCGCATTCATTTTGAATAGGAAACTGATCTGAAGGTACCAGGGTGCCCTTATTGATCAACTCTTGGGCGAGGGCGTTCCGTTCCGAAAGGTTTTGCGTCGATCCAGCGCGCTGAACGGTTTTCGAACGCCTTATTCACTGTCAAACAGCAAGCTTGCTCCTGCCTCAGCGTCCCCTTGCCGATATGCCTTTGTTGATGCACACTTATACCCAGAGGAGGGATGTCTGCCTCATTGCGGGCTCTGTTGGCGGACGGACCATCGCTTTGGGAGGAGTGCGTGATGACATCCAAAACTGCAGGCTCCAAACCACCGGACAATCTGACACCGCAGCGGAATACTGTGCCAGACGTCAACAGGGTTACAGCAGATGACATTACCGCTTCTTTAAAAGCGGGCTTCTCCGACTTTCTGGCCCGACCCTTCATGAGCGGATTCTTCGGATTGTTCTACGCGGCGTTTGGCATCCTTTTCGTGTGGGTGCTTGTCTGGCTGGGTAAGATTTGGATGATCATCCCGGCCGCTGTCGGCTTTCCACTGGTCGCGCCGTTCGCAGCAGCTGGCCTTTATGAAATGTCACGTCGATTGCAGAGGGGCCAGAGTTTCGTCTGGTCAGATATCCTGACCGTCATGGCCGATCAGCGCAAGCGTGAGATGGGCTGGATGGCATTTGTCACCTTGTTCATATTTTGGGTGTGGATTTACCAGGTCCGGCTATGGCTTGCGATCCTTCTGCAGGATGCGTCTTTCTCAGATTTTGGTGGGTTCATGCACACCGTTTTCTTTACCCCGAAGGGCTGGACCTTCCTCGCAATCGGTACTTGCATCGGTGCTTTCCTGTCGTCGGTTCTGTTTTCGGTGACGGTAATTGCGATGCCCATGCTGCTTGATCGGGAAACGGATTTTGTTTCGGCTATGCTCACATCAATTCGTGTGGTCACCGAAAGCCCGGTTGTCATGCTGGTCTGGGGGGCGATCATTTCGATCACCATGCTATTGTCGATGGTGCCAGCGTTTTTGGGCCTGATCTTTACACTTCCGATTTTGGGACACGCCACCTGGCACCTGTATCAGCGGGCCGTTCCACCGGTAGAAAGCTAAGTTACCGTCAGACTGAGGCGCTGCCTGTGATTGCGGCTTTGGAGCTAAGGATTACGGTGGCTGGTTTGCTTTAGCGTGCCGAGTTTTCCGGCTGAATCCGGCTGATTTATCGAAAAACTGTAAAGATGAGACGTTAACCCTGTGCCTGGGTCGAAAAAAAACTCTCTTTTTCAACCGTTTGTAGTGGCCTACGGGAAACCCCCAATTCCTTGCGGTGAAGGGATTCATTAAGTTCGAATCATCCAAGGAATTACTGCGGACAATACCACTTTTCCCCGTGAGGGGCTGGCTACTTACCCCCTCGGCCGGCCCCTCAATAACCCCTCAGAAATGATACCGAGCTGGCCGTCAGGCCTGTGTTTCCAACTGATGCACTGCCGTGCGCACCAGTGCGGGCAATTCATGCGTGTCGCTGTAGCTGTGGGTGTGTGGAATCTCTGCCAACGGCGTTTTTCGGTATCCTTCGGAAAACAGCAGGAACGGCACTTTGGCCCGATCTGCGGTTTCTGCATCGACTTCGCTGTCGCCCACAAAAAGGCGGGGGCCTGCGGACGTTACTGCATCGAAACTGGCCAGCAGCAGCTTAGGGTCCGGTTTGCGCACCGACAACGTGTCGCCGCCAAACACAGTGTCGAAATGATGCGCAAGGTCCAACGCCTCAAGAACGTGGCGGGCAGGGCCTTCGGGTTTGTTTGTGCAGATGCCAAGAACACAGCCCATTTCACGCAAATGTGTCAGCGCCTGTTGAACGCCGGGGTAAGGAACAGTCTTGTCGCTGGACGCTGCATTGTAGTGTGCAAGTGTTAGTTGGGACAGTTCGGCGTTGCGTTCCATCGGCAGGTTACAATGTTCGATGACGCGCGCAACCAGATTGGGCAAACCCTTGCCCACGAACTGTTTTATCGTGTCTTGCGGCAGAGGTGCGGTGTCGACATCCTGCAGCATTCTGTTGGCTGCCGCGGCGATATCCGGCAGGCTGTCGATCAAAGTGCCGTCCAGATCGAACATGATAGTCGCTGTCATCACAGTCCCCTTGATTTACCCGCGTCAGACCTAACCTGCTTGTTTTCGTTGCGCAATCATCTGCGACGCTGTGATGTTTCGTATTGGCCTTGACATACCTGAGTAAATTAATCAGATTACCGGAAAGACCCCCGCAGCCAACCCAATTCGGGTCAGCCAAACATTTGAAAGCGCGAACCAAACAAGGCCCTTCGCCCGAGAACCCACTGGAGTTGTCCTGATGAATGTGCAGAACCCGAATCCCAGCCAGTCCTACGCGGTGTCCATGCTTCCGGCTCATAAGGCCGAAGACCTGACCAAGGGTGGCAATCTGGCCCATATCGAGTTGGGTGACCAGTTGTACACCCTGCGTATCACCCGTGCCGGCAAGTTGATCCTGACGAAATGAGCGCTCCTTCCTCGCGCGGCGGTGCTGCGGTTGGGCGTCTGTCTGACCTTAGCCCGATAGAAGCTGGCGCCGTGATGTACCTTCGGCTTTGGAGCGAAAGCCCAAAAGCCCGCGAGGATGCGGCCAGCGATTTTGAGATTGCACTTGGCCTGGATCAGGGGCGCGCCGCCATGATGACGCTGGATCGCCTCTGCGGGCTGTGCGCCCATCACGGTCGCCGCCCTCTGGTGCGTCACGGGTTAAGCTGTTCCTGCCTCGGTGCGGATGAGAACTGTTTTGCCCAAATGATCGCGGCGGCCTCCGAAGGTGACCGTGAAGACGCGATGATGATGGCGTCGCTGATCGTGCGGCCGGATTACGCTCCGGCTCTGGCCTCTTTGTCCGAAGAGATGGGCATGGTGCTGCGCCGCATGACAGCGTCGGTGCCACTGCCGACGACCGGCCACAAGTCCCCCTCTGCCGTGCTGCACTAAGCAGCGCGCAGATACAAAACCCCGGCACCCTCGGGCCGGGGTTTTGTCATTTCAGCAGCACCCACAGCCCGCGTGGTGATGTTCGTGGTCGCAGACGGGGGCAGGGGTGTAATCACCAACTTCGGACAGTACTGTGCGCAGCGTCCACAGGATCATGTCGATGTCTTCGGCTTCGATGGTCAGGGGCGGTCGGATTTTCAGGATGTTGTCCTTTGGCCCTTCGCTGCCAATCAGAATGCGATGATCGCGCATACGGTTCTTGACGTATTTGCAGATTTCGGTGCTTTCCGAGCCATCCGGGTTGATCAGTTCGACCCCGACGAACAGGCCCATACCCCGCACATCGCCGACGCAGGCAAACTCGGAGTCGATCTGGCGTAGCCCATCCATCAAACTGGCGCCCATAATCCGGGCATTGTCCTGCAACCCTTCGTCATCGACGATATCCAGAACCTCTTTCCCGATCCGGCAGGATAGGGTCGATCCACCAAAGGTCGAGAAAAACTCGATCCCGTTGTCAAAGCTTTCTGCAATGGCCTTGGTTGTGACCAGCACGCCCAGCGGATGGCCGTTGCCTATGGGTTTGCCCATGACAACAATATCCGGCAGCGCGCCTTGGTGTTCAAACCCAAAATAGTATTCACCCAGACGCCCTAGCCCGGTCTGAACCTCATCGGCGATGCAGACGCCACCTGCCGCCCGGATTTTCTCGTAGACGGCGGGCAGGTACCCCTTTGGCGGAATGATCTGACCGCCGACGGATGGGAAGGTCTCGGCTATGAAACCGGCGAGGCCGTGGCCTTTGGCCTGCAACGCGGCGATCGCGGGGTCCACCAGATCTGCGAACTTGTTCGCGCGTTCCGCGTCATCGCGCTTGAATGATCCGCGATAGTCGTCGGCGACCTCGACCAGTTCGACCCAATCGGCCTGTCCGATCCCACCGGGCTTGTTGAACTTGTAGGCCGAGATCGCAACAGCCGCGTTGGTGTTGCCGTGGTAGCCGTGATCTGGCGTCACGATGCCCTTGGCCCCGGTATGCGCACGGGCCAGACGCAAGGCGAGTTCATTTGCCTCGGTGCCGGAATTGACGAAGAAACAGACCTCGAACTGATCCGGCAGCTTGGACAGCACTTTGTCGGCAAAGGCTGTCTGGGCCGGGTGCAGATAGCGCGTGTTCGAGTTCATTCGCTTGAGTTGGTCCGCAGCCACCGCCTGAATGCGCGGGTGTGCGTGACCCACATGCGGGACGTTGTTGTATGCGTCCAGGTAAGGCCGCCCCCACTCGTCGAACAGGTGATGTTTCCACCCGCGCACCAGCATGACCGGATCGTCGTAGGTCAGGCTGAGGTTCCCACCGAAATGATCATGCCGCCCTTGCAGGATCGCGTGCTTGTCGGTCGGGCGATAAAAGACTTTCTCGTCCGGCAGGTTCAGCAGGGCCGCAGGGTTGGGGCAAACCGCGTGCCACAGCTCCATCTCGTCCGGGTCGCCAACACCGGGCCAGTCGTTCTGCATGCCGTCGGTTGTCAGGGCCAGCTGGAAATGCACATGTGGGGCCCAGCCGCCATTTTGCGAGGCGTCGCCCAGCCGTGCAAAAGCCGCGCCCTGCGCCACCGGATCGCCCGGCTTCAGCCGATCGCAAACTTCGGGGTCCAGATGGCCGTAGAGCGTGTAGAACGGGTCGCCTTCGGGTGTTTCGTGTTGCAGGATCACCACGCCGCCATAATCCAGATGCGCATCACGGTTTTCCACGGCCTCGACCCGACCGCTCATCGGGGCATGCAGCACGGTTCCGGCCGGGGCGAATACATCCACGGCCAGATGCACCGTCCGCCGATCCGAGGCTTTCCAAGGCCCCTTGCGGAATGCGGGTTCGGCGTAGATCAGGCGGGGTTCGTTGTAGTAGCCAAGCCAGAGCCCCTCTCCGAATTCCTCGCCCACGCGCGCGGCTTCATCCAGCGGCATGTGGAACGGGTTCTGTGGCCAGGTCGAATTCTCGACAGACAGCGATCCCATGGGAACTTCGTTAAGATCCTGTTCGAACATTTCAGCGAATTGCCCGCGATGTTCGGACAGGTAGGCGTGGATACGCTCTGCCCCATCCGTCACGGGTAGCCCACATGCGGCACGCAGCCGCGCGGACATCAGGCCACCATTGACCGCATCGTTCTCGAGAAACCGCCATGCCGGGGCCTGGCTGATCGTCACATACGGATCATTCGGGTTCTCGGCCGCCATCAGGGTCGAGTTCACTACGGACACCGCCAGCCGCATGCGCAGTAGGGGCCAGATCAGATCAACCTCGTCCGCCCGCAACCGGTTTGCGGCGTGATAACCGCGCACCAAAGCGGTCAGCGCCTGTTCGGGTTTTGGGTGGTCCAGAACAATATACGCCCCGGCGATAGCCAGATCGCAGATGCGCGGGGCCGCACACATATCGCCCAGATCAATCAGGCCCGAGATGGTCTGACGTTGCCCAAGCTCGCCTTCGACCAGGATGTTGTAATCATTGGCATCATTGTGGATGGCCTGTTTCGGCAAACCCGCCAGACGATCTGATATAGCTTGAAAATCCGCAGAAATTTCGGACAGCAATGCACGCCGCGTCGGGTCGGCAACGGCGTCCAGCTTGTCTGTGACCCAACCCGCTTGAGTGAGATCCCATTTAAAGTTCGGACGGTGCAGCCCTTCATGCGAGAACCCCTCAAGCGCCCGGTCGGTGGCCCCCAGAACCCGGCCGAGTTTCAGGATCAACTCGTCTGACTTCGGCGCGGCCTTGGCGTAGCACTGACCGGGCAGACACTCCAGCAGCCACACCAGCCGAGGCTGTTCGTTCTGATCAGGAATTTCTGGCAGGACAGCGCCGTTGAGATCGGGGTGTACTGCAGGGAAGGGCAGTCCTGGAGCTTCGAGGGCGATATGCTTCAGCGCCTCGACCTGAAGGTCAATCAACTGGGCTTCGCAGCCGGGACGCATGACTTTCAGAACATAATCCTGCCCATTGGTGGCGCGGACCAGAAAGTTCAGATCATATTCGCCGTCCAGCCGGCTCAACTTGGCCTCGAGCCCCCAATGGGTGCGCAGGGCGAGGGCCCAGAAATCGGTCAGTTCAGCCATTGGGCTACCTCTTTAGTCCAGCGCGCGCAGGCGTTTAAACAGCGAGGACGTGTCCCAGCGCCCGCCGCCCAGTTTCTGCACGTCCTTGTAGAATTGATCGACCAGCGCGGTAACGGGCAGCGAGGCGCCGTTTTCGTTGGCCGTATCCAGACAGATGCCAAGGTCCTTGCGCATCCAGTCCACCGCGAACCCATAATCAAAGTGATCGTCCAACATCGTTTCATGCCGGTTCACCATCTGCCAGCTGCCGGCCGCGCCCTGGCTGATCACTTCAACGACCGCACGTCCATCCAAGCCAGCTTTCTCGGCAAAATGCATCGCTTCGCTGAGGGCCTGAACCAGGCCCGCGATAGCGATCTGGTTGCACATTTTGGTCAACTGACCCGCACCACTTTCACCAATGCGGCGGCAGATCTTGGAATAGATCTGCATGATCGGTTCGGCCGCATCATAGGCGGCTTGATCCCCACCGCACATGATCGAAAGAACACCATTCTCCGCGCCCGCTTGTCCGCCCGAGATCGGAGCATCGACGAAGGCGATGTCTTGCTTTTGTCCAGCGGTGTAAAGTTCGTGGGTCACGCCGTCAGATACGGTTGTGTGATCGACAAAGATGGCGCCGCCCGACATGCCGTGGAATGCGCCGTCCTCTCCGGTGCAGACCATGCGCAGGTCGTCGTCATTGCCGACGCAGGCCATGACGAATTCGGCACCTTGAGCCGCCTCGCGTGGGGTCGCAGCCATTGCGCCGCCGTGTTCGGCAACCCAGGCCTCGGCCTTGCTTGCGGTGCGATTAAAGACGGTTACCTCATGACCTGCGGCTTGCAGGTGACCGGCCATGGGATAACCCATGACCCCCAGACCAAGGAAAGCGACGTTTGCCATTTTGTGATCCTCTCTGCTGTCCGGTGCATTGCTGGGATCAGCAGGCCGGATTGTTTAGCAGAGACAAACCAAAGCGACGGCCAAAGGGCAACCCCGTGTCACGTCTTGCCGCCCAAATCCTGCAGGATTGGACAATCAGGCCGGTCATCACCTGCACAGGCGTCGATCAGGTGGCTGAGGGTGTCGCGCATGGCATTCAGGTCCGCGATCTTGGCCTCGATTTGGGCCATATGCGCGCGGGCGACCTTTTTGACATCTGCGCTGGCACGGGTTTCATCCTCATACAGCGCCATCAGGGTGCGGCAATCTTCAATCGTGAAGCCAAGCGCGCGAGCGCGTCCCAGAAAGTTCAGCTTGTGGACATCCTGACTGCGGAACCGGCGGTATCCGTTGTCATCGCGCAGGGGTTTGACCAGACCGATATCCTCGTAATACCGGATGGTCTTGGCGGGCAGACCGGTCTGGGTTGCAACGTCTCCGATATTCATGAGGTCACCGTTTGGGTTGAGTGGTTGTCTGAACCCTCGGGCAGGCTGGCCCGAACCCGGCGCAGTCGCAGAGCGTTTGACACGACAAAGACGCTGGACAGCGCCATCGCCCCGGCGGCCAGAGCCGGGGACAACAAATGGCCGCCAAACGGGTACAGAACGCCTGCGGCGACAGGGATCAGTAAGATGTTATAGCCGAAGGCCCAGCCCAGGTTCTGCCTGATGTTGCGCATGGTGCGGCGGCTGATCTCGACGGCGTTGGCCACGCCGCGCAGGTCGCCCGACATCAAAACGACGTCAGCGGTTTCAATCGCCACATCTGTTCCAGTTCCGATGGCAACGCCAGTGTCCGCTGCCGCCAAGGCCGGGGCGTCGTTGATGCCATCCCCGACGAAGGCAAGCGTTCCGAACTGGTCGCGCAACGCGTTGATCGCGGCCAGCTTGCCATCCGGCAGGACTTCGGCCGTGACATGGTCGATGCCCAGTTTGCTGGCCAGCGCTTGTGCCGTTCGGGCGTTGTCGCCCGTAACCATCGCAAGGGTCAGTCCCATCTCGTGCAAACGCTCCAGCGCTTGTTCGGTGCCCGGTTTGATCGGGTCAGAGACCGCAAGCATCGCGGCAGCCCGACCGTCTATTGCAACGAACAAAGGTGTGGCCCCTTCAGCTGCGCGCTGGTCAGCCTCGGTAGCCAAATCAGTTAGGGGGATGCCGTTTTGCTCCATTAGCCGGGGCGAACCGATCAGAACGTTGCGCCCTTCAGCCGTAGCCTGGACACCAAGACCCGTGAGCGACTGAAAACTCGAAACCTCGGGCAGGTCAGACGGGCCAGCGCGAGTGATTGCGGTGGCAATTGGGTGCTCTGACTGGGCTTCGACAGCCGCCGCAAGTCGCAGAACCTGATCGCGATCAAAGCCGTTGGCTGTTGTGACGCTCTCCAATTCCGGCCGCCCCAGCGTCAGCGTCCCGGTCTTGTCCAAAGCAATCACCTTGGACTGCTGTAGTTGCTGCAGGGCATCCCCTTTGCGGAAAAGTACGCCCAGTTCGGCTGCCCGCCCGGTGCCCACCATGATCGAAGTCGGCGTCGCCAATCCCATGGCACAGGGGCAGGCGATGATCAGAACTGAAACCCCGGTAACCAGTGCCAGCGGCAGCGCGGGTGCAGGGCCAAATATCAGCCAAATTGCGATCGTCAGCAGAGCGACTGCAATCACCGCCGGCACGAAGCGCTCGGTGATCCGGTCGACAAGACCTTGAATGGGCAGCTTCGCACCCTGCGCCTGCTCGACCATTTGGATAACCTGCGCCAGTACCGTGTCGGCACCGACGCGCGTCGCGCGTACCCGCAATGCGCCGGTGCCATTGACCGTACCGCCAACGACCTGATCAGACAGCGCTTTGCCGACCGGAACGGGTTCACCGGTAATCATGCTTTCATCAACATACGAAGTGCCATCCAGCACTTCGGCATCTACGGGAACGCGTTCGCCGGGGCGGATTTGCAGGACATCGCCCACCACGATGTCGGCGATGGGGCGATCTGTGAACGTGCCGTCCTGTTCCACACGTGCAGTCTTGGGTTGTAACCCGACCAGCTTACGGATCGCGGCCCCGGTCCGGCCTTTGGCGCGCGCCTCCAAGACGCGGCCCAAAAGGATAAGGACGACGATGACCGAAGCAGCTTCGTAATACACATTGGCGCTTCCTTGCGGCAGGACTTGCGGCGCAAACGTGGCGATCAGGGAGAACAGGTAAGCTGCTCCGGTGCCTAGTGCGACCAAAGAGTTCATGTCCGGCGATCGGTGTAACAGCGACGGAATGCCCTTGAGGTAGAACATGCGCCCCGGACCAAACAGAATGACCGAGGTCAGCGCGAATTGGATGAGATGACTGGTCTGAGTGCCGATTGTTGTGTGAACCCAGTGGTGGAAGGCCGGGATCATATGTCCGCCCATTTCCAGAATGAACACGGGCAAGGCCAAAACTGCGGCAAAGATCGTCGCGCGGGTCAGGGCGTGTGCCTCTTCTGTCCGGGCATGATCCACTTGATCATCAGCAGCGCCGTTTACCACCCGCGCCGGGTATCCGGCTTGATCGGACACTGCCGCCAGCTTCTGGGGGGTCGTCGCTCCGTCGATAAAGGTGACAACTGCACTTTCGGTGGCAAGATTGACCTGCGCATCAACGACGGCGGGATCAGCTGTCAGCGCCTTTTCGATTTTTGCCACGCACGAGGCGCAATTCATCCCGCCGATTTTCAACGTCGTCTGCCTGTTCGCCGCAGGATAGCCCGCATCAGCAAGGGCGTTTGTCAGGTCGTTGACTGGTCCCGAGTGGGCAATCTGCGCGGTTTCCGTCGCGAAATTGACCGATGCTTCGGTTACGCCCGGAACGGAACGCAATGCAGTTTCCACGCGACCCACGCAGGACGCGCAGGACATGCCCGAGACTTTCAGCTGTGTTGTGTGTGGCGCGGCCATGCGACTCATCCCAAAGAGGTTCTGCCCATAGATGGGGGTTCCAGTCACGGGAAGGTCAAGAGCTTTAGCACGTTTTTCAGCCCTTGTGTAGGTGTCACCTGTTGGCAAAGGTTTGCAGCAAAAGCGAGTTGTAGGCCTCAGGCGGAGGGGGTCTTACGGCCTCGGGCGATGCGAAGAACCCAAACATCACGGCCGCCGTGGTCAGCGCAAAGCCTGCCAAAATAATACCGGCCATATTCAGCGTGGAACGTATCATGGGGAAAGTCCTTGTTCGGAATAGATTTTACGTTGCAATGCAGTCAGGATCGGTTTTCCAGTTCCTGCTTTAGCCGTTCATTTTCTGCCTGAAGCTGCGCCAGTTGTTGCCCCAACCTGTTCAGGTGCGGCCGAAGTTCGGCTTCGGTAAAGCGCGGTGTGATATGGCGAGGGCAGTTCCAGTCCAGTCCCTCGACCCGGATGATGACGGCACGTTCGGCCGGTGCCTCGGCGTCTTCGGGGTAAAGGCTGGCAGCAGCGGCCTCGCCTTCTGCAAATTCGACTCGACCCAGGATTTTCAGACGGCGCTGGTTGGCATAATCCATCAGGATCATGGCAATCCGGTCATTCCCGTCCAGGTTCCCGCGCGAGATGTACTGTTTGTTGCCCGAGAAGTCAGCATACCCGATTGTCCGCGGCCCCAGAACCTTGAGGAATCCAATCGGACCCCCACGATATTGAACGTAGGGCCACCCGGTTTCGGACACGGTAGACTGATAGAACCCGTCTCTGGCCTCGATGAATGTTTTTTCCGCCTCACCAATTTCATGACCTTGTTGCGGGCCTTCTTCGATGAACTTGGAATAGGTCTTGGCAGACCCCATCCGTTCCTGATGCGCACGGACAGCGGGGGTGAAGGTCAGTTCTGAAAAGGCGCGAGGCATGGGGTGTCCTTTCAAAGTCCCAGATCAGACAGGCCGGGATGATCATCGGGGCGGGGGCCTTGCGGCCAGAAAAACAGTCGCTCGGTTTCGGCAATCGGAAGGTCGTTCAATGATGCATGACGCTCGGCCATGCGGCCGTCTTCGGCAAAACGCCAGTTCTCATTCCCGTAGGACCGAAACCACTGACCACTGTCGTCCCGCCATTCATAAGCATAGCGCACGGCGATGCGATCTCCGGCATAGGCCCAAAGTTCCTTGATCAGCCGATACTCCAGCTCTTTATTCCATTTGCGGGTCAGGAAGGCGTGGATTTCGGCGTGGCCGCTCAGGAATTCGGCCCGGTTTCGCCATTGGCTGTCGTCGGTATAGGCGGGGGTCACAATTTTCGCGTCACGGCTGTTCCAGGCGTTCTCGGCCATACGCACTTTTTGCGTGGCAGTTTCCAACGTGAACGGGGGGAGAGGAGGGCGTGTCATGCGCAGGTCTTTCAGGTCAGTGAGGCCGCTATCAGAGCTATAGTTAGCAAAAGGGGGACATATTGTGCGGGGAAGGGTCTGGTGTGGCGTCTCATGGGATCGCTCCAAAGTTTACTGATCGGTACATCTTGTCGAGAAAGTGTACCGATCGGTAACCTTTTTCAAGTATCAATTTGAAAATTCCTCAGAGCTCCGCATGGTGAGGGGTTTTTATGTCACAAAAACAAATACTTGGGTTGGTCGTGTTGCGACCGACAAATCGACGCATTATGTACCGATCAGTACATTAAGGAGCCGAATCATGCGCCCGAACAAACGTGATGAGCTTGTCAGCAAGGCTTTAGAGGTCTTCTATCGGGATGGGTTCCACGCAACCGGCATGGATAAACTGGTCGCTGAGACGGGCGTGTCGAAAACGTCGATGTACAAGCATTTCCGTACAAAAGAAGACCTGATCCTTGCCGCACTTCGATTGCGGGATGAGAATTTTCGTACATGGTTCATGCGCCGGGTTTCCGAGCTTGCCGATACGCCAGCCGATCAGTTGGTCGCCAGTTTCGATGCGCTGGGCGAATGGTTTGAAGAAGACGGGTTTCGTGGATGCATGTTCATCAAAGCAGGCGCTGAATTTCAGGAGAAGTCTCATCCGATCCACCTCCAGGCGGCCGAGCACAAACGCCTAATCCTCGATTTTTATACGGATCTGGCGCGTCAGGCTGGAGTGCGAAACCCCGAGGCTTTGGGGTGTCAGTTGCTGTTGCTGAAAGAGGGTGCAATCGTCACGGCGGTTCTGGTCAAAAGCTGCGATCCGGCCAGAGACGCCAAAGCCGCGGCACGTGTCTTACTGGATTCGGCTTTGTAGTGACGCGATGACAACGTGCCAGAGTGGCGCGGTCGTCGAAAAAGACGTTGCGTAGCAATCCTGTGCGCGGGTTGGTTTGAGGGGGCTCCAAAGCTACCCTGATGACAATCAGACACGGGAGAAACCAACATGTCGCTATTCACGCCGACCGCAAAATGGGTCACCGAAGAGCACCAGATGTTTGCTGAAATGGCCAACCGGTTCATGGACGATGAACTTGTGCCGAACATTGAGCGCTGGAATCAGAACGGCATGGTCGATCGCGACTTCTGGAACAAGGCCGGTGAGATGGGCTTGATGGCTGGCGCGATCCCCGAGGAGTTCGGCGGCGTAGGCGGCGGTATCGGGTTTGACGCGGTCACTTTGTATGAGCAATCGGCGCGCGGTGACTCGGGTTGGGGTTTCGGCATTCAGTCGATCGTTGTCCATTACCTGACCGCCTACGGCAGCGAGGATCAAAAACAGAAATGGTTGCCGCGTCTGGCGTCCGGCGAAATGGTCGGCGCCCTGGCCATGACCGAACCCGGTACCGGCTCGGACGTGCAGTCTATTCGTACGACGGCGGATAAGGACGGGAACTCCTATCGTATGAATGGGTCCAAGATCTTTATCACCAACGGTCAGACCGCCGACTTGATCCTTGTGGCTGCCAAAACGGACAAGACCCAGGGATCCAAGGGCGTATCGCTGATCGCAGTCGAAACCGACGGAGCAGAAGGGTTCCGCCGGGGCCGCAATCTCAAGAAGCTTGGAATGAAGGCTAATGATACGGCTGAGCTGTTCTTTGAAGACGTCAAAGTGCCCATGACCAACCTGATCGGCCCGGAAGAAGGTCAGGGCTTCTATCAGATGATGAAGCAGCTGCCCTGGGAACGTCTTACAATCGGTATCATGGCACTGGGCGCTATTGATTTCGCGATTGCCGAGACCGTTCGATACACGCAGGAACGCAAGGCCTTTGGTCAGCGCGTCATGGATTTCCAGAACACGCGTTTCAAACTGGCCGAGTGCAAGACCAAAGCCGAAGTTCTGCGCAGCTTTGTGAATGACTGTGTCGCGCAGCTGGAAGATGGGACGTTGGATGCCGCGAAGGCCTCGATGGTCAAATATTGGGGGTCCGAGGTGCAAAACGAGATCATGCATGAATGCCTGCAGCTGTTCGGCGGCTACGGCTTCATGATGGAGTATCCCATTGCGCGCCTCTACGCCGATGCGCGTGTCCAAATGATCTATGGTGGTACCAACGAGATTATGAAGGAACTCATCGCCCGTTCGTTGGACAATTAACACGGCGCGGGCTCCCGCCCGTCGTCAACATTTTTGCAAAACGTCTCCTTCCGTTGGGCCGTGCAGGCGCGGGCATCGCCCGCACCTGCACGGCCCGCCCCGCCGTCCGCAGGACGCAAGGTCAAAGGCCGCGCAGTTGCGCGTGACGACGAGACGAATAGCCTCAGGCGGACCTCAGTTGGTCCTGCAGCCAAGTCCGGAATGAATTCAATGGCTCAGACACCGGTTTGGATTGGGGCCAGACAAGGTAGAAATGCCCCAGGCTGACGCGAGGCCCGTCCCAGGCGGGAACCAGCCGGCCGGATTGCAGGTCTTGCTCGATCAGGTAGCTGGGCAGTAGCGCCGCGCCCAACCCATGGATTGTGGCCTGAACCATTGTCGAGAACTGATCGAACAACATGCCGCGCATCCCCGAGGCATCGCGCCCCTGTTCCGCGAACCATCGCTCCCACGCATCCGGTCTGGTTTCCAAGTGCAACAGCGGGGCCGCCATCAGCCAGTCCAGACCCTTATCCTGTTCGGGCAAAAAGTCCGGCGCGCAGACCGGCAGCACCTCTTCTCGCATAATCGGAAGGTAATGCACCCCGGGCCAGTCCTTCTGACCAAAGTGAATGGCGGCGTCGTAATGTTCGGTCTGGAAGTCGAAGGGCTTGAGGCATGTGCTCAGATTCACGGTCACTTCGGGGTGGTGGCGGGCAAAGTCCTGCAGGCGGGGGGCCAGCCAATGCATCCCAAAGGCGGGCAGGATCGACAGGTTCAATGACCCGCCGGTTGGGTTCGCTTTCAGCTTCAGCGACGCCTGCGCCAGTTGGTTCAACGCGGTGCGAGCCACCTCAACATAATCTTTCGCTGCGGGCGTGAGGTGCAGTCGCATCTGATTGCGCTGGATCAGCGCGACACCCAACTGTTCTTCCATCGACTTGAGCTGACGGCTGATTGCGCTTTGGGTCAGCGACAGCTCTTCGGCGGCGGCCGAGGCGCTGCCAAGGCGATCAACCGCCTCGAGCGCCAATAGAGAGGGGATCGAGGGCAGGAACCGGCGGGGTCCAATCATATGACTAATCCTCATACCTTTTGTACGGAATATCACTGGCATTTGTCCCGCGCCAGCCCGATACAGAGATATGGCTGACGGCGTGGATTTGGATCAATGACACAGACAACCAGCACCGAGGGTTTTCAGCGCGCAGAGCGGCTGCAAGGCATCGAGCTGTCCGAGATCGTCCGTATCTCGGAACATGCAGCACGTCTTCGCGCGCAAGGCGTCGACGTTGTCGCGCTCAGCACAGGTGAGCCGGATTTTCCGACGCCAGATCATGTGGTTGAAGCAGCGAACAGGGCGGCTGTTGACGGCCAGACCCGCTATCCCGCGACTGCCGGAACGCCAGCCTTACGCGAGGCAATCGCAGCAGGGGCGGGCGCGCAGCCTGAGAATGTCATTGTGTCTACGGGGGCCAAGCAGGTCTTGTCCGGCGCGATGATGGCCACACTGAACCCAGGCGACGAGGTGATTACCGCCGCGCCGTTCTGGACAAGCTATGCGGATATGGTCACGTTGGCGGGCGGTGTTCCCACCATCCTCAGCTGCCCGGCTGAACAGGGCTTCAAACTAAGGCCGGGCCAGTTGGAAGCCGCGATCACTCCGCGCACCCGTTGGGTGCTGCTGAACACGCCGTCCAATCCCACTGGCGCTGTCTATTCCAAAACGGAATTGCAAGCATTGGGGGCCGTGCTGAAAAAGCACCCGCAAGTCTGGGTGGTTTCAGATGAGATCTATCAGTACCTTTCCTACGTGCCATTCACACCTTTTGTGCAAGCGGTGCCCGAGCTGGCGGATCGCACTCTGACCGTGAACGGGGTGTCCAAGGCCTATTCGATGACCGGTTGGCGCATTGGCTGGGGTGTTGGGCCTGTGCCACTGATCAAAGCGATGATTGCAGTACAGGGGCAAATCACCTCGGGCGCGTGCTCGATTGCTCAGGCCGCAGCATTAGAGGCGATCACAGGCCCGCAAGACTTGCTGTCCGAGCGGCGCAAGGCGATGCGCGTGTGCCGGGATTTGGTGGTGGACGGGCTGAACCGGGCCGGGTTGGAATGCGCAGTTCCGGATGGGGCGTTCTACGTCTTTCCCAAAACGCCTGCGAAAATGCCCGTGGACCACGAATTCTGCCGTTATCTGCTGGATGAGGCCGGCGTCGCCCTGGTGCCTGGGCGTGCCTTTGGGATGCCGGGGCATCTGCGGCTTTCCTTTGCCTATGCGACGGAAAGCCTGCAAGAAGGGGTGCGCCGTATCGCGGACGCCACCGCCAAACTGTAACCGAAGAAGACCGGGAAAACCCAATGGATCGCGCTCAGATCGTTCACGAAAATTTCCTGACCCGGGTCGCCAATCGCGACTTTCCCGATGGCGAGAAGCCCCGCCCGGGGCTTAGCAACACCGATGCGGTATCGCTGTACCGGTCACAAGTCCTCAGCCGCGCTTTGGACCGAACCAGCCGAGCGATGCAGAAGGCAGGGCAGGGGTTTTACACTATCGGCTCGTCGGGTCACGAAGGCATGGCCGCGGTTGCGCGTGCGTTGCGCCCAACGGACATTGCCTTTCTTCATTACCGGGATGCGGCGTTCCAGATTGCGCGGGCCGAGCAGGTGCCGGGGCAACAAATCGCATGGGACATGTTGCTGAGCTTTGCTTGTTCAAAAGAGGATCCGACGTCAGGCGGACGGCACAAGGTGCTGGGCTCCAAGGCGCTGACGATCCCGCCGCAGACCTCGACCATTGCCAGCCATCTGCCCAAGGCGGTGGGCGCGGCCTATGCGCTGGGCGCGGCCCGGCGGCACGATCCAGAACACCGCGAGCTGCCCGAGGACGGGATTGCGATGTGCTCTTTCGGGGATGCCTCGGCCAACCATTCCACAGCGCAGGGCGCGATCAACACAGCTGGGTGGACCAGCGTGCAATCGACACCTCTGCCGCTGCTCTTTGTGTGCGAGGACAACGGGATCGGTATCTCGGTCAAAACCCCGAAAGGCTGGATACAGGCGTCAATGGAGTATCGCCCGGGGATCAAGTATTTTCAGGCCAACGGTCTGGACATCTATGAGACCTTTTCAGTCGCGCAGGAGGCAGCGGAATACGTTCGAACTCGGCGCAAGCCAGCCTTCCTGCATCTGAAAACTGTTCGTCTCTATGGTCATGCCGGGGCGGATGTGCCGACCACTTACATGCCGAAGTCTGAGGTCGAGGCGGATGAGGCAAACGATCCCTTGTTGCACTCTGTGCGTCTGCTGGATCAGGCAGGGGCGTTGACGTCGGAGCAAGCTCTGAAAATCTATCAGGACACCTGTGATCGCACAGACCGGATCGCCGCCGAGGCCGCCACACGCCCCCATCTGGCCAATGCGTCCGAAGTGATGGCCAGCCTGATCCCGCCCAAACGCACCTGCAAGCCCACCAACGGCCCCAGCGCCGAGGCGCGTGCCAAGGCGTTTGGCAGCGATATGCGCGCGATGGAGGACCCTCAGCCTATGAGCCGCCTGATCAACTGGGCGCTCACTGATCTGATGCTGGAACACGGTGAGATCGTGTGTATGGGCGAAGACGTGGGTCGCAAGGGCGGCGTATATGGTGTGACGCAGAAACTGCAGCAACGCTTTGGTCAGGATCGCGTGATCGACACTTTGCTGGACGAGCAGTCCATTCTGGGGCTGGCGATTGGAATGGGGCATAACGGGTTTGTCCCGATCCCTGAAGTCCAGTTCCTTGCCTATCTGCACAATGCCGAGGATCAGATCCGGGGTGAGGCCGCGACACTGCCGTTCTTCTCGAACGGGCAGTTCACCAACCCAATGGTCCTGCGGATTGCGGGGCTTGGGTATCAAAAAGGGTTCGGCGGGCATTTCCACAATGACAACTCGCTGGCTGTTCTGCGCGACATTCCCGGCGTGATCATCGCCTGCCCCTCGACCGGGGCGGACGCGGCGCAGATGCTGCGCGAATGCGTGAGGTTGGCGCGGGAAGAGCAGAGGGTGATTGTTTTCCTGGAACCCATCGCCCTGTACCCGATGCGCGATCTGCACGAGGCGCAGGATGCGGGCTGGATGACCACCTATCCCTCGACAGATCAGCGGATTGGGCTTGGCGAGGTTGGCGTGCATGGGGACGGCACCGATCTGGCCATCGTCACCTATGGCAACGGTCACTATCTATCGAAACAGGCCCTGCCCGAGTTGGAGGCCGCCGGGGTAAAGACGCGCATCATCGACATGCGCTGGCTGGCTCCCTTACCGGTCGAAGCGCTGCGCGAGGCGACCAAACCTTGCGCGAATGTCCTGATCGTTGACGAATGTCGGCGCACCGGCAGCCAGTCAGAGGCGTTGATGACTTTCTTTGTTGAAGAGACACCGACTACTCCGATCGCGCGCGTCGCGGCCGAGGATTGTTTCATCGCAACCGGCCCGGCCTATGCGGCCCCATTGCCGTCGAAAGACGGGATTGTCGCGGCTGCGTTGAAACTGACCGGAGGCCGCTTATGACCCGTACAGCCGTCGCTATCTGCCCGGGGCGGGGAACCTATAACAAGCCCGAGCTTGGTTATCTTCATCGCCATCACGCGCACCGTATGGACCTGTTCCAGAGTTTCGACGCCATTCGCGCTGAGGCTGGGCAGGAGGCTGTCACCGCCTTGGATGGAGCCGCGCGATTTACGGTGTCCAAGTACTCGAAGGGCGACGTTGCCTCACCCCTGATCTACGCGGCGTCCTTGGCAGATGCGCAAGCGCTGGCCAAGGATATCGAGGTTGTCGCGGTCACCGGCAACTCAATGGGCTGGTACATTGCTCTGGCCGCGGCTGGCGCGCTGTCCGCTGAAAACGGGTTCCGCGTTGTGAACACGATGGGCACGCTGATGCAGGACCATCTGATCGGTGGTCAATTGGTGTACCCCTTTGTCGGTGACGATTGGGCGAATGATGTGGCCCGCAAAGCCGAACTGCTGGCGGATGTTGCGCGTATCAACGCGATCGAGGGTCACGACCTGGCTCTGTCCATCGATCTGGGTGGGATGTTGGTGTTGGCTGGCAATGAAAAAGGGCTTGAGGCGTTTGAGGCGTCGCAGCCCGCCGTGCAGGATCGATTTCCGATGCGGCTGGCGAACCACGCGGCGTTTCACACGTCCTTACAGGCTCCGGTCGCCGCCGAGGGGCGGGCGCGGCTGGGCGCAGAGTTGTTTGGACAGCCGAAACACCCTCTGATCGATGGTCGCGGCAAGATCTGGTGGCCCGGGGCGACGGATACCAAGGCGCTCTGGGGCTATACTCTTGGCCACCAAGTGACCCAGCCCTATGACTTCACCCGCGCAATCCAGACCGCTGCGCATGAGTTTGCGCCTGATTTATTCATCGTGACCGGACCCGGCGCGACTTTGGGGGGCGCGGTGGCACAATCGCTGGTTTTGGCGGATTGGCATGGGATGGGCGACAAGGCAGCATTCCATGCGAAACAGGATGGAAAACCATTCCTGATCGCAATGGGGCGCGAGGATCAAAGGGCGCTTGCAACTGGCTGACGCTGCCCCGATGATCCGCGCAATTTCAAGGAGTCTTGTGTGAGCGACCACGACCAGTCCCTCTGGCTGAACACATGCCGCGAGCATGTCGAACCGAGCGCTGCGGCCGGTGACCTAACCGTCGACTTGGCGGTGATTGGCGGCGGCTATACAGGATGTTCGGCAGCTTTGTGGGCGGCGCAGTCCGGGGCTTCGGTGTGTTTGCTTGAGGCGGAAGAGATCGGGCACGGCGGTTCCGGGCGAAACGTCGGGTTGGCCAATGCGGGTCTGTGGTTGCCGCCCGCCGAAATCCGCGCACATCTGGGGGATGCCGCCGGAGATCGCCTGATTGATCTGTTGGCTGCGGCCCCGGCTGAGGTGTTCGACCTCATCGACCGGCACGCGATCGACTGCGAACCTGTGCGCAACGGCACCCTTCATTGCGCACATTCGGCTGCTGGCTTTCGCGATCTGGAGGCCCGGCACGCCCAACTGACCTCTGCCGGAGCGCCCGTTGAGCTGCTGACAGCGGAACAAGCCGGTCGACGCACCGGTAGCGAAGCCTTTCACGGTGCCCTATTTGATCCGCGCGCGGGAACGATTCAGCCTCTGGCTTACGTATGTGGTCTTGCGCGCGCGGCAGCAGAAGCGGGGGCGTTGATCCTCACGCAAAACCCGGTGCGGTCGATGCAACATGAAGATGGCGTTTGGCTGCTGACGACCGCAAAGGGCACGGTGCGGGCAAGGTCGGTGATACAAGCCACCAACGCGTATCATCGTGACTTGGCGGCCTCTGCCCCGGCCTACGTGCCGGTCTACTATTTTCAGTACGCCACCGCTCCGCTGTCGGACAACTTGCGCGCCAGCGTCTTGCCGGGGGGCGAGGGGTGTTGGGATACGGGCCTGATCATGACTTCGTTCCGAATGGACCAAGAGGGGCGGTTTATCATTGGTGCCATGGGGGACCTGGATCAGGCAGGCGGGGCGTTTCACAAAAGCTGGGTCCGACGCAAACTGGCGCAGCTTTATCCTCAGTTGGCCGATCAGAAGTTGATCGAAGGGTGGCATGGGCGCATCGCCATGACCTCGGATCATATCCCAAAAATCACACAGATTGGTCCCAATGCCCTGTCTGTTCACGGCTATTCAGGGCGCGGGATCGGACCGGGCACGGTTTTCGGTCGCCTTGCCGCCGAAAGTCTGTTGCAGAGTGATCCGAGCCTGTTGCCGGTTCCTGCAATCCGGGACTACCGGGAAAACTGGAAGGGCCTGCGCCGCGCGTATTTCGAAACCGGCGCGGCGCTGACCCATTTTGTCAAAGCGCGGTTCTGAGGTCAGACCGCGCGGGTGATGCCGCCATCGACGCGGATATTCTGCCCTGTGATATAGCCGCCGCCTTCTGACGCCAGCATGGCCACGACTGAGGCGATCTCGTCATAGCTGCGCCCGTACCGACCCAACGGGATGCGCGATCGGAATTCCTCTTTCTCGGGCAGGCTGTCGATGAAGCCGGGCAAGACGTTGTTCATGCGGATGTTGTCCGCTGCGTATTTGTCCGAGAACAGCTTGGTAAAGGCGGCCAGACCTGCTCGGAACACGCCCGAGGTGGGGAACACCGGATCGGGCTCGAACGCGGCAAAGGTCGAGATGTTGATGATCGACCCGCCGCCTTGCGCCTGCATGATCGGGGTCACCAACCGTGTCGGTCGGACGGCGTTCAAAAAGTAGACGTCCATCCCGGTGTGCCAGTCCTCATCCGTCAGTTCCAGCACCGGAGCACGTGGTCCGTGGCCCGCCGAGTTGACCAGCACATCAACGCGCCCCCAATGGCTCATCGCTGCGTCAACCAGTTTTTGCAGATCGTCCGTTGACTGGTTCGACCCGGTGACGCCCACGCCGCCCAACTCGTGCGCCAGAGCCTCGCCCTTGCCAGACGATGACAGGATGCCAACCTTGAACCCATCTGCGGCCAGTCTCCGGGCGGAATCCGCGCCCATCCCGCTGCCACCTGCCGTAATCAGCGCCACTTTGGTCATGTGAAGTCTCCATGTTTTGGTGAATCCAAGATGCGCTTTGGGCGTTCGTTTGACCAATCAGTTCTACTGGTCATATGCTGTAGAAAAACTACAGGGTGATTTGATGACGGCTCTTCCACCGCTGAACGCGTTGCGCGCGTTCGAAGCTGCGGCACGGCATCTGAATTTTCGGTTGGCGGCCGAGGAATTGAGCGTCACACAGGGGGCCGTCGCCCAGCAGGTGCGCGGGCTTGAGGCGCGGTTGGGAATGCCGCTTTTTGACCGCCTGCCGCGTGGCCTTGCGCTGACCGAGGCAGGGCGGCGGTTTCATGCCCCTTTGCGCAAGGCGTTCCGCCTGATCGAAGGTGCCGTCGAAGACCTGTCAGGCGATCGTCAAATCACCATCTCCGTAACACCCAGTTTTGCCTCGAAATGGTTGGTGCCCCGTCTGTCGGGTTTTACCAAAAGCCACCCCGAGATCGCCGTTCAGGTCGATGCGCGCGAGCGTTTGGCGGATTTCCAAAGCGACGGCGTGGATATCGCCGTGCGGCAAGGAAGGGGCCCGTTCGGGTCGGGGCTGACCGCGGTGCCGCTGTTTTCGACCGGATTTGTCCCGGTCTGCAGCCCTGAAACCGCGGCTCGCATCACCCGGCCTGCTGATTTGGCGCAGCACATACTTCTAAACGACACGCATGGGCTGTGGCCTTTGTTTCTGCAGAGGGCAGGCGTTGTGGGTAAGCCAAAGATGATGAGCTTCAGCCAAAGCAGCCTCGCCATCGACGCGGCTGTGTCGGGGCAGGGTGTAGCTTTGGCGAACGAGCCTTTGGTTTCCGCCTTGTTGGAGGCGGGGCAACTGGTGCGGCCGATCCCCGACGAATTGGTCGAGGATCTGGGGTTTTACATCGTCGCGCCCAAACAGCCGCGTCAGCCGGAGCTGGTGGCGCTGATGAAGAACTGGCTGCTGTCGCAGGCTTGAGGCCGCGCAACGTGTTACGCGGTCACTGGAAAACTTACCTAACCTTAGGAATGGAATTGCCGCCTGCAACGCGTTAGGTGACTTTTAGGCAAACGGAGGTGCGCGATGGGGATCCGCTTTTTCTCGGACAAGAACCGGCCGGTCCATATGGGCCCTTATCCGCTGGAGCGGTTGGCGCGGCAAGGCGACATGCCGGATTTGTCGGGGGTGCGGCCGATGCCCAAACTCAGCTTTCACCGACCCGAACAGCCGGAAAGCATCGTTAACGCGATGGGTGAGTTTCAGGCAATGATGGACACTATTCGCGACGGGTTTGTGAACCCGGTGCTGTCCGAGATTCCGGCCGACCCGGCAGAGCGGGCGAACCACCTTAAGGCCTTTGGCTATTTCAACGACGCGTCGATGATGGGCTGCGGGCCATTGCCCGCTGCGGCGATGCTGTCCGAGCCCCGGCGCAACCCAGATATCGAACGTCTGGCGCACGCGCTGAAGACGCGGCAGACCAAGACGCTGGCGTCCGGTATTGACCTGATCATGGCCGATCTGAAGGACAGCATGGAGGCCGCACCTAGGCCGATGACGTCACATCGCCATGCCATTGTCTTCCTGTATGAACATAACCGAGACCCGGCGCTGGATGAGCCCGGCGCGGAGTGGATCATGGATGCGCAGGATCACCGGGCCTGCCTGCTGGCCACCGAAAATGCGGTGGTGATTGCGAATTACATCCGGCTTTTAGGGTTTGATGCCCGTGCGCATACGGCCATGTCATCCGAGGTTGACCTGGGCAAGCTGGCTGTGGCGGCGGGGTTGGCCTCGGATGAGGGGGGCGATGTTGTCGTGCCGTGGCTGGGGAAGCGTTTCGGTTTGGCGGCGGTCACAACCGAGATGGAGATCGCGCATGACCAGCCTTTGCAACCCATGGCACAACAGCCGTGGTTTCGAACGCAGGGCCCTGCGTGGTGGTTGGGCAAAGGCTTTGCCAAGAATGCCCTGAACCGCGATCCTTATGCCAAGCGTCGCTATGCCGATGGGGCGCATCCGTTCGAACGGCTCAAGCGCGTCACCGACCCGACCACCTATATCGACGAAGAGAATGTGGCCCGCGTTCCCAAACGCGCGGATATGTTCGCGCGTGCGCAGTTTGGCGACATGGGCAAATCGCTGCAAGACGCTGCGAAGGGTGGGCACTACGTCCGCAAATCCGCGCCAAGCTTCGCGCAACGTCGTTTGCTTGGCGCTTTTGTTCTGTTGCAAGACGGGGCCAGCGCGGGCAATCCGCGCCAGACAGATGCTGCGCGGAACGCGGCGAATATCAAGGCCGCGTCTTACTTTCTTGGCGTCGATGCTGTGGGCCTGAGCCGGTGCCCGGAATGGGCGTGGTATTCCCACGATGCGACCGGAGAAGAGATCAATCCACCCCATGATCAGGCCATCAGCATGATCATCGACCAGGGCTATGAGACGATGGAGGGCGCAAGTGGGGACGACTGGATCAGCGTCGCTCAATCCATGCGCGCCTACCTTCGGTTTTCCCTGCTGGGCGGCGTAATCGCGCAGCAGATACGGAACCTAGGCTATAAGGCGCGGGCGCACACTGTGATGGATGGCGAGGTGCTGCAACCACCCCTTTTGTTGCTGTCAGGATTGGGCGAAGTCAGTCGCATTGGTGAGGTCATCCTGAACCCCTATCTCGGCCCACGCCTGAAATCCGGTGCGGTCACAACTGATATGCCGATTGAGCACGACAAGCCGATTGATTTTGGCCTGCAAACGTTCTGCGAAAGTTGCAACAAATGCGCGCGCGAATGCCCTTCCGGTGCGATCACTGCCGGGCCTAAGCTGATGTTCAACGGCTATGAAATCTGGAAATCCGACAGCCAGAAATGCGCGACATATCGGGTCACCACCCCGGGCGGTGCGATGTGCGGACGATGCATGAAAACCTGTCCGTGGAACCTCGAAGGGATCTTCAAGGAACGCCCTTTCCGTTGGGCGGCAATGAACATTCCGCAAGCGGCCCCTGCGCTGGCCAAACTGGATGATGCTGTGGGCAATGGTGGCCTGAACGACACCAAGAAGTGGTGGTGGGACATCGAGCTGCAGCCGGACGGTGCCTATTATCCCAGCCGGCATCCTTTGAACCGGCGCGATCTGCAAGCCGATCTGGATTTGAAATACGAAGACCAAACGCTGGCCGTTTATCCCGCCTATCTGGCCCCGCATCCGTGGCCCTATCCCTTTGCAATGGACCGCGAGGCCGGGATTGAAGCCTATGACGCGATGGTCACTGCGGACGAATACAAGGCCCGTAAGGCGGCTGGGGATATGTCCGTCATCCATCGCTACACCATCGCAGGCGACGCGCCTGTGATGCGCGTTGCTTTGACCAAGGTCGACAAAATGACTGCAGATGTGACCAAGTACGAGTTTTCTGCGCTCAATGGCGCGCCGTTGCCGGACTGGACGGCCGGGGCGCATCTGGACGTACTGGTCGCGCCCGAGTTCCTGCGGCAATACTCCATGTCTGGCGATCCCTCTGATAGTTCTGTTTATCAGATCGGTGTCCTGCGCGAGGATGAAGGGCGCGGCGGGTCAGCTTTGCTGCATCGAATCTTTAATGAGGGGCGCAAGGTCTTCATTTCGAAGCCGATCAACCATTTCGAACTGGACGAGCGCGCGACAAAGACCTTCCTGATGGGTGGCGGGATCGGCATCACGCCGATGATCGCCTTTGCACACCGGTTGCACAGTTTAGGCAAACCGTTTGCGCTGCACTATTCCGCCAGCACACGGGACAGCGCCGGGTATCTGGATGATCTGGCTGCAATGCCTTGGGCAGATTGCGTGCACTACCATTTCTCGGACGAGGGCACGCGCGCTGATCTGGATGGGATACTGGCAGGCTACCAGAATGGGTGGCATGTTTATACCTGTGGGCCGGATCGCTATATGGACGGCGTAATTCAAGCGGCAGAAAGGCAGGGATTCCCCGAAGAGGCGCGGCACCTTGAGTATTTCTCGGTTCCCGAACAGCCTGAATACGAGAACCACCCATTCACTCTGAGGCTGGCCAAAACTGGCCGGGAACTGACCGTGCCAGCAGACAAAGACGCGGCGCAGGTGCTGAACGAAGCCGGGATCCATGTGGACGTAAAGTGCGCAGATGGCATCTGCGGCGTCTGTAAATGTGCCGTTGTTTCCGGCGAGGTCGAGCATCGCGATTTCGTTCTGTCGAACGCGCAGCGCAAGGGGGCGATCATCCTGTGCCAAAGCCGCGCTGCCGAACCCGATGGGGTGATCGAACTCGACCTTTGATCCGAAGTCTGAAAACGACTTCGTGAAACATCAAAATTGGTCGTTCCGACCATGGACGCCGGGTGAAGGCTGGACTAACGTCCACTCCGAACCCCAGTGAACCCTGATCAACAGGTGCGAGGTACTTTCATGGATTATCACAGCCCCGCCAGTTTCGCCGAGGCGTCGGCCCTGGCTGCAAATGCAACGGGCATCACACGTTTTCTGGCAGGCGGCACGGATGTTCTGGTGCAGCTGCGCTCGGAACTGGTGACGCCGGATACGCTGATCGACATCAAGAAAATCGAGGGTGTCAGTGACATCACCCGTAACGGTGATGGCAGCTGGACACTGGGCGTCGCTGCCACCGGTGCCGAGATGAGCGAGCATGCCGAACTGGGTCGCGACTGGCCCGGTGTGGTTGAGGCGATGGACCTGATCGGCTCGACTCAGGTACAGGGTCGCGCGACTCTGACCGGCAACCTGTGCAATGGCTCGCCGGCGGCGGATTCGGTTCCGGCAATGATTGCCGCAGGTGTAACCGTTACCGTGACCGGACCAGAGGGTACCCGTGAGGTGGCAGTCGAAGACATCCCCACCGGCCCCGGCAAAACGTCGCTGGGCAAGGGTGAGGTGATCTCGGCCGTCAACATCCCCGCACGTGGTGAGAATGGTGGCGACGCGTATCTGCGCTTTATCCCGCGCACCGAGATGGACATTGCCGTGGTCGGCGTGGGTGTCAGCCTGCGTCTGGACGGAGACACCGTCACCGAAGCGCGCGTGTCCCTGGGCGCCGTGGCCCCAACCGTCCTGCTGGTCGAAGACTGCGCCAAGGCCATTATCGGCAGCACTTTGGATGAGGCCGCGCTGGATGCGCTGGCCGCGGCGGCATCTGCCGCTTGCAACCCGATCGACGACAAACGCGGCACGATCGCATTTCGCACCGAGGTCGCTGGCGTTCTGGCCAAGCGTGCCGCGAAAATTGCCTATACCCGTGCCAAGGGAGAAGACGTATGAGCAAGCTCCACGTATCCACCACAGTAAATGGTGACGCGGTCGAATATCTGTGCGACCCGCGCGAAACCCTGTTGGACTGTCTGCGCGACAAGCTGAACCTGACCGGCGCGAAAGAGGGCTGTGGCACCGGCGACTGTGGCGCGTGCTCGGTCTCGGTTGACGGCCGTTTGGTCTGCTCTTGCCTCATGCTGGGCGTTGAGGCGGATGGCAAAAGCATCGAAACCGTCGAAGGTATTGCGGACGGTGACGTTCTGCATCCGTTGCAGAAGAAGTTCATCGAACATGCCGCGCTTCAGTGCGGCATCTGCACTCCGGGCATTCTGGTGGCGGCCAAGTCGCTGCTGGAGAAAAACCCCAACCCGACCGAAGAGGAAACCCGGTATTGGCTGGCAGGTAACCTCTGCCGCTGCACGGGTTATGACAAGATCATTCGTGCCGTGATGGAAACGGCGGAAGAGCTGCGGGAGGCTTCGTAATGGCACTCGACGATCGTAAATCGGAATTCACTTTTGTAGGTACGCGCCCGGACCGTCCCGATGGTCTGGACAAGGTCACGGGCCGCGCCAAGTTTGGGGCAGACATGTCAGCCCCCGGCATGCTGCACGGTGCTGTGCTGCGCTCACCCCACGCACACGCGCGGATCGTTAAGATCGACACCTCGAAAGCCGAAGCGCACAAAGACGTCAAAGCCGTCGTCACCCGCGCGGATTTCTCGGATCAGGTCGAATTCAAACCGGGTCTTGAAGGCGAGTTCTGGAACGTTCTGGAAAACGTCATGGCAGGTGAAAAGGCTCTGTACGACGGTCACGCAGTCGCTGCTGTGGCGGCCACGTCTGCGTTGGCAGCCCGCGACGCGCTGAAGCTGATCGAGGTGGAATACGAAGTGCTGCCGCATGTTACCGATGTGGACAAGGCGATGGCCTCGGACGCTCCGGTCATTCGCGAAGGCGCGGCGGATTACTCCGTGCCCGAAGGTCTGCACCCGAACGTCGTCCGCTATCACGAAAGTGGTCACGGAGATGTTGAGGCCGGTTTTGCCGAGGCGGATCTGGTCATCGAAGACAGCTTTGTCACCGAAGCAACCCACCAGGGTTATATCGAACCGCACGCCTGCCTGGGCATGCTGGGCAATGATGGCAAGGGTGAACTGTGGTGCACCACGCAAGGTCACTGGATCGCGCAGAAAACCTGCGCCGCACTTTTGGGTATTGAAACCTCGCAACTGCGTGTGACAGCGTCCGAAATCGGCGGTGGGTTCGGTGGCAAGACCACTGTGTTTATTGAGCCCGTCGCACTGGCGCTGAGCCGCAAGGCCAATCGCCCGGTTAAAATCGTGATGTCCCGGTCCGAGGTGTTTCGTGCCACGGGTCCGACTGCGTCGGCTTCGATGGACATCAAAATCGGAATGAAAAAGGACGGCACCATCTCGGCCGCCCAAGGCGTGTTCCGCTTGCAGGGTGGGGCCTTCCCCGGCGCGCCGGGCGACATGACCGCAATGTGCGCCTTTGCACCCTACAACCTGACCAACGTTAAGCAGATCGGCTATGATGTTATGGCCAACCGCCCGAAACAGGCCGCGTACCGCGCGCCGGGCGCACCGATGGGTGCCTTTGCTGTTGAGTCTGTGATTGACGAGCTGTGCAAAAAGCTGGGCCTTGATCCGGTCGACGTGCGCCTTAAGAACGCCGCGCATGAGGGCACCAAGGCCAGCTATGGCCCGCGCTATGAGCGGATTGGCCTGGTCGAAACGCTGGAGGCCGCCAAGGCGCATCCGCATTACTCGGCCCCGCTGAAACCGGGGCAGGGGCGCGGTATCTCTTGCGGGTTCTGGTTCAACCACGGCGGTGAGACATCGGTATCGTTGTCTTTGTCTGAGGACGGCTCGGCGCAGTTGATGGTGGGTACACCGGATATCGGCGGTTCGCGCGCGTCAATGGCGTTGATGGCGGCCGAGGTTCTGGGTATTCCCTACGAGAACATCCGCGTAACCATCGCGGATACCGCGACGCTTGGGTACAACGACGTCAGCCACGGCTCGCGTGTGACCTATGCGTCCGGTCTGGCCACGATCAAGGCGGCCAAGCACGCGGTCGAAAAACTGTGTGAACGTGCTGCGGCCAAGTGGGGCATCCCGGTGGATGCGGTGAAATGGGAAAATGGTTGCGCAGTGCCTTCGGGGCCCAACGCAGGGGATTTCGATCCAATGCCGCTGGGCGATATCACGGCTGATATGGGGTCGACCGGCGGCCCGATCTCGGGGCATTTTGAGGCGACGCCAGAAGGCGCGGGCGTGTCCTTTGGCACTCACATCGTCGATGCTGAGGTCGATCCCGAAACCGGCAAGACCAGCATCACCCGCTACACGGTCATTCAGGACGCCGGGAAGGCGATTCACCCGACCTATGTGGAAGGCCAGTATCAGGGTGGAGCTGCGCAAGGCATCGGCTGGGCACTGAACGAGGAATACATCTATGGCGACGATGGTCGCCTGCAGAACTCGATCTTCCTCGACTACCGCATCCCGGTCGCAAGTGACCTGCCGATGATCGACACGGTGATCGTCGAGGTTCCCAACCCCGGTCACCCGTTCGGTGTGCGTGGTGTGGGCGAGACGGGCATCGTGCCACCCCTTGCTGCCATCGCCAACGCGGTGTCGCATGCAGCAGGCGTCCGGATGCGGCAGCTACCGATGTCACCGCCGCGTATTCTGGCCGCGCTCAAGGACAATGGTTGAGGTTCACCTCTGGTCCGGCCTCCGGTCTTTGACCGGGGGCCAACAGGTGGTTGAGGTCGAGGCCAAAACCACCGGTGATCTGTTGCGCGCCCTTGTGCATGCGCACCCGCAGTTACAAGGCCCGATAGATGCGGGCGTGTCGATTGCGATTGATGGCCGTGTCATCGCGACCGGCCTGACAGAACCGATCCCGGAAGGCAGCGAAGTCTACCTGATGCAGCGCCTGAGAGGCGGTTAGCTTTTAGGCGACCAAGGCGCCCGCCCGACCATGCGGTCGGCTTCGGCGGTGATGTCGTTCATGTGGTCCTCGAGGCTTTGGCGTAGGTCTTCGAACTGTTCGTCAGTCGCCTTGCGCGGGACGGTTTCCGTCCATTCCCGGCACAGGAAAACGCCTTCGTTCCGCCATGGACGCGGCATCAGCAGGCGGTCCCAGGTCCCGGCCTCGCGCCCGTGCTTGGCCGAGTAGGTGATCCCGAAAACCCGCTTGCCGGATGTTCGCGCCCAGACCAGCGGTACGGTCGACGACACGCGTTCCGGCCCGCGCGGACCATCTGCGGCGATCCCGATCGAGATCCCTTGCTTCATTTTTCCCAGCACTTCACGTGACAAGGCGACGTGACGCTTGTGGCTGGACATCGCGATCGTATCCATACCGAACAGCTTTTGAACGCGGCCCACCATGCTGCCCGCACGAGCCGACGAGGTGATTGAACAAATGCGCCCTTTGTCCAGAGGATAGAAATATGGCGACTGCGCCAAACGCTGATGCCACAGAACAACAATAACTGGTTCGCCCTGTTCGGCCAGCTGGTCCAGTTCCTCGTACCCGATGCGCTGCCAGCGCGTGTTGCGATTGACCAATCGGATGTAGCTGGCAATGCGCCGCGCCGCCCAGTTCAGCAGGCTTTCGCTGTTGGCAATCTTCTTGCGGATACTCACGGATCGGGTCCCTTATTCTGGCCAAACCGTGTCTTATAGTACTCAACGTAGTGCGCAACTTGTTTGTGGAGCGGAATAGTGGGTGGGAATATGAAAAAGCCTCTTGAGTCCGCCGCGCGGCTGGCATATCTGAGGCGCACCTTAGGGGTATAGCTCAGTTGGTAGAGCGACGGTCTCCAAAACCGTAGGTCGCGGGTTCGAACCCTGCTGCCCCTGCCATTCCTCGAAAACGGAATACGATTAAACCCTTGTCGATGTCTGTCTATTGTGAGGGTGCACAGCTATTGAATGTTCCATAAGCACTCATCCGGCCTAAAGGGTTAAGCGTGCGGGGAATCCTGACAGTTCGACCGCATACGCTGTGTCTGTTGGAGGGTTAACCCAGCAGGAACACGGCGTTTTTACTTGATTTATCAGATTTGTGTCAAAATACTGGCAAAAGTTTGACGACGTAGTTGTGTCGAGTGAAAGGTGTTTTGGGATGGCGTATGGCGAAGATTCTGAAATGACAGAAGATCAAAAGAAGTGGGCTGAATGGACGATGCAGCCTAAGAAGCGTAAGCTGAAACCGACCGACTTTTTGTCCGCCATAGTCATTGCGGCATCTGTTGTTGTGGTAACAGGTGTCCATCACTATCTGACCTTCTAACTGCTTATGAAATAAAGAAACTTGAGCGATACCCGCCTTGCATGGCGGGTTTTGCATTTGTCGAGGCAGGCAATCGCATTGTGCCCGCACACTCGTTCTGCCCGCGCCCTTCAGTTCACGGATCAATCCCGGTTTCCTACGCTCGTGGAATGGCATATGGTCCTGCCCACAACGGACAGGCGGAAGAGGGTTCATGTCGCGCTTTGATGGTTATTTCCTGCGGCAACTGCTGATTCTGTTCGGCTTTTTCACACTTGTTTTGGTGGGTGTCTTCTGGATCACCCGGTCGGTCAGCCTGTTTGATCGCGTGATCAGCGGCGGGCAATCCGCGATGGTGTTTCTGGAATTCACCGCTCTGACTTTGCCGACCCTGATCCGGACTGTGATGCCGATGGCTGTGTTCGCCGCAGCTGTGTATGCCACCAATCGGCTCAGCCGCGAAAGCGAGATGACGGTGATGTTGGCGACAGGTTCCAGCCCCTGGAGACTGGCGCGCGCCGTATTCGTGTTTGGTATTCTGACCGGCCTGATGATGGCGGCCATAAGCGTTTTCCTACGCCCCGCATCGGTCGAGCAGTTGGAACAGCGCCAGGCCGAAGTTGCCGGAGATGTGACCGCGCAGCTGCTAAACGAGGGCGAGTTCTTGCACCCCACGCAAGGCGTAACGGTTTACATCGGAGAGATTGCCCTGGACGGTACGCTGTCTGAGGTATTCGTGTCCGACCGGCGCGACGAAACGAACCCAGTCAGCTACTCCAGTAAAACGGCTTACCTGGTCAATAATGGCACCGGCATTCACCTGGTGATGGTAGACGGCATTGCGCTGCGTTTGAATCAACAGGGCAGAACCTTGTCCTCAACGCTGTTTCAAGATGCCTCGTACGACATATCCGACTTGACGAATTCGGATACGATGGCCCGCCGCAGCCTCGAAGCGATCCCGACCATAGCGCTTTTGGAAGACCGGGAAACGATCATGGAGAATGAGTTCTACACCGAAGGGGAGTTGATCGACGAGCTGCATCAGCGGTTTTCGTGGATTGCTATCTGTATCGCTGTGGCAATGGCCGGGTTTTCGACTTTGATGCTGGGCAGTTTCTCGCGGTTCGGTCTTTGGCCGCAGATTTTTGGGGCTTTCGTGATCCTTGTCCTGCTTGAGGGGGTTCGGGGCTTTGTTTCGCCCGTTGTAATTGACGACCCAAATCTATGGTTTTTGTTGTACCTGCCGGCGATCATCGGGATTGTGATTTCCTGCCTGTTTCTGCTGATTGCTGGACGGCCTTTGCTTCGTAGCCGCCGCGGGGCGAACGGGACACTATCTCAGGCCTGATCCGTACCGCGCAGATCGCTGAGGCTGGCGACCACGTCGCCGAACGCGTCGCTGTCCCGTCGCGTCACGAGGTAAAGCGGCAGCATCAGGTCCAGCGCACCGGCCACAGGTCTGAGTTGGCCCGACTCTACATGGTCCTGAATGACGTATTCGGGGAAATACCCGGTTCCACCTCGCCTTAGCACATAGCGCAACCCCATCATGCAGTTGCCCAGAAAGACCGTCTGTGCAGATGCTTTGCGCGCGGCAGATCGCACGTGGTCCTGATAGACCTCACCCAGTTCCAGATTGACGAAGACCGGATCATTTCCGGCCTCAGGCGTCTCAACCAACAGCAGGCGTTCCGGGGCGAGCTCTTGATGCAAAACCCGCGGATCGGACGGTTTCTCATGTGTCAGGGCCGCGTCCAGCACATGGGTTGCCACTGCTTCGACCATGTTCAGGTCGTGATCGTAGTTCAGAGTCAGCAGCAACTGTCCGTGGCGCTGTTCGTAGCTTACGGCCAGATCGACCAGCAGTGGATCCCAAATGCTCAACTGGGCACCCAGGCGCAATGCGACCCGGTTTTGTGTCTGCCCTGGCAGATCGCGTGAGGCAAAAGACCAGAGCGACATCATCTGTTCCGCATATGGGCGAAATTGACGACCGAACTCGGTCAGGTTGGTACCGCCCGCGCCGCGTGTGAAAAGTGCCTTACCTGTTTCCTCTTCAATCAGACGGATGCGGGCACTGACCGCAGTCTGTGTCACGTTCAATTTGCGCGCGGCGGCGTGAAACCCGCCGGTTTCCGCAACACACAAAAATGTCTCAAGAGCTTTGAACTGCATGTTGAAAACAATTTTTGATCGAAATGATAAAATCAATTCATTTTTTTGAGTGGTGGTTTTTTATCTATATTGACCTCAGCAGATCAGCGCGAGGAACGACCATGCTGGACAAAAGCCACAAACCGACCTGGACCAGTTTTGAAGAGGCGACCAAAGCCGATTGGGATGCCGTCATGGAATACGAAGAGGCGTATAACGCCGCTCTGCCAGACCGTATTCTGGACGCTATTCGGTCGCTGGACGAAGACTGGACGCCATACCCTGTAAACCGCTACCAGCACAGCCTGCAGGCGGCGACGCGGGCTTATGAGGATGGTGCGGACGAAGAGATCGTCGTTGCCGCCCTGATCCACGACACAGGTGATATTCTGTCCCCCTACAACCATGGCGAGCTGTCAGCGGCGATGATGAAGCCCTATGTCAGCGAAAAGACCTATTGGATTTTGAAGTACCATTGTGTGTTTCAGGGCTATTACTACAATCACCACCTGGGCGGTGATCGCAACGCCCGCGACAAGTACCGCGACAGCCCCTATTGGGAGGACTGCCGCTATTTCTGCCATGAATACGATCAAAAGGCGTTCGACCCGGATTACCCGACCAAACCGCTGGAGTTCTTTGAGCCGATGCTACGCCGGGTTCTCAACAAAGGCGAGGGACACATGGAGCTGAACGAAACGTCCGAAGGTTAACAAGCCGCCATCAGTCGATAAACGATCTGGGCGGCGGTAAAGTCCCAGGCGGCATTCCCGTCAGGGGCAAGTTCGACCACGTCAAAGCCGACACACTTGCGATGCTGAAGCGCATGCTCAACCAGCCGTAGCGCCTGATAATACCCAAGCCCGCCGGGAACGGGCGTCCCCGTCGCAGGCATCTGGGACGGGTCCAGGCCGTCAACGTCAAAGCTGACATAGACCAGTTCGGGGAAATCCGAGGGCAGGTCGACGGCGTGGATATTGCCGGTGACAAGTTCCTCGGCGTCCACGTGGAAAACGTGGTTTTTCAGGCGGCTTTTGGCCTCTTCGGTCGAAAAGGCGCGCACTCCGAACTGGGCCAGCCGGATGCCTTCCTCGGCCAGCAGGTGCATGACCGACGCGTGCGAATGCGTCTCGCCCTGATAGGCATTGCGCAGGTCGGCGTGTGCGTCGATTTGAACGATGCCAATGGGTTGGTTCACCGCGCGAGCGACACCCATCACGGCGCCGTAGCTCAGCGAATGCTCTCCACCCAAAGTGACTGGCACCCTGCCTGCGCGCACGGCGGCCTCGGTGCGTTGCGCGAGGCGCTCCATCACCTCGGGCAGAGGCCCGGCGCAATCCAGCGGCTGTTCGGTGAAGATGCCCTCGACGCAAGGCTCGGCGTGGCCGGTGATGCGTTCCAGTTCATTGCTGGCCTCGATGATGGCTGCGGGGCCTTTGGCCGTACCCGAACCGTATGAGACCGTGCGTTCCAGCGGTACAGGGATCACACGGAACCGGGCGTCTTCGGTACGCTCGGACGCGGTCAGTTCACTGTCTAGGAAAATGCTCATGAGAGGCGGTCCTTAAAGTCGTCATAACCGAACTGTTTGATGATTTTCAGCTCGTCCGTTTCGCTGTTCCAAAGGGCGATTGTGGGCAGAGGCACACCGTTGAACGTGTTGGTTTTGACCATCGAATAGTGTGCCTGATCGAGGAAGGCAAAGCGCTGGCCGATGTCAAGCGGTTGGTCCCATGTGTAGTCCCCGATCACGTCGCCCGCCAGACAGGACGGGCCGCCGAGACGGTAGGTGTGGCCCGCGTCGGCCTCATCCATCAGGGCGGGGCGGTAGGGGGCTTCGATTACGTCAGGCATGTGGCAGGTGGCCGATATATCGGTGATTGCGAGATTCATGCCGTTGGTGGGCAGGTCGAGGATTTCTCCGACCAGAATGCCAGCGTCCAGCGCGACGGCCTCGCCGGGTTCGAGGTAGACTTCGACGTTGTAAGTCGTTCGGATTGCCTTGATGAATTCGACCAGCCCCGCGCGGTCATAGTCATCGCGGGTGATATGGTGTCCGCCGCCGAAGTTCAGCCAGTTGAGCTGTTTCAGGAACGGCTTGAGCGTCGGTTCGACGGCGTCCCAAGTGCGCTGCAGCGGTTCGAATCCCTGTTCGCAGAGCGTATGCATGTGCAGGCCATCAACACCATTCATGGCCTCGGCAGTCAGTTGGCTGACCGGCGTGCCAAGGCGCGAGCAGGGCGCGCAGGGGTCGTATTTTGGGATCTCGCCTTCGGAATGCTCCGGGTTGATGCGCAGGCCGACCTGCACGTTGGCAACATGGGCCTTTGCCAGAAACCGATCCTTTTGCGCGGGTGAGTTGAAGATGACGTGATCAGAGAGCGACAGGATTTCGTCGATATCGGCATCCTTGTAGCCGGCGCAGAAGGTTGCGACCTCGCCGCCGTATTCTTCGCGTCCCAGTCGGGCTTCGTAAATGCCAGATGCGCAGGTGCCGCCGAGGTGCTGACGCACAAGCGGGGCCAGCGAGAACATCGAGAACGCCTTGAGCGCGCTGAGGATATGTGCACCTGAACGGGTCCTGATATCGGCGAGGATGGTCAGGTTGCGTTCGACGGCTTTTTCATCGACCACGAAGCAAGGTGTGGGGACGCGGGCGAGGTCGAATTTGCGGAAGGCGCCTGCGTCGCCAGCTTGTGTCGTCATCATGTCGGACATGTCCGGCGTCTCCTGAATTGGAGAGGCCGGGGGCTCTGCCCCCGGACCCCCGGGATATTTTTAGCCAGATGAAGCTAACGCGGATTAGAAATCGACCGGGCCGTCGAGTTCGTGGACCTGCCATGGGAGGCCGTGTTCATTGAGCATGTCCATGAAGTCATCCGGGTCGAGCTGTTCCATGTTCCAGACACCAGGTTCGGTCCAGTTGCCTTTGAGAACCTGTGCTGCGCCGATCATGGCGGGCACACCGGTGGTGTAACTGACGGCCTGGCTGCCAACCTCGCGGTAGCATTCTTCGTGGTCGCAGATGTTGTAGATATAGTAGGTTTTTTCGCCCGAGCCGTCCTTGGCCTGACCTGTCGCAATGTCGCCGATGCAGGCCTTGCCCTTGGTTTCCGCGCCCAGGTCACCGGGATCGGGCAGCAGGGTTTTCAGGAACTGGATCGGGATGATTTCCTTTCCGTCATGCATCACCGGGTCGATGCGGGTCATGCCGACATTTTCCAGTACTTTAGCATGGGTGATATAGGCGTCGCCGAAGGTCATCCAGAAGCGGGCGCGCTCGATCTCGGGGAAGTGGGTGCTGAGCGACTCGAGCTCCTCGTGATACATCAGGTACATGTTCTTGGGGCCGATGGCGGGGAAGTCGAACTCGACCTTGTGGGTCATAGCCGGGGAGTGTTTCCACTCGCCACCTTCCCAGTGGCGCACTTCGGCCAGCACTTCGCGCAGGTTAATCTCGGGGTTGAAGTTGGTGGCGAACTCCTGATCGTTGCTGCCGCCGTTGGCGTCCAGCACGTCGATCTGGCGGATCGTATCCAGCTTGTGTTTCTTCAGCCATTTCGCGAAGACGGATGTCACACCCGGATCAAAGCCCGAGCCGAGGATGGCTGTCAGGCCCGCCTCTTTGAAGCGTTCCTGATAGGCCCATTGCCAGTGGTATTCGAACTTGGCCTCATCCTCGGGTTCATAGTTCGCGGTGTCGAGGTAGTGGATGCCGGCCTCTAGGCAGGCGTCCATCAGGACCAGATCCTGATAGGGCAGGGCGAGGTTTATGAGGATTTCAGCCCCTGTTTCCTTGATCAGTTTGACCGTGTCTTCGACCTTGTAGGCGTCCAGTTCAGCGGTCGCGATGTCAACGCCCACACGGTCTTTTACGGCAGCTGCGATGGCGTCGCATTTGGCTTTGGTGCGGCTGGCCAGAGTGATTTCGGTGAAGATGTCCGAATTCATCGCCATCTTGTGCACGGCTGCGTGGGATACGCCGCCAGCGCCGACAACCAGTGTTTTTCCCATGGGGTCGTCTCCTTTTTATTCGTAATATGTATAGCCGTTGATCGAGTCGCGGTAAGCGCTCATCAGGGTTTTCCGGTCCTTGGCTTTCAGAGTACCGGTCGAGATCGCCTCGTCCACCATTTTGCGGAACGCGGCGACGCAGTCCTGCGGGTCAAACTCGACATAGGACAGGACCTGACTGATCGTGTCGCCCTCTTGTTCGTGCAACAGGTCAAAGCCGCCATCAGCACGCAGATCGATGGTGACGACGTTGGTGTCTCCGAACAGGTTATGCAGATCGCCCAGTGTTTCCTGATAGGCACCGACAAAAAAGACTCCCATGAAGTACTCGTCCTGTTCGGGCAGCGAATGCACGGGCAGGCTGGGCGAAACGCCATCCGCCAGAATGAAGCGGTCGATCTTACCGTCGCTATCGCAGGTGATATCGCTTAGCACCGCGCGGCGGTCTGGCGTTTCGTTCAGGCCTTGTAGTGGCACGATCGGGTGCAGTTGATCGATCGCCCAGACGTCGGGCAGGGATTGGAACAGCGAGAAATTGCAGTGGTAGATATCGGCCACTTTTTCAAGCTGATCGTCTACATCGGTTTCCAGATCATCGCTGGCGGCCAGCGCCTTGAGGCGGGCCATGAGCGACAGGTAGATGCGTTCAGCGCGGGCCATCTGGCGCAGGTCGACATAGCCACGGCGGAACAGGGCGCGCAGCTCGTTGCGGTAGAAGGTGGCGTCGTTCCAGCATTCCTGCAGACGATCTTTGCTAAGGTAGCCATGCACGGCGGCCAGATCGGCGACCATGTGGTGATCGTCCGGTTCGACCTCGGGGCCGTTCGGCGCGTCGTACAAAGTGCTCTCCAGCACGTTGAACACCAGCAACGACGACGTCGCCACGACCGCACGCCCGCTTTCAGTGACCAGCGTGGGGTGGTCGATCTCGGCCTCATCCATCGCGTAGGCGACGGTCTCAACCACATTGGCGCAGTATTCCTCGACCGTGTAGTTGATCGAGTTCTCGGCGGCCTTCTTCTCACCGGTGTAATCCACACCCATACCGCCGCCGAGGTCCAGGTGGGTCAGCGGCACGCCCTCGCGCGTCAGTTCAGTGTAGTAGCGACAGGCCTCGCCCACCGCCCGGCGCACGTCGTTGACGTCCTGCACCTGAGAGCCCAGATGCGAGTGCTGCAGCTTGAGGCAATGCAAAAGACCAGCCTCTTTCAGCTTGTCCACCGTCGCCACCAACTGATCGGTGTTCATGCCAAAGGCCGAGCGGTCGCCCGAGCTTTCTTCCCATTTACCGCTGATCTGGTTGGTCAGTTTGACCCGCACGCCGATCAGAGGTTCGATGCCAAGCTCGTTGTGAACCTCGATCACCGTGTCGGCCTCTTTCGGGCTTTCCAGAACGATGACGGTGTTGAACCCGATTTTACGGGACAGGATGGCCAATTGGATGAACTCGGCATCCTTAACGCCATTGCAGACGATCAGCGCTTCAGGCGCCAGTCTGTGCGCCAACGCCACGACCAATTCCGGCTTGGACCCGGCTTCGAGGCCATAGTTGTACTTCTTGCCGAACTCGACGATCCGGTCGACCACTTGTGCTTGCTGGTTCACCTTGATCGGGAAGACACCGCGATAGGGGCCTTTGTACCCCACGCGCGCAATTGCATCGCGAAAGCTCTCGTTCAGATGCGCGATCTCATGTTCCAGATATGACGACACGCGCAGCACCATCGGGGCCTTGATGCCCCGGTCGTCCAGATCGCTGAGAATGCCGGGTAGGCTGATCGCGTCGGCCTCGGGCGCCATGGGATTGCGCAGACCGATCTCGCCCCGCTCCGTCACCTCAATAAGGCCTTTGCCCCATTTCTCAACCCCGTAGATGGAATGCGGTGCGTCGGGCGTGTGTTTCAATCAAGTCTATCCTTCACGAGAGGGTGCCAGTTTCGCGCCCGCCAATACGGCAGCTATATGATTCTTCCAAGTGTAATCTATGTGACGGGAAATGGGGAATTCAGGCTGCGGCACGAATTGGAACAAGGTGGTTGTCCCATTGGCAAACCGAGCGGACTGCGATCTTGGCCCCGGTGGCCGTCAGTCGCCCAACAACGCCGGTGCCTGTTGTGAACACAAAGCCGTTTGGCCCCGTTCCAAGGCCGCAAACGTCATCCAGCGGGAACGCCCCGACAAGCTGGCCATCTGATACACGGAATTGATGCAACGCGTTGCCGCGCGGGCAAGTGATGGCGACGGTATCGCCGGCATCAGAGAATGCGATGCTCCCTGCGTAACCCTGCAGCATGATTTGATCTGCCTCGGGCGCGCTGAGAAGTTTAGGCGCATCACCCCGCCGATGCAGGCCCAGCAGGGGTGGGTGTTGGGACGTGTCGCCCTGCCACTGCATGGCGAACCCGACCAGTCCGTCGGCGCGCACCGCCAGATGACGGATCGAGTTCTTGTGCAAGGCCCGCGGCAGTGCGACCTGCTCTAACACTTCGCCTGACTGATCCAGATAGGTCAGGCGAGGTTGCATGATGGGCAGGTTCAGCTTGGCCCGGCCGGTGTCGGGATGGGTTTCGATCCCGCCATTTGCCACGACCAGCGTCCGGTCATCAGGCATCAGACGCATATCATGCGGTCCAACTCCGCCGGAGGAGAACTCGGTGATCCGCCTGTAGCTGTCGGTATCCCACACGCCAATCACGCCTTGACCAGCTTCATAGTCGTTTTCTGTGGTGAACAGCCGTGTGCCATCGGTTGAGAACACGCCATGGCCATAGAAATGGCGGCCTTGCGGAGCTTCCAGCTGCGCGGTCTGAGTACCGGTTGCACAGTCGATGATGATCGCAAACGTCCCTGGGCGGCGCGCAAAGGCCACGGCCTGTGCGCGATGAGGATGCGCTGCGGCGGCATGGCCCCGCGCGGGCAATGGCAACGAGAACAGGATGTCGCCGCTCGGGTCCAGTCCAGCCAGACGGTATGACCCGTCCGGGAACAACGCAGCGGCCAGGTAATCCGGCGCGCCCACCGCCGACCAACCGCGCATTGGCGCAAGGCTGGCTGCGGCCAACCCCGCAAGGAAGTGTCGGCGGCTGGTCATCGCTTAGTCCCCGTCCAATGAGTTGAACCCGGCGTTGATGCCCAGTGTTGGTCCAAGCTCGGCCGAGGCGATGGCGCGAATGTCGTTTATGGACTGTTGCAACGCTTCGATGCGGAAACGTCCTTGCGCTGTTGCTACGCCTTCAAAGGCCGGGTCGTCCAACGACTGCGCCCGCCCAATGGCTGCCGCAAAGGCACCATCCAGATCAGCCGCAATGTCAGGATGATCCGCAGACAAACGCGCGGCAAGGTCGCGCAGAGCTGTCAGGGACAACGCCACATGGCGCAGCGATCGCTCGGACCGCCGTGCCTCGGCCCGTTTCGGGCGCGGGCGGTCAAAGGTGCCCATTGGGCGGCCAAGTCGGGTTTCCGCCGTGAACTCAAGGCCCGTGATCAGGGCCTTGTATAGCTCTTGCATGGCTTCGTTTTCGGATCGGTACGGGCTGGTTTCGCCAGGAGATGTCAGGTTCGCAGCATAGACTTCCCAATCTGCATTGATCGCGCTTGCGTTGAGGTTGATGTCCTTGGCCATCGCCTGGATCAGTGCGCAACGGTAGTCTTCGCTGCCCAGTTGGGAAAACTGCGGGTCATAAAGCATTTGCTCCAATGCGAAGAATCCACGCCCTGCTACGGATGTTTCGGCAAAAGCCGCAGATGATTGGATTGCAGCGTCTTCGGCGGAAATAAGACTTGTAAGCGCTTTGGGCGTAAACCCTTTGGTGTCCGGCCAGAACGCCAAGGCAAATGCGCGGTCATCGACCTCGGACGGCCCAAAGCGCAGATGGCTGATAGAAATCCAGTCATCAAAGGCCGTGTGATAAGCCGCTCGAAGCGCAGCCGACATGGGGTCACAATTCGTCTGCGCTGCAGTCGCCAAGGTCTGGGTAGCCTCTGCCAAAGCGGCATAGCCGGGCAGGATATGGGCGTTAACCGTGTCGGTCAGGATGGGCAGGCGGTCTTGGGCAAATGCGCCAACGGGCAAGGTCAGGGATAGGGCAAGGACAATGGCACGCATCAATCAAAGGCTTTCCAAGAAACGGATCAGGGCATTACGGTCTGGCTTTGGCATAGCCACAACGGCGTCGCGAGCGGTTTGAGCCTCGCCCCCATGCCAGAGGATCGCTTCAAGCAGATTGCGCGCGCGTCCGTCATGCAGGAACTGGGTGTGGCCCGACACCTGCTCGGTCAAACCGATCCCCCAGAGCGGTGGCGTGCGCCACTCGCGCCCGGTGGCGCGGGCTTCGGGGCGGTTGTCGGCAAGACCTTCGCCCATGTCATGCAACAGCAGGTCGGTGTATGGCCAGATCAGCTGAAAACTGTGCTCGGGCCGGTCCTCCATACGGTGGGTTACGAAGGACGGTGTGTGGCATGATGCGCAGCCGGTGTCGTGAAACACCTGCTTTCCGCGCAAGACCTGCGGGTCATCGACATCTCGTCGGGCTGGAACGCCCAGATTCTGGCTGTAGAACGCAACAAGGTCCATCCCGATCTGGTCAATCTCGAAGACCCGGTCATCCCCATCACCGTGCGGGGCGTTGACGCATTCGACCTGCGCCGGGGTACAGTCCCCATGAGCCGCAGGGTAGAGGGGGCTTGAGATGCCAATATCTCCGGCAAACGCCGCCGCCGATTGCTCCATCACGGTCGGCATGCCTGCCTTGTGGCCGAACCGTCCCATCATCGGCGCGCCATACTCGATGGCCCATACGATATTGGGACGGCCTGAAATACCGTCACCGTCCTCATCTTCGGGGTCTGCGTTCGCAAGCAGGTCCTGCACCGGGATCGCCTCAAGCAAACCCAGCCCAATCATCTGTGGTGCGACACGCGGACTTAGCATCGCGTCGGGATGCAGTGGGCCATAGCCCAGATCGGCGGCCCGATAGGTCGGACGCCTTAGCGTGACCGTTTCGCCATCGGACAGAGTGACCGGAACATCCTCGTAGGTAATGTCCAACCGGTATTCGGCGGCATGACCGGGCAGAGCCAAGTCTTGCATCTGACCGCCGTAGTTTGGATCGGGCTGGGTCGCGATATAGTCCTCGATCTCGGCGTAATCGTCGCCACCGGGGATCGAGACCCGCAGGAACATGGAAATGGCGTTGTCGTCGGGGCCATTCGGCGTGTGGCCGCGCCCGTCCTTGATGTGGCAGCGTTGGCACGAACGCGCATTATACAGTGGGCCCAAACCGTCTGACGCCAGTGTCGAGGACGGAGAAGAGACCCAGATTTTCTTGAACAGGCCATTACCAACCCTGAAATCCAGCTCTTGTTCGAAGCTCAGATTGCCTGACGGCTGCGAAAACGCATCGGCGTCTATGCGCGCGCGAACGGTGGCGGCCCCGGCTGGCAGGTCTTCGAATGGTTGCGGCACGCTGAAATCCGTCGGCGCTGCGGTCACCCGCGCAATCCTGAACAGTTCGTCTTCGGTTCTGGGAAGGGTATTGAGGTGCAGATCCTGCAGCTCGGCCGACAGGGATTGGGTGGCCGCAAGGGCGGCCACCGGCAATAGGGCAAGTTTACTCGCCTTCGTCCATTTTCGATGCGTTGAGTTGCGCATAATTGGCTTCGCCAATCCTTTCGTACAGGTCGAGCTGCGTTTCGAGGAAATCGATATGACTTTCCTCATCGCGCAGCAATCCTTCGAACAGCGACATAGAGACGTAGTCGCCTGCCTCACGGCAATAGTCGCGCGCTTCGGCATAAAGAGCGCGGGCGTCCAACTCCGCCGCCAAGTCACATTCCAGCGTTTCCTTGGGGTTCTGGCCGATCCTCAGCGGGTCGAGTTTCTGAAGGTTGGGGTGGCCTTCCAGAAAGATGATGCGCTCGATCAGTTTATCCGCGTGCTCCATCTCTTCGATGGATTCTTCGCGGCTTTTCTTGGCCATGTGCCCAAGGCCCCAATCTTCCTGGAGGCGGTAGTGCAACCAGTACTGGCTGACAGCCGTTAATTCATGCCGCAGAGATTTGTTGAGGTATTCTATGACTTTGGGATCGCCCTTCATCTGCATTCTCCTGTGATACTCCGGTGCGCAATGCACGAAGCTGCATGGGGACTTTCAGATTATCGCTTGCGCGCATTGTGTCTAGGAAAAGGGGCATGCATCCGCCGCAATCCGCTGATTTTCCGAGCGCATGGTAGATTTTGCCGGGCGTGATCACTGTGTCCGGGTCGGCCGTGCGCATCCAATCAATGGCGGCACGGATGTCGTTTTCCGAGATGTTCGTGCAGTGGCATACGATCATGGCTGTCAGGCTTTCTCGTCCGGTCAAGGGTAAGAGGCGGCGCTTGAGCGCCGCCTCTGTGCTGGTGGTTTTAGTGGAAAACCGCGTTGGGGTTATCGAGGCTGTCCGAGCCTTCGAATTCGATCTGGTCCAGTTCCAAGGCGGTTACAATCCGTTCGATCGTTTTAGTCTGATCAACAAGGCCGTTCACACCGCCCATGATCAGAGCTTCGCCACCTTCGTTGCCGCGTTCCAGCATCTGGTCATAGGCAAACCCAGCTTCTGCAGTCGATTTGATCTGGCCCAGAGCCCGCATCGTGTTGGCCAGTTTGGCCTTCATCTCGGCATCCAGCGACGGGTCCGTTGCGATCACGAGGTCGGACAGCGACGCGCCGCCAACCGGGGTGCCGTCGGTACGAGTGTAGTGACCCAGATAGACGTTCTCGATCCCGAGGCCGTCATAGTAGTGGCTATTGTGGGTGTTGTCCGAGAAGCAATCATGCTCTTCCTCGGGGTCGTTCAGCATCAGGCCAAGGCGCATACGCTCACCCGCCTGCTCGCCATAGGACAGCGAACCCATGCCGGTCAGAATCGCGCTGACACCCGCAGATTCGTTCGCATTCAGTTCGGCGCGAGCCGCACCGCCTTGCTTCCATTGGTCTGCCATCCATTCCAGATCGCTGACCAATAGGTCGGTCGCGGCGCTCAGGTACTGGGCGCGACGGTCACAATTGCCGCCGGTGCAGTCATCACCTTGAACGAAATCAGTATAGGGACGGTTACCTGCGCCAGCACCGTGGCCGTTCAGATCCTGACCCCACAGCAGGAATTCGATGGCATGATAGCCGGTGGCAACGTTGGCCTCGATCCCATCTGCCTCGTGCAGCGTTTCGCCCAGCAACTCGGGGGTGATTGTGCTGGCGTCGATGGTTTTGCCGGACAGTTCGAATGTCGGGTTGGCGATGACGTTCAGCGCGGCAAACTCGTTCTCACCGGTCGGGCCGCCATAAGAGGCGTCAACATAGTCGATCAGACCCTCGTCCAGTGGCCAGGCGTTCACTTTGCCTTCCCAGTCGTCCACGATCGCGTTGCCGAACCGGTAAACCTCGGTTTGTTGATACGGGACGCGGGCAGCAACCCAGGCAGCGCGCGCTGCGTTCAGGGTCGCGTCCGACGGATCAGAGATCAGGGCGTTCACAGCCGCTTGCAGCGATTTGGCCGCGATCAGGCTGTCGTCATATTTGGCTTCGGCGATATTCGCGTAGGTGTTCAGAACATCAGCTTTCGAGGGGGCATCAGCTGCGACAGCGGTGGTCGCGAAGCCTAGGGCCAATACGCTGGTGACGGTAAAAAATCTGGTCATTGGGGGACGCTTTCCAGTCAGTAAAATTCCAAAACGCCGCGCTTGCGACGCATTTACGGTAAAACTGAGTGAATTAGTAAGTTAAGTCAACCTGAGTTTTATAGTCGGAATTAAATGACGCAGTTTCATTGACTCTATCCCCTAAATTAGTGAGTCCAAGCAGCTGTGGCCGCGATTGCGCGGCATTTGAATCAGACTAGAATAAAATCTGTGATTCCTTGGTCGATGGTGTTTTGTTCATGAAATGCACAGCGGTTGCTTTGATCCTGACCCCGGCGGTTGCACTGACGCAGGTGCAAAGCCCTTCGCATGAGCATGGCACAGGTCATTTGGACATCGCATTTTCGGATGAAGTCTTTTCCTTGTCACTTGCAGTTCCTGCCGCCGATATCGTTGGGTTTGAAGGGGCCGCCGACACCGACGAAGATCGCGCGCTGGTCGCGGTGGCGATTTCGGATTTATCAAAACCTTTGGGTCTGTTCGTGCCGCCTGAAGAAGCTGGTTGTTTCACGGCCTCTGCGAATGTCACCTTGACTGGCGAGGGGTTGGGGCAGGACACGGCCGACACTTCTGCCGAGCAACACAGCGAATTTTTGGCAGACTACGTTATTCAGTGTCAGGATATGGCTGCATTGGCGAATATTCGTTTCGCCTATTTCGATCGTTTTGAAAACGCTCAGAAACTGGTGGTTCAGGTGTCTCGATCAGGTAAGAATCTCGCTTATGATGTCACGCCGAGCCAGCCGGATCTTACCCTTTAAATAGGGCTTCATACGAACGCCCCAAATCACACCTTGCTAAGCATCCAGTCGCGCACCAGTTTCGCGTTATCGACCAACGGTTTGTAATCGGACCAGACCAGATAGAACCCAGAACCGGTCTCCCAGCTCCAATCCTCCAGCGCCGTTAACAGCCCGCGCTCGGCAAGTGGGGTTGTAAGGTGGCTCCAACCAAGCGCGTAACCTTCACCCGCCAGAGTTGCCTGAAGCACGAGCGCGTAATCGTTCAACCTAAGCCCGGACACGGGCGGCTTTTGTGTGACGCCAAATGCTTCGAACCAGTGGACCCAACCAGGGCGTTCGCGGGTTGGTTCCTCAAGGTGAATCAGTCGGTGTTGAAGCAGGTCTTCGACGCTGCTTGGCCGTCCGCGCGTCTCAATCTCAACGGGGCTGGCAACGGGACACAGCACTTCGTTTGCGATCAGTGCCGCGTTGCACCCTTCCCACGTTCCTTTGCCACGGCGAATGGCCAGACTGATGTTTTCTGCGACAATATCGGGTTCTCGGTCGCTGGATTGCAGCCTGAGGTCGATATCTGGGAACGTTTGGTGAAACTCCTGCAGTTTCGGCATCATCCAAAAGAAGTTGAATGCAGATGAGGCGTTCAGCGTCACATGATCGTTTTTGGTAAACTGGCGCACGGCGTTGACCGAATTGAGAATCTGATCGAATGAACGCGAAACATCCGAGTACAGCTTGGACCCGGCCGAGGTCAGAACGATTTTCCGGTGCTCGCGATGGAATAGCTGCACGCCAAGCGCGGTCTCCAGTTGCTTGATCGCCGCACTGACAGCTGGTTGTTTCACATTCATTTCATCCGCTGCACGCGTGATCGATTGCAGCCGCGCGGCGGCCTCAAAATATACCAGATGCTTTGAGGATGAGACTGTTTTCCAGAGCTGATGCATAATTTGTGTTTATCCAAAACATCACCTTTTTCAACCGTCACGAACGCATTTCAACAGGCTAGTGTTCTGGCCAAATGAATCGAGGAGTCACCCATGGCCAGACGCGCCCGCGCCTCGCGCGACCGCCAAAACGCCCCGACCGGAGCCCCGGCGTCGCCGTACATCCAGCGGCGCCTGAGCTATTTCAACCCGTTGAACGAAGAGGATCTGGAGCGCCTCGAAGCGCAGGTTGACTGGATCATCCAGGACGTTGGCATCGCATTCCGCGACGACCCCGAAGCGCTTGAGCTTTGGCGGCGTGAAGGCGCGCGGATCGAAGGCGACATCGTTCGCGCCGACGCAACCTGGGTTCGTGATCTGTGCGCGAAGGCCCCGAAAAAGTTCACCCAACTGGCCCGCAACCCAGAGCGATCGGTTGTGATCGGTGACGGCAACCAAGTGTTTGCACCGGTCTACGGTCCACCCTTTGTGCGCGACCTTGAAGGCGGGCGGCGCTATGGCGACATGGATGCGTTCCAGAAACTGGTCAAACTGACCTATCTGCATCCCAATCTGCATCACGGCGGTTTCGTCACGTGCGAACCCTGCGACGTCCCGGTCAGCAAGCGGCATCTGGACATGATGTTCGCGCACATCACGCTCAGCGACAAACCCCATCTCGGCGCGATCACTGAAATGAGCCGGGCCCAGGACAGTGTCGATATGGCCGAAATCATCTTTGGCGCGGATGTCATGGACCAGAACTGCGTCATCATGGGCAACGTCAACACCAATTCACCCCTTCTGGTGGATCGCGTGGTGACCGAGGCAGCGCGGGTCTATTCCACCCGAGGGCAAGGCATGATCGTGGTGCCCTTCATCCTGTCCGGGGCCATGGGTCCGGTCAGCACGGCCGCCAGCGTCGCGCAAGCCATGGCCGAGGCGATGATGGTGTGCGCCTACGTCCAACTGCTGCGCCCCGGCGCGCCTTTTGTGCTGGGCAACTTCCTGTCGTCTATGTCGCTGAAATCCGGCGCGCCCACATTCGGTATGCCCGAGCCTGTGATGTCGAACTATGCGATCGGACAACTGGCGCGTCGCGCGGGCCTGCCGTTGCGCTGCGGCGGATCGCTGACCGCCTCGAAAATCGAAGACGCACAAGCTGCATACGAATCCGCGGACTCGATGCATTCGACCATGCTGGCGGGGGCCAACTTTGTGCTGCATTCTGCGGGCTGGCTCGAAGGTGGCCTGTGCACGGGGTTCGAAAAGCTGATCGTGGATGCGGACCGGCTGGGGTCTTACCAAAAGGTTCTAAGCCAGGGATTGGACACCAGCGAAGATGCCTTTGCCCGCGATGCCTATGGTGAGGTCGAGGCAGGCGGTCACTTCCTCGGCTGCGGCCACACAATGCGAAATTACCAGACTGCGTTCTACGAGCCGAAACTCAGCGACAGCGAGAATGTCGAAAGCTGGGAGGAAGGCGGGTCCAAGGACATGCGCCGCCGCGCCTACGAGCGCTGGAACACGATGCTGAACGAATATCAACCCCCTGCAATGGATGAGGCCAAGAAAGAAGAACTGTCAGCCTATGTCGCGCGGCGAAAAGAAGAAATCCCGGACGCCTGGTACTGACAAGGTGATCCCTTCATCTGGCCAAAAATATCCTCGGGGGTGAATTGGGCCGCAGGCTCAAGAGGGGGCAGACAGCCCCCTTTCCCCAAACCTCACACACATGACACAGGACATTCCCATGCCTGAAATTCAAAAAGACGAAAGCACCGGCGGCAAACAGCTTCCCTCACATGCCAAAGTCGTCGTGATCGGCGGCGGAGTCGTTGGCTGCTCTATCCTGTTCCACTTGGCCAAGTTCGGCTGGAAAGACGTGGTCTTGCTGGAACGGGATGAGCTGACCTCCGGCTCCTCCTGGCACGCGGCGGGTCAAATCCATACGATCAGCTCGGATCCCAACATCTCGCGCCTGCAAAGCTATACGATTGATCTGTATAAAGAGATCGAAGAAACCTCGGGTCATTCCGTCGGCCTGCACATCACTGGTGGCTTCTATCTGGCTTCGACCAAGGACTGGTACGACTACCTCAAACGCGAACGGTCCAAGGCCCGCTACATGGGCTTGCATCAGGAATTCATCAGCCCGAAAGAGGTGGCCGAGCGTCACCCGCTGATCGACCCCAAACACTATCACGCAGCGCTCTGGGATGATCAGGACGGCGATTTGGACCCTTCGGGTGCGACCTACGCCTTTGCCAAATCGGCCAAGGTACACGGGGCGCAATATTTCACCCATTGCGGTGTGACCGGGATGAGCCAGCGACCTGACGGCAGCTGGGACCTGACGACGCCCAAAGGGCAGATCAATGCCGAGTATGTGGTGAATTGTGGTGGCCTCTGGGCGCGCGAGGTGGGGCATATGTCGGGTGTTCACCTGCCGGTGCAACCGATGGAGCATCACTACCTGATCACAGAAAAGATCGACGCGGTTGCCAATCACGGCACGCGTCTGCCCGCCGGGATCGATTATGAGGCAAACATCTATTTCCGTCAGGAACGTCAGGGCATGCTTCTGGGCACCTACGAACCCAAGGGCACGCCTTGGAAGGTCGACGGCACGCCGTGGGATTTTGGACATGAGCTGCTGCAACCTGATCTGGACCGCGTCGCCGATCGGTTAGAAATGTCGTTCGAGCGCATTCCGGCGATCGGCGAGGCCGGGATCAAGGACATCATCAACGGGCCATTTACCTTCGGGCCGGACGGCAACCCGATGATCGGCCCAGTTCCGGGCATAAAGAACTATTGGGTCGCCGTGGGTGTCATGGCTGGCTTCTGCCAGGGTGGTGGCGTGGGCCTGACCATGGCCGAATGGATGATCGACGGCGAACCCTCGATTGATGTCTGGGCCATGGATGTTGCGCGCTTTGGAGAGTTTGCGACCCCGGATTGGGGTACGATCAAATCGACTGAGAACTACGAACGCCGGTTTGTGATGACCTTCCCGAACGAGACATTGCCCAAGGGGCGCATGCAGAAAACGACCGCGCTTTACGACCGTCTTGTCGCCAAGGGCGCTGTGATGGGGCAGGGGTTCGGCCTTGAAAACGCGCTGTGGTTTGCGGACGGGCCGGAAGACGCGCATGAAACTCCGACGTTCGAACGCAACCGCAGCCACGATTACGTGGCGCGCGAGGTCAAAGCCGTGCAAGAGGCCGTCGGCGGCATTGAAATCGCAAACTTTGCCAAGCATGAATTCAAAGGCGCAGGCGCGCGTGACTACCTGAACAAAACGCTGGCTGGCTATGTCCCAAAACCCGGTCGTTTGACACTGACCCCGATGCTGACCGAAAAGGGTCGCCTGTATGGTGACCTCACAGTTGCGTGCCTGGCGGATGATCACTTCATGCTGTTCGGCTCGGGCGCGATGCAGGACGCGCATCGCCGCTGGTTCGAAAAGGACCTGTCTGAGGATGTGAGCTATGCCAACGTCTCGGATGGTTGGCACGGGATCGCGCTGTCCGGTCCGAAATCGCGCGAGTTGCTGGCCCGTATCACCCGCGAGGATGTCAGCGCAGACGCGCTGAAGTTCCGTGACCTGCGCCAGACATTTGTTGGTGGGGTACCCGTCATCCTGAACCGCATCTCGTTCTCGGGCGAGTTGGGTTTTGAGATCTACTGCCGCCCGCAATACCTGCTGCGTCTGGCCGAAACGATCGAAGCGGCCGGTGCAGATCTGGGTTATCGCTGGTACGGTGCCCGTGCGTTGATGTCGTTGCGCCTTGAGAAAGGCTGGGGCGTCTGGACCACTGATTTCCGCCCTGATTTCAACGCGGTCGAATCCGGGATGGATGCCTTCATCAATTGGAAAAAGGACTTTGTCGGCAAGGACGCGACGCTGGCCATCAAAGCAGAGGGTGTCGCCCGCAAGCTGGTGACAATGACAATCGACGTGGACGGCATAGACGTCTCGAACGATGAGGCGATCCTGAAGGATGGCGAGGCCGTCGGCTATGTGTCCTCTGGTGGCTACGCGCACCGTGTTGGTAAGTCGATGGCGATGGGATACGTGTCCACAGACAGCGCAACTCCAGGCACTGAGCTTCAGGTCGAGATTTTGGGTGATCTGTATGATGCCGAAGTGTTGGGCGCACCGATCTACGACGCCAACGGGGCAAACATGCGAGCGTGAAACTCGCAAGCAACGGCTGCCAGCAGCCAAGGATCAATCCATTTCTCGCCCACCTGAGACAGGTGGGCGAGTTGCGTTCAGCGTCGCTCAACCGGCCGTCAAAGCCTGCCCGTCTTCATCGAAGAAGTGCAGCTTGTCGGTGGGAAAATGCAGACCAATCTGAGTGCCTGGCGTCAGATCAGTATCTCCGTTCAGACGGACTGTGACCTTGTCGTCGCCGCCACAATCCACAATCAGGAAAGTGTCTGCACCCAGATACTCGATCACCTCAATGACGCCATCAGTCTGACCGTCGCCTGCGGCACCGACCTGAATGTGCTCGGGGCGGATGCCAAGCTTGGTGGCGGCCCCGGACCGAGAAAACGGGCCGCTGCGACCGTGCTCCAGACGGAAACTGTCACCCTCGGTGGTGCAGGGCAGAATGTTCATCTTCGGGCTGCCGATGAACTGGGCCACGAACAGGTTAGCAGGCCGTTCGTACAGTTCGCGCGGCGTACCGACCTGAGCGATCTTGCCGTACTCCAAAACCACGATCCGGTCGGCCAATGTCATCGCCTCGACCTGGTCGTGCGTCACGTAAATCATCGTACGCTTGAGGCTTTGGTGCAGCTTGGCAATCTCATACCGCATCTCGACCCGCAGGGCGGCGTCGAGGTTGGAAAGCGGCTCGTCAAACAGGAACGCGGTGGGGTCACGGACGATGGATCGGCCGATGGCTACCCGTTGCCGTTGACCACCAGACAGGTCTTTGGGTCTGCGTTCCAGGAACGGTCCCAGCTTGAGAACTTCGGCCGCCCGGTTGACCTGTTCGGCGATGTCCGCCTTGGGAACACCGGCCACCTTCAAAGAAAACCCCATATTCTCGGCAACGGTCAGGTGCGGATACAGCGCATAGGACTGGAACACCATGGTCAGGCCGCGCTTGGAGGGTGGGTGATCGGTGACATCGCTGTCATTGATCAGCAGCGACCCCCGTGAGATATCCTCGAGCCCGCCGATCATGCGCAACAGGGTGGATTTACCGCATCCCGATGGGCCGACGAAGACGATGAACTCACCTTCTTCGATCTTGAGGTCCACGCCCTTGATGACCTGGGCCGAGCCGAACCATTTTTCGACTGATTTAAGTTCGATGCTACCCATCAGGCCCTCCCTGCCCAGTGAAGCCAGACAGCGGCTGTCCAGGTGAATGCCTTACCCCCTGCAGGGCTGCCGGTCTTGGGGTCGAAATACTCTGCAAAGCCGAAGCCCGAGATCAGGTCGGCAGTCTTTTTCCGCAGCTCTTCCGCTTGTTGCGCATGCCCCAAATCGGCCAGTCCGAACCCGATCATCATGTTCATGAAGGCCCAGGTCGGACCCCGCCAATAACGGCGCGCGTCGAATTTCGGCATTTCCGGATCATAGCTTGGAACGGGGTAGGGTACGGTTGCCAGCGTGGTTTTCAACCGTTCCAGCATCTTGTCCGACTCGATACCCGCATACCAGCACAGGTAGGACGCGTTCGATACGCTGTCGGCCATCTCGCCGGTGTGTGCGTCGCGCGCGTCAAAACTGCGCAGCCCTTCGTTCCAAAGCGAGCGAGCGCCGGTTTCCAGTTTTTCGATGTCAGCGCTTAGGCCTTCAGCTTCCAAGCCCAGCTGTTCGCTGATCGCCAGCAAGTCTCGCGCGGCGCGCAGCGACGTGAATGTCATCGTTGGGTCGGCGACGCGAAACGGGTTCAAGGACAGCAAGGCTTGCTGATCCCACCCGGCCTCGCGTCCGATCTGGACCAGCTTGATGTATCGGTCGTAGTCGAACTTTGTGGGTCTGTCGTCGCTATTCACATGGCTGGTGTCGCGGCGTTTGTACTCGCCCACATCCGAGGCATCCATGCGCGCCATGGGATTGTCCCAGTCAGGCGCGTTATCACGGCCCGCTTCCCAGGGGTGGGTCGTGCAAACGGCCCCGAATTCATCCAAACGCCATTTCATGATCCAGCGGTGCCAAGCCAGCAGCTTGGGGAACAGCGCCCTCATCCGCGAGTCTCCGAACGCGGTGTCCTGTTCCCAGATTTTGCGGGTCATCGTGGCCGCGATGGGGGGCTGGATAATTCCCGATGAGGGGATCGGACCGTTGCAGCCCCAGACATCGGGGCCGGGGAAATACCCCTCGTCTTGCTGATGGAACAGGATATGCGGCACCATACCGTCATCCCATTGTCCGGTGAACAAAGTCTCGATCTCAGTCCAGGCGCGGTCGAGGTCGAACTGGGCGAAACCAAGCGCGGCAATCGCGCTGTCCCAGTTCCACTGGTATGGGTACAGCCCTTCGGTCGGGATGGTGTAGCCGCCGCGATCATTTGCAATCAGGATATTGCGCGCCTCGCGGCCTGGGTTCGTAAGTTGGTTCATCTGAGTCATCCTTTGACAGACCCCGCTGTGAGGCCTTTGGTCATGAAACGTTCAAGCCCCAGGAACAACGCCATGATCGGAACGGTGGCGATCACCGCACCGGCCATCAGGTGCTGACGGGGAATTTCTGAGGAGTTCAGCATCGTGACCCCTCGGGTAAGAGTGAATTTCGACGGGTCGTCCAGCAGCATGAAGGCCAGCAGGAATTCGTTCCAGGCGATCATGAAGACATAAAGCGAGACCGAGGCCAGCGCGGGCAGGCTAAGCGGCAGGGTGATCTTCCAGATCACCGCCAGACGGGACAACCCGTCCATCAGCCCGGCCTCTTCCACTTCGGTGGGCAGGCCCCGGAAGTAGCCCTGCAGCATGTACAACGCGACGGGGATCGTGGTGACCGGATAGATCATCACGATACCGAGGATCGAGTTGCGCAGGCCCGTTACCGAGAACGCGATGTAGATCGGCAGCGCCAGAACGATCATCGGCACCATGTAAATCAGCAGGATCGAGCGCGAGAACGCCTTTTGCCCCTGAAACCGGAACCGAGCCACTGCGTAGGCACCGGGGACGCTGAACAGCAGCGTGATGAACACCGTCAGGACCGAGACATAGAAGGACGTCCACAGATAGGTGCCGAAATTGAAGTCGCGGAACAGCTCGGTGTAGCTGCGGAACAGGGCCGTGCCCTGGCTCAGGTCGACCGAGAAATCCAACGGGTTCTGCAGTAGCGCCTGCTGGGATTTCAGGCTGGTCATGACCATCACGTAGAAGGGGATGACTACGATCGCCGTGAAAAAGATGTAGCCGAAACCGGTGCAGAACCGGATCACCGCGTCCTCGTATTCGTGGCGGGTAAGCTCGCCGAACGGGGTTTCTTTCAGGATAGCCGCCATCGACAGATGCATCACCACGGCAATCGCGATGACCGTGACCAGCACAGCCTGCAAAGACGTGTCAGAGCCGATCAACACGGGACCAAATCCGGTCAGGCCGGACAGGCCCAACAGGGCCGAGATGCCCAGCCGCGCCGGTGCACGTTGCTCTGGGAACCGGACGTAGACGAGACCTGCCAATGCGCCCCAGATCAGGCTCAGCAGGACCTGCGGCCGGAATGCGTCACCGGTTGAAAATGACATGGTGATGGCCGCGGTGGTTGCGATCACCACCATCCACAAAGCGCCCAGAACCGGGCCGGTTATATATCCTTTGCGCATCACAGACCCTCCTCGCGGCTGATGAAGCGGAAGAAGACGAAGCTGAAGGCGATCAGGCACATCAGGATGACGACGGCGACGGCCGCACCTGCACCGATGTTCGAGATTGCAAAGGCCTGTTCATAGACATTCACGGTCAGCGTGCGCGTGCCCGCGTTGCCGCCGGTCAGCAGGAAGATGTCGTCGAACTTGTTGAACGTCCAGATAAAGCGCAGCAGGAACAGCACCGACAGGATGCCCAGCAATTGCGGTATGCTCAGCAGCCAGAACTTCTGGAACGGCGAGGCCCCGTCCATATCCGCCGCCTCGTACATGCTGCTATCGATGGATTGCATTCGCGCCAGAATGAACAGGAAAGACAGAGGGAAATACCGCCAGATTTCAAACACGGTGACCATGATCAGCGCCAGAGGGCGCTCGCCGAAGAAGTTGATCGGCTCACTGCTCAGGCCCATCTGTACAAGCAATGCGTTGGCGGAGCCCGAGAAGGGATCGAACAGCGTTACCCAAGTAAACGCTACGGCGATCACGGGGGCCACGTAAGGAAACAGGTAGAGGCCGCGAATAATTCCCTGCCCCCTGAAACTTTTGTTCAGAAGCAGCGCGGCGAACAAGCCCATGACCAGCGCGCCGATCGTGCCGAAGACTGTGTAAAACAGCGTGACCCAGAGAACGCCCCAGAACTCATCCCCGTCAAACACGCGGGCATAGTTTTCAAGGCTGAACTCAAAGTTGGTCAGAACGCTGGACCCGCTGCCGGTCACACGCGGTTCGGACCCTTCCACTGCATCTTCGAATGCGTCTGGGTCGCCGTCGACAGTTACGGGAACCCGTATGCGCTCGCGTTGACCGCCTTCCAAAGTCCCGAAGTCGCAGAACAGCTCTTGCCCGTCCAGCACACAGGGCTCGATGATCTCACCGGCGGTGACGCCGTCCGGCAGGACATCGGTCAGTGTCACGCCGTCAACGGCGATTTCCTGGCTGGAGTTGCGCAGGCGGTATTCGATCCGCAGATCGTCGCCAGATCCTCGCAAGCTCTCACGTACAACCGGGGCCGGCGGGCGCAGGTCGGACAGGGTGAAGGGTTTGAAGCTGATCCAGAAGATCGCCAACAGGGGCAAGATCACAACCAGCGACACGCTTATGATGGTCGGAGCCAGCAGCGTCCAGGCCAGACGCGCTTCGCGTTTGGCTAACGCCCCAGTTCCGGTCGGTGGGGAGGCCGAAGTCATGGGATACCTCGAGGGGTTGGGTGCAGCGGCGCGACCGCCGCTGCAGATGCCAGTAAGAGGTGGCGTTACTCGACTTTGGCGAGCTCGTCGTTCATCGCCGCAACGGCTGCGGCTGCGTCAATCTCATCGTCGATATACTGACGGACGACACGGTTGATCGCCTGGCTGTTGATCATTTTCGATGCCAGCGCGAGCTGACCTTCGGCCACGCCCCAACGCTGCGCCACATCCAGGCCGCCGACGATCTCGTCGATCATCGCCTGTTCGTAAAGCTCACCCAAGGGGGCTTTGCGATCCACGCCTACAGGCAGTTCAGCCCAAGCTTCGGAAAAAGCTACTGGGTTGTCTGCGTTGCCGCGACGCACAGGGAACTTGCCCTCGGGTGCGATCGCCAGCGTCTGTGTATACCCGTCATCCATGGCGAATTTCACGAATTCCATCGCCGCATCGGTGTCCGCGTCGTTGGTGATGCCAAAGTAACGGACGTCGCCCCAAGCCGCACCATCAGGGTTCGACGGGCCGGACAGTTTGGTGACGATGCCGGTTTTGCTGGCCAGATCGCGCGAGGTCGGGTCGTCATTGATGGTTGGCGGGGCGCTGTCGCGCAGACCGGCCAGTTCGTCCAGAATGAAGGGCGACCAGATGATCATCGCGGCTTTGCCGTCGAAGTACAGCTCGCGCGATTGCTTCCAGAACAGCTCACCCGGAGGAGATGCCTTGGAGATCGCTTTGTAGAAATCCAAAACCTCGGTGGTCTTGGCTTCGTCCAACGGCTGGAACCCGTCTGGGCCAACGGGAGAGACGCCATTTGCAAGGAAGACATGTTCCAGCACCTGGCTCATGAAGTTTTCGTCAACCTTGGTGGCCGAGACAAAGCCATACATCTCCGGCGGGTTGTGCAGCGCTTCAAGCGCGGCCTGAATGCTGGCAAAGCTGTCAGGTGCTTCCAGTCCGGCTTCGTCGAACAGGTCCTTGCGATAAACTACCATCTGGGTCCAGCCATCGACTGGAACCGAGGCCGTTTCACCATTGAATGCCGCCATACCCAACGCGCCAGGCGCGAATGTATCGGCCCCCAGTTCTTCGATCACCTCAGTTGCGGCTTCGGTGTCCAGGATACCGGCTTCGGCCCAGGGCAAGGCATATTGCAGCGGGTGGTAAACCACATCCGGCAGGTCACCAGCAGCAAAAGCTGCGGTGGCACGGGTGCCCAGATCTGTTTCTGTAACCGGGATCACCTCGACCGTGGTGCCGGTTTCGGCTTTGAACTGGTCGGCCATCTCTTGCTGCTTTGCCAGACGCTCGGGCTGTTCCTCGGTCGTCCAGAACCGGATTGTGTCCGCTTGCGCAGACACAGCGGCCAAGACAAGCGCCAGCGATGTGCCCAGCATCAAACGCGATGCTTTAGGTGTGAGTTTCATAGTCGGTTTCCTCCCCGGTTATGATCGTTGGATTGGTTGATTTTTCGCGTCAGTGCCTCGGGTGTCAGCCGCGGCGGCCCGTCGGATTCGCGCGCGATCAGCACGGCATCGCTTAGTTCGCGCAGGGTTGCGGGTTCTTCGCCTCGGGTCTGACGGATCAGCAGTGTGGCCAGGCGCTCTCCTGCGCGTCGCGAATCCACGCTGAATGTTGTTAGGCCTGGATTGACATATTGGCATTCGGGAATGCCGTCGTATCCCACGATAGACACATCGTGCCCGATCTCCAAACCCAGCTCGGCGCAGACGGGATAGCATCCTAAGGCCGCCAGGTCCGTGGCACAGACAATTGCCGTTGGTGGGTTGGGCAATTGCATCAAGGCCTGGGCTTCGGCCGCGCCTTCCTCGCGTGTTCGCGCGCCGTCGCGCACCAGATCCGGGTCCATCGTCAGACCTGCAGCCTGCAGCCCCTGCAAGTACCCATCGCGGCGCAGGCGGCTATAGTTGAACTTGGGATCGCTGCCGATATACGCGATGCGGTGGTGCCCAAAATGGGCAAGGCGCGTAACGGCATTGTGGGTCGCCGCCTCGCCCGAGATATCAAACCACGAGATATCGTCCTGTGGATCCGTTTCGCCGTATCCAGTGCGGCCATAAAGGATGAAGGGAACTTTCAATTCTCGCAGATAGTGGATGCGTGCATCGTCGACCTCAGTCCGGGGCAGGATGAACCCGTCTGCCTTGCGCTCTTCGACCAATCGCCCAAGTACGTCCAGCATGTCCTTTTCGGATTTTGCGGTCGAGATTGTCATTGTCCAGTCAGAGGCGCTTGCGGCCTCGCAGGCACCCGCCAGGAAGTCCTGAAGGAACGGGTTGTTCCGGTCCGGTTCCCAGCTGTTGATGACCATCGCAATCGCGCGGACCCGGCCGGTTCGGATGGCCTGCGCATGGCTGAGAGGGCGATACCCCATCTTTCGCGCGGTCGCTTCGACCCGTTTTCTGGTGGTGTCCGAAATGTCCGAATACCCGTTTAGCGCGCGCGAAACAGTGCTTTTAGAAAGCCCAAGAATATCCGCAAGCTGATCCAACTTAACGCGCCCCGAAACCGGGGGTTGCCGAAGCGGCGATTGTCGCTTTTGCGGTCTTGGATTCGTCATCATGTAATATTTGTTTGTTCCGAAACCGGTTTCGGCAATGAAAAATTTTAGAAATTTGCGGCACCTGTCAGCCGTCTTGCTCAAATTGTCAGCAAAATTTGGATATTGTTAACGCAAATGCGTAAAGGCCCATGCCCTGACCACAAGCTTCTTTGGTCCCAATGACCTGCAGGCGTTGTTTCAGTCCGCCCTTACGGGAGGATGCGACGACGCAACTGATTTACGCTACGCACTGGCAAACGCAAGTAACCGGCGGTTGAACTCCTCGGCGCGTTCAATGTTGACCAGATGGCCGGTGGCGGGAAAACGGTGCCATCTGACATTGGGAAGTGTTTCTTGCAAAAAGGCGTTCGTTTCCGCGACCAAGTAGTAATCGTCGTCTCCGGTCACCAGCATAACTGGTTTTTCAAACGCCTTAAGCCGCGCTGTGTCATCAAACAGCGAGCGCCGGTTCCAGTGTAAGGTCGACAGGACATGCGTTGCACCTTCGGCTGATTGCCCACGCAGATTGCTGGCATAAACTGCCCATCCCTCAGGGTCGTTCTTTATGAAAGACTGATAAGCCGGGTCATCTTCAAGAACTTCAACCGCGCCATCTCCGCCGCGCTCCTCGCGCAACCGGATTTCGTGCCCGACCCAGTTGCTGCGATAGCTCGCTTGTTCGGCCTGATCGCGCGGGCCCGAGCTGTTGCCCACCAAGGTCAGGCTTGCGACCCGGTCCGGATAGTTCAATGAAAAATCCAAGCTGGTGAAGCTGCCCATTGAAGCGCCTACAAAGTGCGCGGTCTCAAGACCAAGATGGTCTATCAATACCAGAAGATCGTCCGTGGACTGGCGCTGCCCGTATTGATCGCGATCCGAAGGAACTGCCGAGGGCAGAAAACCGCGTGCGCAGTAGGAAATACAGCGAAAGGATTGCGACAGAACCGGAATTTGGCGATGCCAGCTGCGGTAATCGCCGCCGAATTCGTGCACGAAAACAATCGGCTCACCTGTCCCTGTTTCCTCGTAAAACAGCGTGATGCCGTCGGCGGTCTGGAATTCGGCCATTTGATGTCCTGTCGGGGTCGCAAGAGGTTGTCGTTAGCGGGTCAAGGCTGCGATGGCCTGAGCGTCATAGCCAAGTTCGGCCAGAACCTCTCGGGTATGTTGGCCAAGCTCTGGTGCGGCGCTTTCCCGGTGGGTGCGGTCGGCGATTGGGTTGCGGGCAAATCGCATGTCGCGACCGTTTGCATTTACCGTCGAAAACGCGGCGTATTCATCGGAAATGGGGTTTTCCGCGATGGTCTGGATGTTTTCCACCATCGAGCAGGGAATGGCATTGTCGATCAGTATCTGAATCCAGTGGGCTGCCGTGTGTTGTTTCAAATGCGCGCCCAGCACTTCGTCCAGTGCGTCACGATTGGCCAGCCGCGCCTCGTCACCCTGAAACCGTGGGTCATCCAATAGCTCTTTATACCCGATGGCCTCGCAGAACCGCGGCCAGTCTTTGTCGCTGCCCAGACCGATGACAATATCCCGGTCTGCCGTTGGGTAGGGCTCGAAGGGTGTCATGGACGGGTGGCGCGAGCCGATTGGCCCCGGCACGATCCCTGCATTCAGGTAGCGGGCAAAGGCGTTTTCCAGACACACCCACTGACAGGCCAGCATGGACACGTCCAGATGGCTGGTCTCGGCCACCCCTTTGGCGTCGCGTTCGTACAGGCGCTGAAGAATGCCGATTGTGGTGAACAAAGCGGCCGAGATGTCGCCGACCGAAAACCCGACGCGCGTCGGCTGACCGTCCAACTCACCATTGATGCTCATCATACCGCTCATGGCCTGCACTACGATGTCATAGGCGGGACGGTGCGAAAGGCTGCCCGTCTGGCCAAACCCGCTGATTGAGGCAGAGACGAGGCGCGGGTTGATCCGTTTCAGATCGGTATCGCTGCATCCAAGCCGGTCGCGCACACCCGGGCGCATGTTCTCGACGAATACGTCTGCCGTTGCCAGCAGTTTATGCAGTGCCTCTTTTCCTTGATCGGTTTTAAGGTCCAGCCTGACCGAGCGCTTGTTTCTGTTCAGAGAGGCAAAATAGAGGCTGATGTCGTCTTCAAACGGCGGCGTGGTGCGGGCGAGATCTCCAGCCGGGTTTTCCACTTTGATGACGTCGGCACCCATACTAGCCAACAGCCAGGTGCAGAAGGGGCCGGACAAGACAGACGTCATGTCGACGACGCGGATACCTTTCATCGTTCATTCCTTCCCAGCATGGCTTTCAGCGCTTTCAGATGCACCCCGCTGGCTTCCAGCGCGGTTGCGCACAAGTCAAGACACGCTGCCTCAAGCGCGTCGTTTTCAACTAAGTAGTCTGCCAGACCCCATGCGAAGGCATCCTGTGCACTGATCGTGTTGCCTCCCAACAGGATTGCAGCGGCGCGTCCCGGACCGACAAGCCCTTGCAGCCGGTCCACGTCATACTGGCCGGGCATCACGTTGTTCTTGAGCACCGGATAAGAAAACCGGGATTGGGGGACGCAAAACCGGATATCGCATCCCAAGGCCAACGTCAGTCCGCCCCCCATACACGGTCCATTGATCGCGGCCAGAGTCATCACCGGAATCGCGTGCAGCGCCTGCGCCATTTCCTGCCAGAGGTCCGGGCCGTCCGTTTCTGCATAAAGCGTGTTCAGGTCCGCGCCCGCACAAAACACGCGCTCGCCCGCGCCGGTTATTATTACGGCGCGCAGTTGGTCACTATGGGCAGCGTCCTGAAAAATACCGCTCAGAGCGACCAGCATCTCAGGCGTCAGCGAGTTTGCCTTTTGGGGTCGGTTGATGGTGACCGTAAGGCAGGTACCTTCTGTTTTGGTCAGGATCAGATCATCATCACTCATGACCGATACTCCGCCGCCGTCCGGTCAAGCATCCGGATCAACGCAGGCCACTGGACGCCGCCATGCGGTCCGTTTGCCGGGGATCCCCAATCGTGCAAGGCGCTCATCGTATCTTCGGTTATTCGGATCGGGTTGTCGGTGGCGGCAAGGATGTCGACCTGAATTTTACACGCCATCTCAAGGTAATAATGGTAGATGAACGCTTCGGCCGCCGTGCGTCCGACCACAAGCAAGCCGTGGTTTTGGAGCAGCATCGCGAAGTTGTCGCCCAAGTCGCGGGCCAGAAGCCCGCCTTCATCCTCGACTGCGGTAGAATCCTGATACGGATGGCTCGACAGAGTGCCCAACACAAACCCCGCATGCTGGGACAGCGGCAACAATCCATTGGGCATCGCGGAAACAGCGACACCTGCACGGGTATGGCTGTGGATGACGTAGTTCACGTCAGGCCGCGCGGAAAGGATGCCGGAATGGATGATATGCCCAGCCAGGTTGACGATCTTGCCGCTGCCCGGCCTGTCATCCACCGCGCGTCCTTCTAAAGACATACGCGTCAGGTTCGAGGCCGTGATTTCGTCAAACATTAAGTCGTGCGAGTTCAACAGATAATGGTCAGGATCATCTGGCAGACGCGCTGATATATGGGTCGAGGTGAGATCAGTCCAGCCGTAGTGATGGGCAAGACGATAAAGCGCGGCCAGGTCCTGACGGATCACGTCACTCATCCTGCCTCTCCCAACGCATCACGATAGAGATTGTGGAAATGGCGCAGACCTACCTCGCTCATCGCGCCGCATCCGTCACCGATAACATACGGTCCGGGCTCGAATGCGCGGCTTTGCATCCCTTTCTGGATCTTCGATACGACGACCTCATCCTCGGCCCCCGTGGTTTCCTTGTGTTTGTGCATCAGGGCGATCACATCCTGGTCCGCGATATCACCGCTCGAGAACCAGCGATAACGATAGATCGTCTTGTTCCAGGCAACAGGCAGGAACTGTCGGATGGTGAAATATCCTCCGGGATAGCAGCACATCGAGACATTGGGAAAGATCCAGTAGGCACCGTAGTCATCCGCGCGCGGGCTGGACGTCAGGTCGTAATCATATTGCCTTTCGTTCTTCGTTTGCGCCTTTCCATCATGCCAGATGGTCTTGCCGTGCGGAACGGTGGTGTACCCGTCCATCTCAAGAACGCCATGCGTCAGCGAGCTCGCGTGTACTGTGGGGCAGTGGTAGCATTCATTGTAATTCTCGACCGAGAGCTTCCAGTTGCTGTCATGTGCAATCTCGGTCTCGCAAACAAACTTCAGTTGGGTCGGGTCGGGGTGAAAGCTCAGCAGGTTTTGCCGGTAGTCTTCCAGATCGGGGGCCATAGCGCTGGCGTTCTCATCCATATTGACAAAGACAAAGCCACAGAATTCCTCGACCTTGATCTTGCGCAAGTTGATCTGATCGCAGGTCAGCCCGTCGCTTTTGACCGAGCCCGGCGCGCGCCGCAACCGCCCGTTAATCTCGTAAGTCCATGCATGATAGGGGCAAACCAGTACTCTTCTGCCTTTGCCGGTTCCCTCGACCAGCGGGTGACCGCGGTGGCGGCAGATGTTGTAAAACGCATTGATGCCGCCATCCGGCTCGCGAATGACAAAGATATCCTCGTCAACGATTGTGAACGTTTTGAAGTCGCCCGGGTCGGCAATTTCGGACACGTGGCACACGCATTGCCAAGTGCGAAAGAAGATCTTTTCCTTGTCGACCTCGAACCAATCCGGCTGGGTGTAGTACTGGGCCTGCAAAGGTGTATCACGTGGCATCGGTTCCCCCACAAGGTCGCGTTTTGGTTGCTGCCAAGCGTTAGTCTGCCTTGCTCTGATGGTTATGCATAGGTTAAGAATTTTCGAGCCTAGGGTAATTTGAAGTTAGCCTATTGATGACCGACCACATGCATCCACCACCGCTTGGGGCGGTCCGTGTTTTTGCTGTTGCAGCCCGTTTGGGAAACTTCAAGCGTGCCGCGGCTGAGCTGGGCGTGACGCCGACGGCCGTCAGTTCACAGGTGAAGTCGCTAGAAGCCCATCTGGGATGTGCGCTGTTCGATCGAAATGCCCAATCGGTGACGTTGAATGAAGCCGGACACCAATTCGCGGAAGCCTGCGAAACAATCTTCGCGCGGCTGGACAAGGCGGTGCAGGACGTGCGCCAGACCGCCAATCGAACGTCGATCACGGTTGGGGTTGGCGCGCTCATCGGCTCGCAATGGTTATCGAGGCGGCTGTTCAGCTTTTGGCAAAGGTTTCCAGAGACCGGGTTGCACCTGCAATACAGCCCCGGCGGAGTGGAATTTTCGGACGGTTCGACCGATATGATGCTGGCTTGGGGCGACGGTCGTTGGCCCGGTTTGGTATCCGAAGGGCTGCTTCGGTTCCGAACCTCTCCGGTCATTGCTCGGACTATGTTGGCGGGCAAGTCGTCTCTGGCCGATCCCGCAGACCTGTTAAACCTACCGCTGCTGCATTGGAAAGATCAGTTCGACTGGCTGGAATGGTTCGAGGCACATGGCGTCGATACCGGTGGCCATCTTCCTGGAGTCGTCATTGACGATTCCAGTGTTTTGCTCCGAGCAGTGATGTCGGGGCAGGGCGCTTCACTTGGGCTGTTGCCGTTGATTGAGGGTGAATTGCAGTCAGGGCAATTGATACAGCCATTTTCAGACGACTTCACCCCGTCAAGGTCGTACCATCTTGTCTATCCGAAAGGTGCCTTGGATCATCCGCAGCTGAAGGCTTTCAGGGATTGGATCGTAGAAGAGGCTGGCCTGCCACGTTGAATCGCCGCCCATTTACCTGAGGTACGAACTGGTCGGCATGTTTCCAAAGATCGCTGAGGCATGCACTTATGCAGACGAATGCCGGCGCAGGGATTTTTGTCTGTAAGGCTGGGATTTTGGTAGCGGAGGAGGGACTTGAACCCCCGACACGCGGATTATGATTCCGCTGCTCTAACCAACTGAGCTACTCCGCCATGAGTGAGAGGCGATTTAAGCGAGGGGCCCGAGAGGGTCAAGGGGGAAAACACCCGCAAAGCAGGATTATTTTCATCCTTCGCTCAGACCGTCTTGGTCGCGGAATTGGGGGTGGTTCCTGCGTGCTCGGCCATTCTGCGGATAAAGGCGGCGCATGCGTCCGGTGCGGTGATGGGGATCATATGTCCCAAGCCCTCGATTTTTTCGTTGCTCAGCCCGAACCTGGTCATCGGGTCACCATTTGCAGATGGGGACAGGATCGCGTCTTGCGCGCCATACAGGATACCTCCGGGCACAGAGAGGTCGCCATAGCGTGAAACCTGCGCTGCGATGCTGGCATCCACTCCGACAACGTCCTGTGATGCTGTGATGAAGGCTGAAGGACGCAGGCCCAAGGCTCCGCCTGCGCGGTCCAGAAAATCTTTGGGCGGTTGTTCCGGGTCAAATACAGCGCTCAGCGCGTGTGGGGCGGTTTTGGCTGAAATTGGCACCGCAATCGTGTTGCCAATAAAGCCACGCAGCCATTCGGTGCGGATTTCAAGCGGTTTGAACACCTGCGGAGTCTCAGGCAGTTTTTGGGTCAAAGGTGCCAGCAGTGCGAGCGCCTTTGTCTTTTCCGGGTCATCCAGCGCCATGGCCAAGGATACCGCCCCGCCAAGAGAATGGCCGACCAGAACGGCATTGGTGATGCCTTTGGTATCCAGAAACTCCTGAATCATGCGTGCCTGTTCGGGCAGTTGACCCAAATCGGCGGTATCTCGTGTGGAATAGCCGCAACCGGGCCGGTCCACCGCAATAACGTGGTAGTCGTCAGCCAATAGATCCATGATAGCATAGGTGAAATGCTGCAACTGTCCCGCAAGCCCGTGGATCATGACAATGGACTGCTTGGACGGATCACCCTTTTCAACATAGTGGATACGACCGCCCTGGACGGGCACGATCTGGCCAAGTTGCGGGACGCGCTCTAGCCCTTGTTTGGTCAGTCTTCGGGTCCACAGGTTCATACCGACAAAGAACCCGGCGACCAGCAGGACGATAACGAGGAATGTGGTCATTTCATCTAGCTCCGCCTGAGGGTGGGACCGGAAGATAGTGTTCCAACCCTGATTGCGCCATACGCTTTTCATACTCGGAAACGGTGCCGGGCCAAAGCGTCGTGTTTCGTCCTTGCGCGTCCTGGTACCACGATGTGCACCCGCCTACCTGCCATACGCTGTTCAGGTGTCGGTCCTTCATTTCTTTCTCAAAGGCTGCTTGTTTCTTCGGCTTTGGCGTTATGGCTTGCACCCCGTCTCGCTGCATCTGATCCAGAACCCGGCCGATATGGCGCACTTGCGCCTCGATCATCAGAACGACCGAGTTGTGGCCAAGCCCGGTATGCGGCCCAAGCAAGATGAAGAAGTTCGGAAAACCCGCAATGGCAGTGCCCAGATGCGCCTGCATCCCTTCCGACCATGCCTGCCTCAAGGTCAGGTCGTTCGCACCGGTGATATCCAGATGTTCAATCATGTCGGTGACGTGAAAGCCGGTACCCCAAACCAAGACGTCTGCCTGCGTAAGGGCGCCATCGGTCGAGACGATCTCATCGCCCTCAATCGACGTGACACTCTGCGGGACCAGAGTCACATTGTCCCGCGCCAACGCTGGGTACCAGTCGTTCGAGCTGAGGATGCGTTTGCAGCCGATCTGGTAGTCTGGGGTAAGGTGTTCGCGCAGTTCCGGGTCGGCGATCGCGTTTTCCAGCGATCGCCGCCACATCTTCATGGCAAACCGAACCATCCTTGGCTCGCCTCGGAAAACGCGATGGCGAAACTCGAACGTCATGTAGATCAGTTTGCGGCGTATCCGGGGCAGCAGCGGTAGACGACGATAGAGGCGGCGCATCCAGGGCGCGATGGGGCCATCTGGGCGGGGTAGGACATAAGGGGCACTGCGTTGAAAAATGGTGACATGGGCGGCGGTTTTGGCGATCTCTGGCACAAATTGGACCGCGGACGCGCCAGTCCCGACGACGGCGACCCGTTTGCCTGATAAAGGAACGGAATGGTCCCATTCGGCGGAGTGGAAGCGCGGCCCCGGAAAGGTGTCAGCACCCGGAATGTCCGGAATGCTGGGCACGTGCAGGGCTCCAATGGCCGAGATCAGAAATCGCGCAGACCAGCGTTGACCATCCTCTGTGTCGACTTGCCAGCGGTCACCATCCCAGTGGGCGGATTTCAGTTTCTGGCCAAAATGGCAAAGGTCATAGAGGCCTTCGTCTTGACAGATCTTTTGAAGATAGGACTGAATCTCCGCGCCTCCGGCATAGGCGCGGCTCCAATCCGGGTTCAGATGCGTGGCCATGGAATAGAGGTGCGAAGGGATATCGCAGGCGACGCCGGGATAGGTGTTTTCGCGCCATGTCCCACCGATATCATCTGCTTTTTCGAGGATCGCGATGTCGCTGATGCCGCGTTTGCGCGCCTCGATTGCCATTGTCAGCCCGGAAAAGCCCGCGCCGACGATCAGCATATCCGTATGATGCTCCATGCGCCCGCCCCTCCCAAAACGACCGTTGGTATGGGCCAGACTATAGGTGCGGAGGGTGGTGTGAACAGCCTCTCGTAAGGTCAGGTGCTGTTCACGGTTCTATCAGCCGCGCAGGATTTCCCCCTTGGGATCAAAGGGTGGTTCGTGCAGGATGGTCGCTTTGTGTGGCCGCCCAAGGACCATCACCTCGACCGTATCGCCGGGTTTGGCTCCGGCCACATAGCCAAGCGCCAGCGACATGCCGACCGAATAGCCATAAGCGCCTGAGGTCACGCGACCAATCCCGTGGCCATCCTTGAAGATCGGCTCGCCACCAGTCGCATCAGCGTTTGAAGCAGCGGTGTCGCTTTCGTCCAAATGCAAAAGGACAAGCTGTTCGCGGGCCGGGTTGGTCAGGACTGCTTCGGCGGCTTCTTTGTTCAGGAAATCTTTGCCGAACTTGCACAAGCGATCCAATCCAACCTCATGCGGCCAGTATTCGGGGCTGTATTCGCGGCTCCACGAACCGTAACCTTTTTCGACGCGCAGGGACATCAACGCCCGGCTGCCCACCGGACCGGCGCCGAATTCGCGACCCGCTTGGATCAAAGCGTCATAGAGGCGGGCCTGATCCTCGGTCGCGCAGTGTACCTCCCAGCCCAGATCACCTGTGAACGAGACCCGAAGGGCCAGCGCCTTGATCCCGGCAAGTTCGATTTTGGCCGAGCGCATAAACGGGAAGTCCTCGGTGGCAAGCGAAATATTGGTCAGGCGCTGCAGAATGTCCCTCGATTTAGGGCCAGCGATGTTGAACCCGCACATAGCTTCGGTACGGCTTTCAAACGTCGTACCTTCGGGCAGGGGAACCTGTTTGAAGAACCGCTTGTGATAACGCTCGGCCATACCCGAGCCGATGATCCAGAATTCGTCCTCGGCCACACGGGTCCCAGTAAAGTCCCCGGCGATGCCTCCGCGTTTCGAGATCAGAGGTGTCAGGCAGGATCGCCCAACCGTCTTGGGCATGGTGTTGGCGAATACGGCGTTCAGCCATTCTTCGGCCTGCGGACCCTTGCAGACGTATTTCGCGAAGTTTGAGATGTCGATGATACCCGCACGTTCGCGCAGCATGCGGCATTCCTCACCAACCGGTCCCCACCAATTCTGGCGCGTGAAACCGTTGGTGTCGGTGGCATCCGGCGCATCCGCGAACCACAACGGGTGCTCCCATCCTGCGTTCAGGCCGAATACGGCACCCATCGCGGCCTGCGTCTGGTAAATCGGGCGCGTGCGCGCGGGGCGTCCTGCGCTGCGTTCTTCGTTGGGGAAGTGGATGGCGAACCGGTGGGCATACTGATCCTGCACACGGGCCATGGTGAATTCCTTGGTCGCCCAACTGTCGAAGCGGGCCATGTCCCACGCGAACATGTCGTATTGCGTCTCACCTTCGATGATCCACTGCGCCGCCATCAGGCCCATGCCGCCGGATTGCGAGAAACCGGGGATGATACCGTTGCAGCAGAAATACCCGTCGACCTCGGGCACTGGGCCCATCAGAACGTTGCTGTCCGGTGACCAGATCATCGGCCCGTTGATCACGCGCTTAATCCCGGCCTCACCCACGGCGGGCAGGCGTTCGATAGCGTTCATCATATTCTCTTCGATCCGTTCCAGATCGTCGGGAAACAGATCATGGGCGAAGTCCAGAGGCGTTCCTTCTTCGGCCCAGAACTTCATACCCTTCTCATAGGCCCCAACCAGCAGGCCCTGACCTTCCTGGCGCAGGTAATACTCGCCATCACGGTCACTGACCGAGGGCAGGCGGGTGCCGTGTGCTGCGACATCGGCCATGGTTTCGGTCACGAAATACTGGTGCTCGGTCGGTTGCAGGGGCAGTTCAATCCCCGCCAGCTTGGCCACTTCACGCCCCCAAAGGCCTGCGGCGTTCACGACCCAAGGGGTGTGGATGTCACCCTTTGGCGTTCGAACGATCCATGTGCCGTCCTCTTGCTGGTCGGTCGCGGTGACCGGGGTAAACCGATAGATCTCGGCCCCGCGTTGCCGCGCGCCCACCGCATAGGCATTGGTCACGCCCGAAGGGTCCACATTGCCACCGTCGGGTTCGTACATCACGCAGCGGATGCCATCATAGTTGACCAGTGGGTTCAGACGCTGCGCCTCTTCGATGCTGACCTCATAGAAGTTCATGCCATAGAGCTTGGCCTTGGCGGCCTGCAGCTTCAGCTGATGCTCACGCTCTTCCGTCTGGGCCAGATACAGTGATCCGGGTTGGAACACGCCACAGCTTTGGCCCGTTTCGGCCTCAAGCTCTTTGTACAGGTTCATCGTATAGTGCTGGATGCGGCTGATATTAGTGCTGTCATGCAGCCCATGGATGTTCGCCGCTGCGTGCCAGGTCGAGCCTGACGTCAGCTCATCCCGCTCCAGCAGCACCACATCCGACCATCCCAGTTTGGTCAAATGATAGAGGATCGAGCACCCGATCACTCCGCCGCCAATCACCACCGCCTGTGCCTTCGTTTTCATGAGCCTGCCGTATCAAAGTTGGTCCCGCGGCCATGTGCCCTTATCGTGGCGTCACCGACAACGGACATAAATTTCATGTTGGGTTGAGCAGTTTTAACCCGAGGCTAAACTCAGAATTCCAGCTTGTGCGCCCGCCCATGGGCGACCAACCGCTGGTTCAGCGTGTCCGCCTCTAGTGCGCCGGATTCCAGTGCGAAAACAAAGGCATGCGTTAGATAGAAGCAGGCCGCGTCGATATCCTGCGCGGCCTCACGTTCGTCCGCGGCCATGGTGTAAAAACGGATCAGGTCGGCACGGTCGTTTCGATCATGCGCGTCCAATAGAAGGCGATCCAGTTCCTGTTTGTCCATGGGAGTCCCCTTGCATCGAGCATCCGGCCCGTCATTGCATGACAGGCCGGTCCAAAAGGGTTACTCCGCGCGGCCGTTTTCGATCTGCGTCGCGACCCAATGGTGGAAGTTGTGCGTCGGTCCGTCCATCGCGGGCGAGAATCGTCCGCCGTCAAACAACATCCCGTGCCGACCCTTCTGCATGCCTTCGACCACAAAGACGTCTTCTTCGAACACCGTTTTCCACAGCTGAGCGTTTGACGCGCGCAGCCCGTCGTGCTGCGGCGTGTCTTCCACGCTCTTTGCGTAGTAGAGCTCAATGTGTTCCACGGTGTTTTCCTGATCGACAGGTTCCAGCACAATTGCAAAGGCATGGTCCCGCTGAACACCCAGCAGAACGTTCGGGTAAACCGCGATGTATTCCGCGCCTTCGTTCCACTTGTCGCTGAGCCCGTCAAAATCCTCGAATGTCGCGCCGTCCTGGTCCGTCAGCTGGCGATAGACCAGCGTACCCTGACCAGAGTAATGGCCTCGCGCTTCGATGTTGTAGTGATCTTCCAGTCGGGAATAGCTGTTCAGGCCGGGATGCACCCAAGGCAGGTGGTAGCTTTCGCAATAGTTTTCGACGGCCAGTTTCCAGTTGGTTTTGACCTCAAGCTTGAACGAAGATGTCTCGCCGCCATGGAAAACAGGCTTTTCAAACTCTTTCCAGCGCTCCAGCAAGGCACCGTGAACCTCTTCGAATTCGGGTGCGTTGCCGTCGACATTCACAAAGATCACGTCGCGCCAGACATACGAACGCACGCGTATAAGGCCCAGGTCTTCCCGTTTGACGTCCTCATGCTTGTTCTGACCGGGGCCACCCACATGCGGGGTTGCGCGTAGTTCGCCTTTCAGGCTGTAGCACCAGCTGTGATAGGGGCAACGGATCGCGCCGCCGATCTTGCGCGGCGTGTCTACCAGAATCATTCCGCGGTGACGGCAGGTGTTTTGGAAAACCCCGACTTCACCGTCCTTGTCGCGAACGATCAGCAGAGGCATGCCCAGAAAGTCGACAGGTTTGGCATCACCTTCTTCGGGAACGTCCTTGCCAAACCCGATCCCGGACCAGTTGGCATAAAGCACAGACCGCTTTTCTTCGTCGAAAACCGCCGGGTCGATATAGTGTTCATTCGGCAGGCCGTTTGCAACGTTTACATCGGCCAGAACGGAAGACAGCGCGCTATGCTTGTTCATCGGGCTCTCCTGAGGTTTTGCTGGATGCGTCTTGTTCCTTTTGGCGGATCGTATCTGATCGCCTCAATATCAGAAAAGCTCATCAGTGGGTGACCTCACCTAAACCGAACCTTCTTGAACCTCCTGTATGATCCAGTCTTTCAGGGCGCGGGCGCTGTCGGACAGTTCGTCATCGGGGCGACCTACCAGATAGAACTGGTTAGGGGCAGCCAGTTGGTGAGAGCCGATCGGTACCAGTTTGCCCGATTGCAGCATCGGTTGAATCAGTCGCTGCCACCCCAACGCCAGACCCGCGCCTTTGCGGGCAAGCTGCAAGGCAACCGAATAGCTGTTGACGCGGGATTCAACCGGAACCGTACCATTGAACCCAAGCTGCTGGAACCAGTCGGGCCAGGTCGTCCAGCTGCGGTCCTCGGAATCCAGATGGATCAGCCGCTCACGCGTCAGATCGTCAAGATCGGCATCCGCCAGTCGGTCGGCCAGCTCTGGGCTGCCGACCGGGACAAGATGGTCGCGAAACAGTGGTGTGTGCGACAGATTGGGATCGCTATCTCTACCGTAGCGAATGAAAAAGTCGACGTCCGGACGATCCCGGAAAGGGCGGTCCTGCGACAGCTGATCGACGTTGACCTCGGGCATTTCGCGCCAGAACCGAATGACGGCCGGTGAGAGCCAGAGTGCCGCCACGGCTGTGGTCGATCCCACGGTCACCTTTCCCGCCGTGGACCGGTCGCGGATCAGGCTGAGTGTCTTGGAAATACGCCCAAAGGACGTAGACAGTGCCTCGTACAGCGCTTTGCCGTCCTCGGTCAGGTCAACGCCACGATGCTTGCGTTGAAACAGAGGCGTATCAAGATCGCCTTCAAGCGCTTTGATCTGGTGGCTGACTGCGCCCGGTGTAACGGACAACTCTACGGCAGCGTTCTTAAAGCTCAGATGGCGGGCCGCGGCCTCAAAAGCGGATAGGGTCGTCAGAGGCGGCAGGTTATAGTGACGTCTGGACATTTCGGCAGATGGATCGTTTTCGGCTTTGGTTTAGTTTTGTTAAACTTAGTTTTATTTTTTTTGAAGGTGAAAGCCAGAGCTGGCCGCGAGATTTGATGTTTTTTTGCTTTATGTTTGCCATCGATGTCGTATTTTGCGTCAATTCGTCGGTTCTGGCCGAATTTAGTCTTGCCCGCCACTATAGTCGTTTTTAGCAACAAATATTGCGTTTGACAGGATATCTGGGTGAAAACGCCCGACGCCGCAAGGTGGTTCTGCCAAAACCGACGCACCAACTGGCCGCCGGGACAGGCCGAAAGGGAAAGTTATGGAGGTGCGGAACGTATCCCCGGTTGGTTTGAGTTTGTATCGCCTGAGAATTTCTTGCGTTGAATTCACTGCAACTCAGAATGGGCCGGACCATCGCACTTTGCGACAGCAAGGGCGCAACTTAAGGCAATAGGAATACAGACTTTAGGGCCATTGACGATGGATTGGTCGTCTTCACCCGGATTGAACGGGTGGGCTTCAGGGTCACCGAGATAACTACAATAAGAACGCGACACCACGGAGGAGAAATATGTCGATACCCGAACCTTTTACGGACGTTGAAATAGAAACGGCCGATGGCGGTTTCTATGAAAACTACAGCGTCCCAATCGCTTTGATCAGCAAGGGCATCATGGTGGGCCTCGTGCTCTGGGCGCTGGTCTTTCCGGCAAACGCTACCAGCACGCTGGGCACGCTAAATGGCAAGCTGCTTGAAGTCTTCAACAGCTTCTACGTTATAATTGTCGGTTTGTTTTTCTTCTTCCTCGCTATTGTCGCCATCATCCCTGCCACAGGTAGGCGGATCATGGGGACGCCGGGTGAAAAGCCCGAGTTTTCCAACTTCTCTTGGTTCTCGATGATGTTTGGCGCTGGTCTGGGTGTTGGTCTGATGGTCTTTGCTACGGCTGAACCGCTGGGCCTTTGGGGGTCGAACCCTGTGGTTGTTTCCGGCGCGGTTGAAGGCAACACGCCTGAGGCTCTGCAATCGGGTTATCGCTTCACCTTCCTTCACTACGGCTTCCACGCATGGGCAATCTATGTCGTGACCGGCCTTTCGCTGGCTTACTACGCCTACACGCGCGGCATGCCGCTGACGATCCGTTCCGCACTGACTCCGCTGTTCGGTCGCCTGATGAACGGATTCCTCGGCCATGTTGTTGACGTGCTCGGCGTTGTCGCAACGATCCTGGGCGTTTCGGTAACCATCGGTTACGGTGTCAGCCAGTTCATCGACGGTGTTTACGCGATCACAGGGATGGGCTGGGTTATGGACCTGGGCGGCGAAGTTCCAACCCCCAGCAAGGTGGGTCTGATTGCCGGTCTGGTCGTCATCATGAGCTTGTCGATCATCTCGGCTGTGTCTGGTGTTGGCCGGGGCGTTAAGTACCTGTCGAACTTGAACCTTGTGTTGTCGATCATCCTGCTGGGGACATTTGTTGTCTTTGGCTCGTTCGTCTTTGCCATGACAACCTATGGTACGGCGATGGTCGACTATATCCTGCACTTCCTGTCGCTGAGCTTTAGTGCCTATGGCCCGCTCTCAGCCGAAGCATTCGCTGCGGCTCTTCCGGCTGAAGCACAAGCCCATGCCGAAGCCCTGATGGGTGGCGCAACCAACGCTTGGGGCAGCTTTGACGGCTTCAAGAGTGGTTTGGAAGGCGCGGCTGCAGAACTGGACGAGGCCACTCTGGCTGCGGCATACGCTGCGGGTGAGCAGGGGCGTCAATTCGGATGGCAGGCAGGTTGGACCACGTTCTACTGGGCCTGGTGGATCGCCTTCTCGCCGTTCGTGGGTCTGTTCCTGGCGCGCATCTCGAAGGGCCGCACCGTGCGTGAGTTCATTCTGGGTTGTGTGTTCGCGCCAGCGCTGGTGTGCTTTGCTTGGATGACCATCCTGGGCGGCACGGCGATTGATCTGGAACTCGCAGGCGCGGCTGAAGGTGCGATCATTGGCGCGTCGAACACCAACAAGCTGTTCGTCACGCTGTCTTACATGATCGACGGTGGGCTGCTGTCCATGCTGAACATCATGTGCGTGATCCTGATCATGACCTTCCTGGTCACGTCGGCGGACTCGGGCATTCTGGTGATGAACACGATCATGTCGGGTGGCAGCCAGGAAACCGGTATCAAACACCGCATTATCTGGGGTGTGATCCTGACCGCGGTGATCGGCACGCTGATTCTGGCCGCCGGGGACAGTAATCCGTTGGATGCGTTGCGAAATGCGATGATCATCGGCGCGCTGCCCTTTACCATGGTGATGGGTCTGATGTGCGTGTCGCTGGCCAAGGCGCTGTACCGCGACAACCAGCGCGACAAGCTGGCAGCGGATACACAGGCTGCTGAATAAACTCAGGGTTCCAAAAAACCCACGCGCCGTCCCGTTTGGGGCGGCGTTTTTCGTTCCGGGCCGGTGTCGCTTCTTGCAAGCAGACATCGCAATCAGTGAGGTGCGACGGCGCCGAATCCTACAGTCTGAGTACAAGATTGGAGGATTGCCCCGTGAACATTCGCACCACGACACGCGCAGGTGGACGCTCTGCCCGCAGAGCTATGCGCACCGCCCCGAACTTTGAAATGCTGCCCGGCCTGACGCGCGGTATCCCTCTGTGCGAGGTGATGGACGGCGCGCAGGTTGAACGCATCGACAATGCCTCGATGGATATTCTCGAGAATGTCGGTGTTCAGTTTCGCGACCCGATCGCGCTGGAAGATTGGAAGAAGGTCGGCGCCAAGGTCGAAGGTGAGTTGGTTTACCTCGACCGCGGACTGGTGCGCGAGCTGATCGCCACCATTCCCAGCGATTTTACCTATCACGCGCGGGATCCGAAAAAGAACGTGCGGCTGGGTGGAAAGCACTCGATCTTTGTGCCTATGACGGGTGCGCCGTTCCTGCGCGATCTTGACGACGTCCGCCGCAACCCAACGCTGGAAGATCTGGCGATGTTCCACAAGCTCAGCCACATGATGCCCGCGCTGCACAGCTCGGCGCATCACATTGTTGAGCCCTACGACCACCCGATCAGCCAGCGACACCTGCGGATTACCTATTCGTCGATGAAGCATTCGGACAAGACGTTCATGGGGATGACCACTTCGCCGAAGAACGCCGAAGACGTCATGGAAATGTGCGCGATCCTGTTTGGCGAGGAATTCCTAGAGGAGCACCCGGTCACCACCGGCAACTGCAACGGCAACTCGCCGTTGGTGTGGGACGAAACCATGCTGGGCGCAATGCGCGCGTTCTGCCGCCGCAAGCAACCGGTATTGTGCTCTCCCTTCGTGCTGGGCGGCGCGAATACGCCCGCATCCGTTCCGGCAACCGTTGCCCAGCTGAATGCCGAGGCGTTGAGCGCGCTGGCCTACACGCAGGTGATCCGCAAGGGTGCGCCTGCGATCTACGGTCACTACCTGTCGACCGTTTCCATGAAGTCCGGCGCGCCGATGGCGGGAACGCCCGAGATCAGCCTGATGAACTTCATGATCGGTCAGATGGCGCGGCACTACGATGTGCCGTGGCGCACATCGAACACTTTGGGCGGGGCCAAGACATTTGACGCACAGGCCGGATACGAATCCGCGACGACGTTGCAGGCGGTTGTTCATGCTGGTGCCAACTACATCTGGCATAGCGCGGGCTGGAACGAAGCCGGGATGCACTGTTCTGTCGCCAAGTTCATCGTCGATGCTGAACAGTGCGCTATGGCTTATCGCATGGCCGAAGGCCCCAAGTGGCAAGATTTCGACCAAGCGATTGCGGCAGTGCCCGATGTCGGACCCGGAGGGCATTATCTGGGCCACCCCCATACGCAGGACAACTTCCAAAACGCCTTTTTCATGCCCGAACTGTTCGACAACAACTCGATCGAGCAATGGCAGGCTGAGGGCAGTGTCGAAATCACCGAACGCGCGCTCAACCGCGCCCGCACGTTGTTGGCCGAGTATCAAGAACCCAAGCTGGATGAGGCCAAAAACGAAGCTTTGTTGGACTACATCGCCCGGCGCGAACGCGAAATACCGGCGGCCGATGAGCTGAACCAAAGCTACTAAGGTCATTTTCCCCGAAACTCACCCGCCCGGACCATTGGGCGGGTTTTTTCCTTTCAAGAACGCCACGGAATTCAAACATTGAAAATCGCCGAAATTCACGTCTATAGCCACGATCTGCCGGTCAAGAACGGCCCCTACACGATGGCCAACGCCGAAGTCTGGGCGCTGGATACAACGCTGGTCAAATTGGTTGCTGACAATGGCCTGATCGGTTGGGGCGAGACCTGCCCGGTCGGCCCCACTTATGCCGAGGCGCACGCGGCCGGAGCCCGCGCCGCTTTGGCATTGATGGCTGAGGATTTGGTCGGTGCCGAAGTCTCTGTGCTTGGTTTGCATCGTCGGATGGATAGCCTGCTGAACGGGCACAACTATGCCAAAGCGGCCATCGACATCGCCGCGCATGATCTGCTTGGCAAGAATTTTGGGATCAGCGTTTCTAAACTAATGGGCGGTGCTGCGGTGGACAAAGTGCCGTCTTATTATGCAACCGGGGTGGGTGCCCCGGACGACATCGCGCGTCTGGCGGCGGACAAGCTGGCCGAAGGTTATCAGCGTCTGCAGATCAAGGTCGGGGGTCGGCCGGTCGAGTTGGACATCGAAACCATTCGCAAAGTCTGGGAGGTGATCCGGGGATCCGGTATGCGCCTGGCTGTCGATGGAAACCGTGGTTGGACAACCCGCGATGCCTTGCGCGTCAGTCGCGAATGCCCGGAAATTCCCTTTGTGATGGAACAACCCTGTAACACCATCGAAGACATGCAGAAAATCCGCCCGCAGGTGAGCCACCCGATTTACATGGACGAAAACAGTACCAGTCTGAACACGGTTGTAACGGCAGCGGGCACCGGTCTTGTGGACGGGTTCGGTATGAAAGTGACCCGGATCGGAGGTCTGCAGCCCATGCGCGCGTTCAGGGATGTTTGTGAGGCGCGCAATCTGCCCCATACATGCGATGACAGCTGGGGCGGGGATATCATCGCAGCCGCTTGCACGCACATTGGTGCGACCGTCAGGCCTGATCTGCTGGAAGGTGTGTGGCTGGCAGCGCCCTATATCGACGGCCACTATGACCCCGAAAATGGAATCCGCATTGAGGCCGGTCATATCAACGTGCCAACGGGCCCGGGTCTGGGCGTTGTGCCGGACGAAACCCGCTTTGGCGGGCCTGTAGCATCGTTCTGAGGGGAGCAGTTTATGGAATTCGAAGGAAAATCCGCTTTGGTCACTGGGGCCGCGGGCGGGATCGGGGCCTCTCTGGTGCAGCGCCTGCGCGCCGCCGGGGCGCGCGTTGCTGTTGCCGACCGTACGGTTGAAGGGATTGACGCCGAGGCGCATTTGCCCGGCGATCTGCTGGACCCGAGTTACGCCGATACTCTGCCACAAAAGGCTGCGGATGCGCTGGGCGGGCTGGACATCGTGGTCAACAATGCCGGCGTTATCACGCGCGGTGCGGTCACCGAGACCTTGGATCAGGATTGGTCTTTGTCGCTTGGCGTTAACGTCGAAGCTCCGTTTCGGGTCTGTCGCGCCGCGATCCCGATCATGGCCGCGAATGGCGGCGGTGCGATCGTGAACACTGCCTCCTGCTGGGGGCTGCGTCCCGGTCCGAACCATGCGGTCTATTGCATGACCAAGGCAGCCATCGCCTCGCTGACCCAGTGCATGGGGATGGATCACGCCCATCAGGGCATCCGGATCAACGCGGTCTGTCCGAATGAGGTTAACACACCGATGTTGCGCTCGGGCTTTGCCAAACGCGGGTTCGACCCGGACAGCGCTGTGGCCGAACTGGGGCAGACCGTCCCGCTGGGCCGCATCGCCGAGCCCGAGGACATCGCCGACGTGATCCTGTTTCTGGCCTCGGACGCCGCGCGCTATATGTGCGGTGCGTTGGTCGAAGTGAACGGAGGCAAACCGGTATCATGACCCGATTTGAAGGCAAGACCGCCCTCGTCACCGGAGGGCGCAGCGGCATTGGTCGGTCCATTGCCGAACGGTTGCGGCACGACGGGGCGCGGGTGTTCACCGCACAGCGTGGGGATGACCCTGAGTTTGAAGGGATCGAGGCGGATTTCAGAGATCCTGACAGCCCGGCAGACGTGGTTGCGCAAGTCATCGACCGGGCAGGGCGTCTGGATGTCCTGATCAACAATGCGGGGATGATGCAGGAAGCGCTGGTTGAAGAGATGTCGCTTGAGGATTGGCATCGCAATCTGTCGGTCAACCTGACGGCCCCGTTTCTGCTGATCAAGGCGGCGTTGCCTCACCTTCGGAGGACACGAGGCAGCATCGTCAATATCGGTTCTATCGAAGGTTTGGGCAGTAATCCCGGCCACGCCGCCTATTGTGCAAGCAAGGCGGGCCTGCATGGCCTGACGCGCGCCGTGGCCGTGGATCACGGGGCCGAGGGCGTTCGATGCAACGCCGTGGCACCCGGCTGGATCGACACCGAACTGAACATGGATTTCATTGAAACGCAGCCAGACCCCGACGCTTTTCGCCGGGACATCGGCCGCATTCATCCCTTGGCCCGGACTGGTCGTCCCGAAGAGGTCGCGGCCATGGTCGCTTTCCTAGCATCGGACGAGGCCAGCTTTGTCACTGGTCAGGTCTATACGGTGGATGGGGGGCGAATGAGTAAGCTCAGCCTGCCCTGACGGGCAGGTTCACTCTTTCCCAGATCGCCACTCTTTCCAGATCAGATAGCTGTTTGCACCCAATGACGCGAAGGGTTCCGGTGGAAGGCGCGGGGGCATGGGCTGGGCCAGGAAATGATCCGCGATGTCGGATCCGCCCTGCGTGACCAGCTCGGCAACTCCCATGCCCTGCAACGTGCCACGAGCGATTCCCAGGCCGTTCTGGCAACAGGCCGAGAAGACACCGGTATCAAGCTCGCCAAACGCCGCCGATCCGTTTCGGCTGAGGCAGAGCATCCCGGCCCAGCGGTGCTCCATCTTGACGTCCGGCAAATGCGGAAAGCGTTCACGGAACTTACGGTCATGCACCCAGCCAGCGTTGCGCAGGCGCATGGAGCTGGTCTCAATCGTCGGGTGGAAGGTCGAACATGTGCGGACAAGAATCCGGTCGCCGTAACTGCCCGAGATGCGCCGGACCGAGGTCCCCATTGGGTCGGCGGGCGTGACAGACCAGCGGGGCTGACCGCCCAGCGTTTTGATCTGTTCTTTCGTCAAACGCTCCGTGATCGACGCGTACAGGCAGATGTGCATCAATCGCCGTTCGTAAAACCCAAAGCTTTCCAGATGGCCGTTATTGGCCAGAATAATCCGACCCGTTGAAATCTGCGCCTCGGGTGTTTTGACCAGCCATCCCGCCCCTTGTTTTTCGAACCCGGTTACAGGTGAGTTTTCGAACAGATTGACCTGCGTCGAAAGATTTAAGGACAAGGCCCGAATATAACCAGCGGGCTGGATCATCACCGTACCGGGCGCATAAAGACCGGATGTGTAATGTGGGCTGCCCGTGATCTCTTGCATCTGTTGGCGGTCATACAGCGTGCAGGGTTCGCCGAGCCGCTCCAGATGAGCGGCGAATTCCTGGTTGTGCCGATCTCCGGCCCGCGTGGCGGCTGCGTTGAATTTGCCGCAAGGATCGAATATTTCCTGCGGCAGATCGCAGTCCTGCCCGACTTGCGTCGCAAAACTGATGGCACGCCGGTTCAACGCGATTGTTGCCCGATCTGCCTCTAGCCCATCGCCTGCATAATTGTCCGATGCCAGATCATGCGGCAGGTCGATCATGAAGCCCGAATTGCGCCCGGCAGAGCCATCGGCAAAACGCCCGGCCTCTAACAGAACGACCTTCAGCGTTGGATCAATCTGGTGCAGCCGCCGCGCGGCAGTCAGGCCCGCAAACCCTCCGCCGACAATAGTGATGTCCGCCGACAGGTTCCGGTCCAACTGCGGCAACGGAGTCTGTGGCGGCAGAATGGCGTTCCATCCTGCCGGTCCTGTTTGCCTTGGCAGCCGTTTTGCGGTGTAGGCCGTCAATCGACCGCCTCATCCGCATCATCGGCCAGATCGATCCAGATGGTCTTGAGTTGGGTATACTGGTCGTGGGCGTGGACCGAGTTGTCCCGACCCCCAAAACCCGACTGTTTGTAGCCGCCGAAGGGGGTGGTGATGTCGCCCTCGCCAAAGCTGTTGACCGTCACGGTGCCCGCCCGGATCGCCCGCGCGCCGCGGATGGCGCGTTTGGCGTTGGCGGTGAAGATCGAAGCGCACAAGCCGTACTCGGTGTCGTTGGCGATCTTGATGGCTTCGTCAAAGCCCGAAACTTCGATCACTGACAGGACTGGCCCGAAGATCTCTTCCCGGGCCAAGGTCGAGTCGTTTCCGGGAACTTCGACCACAGTCGCCTCGACAAAGCCTTTGTCAGCTTTGCCGCCGATCACCACGTTCTCGGCCTGATCCAGATAACCGCAGACCTTGTTGTAGTGGCCTTCGCTCACCAACGCGCCCATGCGGGTTTCCGGGTCCAACGGGTCGCCGATGTTCCACTGTTTGGCGTGATGGGCGATGCGCTCCAGCAATTCCGCCTTCACATCCTTGTGCACGATCAGACGGGACGAAGCTGAGCAGTTCTCGCCCATGTTCCAGAACGCGCCGTTGACGATATGCGCGGCGACGCGGTCGAGGTTCTCGGCATCATCCATCACGATGGCGGGGTTCTTGCCGCCCATCTCAAGCACGACCTCTTTGGCGTTGCTTTCGGCGGAGTAGGTCAGGAACCGCTTGCCCGTTACGGTCGAGCCGGTGAAGGAAACCATGTCGATATCCATGTGCCGCCCGATGGGCTCGCCCACCTCGGCCCCGCCGCCGGGGACGATGTTCAGCACGCCGCGAGGCAGACCGGCCTCCATTGCCAGCTCAGCCAGACGCAGAGCGGTCAGTGTGGTTTCTGCAGCCGGTTTCACGACGACCGAACAGCCCGCGGCCAAAGCAGGTCCGATCTTCCATGCCAGCATCAGCAGAGGGAAGTTCCACGGCAGCACCAGCCCGACAACACCGATCGGCTCGCGCACCACCATTGCGATATGGTCGTCGCTGGCGGGCGAGACCTGATCATAGATCTTGTCGATCGCCTCGGCATGCCATTTCAGACAGTGGATTGTCTCGGGCACGTCCACGGTTTCACAGTCGAAGATGGTTTTGCCGCTGTCGATGCTTTCCATCACCGCCAGTTCGCGGGCGTTGCGTGTCATCAGCTTGCACAGCCGGATCAGCACGTCCTTGCGGTCAGACGGGTGCAATTTCGACCAGCGGCCATCGTCAAACGCCTCGCGCGCCTTTTCGACGGCAAAGTCCACATCCGCAGCGCCACAGGCCGCGATGTCAGCCAGTTTTTCGCCAGTTGCGGGGTTCACCGTCTCGAAGGTTTCGCCAGAGATCGCCGGGCGGTATGCGCCATCAATGAAGGCACTTGTGGGCAGGGTCAGGCCCGCGGCGATGGATTTGTATTCGTCTTGTGTCAGCAATTCCATTGCTCAGCCCTCCGCCATGATGTCAGCGATTGTCTTTTTCAGCACGCGCGTCACCTGTTCCAACGCGCGCTTGTCGTCCTTGTTCAGACCTTTCAGCGGCGGCCGCATCGCACCCGCTTCGATCCCGTTCATGGTGACGCCGTGTTTAATGGTCTGGATGAACTTGCCACCCTGTTCCAGAACCCGCATCAACGGCATCATCGCGGACATGATCCGGCGGCCCTTAGCGAAATTCCCTTCGATCACGCAGGCCTGATACAGCGCCACGTGTTCCGCAGGCAGGAAGTTCGACCCACCGCACACCCAGAATGGCGCGCCCCAGGCAAAGAACTCCAGCGCCTGATCATCCATGCCGCAGCCCAGCTGGATATGCGGGTAATCGCGGGCCAGCAGATGCACCCGGTTGATATCACCAGAGCTTTCCTTGATGCCGCAGAAGTTCCGGCTGCGACCGACGCGGTCAAGGAATTCCTCACCCATCATAGTGCCGGTGCGGTGCGGATAGTTATACAGCATCACCGGCAGGTCGGCGGCCTTGTCAATGGCCAGCGCGTTCAGGGCGTTTTCCCGGTCGGTTGGCACCGAATACGGCGGGCTGGCAAGCAGGATCGCGTCGGCGCCAATCTCACGTGCGCCTGAGGCCAGCGCAATCGAATCCGGCGTCAGCATCGCTCCGGTTCCGACAACCAAGGGCAATCGACCTTTCAGTTGTTTATGCGTGAACTTCGCCAGTTCCAGCCGTTCCTCGACGGTTTGGGCATAGTTCTCGCCAGTCGATCCACCCGAGATAAGCCCGTGCACACCGTTGTCGATCAAGAATTCGATCACTTCGGACAGGGCGTCCCAGTTCACGCTGCCATCGTCGTGATAGGGCGTGACCACAGGGGTATAGATCCCCTCAAACTTGAAAATCGGGTTCATTCCGTCCTCATGCAGGTTTCGAAAGGGGCGGGATGCCCATCGGGACATCCAGCGCGTCAGGCATCACGAACAGCTCGATCTGATCGCGTGACAGGTTCCAGTGATCCTCGGCCAGCTGCGCAGCCGCCGCCTCATCGCCCGCCTCGATGGCGGCGATGATGGCGTCGTGCTGGTTGCTTGCTTCGGACAGGTTTTCAGTCATCTTCGCCGTCTGGGGGCGGTAGAACGTCATCCCGATCCGGGCATGGTCAATCAGCAGCCGGTTGAACGATGGCAGCAGGTAAACATTGCCCGACATCTCTCCGGTCACATCGTGAAAGCGGTTGTTGGCAAGGGCACGATCTTCGGCGGACCCGGATCGCAATGCAGCCTTGAAGGCCTGTTGCGCTTCTTTGAGGGCATCAATCTGCGGTCGGGTCGCGTTCTGGGCCGCTAACCGCAGGATCGCGCCGTAAATCATCGGCGCGGCCAGAAAGAAGTCGCGCAGCGTGGTGTATGACATTTCCGACACCCGGGCGCTGCGGTTGGTGCGCAGGTCCAAATACCCCTCACCGGCCAATTGCCTGAAAACCTCTCGCAGCGGGGTGCGGGACAGGCCGAAAGCGTCCGAAAGATGTGCTTCGTCCAGATCCGTTCCGGGCTGCAGGCGCAGGGTCAGGATCGAGACCTTCAGGTGCTCTGTCAGTTCAGCTTTCCGAGATTTTGCGTCGTCTTTCATCCGTTCCTCCAACGGCTGCGCGAATCGTGATCGTCATTTCGTGCACTCTCTGTATTCTATAAAAATACAACTTGTATACAGAAAAAAATCGTGCAGCATAGGCCGTCGACCACGCCAAGCTGAATCGGACGCCCATGCGCCAGCCCCGCCACATCACTTTCATCCTGATCGAGGAATTCTCGCACCTCGCTTTTTCCTGTGCGGTGGAACCGTTGCGCATCGCAAACCTCGTGAGCGGCGAGGATCTTTATGAGTGGTCGTTTTTGTCCGAACATGGCGAACGGGCTGTGTGTTCGAATGGATCGGTGACTTTGGTGCACGGCGGCTTGGACGCGGTGCCGAAATCCGATCAGCTGTTCGTTCTATCGGGCATCCATATGCGCAAACATGTCTCGCGCCCTTTGTTGGCGATGTTGCGACGTGAACGGGCACGAGGAACAGCCATTGGGGCACTTTGCTCGGGGGCATGGTTGCTGGCCGAGGCCGGATTTCTGGACGAAATGCAGGCTGCCATTCACTGGGAATATCACGATGCCTTTATGGAGGCGTTTCCCGAGGTGAATCTGGTGCGCAGCGTTTTTGTGGCGGATGAAAAGCACATCACTGCTTCGGGTGGGACAGCTACAGCCGACCTGATGCTGCATTTGATCGAAAAGGACCATGGCGAGGAGTTGTCCGTCGCAGTAGCAGATCAGATGGTCTACAACGCGGTGCGCAACGCCACTGCCAAACAACGGGTTTCGCTGCAATCGCGTAACGGTATGCGTAATGTGCATCTCGCCAAGGCGATCCATATTATGCAGGATTGCATCGAAGCGCCCGTGTCCCCGTCGCAGATTGCCGAAGAGCTTGGAATCTCGACGCGGCAGTTAGAGCGTTTGTTTGGCAAGTACCTCAACACGTCGCCCAAAAAGTATTTTATGGAATTGCGGCTTGAGCGCGCGCAGAAACTGTTACTTCAAACCGAAGCCTCGGTGACCGAAGTCGCCATGGCCTGTGGGTTCGAGAATCCGGGGCACTTTTCGCGCGTTTACCGGTCGAGTTTCGGCGTGACGCCGCACGCGCAAAAAAACAAAATTGACTGAGAAATTAAGACGGGGGGAGCGTCTCTGCCGTAAGGCGAGCCTGGCCGGGCAGGCGCTCACCCCCTGGTCCTGCTTCGTACCCCCTCGTTAAAACTGTACTGGTAAACTGGATAGCAGGATTGAGTATTCATAGATGCCGAAGTTGGCATAAGTTTTGCAAGATCGTGTCAGATATGTGTGCGATTTGGCTAAAACCTTAATGTTCGCCGTATTTCTCCTGTTGACCGAAAGGCCTAAAACAGGCCAATTTAACAGGTGAATTTGTCTGGACATAGTTTTGATTTGGCCACAAAAATTTTTGGATTGGGAGAATCTGGCGAAAAATCCCATTCAAGCCAAGGCATCAGACCTCATATCTTCATCATCTGATTTCGATGGAGGACCGCATGCATCTGGAACACGGTAAATCCGAAAGCCGCCCCGCCAACGGTGCCGTTGCGATCGCAAACCGCGAACGCCAGATTTGTGATGCTTCCAACGCTGCAAAGTCCGCTTTCGCCGTACTGACCTCAGCTGCAGGGTTTTCGCCAGAGATGGCAGAGACGCAGCATCGCGTATATCAGATATTCCGCTGGTACTTTTTGTCGGCATATTGCTCGCGCATGCTGACTGATGCGGCCCATCGTTTGGAACACCACACCTTGCAGGTTTCAATGGATGTGCACAGTGCTGTTCGCATGTCCTTGTCCGAAGCCGAGTTGGAAGCCGCAATGGTCTTGGTGCAGGATGACGCAACGACGATGGCAGCGGCACGGGCCAACAAAATCGGCTGCCGCGGGCATTCCGCGGGTTGGACCGCGGCAACCTTGCAGCAACGAGGGCGCGAGGTTCCCGCCGAGATCAAAAAAGCGCTTTCCGGTGCGCTGTCGGCATCCGTTCGTTTGAACTGACCCACTGCGCCAACAAATGACGAAGGTCAGGCGCTTGGCGAACGCACCATCGGTATATCATAGCGACGTTCAGACAGCCATTTGGGCAGTCGGATCAGCCACTCGAAACGCGTGCCCGTTAAAATCCGACAAAACGCGATTCCAAACACCACCGCCACGATGACGCAGATAGGGATGACTAACAGAGGCTCGGTCACGCCGACAATCTTCGTAAGGATAATCCGCGTCCCTGCAACCGGCAGGAAATGCGTCAGATAGATGTACAGGCTGTAGCTGCCGACCACGACCAGCCAGTGGGCGCGGCCCGCGTTCGATACAAGAACAATGGCTCCGATGATTGCCGCAGCAGACAGTGCGGACAGCGAGAAGAACACTATGGGTATCTTCTGCAGGTCCCAACTGGCGGCCAGAACAGCCAGCACGCCAAAGCCCGCGGCGCATAAGGCCACCACCAGGGGCCGGGCAGTTGAGGCGCGGCTTCTGATCCATTCCGACGCATAAACCCCGATGACAAAGTAGACGAATAGTTTTGCCAGTTTGTCGGCAATCACCACGCCTTCCGGCCAGACACCCAAAAGGAACTGAGCCTGTATGATGGCTGCGACACCTACAATATAGACGGGTGGAACACTGCGCAGCAGCCTGAGTATGACGAAGGACAGCATGAGCGCATAAAGGAACCAGATCGTGGGCAGCGGGTCCCAGAGAATCAGAAAAATCTCCCACCAATAGGTGACCGAATTTGTGATCGGGTTGAGGGAGAAGCGAAACAAAAAGATGATCAGCGACCACAAGACGTAGAAGTACAGAAAATACACAACTTTACCGCGGATGAACGCGTCGGCGGGGCCGTCCAATGCCTTTTTCGCGAACAATCCCGCAACAAGAAAGAACAAAGGCATCCGCACCGGGTCCAGTGCGCGGGTCAGGTCAGCAACCCAGACCGGCAAATTCGGGTCGAACCGAAATCCCGCGACCGCATGGTGGAGCACGACAAGAATTATCGTCAGGCCTTTGACCGCATCAACCCAGTCCAGCCGTCCGGCGGCCGTGCGCCCATTTGGGGCGCCTGCCGTTTCCCAATCACCTTTAGACAATGGTTACTCCTAAACTCGATTAACTGGTTACTCGGTCGTGGTGCCCGAAAAAAATTCAACAATGGACCCCTAATTTGTCCCATGCAGCCGGGGTTTGAGTCAATGATGGCCTTTCCTTTGGGAAACTGCCGAAACCTCGAACAGGCGCGCTCGATTACGCGGATATGCTCATTGATCCTTGTCAATAATGCCAACGGAGAAGGGTGCTAAAGTGGCCTTTGATGGAAGGGGAAGTTCATGGAAGACTTGATTGAAATTGGAAAAACCTTCGTCCAGGCCTTGCGCGATCGCAGGGGTCTCGCGAGCGTTGATGAACTCTATGCCCAAGACGCACAGTCGATCGAGGCCGTCGTGCCCCCGGTTCGACAATTCCGCATTACAAAGGGCCGGGAAGCGATCAAGGGAAAACGAGAGGACTGGCTGGCAACGCATGACATCCAGGAGCTCGACATAGATGGCCCCTACGTCCATCCGCCCAATCGCTTTGGGGTCCGGTTCAAGGCAGAAGTGACACATAAGGAAACTGGCGAACGGATGACCCTGCGCGAGATCGCCGTGTATTCGGTCGCGGAAGGCAAGATCGTACTGGAAGAGTTTTTCATGATGCCGAGATAAGGGCGCTGACCGACAGAAAACGCTCTGCGCCGTTTGAAGCGGCGCGGTACGATACGGCTGCATGGCTATGCCGATAGCACGTATTTTATCACTATTTTGGATTGATGGTGCTGCTGGAGAGAATTGAACTCTCGACCTCTCCCTTACCAAGGGAGTGCTCTACCTCTGAGCTACAGCAGCGCTGTGGGCGGGTGATTAGACTCAAACGAAACGGGGCGCAAGGGTGTCTGGACGGTTTTTTTCGCCTCCTGTAGAGAAAGATCATGACGGATAAAAATTCACCCAAAAAACACGGTAAATCCGGGGAAGCGCGCGAAGAGCGGCTGAAGGCCGCCTTGAAGGCGAATATGGCGCGTCGCAAGGCGCAGGCCAAGGCGCGCGCTGCATCCGGTGACAAGACCGGCAAGGACGAGGGATAAGAGCGGATGGATTCGATTCTGGTGACGGGCAACGGCCCGTTGAACGGGCAGATACCGATTGCGGGGGCCAAGAACGCATGTCTGACCTTGATGCCCGCGACGTTGCTAAGCGAAGAACCGCTGACGCTGACCAATGCGCCACGGCTGAGTGACATCATCACGATGACCGCCTTGCTGCGATCGCTCGGGGCCGAAGTGTCGTCTCTGCAAGATGGTCAAGTGCTGGCCATGTCCAGCCATGACCTGACCAGCCACACAGCAGATTATGAAATCGTGCGCAAAATGCGTGCCTCGAACCTGGTTCTGGGGCCTTTGCTGGCCCGGTTCGGAGAGGCGGTTGTATCGCTGCCTGGTGGTTGCGCGATCGGCGCGCGGCCCATGGACCTGCATGTCGAAGGGCTTGAGGCGTTGGGCGCCGAGATTGAACTGAAGGATGGCTACCTGCACGCCAAAGCGCCCGGTGGGTTGAAGGGCGCGGTGCATGAGATGCGCTTTGCCTCCGTCGGGGCGACCGAAAACATCGTCATGGCGGCGACGCTCGCCAAGGGCACGACGGTTTTGAAAAACGCCGCGCGCGAGCCTGAGATCGTCGATCTGGTCGGATGCCTTCGCAAGATGGGCGCACAGATCTCAGGCGAGGGAAACTCGACCATCGAGATTCAGGGCGTCGACCGGTTGCATGGTGCGACCCATCAGGTTGTGACCGACCGGATCGAACTTGGTACCTATATGCTGGCTCCGGCCATGTGCGGCGGTGAGGTTGAGCTGCTGGGCGGTCGGATGTCTCTGGTTGAATCCTTCGCCGCCAAACTGGACGCGGCGGGGGTGAGTGTCACGGAAACCAAAAAGGGACTTAAGGTCAGCCGCAAAAATGGCCGCGTCAGCGCAGTGGATGTGGTGACCGAGCCGTTCCCCGGTTTTCCAACCGATTTGCAAGCGCAGATGATGGCGTTGATGTGCACGGCTGAGGGCACCTCGGTTTTGGAAGAGCGTATTTTCGAGAATCGCTTTATGCACGCGCCCGAACTGGTGCGCATGGGCGCGAATATCGAGGTGCATGGCGGCACAGCTACGGTGACAGGTGTGGATCAGCTGAAAGGGGCCCCGGTGATGGCGACCGATTTGCGGGCTTCGGTCTCGCTGATCCTTGCGGGTTTGGCGGCTGAAGGCGAAACAACGGTCAGTCGGGTCTATCATCTGGACCGCGGATATGAGCATGTGGTGCGCAAGCTGGAAGGCGTGGGCGCAAAGATTGAACGGATCAAAGGCCAATGACAGACGCAAGTTTCGAAGACGGGCGCGAGGCCCCGCTGAACCTGGGGGCCGAAGATGCCGATGATCTTCAGGTCATTTCGACCCTGACGCAGGATGCGGTGTTTCCGATCACTGAGATGACGTGGCGCCCGTCCGAGCGCCGTTTTGGTCTGCTGCTCAACCGGTTCCGGTGGGAGGACAAAGATGCCGCCACCCGCCGCGACCGCCCGTTCGAGCGGGTGCAATCGGTTCTGGTGTTCGACTCGGTACTGTCCGTGGCCAGTCAGGGAGTAGACCGCAGCGACAAGGACATGGTGATGTCCTTGCTGTCCGTGGATTTCGAACCCGGCGAGGACGGTGCGGGCGCGATCATGCTGACTTTGGCAGGCGACGGTGCGATCCGTCTGTCGGTCGAGGCACTGGATGTCACCCTCAAAGATGTGACCCGGCCTTATCAGGCCCCATCGGGTCACGCCCCTCATCATCCGGAATAAGCGCGGCATAGCTCAGGCGTTCTCGGGGCCGTCAGCGGGGATTAGACTCCGCCGCGCGACCGTGTTTGATGTATTCGACCTCAGCCGCATTCTGGTCCGGTCAATTACGCAGCTATGTGTTGCAGATCATGCAGATGATCCCGAAATCATTGCGCAATGGACCGCCAACAAGAATCCGGCGACCATCCGTGACTGGATCGATGCCGGGGCACAGATTTGGCTGGCAGAGCAGGCCGGGCAGCCTGCCGCAGTCGGAGCGCTGGGGCAGGACGGAGACATCACGCTGCTATACATTGATCCTGACCACACAGGTGGCGGCGTAGGGCGGGCGCTGTTGGAAAAACTCGAGCGCGAATTGATCCGTGCGGGACATGCCGAAGGCCGCCTGGAAGCGACCAAAACAGCTTATCCGTTTTACGCACGGCATGGCTGGCAGGCGACCGGAGGGTGTAGCCAGCGCACAGATCTGTCCTGTTTGCACATGCGCAAATCGCTGCACCCCCAGCACTGAGGGTTGAGGCCAGCCCATCCGGGCGATATGTCCCGGTCAAACGCCCCGGAGTGCCCAGAACATGCCCGTTTTCCTAGATACGACGTCACCCGAGTTCGAAACCGCTTTTGCCACACTGCTGTCCGCCAAGCGCGAAGACAGCCCGGATGTCGACGCGGTGGTGGCCCAGATCATTGACGACGTGCGAACGCGGGGCGACGCGGCGGTGATCGAGTTGACCGCCAAATTCGACCGGTTAGAGCTGACGCCTGAAACACTGGCCTTTAGTGCGGATGAGATCGCGGCGGCGGTCACACAGGTCTCGGCCGAGGATCGTGCAGCGTTAGAATTGGCCGCTGATCGGATCCGCGCGTATCACGAAAGGCAGATGCCCGAGGATCAACAATGGACCGATGCCGCTGGCGCGACGCTGGGCTGGCGCTGGTCGGCGGTTTCTGCGGCTGGTCTTTATGTGCCGGGCGGGTTGGCATCTTATCCGTCATCCGTTTTGATGAATGCGATTCCGGCCAAGGTGGCGGGGGTCGAGCGTCTGGCCATTGCAGTGCCGACGCCGGACGGGCAAGTGAATCCTTTGGTTCTGCTGGCGGCGCAGCTTTCGGGCGTAGACGAAATCTATCGCATCGGCGGTGCACAGGCGATTGCCGCCTTGGCATATGGCACCGAGAATATTGCACCCGTGGACAAGATCACCGGCCCCGGCAATGCTTTTGTTGCCGCAGCCAAACGGCGTGTGTTCGGCAAGGTTGGCATCGACATGATCGCCGGTCCGTCCGAAATTCTGGTGATCGCTGACAAGGACAACGATCCCGACTGGATCGCACTGGACCTGCTCAGCCAAGCAGAGCACGATGAAAGTGCGCAGTCAATTCTGATCACAGACGATGCGGGCTTTGGTCGGGCTGTTGCCGAAGCTGTCGACAAGCGGCTTGAAACCTTGCAGCGCCGTGCCATTGCAGGGGCAAGTTGGCGGGACTTCGGCGCCATTATCACCGTCCACGATCTGGACGAAGCGGCGGCGTTGTCAAACCGCATCGCTCCGGAACATCTGGAGCTTTGCGTGGCCGACCCGGTGGCGCTGAGCGCGAAGACGATCCATGCAGGTGCTATCTTTTTGGGTCAATACACGCCCGAGGCCATTGGCGACTATGTCGGTGGGCCAAACCACGTACTTCCAACGGCGCGTTCGGCGCGGTTTTCGTCCGGCCTGAGCGTGATGGACTTCCTCAAGCGCACGACGCTCAGCCAGATGACCCCCGAGGCCTTGCGCGCGATTGGCCCAGCGGCCGAACAGCTGGCACAATCAGAAAGCCTTGAGGCGCATGGACTGTCGGTAACAGCGCGGCTGAAACGCCTGAATGGCTAAGGGCTTTATGGCCCGCAGGTCACACCCGAAGTGAACCTGAAACACCGTTAGGCGATTGTGCTTGAACCAGACAGCCTTTGCACGTCGCTTTGGCTGTAAGGTTTGGTGCGAAGGAACTGAATTTGGAACGTGTGGCAACTCTGTGGATCGGCAAGCGGTTTAGTTTTCTCGAGCATCTGTGCCTAAAGTCCTTCGCAGATGTCGACCAGAAACCGATCGTCTACCACTATGGTGAGCTCGAGGATATTCCTGATTATGTCGAGGCCCGCGATGCCCGAGAGATCTTCGATACGTCCGAGATTTACCGCGACCCGGTCACGCGTTCCGTTGCCGTACATGCGGACCTTTTTCGTCTGAAGCTGTTGCGAGATACCGACTACATCTGGGTGGATGCTGACGCCTACGCGCTTAAGCCGTTTGAGACGCAAGATGGCTACTTGTTCCCTTTTGGGAACAACAAGAAAAAGCGCATGATGAACGGAGTACTGGCTTTCCCGTCGGATAGCCCAGCGTTGCAGCGCATGTGCCAGTTTGCCTTCGAAAGCGATCTTGTACCGCCTTGGTGGTCGGACGACCAAAAGCAGACCTACTTGAACCTGTTCGGCAGATCGACCTATTGGAGCTTGCCGTTGTTTAGCCTTGGTCCCCCGATGCTCTATCACTTCGTGTCCAAAAGCGAAGAGGGCGCGAAGGCCGTCGCGCGAACCGAACTCTATGCGATCCCGCCCAGATTTCGCGCCTTGTGGAATGATCCTGACATATCCAAGCTCGATTTTCTAGAATGGCAGGACAAGATGTCCGTGCACTTCTACGGATCTTGGTTTCGGCGCATGTTTTCCGGGGTGACAACCTTCAATCAGGGCTCGCTGATTGACCAACTGCTCAAGAACCACAAAATCGACCCTGCGGAGTTTCCGATTTGATCGGTTCCTGCGTTGTCCATTTTTTTATGTTGCGCTAAAGCTGTCCCGACCTGAATGGACCAAACGCAAAAATGACCCGCATTTCGCATATCGAATTAGACGACCGAAACCTGCCTCCGCCGACCCCCGAGATCGAGCAGGAGCGTAAGGTTGCGATCTATGATCTGCTGGAAGAAAACAGCTTTGCACTGCCCGTGCGCGATGACCGTGTGGTGCCCGATGGTCCGTACCGGGTGCAGCTGTCGATTCGCGACAAGCGGCTGGTTTTTGACATCGCCACTGAGGCCGAGGAAAAAGCGGCCGAGTTCCATCTGTCGCTGGGGCCGTTCCGGCAAGTTGTCAAAGACTATTTTCAAATCTGCGAAAGCTACTTTAACGCGGTAAAGACATTGCCGCCCAGCCAGATCGAAACCATCGATATGGCCCGCCGCGGCATTCACAACGAAGGCAGCCGCGTTTTGCAGGAGCGACTTGAGGGTAAGGCCGAGATTGATACCGATACCGCGCGCCGCTTGTTCACGCTAATCTGCGTTTTACATTTTGGAGGCTGACGCGTGAAGCCTTTGCCGCAGTCGGTCCTGTTCTGTTGCGACCATAACTCGGTTCGGTCTCCTATGGCCGAAGGCCTCATGAAAAAATTCTATGGCACTGGGACTTATGTGCAGTCGGCCGGTGTTCATAACGATCTCGAAATCGACGGATTCTGCATCGCGGTGTGCCAGGAGGTCGGAGTCGAGCTGTCCCGCCATCGGTCCCGCTCGTTCGACGAAATGCAGGAATGGGGCGACGACCTCAGCTCGTTTGATCTGATCGTAGCCTTATCACCTGCCAGTCAGCGCCGGGCGCTGGAACTGACCAGGATTTTCCATCTGGATGTCGATTATTGGCCAATAATGGACCCTACTGGGATGGGCGAGACGCGAACGGATAAGCTAACCCACTACCGACAGACCCGCGATCAGATCATTCAGCATCTGAAAGACAGCTGGGGCGAACCAACGGAGGGGACATGAGCCAGACCATCAAAACCTATTTCGATGCCTTCAATGCCGGTGATGTCGACGGCATGCTGGCCTGCCTGTCCGATGACGTGGCCCATCATGTAAACGAAGGTCAGATCCGCACCGGCAAAGACAAGTTCGCCGCGTTTTGCGCGCATATGAACCGCTGCTACAAGGAACACCTGACCGATATCGTTGTGTTCGAAGCCGAAGGCGGTGCGCGCGCAGCGGCTGAGTTCATTGTGAACGGAACCTACCTGCAAACCGATGAGGGGCTGCCCGCGGCACAGGGCCAGACCTATCGCCTGCCTGCCGGGTCGTTCTTTGACCTCAAGGACGGCAAGATCACTCGCGTCACCACGTTCTATAACCTCGCAGACTGGACCAAGCAGGTCTCAAATGGCTAAGGTCACCGCCGTCCGCCCCCTTGTCGGAGCGGCTCTGGCAGAGGCTTTGGATGATGTGGCACGCCTGCGGATCGAGGTGTTTCGGGCTTGGCCGTATCTTTACGATGGTGACCTCGAATACGAACGCAAATACCTGCAGTCTTACCGCAACAGCGACAAGGCCATTGTGGTCGGAGCCTTTGACGGCGACCGGCTGATCGGGGCTTCGACCGGTGCGCCACTTGTCGATCACGCGGACGATTTTGCAGCCGCGTTCGAAGGGTCCGGTTTGGATCTGTCCGAAATATTCTACTGCGCCGAATCCGTCCTGGTGTCCGATTATCGCGGCCAGGGCGTTGGTCACAGTTTCTTTGATCTGCGCGAGGCTCATGCCCGCGCATTGGGATTCAGGAAAAGCGCTTTTTGCGGGGTGCAACGCCCAGCCGATCACCCAATGCGGCCCGAAAACTATCGTCCTTTGGACGCCTTCTGGCGGGCGCGGGGTTATGAACCGCTGCCCGGCGTAGTCGCCGAATTTTCGTGGAAGGATATTGGACAGCAAGGCGAGACGCGAAAGCCTTTGCAATTCTGGATACGCGATCTTTAACGCTGCACTGCTGAGAAACTCTCTGAAATATGGTATCTTGGGTTTTTTAGTGGGGGAGTTGAAGATGAAGCGATACGTTATCGAACGCGACCTGCCCGGTGTTGGCGGTATGTCCGGTGAAGAGCTATGCGGTGCTTCTGCCAAATCAAATGAAGCTCTGGAACAGATCCCCGGTGTCCAGTGGGAGCACTCCTACGTCGCCGGGGACAAAACGTTCTGCATCTATCTTGCCGAGAATGAGGATGCGATCCAGAAACACGCCGAGCTCAGCGGTTTTCCGGCAAATGTCATCACCGAAGTCACAACGATTATCGACCCGACGACTGCCGGTTGATTGGCGCTGTACAGCGCGCGGTATCCCCGCCTATGGTCTGGTGATTTTGGCTGAATGAGGATGCCGCCTGTGAAAGTCGCCACCGCCGCCTACAACCTCGAATGGCTCGACAGCTGGACGCAGTATGAGGACAAGCTGAACCGCTGGGTTTCGGACGCAGCGGGGCAGGGTGCCGAGTTGCTGGTTTTTCCGGAATACGGCGCGATGGAGCTGTCGACGCTGGACGGAACTGAGGTTGCGGGTGATTTGGAGCGCTCGATCCGTGCGGTGTCGGATCGGATGGGGGACGTTCAGGCCTTGCATGCGCGTTTGGCACAGGTCCACAAGACGCATATTCTGGGCGCATCCGCCCCGGTTGTGGACGGGGCCGGTCGACCGGTTAATCGCGCAGTCCTGTATGCTCCGAATGGTCGTCAGGACCATCAGGACAAACAGATCATGACCCGGTTTGAACGTGAAGACTGGGATATTGCCCCCGGCGGCCCGTTGAAACTGTTCGATACCGCACTTGGCAAAATCGGCGTGTTGATCTGTTACGACAGTGAGTTTCCCCTGCTGGGCCGGGCGCTGCAGGACGCGGATTTGATCCTTGTTCCGTCCTGCACCGAGGCTCTGTCGGGCTATTGGAGGGTCCGCATCGGTGCAATGTCTAGAGCACTGGAAAATCAATGCGTTACCATAATGTCATCGCTGGTGGGCAACAACGATTGGTCCGAAGCCGTAGACATGAACACAGGAACAGGCGGCGTTTTTGGCCCGCCTGACAAGGGATTCCCGGCGACCGGAGTGCTGGCTGAAGGCACATTGAACCAACCGGGCTGGACGTACGCCGAGGTTGATCGGGCAGCCATCGCCAACGTGCGCGCAGATGGGCATGTCCTTAACCGATCTCACTGGGACGAGCAGTTACCCCGAGTCGATTCGGTCACAATATCGGTCCTTTAGGTGATTCCGGCCTTGAAATAAGGCCGAAATAGGCTCATTTAAGCGCACATCCTCGCAGATTCTGCGAGTGCAACTTAAATGTGGAGACAACATGGCCAAGGAAGATACGCTCGAATTTCCCGGTGTCGTGAAGGAACTCCTGCCTAATGCGACGTTTCGGGTCGAGCTGGAAAACGGCCATGAGATCATCGCACATACGGCAGGCAAGATGCGCAAAAACCGCATCCGTGTTCTGGCCGGCGACAAGGTTCAGGTCGAAATGACCCCCTATGATCTGACCAAGGGTCGGATCAACTACCGCTTCAAGTAACGCCTGCCGCAATGGCGTTTATCTTAGGATCGGGCAGCCCAAGGCGGCTGGACCTGTTGGCCCAGCTTGGTGTGCAGCCCGATGCAATCCGCGCCCCAGACATCGACGAAACGCCTTTGAAGGGCGAATTGCCTGTGCCCTATTGCAGCCGTATCACGCGCGCAAAAGTGCAGGCGGTTCAAGCCGATAGCGATGACGTGACCTTGTGCGCGGATACCACCGTGGCGCTGGGTCGTCGTATTCTGGGCAAACCCGAAGACGCGGGACAAGCAGCGGAATTCCTGCACGCCCTGTCTGGTCGGCGGCACCGCGTCATCACCTCTGTCGCTGTGCGGCGCGGAGAACGGGTGCTGCAGCGCGACGTGGTTTCTCAGGTCAAGGTCAAGCGCCTATCGGATGTTGAAATCAACGCCTATCTGGCGACCGAAGACTGGCAGGGCAAAGCGGGGGCCTATGCTATCCAGGGTCCTGCTGGCGCCTTCATCCCGTGGATTTCAGGATCATTCACCGGAATTGTGGGCTTGCCGCTGTCCGAAACCGCCGCCCTTTTGCAAGGCATCGGCTATCCCCTGTATCGTGAGGCATCATGAAGGGTCGCACCATCGTTCTGGATCACATCGAAAACCGCGAAGCCGCGGCGCTTATGGTTGACGGTCAGTTGGATGACTTCCTGATCGCCGCTGATGCGCCGACACCCGGAACGATATATCGCGCCCGAGCCGACCGCCCGGTCAAAGGGCAGGGTGGCATGTTCTTGACCACGCCCGATGGACCGGCCTTTCTGCGGCAGGTCAAAGGGCTGGCCCCGGGCGCGCTGATGCTGGTGCAGGTGTCCGGCTATGCTGAGCCCGGAAAGGCGCTGCCGGTAACGGATCGCATTCTGTTCAAAAGCCGTTATGCAATTATCACGCCCGATGCGCCGGGTTTGAATATTTCCCGCTCGATCCGGGATGAGGACGAACGTGACCGCTTGCTTGAGATCGCGCATGAAAGCATGGAGGGCAGCGACTATGGTCTTATCCTCCGCTCATGTTGCGAAGGTGAAGAGGCAGGTGAAATTGCCGATGACATCGGGACAATGCTGGCCCACGCAGATCAGGTCCTCAACGACCCCGGAACCGAGCCAGAGATGCTGCTGGAGGGCGATGGACCGCACGTGCTTGCCTGGCGCGACTGGACTGATCCGGCCGAGGTCGTGACGCAATCGGGCAGTTTCGAAGACCATGGCGTGCTTGACGCATTGGACGTTGTGCGCGGCATATCGGAACCGCTTACGGGCGGCGCGCATCTGTACATTCAGCCGACCCGCGCTTTGGTCGCCGTGGACGTTAATACCGGTTCGGATACGTCGCTTGCGGCAGGGACCAAGGCGAACTTCGCCTGCGCCAAGGCTTTGGCCCGTGCCCTGCGCGTCCGTGGCTTGGGTGGTCAGATCACCGTGGATTTGGCGCCGATGCCCAAAAAAGACCGTCGCGGATTCGAATCCGCTCTGCGCGCCGCGTTCAAGGCGGATTCCATCGAGACCACATTGGCGGGCTGGACGCCGCTGGGTCACTACGAACTGCAACGAAAACGCGGCCGGATCCCATTGGCCGAGGTGTTGAAATGAGCTGCCCGATCTGTGGAGAAAAGACAGTAACCAAGTTCCGCCCTTTCTGTTCGAAACGCTGCGCGGATATCGATCTGGCCAAGTGGCTGAACGGGTCCTACGCTGTCCCATCGCAGCGGGAAGAGGACCTGGACGCAGAAGTTTCCGACGTTGAAACAGAGCAATCGCGTCCACATTGAAAAAATGTAAAAAAGCCTCTGGACACTGCCTGTAGCAAGTCATAGAACGCCTCCACCCAACGGCAAACACCGTTCCCGTGCCCGGGTAGCTCAGGGGTAGAGCAGTGGATTGAAAATCCTCGTGTCGGTGGTTCGATTCCGCCCCCGGGCACCACACCATCATACCAAGCCGAAAAATTTACTGTTATTTTTCAGGGCATAATATGCTACACTGTGTCTTAAGGGCACAATGGGTAGTGGCGTTTCAGACAGCCATTTTGTTGCTCAATTGTTGCTCCATTCAGTGACGCAATAGCGAGGAGCAACACATGCCTCTCACAGAAGCCGAACTAGCTGGAATCGAACCAAGGACAAAACGATTTCGAATCTCCGATGGTGGCGGCCTATTTATAGAGATATCCCCAACGGGTTCGAAAACTTGGAAGCTAGCCTACAGATTCAACGGAAAACAGCGTTCTTCTGTTTTGGGTGTCTACCCCGAATTGGGGTTGGAGCGAGCACGTAGGTTTAGAGAAGAAGCAAAAGTTGCCCTAAGAAAGCAAATCGACCCGTTTCCGAAGAAACGTACCTACCGCAAAAAATATGAGCCAAAGGCTACCCCAGACACTTGGGTTGCGGTAGCTCGCGAATATCGCGATCGCCGGATAAGGCAGGGGATGGCGGACCTTACGCGCAAGAAAATGGAAATTCTCTTGGAAAAGACGTTGCCATCAATTGGCAGTCTGCCGGTTGCAGAGCTTAAGCCGACCGATCTATTGCCGATCCTAAGAGAGCAAGAAGCTCTTGGCTACTTCGAAAATGCCTCCCGGTTAAGAACGCTAATGGGGCAAATTTTTAGGTTCGCAGTAGCAACGGGGCGGGCGGAAAGAGACGTTACTCAAGACTTGAAGGATGCTTTGTTGCCACCCAAGCCGAAACACCACGCTGCAATCACTGACCCGAAAGAGGTTGGAGGTTTAATGCGTTCCATAAAAGGGTATCACGGCGACCCGGCAATAAAGGCAGCACTCCAGCTTATCGCGCTAACGTTTACACGGCCTGGAGAGCTCAGAATGGCGCGTTGGGATGAGTTCGAAGGAGATACTTGGACAATTCCCGAGGCTAGAATGAAATCTAAACGAAAACACGTGGTACCTTTGTCACGTCAAGCGCGGGAAGTATTAGAGGGGCTGCGTCCAATCACAGAGCCGTATGGCTGGCTTTTCCCGCAAAAACACCAGAGGCAAAGGGCGATTTCTGCCGGGGCACTAAACTCGGCCTTACGTCGAATGGGCTACAATTCTGATGAGCACGTTCCGCATGGATTTCGTACAATGGCTTCAACCAATTTAAACGAAAACGGTTGGAATCCAGATTGGGTAGAAGCTCAACTAGCGCACGTTCCAAGAAATAAAGTGCGAGCAGCTTACAACGCAGCACAGTACTTGGATGGACGGCGGGAAATGATGCAGTGGTGGGCCAACTGGCTGGATGAAGCGAGTGACTCTCCTTGGAATTAAACCTTTACGGCAACCGAAAGAGTGCTGTCGCTGGTGGAGCTATCCTTGCTCACTCCGGAGGACGTTCTGAGGTTGACACGCGCGTCGTTAACAGCTTCAAGGTATGTTAATGGTTTCAGAGCACTAAGTTGTTTCAGGCGATAAGAAACCCTAACGGAAGGGCGCAAAGTTGGGCCAGCTAAAAGTCGCACCGCATCAAGCCAAAGCGTTTTCAAGGATTGCAAGCATTTCCACGGAAGAGTTTGTGATGATCGCGGAAAAGTTGATTTCGGGTTCAAAGCCCTCGATTAAGGCTACCAGCCTGCTCGACACTGTCATTGAGCTTTCGGACAATGAAGAGTTTGCAGTTGCTTTATGTACTCAGTTGATCTCGCTGGATAACTTTAGACGCGAAAAGAAAGTTGATGCCGAAGAAGTTATAGACAGCTTATACGGAGGTCTTGAGGCAACCAAATTAGACGCTGATGTTAAAGAACGTTTGGGCGAAATACGCGAAACTTTGCTGAGTCTACTGAAGTCCGAATGGATAAGGCTACCTGCAAAGGCACTCAAGCTGAGCACCGACTTCGAGAAACTACTGGTGTCAGGTAACGTTGTGACTGATGTACGCCCAATTTTTGACGAAGACAGGGCTACAATAGTTGGATCAATTGTCTCTCAAACTCTAAAGATTCAATATGTTGATCGCGCAAATATGCAAAAAGATGTAACGCTTCATCTTGCTCTAGACTTAGACGACGTTTCCAACCTAATTTCGGAGTTGGAAAAGGCAAAGCAGAAGGCTGAGTGTGCAAAAGAGCATTTCGGGGACAAGGATAAGAGCGATATTTTTGTTACAGGGGAAGAAATAGATGTCTATCGCTAGACTCGCCACGGAGTGGGAATTTGATACTTCTACGTCGAGGAACGGAGAAGATGTAACCCCAACTTTTGAGCTCGAGCTTTTTCAAAGGAAGCCTCGTCAGTATAGAACACGAGCCATTCTTAAGATCGTCTCTGAAACCAACCCAAACGAGATAAATCGAATTGTCATCCGTCGAACGGAGAAGTCGGTTCTTCAGAGGTCGTCGAACTTACCAAAGGTACCAACATGGGTGAGCCTCTCTGCCAATTTTGCGTTTGCCCTGTCAGTGTTGGTGACGCTTGTAGCCGTCGCATATTTTGTCCACGGAATTGTTTCCGGGGCCCCTAGTTTCTTGTTTCCCAGTTTCACCGCTTTCTTTGTGTTTTCAGTTATAGCGTTGATTACGTTGCGAATGAAAAACGCCCTTCACTCCTTCCACTGCGATAGTTAAAGACATTGAAGCCATCAAGTTCCCGCGGCCCTGACTTCTGGCTCGCAACTTCCATTTTTGGTGTTTGTACCTTTTGCCTGCTACTGGTCTGGGTCGGATTGACCTTTCTGCCGGAGGAAACTCTGGCAGCAATTGATACCTTGTCGATGAAGGTAATCCTCCTCCAGATCAGCTTTGCGGTTGTGTCGGTTTGTGGGGTGCTGATCTACTGGGCTTATCGCGATATTAGCCCTCGACGAATGATAAATGCTGCGTGGAGAGTTTTTATCGCCTACGGAACCATTACACTTGCTTCGTCAATCGTCTCGTCAGCATTTGGGTTGGCAAAAACTGGCTCAATAGACTACTCTACGCCAGAAGGGGTTTCACTCGAAGCAACAGCCAACTTCGTAAGTTCGGCGGAAACTCATTGGACGCTAGTAATTTTGGTCATTGGGATGTTGGTACTGATACCATATAAGGTAGTCTTGGTCATACTTGAGAATAAGTTGGACCATTCTTTCTAGTCCCTTCTTGTTCCTCGATTTGGTCTGTCACTTTGTTGCTCATTTGTTGCTCAACTCGCAACCTCATCTTTAAGTGCCTGAAAAAAATGGGAATTAGCGAGAGCCCCCGGGAACCGCATTGATCCTCCGGGAGTCGCTGAGGGACTCTCACAGCAGGCGTAGACCATTCCGTAGACCATATGGTGCCTGTTGACAGCGACACAGCCCGTCGCATACCCCTTGTTTTGCTGGAGAGACCGGCTGAAGAAGTGCCTGTAACGGGAATAGAACACCGCCCCCGGGCACCACTTTTCAAGAACAGTAAGCCATCCCCATGGGTCTTTTCGTAGGTGTCATATCTGGATGTGTACGCTCATAAATTCGGCGCGACCATTTTTTAGTCTGCTGTCCGTGCTCCGGGTGGGATGAAGGTGTGCAATAGGGCGGGTGCAAGACTCGGCTGTACATTGGTTAAAACTCCAGCTAAAGGGCGGACCTTACCCATGGATGATGCGCCGGGTGCTAGGCTGCATCTCTCGTCTTACGCAAAGAAAACCACCGTGAAAAAAACCATCGCAGATGCGCTTGCCCGCAAGGGCTATGACACTTTGACACAAGTTCAGCAGGCTGTGACGCAGCCTGATTTGGAAGGGCGCGATATGCTGGTGTCGGCTCAGACCGGATCAGGCAAAACCATCGGTTTCGGGCTGGCGATTGCTCCGCAGATCCTGAGTGAAGCTGACACATTCGGGGCCTCCGGTGCGCCCTTGGCTCTGGTTGTTGCGCCCACGCGGGAGCTGGCATTGCAGGTAAAGCGGGAGCTGAGCTGGCTCTATGCGGAGGCCGGTGCTTATCTGGCGTCCTGCGTTGGTGGCATGGACATGCGGGATGAGCGCCGTGCACTGGCGCGCGGGGCGCATATTGTTGTCGCAACTCCGGGGCGGCTGCGGGATCATATCATGCGCGGATCCATCGATCTGACTGCGATCCGAGCCGTGGTTCTGGACGAGGCCGACGAAATGCTGGACCTCGGTTTTCGCGAAGATCTGGAGTTCATTCTGGAGGAAACCCCATCAGATCGCCAAACACTGTTGTTCTCTGCCACCGTCCCACGCGCGATCGCCAATCTGGCGACGAAGTATCAGCGCGACGCAGCGCGGGTCAGTACGGTCAGCGAACAGACGCAGCATGCCGACATCGAATACCGCGCGATGATGGTTGCCCCGCGGGATGGTGAAAATGCGATCATCAACGTGCTGCGATACTACGAGGCACCCAATGCCATCGTCTTTTGCAATACACGTGCAATGGTGTCGCGTTTGACCACGCGGTTGTCCAACCGGGGGTTCTCGGTTGTTGCGCTCTCGGGCGAGCTGACGCAGGGCGAGCGAACCAATGCACTGCAGTCCATGCGGGACGGGCGGGCTCGGGTCTGCGTGGCCACAGATGTTGCGGCTCGCGGGATTGACCTGCCGAACCTGGATCTGGTGGTGCATGCCGAATTGCCGAAGACCCATGAAACACTCTTGCATCGTTCGGGGCGCACGGGACGAGCCGGGCGAAAAGGAGTCAGCGCGTTGGTGGTCGAACCGTCCTCGCGCAAAAAGGCCGAACGGATCCTGAAGTTTGCCAAGCTCACTGCGGATTGGGGGGTGGCCCCATCGGCGGATGAGGTGAACGCGCGCGATCAGGATCGAATGTTTGCCTCAGATGACTGGCAGGCCGAGATCACGGAAAGCGAACGCTCGGCTGTTCAGCATCTTGTCGACGCATTTTCACCGGAGCAAATCGCGGCGGCCTATCTGCGTCAGTACAAACTGCGCCACTCGGCGCCGGAAGAGTTGGCCTCGGTGACGTCAGAGCGTCCGAAACCTCGCGCCGCCTTTGGGCCAAGCGTGTGGTTTTCCCTGTCGGAAGGGCGCAACCAAAACGCATCGCCCAGACATTTGCTGCCCATGATTTGCAAAGCAGGCGGTTTGACCAAGGATGATATCGGGGCGATCCGAATTGCCGATGACTTATCCTATGTCGAAATCCGCGAGGAGAGTGTTCCCGGTTTTCTGACCGCATTGGGATCCGAGATGACGATCGAAGGTTCGAAAGAGGTCGTGCAATTGGAAGGTGCGCCGGACGTCCCGGCCTTTGAGCGGCCCAAGCCGGGACGGGGCTTCAAGGGAAAGCCGCGGCCAAAGACCGGCAGGCCCGATTGGAAAGAGACCCCGCCGCGCCGCAAGGACAATTCAAAACCCGACGGTCGTAAGCCTCGCGCGTCTACGGATGGGAAGTCCAATCCGGCAAGGTCCGAGCGCGCCGAAGCCGGCGAACCCAAGTTCCAGCCCAAAGGCGTCAAATCGAAACCACGCAGCCCGCGCGAGGGCACACCCAAAGACGGCAAGCCAAAGTGTGGCGGAAAGGTCGCAAAAGGCCCGCCGCCTCCAAAGGGTAAACCAAGCAGCAAGAAGAACCGGGCCCGTGCAGCAGCTGCCAAAGCTGCCAAGGGTGGGGATGCCGTTCCGAAACGGCGGAAAAACTGAGTTCAGACCGCATTTCGCGGTTGATGCATTTTTGATCACAGTGCATCGCGGAGCGGCCGGTCTGGCAGCTCCGCGTCTGCTTTTTGAGGCTCAGTTTTTCTGCTTCAGCGCCTGGATCAAGAGATAAACCGGCCATTGATCTGGGAAATCCATCGATCACTCTGCATGATTGTATATTTCGAAAAACAAAAACTCATCTATGATAATTCCGAATGAGACGGTTTGTAGGACGTAACTCTTGAGGGTGGGGCGTCCGCGTGCTTGAATTTTTACATCAGCAGGGTGCACTGCGCTGCTGAACAAAAAAACGGGGGAAGTAACGGCTTTCCGACACTGTTTGTAAGGTGCGCAACGGCCTGTAGGCACGGAATAACGGCACCGCAAACAACCAACATGGAGACACCAAATGAACAAACTAGCCACGTTACTGGGAGGCGCATCCGCTGTTGTCGCGGGTCCAGCTCTTGCCGCAGACATTGTGATCGGCGTGCCGAACTGGGCCTCGGTGAATGCAACCGCGCATATCCTTGAAGTCGTGATCGAAGAAAATCTGGGCCTGGATGTCGAGCTTCAAAACGGCACAAACCCAATCGTGTTCGAGGCGATGGATTCCGGTGCGATGCACGTTCACCCCGAAGTGTGGATGCCGAACCAGCAAAACTTGCACGACACATACGTCAAGGACAACGGCACTGTTGTGATGAACGAAAACCCGGTTCAGGCTGAACAGGGTATGTGCGTCCCGACCTATATTGCCGAACAGAACGACATCACATCCATTGATGATCTGAGCGACCCTGACAAGATGGCCATTTTCGACACGGACGGGAATGGCACTCCAGAGGTCTGGATTGGCGCACCCGGCTGGGCCTCGACCGTGGTCGAAAAGATTAGGGCCAAGTCTTATGGCTATGACCAGATTTTTGATCTGACCGAGTACGAAGAAACCATCGCCTATGCCAACTTGGCGAATGCGACCAAGGCGGGGGAACCTTGGATTGGGTTCTGCTATAGCCCTCATTATATCTTTGTGACGCAGGACCTTACCGTTCTGGAAGAACCGGCGCATGACCCGGCAACCTGGACCATCGTACAGCCTACCGACGACCCGGATTGGCTGAGCAAGTCCGAGGCGTCCAGCGCATGGAACGGCGCGACTTTGCACCTGCACTATGCCAAGGAGCTGGAAGACAGCTATCCTGAGGTCGCAGCCCTTTTCAGCAACTTCCAGATGCAGGGTGACGACCTGAGCGCGATGGGTAAAGCGCTTGCCGTAGACAATGTCGAAGCGGCCGATTTTGCCCAACAGTGGGTCGCCGACAACGAAGACACCGTTATCGGCTGGCTGACCAACTAAAGCACACATACTAAGGGCCGTCGCGAAAGTTCGCGGCGGCCTTTTGCGTATTTGCCGGGGATAGTCTCCGTAGATGAGGGGCAAATGGACGAACCTGTCGTAAAATTAGAAAATGTCTGGAAAATCTTCGGCGCAAGAGCCGAAGAAGCCATGGCAACGGTTCGGAGCGAGGGGATTGGAAAACCTGAAGTTCTGGAGAGATTCAACTGCGTCGTTGGGGTGCAAGGCGCGACATTCGAAGTGCCAAGAGGCGAGATTTTTTGCATCATGGGCCTGTCCGGGTCCGGTAAGTCGACCCTGGTGCGCCACGTCAATCGCCTGATTGAGCCGACCGCCGGTAAGATCGAGATTATGGGGCAGGATGTCTCCAAAATCTCAGAATCCGAGTTACGCCGCATTCGGGCGATGCAGATCGGGATGGTGTTTCAGCACATGGCACTGATGCCGCACCGCTCGGTGCGGGATAACGTGGCTTATCCTTTGGAAATCCGCAAAGTCTCGAAATCGAAACGCTGGGCGGTATCTGATCACGCGTTGGGTCTGGTGGACCTGACGGGCTATGAGGATCGCCTGCCCAAAGAACTATCAGGTGGTATGCAGCAGAGGGTTGGGATTGCCCGCGCGCTGGCCTCGGACCCCGAGATTTTGTTGATGGACGAGCCGTTCTCGGCCCTTGACCCGCTGATCCGCCTGCAGTTGCAGGACCAGTTCAAGGCGCTGGTGGCGCAGTTGAAAAAGACCACACTGTTCATCACGCACGATCTGGACGAGGCCATTCGCATTGGTCACCGCATCGCCATCATGAAGGATGGCGTGATCGTGCAGATCGGCACGCCCGAGGACATCGTCATGAATCCGGCGGATGACTATGTGCGCGAGTTCGTTCAAGGCATCTCAAAGCTGAAACTGGTCAAGGCGCATTCGATCATGGAGCCGCTGGACAGCTATTCTGGCCCGACCGAGGGCGCGCCGCGCGCGGATGAAGGGGCCGATCTGGACCAGTTGATTGACCTTGCCGTCAATACGGACCTGCCAGTCATCATCACCGATGCAGGCAGCGACGTGGGCGTGGTGACAAAACCGCGACTGCTGCGCGGAATCCAAGGGGGCAAAAATGACTGATGCAACCACAGAACTGAAGGTCACTGCCGCCTCGGACATCGAAGTCGATCGCGAGACACTGGACCGCTCGATCCACGAATTTGCGGGGCCGAACGGTGAATATTACGTCAACGCGTTCCACAAAATTCATGATGCGACCAGCGGCATACCCAATACGTTCAACGTCTGGGCCGCCGTTCTGGGACCGTTCTGGTCTGCCTCACGTGCGATTTGGGGGATGTTCTGGACGTTCCTGATCCTGGAAATCATCGCCTGGGTTCAGATCGGACGCGGTGCCTGGGGCAACCCCGGCGCTGATCTGGCAGAACGAGCCGAACGCCAACAGGCCCGCGCGAATGAACTGTTGGAGCGCGCAGCCGCTGCCACCGAAAAGGCGGATATCGACCGCTTCAACAAGCTTGCGGCAAATATCCAAAAAGCTGCGGATGCCAGCTTGGAAAGAGCTGCTGCAGCCCAGTCCGAGTCGCTTGGGATCATGATAACGGGCCTGCTGATGCTGCTGGTTTTCAAGGTGGTGCAGGGGTTTTACGCGGACCGTGTGTATGAAAAGCAGTACTCGAACTGGCGGATCAACCCTGACAAAACCGAAAGCGGTCGTTCGACCCGCAACACGGTTCTGGGCGCTGTTCTTGTCGCGGCGATTGGGCCGCTGATCGTCTACAAGTTCACCGTCAATGCGTCGCTTCCGCTGTTGGATGCATTCCCCGAACAGCAAGTCTCGGCGATGATCCTGGGTGAAGGCAACGGGACGTTGTTTTCGACTGTAGCAAGCTGGATGGAGGCGCAGATCGACGCGGCTGCGGCTGCGGGCGGCGACGTCTTTGACGGCATCGTGGCCGGTGTTCGATCAGTTCTGGATGCGCTGACGGTTGCCCTGATTGGCTCACCCTGGCCGGTTGTGATGCTGGTGATTTGCGTGACCGCGTGGCGGGCCGCTGGACCTCGGGTGGCGATCTTTACCGCCGCTTCGTTGGCCTATATCGCGCTGCTGGGCTATTGGGACGTCGCGATGGAGACGGTGGCTCTGGTTGGTGCGGCCGTTTTGTTGTGCGTGGTCTTCGGCATCCCCCTGGGTATTTGGTTTGGTAAATCCAAACGCGCCTATCGCGCGGCTGAGCCGGTTCTGGACCTGATGCAGACGCTGCCTGCATTCGTGTACCTGATCCCGATCATTGCCTTCTTTGGCACCGGTAACCCGCCGGGTATTCTGGCCACGATCATCTTTGGTATGCCACCGGTGATCCGCCTGACAGCCTTGGGGATGCGCGGTGTACCTGAAAGCATCAAAGAGGCTGCGGTGGCCTTTGGCGCCTCGAAATGGCAGTTGCTGAAGGATGTGGAAATCCCGCTTGCCTTACCGTCCATCATGACGGGCGTAAATCAGACCATCCTGATGTGTCTGTCGATGGTGGTCATCATCTCGCTGATTGGCGGCGGCGGTTTGGGCAAGGAAATCCTTGAGGCGCTGCAATATGCGGCCAAGGGGCCGGGCCTGCTGGGCGGGTTTGCCATCCTGTTCCTGGCCATGGTCATGGACCGGATCGTCCAGGGTGCCTTCCGGCGAGAAGACGAGAAAATCTAAACGCAAGCGCCTCCGGTTCCGATCGGGGGCGTTTTTCTTTGACCGGAGGTGCAGATGGCCGACCGCTATGAACAGTCCATGATGGACAACCTGTATTGGTGGGGAATTCCGACGATGTTCCGCTGTCCCAATGTCGGGCCCGAAGGACAGGATATCGCCTTGGTCGGCGTGCCGCATTCCACCGGCAATGGCACGACCGAGCGGGATCAGCACCTGGGGCCACGCGCCTTGCGGCATGTTTCGGCCGTACAGCGGCGCGTGCATTCGGTGTTCGAGATTGACCCTTGGGCCAGCGCGCGGATCGCGGATGTGGGAGATGTTCCATTTCCGAAGGCCAATGACAACGAAGACTGCATTGAGCGGATCACGGCCTTTTACAAAGACATCGACGCAGCCGGTGCGCGACCCGTGTCAATCGGTGGCGATCACTCGATCACCGGCGGCATCGTTCAGGCGCTGGGTCGTGGAAAATTGGCAGGCGGCGAGCCGATCAGCTTTCTGCATCTGGATGCCCATACAGACGTGTTCACAAAGGTCGATCACTTTCTGGGTGCCCAAAAGTCGGCGGCGCATTGGGGCGCGTATCTGGCAGATCAGGGGCAGGTGGACCCTACGCGATCCATGCAGATCGGCCTACGTGGACATCCGCGCAGTTTGGATTGGCTGCAACCGTCCTACGACTATGGCTACAACATTGTCACGATGCGCGAGTTTCGCCAACGCGGGCTTGAGGATGTCGTGGCCCAGACCAAAGCGGTTCTGGGCGACCGACCGGTCTACATCACCTTTGATCTGGATTGCCTCGACCCGACCGTCGCGCCTGCGGTGTCCAATCTGGAACCCGGCGAGAAAGGGTTCGATATAGACGAGGCGGTTGGTATTTTACGCGCCGCGCGCGGGTTGAACATTGTGGGTGGCGACGTGGTTTGCATGATGCCGACTAAGGACAGCCCGAACAACATCACCGCGCTAACGGCAGCAGCGGTGATGTTCGAGATGATTTCGATGATCGCCGAAAACGTCGGCTAGCGCCGCGCATCAACAGCCTGTGCCAGAACGCATAGCAATTCGAACATCAGCGAAATACCCAGCCAAGCTGTGCCTCCGTTCGGGTCGAACGGGGGCGATACCTCAACCAGATCGGCACCGATCAGATTGACCCCGGACATTTGCCGGATCACTTGTTGGGCCTGAAAACTGTTCGGCCCGCCGATCTCGGGCGTGCCAGTGCCGGGCGCATAGGTCGGGTCAACGAAGTCGATGTCATAGGTGCAGTAGGTCGGTTCTGTGCCGACGATGCCACGTACCTCGGTCATCACGTCGTCGATGCCCCGGTCGAACAGCTCTTCGATGCGGATGATGCGGATGCCTTGCGCCTCACCCCATTCGATGTCTTCGGTGTTGTAGGCAGTCCCGCGGATACCGACCTGCACAAAGCGCTTGGGATCGACCAGACCTTCTTCGACAGCGCGCCGGAACGGAGTCCCGTGGGTGAACTTGTGACCGCCGAAATAGCCGTCGAACAGGTCCGTGTGGCTGTCGAACTGGATCAGGCCCACCGGGCCATTGGCGGCCAGCGCGCGAAGGACGGGCAGCGTGGTCAGGTGGTCCCCGCCAGCTGTCAGAGGAGTAATGCCTTTGGCGTGCAAAGCCGCATAGAAGTCGGTGACCCGGTTCAGTGTGTCTTCGATATCGACTGGATTGGGCGCGACATCGCCCAGATCGGCGCAATTGACCAGCGAGAACGGTGCAACACCGGTCACCGGGTTCATCGCCCGGATCATCGTGGAAAAGTCGCGCAACTGTCGCGGTCCATGCCGTGCGCCGGGACGATTGGTGGTGCCGCCGTCCCATGGAATGCCGACCAAACCAACCTCAACATCTGAAATGCGGTCGTGTTCCAGATCCAGACTGGGCAGGCGCATAAACGAGGGGATGCCGGCAAAACGCGCAAGCTCCATCGCCGATACCGGCTGAAAAAATGAATCGGCCATGACCCCATCCTTTGCTGTTGTTCGCAGTGACCCTAACGGCTCAGATCAGAATACGGAAACGTTTGCGTATTTCGGCATCTTGCTCGGCAGTCAGGTATTGCGGGTGGTGGCTGCTCAGGACCTCGTTGGCATGGTCGCGGGCGGATGACCATGCGTCCTTGGCCCCATCCTCTTGCCATGTGCGCGGCTCTTGTCGGTCGGCGAGTTCGGGGTAGAAGTAATCCCGCTCCATCGCCGCATATGTGTGTTCGCTGCCCAAAAAATGCCCGTCCCCAAGAACCGAATGACAGATGGCGTCAAAGCCCAGGTTTTCTTCGGTCACCTCTATCCCGCGCAGCGCCCGGTAGGTGTGCGAATGCATTTCGTTATCCAGCACAAAGCCTTCAAAACTTGCGCCCAGCAGCGATGCGGTCATGCCCGAGCTTTCATAGATCAGGTTCCCCCCGGCCAAAGCAGCGGCCAGAGACGTCATCCCTTTTTCCACGCCGTACTGCGCGTCGATTGCTTTGGCATCCGTCATCGAGGCTGCGACGCCCGAAGGCAGGTCCAACCAGTTGGTGATCTGCGCCGAAGCCGCGTTCAGGACGGCGGTTTCTCCGCTGCCGCCGGCAAAGGACCCGGTGCGTAGATCCACGATAAAAGGCCAGTTGGAAAACACCATGGGAAAGCCCGGCTCGATCGTGTTGACCATCACAAGGCTGGCCAGCGTCTCGGCCAGAGATTGCGCCAGAAACCCGGCCAGCGTCGCGGGGGCGGTGGCACCGGCCTGCGCTGCCGTAATGCAGGACATCGGGATGTTATGCGCGATGCATTCATAGACCACGTCGACCGCATCTTCGCCGTAACGCAGGGGCGAAATCACCGGGCTGATATGGGCTTTCAAAAAGGGACGTTTGGCAAACTCGCCCGGACCGCCGGCCACGATATCCAGCATCTCGACAATGGGCTGGACATGTTCAGCCAGAGTGAAAGACGTCGCCACAGGTTTGGTTGTGTTGCGGACCAGCGCGTAAACCGTGTTGACGTCAAGATCGTACACATCTGGCACGTCTGTCGCCACGCAGCACCGGGTGAACCAGCTGACATTGGCCAGCGTGTCTTGCAATCGGGTAAAATCATGCAAATCGGTCAGCGTTGATGGGCGGTACAGCCCGCTTTCGATGTCCAGCGTTTGCACGGCAGCCCCGCCGGTTCCGAAATAAACACGGTCGCCGCCCACCGTGATTGAGCGGCTCTCGTCCCGACCGTGGAACACAAATGCCTTGGCGGCGGTATTGATCGTGCGCTGTACCATTTCGCGCGGAAACAGCAGTCGATCCTGTGGACCATCCTGTGCCCCTGCCGCCCGAAGATCGGCAGCCAGTCGGTCGGGGACGTTGCCCATTCCAAGGTGTTCCAACAACTGCAAGGCGGTGTCGAAAATACGCTCGATCTCAGCTTGGGTCAGAGGTTTGAACCTCCCACCTGTCTGACCGGGCGGGCAGGGATCAACGACAGGTTTTGCAGCACGTTGGGCATGCCGCGCCTTTCTACCACTGCGTTTAGATCCTTCGGATGCCATCCCGTCCAACCCCATTTTGCGATTTTTCGCAGCGTAAGCGGCAGACCAAGCCGTCAGCAAAGGAGAATTACTGTTTTCAGAATCCGAAATCGCAGTTTCGATTTTTCAGGACGCGTATCTGGGCGGTTGTCGCCTGAACCCGTTCTTCCGCAAGGTTTGGCCAGACCTAACGGAGCAGAGCCAATGAAGTCGCGCACCCGAGTTGTTGTGATCGGTGGGGGGATCGCCGGATGTTCAACGTTGTATCATCTGACGCAGGAAGGTTGGACGGATGTGGTTTTGGTCGAGCGGAACGAGCTGACCTCAGGTACCACGTGGCATTCCGCGGCACAGGTGACCAACTTTGGTATGAACCAAACGATGGTGGGCCTTAAGTCGCACTCGATCCGATTGTACAAGGAACTGGCGGACGACCCGGACTATCCGATCAACTACCACCACGGGGACGGTGGTATACGTCTGGCGAATACCGAAGGTCAGATGCAGGGTTATCGCCATTTCGCCTCAATGGCGCGTGGCATGGATGTGCATTTCGAAGTGATTGACGCCGACGAATGTGCGCGGCGGCATCCGCTGATTTCAACCGAAAACCTAATCGGCGGGCTTTGGGACCCGATGGATGGCGACATTGATCCGGCGCAGCTGTGTCAGGCTTTGGCCCGTCGTGCCCGCAAGGCCGGGGCCGAGGTGTATCGGAACACGCCAGTCACTGGGCTGGTGCAGCACAGCGATGACACTTGGACCGTGCAGACTGAGCATGGCGATATTGATTGTGACATCGTCGTCAATGCCTGCGGTTACCGGGTCAACGAGGTCGGGGCCATGATGGGCGTACACCACCCGGTGTCGTCGATGGAGCATCAGTATTTCCTGACCGAAGAGATACAGGCAATCCGTGATGCCGGGCACCGGATGCCTCTGCTGCGCTGTCCGATCAGCGACTATTACTGTCGGCAGGAAAAGAATGGCCTGCTCGTCGGTTTCTACGAGCAGGATTGTAAGACCTGGGGCATGGACGGGATTGATCCGAACTTTGTGAATGCCCTGTGCCCGGACGATCTGGACCGGGTAACAGATGTGTTGGAAGGCGCCTTTGCGCGGATGCCTGCTCTGATGGAGGTCGGCATTCATACCGTGGTCAACGGACCGATCACATATACGATCGACGGAGCGCCGCTGGTCGGGCCAATACCGGGCAAGCGCAACGCGTTCTGCATCATCGGCCTGCGCGCGGGGTTGGGTGAAGGCGGCGGGCACGGCTGGTTGCTGGCCCAGCAGATCGTGCATGGCGAAGCGTGTTACGATACTTGGTGCCTCGACCCTCGACGTTTTTCCGGGCATGCGAATGTTGAGTTGACGGCGCTCAAGGCCATCGAAGACTACCAGAACGAATTCCGGTTCCACTTTCCGCACGAACATCGTCCCGCTGGGCGTCCGGCCAAGACGACACCTCTGACACCCATAATGGCCGCTGAAGGGGCTGAATTCACCGTGGTCAACGGATGGGAAAGGGTGGATTACATCAAGCCCGCGCAAGATTTCGAACCAACGCATAGTTTCGATTTTGACGAAACATTCGACGTGATCGCCGCCGAGGTTCGAAGCGTTCAATCCGGTGTTGGGCTGGCCGAAGTGAACGGGTTCAACCGGATTGAAATAACCGGCGCAGATCGGCATGCCTTTCTGGACCGGATGTTTTGCGGTGCCGTAACCCGTCGCGACGGGCGCGTCGGGCTGGGCTATCTGTTGAACCAACACGGCATGGTCAAGGCCGAAGCCACGGTTGCCAATCTGCCAGCCAGTGACCGCGGGCCGGCGCGCGTTTGGTACGGTTCTGCCGCGGCCAGCGAGTTTCACGACATGGATTGGCTGCGCCAGCATGTTCAGGACGGGGAAGACGTGCACCTGAACAGCCTGACGAATGATCAGACTATTCTGGTCCTCGCAGGCCCCAAGGCGCGGGACGTGCTGTCGGCCTGCGCGCGTGGGGATTGGTCTGCGACGGCCTTCCCCTGGCTCAGCTTGCGGGAGTGTTTTGTGGGGATTGCCCCGGCCACTGTCATGAACCTGAGCTTTTCAGGAGAGTTGGCTTATGAAATCCATGTGCCCAATGCGTCGCTCTACGCGGCCTACGTCGCGTTGCGGCAGGCGGGTGAGGCGTTTGGGCTGACACTGTTCGGCGCACGCGCGGTCGACTCGATGCGGATGGAAAAAAGCTTTCTGCATTGGAAAGCGGACCTGATAACAGAATTCGATCCTTTTGAGACCGGATTGGACCGGTTCGTACGATTGGAGAAAGGGGATTTCATTGGGCGCGACGCGCTGCTCAAGCGAAAATCAGAAGGCCTGCGTAAGAAGTTGGTGGCGCTGCAGATCGATGCGACCCGTGCCCCGGCGCATCCCGGTGCATCGCTGATGCAAGGCGACCGGGTTGTGGGCACCATTACTTCGGGCGAATGGGGGCATCGCACGGACTTGAATCTGGCACACGGGTTTGTCGACCCGGCTTTTGCCGAGAACGGTTGTGAGATGGAGTTGGACAGCTGTGGAGAACGTGTCAAAGCGACCGTCATTCCGTCGTCCCCTTACGATCCGGGTTTTGATCGGATGAAAGGTTAAGGGCAATTTCACCATTGCCGTGACGAAGTATCTCTGCTTCGTTGTTTCGAATAAATCGAAACAACGGTCGTTGCAAATGTCCAAATCTCTGAGCCTCAGATGGCTGGAAGTGTTCCAGTTGATCGCCAAATCCGGGTCGATTCAACAGGTCGCCTCTGAAACCGGGTTGTCTATCAGTACGGTCTCGAACCACCTGCGCAGCCTGGAAAAAGCGCTGGGCATCGAACTGGTCGACCACGGGCGCAGACCCATGGGTCTGACCCCCGCCGGCGAGGTCTTTTCGCGCTACGTCCGCGATGGTCTGATGGTTCTGAAGCGTGGAGAGGCCGAAATCCGCACAGGCAATTGGCAGCATGCCACCGATCTGCGGCTGGCCCTGATCAACGATTTTGACAACCAGATCGCGCCCGATCTGGTCCGCTTCATGGCGCAGGCTTTGCCACGCTGCAATTTCCGTCATTTCACGCGCCCCAGCCACGAAATCATTGCCAAGTTGGAGGAACACAAACTGGATGTGGGGGTCGCCACGCGACCGACCGAGCGCACAGAAGGGTTGATCGAGTATCCCTTGATGCGCGATCCGTTCATAGTCGTTTTGCCTAACAGCTATAACGGCACGACCGAGGACCTGTTCGATGAGGATGCTGATCTGCCATTGCTGCGGTATTCACGCGACTACATGATCGGAAAGCAGATCGAGACTCAGCTGACCCGCAGCAAGTTCAGCCTGCCGAACAGGTTCGAGCTGGAGTGCAACCAATCTATCATCGGTTTGGTCGCGCAGGGCAGTGGCTGGGCCATCACGACGGCCGCCTGTTTCCATCGAACTCAGCGTTTCCATAATAGTGTCAAAGCCATGCCGTTTCCGGGTAGGAACTTTGTGCGCACTGTATCGCTGTTCACGACCGAGGTTTATCCCGAGGCGACGTCGGAGCTGCTTCAGAAAGTTCTGGTCAAGCTGATCCGACAGCATTTTACCCGACCGATGTGCGCCAAACACCCGTGGCTCAAAGATGACTTCCGCACGATGGAGGGTGAGGTGGCCTAGGCCAAAGCAGGCTTTCCCAATGATCGGCGATTGACGATACGCGTCGCCAGTTGCTCACCTTCGGCTGCGGTTTGGTTCTCGACCATCTCAATCAGTTGCAGGGCTGCTTTGCGCCCCATTTCGCGATGAGGAACATGGACAGTTGTCAGTGCGGGCGAGACAATCCGGGCCAGTTCGATGTCGTCAAATCCGGTGATTGATACATCGCCGGGCACGTCCAACGCCATCTCTTGCGCCTGTCGCAAGGCACCAACCGCAAGAACGTCGTTGCCGCACAGGATTGCGGTCGGCGGCGCTTCGCCCTGCATCAGGTCGCGGAATGCGCTGGCACCGTTTTCAATCTCATAAGGGGTTTCGATAATGGCCGGAGTTTCAGCGCCCAGGTTGTCGACCGCTTTGCGAATGCCCTCAACCCTCATGCGGGCACGGTCATTGCCTTCGACGATACCTGAGATCACGCCGATCCTTCTATGCCCCAACTCGATGACGTGTCGCGCAAGCTCGAACATGGCCGCGCGGTTGTCAAATCCGACCGATGGCACAGGGGACTCGGGCGCATAGGACCAAGCGCTCAGAACCGGAATCTTCCGTTGATTCAGATAGTCATAGATCTTGGGATCGCGATCATGACCGATCAGCAATAGCCCATCTGCCCCACGCGCGATCAGGGTGCGGATCTGTTCCTCTTCGATCTCGGGCTTATAGGCGGAACTTGAGACAAGCAAAGTGTATCCGCGCTGGTGCAGCTCTTCCTGAAAGGCTTGAAGCCCACGAGCAAAAATAGCGTTCTCCATCGTAGGAATGATCGCGCCAATCGTGAACGAACGCTTGGCCGCCATGACCCGCGCGGCAAAGTTCGGCGTGTAGCCCAACGCATCAACGGCCGTCTGAACGCGCTGGCGCGTTGCTTCGACCACGCGGTCAGGATTGTTGAGGCAACGAGAGACCGTTGCCGTCGAAACACCCGCCAACTTGGCGACGTCATCCAGTGTCGGCGCTGACCGAAGTTTCGCCATTTCCAAACCTGCAATTTGCTTTTGCCTATAAGTCTAAACGCATCCGCCGCCCGATGAAAGCTATTATGTAAGCGCTTGCATTTTGTATGTAAGCGCTTACAAGTGATGTGGGGCCGAATCCAAAAGGAGTCCAAGAAATGTTCCTGGCTGCGTCCATAATCGTGTTTGCCATCTACTTTGCGAACGTGGCGTTAGGGGCATTTGCCAACAGCGCTTTTCTTGGAGACGTGGGAGAAATGTTGGTCCTGTTCGCGGCGTCGATCCTGTTCGTTGTCGCAATTTTGAAAAAAGAGGCTGACCGCGACGCAGAAAGCGACAGCTGAATTTTCGCTTGGGAGGGCACTAAATGAACAACGACAGAAACGAACTGGCCTCAGAAGAACGCCGCAATTTTCTGAAACTCAGCGCCAGTGGTGCGTTTACCGCCGCACTGGTCGCCGGGGCAGGAGGGGTGTTGTGGTCGTCCGAGGCCGCCGCGCAGACCGCCAAGGAAGAGCGTGAGCGCGAGCAAGCCGCAGATCACGTGATGACCGTAGCCACGGCCTATGTTCTTGGCGCATCGCGCAGCTATCCGATAATGCAGCTGGACCTGAAGGAAAACATTCAGAACGCAACCAACGGCAAGGTATACGTCAAGCTGGCCCCTGGTGGGCAGTTGGGTGCAGGTGGCGCTTTGGTGCAAAAGGTACAGGGCGGAACCATCCAGGCTGCGCAGCATTCGCTGTCCAACTTCGCGCCGTTCGCGTCCACCGTTGACCTGATCAACATGCCGTACCTGTGTGGATCGAACCAGAAATTCACCAACCTGGTGCATTCAGACACATGGAAAAACGAAGTGCACCCCAAAGTCGAAGCCGCCGGGTTCAAGGCGTTGTTCTATGTGGTGATCGACCCGCGTGTCGTCGCAGTGCGTCAGGGTGGCAATGCCATTATCACGCCCGGCGACATGAGTGGCGTCAAGTTCCGCGTGCCTGGGTCGAAAATGCTGCAGCAGTATTATCGCATGGTCGGCGCAAACCCGACCCCAGTTGCCTGGGGCGAGACCCCCTCGGCGATTAAGCAGGGGGTTGCGGATGCGCTTGATCCGTCGGTCGGCGCGTTGTTTGTTTTTGGCTTCAAGGACATCCTCAGCCACGTAACCTTCACGCAGGCTGTGCCCGACAGTCAGGTCTTTTCCTGTAACCTCGAATGGTTCAACTCGATGCCGGCAGACGTACAGGAAGGCATCATGTGGGGGTCGGAAATGACCAGCCACCAGAACCTGGCAAAGGTTCCGTCGGCCCGCGCCTATGCCATGTCCGAACTGAACAAAGCAGGGGTGGAATTCCATTCGCTCAGCGCGGATCAGTTGGCCGAGTGGGAAAGCACAGGTGGCTACCAGAACGCCGATTGGGATCCGTTCAAGACAGAGCTGGCCGGGTCGATGGACGCCTTCGAAAAACTGGTCGAGGCGGCCGGGACGCAGGGCAAGTACTACGTCCACGACGCCTAATGCCATCTTTTGCGGACGCCATGTGGGCGTCCGCGCTCATACCATTTCAGTCAGGCCGTTAAGGGCCCGAAACAGAAGGCTTGTGCCTGACTGTTCTTTCGCCGAGGGACGTGATGACCTTACTTCAAAACATAGACCGCAACGCCGAGCGCTGGTTGTTGCTGGTGTTCTACGTGATGCTGGTCATCACCATGGCCATCGAGGTTCTGCGGCGCGAGATATTTGCCTATTCCTCGATCTGGGGCGAAGAGATCGTCCGGTATTCTTTCATCTACCTAGCCTGGATTGGGGCCGCGGCGGCGGTTAAGGAACGCGCTCATATCCGTATTGATGTGATCATGCACTACCTCGGGCCGCGCCCTAAGGCGTTGTTGTATATCTTCGGCGATGTGGTGATGTTCGTGGTCGCGGTTATCGCGCTTTATTGGTCGTATGAGGCGGTTCACGTCTCGGCCAAGTTCGGATCCGTCACTGACGGTCTTCGGGTGTCCAAAGTCTGGTTCCTGATGGCGGTTCCGACTGGCTTTGCGCTGATGATCTGGCGCCTCATCCAATCCCTGATGCGCGACCTGAAATGCCTGAGGGACGGCACGCCCGTCTTTGAAGGCGACAAACTGTTTGACTGAGGGGACCGCGGATGCTTTGGAATTCTCTCAATCAAACCGTTGAACTGGGCTGGGACTTCTACGTTCCCGTTATCCTGTTTGTCGCTTTGATCGCACTGGCCGTGCCTGTCTGGGCTGCCATCGGCACCGCTGCGATCGTTATGTTGGTCATGTCCGGCGATCTGCCGCTGAGCCTTGTGGGCGAAAGCCTGTTCACCGGCATTGACGCCTTTGCCCTGACAGCCGTTCCGCTGTTCATCCTGACGGGCGACGTGCTGGTCCGCACTGGGCTGTCGCGCAAGTTTTTGGACGTGGCCGAGGCGCTGACCTGTTTTGCCAAGGGCGGGTTCGGGTCGGCCACTGTGCTGGTCTGCGGCATGTTCGCCGCAATCTCGGGCTCGGACGCGGCTGGCGCTGCTGCCGTGGGGCGGATGACGATCAACCGGTTGGTCGAAAGCGGATATCCGCGCCCCTATGCCTGCGCGTTGGTCGCGGCGGGGGCCTGTACCGGCATCCTGATCCCGCCGTCGATTGCGTATATCATTATCGGCCTCGTGTTGGGTATCTCGGCCTCAACCTTGTTTCTGGCGGCCCTGATCCCGGGTCTGGCCATTCTGGTGTCGATCCTGATCACCAACATCATCATGAACCGCCTATACTCCTATGAAGGCGGTGGCATGATGACCATGGGCGAGTGGCTCGCCAATCTGGGCAAGGCTTTGAAGTCCGGCTGGTACGCCTTCATCGTACCCGGCATCATATTCTACGGTATCTTCTCGGGCCGCCTGACCCCGACCGAGGCTGGTGCAACCGCCGTCGTTGTAACGATCATTATGGGCTTCATCTTGCGAACTCTGACACTGGCCGATTTCCCGTCGATGCTGGTCAGTTCCGCTAAGGTGAACGGCGTGATCCTTCCGATCATCGCGTTTTCGGCCCCCTTGGCCGAAGCTCTGGCGATCATGGGTGTGCCGCAGGGCTTCGTCGCGTCGGTCACCGCAATGACAGACGATCCTTATCTGCTGATCCTGCTGATGATCGGTATTCTGATTGCCGCGGGCTGCGTCATGGAAACGACGCCAAACATCGTTATCCTTGCGCCGATCCTGAAGCCGTTGGCGGACAATATCGGCATGAACGAGATTCAGTTCTGTATCATGATGATTACCGCGCTGGGCGTCGGGTTCATCACCCCGCCACTGGGCCTGAACCTGTTCGTTGTATCTGGCATTACAGGCGAGTCTATTCTGAAGATTGCCGCCCGGGCCGTGCCTTTTGTACTTACAATGCTGATTGTGGTGCTTCTAATCGCTTACGTTCCGGCGGTATCGACCACACTGCTACCTGAAATCTACCAATAGGACCTTCTGAAAATGCCTCGTGACTACCTGAAAAAGGCGACCCTGACGGCGCAATCCCACGCCACGGAAGTGCATGACACCGTCAAGACAATCCTGGCCGACATCGAGGCAGGTGGCGACGAAAAGGCGCTGGAGTATGCGGCCAAGTTCGACAAGTTCGACGGCAATGTCCTGATGACTCAGGACGAAATCGACGCCGCCATCGCCGCGGTGCCCGAAAGGCTAAAGGCGGATATCCGTTTCGCCCATGACAACGTGCGCCGCTTTGCGGAAACGCAGAAGGCCACGGTATCCGATGTCCAGATGGAGATCGTTCCGGGCTTCCTTGCCGGTCAGAAGGCGATCCCGGTAGACGCAGCTGGATGTTACGTGCCCGGAGGCCGCTACAGCCACATCGCCAGCGCCATCATGACGGTGACCACCGCCAAGGTCGCTGGATGTCGTCACATCACTGCGTGTTCTCCGCCTCGTCCAGGCGAGGGTGTTGCGCCTGCAATCGTCTACGCTGCACATATCTGTGGGGCCGACAGTATTCTGGCGATGGGTGGCGTACAGGGCGTGGCCGCGATGACCTATGGCCTGTTTGGACTGCCACGCGCGAACATCCTTGTAGGCCCGGGCAACCAGTTCGTGGCCGAGGCCAAGCGTATTCTCTATGGGAAGGTCGGCATTGACATGATCGCGGGTCCGACCGACAGCCTGATACTGGCCGACAGTTCCGCCGACGCGATGGTTGTGGCGACCGATTTGGTCAGCCAGGCGGAACATGGATATAACTCGCCGGTTTGGCTGGTCACCGATGATCGCGATCTGGCGCAGAAGGTTATGGAGCATGTTCCGACACTGATCGACGATCTACCCGAGCTGAACCGCGAAAACGCCGCGGCGGCGTGGCGGGACTATGCCGAAGTCATCGTCTGTTCGGATCGCGAGGAAATGGCGGCCTGCTCTGACGAATATGCGCCCGAACACCTGACAGTGCAGGCTGAGGATCTGGATTGGTGGTTGGACCGCCTCACATGCTACGGGTCGCTGTTTTTGGGTGAAGAAACCACTGTGTCTTATGGCGACAAGGCGACGGGCACGAACCACGTGCTGCCGACCTCAGGCGCGGCCAGCTATACGGGTGGCCTCAGCGTCCACAAATATATGAAGATCGTGACCTGGCAGCGCGCAACGCGCGAGGGGTCAAAGTCCATCGCCGAAGCCACCGCACGTATCTCGCGTCTTGAAGGGATGGAGGGGCATGCCCGCGCGGCAGATATTCGATTGGCCAAGTATTTCCCTGACGAACAGTTCGATCTGACCGCCGATGGATGACCCACGGGCGCTCTTTGATCTGACGGGGCGGGTGGCCTGCGTCACCGGAGCAAGCGCAGGGCTTGGTCGCCGGGTGGCGCTTGTGTTGGCTGCTGCAGGGGCGCAAGTGGTCGGCGTGGCGCGGCGGGCTGAGGCATTGGCTGAACTGAAAGCCGAAGCCGGCGACAACGTGGAGACAGTTGTCGCCGATGTGGCGGATCGGTCGGGCCTTGCAAAGCTGGTCGATCAGATCGCCCAACCGTTTGGCGCGCCGGATATCGTCGTGCATGCGGCTGGTATCAACACACGCGAAGCAGCTGATGACGTGACACCTGACGGCTGGGACCAGACCCTGGCGTTGAACCTGAGCGCACCATTCTTCCTGAGCCAGGCCATGGTACCCGCGATGAAATCCAAAGGCTGGGGCCGGATCGTGAATTTCGCCTCGTTGCAGACAACCCGCGCTTTCCCCGGTGGTATCGCTTACGGGGCCAGCAAAGCCGGGGTGGGCCAGTTGACCAGGGCCATGGCTGAAGCGTGGTCATCAGATGGCATTACGGCCAACGCGATCGGGCCGGGTTTCTTCCCGACCGAGCTGACCCAGGCCGTGTTCGAAGACCCGGACCGTGCCGCCCGTAACGCCGCGCAAACCTGTATGCAGCGAAATGGGCGGATGCAGGACATCGACGGCCCGATCCTGTTCCTGTGCTCATCAGCCGCTGACTATGTCACGGGTCAGGTGCTGATGGTTGACGGAGGGTTCACCGCGAAATGAAAGCAGTTGTGTATCAAGGTGTTGAAACGCTGGTCTACGAGGATGTCCCCGACGCCACGCCTGCTTTCGGTGAACATCTGATCCGGATCGAGGCTGTTGGGGTTTGCGGTTCGGACATGCACGCTTTTCTGGGTCACGATGCACGCCGTCCTGCGCCTCTTATTCTGGGGCATGAGGCCGCTGGTACGATTGTGGGTGGTCCACGCGATGGGACACGCGTGACGATCAACCCCCTTGTGACCTGTGGCGTTTGCCCGGCCTGCAAAGCCGGACGGGAGAACCTGTGCCCCGATCGCCAGATCATCTCGATGCCGCCGCGCGATGGGGCTTTTGCGCAGTTTGTCGCAATGCCAGAAACCAACCTCGTCGAGGTGCCGGACCACGTGAGTTTTGAACAAGCCGCACTGGCCGAACCGCTGGCCGTCAGCTGGCACGCCGTCCGTTTGGGCCTTGAGGCGCTGCACCCTGCGATGGACCGGCAAGCGCTGGTGATCGGTGGCGGTGCGATCGGCGTCGCTGCGGCGTTGGCGCTGAAGGCTGCGGATGTTCAGGACGTTGTTATCGTTGAACCGAACGCTGCAAGGCGGACTTACCTGCAAAGATTTGACGCCTTCCACGCAGTGGAGGCCACTACCGACAGTTTCGCGCTGGTGATCGACGCGGTGGGATATTCCGCAACCCGTGCCGCCGCCTCGCAATTGGTCGCGCCGGGCGGGGTGATTGCCCATGTTGGTCTTGGTGAAGACACCGGTGGTTTGGATGTGCGCCGTATGACCTTGCAGGAAATCACATTTATCGGCACCTATACGTATACGGCCGAGGATTTTCGCAACACCGCGCAGGCTATTTTCGATGGGCGTTTGGGCCCGCTGGACTGGATCGAACAGCGCGCTTTGTCCGACGCACCCGATGCGTTTCGGGACTTGCGGACTGGCGCGGTTGCCGCGCCCAAGATCATCCTCGCACCCTGGGATTAGACCGGGCAGAAACGGAGGTAACCATGTATAAGAAAATTCTCGTTCCAATGGCGTTGGATCATGGGATTTCGCCACACACTTTGGAAGTCGCGCAGGCCTTGTCTGCTGAAGGTGCCGAGATCGTAGCCCTGCATGTCTACGAGATGCCGCAAGGGAGCGTGAGCGCCTATCTCGACAAGGATTTGGTTGCCGAAGGGTTCCGCGACGCGCGCAATCTGTTGCGTGACAAAGTTTCGGGGCTTGAGGGTATTCAACCCGAAATCGTCAAAGGGCACACGGCCCGGACCATCATCGACTATGCAACGGACAACAAGTTTGACTGCATCGTCATCGGCTCGCACAAGCCTGGCATCAGCGACTATTTTCTTGGATCGACCGCCTCGCGTGTCGTCCGTCACGCGCCTTGCGCTGTGCATGTGCATCGCAGGCTTTAACCCGTCAATCGCGCCGCGTGCGCCCCATACAGGACTGACATATCGGATATGAATATAGACAAGAAGATCACTGACGATCTGGTGGCCAACGATATCTCGTTCGTCACCACCGTTCCGTGCAAGCAACTGGCCGGGGTCATCGCGGAAATCGATGAGCGCGATGGCATCTACCACATCCCCTCCAACAAGGAAGACGAAGGGATGGGCCTGTGTGCAGGCGCGTGGATGGGTGGCAAGCGCCCCGCCATCATCATGCAGAACACGGCCATCGGCGTGACCATCAATACGCTGGCAACGCTGATCCAGTATTACCGGATGCCTTTGCCGATGCTGATTTCGTACCGAGGTGAACTGCGCGAGCCCATCGCTTGTCAGGTCGAAATGGCAGTGCACACCAAAGCCCTTTTGGCACAGCTGAATATCCCGACCTACCACTTCCACAATCAGGAAGATGTCGCGGAACTGGACGCGATCCTGAAATACACTTTCATGTGCAACAAGCCGGTCGCTATTCTGACCGATGCCAATTTCTGGGGAGGCTACGGCGACCAATGATCCGTTCTGAAATCCTGAAAGAAATCGCGCCGATCCTGCGGGACCAGCTTGTGGTGTGCAACATCGGCATTCCCAGCCAGGAATTGCACGCAATCGATGACCAGCCGACCAATTTCTACATGCTGGGCACGATGGGTCTGGCCTCGTCCATCGGTTTGGGACTGGCCCTGTCGCAGCCTAAACCGGTGATCGTAATTGATGGCGACGGGTCGATTCTGACCAACCTTGGCACGCTTCCGACGATCGCCAACAATGTTGCTGACAACTACATCCTGCTCATTGTCGACAACGGCTCTTATGGGTCGACCGGGGATCAACCGACCTATGCGGGGCAGAAAACCTCGCTGGCGAAAATGGCCGAGGCGGCTGGTTGTGACCGGGTCATCGAGTGCCAGGCCGAAGACACAGGGCGCGTTCTGCAAGAGGCATTGGACGCCAAACAGATGACAATCATCGTCAGTAAATGTGAAAGCGGAAACGCCAAAATGCCGCCGATCACGATGGACCCGGTGGTGATCCGCGACCGGTTCATGAAGGCGGTGCAAGCAGGCTAGCGCAGCCCTCAGCACTCAAACGCCGCCCATTCCGGGGCGGCGTTTTCATTTGCGCAGGTCGTGCACTTAAGATTCAGCGGACCAGCAGTCTTTGCAGAGACCGAAGGGTCCGAGCATCAGAAGCGATAGGTCGCCCCAATCACAGGGCCGGATTGCGAGAACTTGAAATCGTTTCCGTTGATCTCATGATCGAATGAGATGTAGCGGTATCCGAGCCGAAGCAGCCATCTTTCGTTGATTGCATAGTCAGCGGTCAGCAACACCTGCCAGGTTTCACTGTCATTGGTGAAACCGCCATAGTCGAAAAAGCCGGTGCCCGACCACCTGTCGTTAAACGCCGTGCGCGCTCTGAGCCCGATCACCGGATCAGTCCAGTTTGAGTTTACATTGACAGATCGACCTGGTGCGGTGCCGGGCAGGACAGTGAACCCCGTTTCTGTTTTGAACCAACGGAAACCGCCAGCCACGTCGATCAGGGTCGTATCGCTTGTATACACCCGGTAGCCAAGATAGCCGCTGAAGAACTGAGTGGTGAGTGCAGTTTCAACCCCTGAGCTTACACCCCCCGGAGTGTCATTGCTGAACGTCAAATCCGTATAGTTATAGTCCGCCAGAAGCGACCAGCGCCCGTTCGTAGCGGAAAATGTACCCATAAAAGCCAGGTCCAGATTTTCCAGAGCGTCCGAAAAACTGAGAGTGCCCTCCACCTTGCCGCGGGCCGTTTGCTGAGAGACTTCGGTCTCGGGCGTAAAAAGGTAGATTGTCGCTGCATAGGACCAATCGGATAGCTGTGCCCACGAGGCTGTCGTCATTGGTATGCAGGACGCCACGGCAAATGCGGCAGTTGTTAATATCCTCTTTAAGACCATTCTTGCCCCTCCTTTTATTTCAATTTCGCAGTCTTGCTGGATTGTTCGTTTACTCGGCAGCTTCACCAGCTTGTTTAGCGCCCGGCCCGACGCGGTTGATGTCTGTTTCCGGAAAGAACTCGGACCAGACATGCCAGAAAATTCCTGCACGCAGAGTTTCAACGCGCTGCAACTTGCCGCGATCTGACATCCCCCAGAAATCGCAGTGGGTCACGGGCTGACCGCTGTCGTTGTACCAAACGCCAAGGCTTTCATATTTCGGATCAAGGCTGACAACGACGTCCCGCCCGCCCACGTTGGCATTCACGATCCAGTTGTTATCGACCACGAAATCATCGGTCCAACAGGCGGCGTCCTGGCCGATCGTGATCCCCCAGACATAGGTCTTGTTCGGAAGCCGGTCGTCCGAGCGGTCCATGTTGTCCATGACCGGCGCGTCCTCCTGATGCTGACGCGCAATGCCCCAGCCAAAGGTTATTTCGGTCACCATATCAAGCAGGCGTAGCAGAGGGTTGGACGAGGGAACGTTCAAAAACACTTCACCGTCCGGGTAAGCCTTTTGAAAGCCACGAAAGGTCATCCGAAACGTAGGCCAGGGTTGCATTTTTGCCTCGGGCCGCACAGGACAGGCCGGGCCGTCGGAATGGGCGTCGCGATCCGCTTCGCGAAACCCGTAGATCTGTTGGATTGGCTCGCCGGTTTCGTTGTCCCGCAGGATCAGGTTGTTGCCATGCTGGGCCAGAACCTCAAGGTCCAGACGGTTGCCTTCGATGCGCGGGGCGTAACCTTGTCCCAGGTTCGCCATTGCGCAAAAGGTCATGACGATGTCCTCGCCGCCCAGCCCATCGGCGTTCCCGGCAAGATGTGGGCGCATGATTTGCGCGTCAGGGTGGGCGCGGGCATGGCCATTGTTTTCAATCACAATAACAGGTGCGGTCGGGCCGATGTATTTCCGTGCTTCGGAGATTGGAAAAAAAGCCGCATCATTCAGCTGGTTTCGCAACCCCAAGTGAACCCAAACATACGGAAACCCGTAGAGCACCAGCACCAACAGCGCCCCGACAAGCCACAGCCAAAACGGACCGCCACCCAACAGGAAATGCGCGAGCGTTGCGACCAGAAATCCGCCCAATCCGACAGCGATCAGGCGGTATTCGTGCCGAATAAACCGAACCATGTTCTCGCGCTTGACCTTCAGCAGCATTTGCGAGACGTCGCCCAGATCGCGAAAATAGACGAACCCAATACCCAGCGATACAAGTAGTCCCAGAGCGAAAATGATGTTTCCTGCCATTTGGATACCCTGATCGTTCAAATTCGAAAGCCGCACGGGCGCGCTGCCCGATTGAAGAGACGTTATTGCTGTGACGAGGCGCGTTTGGTCATGAAAGCTTCGACAGCCTGCTGTGTCTCCGGGCGCAGGTTTTCGATCCCTTCATAAGGCACGCCGTAAGCGGGTGCGGTGTCGGGGAACTTTTCCTTCCGCGCCATATGGCGCCCCAGGATTCTGGAGAACTCCTGTCCGCCCCACGCGCCAACTTCGGTCGAGACTGAATACTGTTCGCGCGTGTCCCGATATAGATCGAAAAACTTCGCCAGAATTGCGCTTTCGCCCGGTCCCGGCAGCTTTAACTTAAGCTGATCTTTAACGATCGCCTCGGGCTTGTTGACTGAATAGATGATGACGTGGTCGCGGCGCGCTTTGGTCTCATCGGCAAACAGCAATGCGGCGGACTGATCCACACCATCTACCAACCGGTCCCTTGGAATAAACGACTCTGCCCCGGCGAAACGTGAGAGCGTCGTGTAGAGGTCCGAGACATGGATGATGCTGTTCAGCAGCCCGTCAGCCTCAATCATGCCAGGCCAGCGGATGAACGCGTCCACGCGGACGCCGCCCTCGGTCGTGTCGCCCTTGCCGCCCGCGTAGATCAACGGAGTGAAACCGGACTGCGGCGCGTATTTGGTGAAATGGCCGTTGTCGCCCATGACGACTACGACAGTGTTCTCGGTCAGGCCAAGCTCGTCCAGCTGCGCAAACAGATCGCCCAACCATTCATCCAGCAGCTGCATCTTGTCCACGTAGAGACCACCATTCACGCTTTCTGGCCCAGACCGACCAGCGCGTGTGTTGTCCAAGGGGATCATTGGCCAATACTGAAGAAAGAAAGGGGCGTCGCCTGCAGCCAGTCGGTCCAGTTCTTCTAGTGTTTTGTCCTGAAAGGCCTGATTCATCTCGTCGTATTTGGCGGCGTTCCAGCGTTCACCGGGCTCCATTCTGATCTCGCGGATCGGGCCGCCGGTTTCGCCTTCGATCACTGTCATCATCGCGGCAGCGTCGGGTCGGAACCATCCGTCCAGCGTGTATTTGTCGTCATAGTCTTTGATCGCGACCGAAACCTGTTCCTTGATCGCATCGTCATTGAAAATGGTCAGCTGGCCCTGCTGGTGGACCGCGTGCTGGGCATAGTCGAACCCCTGATTCATCGCCCAGCTTTCGGCGATGTCCCCCATGTGCCATTTGCCGACATGGCTGGTGGCGTATCCGACCTGTTTCAGGACCTCGGCCAGTGTCACCTCATCGCTCGGCAGGCCGAAACCCGCGATGTCCACGGTGGTGTCGCCCATGCCCATGCGAACAGGCAGCCGCCCAGTCATCTGCGCCACTCGGGTAGGGGTGCATGACGGTTCGGTGTACATGCGGACCATGCGCATGGCCTGATCGGAAAAGTCGTTGATGTTGGGCGTCTCATAACCGCGCACTGCGTTTAGTTCGGGAATACCCATGTCGCCAAAGCCCATATCGTCGATCAGGATGCTGACGATATTCGGCGGTTTTCCTGCGTTTCCGTCCCGAAAGGCAGCCAGTGCATCGTCAACAGCAGCGTCATCCTGCGCCCATTGTTCGGCGTGTTGCGCTTGCAGAATATAAAACTCTGAATCGTGCTGAATTGGGTTTTCCTGAGCGACTGCTGTCGATGCGGCAAGGCCAAATGGCAAAATGGCCAAACAAAGAAACTTCATTCCAATCTCCCCAAAGCGCCCCTGCTTCCGTACTGCTGGGCATCTCTCATATCGAGATATTACTATGTTTTTCCGAGAATTTCTATGCGCGCTTCAGCTTGGGACGATTGGATGTGAACTTTGCCAGTGGCCACGTATTTAAGCGTTATTGACCTAATGTGTATCCAAGTGTATACATATGAGTGCAAAACAGATTGAGTGGCAGCAATGACCGTCCAAGACTCTTCACTACAACCCGGCCCGCAAGGCGATTCTGCGTACCAACGGCTGCTGGACGAAATTCGTGACGGCAGCCTTCTGCCCGGTGACCGCCTGCGCGAGATTGAGTTGTCAGAGCGGTTGGGCGTCAGTCGCACGCCGGTGCGCGAGGCGATCCGTCAGTTGGAGGCCGACGGGCTGGTCACCCATGTTCCCCGGCAGGGCGCAACGGTGCGAAGCCTCGATTACGCCGAGGTGATGGAACTTTACGAGATGCGCGCCGTGCTTGAAGGTACCGCGGCCCGTCTGGCAGCTCGTGCAGCGTCGGATATCGAACTGGACGAGCTGGAGGTGCTGAATGATCGGCTGGCCGAAGCGGGTACAAGCCAGGACGCGGCGGGGCTCAATCGAATTTTCCATGCCACGCTGTTGGATGCGGCCAAGAACCGGTTTTTGGCAAAATCCATGCTGTCCCTGCAAAAGGCGCTTCTGATCCTTGGCCCATCACAGTTGCTGGATGGCGATCGGTCCGAAGCTGCCGTGGCCGAACATCGGCGGATCATGGCTGCGCTCAAGGCACGGGATGGTGCTGCGGCTGAGACAGAAATGAGGGTGCATATTCAGGCCGCACAACGGATGCGTATCCGAGCGTTGCAGGACCGCGATCGGACAGCCGACGAAAATCAATAGGTAGACAAGAAATGGCCACCCAAAAGGAAGCTTTTGATATCGCGGTGATTGGGGGCGGGAACGCTGCTCTCTGCGCCGCGATGACCGCCGCCGAGGCTGGCGCACGCGTTCTGATTCTTGAGACGGCTCCGAAATCGTATCGCGGAGGGAACTCTCGCCACACGCGCAACTTTCGCTGCATGCATTCCGGCCCGATGGGACCGCTGGTCGAAGAGTACAGCGAAGACGAATACCTGTCGGATTTGCTGAAGGTCACCGACGGCAAAACCGACGAGCATTTGGCGCGGCTGGCGATCCGTACGTCAGAGGAATGTCTGCCATGGATGGAAGAACACGGTGTGCGGTTCCAACCCTCTTTGTCCGGGACCTTGTCTCTCGCGCGGACAAATGCCTTTTTCATGGGGGGCGGGAAGTCTTTGGTGAACGCCTACTACCGGACCGCGGTAGCTTTGGGCGTGGATGTTCTTTACGAAGCTGCCGTGACGCATCTGGAGTTGAATGGTGATCAGATCGAGTGGGTCGACTACACCCATGAGGGCCAGTCTCATCGCATCACGCCCAAGGCGGTCATCGTTGCCTCGGGCGGGTTTCAGGCCGACACGGATTGGCTCACCCGTGCATGGGGCGAGCCAGCAAAGAACTTCCTGATCCGGGGCACGCCCTACAACCGGGGCGTGGTGCTGGCGGACCTTCTGGATCAAGGCGTCGAGAGCGTCGGCGATCCAACCCAATGCCACGCCGTCGCCATTGACGGGCGCGCGCCGAAGTTCGACGGAGGCATCGTCACCCGACTGGATTGCGTGCCGTTCTCAATCGTCGTGAACAAGAATGCCGAGCGATTCTATGACGAAGGCGAAGACGTCTGGCCCAAACGCTATGCGATTTGGGGCCGTCTGGTGGCGGCCCAACCAGATCAGGTGGGTTATGTGATCATCGATGCAAAGTCGCTGAACTTGTTCATGCCCTCGGTCTTTCCACCGCTAAAGGCGGACACCTTGGAAGACCTGGCTGGAATGATGGACCTGCCTGCCGACAAGCTTAAGGCCACCGTTGCTGAATTCAACGAAGCATGCGGCGATACCAGCGGATTTCATCCGACCGAGTTGGACGGGGTCACGACCTCGGGTTTGACACCGCCTAAAACCAACTGGGCACGTCCGATCACCGAGCCGCCTTTCTATGGCTACTCTCTGCGCACTGGTGTGACCTTCACCTATCTGGGGCTGAAGGTCGACGACACAGCGCAGTGCTCGACCCCTGACGGCAAAATCAAAAACCTTTGGGCGGCCGGCGAGACCATGGCCGGGTCGATTCTAGGGCAGGGGTATCTTGCCGGGTTCGGTATGACCATCGGAACCGTTTTTGGACGCATCGCAGGACGTGAGGCCGCCGCTTATGCAAACTGATCTTATTCAAGAAGCCCGCCGTCAGGCCGAGATTTGCAACGCCTGCCGGTATTGCGAGGGCTACTGTTCAGTCTTTCCTGCGCTGCATGCCGAACGGGCATTCTCGGATGGAGACATCACGCAACTTGCGAACCTCTGCCACAATTGCCGGGGCTGCTACTACGCTTGTCAGTACACTGCCCCGCATGAGTTCGATCTGAACTTGCCCAAGGCGCTGGCCGAAGTGCGGCGGGACAGTTGGGAAAGCTTTGCCTGGCCGCAGCCTCTGGCGCGCCGGTTTCACACGCACGGTGGGGCCATTGCCTTGGCACTGGTGATCGGATTTGCATTGTTGTTCTGGGCCATCCGCGCCATTGGTTCCAGCGGAGGCGAAGGGTTCTACGCCGTTTTGTCACACAACGCGATGGTCGCAATCTTCGCGCCCGCGTTCCTGCTGCCGTTGTTGAGCATAGCCATCAGCCTCAGGCGCTATTGGGCCGAAGTCGGTGGAGAACCGATCCAAATGTCTGATCTGACAGCTGCTTTCAAACGTGCTGGCAAGATGCAGGACCTGGCTGCAGGCCATGGTGAAGGCTGCAACTTTGAGGACGAAGACCGGTTCAGCCAAGGCCGCCGCCACATACACCACGCCATCATGTATGGCTTCCTGCTGTGTTTTGCGTCGACCTCGGTCGCGACGATCATGCACTATGTCTTCGGAATGCACGCGCCTTACGGCTTCTGGTCGTTGCCGAAACTGTTCGGGATTTCCGGGGGGCTGCTGCTGACGGTGGGGTGCGGTGCGATGGCACTGCTCAAGCTAAAGTCAGAGCGAGGCCTCGGCGATCCGTCGGCCTGGGGTGGGGATATCGGCTTCATCCTGTTGCTCGGGTTTGTGGGGCTCAGCGGGCTGGTTCTCTATGCCCTCGGTTCAACGCCTCTGATGCCCGCGCTGCTTGCCATCCACCTTGGATCGGTTCTGACATTCTTCCTGCTGACGCCCTACACCAAAATGGCTCATGGTTTTTATCGTATGGCTGCGCTTGTTCGGGATGCACAGAGGAAACGCAGAGCTTACCTTCGAACGCAGGGTGCAGGATGTGACAGATCAGGCACTGCTGGTGCCTGATGCTCAGGAAGCCACCCCAAAGCGCAGAACTCTAAGTGGCTGAAAACACGCCGCAGTCTGCGAAGAGCTATTCAGCTTGTTTATTCGGAGAATTCGTGGCTGGGGTGGTAGGATTTTTTGTCAACATATTGAAAATTACAAATTAAAGAAATGGGGTCAATGGGCAGTGTTCGGAAATTAGTTTGTGTCCAGTATTGTGCTTCACTTTTCTACTTTTGACTATTTGGACGTTAGAGAGCTCGCCGGTCATATAACTTTCGCTGCGTCTGCAATCAGTAGGAACTGTCGAGGCGAAGCAGAAATTTGGTTTGTGCCATGGCGGCCAAATTAGTTGGACTATCAGAAGGACATGCATGGTCGAGATTTCGTGAAAACCGTTAGACTGCAAGCAGGCGGGTCCTATGCAGCGTCGACTCGCCGCGATCATGGCTGCCGATTTCGTTGGGTATTCGTCGTTGATGGGCAGCGACGAGGCAGGGGTATTGTCCGCTCTAAAAAGTCTGCGTTCAGGGATTTTTGATCCCACAATCGCAAGACATCACGGGCGCCTCGTCGAGTTGATAAGGGATGGTGCTCTAGTCGAATTCGCCTCGGTGATCGATGCCGTAACTTGTGGCGTCGAGATTCAGCGGACAATGGCTGAGGCTCCACTATCCAGCGATGACATCCTGTCGCTGTACGCCCAATCCCTCAATCCCCAGTTCCATTTTGTCGCCTGGCTTCAGATAGGTCTGGGGTTCTTGCCCCATACCCACGCCAGGGGGTGTTCCTGTCGAAATCACGTCCCCGGGTTGCAGCGACATAAACTGCGATAGATGCGAAATGACGGTTGCCACAACAAAATGCATCGTTTTGGTTGAACCATCCTGATACCGGTGCCCGTTCACCTCAAGATACATCGGCAGGTTTTGCGGGTCTGGCACCTCGTCTCTTGTCACCAGCCAGGGGCCGATTGGGCCAAACGTATCGGCGGACTTTCCCTTGACCCATTGACCCGAGCGATGAAGCTGAAAATCACGTTCTGATAAATCGTTCACAACGCAATACCCAGCGACGTGGTCCATGGCTTCGGCTTCAGAGACGTATTTGGCCTCTTTTCCGATGATAACCCCGAGCTCCACCTCCCAGTCGGTTTTGACCGATCCGCGCGGGATTTCGACCTTGTCATTGGGGCCGGCAATGGAGGAAGTGGCCTTGAAGAAAATCACCGGCTCAGCAGGAAGTTCCATGCCGGCTTCCGCCGCGTGGTCGGCGTAGTTCAGGCCAATACAGATGAATTTACCGACATGGCCGACACAGGGGCCGATGCGTGGATCTCCATCTACTATCGGCAGGCTGTCCAGATCTATCGCACGCAGTTTTTCAAGACTGGCGTCGCCGAGAGTTCCGCCTGAGATGTCATCGACCACTCCCGAAAGGTCACGAACCGATCCATCCGAGGCCAATATACCGGGTTTTTCAGCGCCTTTGGGGCCATAACGTAGCAGTTTCATTGTTAGTTCCTTCCTGTTCAGATCGTCCAGCCGCCATCAATGGCAAAGGGCTGACCCGATGTGTATTTGCTGGCATCACTGGCCAAATACAAAGCCAGTGCTGCAATTTCTTCTGCTGTGCCAATTCGGCCCATCGGCTGACGCGCAATGAAATCGGTCATTGCCTGTTCATAGTCCCCGGTGGCGCGCAGCCTGTCATGCAGGCTGGGGCTGTCGACGGTGCCGGGGCAAATCGCGTTGCAACGGATGCCTTGAGTCACGAAATCGGCGGCCACGGATTTGGTCAGGCCAATGACCGCTGCTTTCGATGCGCAGTAGGCAAATCGGTTAGGTACGCCCTTCATTGATGATGCGACCGACGACATGTTGATGATTGACCCACCGCCTGCTTCCAGCATTCCCGGAAGAGTCAGGCGGATCAGCCTGAACATGGCTTTGACGTTGAGATCGAAACTGAAGTCCCAGTCTTTTTCGCTGCACTGAAGGATTGAGCCTCCCGCAACATAGCCCGCACAGTTAAATAGAACGTCCAGTTTCGGCAGGTCGGCCGCAGCGGCTGTCACAGCGTCATTGTCTGTTACGTCCAGTTTGAGCGGCTCGATACCCGCGATACCGCCCAATTCGGTTAGCGAAGCATCGTTGATGTCGCTGGCGATTACGCGTGCGCCTTCGGCCGCAAATAATTCGGCGGTTGCGCGGCCAATGCCTTGCCCGGCAGCTGTGATAAGGGCGGTTTTGCCTGCAAGCCGGTTCGATGGTTCGAATGTCGTCATTGGCGGCCTCACAATTTCTCGGGCAGAAGGTCGGTTGGGATGTCCTGATAACAAACCGGCCGCAGAAAGCGCCGGATTACCGCCGCAGTTGCGATGACAAAAGCTGCCATTCCTGCAAATCTCAGCATTGGACACTATGGGCTCAAAGTCTACTCTGCGGACAAAGCTGACTACCGTCACTTAGGGGTTGGCTGGCACAAACAAAATTTCGATTGCGGGAGCGCCTCTTGCATTTAGAAGTTTTAAGGCGGTTGCTCCAAAATGTTAGGGCTTTATGCTTGAACCATGGCCAAACGTATCCTGCTAGTTCTCAATAGGAAGTCCGCAGCAAGACCCGATCTGCGTTCTGCTGTCCGTCCATTAGAAAAAGAGCTTGGCATTAGGGTGTGTATTCCTTGGTCAGGAAAAGACTTGAAGAAGACGCTTCGAGAAGCCGTGGGCGACGGGGTAACTCGGATAATCGCTGGCGGTGGTGACGGCACTTTGAACTCGGTTGCGAGGGCTGTTTTGAAGTTGAAGGCAAAGTCGCCTGTCTCGCTAGGCCTTGTTCCCTTGGGGACAGCGAACGATTTCGCCCGGTCTTTTGGTGATAAGGGTTTGGACTTGGCAACATCTGTTCGAGTTGCTGCATCGGGAGACGCGCGGCCTATCGATGTCGGATACATAAACGGCAGACCGTTTGTAAATGTTGCAAGCGGCGGTTTTGGAGCGATGATCACCGCAACGACACCCAAGGAAATGAAGAAAAGGCTCGGCGGCCTCGCGTACACACTTTTCGGGCTTGCTCGTTTATCTGATGCGAAGTCCGTTCTGGCGAAAATCGCAATCGATAGTGGAGACTCGTACGACGTTTCCATTTCCGCGATCGCGATTGCGAACAGCCGCTATGCAGGTGGCGGTTTTGACGTGGCGCCCGCAGCGGAAGTGTCCGACGGGTTGCTCGATTTAAGCGTGCTTTCCGCAGAGCGTTTAATGCCAGAAAACCTGCCCTTTGGCAGACTGCCGGATATTTCGGATCCAAAGGATGGTGTTGTACAGCGCTCTCGCCTGAGATCTATGGTTCTGGAAACCTCCCAGCCGTTTCATATGAATTTGGACGGCGAGCCGATGATCGATCAACGCTTTGAGGTTTCAATCGAACCAAAAGCACTGAACTTCGTTTTTCCAAACGTTAAGTAGTGAGCGTTTATTCTTGAATCTCAACCTTCGTACGGTTTTTCGAATTTTGCGTGCGAGTCCGACGCGTATGTTAGCCAGTTTGGTCAGAACTAAACCGCCGTCCAGATTAGCGAACGTCTCTCGCGCTTAATTGTTCACGGCGTCAGTGTTGCTTATCTTCCCGTCACCGGACATCAGTATGGCGAATGGCTGAGTAGACGGGATGTTTGAAAGCACAATCATGATGCACACGGTGATCGGAACACTCATTAACGCGCCGGCAATGCCCCAGATCGCTGTCCAAAACGTGAGCGCCAAAATGACCATGAAAGGCGACAAATTCAGGCTTTTCCCAAGCAGCATTGGCTCCAGGATATTGCCGATAGAGAATTGAACTGCGCCACAACCAATCAGAACCACAAGAAAGGGCACGACTTCTTCAAACTGTACCAGTGCGACGATTGAAGGAAGCGCGACGCCGACTATAGAGCCGATTGTCGGGACAAAATTCAACAAAAACGCAAGAACGGCCCAGGTTTCAGAGAAGTCCAGGCCGACGGATGCCATTACGGCATAACTGCCCAAGCCAGTCAGTGCACTCACCAGCGTTTTGATGCCAACATATCTTTGAATGCTGTCCGACGTGCTCTCAAGAACACGACGAACTTTTTCAGCGGCTTCCCTGTCTTTGATTGCGAGCTTGATTTTGGCGCGCATTGGAACGCGTTCAACCAACATGAATGGCACATAGAGCAGCACCAGGAAAAAAGCGCTTAGGAACGCCCCAGCAGACCCGATCACTCCTGTCGCGAACCCAGCCAGGTTGATTTGTTCCAAAGCCTTTACCGCGGCTGCATAGTTGTCTTGCCCAACCAGTGATACCAGCTTTGCGACTATGCTGGAAAACCGTTCCTCATAGCGTGGAAACGCTTCCGAAACCTCGCCTGCTTGACTGGATAGTATCGACAACACAAGCGAAAGGCCGATTAACACAATTGAAATCGCGGCCAAATGCGCAAGCCACTTCGGGACGGTACTTCCAAATATCTTGAATCTGCTAATGCGATCCGCAGTCGCTGTGAGGAGAACGAACAAGAGGGCCGCAAAACACAGGGGGACCAGTACAGACGAAGCGAGGACTAACGACGCTATCGTCAAGAACACCAGCACGACCAACTGATACCAGAACGTGAGCCCTAAGAAGTTTGGAGCAGGATCTTTATGATGCATACCCTTTTTCATTTGTAGGCTCCCTACAGGACTGAGCGTTGTCCAGCCGCCTTCTGAAATGAAGGTATATTAGCTCGCGTTGAAAGTAACTTGGCAAAAGGTTCAGTTACTACTCTCGAGAACGAATAGTAGAGATTTTCCGGTGAAGACTTTCATATTTTTGCCGTGAACTTGCTGTCGATCTGAAATCTCCATCGCAAAGGTTATCAACGAAAGCTTGTTTCTTCAGCCACCCACTTAGATCGGGTATTTGACAGTCCGCTTTGGGCTCGAACCAGACCTTCGATGCGGCTGGCGCAAATGGCTGCTTTGGGTCGGGCGTATAGCCTTAGACTGGAGGTACGGCACGTACGGTGACCAACTGTCTGGCCGCCACCCTTTCGCGATGTATCATGTACAGCCCCGCACTGATGATGATGGCAATGCCAAGCAGGCTAAGCGTGTTCGGGAAATCATTGAAGACAAGATAGCCGAACAAAGTTGCGACCGGCAGCTCAAAATACTGCAGCGGTGCCAGCGTGACGGAAGGTGCAAAAGACAGCGCATAGGTCATCATGATGTGGCTCACCGTCGCGAAAAAGCCAGCGCCCAAAAGCCACAACAACGCGATATCTGTCGGCCAAACGGGATCAAATAAATCAGAGCCGGAATCTTGCGCAACAATTAGAGCTGGAATGCAAAACAGGCTGGCGATCAGGCCGGTGTGGAATTGCAGGGTCACAGGGTGCACCCGACGCGACAATCCCCGGGTCAAAAGAATGTACAAAGCGAAGGCAACTGCCGTGCCAAGTGGAATAATGGCAACCGCGCCGAAAGCTGCGAAACTGGGCTGGATGACGAACAACACCCCGACAAACCCCACAAGCGCCGCGCCAACGCGACGCGGGCCGACGTCTTCACCAAGATAAAACTTGCCGACCAACAAGACGATGAAAGGGGCAACGAATACGATTGCCAGCGCATCGGCAAGGGGCATCACCCGGATCGCGGCAATGAAGCAAAATGTTGCGAACACCAGCAGCAATGAGCGGAAAACCAGCACCATCACCTGACCTTTCGCCACGCGCAACGACAGTCCCATTATCCAGATGAAAGGCGCCATTAGCGCGCATTGCACCACAAACCGAGCAGCCGTAATCTGCCCAACCGGCACACTGGTCGACGCGAGTTTCGCAGACACATCCAGCAAAGGAGCGGTTAGGCAAAACCCCAGCATCAGCGCAACGCCGACAAGGGTGCGATCCGGTGATTGAGGTATGGGTTCAGCAGAGGTCATCGTATCATTTAGGGATGTCGCCAAACGCGTGTCTGTTCTCAATACGACGACAGGCAAAAGTTCCGCAATCCAAGAGTTCGAGTTGAATTGGATATAGCGCTCGCGTCGGATGTCTCCTCCGACGGGCCGCACAGCCGCATCAGGTGGCGTTGGCTGAAAGAAAGACAGAAAGAAGACCTAAGGCGAACCTCTTCATTGAACATGTCGATCCAAATTCAAGAAAAGCATCGTATTTTTGGTGATCCAGCGAACATACAATGGATCAGTACATGTACTGTTATGCCAGTTGGGCAAGGTTACTTCTATTTCCAGTGTAGAGCTTTAAAAGAGGTTGCAAGCCAGGATAACCGGGAACGGTTCGACGTCGGTCCATTGTCTTGTTCTTGCGGCCTGCCGAAGACGGCGGTTTTCTTCCTGCAGTGCTTCGATCCTTCAGTCGACCTCGCCAGCGCTCAAGGCAGTGTCTTGGTTTTGCTCTTGTAGCATGCCCTCAAGTGCTGAGCGTAGCATCTCGGTCAAGACGGCTTTGGCGTTCTCGGCGTTCAGCGAATCTTTAATCAGTGCGTCCACGTGTGTTTTCTCCATCTGCTCGAGGACGGTGAGCAACGCGGCTGCGCGCTTCACGGCGTCGAGCGGGAGGTCGGTTCGCAGCGACAGGCAAAGAAACTGGTTTGATAGTTTTTTTGGCAGGCGTTTTCGGAAATAGAAAATACGGCTGCGGCGCATGAGGTAGGGTCCCGCATGATAACGGGGTTTGCGCAACCGACTGCTGGGTCGATTTTTGGCTGGCTGTGTCATAGCATGTGTCACAGTTTCCGAATGCTGACACACATCGGATTTTCCGGAGGCTCTGTCGCCCCTTATTTTCCTGGATTTTCTGGAAAAGGTGGCTGGGGTGGTAGGATTCGAACCTACGATACACGGTACCAAAAACCGCTGCCTTACCACTTGGCTACACCCCAACGGTGAGGCGCTGTCTACGATTGTTGATCGGCGGGTTCAAGACCTTTCCTACAAAAAATGAGCGCCGTTTGAAAAAAAATACAAGGGGCGCATTTGGTGGTGTTAACGTGGCTTGTCTTCATTGACCTGCAGCCCGATCTTTCAAGGTGGAAGGCGCAGATATCAGGGTTTTTGAAATCGGAATATCAGTCAGGTCGACGGTGATCATTCGGCTCGAATTAGCCTGAGACCTGTCTTTTGTAGCGGCTTGTATCGCCATCAATCGGCCAGAGTGACTCAGGTCGGGAATCATAGGGGGAAAGGTCATGAAGTTTCTTCGCGCGCCGGATGATCGGTTTCAGGGGCTTTCGGATTATCCGTTTGCTCCGAACTATACGCAAGTTGACGACACAGAGGGTGGTCAACTGCGGGTGCATCATGTGGATGAGGGGCCGCAGAACGCAGATCCCATTTTGATGATGCATGGTGAACCCAGCTGGTCGTATCTCTATCGTCACATGATCGCGGGTTTCGTCGCGCAGGGACACCGTGCGGTCGCACCGGATTTGATTGGATTCGGGCGCTCGGACAAACCGACCGAGCGTGACGATTACACCTATGAAAGGCATGTGCGATGGATGGGTGAGTGGTTGCGCAAAACCGATCTGCGCAGGATCACTCTGGTCTGTCAGGACTGGGGTGGGCTGATCGGACTGCGGCTTTGGGCTGAGATGCCGGAACGCTTCGCACGTATCGTCGTGGCCAATACGGCGCTACCGACGGGTGACCAACCCATGGGTGAAGCGTTCGAGAATTGGCGTAAGTTCAGCCAGGAGGTACCCGTTTTCCCGGCTGGAGGTATTTTGAAGGGCGGAACTGTTTCGCCGATGTCCGAAGACGTGATCGCCGCTTATGACGCGCCGTTCCCGGACGAAAGCTACAAGGCAGGAGCGCGACAGTTTCCGATGCTGGTTCCGTCTTCGCCGGATGATCCATCGTCAGCGCCGAACCGCAAAGCGTGGGACGTGATCCGAGGGTTGCAGACCCCTGTCCTGACGGCATTTGGGGCAGATGACAAGGTCATGGCCGGAATTGACAAAGTGTTTCAGAAGTTGTGCCCAGGTGCTGCCGGTCAGCCGCACGTAATACTGCCGAATGCGGCGCATTTTCTTCAGGAAGACGTCGGTCCGCAATTGGTCGAGCGGACCTGCGATTTTATCGCGCGTACGTCCTGATCTGCAGGGCTACTCGCGGATCTCGGCAGGGTCCACGCCCCAAAGGTTGGATTTCTGGGCCCAGCCGCGGTACCCACCGGCTGAAATCTGGCACCAGTCGATCGAGCAGGTGCCAAGGCGTGCAACAACACCAGATTCGAATTGGGCGCTGATTGGCGCCTGCGGGTCGGGGCTGGTGTGGACGGTCAGCAACTCGGGTTCGACCAGCACGGTGCGCACCCCGGACAGAAGAGCGTAGTGCACCCATCCTCCGGCTCCGTCGCGATCCTGAACCCGACGCCAGTTCCCGTATTCGGCTGTGATCTGCAGCGGCATGCCCCGGCGTTTGAATACCCAGTCGATTCGATGTGTCAGGGACGGACCCCGGCGCACGTTGCCCTCGGCTGCCTTCATCGAGACATAGCGCGGCAGGGGCAGGTTGGTCACCGGGCCACGACTGTCCTGCGCGCTGGCGGCTATCGCACCGAACACGGTCAGAAAAAGGGTGAATGCCGCCGGAACAAGGCGAATTACGGGTAGAAAACCACTCACTTACTGTCTGCTCTTGTGCCTGTTGTTCTTGGTGCGAAAAAAGGTCGACTCAATGCCTATGGGGTTCTTGTGCCCCGCCTTATCCTGCGCCACGATGCCATGGCGTGCGAAGGTTTGCAAAGCAGTGGGAGGGCAGAGGTGCCAAGAGAACGTCTGAGTGTTGTCGTTACGCGACGGTTGCCCGAGGCGGTTGAAACCCGGTTGAGCGAATTGTTCGATGTGCAGTTGCGCGACACCGATACCCCTATGACCCGCGAAGAACTGGTTGAGGCGGTCAAGACCGCCGATGTTCTTGTGCCAACCGTGACCGATACGATCGATGGGGGCCTGCTGGGCCAGGCGGGCGAAAACCTGCGGCTGATCGCGAATTACGGGGCGGGTGTCGACAATATCGATGTCGCGACCGCGCGTCAGCGGGGCATTCTGGTGTCGAACACACCGGGTGTTCTGACTGATGACACGGCGGACATGACGATGGCGCTGATCCTGGCCGTGACGCGGCGCATTCCCGAGGGGCTGTCCGTCATGCAGCAGGGCGATTGGGCCGGTTGGGCGCCGAATGCCTTGTTGGGCGGGCGTATCGGCGGTCGGCGCTTGGGTATTCTGGGCATGGGCCGCATCGGTCAGGCCGTGGCGCGTCGCGCCAGCGCGTTTGGGATGCAGGTGCATTACCACAATCGCCGCAGGCTTCGCCCGGAAACGGAACAGGAATTGGAGGCGACCTATTGGGAAAGCCTTGACCAGATGGTGGCCCGGATGGATGTGATCTCGGTCCATTGTCCGTCGACGCCTTCGACCTTCCATCTGATGAATGCGCGGCGGCTCAAGTTGCTTAAGCCAACAGCTGTTATCGTGAATACGTCGCGCGGCGAAGTGATTGACGAGAACGCGCTGACCCGCCAGATCCGCTCGGGTGAGATCGCCGGGGCTGGTTTGGACGTTTACGAAAACGGAACGGATGTGAACCCAAGGTTGCGGCAGTTGCCCAATGTTGTGCTGCTGCCCCATATGGGGTCGGCTACGCTGGAGGGTCGGGTCGAAATGGGCGAGAAGGTCATTATCAATATCAAAACCTTCGAAGACGGCCACCGCCCTCCGGATCAGGTGGTTCCCGCAATGCTCTGATCAGGCTGTGCCCGCGTAGATCAGCGGGCTGTGCCGTTTTTACCCACGCATTTTTTCAGGAGGATACGATGAAACGAAGTCTGATTTCAGGAGTGTTGGTGTCAGCGATGGTTCTGGCCGGGCCGTCGGTTGCTCAGGAAACGGCGGATTCGGTTGCACCCGAAGGCGCGTCCGAAGGGCAGGCGCAAGGTCTGACCGAAGAAGTCGTAGCCGCGCTTGAGGCAAAGATGGCCGGGCAGCCGGTCACGTCTGAGAACTGGATGGTCGCCGCAGCAAACCCATTGGCCGTTGAAGCAGGTGCCAAGGTTTTGCGCGCCGGTGGCTCGGCAGCGGACGCTATGGTCGCTGTTCAGGTCGTGCTGGGGCTGGTTGAGCCTCAATCCTCGGGTCTTGGCGGCGGAGCGTTTCTGGTCTGGTATGACGCCGCAACGGGTGAATTGACCACGTTGGATGGACGCGAAACCGCGCCGCTAGAGGCAAACCACAGACTGTTTCATGACGAAAACGGCGAGCCACTGAAATTCTTTGACGCGGTCGTGGGTGGCTTGTCCGTTGGCACGCCCGGTACGCCCGCCCTGATGGAAGAAGCACATCGGCGTTGGGGGCGCAGCCCTTGGCCAGGCCTGTTTGCAGACGGCATTGCTCTGGCAGACGAGGGGTTCCTTGTTTCGCCGCGGCTGGCCAATCTGGTTCAGAACGATGCCGAAAGGTTATCGCGCTTTCCGGAAACTGCCGCGTATTTCCTGCCGGACGGCAAACCGCTTGAGCAGGGGCAACGCCTGATGAACCCGGCATATGCGGAAACGCTGCGGGTTCTGGCCAGCGAAGGGTCGGCAGGGTTTTACGGTGGAGAGATCGCTGCGGGTATCGTAAGTACCGTCCGCAACGCGCCGGGCAATCCGGGTGTTCTGTCGGGTATCGACCTGGCGCTGTATCAGGTGATTGAGCGTGAGCCGGTCTGCGCCACCTATCGCGCGTATGAGGTTTGTGGAATGGGCCCGCCTTCATCGGGTGCTCTGACCGTCGGCCAGATTCTGGGCATGCTGGACGGCTATGATCTTGCCGCAATGGGACCCGAGGATGCGAATTCTTGGCGTCTGATCGGCGATGCCTCGCGTTTGGCTTTTGCGGATCGCGGTCGCTATATGGCCGATCACGATTTTGTCCCAATGCCGACGCAGGGTCTGGTGGACCCTGCCTACCTGTCCGAGCGTGGCGCACTGCTGAGCGGCGAATCTGCCCTGATAGAAATTGCTCCGGGCAATCCCGAATTCGATCACGCGTCGAACTGGGCCGATGATGTCTCGATCGAGCTGCCCTCGACCTCGCATATCTCGATCGTGGACCAGTATGGCAATGTGCTGTCGATGACGACGACCATCGAAAACGGCTTTGGCTCGCGGCTGATGACCAACGGGTTCCTGCTGAACAACGAGTTGACGGATTTTTCCTTCAAAACTCATAGCAACGGCGTGCCGATTGCCAACAGGCTGGAACCGGGCAAGCGTCCACGCTCGTCCATGAGTCCGACGATCGTGATGCAGGACGGCGCGCCCGTTCTGGCCATCGGGTCACCGGGTGGCAGCCGCATCATCGGCTATGTGGCCAAGTCAATCATCGCCTGGGCGGATTGGGACATGGACGTGCAGCAGGCTCTGTCGTTGCCGCATCTGGTCAACCGTTTTGGAACCTATGACCTGGAACAGGGCACCGCGGCCGAAGGGTTCTCGGACACGCTGATTGGGCTAGGGTTCGAGGTCAATCCGCGGGATCTGACCTCTGGCCTGCATGCGATTGAAATCGGCGACATGCTGGTCGGCGGTGCTGATCCGCGCCGCGAAGGGATTGCGCTGGGCGAATAGTCCAGCGTTTCAAAGGAGAAAAACATGGTGCAGGCCGTCGCTTTGCCGCGAAACGAAGATGGGATTGCGGCGGCTGTCGGCATCCTGAAACAACAATTCGGTGACCGGGTGCAGACCGGGCAGGCCATCCGCGAACAGCACGGCCATACGACGACCTGGATTGAAAACCAGTCCCCTGATGCGGTGGTCTTTCCGAAATCGACAGACGAAGTGTCCGAAATCGTTAAAACCTGCGCGGCGCATAAAGTGCCGGTAATTGCCTTCGGCACGGGTACGTCGCTTGAGGGGCATGTCAACGCGCCCGCGGGTGGTATCTCGGTCGACCTGTCGCAGATGAACAAAGTGCTGGCCGTGAACCCGGGCGATCTGGACTGTGTCGTACAACCCGGCGTGACGCGCGAAGACCTGAACACGTATTTGCGCGATCAGGGTTTGTTCTTCCCGATTGATCCGGGCGCGAATGCCTCATTGGGCGGGATGGCCGCGACGCGGGCGTCCGGCACCAATGCAGTCCGTTATGGGACGATGAAGGACAATATCCTCAGCCTAGAAGCCGTGATGCCGGACGGGCAGATCATCCGAACCGGACAGCGTGCCAAGAAATCCTCGGCCGGGTACGACCTGACCCGTTTGCTGATCGGGGCCGAGGGGACTTTGGGCATAATCACCGAGCTTACCTTGCGCCTTCAGGGTATCCCCGAGGCAATCACCTCGGCCCGCTGTTCCTTTCCCACGGTGGATGCGGCCTGTCAGGCGGTTATGATGACGATCCAATATGGCGTCCCGGTGGCCCGGATCGAGTTGCTGGACGAGATGTCGGTTAGGGCCGCCAACGCCTATTCCGGTCTTAGCCTGCCGGAAACGCCGCTGCTGTTGCTGGAGTTTCACGGTTCGGAAAGCGGCGCGGTCGAACAGGCCGAGACCTTTGGTCAGATCGCCGAAGAGTTCGGCGGCAACGATTTCGCCGCGACCTCAACGACCGAAGAACGCAACAAGCTTTGGCAGGCGCGCCACGATATGTATTGGGCATGCCTGCAGTTGCGTCCGGGCGCGCGGGGTATTTCGACGGATGTCTGTGTCCCGATCTCTCGTCTGGCCGAATGCGTGACGGCAACGCAGGACAAGGCCCGCGAGCTTGGGCTGATGGCGCCGATGGTCGGCCATGTTGGCGATGGCAACTTTCACAGCCTACTGCTGATCGACATGGAAAACGCCGACGAGGTCACCAAAGCCGACGCGTTTGTCGGGTGGCTGAACGATCTTGCGATCTCGATGGAGGGGACCTGCACGGGTGAGCACGGAATCGGGCAAGGCAAGCGGCCTTACCTGTCCAAGGAACTTGGGCCGGCGGTCACCTATATGGCTGCTATCAAAAGGGCGTTGGACCCTGACAACATCATGAACCCAGGAAAGATACTACCGAACGCCTAGTATCGTTGCATTCTCGGGAATTCCGTCTCAAAGCCACAACTGCGCCCAATTCCCCCCGTATCAATCGCACAAAATGCATTGATTGATTTTGGGGTCAAAATGGACGCACTCAGGTTCATTGGTTTTGTATTGATTGTGGGGCTGGTTATCGCTGGCCTTGACTACTATCAGCAGGACAAGAAAACGGACGAAACGCTGTCGCTGAGCGGATATTTCGATACAGTCTCGGCGCGTTTCGCTCAGGGGCAAGAAGAGCGCAAACTGAAGCAGGCCGCGCAAGAGCGGCAAAATCAATGGGATGCAGGATCCAAATCCTATCTGCCCGAGCCTCCAGCCGGGTGGGAACGCTATGCGCTGACCGAGACCGAAAATGCCACTGTTTCCAAGGTTCTTTCCTCTTTCGGACCGACGCCTCTTGTCAGTTCGATCAGTGGTCCGGTCGAATTGGCCCTTCTCAACAAGGCCGGAAAAGAGGGCTTGCTGCGCAAGCTGGACGATACGGGGGCAGTCTATGCAAAAGATGATGAGCTTGTCTGGCTGGACATAACGCTCAAGCCGCAGGCCGCGCGCAACACGCTTGCCGGGCTCGCGCTTGGTGCACAGGACGCGTTTCTGAACGGAACGCAGGTCGAAAAAGGCTATGCCGTGATCGACGGTGTGGCCTTCATTGAGACAGCAGGAAATCTGGTGGATGGCGACGAGACGCCGGGGTTTCGCGCGTTCACCGGCCGCATCGGCTTTGATCAAGAGGTTGTCATCCGCCTGCATGCAGACGCCAGCGATGCCACAATTCGCGAGGTGCTTGAACTGGTCGACTATGCGAGCCTGAACCAGCTTTTACCGCATCCAGCTCTGGTCGTCGGCGCCGGGATCGAAGTCCCGTTGGATCGGCAGCCTGACATAGCAGATGAAATGCACAGCCTTTACGAAACGATGCAGGCCGCGCAATTGAAGCTGGGGCAGGAAAAACTGAAAAATCTGGATACCGTTTCTGTTTTGGCGAACACTCTGGCCAGTTCGGGCTTCCATTCCGAAGGGGTTCTGGACATCACTGACGGTGAGGTCTTCGAAAATCAGGAGCTGTCCCAACTGGCGTACATCCGCACACAGAACCTGCTGCTGACATCTGCGTTACGCGAAAAGGAAAGCGACGCGCTGAGCGCTGGCGGCATCGGTGGTTTTCTGAAGGGGCTTATGGGTAAAGCGTTCCAGACCGCGGGCAGCGCCGAGGCGCCTGCGCCTCAAGCCAAAGCGCCGAGCGCAGTCAAAGTTTCCAAGGGTGGCTTGGGGGCATCGTCCTGTGCGTCATTGGGCAGCAGCAAACGGTGCACAGTCGGAGGCAACTAAAGCCCGTCACAACAAAAACGACGATCTGCACCACGCGCGGGTCGTTTTTCTCATATCACTGGTCGGATGAATGTCGCGCCGGGGCCCTCAAATGCGCCATATGGTGTCAACTGAATTCAAGGGGAGACGCCCGGATATGAAAACCCAAGTCAAAGCACTGGTCGTTGGCGGCGGCGCCGTCGGAACCTCGATTGCCTATCATCTGGCCAAGGCAGGCTGGGATGATGTGATGTTGATCGAACGCGATGAACTGACATCCGGTTCCACATGGCATGCGGCGGGCCTGCTGCCACTGTTCAACATGTCCTATGCGACGACCCACATTCACAAGTACTCGGTCGATTTCTACAAGACGCTTGAGGAAGAAACCGGTCTGAACGCGGGTTTCGCTGTGGTCGGCAACCTGCGTATGGCGCAGACGCAGGAACGTATGGATGAATACATGCTATACGCATCCACAGCAGAAACCTGTGACGTCGCATATGAGTGGCTGACACCCGAGCAAATCAAAGAGCGCTGGCCTCTGATCGAGACCTCGGACCTGAAGGGCGCGATCTATCACACCGAGGACGGTTATATTAACCCCGCCGATGTGACGCAGGCGATGGCCAAGGGCGCGCGTCAACGCGGTGTCGATATTGTACGCAAGCTGCAGGCTGATGCCTTCCACTGGACCGGCACGCATTGGGAAGTCACCTGCACCAAGATGGTCGAAAAGGGCGGCAACCTGGTTGAGAGCGACGAGCAGGTGGTTATCACTGCTGAACACGTCGTCACCGCCTCAGGCAACCATGCGCAGCGAACCGCAAAGATGCTGGGCATCAAAATGCCCGCCATCCCGGTCGAGCACACGTTCATCGTCATGGACAAAGACCCCGAGTTGGTCAAATGGCGTGAGGCGGGTAATCCCGAGCACCCTGTTGTGCGCGATGCCGACAACGAGTCTTATGCGCGCGAAGAACGCGGCGGCTGGATTCTGGGTATCTACGAGCATGGCGCTCCGGCGCGGTTCGAACATGGTGTGCCGGACAGCTTCCGTGCCGACCTGTTCCCGTTGGATCTGGACCGGATCGCGGATCAATACATGGCGATGGCCGAGCGCGTGCCGTCCTGCGCCGAGTCCGGCCTGAAGGACGATTTCAACGGCCCGATCTGCTACACCCCCGATGGCAACCCGCTGGTTGGTCCGGCTCCGGGCCTGCGTAACATGTGGCTGGCTGAGGGATTTAGCTTCGGTATCACCGCCGCAGGCGGCACCGGCTATTATCTGGCGCAGATGATGGTCGATGGCGAAGCCGAGATCGACATGGCCTCGCTTGACCCCAAACGCTACAGCAGCAACTGGATGACCACCGAATTCGCGGCGCGCAAGAACGAAGAGTGCTATGAGCACGTCTACATCCTGCACCACCCGGATGAAGAGCGGGAAGCCTGCCGTCCGCTGCGCACCGTTCCGGCTTATGACCGTCAGAAAGCGCGCGGTGCTCAGTTTGGCTGGGTCAACGGTTGGGAACGTCCGAACTATTTCGGCCCTCTGGACGCGCCGGATAACTTCGACAAGGAAAGCCGTTCATTCCGCCGCGGTGGCTGGTGGCAATATGCTGTCGAAGAAGCCAAAGCGATCCGCGAAGGCGTTGGCCTGATCGACGCGTCGGCCTTTACCAAGCATGTTGTCAAAGGCCCTGGTGCGACCCAGTTCCTGGATTGGTTCACCTGCAACAAGCTGCCCAAGGTTGGGCGCATCAACCTGACCTACGCGCTGACTTCGCACGGCACTACCCGCACCGAATACACCATCGTCCGCAATGGCGAGAACAACTACTACATCGTTTCCGCCGGTGCCTGGACCGAGTACGACGCCGACTATCTGCGTAAGGCGGCCGAGGACAAGATGGAGGAGTTCGGTTACATCGAGATCCAGGACGTGACCACCCAGTGGGGCGTCTTCGCCATCGCCGGACCCAAGTCGCGCGATGTTCTGAAAGAGGTCATCAAGGACGCCGATCCGGAAACCGCGCTGTCCAACAAGCGCTTCCCGTGGCTGTCGGCGCGTCAGATCGAGTTGGGCATGTGCCCGGTCAACGCGATCCGCGTGGCCTATACCGGTGAGCTGGGTTGGGAACTGCACCACCCGATTGAGATGCAGAACTACCTGTTCGACCTGCTGGAAAAAGCCGGTGAGAAACATGGTATGAAGCTGGTCGGTGCCCGCGCGCAGAACTGGCTGCGTCAGGAGAAATCCTATCGCGCGTTTGGCACCGAACTGGGCCGCGACGCGACCCCGCTTGAAGCCGACCTGCCGCGTTTTGTTGACCTGTCCAAGGATTTCTACGGCAAGGCTAAGCTGGAAGAGACAGGCGTACGCGTGAAGTGCTGCACTCTGCTGATCGACGGACCGGACGATGCCGACCCGTGGGGCCGCGAGGCGCTGTACACGCCGGAGGGCGAGCGTGTGGGTCGACTGACCTCGGGCGGATACTCGGTCGCGTTCGAGAAATCCATCGGCATGGGCTATGTGAAGCCCGAACTGGCGGTCGAAGGCACCAAGCTGAAGGTCAAAATTCAGGACCAGCTATGGGATGCGGTCGTCACCTGCGACAGCCCCTACGATCCGAAAAACGAGGTCATCCGCAAGGACGGTTGATCCACCAAAAGCCCCGGAAAACTCCGGGGCTTTTCATTTAATGGGATCCTGTCGATCCTTGATCACGTCACAGGTTTTTGCGCGACAAGAGCAAGATTGTTCGCTGGCATCTCAACCCTCTCGACCACAATCAGGTTGGATCGCTGTAGCAAGGCGAGCATATCGGCATCATTCTTGTATCCGATCTCCGGGTCTTGCTGGGTCAGTGCTGCGTGAAAATTCTGATCACCGGTGCTGGTCAACTCACCTGCGCGTTTGAAAGGCCCGTAAAGAACAAGACGCCCGCCGGAACCCAGCGCCAGCGCGGCTTCTGAAACCAGCGTTTCAACTTCGAGCCAACTGATCAGATGCAGCAGGTTAATCAAGACGATCAGGTCGTAGGCGCCGTACTTTGAATGCCAACCGGGTTGGGTCGCGTTCAATTCAACCGCGGGTGCTATGTTGTCGAAGCCTTCAGCATAGGCGTCTATCGAAGCGCGCCGGTCGGGCTCGATTTCGCTGGGCTGCCAGTGCAGGTCGGGCAGGCGATGCGCAAAGACAGCAACGTGTTGACCCGTGCCGCTGGCCAATTCCAGTGCGCGGCCTGTATGTGGCGCGACGCGTGCCAACAGATCACACAGAACCTCGGCGTTCCTGCTGGCTGCCGGGGCGACCATTTTTTGTCCCTCAGATGCTACGGCAACACTTGCATTCGGAGGTAGCTTACGAGTGGTCATGCGCAAAACCTTACTGGTTTCAGGGCCGCAACGTTGGTTGCATCCAGATCAGACTGAGACCCTGTCACTAGGTCCGCCACCAGTTGCGACGCAGCGGGCGCCGTTTGAAAACCATATCCGCCCTGGGCCGCAGACCAGATGAAACTGGGATCGGCAGGGTCGGGGCCCAGCACCAGGGTTCCGTCCGGTGAAAAACTGCGCAGCCCGGCCCAATTTGTCTCAACCCGCGTGACAGGCTCGGTCACCATCGCTTCGTACCGGGCCAGCCCTTCGGCCAGAACCATATCATCGGCATAGGCGTCGTGGGGAAAGCTGGGATCCGCTTCGCAGGGCGAAACCAGCAGCTTCCCGGCATCTGGTTTTGCGTACCAGCTTTCGCCCGCACCCAATATCAGAGGCCACCCCGTGAGGTCATGTCCGGCAGGGGCAGGAAGTCGTGCCATCGACCGGCGGCGCGGTTCGATACCGATGGGGGTTATCCCCGCCATCGTTGCAACCTTATCCACCCACGCCCCGGCGGCGTTCACCAGATTGTGGGCCTCATGGGTGTCCCCGGCCTGCACGATCCAATGTCCCTCTTTTTCGATAGCAGTTACCTTTCGGCGGGTCCTAACCGCGCCGCCATTCGCCCGGATGACACGTGCGAAATCCTGCAGCATTCGGTCTGTATCAATGTCGAAGGCCGCGGTGCTCACTGCCGCAAACCCCGCCGTATGCGGGTTAAGGATTGGCACCCGTGCCATTGCGTCCTTAAGCGATATTTCCTGCAGCCGAAGGTCTTTCCGGTCCTGTTGAAAGACCTCGCGTTGGTCATGGCCGCCAATCAGCATCAAACCACGAGGGGACAGATATCCGTTCGACACCAAATGGGCTTCGCTTGCTGCGTTCAGCGCCTTAACGGAAGGTGGGCCATAGCCCTTCTCGAACAAGGCTGCCGACCGGCCCGAGGTGTGATAGCCCAGTGCCTCTTCGGCCTCGAGAACAACGACATGGCCATGTTCGGACAGCCGCGCGCCTGTGCTTAACCCGGCGATGCCGCCGCCTATGACGAGGAAATCTATCATACTTTTCTGCGCCTCAGGGTTGAACCACTAGCGGCCGCTGTTTGATGCGCCGTCTTTCACAATTGGACCATTGCACGCGGTACACCGTTGGGAAAGAGGTGCAATTTCCGTAATGTAAACTTGATCCATGGAACTGGGCCTGCTTTTAGTGCGGCCTAATCGGAATCGGAGGCAGTCGTGACACCGGCAGAGTTACACCCATTGGCCACAGGCCATATCCCCTCGTACGTCACGCAGGCAGATGGAAGCGACTTTTTGCTGACCTTCATGTTTGTGTTTACGGTTCTGGTGATTGTGCTGATTGGCGTTGGCTACTTCACCTTGCATTCGATCCCCGAAAAGATCGCGCATGAATCCAATCACCCTCAGTTTCAGCTTGTCGGGATCTTGGCCCTGTTGGCGTTGTTTACTCATAACGGCTTGTTCTGGGTGGCTGCCATTCTGGTGGCCGGGTTCCAGTTCCCGGATGTAGCCGCACCGCTGCGCGCCATAGCTGATGCGATCCGATCATTGGGCAAACAAAGCGATGACGCGCCTGCACCACAACCGCAAGCCACCGCGCAGCAGGAGCAATAAGACATGCTGGAAACACTGATGTGCGCACTGGTCACGGTGCTGCCCGACTACCTGTTCCGGCGTTATGTTCAGGGTAAACGGATTGGGCATGAGATCACGCTGTTCACCATGTGGTACGAGCTGCGTTGGGGACTGACCACCTGCGCCATTCTTGCGCTGACCGTTATCACCACGCTGTTCTACTTCCACCCGGCCAGCAAAACCGCGGCGTCCTATTTCCGCACCGTAACGATCCTGCCGCAATTGGGCGGTCGCGTTTCCGAAGTCTACGTGACCAACAACCAGCAGGTTGTCGCAGGTCAGCCGATGTTCAGGATTGAGGACTTTACCCAAACCGCACAGGTCGAGGCCGCGCATGCTCAGATCGCGCAGGTCCAGGCGTCTTTGAAAGTTGCGGAAACCGATCTGGCCGAAGCTGAGGCCGGTATTGCCGGCGCGCGCGCCGCGCTGGACCAGTCGCTTGAAGATCTGGAGCGGAATACCACCCTGCGCGATGAAGGTTCCAGCGCAGTACGTCTGGCCGAGATCGACCGGCTGGAAAACCTTGTGGCCGAGCGTGAGGCCCAGCTGACTGCCTCACAATCCCGCCGCGCCGCTGTCGTGCAACAGATCGAAGAGTTGATCCCGGCGCAACTGGCCAGTGCGAACGCGCAGCTGGATGCCGCCCTGACCGAGCTGGACAAAACCGTGGTCAGTGCCGGGGTAACCGGGCGGGTCGAGCAGTTTGGCCTGCAGGTGGGTGACTATGTCAGCCCGCTGTTGCGGCCTGCGGGCATTCTGGTTCCGTCAAGTTCGGGCCATAACAGGTTCGAGGCGGCGTTCAATCAGATGGCGGCGCAGGTTATCAAACCGGGCATGATCGGAGAGCTGGGTTGCATGACCAAACCGTTCACCGTGATCCCGATGGTGGTGGTCGAGGTGCAGGACGTCATCCCCTCGGGCCAGATTCGCCCTACGGATGAGTTGCGTGATGTCCAAAGCAACACCAACCCGGGCTCGATACTTGTCTATATGGAACCTCTGTACAAAGGCATGACGGATGACATCCCTCCGGGCAGCAATTGTCTGGCGAATGTCTATACCGACAATCATGAACGGCTTGAGCATGAGGATCTGGGCTTCTGGCACGCAGCAGCCCTGCATGTGATCGACACAATCGGTGTCGTCCACGCGGCAGGCCTGCGTTTGCGTCTGATCCTGATGCCAGTGAATACGCTGGTTCTGACCGGACACTAAAAGATAGCTCAGCCCACAAAAAATGACCCCCAAACGGGGGTCATTCTTATTTTGCGCGGTTTAGTGTGAATCAGCCGAAGAAGTCGTTGACGGTTTCGACAAAGGCGAAGGCGTCTTCGCTATCTTCGAAATGCCAGACCTCTTTGCCGCCCACACCTTTGGGGCCAAGCGTCACTTCGGCTCCGTCCTCATTTACTTTGGTGACACGTGCGCCGCCGCTGTAGCTTTCGCTGACCGCGCCGTCTTTCTTGAGCGTCCCATCGAATTCGTCGCCGATAAACTCAATGAATGCGTCTTTTCCAACAAAGGTGGGTGACCCGCTGATACCTGCACCGCCGGATACCTTGTAGATAAACTCATCCTGAATCGGGCCTTCATGCGCTTCGACGCCTACTAGATCACGTACCGCGTCGATAAACTTCAAAGCCGCGGCTTGATCCTCGAATTCGTAACGTTCCTTACCGCCAACGCCCTTGCTGCCAAGATCGACAATGTTTTTGTCGGCGCCGATCAGTTTGATCTGCGACGCAGTGTAGTTTTGCGAGACCTTTCCATCCTTAAGAATGTCCCCGCCCATATCCATGGCCAGGTTTTCAATAACCTCGTCCAGAATTCCCGAACGATCTCCTCCTGGCCCCAGCGCTTCAAGCACGGCGTCACGAAAATCAATGGCGTCCTGAGGGTCCGTAAAGGCCCAGACCTCTTTTCCGCCTACGCCCTGACTGCCCAAATCCACGGATAGGCCATCCACTGAGATTTTTACCTGAGCAGGGTTCAGTGTGGTCGACCCTTCCCCGACATTTCCGTCTTTCGTCTTTGTGCCGCCAAACTGCTCACCAAGTTGGTCAACAAATGCGTCGGCCCACTTGAGATCTTTTTTCTCACCTGTGGGTTTGAACTTAATTTTCTGAATGTCATCGTCGCGTTGCGAGACAGTTATCGTGCGCAGGTAGTCACCGATTTGAACGCCGGACACTTGTTCCAGTTCGGTGGCCGTTGCTTTGCCCAACAGATCTTCGGCAAATTCCTTGAACTCGGCGGCCTCGGCTTGGGCATTTGCACCTGTGCCAAAATCTACCCGGAAACTTCCACCGACACCGCTTCCGCCAATTTTCACTTCAGTGCCGTCATCCTGAAGGTTAATCGAAGGGGACGTGCCGCCGGTGTCATAGGCGACTTGTCCGTTCTGGAAGTTTTCCAAAGCGTTGTCGCTAATTGTTCCATTGCTCTCGACAACAGTGTCGTCTTGCGCGTTTGGTTTGTTAATAGCTTTGGCTGCCTCAGCCAGGAACTGTGAAACGTTCTCAATGTCATGGCGGATCTCGCCATCAATTACGTATTGAATGAAACCGTCAGTCACCCAAACTTTGTAGAGTTTTCCGTTAATCTCACGTTCGAAAATTTCTGTAGTCGCCATCTTTACCCCCAAATTAGCTCGTGCATAACAAAGCAACTTAAAGAACATGAATTGGGGATGCTCAAGCGTATAAGCATCTAAATATCGGAATGTTCTAGCTATTGGATGACGTTGCCGAGCCGGTTAAATTCTGAGTTGCAAAGTACGCGTCATCTCTGGTGTTTTGGTAAATTTTTGGCGCGGAATCGTTTTCTGAGTGCCGCTTTTTTGAGCGCAACGCCGGAGCTTTGTGAGGTGCGATTCCCTGTCGAATTTTTGATTCGTAGAAAAGAAAAGACCCGCACCTAGGTGCGGGCCAAAAGCCAAAAGACTAGGCGAAAGCTTACTGTGGAATTTCGCCTTCCAGCCCCTCAACATAGAAGTTCATGCCCGCCAGCGTACCGTCATCAGCGGTTTCACCCTCGGCCAGCCAGTCGCTGCCGTCCTGCTTTTTCAGCGGGCCGGTGAAGGGGTGGTATTCACCCGCGGCCATGGCGGCTTTCAGCGCCAGTGCCTCTTCTTTGACATCGGCTGGAACGGCGTCAGTGATCTCGCCGATTGCCACCATGCCTTCGCGGATGCCATCCCATGTGTTGGCGGTTTCCCATGTGCCGTCCATGACAGCCTGGGTGCGGGCGATGTAGTAGGGGGCCCAATCGTCAATGATCGAGGACACGCGCGGGAAAGGCGCGTACTCGCTCATGTCCGAGGCCTGGCCAAAGGTGACAACGTTGCCTGCCTCTTGCGCAGCCGCCTGAGGCGCGGTCGAGTCGGTGTGTTGCAGGATGACGTCTGCGCCCTGTTCGATCAGAACGGTGGCGGCGTCAGCCTCTTTCGCCGGGTCAAACCAGGTGTAGGCCCAGACGATCTTGAATTCGACGTCCGGGTTCACCTTCTTGGCGTGGATATATGCGGAGTTGATGCCGCGGATCACTTCGGGGATCGGGTAGGACCCGATATAGCCGATGATGTTCGACTTGGTCATGTTGCCAGCGATATGGCCCTGCACAGCGCGGCCTTCGTAGAAACGCGCTGAATAAACCGACACGTTAGGAGCGGTCTTGTAGCCAGTTGCATGCTCGAACTTCACGTCCGGGAACTTCTTGGCCACGTTAATGGTCGGGTCCATGTAGCCAAACGAGGTGGTAAAGATCAGATCGGCCCCTTCCAGCGCCATCTGGGTCATCACGCGCTCGGCGTCCGGGCCTTCGGGAACGGATTCAACGAACACGGTTTCGACCTTGTCGCCAAAGTGTTCTTCCACGGCCAGGCGGCCTTTGTTGTGCTCATAGGTCCAGCCGCCGTCGCCCACGGGGCCGACATAGACGAACCCGACCTTGGTCTTGTCTTCGGCCATGGCCCCCGAGGCCAGACCCAACGCCATGGCGGCGCTTGCCAGAAGTGTTGTGAATTTCATGTGTTACTCCCCAAGTTGGTTCAATTGGCCCCTAGTGCGAGGCATGGAAGGTCCGGCCCAGTGAGGCAGGTGCGCTGCTCTTGTCGGCCGAAAGGATCACAAGCACAAGGATCGTGATGATGTAGGGCGACATTGCCAGATACTCGACTGGAATGGCAACGCCCGCTGCCTGCAAATTAAGCTGCAACACGGTGATACCGCCGAACAAATAGGCACCCAGCAGGGCTCGCCACGGTTTCCAGCTGGCGAACACCACCAGTGCCAGTGCGATCCAACCGACGCCGGCGGTCATCCCCTCGGTCCACTGCGGGACGCGGATCAGGCTGATATAAGCTCCGCCCAGTCCCGCGCAGGCACCGCCAAACAGGATCGCCATGATGCGGATTTTGATGACCTTGTAGCCAAGCGCGTGCGCCGCATCGTGGTTCTCGCCCACCGCGCGCAGGATCAGGCCAACCCGTGTGTATTTCAGTGTCGCCCAGACGGCGGCCGTCAGCGCGATCCCGACATAGAGGATCGGATCATGCTGGAACAGGATCGGCCCGATGACAGGAATGTCGCTGATCAGGGGGATGTGGATGTCGCCCATGCTGGGCGGTTTGACCCCGACATAGCTTTGGCCAAGCAAGGCGCTGAAGCCCAGGCCGAACAACGTCAAAGCAAGACCGCTGGCGACCTGGTTGGCCAGCGCCACCTGCGTCAGCAGCACGAAAAGCAGGGACAGCACCGCGCCGCCAATGGCCGCTGCGATAAAGCCCAGCCAGGGCGATCCGGTCTCGACCGAGATCGCAAAGCCGCTGATGGCGCCCACGATCATCATGCCCTCGACGCCGAGGTTCAGAACGCCTGCTTTCTCGACGACCAGCTCGCCGATCGCTGCCAGCAGCAGGGGGGTTGCAGCCACCATCAGCGAGGCGACCAGAAGGACGGGGTTAATCTCACCAAGGTCCATGTCACGCTACCTCGCTACGGGCCGCACGGATGCGGTAGTTTGTCAGAAGATCGAAAGCCAGCAGGAAGAACAGGAGCATGCCCTGAAACACCTGAATGGCAGCGGCGGGCAGACCCAGTTGCGACTGCGCGATTTCACCGCCGATATAGGTCAGCGCCATCAAGCCACCGGCAAGCAGGATGCCCACCGGGTGCAAGCGGCCCAGAAAGGCCACGATAATCGCTGTAAACCCATAGCCCACGTTGAAATCGATGCTGACCACGCCCGACGGTCCGGAAACCTCGAACATCCCCGCCAGACCGGCCAGAGCGCCGGACAGACCCAGACAGAACAGGATCAGGCGCGCCGGGTTCACACCAGCGAATTTCGCGGCCCGAGGGGCTTCACCCGTCAAACGGATGTGAAAGCCCAGCATATGCCGGTTCAACAGGACATAGGCAAAGATCACAGCAATCAGCGCTGTTACGACGCCCCAATGCATTCCCGACCCTGCGATCAGCTCGGCATTATGGGCACTCTCATAGGATTGCAGGTTGCGTGAGCCGGGAAAGCCGAACCCTTCGGGGTTCTTCAGCAGACCCAGAGAAACCGAGGCCAGCATCTGCTCGGCCACATAGACCAACATGAGCGAGACGAGAATCTCGTTCGTGCCAAAGCGCACCTTCAGAAAGGCCGGGATCATCGCCCATAGCCAGCCGCCAAACGCGCCAGCGATCACCATGATCGGGAAAATGTAGAACGCATCCAGCGGATAGAACGCCAGACCGGCCGCCGCACCAAAGATCGCGCCCATGATGTACTGGCCCTCGGCCCCGATATTCCAAATCCCGGCGCGAAACCCCAAAGACAGTCCAATAGCGATCAAAACCAGCGGCGCGCCTTTCACCAGCAATTGCGGGCGGTAATAAAAGGCGAACTCGCCAAACAGCGGTTCCCAGAAAATGGTGCCAATCGCCTCGACCGGGTTCTTTCCCAGAATGGCGAACAAGATGCCGCCAAACACCATCGTCGCCAACACCGCGACCACAGGAGTGGCATAGGACCACGCCTTGGACGGCTGAGGCCGTTTCTCCAACACAATCACCCGCTCATCCCCCTGCGTTCTTCATCTTTTTGAAAATACTCTCGCCGAAGGCGACACAACGCATCACACATGCGCCACCTCCATCCCGTGCGCGCCACCCATCATCAGGCCGATCTCATCAACGGTCAGGCCCGTGGTTTCGCGCGGGGCGCTTAGGCGACCTTCGTTCAGGGCAGCAAAACTGTCCGAGATTTCCATCAGCTCATCCAGATCCTGGCTGATACAGATCACTGCCGTTCCCTTGGCGGCCAGATCCAGAATGGCCTGCCGGATCGACGCCGCCGCCGCCGCATCCACCCCCCATGTCGGTTGGTTCACCACCAGCACGTCAGGGTTTTGCAACACTTCGCGTCCAATCACGAATTTCTGCAGATTTCCGCCCGATAGCGAACGCGCCGCGTTTTCGGGACCGGGCGTACGTACGTCAAAAGCGCTGATGATCTTCTCGGCAAAGCTCTTGGTCTCGGCCCACTTCAGGAAGCCGTTGTTTTCAAGCCCTTCCCGGACCGATCCGGTCAGCAAGGCGTTTTCAGTTAGGCTCATGTCCGGCGCAGCCGCATGGCCCAGTCTTTCTTCGGGCGCGGTCAGAACGCCCAACTTGCGACGCGCCGTCGGCCCCAGTTTGCCGATCGCCTGGCCGTTGAACTTGATCGCGTCAGCGGCTGTGGTGATCTCGCCTGACAGCACGCCCAGCAGCTCGTCCTGCCCGTTGCCGGCGACGCCCCCGACGCCCAGAACCTCGCCTTTGCGAACCGTCATGTGAATGTTCTTCAGCGCCGTCCCGAATTCCGAGGGCGAGGGCACCGACAACCCACTGACATCCAGCGCAACCTCACCAAAGTCACGCCCCGAACGTTCGGGCGTTTGCAGGGTCGAGCCCACCATCATCTCGGCCATGTCCCGTGCCGAGGTCTCGGACGGAACGCATTCGCCCACATTCTTGCCCAACCGCAGGATCGTGGCATGGTCACACAAGGTGCGTATCTCTTCCAGCTTGTGCGAGATATAGAGGATCGACGTGCCCTCGGACCGCAATTTATTGAGCGTTTCAAATAGGATATCGACCTCTTGCGGTGTCAGAACCGAAGTCGGCTCGTCCATGATCAAAAGCTTGGGGTCCTGCAACAGACAACGGATGATCTCGACGCGCTGACGCTCGCCCGCAGACAGGTCACCAACGGTCCGGTAGGGATCCAAAGGCAGCCCGTACGTCTCGGACACTTCGCGGATACGCGAGGCCAGATCACCCATCGGAGGGGGGTTCTCCATCCCCAGCGCGATGTTTTCGGCTACGTTCAGCGCATCGAACAGCGAGAAATGCTGGAACACCATCGCAATCCCATCGGCTCGCGCCGCGCGTGGTTCGGGCGGGGCAAAGGGTTGGCCACGCAGCAGCATCGTACCGCTGTCGGGTTTGACCAACCCATAGATCATCTTGACCAACGTGGACTTGCCCGCGCCGTTTTCGCCCAGCAGGGCATGAACTTCGCCCTCACCGATGTCAAAGGACACTTGGTCGTTGGCCACGACGCCGGGATAGGCTTTGGTCAGCCCTTGTAAGCTCAGAAGTGGAGTGGTCACGCGCTCAGGTCCTTTTTTCTTTCGTTCTGCCGGGCAGGGCGCAGGATTTGCGCCGCGACACCAACTGCGATCATCTGCGGGTGTTTGCCCAACGCAGGGTCCCCGATCGGACAGGTGATCCGGCCAATCTGCTCTGGCGTATGCCCCAAAGCGGCCAACCGGGACCGGAATCGCGCCCATTTCGTAGCTGAGCCGATCAGGCCAGCAAAGCGGAAATCATGCAAAAGCAGCCTGTTGCACAGTTCCAGATCCAGATTGTGTGAATAAGTAAGCACTAGATGCTCTGCATCGCGTGGTGCGTGGCGGACCAGTTCGGCCGGCTTGGCCGCCGGAACCGGGGTCACACCGCTGGGGATGACATCCGGAAACCGCTCGGGCCCGGTATCGACCCATGTGATTGCAAGATCGGGCAGCGGAGACAGGACATCGACCAGAGCCCGGCCGACGTGACCTGCGCCCCAGATCCAAAGGTTGCGCGTGGGTTCGTGCACCGGCTCGACCATCCATCCATCAATCAGCTGCGGGTCGGGTTTGACACCCTGACCGCGGGCTTGCGCCAGCAAACGTTTGACCGACAGGGGCATGTCGCCGCCCGAGGCCGAGCGTGCGATGATTGTGTCGTTCAGCTGTTCAACGGCCTTAACGTCATAGACTTCGCTCAGCAGGGTAACGGCCCCGCCACAGCACTGGCCCATGTCCGGGCCAAGCGCATGGTGTGTCTGGCGTATGGATGCCGCCTGCGATCGCGCTGCCTCAGCCGCCTGAAACTCTAGCGTTCCGCCGCCGATGGTGCCGGATTGCCCGTTCTCCCAAACAAGCATCGCGGCGCCGACCTCGCGCGGGGATGACCCCTTGATCGCGGCGATGACCACCCGGATCACACGCCCGTGGATTTTGACCGCCTCCCTCAAAGCCTCTCGATCAAACCCCATCAGATGCCTCCCTTCATCCTTTGGACGCCGCGCCAGACCTGTTCGGCGGTGGCGGGCGCATCCAACGCTGGGTAATCTTCACCACAGGCTGCCACCGCATTCGACAGGGCAAGCCAGGCAGAGATACCCAGCATGAAGGGCGGCTCTCCGACCGCCTTCGAGCGATAGATCGTATCCTCGCGATTTTCTGCATCCCAGAGCGCGACGTTGAAAACGTCCGGTCGATCCGAACAGGCCGGGATCTTGTAGGTCGACGGCGCATGGGTGCGCAGGTTGCCCTTGCCGTCCCAGACCAGCTCTTCGGTTGTCAGCCAGCCTGCGCCCTGCACATAGCCGCCTTCAACCTGCCCGATATCCAGTGCCGGGTTTAGCGACGCACCCGCGTCATGCAGGATGTCGGTGCGCAGAATGCGGTTTTCGCCGGTCAGGGTATCGACGGCCACCTCGGTGACCGACGCGCCGTAGGCAAAGTAAAAGAACGGGCGGCCACGACCTTTGATCCGGTCCCACTCGATCTTCGGCGTTTTGTAAAAGCCTGTCGCCGAAAGGCTGATGCGGCCCTGGTAGGCCAGCGCGGCGGCTTCGGCGAAGGTATAGCGTTCCTCTCCGACCGAGACGTAACCGTCCGAGAAGGTGACTGTCGAAGGATCGGCCTGATGCCGCTCGGCCAGATAGTCGGCCATCCGGTCCCGGATCGTGTCGCAGGCGGCTTTCACGGCCATGCCGTTCAGGTCACTGCCCGACGATGCGGCGGTCGCCGAGGTGTTGGGCACTTTGGCCGTATCCGTGGCGGTGATCTTGACCATCTCCAGCGGAATACCAAAGCGCGATGCGGCGACTTGTGCGACCTTCTGGAACAGGCCCTGACCCATCTCGGTCCCGCCGTGATTCAGGTGGACCGAGCCGTCCTGATACACATGCACCAACGCGCCTGCCTGATTCAGGTGGGTCAGAGTGAAAGAAATCCCAAACTTGACCGGAGAGAAGGCTATGCCCTTTTTGATGACGTCGTGCTCGGCGTTCCATTTCTGGATCGCATCCTTGCGCGCGGCATAGTCGCTGGATTTCAGCAGCGCTTCGGTCATGCCGTGCAGTTCAAAGTCGCTGACCTCCATCCCGTAGGGCGTGGTATTGCCGCCGGCGGGCAGCGGGCGAACAGGCGCGTCGCCCATTTCCACCGCGCCCCGGCTGGTCAGGTCTTCGTGCGGGTCGGGGTGACCCAGTGGTTTCTCTGCTGGCTGCGTCTCGGCGACTGTATGTGCCGGTTCGTAGTAGTTCCGGCAACGCAGTTCCACCGGGTCCAAACCCAGCTCATACGCGGCGTGGTCCATCACGCGTTCGATCCCAACCATCCCCTGAGGCCCGCCGAACCCGCGATAAGCGGTGGCGGATTGAGTGTTGGTCTTGAGCCGATGGCTTTCGATCCGCGCATTGGGCAGCAGATAGGCGTTGTCCGAATGCAGCATTGCGCGGTCGGCAACGGGCAAGGACAGATCCTGCGCCCAGCCGCAGATCGCATAGTGGTGGAAGGACACGCCCTGAATGTGCCCGTTCTCATCGAAGCCGGCCTTGTACGCGATGCGGAAGGCATGGCGCTTGCCGGTGATGATCATGTCATCGTCGCGGTCATAGCGCATCTTGCATGCTTTGCCGGTCGCCCGCGCGGCCACGGCGCAGGCAACAGCCAGCGCGTTGCCCTGGCTTTCCTTGCCACCAAACCCTCCGCCCATCCGGCGGGTTTCGACCCGGACGGCGTGCATGGGAACGCCCAATGCATCGGCCACTTTGTGCTGAATCTCGGTCGGGTGCTGGGTTGAGCTGTGCACCAGCATATCCGCACCCTCATTTGGCACGGCCAGAGCGGCTTGGCCTTCCAGATAGAAATGCTCTTGCCCGCCAATCTCGAAGGTGCCCTGGATTACATGGGTTGAACGCGCGATGGCCGCGTCCGCATCGCCTTTCGCGTAGATGCGTGGGCCGTCCTCGAACCGGCTGTCGGCGGCCAGCGCTTCTTCGACCGTCAGGATTGGGGTTTCCTCGGCATAGTCGATCTTGCCTAATCGCGCCGCCTTTCGGGCGGCCAGATGACTTGTGGCGACGACCAGAAACACCGGTTGGCCGATGTAGTGAACGGTGCCGTCCGACAGCAGCGGTTCGTCATGGATCGAAGGGGAGACATCGTTGGCAAAGGGCAGATCCTCGGCCGTCATTACCATAACCACCCCATCGGCGGCTTTTGCAGCCGACAGGTCCATCGCGGTGATCTTACCTTTGGCGATTGGGCTCAGACCAAAGGCAAGATGCAGGCTGCCCTTGGGCGTCGGGATGTCATCCACATAGCGCGCTGAACCGGAGACATGCAGAGGTGCCGCGTCATGGGGGAGGGGTCTGGTCACGCTCATGCCGACAACTCCAGAACGTTGGTCACCTCGCCCTGATCTTCCAGGAAGTAACGTTCGAGCATCGCTTTGGCGGTTTCCAAACGGTAGTCGGCCGAGGCCCGCATGTCCGTGAGTGGTGAATAGTCGTCGGCAAAGGCTGGCAGCGCGGCATCAATCGTCTCGCGCGTCCAGGGTTTGCCAACCAGTGCGGCCTCAACGTTAGTTGCCCGTTTGGGGATGCCAGCCATGCCGCCGAACGCGATGCGCGCTTCGGTGACCGCGCCGTCGGCAACGGTTAGATTGAAACACCCGCAGACGGCAGAGATATCCTGATCGAAGCGTTTGCTGAGTTTGTAGACTTTCAACCGATCGGCTTGGCGCGCAAAGCTGACCGCCTCAACGAATTCGCCGGGCGCGCGGTCTTGCTTGCCGTAGTCGATGAAGAACTCGTCCAGCGGGATCGACCGGCGCGTGTCACCTTTGCGCAAATGTAACGTAGCGCCGAGAGCAAGCAGGGCAGGCGGGTTGTCTCCGATTGGGGACCCATTGGCGATGTTGCCGCCCACAGTTGCCGCGTGGCGGACTTGAACGCTGGCATAGCGGCGGATCATCTCAGCATAGGACGCGTGCAGATCGGCCAGCGCCTCGCCCATGCGGTTCATATCGACCATGGCACCGAAGCGAACTTCGTCGTCGGTGATCGCAATCTCTTTCAGATCATCGCAGCGGTTCAGAAAAATCACAGGGTCCGGGTCGCGCAGTTGCTTGGTCACCCACAGGCCGACATCGGTTGCGCCAGCGATCAGAGTGGCGTTCGGGTTTTCAGCATAGACTTTGGCTAATTCGTCGGACGAACCCGGCAGCGTCGGTGAGGACGCCCGTGTCGCAACCGGCTTGTCCTTTACCCAAACAGGAACCGGTTGTTCCTCTGCCGCTTCAGCCGCCCGAATGATCGGGGCGTAACCGGTGCAGCGGCACAGGTTCCCGGCAAGCTGCGTGTCATGATCCGTCGCGCCATTGGCGTGGCTTGCAACCATCGACATGACAAATCCGGGGGTGCAGAAACCACATTGCGAGCCGTGCAGGTCCACCATCGCCTGCTGCACAGGATGCGCCTCGCCATCCGGGCCACTGGCACCTTCAACCGTGCGGACCGCTTTGCCATGCAACTGGGGCAGGAACAGGATGCATGAGTTCAGCGCCTTATGGCCGCCCTCATCCGTCACCATGACGGTGCAGGCCCCGCAATCGCCCTCGTTGCAGCCTTCCTTGGTGCCGGTCAGGCCGCGATCCTCGCGCAGCCAGTCCAGCAGGGTCGCTGTCGGATCGACATCCGACAGTTCCACTGTCTCTCCGTTCAGAAGAAACGTGATATTCATTCGAGAAACCCGTCGCCTTACCCGGTTGCGCCCCTGTGGCCCTCCTTCGATGCGACGTAGAAAGAGTGGCGGGCGAAGTGCTTGCCGTCAGATGTTAGAAACAGGGCAGCTTGTCTGGCAAGAAAAACTGCCTATTTGATACACCATAGCGCGCTGACGACGCGTGATAGTCATCCGCGTGTAATCTACAGGCGTTTGAAACTACAGAGATTTTTCCATTTGATTGCTGGTGATCTTCGAAGCACCTTCTGAAAAAGCCGAATAATCAAAGCTTATCTTTTAGGCATCCCGAAGCTGCGGTTCCTGCTTTTGCCCCGCGCCCGGCTGAGATAGCGTGGCGTTTATGAGCAGTACTCCTCGATTCATTCACCTCCGTGTTCACACCGAATATTCTCTGTTGGAAGGCGCTGTACGGCTGAAAAAGCTGCCGGGCCTCTGTGAAAAGATGGAGATGCCCGCCGTCGCCGTGACCGATACGAACAGCATGTTCTCGGCTTTGGAATTCTCGGTCACCGCCAGCGGCGCTGGGGTCCAGCCGATTATGGGCTGTCAGGTTGATCTGGCCTATGTACAGGCGCAGCCCGGCGAAAAGCCCAAAGCGCCCGCGCCGCTGGTGCTGCTGGCGCAGTCCGAGGTCGGGTACGAGAACCTGATGAAGCTCAGCTCGTGCCTCTATGTGGACAAGGGCGGACAGTTGCCGCAGGTGACTTTGGACGAGCTCGCGGAACGCTCCGATGGGTTGATTTGCCTCTCCGGTGGCCCGGATGGTCCGCTTGGGATGCTGCTGCAGCAAGGTCAACGTCCTGCGGCCGAGGCCTTGGTGGATCGCTTGGCGGCGATGTTCCCGGATCGGCTGTACATCGAACTTCAGCGCCATCCGGGCGAAGGTGGCCAACCCGAGGCAGAACGCCTGACCGAGCGTGGTCATGTCGAAATTGCCTATGCCAAGAACCTGCCGTTGGTTGCCACCAATGACGTCTATTTCCCGACGACCGATATGTATGAGGCGCATGATGCGCTGATCTGTATCTCGGAAGGGGCCTATGTTGATCAACAGGACGGCCGCCGTCGCCTGACCGCGCAGCACTATTTCAAGTCGCAGCAAGAGATGGCGACCCTGTTCGCCGACCTGCCCGAGGCGATTGAGAACACGGTCGAGATCGCCAAACGCTGCGCTTTCATGGCGTATCGTCGCGATCCGATCCTGCCGAAATTCGCCGATGACGAGGTCGCGGAACTGCGCCGTATTGCCAATGATGGCTTGCAGAAACGTCTGGCGGTGATCCCACATGCCGTGACGCCCGAGGAATATCAGGAGCGGCTGGATTTCGAACTGGGCATTATCGAAGGCATGGGCTTTCCGGGCTACTTCCTGATCGTTGCTGATTTTATTCAATGGTCCAAGGATCACGATATCCCGGTCGGGCCCGGGCGCGGCTCGGGTGCGGGGTCTTTGGTGGCCTATGCGCTGACGATCACCGACCTTGATCCGCTGCGCTATTCGCTGCTGTTCGAACGGTTCCTGAACCCGGAACGGGTCTCGATGCCCGATTTCGACATCGACTTTTGCATGGATCGCCGGGAAGAGGTGATCCGGTATGTGCAGCAGAAATACGGCCGTGACAAGGTGGGGCAGATCATCACATTTGGTGCTTTGTTGTCGAAGGCAGCCGTGCGCGACATCGGGCGGGTGTTGCAAATGCCGTATGGGCAGGTGGATCGCTTGTCCAAGATGATCCCGGTTGAGGGCGTCAAACCGGTTTCGATTGAAAAAGCCTTGAAAGACGAACCACGCTTGCGGGAAGAGGCGCGCAATGAGGAGGTTGTCGACCGCTTGCTGACATACGGTCAGCAGGTCGAAGGGCTGCTGCGAAACGCTTCGACACACGCGGCGGGTGTTGTGATCGGGGATCGGCCATTGGACGCGCTGGTGCCTCTGTATCAGGACCCGCGTTCGGATATGCCTGCGACCCAGTTCAACATGAAATGGGTGGAACAGGCGGGCCTGGTGAAGTTCGACTTTCTGGGTCTAAAAACGCTGACCGTGATCCAGAACGCCATGGACATCATCTTCAAGTCTGGGCGACCTTTGCACGTCGCGGCGGACGGCACCGAGCTCTACGAACCCGCTGAAGGCGCCGAGAACCAGATCAACGCGATCCCGCTGGATGATGAGGCGACATACAAGCTCTACTCGGCGGCCAAGACCGTGGCGGTGTTCCAGGTGGAATCCTCGGGCATGATGGATGCGCTCAAGCGGATGAAGCCGACCTGTATTGAGGATATCGTTGCGCTTGTGGCGCTGTATCGTCCGGGTCCGATGGAAAACATCCCGACCTATTGCGAGGTCAAGAACGGGCTGCGCAAGATCGAATCCGTCCATCCGCTGATCGACCATATCCTTGAGGAAACGCAGGGCATCATCGTCTATCAGGAACAGGTGATGCAGATCGCACAGGTGATGGCCGGGTACAGCCTTGGTGGTGCGGACCTGCTGCGTCGTGCGATGGGTAAGAAGATCAAAGAGGCGATGGATGCCGAACGGCCCAAGTTCGAAAAAGGCGCGGGCGAGAATGGCGTGGATGCCAAAAAAGCCAGCGAGGTTTTCGATCTGCTGGAAAAATTCGCCAACTACGGTTTCAACAAATCCCACGCCGCTGCCTATGCGGTTGTTAGCTATCAGACAGGCTGGCTGAAAGCGAACCACCCGGTCGAGTTTATGGCCGGCGTCATGAACTGCGATATCCACCTGACCGACAAGCTGGCGATCTATTTCGAAGAGGTCCGTAAAGGGTTGGAACTGCCCTATGTGCCGCCCTGCGTGAACCGCTCACTGGCGGCATTCGACGTGGTCGACGGGCATCTGGTTTACGCTCTGGGCGCGCTCAAGAATGTCGGTGTCGAGGCGATGAACCTTGTGGTCGAAGGTCGTGCGGATAAGCCCTTCGTCAACTTGTTCGATTTCGCCCGCCGCGTCGATCTAAAGAAGGTCGGGAAGCGCCCGCTTGAGATGATGGCACGGGCCGGGGCCTTTGATCAGCTTGATAAGAACCGCCGCCGTGTCTTCGAAAGCCTAGATCAGTTGGTGCAGTATTCGGCGGCGATCCACGATCAGAAGAACTCGAACCAGGTGTCGCTGTTTGGCGAGGCGGGCGACGACCTGCCCGAACCCCGCCTGTCGCCGACGCCCGATTGGCTGCCGGCAGAGCGCCTGAGCGAAGAGTTCAAGGCCATCGGCTTTTACCTGTCAGGCCACCCGCTGGATGACTACATGCCCGCGTTGAAGCGCAAGCAGGTTCTGACGCTGGATGAGGTGACTGAAAAAGCGCGCTCGGGTCCGTTGATTGCCAAAATGGCAGGTGTCGTTGCCGGACGGCAGGAACGTAAATCCGCGCGCGGCAACCGGTTCGCCTTTGCCCAGCTGTCCGATCCCACGGGTGCCTACGAAGTGACGCTGTTCTCGGAAACGCTGGAGAAAAGCCGAGAGTTTCTGGAAACCGGCGCGCAGGTGGTTCTGACCGCCGAAGCGACAATGGAGGCCGATCAGCTGAAACTGTTGGGCCGCTCTGTCGGGCCGGTGGATTCGGTGGTGGCCGAAGCAGGCGCAACCGGTCTGCGCATTTTCGTTGATCAGCCTCAAGTCCTGCCGACCGTCGCCAAAGTGCTGGAAGACGCCGCCGGTGCCGCCAAAAGCGCATCAAAAGGGCCGATCCATCTGTGCCTGCTGGATCCGGGCCTGCCGGGCGATGTCGAGATGGATCTGGGGCAGGAGTTCCCGATCAACCCGCAGATCAAAGGGGCAATCAAATCGCTGGACGGCGTTATGTCGGTCGAGGAAATCTGACACAGCGTTTTGTTGCCACAGGCAAATCACGCCGCTAGGCTGATCCCATATCCATTTGAAGACTGTCATAGGAGGGTTCCGATATGACACACTCTGGTATTGGTTTCAGAGCATTCACATTGGCCGTTGTCGCCTCGGTGGCGATGGCGTCGGCCGGGCTGGCGGATGACAAGAAGAAAAAGAAGACCATCGAAGGCGCGCTGATCGGCGCGGGCGTTGGCGCATTGGTCGGTGACGGCAAGGGCGCTGCAATTGGCGGTGTGGCCGGTGCCATCATCGGACATAACTGGAAGTGATTGTGATGCGGTTTTTTAAACTCAGAATGTTTGCTTGCGCTGCAATTCTGGCGGCCCCGGGTGTAGCCTTGGCAGATGACGCGGCCGAACAGATGGTGCAGGAAGCACTGCCCCTGATGCACTATACCTGCGCCTCAATCGCGGAAGAGGCGGATGGAGACGAAGAATTTGTCGTGACTGTTGTCGGAAAGATGACGGCCCTGTCGCTTTACAATCGTCAGATTAATATCGAGGATCATGCGGCCACCGATGAGGAAAAGGCCCAACTGCGAGAGGCATTCGTTGCCGCGCTGTCAGAAGGGTGCGCTGCGGACAAGGATGCCCTTTTGGGCGGAGTGGTGGACAACGCAGTGAAAACGACGCTGGGGCTGTGACCCGTCAATAATGCGGCGGGCGCTCGTCGCCCAGAACGATCCCGCCCGAGCCCTCCTGCTCGCGTTCACCTTCGCGGCGCATCAGCATCTCAACCCGCCGGGTCAGGCGATCAATCTCGTCCTGTTGGCGGGTGACGACCGCGTTCAGCTCTTCGACCGTGCGGGTCAGATGGGCGATCTGTTCTTCCAGATGCTGCATTGGAATCTCCTGTCTGAGGCCGGTCATAGCGACCCCCTTGGTCCAATGCCAGCGAAACCGCGCCTTGCCCCGATGCGGGCCATGGGATAGACCGCGCGCGGAACATGACCCGTGAAGGACGCCCCCGATGGCCAAGCCCAAGAAACAGCCCCGCCCCAAGGCAATTACGCCCAAAGGGTTCCGCGACTATTTCGGCCAGGAAGTCACGCAGCGCACCGAGATGCTGCGGGCTATTGCGGACGTCTATCATCGGTATGGGTTTGATGCTTTGGAAAGCAGCGCGGTGGAAACCGTCGAAGCGCTGGGCAAATTTCTGCCCGATGTGGATCGCCCGAACGAAGGCGTGTTCGCGTGGCAGGAAGTCGATGAGAACGACAAGGGCGACTGGATGGCCTTGCGCTATGACCTGACTGCGCCTTTGGCCCGGGTCTATGCGCAGCACCGCAACGATCTGCCGACGCCCTATCGCCGCTATGCGATGGGTCCGGTCTGGCGCAACGAAAAGCCCGGGCCGGGTCGCTATCGCCAGTTTTATCAATGTGATGCAGATACGGTGGGTACGGCCTCGATGGCCGCGGATGCCGAGATTTGTGCGATGCTTTCGGACACGCTGGAGACCGTCGGCATTCCGCGCGGTGATTATCTGGTGCGGGTCAACAACCGCAAGGTTCTGAACGGCGTGCTCGAGGCGATGGGTCTGGGCGAAGACGTAGCCGCCCGCGACAACGTTCTGCGCACCATCGACAAGTTCGATAAGGTGGGCGAGCAGGGCGTGCGCGAATTGCTGACCAAAGGCCGTCTGGATGCCTCGGGTGCGTTCATCGACGGAGTTGGCCTGAGCGATGATCAAGCTGAACCGGTGATTGCTTTCCTCACCTCCAAGGCAGTCGACACCGCTGGGACCTTGGCCAACCTGCGCGCTGCTGTGGGTGACAGCAAGATCGGTGCGGATGGGATTGCCGAGCTAGAACAGATCGGCGCGCTGCTGGATGCGGGCGGCTATGGCGCGGACCGGATCGAGATTGATCCGTCGGTTGTACGTGGCCTTGGTTACTACACCGGCCCGGTTTATGAGGCCGAACTGACCTTTGAGATTTTCGACGAAAAGGGCCGCAAGCGGCAGTTCGGTTCGGTCTCGGGTGGCGGTCGTTACGACGATCTGGTCAAACGGTTCACGGGACAGGAAGTGCCTGCGACGGGAATCTCCATCGGAGTCGACCGTCTGCTGGCCGCTCTGCGCGAAAAGGGTCGGATTGCTGCACAGTCAACCGGCCCAGTGGTCGTCACGGTCATGGATCGCGATCGAATGGCCGACTATCAGGCGATGGTGGCCGAACTGCGCAACGCCGGTATCCGGGCCGAGGTTTATCTGGGCAATCCCAAGAATTTTGGCAACCAGCTGAAGTATGCGGACAAGCGGAACTCTCCGATTGCGGTCATTGAAGGTGGCGATGAAAAGGCCAACGGCATTGTCCAGATCAAAGACCTGATCCTTGGTGCCAAGATCGCCGAAAGCGCCACGCTGGAGGAATGGAAAGAACGCCCCAGCCAGTTCGAAGTGCCGCGCGGTGATCTGGTCGCCAAGGTGCGCGAAATTCTGGACAGTCAGGACTGAGCTATGGCCAACCGTTCCCAGATAAAGGCCCGCGCCGCGATGATACGCGTCCGGTTCGAGGCCGCAGGTGCTCAGGTCGTTGACCCGCCGCTGCTGCAACCAGCGGAAACGCTGCAGGACCTCTATGGTGAGGATATCCGTGCCCGTGCCTACGTAACCTCGGACGCGCTGCGCGGTGAGCAGATGCTGCGCCCGGACTTCACGATGCCGGTCGTGCAGATGCACATGAGTGAGGGGGCCGAGCCTGCGCGATACACCTATTCAGGTGAAGTTTTCCGCCGGCAAGAGCACGACCCGGATCGCTCGAACGAGTATATCCAAGTAGGGTACGAAGTCTTTGACCGCAACGACCCCGCCGGGGCCGATGCCGAGGTATTCTCGCTGTTTGCCTTGCAACTGCGCGGGCTGCCCTTGCGCGCGGCAACCGGTGATATCGGGATTTTGACCGCGGCGGTGCAGGGCCTGCGCACAACGGACCGTCGCAAGGCGGCATTGATGCGGCACCTGTGGCGCCCGCGTCGCTTCCGCATTCTGTTGGATCGCTTTGCAGGCCGCAAACCTGAACCGGAACATCGGACCAAACTGCTGGATTCGGCCGATCCGATGGGTTTCGAAGTGCCGATGATCGGCAAGCGGCGTGCTGCCGAGATCGAAGCGCGGATTGAAGCCCTGCGTGCAGACCGGGATACTCCGCCGATTTCAGACAACGAACTGGCAGGGCTGGAGTCGCTGTTGGGTGTCCGGGAAACCATGCCCTTTGCGCTTGAGCAATTGCGCGATGTGGCAGTCGATCTGCCGCAGATCACACCGGCGCTGGATCGGCTCGAGGCCCGGATTGCTGCGTTGCAGGCGCGCGGGGTCGATGTTGAGACACTTGATTTCGAAGCCGCCTATGGTCGCACGTCGATGGAGTATTACGACGGGTTCGTCTTTGGGTTCTACGCCGAGGGCCGCCCCGATCTGCCACCGATTGCCACGGGTGGGCGCTATGATGCGCTGACGCGGCAACTGGGTAATGGCGCGGAAATCCCTGCTGTGGGTGGCGTATTGCGCCCGGACCTGATGCTCGAGATTGAGGAGGCCGCGCAATGAGCCTGAAACTTGGCGTGCCCTCAAAGGGCCGGTTGATGGACAAGACCTTCTCGTGGTTCGAAAAGCGCGGCATCACCCTGTCGCGCAGCGGATCGGATCGAGAATATGCAGGCAAGGTCGATGGGATCGACGGAGTTTCGCTGATCCTGTTGTCGGCGGGCGAGATCCCGCGCGAACTGGCCGCCGGACGCATTCATCTGGGCGTCACCGGAACCGATCTGGTGCACGAAAAACTACCCCGGTGGGAGCAGCAGGTCGAAGAAGTCTCTCCGCTTGGCTTCGGTAAAGCGGATCTGATTATCGCGACGCCGGCCTGCTGGGTTGATGTCGAGACGTTGGACGATCTGGATGCGGCCGCGGCCGCGTTTCGAAAGACGCATGGGCATCGTTTGCGGATCGCGACCAAGTACCACCGTCTGGTACGCGAATTTCTGACCGATGCTGGCGTGGCGGATTACACCCTGGTCGATAGCCAGGGTGCGACCGAAGGAACCGTCGTAAACGAAACCGCTGAGGCGATTGCCGATATCACCTCGACCGGTGAGACGCTACGCGCCAACCACCTCAAGATCCTGTCGGACGGTCTGATCCTGCAGTCGCAAGCCACGCTTTGGCGCAGCCGTGTCGCCTCTTACGGCGACCAGGAAAAAGCGGTGCTATCTGATCTGCTGGACCGGCTGCGCTAACTACAGCACACCGATTTCGGCTAGCGCACGGTTTAGGTCGTCGGGCAGGGCATCGTCTTGGTCGCGGGTTTTTGGCAGGTCGGCGGGCGTATCCTCGGGTTTAAGGTAGCGCCAACCCTGGAACGGACGTTTCAGGGCGTTCTGGGTGCGATGTACCTCGGGGTCGAGCACGATTGCGCAGCGGCGGATGCCGTCTTCGCCGCGCACTTCGTCTAGACGCAAGATTCGTTGACGGCACTGTATCACGCCCTTGACCACCCAATAGATTGATCCGCCGTTCAAAATCTCGGCCTCGCGCTTGGGCCACATACGGGTGACGTGGCGGGGCAGGCCGTCGTCGAACCGCTGTCGGTAACTGTTTTGCCACGCGATTAGAGTGTCGATGCTTTCCGAACCGACCGAGAGTTTTATGAGGTTTACGTACTTATCCACAGCTTTCCCACAGAGTCGTCCCACGCACCATCTTTATATTGTAGACTGATGCTGGCCGTCATCAAGGTGTTGTGGTGTGCGTGCGAATTGGGATAGTCTGGATACCTCTTTCAGAACAGGGAATCACCAATGAGCCGCTTTGCCGCCCCCATCGCCGAGCAGATCTGGGACATGAAATACCGTTTCAAACAGGCGGATGGCACGCCCATCGACCAAACGGTCGAGGACAGCTGGCGGCGTATCGCCCGCGATCTGGCACGGGTCGAGAAGGATCCGGCGCATTGGGAAGAAAAGTTCTATGAGGCGCTGGAGGATTTCAAATACCTGCCCGCCGGACGCATCACCGCAGGCGCGGGTACAGCGCGTCAGGTGACCCTGTTCAACTGCTTTGTCATGGGCACCGTGCCCGACAGCATGGGTGGCATCTTTGACATGCTGAAAGAGGCCGCTCTGACCATGCAGCAGGGTGGGGGGATCGGTTATGATTTCTCGACCATTCGTCCGCGTGGTGCCGATGTGAAAGGCGTGGCTGCGGATGCCTCGGGACCGCTGAGCTTTATGGACGTGTGGGACGCAATGTGCCGGACGATCATGTCCGCTGGCTCGCGCCGCGGCGCGATGATGGCAACCATGCGCTGCGATCACCCTGACATCGAACACTTCATCACCGCCAAGTCCGACCCGGCGCGCCTGCGCATGTTCAACATGTCTGTGCTGGTGACCGACCCGTTCATGGAGGCCGTCAAGGCCGATGGCCCGTGGGATCTGGTGTTCGGCGACAAGGTTTATCACACCGTTCAGGCGCGTGACCTCTGGAACAAGATCATGCAGGCGACCTATGACTATGCCGAACCGGGCGTCATCTTCATCGACCGAATTAATCAGGCTAACAACCTCAACTATGTTGAGACGATCGCCGCGACCAATCCCTGTGGTGAGCAGCCGCTGCCACCCTACGGCGCGTGCCTGCTGGGCTCGATCAACCTGGCGCGCTTGGTGGCTGAGCCGTTCGAGGGCGCAGCGCATCTAGATGAAGCAGCCTTGCAGGAGTTGGTCGCAACCGCCGTTCGTATGATGGACAACGTCGTGGATGCGTCGAAATTCCCGCTGCCCGAACAAGCGGCCGAGGCTCAGGCCAAGCGCCGCATTGGGCTGGGCGTTACCGGGTTGGCGGATGCTCTGCTGATGTTGGGCTTGCGCTATGGCTCTGACGAGGCGGCGCGTCAGACCGAACGCTGGTTGCACGCGATCGCCCGCGCCGCGTACCTTGCGTCGGTCGACTTGGCGAAGGAAAAAGGAGCCTTCCCGCTGTTCGACGCTGACAAGTATCTGGCCAGCGGCACGATGCTGCAGATGGATGACGATGTGCGCGATGCAATCCGGGAGCACGGTATTCGCAATGCACTTCTGACGTCGATTGCACCTACAGGGACAATTTCGCTGTACGCGGGCAACGTGTCTTCGGGAATCGAGCCGGTCTTTGCCTATGCATATACGCGCAAGGTTCTGCAGAAAGACGGCTCGCGCACCGAGGAAGAGGTCGTGGACTACGCGGTGCAGATGTGGCGCGACAAGTTCGGAGACAAGGAACTGCCGGACTATTTTGTAAACGCGCAGACTCTGTCGCCGTCCGATCACGTCAAGATGCAGGCAGCGGCGCAGAAATGGATCGACAGCTCGATTTCGAAAACGATCAACTGCCCTGAGGATATTGGGTTTGACGCGTTCAAGGACGTCTACATGCAGGCTTGGGATCAGGGCTGCAAAGGCTGTACTACGTATCGTCCGAACGATGTGACGGGGTCTGTCCTGACGGTTTCGGAAAGCGAAGACAAAGTTCCAGGCGAAAGCGCCACTGCCCCGCATGAGGTCGACGGTGGCGACGTGATCTATATGTCCGAACCGCTGGATCGGCCTCAGGCATTGGAGGGATCGACCTACAAGCTGAAATGGCCGGACAGCGAGCATGCGATCTATCTGACGATCAACGACATTGTCATCGGAGGGCGCCGTCGCCCGTTCGAAGTGTTCATCAACTCGAAGAACATGGAGCATTATGCCTGGACGCTGGCGCTCACCAGGATGATCTCGGCCGTGTTCCGGCGCGGCGGGGACGTGTCCTTTGTGGTGGAAGAGCTTAAGGCCGTGTTCGACCCCCGTGGCGGTGCATGGGTACAGGGCAAGTACATCCCGTCGATCCTGGCCGCCATTGGCGGTGTAATCGAGCAGCACATGATCAATATCGGCTTTCTTGAGGGTGAAGGCATGGGCCTGAAATCCGACCCTCAGGCGCAAGTGGTCAACATGGACGCCCCACGGGGCAAGGCATGCCCATCCTGTGGTCAGTATGACATGGTAATGATCGAGGGCTGCATGACCTGCCGCAGTTGTGGGCACTCCAAGTGCGGCTGACTGCCCGACCACGCCTTGTTTTGCTGCAGCAGCGTTGGTGATCGGTGACGCTAAATCCCCTATCGTTTCGTCAAGCCTGTTTCATGCAGGCTTGACGGCATGCGCAAGGGGGCGATCTGTTTGGAAGATGTATTGTGAAGGTCCTCATTCATCAGGGGTTCCACAAAACTGGCACAACGACCCTGCAAAAGACGCTTGAGAAAAACCAGGACACTCTGAGGGATCAGGTAAACATCCTGTTGCCGAACGATCTACAGGGGGTCAGTCTGGCCGCTCGCCGTTATGCGATTGTTCCGAAAGAGAGGACGTTGCAGAACTTCGGCCTGAGAATGCGTCAAGCGCTTTTGCCTTTCGATGGTGCGGGGGACAAACCTCTGCTGATCAGCAACGAAGAGTTGTCGGGGTTGATCCCAGGGCGAAAGGGCGTGTGGACCTACGCGCAAACGCATGTGCTAAGCAGGGTTCTGCTGAACGAAGTCTTACGTTTGACGGGTGGGACGGATCGCATCATTTTTTTGTTTACGACCAGAACCGCGGAGGAATGGATCAAAAGCACCTATTGGCAGAACTTGCGCAGCCACAGAATTCGCGAAGATCTGGAGCAATATGGCCAGCAGCTGCAACGCGGCGCGGATCTTGAGGCGGTGGTAGCTCGGGTGACGGACGCCGTTTCGCCACAGGCCGAGGTTCAGGCAATCAACGTCTCGGCGCATGGCGCAAGGGATATGCCGCTGCTTAAGGCGCTTTCCACGGTGAACGTGCGATCAGACCACCTCAGGTGGATAGAGGATCGGAACGTCCAGCCCGAAGGGAGCGCGGAGTATTTTCTGAAATTGAACAGATCAGACATGAGCGATGCGGATGTTTCCGCTGCCAAGCGCGCCTATCTGAGTGGTTTGAAACGGTGACACTGGTTTCGGGTGGATCTTTGAAACATGCAATTTGAAGCCACCCAGACTATTGCGATGTCGAAGAATCGTTTGGCGTTATCATATTGATATCAGTGCTTTAGACTTCCGTTTTTTGATCAAGGATGCAAATTGGAGCTGTGTGATATTGCGGAGTTCTTGTTAAGGTTGTTTTTGGGCAAAACTGAAGTCTCATCATGATCTGACATAGCGGCAACAATTTCGTGATTGCTGCATTTACGTCTCTTTTACGCCAGATTCTGACCTGATAACACGGTGCCAGTGAGCAGTGATGTGTTGAAAGGTATGGGCGGTTGTAATGAGAGCCGGTTTTAACGGTCGTGTAGCGATTTCGTGGATGCAAACAGAGTTGGATGGGCTTGAGGCTGCGCCTCGGTCCTTTTTGAAAGTCGGCGCCGCTTGGTCGTGGCGTGGGCAGGCCGTATCTCTTCTTGAGGTCCACCAAGAGCTCGAGGTTTCGGGCAGTTCGAATGATCATTCTTCAAAGTTCGTGAACAAACTCGCGCCCTCGCCAGAGTCGCAGGGATCTGCGATGGGCACTGTTGTTCTGACCAATGGTGCGCAAGAATTTACAGCCTCGCTGTTCGTGGTGACGGGTGAGGCGGATCCGGTTCTTGTGTTCGACAACGGTTACCCGGCACGGGATCAGGAGTTCTGGGTCAGTGCCTTTACCGAGTACGAAGACAAGAGCACGTCTGTGCGCTCGGATCGCACGGTGGTTGCGTTTCCAATGCGGTCACCCGCGGTTGAGGGCTGGTCTGGACCTGTGAAGCGTGCAAACACGGCGGCCGACTAAGCCGTCACGCGAAATACCCTCAACCTCAGACAAAAACTCTTCGACCTTGTGTTGACTCTGCCCGCTTGGCGGATATAAGCGCGGCTTCATTGGTGTTGGTGGCCCCCGCAAGGGGATGCCTGTCATGGGGGAAACCTCAAGAGGACAACGCCCTTCATAGTGGCCCGCAGGGCCTCGACCTAAACGAAGGAGATCAGCCGTGACCAAACGCACGTCTGCCAAGTACAAAATCGACCGCCGGATGGGCGAAAACATCTGGGGTCGTCCGAAATCCCCGGTCAACCGTCGTGAATACGGCCCCGGCCAGCACGGTCAGCGCCGCAAGGGCAAGCTGTCCGACTTTGGTCTGCAGCTGCGCGCCAAGCAGAAGCTGAAAGGCTACTACGGCGACCTGACCGAAAAGCAGTTCCGCCGCATCTACGCCGAAGCCGAGCGTGTCAAAGGCGACACCGGTGAAAACCTGATCGGCCTGCTGGAACGCCGCCTGGACGCTGTTGTGTACCGCGCCAAGTTCGTTGCGACCGTTTTTGCAGCACGTCAGTTCGTGAACCACGGCCACGTCAAAGTGAACGGCAAGCGGGTCAACATCCCCAGCTACCGCGTCAAAGAAGGCGACGTGATCGAAGTGCGCGACAAGTCCAAGCAACTGGCTGTTGTTCTGGAAGCTGCTGCCCTGGCCGAGCGTGATGTTCCTGACTACATCGACGCGGACCACTCGAAAATGACCGCGACTTTCGTTCGCGCACCGGGCCTGAGCGATGTGCCTTACCCGGTCATGATGGAACCGAACCTGGTCGTCGAATTCTACGCGAAGAACTAATCTTCGCCGATATAGCATTCGGAAAGGCCGCGCATTTAGCGCGGCCTTTTTTGTTCAGGCAGCGCTGTGTGTACCTATATCCTGTCGTGGAGGCACACCGAACTTGCGCGAATACTCTCGGCTGAATTGCGTTGGGCTTTCATACCCGACCTCAAAAGCTGCCTGCGAAACGCTGAGCGTCGCGTGAGACAGAAGCCTGCGCGCTTCGAGCAGCCTGAGTTCCTTTTGGTATTGCAATGGCGATTTGGCAGTCACCGATTTGAAATGGGCATGAAAGGTCGAAACGCTCATCCCGGCGGTCTGTGCAAGGTCCGGCACAGAAAGCGACGTCTTGAAATCCGAACGAATAACTTCGATGACCCGCGCGATCCTGCTGGCGGCACTGTCGCGCCACAGCATTTGCCGCAACATCCCCCCATGATCCGCTTGCAGCAGCCGATAGTGAATCTCTCGACTGATCAACGGTGCCAATACTTGCGCATCCATTGCGTTTTGGCTGGCGTGAAACAGGCGGGCCATTGCGTCGACCAGGTCAGGAGTCGCCTTGGAAACAGCGAGGCTCTGGGCGGTTTCGACGTCAGCGGCGTTGGTTTCGTTGTAGACGCTCCGCAGAACGGACAAATCCAATGAGAAAACCAGACCCACATAGGGCGTCTCGCGGCTCGCCTCGGTGACGGACGCCATCACTGGAACCGAGTGGCTGACAATCAGAGAGTCACCTGCTCCGAAGTGTACCAGGCGATCCCCTATGCGCGTTTCTTTCTGTCCTTGTAGAACTAGGCAGACAATTGGCTCGTAGACCAGCGCCTGAAAGGATTTGCGCTTGACGTCGTGGACCAGCCCGAACCCGTCCAATGCTGTTGGGTAGAACTGCGCGTCTTCGGGTTCTCCACGCACTGCGCAGCAGATTTCGGAAATCAGATCAGCCTGTGTCATGTCACACATAGCATAATTCGCAGGCCCTATCGCAGCCAGAGAAAATCCCGGCGGTCAGAGAATTAGGCAGAAGTTGCGGAGAATCTGGCAGGCACGGCTTGGCGCAAGCGCCTATCTGTTTGTCAGGCTCATTTCAGCGGAGAAGGATCATGCCTCAGACAATCCTCATTACCGGCGCATCGTCGGGTATCGGAAAAGTCACAGCGGAATTGTTTCACAAGCAGGGTTGGAATGTCATTGCGACCATGCGCAGCCCTGAGAAGGAAACCGAGCTGACGCAGCTTGAGGACGTTCTGGTGACGCGCTTGGACGTGACCGATGAGGACTCGATCACTGCGGCTGTCCAAGAAGGGATCGCGCGATTTGGTCAGATAGACGCGCTTCTGAACAATGCGGGTTATGGTGCATATGGACCGCTCGAGGCCTTTCCGATGGACCGCATTCGTCGTCAATTCGACACCAACGTGATCGGTTTGCTGGCCGTGACCAAAGCCGTGCTGCCACATATGCGGGCCAATGGATCAGGCTGCATCGTTAACATCTCGTCCATTGGTGGACAGATCACCTTCCCGCTCGGGGCGCTTTACCACGGGACCAAATTCGCAGTCGAAGGGATATCGGAATCGCTGCACTACGAACTGGCTGCGGCTGGTATCAAGGTCAAAATCGTCGAACCCGGGCTGATCGCCACGGACTTCGGCGGTCGATCCTTTGATTTCGTGAACGACGAAAGCATGACCGAATATCAGCCCGTGGTTCAGGCCTTGTTCAGCACTTGGGGGTCTGAAGAAATGGCCTCGCGTACCTCGCCGCCCAGCCTCGTTGCTGATGTCATCCTGAATGCAGTCACGGATGGCACCGACATATTGCGCTATCGGGCGGGTGAGGATGCTGTTGAGTTCCTCGACAATCGCAAGGCACTGGATGATGCTGCGTTCATCGGTGGCATGAAAACGATGCTGGGGCTGTCCTGAGCTTAAATCGGCAGCGGTCGCCCTTCGGCGATCGCTTCCATCGCGAAATACGAGGTTACGCTGTCCAGTTCGACTTTCTCGATCAGGCGTTGATAGACCTTGTCATATGACGCCATATCCTCGGTCACGACTTTCAACTGATAGTCATAGTCGCCGCCGATCCTGTGAAAATCCACGACCTCGGGGATTGTCAGGACATGGCTGCGGAAAGCCTGCAACCATTCTGCGGAATGGTGCCGTGTCCGAAGCATTACAAACACCACAAGGCTAAGCCCCAGCTTCTCGCGCGCGATCCGCGCGGTTGATCCCGTGATGACGCCGTTTTCGTTCAGTGCTTTCAGGCGTCGCCAGCAGGCGTTTTGAGACAAGCCAACCCGGTCGGCCAGTTCGCGTTGGGAAAGTGTGGCGTCCGTCTGAAGCTCGCGCAGGATACGCTTGTCAATTTGATCTAATTTTTCTGTCATATTGCATCATATGACACAAAAAATCAGAAATCCATCCAAAGAAAGGTGAAGTTTTCGCGTCTCACCTCAATCATATTTGATAGTGCAATACGGAGCCTTACAGATGACCTTGTCCAAATTTCGCGCAGCACTCCAATCCACCACTCGCAATTCAAGCCTGCGCGACGGGCTGATCGGAGAGAATGTTCTGATCCCAGGTCTGAACGGGGACGTGCCGCTGGTCTACGCGGATTACGTCGCTTCGGGTCGTGCCATGCGGCAGGTAGAGGATTTTGTCGCCCATGAGGTGCTGCCTCTCTATGCCAACAGCCATACCGAGGCCTCCTATTGCGGGTCATACATGACCCGTCTGCGTCGCGAAGCGCGCGCAGAAATTGCCCGCATTGTTGGCGCGAGGGGCGACGATGCCGTGATCTTCACGGGGTCCGGTGCCACTGCGGGTCTTAACCGGCTGGTCAGTCTGATGGGAGTAGAGGGGGCTGACCGGCCGGTTGTCTTGATTGGGCCGTATGAGCATCATTCCAATATTTTGCCCTGGCGCGAAAGCAAGGCGCAGGTGATCGAAATCCCCGAGGCACCCGAGGGTGGCGTCGATATGGATGCTTTGCGGCAGGTGTTGCGGGACAATGCAGATTCGGATCTGATTATCGGATCGTTCTCGGCGGCGTCCAACGTGACCGGTATCATCACTGACCCGGACCCAATCACGCGCTTGCTTAAATCTCACGGCGCGGTTTCGATTTGGGATTATGCTGGCGGAGGACCATACCTGCCGATGGATATGGGGCCAGAGGATTCACGCAAGGATGCCATCGTGGTGTCTCCGCACAAGTTTCCGGGCGGGCCGGGTGCGTCGGGTGTTCTGATCGTGAACCAGAACGCGGTGCGCCGGACTTGCCCCAGCTGGCCGGGCGGCGGCACTGTCAGCTTTGTTTCGCCTTGGCGGCATGATTACAGCGAAGACCTTGCGACCCGCGAAGAAGCCGGAACGCCGAACGTGATTGGTGACATCCGCGCCGCCCTGGCCTTTATCGTCAAGGATGTCGTCGGCACGGATGAGATCGCCAAGCGCGAGGCGCAATTCAACAAGATGGCGCTGGACGGGTGGGGTGACAATCCGAACCTGACCTTACTGGGCACCGATAATCCGCACCGCTTGCCGATTTTCTCGTTTCTTGTTCGGGATAACTCGGGCCAGCCAGTGCATCAGCAACTGTTCACCCGGATGCTCAGTGACATCTACGGCATTCAGGCGCGTGGCGGGTGTGCCTGTGCGGGTCCGTACGCGCATCGCTTGCTGGGGATCGACCAAGAGACTTCCACCGAATTGCATGCCGCTTTGTCTGCGGGCGAGGAAATGAAGAAACCGGGTTGGGTCCGTCTGAACTTCTCGTATCTGATGAGTGAAGAGACAGTTCAATTCATCATCGACAGCGTCAATGACCTGTCCCGCCGGACCGAGGAATACGCGCCGTATTACAATGCCGACCCGGCAACGGCCCGCTTCAAGGCGGCGTGACGGAATTGCCGCTTTTCTCAACCCGTTGAGACAGGTATGAGGGGCTCCAACAACGGAGCCTCTTATGAACAAGATCACCCCGCAACCCGGCATTATGGACATCGCGCTCTATCAGGGCGGCCAGTCACATGTGGCCGGGGTCAAGCATGTGATCAAGCTGAGCTCGAACGAAAACCCGTTTGGCCCCAGCCCCAAGGCCATTGAGGCGGTGCGCGAAAGCGCCGCAACATTGCATCGCTATCCCAGCACCGACCACGCCAGCCTGCGCGCCGCGATTGGAGATCGGCACGGTCTTGAACCGGCGCGGATCATCTGCGGCGTCGGCAGTGACGAGGTGCTGCAATTCATCGCTCAGGCCTATGCAGGACCGGGGGATGAGGTGGTTTATACCGAGCACGGGTTTTCGATGTACCCGATTATCGCCCGCATGGCCGGTGCGACGCCTGTTATGGTGGCCGAACGTGACCGCCACGTTGATGTCGACAACATACTAGGGGCCGTAAACGGACAAACTCGCATCGTGTTTGTGACCAACCCGGGCAACCCAACCTCAACCATGATCCCCGAAGCGGAACTGGTGCGGCTGGCCGAGGCACTGCCGCAGACCTGTCTGATGGTAATCGACGGAGCCTATGCCGAGTTTGTCGATGGGTTCGACGGCGGCGCATCGCTGGTGGACCGGTTCGAGAACATGATCATGACGCGGACATTTTCCAAGGTTTACGGCCTGGGCGGAATGCGCGTCGGCTGGGGCTATGCGGCTCAGCCGATCATCGACGTGCTGAACCGGGTGAGGCAGCCGTTTAACCTGTCTTTGACGGCACTGGCGGCCGCAGAAGCTGCGGTGAAGGACGTGGAATTCCTGACTCACTGTCAGGCTGAGAACGCGCGCCTACGTGTCTGGCTTTCGGAAGAACTGGCCAAGATCGGGGTGCATTCGGATGCGTCCTGTACCAACTTCATCCTCGCCCGCTTCGCCGATCAGGCCGAGGCCGAGGCCTGTGATGATTACCTCAAAACCCAAGGTTTGATCGTGCGTCGCGTGGCGGGTTACAACCTGCCGAATGCCTTGCGGATCACTGTGGGCGATGAAGAAGCCTGTCGCCGTGTCGTGACGGCCATCACCGCGTTCAAAGGGGGCGCCGCATGAGCCAAGTTTACGACCGTGTTGCCCTGATCGGTTTGGGCCTGATCGCTTCGTCCATGTTCTGGGCGATCAAACGCGCGGGGCTTGCGGGCGAAGTGACCGGTTATGCCCGGTCGGAAGCAACCCGCGATACGGCCCGCCGTATCGGCCTGTGTGACCGCGTATGCGACACGGCGCAAGAGGCGGTTGAGGGAGCCGATCTAGTGGTTCTGTGCGTGCCTGTCGGTGCCATGGGGGAAGTGGCGGCCGATATCGCTCCAGTTCTGAAACCAGGTGCAACGGTGACGGATGTGGGATCGGTCAAGCGCCACGTGATCGAGGCGGTCTCACCTAACATCGCCGATGGCGTGCACTTCATCCCCGCACACCCGCTGGCGGGAACCGAACACTCAGGCCCAGAGTCGGGTTTTGCCGAGCTGTTCGATAATCGTTGGTGTCTGTTGGTTCCGGTTGAGGGCTCGGATATGGATGCGATCGCTCGGCTTCGCGCGCTTTGGGAAGGCATGGGCTCGAATGTGGATGAGATGGATGCGGATCACCACGACCTGGTTCTGGCCGTAACCTCGCACGCACCGCACCTGATCGCCTACACGATGGTCGGTGTTGCCGACGATTTGCGTCGGGTCACCGATACCGAGGTGATCAAGTATTCGGCGGCGGGTTTCCGGGATTTCACGCGTATCGCAGCTTCGGACCCGACCATGTGGCGCGATGTGTTCCTGACCAACAAGGATGCGACGCTCGAGATCCTCGGGCGTTTCACCGAAGAATTGTTCGCCTTGCAGCGTGCGATCCGCACCGGAGACGGTGAGCAGTTGTTCGACTATTTCACCCGCACGCGTGCGATCCGCCGTGGCATTATTGACGCAGGTCAGGATACCGATGCGCCCGACTTTGGGCGGGGGAAAGCAAACCCATGATACAGCGCTTGAGAGCCATCTTGATCGGAATTGCGGCGGCTTATGCCACCTCCGTTCAGGCTGGCGTTCTCGAGCAGTCGTTGATCCCCGTGGCCCGGCCGGACGCAGCGCTGGCACCGCGGCAACTGGCCTTTAGCAGCGCAATACCGCAATTGCCCACCTCGAACATCCGGCCCGAACTGCGTCCGGTTTCTGCTCAGGTTTTGGCGGTTGCAGCAAGGCCGTCTGACTTGCCCTTGCTCGGGCCGGACACGTCATTAATGCCTTACCTGCGCCCCAAAGCTCTTGAGCAGGAGGCGTTCTTCAAAAAACGCAGGCTGCGCAAAGGGTCGGTGTGCGGCGACATCAATATTCAGGGCAAGGCCGTCGGTCGAGTGCCCGGAAGGATCAAAGCCTGCGGCATCAAGGATGCCGTGCAGATCACATCGGTGTCGGGTGTGGCGCTGAGCCGCCCGTCGACAATGGACTGTGGTACGGCGATTGCGCTGAACAAGTGGGTCGACAAAACTGTAAAGCCAACGTTCAAACGGCGCGGGCCGGTGGTAGAGCTGCAGGTTGCCGCACACTATGCGTGCCGGACGCGCAACAACAAAAAGGGCGCGCGGATTTCCGAACATGGCAAAGGCCGTGCGATCGATATATCCGCATTCAAGATGGCGGATGGTGAGGTCGTGACCGTTCTGAACGGGTGGCGCAAGAACCCGTCCAAACGTCAACTGACCAAGATCTGGCGCGGGGCTTGCGGGCCGTTCGGAACCGTGTTGGGTCCAAACTCAGATCGGTATCACCGGGACCACTTCCATCTGGATACGGCCCGCCATCGCCGCGGGCCATACTGCCGCTAACGCAGGATCAAACGTGGTGCGGGTCCCAAGGGCAGCGGGCCGAGCGCGACGAACCCATCCCGGAAGTTCAATTGCAGGTCCAGCGCATTTGGATTGCCCCCAAGGCCTGCCATAAAGTTCAGCGCGCGCGTGACCGGGTCGACGGCCTGATCGGGCAGGGCCCCTGCAGCGTTGGCCATGGCGATCATATCACGCCAGTTTTCGGCTTTGATCGCGATCTCTCCGGTTGGAATACCCTGATGGTCTACATCCAGTTCGCCCGCCGCGAACAGACGCAAGGCACCCCATTTCATCTCGGCCAGGTTCAGGTCGATCTTGACCGGCTGCGGCCTGCTCTGCTCCAGGGCCGAGCGATCCCAGGGCTTGTTGAACGTGGCTATCATATCCAGCTCAAGCGTTTCGAACGCCTGCGGCAGGGTGGTCGCCGACCGCATCAAAGCGCGCAGGTCGTCGCCGGGGGTAAAGCCGTCAATCCGGGCCTTTACGGAATAGGCCACGGGGATTGGGGTCTGCTCCATCACCAGCGCCAGTGTATCGCCTCCGGCCTGGGGTTGGGCATCATCGGTGATTGACCATGCTCCGGCGGTCAGAGCCATCTTTTCCAGCACCAGTGCCACGCCCGGCTGCAGCTGTAGTTCGGCCTGCAGGTCGCTGGCCTCAATTGTGGCCGTCTGATCGTAGTAGGACAGGCGTTGGGGTGTGTCGGCAAAGCGCAGTACCTGCCGACCGGGCCAGATTGCCGGACTTTGGAATTCGATCCAATCGGCGCTCCAGGCGGTACCATTGACCGGGTCCGCCAGCGCCGGATTATTCAGGCGCGTGACATGGCGAAAGGGGTACCCAGCCGTTGAGACATCCGAAAAGTCCGCTTGCCAGCCGATGTCCTGCTGCTTGTCGAACCACGTTGTGATTGCATTGCGCAACCCGTACCCAGCGACGAACCAATAGGCGCTCCAGACAACCGTTACGAAAATGACGACTCGTATAAGACCGCGCATGGCAGTTGGCCCTTTTTCCCGCGTTGAATTTGATGTTTATAGGCCCAAACGGGCAAGGACCAGAGCTATGACGATGTGGGTTTTTGGATATGGATCACTGTTGTGGAATCCGGGCTTTCCGGTGGCGCGCAGCGAACACGCCACTTTGCACGGCTATGCGCGGTCTTTTTGCATGAGCTCAATCCATCATCGCGGGACCGAGGATCACCCCGGTCTGGTTCTGGCACTGGACGAACAGGCCGACGCGAACTGCAAGGGGCTGGCTCTTGCGGTTGAGGCGGGTCACGAAGACCGCACCCTGCACGAATTGCGCGAGCGTGAGCTGATTTCCTCGGCCTATGTCGAGAAGATGTTGGATGTGCAGTTGGTCAGTGGAGAAGTCGTCAACGCGGTCACGTATGTGATTGATGCTGATCACGTCCAATACTGCGGTGGTATGCCGCTGGAAGAGCAGGCACAGATCATCGCGCATGCGGTGGGCGGGCGCGGACCAAATACGGAATATCTGTATAACACCGCTGAACATCTGGCCGAGATCGACCTGCGCGATCCCGATCTTGAGTGGTTGGCGCAACGGGTGCGTGCCATTACCTCATAAACTCTTGGCGTCGTCGGCGGAATTTGGCTAGATTCAAGCCAGAGCAGGCAAAAACCAGGATACACGCGCATGGCGCAGGCACATCAGGGCGCGAGACCCCATTTCTCGCATCCCATCCGTCAGATTGTGATGATGTTGGTCGCAATTGCCTTGGCGGGTTTGGGCGTGTTCATGGCGCTGCCATATGTGTTGCCGGTATTTGAGGCTAACCCATACCTGAACGGGTTCATCATTCTGGTGTTCATAATCGGTGTGTTCGCCTGTTTTTATCAGGTCACGCAGCTGATTGGCTCGGTCCGCTGGATCGAAGCATTTGTAGGTGGCGTCGTGCGCGAAGACGCCCGCACACCGCAACTATTGGCGCCTCTGGCGTCGCTGCTGCGCGAGCGGGGCGCAAGGTCGCAGATCAGTTCCAGTTCGACACGGTCGATTCTGGACTCGGTTGCGGAACGCGTCGAGGAAGAGCGCGAAATCACCCGCTATATCACCAACGTCCTGATCTATCTTGGTCTTTTGGGAACGTTCTTTGGTCTGGCGACCACGGTTCCAGCCATTGTCGACACAATCCGCAGCCTGAACCCGCAAGAGGGCGAGGAAGGGCTGGCCGTGTTCAACCGCCTGATGGTGGGGCTCGAGTCCCAACTGCAGGGCATGGGCGTGGCGTTCGGATCGTCCCTGTTGGGGCTGGCCGGCTCTCTGATCGTTGGCCTGCTAGAACTTTTTGCGGGCCACGGACAAAACCGGTTCTATCGCGAGCTTGAGGAATGGTTGTCCTCAATTACGCGCGTGGGCTTTGCGTCGGCGGAAGAGGGCGGGGCAGAGATTGCGGTTTTGACGCCAGTTCTGGATGCCATGTCTGAGCAGATGGATGCTCTTCAGGATCTGTTTTCCGCGCAAGAGGCCGATCGCGCGACGGTTTCCGTCAAGTTGGGTCAGCTGGTCGACGCTATCGGCGAGATGAACGTGCGCCAGTCCGAAACAGAAGGCGTAACCGCCGCGCTGGAACGTGTGGCGCTTGGGCAGGATGCGCTGTTGGATCATATGCGCGAACAGGGCACGGGCGACGGCATTGATGCCGAAAGCCGGATGCGGCTGCGCTCGATGGACGTTCAGTTGCTGCGTATTCTCGAAGAAATCTCGGCCGGTCGTCAGGAAAGCATGAGCGAGCTGCGCAAGGACATCGAATTGCTGGTCAAAGCCCTGACATTACCCAGAGGCGCCGTACGCACCGCTCCGGAAGGAGAGTAACTCATGGCCCTGTCCCGCCGTACAGGTCAACGTTTCCAAGGCTCGGTCTGGCCGGGCTTTGTGGACGCGATCACCGGATTGCTGATGGTTCTGACCTTTGTTCTGACCATCTTCATGGTGGTTCAGTTCGTACTGCGCGAGACGATTTCCGGGCAAGAAGACGAGTTGACAGCGCTGTCGGATGAGGTTGCCGCACTGGTCGGTGCCTTGGGCCTTGAAGAGCGTGAAAACAACCGGTTGCAAGCGCGTCTCGGGGCGTTGAATGCGACTCTGTCGCAGACCGAGGATACTTTGGCACGTGCTGAGGTGGATCTGGCCTTGTCACAAGCCCGCATCACCGATTTCGAAGCGCAGGTGGCGGCGCTTCTGGCGGATCAGAACCGCGCGCGCAGCGCGATCTCGACGCTTGAGGCACAGCGCGAAGCGCTGTTGGACGAACAGCAGGCGCTGAACCTTGCGCTGGCACAAAGTCGGGCTGAGATTGACGAACAAGCCGAAGCGGCCCGTTTGGCGGCCGCACGCCGCGAGGCACTGGAAGCACTGGTTGCTGATTTGGAGCAAAGCGACGCGGCGCAGGCAAGCCGGATCGGCGAATTGGAAGATCAGCTCAGTGCGGAAGAGGCGGCAAGACTGGCCGAGGCCGCAGCCGCCGAGAACTTGCGCAACCGCCTGCAGGACGCTGATGCCGAGCTAACTGCAATGACCCTGGCGCTGGAGGCCCAGCGTAAAGAAGCCGAAGATACGCTGACCCTTTTGGCTGCAGCGCAGGCCGCTAGGGCCGAACTGGAACGCCAGTTTGGGGCCTTGGACACCGACGAACTGCAAGCGCAACTGCAGGCGGCCCTTGCCGCGCAAACCGAAGCTCAGGCTGAGGCGCAAACACAACGCTCGCTGGCGGAAGAGCGCGCGACTCTTTTGGCCGTGGCTCGCGAAGCAATCTCGGCCGAGCAGGCGATTTCCGCAAAGGCGCAGCGCGAAACAGCCTTGCTGAACCAACAGATGGCGGCGCTGCGTCAGCAGCTTGGTGGGTTGCAAGCTATCCTGGATGACTATGAAGAGCGCAACGCAGCTGCGGACATCCGCATTCAAAGCCTTGGGCAGGACTTGAACGCCGCCCTCGCCCGCGCGGCCTCGGAAGAGCGTCGCAGACGTTTGCTGGAAGAGGCCGAACGCGCCCGGCTGGAAGCCGAGGCCGAGGCCTTGTCTGGTCAGAACCAGGAACTGGCAGCCCAAGCCGAAGATCTGCAACGCTATCGTTCAGAGTTCTTTGGTCGTTTGCGCGATGTACTGGGCGACGAAGAGGGGGTTCGCATCGAAGGCGACCGGTTCGTGTTCTCGTCCGAGGTTCTGTTCGACACCGGTTCCGCAGTCCTGTCACCGGTGGGGCAGCAAGAGGTTGCTAAAGTCGCTGCGATCCTTCGCAGTGTGGCTGCCGAAATCCCCGAAGGCTTGAACTGGGTGATCCGGGTCGATGGCCATACGGATAACGTGCCGCTGGCCGGATCAGGCCGGTATCGTGATAATTGGGAGCTGAGCCAGGGACGTGCTTTGTCGGTTGTGCGCTATATGGTTGACGCACTGGGTATCCCGCCAAATCGACTGGCTGCGAACGGGTTCGGTGAGTTCCAGCCGGTCAACCCGGCCGACACGCCGGAGGCCCGCGCGCAGAACCGGCGGATCGAGCTGAAACTCACCGAAAGATAAAATTTCACTCGTTAAACATACAGATCAGCGGCGCCCAAACCGAAAGCTGTTATCCGGCGTGCCCGCGAAACAGCGTGGGATAACCGGATAGTCTTCGGTCAAAAAGTAAGCATATGTTCCCGATGGATATTCGGGCGAAACAGTAAAGGCTCCGTTACACGCATCCAGGTTTCCGGAACCTGCAACATAGGCATAGTCTTCGTTGAACGTGCCATCATGCTTTCCGCCCGGCGCATCGCCGCCCGGCCGGTTGCCCGCTTTCAGCCGGTACGACGATGTCATTTGTTCGACTTTGCCATCCACGACGCCAGTCATTGCGTAGATCGGAAAACCGTCCGCTGCATACCCGATCAACGGAGAGTGACGGTTTGGCGCATAGTCCAGCAGTTCGATCAAACCGGTGGGTATGCCGTGGTAATGGTACTTTCCGTTGGGCTGCACATGGGCAAAATTCTCATCCAATCCCAAGGTCACCGCACCTCCAAGAGCATTATAGGACCAGCCCGAGTTCGGATCACCGTGCCAGAATTCGGCGGCCAGCGGGTCGAACACCACGCCGTTCAAAGACACGCCAAAGTTCCAGCCCAATTCAAGTGGCGTGACTGTACCGGCGGAGTTGGGGTTGGGCGATATTTTCAAGCTGACATTCTGCTGCGAAATGCTGTGTGGATTGCCTCGGTTGGGAAAACGTCCAACAAGGTGGTCGGGAATCCCATTGGCCGTCACTCTCAGACTGTTGCGGCTCTCTGATATCTCGGTCCGGCTCGTTCCGGGATCAACCGTTGCGGGCTGCAAACGCAGGGGCTGGGTTTGGGTTTCGTCATGGTATCGAAATCTGTGCTGCGCGGTGGCGATGGCGGCTATGGTCGACAGAGCGAACGCAGCACTCCAAATGGCAACAGTTTTGGTCATCAAAATCCCTTTCGCATTTCAACCTGTAGAATTGAAACGGGTGGCGCAGGGCATTCCGTCGAAAAAACACAATTGCAACCTTGGGGCAGAACGAATTCATGTCGAAATGCAGCTGACCCATCGGTTTTTTCGCTGCCGTAAGGTGAAACACACGCGCAGAATTCCTATATCCTACCTAAGGTTGATCGGAGTTGGGTGTGACAGACAAAACAGCAGAGATTCAAATCACGATGAACGCGGCTTTGAACGCCCCGCATCAACGTGTGACTCTGTGTCAAACCCGGCAAGGCCTTCGGTTTTGGCTAAAACGTGTTGAGCGTTTTGCGCCGCATCTCTGGCTGGTCAAAGGCAAACCTGAACAGGCCTTTGATCGAGATCGACAGTCCCATCGATATCTCTGGAACCGCGGTGCGGCTGTTCCAAGGATTCTGGCCGAGGGCGCGGACTTTATCGCCGTTGAGGATGCTGGTTGCAGCCTAACCAAGTTGTGTGACGACGCAGATGTGGCGACGACTGACAAGCTGAAAGCCATTCGTGCTGCTGGACACGCTCTGGCGCGTTTGCACGCGATGGGCCTGGCGCATGGGCGGCCGGCTTTTCGGGATATGTGCTGGGACGGACGTCAGATTCGCTTCATAGACTTTGAGTATTTCTCGCCGTCCAATGCCGGGCGGCTGCGCAAAGCACGCGACGTAGGGATTGCGATCCTGTCAGCGCTTTCTCAGGGTCTTGAGGGGCCGCGTTATGCGCAGTGCATCCTGTCGACATACCTGTCGGTGCAGGACAGCCTGCCACAGGCTTTGCCAGTGCCGTGTCCGGTGTCAAACAGCCAGCCCCGTATCCGGAAGTGACTTTTTGCGTTGGGGCAAGCCTTCCTATGCCTGATCCAATTGAGCGTAAGCCCTAAAAGTAAAAACCCGCCCTGAAAGGCGGGTTTTCTGTTCGAAGTGCGCTGACTATCAGTCCGCTGTCAGCAACGGCGGCTTGTCGCCCGGAATGCGCGGCTGATCGGGGCCGAGAATTTCCAGGTTCAATTCGCCTTTCTTCACCGATACCCGGACCACGCCACCCTTAGCCAGCTTGCCGAAAAGTAGCTCTTCGGCCAGCGGTTTCTTGATGTGTTCCTGAATCACACGGCCAAGCGGACGTGCCCCCATCTTGTCGTCATAGCCCTTGTCAGCCAGCCATTCGGCGGCTTTCTTGGTCAAGTCGATGGTCACGTTGCGATCAAGCAACTGGGCTTCCAGCTGAAGAACGAACTTCTCGACCACTTGCAGGATAACCTCTTTCGGAAGCGGCGCGAACGAGATCACGGCGTCCAGACGGTTGCGGAACTCTGGCGTGAAGGTCCGCTCGATGGCGGCAGTGTCTTCGCCCTCGCGCCGGTCGCGGCCAAAGCCGATGGCGGCCTTTGCCTGTTCCTGTGCGCCCGCGTTCGACGTCATGATCAACACCACGTTGCGGAAGTTCACCGTGCGGCCGTTGTGATCCGTCAGCTCGCCGTGGTCCATGACCTGCAGCAGGATGTTGAACACGTCCGGGTGCGCCTTTTCGATCTCGTCCAGCAGCAGCACGCAATGCGGATGCTGGTCGACGCCGTCGGTCAGCAGGCCGCCCTGGTCGAACCCGACATAGCCCGGAGGCGCACCGATCAGACGGGAAACCGCGTGTTTCTCCATGTATTCCGACATATCAAAGCGCAGCAATTCCACGCCCAGCGTATCCGCCAGTTGTTTTGCCACCTCGGTCTTGCCCACACCGGTCGGGCCGGCGAACAGGTAGTTGCCGATGGGCTTTTCGGGCTCACGCAGACCGGCGCGGGCCAGTTTGATGGCGCTGGACAGCGCGACAATCGCGTCATCCTGACCAAACACCACCCGTTTCAGCGAGGCTTCGAGGTCTTTCAGAACCTCGGCATCGTCCTTGGTGACGTTCTTGGGCGGAATGCGCGCGATCTTTGCGACAACCGCTTCGATCTCTTTGACGCCAATGGTCTTGCGGCGCTTGCTTTCCGCGACCAGATGCTGCGCGGCACCGGCCTCATCGATCACGTCGATGGCCTTGTCGGGCAGTTTGCGGTCGTTGATATAGCGCGCCGAAAGCTCCACTGCGGTTTTGATCGCATCAGCAGTGTATTTGATCTCGTGATGCTTTTCGAAATAGGGCTTCAGGCCGCGCAGGATTTTGACGCTGTCTTCGACCGAAGGCTCATTCACATCGATCTTCTGGAACCGGCGGCTGAGCGCGCGGTCTTTTTCGAAGTGCTGACGGAACTCCTTATACGTGGTCGAGCCCATGGTGCGCAGCTTGCCGCCCTGCAGGGCAGGTTTCAGCAGGTTCGACGCGTCCATGGCACCGCCAGACGTGGCACCTGCACCGATAACAGTGTGGATCTCGTCAATGAACAGCACCGCGTCAGGGTGGTCTTCCAGCTCGGTCACGACGGCCTTCAAGCGTTCCTCAAAGTCGCCGCGATAGCGGGTGCCTGCCAGCAGCGCGCCCATGTCGAGCGAGTAGATCGTCGTCTCGGACAGCACGTCGGGTGCTTCTCCGGCCACGATCTTGTGCGCCAGACCTTCAGCAATGGCCGTTTTACCAACGCCGGGATCACCCACCAGAAGCGGGTTGTTCTTGCGGCGACGGCACAGAACCTGAATACAGCGCTCAACCTCGTCGGCGCGACCGATCAGCGGGTCGACATCGCCAGCGCGGGACTTTGCGTTCAGATCTACACAGTACTTGCCAAGCGCGCTTTCCTTCTGATCGCCTTCCGCGGAGCCGGATTGAACCTCTTCTTCAACCTGATCCGCACCGGAAACCGAGCGATTTTCTCCGTAAGCCGGGTCTTTGGCGACGCCATGCGCGATGAAGTTGACCGCGTCATAGCGGGTCATGTCCTGTTCCTGCAGGAAATAGGCCGCGTTGCTTTCGCGTTCGGCAAAGATGGCAACCAGCACGTTCGCGCCTGTCACCTCGGTCCGGCCCGAGCTTTGGACGTGGATCGCGGCGCGTTGGATGACGCGCTGGAAGGCGGCTGTAGGTACGGCTTCGGACCCGTCGATATCAGTGACAAGGTTCGACAGATCCTCATCAATAAACTCGACCAGCGTGCTGCGCAGCTCATCCAGATCGACGCTACAGGCTTTCATGACGCGGATCGCGTCAGGCTCTTCCAGCAGCGCCAGAAGTAGATGTTCCAGCGTGGCAAATTCGTGACGCCGTTCGTTCGCGGCCGCCAGGGCCGCGTGAATGGCTTGTTCTAGTGTGCTCGAGAATGAAGGCACGCGGGTGCTCCTCTGTCTTGGGTCGAAAGGGGGCAAGCTTCGGCTGGAACCCCAATCCAACCATGTCCTCATACTATTAGAGTTTGGTTGATCGTGGCCCGGCTTCAAGGGTTTTCTTTCACTTGACAGTCACATTTCACGTGACCGTGGCCGTGAGGAGGGCAATTTGGGCATTAGAAGCGGTCTTTTCTAGACCTGATCTCTGCAAAAACGTCTACAGGGTCTGCATTTTGCATACCCAATTGAGCCTGAATCGCCGGATCTGTAGCGCGCAGGAACGGATTGGTGGCCTTTTCAAGCGCCAAACGGGATGGAACCGTGGGCTCTCCGGCGGCACGGGCGCGATCAATGTCCGCCATGCGCTGCTGCAATGCAGTGTTGTCAGGATCGACGGTAATGGCGAACTTCGCATTCGATTGTGTATATTCGTGACCCGAGCATACCATAGTTTCGTCCGGTAACGCAGCCAATTTGCTGAGAGAAGACCACATTTGCTGGGCGGTGCCCTCAAACAGGCGGCCACATCCCTGCGCCATCAAGCTGTCGGCGGTAAACACAACCGCGCTGATGGGCATATAATACGCAACATGCCCGACGGTATGGCCGGATACATCCAAGACCTGTACCGGCTCGCCACCGATTTCAAACGTATCGCAATCGTGGACCTGTTGATCCAGTGGCGGCAAACGGTGCGCATCCGCGGCGGCCCCAATCACCTTGGCCGGGTGTTTTTCCAGAATACCGGACAAACCATCAACATGGTCCCAGTGGTGATGGGTCAGCAAGACATGGGATAGGGTCCATCCTCGCTTGTCTAACTCGGCCAGAATGGGCCCGGCTTCGGGTGCGTCGACCAGAGCAGTGTTGCCGCTAACGGCATCATGCGCCAGAAATGCATAGTTATCGCTGAGACATGGGATGGTAACGACCTCAAGAGGCATGGTCTTTTGCCCTTTCGTTGCTAGACTGCGCCCAGCTAAGCCGATTGAGCGGGTGTCTGCAATGCATCTTGATGTGCAGGATTTAAGGAACTTCTACTACCGCAGCACACTTGGGCGTGCGGCGCAGGCTGCGATCCGCGGGCGCTTGACCCAACAATGGCCCGAGGCCAAAGGGCAAACGGTCGTTGGCTTTGGGTTCGCGGTACCGCTTCTGCGCCCCTATCTTGCGGATGCACGGCGTGTCATCGGGCTGATGCCAGGGCCACAAGGAGTGATGCCATGGCCCGCTGGGATGGCCAATGTGTCGGTTCTGACCGAAGAGACCCTGTGGCCAATCGAAACCGGTCACGTGGACAAGCTGGTCGTTATGCACGGGCTTGAGACAACGCAACGGCCCAGCCAGTTGCTGGATGAATGCTGGCGCGTCCTCGGCCCCGGTGGGCGTGCATTTTTTATCGTGCCAAACCGGGCCGGGTTGTGGTCTCGGACTGATCGAACGCCGTTTGGCTTTGGTCGGCCCTATTCAGCGACGCAGTTGGAAAACCAGCTCAAGGCTCATCACTTCGTCCCGGAAAGCCATTGTTCGGCCTTGTATCTGCCACCGTCCTTCCGCCGGTTCTGGCTGAAATCCGGCAGTCTCATCGAAAAGACGGGACAGCGCCTGCCGACCATCATGGCGGGCGGTGTTTTGATGGTCGAAGTGTCGAAGCACATCCGCCCCCCTAGCGGCAACGTCACGAAGGATGCCGAACGCCGTCCGATCAAGGCGCTGGATGGACTTCTGAAGCCTGCCTGAGATACGCCCCATGTTCCCCCACCAAATCGAGAAAAATGAGGGAAAAAGGCCACAGGAATCGCAAAAACCTACAGTTTCGTAACATTTTTCGGCCTGCTCAGCCGGACAAAAGGGTCGCACCTTTCCTAAGTGTTTGAAAAATAATGTTTTGTGGATAAACCTGTTGCCGTGATAATATGTTGCTAGCTGGGTTCGGCTCTGCTACATCCCCGGTGATTTCGATCCCCGACCGTCTGGCCGGGGTTTCTTCACGCCCCCGGGGTAGCTGCCGCAACGCGAATTCGGGGCCCAAAATATCGGAAGGGTGGACGTGTCCGAACCAGCTTCGATTTCCACAGGCATCGCCGAGCGCTATGCCACCGCGATCTTTGAGATCGCCAAAGAGAATAATGACCTCGCAGGTCTGGAAACCGGAATCAACGATCTGGCAGCAGCATTGGGCGAAAGCGCCGAACTGCGCGACCTGATTTCCTCGCCTCTGGTTTCGCGCGCTGAACAAGAAGGCGCCATTACCGCAATCGCTGACAAAATGGGTTTGCACGCCATCCTGCGCAACACGCTGGGTCTGATGGCGCAGAAACGCCGCCTGTTTGTTGTGCCGCAACTGGTGCAGGTTCTGCGCGACATGCTGGCAGATGAACGTGGTGAAGTGACCGCCGATGTCGCCTCGGCCAAGGCGCTGACCAAGACGCAAATGGAAAAACTGTCCAAGACGCTGTCCGAGCGTGTGGGCAAGACCGTGACAATCAATGCGACCGTTGATGAAAGCCTCATCGGCGGTCTTGTCGTTAAAGTGGGCTCGAAGATGATCGACAGTTCGATCCGTTCGAAGCTGAACTCCCTACAGAATGCAATGAAAGAGGTCGGATAAATGGGAATCCAAGCTGCAGAAATTTCTGCAATCCTGAAGGACCAGATCAAGAATTTTGGTCAGGAAGCCGAAGTGGCCGAAATCGGCCGCGTGCTGAGCGTCGGTGACGGGATTGCCCGTGTATACGGCCTGGACAATGTGCAAGCCGGTGAGATGGTCGAATTCCCCGGCGGCATCATGGGTATGGCGCTGAACCTCGAAGCTGACAACGTTGGTGTTGTTATCTTCGGTTCCGACCGTGACATCAAAGAAGGTGACACCGTCAAGCGCACCAACTCGATCGTGGATGTTCCGATCGGTGACGAACTGCTGGGCCGCGTTGTTGACGGTCTGGGCAACCCGCTGGACGGCAAAGGCCCGATCAACGCAACCAAGCGTGGCGTTGCAGATGTTAAAGCCCCCGGCATCATCCCGCGTAAATCGGTTCACGAGCCGATGGCAACCGGCCTGAAGTCGGTTGACGCGATGATCCCGATCGGCCGCGGCCAGCGTGAGCTGATCATTGGTGACCGTCAGACCGGTAAAACCGCCGTTGCTCTGGACGCGATCCTGAACCAGAAAACCTACAACGATGCAGCAGGCGACGACGAGTCGAAGAAACTGTACTGCGTTTACGTTGCGATCGGTCAAAAGCGTTCGACCGTTGCGCAGCTGGTGAAGAAACTGGAAGAGTCCGGCGCGATTGAATACTCGATCGTTGTGGCCGCAACCGCGTCCGACCCGGCACCGATGCAGTTCCTGGCACCTTATGCCGCGACCGCGATGGCCGAGTACTTCCGCGACAACGGCCGCCACGCGCTGATCATCTATGATGACCTGTCGAAACAGGCTGTGTCTTATCGTCAGATGTCGCTGCTGCTGCGTCGTCCGCCCGGACGTGAAGCCTATCCTGGCGACGTTTTCTACCTCCACTCCCGCCTGCTGGAACGTTCGGCGAAGCTGAACGAAGACTTCGGCGCAGGCTCGCTGACCGCTCTGCCGGTTATCGAAACTCAAGGTGGTGACGTTTCGGCGTTTATCCCGACCAACGTGATTTCGATCACCGACGGTCAGATCTTCCTTGAAACCGAACTGTTCTACCAAGGCATCCGTCCTGCTGTGAACACCGGTCTGTCGGTTTCGCGTGTGGGCTCCTCGGCTCAAACCAACTCGATGAAGTCGGTTGCTGGTCCGGTTAAGCTGGAACTGGCTCAGTACCGCGAAATGGCTGCGTTTGCGCAGTTCGGTTCCGACCTCGACGCCGCAACTCAGCAGCTGCTGAACCGTGGTGCGCGCCTGACCGAGCTGATGAAACAGCCGCAGTACTCGCCGCTGACCAACGCGGAAATCGTCTGCGTCATCTTCGCGGGTACCAACGGTTACCTCGACAAGATCGACGTGTCCGACGTTGGCCGTTACGAAGCTGGCCTGCTGGCGCACCTGCGTGGCAAACACGCGGATCTGCTTCAGTGGATCACGGACGAAGATCCCAAGATCAAGGGTGACGCTTCCGACAAGATCAAGGCTGCGCTGGACGAATACGCCGCAACCTTCGCTTAAGGGAGAGGCGGGCATATGCCAAATCTTAAGGACCTTAAAAACAGGATCGAGTCGGTCAAATCGACCCGCAAGATCACCAAGGCCATGCAGATGGTCGCGGCTGCAAAACTGCGCCGCGCCCAGGAATCTGCCGAAGCCTCGCGTCCCTATGCCGAGCGGTTCAATGCCGTGATGGCGGGGCTGGCGGCGTCGGTCGGGGGCAGCGACAGCGCCCCCAAGCTGCTTCGGGGTACGGGCAGTGATGATGTCCATCTGCTGGTTGTCATGACAGCTGAACGCGGTCTCTGCGGCGGCTTCAACTCGAACATCGCCAAGCTGGCCCGTGTCAAAGCGGAAGAGCTGCGCCTGAAAGGCAAGACGGTCAAAGTTCTGACCGTCGGCAAAAAAGGCCGCGACGCGCTCAAGCGCGATTTTGGCGATCTGTTCGTTGGACATATCGACCTGAGCGAGGTCAAGCGTCTGGGGTATTCCAACGCGCAGGACATCGCGAAGGACATCCTGTCCCGTTTTGACGGGGGTGAGTTCGATGTTGCTACGATCTTCTACTCGAAGTTCGTCAACGTTGTGACCCAGATCCCGACGGAACAGCAGGTCATCCCCGCCTCGTTCGAGGAAACCGAGGGTGACGACAGCGGTGCCGTGTTCGACTACGAGCCCAGCGAAGAGGCCATTCTGGCCGACTTGCTGCCCAAGGGGGTTGCGACCGCGATCTTCTCGGCTCTGCTCGAAAACGGGGCGTCTGAACAGGGTGCACGGATGTCCGCGATGGACAACGCGACACGCAACGCGGGTGAGATGATCGACAAGCTGACGATCCAGTTCAACCGCTCGCGTCAGGCCGTGATCACCAACGAGCTGATTGAAATTATTTCCGGCGCCGAAGCGCTGTAAGAAAACCGGAGACGAAACATGGCGAATGCAAAAGGCAAAGTCACACAGATCATCGGGGCCGTCGTCGACGTGCACTTCGAAGATCAACTGCCTGAAATTCTGAACGCGCTGGAAACCACCAACAACGGCAAGCGCCTAGTATTGGAAGTTGCTCAGCACCTGGGTGAAAACACCGTCCGCACCATCGCGATGGACGCGACCGAAGGTCTGGTCCGTGGCGAGGCTGTCACCGACACCGGCGCGCCGATTTCGGTTCCGGTTGGTAACGCCACCCTGGGCCGTATTCTGAACGTTGTCGGCGAGCCGATCGACGAAAAGGGCGACGTTGAAGCAACCGAAACCCGCGCGATCCACCAGCCCGCACCCGAGTTTGACGAACAGTCGACCGAGTCGGAAATCCTGGTGACCGGCATCAAGGTTGTTGACCTGCTGGCCCCCTACGCCAAAGGCGGCAAAATTGGCCTGTTCGGCGGCGCCGGCGTTGGTAAGACCGTTCTAATCATGGAACTGATCAACAACATCGCAAAAGTGCACTCGGGCTTCTCGGTGTTCGCGGGTGTTGGTGAACGGACCCGTGAAGGGAACGACCTGTACCACGAGATGATCGAATCGAACGTTATTAAGCCGGACAACCTGTCGGAATCGCAGGTGGCCCTGGTTTACGGTCAGATGAACGAACCTCCGGGAGCACGTGCACGTGTTGCTCTGACCGGTCTGACCCTGGCCGAGCAGTTCCGCGACCAATCCGGTACCGACGTTCTGTTCTTCGTCGACAACATCTTCCGCTTCACGCAGGCGGGCTCCGAGGTTTCGGCTCTGCTGGGTCGTATTCCTTCGGCGGTGGGCTACCAGCCGACACTGGCCACCGACATGGGTGCCCTGCAGGAACGCATCACCTCGACCAAGTCGGGCTCGATCACTTCGGTGCAGGCGATCTACGTACCTGCGGACGACCTTACCGACCCTGCGCCGGCAACCTCGTTTGCTCACCTGGACGCGACCACCGTTCTTAACCGTGCGATCTCGGAAAAGGGTATCTACCCGGCCGTTGACCCGCTCGACTCGACCTCGCGTCTGCTCGACCCGGCCATCGTTGGTGAAGAGCACTACAAGGTTGCGACCGACGTTCAGCAGATCCTCCAGCGCTACAAGTCACTGCAGGACATCATCGCCATCCTCGGCATGGACGAACTGTCGGAAGAGGACAAACTGACCGTGGCCCGTGCCCGTAAGATCGAACGCTTCCTGTCGCAGCCGTTCGACGTGGCCGAAGTCTTCACCGGTTCGCCGGGCGTTCAGGTTCCTCTGGACGTGACCATTTCATCGTTCAAAGCGGTTGTCGCTGGCGAATACGATCACCTGCCCGAAGCGGCCTTCCTGATGGTTGGCGGCATCGAAGAAGTGATCGCCAAAGCGGAAAAGATGGCCGCAGAAGCCGCCTAAGGAGTATCCCTGATGGCAAACACGATGCAATTCGACCTCGTCAGCCCCGAGCGGAGCCTTGCTTCGCTCGCGGCCACCGCGGTCCAGATTCCCGGCGCGGACGGGGATATGACGGCGATGCCCGATCATGCCCCCACCATCACCACGCTGCGCCCGGGCATCCTGAAGGTCGAAGCACCCGAAGGGGCCAGCGAATACCTGGTCACCGGCGGGTTTGCTCAGATCAACGGCGATGGCCTGTCGGTTCTGGCCGAAAAGGCCATTCCGGTTGCCGAAGTGACCCGGTCGCATCTGGACGACCTGATCGCCGAGGCCCGCGCTTCGCACGAAGCGGCAAAAGAAGGCGATGATCAGACCATCGTCGACGACGCCGCCAAACTGCTGGCCGACATGGAAGCCCTTGGGACGCATATGAGCCTTTAAGTCCCATCGCGTTCAATTGATTTAAAGCGGTCCCGTTGAATCGGGGCCGTTTTTTTGTGGAGTTTTAGTGAAGTACCGGGTTAACCTCCGGGAGTTTATAAATAAAGTTGAATGTATGAAGACGTTTAAATCCCACCCGATTGGAATCGACCAAGGCGAGGCAGTCATTTTCTCCGAGTTCGCCGATGGCGGCGAAATGTGGACCGGTGAAGGGCCGCGCCAGCGGCGGTCGACTGTCAAATTCAGCCAGCCGTTCCGGTCTGTCCCGGTGGTTCAGATCGGTGTGTCCCTATGGGACGTTGATACGTCATCTGCCTTGCGCGCCGAGGTGACGGCCGAAGACATTACACCCGAAGGATTTAGTGCAGTTTTTCGCACATGGTCGGACACACGCATCGCCCGGATAAGAGTCACTTGGACCGCCATCGGCGAGGTTGCCCACGAAGATGATTGGGACATTTCCTGAAACGTTAAATAACCCGTTGCGCGGCTTGATAAAGCTCGCCGGTTAGTCATCAGCCTCAATCATGTCCACGCGGGTCGCATGGCGGCCGCCCTCGAACTCGGCATCCAAAAACGCGTCGACGATATCCAGCGCCTGACCTTCGCCCACCACACGCGCGCCGATGGACAGCATGTTGGCGTCGTTATGTTCGCGGATCATGCGGGCCGAGAACGCATCGGAACACACGCCACAGCGGATGCCCGGAACCTTGTTGGCCGCCATCATGATGCCCTGACCGGTGCCGCACAGAATGATCCCCAGCTGACAATCGCCCGAAGCGACCGCCTGCGCCGCAGCTTTGCCGTGGATCGGGTAGTGCGTGCTCTCGGGTGTTTTTGGGCCGATATCCACGACCTCCCAACCTTTGGCCGCGATATGGTTGGCGACAGTCTGCCGCAACTCAATAGCCGCGTGGTCACTGGAGAGAACGATACGTTTTGGGGCTGTCACGGGAATGTCCTGCGTTGTTGTAGTGACAAAAAAGGGCGGCTTAAGGGCCGCCCAACTCGGTCAGTCCATGTGGTACATCGACTCGTAGATCGGTGTCAGTGTTTTGTCCTCGAACAGCGACGAGACGCTTGTGCCGTTCCAGATGTTCAGGATCGCCTGGGTAAAGATCGGCGCGGTCGGAACAATACGAATGTTCTTGGCTTTCGCAACTTCCGGTGTCGGCTGGATTGTGTCCGTCAGGACCAGAGATTTCATCACCGAATTGGTCACCCGTTCGACGGCAGGTCCACTCATGACGCCGTGCGTGATGTACGAGTGGACTTCTTTCGCACCATTATCCAGCAGCACCTGCGCCGCCTTGCAGAGCGTACCAGCGGTGTCGCACATGTCGTCCACGATCAAGCAGATCTTGTCTTTGACATCACCGATTACGGTCATCTCGGCCACTTCTCCGGCCTTTTCGCGACGCTTGTCAACGATGGAAAGCGGCGCTTCGATCCGTTTGGCCAACTCGCGCGCGCGCGCAACGCCGCCCACGTCGGGCGAGACCACCATGATCTCATCCAGGCAGTCCTGGAACTGGTGTTTCACATCCAAAGCGAAAATCGGCGAGGCATACAGGTTGTCCACCGGGATATCGAAAAAGCCCTGAATCTGCGCGGCATGCAGATCCATGGTCAGCACCCGCTCGATCCCCGCGCCGGTCAGCATGTTGGCGACCAGTTTTGCAGAGATCGGCGTACGGGCCTTGGTGCGGCGGTCCTGACGCGCATACCCGAAATAGGGGATCACAGCCGTAATCCGTTGTGCTGACGACCGGCGCAGTGCATCCGCGATGATCAGCAACTCCATCAGGTTGTCGTTGGCCGGGTTCGAGGTCGGTTGGACGATGAACATATCCTCGCCGCGCACATTCTCGAACACTTCGACGAAGATCTCGCCGTCGTTGAACCGTTCCACACGCGCATCGACCAGGTTCTGATCGACTCCGCGATACAGGCTCATGCGTCGCGAGATGGATTCGGCAAGAGGAAGGTTAGCGTTCCCAGCGATTAGCTTGGGTTCGTTGAGTGTCGGCATCGGCTGAGGTCCCCGGGCAGCAATGGCAAATGTGACAGATTCGTGATGTTGACACCGCTTAGCATGGCCTTACCGTCCAGCAAAGATAACCAAGCGGAGAAAGTGCACATGGCCCAGATTGACTACTATTTTGCGACACTCTCGCCCTATACCTATCTGGCTGGCATGCGGCTGGAAGAGATCGCGGCGAAGCACGGCGTGACGATCAACTATAAACCGCTGGATATCGTTGCCCTGTTCGGTCGCACCGGGGGTACGCCGCCGAAGGATCGTCATATCTCGCGCATCGAATACCGGGCGCAGGAGTTGCAGCGGCAGTCGAAAAAGCTGGGCAAGGAATTCAATCTGCAACCCGCGCATTGGCCGACCAATGCGGCACCGTCCTCTTATGCAATCATCGCAGCGATCAAGGACGGATCGGGGGACGTCGGCAAGCTGGTGCATTCCTTTGTCCGGGCGTGTTGGGCCGAGGAAAAAGACATCGCCCAAGATGACGTGATCCGCGATTGTCTGACCCAATCGGGATTCGATCCGGGGCTGGCCGACAGCGGGTTGCTGATCGGGGCCGAGACCTATGCCGCCAATCTGGAAGAGGCGGTCGATCGCGGGGTTTTCGGCGCGCCGTTCTATATCACTGAGGACGGTCAGCGTTTCTGGGGACAGGACCGGCTAGAAGATCTGGACCAGCACCTGTCGGAGATGAAAGGGTGAGGGATACCTCCCTGGAGAACAGCATATTTGTAAGAACCTTGGGGCAGGGCACGCGCAAAGTGCTGGCCCTGCACTGCACCATTGCGCATTCCGGGGCGTGGTCGGGGCTGGCCTCTGCGTTGAACGGCGAGGCGACGTTGACGGCACCCGATATGCCGTCCCACGGGCGCAGCCCTGATTGGGATGGGCGGGGCGATCTGTTCGACCTCGTGACCAAGTTGTCTGCCACACAATTGACCGAGCCGATGGACCTTATCGGGCATTCCTTTGGTGGGATGATCGCTCTGCGCCTGGCCATCGAGTTTCCACATCTCGTTCGCAGCGCAGTGCTGATTGAACCTGTTTTCTTTGCCATCGCCGTTCGGGACGAACCGGAACTTATTCGACGGCATCAGGATGAATCTCAACCTGTAACGGATGCGTTTGCGTCGGGGGATATGGAAAAAGCGGCCCGGTTGTTCAACCGGATGTGGGGCGCTCAGGATGGGCCACGTTGGCCAGACTTACCTGAACGGACCCGCGCAGGTATGGTTCGGGGAATTCACGTTGTTCCGGCAGTTGACGACGCGCTGTTCCAGGATAGCAAAGGGCTCTTGAACGCGGGCGTTCTGGATTGTGCGTCTATGCCTGTCTTGATCCTCTGCGGGTCTGAGAGTCACCCCATCATGCCTGTGATTGGCGATGGCCTTGCCCAAAGATTGCCGCATGCCGAAACGCGTGTTGTGCCGGGCGCGGGGCATATGCTGCCGATCACGCATCCGCAGCAGACGGCTGCTGCTGTCCAAAACTTCTGGAACAGCTTTTCCTGAAGCGAGAGCCGGGCAGGCGCGCGCCGAATGTCTGGTTCAAAGCAGATCCAAAAAACGGTCAATATCATCTCGACCAATCGACCAGTCGCAGACCAGTCGACATGCCAGAGCTTCGCTGTCATCGGCACCGTCCAGCTCTGCGCCCCACAGGTGATAGACCGCTCCGGCCTTGTGCAGTTGTTTATGCCGCGCACGGGAAAACTGTGCAAAGATCATGTTGGCCTGCGGTTCGTGCAGAAAGGTCGCGCCTTTGGCGCGCAATCCATCAGCCAGATAAGCGCCGTTGTCATTGGCTTGTCGGGCGATTTGCAACCATAGGTCGTCTTGCAGATAGGCCGCCATCTGTGCGGACAGGTAGCGGTGCTTGGAAAACAGATGCGCACCGCGTTTGCGCCGCAACTCGAATTCCCAGGCCTTGGCTTCGTCAAAGAAAACGACCGCCTCAACCCCCATCAAGCCGTTCTTGGTACCACCAAAGCTGACTGCGTCCACGCCTGCTTTCCACGTCATCTCGGCCGGGGAGCAATTCAGAGCAACCAGGGCGTTGGTGAACCGCGCGCCGTCCAGATGCACGGGCAATTCGTATTCCTTTGCGACGCCACACAGCGCCTGCAACTCGGCCAGAGAGTAAACCGACCCGCGCTCGGTCACTTGCGTGATTGAGACCGGCCCGCGCTGCGGGCCGTGCACACCGCGGGTTTCTTCGGCCAGAATCGAACGGCGCAGTGCCTCGGGGGTCATCTTGTCGTCGCCGGGCACCAGCGTCAGCTTTGCGCCGCTATAGAATTCGGGCGCGTTGCACTCATCCTCATGGATATGTGCGACCGGGGAACAGAACACGGTGTCCCACGGGTTCGAGAGCGTCGCCAGAGCTAGCGAATTCGCCGCCGTCCCGGTGGCCACCAGATAGACCGCCGCGCCTGGAGCCTCAAAAACCCCGCGGATGCGATCGCGTACTTCATTCATCAGAGTGTCCGCACCATAGGCCATCTGATAGCCCTGATTGGCTTCGTTCAATGCGGCCATGACCTGAGGGTGAACCGGCCCGGAGTTATCAGAGGCAAAGTACATCAGCTGGGCTCCTCAATGATATAGTCTTCCCACTCTTCCATGGGGGTTTCGAACTCGGACACTGTGCGTCCCTGAACCGACATACCGGCGGCGTGTACGCTGTCGGGCGTACCTGATATCAAAGGATGCCAGTCGTAAAGGGGTTTGCCCTCCCACAGCAGCCGATAGGCACAGGTCTGCGGCAACCAATAGGCGTGGTCGTGGATGTTGTCGGGCTTCATCACAATGCATTCCGGCACGAATTGGTGGCGGATGTCGTATTGCGTGCAGCGGCAGGATTCATCGTCCAGCAGACGGCAGGCAACGCAGGTCAGGGCGACCTCGCCGGTGTCTTCATCCTCAAGCTTGTTCAGACAGCACTTACCGCAGCCGTCGCACAGTGCCTCCCATTCGTGCTGGTTCATTTTGGTCAGCGGCTTGCGTTCCCAGAACCGGGGGGCAAGACCTTTGCGATCAATCGGATCGGCTGTCATAGCGCGGCCAGCAGCGCGCGGGCCTTGTCGCAATCGGCATCCATCTGCGCGATCAGGCCGTCCAGCCCATCGAATGTCATCTCGGGGCGCAGGTAGTCGACCAACCCTACGGACAGGGTTGAGCCGTAAAGATCGCCTGAGAAGTCGAGCAGGAAGGTTTCGATATTCGGGATTTCACCGTTGAACATCGGTCGGACCCCAACTGAGGCTGCGCCGTGATAGCTGCCCTGATGGGGGCCATCCAGCACATCGACCAGCACCGCATAGACGCCAAATCTGGGCGGGTGCAGTCCTTCGATGGACATATTCGCAGTGGGGAAGCCCAGTTCGCGACCGCGCTGTTCCCCGCCAATCACCTCGCCTTCGATCCGGTGCCAATGTCCCAGCATGGCCGCCGCGTCGCGTGGGCGGCCATCGGTCAGAGCCTTGCGGATCGCAGTTGACGAGACGACGTCATCGGACCGTTCCATCAAGGGGGCGATGGTAACGCCAAAACCCATCACTTTACCAAACCGGACCATATCCTCGGCCGTACCGCTGCGCCCTTTACCGAAACAGAAATCGGCACCGACCACCACATGCGACAGGCCGAGGCCGTCACAAATGACGTTGCGCGCGAATTCCTCCGGGCTCAGCCCTGCAAGGGAAGCGTTGAAAGGCAACTCATACAGCTTTTCGACGCCCAGCTTTTCCAGCCGGTGTGCGCGCGCGGTGTCTCGCATCAGGCGAAAGGGTGGGGCAGCCGGGGCAAAGTATTCCCGCGGATGCGGCTCGAACGTCAAAACGCCCAGCGGTGCATCCGGAGCGACGGAACGCGCCAGTTCGATGACCGACTGGTGCCCGACGTGAATGCCATCAAAGTTCCCGATGGCCACACTGGCACCGCGGTCTTCTGGCTCGACAAACTGGAAATCCCGGATGATCTGCATGCAGCTTGCCTAGCGGGACTGAAGGCCGGGTTCAAGCACCTGATTGCTGCAGGCGTGTTACCCTGCCTTGCGTTGACCTTTGGACGACAACCTGTCGGTTCTTTCGCCGCTGGTTTTGACTGCGATGCGAGTTGGCTTCGGCTGCACACTCGGATGTTCGTGCAACAAAAAAGGCGCCGAGATCGGCGCCCTTGGTGCTTCTAAAGCAAGGCCTCAGTCGAACTTGCGCGACGGGGCCAATACCATCGCCTCGCCCACCAGCACTTTCTTGTTGTCGACAGAGCAATGGCAGTCCAGCTTGACCCGGCGCTTGGCAAAGTCGATGTCGATCACTTTGACCTCGGCATAGACCATGTCGCCGGGGCGCACAGGGGCCAGAAACTTCAGCGACTGCCCCATGTAAACTGTTCCGTGGCCAGGCAGTTGCTCGCCAATAACGGCCGAGATCAGACCTGCGGTCAGCATCCCATGGGCGATGCGCCCTTCGAAAATCGTGTCGCGGGCGTAATCGTCGTCCAGATGAACCGGATTCCGGTCCGTTGAGACCTGCGCGAACATCTCGATGTCTTCGTCAGTCACCACTTTGCGCAGGTGGCGGGTCATGCCCATTTCGATGTCTTCAATACAGATCGTGCCGCGTGGAAGATTATCCAACATGTCGCCCTCACTTGAATTCAGCGGGCAACAAAAAAACGCAAGCTGCCCTCGTTTGGCAACTTTATTACTTCGCAACTGCAGAAAATCAAGTCTTTTTTGATTATCTCAAACGACCGATTGTGTATGTCGGGTTTATGTTTTCCCTTGCGATATAGTCACTTAGAGATTCCTCGTGCGGATGGTGCTCGGTTTTTGTTTCCGCCGCAGCCAAACCGCCAGAGATAAACAGAGAATCAATGCCTTCTCCCATACCGCCCAAAATGTCGGTATGAGGGCCATCGCCGATCACCAGAATGTCGCCATCAGGGATATCGTGGCCCAGTTCCTGCAGTCTGCGGCGGGCCAGATCATAGATCGGCGGATGCGGTTTTCCGAAATACAGGCTCTCGCCGCCCATCTCGGTATACAGCTTGGCCAGCGCGCCGGCACACCACTCGCGCACCTCGCCCCGGTCCACGACAATGTCGGGGTTGGCGCAGAGCAGCTTGAGCCCCTTTTGCTTGGCATACAGGAAATCGGGGCGGTTAACTGCAGGGTCCGCCATCGGATCGAATGGCCCGCAGCATACAATGCCTTCGGCCTCGTCCAGCGGAACGCGTTCGATGTGGATCGGGTGGTGCAGCAATTTCAGAGGTTCAAAGAACCCGGCATCGCGTTCCCACTCTCCCATGAAATAAACCTTGTGGCCGACGGCTCCGCGGAACATCGCGGATCGTGCCGAGTCTCCGCTGGTGGCGATGGTGTCGTAAGCGTCCGCGGGGACGTTGAATTGGCCGAGCTGCACGGCAACTCCCGCCCGCGGTTTCGGAGAGTTTGTGACCAACACGACGATCCCGCCCTGCGCGCGGTAGGCTTTCAACGCGGCGACAGCCTCGGGGTAGGCGGTGATGCCGTTGTGAACGCAACCCCACAGGTCGACGAACAGCGCCTTGTAGCGGCCTGAAATCTCGGAAAGCGCATGGATGATCTGGGTCATGGGGGCCTCGGGATCTGAAGTCAGAGTTGCCACAGCTATGGCAAAGCTTTTGCCCGTTGACCATCCCGCAATCTGTTTCGCGGGCCAACAAAAGCTGCGCTTGGGTGCTATTCGTTGATTTCCTCGACGTCCGGCGCTTGCTGCACGTTCTCGGTGCCCAGAATGACTTGGGCGCCGATCCTATTCTGGAACCGAACAATAACCTTATAGCCAGGGCCTAGCTCATCCCTCAGCACATCGACCAATGGTGTCTCCCGCAGGGTTTCTGGAAGCAGGCCGGCAACCGAGGAGACCTTGAATGCCGCTTCGATCGGAAGGTCCACGATCAGCCAGATATCGGCGTGTTTGCGTTTGGCGTTCACGTCCACCCGGATCACCTCGACGGACACTGGATCCGCCCAGTCCTGGATCGTTTGCGCCAATTGCGCCTCGGTTCGGGTTTCCAGGTATCGGTTGTAGGTGGATTTCCCAAGTTGCAGGACAACGAAAGCCAGAAACGCCAGTGTCACCACCACACTTGCGGTGAAGTTCAGTTTGCGACGGCCCTTGCTGAATGCCACCGCCCGCGCCGCGTACACGATGTAAACCGCGCAAGCCGACAAGATGATCGCGCCGAGGTTGGTGGCAAATAGCAGGCCGGCTTCGTAGGCCTCGGCCGGTTCACCGAAATACAACAACACACCCGAAGCGGACAGGGGCGGTACCAGCGATACGCCGATGGCAGCGCCGGGCAACAGGCTGGCCTCAGATCGGTTGATCTGCACATAGGCTGCGGCCACTCCGGCGGCCAAGGCGACAATCAGGTCTTCGGTTCCGGGATCGGTACGGGCCAGAACCTGATCAGGGATCAGGATGCCGCGTGGGACGTCTGCAACATAGACCAGAAACCAGGCGAGAAAGACGCTTACCAGAGCAGCGCCACAGACGATCAGGGCCAGCTTAAATGCGCGACCCAGCCATCCCATGACCATCGACGCGGCGACGCCCAGGATCGGGGTCATCAAAGGGGCAACCAGCATCGCGGCAATGACCACCGCACCAGAGTTTCGCAGCATACCCATCGTGGCGATCACAACGGACAAAGTCAGCAGCATCGCAAACCGACGCCAGTAGGCGGCTTTGTCAGAGCCTTCAAATCTTAGGATGCCGCGTGTGGTGCTGAACTTGCGGGAACTCATAAATGTCGTCTGATCCTCATTGCTTACATGATCAGACTAGCAACAGATGCAAATTGCGCAAAACACTGAAAAAGGCGCCCGGGTGGAGCGCCTTTTGATCGCGTGATCTGAGCGGATCAGACCTTGAGGTTCGGGATGATCTGCTTTTTCCGGCTCATGATGCCGGGCAGGACAACGGCGTCGCCTTCAACACTTGCACCAAAGCTCTTCTCGGCCACACCCTTGACCAGATCGTTTGGCACCAGCAGGGTGGCTTCTTCGTTCAGGATGTCGACGACAAACAACAGGACCTGATCTACGCCGTCTTCCTTGGCAACGCCGACCATCGAGTCCGCAAGGCTGGCTTTCCTATCCAGCACAACGCCCGGTGCAGTCGTTTCCAAAACCGAGACTCGGAACTTGGTGCCGTCGACTTCGTATTCTTTGCTGTCCATGCGGATCAGTTCGGCATCCGAGAAGGACGACACATCCGATTTCGCCGCAAACATGTCAGAGGCATAGGCCGAGATATCCAGCCCCAGATCCGCTGCCAATTTTTCGGCCACGGCGCGGTCATGCGCAGTGGTGGTGGGCGAGCGGAATTCCAGCGTATCGGACAGGATGCAGGTCAGCGCCGCGCCTTTTATGGCTTCGGGCATCTTGGCGGCGTCGTCACCGATCAGGTCCATCATGATGGTCGCGGTGCAGGCCAGCGGACGCACGGTGATGTCGATCGGGCCTTTGGTTTCCAGACCGCCGACCAGCTTGTGGTGGTCGATGATGGCGCGGATGTCGGCGCTGTTGATGCTGGCGGGCAGTTCTGCCGGGTTGTTGGTGTCCACGATGACAACCGGTGCATCCTCGGCCACATCCTCGATGATACGTGGCTTGGGCAGGTCCCAGCGTTGCAGCAGGAAGGCCGCTTCGGTGTTGGGTTCGCCCAGCAGAACGGGCTCGGCCTGTTCGCCTTTGATTTCGTTTAGGTACCACGACCACAGGATCGGCGAGCCTGTGGAATCGGTGTCGGGAGATTTGTGGCCAAATACGAGCGTTGTCATGTCAGCGTCCTGAGGATGATCATTTCGCGCGCCTTATAGGGCGGCGTGCCGAGCTTGTCACCCGGCAGTATGTACGCTGCGACGGTTGGTCTGAATTGGCAGGGATCAGAACGGGGCGCGTGACAAGGAATAACCGGCCTTTTGCAGAAGATTCAGCAAGCCTTGGTTGCCGCCCAGATGCCCGGCGCCGACGGCGATCACGGCCGTCTGGTCTTGGATGCCCAGAATATGCTGCATCCAATTCGCGTTGCGCTCGACCAGCAATTGCTGCTCGAAACTGTCCCATTCCGCTTCGAATTCCTCGGGCGTTAGCCCCGACTCTTCCAGCCCCTGAATGCGGGCCAGTTGGATGATCTCGACATGCTTTTCTTCCAGGTAGGCATTCGCCATTGTCGCCAGTTGATCTTCACTGCCGCCCAAAGCACCGGCCATCCGCACGAGAGACTGGACCTGCTTTTCTATCGGGTGACTGTCGAACAGGGCCATCAGATCGGTAATTCGTTCCAGCGAGTATTGTGGGATGTTCAAATCGGCCGCCAGATCGTTTAATCGGGCATCCATGCCATGGCTCGCATCCGGGTTATTCATCATGCATGCCGGGATGCCCAGCATCATGCTGAGAAACCAGGGTCGCATCTGGGCGGCCATCCAGGCGGGAATGCCACGTTCAGACAGCCCATCTGACAGGGCGGACCAGTCTTCCTCGGACATCAGGTCGATCAGGCTGGGGCCCGCGGTGATCATGATCGGGCTCATGTCTTGGGCAAGATCCTTTTCGAACGCGTCCATCTCGTCCTGGGTGACTTCGAAGTAAAACGCGTCCGCTTGTTCCAACGTTGGCCTCAGCCGTTCAACCACGGCATCCATTCGCGGATCATTGGCATGCAGCGTTCCGATCAGGTGCAGCACCGTGTCGCCCTTGGTTGCGATCCAGTGGTTGCCTTCGGGAAAAGGAATGTCGGCAACCGTCTTTTGCAGTTCGGCCTGCACCTCGGCGCTGAGGCTCGGCCGCAGGTCTTGCCCCTTGCAAGCGGCGTGCAGGGTCGCGGGCAGAAACAGGAAAATCAGCAAGGCAAACAGGCGCATCAGGTTTGTCCCGGTAACTTAGACATCGCTGCGACATTGCCTTGGCGTGGCAGCGTGATCAAGACGGGTGCAGGTGATGTCTGGCGTTCGCGGCAATTTTGCATAGCATGGCGCAATGGAGCGTGAGCAGGATCTTTACCCGCCGATCAAAGCGCTGTTAGAGCGTCAGGGCTATACCGTCAAAGGCGAGGTTGGCGCGGCCGATATTGTCGCGGTGCGCGAGGGGGATGACCCTGTGATTGTCGAGTTGAAGCTGAGGTTTTCACTGGCTTTGTTCCATCAGGCCATCACACGGCTGAAGGTTGCCGATCAGGTTTACATCGGCGTGTGCAAGCCTACGGGAAAATCCGCCCGACGCGCGCTCAAGGACAATCTCGCGCTGTGCCGCAGGCTGGGGCTTGGGCTGATTACCGTGCGCGCCGACGGCGCGGTCGAGGTGCAATGTGACCCGGGACCCTACGCTCCGCGCAAGAACAAGGCAAAAGCTGCGCGTCTTTTGCGCGAATTTGACCGGCTCGAAGGCGACCCCAACGCGGGCGGCGCGACGCGGCATGGGATCGTGACGGCCTACCGTCAGGATGCCCTGCGATGCGCGGCTCACCTGGCTGAGAACGGAGCCACCAAAGGCGCCGAAGTCGCCAAGGCGACCGGCGTACCCGCAGCCACGCGGCTGATGCGGGAAAATCATTACGGCTGGTTCGAAAAGGTCGAAAATGGCGTCTATGGCCTGACCGAAGCAGGGCAGGAGGGCCTGAAGCATTGGGCCTATAGCTGGGATCAGCCGGACTGAGCCAATTTGGCAAAAAATCCGCGACAACTTGTTGACTCGGGGTTTGCGACCTCCTAGCTATGCGTCGTTATCACTCTCAAGGTATGAGTGCTAACACCTCGCTGACCAGCGAGGGGAGGATAAATAAACTTTGAGCCCAAGGAGCTGCAAAGATGGCATTGAAACCGCTTCATGACCGCGTGCTGGTTCGCCGTACCGAAAGCGAAGAGAAAACCGCTGGTGGTCTGATCATTCCCGACAGCGCAAAAGAAAAGCCCAGCGAAGGCGAAGTCGTCGCAACCGGCGAAGGCGCACGTAAGGACAGCGGCGAACTGATCGCAATGGCTGTTAAAGCTGGCGACAAGATCCTGTTCGGCAAATGGTCGGGCACCGAGGTCAACGTCGGCGGCGAAGAACTGCTGATGATGAAAGAAAGCGACATCATGGGGATCATCGAGTAAGCGATCCCGCTTTCTCTGATCTTCATCACAATACATTTTCTCAAGGAGAAACGACATGGCTGCTAAGGACGTCAAGTTCGACACCGATGCCCGCAACCGCATGCTGTCCGGTGTGAACGTACTGGCCGATGCTGTTAAAGTGACCCTGGGCCCCAAAGGCCGCAACGTGGTTCTGGACAAATCCTTCGGCGCGCCGCGCATCACCAAAGACGGTGTTTCGGTTGCCAAGGAAATCGAACTGGAAGACAAGTTCGAAAACATGGGCGCGCAGATGGTGAAAGAAGTCGCCAGCCGCACCAATGACGAAGCCGGCGACGGCACCACCACCGCAACCGTTCTGGCGCAGGCAATCGTTCGCGAAGGTCTGAAGCAGGTTGCAGCGGGCCTGAACCCGATGGACCTGAAGCGCGGCATCGATCTGGCGACTGCAAAGGTTGTTGAAGGCATCAAAGAAGCTTCGCGCGAAGTCAAAGACTCGGCAGAAGTTGCTCAGGTTGGCACCATCTCGGCCAACGGCGAAGCCGAAATCGGCAGCCAGATCGCAGACGCGATGCAGAAGGTTGGCAACGAAGGCGTCATCACCGTCGAAGAAAACAAAGGTCTGGAAACCGAGACCGATGTTGTCGAAGGTATGCAGTTCGACCGTGGCTACCTGTCGCCTTACTTCGTCACCAACGCAGACAAGATGATCGCAGAACTCGACGACTGCATGATCCTGCTGCACGAAAAGAAACTGTCTTCGCTGCAGCCGATGGTTCCGTTGCTGGAACAAGTGATCCAGTCGCAAAAGCCGCTGCTGATCATTGCTGAGGATGTTGAAGGCGAAGCGCTGGCAACTCTGGTTGTCAACAAACTGCGCGGCGGCCTGAAAATTGCTGCTGTCAAAGCACCGGGCTTCGGCGATCGCCGCAAAGCCATGCTGCAGGACATCGCAATCCTGACCGGTGGTCAGGTGATCTCCGAAGATCTGGGCATGAAGCTCGAGTCCGTCACCATGGACATGCTGGGCACCGCCAAGAAGATCGAAATCACCAAAGACGAAACCACCATCGTCGACGGTGCTGGCGAGAAAGCCGAGATCGAAGCACGTGTTGCTCAGATCCGCACTCAGATCGAAGAAACCTCGTCGGACTACGACCGTGAGAAGCTGCAAGAGCGCGTTGCCAAACTGGCAGGTGGTGTTGCTGTTATCCGCGTCGGCGGCATGACCGAAGTTGAAGTGAAAGAGCGTAAGGACCGTGTGGACGATGCTCTGAACGCAACACGTGCTGCCGTTCAGGAAGGTGTTGTTGTTGGCGGTGGTGTTGCCCTGGTTCAGGCCGGTAAAGCACTTGAAAACCTGGAAGGCGCAAACGCTGACCAGAGCGCCGGTATCAACATCGTTCGCAAAGCAATCGAAGCGCCGCTGCGCCAGATCGCCGAAAACGCAGGCGTTGACGGTGCGGTTGTTGCGGGCAAAGTCCGTGAATCGTCCGACGCAGCATTCGGCTTCAACGCACAGACCGAAGAATATGGCGACATGTTCTCGTTCGGCGTGATTGACCCGGCCAAAGTTGTCCGTACCGCTCTGGAAGACGCGGCATCGGTTGCCGGCCTGCTGGTTACCACCGAAGCAATGGTTGCAGACCGTCCCGCCAAAGAAGGCGCGGCACCTGCCGGCGGCATGCCCGACATGGGCGGCATGGGCGGCATGATGTAAGCACGTCGAATTCGCCCCGGCGAATTCTGACGGCCCCGACAGGCGCTTGGCCTTTAGGCCAAGCTGCCGAAAAGGGAAAGCCAAAATCAAGTTGACGGGGTCGCCTTTGGGCGGCCCCGTTTTTTGATATTCCCTGCGCGACTACGCCTCCGGCGGGAGTATTTTGCAAAAGATGAAGATCAGGTGCCTCGGCGCAGGAAAGTGAGTGGGCAAAGCGCACCGAAATCGCTATGCGGTTGATATGAAATTGTTTCTGCTCACAGCTCTGACAATGTGCTCCTTCGCGGCGAACTCGATCCTGAATCGTCTGGCCATCGACAGCGGGGCCAGCGACCCTGCGGCTTTTGCCGTTGTTCGGGTTCTGGCCGGCGCGGTCGTTCTCGCCGGGCTGGTTTCCGTGAGCTCTGGCCGGTTACCTCTGTTTGACCGACGCAGGATCGCAGGCGCCGGATCCTTGTCATTGTACATGATCGGCTTCTCGGTCGCTTATCTGACGCTGGACGCAGGATTAGGGGCTCTGATCCTGTTTGGCGTCGTCCAGATCACGATGTTCACGGCCACCTCAGTGTCTGGGAACGCGCCGAGTCGCCGACAGTTCGCAGGCGCTGCGATCGCGCTGTTGGGGCTGACATATGTGTTGTGGCCCTCGGGGTCCTTTCAGGTCAATCTGACGGGGGCTGCGTTGATGGCAGCGGCCGGTATCGGCTGGGCGATCTATTCGCTGGTGGGAAAGTCAGAGCCCGATGCATTGGCGGGAACAGCGGCCAACTTTGTCGTTGCTCTGCCTGTAACTGCTTTGGCGTTACTGGCGACTGGTGAGGCGTGGCATATGACTGCGAATGGTTACCTGTTGGCCGCGCTGTCCGGCGGCGTCACGTCCGGGATGGGATATGCGCTGTGGTACAGAGTTCTTCGGCACCTTGCGCCCACAACCGCAGCCGTTGTTCAACTGAGCGTTCCGATCATCGCAATTGCCGGCGGTGTTGTGCTGCTTGGCGAAGCGGCCAGTCTGCGTTTGATGCTGGGGGCAACTCTGGTTCTGGGCGGAATTGCGTTGGCGGTTTTGCGCATGACCCCGCGCTAGGGGTTTATTCGATGGGTCTTTGGCCTTATCTGGCGGCTATGCGTTACCTGATCGCCCTCTTTCTGTTTTTGGTCCCGGCCGTCGCACATGCGAAATGCGTGGTTCTGTTGCATGGCCTGGCGCGAACCGAGGCGTCCTTTACTGTCATGGAGCAGTTGTTCAAGGCGCACGGATACACGGTTGTGCGCCCAGGTTATCCTTCGACGGATTTGCCCATACCAAAGCTGGCAAACCAGACCTTGCCGGACGCGTTCTCGGAATGTGGGGACGACACGGTCAACGTGGTCGCGCATTCCATGGGTGGGATCCTGTTGCGCTATTGGCTGCAGGACAATCATCCGGAGAATCTTGGCCGTGTGGTGATGCTTGGCCCGCCAAACCAAGGTAGCCAACTGGTGGACGAATTGGGCGCGTATGAGGTGTTCGGCATGCTGCACGGCCCTGCTGGGTTGGCGCTGGGAACAGGACCTGAAGGTATCCCCCGGAAGCTGCCGCCTGTGGAGTTCGAATTGGGCGTGATTGCGGGTGAGAACTCATTGAACCCGCTTTTTTCCTCGCTGATTGATGGACCGGATGACGGCAAGGTCTCGGTCGAGACGACCAAGGTCGAGGGGATGGCCGACCATATCGTCTTGCCGGTGACCCACACGTTCATGATGAACAACCCGCGGGTTATGGCGCAGGCACTACATTTCATTGAATTCGGGCAATTCGATCCACAGATCACCTGGTTGGACGGCGTGATGGACGTCATTGATGAGATTTGCATTGGGCAGGATTGCTCGGAACCCACTTCGGAGCGTTCCGAATGACGTCACTGACCATGACCCTGACCGGCGCAGAGGTTCTGATGCCGGAGCGTGGCCTAACGCGCGCGGATCTGTCCGTGGGGAACGGCGTCGTTCAGGCGGACCCCAACGGGCGGGCTATCGATCTGTCGGGTTATGTGGTCCTGCCGGGGATCATCGACCTGCACGGCGACGGGTTCGAGCGTCATATCGCACCGCGACGCGGGGCGATGAAACAAATGGACGAGGGCATCCTCTCGGTCGAGGCTGAACTGGCGGCCAACGGTATCACGACAGCCGTTCTGGCCCAGTTTCTTAGCTGGGAAGGCGGTGTGCGCGGCCCGGAATTCGCCGGGCAGGTGTTCGACACGATTGCTTCGGTCAAAGATCGGGTTGTGACGGATCTGATGCCGCAACTGCGGTTCGAAACCCATATGCTGGATGACTATGGCGATCTGCCCGGACGGATTGCCGAGTGGCAGGTGCCTTATGTCGTGTTCAATGACCACTTGCCGCACGATCGGCTGGCCGAAGGGCGCAAGCCGCCGCGTTTGACGGGCCAAGCGCTTAAGGCCGGGCGGAACCCGGACAAGCACTTTGAAATGCTGCTATCAATGCATGCCCGGCGGGATGAAGTACCGGCCGCTTTGGACGCGCTCTGCGCAACCTTGGCCGATCTGGGTGTGCGTATGGGCAGCCATGACGATGCGACTGCTGAAACGCGCGCGGATTGGCGCGCGCGCGGAGCCCGGATCGCGGAGTTCCCCGAAACGCTTGAGGCGGCAGACGCCGCCCGAAGTTCCGGGGATCATGTCATTCTTGGCTCACCAAATGTGGTGCGGGGCGGGTCGCATAAGGGCAATGTCAGTGCATTGGACCTGATCGCGATGGGGTTGTGCGATGCTTTGGCCTCGGACTACCACTATCCAAGTCCACGCCGCGCCGCGCTGATGCTGGCCAAGTCGGGTCTTTTGGATCTGGCCGGAGCTTGGGCATTGGTTTCATCGGGCCCGGCGCGTGTGCTTGGATTGACGGATCGGGGCGACTTGTCGGTAGGGAAACGCGCCGACATCGTCATTCTCGACGCCGCGACAAAGCGCGTCGCCGCCACGCTTGCAGGCGGACGGGTCAGCTTTATGTCTGGCGATATTGCGGCGCGGTTCGTCGGCTGACTTAGCGCGAGACGCGGTTGAAATGACCCATTTTGCGGCCCGCTTTGACCTCGGCCTTGCCATAGAGGTGTAGCGCCACATCGCGTTCCCGCGCGAGGTCAGGCACTCGGTTCATGTCATCACCGATCAGGTTCTCCATCACGACATCCGAATGGCGCTGCCCGTCACCCAGCGGCCACCCGGTCACGGCGCGGATGTGTTGTTCGAACTGATCCACAGCACAGCCGTTCTGTGTCCAATGGCCCGAGTTATGCACCCGTGGCGCGATCTCGTTCACGATCAAACCTTGCGGCGTCACGAACAATTCGACCCCCATGACGCCGACATAGTCCAGCGCGTTAAGGATGTTTGCAGCCAACAGTACCGCATCGGTGCGTTGCGCCGGGGCGAGACGGGCAGGGATGGTGGTAGTGTGCAGGATGCCGTCTCGATGCACGTTTTCGCCGGGGTCGAAACAAGCCACCTGACCGTCCACCCCGCGGGCCGCGATGACCGAAACCTCGTGGCTGAAGTTGACAAACCCTTCCAGGATCGCGGGCGCACCCGCCATATCGGACAGGGCAGCCTCGGCATCGTCGGGGCCGTGCAGGCGGGCCTGCCCCTTGCCGTCATAGCCGAAGCGACGGGTTTTCAGAATGGCGGGCGTGCCGATCTGATTGATTGCGGCCTTCAGACTGTCCAGATCGGTAATGTCCGCAAACGGTGCGGTTTTCAGGCCAAGACCCTGCAGAAAGGACTTTTCGGTCAAACGATCCTGACTGACCCGCAGTGCCTCGCGACCCGGACGGATCGGGCGATGCGCCTCAAGCAGGTCCAGCGCTTCGGTTGGGATGTTTTCGAATTCATAGGTGATGACATCGACGGATTCGGCAAAAGCCTTCAGCGCGTCGGCATTGTCATAAGCGGCGGTGGTTACACGGTCGGCGACTTGTCCGGCAGGCGGGTTCGCGCCTGGTTCATAGATATGCGTGACGAACCCAAGACGTGCCGCAGCAACCGACAGCATCCGGCCCAGTTGGCCGCCACCCAGAATTCCAATCATAGCGCCGGTTTGCAGTGCTTCACTCATCGACAGGCTCCTCGGGGATCGAGGCCGACAAAGCCGCGCGCCAAGCGTCCAATCGCTCGGCCAGTGCCGCATCCTGCAGCGCCAGAATGCCAGCGGCCATCAGGCCCGCGTTGGCACCGCCGGCGGCACCGATGGCCATAGTCGCCACAGGGAAGCCCTTGGGCATCTGCACGATGGAGTAGAGCGAGTCGACACCGGACAAGGCCCGTGTCTGAACCGGTACGCCAATCACTGGCACGCGCGTTTTGGACGCCATCATTCCCGGCAGATGCGCAGCCCCACCTGCGCCCGCGATAATCACATCCAGGCCACGCTCAACAGCGGTTTTGCCATAGTCCCAAAGGCGATCCGGGGTACGGTGGGCGGACACGATGCGTTTTTCATATGCAACGCCGAGTTCATCCAGAATATCCGCAGCTTCTTTCATCGTGGGCCAGTCCGACTGGCTGCCCATGATGATCCCCACTTTCACATCGCTCATCCGCTTAACGCCCCTGCCTGCTGAGAGAGCGCGCACTATAGCCAAATCCGACTTCGAGGCAATGCGTCAGGCGATGATGTCCGGGGTCAGACGGTCTTCGATCAGACGAATGATGTCCTTGAGCCGCAATTTCTGTTTTTTCAAACGCTTGATCGTCAGTTGATCCGAGGTACCGGTGGCCTGCAGCGCCTCAATCGCCTCGTCCAGGTCGCGGTGTTGGCGGCGGAACACCTCAAGCTCGACCCGAAGAACTTCGTCTGTTTTCATCGAAATGTCAGTAGGCGCGTTCATGGGCGACTCGGTCGTTGCTGTGGTGCTTGCCACACAAGATAGTGTGTCAGGCTTTATCCCGCCAGACCTTGTGGACATCCCTGCATATTCCCATATTCTATCATATGCGGTTGCCAGAACGGGGCCGCACCACACGTCGCTTTGGCAATAAAGGACGAAAATACGTGTCAAAACTTACTCTTGGCTCATACCCGCATCTTCTGGGGTTCGAGCAATTGGAACGCCTTTTGGAACGGTCTGCAAAGGCTGGCAACGAAGGGTACCCGCCCTATAACATCGAACAAACCTCGGATTTTTCCTATCGCATCACGCTGGCCGTGGCCGGTTTCGCGGAAGAGGACCTGTCGATTACCATCGAGGATCGTCAGCTGGTGATCCGGGGCCGTCAACGCGACGACAGCGAGGGGCGCATCTTTCTGCATCGTGGCATCGCGGCGCGTCAGTTCCAGCGTATGTTTGTGCTGGCTGATGGTGTCGAGGTGGGCGAGGCGATCATGGAGAACGGTCTGCTGCATGTGGATCTGACCCGCGCCGTGCCGGAAACCGTGGTTCAGACAATCAATATACGGAAGGGGTAAGAGCAATGAATACACCGATTGAGATTAACACCGAAGGCGATCGTATTGTTTACGTGAAGGCTGTCGACGTTGCTGATCTGCCGCGCGAAGTGCGCGAACAGGCTGGCGATCTGGATCAGCTTTATGCGGTGCACGACTCGGATGGGCAGCAATTGGCACTGGTTGCCGATCGCAAGCTGGCCTTTGTGCTGGCACGCGAACACGATTTCTCGCCGGTGGCCGTTCACTGAAACGGCCCCGCAGCGCGTGATTTTCGCGTGACATCCGCCGCCCTACGGGTGAGATATGCGACCCAGTACGGGTCGCAGAGCAGGGGCATCAAGAATGAGCTGGTTTGACTTTGACTGGGTGGACGCGTTCACCGACAGCGCCTTTGGCGGTAACGGCTGTGCCGTGGTCCACGGTGGCGCCGCGCTGTACGAAGACGTCTGTATGGCCTATGTGCGCGAGACGTCGCTGGTCGAATGCACCTTTACCGGTCCGTCAGACGTCGCCGATGTTCGGGTTCGGTACTTTTTGGCCAGCCGTGAGATCCCCTTTGCCGGCCACCCCACTATCGCCACTGTCGCGGCCATGCGGTCGCGGGGGTTGTTTCAGGGCGATGCGCTGACGCTTGAAACCGGGGCAGGAATTGTCGCGATCCGACTTAATGGCGACGAGATCGAGATGACGCAGGTTGCACCGCAGTTCGGATCGCTGGTGCCCGCTGATCTGGTCGCAAGCACCATCGGCCTACCGGAAAGTGCGATCATCTCCCCTCCGCAATTCGTTTCGACGGGGCTGCCGTTCTGTATCACCGTTCTGCGCGATCATGACGCGCTGCGTGCGGCTAGGCTGGACGAAGGCCCGCTGCGTGAGGTCGCTGCGAAAGCTGGCTATTCCGGGTCAGACATGGCTGAGCCTTTCCTTGTCACGCTGGAAGGGGCCACAGAGGCAGGCGACACGTTCTCGCGCTTGTTGATGTTGCCGCCCAGCCCACCCGAAGACCCCTTCACCGGATCGGCAACCGGTGCGATGGCGGCGTATCTTTGGAAATATGGCCTGATGCCCAAAGACAGCTTTATTGCCGAGCAGGGCCACGACATGGGGCGTCCGGGTCGGGCGACCGTGACCCGCGTGGGACCGGCAGATGCGATGACAGGTATCAAAGTGGCGGGGCAGGGCTATGTCCTGATGCGCGGCCAGGTCGATTTGCCCGGGCCTTCGTCATGACGGAACCTGCGATTGCAATTCTGCCCTACGGACATCGCTTGGGGCCAAAATTGTCCTCGGTTCCGCTGTCCGAGCTGATCTGGCCCGAGGGTTGCCCGGATCGGCTGTTGGGGAAGACAGTGGGTGATCTGGAGCGTACGGACCACCTGATCATGTACCCCAATTCAACCGTCCATCTGCGCCTGCGACGGGGTACTCACGCGCAGATATCGCTGATGATGGGTGAACCCTCGGCTATTCACGCCAAGCATGATCGGATGTTGCGCTATACTTGGCGGCGGTTCTTCCGGGTTCTGACGTTTCACGACGTTCTACTGCAGAATATCCCGAACGCGGTGTTCTTGCCCTATGGCGTGACGATGGTGCCGGATTGGCGCGATCTTGATGTTCAAAAAACGAAACCCTGTTCGCTGATCGCCTCTGCAAAGCGCGACCTCGAAGGTCACCAGCTGCGCCATTCGGTGATAGGCTGGGTGCGCGAAACGGGGGCCGACGTCGATATCATGGGGCGTGGCTACACGCCGTTTGACCGAAAATCCGACGGGTTGGCTCCGTATTGTTATTCCGTTGTGATCGAGAATGTGCGCGAGCGGAACTATTTCTCGGAAAAGCTAACCGATGCGATCCTGTGTTCGACGGTTCCGATCTATTGGGGCTGTCCAAATATCGGGGATTTCATGGATACGTCCGGCATGATCCTGTGCGAGACGCAGGCTGATATTCAGCAGGCGATCACCAACCTGTCCCCGGATGACTATGCCCGACGCTTGCCACGTCTGCAGGCTGCTCAAAAACAGGCGGCTGAGTTTGGAGACTTTGAGGGACGGGCCGTGCGCACCCTGCGGGAGCAGATAAGCGCCGGCTAGTCCGCCGAAGACCGAGGGGCAAGCCAGCCCACCGGCAGGATCGGATTGGCGGACGGATCAATCCCGTGCCGGTCGCATATCCTGTGAAGATACGAACCCGTGACCGGCAATCCTGCTGTATTGTTGGACATTAGCTTTTTCTGATGCCCGTAGATGTGAACCGAATGGACACCATCGCGTTCGATTTCACCGATGGAAACCTGAGGGGCGTGCAGCATCCACAACTGCTCTTTCGCGAGGGGGTAGAATACGTCGGGCCCCATTGCATGGATGTCCTCGCTGGTCTGTCGCAAAAAATACTCGAATGCCTTGGGCCCTGAGCTGCCCCAGGGAAGGGATTCAATCCCCCAGGATTCCCCATTTCTGATACGTCTTCGGTTATGCCGAAACAGCCGACCACCACGCCACGGCTGGGTCGGGTTGGCCGAGGTCACAAACGCGAGCCAAAGGGCCAGCGTTTCCGACTCTTCCGGCAGGCGTAGAACCCCGTTTGGATAGTTCCCGGACGGCGAGCGCCCAAAGACATACGGCGTGGAAAAGTCGAAAGGTTTGACGCAATACGCATCCAGATCAACCCAGATGAACGGCGTTTTCTGCATCAGGCGCAACCGGAATATGTCGGAAAACACCGCAACCCCCAACCGGTCGTCTGGGCGTAGCTCGAAGGGCGGTGGCCATAAAACGTCTGCGGCTGGCCGTACCTCAGCGCCTGTGGGGACGTTTTGGATGTCCTCTACAGTGTACAGGACGAAACTGTGGCCGTTATCCAGATAGGACTGAATGCATAACGCCTCGAGCCAGCTTAAATCCGATCCGAACCAGAAACTGGCAATTGTGGGCATGGTGCGGGTCATGGGCCGTTTCGAGTTTTGGTCCGGTCCTGCATTTGCACCAAGGCCTTACGCCCTTGTCAATCCGACACGAAAAAAGCGGCCACAGTGGGCCGCTTTGTATGGATTTTAGTGTTGCTTATGACGCAGCAATCAACCCCATGCTTTCCAGTTTCAGCAGAACCTGATGGGCGCAGTTGTCGACCTCGACATTCTCGGTCTCAACGCTCAATTCGGGGCTTTCGGGCACATCGTAGGGGTCTGAGATACCGGTGAACTCTTTGATCTTCCCTTCGCGCGCCAGCTTATACAGGCCCTTGCGGTCACGGCGTTCACATTCCTCGATGCTGGTGGCCACGTGGACCTCGCAGAAGGCACCGAACTGTTCGATTTCTTCCCGGACCGCGCGGCGCGTAGTGGCATAGGGCGCGATCGGGGCGCAAATGGCGATGCCGCCGTTCTTGGTGATCTCGCTGGCCACGTATCCGATACGGCGGATGTTGAGGTCGCGGTGTTCTTTGGAAAAGCCAAGCTCGGATGACAGGTTCTTTCGCACGATGTCACCATCCAGCAGAGTCACAGGACGGTCGCCCATTTCCATCAGCTTCACCATCAGCGCGTTAGCGATGGTGGACTTACCGGATCCCGAGAAGCCGGTGAAGAACACAGTGAAACCCTGACGCGAGCGCGGCGGGAAGCGGTTGCGCAGCTCTTGCACGACTTCAGGGAACGAGAACCACTCGGGGATTTCCAGCCCTTCGCGCAGACGGCGGCGCAGTTCGGTGCCCGAAATGTTCAGGATGGTGACGTTGTCCTTATCCAGGATTTCGTCATTCGGCTCGTACTGGGCGCGTTCCTGGACGTAGACCATGTGTTTGAAATCGACCATCTCGATGCCGATCTCGTCCTGATATTTGCGGAACAAATCCTGTGCGTCATAGGGGCCGTAGAAATCCTCGCCCTGGCTGTTTTTGCCGGGGCCGGCGTGGTCGCGACCAACAATGAAATGGGTGCAGCCATGATTGGCGCGGATCAAGCCGTGCCAGACCGCCTCGCGGGGACCTGCCATCCGCATGGCGAGGTTCAGCAGGCTCATCGAGGTGGTCGAGGCCGGGTATTTGTCCAGCACCGCCTCATAGCAGCGAACGCGTGTGAAATGGTCCACGTCGCCCGGTTTGGTCATGCCCACGACCGGGTGGATCAGCAGGTTGGCCTGCGCTTCCTTGGCGGCGCGGAAGGTCAGTTCCTGGTGCGCTCGGTGCAACGGGTTGCGGGTCTGGAACGCCACGATACGACGCCAGCCGACTTTGCGGAAATAGGCGCGCAGTTCGTTCGGCGTGTCGCGACGGGCGCGGAAATCATAGTGGACGGGCTGCTGAATGCCGACCACGGGGCCACCCAGATATACTTTGCCCGCGACGTTGTGCAGGTAATTCACAGCCGGGTGGGCGTCGTCATCCGCGCCAAACACCTTTTCTGCCTCATGCGCCTTGTCCGGTATCCAGCGGTCAGTCACCGTCATGGTGCCCAGAATAACGCCTTCCTGATCGCGCAGGGCGATGTCTTGACCCAATTCGATTTTTTCAGCGAAAGCTTCGTCGACGTCCAGTGTGATTGGCATAGGCCACAAGGTGCCGTCCGCCAGCCGCATTTTCTCGACGACATTGTCGTAGTCCGCCTGGTTCAAAAAACCCTTTAGCGGATTGAACCCGCCATTCATCAGCAATTCCAGATCGCAGATCTGACGCGGGCTAAGGTCCCAGCTGGTCAGATCGGCGGCTTCCACTTTCAACTTCTGGGCCGACTCGTACGAAACATAGAGTTCAGGGATGGGTGCCAGATTACTTAACATCGTCATGGGAATACTCTTGTAGAAGTGCCGTTTTGCCGTTGATTAATGGGCGTTTGCCCCGGCTGTTTTTTGAAGTCCATATACCTGAGCGCAACAAAGGACGATATGCGCGGTTTTTTCAGGAAATGGAAGGATATTCCGGTTTACATAATTTTGCGCGAAACCGGTTCCCCGGATGGGCAACAATTCGGCAGGTTTCAGGGCGTGTGTTCCTATGCGGCGACACTGACGGTCAGATCGGCGGCGTTCTGGACCGGCAGGGCGGGAATCGGGCGTGCGACGCCGCGGAGATCAAAGGACCTTACCTGCCGTATGTCGCCATCATATCCCGCGGCCAGCAGCAGGTCTTCTGACACCAAAAGCTCGCAGCCCAATGATTTGGTTTCGGCCTCAAGCCTGCTGGCTACATTGACTGTATCACCGATGATCGTTCGGGCCGCGTGGCCAGCGGCCCCGATCTCGCCCAATACCAGATCCCCCAGATGCAGGCCCATGCCGATGCGAATGCGCGGGCTTCCTTCGGATTCCAGCTGTTGATTGAACCGCTGCAAGGCAAGGCTGATGTCGGCGGCGGCTTTCATCCCAGCCCTGGCCGAGCTCTGGGTGTCAGTGGTTTCAAACACGGCCAAAAGCCCGTCGCCCATGTATTTGTCGACCACACCACCCTCGGCCGTGATCGCAGGCACGATGGCGTCGAAAAAGCGGTTCAGCAGGAACACGATGTCATAGGGCAGTTGACCAGCGGTGAGCGAGGTGAAACCACGCATGTCCAGGAACAGCACCGCCAGTTGCCGTTCCTGGCCTTGGCTTGCGTGCGCCCGGTTCCGCGCGCCGTCGGGTCGGAAAATGCGAAACGCTGTGATCGGGGCGGTCGGGCGGATCTGGCACGCGAGCCTGGCACCATCTGGGGCGCTGACGGCGGCAAGGCTGCGGGCCTCGACCTCGCCAGGTTCCGGCAGATCGTTGGCACCGTCTTCGACAATCACCCGACATGTGGTGCAGCGTCCTTTGCCACCGCAAAGCGCTGTGTGTGGGATGCCGTTGGCCTGCGAAATCTCAAGCAGGGTCATACCCTTTTCGGCAACGACCTCGGGGCCTTCGACATATTTGACGCGTACGGAATGACGGCGGCGCCACAACTTGCGGATAGCAAACACTGCCAAAGAAGCGCCCAGTGCCACCCAAAACGCCATCAACGCGTTGTCCTTGACGCTGAACAGGACCTGGAACTCTTCCGGAGACGGCCAGTTATAGTGCTCGACATACTGTTCGCGCAGAAACGGATCGGCGAAATCCGCCCACAGACGCCGCCCTTCGGTCAGCAAACCGGCCAGAGCAAAGGTCGGGACAAACACGGCCCCGCCGATCAGATAGGGCACAGCTTTGGACCACCAGCGTGTCAGCCGGAGCCACATATGAAGACCGATACAGCCATGTACCCACACCAGCAAAAGCAGCAGGCTTTGCATCCAGACGGCCACGCTGGGCCACATCAGGATGATGATATAACCCATCTCGTCGTTCACATCGTAAACCGTGTTCGCATAGCGCGTCTGAACGATGTGCGAGATCAGTTGCAACGGGATCAGCAGGCCCAGTATCACCTGCAGTCCGGTGCTGAATGGCATGCGCAAGGTGCGCAGTTGGCTGATCGTGTATAGGGCCAGCCCGGCATGAATAAGCAAGGCGGCGTACAGGATGAGGCTGCCCAGATCGTGACGCGTGACCACGTGTCGGGCGTCCTGCATGTCATGCAAAAAGTCGGTGTGGAACAGGCCCATCCCGATATTGATGAAGTGAAAGAACGCAAAGGCGAACAGAACCAGGCCGCTGCCGATCCTCAGCCGGGTTGCCCACCCGCCTTGCCACAAAACACTTTTCAATCAGGTCACCTGCATTCGTATCGCTGGGGCTGAGTCTGATACGCCATACCTTAACGGTCAAGCGGAGGTTGTGGATAGGGCGGTGTCCACTCCACCGGGGATGCGTCCGCACGGATCAGTGAAGGCGATGGGTCGAACAGGACGATGTGACTGAGTTCGGGTCGCGTGCGTGAGCTGTACAGCAACCCGTCCGCACCAGCGTCGCGCGCATGGTCCGAGAACCGCCATGTTGGTGACGTTCCCGTTGCAGCATGCGTATCTTGCCAAATCACCGACGCATCCGGCTGCCCTCGTAAGTCGACCAGCTTTGCACCGGTGACAGCGACCTGCAGCAAGACCCGCAGGGGATCACCCGCCGAGACATATCGCCGAATCGCGACCCCGGCGCCCTCTGCGCTGAGCGAGGCATAAAGCGCCGTCTGGCCTGCATAATGAAAACGCCCCTCTGGCGCCCGCGCAGGGGCCAAAGGGGTGTCCAATTGAGACTGAAATAAAATTCTCCAGACCGGGCCGGAGAAATCCAGCATCGGATCAGTCCTGCTCGGCCAGGAAACGTTCGGCGTCGAGGGCTGCCATACATCCCATGCCTGCGCTGGTCACGGCCTGACGATAAATGTGGTCGGTTAGGTCACCCGCAGCAAACACACCCGGCACCGATGTCTCGGTCGAGCCCGGTTTGGTTATCACGTAACCCCCCATATGGGTTTCCAGCGAGTCAATGACGAGTTCATTGGCCGGGGCGTGGCCGATCGCAACGAAGACGCCTTTGCAGGGAATCTCGGTGATTTCTCCGGTCTTGACGTTCTTGACACGTACACCCTCGACGCCAAGCGGTGCATCAGTGCCAACGACTTCTTCCAGTTCATGGAACCAGAGCGGTTCGATTTTCTCGTGCTTCAGCAGACGGTCCTGCAGGATTTTCTCGGCGCGTAACTCATCACGGCGATGGATGAGAGTGACCTTGCTGGCGAAATTCGTCAGGAACAGCGCCTCTTCCACGGCGGTGTTGCCGCCGCCGATGACCACGATTTCCTGCCCGCGGTAGAAGAACCCGTCGCAGGTGGCACAGGCCGAAACACCAAAGCCTTTAAATTTCTCTTCGGACGGAAGACCCAGCCACTTGGCGCGCGCGCCTGTGGCCAGAATGACGGCATCTGCCGTGTAGGTCGTGCCGCTGTCGCCCTTCGCGGTAAAGGGGCGTTTGCTGAGGTCCAGATCGTTGATGATGTCGCCAATGACCTCACAGCCCATCGCTTTTACGTGGTCCTGCATGCGCACCATCAGATCCGGGCCCTGAACCTCGGTATCACCGGGCCAGTTTTCGACCTCGGTCGTTGTGGTCAACTGGCCGCCCGGTTCGATGCCTTGCACCAGAATTGGTTCCAGCATCGCGCGGCTGGCATAGACGCCGGCCGTGTAACCGGCCGGTCCCGACCCGATGATCAGAACCTTGGTGTGTCGTGTTTCGGCCATGGTACCCCCAACTCGATCTGCTTGACTGGGGCGTCCGGCCCCTGACGGATGGATATAGCGACCGGCGCGCAGGGCTTAAACCCCCTACCTTTTGACAGGCAGCTATGCATTTGAGGCAGGGTGTCCAAATAATCGCACATTGAAAATGTGGAATATTGCGCAGGTACGAAAGATAATTGCGCATCGGTTGGGTGCTGCTATAACAACCGAAAATACTAGGAGCATTTGATGGTCGCGATACGGCTGGATGAGATTGACCGCAAGATTCTGGCGGAATTGCAGGCTGATGGTCGCATGACCAATGTCGAACTGGCAAAGCGTGTTGGGATTTCTGCGCCGCCTTGCCTGCGGCGCGTCCGTACGCTTGAAGAATCCGGGCTGATCCGCGGTTACCATGCCGATGTAAACTCGCGCGAATTGGGGTTCGAAGTTCAGGTCTTTGCGATGGTGGGGCTGGAAAGCCAGGCGGAATCCGAACTGAATGCGTTCGAGGAACGCTGCCGCGAATGGCCGCTTGTTCGCGAGTGTCACATGCTGAACGGCGAGGTGGATTTCATCCTGAAATGCGTCGCTCCGGACCTCAGCAGTTTCCAGCAGTTCCTGACGGGCGAGCTGCTGACGACGCCGAACGTGGCCAGTGTGAAAACCTCACTGGTTATCCGCGGCGCAAAAGACGAACCCGGCGTTCCCTTCGACGTTCTCGAAGAACGAATGAGCCGGACGGCGTGAACACTGTCCGCTTATGATGTGATTTAGACGGCGGCAGAAAGGCTGCGACCGTCAATGATAGTACCCAACTCATAATCAGCTGCATAATGCCCCCACATTGCAGTTGTTATCGTTTGTTCAGGCCGTGATCGCGTCAACCTCGCCGTCTCCGGCGCGCGGCAGGACCAGCGGACCGAAATCGTTCAGTGATTCGATATGCGCAAACAGGTTCAAATAGATCGACCGAAGCGACCGACTGACCTGACGTACGGCGTTCACACCCGGATGGTAGGATTCGAACTGCAATCCGTCCACTTTGATCACCGAATGGCGTTTCAAACAAATGTGAAACAACTCAATCGGCGTTGGCGGCAGTGTTTCGATCACGCTCATCCCATCCTGGAATTCATGAACAGGCGTCAGAACAGCGCTGTCCCCGTGCAGTTGCCGCAAATGGGACGGCGTTCCCAGCAGGCGCGCACTTGGCCCTGCGATCACGCCTGACAGCGGCTTTTGCATGCCAAAGGTGTCGGCCATGATCCGCGTCAGTGGACGCGTCCGGCCACGAGAATCCTCACGGCCCGGAATCAGGGTCACCGACCCTTTCCACAAAACGGTTTGCGAGGTGCCGTCTTGTGTCAGAACCGAGTCGCCCGGCAGCAGGTCTTCGATCGCCAGCGGTCCGGATTCGGTTTCGACCAGCGATCCGCGCGTGAAAGCGCAGAAGGCGTCTTCGAACATCGACAAGGCCGGTGCGATATGGCGGGTTTGCGAAACATCACCATTCGGCATCAAAGTACTGACTTCATAGCGCCGCAACTGGGCCTTAGGTCTTGGTTTTGCCCTGGGCATTTCGCGCAGCATTGCCGACGTTTCGACGGCATTTCTGGCAGCGCGCGCCAGAGAATGTGGAATTGTCATTTTTATTCCGTCCCCTTCAAAAACCGACCAGACAACAAGCGCCCTCCGTACAGAGCAGCCCGACCGGCATCTTTTTTGTCTTGAATGAGATGGTGACCACAGGACGTACGCCGATCCGGCGTCGCAACGCGATTGAATTTCGCATACCTTTTGGTCAACACACTGACCCCCCAGACAAACTCACTACAACGCAGGTGGAAATTACCCACGCACACACGCCCCGGAACCTGACCGCTGGAAATTGCAGCGGTTGGTCACATACCGGATCGGAGCACCCTTCCGATATGCGTCTTACCCGTTGGAACCGGCAGCTGGTTCCTTGGGGCTTTGGTCAGCGTCGGCTTGCCAAACGGCGTGCGACCCGGACCGAAGAACTGGAAACCCGTTTCCACGGCATCTCCGGTGCCTGTTCTCGCGTGGCCGCAACAACGGCGCTGAGAAAGCGAGATTTAACCCTCATGTTATTATTCCTGCTCATATTCCATTGTTGGGCCAGTGTTACGGGCCAATGCGGCACCGATAAGGCTGACCCGGGATAGAATCAGGAAGACGAAGGTCGGCAGTTCCTCTTCTTTGAACTTGTCCAACGCTGTTTGAAAATAGGCGCATAAGCACCTGAGCGCAGACAATAAAAGTTAAATTAACTGCCCTAAGGTAATACAATAAATGTGGCAAAAAAGCGGCGAAACTGCCACAATTGGGACGCGGGCTATAATTTAATGGCGGAAATCAGGCGTCCGTAGTCCGCTTCTTTTGCGTGGGTTGACCGGCGGTAGGAATAGAATCTGTCGGGATCCGAATATGTGCAGTGGCGCGTCCATTCAGCTTGCCCAACCCCGGCCTGCCGCAATCTGTGCAGGCCAAAAGCGGGCAGGTCGAATTGCAATCTGTCACCGGTGCCGTTCGCAAAGAACCTCAGGTTTTCGGGAGAATCCGCGACAAACGCATCCAGAAAGTCCGGCCCGACCTCGTAGGCGCTTTGGGAAATTGTCGGCCCGATGACGGCGGCGGTGTTGCCACGTTTTGCGCCCAGAGACTCCATTGCATCAATGGTGGCCTCAAGAACGCCGTCCAGCGCACCTCGCCACCCTGCATGTGCGGCGCCGATCACATTTGCGTCAGGGTCGGCGAAAAGAACCGGCTGACAGTCCGCTGTGAGAATCGTCAGCGCCAATCCGGGTGTTGCTGTGACGACGGCATCGGCCTTTGGTTTGTCCCCGTTGATCGGGCCGTCCACCTTCAGAACAGTCGGAGAATGTACCTGATGAACGCCAACGAGGGCGTCAGGTTCCACCTCCATCGCTGCGGCTACGCGCTGGCGGTTGACCGAGACGGCCTCGGTCTGGTCGGACGAGCCATAGCCGCAATTCAGGCCGGCAAAGATCCCTGACGACGCGCCTCCACGACGGCTGAAGAATCCGTGGCGGACAGACGACAGGATGTCCGAGGTCAGAATTTCCAAAGTCATGGTTCCAGTCCCGGTGGAGGTGCAGAATATGAGGGGTATAGGCCCAGCGTTTTGAACAGGTTTCCCATTTCCTCCGGGTGCGTCAACCTGCGATGTGCGGCAATAAGGGACTCAAGCTCAGACCCGCCGAGTTGCGCGGCCAGTGCTTGCGCGCGCGCAGTGATTCCCAGTCGTTCAAGAAACACGCCCTGCGGCGTCAGGCGGGTATGGGCACACCCGGCTGCTCGCGCAGCAAGGGCGAGGGGCTCAAAATCCACATGCGCGGTCAGGTCCGCCTGACCCGGTGTTGCCAATGGGTCCACTTGGTCATGTGCACGCACTGCCTGAAACGTGTCCCCAAGCGAGTGCCAATCTCCGTAATCCACGATGAGCGCTGCACCGCCATGTGTGGCGATGCGACCTGCGATCACCGTCAGAATCGGAATGGCCGCAGCGCACAGTTCGACCAGATCGCCGTCCTTTGTATCCTCTAGCCGGTCCAACAGGGCGACCTGCGGGCCGTGCGGGCCCAGCCCGAACGCCAGCGCTTCGTCCTTGGTCCCGATCAGCCGTTCACGCCAGCCGTCCCCATCGCGCAGGAACTGGCGAATGGGCAGGGCGTCAAAAAACTCGTTCGCAACCAGGAATAGAGGTGCGTTGGGTAGGTCGGATACCGAGTCGACCCATTTTGGATCGAATCCGCCCAAAGTTTGGGCCTGAATGCCGCGCAGAGTGGGCGAGGCTTCGAGCAGAACGATATGGGCCGCAGCGTGGAAGCCAGGCACAGTACGAGTCGCGCGCAGGATGTCGGCCATCAGCGTTCCACGCCCCGGACCCAATTCAGCCAATACGAACCGTTCGGGTTTTCCTTGGTCCATCCAGATTTGGGCCAGACTCAAGCCGATAAGTTCTCCGAACATCTGAGAGACTTCCGGCGCGGTCACGAAATCCCCCTGCGCGCCCAGCGGATCACGAGTAGCGTAGTACCCGAACTCGGGGTGCATCAGACACTCGGCCATGTATTCCGCCACGCTGAGCGGTCCGTTCAGCGCGATTTGCGCCAACAGATGATCCTTAAGACTCATGGGGTGTGCCGCGCGCGCAACGCGAACCACAGGCCAAGAGCGATCATGGGCAGCGACAGCAATTGTCCCATCGTCAGCCCGTATCCACCAACATGCCACGCCAGACCAAGCGGGTTTCCTGGCGAGACGAATTGAGCATCCGGTTGACGGAAGAACTCGACAAGGAAACGCGACGCACCGTAGCCCGTGAGGAAAACACCCATGATAAGCCCGGGTTTGTGAAAGGCCCCGCGCCGATAGGCCATCCACAACACAACAGCGCCCAGCAGCAATCCTTCCAGCGCTGCCTCGTATAGCTGTGAGGGGTGGCGGGCGCACATGCCCGCAACAACGCCAGGACAGTCCTGGGCTGCGGCACCAGGAAAGACTACGGCCCAGGGTGCCTCAGAAGGTCGTCCCCATAGTTCGGCATTTGTGAAATTTGCCAACCGTCCCAGCAAAAGCCCAGGCGGGACCGCATGCGCGATCAGGTCAGCTAGGGACAACGTTGGGATCTGGTGGCGACGCGCATAGAGGTAGGACGCTACGACAACGCCCAACAGGCCGCCGTGGAAAGCCATGCCGCCTTGCCAAATCTTCAGAATTTCCAACGGGTGGGACAGGTAATAGGCCGGTTGATAAAACAAAACGAATCCCAAACGACCACCAAGGATCACGCCGAGGATGATCCAGGTGATCAGGTCCTCCAGCTGCTGTGGCTTCATTGGCGGCGTTTCTGCAGGCCACAGGGCAGGGCGCTTCAGCGCCATCACGCCCAACCGCCACGCGATCAGAATCCCGGCGATGTAAGCCAGCGCGTACCAGCGTAATGCGAACTCCATCCCGAACAGCGAGATCGAGAAAACTTCGGGCGACAGATCGGGGAAATTCAAAACAGCCTGCATATGCGTCTCATTGCCCGGGGTTAGCGGGGCAAGTCAACCTTGAGCCCGGGCCAATCTTTACCCATATAGAGATCAACCGAGATACCGGAGTAAAGCCATGCAAACCCGCAACAAGATTCTTGATGACGTTTCCCAACTGATGACCAACGCCATGGGCGTCGCGCAGGGCGCGCGGGAAGAGGCCGAGAATGCAATGAAGTCGATGATCGACCGCTGGTTGGCCGATCGTGATTTCGTCACCCGCGAAGAGTTCGATGCCGTGCGTGCCATGGCTCAGAAAGCGCGCGAAGAAAATGCTGCGCTTGAGGCGCGCATCGCGGCGCTGGAAGCAAAGCTGGACAAGTAAGTCCACCACCGACGATTTTTGAGACAAGCAAGCCGCCGCGCAATCCTGCCTTGGATTGTGCGGTGTCGTGTATTCTGACGCGTTGCTGAATTTAATCAAGACAAAGCTGGGGGCGACGCCAATATTTTGATCGCCGTTGCCGACTGTCCACAACTTATTGCTGTTATCCCCAAGAAATAGGGTTGCCAGAACCCCACGCGCGGCGCACCATATCTAGTACAGGCAGACTGGGGAAGCCCGGCTTGTAGAGCAAGCAACTAGCGTTGGGGCGCTGCCAGCCCCTAAAAGGCTAGAGATTAGTGAGGTGGCATTATGGCCCTTTCCGAACAGTTTCTCGAAGAAGACCTTCATCCAATCGACATTGTTGAACATCTTGCCGAACACCACGACTGGGATTTTGACCGGATCGGGGATGATCAGATCGCTATGGCTGTTGAGGGGCAATGGCGCACGTATTCGATTACCCTGGCTTGGTCCAACTATGACGAAACGCTGCGCATGGTGTGTTCGTTCGAGATGGATCCGCCATCGGATCGTGAGAGCGAGCTCTATGAGCTGCTCAACAAGATGAACGACCAGTGCTGGGCCGGGGCCTTTACCTACTGGGCCAATCAAAAGCTGATGGTCTACCGTTATGGTCTGGTGCTTGCGGGCGGCCAGACGGCCAGCCCGGAGCAGATCGATACGATGATCAATGCCGCAGTCCTCAGCGCCGAGCGCTACTATCCTGCGATCCAGTTGGTCACCTGGGGCAACCGCGACCCGGAAGAGGCCATGCAGGTCGCCATTGCAGAGGCCTATGGCCGCGCGTAAAGCTTTGCCCCGAACCGAATAAGGAGAGGGGCAATCATGGATATGTCACGTGTCGCCGAGCAGGGGCTGGTACTTCTGGGGTGCGGCAAGATGGGATCGGCCATGCTCGCCGGGTGGTTAGAGCATGGCCTTCCTGCGTCAGCCGTCTGGGTTGTGGACCCGTACCCCTCGGATTGGCTCAAGGCGCAGGGCGTCAATATCAACACTCCGTTGCCCGAAGCGCCTGCGGTGGTCCTTGTGGCTGTCAAACCGCAGATGATGGGAGAGGCACTGCCTGCAATCAAAGCGCTGGGCGGGGGGCGCAGCCTGTTCGTGTCCGTCGCGGCCGGGACATCCATAGCGACATTCGAGGCCGTTTTGGGCCAAGGCACCCCAATCGTGCGCGCCATGCCAAACACACCTGCAGCAATCCGTCAGGGAATCACGGCGCTGATCGGCAACTCTGTTGCTTCCGACAACGATGTTGCCTTGGCCGAGGGCCTTTTGTCCGCCATTGGCGAAACTGTTCGCCTTGATGACGAGGGGCAGATGGACGCGGTGACCGGTCTCAGCGGCTCCGGGCCTGCTTATGTCTTCCATTTGATCGAAACGCTGGCCGCCGCCGGGCAAGCGCAAGGATTGCCGCATGAACTGGCTATGAAGCTGGCGAAAACCACCGTAGCCGGGGCAGGGGCCTTGGCGATGGCGGCCGAAGAGGACCCGTCGCAGTTGCGTATCAACGTGACCTCACCCAACGGTACCACGCAAGCCGCGCTCGAAGTGCTGATGCACCAGGAAGAGGGTTTTCCCGACCTGCTGCACCGCGCCGTCAAAGCGGCAACTGACCGATCCAAGGAGCTGTCCCGTGAGTGAGATTTCATTCGACGATTTTATGAAAGTCGACATCCGTGTCGGCAAGGTCATTCGCGCCGAGCCTTACCCCGAGGCCCGCAAACCAGCGATCAAGATGTGGATCGACTTCGGCGACGAGATTGGCGAACGAAAAACCTCGGCCCAAGTGACGGCGCACTATGATCCTGAGACCTTGGTCGGCAAACAAGTGATGGCTGTTGTTAACTTTCCGCCGCGCCAGATCGGCAAGTTCATGTCCGAGGTTTTGGTTCTGGGCCTACCCGATGCGAACGGCGAGATCGTTTTGATCGGACCGGATGATCAGGTTCCGGTAGGCGGGCGGATGCACTGATGAAACTGCTGATCGCCCGCCCCATGACCGCCGCCGTCGAAGAGCGCGCCCGCGCTGCATTCGATGCAGAGTTACGCAGCAGCACCTTGCCCATGTCGCCCGACGAAATGCGCCGAGCGCTTTCCGAGTTCGATGTGGTTGTTCCCACCTTGGGCGATCAGTTCTCGGCTGAGATTTTTGCCGAGGTGCCAGAGCCGCGTTGCAAATTGCTGGCCAATTTCGGCGTGGGCTACAACCATATAGATGTCGCCGCTGCGCAGGCGGCCGGAGTGCAGGTCACCAACACACCCGGTGCCGTGACAGATGCCACTGCTGACATCGCGATGACTCTGCTGCTGATGACCGCCCGCCGTGCGGGTGAGGGCGAAAGGCTGGTCCGTTCAGGCAAATGGCAGGGCTGGCACCCCACCCAAATGCTGGGCCATCACGTGAGCGGAAAACGTGTCGGGATCGTAGGCATGGGACGGATCGGCCAAGCTATTGCCTGGCGCTGTCATTTCGGCTTCGGCATGGACGTGGCCTATCAATCCCGCAGCCCGAAAGAAGTAGAGTTTCCTGCCGAGAACATACCAGATTTAAATGAACTCGCCGCAGCGGTTGATTTCCTGGTGCTCGCAGTTCCGGGCGGTGCCGAGACGCATCACCTGATCAACGCGCAGGTATTGGAGGCGATGAAACCCTCGGGCATCCTGATCAATATCGCTCGTGGAGAGGTGGTGGATGAAGCCGCCCTCATTGCCGCTTTGCAATCCGGTCAGATTGCGGGCGCTGGGCTGGACGTCTACGAATTCGAACCCGCCGTCCCGCAGGCCCTTTGTGATATGGAGAATGTCACGTTGCTGCCGCATCTCGGTACAGCAACAGAAGAGGTGCGCACGGATATGGGCCATATGGCGCTGGACAACGTTGCAGCCTTTGCCGAAGGGCGACTGCTACCTAACCCGGTCTAGTCACCGACAGCTTCGCGCCAATGCTTGCGGCAGAGCGAGACATAGGTCTCATTGCCGCCGATCTGCACCTGTGCGCCTTCTGTGATGGCGTTTCCGTTTTCGTCCTGACGGATCACCATCGTGGCCTTGCGCCCGCATTTGCAGATGGTGCGCACCTCGCGCATCTCATCCGCCAGTGCCAGCAAGGCGGCCGAGCCTGGAAAAAGGCGGCCCTGGAAGTCTACCCGAAGCCCATATGCCAGCACAGGAACGCGCAAATCATCCACGGCACGCGCCAGTTGCCAGACCTGTTCCTCGGTCAAAAATTGCGCTTCATCGATAAAGACGCAGGCAATCTCACCTTGGGAAAGGCGTCGTTCAATCATCGAAAACACGTCATCGCCAACGGCGAATGTGTCGGCTTCGGCCGATATTCCGATACGTGAGGCGATCTTGCCAATCCCGGCGCGTCCGTCCAGCGCTGCAGTCATCAGGTAGGTGTCCATCCCCCGCTCGCGATAATTGTGCGAGGCTTGCAGCAACACGGTCGATTTCCCCGCGTTCATCGTCGAATAATTGAAGTAGAGCTTTGCCATAGGCCGGGTCTAAAACGCCTTCCCCCTGTGGGCAAGTGGTCAAAGTCTTGGTCAAGCGACGTCGCCGCTATCGCTGACGAGGGTCGAGCGTAAGCCCATTGGGGATGGATACCCCCGCCTCAACAACGACGACGCCGTCGGCCAACATGCGGCCTACCCAAAGCAGGGCGAAAAATGCCCCACAAACACTCGTTACCGGCATTAAAAGCCGCCACTCACTCACAAAACCCCTGCATATCTGAGGGATAGCCAACATATGACATTTCAATTATGAATCGAGTATGGGAAATTTCTTCTCCCTTTCCCCCGCACGGGCAGATGTTGTGGGGCTACAGGCAGTAAAGGTAAAAGTATGGCAGATATCGGGGCCTACCTGAAAAAACACACTGAAGCGCTGGTCAAAGACGTAGGAATCGAATCCGCCTGCGAGATTACCGGCAAATCAAAAGCCACTTTGGGCCGTTACTATTCCGACAATATCGAACATGCTGACCGGTTCATGCCCGTGGACGCCGTCGCGCGGCTGGAGGCGGTTGCGACCTTCCCTCACGTCACCTCGGCGCTGGCTGATCTGAAGAACATCACCCTGTCTTATGACGGCCGCAATGACGACAGCCCCCGGACTGGTGGGGTGAATTCCGATGTGATCGCTCTGAGCCAGCGCTTTGCGATGCTGATGACCGAATATCAGTCGGCAATCGAGGACGGCATCATCACGGTGAACGAGGCCAAGCGCCTGTTGAAAGAAACCAGCCTGCTGCAACAGGTCCTGCTGGATATGAAGCTGCATCTGGAAGAAGAAAGCGTGAGCTGACGCTGGTCATCTTCAATTGTACTTCGGTCAAGTATCTCTCACTCGGTTCCGTGTCAGGAAGAGATGTTTCATTTTCACACGCCAAAACTCCCTGAACCTCTGGGGCTCGATCTTGCCTCGTTGAACGGTGGTGGTTCCTGCCCAAGCCAGTTTTATGGTCAGACCCATGATGAGCGAGATGTTTACGTTCGGTATCGAGGCGGCAGTCTGAGTATTCAAATTGCCGATAAGCCCGGAGCCAACCCTATGGACGCCGAACCGATTCTTAAGGCGGATATTGGCACTATCTACGACGGATCAATTTCGCTCAGGCAGTTTTGCGTCAATTTCGGTGTGACTGTCCAAGGTGTTGTACCTGCCGAGACCAGTCCCGATGCAGACAGAAACACCGATTTCTCCGGGAACACGACTTACCTTGAGGCGTATTTGGATCGGATCACTCTCGAAACGTCGCGGACTATTTTGAAGACTTGCATGCAGGCGTTTCCAAACGCGATCTTGGTGCGCCCGGTCCTGGATAAAAACTTCAAACTGAGAGAGTTCGTCGAAGTGACCGCAGACGTCACCGATGACGGCGTCTGGCTGATCGATGGTGCGACATGCACCGGTGACATTAGGACAAGCCCAACCCAGTACGTTTTACCGACTGAGGGACAACTCCAGGTCCGTTTGCAGTGCGACCTTTGGAAATGGCCGCGCCCGAAGTACTCGAGCAGAGGATGTGAACTTGCTTCTCAGGATTTGAGGCGAAAGCTGATTGTCGCTGGTTTGCAGGGAATGCCTAAAAATGACGAAGTGGCGTTTTCCAATTTTCGAATTGCGACGCAATTCCCGACTAGCGATACTTCCGCACGGGCCCAATTGACCAACCTAAGAGGTGCTCTGAAAAACGTATTGCCCGAAACCGGTTTAAAACAGGTCAGGTTGGACACCAACCAGGTTGTAGCGACGTTCATTCGGCCACTGGACCAGGTATTGAGGCAATGGTGCAAGTCCGGCTCTGACCGCTGGTTGGAGGTGACGCGCGAAAGCCGTGACGGCCCTTGGCTTGGCGTGTGTCCAGAGTGAACGCAGCACTACCCGTGCCGCTTCACAATCACCGAACCGACCGAATACCCTGCGCCGAACGAGCAGATCAGGCCGATATCGCCATCTGTCAGATCATCCGAGTATTTGGAAAACGCAATGATCGACCCGGCTGAGGACGTGTTGGCATAGTCCTGCAGGATGTTGGGCTGCTCGCCCGCTTCCGGCTCACGCCCCAGAACCTTTTTGCCGATGAAATCGTTCATCGTTTTGTTGGCCTGGTGCAGCCACAGGCGTTTCAGGTCATCGCTGTTCACACCCTCTGAATCCATGTGATCCGAAATGTGTTTGCTGACCATCGGCAACACTTCTTTGAAGACCTTGCGACCGTTCTGCATGAACTGCATGTCACGCCGGTCGACGACGCCGTCCGGGCGCGAGCGGCGCAGGAAGCCGTTGTTGTTACGGATATTGTTCGAAAACTCGGTAGCGCAGCGGGTCGACAGGATTTCGAAGTGTGGGCCCTTTGCGTCTTCGATCCGTTCGATCAGAGTGGCCGTTGCCACATCGCCAAAGATAAAATGGCAATCCCGGTCGCGCCATTCCAAATGGCCCGAGCAGATCTCGGGGTTTACCACCAGGGCCGAGCGAACCGAGCCCGAACGCACCATGTCTGCAGCCGCCTGAATGCCGAACGTTGCTGAGGAACAGGCGACATTCATATCAAAGCCGAACCCTTTGATTCCAAGGGCCTGCTGGATCTCGATCGCAATTGCCGGATAAGCGCGTTCGTGGTTCGAGGCGGCGCAAATCACCAGATCCACATCCTCGGCTGTCCGCCCGGCTTGTGCCAAAGCCTTTTTGCACGCATCCACCGCCATCTCGGTCATGATGCCGGGCTCATCATCACTGCGCTGACGCAGAAGGGGGTGCATCACGTCGGGGTCCAGCACGCCGTCCTTGTCCATCACATACCGGTTCTTGATGCCGGATGCCTTGACGATGAACTCTTCCGATGAATGCTGCATCGGTTCCATGTCACCCGTCTCAATCGCGTCCGCGTTTTTGGCATTCATCTTGTCGGCATAGGCGTTGAACGCGGTGACAAGCTCGGCGTTGGTGATGACGTTTTCTGGGGTGAAAACACCGGAGCCGGTGATCGCGGGCGTGTACATGATAAGACCTGAATGTTTCGGATTTGCCCAAAATGCAGTCATAGCAGGGTTAGATCAAGAGAGGTGACCCAAGGGAATGTAAAAGTTTCCAGACAATTCAGCTTCAGTTCTTGAATAGTTCATTTTTCGAAGTATATGCCAGACCGAAATCGCAAACGGATTCGCCGATGACATACGACGACAGCGCGCTGGTGAGACGCCTCAGCCCGGAAATGCAGGCGATGATGGGCGTCTATGCGCTTTACTGGAAGCTGGAAGAAAGCTTTGCAGCTCTTGAGGTCGAACTCAGCCATCAGGAATGCCACATGGTCATCAAGCTTGATGAGCCTAAACGGATGGGTGTTCTTGCAGCAGACATGTTGACTGTGCCGTCGACCATCACATCAACCGCCGACGCGCTGGAACAGGCGGGGTATCTGGCCCGTCAGCGCGATCCCGCAGACCGCCGGGCATGGTTGCTGGTCTTGACCGAAAAAGGTCAGGACATGCGGCAGATGCTGGTCCTGGAAGCCGGGGCCTTGTTCCATCGTGCCGCCGGACTGGATGCTGATGAGACTGCCGAATTTGCACGACTTGCCCGGAAAATCCGGGAAAACATAATGAAAACAGGAATTCCTGAGGGATTGAAGAAATGAAACTCTTCTCTGTTCTGAGCCTTGCTCTGACCGTAATCGCCACCGCAGTCACGGCGCAAGATACGGCAAAACCCGTGAAGCTGATGCTGGTCAAAGAAACCTCGCCCGGCTTTTCCCGGCAATTCTTTGGGCGTGTTGCAGCGCGCCAGACCGTCGATCTGGCCTTCCAGGTGTCGGGCCAGATTGTCGAAATGCCCGTGACTGAAGGGTTCGTAATTCCCAAGGGCGAACTGATCGCCCAATTGGATCAGGAGCCGTTCCAACGTCGCTATGATCGTGCCGTGTTGCAAAAGGATCAGGCGGACCGTACCGTGGCGCGTTTGTCGCGCCTGCGCGGAACAACTGCCAGCCAGGTGGCCGTCGATGACGCCGAGACTGAGGCACAGTTGGCGGACATCGCCGTGCGCGACGCGGAATATGATCTGGAACATGCCACGCTATCGGCACCGTTTGACGCGCTGGTCTCGCGCCGGATGGTCGAGTCATTCACCACTGTGTCTTCTGGTGCGCCAATCGTGCGCATCCATGATATGTCCGAACTGCGGATCGAGGTTGACGTGCCGGAAATCCTGTTCCAGCGCTCGGGGCAGCAGGATGACATCACAATCACTGCGAAGTTCCCGGTAAGCGACGAGGTTTTCCCCCTGCAGATTCGCGAATTCGATGCGGAGTCGTCCAGCGTCGGCCAGACATTCCGCATTCAGTTCGGGCTTACCCCGCCTGAAGGTCTGCAAATTCTGCCGGGTTCGTCCGTGACCGTGAACGTTCAGGTCCAGGATGGTCGGACAGGCATTGTGGTGCCCGCAACTGCGATCGTCGCTGATGCGTCGGGTGAGCTGAGCGTGATGGTCTTTTCACCTGTTGGTGCCGATGAGGGCACGGTTCGCCGTGTTCCTGTGACCGTTGAGCCCACGCAAACCGGCGAAGTTCGTGTTTTGACCGGCCTGAAAGATGGCGATGAGGTTGTCGTCGCAGGCGGCGGCGTACTGACGGACGGTCAGGCGGTCCGCCGTTTTGCCGGCTTTGCGAACTGAAGGGCAGATCGATGAACATAGCGCGCGCATCCATTGATCGCCCGATCTATACGTGGCTGATAATCCTGATTGCTCTGTTTGGTGGCATCTGGGGTTTCCTCTCGCTGGGACGTCTTGAAGACCCGGCATTCACCATCAAAAACGCGGTCATCGCGACCCAATATCCCGGTGCAACCGCCGAGCAGGTGGCGCTGGAAGTCTCGGAGCCATTGGAGTCAGCCATCCAGCAGATGGGTGAGGTTGACACGATCACATCCGTGAACCAGCCCGGCCTGTCGCTGATCGAGGTCGAGATCAAATCGACCTATGACGGCACAGAACTGCCGGAAATCTGGACCAAACTGCGGGCCAAAGTGCGCGACACCGCGCGAGCCCTGCCGTCAGGTGTACAGCAACCGTTGGTCAATGACCGGTTCGGAGACGTGTTCGGCCTATTCTATGCCGTGACTGCCGAGGGCTTTTCCGATGCCGAAAAGCACGAGCTTTCGACTTTCCTGCGGCGCGAGCTGCTGACCGTTGACGGCGTCGCGGATGTCGAGGTGATGGGCCTTCCGCAAGAAGCGATCTTTGTCGAGCCCGATCTGGCCATTTCGGTGAACCAGAACGTACCCTTGCAGGCGATCAATGAAGCGATTGCCAATGCGGATTCGGTTAACTCCTCTGGTTCACTTAGGTCCGACAATGACCGTACCGCGATACTGACCGCTGAAGGGTCAGACACGGTGTCCGCGATTGCAGGGCTGTCCGTCGGATCGCAAGGGCAGGTCATCAACCTGTTCGACATGTCGGATGTGTTTCGTGGACGTCAAACCGACCCCGAGGTGATGATCCGGTTCAACGGAACTGAGGCTTTCACGTTGGGTATTGCGGGCCTGTCGACGGAAAACATTGTCGAAGTTGGCAAGCGTGCGGATGCGAAGTTTGCCGAGTTGGATACTCAGATCCCGTTTGGCGTCGAAATCCTGCCGATCTATCAACAACATGTTGTGGTCGAACAGGCCTCGAACGACTTCCTGGTGAACCTCGCAATGTCCGTCGCCATTGTGGTTATTGTGCTGGCGCTGTTCATGGGCTGGCGCGCGGCTATTGTTGTCGGCTCGACGCTGTTGCTGACCGTGGTAGGAACGCTGCTGTTCATGTCGATCTTTTCAATCGAGATGGAGCGGATTTCGTTGGGCGCGCTAATCATCGCAATGGGGATGCTGGTGGACAACGCCATCGTTGTCGCCGAAGGCATGCAGATCGCTATGCTGCGCGGAAAGAACTCGCGCGATGCAGCGGATGAGGCTGCTTCGAAAACGCAGATCCCGCTGTTGGGCGCGACCGTCATCGGGATCATGGCTTTTGCGGGTATCGGGCTTAGCCCGGACGCAACGGGTGAATTCCTGTTCTCGCTGTTTGCCGTGATCGCAATCTCTCTGCTGCTGAGCTGGATTCTTGCCCTGACAGTGACTCCATTGCTTGGGCACTATTTCTTCAAGCAGGGCGAAGAAGGCGCCGTGGATGCCTATGGCGGGATCATGTTCCGTATCTACGGAGCCATCCTGCGCTGGGCGCTGCGGTTCCGTTGGCTGGTGGTTGCTGGTCTGGTGGGCGTTACGGTTGCCTGTTTTGCCGGGTTCGGTCTGGTCAAACAGCAGTTCTTCCCGGATTCCAACACGCCGTTGTTCTTCGTGCACTACAAGCTGCCGCAAGGCACGCCGATTGCGCGTACGGCCGAAGACATGGCTGTGTTCGAAGAATGGCTGGATCAGCGTGACGATGTCGTTGCCGTCACCACATTTGTGGGGCAGGGGGCGACCAGATTCCTACTGACCTATTCGGCGGAGAAACCGAACCCCAGCTATGGTCACATGATCATCCGCACGGAAACTCTGGACGACATCCCGGCGTTGCAGGCTGATCTCGAGGCGTTTGGTTCAGCCCAGTTTCCCGAAGGCGAGTTTCGCACCAAGCGTCTGATCTTTGGGCCCGGCGGCGGCGACCCGATTCAAGCTCGGTTCTCGGGCAGTGATCCGGCGGTCTTACGGCAGCTTGCAGATGAGGCGATCCAGCGAATGCGCGCCGCGTCCGAAAATGCCCTGCATGTGCATCACGACTGGCGTGAGAAAGAGCTGGCAGTTCAGCCTATCTACGCAACCGAGCGGGCGCAGACAGCGGGTGTGACGCGTGAAGATATTGCAGGTACGCTGCAGTTCTCGACAGACGGTTTTCGGGCCGGTGTTTTCCGGGAACGCGACCGTCTGATCCCAATCATCATCCGACGCCCGGCAGATGGTGAGTACTCGATCGTTGATCAGGTGGTCTATTCGGACCAGTCCGAGAGGTTTGTTCCAATTGAGCAAATGGTCGATGGCTTTGAATACCAGTCGCTCAACACGCTGGTACATCGCCGTGATCGGGTTCTGACGATCACTGTTGGGGCCGAGATTCCTTCGGGTTTCACGGCTGCCCAGGTTCATTCCGAAGTGCGCGCTGCCATCGAAGATATGGAATTGCCTGCGGGATATCGCATGGAATGGGGTGGTGAGTTTGAAAACGCGGGCGAAGCCAATGAAAGCCTTGGCCGCCAGCTGCCGGTAAGCTTGCTGATCATGGTGCTGATCTCAGTGTTGATCTTTAACGCTGTCCGTCAGCCGATCATTATCTGGTTGCTGGTGCCGATGTCCGTCAACGGCGTCGTCATTGGGCTGCTAGGCACTGGGTTGCCGTTCACATTCACGGCCTTGCTGGGCTTGCTCAGCCTGTCGGGGATGCTGATCAAAAACGGCATCGTTCTGGTCGAAGAAATCGATCTGGTTCGTGCGACTGGCAAGGGCCTGCGCGAGTCGATCATAGAAGCATCGGTCTCGCGTTTGCGTCCGGTCATGTTGGCAGCGATCACCACAATTCTCGGAATGGCACCGCTGCTGACGGATGCGTTCTTTAAGTCTATGGCGGTGACGATCATGGGAGGCTTGGCATTTGCAACGATCCTGACGATGGTCGCAGCGCCGACATTCTACATGATCTTTTTCGCGCGAGACGAAAAGCGCGCGTTAAAAGCGGCTGCAGCGTAACAAGAACCGGGCGGCGGTTTCAGTCGCCCGGGGTCATCATTCGGTCGGTGCTGCGGCAACAACAATCCGCAGCCTGTCCTGAAAGTTGCAGTGCGCAAGGCGACACTCGTGCCACCCATGCTGATGATTAGATCAACGGAACCAATGGTACATCACACGCGGCAAGCGTCATGAGTGCGGCGAAAACCAGAAATCTGCGCATATGTTTATCCTTTTGCTCGATCACAGAAAGGATGCGCGCCCGAGGACACAAGGTCAACGGGCGCGCGAAACGTTCAGTTGTGTAAGCAGGTTAAGGCCGATCAGCCCTGCAGGGATTTCACCTCCACATCACCCTCGGCCTGCGCCTTGATTGCCAGCGCGGCGGCGTGGCTTGCGGCAGCCGTCGTGTAGTAAGGGATCTTGTCGTAGAGCGCGATTGAGCGGATAGATTTGCTATCCTCAACCGCCTGCGCGCCTTCTGTGGTGTTCATCAACAGCTGAACCTGGCCGTCTTTCAACATGTCGGCGACGTCGGGGCGACCCTCATACACCTTGTTGACGACGTCGCAGTCCACGCCTTGCTGGGCTAACCATGCCTGGGTGCCGCGTGTTGCGACCAAAGAAAAGCCCAGTTCGGCCAGCACTTGCGCAGCCTCAAGCATTGCAGGTGTCTTGTCCGCGTCTTTGATCGAGATAAACGCGCGGCCCGAGGACGGCAGTACCATGCCTGCGCCCATCTGGGCCTTGAGGAAGGCGCGAGGGAAGTCGCGGTCCCAGCCCATAACCTCGCCCGTCGAGCGCATTTCTGGCCCCAGGATCGTGTCGACGCCAGGGAAACGGGCGAAAGGCAGCACGGCTTCTTTTACCGAGAACCATGGCATGTCCGGATCGGCCAGCGTCATCTGGTCGGCGATCTTTGTGTCCTGACCTTCCTGATACGCGGGGCGCTGCGGGAAGTTCGCCAGTTTCTCTCCGGCCATCACGCGTGCAGCAATCGAAGCAATCGCACTGTCGGTCGCCTTGGCGACGAACGGCACGGTGCGCGATGCGCGCGGGTTCACTTCGATCAGGTAAATTTCGTCATCCTTGATTGCGAACTGCACGTTCATCAGGCCAACAACGTTCAGCGCCTTGGCCAGTTTGAACGCCTGATCCTTGATCTGATCCAGGATTTCCTTTGACAGCGAGTAGGGCGGCAGAGAACAGGCGCTATCGCCCGAATGCACGCCAGCTTCTTCGATATGCTGCATAATGCCCGCGACATGTACGTCGGTGCCATCACACAGAGCGTCGACGTCCAGTTCAACCGCGCCGGCCAGATAGCTGTCCAGCAGAACCGGGCTGTCGCCTGAAACCACCACGGCCTCGTTGATGTAGCGCTTCAGCTGCTCCATATCGCGGACGATTTCCATCGCGCGGCCACCCAGAACGTAAGAGGGGCGGATGACCAGCGGGAAGCCGATGTCTTCGGCGATTTCCAACGCCTGTTCGTCAGTCGAGGCGATACCGTTCTTGGGCTGTTTCAGACCCAGATCGTTGACCAGCGCCTGGAAACGTTCACGGTCTTCGGCAAGGTCGATGGCGTCCGGCGTGGTGCCAAGGATCGGAATGCCCTCGGCCTCAAGCGCGTTGGCCAGTTTCAGCGGTGTCTGGCCGCCGAACTGAACGATCACGCCGTGCAGCGTGCCATTTTCCTGCTCTTTCGTCAGGATTTCCATGACGTGTTCGAAGGTCAGGGGTTCGAAATACAGACGATCCGAGGTGTCATAGTCGGTTGAGACCGTCTCGGGGTTACAGTTGACCATGATGGTCTCATACCCCGCCTCGGTCAGCGCGAAACAGGCGTGGCAGCAGCAATAGTCGAACTCGATGCCCTGACCGATCCGGTTCGGACCACCGCCGAGGATGACGACTTTCTTGCGGTCGGAGGGACGCGCTTCGCACTCAACCTCGCCCATCATGGGGGCCTCATAGGTCGAATACATATAGGGTGTCTGCGCCTCGAACTCGGCGGCGCAGGTGTCGATGCGTTTGAAAACTGCGTTTACGCCAAGGTTCCGGCGCGCGCGACGGACGTTGTCTTCGTCGCGACCCGTCAGGTTGCCCAGACGCGCATCGGTGAAGCCCAGCATCTTGAGCTTGCGGATGCCTTCTTCGGTCACCGGCAGGCCGTCTTTGCGAACCTGACGCTCGGCCTCGATGATCTCGCGGATACGGGCGAGGAACCAAGGGTCGAACTTGGTGACGCCAAAGATCTCGTCGTCGGTCAGGCCGTGACGCATGGCCTGCGCAATCGTGCGCAGACGGTCGGGCGTTTGCTGGCTGATCGCCTTGATCACCGCAGCCTTGTCGTCAGCCTCGTCCCAGACGCCCACATTCAGGCCCGGGATTTCGATCTCATCAAAGCCGGTCAGGCCCGATTCCATCGAAGCCAGAGCTTTTTGCATCGATTCGTGGATTGTGCGGCCTATGGACATCGCCTCACCCACCGACTTCATGGCGGTGGTCAGGTAGGGTTCAGAGCCCGGGAATTTCTCAAACGCGAATTTCGGGATTTTGGTGACAACATAGTCGATGGTCGGTTCGAACGAGGCCGGTGTGACCTTGGTGATGTCGTTGTCCAGCTCGTCCAGCGTGTAGCCCACGGCCAGTTTCGCGGCGATCTTGGCAATCGGGAAACCGGTCGCTTTCGAGGCCAGCGCGGACGAGCGTGACACACGCGGGTTCATCTCGATCACGACCATCCGGCCATCCACCGGGTTGATCGCCCATTGCACGTTTGATCCGCCGGTTTCGACACCGATCTCGCGCAGCACGGCAATCGAGTGATTGCGCATGATCTGGTATTCTTTGTCGGTCAGCGTCAGCGCAGGGGCGACGGTAATAGAGTCACCTGTGTGCACGCCCATCGGATCGACGTTCTCAATCGAACACACGATGATGGCGTTATCGGCGGTGTCGCGCACCACCTCCATCTCGTATTCTTTCCAGCCCAGCAGGCTTTCATCAATCAGGATCTGACCTACGGGCGAGGCGTCCATGCCCGAACGGCAGATATGGATATAGTCTTCGCGGTTATACGCCACGCCGCCGCCTGTACCGCCCAGCGTAAAGGCAGGGCGGATAATCGCGGGCAGACCAACTGTTTCAAGTGTCTCCAGCGCCAGCGCAACGCCCGCGTCCAGGTCTTTCTTGCCGGTTTCATCCTTGGGGGCGGTCACGATCTCGGCCTTGGGGTTTTCGATGCCCAGCCGGTCCATCGCCTCGCGGAAAAGGGCACGGTCCTCGGCCATTTCGATGGCATCACGCTTGGCGCCGATCATTTCGACACCGAACTTGTCCAGCACACCCATCTCTTCCAGCGCGAGCGAGGTGTTCAGACCGGTCTGACCACCCATCGTGGGCAGCAAGGCGTCGGGGCGTTCTTTCTCGATGATCTTGGCGACAACCTCGGGCGTGATCGGCTCGATATAGGTCGCGTCGGCCAATCCCGGGTCGGTCATAATGGTAGCAGGGTTTGAGTTTACCAGAATGACCCGGTATCCTTCTTCCCGCAGCGCCTTGCAGGCCTGAGCGCCGGAATAGTCGAACTCGCAAGCCTGACCGATAACAATGGGCCCCGCCCCGATGATCATGATCGACTGGATGTCGGTTCTTCTCGGCATGGCCTTGTTCCTTCGATTGTCCGCGAGTCAGGGCGCACCCCAAGCGCCCAAATTGTCCTGCGTTATAGGGACCGCGCGAAAAGGTTCAAGAGGTATCGGAAACAGGGGCGAAATTGCCGCTTTCTCCTCTTCCCCTCGCCGCCGTATCCTCTATATCGCGCTGCACGGCAAATGAGGATGCACGTGCGTATTCGTTTCGATCAGGGGCCGGTCGGGCCAGGAACCAGTTTTGACCGGCCTGCCAAGGTGATCCGCGCCGACAATGCGGAGGACGTGCCCCAGGCGATGGCGGCGCTGGATGCCGCACGCGCTGACGGTGCGTGGCTGGCAGGCTATGCCAGTTATGAGCTGGGCTATGCACTAGAGCCACGCCTCTCGGGCAGGATGCCGGGTAACCGCCGGCTGCCATTGCTGTGTTTTGGCGTCTTTGACACCCCGGTTCAGCACGCGCTTTCTGCACCGGCTGGTGGCGTGACCCGCTTTGCGCCACGCTGGGACGAGGCACGGTACACCCGTGCGTTCAGTCAGGTGCACGACGCGATCGGGGCCGGGGACATCTATCAGGCGAACCTGACCTTCCCGATTGACTTGACGGTCGAGGGCGACAGCGCTGCGCTTTATTCAACTCTGGCGGCTGGGCAGCCCGTGGGACACGGTGCGCTAATCCAGCAGGATGGGTTGCCCGATCTGCTCAGCCGCTCGCCCGAGCTGTTCTTTCGCACCAACGCAGATAGGGGGATTGAGACGCGCCCAATGAAGGGCACGCAGCCCCGCAGTTCGGATGAGGCCGAGGATGCCCGCCGCCGCGCATTTCTGTCGCGTGATGAAAAGAACCGGGCCGAAAACTTGATGATTGTCGACCTGCTGCGCAACGACATCAGCCGCGTGGCGATGCCCGGATCGGTCAAGGTGCCCGAGCTGTTCAAAGTCGAAACCTACGCGACGGTGCATCAGATGACCTCATTGGTTCAGGCGCAACTGCACATGGGTGCAGAGCTTTCGGATATCCTGACAGCGCTCTTTCCCTGCGGCTCGATCACCGGCGCGCCCAAGATTCGCGCGATGGAGATTCTGTCCGACCTCGAACCCTGGCCCCGTGACATCTATTGCGGCGCCATAGGCTGGGCGGCGCCGGATGGACGGTCCGAGTTTAACGTCGCCATCCGGACGCTGATGGTCGAGGATGGCGCAGCCACCCTGAACGTGGGCGGCGGCGTGGTTTGGGACAGCACGGCCCCATCGGAATACGAGGAAGCGCTATGGAAAGCCCGCTTTGCCCACCAGCTGACCCTGACTTCCGCATAATCGAGACGCTTGGATTTCGACCCGGAACGGGTTTTGTGCGTCGCGACCGGCATCTGGCGCGCATGCAGCGCACGGCGGCTGCATTGGGGATTTCGTTCAGCAGGGATGCGGCCATCGAAGCGTTGAACGCAATCGCAGGCCATGCGCCGTTGCGGTGCCGTCTCACTCTGGCCCTTGACGAGAGCTTCGACGTGACAACCGGTGTGCTCACCGAAAACCCACCAGTTTGGCGTATTGCCGTCGCAGATACACGGCTTGCCTCGTCGGATGTCTGGTTGCGGCACAAGACAACGCAGCGGTCGGTTTATGATGCCGCCCGCGCGTCGCTGCCTGACGGTATAGACGAGCTGCTGTTTCTGAACGAGCGCGACGAGCTGTGCGAAGGGACAATAACCAACTTGTTCGCGCACCTGTCGGATGGTCAGCGGCTGACCCCTCGGTTGTCCAGCGGCGTGCTGCCAGGTATCCTGCGCGAAGAACTGATTGATAATAAACAGGTTACCGAAGGCGTCTTGTCCTTGACCGATTTGGAAAACGCGGAAAAGCTCTTCGTAGGGAATTCCTTGCGTGGCCTGATCCGGGCGGAGTTGGTTGGATAGTGAGTAGACAAAGCGATTGGGTGGACGACGCGACGTATCACATGCGATTGCGTTTGGAATTTGGCCTTTTCTTCATTGCCGTTCCGGTCCTGATCGCGGTTTTTTTCCCACCGAACTGGATGTTCCCATCGTTGTTCACCTTCACGGCGATCGGCATCATCCTGCTGCATATTACGCCCGGTTTTGCCTGGGCCGAGCTTCGGTACAACTGTCGCAACTGGACCTGGGCCGAACTTGCCGCCTTTACCCTTGCCATGACGGCCTTTTGCACGACGGTTGTCATGACGACTCGGCCGGATGTTGCATTTCGCATGCTCCTCTACCGGCCCGAGTTTCTGGCCGTGATCTGGCTGGGCTACCCGTTGCTGTCCGCTCTGCCACAAGAACTGCTGTTCCGGTCGCTGTTTTTCCGCCGTTATCAAGCGATCCTGCCGAAGGGACCTGCGGCTTACCTGCTGAACGCCTCGTTGTTTTCGCTTGCACACCTGATGTATTGGAGCTGGATCGTCGCCGCCATGACCTTTGGCGGAGGGCTGCTGTTCACCTGGGCCTATCGCAAGCGGGGATCGTTTTTCTACGCGGTGCTGCTGCACGCAATCGCCGGGAACATCATCTTTGCCGCCGGTTTGGGTATCTATTTCTATTCCGGCAACGTCCAAAGGCCGTTTTGACGGCGCGACCTGCCTTGACTTTCCAAGCCTGACAGGGTGTATCGGCGCGACGAATTCTGCGCCCGAAGGGATATGATCCATGCACGCCTATCGCAGCCACACCTGCGCCGCTCTGACCGCCGCCAATGTCGGTGAAACCGTCCGCCTGTCCGGTTGGGTGCATCGTGTCCGAGATCACGGTGGCGTCCTGTTCATCGACCTTCGGGACCATTTCGGCGTCACGCAGGTTCTTTGCGACGGCGACAGCGCGGCTTTTGCCGAGCTTGAAAAAGTCCGGTCCGAGTGGTGCATCCGCATCGACGGCACAGTTAAGGCACGCGATCCTGAGCTGGTGAACCCGAAATTGCCGACCGGCGAGATCGAAGTTTACGTGCGCGAACTGGAAGTTCTGGGTGCGGCTGACGAACTGCCGCTGATGGTCTTTGGCGATCAGGAATACCCCGAGGAAACCCGTCTGCGCTATCGTTATCTGGATCTGCGTCGCGAGGCGATGCAGCAGAACATGACCTTGCGCTCGGACGTTGTCGCCTCGATGCGTCGTCGCATGTGGGATCAGGGCTTCCGTGAGTATCAGACCCCGATCATCACGGCCTCGTCGCCCGAAGGCGCGCGTGACTTTCTTGTGCCCTCGCGTCTGCATCCGGGCAAGTTTTACGCTCTGCCGCAGGCTCCGCAGCAGTTCAAACAGCTTATTATGGTGTCGGGCTTTGACAAATACTTCCAGATCGCGCCGTGCTTCCGCGACGAGGACCCGCGCGCCGACCGGTCTCCGACAGATTTCTATCAGCTTGACATTGAGATGTCGTTTGTCGAGCAGCAGGACGTGTTCGACACGATCCAGCCTGTTCTCACCGGTGTGTTCGAGGAGTTCGGCGGTGGCCGTAAGGTCGATCAGGAGTGGCCGCAGATTTCGTACAAGGATGCAGCGCTTTGGTACGGTTCCGACAAGCCCGACCTTCGGAATCCTATTAGAATGCAAGTGGTCTCCGACCACTTCCGCGGGTCTGGCTTTGCGATTTTCGCAAAGCTGCTGGAGCAGGACGGCACCGAAATCCGCGCCATCCCGGCACCGACCGGTGGTAGCCGCAAGTTCTGTGACCGCATGAATGCTTTTGCCCAGAAAGAGGGTCTGCCCGGCATGGGTTACATCTTCTGGCGCGATCAGGGCGAGGGGATGGAGGCCGCAGGTCCGCTGGCCAAGAACATCGGACCTGAGCGCACCGAGGCGATCCGTCAGCAACTGGGTCTGGGCGTTGGTGATGCCGCTTTCTTCCTTGGAGGCAAGCCGAAAGCCTTTGAAAAGGTCGCGGGCAAGGCGCGCGACGTGATTGGTGAGGAACTTGGCCTGACCGAAAAAGACCGCTTCGCTTTTGCCTGGATCGTGGATTTCCCGATCTATGAGCAGGACGAAGAAACCGGCGCGATCGACTTTGAACACAACCCGTTCTCGATGCCGCAGGGCGGGATGGACGCTTTGAATGGCGACCCGCTGGATGTGCGTGGTTATCAGTATGATCTGGCCTGTAACGGGTATGAGCTGGTGTCGGGTGCGATCCGGAACCACAAGCCCGAGATCATGCTGAAAGCGTTTGAACTTGCTGGCTACGGTGAGGATGAAGTCAAATCCCGCTTTGGTGCCCTGTTCAACGCCTTCCATTATGGAGCCCCGCCGCACGGTGGTTGTGCCGCCGGGATCGACCGTATCGTCATGTTGCTGGCTGACGAGGCCAACATCCGCGAGGTTATGATGTTCCCGATGAACCAGCGCGCAGAAGACCTGATGATGGATGCGCCTTCGGATCCGACCTCGGATCAGTTGATGGAACTGGGTCTTCGGATCATTCCTCAGGAGTAAGACTGACAAAAACCCGCTGCATCACTGCAGCGGGTTTTTTTGTGGTTTGCGCTGATGCGAGAGGGCAACGAGCCACCGCAACCGACTTGCTTGCAAATCTGCAGTCGTGTTGCGCCGAGGCTTCAGATCAGCGGGTCCCGGAGTGACTTTCGGCTGGTACGAATATTGCGCGCTGTTGTGCGGGTGTGTGAGTATGCCCAGATGCACAGGATCGTCGCGGTTATGAAATAGGCTGTCACCATTTTAGATCGCCTCGCGCTGTTGAAGGCGGGTTTGCACCAAACCCGCGACCTGGGCAGCGACCGCTGTGGTGGGGGTGCCGCCAGCGCGTGACTCGGCCAGCCGTTGTGCTGCGTCTGCCAGAACCGTATCTTCGGCATCCCGCGCAACCCCGCGCAGAAATTGGGCTGCGTAATCCAGTGTGCGTTGATCATTCGGTCCGGCCAGAACGTCTGCGATATGTGCCATGTCGTCTTGATAAGCCATCGGATCGGGGCGAATAACCTCATCCCGCACAGCGTGCAGGCTGTTAGGTCTGCGGTCTTCGGGCAGGCGCTTCAGGATCGAAGTCTGAAAGTAGGCCAGAGACTTAAGAGGTTTTGCCAAAAACCCATCCGCGCCCGCCCGCATCGCGGCGCGCTCGGTGTAATCATCGCCGGACATACCCAGAACAGCGCCGATGCGTGGCGTTGCTTCGGACAATTCGGCAATCAGATCCGACCCATCCCCATCAGGCAAACCCATGTCGATCAGGATGACCGAGGGGCGGTAAATCTGCAGGTGTCGGCGCGCGGACTGCAGGCAATCTGCCCGCCTGATGCGTGCGCCACTATGCAGGCACATCAGCCTGATGGCGTCGCAAGCATAACGGCTGTCTTCCACAACCAGAATGGTCTGTCCCAGCAGGGGCCGTGTGGCCGTTGGCTGCGCGGGTGAGGCGAAGGGGCTCGAATCGTCCATGGCAGAACTCCTAATCAGCAGATGCCTCACGCTAGGAACTTCTGGCTAACACAGCGTTAACGGCAATTTGGCGCACTTGTTCTTTGACCAAACAGCCCCCATAACCGCTGCAACGCAGAACGTAAGGAGAGTTCCATGATTGGTCGTCTGAACCACGTCGCCATTGCCGTACCCGATCTAGAGGCCGCGTCCGAGCAATACCGCAACGCGCTGGGTGCCAATGTTGGGGCTCCGCAGGACGAACCCGATCACGGTGTGACCGTGGTGTTCATCGAATTGCCCAACACCAAGATTGAACTGCTGTACCCGCTGGGCGACGACAGCCCGATCAACGGGTTTCTGGAAAAGAACCCCGCAGGCGGCATTCACCATGTCTGCTATGAGGTAGAAGACATCATCGCCGCGCGCGATCACCTGAAGGAAACCGGTGCGCGTGTACTGGGCTCGGGCGAGCCCAAGATCGGGGCGCATGGCAAACCTGTCCTCTTCCTGCATCCCAAAGACTTTAACGGCTGCCTCGTCGAGCTAGAACAGGTGTAACGCAACCCCGGAGGGGAAGAGATGACGATTACTGCTGCGGCGGTTCTGTTCGCCGTGATCTGGTTCATGACTTTGCTGGTGGTCCTGCCCATCCGTATCAAGACGCAGGGTGATCTGGGTGATATTGTGCCGGGTACCCATTCGGGTGCGCCGGAAGTGCATCACATGAAAAAGAAGATGTGGATCACCACCGGAATCACGGTGGTGCTCTGGGCGATTGTTGCCGGAATTATTCTGTCAGGCCTGATTTCGGTGCGCGACTTCGACTGGTTGAACCAGATGGGGCCGCGCGGCTGACCATTAGGCCACGGGCCGCGCCAGCTTGTGATAAATATGGGTGAATGTCGCGGCTCCGATGATTGGGATCACAAGGTTCACCAGCGGCACTGACAGTGGGATCGCCATCAGCGTTCCCGCGATCCAAATAGTCGTCGCATGTTTGGCGCGCAGCTTCCGCGCGCCTTCGCGACCAACCCGGCGCATGGCCGCCAGAGTAAAGTACTCTCGCCCCAGCAAGAACCCATTCATAGCCCAAAAGATAATCGGGGCCAGAGGGGTGAAGATCGCGTAGAGGATCAGCGCCAGCAGGTTGGCGGCAATCAGAACGCCCATAAAGCCCAGCCCGTCGATTACGCTCTCCCGGAACGGGATGCCGGGTACCTTAGGCAAACTCGGGTAATGTTTGTCTTCGACAGCCTGTGCGACCTCTTCCAGGAACATCGACGTGATTGCCGAGGCCACGGGGACCATCAGGAAAACCGGCAGGATCAGAACGACGAAGATGCCGGAATAGTTCAGCACGTCGTTCAGCCATGGCACAGCCCCGACAAAGGGCAGAGAGATCTCATCGCCGGACAGCCAGTTGATCAGCCAGATCGCCACTGCACAGGCAGCGATCAACAGCACGATCGTCAAGCCGACCCCGCGCAGCAGGACAGCCCGGAACTTGGGGTCTCCGATCTGTCCGAGTGCCGTGAAGAAGGCGTTGAAGATGATCATTCCGTAACCCATTCGGTCAACGCGGCCACGTCGGGGCGGGGGCGTTCGGGCGGTGCGCTGCCTTCGGTCGCGATATGGATCAGCCCGGCAACGCGCTCATTGTCTTGCAGCCCAAAAGCCTTTTGGCAGAACGCTCGGTCATGAGTTTGCCAGCCAGACAGCCAGTTGGCACCCCAACCCGCTGCAAGAGCGGCGTTCAGAAGGGCCAGGCACACCGCACCGGCGGAATAGGTCTGTTCAATCGCCGGGATTTTTTCCGAAGGTTTCTGTACTTCGATAACCGCAACCGCCAGATGGCCCATGTCGAACTGGGTGCGCGCCTTTGCGATGTCCTTGGGGGATTTGCCAAGGGCTGCGCCGCTTTCTTCTGTCAGTTGTGCCAGCCGCGGCATAGCGCCTTTTTCCAACACGACAAAACGCCATGGCTCCAGCTTGCCATGGTCAGGGCTGCGTGCGGCCGCGATCAGCAGTGGCACTAGCTGTTCCCGCGTAGGTGCGGGTGCAACCAGCGTCTTCGCGGGTCGCGACCGGCGTGTTTGCAGAAACTCCAGAGCGGCCGGATTCTTCAAGGACATATGTTAACTTCCTTTACATAGGCGGTTGTGTATGTGGTTGAACATCTGGCGTGTTTCAAGAGCAAGCGGCTGGATGCAGGCGATCATTTTCATTCCCTGAACGAACGTGCAAGCCTATAGATCAGGAAGTGGGGAAAGATGGCCAAGCCAAAACTGCAAAATTTTCCGGATCTGGGCGAGCGAGCAGTGCCGGGTGCCGAGATTTCGGTCAGGGTCACGCCCAAAGCGGCAAGGGATAGCATTACATCCCAAGATGGAGTCATTCGCATCACCGTCACGGCCCCGCCCGAAAATGGGAAGGCAAATGCAGCAGTGCGTGCCATTCTGGCCAAGGCAATGGGTGTGGCACCGTCCACGCTGACCCTCAGACGCGGCCAGACATCGCGCGAGAAAACCTTTGTTTATTCGCCTTGACCAGATGTTTCACGAATCTGGTACACGCCCTCGGGCAGGTCCAAGGCTGCGGCCAGATCGCGCACTTGTTCGGGGGACAAAGTGATCCTCAGAATCTGATCCGTGCGCGGGTCCAATTGTTCAAGCGTCACACATTCGGCGAAGCTGTTGATGACGACATCCTCTTGCAAAGGCTTTGGGCCTTCATCCACCAGAGTAATGACCGTCGAGTCGAATTCATGCTCAATCGAAAACATAATGTCAGAGTGCAGGCCGAGCGGTCGCAATGCAACCCGAACCTGGGCAATCCCGCAGTGGCGATCCTGGGGGAGGCGCGCTATGGTCTGAAAAACGGGCCGCCCGTTTCAGAGGATAAAGAATGCGCCGTCTGATCAGTTTGTTGCTTCCCCTGTTTCTGGCGGCGTGCGGCGCCGACACTTTGCGTGTGCAATCCGTGGCCGAATGGTCGCCCGAGACAGAGGCATTTCGCGCCCAGGCCGAGACCTTCCGAGAGGTCAGCCAACAAGTTGCTGAGCAAGCACGCCGCGAATGCGTGCGGCGCGCAAATGTCGCCAATTGCGATTTCACCATACTGGTCGACCTGAATCCAAACGCTGAGGCAAACGCATTTCAGACGCTGGATGACAAAGATCAGCCAGTGATCATTTTTACTCGGTCGATGATCGGATCCGCGGCCAACGCGGATGAACTGGCCTTTGTAATGGGGCATGAAGCCGCCCACCACATCCTGCGTCATATTCCCCGGCAGTCCCGGAATGCGCGCGACAGTGCCGCGATTTTTGGTGAACTCGCCCGCTTGGGCGGTGCGGACGGCGCGGCCATTGAAGAAGCGCAAAAATTGGGCGCACAGGTCGGGGCGCAGGTCTATATTAAAGACTTTGAGTTGGAAGCCGATCAGTTGGGGACAATCATAACCTATAATGCTGGGTACAACCCGTTGATCGGCGCAAAGTACTTTGACCGGCTTCCCGATCCGGGCGACAGTTTTCTGACGTCGCACCCGCCGAACGCGCAGCGCGTTCAGATTGTGCAGGAAACAGCGCGGAAGATCGGGCTGACGCAATGACATCACTGGTGCAGCTGGGTGTGATCCTGACGGATCGCGGGTCGAAATATGCGGTGTCCGGGGCCTCGGTACACAGCCGGGATGATGTGGATGCCGTGCTGAAAGAACTCAAGGCCGACAAAAGCTATGCCAAGGCGACGCACAATACCTGGGCGGCGGTGCTGCCCACAGGCGCGCTCAAGGCCGATGACGGCGAAAGTGGCGCGGGGATGGTGATCCTGCGCATGCTCGAAAGAGCCGGGCTGGACGACCACGTCGTCATCGTAACCCGCTGGTACGGTGGCAAAAAGCTTGGCGGAGACCGCTTTCGCCGGGTGCAGGACGCCACACGGGCCTATCTTGACCATATCGGTGTTGGGTCTTGACCTGAGTCAAAGGCCTGCCTGAGCAACCGCGTTATCCTGTCTGGACTGTGCGACAGGGAGAGAGCGCTATGCTAGGCAAGGATACTCTGAAACGACATGCAGCACTGGTTGACAGAATGGCAACCCGCGTGGGGGTCGATCTGGAAAGTGCAGCGATTGGCGGCGAGGTATCGATTGATCAGATTTCTGAGGCGGTCCTGCGGTGTAGCGGATGCTCGAATCCGGGCCATTGCGAACAATTCCTCGAGCAACCGGTCCAAGATCGGAAGACACCAGAATACTGCCGAAACACCGCGTTGTTTGATCAGCTGAAATCAATATCGGAAAGCGAATGCAACGGTTAGGAAAAACCATGGCCCATCATCGCCTTGTGTTGCGCATGGGGCAGGTGGTGGGCTCAGACATTGTGGCCGAACATCGAAAAGGACGTTTGAGCCAGGAGGACTGGGCCGAGATGGTTCGGCGGTGTCAGGGATGTGAATGGGCCTGTGCCTGCAAAGACTGGCTGCAGAACACGGATTCTGCGCCAGACGCTCCGGAGTCCTGCCCGAACCGCGAAAGGTTTGCGGCGCTCCGGTCGCAGCAAAGGCGGGATTGCCAATGAGCAGGGACATTCTGGGAGATGTTGAAAAACACTTCTGGCTGACCAGGTCGGTGGCCAGGTGCATGGACATCTCATTGACTGAAGCGATGGCCGAGGGGCGGCTGTCCGCGGACGAATATGCTCAAATCGTAACGCGCTGCCGTGCTGCGAATTGCAGCGGGGAATGCGAGGTTTGGCTATCACAACAACAGGCCCAAACCGCATCGGCGCCTGAGTTTTGCGCCAATGCAGACAATTTGAACGCGCTGAAAGCCTAGTCAGAGCTTGGAATGCGCCCCGTCGCACAGTGGCGGGTTAGAGGTTTGTTTGCAGCCGCAAAAGAACACTTTCTTACTGGAGTCTGCCGTGTATTTCACCGGTTCAAACTCTGTTCCCTTGTGTGAACCATCGCAAAACGGCTGCCGTTCGGATTTGCCGCAGCTACACCAAAAATAGCTTTTGCCCTCGGTCACTTCGACCGGATAGGGGGCTTTTTGGGCGATATTTGGCCGATCTGACATGTGGCTCCTCCGCTGTTGGCTGATGTCTTCAAACAACTATAGGGCCATTGCAGCCAAGGTGTAGCGAGCCATTCGCCTACGACGCCAAAAGCGCGGTTTTGCCGTTCTCACAATTCTGTGATTGATTTTGTTGCAATAATTTCAACGAGGTCGTATTTTGAGACTGGCCCGAGGTTGTAGGTCAATAGGAAAAATATTTAGAGGATTGACGGACATGAAACTAAAATTTGCTGCCGTAAGCGCAATCGCCCTGGTTCTGGCTGCATGCTCGCAGCAGGAAGAACCGACGCCGGTGTACATCACGCCCGAATATGACAAGTTCGGCACGCCGAGCTGTCCGGCAGGAACCGAACTGGCCACGACCGAAGCGGGTCAGACCATCTGTAACCCGGTCGCACAATAAGCATTCCGCGAGCGGCTTGTTTCTCAAGCCGCTCGCACATTGCCCGAAACAACCGCCGCCTACGGGCGGTTTTTTCTTGTTTGCGGGCCTCGGATCAGGTTTCTGTGCGCTCTATAGGAAGTCAGAGGAAACATGAAAAACTTCTTCACGCGCCTCAGGGATCGCACCAAGTGGAGCTGGCAAGGTTTGGCCGCCACCTGGAGCGAGGAATATTCGTTCCGCTGTTGGGTCTGGGCCAATCTCATCTCGGCGATTTTGGTTATGTGGCTGCCGCTGGCAGATGCGGTGCGCGCCCTGATCTTGGTGATGGGTCTCATTGTCCTAGTCGCCGAACTGTTCAACACTGCGATTGAACGCGCGGTGGATCACACGTCCACCGATCACAACATCCTGGCCGGGCAGGCCAAGGATGCAGCCAGCGCCGCCGTCGCTGTGACCGCGATTGCGGCTGGCGTTGCATGGGGTGTCGGCCTAGTTAGCCTGTTCTGACCCGAGCCGATCGCCCTAGTGCCCGTACAATGAAAAACCGGTGTGGGAATTTCGGTGACGTGTGCTGTAAAGCGGCGGGACGATGTACGGAGAAGACCGTCGTTTGTAGTACCCGAAAGACGAGCGATGCTTCCGCCTGTTCGGTTTTGAATAGTAAACCCTTGGCTTGGTTTTATGGTGATGCGCCTTGGCCTTACCCTTATGAGAGTAAACCTTGGGCTTTGGTTTTGGATGATAAGTCTTAGGCGCGGCATAGTACCGGTTCACCGGGTGTTTGCTGCGAAGGTGTAAGGTTACCGATTTCGATTTAATGGTGAGAAAGCTGCCCGAGCCGGAGCTGTACCCGTCGGCAAGTGCCGGTACCGCCAACAGGGATGCGGCCAAGACAGCCGCAGCGCATTTCGCCACGAAGAGGTTCAGATTGGACATTGGACCCTCCTACTTCTGTCGTGAAGTGTCCTGTCAGTCTCTGCTTTTTTCGCGCATTTGGCCAATAAACTTGGCTCACGCATCGCCCATCCGGGGTGATCAGCGTAATTTGCCCCACAAATCGTACTCGCCGGCTTCGTCAACCTCGACCGATACGATGTCACCGGGTTTGAGGTCTTGAAACCCTTCGTCAATGAACAGATTGCCATCAATCTCGGGCGCATCCGCCTTGCTGCGGCAGGTGGCGGCCTCGTCGTCGATCTCATCCACGATCACCTCAAGGGTCTGACCGACCTTGGCAGTCAGCTTCGCCTCGGAAATGGCCTGCGCCTTTTCCATGAAGCGTTCCCAGCGTTCTTGTTTGACCTCGGCAGGGACATGATCCGGGAGGTCGTTGGACCGCGCGCCATCCACGTTTTCGTACTGAAAGCAGCCGACGCGATCCAGTTGCGCCTCGTCCATCCAGTCCAGCAGTGTCTGGAACTCGGCTTCGGTCTCTCCGGGGTAACCGACGATAAAGGTCGAGCGAAGGGTAATGTCAGGGCATGTCTCGCGCCATGCGGCGATCTCATCCAGGGTTTTGGCCGCTGCAGCCGGGCGCGCCATGCGTTTCAGGACATCCGGGTGGGCGTGTTGGAATGGAATATCCAGGTAGGGCAGCACGTTGCAGCCCGCATCCGCCATCAGCGGGATCAGGTCGCGCACATGGGGGTAGGGGTAGACATAATGCAGCCGCACCCAGGCATCCAACTGCCCCAGCTCACGCGCCAGATCGGTGATGTGGCTGCGAACCTCGCGGTCTTTCCAAGGGTTCACGTCGTATTTTCGGTCCAGCCCATAGGCCGAGGTGTCCTGCGAGATCACCAGCAGCTCGCGCACGCCATTGTCGACCAGCTTTTCCGCCTCGCGCAGGACCGCATGGGCTGGGCGGCTGGCCAGTTTGCCGCGCATATCCGGGATGATGCAGAATTTGCACTTGTGGTTACAGCCCTCGGAAATCTTGAGATAGCTGTAATGGCGCGGCGTCAGTTGCACGCTTGCGGCGGGCAGCAAATCCACGAACGGGTCTGGGTCAGGGGGCACTGCCTGATGCACGGCATCCAGCACTTGTTCATATTGGTGCGGGCCGGTAACGGCCATAATACGGGGGTGATGCTCGCGAATATAGTCCGGTTCGGCCCCCAAACAGCCTGTCACGATGACTTTGCCGTTTTCCACCAGCGCCTCGCCAATCGCGTCCAGCGACTCGGCCTTGGCGCTGTCGAGGAACCCGCAAGTGTTCACGATCACGGCATCCGCGCCTGAATAGTCAGGAGATATCCCGTATCCTTCAGCACGAAGGCGGGTCAGGATACGCTCACTATCGACCAGGGCCTTAGGGCAGCCCAACGAGACCATGCCGATCGTCGGCTGGTTCGAACGTGGCATCTCGGGCATCCGGGCGGCAGGCGCCAGGTCGGGGCGGAGGTTTGGCGGGTTCGTGGTCATGGCCGCGCATATAGTGGGGAACGCTTCCCCTTGCAAATGCGACGCAGGCTTTGGATGATCTTTTTAAACGCATGAAAAAGGCGGAGAGCAGAAAATGAAGTGGCTGTTGCGCATCCTGTTCCTGTTAGTGGCGGTGTTTGGCTTGGTGGTCGGCGCGCTGTTACTGATGCCGGGCGACAAGCTGGCCACCATTCTGGCCGAACAGGTCCGCGCGCAAACCGGACGTGATCTAAAGCTGACCGGAGACGTGAATCTGACCTTCTGGCCCGTGCTGGGCATGGAAACCGGGCCCGTGACCTTTGGGAATGCGTCCTGGGCGGGGCCCGAGCCGATGCTGAGCGCCGAAAGCCTGGCCGTCGGGGTGGATGCCGCGGCGTTGATCTCGGGTGACCTGCGCATCAAACGCGTGATTGCGGAAAACCCGACTCTGCGGCTGGAGCTATCAGATGGGCGCGGCAACTGGGAATTGTCGGCGCCTGCTACCGCAGCCCCGGCAAGCACGACAAGCGGCGCAACCCCGCAAGGGCAGCAAGGTGAGGTGACACTGGATCACTTGAAGCTGACAAATGCGCGGCTTGTGTATGACGAAAACGGCACGACCAAGTTCGATTTTGCCAATGTGGACCTGGCCGCCAGTTGGCCAGACATCGCGGCTCCTTTGAAAGTTCAGGCCCAGATGGCGGTTCCCGGTGGCGCGGTCGATGTGGAACTGAGTATTCAGGATCTGCCCGCCTATGCCTCGGGGGTTGTAACGCCACTGGATCTGACACTCACCGCACCGGGCGGAGACTTCACCTTTGATGGCAGGGTTAATCTGGCTGGTGAAATGGACGGTAAGCTGCACGCCAAAACGACCAGCACTGAGCGCATACTGGCCGCGTTTGGGCAGGCCGGAGTGGGCGTACCCTTGGGTCTGGGGCGAGCGGCGGATGTTTCCGCGCAAATGACGTACACACAGGACGGTCGGATTTCGCTGCGCAATATGGTGGCGCAGCTGGATGACAACCGACTGGCGGGTGAAGCGGATATCGTCATCGCGGACCCGCCGCAGGTTACGGCACGGTTGGATGCAGGTGACCTGGATCTCAGTCGTTTCAACGAGGGTGCGGCCACCGGTGACACGTCGCAAGTGTCGCCCGCAACGCCACCAAGTCAGGGGTGGTCGACCGCGCCAATAGATGCCTCTGCGCTGGCTTTGGCCAATGGCAAAATCCGCCTCAGGGCCAATTCAATTGCTGTTCCGGGGCTGACGCTGGGGCCCAGCGATCTGACGCTGAATCTGGATCGGTCGCGCGCTGTGCTTCAGATGAACCCGGCCACTTTGTTCTCGGGCCAACTGACCGGACAGGTCGTGGCGAACAACCGCAACGGTTTGTCGGTCGGCGGCAACCTGTCGGCAGAGGGGATCAATGTTCAACAAGCCCTGTCCACTTTGGGTGGCATCGAGCGCCTGTCGGGCACCGGGTCCGGATCGTTCGAATTTCTGGGTGTCGGGCAGACCGAAGATCAGATCATGCGCTCACTCAGCGGCAAGGGCCGCGTTGACGTGGGTCGGGGCGTGATTTCGGGCTTTGATCTGGACCGCCTGATGGGGCGTGGCGGGGGTGAGGCCGGAACGACCGTATTCAACAACCTTTCCGCCAGTTTCACCATTGATCAGGGTGTGCTCAGCAACAATGATCTGTTGATGTCGCTGGATAATTTCCGGGCCGATGGCTCGGGTCAGGTCGGTATCGGTAATCGTGACATCGACTATCTGTTTACGCCTGTCGCCCTTCGCGCCAACTCGGGTAACGGTATCGCGGTGCCTGTTCGGATCGTTGGACCTTGGAGCAACCCGTCGATCAAACCCGATCTGACCAAAGTGATTGAAGCAGCGGCAGAAGGAAAAGCCAAAGAGCTTGAGGATGAAGCCAAGCAAAAGGTCTTTGAAAAGGTCGGGAACGAGCTGGACACAACGATCACCGACAGTGACCAGATCGAAGACGCCATCAAGAACAAGCTGGAAGACGAATTGAACAAAGGGTTGTTGAAGCTTTTTGGCGGCAACTAACCCGAACGTTCCGGGGCCGCCCTGGCCCCGAAACGACAGAATGTTTAGATTGTCTGATCGTAGTCGCCCACACCCGGTTCGGTGCGAATGACCGCGTCGATATCAGCAAAGATCGCGCGCATTTCATCTTCGCTTTCGCTGCTTTCGCAGACCACCACAAGGTTCGGCGTGTTCGAGGACGCGCGCACCAGACCCCAGCTGCCATTGTCCAGAATGACCCGAGCGCCGTTGACTGTAACGACTTCTTTGATCGCGCGACCGGCAAAGGTGTCTCCGGCGTCGGCCTTGGCGACCAGCTTGTCGACCAGCCGTTGCAGAATGTCATACTTTTCTGTGTCAGCCGCGTAGGGTGACATGGTCGGTGTCGACCAGGTTTTGGGCAGGGCCTTGCGCAGGTCCGACATGCTTTTGTCCGGGTTTCGGTCCATCAGCTTGCAGATCTCAACCGCGACACGCATGCCGCAGTCATAGCCGCGTCCGATAGGTTCAGCCAGGAAGTAGTGCCCCGATTTCTCAAAACCTGCCAGCGCGTTGATTTCCTTGACCCGGCGCTTCATGTGGCTGTGGCCGGTTTTCCAGTAATCCGCTTTCACGCCATGCGCCTGCAACTCGGGGTCGCTGGCGAACAGGCCGGTCGATTTCACGTCGGCCACGAATGTCGAGTTTGGGTACAGTTTGGCAAGGTCGCGGGCCATGATCACGCCGACCTTGTCGGCAAAAATCTCTTCACCCTCATCATCCACAACACCGCAGCGATCACCATCGCCGTCAAACCCAAGTGCCAGATCGGCACCGCTGGATTTCACACTGTCGGCCATGTCATGCAGCATTTCCATGGCTTCGGGGTTAGGGTTGTAGTGGGGGAAGGTGTAGTCCAAGCGGTTATGGCTGGGAACGACTTCAACGCCCATGCGCTCGAAGATTTCCGGAGCAAAGGCCGAAGCCGTGCCGTTTCCGGTTGCGCAGACAACTTTCAGCGGGCGGGACACTTTGAAATCGCCGACCAGATCGTCGATATAGGCCTCTTTCACGCCGTCCACGAACTCGTAAGAGCCGCCTTCGTGCGCGACACCTTCGCCGTTCAGAACAATGTCGCGCAATTCCGACATTTCATCCGGGCCGTGGGTCAGGGGACGGTCAAAACCCATTTTAACCCCGGTCCAGCCGTTCGGGTTGTGGCTGGCGGTGACCATGGCCACGGCTGGTACATCCAGATGAAACTGCGCAAAATAAGCCATGGGGCTGAGTGCCGGACCAATATCCTTGACTTGAATACCAGCCTGCATCAGACCCAGAATCAGTGCATTTTTGATCGCCAAGGAATAGTCGCGATAGTCGTTTCCGACCGCGATTACCGGCTCGATCCCACGTTTGCGCATCTGGGTGCCCAGCCCAAGGCCAAGTGCAGTCATGCCGGGCAGGTTGATTTCTTCGGGGTATTTCCAACGGGCGTCATATTCGCGAAACCCGGTCGGCTTAATCATCGGGTCGCGCAAAAAACTCCAGGTGTTTGGTGTCACCTCGGGAATGGGTTTGGTCATACTATTGCTCTTACTTAAATCTGGATCGGATTTGCTTTGGCCAATGCATCAAAGCGCATCAATGTGTCAATCAAGTTGGGCATCTGGTCCAGAGGGATCATGTTTGGCCCGTCAGACGGGGCCGTGTCCGGGTCTTGATGGGTTTCAATGAACACCGCACCAATGCCCAAAGATACCGCTGCGCGCGCCATAACCGGCGCAAACTCGCGCTGCCCGCCCGAAGATCCGCCCTTGCCGCCGGGCTGCTGTACCGAGTGGGTCGCATCCATCACAACCGGATAGCCCGTCTTGGCCATCTGCGGCAGACCGCGCATATCGGCCACCAACGTGTTGTAGCCGAAGGACGTTCCGCGTTCGGTCAGCAGGATGTTGTGGTTACCGGTGCTTTCCACCTTGTCAACGATATTGCCCATTTCCCAGGGGGCCAGGAACTGACCTTTTTTTACGTTCACGGCTTTGCCCGTGTTGCCAGCAGCCAGCAACATGTCGGTTTGGCGGCACAGAAAGGCCGGAATCTGCAACACATCCACAGCCTCGGCCGCGATGGCACATTGGGCCTCGGTATGGACGTCCGTCAGGACCGGGATGCCCATCCCCGAACGGATGCCATCCAGCACCTTCAATCCTGCATCAATGCCCATACCGCGCTTTCCCGACAGAGAAGTGCGGTTCGCTTTGTCGTAGGACGCTTTAAAGACATACTGCGCGCCAGCGGCATCGCAGGCCTCTTTCATTTTGCCTGCAATCATTTGCGCATGATCTGCAGTTTCAAGCTGGCAGGGGCCGGCAATGATCGTCAGCGGCAGATCATTGCCGACCGTGAGATCGGAGATTTTTACATGTTTCATGTGTCTTACGAGGATACCTGTTCACGAAGGACCGACGCGGTAAGCGAGATCATCAGGTAGATACCAGCAAACAACAGAAATGCCAAAATCGTATTTTCGAACTTGCGCGGGTATGTCGGGTCCTGACTTGGAACCGGGTTAACGGATACGGTCAGATAGCGCACCTTTCGGTTTGCTTCTGTACGCGTGGTTTCCATTTGCTGCATGGCTGTTTGCAGCAACATGTCGCGGGCCGCCAAATCGGCCTGTGCCATCTGAATACGCACACTCAACCGTGCCAGCGAGTTTTCGCCAGCCGAGACATCCAGCATTTCCGCATTCAGTTCAGCCAGAACGTCTTCCAACCTTGAAATATCCGCGCGCGCACCGTCCACTTTGGCCTGGTTGGGACGCAGGTTGTCCAGTTGCGCGGCCAGCTGAAGTTCCTTTTCTTGCAGCTGCGTCTCGATCCCGTTGATCCGGGAGCGCAGGCCGATAATTACGTTTTCAGGATCGAGAAGCGCCCCCTGGAGCTGAAGCTCAATCAAGTCTTCTTGTGCCTTCTGACGTTCTTTTTGCGCCATCTCAAACCCTGACAAAGCGTCGCGCATTTGATCTTCGCGTTTCAACTCGGACAAGCCGTTGATCCGGTCTTCGGCGTAAGACAGCAAACGGTTCGAGATAGCGACCGCGATATCGGGGTTCGGTGCTGCGACCTCCATTCGTATGATACCGTCACTTGGGTCGTAGCCGATGACGATCATCCGCTTGTACAACTTGTATGTCTCTTCCAGCGTTGCGTCTGGCGCAAGACGCTGAACCGGGTCAATCCACTCCTGCTTGAAGATTTCAGCAAAGCCCATGTCGCGTTCAAGCCTTAGCAGGGCGTCCTTGGATTCCAGAAACTCTTGCGTAGCAACCGAATCCTGGGCGGTGGCATATTGGGTGCCCGCCAGAAAGCCGCCAAACGAAGCTCCACCCCCATCGGCCTGCAAGATCGAGAACGCCGAGTCGCTGGCATACATGGGTGTTGCGTAGCGATAGAAATAAAGCCCCACAATAAACGTCGGCAAGAAGACGAAAACTGCAAGGCGCGCAAACAAGGCAAGCAATTTGCGGCGACGGCGGCGCGCAATGTCCTTGCGTATTTCGTCGATCTCCCGCTCGCGCCGTTGCGCGGGGGACATCTCGGGCCCGGGAAGGGACTCGCGACCTTCGGTGACGGTTTGGGGCAAATGGATTCTGATCTTGCCCTTGGATTGATCATCCGAATCTGGTTTGTCCACGGCGAGGTTTAGCAAATTGGCGCGGTGAAAGGGGTCGATTCCTTTTTGGCGCAGCCGTCGCACGGCATCATAGTCCGAGGTCGCCGCCAGGCCGTTTTTCTCGGCCAGCCGGCGGGCGATCCGCAATTGACGTCCGGTCAGACCCTCGCGCTTGATGGCGTCGATTTCGGTTCCCGGCTGCGGGTCATTGGCTGCTTCGGTTGGCTGCGTTGCCTTGCGAATGCGCGAGATTGCATCAGCGCGGGCCTCTTCTGTTCCCGCGCTACGGCGTTTGCGCCGCCAGTTGTAGATACTAGCCTTGGGTTTGGTAGTCATATAGGTGCTTGGCCTCTTCCAAGGTGTCGAACATATAAAGCTGACCGTCCATCAGAACCGCCGCTTCTTGTGCAAATTGTTCCAAAACCGAGGGGCTGTGCGACACAATCACAAGCGTCGTGGTGCGCAGTTTCTCTCGCAGGATATCCCCGGCCTTTTTGTTGAAATCCACATCCGTGGATGCAGGCATGCCTTCGTCGATCAGGTACATATCGAAATCCAGCGCCAGCATGAGAGCGAAGGTAAAGCGCCCCCTCATACCGCTGGAATAGGTGGCCAGCGGCTGGTCGAAATATTCACCCAAATTACAGAGCCACTTGCAGTAGGCTTCGACGTAATCGGGGTCCATCCCATAGATATTGGCAACGTAGCGCGAGTTCTCCAAAGCCGACAGTTTGGTGGCCACACCACCGGAAAACCCCATCGGAAAGGAAACCCGACAAGATTTTCGGATCACGCCTTCGTCGGGCTTTTCCAGCCCCGCCATCATGTTGATCAGCGTGGTTTTTCCGGTGCCGTTTGGCGCCAGAATGCCAACCGATCGCCCCAGTTCGACCCGGAACGAGACATTGTCCAGGATCACCTTGCGGCGCGTCCCGGTCCAGAAGGACTTACTGACATTCTCAAACTCAAGCATTCGAAGCCTGCTGCTTGTACCTTTTCATTTGTCCGGTCGTGCCGGTGGCCGACGGACATTTCTACCCTTTTATATGGGCCACATTATGTCGAATTTTGACGGCAATGATCAATGTATCCAAAGGCGTGCTCTTGGCATTGTGACTTTTCCATCTGTTGGACCCACGCACCGCGTTGACTATCTTTCATTGTGACCGTCAACCAGTTTGATGCAGGAAACCTTGCCATCTGATGAATTCGCTTGAGAAAGAGATTGCCTCATGCCGCATCTGCGCGGACCGGTTCGCGGCAACGCGCACGGCGCACCAGCCCCGCCCTGTGGTTTGGTTTCGCGCCGGGACGCCGGTTCTGATAGCAGGGCAGGCCCCGGGTGCGCGGGTGCACGACTCGGGGCAGCCATTCACCGATCCGTCCGGTGATCGGCTGCGGGACTGGCTTGGGATAGACAAGGCCATGTTCTACGACAGGTCGCGGGTTTCCATCGTCCCAATGGCTTTTTGTTTCCCGGGCTATAACGCGAGAAATGCGGATTTGCCACCGCCGCCGGTCTGCGGGCAAACGTGGCATGACAGGGTTATGCAGACGCTGGGTGAGGTGCCTCTGACGATACTGGTCGGGGGACATGCTCACAAATATCACTTGAAGTCTCGCGGTTCCGTCACCGAGACGGTGCGCAACTGGCGAGACCATGCGCCGCGCGTCTTTGCCTTGCCTCATCCGTCATGGCGCAATACGGCATGGTTGAAGAAAAACCCGTGGTTCCAGACCGAGCTTCTGCCGGTTTTGCGCGCGCGGGTGCAAGAGGTTCTGAATGACTGAAGCCACGGCTCTGGACATCGCCCACGCTGCGATGTCCACTGATCCCCAAGATGATGCAGCGCGTTTGCGGTTCTTTGAACGGCTGGCCGACAGCGAACTGTTCCTGATGCTGACCGAAGAGGCTAAGGACGAGAATATCTCACCCGAATTGTTCGACGTTGCGGATGGTCGTTTTGTGCTGGCGTTTGATCGCGAGGATCGGCTGGCGCGGTTTGCCGAGCGCCCGGTTCCTTATGTGGCGCTTTCGGGTCGCGTATTGTCCGCGATGCTGGCCGGGCAGGGGATCGGACTGGGGTTGAACCTAGAGGTGGCACCGTCCTCGATGTTGATCCCGGCCGAAGCGCTGGGCTGGTTGGCGGAAACCCTGCAGCACGGCCCAGAAGAGGTTCAGCAACAATTGGAAGAGTTCCTGCCCCCCGCAGGTCTGCCCGATGATTTGCTGAGCGCGCTGGACACGAAGCTTGCCACAGCTGTTGGCTTGGCCGAGGCTGCCTATCTGGTTGGTACAAAAACCAAGGGCGGCGGTGCCGGCCACCTGCTGGGGTTCATCGGTGCGGTCGACGGCGCAGAACCCGCTTTGGCCAAAGCCGCATCCGAAGCGCTGACGTTTTCCGGGATCGAAGCAGGGGCCATGGATGTCGGGTTTTTTCGCGCGCATGATCAGGTGGCAGCCGCCCTGGCGCGGGTTGGCTTGCGGTTCGATTTGCCACAGCCCGAGGCGCGCGTGGTGACCCAGACAATACCGGGCAGCGACCCGGAAAAGCCGCCCATTCTGAAATAGGAAAAAGCCCCGCCACCAAATGGCGTGCGGGGCTTTGGTTTTATTCTGCAGCAGCTTCCAGTTTGTCCTGCGTGCGGGTTTCAAAATCGCTGGCTTCGTGACGCTCGTGCAGCTGCGTGTGCAACTCACCGAAGGGGCGATTGACCATGCGGCCGCGTTGTACGGCTGGGCGGGCGTCGATGGCCTTGGCCCACCGCATGACGTTCTTGTACGACTCGACGTCCAGGAATTCAGCAGCGCTATAGAGGCGACCCAGAACCAACTGGCCATACCAGGGCCAGATCGCCATGTCGGCGATGGTATAGTCTTCGCCCGCAATATAGGTCTTGTCGGCCAGTTCGCGGTCCAGAACGTCCAACTGACGTTTGGTCTCCATCGCAAAGCGGTTGATCGGGTATTCCCATTTCTCGGGTGCATAGGCGTAGAAATGGCCAAACCCGCCACCCAGATACGGCGCGCTGCCCATCTGCCAGAAAACCCAATTCATGACCTCGGTGCGCTCGGGGCCGGATTTGGGCAGGAACTCACCAAATCTTTCGGCCAGGTGAAACAGGATTGAAGCGCTCTCGAACACGCGTAACGGCTCGTCGCCCGAGCGGTCCCAAAGGGCAGGGATTTTTGAGTTTGGGTTTGCCTCGACAAAGCCCGAGCTGAACTGATCGCCTTCGCCGATATTGATCAGCCACGCATTGTATTCAGCACCTTCGTGGCCCAGTGCCAGCAGCTCTTCCAACATCACGGTGACCTTTACGCCGTTCGGCGTGGCCAACGAATACAGCTGCATGGGATGACGCCCAACCGGCAGATCCTTGTCGTGGGTGGCACCGGCAATGGGGCGGTTGATGTTGGCGAATTGGCCGCCGCTTTGGCTGTCCCATGTCCAGACCTTTGGGGGCGTATAGGTCGGTTGCTCGCTCATTTCTTGCCTTTCTGTGCAGAGTGCGTGTGAATTGTCCGTCCGTCACAACAGCTAATGTTGCAAGGCACCGAGTCCAACCCCCAACGCGGCGGCTGTTTTGTAACAATCCTCACTTAATCTCTCACGTTTTCTCATTCGACGTCACAGCGCCGCGAGGGGGACTACGCAACCGATCTGAATCACTTATTGTATGTCCAGACCCGCTCGTTCGGGCAGATAATCCACCCCGAGGACACAAGGACGTACCACCATGAAACGTTTTGCCCTGACAGTAGCTGCGGCACTGACCCTTGCCGCACCAGCCTTTGCTGGCGATCAATATGTGGACGGCACCGGTTTCGCCGTATCCGGCTACGACGTCGTCGCCTACCGCAGTCTGGACCAAGTCGCGGTTGGTCAGTCTCAGCCCGAAGCTGTACGTGGACGCGCGGATATCACTGCGGAATACAACGGTGCCACCTGGGCATTTTCGACCGAAGAAAACCGCGACAAATTCCTGGAAAACCCGGCCTATTACGCGCCGCAATATGACGGGCATTGTGCCTATGGCGTGTCGAAAGGTGGCAAGGTTCCGGCAAACCCGAACCTGTGGCGTATCGTCGATGACAAGCTGTATCTGAATATTACTGACGTTGTTGTTGGCTTCTGGGAAGAAGACGTACCGGGCAACATCAACCTTGCCGAAGGCAACTGGCCGGGAATTGAAAGCGATGGCGCATCAACCAGCGTCATCCCGAAATTCACCTCGGAAGGCCCGATCACGAACTAAGTGGCCGCTCACCAAGCCAAAGCCCGGCTCATTCCAGCCGGGCTTTTTGCGTTAATGGGCTAACCAGAACTCATCGCGGATCTGTTGATCGGCGTCGAACCTGATCCGAACGCTTTTGGCTCCGGGAAATTTTCGCGCAGTGATGTTGTCTGGCACGACGACCTCACCCGACCCGGAATCGTTGGATTGAAAGTTCAGAACTTCGGTTTCTGTCCGACGTGATCCCGCCAAAACCGATGTGGGCAACGCAACGCGGTTTGGTCCCTGATGGACCGGGGTCGGCACAAAGAACGTCAGGTGGCGCCCAAAAAACCCGACTGCATCCGGGACGTGGTCGGACTTGCACATCAACTCTGCGTCCGAGATGTCCTCGTCGCCCGATCGGTCGGGCAAGGCGGTGTTTAGCAGGGCACGGCAGGCATCGATATCGGATGTCTCTAAGGTGATGATGCGACGGCGCAGCTTTGGGCGTCGCGGTTTGCCTGTAGTGCTTCCTTTGTTGGCAAACCCTTCCTTGCGCAATAGGTCGTACGCCTCTTTGGCGCGTGTGAACCCGGAACAGTCGCCATGCGCCTGATCGGGATGCCCATGAAACGCTATGTGCCGCCAAGCATTGCGAATATCATCTGAGCTGGCGCTTTGATCCAACCCCAAGGCATGCAGCGCCTCTGTGCGGGCTTTGATCTTTTCTGCAGATTCCATACCCAAAACAACTCATTACAAAAAAACCGTTACAAAGTGAGTTTGAACAGAGTGACAGTTTTGTCAATTTTCTTACGAAATTGAAGTGGCTACGCGAACAATCTCAGCTGGGTGTTCTGATTGTTCCTTGGGTTGAGGCGCGCATGTGGCAATGGCGCCTCTGACCTATTCAGGCCACATTTTGCAGTTCGGCTTTGGGTGTGATGCCAAGGGCAAAACACACGTCGCGCGTCAGTTCGGGGCGATTCAACGTGTAGAAGTGCAGCTTGTCTACACCGCCGTCGATCAGATCCGAGCAAAGCTCTGTGCACAGGGCAGTCGCCAGCAGATCTTCGCGATCGTCACGAAGTGCCTTCTCAAATGCGTTTTCAACCCAGTCGGGGATATGCGTGCCACAACGTTTGGCGAAGTTCCTGGCCCCTTTCCAGTTCTCGATCGGCAAAATGCCCGGCACGATGGGCTTGTCGATACCAGCCTTTTCACAGGCGTCGCGGAACCGGAAAAATGTCTCGGCCTCAAAGAAAAACTGGGTCAAGGCTTCATCCGCGCCCGCATCCAGTTTGGCCTTGAGCCAATCAACGTCGGACCGTGCATTGGGGGCTTCGGGATGCACATCTGGATAGGCACCGACGCGGATGCTGAACATCTCGGTTTCCGCAAGCGCTTCAATCAGTTCGACAGAGTTGGCAAACCCTTCTGGATGTGGCGCGAAATGGTCGTGGCCCTTTGGCGGATCGCCGCGCAAGGCCACAATGTCCTGAACTCCGGCGCGGGCAAATGCATCTGCGATTTCCAGCGTTTCCTGGCGTGAGGCATCGACGCAGGTCAAATGCGCTGCAACCGGCAGGCCAGAAGACTTGTGCAGCGTCGCAACCGCGTCGCGCGTCAGTTCCCGCGTTGTGCCGCCTGCGCCATAGGTCACCGAAACAAAGCGTGGATCCAGCGGAGCCAGGGTTTGAACCGTATCCCAAAGTCGGAATGAGGCTTCGAGGGTCTTTGGCGGAAAGAACTCGAATGAAATTTCTGGCTTGGTCATCTCGGCCTCATTAATTTGCGTCTCAGACCTTGTGCCACCTCGGCTCTTGTGAAACAAACTCATAATACTCAAGAACAACATGAGTCATACTTCAATGCACATCGAATTCCGTCACTTGCGCACAATTAAGGCGATCCATGAATGCGGTGGTCTGGCCCGTGCGGCGGATCAATTGAACATCACCCAATCCGCGCTGAGTCATCAGATCAAGGGATTGGAGGATCAGGCAGGTGTCGAGCTGTTTCTGCGCCGGTCCAAACCGATGAAGCTGTCGGCGGCGGGGCTTCGTCTGTTGCGGTTGGCCGAACAGATTTTGCCGCAAGTCGAGGCCACACAACAGGAATTCTCGTCTCTGCGCGATGGGCGTACGGGACGAATGCACATCGCTATCGAATGCCATGCCTGTTTCGAATGGCTATTCCCCGTGCTTGAATCCTTCCGGAAGTCCTGGGGGGATGTCGATGTCGATATCCGGCCCGGTCTGGCGTTTGATGCCCTGCCTGCCTTGCAGAAGGAAGAGGTTGATCTGGTCGTTTCGTCCGACCCCGAAGACTTGCCGGGGATCGAGTTTATCAAGCTTTTTGATTATGACGCCGTGTTCGTCGCGGCCTCATCGCACCCACTGGCGCAGAAAGAGTTCATCGAGGCTGAAGATTTCCGGGGCCAAACCCTGATTACATACCCAGTCGAACGCACACGTTTGGACATTTTCAGTCAGCTCTTGATTCCGGCGCGGGTCGAACCGGCGGCGATCCGGCAAGTCGAACTGACGGCGGTGATCCTGCTGCTGGTGGCATCGAACCGCGGCGTGTCAGTTCTGCCCGACTGGGTTGTGCGTGAGGTCAAATACAACTCGGACTATGTTACCCGTCCGCTGACCAAGGACGGGATCACCCGCAGGCTGTACGCGGCGGTGCGGACCGAGGACCTTGAAAAACCCTTTGTGCAAGAGCTGATCCAACTGGCCGGAACCGAGGCGCGCAAGCTGCAGGAACACTAGGCGAAAAACGCGGGTCAGCTATGCGCATCATTCCTCTTGGCAAGGACGCTCTGCATCAGTATACGCGCGGTTTGACCGGACAGGAGCCTTTGAACAATGGTTGGCAGTGCAAACCTCAACATCATGATCAAAGCCGCGCGCAAAGCGGGGCGTTCTTTGGTCAAGGATTTTCGTGAAGTCGAGAACCTACAGGTGTCGATGAAGGGTGCGGGCGACTTTGTGTCCAAAGCTGACATTGCTGCTGAGGCAATCCTGAAAGAGGAACTGCTGGGCGCGCGTCCGACCTATGGTTGGCTAGCCGAAGAGGGTGGCGCCATTGACGGCGAAGACCCGACCCGTCGCTGGATCGTGGACCCGCTGGACGGCACCACGAACTTCCTGCACGGCCTACCGCACTGGGCCATCTCGATTGCCTTGGAGCACAAGGGCAAGATCGTCGCGGGCGTGATCTATGACGCCGCCAAGGATGAGATGTTCTTTGCCGAAAAGGGCGAGGGCGCGTGGATGAACGACACCCGTATCCGCGTTTCCAGCCGTCATCGCATGATCGAATCTGTTTTCTCGACCGGCCTGCCTTTTGGCGGTCGTTCAGACCTGCCTGCGACGTTGCAGGATCTGGCCCGTCTGATGCCCGCCTGCGCCGGTGTGCGCCGCTGGGGCGCGGCTGCTCTGGACATGGCTTACGTGGCCGCTGGCCGCTATGAAGGGTTCTGGGAACGCCGCCTGAATGCTTGGGATCTGGCAGCGGGGATTATCATCGTCAAGGAAGCGGGCGGGTTTGTTCAGGCGCTGAACCCCGAAGGCAGTGTACTGGAAGATGGCGAAGTGATTTGCTCGAACGAGCCGATCTTTGACCAGTTCGCCAAGGTGATCCGGGGCTGAGATTGCGATCTGACGCTGCGCGTCAGAGCCTTCGGCGAGAGTATTTTTGAAAAGATGAAGATAGGCGCGCCGCTGGGAAACTGTCGGCGCGCGTCTTTTTGAGGCTCAGAGCGAGGCGCGCTGGGCTTTGCCCGTTTCGGCGGCGCGTCGCGCGGCAACCGAGGCGACGGCCAAATCCTGCAGACCGACGCCGGTACCGTCGAACAAGGTGATTTCGTCGGCGTTGCGGCGTCCGGGGTGGTCACCGTTGATCACCGCGCCGATGGGCGTGATGGCGGTTTCGGTCAATGCGCCTGATGCCACGGCGTGTTGCGTCTCACCGATGGTAACGGATTGGGCGATCTCGTCGGTGAAGACGGTCGTGGCTGCGACCAAATCGGGGTCGACCTCCATCTTGCCTTTGGTGTCTGTGCCCATGCAGGCCAGATGCGTGCCCGGTTTGATCCAGTCTTTCATCAACAGCGGCTCAAAGGCCGACGTGATCGTGATGATGACATCCGCCTGGGCACCCAGTTCCTGCTGGCTGACGGCCTCAAACTCCAGACCAATCTCCTCAGCCACCGTCGCCAGGCGCGGCAGCATGTCGGGGTGTGGGTTCCAGGCGACAACCTTCTCGAAGTCGCGCTGTTCGGCGGCTGCGCGCAGTTGGAAGGTGGATTGATGCCCTGCGCCAACCATGCCCAACACTTTCGCGTCCTTCCGGGCTAGGTGCGCGATGGACACCGCAGACGAGGCCGCCGTCCGCAGGGCGGTCAGATAGTTTCCGCCCACCAGAGCGGACAACCGGCCCGTATCGGGGTCGAACAGAAACACCGTGGACTGGTGATTGGTCAGACCTTGTGCTGCGTTGCCCGGCCAATAGCCGCCGGACTTCACCCCAAGCACCTGACCATCCCGATCAAAGCCAGATTTAAAGCCGTAAAGCGCGTCGGCATAGCCCAGCGCCTCACGTACGACCGGAAAGTTCCGGCCGCCGCCGCTGGCCATCGCGCCAAAGACGGATTGGATGGCCTCAAAGGCCTGTTGGCGACCGACAAGTTGTTCGCACAGGTCTTCGCCCACGATCAGCAGGCCTTGTTGTGTGGTCATAGCATCCCTCATCAATACGCCTTTCCGCGAGCTGAAACGGGCCAGAGTGCCTCGACCTTGCCGCCGCGTACGCCAACGTACCAATCATGGACGTTGCAGGTCGGGTCACAATGGCCGGGCACTAGCCTCAGTTTGTCGTTGACCTTCAGAACACCGTCCGGGTCGCCGATGACGCCATGCTCGTCCGAACATTTGAGGTACTCGACATCGTCGCGCCCGTATATGAAGGGCAGGCCGCTATCGACCGACTGCGCTTTGAGGCCTGCGTCACAGATGGCTTTGTCGGCTTTGGCATGGCTCATGACGCTCGTCAGGATAAACAGAGCGTTTTCCCATTCGCCCTGATCGATACGCTTGCCGTCCTTGTCAAGAATACGGCCATAGTCGGCGTCCATGAAAGCATACGATCCGCACTGCAATTCGTTATAGACGCCCGAATTGCTTTCGAAATAATACGACCCGGTTCCGCCGCCCGAGACCAATTCGCATTCGATGCCTTCCGCCTTCAGGCCATCAACTGCGTTCTTGACCATTGCGATAGCTGTATCCAGCTTTTCCTTGCGTGCTGCAAAAGTGTCGAGGTGCTGCATCGCGCCTTGGTACGCTTGAATGCCGGTGAATTTCAGGTTGGTCGCGGCGTTGACGGCCTTGGCGATTTCAACGACTGCTGCGGTCGTGGTCACCCCGCAGCGTCCAGCGCCGCAGTCGATTTCGACAAAGACCTCAACTTCTGTGCCATGCTTAACAGCAGCTGCCGACAGGTCAGCGACATTGTCGATGTCGTCGACGCAAACGATGGTGCGGGCACCGTAGTTGGGCAATTGCGCCAGCCGGTCGATTTTGACCGGATCACGCACCTGGTTGGACACGAGTATATCTTTGATGCCGCCGCGCGCGAAAACCTCAGCCTCGGACACTTTTTGGCAGCAGACACCGACCGCGCCGCCCAGTTTTTCCTGCAGCTTGGCCACGTCGACCGACTTGTGCATCTTGCCGTGCACCCGGTGGCGCATGCCATGCGCTTTGGCGTAGTCGCCCATTTTCTTGATGTTCCGCTCCAGCGCATCCAGGTCGAGGATCAGGCAGGGGGTCTGGATCTGGCTTTCGTCCATGCCGATAGCGGCGGGGATGTCGAAGCCAACCTCCAGTTCTTTGATGTTCACGGGTTTGTTCATATCGTTCCTCCTTACCCTTTCAGCCAGGGCAGTTTGTCCAGATCCACATTGCCGCCGGTCACGATTACGCCGACGCGCTTGCCGCGGAAAACGTCCGGGTTTTTGAGAATGGTCGCGAGCGGTACTGCCGAAGACGGTTCCATCACGACGCGCAGGTATTTCCAGGTCAGCTTCATGGCGTCGATGATCTCATCGTCAGAGGCGGTGAAGATGTCGGTCACGTTGTTGGACACGAAGTGCCAGGTGTTTTCCTTCAGCGGCACCAGCAATCCGTCAGCGATAGTTTTGGGCGCGTCATCCGCGATGATGTGGCCAGCTTTGAACGAACGACAAGCGTCATCCGCCTGTTCCGGTTCGGCCGCGTAGATAGCTGTCGACGGGGACAGGTTCGAAACCGTCAGGCAGGTGCCCGAGACCATGCCGCCGCCGCCGATCGGGGCGATGACCACATCCAGCCCATCCGTCTGCTCCAGCAATTCAGCCGAGCATGTCGCCTGACCGGCAATGACGCGTGGGTCGTTGTAGGGATGCACAAACTCGCCACCCGTTCTGGCCTGAACATCGGCGAATGTCGCCTCGCGGGATGAGGTCGAAGGCTCGCATTCGGTGATCGTGCCGCCATAGCGGCGCACGGCATCTTTCTTGGCTTGCGGAGCCGTGCGAGGCATGACCACGTTGCACGGGATGCCGCGCCGTCCGGCGGCGTAAGACAGCGACAACGCGTGATTGCCGCTGGAATGTGTGCAAACGCCTTTCTCTGCCATGTCCTCGCTAAGCCCGAACACGGCATTGCTGGCACCGCGCACCTTGAAGGCTCCGGCCTCCTGAAAGTTCTCGCATTTGAAGAACAGTTGCGCGCCGCTCAGGTCGTTCAGATGGTCGGACACCATGACAGGCGTGCGCCGGATGTGAGGCTTGATCCGTTCATGTGCGGCGCGCACGTCCGCAATTGTCAGGTCCGCGGCGGGGATTTGATCCAACATTGTCATCCTCCTCAGGCTGCTGCTTTGGCGTGATCAGACGGGCCGGCACGGTAATAGTCCTGCGCGGCGGCAACTCCACTGCCCAGCGTGATTGGATAGTTCAGATCGGCCATCGCCATCTCGATCGCGCTGAGGCCCGACAGGACCATCACATCCGTCAGACTGCCCAGATGTCCGATGCGAAACGCCCTTCCGTTCAACTGGTCCAAACCGATGCCAAAGGACACGCCATAAGCGTTGAATGCGTGGTCAGTCAGGGCGTTACTGTCGAACCCTTCGGGCACATAGATCGCGCTGACAGTTTCAGAATACAGATCAGACGATTGGGCGACCAGTTTCAGCCCCCAGGCATCCACCGCGCGGCGTACACCTTCGGCCAGTCGAAAATGGCGGGCGTAGACGTTGTCGAGCCCCTCTTCGAACAGCATCTTGAGGCTCTCGCGCATGCCATAGATCAACTGCAAAGGCGGGGTATAGGGGAACCCGCCCGACGCATTGGCGGCCATCATGTCGTCGAAGTCGAAAAAGGTACGGGGCAGTTTGGCGCTTTTCATGGCCTCTATCGCCTTGGGGCTGACGCACAGGATCGCCATGCCGGTGGCCAGCATGAATCCTTTCTGCGATCCCGACACGGCGATATCGACGCCCCATTCATCGAACGTGAACGGCATCGAAGCCAATGAACTGACGCAGTCGACAAACAGCATCGCGGGGTGATTTTCAGCGTCCATCGCTTGCCGAACGGCGGCAATGTCCGAGCGCACTCCGGTTGCGGTTTCGTTATGCGTGACCAGAACGGCGCGGATTTCGTGGGCGGTATCATCGGCCAGTGCGGTCTGAAACCGATCCGCTGGCGCACCGGTCCCCCAATCGCAGTCGATGATCTGAACGTCCAGCCCGTGCCGTTGACACAGGTCGATCCAACGGTGGCTGAACACCCCGTAACGCGCGACCAGAACCTTGTCGCCGGGGCTGAGCGTGTTGGTCACCGCTGCCTCCCACCCGCCGGTGCCGCTGGCGGGGAAGGTCACGATCTGACCGGTGGTCGTCCCGAACACTTTCTTGGTGTCCTCCAGAACCGGCGCAAAAGTTTCAACGAAATCTGGCGCGCGGTGATCCTGCGTCTGAACCTGCATGGCCAGACGCAACCGATCCGGGATGTTGGTTGGGCCGGGAATGAAAACCGGGTTTTGGTTGGACATCGCTTGTTCCTCCGCTTTGGAGACAAGTGTCCGGGAAAACCGCGCTCAGCGCAATTTTCTTGAAAAATATTTTCATTTTTGCGATTAAATAAACAAGATACTGTTTTTGTGAAGTTTTCCGTTTTTCATTTTTGAATCGCAAAAATTGACGGTTCAGAAAAAATCCGGCGCAAAGAGGACGAAACCAGGGATGGACACTCAGAAAAGACCGCGCGGCAGGCCCAAGTCGCTGTTCAAGGAAAGCTCGGCCGGGACCATGCAGTCGCTGGACCGGGCGCTGGGTGTATTGACTACGGTGGCTCGGCTAGAACGCGCAGCGCTGAGCGATCTGGCGCGCGAGGTTGATGTGCCGACAGCCACCACGCACCGCATACTGATGACCTTACAGAAGCATGGCTTTGTTTCCTTCGACGACGAGCGTCAGGAATGGATGATCGGGATCGAGGCGTACCGGACGGGCGCGTCCTTTCTGCGCCGTAACAGCGTCATTGAGATCGGCCGACCAATCCTGCGGCGTTTGATGCAGGATAGCGGCGAAACCGCCAACCTCGCCGTTCCAGACGGGGCAGAGGTGGTTTTTGTCGGGCAGGTCGAGACACCAAATCCAATCCGCGCTTTTTTCCCGCCGGGCGCGCGAACACCGATGTATGCCTCTGGCACCGGTAAAGCGATCCTTGCGGCGTTAAGTGAAGCGAGGTTGACCAAAACGCTCGGCACCGCGAATCCGGTTGCGTTTACGGCAAGTACGCTCATACCCGGTGAGGAACTAGAGAAGGACCTGGCCGAGACACGCGCACGCGGTTGGTCGCATGACAGCGAAGAACGGTACGAGGGCATGTCCTGCATTGGTGCTGCGATCTTCAACGACCGGGGCGAGCCGTGCGCGGGGATTTCCGTCTCGGGCCCGACAGCACGGTTCGGTGCGGATCGTGCGCCAGAGCTTGGTGAGATGGTCCTGGCGGCGGCGCTTGAAATCACGCAGCTCAGCGGAGGTCATAGCCCGACCCGTTGAGTGCGGCTTACCTGCGGGGGATCCGTGGAATACGGGACTGTGACAGTTTGTATTTTTTCTCAGGATGCGGCGGATGGCCGTGTGTACGGCTCCAATACCCGGGGCCGCCGCGCCGCAGCCAAAGTGGGATGCACAAGATCATCCCAACGAAGAAACCACCGGTGTGGGCCCAATAGGCGACCCCCCCTTCGTCCGGGTTGCTGGCCAGACTTCCAAAAAACTGGATAGCCAGCCAAAGCCCCAGCATGACAAAAGCCGGGATCGTGAAAATGCGGAAATAGACGATCAGGATCAGCAGAATATCAACGCGAGCTTTGGGAAACAGCAACAGGTAGCCGCCCATGACGCCGGCAATCGCGCCAGAGGCGCCAATCGTCGGCACAACCGATTCCGGCGCAGTCATGACGTGGATCAGGCCCGCACCCACTCCGGCCACGAGGTAAAACAGCAGAAAGGGCAGGTGCCCCATCTCATCTTCAAGGTTGTCGCCGAAGATCCAGAGGAACAGCATGTTTCCGGCCATATGCATCCAGCCGCCATGCAGGAACATCGAGGTGACCAGCGTATCGAACGCGAACCCGTCGGTAATGCGCGCGGGGATAACGGCATAGTCGTAATATAGCTGATTGATCAGCCGGGCATCATGCATGATCCCCACATAGCTGAGAAAAATCAGGATATTGGCCGCCATCAACAAATAGACGACGTAAGGTGTGCGCCCGGAAGGGTTATGGTCACGGATCGGAAACATGGGGGGACGCTGGGCTTTTCCCGGCCCAGCGTCAAGGTATGCTTACGCCGCACCACCCAACAAAGCGGCGTTACCGCCTGCGGCCGTGGTATCGACACAGACGTGGCGTTCGCCCAGTACTCGGGCGCGGTCGGGCAGGCCGGGGATCAGAGGCAGGATCGGACCAGAGCGGCGGGCCAGATGGTGTTCGATTTCCCGCGCAGTATTTTCGTCTCCCCACCAAAGAACGCCCGAGATTCCGGCCACGTTCTCAAGCCGGTGCATATCCAGTTTGCCGGTTGCCTGAATGGCGGTGCCGCCCAGGGCCGCGACTGCTTGGGCTTGCGCGCGGGCCGCGTCCGGGCCGGGACCCATGCACAATAGCGGGTCACGCGGGACCTCGCTTAACCGGTTAGATTCCCCAGTTGGGCCGGGAAGAGATTTGGTCTGCACTGGTGCGGGCGTACCCTGGGGATCCGGCAATTCGCTCATGGTGTGGTCCCATTGCGCATCGACCTGCTGACGGTTAGGCGCACAGAATCGGGTCATGTAGTTCGGTCCGCCCGCCTTGGGGCCGGTGCCTGACAGACCCTCGCCCCCAAAGGGTTGAGACCCCACAATCGCGCCGATCTGGTTGCGATTGACGTAGATATTGCCAGCGTGCACGGCTTCGGTGATGTGCTGAACACGGTCGTCGATCCGTGTGTGCAGGCCAAAGGTCAGCCCGTACCCGGTTGCGTTGATGTCCGCGATAACTCGATCAATGTCAGAGGCTTTGAACCGCACGACGTGCAGAACCGGCCCGAAAATCTCACGCTCCAACGCCAAGATTCCGGGAATTTCGATCAGGGTCGGTGCAATGAACGTCCCGTCGGGCGGTGTGGGCAGTTCTTTCAGAACGCGCCCCTCGGCCCGTGCCTTTGCGATGTGACCCGCGATGCCTTGCCGCGCGGCCTCGTCGATGACCGGGCCGCAATCGGTCGATATCGACCACGGGTCGCCCAGTTGCAGAGCCTCCATCGCGCCGGTCAGCATGGTCAGCAGGTCATCAGCGATGTCCTCTTGCACATAGAGACAGCGCAAGGCTGAGCAGCGTTGCCCAGCTGACTGAAACGCACTTTCAATGATCGACTGAACGGCTTGTTCGGGCAGGGCAGTGCTGTCCACGATCATCGCGTTCAAGCCGCCGGTCTCGGCGAGCAACGGCGTGCCGGGGCGCATGTTGTCGGCCATGGCTGCGCGGATTTTCATTGCGGTCGCGGTGGATCCGGTGAAGGCCACGCCCGCGACGCGTGGGTCTGACGTCAGCGCGGCACCGACCCCGGGCCCCCCGGGCAGCAACTGCAGCGCGTCGCGGGGGACACCAGCCTCATGCAAGAGTTGGACGGCCCGGTGTGCGATCAGGGGTGTTTGTGGTGCAGGCTTGGCTAGAACCGCGTTTCCTGTGGCCAGTGCAGCCGAAATCTGCCCGGTGAAGATCGCCAGCGGAAAGTTCCACGGGCTGATACAGGTGAAGATACCTGCCGGTTCGGCCTCGGGAATATTCGCCGCGTAATAGCGCAGAAAATCGACTGCCTCGCGCAACTCAGCCACCGCGTCGGGAACAGATTTTCCTGCCTCGCGTGCCAGCAATGCAAAAAGCTCACCGTAGTGTGCTTCGTACAGGTCGGCGGCCGCGTTCAGGATACGAGACCGATCTGCCGGTGGGGCTTGCCATGGAGAGGCAGACGCCAGCGCAAGCTCCACGTCTGCGGCACTGGCCGGGGCGACAGCGCCAGGACGGTCCTGCGGTTGCGCAGGGTTGGTAACGGCTTGATCCTGTTCAGGGTTTGCGTCCCCGGGCAGCAGCGGCTGAGCATACCAATGGTGCGCCCGGAACGCATCCCGCGCGGCATCGATTCTGTCCAGCGTCGGGGTGTGGTGCAAATCGAACCCTTTGGAGTTCTTCCTTTCCGGCTGGAACAGGTCCGGCCCGGTTGGCAGGGGCTGAGACGTTTCTTCCAGAGTCAAAAACGGATCCGCCGCTACCTCCTCTGGCGGAACAGTCTCGTCCACGATTTGGTTCACAAAGGACGAGTTCGCCCCGTTCTCGAGCAATCGCCGCACCAGATAGGCTAGCAGATCCCGATGTGCCCCGACCGGAGCATAAATGCGGCAGCGCGTGTTGTTTTGGTTTTTGACCAGTTGATGCAGGGTCTCGCCCATCCCGTGTAGGCGTTGGAATTCGTATGGCTGGTCATCCGCCATATTCAGGATCGCACTGACGGTATGTGCATTATGCGTGGCGAATTGGGGATAAATCCGGTCCGTCATGCCCAGCAGTTTGCGGGCATTGGCGATGTACGAGATATCTGTCGCGGCCTTTCGAGTGAACACGGGGAACCCATCGACGCCTTCGACCTGGGCGCGCTTGATCTCGGTATCCCAATAGGCACCTTTCACCAGCCGAACCATCAGTTTGCGATCATGGCGCTCGGCCATTTCGTACAGCGTATCCAAAACGACCCCGGCGCGCGGCCCGTAGGCCTGAACCACAATGCCCAATCCGTCCCAGCCGGTCAGAGCTGGCTCGGCCATAACTGCCTCGATCACTTGCAGGGACAGCGAGAGGCGGTCGGCCTCTTCGGCGTCCACGTTCAGGCCCATACCTGCCGCTTTTGCCAGTAGGGCCAGAGCGCGCAGCCGTGGGACCAGCTCGTCCATCACACGGTCTTCCTGAGCCAATTCATAGCGGGGATGCAGTGCCGACAGCTTGACGGAAATCCCCGGGTTGGCCCGGATATCGTCGTGAGTGCAGGCCTCGGCAATGGCCGCAATCGCCCGCGAGTAGGAAAGATGATAGCGCGCGGCATCCGCTTCGGTCCGGGCGGCTTCGCCCAGCATGTCATAGGAATAGGTGTATCCCTTGGCCTCCATCCCGCTGGCGCGATCCATGGCGGACTGAATCGTTTCGCCAAGCACGAACTGTCGACCCATTTCTTTCATCGCGCGCCCAACGGCGGTGCGGATCACCGGTTCGCCCAATCGCTTGATGGCACCACGCAAGACACCGACCGGAGATGCCTTGTCTTCGTCCAGCACCTTGCCAGTCAGCATCAGCGCCCATGTGGATGCGTTAACCAAAGATGACGACGATTGCCCAAGGTGTTTTCCCCAGTCGGACGGCGCGATTTTGTCTTCGATCAGCGCGTCGATCGTGTCGGCATCGGGAACCCGCAGCAGCGCTTCGGCCAAACACATCAGCGCGACGCCCTCGTCGGTGGACAGTCCGTATTCGGCCAGAAAGACCTCCATCATGCCTGGCGAGGTGCTAGACCGGATATCGCGCACCAATTGCGCCGCGACCGCGCAGATTGCGGCGCGATCGGAACCACTCAGGTCGGCTTGCTGGATCAGTGCGTCAAGGACGGCAGACTGATCTGCATATGTTTGGCCATCAATATGGGTGCGCAGGCTGTGTGACATGAATCCTCCGGTCTTTTGTGTAATATAGTGTCGATTTTTTAGGCCGATGGACTTAATTTGAAGGCCGAATGGGCGGATAGCCTGAATTTTGGGGCGAAAACGATGCAAAATGACTTTCCGGGGTTAGACCGGTTCGACAAGTCAATTCTCACGATTCTGGCCGAGGATGGTCGCATCCCTGTCGCTGATCTTGCCCGGCGTATCGGGCTGTCAAAATCCCCGACGCAGGCGCGGGTAAAGCGTCTTGAGGCCGATGGGATCATTACCGGGTATCGCGCCATGCTGGACCCCATTCGCCTTGGGCTGGATCACGTGGCCTTTGTCGAGGTCCGGCTGACTGACACGCGTGAGAAAGCGCTGGCCGAGTTCAACGCTGCCGTGCGCAAAGTTCCTGAAATCGAGCAAGCCCATATGATTGCTTCGAATTTTGACTACCTCCTGAAAATCCGCACCGGCTCGATGTCGGAATATCGTGCGGTGCTGGCCGAAAAGATTTCATCCCTGCCGCATGTCGCCAGCACCTCGACCTTCGTGGCGATGGAGGCTGTGAAGGAAACCGGGGTGTCTGGTGCCTTGGATACGATAGGTTGACGAACGCCTTGCGCGGGTCACCATTGGAATATGAAACGCTTAGCTTATACCTCTGTCTTTTGTGCGCTGACCGCGTTTTCGGCCCACGCACAGGACTGCCCCGTATCGCCTGACCATACTGCTGATGTGTCTGCCGTTTTGGCACAAATCCAATCAGCCAATTCCGAGCAGGACGCGCGCGCCCTGTCTGGTCAATTGTGGGAGTTCTGGACAGATGCCCCGGACGCGCAGGCTCAGGCAGTGCTGGATCGGGGAATGACGCGTCGAAACGCTTGGGACCTGTTGGGCGCGATCGAGGATTTTGACAAGCTGATCGCCTATTGCCCGACCTATGCCGAAGGATACAACCAACGAGCCTTTGCACATTACCTGCGGCAGGATTTCCAATCGGCGCTTCCTGACCTGGACAAGGCCATCGAACTTTCGCCCAACCATGTCGCAGCAATCAGTGGTCGCGCACTGACTTTGCTGGGGCTGCAACGCATTGACGAAGCGCGTGAGGCGCTGACGCAGGCCTTGGAGTTGAACCCATGGTTATCCGAGCGCCATTTGATGGCTAAGGGCGGACCATTGGCTTTGCCCGGTGAGGAAATCTGAAAAGAAAAACGCCCCCGAACCCAGACAGGTAGGGGGGCGTTCTAAATTGGTGCGGTTTAGCCGATCAGACCGTTATCGGCGCGCTTGATCGCGATCACCGATGAACGCGGCGTACCACCATCGGGCCAGTTGCTGCCCGGGTGTTGGATGCCGACAAACATTGTACGCAGGTCGCTGGACCAGGCCAGTCCAGTGACTTCACAGCCGTTCGGGCCGGTCATGAAGCGCGCGATCTCGCCGGTGATCGGATCACCAACCAGCATCTGGTTGTTTCCGTTCCCTGCAAAATCTTCCTCGTTGTCGTCATCGCCATCTGTCTGGATCCAGATCAGACCGGTCGAGTCGATCACCATGCCGTCGGGCGAGTTGAACAGGTTGCCCTCGTTCACATTCGCCGATCCGGCGCGGGCGTCCGAATGTACGGTCGGATTGCCTGCCATGACGTACAGGTCCCAGTCGAACCCTTCGGCTGCGTGGTCGTCATTGGCCGGACGCCAGCGCACGATCTGGCCGTACTTGTTGGCCTCACGCGGGTTCGGACCGTTGACCGAGGTGTCGTCACCACCGGCATTCGGCTTTACGCCGCGGTTCTTGTTGTTGGTCAGGCAGCAATAGGCTTCGACCGCAACCGGGCTGGAGGCCACCCACTCGGGACGGTCCATGGTGGTGCCGCCGACCTTGGAGGCCGCCATACGGGTGAAGATCGAAATCTCGGCTTGTTCCATGCCGGTGGTTTCCGGGGTCAGAGCCAGCCATTCGCCAGTGGCGTCGTCGTTGAACTTTGCGACATAAAGCGTGCCATCATTCAACAGGCTCTCGGTTTCGCCGCCCGGCTGATAGGTGCCGTTCGAGACGAACTTGTACAGATACTCGCCCCGCTCGTCGTCGCCCATGTAGACAACCACGCGGCCATCAGCGGCCAGGGTCACCTCGGCATTCTCGTGCTTGAAGCGGCCCAGACCGGTGTGCTTGACAGGCGTGCTGTCCGGCTTGGTCGGGTCGATTTCTACGATCCAGCCTGCGCGGTGCGGTTCGTTGGGGTTTTTCGACGTGTCGAAACGCGGATCGAACAGCTCGTACCCGTTCCAGCTTTCGGCTTTGACGCCGTAGCGCTTGAAGCCATCCGCAACCGCTTGCTCGTAGCTGGCGTTTTCGTCCGACGAGCCGAAGTAGCCGTTAAAGTTTTCTTCGCAGGTCAGATAGGTGCCCCAAGGCGTTTTACCCGCACCACAGTTGTTCATAGTGCCCAGAGACGCGGTACCGGTCGGGTCGGCCTCGGTCTTCAGCAGGTCGTGACCCGCGGCGGGGCCGACGATCTTCATCGGAGTGTTGTGGTGGATGCGGCGGTTAAACGGGCTGTCTTTGACAACCGACCAGCCCTCGGGGCCTTCGGTGATTTCCATCACGGTAACGCCCTGAATATTTTGCAGTTTCAGAACGTCATCAGCGCTGGCAGGAACACCTTCCTGAGCAGCCGGCATGTTGATCTTGCGGTTCGGATACTCGTGATTGATCGCGATCAGCTCGTGACCCTGGAACGAGAATGTTTCCATGCCGTCGGTGTTTTCACCAAAGATACGGTCCGATTTTTCGACCGGGCCACCCTCGGTGATGTCATAGCCGTCCGCGTCCGAGAACAGCGGGTCGCCCCAGCGGGTCATGACCTTCCATTCATACCCTTCAGGCACATGCACGGTACCGTCGGTTTGTGCGGCGATCGGCTTGAAGGCAAAGCGTGACGCTTCTGCCGCCTGGGCCGAAGTCGAGCTGAGCAAACCGGTGCCCATCACGGCAGCGCCCGACCCAAACGCCAGAACGCCGCCCAGGAAACCACGGCGGGAGATTGCGCTTTCAACAACGCGATCAAAGTCGTTTTCCTCGGGGCGCGGGAAGTGCAGCTCGTCCCAATCGTCGGCGGACAGGTTGGTCGAATCAACGTCTTTCATGGATAGCTCCTGGCTGTCTGAGTGAGGTAGATGAACGCGACTTAGGGAGTCATTGTGACAGGTTCGTAACGGTTGCATGAAGGATTTAGGACGGGTTGCGCGCGTACAAAATTGCTCAGTGTTTTTGGGTTGAAAATCAAGGCGTCGACGCGGATTTAAGTTTGAAGGGCACGGTTAGAGCGCCATTCGGTCGCAGGTCGGTGATTTGATCGGCGCAGGGCAGTGCGTGCACGCGAAAATCAGCGTGACTGCTCCAAACCTGTGCGTCGATGAAATTGAAATCTGCATTCGAACGGCGCTTGACGGCATCTGACGCATCGCATAAACCAGCCAACGCTGAGCGGGCGTCGTATACTGGCTATTACCTCAGCCTTCCAAGCTGATGAAGCGGGTTCGATTCCCGCCGCCCGCTCCAAATCAGCCCTCCAAATTCTGCGTCAAATGGCCCTTTTTGTAAGGGGTGTATATTGTGGTTCTTGACCCCACTGGCGACGGTCGCCAAGAAGCGGGAACTTTAGTGCGAACACGACGTAAGGGCCGAATATGGCGAACTCTGCCTCAGCCAACTCCAAGGGCAAACCTGCACCCGGCGCGACGGAAGAGCGTGCGGGATCGCGGAAAATCGGCGTTCTGTCTTCTCTTTGGCCGTTTATGAAGCCCTACCGCATGCTGATGGTCGGCGCGACCTTGGCGCTTGTTTTGACGGCCAGCATGACGCTGACTTTGCCGCTGGCCGTGCGCCGTGTGGTCGATAACTTTCGCATCGAAGATGGTGAACTGCTGGATTGGTACTTCCTCGCAGCTCTGGTCATCGCTGCCGTTTTGGCGGTGGGAACGGGGATTCGCTATGCCCTTGTCACCCGGCTGGGAGAGCGCGTCGTCGCCGACATCCGCAAGGCTGTGTTCGACCGCGTGATCGGGATGAGCCCTGAGTTTTATGAACGGATCATGACCGGCGAAGTGCTCAGCCGGATTACGACTGATACTACACTGATTCAGTCGGTTCTGGGGTCGTCAGTTTCGATTGCGCTGCGCAATTTGCTCATGTTCGTCGGTGGGCTGGTTCTGATGTTGCTGACCTCGGCCAAGCTGACTGGGATGGTGCTTTTGCTGATCCCGGTCGTGGTTGTGCCGATCCTGGTTCTGGGCCGCCGCCTGCGGGTGATCAGTCGAGAAAACCAGGATTGGATCGCTGCCTCGTCCGGAAACGCGGGCGAAGCCCTGGGTGCGGTACAGACCGTTCAGGCCTTTACCCATGAACAGGCCAGCCGCAAGCAGTTCGGCGATATGACCGAGACCTCGTACATCGTCTCGCTGCGGCGAATTCAGACCCGTGCCGTGCTGACAGTGATCGTGATCTTCTTGGTTTTTTCCGGGATCGTCGGCGTGCTCTGGATGGGTGCAAATGATGTGCGAAATGGCGTCATGACCGAAGGTGTCCTGATCCAATTCGTGATCTATTCGATCATCATGGCCGGTTCGGTCGCCGCCTTGTCCGAGATCTGGAGCGAATTGCAACGCGCAGCCGGCGCAACAGAACGTTTGGTCGAACTGTTGAATGCCGAGGACACGGTAACCGACCCGGCAAAAGCGGCATCGTTGCCGTCGCCAGTGCGCGGTGAAATTCGGTTCGACAATGTCACCTTCCACTACCCGGCCCGGCCTGATGTCGTCGCGTTGGACCACCTGAGCCTGTCGATCAAACCGGGTGAAACTGTCGCCTTTGTCGGTCCGTCCGGTGCCGGTAAAACGACGGTCATCCAGATGATCCAGCGGTTCTACGATCCCGACAGTGGCCATGTCAGTCTGGATGGCGTTGACCTGCGCAACCTGGACCGGTCAGATTTCCGCCAGCACATGGCGTTGGTGCCGCAGGACCCGATCATCTTTGCGGCGTCGGCCCGCGAAAACATTCGATTTGGACGTCTGGACGCCACCGATGCCGAGGTCGAAGCTGCCGCGCGCGCCGCGGCTGCGCATGAGTTCATCTCGAAGCTGCCCGAAGGGTATGACAGCTTTGTCGGTGAACGCGGCGTGATGCTGTCGGGTGGTCAGAAACAGCGGATTGCCATCGCCCGCGCCATTCTGCGCGACGCGCCGGTTTTGTTGCTGGACGAGGCGACCTCGGCGCTGGATGCCGAAAGCGAACGGGCTGTACAGGGCGCCGTAGACCAGATGCGGGCAGGGCGCACCACGTTGATCGTGGCCCACCGTCTTGCGACGGTGAAAAAGGCGGACCGGATTGTGGTTATGGAAGCAGGGCAGATCGTGGCGCAGGGCACCCACGAGGATCTGGTGGATCAGGATGGTCTTTATGCCCGTCTTGCGCGCCTGCAATTCACCGACGGCGTTGCGGCTGAATAGGCTTACGCGAGGGAAATCGCCGCACGTCGCTGCGTAACACTACAAAATCAGCCATGGCACAACTAACCCGTCGCTTGCACCTGCGCGGTTTTGATCCCATCTTGCTTGAGGAGACAACCGCGCGAGACGTGGGAGAAGAACAGGGAGGAGCCACATGGCCTTTGTGGGTTTGGAAGACAAGGCGAGGATGGAGCAGGAAATGCCGTGGGAGGATCGGGATGTTCCGGCCACATTCCACCAGTTGCTGTCGCGTACGGCGGGCAAATTCCCAAACAGTAATGCAGTCAGTTTTCAGCTGTTGTCCGGTCCGACGGACAAGGCAGAGACGCTGACTTGGTCGCAGCTGCTGGGCAAGGTCAATCAGGCCGCAAACCTGTTCCGGTCATTGGGCATCGGTGAAAAGGACGTGGTAGCCTATGTGCTGCCAAACTGTAACGAAACACTGGTCACTATGATGGGCGGTGCGGTCGCTGGCATCGTGAACCCGATCAACCCCCTGCTAGAACCTGAGCAGATCGCCGCCATCCTGCGCGAGACCGAGGCCAAAGTGGTCGTAACGCTCAAGTCCTTTCCGAAAACGGATGTGGCGCAAAAGGTCGAAGAGGCGGTCCGACATGCGCCAAATGTCAAAACCATCCTCGAGATTGACCTAAACCGCTATCTGACGCCACCAAAGTCGTGGCTGGTGCCGTTCCTACGCCCGAAAATGGGCGACAAGGAAAAGCTGGCGCACGCGGATTATAAAAACTTCAACAAGGAACTGGCGAAACAGCCGACCACTCTGACGTTTGAGGACAGCAAGGAAGATCGCGTTGCCTGTTATTTCCACACCGGCGGCACGACCGGTATGCCGAAGGTTGCGCAGCATAAATACTCGGGCCTGATCTACAATGGTTGGCTTGGACATACGCTGTTGTTCTCGGACGAAGACGTCATCATGTGCCCGCTGCCCATGTTCCACGTTTTCGCCGTGCACGTGATCATGATGGCCGCTGTGTCATCCGGCGCGCATGTGGTCTTCCCTACACCTGCGGGATATCGCGGCGACGGCGTGTTCGACAATTTCTGGAAGCTGATCGAACGCTGGAAGGTGACCTTCATCATCACTGTTCCAACAGCAATCGCCGCCAAGATGCAGCGCCCGGTCGACGCAGATATCTCAAGCGTGAAAACGGCCTTCTCGGGCTCGGCCCCGTTGCCGGTGGAACTGTTCCGCCGGTTCGAAGAAGCAACTGGCGTGACCATCGTCGAAGGGTACGGCCTGACCGAGGCGACCTGTCTGGTGTCCTGCAACCCGGTGGACGGGGAAAAGAAGATCGGCTCGATCGGTATTCCGTTCCCCTACACGGACGTGAAAATCCTGCAGGACGGACCTGATGGGCCAAAGGAATGCGGCTCGGACGAGATTGGCGAGATCTGCATTTCGAACCCCGGTGTCTATGCGGGCAACACCTATACCGAGGCCGACAAGAACGTCGATCTGTACCATTTCGACAAATACCTGCGCACAGGCGACCTTGGCCGGTTTGACGAAGATGGCTATCTATGGATTACAGGCCGCGCCAAGGACCTGATCATTCGCGGTGGTCACAACATTGATCCCGCCGAGATCGAAGAGGCGCTGCTGGGGCACGATGCTGTGGCCTTTGCCGGTGCTATCGGGCAACCGGACCCCTACGCGGGCGAAGTCCCTTGTGCCTTTGTTGAATTGGTCGATGGTGCCTCGGTGACCGAAAAGGAACTGATGGAGTATTGCGGTGTGCACGTCCACGAGCGTGCAGCACAGCCCAAGCACATGACCATTCTGGACGAGTTGCCGAAAACCGCCGTTGGCAAGGTCTTCAAACCCGAGCTGCGCAAGCAGGCCATCACGCGCATCTACAACGGCGCGCTGGAAGAGGCTGGTCTGGGCGCGCGCGTTGTGTCTGTGACTGACGACAAGAAACGCGGGCTCGTCGCGCAGCTTGACGCGAACGGCTCCTCCGAGGACGATGTCAGCAAAGTGCTGGGAACGTATACCCGGCCGTGGGAATGGGCTGCCTGACCAGGAGGGGACATGGATTATGAACGTCTGATTGATGAAGAAACCTGGGCGTTCATAAGACGAACGGCTGAAAGCTATCCTGATGACGCGGTCGATTTGTCGATCGAAGATCAGCGCCGCGTGTATGACGCGATGTGCAAGGACTTTCGCCAGCCTCGCCCGCCAGGGGTTGAAACACAGGACAGGCACGCCGATGGCGTGCCTGTTCGCGTCTATACAGCAGGAAACCCCACCAGAACCGTTGTCTATTTCCATGGGGGCGGTTTCGTGGTTGGTGGACTGGACAGCCACGACGACGTTTGTGCCGAGCTCTGTGCCCAGACCGGGTATCGGGTTGTTGCGGTGGACTACCGCCTGTGCCCTGAACATGTCCATCCGGCGCAGTTTCAGGACAGCTGGACTGCGACGAACTGGGCGGTTCGGGAATATGGCGATCCGATCGTTCTTGCGGGTGACAGTGCCGGCGGCAACCTCGCCGCCGCCGTGGCCCATCATGGGCGCGGACAACTTGAGAACGTATTGGGCCAGATCCTTATCTATCCGGCCTTGGGCGGAGATACATCCAAAGGATCGTATGTCGAACACGCCCACGCGCCGCTTTTGACGCTGGACGAGGTTCACTTCTACGAGAAGGTCCGATGTGGTGGGAATGTTCCGGATAGTGACCCGACCTTTGCGCCGCTGCACGATACCGATTTCTCGGACCTGCCGCCAACCGTAGTTGTTACAGCCGACTGCGATCCGTTGCGCGATGACGGGCCCAGTTATTGCGACAAGATCACAGCCGCAGGCGGGCAGGCGCATTGGATCAACGAACCCGGACTTGTCCACGGCTATCTACGCGCGCGCACCAGTGTGAAGCGCGCCGCAGACAGCTTTGAGAGGATTTCAGTCGCTATCGAGGCGCTGGGCCAGAAAATCTGGTCTTACGACTGATTACTTCAGAAACGGGTGGGCTTTCATCGTATCGGCAATGGGGGCACCCATACGATCCAGAATCGTTGGTGCAAGTTGCAATTGGTCGATCACTGTATCGGCCTCAGGGCCTTCGGCATCCCCGAAGTAATACAACGCGGTTTCTTGTTGCAACGCCCCGCGCCCGCCGTGATGGCCACGTTCGTCCTGGCCGTGATCTGCGGTCACAATCACCTCATAACCCAATTGCCGCCAGCGGGGGATAAAGGGCGCCAGCATTTCATCGGCAACAAAACAGGCGTGGTCCATTTCTTCACAGTCGTGGAAGAACCGATGGCCCATGCTGTCCAAGGTGCAGGTGTGCAGGATGCCGTAGTCCAACCCAAACCGCAGACACAAGTTGGTCAGTGTGCCGTACAGGTCGACGTCGGACGGTGTCATCTGGTTGACCTTGCCGTAGCCGGTCATGGTGTGGAACCGGCCGTGGTTGATCGTTTTACTTTCCGGCTCGTCATATTCGATATCACGGACGTAATCGAACGGATGGCGATTGAAGAATTGCGACCAGTAGCTGTGGGTGACGGCTCCGGTCACGCCGCCGGCTTCGCGCACCTGGCTGAAAACGTCTTTGTGGTCTAGTCGAAATACGTTGCCGTTTCCGGTGCAGCCGTGCTCCTGAGGGGTGACGCCGGTATGGATCGAGGCATAGCAACTGGCCGATGTGGACGGCAGGACCGCGCGTAGTTTCCAGACCCGCGCCTCGCCGCTGTCGACCCAACCTTCAAGGTTTCCGAACAGGCGACGGAAATTTCGCCACGGAACGCCGTCCAGAATAATAAGAAGTAGTTTGCGATCCATGTCCCGGCCTTTTGTCCTGATGTGCGGCGACCCTAGGGGATTCGAACCAATAGGCCTGCCCGTTCGCGCCCCCAATAGCAAAATCCCGACACCTGTCATCCAACAAGGCGCCGGGATTTTGAATTTTCATCGTACCGTCACGAAGCGATCAGTTGCCTGCGCTCTCCATCTTGCGGTGGGCGACGACCTCTTCCAGCCAGCCCAGATGCATTTCCGGCACCGAGCTTAGGAGCAGGTCGGTATAGTCGTCGAACGGCGGGCTCAGCACCTGCGACTTGGGACCATAACGGACCACACGTCCCTGATACATCACCGCGATACTGTCGCTGATCGCACGCACGGTCGCCAGATCGTGGGTGATGAACAGATAAGCCACATCCTCGATCTTTTGCAGGTCAAGCAGCAGCTTGAGGATGCCGTCTGCCACCAGCGGGTCGAGCGCCGAGGTGACCTCATCACAGATGATCATCTTGGGCTTGGCCGCCAGCGACCGGGCAATACAGACACGCTGTTTCTGGCCACCGGACAGTTCCGCCGGATAACGGTCGATGAACTTCTCACCCAGCTCGATCTCATCCAGCAACTCGATGATCCGCTTGCGCTTCTCAGCTCCGCGCATGTTGAAGTAGAACTCCAACGGGCGGCCGATGATCGTGCCGACAGTCTGGCGCGGGTTCATCGCCACGTCCGCCATCTGATAGATCATCTGCAACTCGCGCAGGTCTTCGCGTGTACGCCCGGCCAGATCAGGGCTGAGCTTGCGACCGTTAAAGGTGATCTCACCATCGCGCGGCGGTAATAGACCGGTGATCACACGCGCCAGAGTCGATTTGCCCGAGCCCGACTCACCCACGACCGCCAGCGTCTGCCCGGGATGAAGCTCGACATTGACGTTGTGCAGCACGTCGAAATTCAGCCCCTTGTAACGCGCGGTGATCCCGTCCACGCTCAACACCGCTTCGGGTGTGGGCTTTTTCTCTTCGTGCTCGATGGAGCGGACTGAGACCAGGGCCTTGGTATACTCCTCTTGCGGGTTGTTGATGATCTGGTCGGTGGTGCCGTATTCGACCGTATTGCCCATCCGCAGAACCATGATGTCATCACTGACCTGGGCGACAACGGCAAGGTCATGGGTGATGTACAACGCGGCAACGCCGGTGTCGGCTATGGCCTCTTTGATCGCCATAAGCACGTCGATCTGAGTGGTCACGTCCAGCGCTGTGGTGGGTTCGTCGAACACCACCAGATCAGGCTCGGGGCACAGTGCCAGCGCGGTCATACAGCGTTGCAACTGACCACCCGAAACTTGGTGCGGGTAGCGGTCACCGATATTGTCCGGGTCGGGCAGACCCAACTTGGCAAACAGCTCTCGTGCGCGGCCTTCAGCTTCCTTGCGGCTGAACTTTTTCTGTTCGACCGCAGCCTCAACCACCTGATCCATGATCTTTTTGGCGGGGTTAAAGGACGCCGCAGCAGACTGGGACACATAGGTGACCTCACCGCCGCGCAGCTTGCGGATATCGCCATGAGACGTCTTGAGGATATCGCGCCCGTTGACCCACACTTCGCCGCCGGTGATTTTCACACCCCCCCGACCATAGGCCATCGAGGCCAGACCGATGGTGGATTTTCCGGCACCGGATTCGCCGATCAGGCCCAGCACCTTGCCGCGCTCGAGGTCAAAGCTGACCCCGTGCACGATTTCGATGTCATGGGGTTTTTCACCCGGTGGATAGACGGTCGCGCCGATTTTGAGGTCGCGGACCTTGAGCAGGGTATCACTCATCCCCGACCTCCTTTCAGTGACGTGGTGCGGTTCAGGACCCAGTCAGCAACAAGGTTGACCGAGATAGCCAGCGTCGCAATAGCCACAGCGGGATAAAGCGCCGCGCCGATGCCGTACACGATGCCATCCTTGTTTTCTTTCACGATGCCGCCCCAGTCCGCCAGCGGCGGCTGAACGCCCAGACCAAGGAAGGACAAGGTCGAGACAAATAGAACCATAAAGATGAACCGCAGACCCAATTCCGCAACCAGCGGAGACAGGGCGTTGGGCAGGATTTCCCGGAAGATGATCCAGACTTGGCCTTCGCCGCGCAGCTTTGCCGCCTCGACATAGTCCATCACGGCGATATCAACTGCGACGGCGCGCGCCAAACGATAGACACGGGTTGAGTCCAGCAGACCCATGACGATGATCAAAACCGGGATGGTTACCGGCACCATGGCCAGAACAACCAGCGCAAAGATCAGGGTCGGGATTGACATGATCAGATCCACGGTGCGGGACATGACCTGATCGGCCCAGCCGCCCAGAACTGCGGCCAGAAAGCCAAGGATTGAACCGGTCACAAAGCTGAGGATCGTCGCCGCGGTGGCGATGAAGATCGTCGTGCGTCCGCCATAGATCATGCGGCTCATCAGGTCGCGGCCGATATTGTCTGTACCCAACCAGAATTGCGAGCTGGAAGGCTCCCACACGTCGCCGACGACTTCAGCCATGCCGTAGGGGGCCAGCAGAGGTGCGAAAATGGCGACGATGAAATACAGGGCTGTAAAGGCCAGCCCGATCATTGCAGAAATAGGGATATTCTTCATTTCGGATGCCTCAGCCTTGGGTTGGCCAGAATGGCAACGATGTCTGCAATCATATTCAGTCCGATGTAGATAGCGGCGAAGATGACGCCGCAGGCCAGAACCACCGGAACGTCACGCTTGGTCACATGGTCGACCAGATACTGTCCCATGCCGGGATAGACGAACACCACCTCAACCACGACGACGCCGACGACCAAGTAAGCAAGGTTGATCATCACGACGTTAACGATCGGGGCAATCGCATTTGGGAAAGCATGGCGATAGATCACCTGAAAATTGCTCAGACCTTTCAATTCGGCGGTTTCGACATAGGCCGACTGCATCACGTTCAGGATTGCAGCACGGGTCATGCGCATCATATGCGCCAGAACCACCAGCGTCAGCACGATGACCGGAAGCGCGATCGAGTTCAGCTTTTGCCAAAAGGACATGCTGTCATTGATCATCGCCAGAGGCGAGAACATGCCCAGCTTAACAGCAACGAAATAGACCAGAACGTAACCGATCAGGAATTCGGGAATGGAAATCGTGGTCAGGGTCACACCGGAAATCAGCTTGTCCGGCCAGCGGTTGCGATAGCGGACGGCCAGCAGGCCCAGAAAGATCGCAAGTGGCACAGACACAAGCGCGGCCCAGAAGGCGAGAAACAGAGTATTGCCCAGACGGTTGCCGATCGAGTCCGCAATATCCAGCTTGTTTGTTAGGGATTGACCCAGATCACCCTGCAGGATGCCACCCAGCCATTCAAAATAGCGGGTCAGGGCCGGGCGGTTCAGGCCCATTTCTTCGCGCAGGTTTGCCAGCGCTTCAGGGGTTGCAGCTTGACCCAGGACCGCTTGCGCAGCGTCGCCAGGCAGGGCTTCGGTGAGGCCGAATATCAGAGCCGATGCACCGAAGAGAAGCAGGAGTCCCAGCGCCAGGCGCTGGGAAACCAGTTTGATGATGGGATGCATTAACTGTGGGCCCTATCAGGAGAACCACATTTTGCGGGACATATTGCCGTTCATCATCTCTTGGGTTGGATCGTTTTCCCAACCTTCGAGCTGATTGGTGACACCTTCGACAAAGTCGTTGAACATCGGGCAGATCAGACCACCCTGATCGCGGACCATCATGCCCATCTTGCTGTAGATGTCCTTGCGTTTGTCGTTGTCCAGTTCGGCGCGTGCCGCGAACAGCATTTCGTCGAATTCCGGAATCTTGAAGCGGGTGTCGTTCCAGTCGGCAGTCGACAGGTACGCGGTCGCGTACATCTGGTCCTGTACCGGACGGCCGCCCCAGTAGGACGCACAGAATGGCTGAACGTTCCAAACCTCGGACCAGTAGCCATCGTTTGGCTCGCGCTTGATTTCCAGCGGGATACCAGCCTGAGCGGCACTTTGCTGGAACAGGGCTGCGGCATCCACAGCACCCGGGAAGGCACCATCTGCAACACGCAGGATGATCGGCGACCCGTCGTGGCCCGAATTCTTGTAATGCTCAGCGGCCTTTTCAAGGCTGAACTCGCGCTGCGGGATTGAGCCGTCAAAGAGCGGGTAGGCCGCGTTGATTGGCATGTCGTTGCCAATAGTGCCGTAACCGCGAAGCACCTTGTCGACCAAGTCCTGACGGTTTATGGCGTGTTTCAGCGCCAGACGCAGTTCGTTGTTGTCGAACGGCGCGGTGTCGCAGTGCATGATGAACACATAGTGGCCGCGCCCTGCAGTCGAATGAACGGTCAGGTTCGGCGCGCGACCCAGCAGATCGGCAACCTTTGGTTCAACACGGTTGATCGCGTGAACCTGGCCAGATTGCAGTGCGGCGGTACGTGCGGTCGCATCGTTGATGACGATTACTTCGACACTGTCGAAGTTGCCGAAATCAGGGTTCCAGTGGTTTTCAAACTTTGTGTACATGTGACGTACACCGGGCTCGTTCACTTCAACCTTGTATGGTCCTGTGCCGATGCCCGCACCCGGATCGTCCATACCGCCATCCGGCTGAATGATCAGGTGGTAATCGGCCATCAGATAGGGAAGGTCGGCGTTCGGTTCAGTCAGCGTGACCTGGAAATTGTCGCCATCGGCTTTCATCGACTCGATGCCCTTCATGATGCCCAGGGCACCGGACTTGGAGTCTTCGTTCGAGTGGCGCTGCATGGTCTTCAGCACGTCTTCGCTGGTCATGGTCTTGCCGTTGTGGAACTCGACGCCTTGACGCAGTTTGAACGTCCAGACCTTGGCATCCGCACTGCCTTCGACAGCTTCGGCGAGGCGCGGCTCGATCGACCCGTCGGGTGCAACTTCCACAAGCTGGTCCCCGAATTGTTTACCATTCTGGAACGGCACCGAGCTGGCATAGGTGGCAGGATCCAGCGAGTTTGTGGATTCACCGCCCTGCAGACCGAACTTCAGGTCGCCGCCCTTTTTCGGACCTGCGGCCCGCGCGGCGTCGGCGAACATCGTGCTGGCCATCGCTGCCGACACACCCAGAGCCGCCGCTTTCCCCATGAATTCGCGGCGGGTAAGCTTGCCCGCTGTGACCTGACCGGCCATGTGAGTGAGTTGTTCGTTCATGTATTGGTCTCCCAGTTGAATGGATTACAGTCCTTTGCCGGACTTTTTATTGACGCATGAGTCAAAACTAGGCGCATTTCGGTCTGGCGAGCAAGGATAAATGTCTGACCTTTGCCAACCGAAACATCACATCTGGTTGCGGGGAACGGTGTCCTCCTTTTGCTTGGAAAACACCAATTCTTCGTTCTCAAACGCGTTAATCTGCGCTTTGAGGTAAAAGTTGTCCTGATCCGACCACATTTCGCAGGATGTTTCAGTCCGCAATTCGATCCCGTCTCGAACCAGTTCCTGCGTCCAGTGGCAGTGCCCGTGGGCCGAAAGCGGGTCGTCCGGATGGATCGTCCAGCGTTCATAGGCGGTGCCGCCATGGGTCAGGCCGTGGTGGTTGTCGGTCACAAGGCCAAAGTCGTCTTCGATGATCAGTCGCGTTTCGCCCGTGGTCATGTCTGTTTCTACCCGCCGTGCGTTTTGGCTATCCCGCAAGGTCGTCACATCGCGCGGCGTTTCAGCGTCCGGGGGCTGGAAGAAACACTCGTCCCCGCCAGCCGTCGGCCGGTTCGGAATCGCGATCTCACCCCTTGTCAGGTGCAGCTCGGCGGCTTCGGGCGCGGGCCAGATCAAGGGCCAATACGCGCTTGAGACGGCGACCCGAAGGCGATGCCCCTTAGGAACGCGATAGGCAATGTGGTCCAGATCCAGTGTGATCTCGTAAGGGGTTCCCGGCTCCAATGGCGTTGGCTGCGCGTGGCTGTCTCGGTGGGTCAGGTTCAGAACCCCATAGGTGATCCGAGTTGTCGCGCCATCCGGGTGAATGTGATTCAGTCGCACGGCAATCTGCGCCTGTGGACGGTCGGCACTGAGCTGTAGCCGTATGCGCGGCGCACCCACGATATCCAGATCTTCGGAAAGGGGTGCCCCATCAAAACAGGCGGACAGAGCATCGTCGGCACGCTGATCGCCTGGCATGTCAGGCCCCAGCCAGATTGCACAATACTCCCCGCCATCCATACCGCAGGTCAGTGGCGATCGGATGCGTCGGCCCAGCGGCCCGGTGTGTCCCAACCCTGTGTTGGACAAGGCAAGTGTCAGCTGCGCCAGATGCGAGGTCGCTCCTTCGGGTTCCGCAATCCAGCGTCCGGGTCTTTCCGCGTACCAACGTTGGGGGCGGACGCCGTCCATCAAATAGGCCCGATATTCGGGGTCGTCTTCAACGCCAGTATCCAAGCCCTTCAGCCAGTGATCCCACCAGCGTAACGCCTCTTGCAGAAAACCGATTCTGGGTTCGGGTACCGCGAAATGGGGATACTTGTGCACCCACGGACCCACGATCCCCTTGACCGGCGCGTCCAGGTGTTCGACCAGCAGCGGCACTGTGTTCTTGTAGGCGTCGCCCCAACCGCCAATCGCCAGAGTTGCCGCCCGAATGGCGCTGAAATCCTCGCAGACCGACCCATGCTGCCAATACGCGTCTCGCGTCTGATGGCGCAGCCATACAGAGGGCAGAAAAGGCTGTTTCTCCAGCCGGTCCAGCCAAAGCTCGCGCCAGTTCGATCGCAAAGCGGGATCTGGTGCACGGGACGAATACGACCACATGGTCGCGCCCCAGCCCAGGTTTTCGTTCAACAGGCACCCGCCCTTATAGTGGATGTCGTCCGCGTAACGATCTGCAGTCGAGCACAGGGTGATAATCGCCTTGAGAGCCTCGGGTTGAAGGGCCGCGACCTGCAGGGCATTGAACCCACCCCAGCTGATACCCATCATGCCGACCGCGCCCGTGCACCAGGGCTGTTCGGCCAGCCATTGAATGGTCGCGACGGCATCTTCAAGCTCTTGCGGAGTGTATTCGTCCTCCATAAGCCCTTCGCTGTCGCCATTGCCGCGCATGTCCACGCGAATGCAGGCGTAGCCGCGTTTGGCAAACCAGGGGTGGGTCAGGGCATCGCGACCAGCCGTACCGTCGCGTTTTCGGTATGGAAGGAATTCAAGAATGGCGGGTACGGGGTTGGAGGCCGCATCAACAGGACGCCAGATGCGCGCCGACAGGCGGCAACCATCCGGCATCACGACGCCAACATCTGGTAAGTCTTCGATATCGCAAAGCGTGTTGGGCGAGCGCGTCATTTTTGTAGTGTCAGTGCCTTTGCCTTGAATTTAAGTTTGAAAACCGCCAAATCAGCGTCGGATTGCGACAATCAGGTCCATGACATTCGTTCCGGTTGGCCCGGTCACGAGTAAGGCGTTTGCCTTGTCCAGAAAGCTACCGCTGTCAGCGTTTTGCAGGGCTTCTTCGGCCTCGTCTCGCCATGTCGCGCCGTCGACCACCGCCCCGGCGGCATTGGTCGGACCGTCAGTGCCGTCGGTTCCACCAACGACCAGTGTCAAATCCGATGATCCGGAAATTTCGCGCGCCAATGCCAGCGCCAGAGCCTGATTGCGTCCCCCACGGCCGGGGTTTTCCGGCAGAACGACTGTGGGCTCTCCGCCAAAGACCATCGCGCCGGGCGGCATGTCCCTGAGGCGCGGCCCAAGTTCGGATGCCACGCGCAGGAAGTCGTCGTGCAGGCATTCCTCGTCGGTCAGCACAGGCAAACCTTCGCTGCGCGCCAACTCTGCCGCTGCGGATCGGGCATGCGCGTTCGAGGCCACAATCTGCGTCGAGGCTTGAAATGAGTGGCTGTCGGGAAGCGCGCCGATCCCCGAGCCGATGACGGCCAGATCATCCCCGGGAACGTCCGAGATCGCCAGAACGGTCGCTCTGGCTCCCTTGAAATGCGACAGCAGACCACCCCCCTTGATCCGGGAGAGCTTACGCCGTTCCGCATTCATCGCGGTGATATCCAACCCTTCGGCCAGCAATCTGCTGTTCAACTTTTCCAGATCCGACAGAGTGTGCCCGGACAACAAATCCTCGGCCAAAGAAGACGCACCCCCCGACACCAGAAGCAAGACATGAGAATCCGCAGGCATCGCTTCGATCACCTCTCGCAACGCTCGTCCACCCTCAAGGCTGCGTGTGTCCGGTACAGGATGAGAGGCTTCAATCACGCGCACGTCTTCGGGCAGGTCGCTTCCGTGGTCATCCTTGGTCACAACCAGAGTTGGCCGCGGCCCGAAATGGTCCAATGCAGCGCGTGCCATGGCAGCGGCGGCTTTGCCGACGGCCAGAATTTGGTCCGGTGTCTGGGTGTCGTCTAATACGGCCTTGGTGGCCGTTTGCCCGTCAACCGCGTCAACACCGGCCTGCCAAATGCGAATTGCCTGTTGCCTTTGATCCATCAGCTTTCCATCCATATTGTTACCGGCCCGTCATTGACCAGTTCGACCGCCATATCCGCCCCGAATTGACCGGTTTCCACCGGTACGCCATGGGCCTGCAAGCGGCTTGCAAATTCTTCGTAAAGGTGTTGGCCCACATCCGGAGGCGCGGCCTCGGAAAAACCGGGCCTGTTCCCGCGCGACGTATCGGCCGCCAGAGTAAATTGGCTGATCACCAACGCTGATCCTTTGACGTCCACAACTGACCGGTTCATTTTGCCCGCGTCATCCTTGAAGATACGCAGCTTCGATACTTTGGCCGCCAGTTGTTCGGCCTTTTGCTCATCATCGCCTTGCATCGCACAGACCAGGATCATCAAGCCCGGCCCGGTTTGCCCGACTTGTTGCCCGTCGACCGACACATTGGCTCTGGTAACCCTTTGTAGAACTGCGCGCAAATCTGTTCTCCGTTCTGTGGCGTGATTATCCGACCCAGCTGACAATCTCGTCCAGCCCGGCTCGTTCCGTACGAAACCCGTTGGCCGGATGTTCGGTGTCTGAATAACCGAAGGAAATCGCGCACAGGATCAGACGGTCATCGGGAATATCAAAATACCGGTGCAAAAATGCGCCATAGCTGGCTACGGCAGCCTGAGGGATCGTCGCTACGCCCAAGGCTTGCGCAGCCAATGTGAACGCCATGACAAAACCACCGCAATCCATTGCCCCATAGGGACCAAGATCCGCAGGACTTGAGATGATCGCGCAATGTGGTGCGCCAAAAAGCGCAAAGTTTTCCATCATTTGCTTCGCCGACCCTGCACGATCACCACGCTCGACGCCCACCGCCTCGTAAAGTGCCCAGCCGCAGTCGCGGCGTCGCGACTGATAAACGCCGCTATACGCCGTCGGAAACGGCAGGTCCGGCTTCGGCGTGCCGGTTGAGACCTCGTTCTGCAGCGCTGTTCGAAACGTGTCGGTTTCCTCGCCGCTGGTGATCACAATGTCCCAAGGCTGTGCATTGCACCAGCTTGGCGCACGGGATGCGCTGGATAAAATCTGTTCGATATCAGCTTTTGGAACGGGATCGGGACGGAACGCCCGGCAAGAATGCCGCGCGCTGAGTAATCGATCCAGATCGGATGGTGTCACACTGCTCTCCCCTTCGTGCAGACGAGGCGCAGGATGACGTCAGGTCACTGGATGTTCAAGCAGTTAAACGGACAAAGTGGTCACTGCTGACCTGTGGCCATCAAATAGCCCACGCCCGCGGCAACAAGCAGCCCAAGAACCACAGCAATCGTGATTTTGATGGCCGACCAAGGGCGTTCGCCCTGAACACGACCGGTTCTGCCGTTGACGACAAAGCGATAGGTTTCGCCCCGGTACTTATACGCGGCCATCCAGACCGGCAGCAAAATGTGTTTGAAAGTGACGTTCTGAACATCCGTGTCGATCGCGTGAATCCGTTGCCGATCACCCCCGATATCGAAGCGCACATCTCGTTCAATCACTCGCGCCATATGGCCTCGGGCCTCGGTGTAACCGTCCTGGAGGCCAACCGTATAGGCCTCGGCCCGGAACCCGGCCAGATATTCGGGCTGATAGGGTTCGAGCGCGGGCAAATCCCACGGCTCCAACGCGTCTGTGTAACTTTTGGGTAGGGACCGAGAAGCCAGAACCAGCACATCGTCGAAAAACCGGGCAACCCGACCCGATTTCGGAGACCAACGCACCTTGGGTACCTGTTGCTGTACGCGCTTGCCGTCTCGCATAACTGTTCGAGTCTCGTAGTAGACCGTGCCACGTTCTCCGCGATAGCTGGACTTGGTATCCGCGTCAAAGGTCCAGTAGGGCACGTATATTCCCTGCATTTTCCTACCTTTGCGCGCGTAATCCTTCAACCCGTTGGGCGCAAACCACAACCTGCCCAACCAGTCAGACATAGCCTTGTGCGCCGAGCGTTCGTCCAGCGCGAAGGGCAGCACGCCTTTCGGTTTGATATGCCTGCTCACGCCGGTTTCGGTCACAACGGGCGTGGCGCAGAAGGGGCACTCGGCTGCGTGCGTATCCGGGTCGAACTCGACCTGCGCTGCACAGTTCGGGCAGGTCAGTACGCGCGTTTCCTCGATCTCGGCATCTGGCAGTGCGTTTCTCACCGCGGCATCGAAATCCAGTTCTTTCAGGCTGGCGCCGCCCCATGGACCTTCGCCAACGGTTTTTGAATGCCCACAATGATCGCAGGTCAAGGTCCCGTCGCTCGGGTTAAACCGATAATCCGCGCCGCATTGATCGCAGGGAAAACGATGTTCGGTCAACGGGTTGGCTGGATTCTCGTTCATCAGTACTCATAACCCAAGTAACGGTTCGGTTTGTCGATATCGGCTTCGTGTCCCAGAAAGGCGGCCCAAACGCCTCCGGGTCGCCAAATCCCATCCATAAGCGCCTCGGCGGCCGTCACGTCACCAGATCCGTCCCGTGCTCTGCGCAGCATGAAAGCTGAAACGCGGGCATTGTAGATGCAGTGAACGTGCACGGGCGTATCGCCGAGCGCATCCAGAGTTCTGACAAACGCGGAGTAGTCGTCTTCGGTCGGGTTTTCGAAATCCACTGGAATATAGTGATACGTCATACCGGCTGCTGCGACAGTCCCGGGCTCGTCCGCCAGTGCTCCTTTGTTGTCATGCGGTCCTAAATTGATGATATCCGTGATCCCGGCATCCGCCAGCGCTGTGATCTGTTCTTCGGTCGGTTGACCAGACAACGTCAGCCGGTCATCGACGCGACGAAAATTGAGGATATCAGTCAGCGACGCCATTTCTTCCCTTTCCGAGCCTAGGCTCCCGGCGGTGGTGGCGGCAATATCGTGAACAACTGCGCCAACTCCTGCACGTCACCGGCCTTTTTCCAACCGTCCTGACCCGCAGTCCAGACATGGGTGTCGCGCGTGATCTCTCCGTCGGTCGCCATGCGGCCCATTTTGGCCTTCGAGAACGGACCGCTGGTTTGCCCGTCCACCGCGATGTGCCACACATGCTCGACAGGGGGCGGGGGCGGCGGTGCCGCCTGCGCTGACGGGTGCGGGGC
>NZ_JAGHRC010000004.1 GCF_017743975.1 Ruegeria sp. R14_0 | reverse complement strand
CAGAGGTTCAAATCCTACCCCCGCAACCAAAATCCAAACAGACCGTTCGATCTACAAACAGTCCACTGGACTGTTTGCTTTACGATCTCACCTCGTCGTTATCAGCGCGTTCACGGCCCCAAGGCGGACACAGTCCCTTCAAACCATAACCCAAAGGCCCCAGGTTCAAATCCTACTCACAAAACCAATTTTATAGTACCGGCCGCCGCAAGGCGGCTTTTGTCGTTCTGGACTAGCCCAATCATCGCCGCCAGGGCACCCTCCAGTTCGATCTGCACGCCATCTCGTTCGTGTGCATTGCAAGCGCACCCCAATCCGACTTCTTTCCGATCTGACCTACAACGCTTATGGAGGCGCTGCGTGCCACTACGAAGCACTGGATAAATGTGTTCCGCGCAAGATATACCGGCTGGAGCCGCAAGGACCGTTGTCCAGAGAGGTGGCTCATTTAATGGAATTGAAAACCCTGGGTGGCAGGGCCACCTTCCGGACATTCGCTGTGGTCGCAACATCTTTTGCACTTAATGGCAGCTTTGTTCCGAACTGTTGTCTCAAACAGACGTAAATAGCATTCTTCGTTACTTTGATCTTCTGCTGAGCAGGTGAACTTAGCGTTCATCTTGTAATAGCGGCAACTGAGCGACTTCGTTGTCGGTATGAAAACAAACAAAACTTGAGCCCGGCGCAGAATTTCAGCGACGGGTTCCAAATGGTAGCCATCCATAGGCACCAGCGCGGCTAACGGAATCGATTAGCTCTGTTGTGCGCTCGGCGATTGCACAACGGTCTCTGCCTAGGTCGACTTTCCGGATGCAGGGGGGCCAGCGATCGCGGCAATCGTCCGAACCCCGACCTACCTCCAAGCGGTGATCAGGTCGCACACGCGCGTTGCATCCTGCTCGATCACGCTGCGTCTTCTTTTGGTGGTTCTTTGGCGCCGGTCATAAACGCTACGGCATCGGACATTGTGTAATCCTTGGGATCAATTGTGCAGAGCCGTTTGCCGAGCCGGTGCACATGGATTCGGTCAGCTACTTCGAACACATGTGGCATGTTGTGGCTGATCAGGATGATAGGAATGCCGCGTGCGCGTACGTCTTGTATAAGTTCAAGCACCTTGCGGCTCTCTTTCACACCCAAAGCTGCTGTGGGTTCGTCCATAATGATGAACTTGGTCGCAAAAGCGGCTGCACGCGCAACGGCAACGCCTTGGCGCTGGCCACCAGACAGTGTTTCTACAGCCTGGTTAATCGACTGTACGGTCATCAACCCAAGCTCAGTTAGCTTTTCTCGGGCAAAATTCTCCATAGCCGGCCGGTCCAGCTGACGCATGTACTTGCCCATGAAACCCTGTTTGCGGATCTCCCGACCCATGAACATGTTGTCCGCAATTGAAAGGGCAGGAGACATGGCAAGCTGCTGATAGACGATTTCGATTCCCATGTTCCGAGCGTCGATTGGAGAGGTAAAATTTACCTTCTTCCCTTCGATTAGAATCTCGCCCTCATCCGGGATCGTAGCGCCACAGATTGCTTTGACGATCGAAGACTTACCTGCGCCATTGTCCCCGATGACGGCCAGGATCTCACCCTGACGCAGTTCAAAGTCGGAATGATCGATGGCGGTGACGTGGCCATAGCGCTTCACGATCCCGCGGCCTTGGACGACTGGAGTTATGTCCGACATTAGCCCGATACCTTTCTGATCCACTGGTCGACTGCGACCGCTGCGATGATGAGAAGCCCGATAAGCAGGAAGGTCCACTGTGCGTCCGCGCCCAGCAGTCTCAGTCCAAGGGTAAATACGCCGACAATCAATGCTCCGAACAACGATCCCAAAATGGATCCCCGACCGCCGAATAGAGAGATGCCGCCGATCACAACAGCAGTAATGCTCTCAATGTTTGCTAATTGACCAGATGTCGGCGAGACCGATCCGATGCGTCCAATCAGCGCCCAGCCCGCAAAGGCGCAGATCAGGCCGGACAACATGTAGACGGACATAAGCGTCCTATGGACGTTTACACCAGACAATTCAGCGGCCTCTGGGTCGTCACCCACGGCATAGACATGCCGTCCCCAGGCAGTGTGTTTCAGCGCATAGGCCAGCACGGCGATCAGGACGAGCATAAAGATCACGCCCACGGTAAACGTTGCACCACCGATCGCAAATTTAGTTCCGAAGAACTGAAGGAAAGGGGCGTTTGCTTCGATGTCCTGACTGCGAATGGTCTCGTTCGCGGAGTAAAGGAAGTTTGTCGCCAGAACGATCTGCCACATCCCGAGGGTTACAATAAATGGCGGCAGCTTAACGCGGCTGACCAGCCAACCGTTGATGGCCCCGATCAGTGTTCCCATCGCTAGCCCGCACATCACCGCAATGGGCACGGGGATGCCGTATCTGAATGTGAACTGCCCCATGATGACGGACGAAAACACCATAATCGCTCCGACGCTCAGGTCGATGCCAGCGGTCAGTATGACCAGGCTTTGCGCTGCGGCCACGATCCCAACAATCTGAACCTGCTGAAGGATCAATGTCATGGCAAAGGGTGAGAAGAATTTGGAGCCCAGAAGTAGGCCGAAAATCACGATTGCACCGACCAGCACAATAAGCGGCACAAAGGACGGGTTCACGTGGAGAAGGTGCTGTAACCTCCCTAGCACACCGTGCCGATGATCTTCGAACTCCGCCACGGTTTCCGATTTATTTGCGGCGGTTTCAAATCCCTGAGCGCCTTGGTTTGCTTCAGACATATCTCCCCCTTTTTCGCGGCTGGTTTTGCGCCCGCGAGATCAGTGTAAAGGAAGTTTCGGTTTACTGGTGAAAGGAATGATGGGGCGCGCGTGCGCGCCTCATCCTTTAAGTCTGCGTTAGCCCCAGCAGAGTTCCAAACCTTCGGCGACTGAAATTGAGTCCACGCCATCAACAGGCTGGTCCGTGATGAGCGCTACACCGGTATCGTAGAAGTCTTTGCCCGGTGTATTTTCAGGCTTAACGCCCTCTTCGGCCCATTTCTTCACAGCCTCAACACCAAGCGAAGCCATCAACAGCGGGTATTGCTGGCTTGTCGCCCCGATTACACCGGCCTGTACATTTTGCACGCCAGGGCAGCCGCCATCGACCGAAACAATTAGCACATCGTTTTCGCGACCAATCGACTTCAAGGCTTCATATGCACCTGCTGCTGCCGGCTCGTTGATTGTGTGAACCACATTGATCGTCGAGTCTTTTGCCAGAAGGTTCTCCATGGCGCGGCGCCCGCCTTCTTCGTTGCCGTCGGTCACGTCACTTCCGACCAGTCGGGCATCGGTCTCATCGCCGATAACATTTGGATCCGCCAGGTCCACTCCGAAACCGTCGAGGAAGCCCTGATTACGTAGAACATCCACTGTTGGCTGACTAACGTTCAAGTCCAGCGTTGCGATTTTGGCGTCCGCTGCCCCGTCACCCATTTTTGCCTTTGCCCATTGGCCAATCAACAAGCCTGCCTTGTAGTTATCCGTGGCAAATGTTGCGTCGGCGGAGTCAATCGGGCTCAGCGGTGTGTCCAAAGCAATTACCAGCAGGCCGGCGTCCCGCGCCTGCTGAACCGCAGGGACAATCGAGCTGGTGTCAGACGCCGTCAGCAAAATTCCCTTTGCTCCATCAAGGATGCACGTTTCAATGGCCTGAACCTGAGTTTCGTGGTCGCCGTCGATCTTGCCCGCGAAGGCCTTTAGAGTCATACCAAGCTCTTCAGCTTTGGCTGTGGCACCTTCTTTCATCTTAACAAAGAATGGATTGGTGTCTGTCTTTGTGATCAGGCAAACCGTCTCCCCGGCCGCTTGAGCAGATGCAGCAGCGAGTGTGAGTACAGTAGCTGATGCGGCAAGCTTGAGTAGATTTCTCATGTTGTCCTCCCAGAAAGTTGTTTTTGTCCCGCGTGGCTTGACAGCGAGACCCACCTCCATCCTCCAATGCAGGTTGCGTTCAAGGAAACCGCGATTCTAGCCTTCGTGTCAATAAATAAATAAAGTTTATTTATTAATTTGCTTCGGCATCTTTTCATAAGAAAACAAGGGGTTTATGTTCAGGCTTATGGAAAGAGAAGCGCTAAAAGCACTAACTGGCGGGGTAAGCCAAAGCGGGGTTCGCGATCACAACGAACGTTTGATTTTGACGGTTTTACAAAGGCATGGCCCTGCTGCGGGTGCCGACGTCGCGCGACTAACGGGCCTGTCTCCTCAGACTGTCTCAATTATTCTTCGCAAGCTGGAAAAGGACGAGATTCTCAGACGCGGAACCCCTTTGCGCGGAAAAGTAGGTAAGCCCTCAGTCCCTATGCAGCTCAACGCGGAAGGCATCCTTTCAGTTGGCATGAAGATCGGGCGGCGCAGCGCCGATCTGCTTTTGATCGACTTTATGGGCAACCCGCGCCACCAACTGTCCACGACATACGACTATCCGTTGCCAGAGGTCATTTTCGGGTTTCTGGAGTCTGGCCTGGAAACACTTCTCTCTCGCGAACCTCAACGTCTTCGCGACCGCGTGTGCGGTATCGGGATCGGCACCCCGTTCGAGCTTTGGAAATGGCATGATCTGTCTGGGCTCGCCGCCAAGAAATTCAGGTCATGGAAAAACGTGAATTTCTTCTCCGAGGTCGCCAAGTTCAGCGACTTGCCGGTTTTTGTGGTTAACGACGCCACGGCAGCCTGTCATGCGGAGCACCTTTATGGCCGCGGGGCTGAGTATCGGGATTACTTCTATTTTTTCATCGGCTCGATGATCGGCGGAGGCGTCGCATTGAACGGCACCGTATTCGAGGGCAACCAAGGCAATGCCGGTGCGTTAGGCGCTATGCGGACTACGGGCCCATTGGGTGAAAGCCAGCAACTAATCGACACAGCTTCGCTGTTCCTGCTCGAGGACAGATTGATCGAAGCAGGTGTCGATCCTGAAATTCTCTGGAAGAAGCCTCAGGATTGGAGCAGCATCTCTCGCTATGTCGAGCCATGGATCGGTACGACGGCGCAGGAATTGGCCAAGGCTGCACTGTCTATTTGCGCGGTCATCGACTTTGAGGCGATTTTCATTGACGGTGCATTTCCACCTGAAGTGCGGGAAGAGCTGGTCTCACGGGTTCGTCGATACCTAATCAACCAAGACAAACGCGGTTTAATTCCTCCAGTTGTGGAAGCAGCAGCAGTCGGGGAAAACGCCCGAGGCATTGGTGCTGCGAGCAGCCCGATTTTCCGCCAGTTTCTATTAGATACTAATGCTGGGCTTTCTGGTATGTAGTCGCAACTCATTGGGGGCAAGCTTTCTAGCTAGGACGAAACCGCGAGTCCTGCTCAAGTTGACGGCCTTAGAACGACCCCCTTTTTGGGCAGTTGCAGTGCCGTGTAACAAGTAGCAACTGAGGGCTGCTTTGCGCCGGCTGCTGAGCATTCCAATTTCCCCCAGCTGCGCATAGCAGATATCCAAACAAGGCGTTCCCTCGCGGTTTGTGTGAGATGAAGACACGGGCTTATCCCGCTCCGTAGTACATGGCCGAATTCGCGCAGAAGGCTTCGGATCATATTCGCCAGCTGCGTGCGCTGCCGGACCGCGAGATCTCGGGTGCGGTGCAGCGCCAGGATTGCCTGCTGGTCTTCCGATTTCACCTTGACGAACCGCATTGTTGGCCGGCGGACGGCCTCGCAGATCGCTTCAGCATCAGCTGCGTCGGTCTTGCCGCACTTTACATAGGGTTTGACATAGGCTGCTGAGTTCACGGCCCCAATAGCGGGCAGAGCCGCAGGCTTCCATGCCGACAACACAGCGCGGAAGGGTCTCGAAAAACGCAAGCAACTTCAGGCGCTTGATCTTCTTGTTGAATATCTTTCGGCCAGCGGCTGAAATCCCATGAACCTGGAACACGTCCTTGGCCAGATCCAGTCCAACTGTTGTAACTGTCACTGGGTGGTTCCTTTCCTAGCAGTCCAAGACAACTGCAGTATTGCGCATCGCAACGCCGATGGAGCAGGAGCCACCCACTCCATCCGCTATGGGCCTATCGAACCAAAAAACGCGTGAGCACTCGTTCAAACTCAATGGAGGCTCCCACGTCTGATGTTGCTATTTCTGATGCCTGTCCCTTCGCGGCGGATCGGGACATTCGAACCGTTCGCGAAAAGTGTTCTGAGGTCGAGGCGCGTGTGAATTGACCGAACAACGCGCTTCACCCAGGTTCTGTGCGGGGTTAATCTTCGATCAGAGCAACGCTGAAAGGATCCGCCCTATGTCAATCTTATCAAAACTCTTTGGTGGCGGTGAAAAGCCGGAGCCGCAACCGGTCTCGTACAAAGGGTTCGATATCTTCCCCGATTTGATTTCCGAGGGTGGCAAGTATCGCCTGTCGGCCCGTATCGAAAAAAACATCGACGGAGATCGCAAGACCCATACGGTGATCCGGGCAGATGTCTTTGAAAGCAGGGATCAGGCCGAAAGCTTCAGCATCACCAAGGCAAAACAAGTAATTGACGAGCAAGGCGAGCGTATTTTCGGTTAAGGAAACGGGTGCCTTTTTCCAATTCCGCTAGTGGGACAGCGTCGACGTCAAATCCCTTTGCCTTGCCCTCCATGGTTTAGCGAGGCTTGTCGCCTTTCGCATCCTCTCCTAGACATCGAAAGCCAGACCAGACCCAAAAAACGTGCACCAACCGCTATCGGCAAATCGGCAGTTCAAGTGGTGGTTGTTTGGGCAGGGATGCCCGCCATTGATTGATGATCGGCTGTAAGGTTCTTTTCGGCCAAAACTTGGGAGCGCCAATTGTCTTCAGACATGCAGCGTTCCAGTAGACGCCCGCGCGCGAAAGCGGTTTTCCCTGCTTCACCGCTTTGGCAACCGCGTTAATATCCTTCGATTCAGGATAGATATACAGGGTGGTCGGGTTACCTTCGACAAGTGCCAAAATCTCTTTTGAAGCGGATTGCGACCAGGTTGTGCAACCGTTGCTACGACCGCCTGTATAGTTCACGAGCTTGCCGTAAGGGACATATCCATCCTTATCGGCATGTGCGCTCTGTGTGTTCTTGAAGCGGCATTGCCACTTTAGGAAAACAGCAGGATGACCTCCGATGGCACGTTCCCGGGCGTTGCTTGTTTCTCCTTCGCCGTCAAACAACAGAAATGTCCGGTAGAATGGCCTCGTCGCGCCGGACTGCCGGTAATACCCTTTGAACGAGGTCCGGGTCTCGGCCGTAACGTATGACCCACCTGCGGTCAGCTTCGAGCCTTCCGCGTTGCTGAAGTTCTTCGCGCATTGTCGACCGTTTGCGAAATTGGCCCGCTGCAGTTTTCGCCCATTACCATAACCGGATGAAACGGCGCGGAATGACCTTTGCGCTTCGCAAATCACGTAAAACCGACGCCCAGGGTTTCCATTCCGCGCGGTGCTGGGACGCGTGGCGTCTTTTGCCAGATAGCAGGGGTTCGAAACTTCGCCTTGCCGTAGCTTCTTCCGATAAAGCGCTCGCGCTCGCTCAAGGACGATCGGCGCGATTTGACCTTCAGACGTGCCTACGTGTTTTTGCAGCCATGCTGGAATTTCTTTTGACAACGCATCGCCTCGACTGGGCAACGAGCCAGCAACTACGGCAACGATCAGGATGGCGATGGAGAGACGGAGTGAATTAGGTCGCAACGGGACTGCTCCTGCTAGACTATCCTCGGATCCACTCTAACACGCAAATGTGGCCTGACATTGGGTGAAATTTTTCGGATCGAGAGATACTGTTGCCGAAAGCCCCAACTCCTTAGTCTTAGGTCCCGTTTTTGATGGAACTCGGGTTTAAAGACGGATCGAGCGACTGGACATCTTCGGTTTAGCGTCCACATGAAGGCTATGATTACACGTCGTTCGTTCCTGATAGCTTCGACCGCCACTGTGTCTGCGCCGTTCATTGCGCGGGGGCAAACCCAAGAGATTGGCGAGAGGATCGGTCGCCTGCCGCAGCTCCATTCGCTGCAGATACAGCGCGGGGAGGACGTCATCTTTGCACAGGCTCCCAGAGGGCCCGGGTTGGATCGTCCGGCAAACATCAAATCCTGTTCGAAAAGCATCGTTGCCCTGTTGCTCGGAACCGCAATCGACAAACAGGAAATCACTTCGGTCGAGGCTACGTTGCAAGACGTGGCACCGCGGTTGCTACCGCCGAATGCAACTCCGGGCTCCGAAAAAATCACGATGGAAGATCTGGTTACACTTCGGGCAGGTTTGGAACGGACGTCTGGCAGCAACTACGGTGCATGGATCAATTCGCCCAACTGGATCGCCGATGCTCTCACCAGGCCGATGGTGGCCGAGCCCGGGCAACGCATGTTGTACTCAACGGGATCAACACACATCCTCGGGGCGGCGTTGACCGAGGCGACCGGGCAAAGTCTGCTGACGCTGGCGCGGGCACGATTGGGGACACCACTGGGAATCGAGATACCGGCCTGGACACAGGATCCTCAGGGGTACTATCTGGGCGGTAACGAGATGGCCCTGACACCCAGATCGATGTTGAAGATCGCAGTCTTACTGAGGGACAAGGGGGTCTTTGCAAGCAATCAGGTTATCCCCGAAAGTTGGGTTGCCGCATCGACCAAGGCCTACGGCCGGTCACAATTCTCTGGGCTGGGATACGGATACGGCTGGTTTCTCTCGCCGTCCGGCTACGCTCTGGCCCGGGGGTACGGAGGTCAAATCATAGCGGCGCATCACGGGCGCAATCTTGCGATTGCAATCACATCGGATCCAACCCGCCCCGCGAGATCTGCTGGCTATTTCGGGGACTTGATCCGGTTGCTAGACGGACCGGTTCTGAATTTAGCGTGATGGATTGAACTGGGGCTCGAGCAATTTCAACCGTGGAAAACCAAAGCCGCCCCTTAATGTGAGACGTACATCCTCCGGTTTCCGGCTGTGAGAACGATATAGTTCTCTAAAAGCCAAGGTCTGGTTTGGCGGGCTGCAGCTCAGCATCTTGACCAGTTGACCAACGGCAGAAATGGGCCGCTCCTCACCGTTAGTTCAAATTGCGATTAAAACTAACAACGCGTCAGGCTAGCCGAGGTAACTTTAGTTAGCGAAAAGGTAAGTTGATTGGTCAAAAGGCAAAATATCTCTGCATTTGGCCCCTTGTTTTATTGGTCGGAGTGAGAGGATTCGAACCTCCGACCCCTGCCTCCCGAAGACAGTGCTCTACCAGGCTGAGCTACACTCCGACCGTGGCGGGTGATCTATACCTGCGGTTTTGGATGTGCAAGAGGCATTTTGAAGTGGTGGATGCGAATTGTGCACTGGCTTCCAAGGCGTTTCAGGTCAGGGGGTCGGTTCGGTACAAGCGGATTTTGGTGCCGCCGTGATCGACAACCGGGCCGGGTGGCAGCAACGGCAAACGGGTCGATCTTGCCAGGTTTGCGTTACTTGTAACGATGCCAACCCGCCAACCTTTAAAGCGGGACTGCAGTGTTTTTCCCAGACTGCCGTAGACGGACCGCAGGCGTTTTTCGTCGCCGATCCGTGCGCCGTAGGGGGGGTTTACGATGACCAGACCAGCTGGACCCTGTGGGGGCTTGATGTCGCTGACTGACCGGGTTTGAAACACTGTAATGTCGGCAACTCCGGCGCGCTCTGCGTTTTTTATGGACGCCTCTATCGCTCCTGCATTGCGGTCCGATCCATGAAAGATAACGTCTGGCTTGGCCGAATGATCCTGCTGTTGCATGGACGACCAGAGGTTCGGGTCAAAGCTCACCAAGTTCTCGAACGCAAAGCTGCGGGACCGGCCTGGGCGCAGCCCTGATGCGATCTCGGCAGCCTCAATGACAAATGTGCCAGACCCGCACATCGGGTCCAGGATGGGTTCTGACCCGTCATACCCGCATTCGCGCAAGAACATTGCGGCCATCGTTTCTCGCATCGGGGCCTTGGCCACGGCCGGTTTGTGCCCGCGTTTGTGCAAAGGCTCGCCCGAGCTGTCTATGGAAAACGTGCAGATGTCTTTTTCAATGCGCAGAAGGACGCGCAGCGCGGCATCAGGCGCGATCGGAGCGCCCAGGGTCTCAGTAATCGCGGTCTCAACCCGCTGACGCGCCGCACCCGCGTGATAGATTCGGGACTTTCGGCTGGTTGCTTCGACCCTTACCGGTACGTCGGGGCGCAGGAACTCGGCCCAAGGGAACTTGCGCGACCTTTTGTCCAGCTGTGCCAGGTGGACGGCCGGGAACCCGCCCAATCGCACCAAAACCTTGTTCGCCCCACGCAGGCATAGGTTGGCACGCCAGACTTCCTGCCAGCCCCCGCGGCAGGTTACACCGCCGGGGACAGGTTTTGCGGCTGCGAATCCCTGTTCGACTGCCTCGGCATGCAAGGGTGCTTCGAGACCGGGCGTGGCTATCAAAAAGATTTCAAAATCGTCGTTTTGTTCCATCCCCGGTGCTTACACCGGAAGCTTGGCAGGCGCGATATGCAATTTCATTGGGCCGAAATGCGACCCTTCAAAGGAATTTGACAATTAATCGGTATTTTCGTCGGTAACGGGTTTGCGTTTAGCACCGTCCCCGCGTAAAGGGTGCCTGATCAAAACGAAGCTTGGATTGGGAACAGGTGCTATGCGCCTTTTTCTGCTCGCAGGCTCCCACATACAGGTTGTTTTGTGCCACTATAGGGTGGTGGGAACGACGTGTTGCAGGAAAGAGGCTTGGAAGACCGTAGCGACATGCAAACTTTCAAACTGAAAAAAGGGTTGGAACTGCCGGTGCAAGGCGCGCCAGAGCAAAAAATCCAACCGGGTCCTGAATTCAGCTCAGTTGGGGTTTTGGGGGCCGACTACTTGGGCCTGAAACCACGCATGCTGGTACAGGAAGGTGACGAGGTTCAGCGGGGCACACCGCTGTTCTGCCACAAGGACGTGCCCGAGGCGATGATGGTCGCGCCCCTCAGCGGCAAGGTCGTTGCCATCAATCGCGGCGCGCGCCGGGTTTTGCAGAGCGTCGTGATCGAGGTTTCGGACGTCAACGACACAGGTCTGGACTTCTCAGGCGTCGGCAACGGGGATACCGCCGAGGGCGTGACCGAACGCCTGTGTGCCGCTGGTCTTTGGACTGCGTTCCGCACGCGTCCCTATTCCAAGATGGCCGTGCCAGGCACCACACCCGCCGCCATTTTCGTGACTGCCATGGACAGTGAGCCGCTGTCCGCCGACGCTGCGACGATCATTCAAGATGCGGGCGACGCCTTTGCTGCGGGCCTGAGCGCCATTGCCAAGTTGACCGACGGTAAGACTTATCTCTGTCAGAAAGACGGCGACGCACTTCCGGGCGCAGATGTTCCGGGTGTCGAAGCGGCGGCTTTCTCTGGCCCGCACCCCGCAGGTTTGGCCGGAACACATATCCATTTTCTCGAGCCGCTGGCTGGCGAGAAGCAGGTTTGGACGATCGGATACCAGGATGTCATCGCGATCGGCCGCCTGATGCAGACCGGTCACCTTGATCCGAACATCGTGGTGGCCCTGTCGGGCCCCGGTGCGCGGCAGCCGCGTCTGATCCGTACCGTGATGGGTGCCTCGACCGACGACCTGACCCGTAATGAGATCAATGTCGATGGAACCGCCCGCGTGATTTCCGGCTCGATCCTGTCAGGTCGCCACGCAGAGGGGCCAGAGGCCTATCTGGGCCGTTTCGCCCGTCAGATCAGCGTCATCCGCGAAGATCATGACCAGCACACGCTGGGCTGGATCCTTCCGATGCCGTCGAAATACGCGGTTCAGCCGGTTTTGGGTTCGGCTTTTGCCAAGAAACTGTTCTCATTCACGTCCAACCTGAACGGTGGACGTCGCGCAATGGTGCCGACCGGCACGTTCGAGCAGCTGATGCCGCAGGACTATCTGCCGACCCAGCTGCTGCGCGCATTGCTGGTGATGGACACAGATACTGCACAGGCGCTGGGTGCGCTGGAGCTGGACGAAGAGGATCTGGGCCTTGTCGGCTTTGCCTGTCCGGCGAAATATGAATATGGGCTGGCGCTGCGCGACTGCCTGACCAAGATTGAAAAGGAGGGCTGATCCGAATGGGTTTGCGCAACTTCTTTGACCGGATTGAGCCGAACTTTACCAAGGGCGGCAAGTACGAGAAGTACTTCCCCATCTACGAGATGGTGGAAAGCTTCATCTACACTCCGAAAACCGTAACCACCGTCGCTCCCCATGCACGGTCCTACGTGGATATGAAGCGGATCATGACCTATGTCGTGATCGCGACGATCCCATGTATCCTTTGGGGGATGTACAATACTGGCTATCAGGCCAACTCGGCGATTGCCGCTCTTGGCCCGGATTCTGCTACCGGCTGGCGGATCGCCATCCTGCAGATGTTTGGTATCTCGCTGAACCCTGACAGCATCTTTGCCTGTTTCATGCATGGCCTGATGTACTTCCTGCCGATCTACATCACGACGCTGGTCGCCGGTGGTATTTTTGAGGTCATCTTTGCAACCGTTCGCGGCCATGAGGTCAACGAAGGCTTCCTTGTGACCTCAATGCTTTACACGTTGATCATGCCCGCTTCTGCCCCTCTGTGGCAGGTCGCGTTGGGCATCATTTTCGGCGTGGTTATCGGTAAAGAAGTCTTTGGCGGCACTGGTAAGAACTTCCTGAACCCTGCGCTTGTAGGACGTGCGTTCCTGTATTTCGCATACCCTGCGAACATGTCGGGCGACACCGTTTGGACACCAGTTGACGGGTTCTCGGGCGCGACGGCGCTGTCTGTTTCGGCCTCGGACGGCTTTCAGGCGCTGGCGACCGAAGGGCTGACCTGGTGGAATGCGTTCCTGGGTCAGATGCAGGGCAGTTTCGGGGAGACATCGACCCTGGCCTGTCTGATCGGTCTGGCCTTCCTGCTGACAACGCGGATCGCCAATTATCGTCTGATTGTTGGCTGTCTGGCAGGGACCATTGGTCTGACGCTGCTGTTCAACCTGATCGGATCGGACACCAACCCGATGTTTGCGATGCCGTGGTACTGGCACATCGTTGTCGGCGGGTACGCCTTTGGTCTGGCCTTCATGGTGACCGAGCCTGTTTCGGCAAGCCACACCAACATGGGCCGCTATATTTACGGCGCGCTGATCGGTATCATGGTTGTGTTGATCCGTGTTGTGAACCCGGCTTTCCCCGAAGGCATGATGCTGGCAATCCTGTTCGGTAACGTCTTTGCACCGCTGATCGACTACTTCGTCGTTCAGGCAAACATCAAACGGAGGGCGCGTCGCCATGTCTGATACGCAATCCCCAGAACCCAAAGGCGCGATTGCCAAGTTTCTGGCGGCCTCGCCGGACTCGGTTGGCAAGACGATCTTTATCGCTGTCGCTGTGTGTCTTGTGGCTTCGATGGTCGTGTCGGCTGCAGCCGTAAGCCTGCGCCCTGTGCAGGAAGCCAACGCGCTGAGGGACAAGCAGATCAACGTTCTACAGGTTGCCGGCGTTTACGAACCTGGCACTGACGTGTCCGAGGCTTTTGCCGCGTTCGAACCGCATGTGCTGGAACTGTCGACCGGCGAGTTTGTGGACGACAAGTTCGATCCAGCCACCTTCGACGATCTGGCCGCCGCCAGCGACCCGGACCTGAGCGTTGCGCTGGACGATGACCCTGCCGGTATTGGTCGCAAGGCCCTGTACCGTGTTGTCTATCTGCTGCGCGACGATTCCGGTGCTTTGGACAAGGTGATCCTGCCGCTGCATGGCTACGGTCTGTGGTCCACTCTGTACGGCTTCATCGCTTTGGAAAACAACGGCAACGATATCTACGGCCTGCAATTCTATCAGCATGGTGAAACCCCGGGCCTTGGTGCCGAGGTGGACAACCCGCGCTGGAAAGCGCTGTGGAACGGTAAAAAGCTGCGTGATGACGCGGGCGATCTGCAAATCACCGTCGCCAAATCGCAACCCGCCGCTGGCCCCGATTTCTATATCGACGCGCTGGCCGGCGCCACGCTGACCTCGGTTGGTGTCGATAACCTGGTGAAATTCTGGATGGGTGACGCGGGCTACGCTCCGTTCCTGGCCAAACTGCAAGCAGGAGAACTCTGATGTCTCAGACCAAAAAAGAGATGCTGGTCGACCCGCTTGTCGACAACAACCCGATTACGCTGCAGGTGCTGGGTATCTGTTCGGCGCTGGCGGTGACTTCGTCGCTGCAGGTGTCGATGGTGATGGCGCTGGCGGTGATCTTTGTGACGTCGTTCTCATCCTTCTTCATCTCGTGCCTGCGCAACCAAATCCCGGGTTCAATCCGGATCATCGTGCAGATGGTGATCATCGCCTCGCTGGTGATCCTGGTAGACCAGATCCTCAAGGCCTACGCTTTTGAGATTTCGAAAACCCTGTCAGTTTTCGTCGGTCTGATCATCACCAACTGTATCGTGATGGGCCGCGCCGAAGCGTTTGCCATGAAGAACCCGCCGGTCGCGTCGTTCATCGACGGCATGGGCAACGGCATGGGCTACGGCCTGATCCTGCTGCTGGTTGGTTTCATCCGCGAGCTGTTCGGCAACGGGTCGTTGTTTGGTGTGACCATTCTGGAAACCGTCAACAATGGTGGCTGGTACGTGCCCAACGGCATGCTGCTGCTGCCGCCGTCCGCGTTCTTTATCATCGGTCTGATCATCTGGGCCTTCCGCACATGGAAGCCGAACCAGGTCGAGGAACGTGAATACAAAATTCAGCAGGTAGAGGCCCACTGATGGAAGGTCTGATTTCCCTGGCCGTAAAGGCCATCTTTGTTGAAAACCTCGCGCTTAGCTTCTTTCTCGGCATGTGTACCTTCATCGCCGTATCCAAGAAGATTTCGACCGCGCTGGGCCTGGGTATTTCTGTGATGGTCGTTCAGGCGATCACCGTGCCCACGAACAACCTGTTGCTCAACTACCTGTTGAAGCCGGGTGCGCTGGCCTGGGCCGGGTTCCCAGATGTGGACCTGACCTTCCTTGGCCTGATCTCGTATATCGGCGTGATCGCGGCGATGGTTCAGATCCTTGAGATGGTCTTGGATAAGTATTTCCCGCCGCTCTACAACGCGCTGGGGATCTTCCTGCCGCTGATCACGGTGAACTGCGCCATCCTGGGTGGCTCGCTGTTCATGGTCGAGCGTGACTATAACTTTGCCGAGGCCGCGACCTATGGTCTGTCTTCCGGCTTTGGCTGGGCACTGGCGATCACTGCTATGGCGGGCGTGCGCGAAAAACTGAAGTACTCGGACATTCCGGATGGTCTGCAGGGTCTTGGTATCACCTTCATCACCGCGGGACTGATGGCGATGGCCTTTATGTCCTTCTCGGGCGTGAAGCTGTAAGGAGGCGTCGATGGAAACGTTTAGCCTGGGCGTCGTCCTATTCACCCTGATCGTTATCGCTCTGGTCGCCATCATCATGGCGGCGCGGTCGAAATTGGTGTCGACCGGAGATGTGAACATAACCATTAACGGCGAGAAAACCATTTCGGTTCCTGCAGGTGGCAAGCTGCTGCAGACACTGGCAGCCGAGAAGCTGTTTGTGCCGTCCGCGTGCGGCGGCGGTGGTACCTGTGCACAGTGCCGTGTGCGTGTGCATTCAGGCGGTGGATCGATCCTACCGACCGAAGAAAGCCACATCACCAAGCGCGAAGCGGCCTGTGGTGACCGCTTGTCCTGTCAGGTGGCCGTTAAGCAGGATATGGACATCGAAGTTCCCGAAGAGGTCTTTGGCGTCAAAAAGTGGGAATGTACGGTGCGTTCGAACGAGAACGTGGCGACCTTCATCAAGGCGCTGACGCTGGATCTGCCGGAAGGCGAGGATGTGAACTTCCGCGCTGGCGGCTACATCCAGATCGAAGCGCCGGCCCACGCATTGAAGTACACGGACTTTGATGTCGAGGAAGAGTACCGCGAAGACTGGGACCGCTTTAACCTGTGGCAGTACGAGTCGGTTGTTGCCGAACCGATCGAGCGTGCCTATTCGATGGCAAACTACCCGGATGAAAAGGGCATGATCATGCTGAACGTCCGGGTTGCCTCACCGCCTCCGGGATCGGAAGGTATCCCTCCGGGTCAGATGTCGTCGTACATCTTCAACCTGAAGCCGGGTGACAAGGTCACAATCTCGGGTCCGTTTGGAGAGTTCTTCGCTCGCGAAACCGAAAAAGAGATGGTCTTCATCGGCGGTGGCGCTGGTATGGCGCCTATGCGCAGCCACATCTTCGACCAGCTCAAGCGTCTGAAGAACAAGGATCGCAAGATCACGTTCTGGTACGGCGCGCGCTCGAAGAAAGAAATGTTCTTTGTTGAAGATTTCGATCAGCTGGCTGCTGAGTTCCCGAACTTTGAATGGCACGTGGCCCTGTCGGACGCGCAGCCCGAGGACGATTGGAAAGGCTATACAGGCTTCATCCACAATGTTCTGTTCGAAGAATACCTGAAAAATCACCCCGCACCCGAAGATTGTGAGTTCTACATGTGTGGCCCGCCAATCATGAACCAGTCGGTCATCAACATGCTGCTGGATCTGGGTGTAGACCGCGAAGACATCATGCTAGACGACTTCGGCGGATAAGTGACAAAAAAACCGGCGCATTGAGCGCCGGTTTTTTTTACAAGCGAAGATCGCTGGCTTCGATCGGCAGGACGGATTTCACGTCGAAAACGATGCACGGGTCTTTTCCATAGGCACGAATTTGTGCTGGATCGATGTGCAGAAACTCTTGATGTGCGACCGCCAGTACCACGCCGTCATAGCTGTGCGACTGCGGCGCATCCACAAGTGAAATGCCATATTCAGACTGCGCGGCTGACGCATCTGCATGTGGATCGTGAACATCAACGGCAATTCCGTAGTCTTTTAACTCGTCAATGATATCGACGACCCGTGTGTTGCGCAGATCGGGGCAATTTTCCTTAAAAGTCAGGCCCATGACCAGAACACGGGCAGATCCCACATCAATCCTGGCGCGGGTCATCCGTTTCACAAGCTGGGACACCACATAGCTGCCCATACTGTCATTCAATCGCCGACCGGCCAGGATGATTTGCGGATGATGCCCGACCGCCTCTGCCTTGTGAGTCAGATAATAGGGGTCAACGCCGATGCAGTGACCCCCCACCAAACCAGGACGGAAGGGCAGGAAATTCCACTTGGTTCCGGCTGCACGCAACACCGCGTCGGTATCGATGCCCATACGACCAAAGATCATCGCTAGCTCGTTGACCAACGCGATGTTCAGGTCGCGCTGCGTGTTTTCAATGACTTTTGCAGCCTCGGCAACGCGGATACTTTCAGCTTTGTGTGTTCCCGCGGCAATGATCCGGGCATAAAGCGCATCGACCAGATCGGCGACTTCGGGGATCGACCCCGATGTCACTTTGCAGATGTCTGAAATTCGGTGGGTCTTGTCGCCGGGGTTGATCCGTTCGGGACTGTAGCCCGCAAAGAAATCCGTATTGAACGTCAGCCCGGACTCGCGTTCCAGAACAGGCACACAGTCTTCCTCGGTTGCACCGGGATAGACTGTGGATTCATAGATCACCAGATCCCCTTTTTTCAGAACGCCTCCAACCGTCTCGGAGGCGCTCAACAAGGGCGCCAAATCTGGTTGTTTGCCCGCGGTAATCGGGGTTGGGACGGTCACGATAAAGGTGTCGCATTCTACGAGGTCGGCCGGGTCCGTGGCAAAGGTCAGGCCCTTCGCATCTGCCAGATCCTCTGGCTCGACCTCCTGGGTGCTGTCCTGTCCTGCGCGCAGCGCCTCAATCCGAGCGGCATTGATGTCAAAGCCGATGACCGGGCCGATCTTGGCGAAAGCGACGGCCAGCGGCAGGCCGACATAACCCAATCCGATGACGGCAATTTTGCGAGAGTTTGGATCTGTTTCGAACATTCGGGAACTCAGCCTACTTTCCGTGGTAGTCGCGGAACCATTCTACGAAACGGGCGATTCCGTCTTTGAAATCGGTCTGGGGACGATAACCGGTCAGTCGCTGCAGCAGATCGTTGTTCGCCCAGGTCGCAGGAACATCGCCCATCTGCATCGGCATATAGTTTCGAATGGCTTTCTTGCCGACCGCGTCCTCGATCGCTTCGACGAAATCCATCAGTCGGACCTTGTCGCCATTGCCGATGTTAACCACGCGCCATGGGGCCGCGGGCGACAGGCTGTCGCCTTCTTCGATCTCGTCCGGGCTGTCGGGGCGCACAGGCGGGGTGTCGATCAACAGCCTGATGCCTCGAACCAGATCATCGACATAGGTAAAGTCGCGATACATGTCACCGTGGTTGTAGATGTCGATCGGCCGTTCATCCAGAATGGCGTCAACGAATTTGTACAGCGCCAGATCAGGTCGGCCCCACGTTCCATAGACGGTGAAAAAGCGAAACATAGTGGTCGGCAGTTTCCACAAATGGGCATAAGAATGGCCCATGGCCTCATTCGCTTTCTTGGTGGCGGCGTAGATGGTCAGAGGCGTGTCTGCCTTTTCAACTTCGGTAAATGGCATCACCTCATTCGCGCCGTAGACCGAGGATGTAGAGGCCATCAACAGGTGCTCGACCTTATGTTCGCGCGCAATCTCCATAACATTGAAAGTGCCGACAATGTTCGAGTCGATATAGCTGCGCGGGTCTTCTAGACTATAGCGTACGCCCGCCTGACCTGCGAGGTGAACAATCACGTCCGGTTGGAACTCCGTCCCCACCTGCTTCAGTTTCTCGTGGTTTTCCAGCAGATCCTCTGTTGCAGAAAAACCGGGGTTCTGAAGCAGCATCTGGTGCCTGCGGCGCTTGAGGGCGACGTCGTAGTAGTCCGTCATGCCGTCAAAGCCATGCACCCGAAACCCTTCGGCAAGCAATAGTTTTGCCAGATGGAACCCGATGAAACCGGCTGTACCCGTGATCAGAACGCGCTTCACTATACCCTCGACCTAAAACCGAACCAACTTGCGCATCAGGGATACTGTTGGCCCGCCAAGGTCAAGGGGTTTTCTTTGGACGGTATCAGCCGACAATCATTTGCTTCATGCGCAGGGCTTCGTATTCCAGCTCTTTCAGCCGGAAATGAACCACGTCTCCGATTGTGATGACGCCGCGCAGATGACCGTCGCTCAGGACCGGCATATGACGGAACCGTCCGTCTGTCATGGTTTTCAGGACATCGTTCAACAGATCGTCCGGTGCGCAGGTTTTGACCTCGCGGGTCATCAAATCCTCGACCGATTGCGGCAGGGTTTGGCCGGGCGTGTCCGCCATGCGTCGCACAATGTCGCGTTCCGACAAGATACCCTGCAGCGTGCCATTCTGGTCGGTCACGACCACCGCACCGATCCGCTTTTCCTTGAGTGTATTGACGACCGAATGGATCGTGTCATTTGGGCGAACCGCAAACACAGCATCCCCTTTACCCTCAAGCAGCTTGGCGACTGTCGTCTGAGTATGCGACAGGTTGGATTCAACCGACTGACTTTGTGTGCTTTTATCGGCCTTGTCGCCACGGGTGGGGGGCTGATATGAGGTTGGGGCCATTGGCAATCTCCTCTTTTTTTGAGATGGCTTCCCTTACACCTTACCGCAGCAAAGCAGTCTGTATAGGGTGCAAATTCCCAAACCGGCGAAAACTGCCGCAAATCAAGGATATCCCGCCTGTTGTCTGACCTGTACCTGACCCCACCCATTGCCGCGCTGATTTTCTTTGCTGTGGTGGTTTGCGGGCATAACTTCAGAATGGCCTGGAAACAGCAGGCCGAAGGTTGGCAAAAAAAAGCCTGGTTGTTCGGCGTTCCAGCTGGCATCGGATTGCTGGTACTGGGGTTCTTGCCGCTGAAACTGTGAAGTCGGTTTGACTCTGCAAGGGGTCGCTGGCATATGCCGGGCACGGTTTTCCTCAGGAGGTCTCTCGATGCGCCTTTTGCCTGTATTGGCTGCTGCAACACTTTTGTCAGGGTGTCTTTTCGATGAAGAGCCCGAAGTTGTACGCCTGTCCGGTGAGACCATGGGCACCACATTCAACGTCACCGCCATCGGGACGAATGTTGATGAGACTGCCCTGGGCGCTGCCGTCGAAGAGACATTGGCTGACGTAAACGCCAAGATGTCCAACTGGGACCCGAATTCCGAGGTTTCGACATTCTCGGCGTCGACCAGTACAGAGCCGACCGAAGTGTCCGACGAATTCGCGCTGGTTATCGCGGCCGCAAACGACGTGCATGAAAAATCAGGCGGCACATTTGATGTCACCTTGGGCCCGTTGATCGAGCTGTGGGGCTTTGGCCCGCGCAAGCCGGAAGATCCGGTGCCCTCGGACGCCGAGATTGGGAACGCTTTGGATAGCGTCGGTCAGGCGCGTTTGCTGACGCTGGATGCGGACAAGGGCACGCTGGCAAAGTCGGATGCTGGTGTTGGTATCAACCTGTCCGCCATTGCCAAAGGCTATGGCATCGACGCGGTGGCCGCGACGCTGCGCGAGGCGGGTATCGAAAACTACATGGTCGAAATCGGCGGCGATCTGGTCACCATGGGCCAGAATGACAAGGGCGAGGCGTGGCGGATTGGCATCGAAAAACCCGAAGCGGGATCGCAGAACCTGCAACTGATTGTTCAACTGGACAATCTGGGCATGGCCACCTCCGGTGACTACAAGAATTTCTTTGAACAGGACGGTGTGCGTTATTCGCATATCATAGATCCGACAACCGGTCGTCCGATCACACACCGTACGACTTCGGTGACGGTTCTGGCCGAAAACGCGATGATGGCTGACGCATGGGCCACGGCGATGCTGGCGCTGGGTCAGGAAAAGGGTATGGAACTGGCCGAAGAGCATAAACTTGCCGTGTATTTCATCTCGCGGGATGTGACAGGCGGCGACGATGCCTATATTACTGTTCATAGTACAGCGTTCAAAGACGCCCTGGGCACCAACTGACGGGTGGGACCGGAATGAGCACCTTTATCATAGCCTTCTTTCTGCTGTTGCTCATCGTGGTGGGCATGTCCTTGGGCGTAATGCTGATGGGCAAAACCATCAAGGGCAGTTGTGGTGGTCTGAACGCGATTTCCGGCGCCGACAAATGTGTGGTTTGCCAAAAAGACGTCGACCCGAACTCGCCCCTGCGCGATCAGCTGCAGTGCAAGCGTGCCAAGAAGATGCTTGAACAGATGGAGCGTCAGGCCTAAGCGCAGATTGCGCTTCGTTCTTACGATGAAACTGTCTAAACATTCCTCCGAGGTATCTTGGGGGAGGGCGCAGGTTTGGCCAAAGCCAAAAACATCCTGTTCATCATGTTCGACCAGCTACGCTGGGATTACTTAAGCTGCTACGGGCATCCGCATCTGCACACCCCAAATATCGACCGTTTGGCGGCTAAAGGTGTGCGGTTTGACCGGGCCTATATCCAATCTCCGATCTGCGGCAGTTCCCGAATGTCGACCTATACCGGCCGTTACGTTCATTCGCATGGTGCGTCGTGGAACGGTATCCCGCTGAAGGTTGGTGAGATCACGATGGGCGACCATCTGCGAAAGGCCGGTATGGATTGCTGGCTGGTCGGGAAAACGCATATGCGTGCCGATGCGGAAGGGATGGCGCGGTTGGGTTTAGAGCCGGACAGTTTGATCGGTGCGCGCGTGGCCGAATGCGGGTTCGATGTGTACGAGCGCGACGACGGCATGCTGCCCGAAGGGCCAGACGGTTCTTACGATCCAGACGGGGCGAAGGAATACAATAGGCATCTGATCGCCAAAGGATACGAAAGTGACAACCCGTGGCATGACTTCGCCAACTCTGGGCTGGATGCAGATGGGAATGTTCTGTCGGGTTGGTTTCTGAAGAACTCTGCCGAGCCTGCAAATATCGCCGACGAAGACAGCGAAACACCATATCTGACCGGCCGGGGTATTGAGTTCATGCAAACGCATGAGGGGCCTTGGTGCTGCCATTTGAGCTTTATCAAGCCGCATTGGCCTTACATCGTACCCGAACCCTATGCATCAATGTACGGTCCCGAGCATGTCGTCCCGGTCGTCCGGTCCGAGGCCGAGCGGCAGAATGCGCATCCAGTGCTCAAGGCGTTCATGGAGACCAAAGTCGGTCAGGCGTTCTCGCGGCAGGACGTGCGTAACGCGGTGATCCCGGCATACATGGGGCTGATAAAACAGGCCGACGACCAGATGGGCCGTCTGTTTGACTGGATGGAGAAAACGGGTCGGATGGACGATACGATGATCGTTCTGACATCAGACCACGGCGACTTTCTTGGGGATCACTGGATGGGGGAGAAGACTTTCTTCCAGGATGCCTCGACCAAGGTGCCGTTGATCATCTACGACCCGTCGTCCGAGGCCGATCGAACCCGCGGCTCCGTCAGTGATGCGCTTGTCGAATCCATCGATCTTGCACCAACCTTTGTTGAGGTCGCAGGGGGAGACGTCGCAGACCACATCCTTGAAGGGCATTCCCTGTTGCCGATCCTGCATGGGCAGCAGGTGGAAACGCGGCGGGATGTTGTGATTTGCGAATACGACTATTCGGCCTCGCCAATCGCGGACATGCTGAACGCCTCGGTCCGAGATGCGGTCATGTTCATGGTGGCCAACAAAAAGTGGAAGCTGATCCATTGCGAAGGTGGCCACCGGCCGATCCTGTTTGACCTTGAAAACGACTCCAATGAGTTGACCGATTTGGGGGATAGCGAAGACCATGCCGACGTGATTGCTGAAATGTATGACCATCTGTTCGCTTGGACTCGTCGACAGTCACAGCGCACAACCCGATCAGAACAGCAACTGATCGAGATGCGGACTAAAAGCCGTGGTACCGGAGTCATAGTAGGCGTCTACGACGAAAACGATGCGCCTTTGGAACTGACCGTCAAGTATCGTGGCCGCAAAGCAAGACCGTATCAGGACTACAAAACCAAAGGTTAGTCTGTCGCGCATTAATTCTGGCCATTGGCGCGCAGAATAAGGTTCAATTGCCCAAGGCCAGACGATACAAGACCGTCCAAGAGCAGAAACCCGGAGAGCCGCAATGACCGCCCCCAAACCCGTTGTCCTGTGCATTCTAGATGGGTGGGGTCTGTCGGAAGACACTCAGGCCAATGCCCCTTGTCTGGCGCACACTCCGACCTTTGATGCGATAATGGCCAATGACCCGCATGCTCAGCTTATTACGCATGGCCCGGATGTCGGCCTGCCAAGCGGTCAGATGGGGAATTCCGAGGTTGGGCACACCAATATTGGTGCCGGTCGGGTCGTTGCGATGGATCTGGGGCAGATTGATCTGGCCATCGAGGATGGCAGTTTCTTTGACAATGCCGCGCTGCAGGCTTTTACCGCCAAGGTGAAAGCGGCAGGCGGCACAGCTCATCTGATGGGTCTGGTCTCGGATGGTGGCGTCCACGGTCATCTGAACCACATCGTCGCTGCGGCCAAGGCCATCACGGATGCGGGTGTTCCGGTTGCGCAGCACGCCATCACAGACGGGCGGGACGTGGCCCCGAAATCAGCCTTTACCTATCTGGCCGAGCTTGAGGACCGCCTGCCCGAAGGTGCGCGGATCGTTACGGTCAGTGGCCGGTACTTTGCCATGGACCGCGACAATCGTTGGGAGCGGGTCAGCGAAGCCTATAATGCAATGATCAAAGGTCAGGGTCGTGCCGCCGAGACTGCGCATGACGCAGTAGATCACGCCTATAACCAATCGGAAACGGACGAGTTTATCGTTCCGACGGTTTTGACCGGCTATGATGGTGTCAAAGATGGCGACGGTCTTTTCTGTCTGAATTTCCGCGCCGACCGCGCCCGTGAAATCCTGCGAGCCATCGGTGAGCCAGGTTTCGCAGATTTTGACACCGGCCCACGTCCGCAGCTGTCGGCTTTGCTGGGCATGGTCGAATATTCAGACGGCCACAACGCCTATATGACAACAGTGTTCCCCAAACGGGACATCGTAAACACTTTGGGCGAATGGGTTGCCAAGAAAGGGCTGCGTCAGTTCCGCCTGGCCGAGACCGAGAAATACCCCCACGTGACCTTTTTCCTCAACGGCGGCAAGGAAACGCCCGAAGCGGGCGAAGACCGGTTCATGCCGAAATCCCCCAAAGTTGCGACCTACGACCTGCAGCCCGAGATGTCTTCGGCCGAAGTGACGGCCAAGTTCGTCGAGGCGATCGAGGCGGGGTATGACCTGATCGTCACGAACTACGCCAACCCGGATATGGTTGGCCACACCGGGGATCTGCAGGCCGCGATCAAGGCTTGCGAGGCGGTGGATCAGGGCTTGTCCCAGGTTGTCGCCGCGTTGATCAAGGTGGGTGGCGCGATGATCGTTACTGCGGATCACGGCAATTGCGAGGTCATGGTCGACCCTGAAACGGGCGGTCCGCACACAGCACACACGCTGAACCCGGTGCCCGTGGCATTGGTTGGTGGTCCTCAAGGGGCAAGTTTACGCAATGGTCGCCTGTCCGATCTGGCACCAACGCTGCTTGAACTGATGGGCCTGGAACAACCACCCGAGATGACGGGGCAGAGCTTATTGTCATGAAGCTCCGCGCGCTCATTTTTGCGTTGTGTCTTGCGTCGCCTGCTGGTGCGCAGAATGATCCGTCCACGGCCGCGTTGAATGCCGCACGAATGCTGGAACAGGCGTCGATCAACCTGACCGAAGCAGATGGGGCAAGGGATCGCGTGCGCGCCCTGACCGAAACCATCCAGGCCTATGAGGCAGGGCTTTCGGCGATGCGTGATGGGTTGCGCATGGCGGCAACGCGTGAGGCTCAGCTGACGGCTGAGTTGCGGGCACGCGAAAAAGATGTGGCCCAGCTCCTTGGCGTGTTGCAAACGATCGAAACTACGGCCCCGCCCGTTCTAATGTTGCATCCGTCCGGTCCGCTTGGGTCTGCAAGGGCGGGGATGATGTTGTCCGAGGTCACGCCCGGCCTGAACGCGCGCGCACAGGCGCTGGCGCGGGATCTGCAAGAGGTTCAGACCCTTCGGAAACTGCAGCAAAACGCTGCCGACACACTCGTCGAAGGACTGACCGGTGTGCAGGATGCCCGAACCAAACTCAGCGAGGCCATTGCCGACCGCACCGATCTGCCCCGCCGGTTCGTGGAAGACCCGGTGCGCACGGCCATCCTGATTTCATCGACCGAGACATTGGACGGGTTCGCCAGCGGGCTATCCGAAATCTCGGAAGGTGAAATCGCGGCGACGGATGCTGATGTGTCGGATCGTAAAGGGCAGATCGCGCTGCCGACTCAGGGTGTGATGCTGCATCGCGCGAATGAGACGGATGCCGCAGGTGTGACCCGCCCCGGCGTGGTACTGGCCACCCGCCCACGGGCAATTGTTACAACTCCGACCGCCGGAACGATCCGTTACCGCGGCCCGTTGCTGGATCTTGGGAATGTGGTGATCCTCGAGCCGCAACCGGGTTTGTTGTTCGTGTTTGCAGGCCTCCAGGACGTCTATGGCAACACTGGCGAGGTGATCCCTGAGGGCACTCCGGTCGGGTTAATGCCGGGTGAAACGCCCGAAATCGGCGCTATTTTGTCAACAAGCGGTGATGGCACTGGAACTGACCGGTCAGAAACGCTCTATATAGAGGTAAGAGAGAACAACAGCCCCGTGGACCCGGAATCGTGGTTTCGGACCGACAAGGATGGATAAACGAGTATGAAGAAATTTCTGATGGCCGGTCTGGCCGGAACCGTGGCAGGTGTAATCGCAACCACACAAATCGCCGGTCCTTTGCTGGCGCAAGAGGCCGACAGCAAGGCCACCGTCTATGAACAACTGGATCTGTTTGGCGATATCTTTGAACGTATCCGCGCCCAATATGTCGAAGAGGTCGAGCCGGAAGAACTGATCGAAGCTGCCATTGACGGCATGCTGACCTCGCTTGATCCGCATTCGAGCTATCTGTCGCCGGACGACGCAGAACAGATGCGCGTTCAGACCCGTGGCGAGTTCGGTGGGCTGGGTATCGAGGTCACGCAAGAGGAAGGCTTTGTAAAAGTCGTCTCTCCTATCGATGGCACACCGGCAGAAGAAGCCGGGATCGAGGCGGGTGACTTCATCACCCATGTCGATGGCGAGAGCATTCTGGGTTTGACGCTGGACAAGGCCGTGGACCTGATGCGGGGCCCGGTGGGTTCAGAAATCGTGATCACCGTTGTCCGTGAGGGCGAGCAAGAGCCATTTGATGTCACCATCATTCGTGACACCATCAAGCTGACCGCCGTACGCGCCCGAACCGAAGGCACCAGCGTTATCTTGCGGGTCACCACCTTTAACGACCAGACCTTCCCCAATCTGCAAGAGGGTCTGAACGAACAGATCGAAGAGGCCGGCGGAATTGACAAGGTCAACGGCGTCGTCCTCGACCTGCGGAACAACCCCGGCGGATTGCTGACTCAGGCCATCAAGGTTTCGGATGCGTTCCTGAACGAAGGTGAGATCGTCTCGACCCGTGGCCGCGATGCCAATGATGGTGAGCGTTTCAACGCAACACCGGGTGACCTGACCGAAGGCAAGCCGATCGTGGTGCTGATCAATGGCGGTTCAGCCTCGGCCTCGGAAATCGTCGCAGGCGCGCTGCAGGATCACCGACGGGCGATCGTGGTCGGAACCAAGAGTTTCGGAAAGGGATCCGTGCAAACGGTCATGCCGCTGCGTGGAGACGGCGCAATGCGCCTGACAACCTCGCGCTACTACACGCCGTCGGGCCGTTCGATCCAGGCGCTGGGTGTGAGCCCCGACATCATCGTCGAACAGCCGCGTCCGGCACCTCAGACCGACGAGGATGAAGCTGACGCCCGCACCCGGTCCGAGGCTGACCTGCGGGGTAGCCTGAACAACGACAGCCTCAGCGAAGATGAAATCCGTCAGATCGAAGAAGATCGTGCAAAAGCCGAAGCCACGGCCGAGCTGCGGGAAGAGGATTATCAACTGGCCTACGCCATCGACATCCTCAAAGGCCTGTCTGCCTTCAATCCTACCGGAGGACCTTCCCAGTAAACCGAACAGGGGCCGCTGACACCAGCGGCCCTTTTCGCACGGCAGGTCCTAGCTTTCGACCTTGTGCAGTTTCTCTTCATCAAGCATCAACGCCAGAAGAACGCCCATCGAGACCGAAATGGCGGCGAAGACAAACGCCATGTTCATCCCGGTGTCGAAAGCCGAGGCGATGGCGGATTTGACTTTTTCAGCCTCGTCCGAGCTCAGTTTCTCCATGACTGCCCGCGCAGTATCGGTTGTCAGCGTTCCACCGTTGATGGACTTTTGATCGGCTGCGGACAGATTGATTCCGTCTGCAGCAAGTTGTTTGCCGAGGTTGGCAAGGCTGGTGGCGTACATAAGCGCGGTCGCACAGGCGACGGAAATCGCGCCATAGACCAGATGTGTCATAAAGCTCAACCCGCCGACCAGACCAGCTCTTTCGGGTTTAACGGCACATACAGCAGCCGTGCCGGATGGCCCGACGGTCAGCGTCGCCCCCAGCCCGATCATCGCCATGCCCGGTAGGATCTGAAAGTATCCCAAGCCCGCGGGCAGGATAACGACGCTCAGCGCGCCAGTTGTTGCGATCAGGTAGCCCCAGAACAATAACCGTTTTGGGCCGAAATCATTGTACAGCGTCCCGGATACAATCGAACCAACGGCCAGCAGAACCGTCAATGGAGCCAGGCCGAGCGCGGACGCAAATACCGACCAGCCCAGAACTTTCTGCATGTACTGCGGAAAATACAGCAGCCCGACGAAGGCGGCCGAGACGTTGAACATATTCAACCCAAGCGTAATACGAAACTCGCGGTTCTGCATCATTTGGGGCAGCAACAGAGGCTCTTTCACGCGTTTTTCGATCTTTGGGAAAAATAAGAACAATACCGCGCTGACGAAAAACAGCATCAACAGCGGCACCGAGCTCCAACCCCAATCCGCGCCAACGTCCAACCCATAAAGCAGCAGAAGGACGGCGAACGACAGGATGCCCATTCCGGCAAAATCGATATGTTCGCCCTGTTTGTGTTTTGTTTCACGCTCCATCAGGATTAGGGCGGTGACCATAGAAATGGTCGAAAACACAACGTTGGCCAGGAAGAACAGCCTCCAGTCGCCGAAATTTACTGCGGCTCCACTGATCAGTGGACCGAAGACGTTGCCGCTGGTCACGCCTGCAAGGATCATCCCCATGATCATCGCGCGGTGTTCCGGGCGTGAGACCTTGGTGGCCCCAAAGGCCAGTGTACAGGGCCAGACGCAGCCCGCGCCAATTCCCTGAAGTGCGCGCGAAAAGATCAGGAAATCAAGGCTGGGCGAGACAAAACACATGATGGACGAGAACAAAAAGATCGACAGCCCGATGATCATCATTTTGCGATGTCCGAACATATCCCCCATGCGTCCGCCTGCGACCATGGTCATGGCAAAGAACAGTGCGTAGATGTTCAGAACCCATTGGGTGCTGGTGATGTCGGCATCAAAGCTGTTTTCAATAGCCGGAACCAGAATAAGAGCACCGGTAAAATCGATACCGATGCCAAACCCCGTCACCATCAGGGCAATGACCTTGACGATACTGCTGCGGTCCATGGATGCACCCGGATTGCTGCGGATACGTTAATGATGCACGGAATGCGATTTAAAGATAGGGGGCTGCCGCAGCGCGACCCATCCTGTGTCAGTCCGAAGGAGCTTGGGACCGACGGAAGGACCGTTTCAACATGTCCAGTTCCGCCCTCAGCAATGCGACCTCAGCCCGCAGATCCTCGGCCGCTGGCGTGCCTGCGATAATCGTAAACTCTCCGATCTTCTCTGAGGACTGTGAGTCTTTGATCACAAAGCAATGCACTCCGTCCGAGATCGCTGCAGGCGGTACATGTACGCTGAGCTCCCATCCATTTTCGGCCTTTTCTACCCGCACGTCATCCAGTGCCTGCCCCAGATAAAGAACGTCGATCTGAGGTTCGGTTTCGGCTTGCAGGTGGGCGCGCCAGATGCCGTTTTTGAACAGGGTGGGGGTCAGGGTCGGATGTGTCATGCCAATGCTCTTACAAATCGGCGCGGTGGTGGCGGCAAAGAGTCAGGTCGCGCAGGGTGATGCGGTTCATTGCTGGGTTGGTCAAAACCAGGTCGAGCCAAATCTTGTCGATGCGACGTTCGTTCAACGGCAGTTTGGCGAGATCGAAATCCAGCGCATTTAAGGGGGCCGAAATATCCAGAGATCGCACGACAAAGTCTGTATTCGGACCATGTTGAACGTTCAGCCGCGCGGTCATCTCGAGGGGGCGTTCAGCCTCGAGCAGCGCATCGATCCGCATAAGGTGCTGTCGGGTCAAACCTTGGGCGGCCTCGGGCGGCAAGTCCAGCGACAGAGACAGGAACGAGCCCGAAAATCCAAATATCTCAAGGTTCAGCCCAAATGCGGCCAGATCTCTGTCATCGGTGTTGCGGGCCTGCCGCGCGCTGATTTCGGACAGAGGACAATCGTGGAAGATGGTTACCTGGTGGTCGAACGATGCCTTGCGCGCAACCGAGGCGATACCCGGCCGCGCCAAAGGTCCGCGCCACAAATCCGGACGCCAGCACCAATCGGTACCCAACGGTTTGGGAAACTGTTGCGAGCCGACCAGGGGCAAGCTCAGCCGTTCGGTGGATTCCTGAATAAGCCGGTCCAATTGCGCTCGGAGCCTGCGCGCTTCGTCGCGCTGCTGACGCAATTGAGGGATAGGTGCCTCGGCCGCATCCTGAACGGCGCGCCGCCAACGCGCAAATGTCTTGCGGTGTAGGTATCGTTCAAGAATTCTGCCCATGGTCCCATCATTTGAACTTGACCTTCTTTAGTCAAAGACAGTGGCGAGGATAAGACCGAAATTTTGAAATCCGACTAAAATGACCCGTCCGTTAACGTGCTTGTGACTGGGCAGGTCCAGTCTGCGCTGCTAATCGGGCGGCCGTTCTTGCAATCAACCGGCACTGTGCTTACCGTCCGGCACCTGATTGCTGTGGATCATCCGACAAGACAGTGTATCATTTTTCTAAGGCAAGGCGGGGCATGGAACCCACTCTTTTTGCATTCATCTGGAAACACTCAAAAAAGCAACAGCTTGTGCTTTTGTGTCTGACGGTGTTGTCTTTCCCGTTCCTCTACGCCTCGCTCGAGCTGCCAAAGCAGATCATCAACGATGCGATCGGTGCGCCCGGCGACACCGTGACGGTATTGGGTGTGACTTTTACGCAGGTTCAGTACCTGCTGATCCTGTGCTTTGCCTTTCTCGCGACCGTTATCGTCAGCGGGTTGATGAAAATGCGTATCAACACGATGAAGGGTGTTTTGGCCGAACGGATGCTGCGTCGACTGCGGTTTACGCTGATCCACCGAACGATGCGGTTCCCGAAATCCTATTTCGCCACCACCAGTCAGGGTGAGCTTGTGTCGATGATTACTTCCGAGGCCGAACCGATGGGTGGCCTTATGGGCGACGCGATAGCGCAACCGGTGTTTCAGTTTGGTCAGATGATGACGATCGTCACTTTTCTGTTCATGCAGAGCGTATGGTTCGGCTTGGCCAGTATCGCACTGATCCCGTTGCAGGCCTGGCTGATCCCAAAGCTTCAGCGTCAGATCAACTTGCTGAACAAAGAGCGTATTCAAGAGGTCCGCCAACTTAGCTCGGAAATCGGGGAAAGCGCGGCGGGGATCAGCGATTTACGCACCAATGGCGGCTGGCGTTATCGGCTGGCGCAGTTCAGCCATCGGTTGGGGGCGTTGTTTGAGATCCGGTTCAAGATCTACAACAAGAAATTCTTCATGAAGTTCCTCAACAATCTGATTACTCAGATGACACCGTTCCTGTTCTTTTCGGTCGGTGGCTATCTGGCGATCAAAGGTGAGGTGACTGTGGGCGCGCTTGTTGCGGCGCTCGGGGCCTACAAGGATCTTAGCGGTCCGTGGAAGGCTCTGCTGACCTATTACAACCAGGTTCAGGATATGTCGCTGCGTTGGGAAATCGTGACCGAGCGGTTTGCGCCTGACAACATGATCCCGGAAGAGCTCTTTGTGGGCGAACCAGAAACCATCCCACACCTGACCGGAGATATTGAGCTGCACAATGTCACGGTGCGTGACGATGACGGCAAAACGATCCTCGAAGACATTGACCTGATCATTCCCAAAGGCGCGCGCGTGGCCATCCAATCCTCCAGCGCGGCCGAGCGTAGTGCGCTGGCGCAACTGCTGACCCGGGAAATTCTGCCGGTGCAGGGCGATGTCACAATTGCGGGTCACGATATTCAAAAGCTACATCAAACCGTGATCGCAGCACGCATCGGCTATGCCTATTCGCGCCCCTACCTGTTTGACGGTACCTTGGGTGACAACCTCTTGATGCCTCTGCGGACCCATCCACAGCATGAAGCGGACGCAACGAAAGTGCCAAGTCGCTGGCAGATCGAAGCGGTTCGCGCTGGAAACCCGCCGGATTCCCTGTCCGATGAATGGATCGACCCCGGTTTGGCAGGCCTCGAAGACATCGAGGACATCCGCGATTGGTGGTTCGAGCTGGTCGAGGCAATGGGAATTGATGAATTCATGTTCCGTAGGACGCTGCGATCTCAGTTCGACCCGGAACAGCATCCCATTCTTGCCGGTGAAATTGTGAAACTGCGCGACACTGTTGCCAGGAGGCTTAAGGAAAAGGGACTGGATAGATACGTCTATCGATTTGACCCCAACCGCTTCAACCCGGCTGTGCCGCTTGGGGGCAACCTGCTTTATGCTGCGCCGTCCCATGACATCTCACCTGATATTCTGGCAGGCGACAGTCGCTTCATGCGGATGCTGCGCCACCATGATCTGGATGATGACGCGATGAGTATCGCAAGCGCGGTGCTTGAGACGTTGAACAAGACGTTTGGTCGGGATGGAACCGATCACCCGCTGTTCTTGCGACTGGGTATGACAAAAGAGATGTTCCACCGTCTTCTGGATATTGAAGATCGTCGCAAGGCCAAAGGGGATAGTGAATTAAGTGAGGGTGAGCGGGCCTTGTTGCTGACTGTTCCGTTCCTGCTGACCGCTGAACAGATTGGGCCGGACTTCCCGGATGAGTACAAAGACAAGATCCTTGCAATTCGCAGCGGTCAGGCAGAGCAGTTGCGGGCTTCGTTGGACGGTATGTTCATTCCGGTGACGCCCGAGACGTATATCGGTCGTATGACCGCCATGGAAAATGCGTTGTTCGGACGAATATCCTTGATGGCCGGTGCGCATATAGATGAGATCGAAGACGTCGTGGCCGAAGCCATGAACGACGCCGGCCTGCGCCGCCGCGCTGCGGCCATCATCTATGACCTGCCATCGGGTCTGGGCGGGAACAATCTGCCAACGGTGTTTCAGGAACGTGCAGCCTTTTCGCGCGCCGGGATCAAGCGTCCCGACGTTCTGATTCTGGACAAGGCACTGGCCAGTCACGACTCGGAAAGCCGGTTGAGAACCCGGCTGAAACTGCGCGAGCTGCTGCCGGATTCGATCATGCTGTTCATGGAGGATCATTTCGCCCACCCCGAAGCCTATGATCTTTTCGTTGAGATCAAAGAAGGCCGGATTGATGGTGTTTCGCGCACCCGCCCTGAGGACGAAACCAGCGCAACAGATGATCTTAGCCGCAAGCTCAAGATCATCTCTTCGACCGAGCTGTTTTCAGGGATTGATGGCCGAAACCAGCGCCTTCTGGCGTTTTCGGCCCAATGGTACGAGGCCGCCGCCGGTCAGATCATCTTTTCGCGGGGGCAGGCGGCAGACGCCGCTTATCTCTGCATTTCCGGTGAGGCTGATCTGATCTGGACCGAAGAAGGTGGTGTAGCGCGGACAATTTCTGTGATTGAGCCCGGACGTCTGATTGGCGATCTGTCGGTGATTACGGGCGAACCACGGCAGCTTGACCTAGTTGCGGTTCAGAATTGTTCGTTCTTGCGGATAGGCGCGGAAGAATTGCGCGCGGTCATAGAAAGCGACGCGGGCGTTGCTTTGCAATTGCTGCAAACGGTCGCCGGATACCTGTCGACATTGGCGGAAAGAGCAAATGCGACCAACGCTACATCGCTTTTCGTGGACGCCAACCAAATCACCAGGGAACGTCCCGACAATGTTTGACACTCAGCCCGGTGCCTATTCGGCGCATCAGCGTCTAGTTGACGCCGCTCGCGCCCGCCCACAGCTGTGGCGGTTGTTGGTGGGGCTGGCCCTTGTGGGTGTGGTTGTGACCGTCCTGAACTTTGTGCTGTTCGGGCTGGTGTCGACACTGGGTTCTGTCGCGTGGGCGCAGTCCCTGCTGGCCGGAGCCTCACCCACCGCTATGTTGGTTCTGCTGGCCAGTTTTGCTTTTGTCACTTTCGGGGTGTGGGTTGCCGCCCGGTCTTTGCAGGGGCGTACCCTGAACTCCATTTGTGGTCCTTGGCGTCAAGCAACATCTCAATTCTGGACTGTGTTCAAGGCGTTGTTTGTGATCGGTTTCGTTGTAACCATTCTGCCGCCCTACGACATGGGGGCGACCCTGACGCAGAACCTCGCACTGTCGACATGGTTGTTATTGCTGCCGGTATCTCTTTTTGCGGTGTTGATTCAGGTCAGCGCCGAAGAAGTTCTGTTTCGCGGGTATATGCAGCAGACTCTCGCGGCGCGATTCCGGTCTCCAGTCATTTGGTTGGGTATTCCTTCGATCCTGTTTGCGGCCGGTCATTATGCCCCGGGTGCTGCTGGAGATAATGCCTTGCTGGTCGCTGTATGGTCCGGCCTGTTTGGCCTGCTGGCGGCGGATCTCACCGCCCGGGCCGGGACATTGGGCCCTGCTATCGCATTGCATCTGTTTAACAATATGGTTGCCTTACTGTTTATCTCATTGCCCGACAGCCTGAGCGGTCTGGCCCTGTATCTGTTGCCATATGATATGTCTGATACAGGGATGCTGCGGCAGTGGCTGTATGTGGATTTTGCAGTGATGCTTGTCAGTTGGCTGACGGCAAGGGTTGCGCTCAGGCGTTGATTGCATTTCTTTCCGTAGCGTCTTATTTGACGTCAACGCCGCACAAGCCAAGGTTCCGACATGAACTGGATCACAAACTACGTCCGCCCCCGGATCAACTCGATCTTCTCGCGCCGAGAAGTGCCCGAAAATCTTTGGCACAAATGCGATGAATGCGGCACGATGCTGTTCCACCGCGAACTGGCCGAGAACCAGAATGTCTGCACGCAATGCGGACACCATATGGCGATCACACCGCGCGAACGCTTTGGCCATCTGTTCGATGGCGGTATCTTTACCGAGGTCGAGGTTCCTGCCCCCAAGGACGACCCGCTGCAGTTCCGCGATCAGAAGAAATATCCCGACCGGATGAAAGCGGCCCAGAAAAAGACGGGCGAGAAAGAGGCGATGCTGGTCGCCTCGGGCGAGATTGGCCGAACCCCGATTGTGGCCGCCGCGCAGGATTTTTTGTTCATGGGCGGGTCCATGGGCATGTATGTGGGCAACGCCATCATCGCCGCTGCGCAAGAGGCCGTGAAGCTGAAGCGTCCTCTGATCCTGTTTTCGGCCGCCGGTGGCGCGCGGATGCAGGAAGGTATTCTGAGCCTGATGCAAATGCCGCGTACCACCGTCGCGGTTGAGATGCTGAAAGAGGCGAATCTCCCCTATATCGTCGTACTCACGCACCCCACGACCGGAGGTGTGACCGCGTCGTACGCGATGCTGGGTGACGTCCATATCTCTGAACCGAACGCGTTGATCTGTTTTGCCGGACCGCGCGTGATCGAGCAGACGATCCGTGAGAAACTGCCCGAAGGGTTCCAGCGCGCGGAATACCTGCTGGATCACGGCATGTTGGATCGCGTGACCAAACGCACAGAGATGCGGGATGAATTGATCACCATCACACGAATGCTGATGAACCAGCCACCAGCGATCAAGGGTGATCTGCCAGCGCCCGAGCCCGAGGATGCCAAGTCCGAAACCCCTGCCGAAGACGCGGACGCAAAATGACATCTCAGACATCGGACGTCATTCTTGAACGGATGATGGCACTGCACCCCAAGATCATTGATCTGACCTTGGACCGTGTGTGGCGTTTGCTGGCAGCGCTGGATAACCCGCAACAGAAACTACCGCCCGTGATCCACATCGCGGGAACCAACGGCAAAGGCTCGACCCAAGCGATGATCCGGGCGGGGCTCGAAGGGGCCGGCCTATCGGCGCATGCCTACACGTCGCCCCACCTCGCCCGGTTTCACGAACGGATTCGCCTGGGCGGTGAACTGATTTCCGAACCTGATCTGACAGCGGTCCTGGATGAATGCTACGCCGCCAATGGTGGCGAAAACATCACCTATTTCGAAATTACGACTTGCGCGGCTTTGCTGGCCTTTGCGCGGTCAAAGGCGGACTACACTTTGCTCGAGGTCGGGCTGGGCGGCCGCTTGGATGCAACCAACGTCATTCATGAACCTGCGGTCACGGCCATCACTCCGGTATCCATCGACCACGAACAGTTCCTTGGGAACACATTGGGCAAAATCGCGGCAGAGAAAGCCGGGATCATCAAGCCCGGCGTGCCATGCATCGTAGGGCCGCAACACGACGAAGCGTTAGAAGTTATCGAATACACGGCCGCGCGTCTGGGTGCGCCGTTGCTGGTGCATGGGCAGCATTGGCACGTCACCGAGGAAAACGGGCGCCTGATTTACCAGGACGAAACCGGTCTGCGTGATCTGCCCTTGCCGAACCTTCTGGGTGCACATCAGATTCAAAACGCCGGTACCGCCCTTGCAGTGCTGCGCCACCTGAGTCTTGGCGATGACGCCTATGAAGCTGCAGTGACCAAGGCTGAATGGCCCGCCCGGATGCAGCGGCTGAAAACCGGCCCACTTGTACAACTAGCACCCAAGGCCGAGCTTTGGTTGGATGGTGGTCACAATGCCGCTGCGGGGCAGGCGCTGGCTGATCTTCTCGCGACCCTGCCTGCGCGTCCGACCCATATGATCTGTGGCATGTTGAACACAAAGGATGTGACCGGGTATCTGGCTCCGCTGGCAGAACAAGCTCAAAGCCTGACCGCAGTGTCGATCCCGGGTGAGGCTGCCACGCTCAGGGCCGACGACACTGCTGCGGCGGCTTCTAAAGTCGATCTGTCAGCCACCACTGCAGAAAGTGTCGCCGACGCGGTCAACAACATCGTGGCGAAAGATCCGCAGGCGCGCATCCTGATTTGCGGCTCGCTTTATTTGGCGGGCAACATTCTACGTGAAAACGGATGACAAGTGCGTATCCGCGCAGCTTCATCTGGCTAGAAATATCCCGGGGGAATCGCGCAAAGCGCGATGGGGGCAGAGCCCCCTATTTGCCCCAGCTCTGATCCTGCATCTCGCGCAGGCGCGACGCCGTGCGTTCAAACTCGAATGTGCCTTCACCTTCAACATATAGCATCTCAGGTTCCGCGGCAGCCGAGCAGATCAACCGAACCTTTGCTTCATACAGCGCGTCGATCAGCGTGACGAACCGCTTGGCTTCGTTGAAGTTGTTTCGCGACAGGCGCGGGATATCCTCAAGCACCAGAACTTTGACTTCTTCCGCGATAGCCAAGTAATCCGCAGGGCCCAGCATCCGCCCGCATAAGTCGTAGAAACTGGCTCGGGCTACGCCGTTTCGGAACTCAGGCAGTTCGACCGCCCGCCCGTTAACCTGCAGGATCAGAGGGTCTGCTGCCCCTCCGGCCAAATCGTGCCAAACGCTGCGAATGCTTGCACGGGCTTCGGGACCGATTGGTGTGAAGTAGACCGGCGCGCCCTCCAGCCTGTTCTGGCGATAGTCTGTGGGCGAGATCAGCTCCCACACCTCAAGCTGTTCTTTGATATGGGCAATAAACGGCAGGAACAACTGACGGTTCAGCCCGTCCTTGTACAGATCATCAGGATGCCGGTTGGATGTGGTGACAACGACGACGCCCCCTTCGTGCAGCAAATCGAACAGGCGGCCAACAATCATCGCATCGGTGATATCGGTGATCTGCATTTCGTCAAAAGCCAGCACTCGCACGGATTTGACGACCGAGGCCGCAACCGGGGCCAATGCATCTTCGACCTCGTCCTGCCGGGCCTTGTGCATGCCTGCATGGATTTCCTGCATGAAGGCGTGGAAATGCACCCGGCGGGCCGGGATGTCCGTCAGCGAGTCGACGAACATATCCATCAGCATAGACTTCCCGCGCCCGACGCCGCCCCACAGATACAATCCTCTCGGCGGCGGCGGCGCTTTCCGGAAGAACCCACGCTTTACTGGTTCCGCCAAAGCAGCCCGAATGCGTTCGAAATGGGGAAGAACGGCTTCTTGCGCGTCGTCTCTGGTCAGGGTGCCTTCGGCCACCTGTTTGTCATAAAGCGAAATCAAACCCGTCATAGTCCGAGGCATACCGTCCGGCTTGCCCGTTGAAAAGCGGCCATTCATCGGTCACATCAAATTTGCTTATCCGTGACCGCAAAACTCCTGAATTGACGACTGCCTCACAGCGAGTAATTTGGGCTGCCCGACATGCCGAGGATCTAATGCCCCAATACGCGCGCTTGTTTAACCCCATCCTGATCGTTGGGTGCATCATCATCACGGTCAGCTTTGCTGTGCGCGCGTCATTTGGCGTGTTCCAGATTCCCATCGCAGACGAGTTCGGCTGGCTACGCACCGAATTCTCAATGGCGATTGCGATTCAGAACCTGGCTTGGGGTATCGGCCAGCCGATCTTTGGTGCGATTGCTGAAAAGATCGGTGACAGGCGCGCGATTGTGATCGGAGCGTTGACCTATGCGGCTGGCATGGTTTTGTCGGCCTGGTCCGTCACGCCGTTTGAGCATCAGATGTACGCCTGGCTGGTCGGGTTTGGTATCGCAGGAACCGGTTTCGGCGTCGTGCTTGCGGTCGTCGGGCGCGCGTCATCGAACGAAAACCGTTCGATGTCTCTGGCAATTGTCACAGCTGCTGGCAGTTTTGGACAGGTCCTGGGTGCCCCGACCGCGGAGTGGTTGCTGAGTTTCATGCCCTGGCAACAGGTTTTCATCGTCTTCGCCATCGCGATCCTGGCGCTGGTGCTGACGCTGCCCTTCATGCGTGCGCCGCAAGCGGCAACCAAGGCCGAGCTTGAAGAAAGCATGGGGCAGATCCTGGGCAAGGCGTTCCGCGATCCATCATATACGCTGATTTTCCTGGGCTTTTTTAGTTGTGGCTACCAGTTGGGTTTCATCACGGCCCATTTCCCGGCCTTCGTGACTGAAATGTGTGGCCCCATCCAACCGGGCGGCGTTCTACATTCCATCGGGATCACCAGCACGTCAGCGCTCGGGGCCGTGGCCATTTCACTGATCGGGCTGGCGAATATCGTGGGCACCTTGCTGGCAGGTTGGGCCGGGAACCACTTCCCCAAAAAATACCTGCTTGCTGGCGTCTATACCGCTCGCACGATTGCTGCCGCGGCCTTTATCATTTTTCCGATCACCCCGATCTCTGTCGTTGTGTTCTCGCTGGTCATGGGTTCCCTCTGGCTTGCCACAGTTCCATTGACCTCGGGGCTGGTCGCACATCTTTACGGGTTGCGCTACATGGGCACGCTCTACGGGATCATCTTCTTCAGTCATCAGGTCGGCAGCTTCCTGGGCGTCTGGCTGGGCGGGCGGATGTACGACCAATACGGCGATTACACTATGGTTTGGTGGATCGGCGTTGCGATCGGAGCGTTCAGCGCCATAGTCCATCTGCCCATCCGCGAAAACCGTCCCGCACCAGTCGCCGCCTGAGCTAAAGCGCCTCATCCTTTGTCAGCAGGCCTTCCTTCACCAGCCGGTCTGCCCAACCTTGTGGTCCGGTAAAGTGATGCGTTTGCCACCCGCGCGCGCGCGCCGTATCGATATTGTCGATCCGGTCATCGGTGAACAACAGCGCCTCGGGCGGCAGGCCACAATCCGCTTCAACCATTTCATAGATTGGAACATGCGGTTTGACAGTTCGCATCCGGCCCGAGACATACTGTTTATCGAACTCGTTCAGGAACGGATACACCGTGGTCGCATAGTCGAAGTTCTGCACACCGAAATTGGTCAGCGCGAATACCGGCACGCCCTTGCTTCGCAAGGCCCGTTGCAGACGGACTGAGTGCGGAATTTCAGGCGCGGCCAGCTCAATCCACTTGTCGTGCCACATACGAATTTCGTCTCGCCAATCGGGGTATTTCTCGGCCCAGTCATAGATCGTGTCGGTGAAATGATGGCCCTGGTCGACCAGGTCGTTCATCCCGTGCAGGTCGACCTCAGAAAACATCGCGCGACGGCGGTTTTCGCCAATGATCTGGTCATAATAGCGCTCAGGTTGCCATTCAATCAGAACGTTCCCGATGTCAAAGATCACGGCCTTTATCGGCATACTACCCCCACACTCTCAATCCTTGGTTGTCGCGACTGAACCAAGCGCGACGGTTTTTTTCAAGGTGCAGCCGCAGCGCGCAGCGCTGCCTGGCCCAACTGCCACAGGCGCATCTTTGATGCGTCTTCAGCAGGCGGGAGGGTCAGCCCCTTTGTGCCGCCCGCAATTCACGCTCCAGCGCGTCCAGAAACCGAGACCGATCCGTTTTGCCAAAGGGTTTGCCCCCGCCGCCTGCGCCCAACGGATTGGCTGCGCGCAGGTCGGCCATCAGGTCGCGCAGGGCCAGTTGCTGGCCTATGTTTGCCGCCGTGAACGTCTCACCATTAGGTCGTAGAACCCGCGCCCCGGCCTCGACACACTTGGCGGCCAATGGGATGTCAGAGGTCACCACCACGTCTCCGGCGCCACAACGTTCGGCAATCCACTTGTCCGCCTCATCCGCGCCTTCTGCAACGATGACCACCTGCACCAAGGGGTTGGCCGAGGGGCGAAGCCCGCCGTTCGAGACCAGAGCCATAGGTACCTTGTGCCGCGTGGCGACACGTTCGGCCTCGGCCTTGACCGGGCAGGCATCGCCGTCGACATACAGGGTTGTCACGCTTTTTTAGCCTCTTTCTTTGCGGGTTCAGCGGGTTTCTTGCGAACCTTGAACTCATCGGGGATTGGCATCCGGTTAAACGCGTCCAGACCGGCGATTTTATAGGCCTCGGCCAGCGTCGGATAGTTGAACGTGTTCTGCACGAAGTAGTCCACTGTACCCTTCAGGTTCAGCACCGCTTGCGCAATGTGGATCAGTTCGGTTGCGCCTTCGCCTACGATCTGCACGCCCAGTACCCGACGGGTTTTTAGCGAAAACAGCATCTTCAGCATGCCATGTTCCAGACCCATGATATGCCCACGCGAGGTTTCGCGGAATCGCGCCACGCCGACCTCATAAGGGATGCCGCGTTCCTGCAGTTCTTCCTCGGACATGCCGCAGGTCGAGATTTCGGGCACTGAATAGATACCATACGGGTACCATGGGCTTTCAGGCAGGGTAGGGGTGTCCAACGCATGACAGGCCGCGACGCGGCCCTGTTGCAGCGAGGTCGAGGCCAACGAAGGATGCCCGATTACATCGCCAGTAGCGTAGATATGAGGGACAGAGGTCTGGTAGGTCTTTCGATCCACCTTGATCCGGTTACGGTGATCAGTCTCGAGCCCGACGGCATCCAGGTTCAGTGCCGAGGTCGCGCCCATACGCCCCGCAGCGAACAGCAACATCTCGGCGCGTACGTGACGACCGTTTTCCAGCGTGACCTCGACATGATCGCCGGCATCTTCGATCTTTTCGACTGCAGAGCCGAGGCGCAGATCGACGCCGTTTTCGCGGATTTGATGCGTGAAATCGTGGATCAAACGACTGTCGATGAAATCAAGGAATGTTTCGCGTGGTTCGATCAGCGTTACCCGCACATCCAGCGCCGAGAACATGGTGGCATATTCGACGCCAATCACCCCGGCACCGATCACAACCAGCGAGCGAGGGATCTCGGCCATCTCAAGAAAGTCGTCGCCATCGACAACTGTTTTGCCATTAAAAGGCACGTAGTCGGGACGATAGGTCTTGGTTCCAGTTGCAATAAGGAACTTTGCGGCCGTCAGGCGGGTGGTTTCGCCCGCATCCGTTGCGACCTCGACCTCATGCGGGCCAACGAATCTCGCCAAACCGTTCATGGTTTCCACATGGTTGCGGTTGAACTGGTGTTCCAACACGTCAACTTCGTGGTCCAGCGTCATATGCAAGCGCGCCTTGAGGTCTTCGGCACGGATTTGATCTTTCACCCGGTAGGAGCGTCCATAAAAGCTGCGCTCGCGCCAGCCGGACAGGTTCAGAACCGTTTCCCGCAAGGTTTTGGATGGGATCGTGCCAGTATGCACTGAGACGCCCCCAAACCGATCCTTGCGGTCGATCACCAGAACGCGCCGTTTCAGTTTGCCCGCCTGAATCGCCGCAGATCGCCCCGAAGGGCCAGACCCGATGATAATCAGGTCGTAATCGTAGTCGCTCATGCCTCAGTCTCCGTACAGCGCCTCGGCGTGGAATGTGATGTGGTCTTCCATGAAGGTCGACACAAAGAAATATGAATGATCATAGCCGGGCTGCAGACGGAAGATTGCCTGCTGGCGACGTTCAGCAATCGCCTGCGCCAATGTTTCGGGGCGTAGCAGGTGGATGAATTGGTCGTTGGCACCCGTGTCAATCAGAACAGGACCGTCAAAACCGGTTTCCTTCATCATCAGCGATGCGTCATGTTTGGCCCAAGCGGACTGATCATCGCCCAGATAAGCGCTCAGTTGCTTGCGGCCCCAATCTGCGCCCGTCGGGTTCGAGATCGGCGCAAAGGCTGACACCGAGCGGAAGCGACTCGGCAGGTTCATGGCCAGCGTCAACGCACCGTGGCCGCCCATCGAGTGACCCGTGATGGCTTGACGATCGCCGTCGATTGGGAAGTTTTCGAGCAGAAAGGCAGGAAGCTCTTCGGCCACATAGTCCCACATATTGAAATGTGGGGCCCAGGGTGTCTGAGTCGCGTTCACGTAGAATCCGGCACCCTGACCCAGGTCATAGTCTTCGTGGTCGGCAACACCTTCGCCGCGTGGAGAGGTATCCGGGAACACGACGGCGATGCCTTGCTCGGCTGCCCAGGCCTGCGCGCCCGCCTTTGTCATCGCGTTTTCATGGGTGCAGGTCAGGCCCGACAGATACCACAGGACCGGGACCGGGCCGTCCTTGGCTTCGGCTGGCAGGAACAGACCAAAGGTCATGTCGCACTGGCATGCAGCCGACGCGTGGCGGTAGACGCCTTGGACGCCTCCGAAACATGCATTTTCCGAAAGGGTTTCCATCTGGTTTTGTCCTTACGTTAGGGTTGCGCCATGGCTATAGCCACAAGGACGATACGTAAAGCCTGAGTGCCTGCCGCACGCCATTTTTACAAGTGCAGCGTCAGGGGGTTCCGACCCAGGCGATCACCAAAGGCACCGTCAGAATACTGACTGCCGTGGACAGCAGGATCGCGGCGGATGCTCTGTGAGGTGCGACACCGTAATGCGCGGCCAGCATATAGACATTGCCCGCCACTGGCAGCGCTGCGGCGGCGATGGCCACGGATGCGGGAAAGGCCGCGACGGGTAGAATCCACAGAAGGACGATTGCGACGCAGGCGGGGTGAATGACCAGTTTGCAGAAACTGAGCCAACCCGCGATGTGTACGCGCTCGGCGGATTTGCTGGCCAACGACGCTCCGATAGCGAACAGGGCACCGGGCGTGGCCGCGCCGCCCAGAATGGTCAGGAAGTCGTTCAGTGGTGCGGGTACGGGGATTTGAAAGGCGGACCAGAGCAGACCCGCTGAAATCGAAACGATCATCGGGTTCTTGAGCAACCCGATCCCGATCAGGCGAAAGGTTGCCGGGGTCAGTCGCCCATCACGCCCGCCGTTGATCAGAATGACGATCAATGACGAGAACACGACCAGATCAACGGTCAGAACCAGCATGACCGGCCCGATAGCGGCTTCGGTAAACAACAGCGCCAGCATTGGCAGCCCCAAAAACCCGACATTTCCGATCGCCGCGCATTGCGCCTCGACCGCGGCGGTTGGGATATCAAGCCGCCGTATCCATGCAACCAGCGTGGCCAGGCTGTAAACGGCGGCAGTGCCGATCAGGTACCCCAGAACAAGCCGTGCATTGAAAATCTCGGCAAAGGGCAGGGTGGCGGCAAAGCGAAACAGCATGGCCGACAGGGCGAAATAGAAAACGAATTTCGTCAGATAGGCCGTCGCCTCTTCCGAGAAGAACCGGCTGCGACCGGCCCAATACCCCAGGCCGATGATCGCGAAAAAGGGCAGCGTGCGCAGGAAGATATCGACCATGGGGAACTTCGTATCACGGATTTTGCAAGCTGCAAGCATTGTCCGCCCAGGGGATTACATTGCGGCCTTAAACCCTTTCGCGTGGCCTAATCATTTGCCTCTGACCCTGAAACTGTGCGAATCGTTGTATCTGAACTGAACGGTTTATACATTCGACACCCATATGATCTAAGGAGAGCCCATGACCGAAGCCGCCGTCATCCTGCGTACAGGCCGAAAATTTGACCAGGTCCTGCGCGGAGCCCGAGAGGTTTTCATGGCGGATGGTTTTGAAGGTGCAAGCGTAGACGACATCGCGCGAACCGCCGGGGTGTCAAAGGCAACGCTCTACAGCTATTTTCCGGACAAGCGCCTGTTATTCATGGAAGTTGCGCAGGTCGAATGTAAGCGGATGGCTGAAAACGTCGTGGCCATGGTGGACGACAGCAAGCCGGCCCGCGAAGTTCTGACAATTGCTGCCAAGGAACTGACGGCCTTTCTTGTCTCGGATTTTTCACAGCAGATGTTCCGCATCTGCATTGCCGAACGCGACAGGTTCCCTGAGCTGGGCCAGACATTTTTTGAGGCCGGGCCCCAGAACGGTCAGCGGAAAATGGTCGAGTATCTGGAAAAAGCGGTCACCAAAGGCGAGCTTGCCATCGACGACCTTCAATTGGCGGCCGAGCAATTCAGTGAGTTGTGCAAGGTTCGGATCTGGACACGTGCAGCCATCGGAGTTCAAAAGAGCTTTTCGAAGGCCGAGGTCGACGAAATCGCTCTGCAAGCCGTTGAAATGTTCATGGCTCGTTACGGCGTCTGAGCCAATCGCCTTGACGTAGTGCCCGAAACAACCCGCACCCGGCATACCGGGTGCGGGATCAACAGTTTACTCGATAAAGGTTTTTGCCAGCCGGTCGCTGATTGGTTGCGACAGATAGCTGATCACGGCGCGTTCACCGGTATTCACGAACAGATCTGCAGGCATACCGGGAACCAATTCCAAAGCGGCGACTTCGACGGGTTGATCGGTATCCAGCTTTACTCGCGCTTTGTAGTATGCTTCGCCGGTGCGCTCGTCCTCCAATGCGTCGGCCGAGATGTCGAATATCTGCCCACTTGCCTCGGGCACGTCGGCCTGAGCGAAGGCTGACAGCCGAATACGCGTGGATTGCCCGATCTGCAGCTTATCGATATCGCCGGTTTTGATCCGCGCCTCGACGATCAGAGCCTGATTTGCGGGGACGATATCCATGATCGCTTCGCCTGGGCGAATGACACCACCCGTTGTCGATATGGCAAGGTTTACGACACGACCGCTGGCCGGGGCCAGAACCCGCGTTCGTTTCAGCCGCTCTGCCGCCCCGGAATATTGCGAGCGGATCAGATCAAGCTGCGCGTCCACGATAGCAAGTTCGCCCGCGATTACTTCATCGCGCAGCTTTTGTTGGCTGAGCAGGGATAGCTGCAGTTCCTGAATCTGATCTTCGGCCTGCGCGATCTGGGTGCGCAGGGACGCGTCGACGCCGCCCAGACGCTCCAGCTCAATCTGACGCGCGCTGACGCGTGTGGCGGCCACCAAGCCTTTGTCCAGGAGGGATCGTAGGTTCGACAGTTCGACCTGTGTGATGTCGACCTGGTTCTGGGCCGCGCGGCGCTGTTCATTCAAACCCGCGATCTGGTTGCGCAAGCCCGAGATACGCTGAGCGTTGATCTGGGCTTCGGTCTGTCGGGCGCGGGCTTCTGCGTCAAACAACTGTTTTTGCGTCAGATAAGGCGACAACCAGTGCAGCCGATCCATCCCATCGCTGAACTCGGCCAAGGCGGTCGGTTCATCAAACTGTTGGCTGCCGCTGATTTGCGCCAGCAAACGCGCCCGGCGCACGGACAGCTCGCCCAGCTGGCTGCCCAGAACACTCAGTTCAACGTCTATTTCGGTGCTGTCCAACTGCACGAGAGGCTGGCCTGCGTTTACGAATGCCCCATCAGTCACGAGGATCGTGTCGATGATACCGCCGTCCAGATGTTCTACCGTCTTGCGATCGCCTTCCACTACGAACGAGGCTGGCGCGACCACCGCCCCATCCAGTTTCGACGCAAAGGCCCAGTAGATGCTGCCTCCGACAAAGGCCGTCAGGGCGAACAGTCCGAACAGGACATAGCCTTTGATCCCCGGAGGCTTCGTGGCGCCGTCCACAAAAAACTTGTCGTCCAGGGAAAGTGCGGTCTGATTGTGCTGGCGTTGTATCAACTGTGTCATTGGGCTGCTCCGGTGATCTGAGGTGCAGAGGCAGGACGCGTTTTCGCCCCGGGTTGTGTCGGATTGTCCAGAACGTTCCGGCGATTGACTCGCAGAACGTCCTCTTTGTCGCCAAACTGGGTCTGGGCGCCATTGCGCAGGACCATCACCTTGTTGGCGGCCTGAAGTGTTGCCGGACGGTGGGTCATGACGATGGCGATTGCGCCGCGGGCCTGAGCCGCTGTAATCGCATCGCGCAGCGCCTGTTCACCCTTAGCATCCAGATCAGAATTCGGCTCGTCCAGGATCAGCACAAACGGATCGCCATATAGCGCCCGGGCCAGAGCCAACCCTTGGCGTTGACCGCCCGACAGAAAGAAACCGCGCCCAATCCGGGTCTCATACCCATCGGGCAGGGCGCTGATCATTTCATGCACTCCGGCCTCGCGCGCGGCGCGCAACACTTCGGCATCGTCGATGGCAACCGAGAACCGACCGATGTTTTCGCGGATTGTGCCGTCAAACAGCTCGACATCCTGTGGCAGGTAACCGATCTGCTTTCCAAGGTCCTCGTCGTTCCATTTCGACATCGGGCTTCCGTCCAGCAATACTTCGCCCCGTTGCGGGTGCCAAATGCCAGCAAGCATTTTGCCCAGCGTGCTTTTGCCCGAGCCGCTGTGGCCGATAATGGCCAGCACGTCCCCGGCCACGAGACCAAAGTCGATCTGACGGATTGATGCGTTGATCGCGCGCGGAGGTCCGGCCTGCGCGATCTTGACGTCCAGGGATTTGAACGCGCGCGGCAGATGAAGGTTTGGCGTAGTATCTGCGAATTCGTCGGTCAGTTTGGAGAGTTTTGTGTAAGATCCGCGCGCTGCCAGAAAGCTGCGCCACTGGCCAATCAATTGGTCAATAGGGGCCAGCGCACGGGCGAGCACGATGGTGGCGGCAATCATCACGCCAGCCGTGGATTCTCCGGTTATGGCCAAGGCAGCGCCAAGACCCAGAATGGCGGATTGCAAACCCATGCGGACGGTTTTGGAAATGACCGAGAAACTGGCCACTCGGTCTGCTGCGCGAGTTTTGTGTTGATGCGCCTCGGTTTGCAGCGAGGTCCAGCGGCGCAAGAGATCAGATTTCATACCAAGCGCATGGACAAGTTCAGCATTCTTGTCGCTGGTATTGAACAATGCGTCCGAGCGCCCGCGCGCTTGCGAGGCCGACTGCATCGGCGTCCGGGCGCGGGCATTGTTGATCAATGCCATGACTGTCAGCAAAACCGCACCGGCCAAACCAAGCAGGCCCAGATAGGGGTGCAGAACATAAAGCACCAGCAAATAGATCGGTATCCACGGCGCGTCGAAAAATGCGGTCAGGGTTGTGCCCGAGATAAACTCGCGAAAGCCATTCACATCTTCGACGAGGTTGTCACCCGCCTTGGTATCGCCATGAACACGGCGTCGCATGGCGGCACTCAGAACGGGTGTGCCGACGCTCAGCTCAAATCGAGCGGCCAGACGGCCCAGGATGCGCATGCGCATCAGGTCGAGACACGCGATAACGACGAAAACACCGGCTAGCAAAGCAGAGAGGGCAATCAGGGTCTCGACATTCTGGCTGGTCAGCACGCGGTCATAGACCTGCAGCATATATAGTGGTCCGGCCAGCATCAGAAGGTTGAGAAACAGGCTAAAGAAGGCGACTGCCACAAATCCTTTGCGCAGCGACCCCCAGGCGGATTTCACGGGATTGGCTTTCTGGAACATCGGGGAACCCTTTCCGGTTGGACAAACGGGGCGGCATAAGCCGCCCCGCCGTTGGTCAGTTAGACGACGAAGTCAGTTTCGTTCAGATCAGCGACATCGACGCCGGTCAGACGGATCGAGCCTGCGTCACCGAAGCTGAGCACGGCATCCGCACCATCCTGAACCGGGTTCAGAGGACCGGTGAAGTCAGGACCCAGATCATTGACCTGAATTCTGTCAACGCCAGCTTCAAAGTCCGAAATGGTGTCATCGTTGAAGATGCCCTCGAACACGAAGGTGTCCGCGCCTTCGCCACCGATCAGGACGTCATCGCCGCCCCCACCGTTCAGCAGGTCGTCGCCATCCGCGCCGTTCAGAACGTTGTCCTGAGAGCTGCCGACAATCACGTCACCATCGTCAGAGCCGATGACGTTCTCGATCGAGACCAGTACGTCGGTTTCAATCTGATTGTCGATCACGTCCTGCCCGACAACACCGGTGCCGCCCGTTGCGTCAACATCCAGCGTCGCGCCTGCGTCCACCAGCGTGTCCTGCACGACCGGGCCGTTTGCGCCCGCTGGTGCATTGTGCAGATGGATCGCCGAGACAACACCTGGGATCGGCGTGTTCAGGTCGGCTTCGTTCAGACCCACAACGCTCAGATCGCTCGAGTAGGTGACTTCGCCAGTTGTCAGGTTTTGAGTGATGACAACGGTCGCGTCGCCAGTGGCTTCGCTGTCCGAAGTCGGCCCAGGCTCTTGCGCTGCATCCAGACCGCCGCTCAGCGAAACTGTGCGGATGCCGTTTTCGGTTACATCGCTATCGACCAGCAATTGCCCGCGAATTTCCCCGGCAGGGAAGTCGGAGGTGTGAATGTTGTAGTACAGATTGCCCTGAACGGCCTCTTCTACAAACCAGCCTCCATCCGGGATATTCGCACCAAACTGGTCCGGGGCCACAATAGCCGCATCCACGATCGAGACATTGAAGCCTGCATCGCGCGTGGCGGTGCCGTTGCCATTGGCGTCCAGACGGACCTCGATCGCGACATCCAGATCCGAGAAATCGGCGGTATCGACGCCTTCTCCGCCATCGATGAAGTCATTGCCCAGACCGCCGGTCAAAACATTGTCAGCATCGCCTGCGATCAGAACGTCATCACCTGCACCACCGTCGATGTCGCCATTGGTGACACCCAGATCGACGAAGATGTCATCGCCATCGCCCAGCAGGACGTTGCCGTTGATCACGCCTTCGTCGTCGTTGACGATGGTAACGTCACCGGAGTCCGATGCATCAATCGCATTGACCGTGCCGCGGATTTCGCCTTCGTTCAGGATCGCACCCAGCAGGTTCAGACCACCATCGACACGAATACCGGCTGCAGCGTCCGATTGTTCGGACCCGGCAATCAGGCCTTCGTTGATGACAACTCCGGCAAAGGACGCGTCGTTCTGACCTGTGAACAGGCGCAGACCGTCGCCGACCTGGTTTCCTTCGGTAGCGTCGCCGTTACCCTGGAAAGTTCCTTCGTTGATGATGGCCGCCGAGACGACATCGCCATCAACATCACCGGTTTGCAGCGATACGGCGGAACCGTTGCTGCCTTCATCGACGCTGACAGTGCCAGTGTTGGTGAAGGTATAGTTGTCGGCAGTGCTATCGGCATAGACCGCACCGTTGCGCTGATTACCTGTACCGATAATCTGGCCAGCGTTGGTGACATCAAGGCCATCGCCATCAATGTTCAGCGCGCGGCTGCCCGATTCGACGACGCCAGAGTTCACAAAGGACCCACTAGAGTGATCACCGGTACCAAAATACACACCGTTCTGGACACCGGAAATGACGCCCTGGTTCTCCAGCGTACCCTGGAAGTTCACGCCATTGACGACCCGAACGCCGGCAACTGTGCCATTGGCTCCGCTAGAGGTAGTGCTTCCGGTATTCAGGATGGTCGCGTCAGTCGTGCCGGTGTTGCCAACGTTACCGATACGAATGCCATCACCGGCAAGCGGCGTTGCCGCACCAGCGTTCCCGCGCCCAGTGATGCTCCCGAAGTTTTCCAGCGTGAAGGTGTTGGCACCATCTGTTGCACCACCAATTTCCACGCCAAATCCGGAACCCTGATTGCCTTCACCGGCGTCGATCAGACCTTCGTTGGTAACCGAGAATTCATCCGCCGTACCATCGGCATAGACTGTCCCGTTGCGCTGATCGTCGGTACCGACAATGGTGCCCGTATTTTCAACGGATAGCCCGATACCATCAATGTTCAGAGCGCGACTGTCAGAGGACACGTTGCCAATGTTGTTAAACGAACCGCCGGTGTGATCGCCATTGCCAAAGTAAACACCGTTTTGGACACCCGAGACCGTGCCGGAGTTGATGAATTCGCCTTGGAAGCTGACCCCGTCCACAAAACGCACGCCGGCAACAGTACCGTTGGCGCCTTCCGAGGTCACCTCGCCGCGGTTGGTGATGTTCACCTCAGCAACGCCTTCGTTGCCGGGGTTTCCGATGCGGATACCGTCTCCGGCCAGACCAGTGCCTGCTGCGCCGTTACCGCGACCCTGGATCAGACCATCGTTTTCCAGCGAGAAGGTGTTGGCGCCGTCAGCGGCCCCACCGATTTCAGCTGCGAAACCCGAGCCCTGATTGTGCTCGCCCGCATCGATTGTGCCATTGTCCAGGTTGCGGACCGAGAAATCATCCGCTGTACCATCGGCATAAACGGTGCCGTTGCGCTGGTCACCGGTGCCCAGAATGTCGCCGCCGTTGATCAGGTCGACGCCCGAGCCATCGATGTTCACGGCGCGACTGCCAGATTGGATGGTGCCAAAGTTCAGCACATCCAGATCATGTTCGCCTTCACCGATATACAGACCATTGCGCGGGCCTTCGATCACGCCGGTTGCGTTGTTCAGGATGTTGCCTTCGGCGTTTACGCCATCCGCGATGCGGATACCGGCGGCTGTGCCCTGGTTGCTTTCGGTCGAGATCAGGCCGCTGTTGACGATCTCGGTTTCCAGCGTTGCACCTTCGGCACCATCGTCGATGCGGATACCGTCGCCGGCCAGCCCGGTATTGGCCGCGCCTTGGCCACGGCCTTGGATCGTTGCGCCGAGACCGTTGAAAATTTCGGTTTCCACGCGATCGCCGACCTCATCGCCAACCTGCAGCGAGATGCCTGCGCCTTGATTGCCTGCGCCAGCGTCAATTGTGCCACCCGAAAAGTTCGAGATCGAGACATCTTCGGCAGTGCTGTTGGTGTAGATTGTGCCATTGCGCTGATCACCGGTACCGATGATGTCGCCAAAGTTGCGCACATCAATGCCCTGGCCCTGAATATCCACGGCACGGCTGTCCGAGCTGATCACGCCACCGCGGAAGTTGTCCAGACCGCCCGAGCTTTGAGCGCCTGCAAACTGAACGCCGTTGAACTCGCCCGCGATCTCGCCAAAGTTGCGAACCTGGGCGCTGCCGGTGACCTGAACGCCGGTGGCCAGCGCGTCGGGGCCGTTGTTCGCCTCGATCCGGCCCGAGCGGAAGTTGAACACGTCAACATCTTGACCCTGCGCCTGAACGGCAGCGACAGCGTTGTTGGTGATGATCTCGCCGAAGTTCAGCAGACGCGAGAAGTCATTTGCCAGAACAAAGGCCGGAGTGTCATCGACAACGGTACTTTGAAAGAAGTTGTTGAAAAGGGTCTGGCCGTCGCGGTTGGTCTCTTGCGCCATCGTAGACGTGGTCAAGAGGCGGGCGCGCAGGCTTGTCAGCATTTGGGACAGCATGGGGTACTCCGTCAAAAATTGTTACGTTTGGCGGTCCGCCCGGTTTTTCGGACATTCCACGTAGCAAAGGGGTAGACGGCACCCCGTGTCAGCTGAAATTCATCCTGCAAATTGGCCGTATAACCAATACAAATAATCACGTTTTCCGTGAGAGTCCGGGAAGCTCACTTGTTACTATTCAATGAGTTACGCCGTTCTTGCCCCGAATGGGGTTCTATTCAAAAGCGCTGGTTAACAGTTTTGTCAGCGGAGTTGATCAGTATTTCATGCACCTTTCCCCACTTTGCGGTAGACAAAGGGACGGTCACGCGCCGTTTTTGTATGACCGCAGAGAGATTGAGCGGATGAATTTCAGAGATTTGGAGTACGTGCTTGCCATTGCAAAGCATGGTAAGTTCAGTCAGGCAGCAGTTGCGTGCAACGTTTCGCAGCCTGCGCTGTCTAACCAGATCAAGAAGTTGGAACAGGAGTTGGGTGTCGAGCTGTTCCTGCGGCTGAACAACGAAGTGCGCCCGACCGCGTTTGGCCAAAGCATCCTGGGTATAGCTGAATCCATCCTGTCAGACGCGCAAAAGATACGCGACTCCGCCACTCAGTTTCGCGACCCCGAGGCGGTCCCTTATCGGATTGGTATGACGCCGACACTTGCGCCGTATTTAACGCAGTATTTCTCAGAACTGTTCAACGATGTTTTTCCACGTATGCGCGTGACCATGATCGAAGATCTTCCGCAGAACATGTTGCAATTGGTCGAAGATCATCAGTTGGACATGGCATTGGTCGCCAAGATCAACAACAGCAACGCTCTGACCTTCACATCGATTTGGAGCGAGCCGTTGTATTTGGCAATGCGCCATGATCATCCGCTGTGTACCTTGGATTCGATCGCTGCCGAGGATGTGCCGCCGCACGATTTCATTCGGTTGCCCCACAGCTTCGGCTATGAGCTTGAACCTCGTTTGCCCAAGGCAGACCCCAAAATTCGGGTCGCCAAGAGATTTGACCTGAGTGCCTTGCGATTTGAGACGATCTGCCGCCATATCTGCCACTCTGATGACTGCACTATCGTGTCCGCTCTGGCCGCCGAACAATTCAAACGGGATCAATGGCCGTTGTACTTTGTACCGTTCGAAGGGCCGGGAAATCTGCGGAACCTGGGCGCTGCGACCCGGCCAGGATGCCCAAGACGCCCGGTTTTGGACCGCATTGGCGCTTACATTCTGGACCGCCCTCCGGTCGGTGTGACGCCAACCTTCACGGCGTAGCCCCTCTCAATCCTGCTGAAAACATGCCCGGCCAGCGAGTGTTCTTCGTGGCCGGGCATGTTTGATATCGAATTGCGTTGACAATGGATTTTGTATTTTGGATACAAATAGCACTTATCTCGCGACGATGAGAGTCGTCTGAAATTGCTTGGCAAATTAGAAACGACGGTAAAGCAGAACAAAAACACTTTTTTGGGAGACAATCATGAAGCTTGGATTTTCTGCGGCAACTACGGTGGGCGCCCTGTCCGGCGCGGCCGCTCAAGCCAGCACATTGGTGTGTTGTTCTGAAGGTTCACCCGAAGGGTTCGACCCGGCACTGTTTACAGCCGGGACCACCTTTGATGCCTTGTCGCGCCCGATCTATAACCGACTGCATTAGTTTGAGGCCGACATGACCAATGTGATCCCGGGTCTGGTGGAAAGCGTTGAAGCCAGCGATGACGGTTTGGAATACCCATTAAACCTGCATCAGGGCGTTAAGTTCCATTCGAATGATCTGAACAGAGACGGTGCAGCTCTGCGGGACGGTAACGGTCGCAAAGCGTCAAACCGGTTACAATGGCGCCACCAGCCGAGCGAAGACCTGATCCTTGAGGCCAGGAAGTATGAACAGGCACAGAGGGCATTCGGCTGTCTACATGCCGCTGTGCAACGAGGTGCAGGGCTACAAGGTTCGTCCCATGGGCGGCCATGTTTTCTGCGGCGCAAGCGTCAAACTGAACACCACTCACTGATCGGAGCTGCCCCAATTGGCGGCTCCGATTATCCAATTTAGGAGGCCGGCGCACATGCCGAATTTGTCCGAGTACCGTCAGCTGGCAAATGAGATGTCAGTAGACGCCGTGGCACTGGTGCCCGGCCCGAATTTCACCCGCGCATTGGGAAAACCCTTCATGAGCCACGAGCGTCCCTTTGTGGTCGTGATCCCGGCGCAGGGCGACCCGGCAGCAATTGTGCCTAATCTGGAACTGGGATCATGGGATCTGGTCGGCTTCGATGGCGCGGTTTTCGATTGGCTGGATCAGACCGGATATGACGGTGCATTCGCTGCCATGGCCGAGCATATGCCGCTAAAATCCCTGGCCGTTGAGGGGCAGGTGATGCGGGTCTTTGTGTCCAAGGCCTTTACCCGCGCCATGCCAGATCTGCGCATCGTGGACGGTGAGCGCGAAATCTCGGGCCTGCGCATAGTCAAGACGGACGACGATATTGCCGCCCTGCAAGCGGCCATCGATGCTTCGGAACGCGCTCTGGAACGTGTCATTGCAGATGTGCGCGTCGGTCAAACGGAAAAACAGATCGAGCAGGCGCTGGTTCAGGCGCTTTTTTCCGAAGGTGCGGCCTCACTGGCCTTTTCGCCCATCGTTGCGGCCGGGGACAACTCGGCGCGACCACATGGCAAGGCGCGGGCGGATTATCAGATCAAGCCGGGCGACGCACTTCTGTTCGACTTTGGTGCGCGCAAACATGGGTTTGCCGCTGACATCACGCGGACCTTTTTCGTTCAGGAGGTGTCGGATGAGGGCAGGGCGGTCTACGACACGGTTCTGCGCGCCAATCTGGCTGGTTTTGAAGCTTGCCGACCGGGCGTGACCGCCCATGATATCGACGACGCTGTGACCGGAGTTCTCGAAGTATCGCCATATGCCGACCGCATCCGTACCAAGACAGGGCACGGGCTGGGCCGTGACGTGCACGAAGCGCCGTATATTATGCGTGGGAACGATCAGATCATGCGCGCTGGCATGGTTTGGACAAATGAACCGGGTCTCTATGACTTGGGCAATTTCGGCGTTCGGATCGAAGATGATGTTCTGGTAACCGAAGACGGTTGCCGCTCGCTGACCAGCTTTCCCAAAGACCTGACACTCATAGGTCGCTGATGCCTTTCATGTTCATCCGAGTTCGGCCGGGTGATCCGATTATCGTGATGGCCGGTGAACGCGGTATGATCGGAAAACCGCTAGCAGGAAATGGGCGAAAAGCTGGGTTTCAACAAACCCGTGCTGCAGCAATTTTGGGATTGTCTGTTCGGTGCGTTGCACGGCGAGCTGGGTGAGAACTCTGTCACCAATAAGCCCGTTTGGGACTGCCGGCGGCGTTGTCGCTGCGGTGAACCGAGGCAAGTTTTTGATCCGGCGCTGATGTCTTCGCTTCTGGTGGGCTGCCCTCACCGATGAATATCTGCAATGGGTGTGCTTTTGCGCAACGGTGCTGGCTAGCAACGAAAGCCTGTCGCGGCCCCGCCAGAACTGAGCGGAACAGATCACAAGGTCGCGTTCCTGCATCCTCTGGGCCAACAGAGGCTTCAGCTGGTTTCGCCGCCACGTGTTTTGACAACCATTTCCAGCAACTCGTCTTTGGTGCGCTGAATATGTTTGGTCAGCAGGTCACATGCGGTCTCAACCTGCCTCTTGCGGGCGAGCAACAATAGCTGACGGTGGTCTTTTTTGGCCGGTTCGCGCTGTTCCATCACGCTCAGATGCATGCGGACATATCGGTCGGACTGCAGATTGACCCTTTGCAGGATTTCATTGGTCAGCCCACGATCAGCAGCCGCGTACAGGGCCTTGTGATATTCATAATTCAAACTGCCCCAGCGGCCGACGTCATATGCTTCGTACGACGTTTCCATGTCATTCAGCAGCCGCTCGCAGGTCGCAAAATCCGCTTCGGTCATTTGAGGGATCGCGCGTCTGAAGACGTCGACTTCCAAAAGCACTCGCAGGTCAAAGATCTCTCCGATCTCGGAAAGGGAATGCGAGGTGACCGATGCACCGCGATTGTTTGTCAGTTGAACCAGCCCTTCGGCGTCCAACCGTTTGAGCGCTTCGCGGATTGGCATGCGCGAGACATCATACTCCTCGGCCAGAGCCTCTTGCCGGATAGTTTCGCCTTCGGCCATCTCGCCGCTCAGAATGCGTTCACGCAGGTCATCTGTGATGACATCTGGCAGGCTTTGACGTGCTATCGCGCGTGTTCTTGGCATATGAGTGGTCTCGGTCGGTGAAAACTTGTATCCAAAATACAAAATGAAACTCGGATTTCCAAGTGTGTTGGATTCATTCGCAACTTTGAGAGGTTTCGAACCTGAAGCAGGGCAGAGGTGACAAGATAAATCATGCGCGTTCTACAGCACCTGCCTCTGGACTGATACAAGAACTTGCTCTGGACTTCGCCAAACCGGATAGTTTTGTAAAACTGTCATCTGGGCTTGGCATACCCGCCCGACCAGGAAACCACGGACCGTAACATGAACACATCCGACATCCGCAACGAAGGCATGCGCATCGGCGGCAAGATCGTCTTTACCGATGCCACTGTCCCGGTTCACTACCCATACACTAATGAGATTGTTGGCACGGTCCCCGCTGGTCACGCCGAACACGCACGCAAAGCCTTCGAAATCGCGGCGAACTATACGTCCAGCCTGACCCGATATGACCGTAGCGAGATTTTGCGGCGTGCAGGTGCGTTGATTGGTGACAGGCGCGAGTATCTTGCGAAATGGCTGACATTGGAGCTTGGCATTTGCTATCAACATTCGATCTATGAAACCAAGCGCGCGCAAGACGTGTTTCAGTTCGCGGCGGCCGAGGCCCTGAAAGATGATGGCGAGGTCTTCTCCTGCGATCTGACACACAATGGCAAGGCGCGAAAGATCTTCACCAAGCGCGAGCCCGTGACCGCCATCAGCGCAATCACACCTTTCAACCATCCTCTCAACATGGTCGCGCACAAGATTGCGCCTGCGATCGCAACAAACAACTGCATGGTTTGCAAGCCGACCGAACTGACGCCGCTGACCGCGTTGACGTTGGCCGATATCCTGTACGAGGCCGGGCTGCCACCCGAGATGTTCCAGGTTGTCACCGGCTGGCCACAGGACATTGGGGATGAGATGATCACCAATGAGCATATCGACATCATAACTTTCACCGGTGGGGTGCCGGTCGGCAAGATGATCGCCTCAAAAGCGGGATACAAACGCCAGGCCCTGGAGCTGGGGGGCAATGACCCTCTGATCGTGCTAAACGACCTGAGCGACGCCGATCTGGACAAAGCCGCCACAATTGCCGTGGCCGGGGCCACCGGCAATTCGGGTCAACGCTGCACTGCGATCAAGCGCATTTTGGTGCAGGACAGTGTGGCGGACGTATTCGTTCCACGTGTTCTAGAGAAAGCCAGGGAAATTCGGTTCGGAGACCCACAGGACCCAGAAACGCAACTGGGTTGCGTCATACATGATCAAGCCGCCGAATTGTTCGAAAAGCGTGTTCTGATGGCGACTGAAGAGGGCGCAGAGGTTCTGTATCATCCCGGTCGAAAAGGCGCCTTGTTGCCCCCCATCGTCGTCGACAAGGTGCCCCATGACAGCGAGTTAGTAATGGAAGAGACTTTTGGTCCCATCGTGCCAATCGTGCGGGTGCCGGATGACGATGCGCAGGTCATTGCGATCTCAAACGGTACTGCATTTGGGCTGTCGGCTGGCGTATGCACAAACGATCTGAACCGTGCGATTGCATTCATCAATGGGCTGAAGGTTGGAACCTGCAACATCTGGGAACAGCCCGGTTACAGGATTGAAATGTCCCCGTTTGGAGGCATCAAGGACAGCGGGAATGGCGTCAAAGAGGGCGTGATCGAAGCGATGAAGTTCTTCACTAACGTCAAAACCTATTCGCTTCCTTGGCCCGAGTAGCAGGCCGGGCCAGCCCACAGAGGCATTTAAAGCAGCCCAGGGCACAGCCCAAAACATCTGGCCCACGTGCCAACCGTGAGAGAGGCGCCCGTTGTGGCAGAGCACCGTTGTTTGAGGAGCAGTCGTTTTGTTTGTCGGACAGGACGTAATCTCATTTCGTAATTTCGGGATTTTTGTGCTAGGGTCCGGGCAGATTTTAGCGATTTCTTTCAAAGGTAGCATTTCAAGTGACCGGCAACACAAAAAGCACGTATAAGCTGCGTCCGATGGAACGGTCCGATTTGGACGCGGTCCTTCCTTGGTTTCAGGATGTGGAAGACCTTGCGAGGTTTGACCGAACCACGCGCGTGCCACTTAATCAGGCCCATGCAGAGGAATGGTGGAAAGACGCGTTTGCAGCGCCCGATGCCAGTCGGCAGTGTTGGTTTGTGGTGGAATCCAGCGCTGGTCAAGTGGTCGGGTTGGCCGGTCTTGACTCGATTTCCAGTATCAACCGAGACGCTGTGGTTGCAGTCTTTGTCGACAAAGCTGTTCGCAGATCCGGGGTGGGAATTCGGGCAGCCGCTCTGCTGCTGGACCTTGCGTTCCGGCAATTGGGGCTGAACAGGATAACGTCGTATTACCGTTTGGATAATCACCACAGCCGGGATCTGGTAGCTAAAATTGGATGCCAGATCGAAGGGACAATGCGGCAAGCCTGGTTCGCCGAAGGACAGTTTCACGACATGGTCGTCGTGGGTATCCTGCGGGATGATTGGATGGCGCATCGTGAGGTGTTGGGGCAGGAGCTGGACGCAAAAACGGTTGTCTCCCTAGGCCCAACCGATTGTGCCGCGTGGTCATGGCCGCCAAAGATCGCAGACAATTGATGAAATTAGGTTACAAGGGTCTCGGTCGTCAAAAGCAATTTTTGTTATATGTTGAAGACGGTTCCGACTTGAGTCCGAAAAAAGAGCATTGCTTGTGAATACCACTGTTCCCAACTTTCCGATCACCCAAAGGCTGGGCGCAGTCTTGTTCGCGGATGTCGTCGGATACTCGCGGCTCATGAGTGAAAATGAGCTGGATACATACAACACTTTGAAATCACTTATTTCTTTACTGGAAACATCATGTGCAAAGTACCAAGGACGTGTGGTTGAGGTCCGTGGCGACGGGATATTGGCACTGTTCGAAACCGCCACCAGCGCGGTAGAATTTGGCGTCGAACTGCACCAGATCGCAAGTGACCACAACAAAACACGGGCACAGGATCAGCGAATCAAATTCCGGGCCGGGGTCCATTTGGGCGAGATTCTGATCGATGAACGCGGAATTCACGGTGACAACGTCAATATCGCAGCTCGGCTTCAAGAGATCGCCGAGCCGGAACGGCTCTATGTCAGTTCCGCCGTCTATGATCAGGTTTGCAACCGGCTGCGGTACGGATACGAGTTTCTGGGGCCAAAACAGCTCAAGAACATTCTGAACCCCGTATCGATCTATTGCGTGCGCAGCGAAGTGGCCGGCGCAACCATGGCCGGAACGATGCGCCCGGATGTTCAGGGGGATATTCTAGAACGCCCAGATACCCCGTCGGTGGCGATCTTGCCCTTCAGCAGCAGCGGCGGCGATGAATCCGACAGCTGGATCGCCGAAGGCCTGACCGACGACATCATTATGAACCTGTCCAAGTTCCGGAACTTGTTCGTCATCGCTCGGAATTCGTCGTTTTTCTTCAGAACCCAGGCGATGCCTCCGAAAGAGGCCGCCCAGAAACTGAATGTGCGCTATGTTGCGCGGGGAAGCGTAAGGCGTTCCGCCAGTCGCATTCGCATCTCTGCTGAACTTGTCGATGCCAGTACAGAACGCACCATTTGGGGCGAGCGGTTTGATCGCAAGATTGACGATATTTTCGACATTCTGGATGAGGTTACAGAATGCATCGTTGCCGCAACGGCCGTGATGATCGAGTCGCACGAAAAACAACGGATGATCCAGTCCATTCCAGCCGACCTCGAAGCCTACGGCTCGGTTTTGCAAGGCCAGCATCATATCTTCAAGTACACGCGCAACGACAATCGCAAAGCGCAGAACTTTTACCAATCCGCCCTTGAACGGGATGAAAGGTATGCCCGCGCCGCTGCGGCCCTTTCCCGGACCTTGAACATCGACTGGCGTTATTCCTGGGCCGAAGATCCGTCGCAAGCGTTAGACAAAGCGCTGACACTGGCACAGCGGGCGATTGAGCTTGACCCGACCGACGCGCGGGGCTTCGGCGAGTTGGGCTATGTGCATCTGTACCGCAAAGAGCATGACGCAGCGATTCAGTCTTATGAAAGGGCGCTGGCCCTGAACCCCAACGATGCGGATATGCATTCGGACTACGCTGACGCGCTTGCACATTCCGGTGACAACGAAACGGCGATTACACACCTTCAACAGGCGATGCGCTTGAACCCGTATTTCCCGGATCAATATTTGTGGCATCTGGGCGGGGCGTATTACAATCTCAGACGCTATGATGACGTGATCGAGACCGTCAACAAGATGAATAACCCGACCGAAGGGCAGCGCATGCTGGCAGCCAGCTATGCTCAGCTGGGTAAAACGGACATGGCCGGCCTGATCCGAGAAAAGCACCGCGAAGCGCATCCGAACTTTTCGTTAGAGAGGTGGGCGACCATTCAGCCGGATCGGTTAGAAGAGGATACCCAGCACTTTGTCGAAGGTCTGAAAAAGGCTGGGTTCTAACAGAAAAGGGGCACCATGGCGGGTGCCCCTAAAGAACCTTGTGCAAGCTGGGTTCAATCGCCGCCGCGCACTTTTGCTCCGCTGACTTTTGCGCCACTTACTTTTGCACCGCTGACCTTGGCTCCAGAGACTTTCGCGCCACTGACCTTGGCGCCTGAGACCTTCGCACCGCTGATCGCCGGGCTGTCGAAGCCGAAATAGATGTCCAACAGGACTTGTTCGAACTGCCCGGTCATTACATCCATACGCATGGTTTGATCGGCTTTGTCATAGCGCCAGACCCGAATATCGTCGGCCATCTGGTAATCAGCTGCCGCTACGCCACCAATGCCCGGTTCCTTGGGTGCACGAGAGGCGTTGTCGGCAGGTACATTAGGCTTGGCGACCTCGTCCCCTTCGTCATGTACGAGAAAAATTACCGGCTCGGGCAGGTCATAATACGTGCCCTCAAACGCGAAGGCATAAATCTTGGCGAAGCGTGGCCCCTTCTTGCCCTTTGCGTCCTTGGCCACGCCGAATTGTTGATCCAGATGTTTGTTGTCGCCTCTGGCTTTGGAAGGAATACGATTGTATTCCAAATCTTCTAGTACACGGCCATAAATCAACACTTCTGAAAAACTGAGCAAGGATTCAGACATAACATTCTCTCCCAATTACGGGATCGACGAAGCCAGCTTCCTCATCTCCCCCTCAAATCAAACTCGACCTAGAAACTCGAGCAAATGAATTCCAAAAATCACCCCCAGATTGCATGCCATAAAACCGTTTAAAAATAAAGGACTTTGCGCCTCAACCTGGCACTTGCGTCCGGACTGAATTTGAATGGCTGTCTTCGTCCGCGTCGGGCAGGCGAGGACCGGCGGTTGTCAGGCCAATATCGCGCATGCGGAAGTTGCCTTCGATGATGTTGCGAAAGGCTCCACCCGTGATTTCCTGGTCGACTGTCAGCAGGGCTTTTTCCACACCGAAATAGCTGAGCATATCGGCATCCAGCCGCTCCCACGTGTCGGCCAGATAAGTGCCCAGAAAATCGCGCGCCTCAAGCAAGGCGATCCGGAAACCGTCAGGGTTTTCTGCGTAACGCGCGTCGAAAATCCCCTGCATCATGGTGCTGTAATCCGGTGAGTCTTCCAGCTGATCTGACAGGTCCTCTTCTTCTGGCGAAATCAGGCCATGAACCAGCAGCCGTTCGTGATAGATGTCCACGAAAATGTCGAACATCGCGCCGGTCAATGGTTCGGACAGGTCATGTTCGCTGGACCATCCGGCGGCAAACTCTGACAGGGATCGGGTATTCGCGGCAACGCGGATTTGGGCGTTTTCCGACAATTCCGCAAAGCGGTTCAGGCGGTTGAAGGTATAGAGGTTGCCCCGCGTATTCTCGAGCAGCGCATCGACGACCGAGCCAAAATGCAAAGAGGCCAACAGCGCGACCATATCGGCGGCGGATTCGTGAAAGCCGTAGTACTCTCCGCCGGCGTCCCCGTCCGAAGGCATACCGATCACGCTGTAAATGATGGCATGACCAATCTCATGAGCAACGACATCAAAGTTCAGACTGTAGGGACGGTATTCATCGCCATGTTCATGCGTGCCGCCGGTTTCAAGAAACCCCCAACCGATATGAGCGTTGTCCAGGCTGGGAAGCAGAGAAAGCTCTAACCGGTCAAAGTCACGCGCGAAATGCCAGGGGATCGGGCGGTCGAAATACCCTTGCCAGACATCCATGGTGAAATGAGCCGACCCGAACAGATGAGCGGCCTCGAATGACGGATCATCGGGCGCGATATGAAAGAAGTTCCCCAACTCATCTGGCATGGCAGGGGGCTGAATGTACCCATCCCAAGGCGGCAGATACATGCCGGGGCCACCGGGGCCCGGTACGATAGCGCCATAGGGCGTGGTTTTTCCAACCGGATTGACGGTGTACATGCGCGGCCCCGAGGGGCCAGGGCCGATACTTCCCTGCGGGGCCGAGATCTCGACAAGTTCTGGCTGCACGCCCGGTTCGAGAAACGGAGATTGCGGATACAGCAAGAACCGCGTGCCCGGTTCCTCGTGTTCCATGTTTTCGGGTGTGTTCATCATTCAACTTCCCCTTCCTGCGCAGGCGTCGTCTGATCTTGGGCAAGGGACGCGTTGGCCTCAGTTTGGCAGTACAGGAACTCGGTCTCAATCAAGTCACAAAGTGCCTCACGGCCGGGTAAACCTATTGAAACTGCGTAGGCATCCAGATTTTCCGGGATTTGCTGTCCCAGACGGGTCTCAAAGTACCACAAAACAATCCTGAGCTGGTCTGCCCCGGATCGACGTGCTTTCTCAACTTTGGCCTTGGCATGAGCTCGATCCCTGAGTTTGGCATAAAGGTCTGTGCGCTTTAGTTCGGCCAGCAACGGCCCGTTCAACTGGCCGGAACGCGATGCAAGGATTGCTTCGACGCGGGCGGAATCCGTCAGAATATCCTCATAGCTTGCAAGGTTCAGATCATTGGCTTCCAGCCATTCCAGCAAGTGTGCTTTGTGCGACAGCCCGGCGCGGGTTCTGTGGTCAGCCATGTGTCGGATCAGGGTATCACGATCGGGCTGTTGATCTTGCGCGACAGCTTCTTCTTCGGCGATGAGGCTGAGCACGGCGCGGATGCGCATGTCTGCATAAAGTTCGGGGTTTAGTCTGAGTTCATCGATGACAGCATGGTTTTGGCCCTCGCGATTGTCTACGCGATCACAGAGTTGTCTCCACATCAAAGTCCGTTCGGTGCGCATCGCTGACCCTTGTGCCTGGCGCGGGCGCGATAAGTGATCCGACATTCGCGCAAGCATCTCGCGCGCGTCATCTGCCTTGGCGTCGATTTGCCCCTGCGGCAGCCATTCAATAAACGCCGCGAGTCCGGGCAGGTCCTCCAGCGCTTGGCCGATGTCTTTCCACGTGCGTTCCCGGTAATGCCGCGCCTTTGCGTGTTTCAGGACCTCAGCGGCGCTTTCTGGCGGTAGAACACCAGTGTTTTCAGCATGTTTGACGGTCGCTCGGATCGAGACCATTGGCGTACTAAGCGGTTGGAATCCAAGCTCTGCCGGGCTGTGCAGAACCGCGACCTCGTCATCGTCATGTAAGGTGCCATTCAGATAGTCTTGGAAGATACCGCCAACGCCGATCATACCGAAGTCAGCCAGCTCTGCTGCGCGTAGTGCACCCATGCTGGCGCTGCCGAAGACGGGAATATCTTGCTCCATTGCCCAAAGGATTTCTTTGTGCCAGACGGATGGAACGCCGTCGAAGTATCCGTCTATGATCCCGATCGCTGCCGGCTTTTCCCGCGCGACTCGATATACATCGCCTTGCTGAACAGGGGGCAGAATTGTGGCGTCCAAAGCTGCTGTGACGTCGTCAGAGGGCAGGGTAGGGCCAACAAAAACAAAGGCTGTCATGCGACCTCACCCCTGATCCGCAAGGCTCTGCTGCCGGGAACATAATCGGTGTCGTCATGCGGCGCTTCGAGGCCGGGAATGATGGCCCGCACCACAGCAAGATCGTATTCGTCCCGCGACAAATCCACGATCACCACCTGTGTGAGCCCCGCACCGTTCAGTTTGTTGAGCAAAAGCGCAAGGTCGTCATCGAATGACTGGGTCGAGAAGGTGGGACAGTCCTGAAACCGATCTGCCGGTTCGGCTTGGTCAATCAGATCACGGACGTACTGGCCCCGTTCGGTTTGAGCCTGGTCTGTAAATTCCGCCGGGTCCAGGTCATCCCGCGCACCCGAGATGTAGGTCAGCCGCGTCTGCGCCGCCTCGGTAACTGCGCGCAGCAAGGCGATGGCGCGATCTGGGTGGCAACCGTCTCCGACACCGATATGACCTGGTTGCCCTCCGGACTCGCAGATCACGCAGCGAAAACTGGCGATCCCGATGTCAGAAGTCGTGTTCCAAATCCCAACCTCCAAACTGGCGGTCGTGATCATTTCGATGGCTGCTTGGCATCGCGGATCGTCTATGGTGGTCGGATCGACCCTTTTTGCGGCGGCTTTGTGGGACCATAGGGTCGTCGCGTCCCGCTCGATCAATTCGCAAATGGCGTGGCAGCTGGCCTCGTTCAAACTGTTGCCCGATGCCAGGCCGTTTGTCGTTCTGGGGAACGCCCGTTGGCCGCCAATTGGTGGTGCGGTGTAGTCCGTGTCGACCATCTCAAGCGGAACCCAACACGCGCGTTTAGCGTTCAGCTCGTGCCCTTCGACCCAGAGCATTGTGCCGTGTGGATCGAACTGAGCCCCTGTTACACGCGGCAGGCGATCCACATCCACAACCGCCGCATCGTTGCCCAGGTCCGTATATCGGGCCAGGCGTTGCGGCAATCGCACCCGTTCCGCATGCCAGGCCTCAACCGCCTCCATCACGCCTGACGCTTGGGCGGCTTGCAACGAAAGACCTTTGCCAAGGGACACCGCAACCGACCGGGAATTTGGCCGAGAGACCATCACCGTGGGTAATCCGATCCGATCCAGGCCCGTCAGATTGGCAATCCGGGTAATTCCCATGTCTCGAAGATAGGGTTGCACGATACTCAGCGTGTGCGCCGGTTCGCGCAAGCGGTGGGTATCATGCACGTAACTCTTTGTTGAATCGTCGGTCATGCCATCGACTTTACGCAAACAAACGTGCCGCGAGGCACAAAAATAAACAATGTGAAATCAGATTGGTGGATGAACCCCGACAGGTCAACCTCAAGTGGATTCTTGCCGGGTTTTATCCTAATGCGTTCCGCCAGGCGCTTTGCGCACGAAATATTGCTGTGCTGCCACAGCCCTAAACTTGCTCAGAGGTTCTCAACCCTCCGATCTGCACCAGATGTTCGACAATTGCGTCAATGCCCTTTCTGTGGCGAAGCGCGCAGAATAGAAACGGCCGTCCTTTGCGCATGCGTTCGGCGTCGCGTTGCATGACATCCAGTGACGCGCCGACATGCGGAGCCAGGTCGGTTTTGTTGATGATCAGGATGTCGGATTTGGTGATCGCCGGCCCACCTTTGCGCGGTATCTCTTCGCCGGCGGCGACATCGATGACATAGATGGTCAGGTCCGCCAATTCCGGGCTGAATGTGGCAGATAGGTTGTCGCCACCGCTTTCGATCAGGACAACATCCAGATCCGGGTGCCGCGCCTGCATTTCTGCGACTGCCGCAAGGTTGATCGACGCATCCTCCCGGATCGCAGTGTGTGGGCAGCCGCCAGTTTCCACGCCAATAATCCTGTTTTGGGGCAGGATCTGCATTCGCATCAGCGCTTCGGCGTCTTCCTGGGTGTAGATGTCGTTGGTAATGACACCGACCGAACAGACATCGCGCAGAACTTCTGCCAAGGCTGCAGTCAGAGTGGTCTTGCCCGCACCCACTGGGCCGCCGATTCCAACGCGCAAAGGGCCATTCATGTTGGTCATGTCCGAAAAATCCTCGAATATTGTGTTTCGTGGGTCATAGACGTAATGTCTGACAGAAATGCGGTTGAGCTGAGCTCTTCCAGACCCACGTGCTGCGCCTGTTCCGCAATGCGACCGCAGACAGGGGTAAGATCGCGTATCAGCTTTTGCCCATCGGTTTGGCCTAGCGGCACAAGGCGCGTTGCACATGCGACAAGGTTACTGGCAAAGGCCTGCAGAAACAGCTTTGCCGTCAGGATTGGCGGAATGCTTTTCAGACGCGCAGCTCGGCCAACGGCAACCGGATAGGTCAGCTGGTCAAGATCCAAGTCCCATACGTCGCCGGTTACAGAGCCAAAAGCCTGCCCCAACAGCTTGGTTTCCATCAGCCGTTCAGACGAGGCGCAAAAAGCCCGCGCAGTGGCGTCAATCGCGCTCAGCTCCTCTGCGTTTTCTGCACTGAAAGCGGCCGCAAGAAACAACGCGTCATTCCATCCTGACCCGTTCTCAAGGACATCCGCGATCCACGCGTTTGTGTCCGGAGCCGAAACAACTGTCCCTGCCTCGATTGCGGCCTCAAGGCCGTGAGAATAGGCGAAGCCGCCAACCGGATAAGCCGGGGACAGCCACTGTGTCAGCGTCAGGATATCAGTGTCAGTGGGTGTGGCCATGTGTCCTTCCGTGGCCATAGGCTCCGCCTTCCGGTGTGAATGGCTCGACCACTTCGCCAACTTCCGCGCCAAGCTTTTGCAGCATGTCGCGGATAACGTGGTCGCGTTGGATCAAAAGGCGGCCCTGCTCAATCTGACAGGGGGTGTGGCGGTTGCCAATATGCCAAGCCAGACGCAACAGATTGTCGCCGCGGACCTCCAGCAACTCTTCGGGTGCTGCGATGATTTCGATTTTGCGGCCGTCTTCCAGAACCAGAACGCCACCATGGTCCAAAGACTTGGTTTGGGCCAGATCAACAAGAAAGGCCTCGCCATCGTCGGTGGCCAGCATCTTGCGGCGTAGGAAGCGCCCATCATAGTCCAGAGAAACCTGTGCATGAGCCTGCGTGTGATGGTGATCATGATAGATACGGGCGGTTTTGATCGCGGTTGTCATCGGTGCCTCGTGTGTTTTCAGAACATGAAATAGCGCTGCGCCATCGGCAGAACTTCGGCTGGCTGACAGGTCAGCAATTCACCGTCGGCACGCACTTCATAGGTTTCGGGGTCAACCTCAACCTTGGGTGTCGCATCGTTCAGCAGCAAGTCTCGCTTGCCGATGTTGCGGGTGTTTTGCACGGCGATGGTTTGCTTCGCCAAGCCCAGTGTATCACCAATCCCTTCGGCCTGCGCGGCGGCCGAGACAAATGTGATCGCCGAACGCTCGACCGAGCGGCCATAGGCCCCGAACATCGGGCGGCTATAGACCGGCTGGGGTGTCGGGATCGAGGCATTCGGATCACCCATTTGAGCGCAGGCGATTGTTCCGCCCAGCAGAACCATCTCGGGCTTTACACCGAAAAACGCCGGGTTCCACAGGACGAGGTCAGCGCGTTTTCCTTCCTCGATACTGCCGATCTCATGGCTCAGGCCGTGCGCAATGGCCGGATTGATGGTGTATTTTGCAATATAACGGCGGACGCGCATATTGTCGTTTTCACCGGTTTCCTCTGGCAATCGGCCGCGCTGTTTCTTCATCTTGTCAGCGGTTTGCCAGGTGCGGATCAGAACCTCGCCGACCCGGCCCATAGCCTGACTGTCGGACGCGATGATGCTGAACGCGCCCATGTCATGCAGAATATCCTCGGCCGCGATCGTCTCGCGCCGGATGCGGCTTTCGGCAAAGGCCACGTCCTCGGGGATCGACTTGTCGAGGTGGTGGCAGACCATCAGCATGTCGAGGTGTTCCTCAACCGTATTGACTGTGAAGGGGCGCGTCGGATTTGTGGATGAGGGCAGCACGTGGTTCTCACCACAGATCTTGATGATGTCCGGTGCGTGGCCCCCGCCTGCGCCTTCGGTGTGGAAGGCATGGATTGTGCGGCCCTTCATGGCGGCCACGGTGTTTTCGACAAACCCGGATTCGTTCAAAGTGTCGGTGTGGATCATAACCTGCACGTCCATTGCGTCAGCAACCGAAAGACAGCAGTCGATGGCGGCTGGGGTCGTGCCCCAGTCCTCGTGCAATTTAAGGGCGCAGGCCCCGGCCTTGACCTGCTCCTCCAGCGCGGCGGGCAGCGAGGCGTTGCCCTTACCGGCAAAGGCCAGATTCATCGGGAAAGCGTCGGCGGCCTGCAGCATTCGCCCGATATGCCAGGGCCCCGGCGTACATGTAGTCGCCAAAGTGCCATGTGCCGGACCAGTGCCGCCGCCCAACATCGTGGTCAGGCCAGAGTGCAGCGCATCCTCGATCTGTTGCGGGCAGATGAAATGGATATGGCTGTCAAAGCCACCCGCAGTCAGAATGCGCCCCTCGCCGGCGATGGCTTCGGTGCCGGGACCGATGATGATATCAACGCCCGGCTGTGTGTCGGGGTTCCCGGCTTTGCCAATCTTGGCGATACGCCCGTCCTTCAGGCCAACATCGGCCTTGTAGATGCCCGAGTGGTCCACGATCAGCGCATTGGTGATGACCGTATCGACGGCACCCTCGGCGCGCGTGACCTGTGACTGCCCCATCCCGTCACGGATTACCTTGCCGCCGCCGAACTTGACCTCTTCGCCATAGAGCAGCGCGTTGTCGCCGGTTCCCCCGGTCGCGGCCGCCCCCGCGCGTTCGGCGGTCAGGTCGCGTTCGACCTCGATAATCAGATCGGTATCTGCCAGACGCAGCTTGTCACCTGTTGTAGGCCCGAACATGGCCGCATAGTCCGCACGGTTGATCGTTGCTGGCATCAGAGCGCCCCCATGACCTTTTGATTGAAGCCGTAAACCTGACGCGCACCGCTGATCGGGATCAGCGTGACCTCACGCGCCTGCCCCGGTTCAAACCTGACAGCCGTGCCGGGGGCGACATCTAACCGCATCCCGTGCGCCGCGCTCCGGTCGAAATCCAGCGCGGGGTTAGTTTCGGCGAAGTGATAATGTGAGCCAACTTGCACGGGGCGATCACCTGTATTGGCCACCAGCAGCACAACGGTCTTGGCGCCCGAGTTCAGCGTGATCTCGCCATCCGCGGGAAAGAGTTCTCCGGGGATCATTTGTTCAGTTTTGCAAACAGTGCCACAGCCGCCAGCGCAACAACGGCCAAGCCAACGCCCAATGTGGCATAGTCAGAGCCATGCGCGTGGATGTGGGTTCCGTTGTGAGCTGCCGCAGGACCAGCAAGGATCAGTGCAGGAAAGAGCATTCGGGTCATATCTGTTTTCCTTTTTCAGCGAATTGGGTTGTGGACGGTCACAAGTTTTGTTCCGTCAGGGAAAGTGGCCTCGACCTGAACTTCGTGGATCATCTCGGGCACGCCTTCCATGCATTGGTCGCGGGTGATCACTTCGGCCCCGGCTTGCATCATGTCTGCGACCGATCGCCCGTCGCGCGCGCCTTCGACCACGGCGTCAGTGATCAAAGCGATCGCTTCGGGGTGGTTTAGTTTGACGCCGCGCGCAAGTCGCTTGCGGGCAACCTCGGCGGCCATTGCGATCAAAAGCTTGTCTTTTTCTCGGGGAGTCAGGTTCATGTCATAGCATCCAGCATCGGGGGAGCGTGTCTGAGTTCAACCGGCGCAGAACCGGTAAAAGGCTGCGGCGCAGGGCAAAACTGTTGTCCGCCAGAATGCGGATCACAAGCAGGTCGTCATGGATCAGGCTGGCCCCTGCGGTTTCCGGCAGGGCCTCGCGAATGGCGTCCAGATGGGCCCCAGCAGTAGCTGCGGCGAAGACGACCAGCGCCATAGCGCCCGCCCCGTCGGCGATATGAGGGCGCGCGAGATGATTGTGGAAATCGCCTGAAAACCGCATCGCATCCAGGAAAACCGGCCTGCCCGTGCGGTGTATCTCGATCCGGTCGCGCAGGCGGATATCGGTCAACGTCTCACCCATCGCAGTGCGCCCAAAGACCAGCGGTTCGACCATCAGCATCTGTGCTTCTGGTGCCAAATCGATCTTCAGCCGGCGATCCAGCGCACTGCCGTTGAACAGAATGGTCTCTTGCGGCAACCAGTTCAGCCTTGCGTTCGGCTCTACTGTCAGGTGATTGACGATCTGACCGAATACTTCGGGTTGGGCTTTGTAAGCACGTTCGCAAGCTTGCGTTGTCAGGGTCAGCGTGGTGCCCGAAGCTGCCGTGCCAGTGAAACGGAAACTGTCTCCGCCAGTCACGCCGCCCGCCGTGTTCAGTAGCACTGCGTCAAGTCCCGCCGAACTATGCCGCGGAAACAGGCACTTGAAAGACCCGGATTGCCGAAGCTTGTCCAAGACTGTTCGGGCGCTCAATTGCTTGGTGCTAAGTGTGACTGCCCCCGTTGCCCGCGGTGGCGCTGAAACTGTGGCAGGCATTATGGTCGCGAATTGATTGATAGCGCACCTGTGGGACATGGTTTGTGGCAATGTTTTCCTTTTCACAGCGGCGGACACTATGGTGCGGTGCGCGACCGACCAGATTTCCCTGCATTTAGACTTAATTTCAGGCGGGTTTTGGCTCAATGACCAAAAAATGTGCAAAAAACTCAGGTTGCAATATCGTGCGTGCCTGAAATACACGCATTTCGCTCAAGTTTAGGCCTGGGCGAAACCACACTCTATGAGTTGTCGAAACAGCCGCTCTCAGCGCATGGCTGCTGCCTGGTTTAATTGTCTGGGAAAGAAAGATAGCCTCGAAGAACAGCTTGAACCGTAAGTGAAATCTGCAATTTATGGCACCGACATTAATCACAGTCACTTGTCCTTCATCGAATGAAGTGGTCCGATTGAGCTGACTGCGTTTAGGATGGCCTGGCAGGATGGTACGGGGAAAGCCATATGCTACGCGCGCTCTTTGAAGGCGTGATGTTCGAGCATCGCCGACATATAGAAGTCTTGCAGCAAGCTGGCGTTTCCTTCGACCGCGCGGTTCTGTCCGGCGGCGGATCTCGCAGCCCGCATTGGCCACAGATGTTTGCTGATTGACTAGACGTTCCGATCACCGTGGCCGAGGCGCAGGAAACCGGGGCGCTGGGGGCTGCGATTGGTGCTGCTTGTGCCAATTGCAAAGTAGATAACTATGAAGAGGATATAACCCGAATGACCCGCGCCAAGCAGGTTTTCGAACCCGATCCCAATATGCTGGGCCACTATCGCGCGCGCTATGAAACCTATTTGGATTTGATCGGTGCTATGCGAGATTTCTGGTCCCGGGCCGAAATGCGGAAAACTGTATCATGAAAGCCGTCGGTTTCCTGAACTCACTGCCAGAAGAAGCGCCAGACAGCCTGATGGATGTCGATCTGAGCACACCTGAACTTGGTCCAAACGATCTGTTGGTTGCGGTGCACGCAGTTTCAGTGAACCCGGCAGATGCAAAACGTCGGGTCCGTACAGCCGTTGATAGGCCGCATCCGTCCCCTTTCATATTGGGGTACGACGCCGTCGGGCCGGTTGAAAGTGTTGGTTCGGGTGTGTCGGGGTTCCGTCGAGGGGATCGCGTCTGGTACGCAGGCGACGCCAACCGTCCGGGCTCTTATGCAGAATTGCAGGCAGTGGACCACCGGATATGTCTCGTCAGGGTCAGATACTGGCGCGTATGGCGCAACTGGTGGATGATGGCGTTATCCGAACAACGGAAACACGTGTCTTGAACGGATTGTGCGCAACGACTTTGAAAGCTGCGCATGAAATTATCGAAACCGGCAAAATGGTCGGTAAACTGGTTGTAGATTTCCGCGGCTGAGCAGGTCCGACTGAGAGTGAACATGAACAACACGACCCGCCTCGATGGCGACTATGACTACATCATCGTGGGGGCCGGAACTGCGGGTTGCGTTCTGGCGAACCGTCTGAGCGAAGATCCAAAGACACGCGTTCTACTGTTAGAGGCCGGGAAATCTGACAATTACCATTGGGTTCATATCCCCGTGGGATATTTGTACTGCATCGGCAATCCGCGCACGGACTGGATGATGAAAACTGCGCCTGAGCCGGGTTTGAACGGCCGGTCCCTTGTATACCCGCGCGGAAAGGTGCTGGGCGGCTGCACCTCGGTCAACGGCATGATCTATATGCGGGGGCAGGCAGCGGATTATGATCACTGGAGGCAAATGGGAAACACCGGCTGGGGTTGGGATGACGTGCTGCCCTATTTTCTGAAGTCCGAAGACCATCATGGCGGTGACAGCGAACATCATCGTGGCGGGGGTGAGTGGAAGGTTCAAAAACAAAAGCTGAGCTGGGACGTCTTGAAGTCGGTGCAAGAAGGTGCGCGAGAGTTCGGTATTCACCCGCGCGACGATTTCAACGATGGCAACAACGAAGGGTCGGGTTTTTTTGAGGTGAACCAGAACAATGGCGTTCGGTGGAATACGTCGAAAGGTTTCCTTCGCCCCGCCATGAAGCGCCCGAACCTACGGGTCTTGACCGAAGCCACAACTGACCACCTGATCCTTGATGGACAATCTGTTCGGGGTATCCGGTTCAGGCACAAGGGGCAGGTGTTGGATGCGTTCGCCCGGCACGAAGTTCTTTTGGCTGCAGGATCCATTAACTCACCAAAGATTCTGGAGCTTTCGGGAATAGGGCGAGGCGATGTTCTGGCCGATCTCGGCATCAGTGTGCAGCACGAAAGCGCCGGAGTCGGCGAGAACCTGCAGGACCACCTGCAAATCAGAACAGTTTTCAAGGTCAAGAATGCCAAAACGCTGAACACACTTGCGAACTCGCTGTTCGGCAAAGCTCAGATTGCGTTGCAATACGGTCTGACGCAATCGGGGCCGATGTCCATGGCCCCAAGCCAATTCGGGATGTTCACAAAATCGGACCCCGCACTCGAGACTCCAGATCTTGAATACCACATCCAGCCCCTGTCCACGGACAAACTGGGTGATCCGTTGCATCCCTTCCCGGCAGTTACCGTGTCCGTCTGCAATTTGCGGCCAGAAAGCGTGGGCAGCAGCCATGTCAGCTCTCGCGAACTTGATCAGCAACCTGACATTAGGCTGAATTACCTGTCCGCAGCGCGCGACAAGGCTGTGGCGGTGGAGTCGGTGCGACAGGCACGACAGATCATGTCGGCAAAAGCGTTGTCAAAATATGATCCGCAAGAGATTTTGCCTGGGCCCCAAGTTCAGGACAACTCTGACCTGGTAAAAGCAGTTGGGGATATTGCCACGACAATTTTCCACCCGGTTGGAACCTGCAAGATGGGAACGGACGATCGGTCCGTTGTGGACCCCCAGCTACGTGTCAGAGGATTGACGGGTTTGCGCATTGTGGATGCGTCAATCATGCCGAAAATCGTGTCCGGCAACACGGCGTCGCCCGTGATCATGATCGCAGAAAAGGCTGCGGATCTGATCAAAGCTGAGAAATGAATAATTGAGGGCACTGACGCAAAGCTGCGCATTCGCTCTTGTGGATGAAAGAGCAATCCCTTTCGGCGTCGACTGATGGCTCACGTTCGGAATTGGAACCGGATAGCATTGGTTTGCTCTATAGACAGTGGATGTCAAAGACCGCTTGGCCATGCATACTGTCATCGTCAGTCGCGATGCGGTTCGCCTCTGGGGGATTGATGTGTTGTGATCACAGTCTAGCTGCGCCGCTAACTCAGACTGATCAAGGCCATCGCACAGGTCACCCAACGTCGGGCCCTGCAATCGGATCGAAGTGTCACTCCCGTTGAAATGAAACCGGAAAAGGCGCCTTGTCATTCTAAGCTGATATCCCGGGCGCAACGATTGCTCATGGCCCGCGACCAATCAACATGGCAGCACGGCGGTCGCTTGTCCGGCTGCCCTTGCCGAAACCGATTTCGGGCTTTCTGACTGATAGGGAAGATTCGAACAGCGCGATGTCACTTCCGAAGGTTGCAGACACGCACGCGCGGCCATTGGAGACAGCCAGAAATGATCGATGTTGATGCCGTCACTCAGCGTGCCATAGATGTTTTGAAAAGAAACGACCGAGGCGGATACACGATCCCTACAGATGGGCTTTATCCCTATCAGTGGAACTGGGACAGTGCGATTTCCGCATTGGGGATTGCCGAGTTCGATCTCGATCGTGCGTGGCAAGAGATTGAGACGTTGATGTCAGGGCAGTGGGACAACGGCATGGTCCCGCAAATCCTGTTTCACACAGAAGCAGAAGGGTATTTTCCTGGAGCGGATGTCTGGAATTGCGACGGGCCGGTTCCGTCATCGGGCATCAGCCAACCACCCGTTGCCGTTACCGCGGCTCGGCTCATCTGGGAAAAGGACACGTCACTTGGCAAAAGCCGAATGGAAGCCCTGCTTCCCAAACTGCGATGCTGGACAGACTGGTTCATGCGTTGGAGGTTGGACGATAAAGGCGCGGTATTCACCAGGCATCCCTGGGAAGCCGGTCGTGACAACGCCCCGGATTGGGACAAGTCCGCCGCCCGCATAGATACCTCGGGTGTGCAGAGTTACATTCGCGAAGACACCAAACATGTAAACAGCGATCATCGTCCAACCCAGAAAGACTATGATCTTTATGTTTGGCTCTTGCAGCTTGGCCGGGATGTCAACTGGGACGACGGCGCGATTGCGGAAAACACGCCCTTCAAAGTTGCAGACCCGTTGATGACATTCATTACACTGCGCGCTGTGCGGGACCTGCACGCCTTGTGCGAAGCGTTCGGTCAGAATACCGACCAATTGGCCGAGTATATCACTGTGCTGGAAGCAGGCGTCGACAGCATTTGGAACCCGGAAATTCAGGCTTATGATTCACGCGATGTCCAAACCGGAGAATTCGCAGGTTCGCTGAGTTGCGGGTCGTATCTTTGCTGGTATGCAGGCGTGGACCGAAAAGAAATGCGTGGCCAACTTCGAAATGCGCTGTCCAGGACAAAGTACCCGGTCGCCAGCTACGACATCCAAGGCGCCGTGTTTGATCCGCATCGTTACTGGCGCGGTCCGACATGGCCTTGTGTGAATCTGTTGATTGGTATCGGTCTTGCGGACTTTGGCGTGCCAGAAGAACCCAAGCTGCGCAGACGTATCCGCGAACTCGTGGCGGAGAATGGCTTTTCTGAGTATTTCGACCCCATAACCGGGACACCAGCGGGCGGTAAGTCGTTCTCTTGGACGGCCGCAGCTTGGCTAAGATGGGCGCGTTTCGATACGCACTCCGATTAAGGCACGATTGGCAGTGTGCACCGAGTGGGGTGGCTTGCCGACTCCACCAACGTCTCGCGCAACTACGCGGGCGGAAAATCGTGCCGTAGGTCTAAGCCTCAGAGGTGCCGCGTGTTTTCTTGCAGGGTGCTGCTGACCGCTTGTCCGATGAACGCGCCCAATGGATCAGAAACCAGACTCTGTGTCTGAACCATTTCTATATCCCAACCCGACAAGTCCAACGGCGGGGAGTAGATGGAGCAGCCGGCGCGCTGGGCAATATGTGAGAGGGATGCAGGAATCGTAGCGACCATATCCGATTGCGCCACGATGTCGGGCAGCACGGCAAATTGGGTGCCCGTCATGACAACCCGACGTGAGAGACCCTGTCGTCTTAATGCGTGATCAACGACCCCGGAAAACCCGCCTCCTAACGTCATCAGAACATGATCCAGATCCAGATAGGTGTCGAGCGTCAGCGGCGCGCCCTCTGGCAGCAATCCATTGCGAGTGATGCAGATAAACTGGTCGCGCAGAACCTTTTGACGCAAGAACCTTGCGGGCAACTTGCCGAATGTCCCCAGCGCGACAGCCAAGAGTCCGTCATCCAAATCGCGTTCAAAACTACGCTTGTCCAATGGAGCAAAGCTAATGCGCAATCCCGGCGCGTCCTGGTTCAGATATTTCATCAATGGCGGGGCAAGGTTGATCACCATAAGGTCGGCAGCGGCAATCATCACATCAGCGCGCACTTGTTTGGGGTCGAATTCTGCCGGAGACAACATCCGCGAGATCAGCGAAAGCGCCTCTTTGATCTGTGGGGCCAGTTCGTCGGCTTTGGCCGTGGGCAACATACCTTCACGGCTGCGTTGAAACAGGGGGTCGTCGAACTGAGCGCGCAGGCGGTTCAATGCGTTGCTCATGGACGGTTGCGCCAGGCCAATAGACCGACCCGCGCGTCCGACATGACGTTCGCGATAAAGGGCGTCAAAGACCTTGAGCAGGTTTAAGTCGAGCGTATTGAAATTCACCATGTCAATTTTCAATATACTTAATATCCATTTCAAGGATCAATGCTGATTTCCTATATCACTGTTCACAACAGACAGAGCGGGTAATTTCCGCTGATCAGAAAGTTAGGACAAATCGCCATGGAAACCCCATTTGAAACCATTCTGAAGGGCAAACACGTTGTCATCGTCGGGGGTGGCAGCGGTATGGGCCGGGCCACAGCTGAACTGGCTGCCGGCTTGGGTGCAAAAGTGACCATCGCCAGCCGCAACGCGGACAAGCTGAACGCGGTGGCGGATGGCATCGAAGGGCATGTCTCGGTCGCTGCCGTTGACACCACCAAAGAGGCCAGTGTCAAATCATGGGCCGCTGAACTGGGAGAGGTTGATCATCTGGTTATCTCTGCCTCAAGCGCGGCCCACGGGGCCTTTACTGACCTGCCAACCGACGAGCTGCGGGGCATGATCGAGGCCAAGTTCATCGGCCCATACGTCACCGCCCGTGAAGTGCTGCCCTTCCTGAAAAAGGGTGGATCCGTGACCTTCTTCTCAGGCGTTCTAAGCCGCCGTCCGTCTGCAGGGGCGACCGGACTGGCTGCGGTAAATGCTGCCGTAGAGGCACTTGCAAAAGGATTGGCGCAGGAACTGGCGGGCAGAGCTCGGGTGAACTGCATCAGCCCGGGCATGGTCGATACCGAAGCTTATGCCGGGATGCCCGACGAGGCCCGCACCGAGATGTTCGCACACGTTGCCAGCGGCCTGCCTGTCGGGCGCGTCGGGGATGCCAGTGAAATTGCACAAGCCGTTGTTCTGGCAATGACCAACACATTCATGACCGGTTCGGTTGTGGACGTGGATGGCGGCCATCTGGTGCGCGCCTAATTCCCCTCAAATAACAGGAACCGAAAATGTCAGAAGCACTCTCTGAACATCTGCCCTTTGCAGCCAATGAGTTGCCCGAAGTCCGGATCGCATCGCTCACCACATATCGGATGCTCGGCAAGACCGGGTTGCGGGTGTCACCGCTGGCCTATGGTGCCGGAAGCTTCGGCGATGCCTGGGGGGATGCGTGGTCCAGCGGCAAGGCGCAGGCCCGCCAAATCTTTGACCGCTATCTCGAGGCTGGCGGCAACTTCTTTGACACGTCCAATGCCTATCAGGGCGGAGAAAGCGAAGAATGGTTGGGCGAGTTCATCCAATCCGCAGGCACCCGCGAACGGGTGGTGGTCTCGACCAAAGGGACAATGAACCAGTTTCCCGGCGATCCGAACGGCGGCGGCAATGGTCGCAAACACATCCTGAACGCATTCGATGCCTCGTTGAAGCGATTGGGCACTGACTACATCGATGTCTACTACCTGCACCAATGGGACATGTTTACCCCCATCGAAGAAGTTCTGGACACATTCGATACGCTGATCCGACAGGGAAAACTGCTGGCTTTTGGTCTTTCGAATTTCCCGGCCTGGTATGTCGCAAAAATGCAGACACTGGCCGGGTTGACCCATCGCAACCCAGTCTCGTCGATCCAAAACCAATACAGCCTGGCCGCGCGTCATGCGGATTACGAACATCTGCCGATGTGCGATGCGCTGGGCATCAGCTTCACCGCCTGGAGCCCGCTGGCCAATGGTCTTTTGACCGGCAAGTATTCGGTGGATGATAAGGGCAATCTGGTAGGGGCTGGCCGGTTGACAGATACGTGGACGACGGACCCCAGCACCGCGAACCTGGCGTCACAGCAGAACATCTCCATTCTGCGGGAACTGATGCGTATCGCCAAGGAAACCGGTCACAGCGCGTCGCAAATCGCTCTGAACTGGATGGTAAACCACCGCGGCGTGGCGGCAGCTGTCATCGGTGCGCGCAAACTAAGCCAGTTGGAAGACAACCTGGCCGCGCTGGAATTCTCGTTGGATGAGGCTCATGTCGCCGCGCTGGATGCCGTCAGTGAAATGCCGGGACTGTCACCCTACACATATCACACCGACATGATGCAGGGCATGATCCACACAGGCGCAAGGATTGCGCGCGTCTGAAGATTTGCCCGCGGCCAGCATAGGCCGCGGGCAAATCTTCACTGTTTCTGGGCCACGTTGCCGCCCTTGGCGGCGCGCGTACCCGCCCGGAATTACTCAGAGCTTGATGCGGAATGCCGCAAAACCGTCTGCACCTTCTCCGGCGTCCTCGATTGAAACGCCTTTGACATCGCTGATGTAGTCCCGAGCTTTCGGGCCGGTTTCGAACAGCACAGTGGTGTCCTCTAGCGGCGCAAAGGACCAGTTGGCATCTGCTTTTGGATCAATTGTGCCCTGCTCGACAATATAGCGCACAATGACGTCGCGGTTGGTGTCCGGGGCTTCGAACACGACCGTATCGCCCATAGCGCCGGGGAACGAGCCACCGCCCGATGCGCGGTAATTGTTGGTGGCGATGATGAACTCCATGTCGTCGGTCACCGGCTCGCCATTGAAGGCAAGGTTCACAATTCTGGAGGCGTCTGGATTGATCTCTTCGCCTTTTGGTCCAAAGCGCGACGGCTGCGACAGATCGATCTGATAGGTCACGCCGTCCATTACATCGAAATTGTAGGACGGGAAGTCGGGGTTCAGCAGGACCGCATCCGTGGATCCGGCCTCAACCTTGTTGAACATACCCGCCGAACGTTCCAGCCAGCCTCGAACCTGCGCGCCGTTCACACGAACCGCACGGACCGTGTTCGGATACAGATACAGATCCGCCACATTCTTGATCGCTACGTCCCCAACCGGAACGTCGGTGTAATAGTCGGGACCGCCGCGCCCGCCGGCCTTGAACGGCGCGGCCGCCGAAAGGATGGGCAAACCTTCGTGTTCGGTGCCCTTCATCATCTCTTCGACGTACCATTTCTGCGCGATTGATACGATTTGCACCGAAGGATCATCAGCGACCAGCGCAAAATAGCTGTGCAACGGCGCCGAGGTCTTTCCCACGGCGCGGCGGACATAAGCCAGCGTTTCGTCGTGATCCTTCGCGACCGAGTCGAGAACCTTTTGATCATCCCCGACCAGCGCCGTGATCGAGCGATCTTCGTTGCGCTTGGAAATCGGCCGTGCCTCGGACGTGGTGGTCACGACGCGCCATTCGTTTCCGTCGCGCTCGAGCAGCAGGTCAAGCAGGCCGAGGTGCGATCCCCAGAAGCCGCCCATCACGGCGGGTTTGCCCATCAATGTACCTTTCTCGATGTCGATCCCCGGGCGGTCGGCAAAGGTCGGCGAGGGGAAGACGAGGTGATTGTGGCCCGTGACCAGCGCATCAATCCCGTCGACACCGGCCAGAACAACCGATGCGTTTTCCATGCCGTCTGCATGATCGGCGCTGCCGATCCCCGAATGCGAAAGCGCGATGACCAGATCGCACCCTTGTTCCTTCATCTCTGGCACATAAGCCTGAGCGGTTTCGATTATGTCCCGGGCTTCGACATTCCCTTCTAGGTGTTTGCGATCCCAGTTCATGATCTGCGGCGGGGTGAAGCCGATGACTCCAATCTTGATCGGGTGCTTGGTGCCGTCACCCATTTCGATCTCACGGTCGAGAATGGCGTAAGGCTGTACCAAGGTCTTGTCGTCGCGCGGGTTTGCGCCTTTTTCCTTGGCGACATTTGCCAGAACAACCGGGAATTCGGCCCCGGCCAGCGATTTGTCCAGAAAGTCCAGCCCATAGTTGAACTCGTGGTTGCCCAGGGTGGCGGCATCATAGCCTACAGTGTTGAAGGCGGTAATGATCGGGTGGCTGTCGCCATCCTTCATGCCCCGCTCATAGGCGATGTAGTCACCCATCGGGTTCCCTTGCAGAAAGTCGCCATTGTCGACCAAAAGCGAGTTTGTGGCCTCTGCGCGGATATCGTTGATGATTGAGGCCGTACGGGACAGGCCCACCGTGTCACGGGGTTTGTCCGCGTAATAGTCATAAGGGAAGACGTGGACGTGGATATCCGTGGTTTCCATGATCCGCAGATGTGCCTGGTTGTCAGCAGCAGCCGCAGAATAAGGATGCAGAGTAATGGCCGCAGCACTTGCAGTTGTCGTTGCAAGAAACTGGCGACGCGAAATTGAAGAGCGGCTAGAAAAAGACATGGGTCACCTTTCGGTTTAGTTGGTCAACGCGCTTTACCGGCTTTGTATAAAACTCGCATGAAATGCGGTGCCCGCATATTCGGCGCGACATTTCTGTGAAGTGATGACACGTACAATACTGATACTTCGCCGGAATGCTAACGTGTTGAACGAAGGGCCCGCGCGATTGAGGGCATCATCACCGGACTGCAATTGCTTTCTAAGGTCTGCGACTGTGGCAGGATTTCCGAGCAGGTAAGCAGATCACCCTATATTTCGTAGTAGTCCAATATATGGACATATTTGGTTCGTTTGGACCTGATTAATGATTAGGATTTGATGCAGGTTTTTTCCGACCGCAACGTCTGAGTTCAAGCGGGCAGGGAGGAAAAAATGTCAGATATCACCATCAAAGGTGCGCAGATTTGGGATGGCGTCTCAGAAGCGCGCTACCCAGGTACCGTCAAAATCTCGGGCAACAAGATCACCGCTATTCACACAGGCGAAGATGCCCCAGCGGATACATCCGGCGAGGTCATCGACGGCACCGGGCATACGTTGATGCCAGGCATGGTCGAAGGCCATTGCCACCCGAGCTTTACCGGAATCAACGACCCGTGGGAACTGGGGCAGCTAAGCCCCGAAGACCACATGCTGCAGACCGCAGGCAACCTGCGGCTGTTGCTGAGCCATGGCTTTACGTCCATTTTCGAGGCCGCTTCGGCCAAACCCTTGCTGGGCGTGGTGGCGCGCGATGCCATCAACAGTGGTCTGCTCGATGGTCCCCGGATGCGGGCTGCAAGCCCCGAAGTGACCACTACCGCAGGCTTGGGCGATGAACGCAAACGTCACATCTATCAGGAGAGTTTCGGCCTCATTGCCGATGGTGCGCTGGAAATGCGTCGTACAGCGCGCGAATGCGTGCGAGATGGTGTCGACAACCTGAAAATCAACATCTCGGGTGACGAGTTCGTGTCTTTTGCCAAGGCCGAAGTCACCCCCCTGGAAGATGACGAGCTGGCGGCCTTTGTGTCGGTGGCCAAGACCTATGGCAAGACCGTCGCGGCCCACGCCCGATCATCTGAGTCTGTGAAAATGGCCGTGCGCCATGGTGTCGATTGTATCTATCACTGCGACTTTGCAGATGAAGAGGCGCTGGACATGCTGGAAGAGGCCAAGGATCGTGTCATCCTCGGGCCCGCGTTTGGCCTTGTCCATAATGCGACCAAAGAAGGCGACGCAGCAATCGCCGAAGAATTGAACCTGTACCGAAAGTTCGAAGCGACCTGCGCGGTATATCACGAAGTGCGCAAGCGCGGTTTGCGTGTTGCCGTTGGTGGTGACTATGGGTTCGCGATCACGCCGATGGGTCAGAACGCCCGGGATATCGAGCATTTCGTTCGCTATTTCGGCTATTCGCCGGTCGAAGCGTTGCGCTGCGCGACAACGGTCGGCGCAGAACTGATGCAGATGGAAGATCAAATCGGTCAGGTCAAAGAAGGTTACCTGGCCGACCTGCTGCTGGTCAAAGGCGACGTCACCCAAGATGTCAGCTTGGTTCAGCATCAGGACAACCTTTCGATGATCATGAAGGACGGGGTGATGTTCAAAGATCCCCGGACCGGCATCAATGCAGGCGGCTTGATCCGCGCTGCCGAATAAAATCAATACGTAAGGGAGGAAACGCATGCGTATTTTGAAAACCGTGGCTGCGGCCGCGACTCTGGGGTTGTTTGCCGGATCGGCGATGGCAGAGGGATATCAAGGGGTGCCACGTACTTTTCTGTGGAACCCGGGAGCGTCGGAGATCTATGACGCCGCCGAGTACAAGAAAGAGGGTCCCTACACGATTGGGTTCTCGAACGCCTCGATCTCAAACCCGTGGCGCGTGGCGATGCTGCACGGGATCGAAGCGGCGGCGGAGCGCAATGCTGACAAGCTGAGTCGCTTCATCATCACCGACGCCAATGACGACCCCAGCAAGCAGGCCGCCGATGTGCAGGACCTGATCGCGCAGGGCGTTGATATCCTGCTGATTTCGCCTGCAACCGCCGAAGCGATGGATCCGGTCATCCGCCGCGCCAAGCGACAAGGCATACCGGTTGTTCTGGTCGACCGTTCTGTTCCGTCGGCAGAGAACTTCATCAGCTTTGTAACGGCTTCGGATCAGGCGCTTGGCCGTATCTCGGCGCAGTGGCTGGCCGAAAAGCTGGACGGTAAGGGCAAAGTGGTGATGCTGGGCGGTCTTGCCGGCGCATCCCCTGCCGAGGCGCGCATTCAAGCCGCGATGGAAGTGTTCAATCAGTTCCCCGAGTTGGAGGTACTGGAGACCCAGTACACCAGCTGGTCGCCCGCTAATGGCAAAACTATCATGTCTGCCCTGATCCAGAAATACGGTGACGAGATTTCGGGCGTTTGGGCCGACTCGGGCCTGCAGGGTTCAGGTTCGATCGAAGCCTTCCTCGCTGCCGGTTATGAGGCGGGCACCATCCCTCCGCATACCGGCGGCGACTTCAACGCGATGTACCAGCTGTCGGTCAACAATGACGTACCGATGATCGGCATCGACTACCCGCCAGCAATGGGTGCGCAGGCATTCGAAGTGCTGTTCGACGTCCTTGACGGTAAGGGCATCCCAAAGCGGATCGAAGTGAACCAGCAGGTTGTTGTGTCCGAAGGGCATGAGACACCTTCCGTTCAGGCTGACGTTTTCGTCGCCGACTATGCGCTGATGGACAAGCCGGGCTCGGTCATCATGTCCTCGGGCGTTGGCGCCGACTATGACCCGGCGACCTTCTCGGCGGACTATCCCAAGTAAACGGGCAAGAAACGGTTGGGGCGGCCACGCATCGCCCCGCCACCCCACGGGAGGAGAAAACAATGGCACAGCCATATCTGGCCGCGCGCGGCCTCAGCAAGTCATTCGGCCCGAACGAAGTTCTCAAAGGTATCGAGTTTGAGGTCCACGGCCACCATTCTGTCGCGCTGTGCGGTGAAAACGGCGCCGGGAAATCGACCCTGATCAAACTGCTGACCGGGCTCTACACGCCAACCGGCGGACATGTGGAGTTCGAAGGCCAAGAGGCTGGCTGGTCCGATCCGCGCCAAAGTCTGGCAGCAGGGATCGCGGTTGTGCATCAGGAGTTCTCGGTTCTGGGCGCGCTGTCGATTGCCGAAAACATCTATCTGGGGGCCGAGCCGCGCACCAAGTTCGGCCTGATCGACCGCAAGGCTTTGAAGCGTGACGCGCAGGCTCTGCTGGATGATCTCGGGATCAAGCTGAACCCTGATGATCTGGTCGAAACCCTGTCCGTGGCTGACAAGCAGATGGTCGAGATTGCCAAGGCGCTAAGGGTCGAGGCCAAGGTGCTGATCCTGGATGAGCCGACAGCGGTGCTGAGCCAGAACGAAACCAAACACCTGTTCCGCATCATCAATGACCTGCGGGAACGAGGGATGGGGCTAGTTTACGTCTCACACCGGCTGGATGAGATATTTGAGATTTGCACCGATATCACGGTGATCAAGGACGGGGTTGTGACCTCGAAGGGACCGACGATGGACTACACCCATGACAGTGTGATTGCTGCCATGGTGGGGCGCGAGCTTGGTGACCTCTTCCCGCACAAAGCCGCGAACCCAACGGCGGGCGAGAAGGTGCTTGAAGTGGAAAACCTTGTGGTGGCTCCACACCTTCCGCCTGCCAATCTGGATGTCCATGCGGGCGAAATCGTCGGGCTTGCCGGTTTGGTCGGCTCGGGCCGGACCGAGCTGGCCCTGGCCCTGTTCGGCGCGGCACCGTCCACGGGTGAGGTAACCTTGATGGGCGAACCGATGCCCCATCGCGATCCGTCCGGATGTATCGAGGCTGGCATTCTGATGCTGACAGAGTCCCGCAAGGATGACGGGCTGTTCCTGAATTCTTCGGTCGCGCGCAACTTTGCCGCCACAACGCCGGGCTTTGGTGTGCATCACAACTCCATCCCACCGGGTCATGAGGAGCGGCGTGCCGCCGTGCTGAAAGAACGTCGTGGCGTCGTGGTGGATCACGTGGGACTGCCGATCTCGGCCCTGTCGGGCGGCAACCAGCAAAAGGTTCTGATTACGCGTTTGCTTGAGAACCGGCCCAAGCTGCTGATCCTCGACGAACCCACACGGGGGGTCGATGTTGGTGCGAAATCCGAGATATACAAGACCCTGCGCGAGTTGGCGGACGAAGGTATGGCCCTGCTGGTGATCTCGTCTGAACTGATTGAGATCGTCGGGCTTTGTGACCGCGTGCATGTCATGCGCGACGGCGAACTGGCCAAAGAACTGGTCGGGGATGAGATCACCGAAGAGGCGATCATCACCGTAGCCGCCGCCGAAACCTCAACCCATCACGGAGTAGCGGCATGAGCACGATCGCACGCGCCACGCGCGCCCAGCCAGTTCATCTGGTTGTTGTCGCCCTAATTGCCATCGTCTTTGTGATCGGAATCTCGGCCTCGGACCGTTTTGCAACGCCACTCAACATGGCCAACGTGCAGGATCAGATGGTTGCTCTTGCCATTGTCGCCCTGGCGCAAACCATCGTGATCCTGTCTGGCGGCATCGACCTTAGCTATGCCGGGGCGTTGAGTTTCCTCTGCGTGGTCTTCGCAGCCATTGCGGGCGACACGACGGAAACATTGCTGCTGGCGATGGCCGCGGTTGTTGCTTTGGGCATCCTCATCGGCATGATCAACGGAGGCATCACCGCATATGTCGGTGTGCATCCGCTGATCACCACGCTTGGCACCTCGACAATTCTTGCAGGCGCGGCGCTGTTGATCACGCGCCAACCCTCAGGTTCGGTGCCACTGTTCTTCGAGGATTTCACCTATGGCCGTTTGGGCGTGATGCCGTTTGGCATGATGTTTGTCATCGCGCTGTATCTGCTGATCGGCTTCATGCTGTGGCGCACGACGTTCGGCACGCGAATCTACGCCATCGGTGACAACGAAGCCGCTGCTGCCGTTTCTGGCCTGCCTGTAAAGCAGACCAAGGTGGCCATCTACGCCCTGTCAGGTCTGCTGTGCGCTGTTGCCGCCATGTATATGACGGGACGGTTCGGGGTCGGTGACCCGCGCGCAGGCGTTGGATTCGACCTGCGTTCAATCACGCCGGTGATTGTTGGCGGTACGCTTTTGGCCGGAGGCAAAGGCGGCGTTCTGGGTACAGCACTCGCCGTGATCCTGCTGGCGTTCCTGGCGAATGTTCTGAATTTCATGAACATCTCTAGCTATTTTCAGTGGATCGCCGAAGGTCTGATCATCATTGCCGCCGTTTCATTCTTTGCAGGAAAGGGCAAGTCATGACCGCGACCGCCACCAACCCCGCAAGCGCAAAACCCAACCGCAACACAGTGCGCGCCACCCAGCGGCGAGAGCTGTTGATCCTGTTGGGCTTCCTAGCCGTGATCTGGGCGGTGACAACGGTCTTGTCACCCCGGTTCCTGACGCCTGCAAACTTGAAGGACATTCTGATCCAGGCCGCCCCGCTGGGTTTTGTCGTGATCGGGCAGATGATCGTCATCATTGTTCGGGGGCTCGACCTTTCGGTCGCTTCGATCATGGCAACGGTTGCGGTTCTGTCGACGTCGCTGATTGACTCGACGCCCGTGATTTTCATCGTCGGCCTGCTGTTGGGTGCGTTTATCGGGGCGATCAACGGGTACCTTGTGGCGTATCGAAAAGTGACGCCATTCCTTGCAACGCTGGCCACGATGATCGTGCTGCAGGGCATTCGCTTTGCTTACACAAAGGGCGCACCAGGCGGGACCTTGCCGGAAACGTTCCGATGGCTCGCAACTGGCGACATCTTTGGTATCCCCGTTGCACTGATTGCTTTGGCCATCGTCGGTTTCGGGATGCACTGGCTTTTGGAACGCACCGTTTTTGGTCGCCGTCTGAAGCTCTACGGTGATAGCCCGGATGCAGCTTACATGACCGGCGCGCCGACCAAGCTGCTGGTGGTCATGGCCTTTGTGATCTCGGGCGTTTTGGCCGCCTTCGCTGGCCTGTTTCTGGTTGGCTATGTCGGGATCGTCGATAACTGGACCGGGCGCGGCTACGAGCTGGACAGCATCGCAGCAGCGGTGATCGGCGGCGCGGCACTGTCGGGCGGCAAGGGCTCTGTCCCTGGTGTGTTGCTTGCAGCGTTGATCCTGGTGTCGCTGTTCAACATCGTCGTCATCCTTGGCCTGTCCATCGAGTTACAGTTGGTGATCAAGGGCACGCTGATTATCCTCGCCGCAGCCGTTTACATGAAACGGTCGCGGAGCTGATCAGGAAGACGCCCATGTCACAGGATGATAAATCAAACGTGCAGCGCATTGCGGCGGTCCTGAAAGGGTTCGATGCCGACAACACGCCGCGTCGCACGCACGATATTCTTGAGGACTTGGGCGTCACCCGATCAACCGGTTTCGGGCTGCTTCGAGCTATGGTCGCGGCGGGTTGGTTGGAACGGTTCGACCACGGATTTCTGCGGTTGGGCCCGAAATCCCGGCAGATGATGTTTGCGGCACTTGAGGTGCCTGAGGTTGCCGAAGGCAAGAAGCTGTCGGCGCGTCCCGGAACCTTCGGGTCAGAGCGGCCGGACAAAGGGCCGGCTCTGGAATGGGACCCTGCGCTGGTTCGGACAGTGGACGCCAGCCTATACCAGCGTCCGGCACCTTATCGCATCGGGTTTTCCAACGCCTCGACCAGCAATGCCTGGCGACGCGCGATGCTGCAAAGCCTGTTTTATGCAGAGCGGATTGCGCAATCTCAGATCGAAGAACTTGTGGTGTTGGACGCCAACGACGATCCGGCGCTGCAGCTTCAACAGATTGACGCGTTGGTCGAGCAGGGGATCGACCTGCTGTTGATCTCTATCACCTCGATCAACGACACCGCCTTAAGCGACAGGTTGGGCGCGCTCAAGGCCGCCGGATTGCCCATTGTCGCCGTTGACCGGCGGCCAAATGACCGTTCGTCTCTGGTTTCTTTCGTAACCGCTTCGGATCATCGGATCGGGCGAATTAGTGCTCATTGGATGGCCGAGCACCTGTCCGGGAAGGGACGGGTCTGGATGCTGAGTGGTCTGGAAGGGGCCAGCCCAGCCCTGCGCCGTCAGCAGGCCGCATTGGCGGTGTTTTCGGAATTCCCCGGCATCCGTGTGGAGAACGTTAGCTATACCGATTGGACCGAGGCCGGTGGCTATGCCGCTATCGACAAGGTTTTGGCCGAGGCGCGGCGACCACCGGATGGGGTCTGGTGTGACAGCGGTTTGCAAGGCGTCGGTTCAATCCGCAGGTTCCTGGAAGGCGGGTTCGAGATGCCCGCTCATACCGGTGGTGATTTGAACGAGATGTACAAGCTTTGCCTGCATCACAAGGTTCCGATGGCTGCGCTGGACTATCCCGCCAGCATGGGCGCACGGGCACTTGGTTTGGCGCTGGATATCCTCGGCGGGAACGTGGTGCCCCAGCGTGTCGAAGAACCTGTTCAGATTGTTCTGCCCCGAGGGTTGGAAACCGCCTCGGTCAAAGCGGATACTTGGGCGGAATTGCATGTTGCCTGGGACTTTCCGGACGACGCGATCCTCTCGCAGGGGCCGGCCTTGCGCAACACCAAACGGAACATCAGAGGGAGTGCTACAGGATGACCCAATCCGCCTATACCCGCGCAGTCGATGTCTTTGAGGCTTTGATGGCCGTCCCCGGGCGCGATGCTCATGCCTCTCCGGCGGGGTTGATCCGCGCAGCCGGTTTGCCCGCCAGCAGTGGTTATCGTCACACGGCTGCGCTTGAGGCAGAGGCCATGCTGCGCCGGGATGCCCAAGGAAACTACCTGCCGGGCGCGTCAGCTATTCGGGTTGGCCTAAATGGTTTCGGGGTGGGGCGGCTGGCCCCGCTGGTACAGCCCATTCTTCTGCAATTGCGTCAAAGCACGCAACTCACCTCTTTCATTGCAATTGCTCAGGATATGGAACTGCGTATGGGGCCACATTCGGTCGGGCGTGACACACGTGGGACGCCGGTGCAACCGTCCTATGGGTTCGAGACGATCCCCGATCTTGTCATCGGACAGGTGACCGAAATGGGACTGCGCTGGTTTGAGGGCAATATCGCCCGTCGTACAAACGTCGCGCTGATCCCGGTGGAAAGCTCGACCAGCGACATCGTGATGGTTGGTCTGATCCTGAATTCAAGCCGTGGCGCAAGCGAGATGCAAACCCGGGCACTGCAACAGGCTTTTGAACAAATTGAAGAGGCCGAGGTTTGAACATGCAGGTCTTTTGGGATCGTCAGTTCAAGTTTTCCGAGATCATCCCCGATTTCTCGGCGGCTTTGGAGCGCATGACAGAAGACAGCGACGCCGTTGCGCAACGGTTGCGATTCACACGCGCGACTTATGGCGATCATCCGCGCCAATGGGTCGAATGGACCGAGGGGACCGGGCCACAGACTGTGCTGCCGGTGATCATACACGGTGGCTATTGGCGAGCGCTTCAGGCTGAAACGCATCGCTTCATGATCCCTGCGTTTTTGGCGGCCGGAACGGCGGTGGCCAACATGGAATACCGCCTGATGCCAGACGTTCGATTGGCAGATGTCGTGGCAGACACCAAGGCGGGTCTTCGGAAGCTGGCTCAGACCTTTCCTTCTGCACGCTTCGTGCTTGTCGGGCATTCTGCCGGTGCGCATCTGGCGCTCTCTGCAATGTCAGATGCCGCACTGGCCGAACAAACGCTTGGGGTCCTGTCGCTGAGCGGGGTGTATGATCTTGCCCCGGTGCCGTTGTCGTTCTTGCAATCCGAACTGCAGTTGACGCCAGAGGACGTGGAGGACTTCACCCTGTCTCCCACGGGAGAACGTCCGCCTGCTCTTTACATCAACGGCAGCGCTGAAACGCCTGAATACCTGCGCGGCGGCGCGCTGATGTCGCAACCCGACAACGCCGGTTGGCACGTGATCGACGGCGCAGACCATATGTCTCTGACATGGGCCGCCTGCGATCAGGCCGAGTTGCTTTTGTCCAAACTCTACGCTCTGGGAAACACCAAATGAAACTGAACTTACCTGACACCGGTACCTTCGTCGGTCGAATCTGGCTGCCCGAAGCCCAAGGCCCTGCGTTGGTTGTGCGGCGCGGCAACCAGCTGGTTGATATCACCTCGGCAGAATTGCCAACGATGCAGGCGCTCTTGGAACTTGACGATCCGGCAGCGATAACGCGGGCGGCAAGTGGCGCAGTGATTGGCAGCGTCGATGAAGTCGCCGCCAATTCCACGGAAACACCGGACCCTACGAAACCCTACTTCTTGGCACCCTCTGACTTGCAACCGATCAAGGCTTGCGGCGTCACCTTCGTGTCCTCGATGCTTGAACGCGTGATCGAGGAAAAGGCCAAGGGTGACCCGGCCAAAGCGGACTCCATCCGCGCCCGCTGTACCGAGATCCTGGGTGATAGTCTGCGCGATGTCGTGCCCGGATCGGACAAGGCGATGGCGCTGAAAGACGCCCTGATCGCAGAAGATGTGTGGTCGCAATACCTTGAAGTCGGTATCGGCCCGGATGCCGAGGTATTCACCAAATCGCAAGCGATGTCAGCGGTGGGTTTTGGGGCCAGCATCGGGCTGCACCCGATCTCAACCTGGAACAACCCCGAACCCGAAGTGGTTCTGGCCGTCGACAGTGCCGCCCGTATCAAGGGGGCGACCTTGGGCAACGATGTGAATCTGCGCGATGTCGAGGGGCGCTCGGCCCTGCTGCTGGGCAAGGCCAAGGACAACAATGCCTCATGCGCCATTGGTCCAATGCTGCGGTTGTTTGACGACAGCTTTGGTCTGGACGACGTTCGACAGGCCGAACTCACCCTGAAAGTCACTGGCGAGGAAGGGTTTGAAATGCACGGAACCAGTTCGATGGCTGAAATCAGCCGCGATCCGGCGGACCTTGTGGGACAGGCCCGCGGCGCGCACCATCAATACCCAGACGGTTTCTTCCTTATGCTGGGTACGCTTTTTGCTCCTACGCAGGACCGGGACACGCCCGGTGGCGGCTTTACGCACAAGATGGGTGATCTTGTCAAAATATCGAATCCAATGCTGGGAACTCTGGCCAATACCGTGCGCCTTTCGACCGAATGCCCGCCATGGGTCTTTGGCACGAGCGCGTTGATGAAAAACCTTGCTGCACGCAAACTGATCTAAGGAAATTGACATGAATGGAAACAGCCTGATTGCAGGTGAATGGATGGCCGGAGAAGGCAGCTTTCAGTCTTCACCCGCGACCGGAGACGCCAAAACCTACTCGGCAGGGACACCGGAATTGGTGGAAAAAGCCTGCGCAGCTGCCGAGGACGCCTTTTGGTCCTATGGGTATTCCACGCGTGAAGAGCGCGCGGTTTTTCTGGAACGTATTGCCGATGAGATCGAAAAACGCGGCGCGGACATCACGGAAATCGGCGTCTCTGAAACCGGGCTTCCGGCGGCGCGGCTTGAGGGTGAGCGCGGGCGCACAACCGGTCAGTTGCGCCTGTTCGCGCAACATATTCGCGATGGAGGCTACCTAGACTACCGCCACAACGCGGCTTTGCCTGATCGTCAGCCCTTGCCCCGTCCGGACCTGAAAATGGTGCAGCGCCCCATCGGTCCGGTTGCCGTCTTTGGCGCATCGAACTTCCCATTGGCATTTTCAACCGCAGGCGGGGATACCGCAGCCGCGCTTGCTGCGGGATGCCCGGTAGTGGTCAAAGGCCACCCGGCGCATCCCGGCACGGGCGAGATCGTGGCCGAGGCTGTGGATGCGGCGCGACAGGCTCTGGACCTGCATCCGGGCGTCTTCAGTTTCGTGCAGGATGGCGGCGTCGCTGTTGGTGGCGCGCTGGTTCAGAATCCGTTCATCAAGGCAGTTGGCTTCACAGGATCGTTGCGCGGTGGTCGCGCTTTGTTTGACCTTTGCGCCGCTCGTGACGAGCCCATTCCGTTTTTCGGCGAGCTGGGGTCGGTCAACCCGATGTTCATACTGCCCGGTGCCTTAAAGTCCCGTGGTGCCGACATCGCGCGGGGTTGGGCCGCGTCCCTGACCATGGGGGCCGGGCAGTTTTGCACCAACCCCGGCATTGCCCTTTTGCCCGAAGGCCCGGAGGCAGAGGAATTTATCGCACAAGCCGCTGCAGCTTTGCAGGATACGGCCCCTCAAACGATGCTGACGGACGGAATTGCGCAGGCGTTTTGCGATGGACGTGATCGGATCGCGTCGACACCCGCGGTGGAGGCAGTGGTTTCCGGCACAGCAGAAAATCGTCAGGCTGGCGCGTTTCTTTACCGAACCTCGGCCGAGGTCTTTCAGGCCAACCCCGTCTTGTCGCATGAGGTTTTCGGCCCGCTGGGCGTGGTGGTTGTGGCCAAGGATGTCGACGCTTTCGCTCCACTCGCACGCGGGCTTGAAGGACAGCTAACCGCAACCGTCCACATGGAGCAGGCTGACGCCAAGGCAGCCGCAACGTTGATGCCTATCCTTGAACGCAAAGCCGGGCGGGTTCTGTTCAACGGCTTTCCGACCGGCGTCGAGGTTGCCGACTCGATGGTCCATGGCGGTCCATACCCGGCCTCGACCAACTTCGGGGCGACGAGTGTAGGTACACTTTCGATCCGCCGGTTCCTGCGGCCCGTCTGCTACCAGAACCTGCCGGAAGAGATCAACATAAGTGTCTGAACAAACCCAGTGGCAGCTTCGCATTTAGTGGGGCTGTCATACCTGCGATGATCAGACGGCGTTCACGTTAAACAGGACGTTTGGCGTTGGACCAGTCGAAACAAGGATGAAACCACCTCTTGATGCGAATGGAAGGCAGCTTCGGCCGCTGGAAGGGACTGAAATTGTTGACGTTTCGAATGTCATTAGTATTAAAGTGATACTAAGGGAGATCGTAAGCTGCTACGCCCCACAAGGCGCAAGGCATTACTTCTGATCAGAGATTACGTCGCAATTGGGAGGAGAAAATGGTTAAACACTTTGTAGGAGCCGCGCTCGCCGTGGCGTTATCTGCGTCTGCCGTTGTCGCGCAGGAAAAGATGCGGATTTCACTGCAGTTGCCGCTCAAAAGCCATTTGGGGCAGAATCTGGTGCTGTTCGAGAAGGAAGTCGAAGAACGCACAGGTGGCGCGATCGACGTTGAAATCTATGACAGCGCGACACTCTACAAGGATAAGGAAGTTCCTGCTGCGGTTGGCTCTGGCGCAATCGAGGCCGGTGTCGCGTCACTGACCCGCTATGTTGGCGATGCGCCGGTAGTGGATGTCTTCTATATGCCCTTCCTGTTCAACAGCGAAGACAAGGTGCGCGCGGCCGTCGCTGAAGGCGCGGATGTGCGCGAAATCATCGAAGCCGAGATCGAGAAAACCGGAGGGCAGGTTTTGTTCTGGCAGGCCTATGGCGGTGCCATCATGCTGTCGAATGGCGAACCGATCCGCACCCCTGCTGATCTGGAAGGCAAGAAGGTTCGGGTCTTTGGCAAAACGCTAGGCGACTTTGTGACCGCTGCGGGCGGCGCGCCGACCCTGATTTCAGGTTCGGAACAGTACCTGGCCTACCAGCGCGGAACGGTTGACGTGGGCATGACCGGCGTATCCGGCGTAAAGTCCCGCAAACTGTGGGAGGTGATGGATACGATCACCGTAACGAACCATGCGGACATTGAATTCGTTGTGGTCGTCAACAGCGACTGGTGGAACGGGCTGTCAGAAGAAAACCGCGCTCACATCGCTGAAGCTGCCGCTGTTGCGCAGGCAGATGTTCGCGACAAGATGGCCGCGATCGAGGCCGAAGCCTATGCCGCCGCCCAAGAAAACGGGATGACCGTCGTGGAACTGACAGAGGATGAGCTGGCTCAATGGAAGGCCGTCGCGCAACCCGTCTACGACGCCTATCTGGACGCTGCCGGGGAAGCCGGGCAAAAAGCCCTAAGCGCCGCTGGAAACTGATGTGTTGAGCAGCGGGCGGCGTCTTGCGCGTTGCGCCCGCGGACGATCCTGATGCACTTGATAACCACCATATCCCGCTTTGCCGGACTGCTTGGTGCGTGCCTGATGGCTGCGACGGGCGCGATGCTGACCTATGAGGTCATCGCCCGGTACTTTTTTATCAAACCGACCATTTGGGCTGCAGAGCTGAGCCAGCTGTGCCTGATCTGGGGGTGCCTGCTGTCCTTGGGGTGGGTGCTGAACATGCGCCGCCATATCACCGTGAATGCGCTCACAGCCCTGATGCCAGCAAAGACGCAAAAGATATGCGTCGCGATTTCCCTGATGGTCCTGATCGCCTTTTCGGCAATCGTTGCGTTTTGGGGGTGGGAGATCTTTTTCGACAGCTGGGACCGCGGACGTACCACCGGGTCGCTGTTGGATCTTCCAAGCTGGGTGGCCGAATTGTCGGTTCCAGTTGGGTTCGTGCTGGTTACGGCCCAGGCCGTGGTCGAACTTTTGTCTTTGCGTACGGAACATATCTCATCTTTGGGCGGTAGCCACGAATGACGGTTCTCATCATACTGGCCTGCCTTTTTGGGCTGCTGCTGATCGGCGTGCCCGTTGCCTTTGCCTTGGGTGGCCTCGGGCTTGGCATGCTGCTGCTCGGAGGCTTCTCGCCCCTTATGGCACCTCAGGCGGTGCTGTCCACTCTGGACGGTTTCATCCTTCTCGCGGTGCCGCTTTTTCTGCTGATGTCCAACGTCTTGTTGAAGGGCGGAGTGGGGCGCGATCTGTTTGCAGCTGTGCAGGCCTGGGTCGGGCACTGGCCGGGTGGGCTGGCCGTGGCAACGATCCTCAGCTGCGGTCTTTTTGCCGCGATCTCAGGTTCATCGGTCGCCACTGCTGCCACCATCGGGACGGTCGCAATCCCAGAGATGGTTAACCGGGGCTATGACAAGCGCTTTGTCTATGGCCTGCTCGCTGCAGGTGGAACGCTGGGCATTCTGATCCCCCCATCCATACCCATGATCGTCTTCGGTTTTGTGGCCGAAGAGTCAGTCATTGCCCTGTTTCTTGCGGGCATCGGCCCGGGGTTGTTGCTGGTGGCACTCTTTGTACTGTTCGCAATGATTCATGCGCGTTTGTCACCGAACTACGTTCCGGTTGAAAAAGCGGACATGCAGCAAAGGATGCGCAGTTCGATGCGGGCGCTTCCGTCCTTTGCGCTGGCCCTGCTGATCGTGCTCGGGCTGTATTCCGGTGCGTTCACTCCGACCGAGGCGGCCGCGGTGGGCTTTGCGGCTGCCATCCTAATCACCGTATTCTGGCTGCGGACCCTGACATGGGCTGCATTTTGGGACGCCGTCAAGGAAAGTGCCGTAACCACGACAGCCATCTTGCTGATCGTCGCGGGGGCCAAGGTGTTCGGAAAGGCAATCGCGCTTTATCGGATTCCGCAGGACATCTCGGCGTTCATTGCCGCCAACATCGAGGGGCCGGTGGTCTTCATCCTGCTGGTCTGCGTTGTGTTGCTGTTGATGGGCCTCGTCTTCGAAGCGCTTTCAATGATCCTGATCATGACCCCCGTTCTGTTGCCTGCCGCAACGGGCCTTGGGTTTGATCCGATCTGGTTCGGGATCTTCATGGTGATCATGGTGGAGTGCGCGCTGATCACACCACCCGTCGGGTTGAACCTTTACGTGATACAGGCCGTTGCGCGCGTCTCGCTGGGCGAGGTGGCCCGTGGCGTGTGGCCTTTCCTGCTGCTAATGCTGGTGACGGTTGCTGTTCTCTATATGGTGCCGGACCTAGCCCTTTATATCCCTTTCAAATGGTAGAACCGTCATGACCCAGGCCGCGAAACTACGCCATCTTTTGCAGCAGGATCAGTGCCACATCATGCCTTGCTGCTTTGATGCGCTGTCCGCAAAACTGATCGCGCAGGAAGGGTATGCGCTGACATTCATGTCGGGATTTGGCGCTTCGGCCAGCCGCATCGGGGCGCCTGATCTGGGTCTCATGAGCTATGGCGAAGTCATTGATCAGGCCCGCAATATTGCCGGCGCGGTTGATATCCCTCTGATCGGCGATGGCGATACGGGGTACGGCAACGCCATGAATGTACGCCGCACTGTCGAAGGGTTCGCCCGCGCGGGATGCGCAGCCGTCATGATCGAAGATCAACTTGCCCCCAAGCGCTGCGGGCATACACCCGGCAAGGCCGTTGTGGGGCGGGACGAAGCGTTCGACCGTATTCGCGCCGCCGTTGACGCGCGCGAGGATCTTCGGGCAAACGGGGGCGACATCCTGATCCTGGCGCGTACTGATGCGCGACATGATCACGGGCTTGGCGAAGCGATTGCCCGCGCCGAGAAGTTCGCGGAAATCGGAGCAGACATTCTGTTCGTTGAAGCGCCTCGCAGCGAAGAAGAAATGCGCGAGATTTGCAGCGCCGTGCCACTTCCGCAAATGGCCAATATTGTCGAAGGTGGCGAAACACCCGACTTGCCCAACGCTGTATTGCAAGACATCGGCTATTCCATCGCAGCCTACCCGCTGTCGCTGATGGCCGCAGCGATGCAGGCGATGGTGACCTGCCTCAGGTCCATGCAGAGCGACGAACGCCCTGGTCGGATGGATTTCGCAGAGCTACGGCAACGGATTGGATTCGACGACTACTACAGCGAGTCCGAGAAATACGCGACGTCCAAGCGGTGACCCGAGCATGGCGCCCTTTGCAACTGACTGTGATTGATCCTGCCAACAAACTTTGGGGCTCAATTCGCCAAATCGACCTGTTTCAACCCGCCGAAAATGTCAGACCGGGCTTCATTATCCAGACATTCAATTGAGACGGTCGTTTCAAAGCTTTCTCGGTCTGGTTCGTCGATCGCTCCGTTTTGAGTGATTTCTTCGGCAAGGGTCGCCAGCACCTGATTGCCCAGACGAAGCAGTTCGGGCCGGATTTCCGTCACCAGGTCAGGGGCTTCTTCCGGGGCGCTGCCACCGGCCTCCCACTGCTCGATCCAACATTCCTGGATGGCTTTTGCAGCGTCGATCTGTGCCTGAAAGAAGGCGACTACACTTGGTCCGGACAGACCCAGTTCCTGCGCGGCATCCACAGCGGCTTTCAGCACAACGGCCTCACGTTCAAGGTCTTCCACGGCGACCGCATTCTCATGCTTCCACGCCGCGACACCTTTCATCCAGGTCAAACGCTCGTGTATTGATCCGAACAAGTCGTCTACGTCAGCACTGACCTGCACGCTGCCAAGCAGCAGAAAGCAGAGTGCCAGAACAGGTTTCGACCGCAGATTCCGGTTCATATAGTCGATCACTTGGTGCATCCCATTTACGACGGTGGCTGAAACCTGCTTTTCGCAGTTCACAAGCACTCATCCAAGCGCAAAAACGCGCAGCCGCTGGCAATCCTGCCAGATGCAGCCAGGCAACACGGCTGGGTAGTATGCTGTTACTCCAATCGTTCCCCTTGGGGATCGAAGCGATAGACCTTGCTTGGTGAATATCCAAACCGGATGGCCTGACCGGTATCCACCTGATGCTGTCCGAACAGGCGGGCGGTGATCTGGTGATCCTGCATCATGGCAATCACATTGGTGTCGCCACCCAGATGCTCGACATGGGTGACATTTGCAGCCACCGGTCCATCGTCAGACAGAAACAGGTCCTCGGGGCGAATGCCGGTGGTAATGCCTGCACTCTCGCCAATCAGGCTGGCGGGAAAGAAATTCATCGACGGCGCGCCAAGGAACCCGGCCACAAACTGGTTGGCGGGGTTGTTATACAGGTCCATCGGGCTTCCGACCTGCTCAACGCGCCCGTCGCGCAGCACCACGATCTTGTCGGCAAGTGTCATGGCCTCGGTCTGGTCGTGGGTCACGTAGATCATCGAGGCATCAAGCTGCTGGTGCAGGTTGGCAATCTCCAGACGTGTGTTCATGCGCAAGGCCGCGTCCAGATTGGACAAGGGTTCATCGAACAGGAACAGTTTGGGTTCGCGCACAATGGCACGGCCAATAGCGACGCGTTGGCGTTGGCCGCCAGACAGCTCGGACGGGTAGCGGTCGATATAGGGTTCCAGATTCAGCATCTTGCTGGCCTTGGCGACACGCTCTTCGATGACCTGCTTGCTCTGACCTTCCTGCTTCAGCGCCAGCGACATGTTCTTGCGCACGTTGAGATGCGGGTAGAGCGCGTAGCTTTGGAACACCATCGCGATCCCGCGTTTTGAGGGCGGGGTTAGGTTCATCACCTCGCCACCAATGCGGACCTCGCCCGAGGTCACATCCTCGAGCCCTGCGATGACACGCAGAAGGGTCGACTTGCCACAACCCGAGGGGCCGACGAAAACAACGAATTCGCCGTCTTCCACTTCGATATTGATGTCTTTCAGAACCTCGACAGTCCCGAAGGACTTGTTCACGTTCGTAAGCGTCAGGGCGGTCATTTGCGTGCCTCTTTCAGCGTAATGGGTTGGCCGGTGCGGATACTTTCGTCTGCGGCCAGACAGATGGCCAGCGATTGCACGGCGTCATTCATGTGGCGGGTCAGGTCCATATCTTCGGCGATGGCGCGCAGCATATAGGCTTGTTCAGCATCGCAGAGCTCCTGATGGCCGGGTTCATCGGGCATATCGATTGTCTGGTCGCCGTCGGGGCGGTGGACCAGAATGCCGCCGACCTTGGTGTGGCCGTCGATATCGGCCGATGCGCCCTTGTTGCCGTCGGTGATCGAAACTGATCCGTTGGGCGAGACGATGTCTTTTACGAAGAACGCGGTTTCGGACATCATTGGCCCCCAGCCAGCCTCGTACCAGCCGACCGAGCCGTCCTCGAAGATCACCTGAAACTGACCGTAGTTGTACATGTCCTCGGCGATCTCATCGCTCAGCCGCAGACCCATTCCATGCACCCGCACAGGATCCGAGTCCGTGATCTGGCACATCACGTCGACATAGTGCACACCGCAATCGACGATGGGTGATGTGGTCTGCATCAGCGCCTTGTGCGTTTCCCACTCGGCGCCCGAGGATTGCTGGTTCAGGTTCAGGCGAAACACATATGGCCCACCCAAACCCCGCGCCTCAGCGATCAGGCGTATCCAGGACGGGTGGTGCCGCAGGATATAGCCGATGACCAGTTTGCGGTTGGTCTCGATGGCTTTGGCGACAACGCGCTTGGCGTCGGTCACCGTGGTTGCCAGCGGTTTTTCGACAAAGACATGCGCACCTGCCTCCATCGCGGCGCAGGCAAAGTCAGCGTGGCTGTCAGAATAGGTCGCGATGACCACCAGGTCCGGTTTTGTCTCGGCCAAAGCAGCGTGAAAATCCGAATAGGCCGGATAGGCCGACAGATCAGGATGGTCTACGCGCCCGGACCGGTTCACCAGTCCCACGATCTGGGCGTCTGGATGGTTGTGGTGGGCCAGTGCATGGCTCAGGCCCATATTACCAAGGCCAGCGATCAGAACTCGGGTCATTTGACAGCTCCTGACGTAATGCCGCGGATCAGTTGGCGCGAGAAGATAACGTAGAGCACCAGTACCGGTAGAATTGCCATCGACAGCGCCGACAGAACCGCGTTCCAGTCGGTGACGAACTGGCCGATGAAGACCTGACTGCCCAGCGTCAGCGTTTTGGTTTCCTCAGCCGGGGCAAGGATCAGCGGGAACCACAGATCGTTCCAGATCGGGATCATGTTAAAGACGGCAACAGTTGCCATCGCGGGTCGAACCAGCGGCAAGACCAGTCGGAAGAAAATCGTGTATTCGGACAGCCCATCAACCCGGCCCGCGTTTTTCAGATCGTCCGAGACTTGCCGCATGAACTCGGACAGGATGAACACGGCCAGCGGCAGGCCTTGTGCGGTGTAGACGAGGATCAGCGCCCAAAGCGTGTTGACCAAACCGGTCGCGACCATCATTTCCAGGATCGCGACCGTGCCGATGCGGATCGGGATCATGATACCCAGCGCCAGATAGAGGCCCATGATCAGGTTGCCCTTGAAGCGATATTCGCTCAGCGCAAAGGCAGCCATAGCCCCAAACAGCAGAATGAAGGCCAGCGACACCACGGTGACGATCAGCGAGTTCTGGAAATAGAGGAAGAAATCCCCTTGCTTCATCACGGTCTGATAACCGATCAGCGAGAAACTCTCGGCATCGGGCAGGGCGAGCGGTTCGCGAAAGATGGCGCGGCGGGTCTTGAAGCTGTTGATGATGATCACAAAGACCGGGAATAGAGCGATCAGCGTGTAGAGGATCAACGCCCCGTGCATCGCGGCGGTGTTCAGCGGGTTATGGCGTGCTTTGTTCATCACTTGACCCTCACAGCTGATACCGGCGCATCCGGGTCTGGATGCCGAAGAGGTAGATGCAGACACCCACAAGGATGATCGCGAACATGGCCCCTGCGATGGCAGAACCCATATGCGGGTCACCCAGTTGCAGCTGGAAGCCAAAGAAGGTGCGGTACATGAACGTGCCAAGGATATCGGTCGAGAAATCCGGCCCTGCCAGCGCGCCCTGAGAGACGTAGATCAGGTCAAACGCGTTGAAATTGCCCACAAATGTGAGGATTGAGATGATCCCGATCGAGGGCAGGATCAGCGGCAGCTTGATCTTCCAAAAGGCAGAGGCCCCGGTGATGCCGTCGATCTCTCCCGCTTCCAGGATTTCCTCGGGGATCGACAGCAGCGCCGCATAGATCAGCATCATCGGAATGCCGACGAATTGCCAAACTGACACCAGCGCGAGCGTGGTCAGGGCGTACTCTTCCTTGCCCAGCCAAGGCGCGAACAGGGATTTCAGGCCAACCGCATCCAGCATAGAGGGCGCGATCCCCCACAGCGGAGACAGGATCAGTTTCCAGGCAAACCCCACGATCACAAAGCTCAGGATTGTCGGGATGAATATCGCCGAACGATAAAGCGCAGCGAAACGCAATCTCGGATGTGACAGCAAGGCGGCCAGAGCAACGCCAATTGGGTTCTGGACCAGCATATGGATCAGGAAGAACCAGAAGTTGTTGCCCAAGGCGTTCCAGAACTGTTCCGACCAGATCGGATCAAAGAACAGGGTGCGGAAATTCTGCAAGCCCACGTAGATGCGCGTCTGATCGACCTCGGTAAACAGTGCGAGGCGCAGCGTGTTGAACAAGGGGAAGATCATCACCGCCGTGTAGACCAGCACCGCGGGGGCGAGGAAAACGGCAATGTGCCAGCGTATGCGGCGGGTCTGCATGGGAATCTCCGGGGAAAAGGTGCCGGACGCGACGCGGGTGGCCGCGTCCGGTGTGCGTGGTTCAGGTTTTACTGATGCGGCGCGTACCAGGTGGCCAGACCATCCTGCAGTTGCTGGCCCAAAGCCTCGGGGCTTTCAGTGCCCTTGATGGCCGCGACGGATGCGCCCCAGGTTTCGTTTTCGAGGTTCGGTGTGCCACGCGACAGGATTTGATAGGTCGAACGGATCGTGCTTTCACACTCATCACGCCACCCTACGATTTCCTTGGCCAGAGGGTCTTCCAACTCGACCGGAGTGTTCGAGAGCGGGAAGAAACCGGGAACCGCATTGCCAAAGATGCTTGCAAATTCCGGGCTGGCGACCCAAGACAGGAAGGTCCGGGCGGCCTCTTGGTTTTCGCTTGCGGCATTCATGCCGATCCCGATATCGGTGTGGTCCGAGATATAGCAGGTGTCACCGGCATTCTGGACCGGCGGTTTGAAGGCACCCATCTCAAAATCGGCCTGCGTGTTGAAGCCTGCGATTTCCCAGCTGCCTGCCGGATAGATCGCAGCGCGGCCCAGCGTGAACAGGTTCTGGCTGTCGGGATAGGTCTGCGCCTCATACCCGTCGCCCAGATACGCGCCCCACTTGGCCAGCGTCGCATACGGTGCAATCCATTGTGGGTCGGTCAGTTTCTGTTCACCCTTGATCAGGGCCAGACGACCTTCTTCACCTTTCCAGTAGTTCGGGCCGATGTTGTTATAGCCCATCGTCGCGGCTTCCCACTGGTCGTTGGTACCCATTGCCATCGGGATATAAGTGCCGTCTTCCTTGATCTTGTCCAGCGCGGCAAAGAACTCGGCCTCGGTGGTCGGAACTTCGATACCCAGTTCGTTGAACGCATCTTTGTTATAGATGAAGCCGTGGATCACCGATGCCATCGGTACGCAGAAGCTGGCGGATGCATCGTCGGTCTGCCATGCGGATTTGGCCACGTCCGAGAAGTTGCCCATAGCTTCCAGATCGGACAGGTCGGTCAGGTGACCGGCCTCATAAAGCGCAAGCGACGCGTCGAAGGGGCGGCAGGTGATCAGATCACCGGCTGATCCGGCTTCGAGCTTAGAGTTCAGAACGGCGTTGTATTCTGCAGGGGCGGACGGAGAAAACACGACCTTGATGCCCGGATTTGCCGCCTCAAAGGCCGGAATGATTTTCTCCTGCCACAGGGCGAGGTCATCGTTGCGCCAGCTTTCAATTGTCAGCGTCGCCTCTTGCGCATAGGCGCTTGTGGCCAGCGCTGTGCCCATCAGAGCCAGGCTCAGAACTTTGCGTTTCATTTGGTTTCTCCCAGGTTGATAGTTTCTTTGTTTTGGTTCAGCCGTTTCATCGCAGGGCGCAGATGCCCGCTTGTTTCGTCCAATAGCGCTTGGGCATCCTCTGCCGATCCTGCGCCAGCGGCGACAAGCGCTGCGCATTTTAGGTTGCCGCCTGCAGTCTTTAACGCAGCTTCAGCGCGCTCGGGCGTCACGCCGGTCAGTTGGCAGACGATCCCGTTGGCCCGCGCGCGCAGCTTGTCGTTGTCTGCCCGCAGATTGATCATCATACCATCCTGAACGTGGCCAAGTGCGACCGCCATCAGCGTAGACAGCATATTAAGGGCGATTTTCTGTGCCGTTCCGGCGCCCATGCGGGTCGAACCTGAAATCAATTCAGGGGGCGTCGCCAGCAGCACGGCATGATCTGCAAGTTTCAGCAATTGCGAACCTGCGTTGTTTGCAATTCCGATCACCGGTGTTCCCCTGTCACGCGCCAGTTTTGCGGCGGCGACAGTGTAGGGCGTAGTGCCGCTAGCCGAGACAGCGATCAGCGTGTCTGCGGCGTCCATATCAGCCAGCTCATCCGTAAGACCGTCAACTGCATCCTCTACATCGCCCGGCATTTCCGCCGTGGTTGGTAATCCGCCGGCCATATGGATACGGATCTGTGAAGGAGGGATTGAGAATGTCCCCCCAAGTTCTAACGCATCCGAGGCTGCCATAAGGCCGGATGATCCAGCAGCGAGGTAGCGAAGTTTGCCGCCAGACCGGATCGTATTGGCCATCGCCGTTGCCCCCCCGCAAATCGGCGCAATGGCATCCAGGGTCGCTTGTGCTGCTGCGGCCTGCGACTGCGCCAGCAGGTGGGCCACCTCTGCAAGAGGACGGGTGTCTAGCCCAGTCGCGTCCTGATGCAGTTGTTCCGTTGCAGGCGTGTTCACGTGATTCTCCCCCAAGAGCTTTCAATATCATACCTTTTAGATACCATTAGTCTACCAAATAATTTTATGGACCGTTTTCCCGGTATTTCGGGATGGATATTGACGCTGTGGTCGCATTTAGGACTTCTAAAATGCCGAAAGGTATTATAAAGGTATTTATATGGCTCACGCATCGAAATACCTGATTCTGGCCGCTGATGGGGGCGGGACGCGTTGCCGCCTTGCGGTTTCCGACGGCAGCGCGACGCATCGGGTTGAGATGGGCGCGGCAAATGTGTCCACAGATTTCAGTGCCGCTTGCACCGAATTGCAGCGCGGCCTCAAAGCTTTGGCGGTGCAGTCGGGCTTGTCTCTGGACGAGCTTGCGCAAGCGCGTGCGTATCTGGGCTTGGCCGGAATAACGGGCGAGGCAATCGCCGAAAAGCTTGCGGCAGCATTGCCATTTCAGCACGTTCGGATCGAAGATGATCGGGCCGCGGCCCTGCGCGGCGCACTGGGGCCCAGAGATGGGTTTATCGCCCATTGCGGAACGGGGTCCTTTATTGCGATGCAAAAGGACGGCCAGAAAAGGTTCGCTGGCGGCTGGGGCCCAGTTCTTGGTGATCAGGCTTCTGCGCAATGGGTCGGCAAACGCTCGCTGTCCAAAGCGCTGGAATATATGGATGACGTGACCGGCCCTTCGCAATTGGCGCAGGATCTGTTGTCGCGATATGGCGGGGCCGCAGGAATTGTCAAAGCCGCGGCTCAGATGACCCCGTCCGAATTTGGAGCCCTCGCACCATTGGTGACCGAGTACTCTGATCGTGGCGACGAATTGGCCCTTTCCGTCCTGCAGGATGGGGCGGACTATCTTACCGGCATGATGACGAAAATGGGGTGGGACGCGGAGATGCCGATATGTCTGACAGGCGGCATCGGCCCCTGTTACGCGCCACATCTGCCCCCGGGCATGCAGTCTGTATTGCTTCAGCCCCTGGGCGACCCACTGTCGGGTGCACTTGCATTGGCGCAGGCGTATCAGGAGGAAATCGAACATGAATGTAGCTGATTTCCTGCGCCCGGAAGGATGGTTGGGGCAAAGTTCAGGCCCGCGGTACGTGCAGCTCCGTCAGCGTCTTGAACAAGGGATCGCGGACGGCATCCTGCCGCCTAACAGTTCACTGCCGCCTGAAAGAGAGATCGCCGAGCTGACCGACCTGTCGCGCGTGACTGTGCGCAAGGCTATTCAGGAACTGGTGCGCAAGGGCGCAATCGAGCAACGGCAGGGGTCTGGTTCGTTTGTCCGCGAGCCCGTCGCGAAGGTCGAACAATCCCTGTCCCACCTGACATCCTTCACCGAAGACATGGAGCGGCGCGGGCTCAATACGACCTCGACATGGCTGGAGCGCGGGATTTTCCTACCGTCGCCAGAAGAGATGATGGCGTTGGGTTTGTCTGCCAACGAACAGGTCGCAAGAATCCACCGCCTTCGCGAGGCCGGAGGTCGGCCGATGGCGTTGGAAAAAGCAGCGCTGCCGCTCGATATCCTGCCAAACCCGACCGAAGTGACGGGATCGCTTTATGCTGTTCTCGAACAGGCCGGTTATCGACCGGTCCGCGCGATCCAAAAGATCTCGGCCATCAATCTTGAAGCCCCCGAGGCGGAGCTGCTGGATGTTGCAGAAGGGTCGGCCGGGCTTCGGATTCAACGTACGTCTTATCTGGAAAGTGGGCGGGTCGCAGAACTGACACGCTCAATCTATCGCGGCGACGCCTATGACTTTGTGGCTGAACTGCGCCTGTCAAACTGAAAGCCTGAGATAATGTCTGACAAAACCACTCAAATGCGGCGGGAAATCAATGAGATACCCGACGCCGTAGACCGCCTTTTGACTGAAGGCTCGGGCGTGATTGCACAAACCGCCGACGAAATCCGTGCCCGCGATCCGCGTTTCCTGATCTCGGTTGCGCGGGGGTCGTCGGACCATGCCTGCAATTTTTTGAAATATGCCTCAGAGCTGTTGTTGGGGTTGCCGATGGCGTCGGTTGGGCCATCGGTCAAATCCATCTATGGCGTCGACATGCGTTGCGACGACGCCATCTGTGTTTCGGTTTCGCAATCGGGACAAAGCCCGGACATCGTCCAACTGACGCAGTCGGTGACTTCCGGAGGCGCCTATTCGGTCGCGATTACGAACAACACCACATCTGCTCTGGCCGAGGCGGCCACTGCGACCCTGCCAATTCACGCCGGTCCCGAATTGAGCGTGGCGGCGACCAAGACCTTCGTCACTTCACTGGTTGCGGGGCTATGGCTCATCGCGCAAGTCAAGCGCGATGATCAGCTGCTGCGTGCGATTCATGGCCTTCCCGACAGTCTGTCAGCGGCCATCGCTTGTGACTGGAGCGTCGTGGCGGATGCTGTCGACGGTCGCTCGCTTTTCACTTTGGGACGCGGCCTGTCCTTGGCGATCTCGAACGAAGCCGCGTTGAAGTTCAAGGAAACGTGCCAGATTCACGCGGAAAGTTATTCGGCGGCCGAGGTGCTGCACGGCCCCGTTTCCATTGTTGATCAGGGCTTTCCTGTTCTGGCACTGGCATCCGGTGATGCGGCTGAGGCCAATCTGGCTGAGGTCGCGGATGAGCTGGCCGCAAAGGGCGCCGAAGTCTTTGCCACGACCACCCGAGTGAAACGCGCGACGCAGTTGCCACATGTTCGGACCTCTCATTGGATGACTGATCCCATTCCGACAATCGTGTCGTTTTACGGAATGGTCGAAAAAGTCGCCGCAAACCGAGGCATTGATCCCGACACGCCTCGCCATCTGAAAAAAGTGACGGAAACGATATGACCGGTCCTTCGATCACCTTTGCAGGCGGCCCGATATTTGACGGCACGGAATTGCATGACGGGTACGCGGCGCGGTTCCGAGACGGCGTTTTCGACGCGTTGGTGCCCGAACATCAGATAGCGCGCGATGATCCTATCGAGGATCTGGCGGGTCATATTCTCAGCCCCGGCTATGTTGACCTGCAGGTCAATGGCGGAGGAGGGGTGATGTTCAACGACGACCCGTCCGTTGATACTCTGGCGCAGATCGCCACGGCCCACCGGGGGTTGGGTGCAACGCGAATCCTGCCGACGCTGATAACGGATACGCCTGAAAAAACCCGGGCGTCCATTGATGCTGCGGTCGAGGCCGTTCGGGCCGGTGTTCCGGGCATCGCGGGGCTGCATCTGGAAGGCCCCCATCTGTCCGAGAGACGCAAAGGGGCACATGATGCGGCCCTGATCCGCCCTATGCAGCCAGAGGATCTGGACGCCATACTCTGGGCTGCGAAACACCTGCCTGCTTTGATGGTCACGCTGGCCCCCGAAAACACCACTCCGGATCAGGTCGACGCATTGACCCGCGCCGGAGTGATCGTTTCGCTGGGCCACACGGACGCACCGTTTGAGACCTGCATGGCCTTCGCCAAAGCCGGGGCCCAATGCGCCACGCATTTGTTCAACGCGATGAGCCAGCTTGGCAGCCGCGAGCCGGGTTTAGTCGGCGCTGCTCTCTCCTGCGGATCAATGTCGGCGGGGTTGATTGCGGACGGCATCCACGTTCACCCTGACACGATGCGCGCCGCCTGGGCGGCCAAGCGCGGGCCGGGCCGGGTTTTCCTTGTCAGTGACGCAATGGCGGTCGCCGGCACGTCACAAACGGAATTCCACCTTGAGGGCCGTTTGATCCGGCGAGAGAACGGCAGGTTGACTTTGCAGGATGGAACTCTGGCCGGAGCTGATTTGTGCCTGACCAAGGCGATACAGGTTCTGACAGAACAGGTTGGCGTTCCGCTTGCCGAGGCGCTTGCCGCAGCCACCAGCGTCCCGCATCGAATGATCGCCAACGCAAGCGACGACCTCAAACCGACACTCTCACATTTAATACGGATAGCGCCTGATCTGTCCGAAGTCAGACCGGTTTCGCAATAGGTCATACGTCGCCCCATTGATCGTAAAGCTCTCAGGGATCACAGAGACCTTGAAGCGTGGCCAGCGACCCGGATTGGCTATTCCACCGCGGATTTAAGGTGCTGACGAACCTTGAGGTCGAGCCGGTTACTGTTCAAATCAACCTCTCCGCAGCTTGAAAACAGTTCCCGGACCGAGCGGTAGCTCTCGACCTTTTTCCAGACGACAGGGGATGAGGTCGGCGTGCGCCCTGACAGCGATGCCAGATAAGACATCGTGCCGAACAGAAGGCCCGACTTGTCGCGATGGGGTTTGTTCAGGATGTAAAGGCATAGCGAGGCCTCCGGGCCGCGCTCAGAATCCACGACGAATATCTGGCCCGCGCGATGGGCCGCTTTGCCATCGCATCGTGTCCAGCGGCGAGTTTTCGTTCTGGTGTCGCCAAGGGCTTCGATCACCCGGCTATAAACCATGCGGTCCCGTTCATCCAAAAAGGCAACGTTGATGATCGCCTTGGTCGGATCGTTCGGTGCCCGGAAGAAGACCTGGTAGGACCCCAGCAGCGGCCTCAGCCTTTGCAGATCACCCGGAAACACATCGGTCAGCGGGTCCCTCCGTCGATCAGCGTCTGTTTTGGCAAGGCGGGTTGTGTGACGGCGCAAATCCTCTGGGTCACCTAACAGGATATTCTCATCGATGTCGAAGAAACGGCAGACACGGCGCAGGTTGTTCGGCGAGGGTGTGCTGCGACCACTGAGGTACTTTGCGAATTGCTGATGGTTGATGCCGATATCCCGGCACACTGACGCAACAGACGGGTAGTCGGCGCAAAGGTAACGCAGATTGGTTGCCAGGTTTTTTTGCATGGTAGATCCGAAGCCGCTGCGCTTAAACTCGCTAAAGAAAGCATAATCTGGCGTTATTGTTAAGCTAAATTCGGTACGCAATCCTGCGCGCAACAAAGCCATGCCCAGGGGAGGTCAACCGATGGATAAACTTCAATACGTCCGGCAGATGGAGCAGCGCCTGCAAATGCGTCAGGTCGATCGCCGTCAGTTCATGCGCGGGGTGCTGGCGACCGGCATGACCGTTGGCGCGGCAACCCTGCTGGCGGATCGGGCTCTTGCCGCCGCACCCAAAAAAGGTGGCAGCATGGTTGCCGGTATTGGCCATGGAGGGTCGACGGAACAGCTTGATCCCGGCCAGATTGCTGCTGGCTTCCTGATCCCGCTCAGCCTTGGGGTAAACGGCTTCCTGACCGCGATCGATGCCGACAGCAATGTTCAGCCCTCGCTTGCACAATCCTGGGAGGCGTCACCGGACGCATCCGTCTGGACGTTCACCCTGCGCGACGGGGTCGAGTTCCACAATGGCCGCAGCGTAACAGCCGACGATGTGATCGCCTCGATCAACTATCATCGGGGTGAAAAATCGACCTCGACTGGGGCGCCTTTGTTGGCTGGTGTCAAGACGCTCAGCGCGGATGGCCCGCAAACCATCGTATTCGAACTGGAAGGCGGCAACGCGGATTTCCCGGCCATTCTCAGTGACTACCGGTTTGCAATTCTGCCGGCTGATGGCGATAGCATCGACTGGCGTTCCGGCATTGGCTGTGGCGCTTATCAGCTCAAGGATTTCCAACCGGGGATTTCGGCTGACCTGATCCGGCACGCCAACCACTGGAACCCAGATGTTGCGCATGTTGATGAGTGGAAACTGCTGGTGCTGCTGGACACTACCGCACGTATGGCAGCGCTGTCCGCAGGAACAATCGACGTTGCGGACAAGGTAGACCCCAAAACCGCCAAGTTCATTTCCCGGGACCCCAATGTCACACTGCATTCGGTTGCCGGTACGCAGCACTATTCTTTCCCGATGCTGACCAACGCTGCTCCGTTTGATGACAACAATGTCCGGCAAGCGATCAAATGGGGTATCGACCGGCAGGAATTGGTCGACAAGATACTGCTCGGCTATGGGCAGGTTGGCAACGACCACCCAATTGGGTCGGGGCAGAAGTATTTTAATGCCGAGCTGGAGCAAAAGACCTTCGACCCGGACAAGGCGAAGTTTTACCTGAAGCAGGCCGGGCTCGACTCGCTGGATGTTGAGCTTTCGACTTCTGACGCCGCCTTCCCGGGTGCTGTGGACGCGGCCACGCTGATTTCAAATTCGGCGGCGAAATGCGGGATCAACGTGTCGGTCAAACGGGAACCCAACGATGGCTACTGGTCCGAGGTCTGGACGAAAAAGCCCTGGTGCGCCAGCTATTGGGCCGGACGTCCGGTCGAGGATCTGATGTTCTCATTGGCCTTCCAATCGGGCGTCGCCTGGAACGAATCCTTCTGGTCCAACGAAAAGTTCGACGCGCTGCTGGTCGAAGCCCGCGCCGAGCTGGACAGCGAGAAGCGCCGGCAGATGTATGGCGAGATGCAGGAAATCGTCGCAAATCAAGGCGGCGTTGCGATCCCGATGTTCGCATCATACGTCTTTGCCACGCGCCCAACCGTCGGAACACCCGAGAAGTTCGGCTCGAACCTCGACCTGGACGGTAGCAGCTTTATGGAACGCTGGTGGAAAGCGGAATAACTGTCGGACTATGCTAGCATCGCGAATGCGCAGGGGATGGCTCGTGCAGTCATCCCTTAACGTGTTGGGGATTGGACATTTATGAAACTCTTTATTGCAACGCTTTCGACCGAGACGAATACCTTCTGTACCATGCCGACCGCGATGTCGGGGTTCGAAGAGTATTTCCTGCGCCATGGAACCGCGACGCAAGAGCCACCGAACCTGATGACCGAGGCGCTGCATGTGTGGCGCGACAAGGGCGAGTCGCTGGGATGGCAGATTATCGAAAGCCTGACAGCCATTGCCGAGCCCGCCGGACCCACGACGCGGGGTTGCTATGATGCGCTCAGCGCTGAGATTCTGTCCGATCTGGCTGACTGCGGTGGTGCTGATATCATTCTGTTGCAGCTTCACGGCGCAATGGTGGCCGACCATGTCGAAGATTGCGAGGGCGACATTCTGGCCCGCGTCCGCGCCCAATGCCCGGATGCGACGATCGGAGTGTCTCTGGACCTGCATTCACATCTGACGGACAGGATGTTGGAAGCCAGCGATCTGATCGTACACTTCCGGGAATACCCGCATGACGACGCCACCGCTTGCGCGATTGAACTGTTCGATCTGGCGCAGCGCGCACATGCTGGTGAAATCACGCCGCGGATGGCGTATTTTGATACGCGCATGGTGAGCCTTTATCTGACCAAAGAAGGGGCCATGAAAAGCTTTGTGGCCGAGATGGCCACAGCTCAGGCCAAGCCCGACGTACTCTCCGTCTCACTCAGTCATGGGTTTCCATGGGCAGATGTCGAAGACGTTGGTGCCCGAATGCTGGTCATCACGGACGATCAGCCGGACATAGCTGAACAACTGGCAGAGCGCCTGGGCCGGCGTTTCTTTGAACTGCGCGAAGAGGTAACGACGGATTATCTGCCAATTGCCAAGGCCCTCGATCAGATCGGCACAAGACCTGGCTTAAGTGTGCTGGCGGATATGGGGGACAATTCCGGTGGCGGCGCACCGGGCGATGCCACCCATATGCTGGCGGCGATGCTGGCCCGTGGGCTGACCAATTTTGCAACAGGTTTGTTCTGGGACCCCGGCGTGGTGCGTATCTGTCAGGATGCGGGCGTCGGCAGCAAACTGACGGTGCGGCTTGGCGGTAAGACGGGCGTCGTCTCGGGCGATCCAATCGATTTGGACGTGACTGTCATGGGAATCGATACGGGGCTGGGACAGCATCTGGGAACAGGGCTGGAACCCATGGGGACGGTTGTCTGGCTGCGCCTCGCGGGCGAGATTGACCTGCTTGTGAACGACCTGCGCGTGCAGGTTTACCACCCCGAAGCATTTGAACAGGTCGGTATTCGGCTGGCAGAGAAATCAGTTGTGGTCGTGAAATCCCTGTTCCACTTTTACGGACCGTTCAGCCAGATTTCGGATCACATCGTGCAGGTTGCCAGCCCCGGTGGAACCCAACCCGCATTCCGCGACATCGCACTGACCAAGCGAAAACTTCCGTATTGGCCTGCTGTCGAACACCCGTTTCTGGACACAAGCCTGGAAAAAGCCGGATGAATGCCACAACCCTTGTGGCTTGCCTGAAACGGTAGACCTGACGCCGCCTGACACAACTGACACTGCCTTAAGTTAGTCGTGTGCCGCGCTCACACTCCAGGATTCGTCCTGGAATTTCAGGATTGTCCGGTGGCACCCATTGGGCTGGGTCTTCAAACCTTTTCGAGCTTCACGTTCTTGCCTGGAATAGGTGAGGCCGCGATGGAACCGAAATTGCGGACCGTTTCCAGACCTCCCAACAATTCGATACGCGCCCATTGATCTTTTTTGCTTTGCACATCCAGCGCTTCGGGATCCACCATATCCCGAAGGGCAGCCACAAGGTCCGTCTCTTTTGGGTGAGACTGGCCGCCCGCCAGCAGGTCGTGGGCCTCAGTAGGGTCTTCGGTCAGATTGAACAGCTGATTTGGCATGTCGACATGATAGATCAGCTTCCAGTTCCCTAACCGGATCAGGAAGCTCGAGTTCAGGCTGCCCATCGCGTGGTATTCGGCAAAACCCGGCCGGGCTTCGACCGCACCCTCGGCGACCGAAACCAGCGATTTTCCGGGGAGGTTCTTATCTGCCTCGGTCGCGGCCACGTCAAAGAGGTCCAGCATGGTGGGAAATAAGTCCACATGGCTCACGCAGTCTTCAACGACCTGGCCTGTGGGCAGACCCGGACCCGCCAGGATCAGAGGCACGCCCGAGGAATGCTCGTACAGGTTGGCCTTGCCGAGAATGCCATGGGCGCCAATCGCCTCGCCGTGGTCAGACGTATAGGCCATATGCGTCCTGTTTGTCAGGCCAAGTGCATCAGCTTCATCAAGCACCTTGCCGATCTCGGCGTCAGTCTGGGTGATAAGGGCGCAATAACCGGCATAGGCGTTGCGGACAAAGGTTTCGTCCATGCCTTCGGGCAGCTGGTTCATGTGTGCCAGATAGGACATTGCCGGATGGTCATAACGGTCCTGCGCATCCCAGGTTGCGGGCAACGGCATTTCGTCTGGCGTATACTTGTCCCAGATGTCCTGCGCCGCCCGGAATGGCGGGTGTGGGCTGGGATAAGAGACAACCAACACCCAGGGTTCGGGATTGTTGGCGTTCTCACGCAGCCAGTCCACTGCGCGCTCGGTGATCTGCCGGTCATAGATCTGATAATCCGTCTCACCGGGCCCCGCGTTTCCATAAATCGCCTTGTGGCCACCCCGTGTCGGCACGCCTTCTTCGGTCGCGCGCAGCAAGGTCAGGGGCGAACCCACCTTGTCGACCACATGCATAGTGTGGATTTCCTCGGTAAATCCATTGTCGTCCTCGCCCGATCGATAATGCAGCTTGCCGATCGCCGTGACCGGTACGCCCGCATCCCGCAGCCGGTGGTGCCATGTTGGCACTGTGCCGTCATACATCGTCGCATTGTCCCAAAACCCGGTTTGATGCGGCCATTGACCAGTGGCCATCGCCGCTCGGGACGGACAGCAAAGGGTTGTCGTCGCATAGGCATTGGCAAAACGCATGCCGCGTTCGGCCAGGCGATCCAGGTTGGGGGTCTGCACGACTGGATGTTTCGCCGTTCCCAGAAAATCACGGGCATGATTGTCTGTTACAAATAATATGAGGTTGTTTGCCTGTGCCATTTGAGTCTCGCGTTGTTTAGCCAGTAGCCGTTCGGACCGCACCCGTTTCGGCCATCTGTGCGATCTCGGCTGCGTCATAGCCAAGCTCGGAAAGGATGGTCTCGGTGTCTGACCCCAAGCTGGGAGGGGGACAATGCGGGACGTGGGCAGCCGCTTCATCTATGCGGAAGGGCAGGGTGGGCACGACCAGCCCGTCGTCACCCTTGTGCAAATACTCGCGTGCCGCCACTTGCGGCATATTCAGACATTCAGGAAGCGTGCGCAGCCGCGCCACAGGGACGTGATGCGAAATCAGTATCTCTTCCCACTCAGCAGCTGTCCGCGTCAAAAGGGTCGCCGCAAGCTCTCGTTCCAGCTCGGCGGCGTTTTCGCGACGGGACGCGCCATTTTGAAAGCGTGGATCTGATAGCCAGTCCGATCGACCAAGACCATGCGCCATGCGGTCAAATTGGGGTTCTTCATTGGCACCAAGGGACAGCACACCCTCTTTGCAGGCAAAGCTGCCCGCACCGGGCGTCCGGCTGTTGGCCGCATTACCGCGTTGCTTCGGTGCGGTCCCGGTAGACAGATAGTCCACGATGGTTGAGGTCATCAATGTCAGCCCGGTTTCGAGCATCGATACATCAACAAAGCTGCCTTTGCCCGCCTTCTCACGTTTGAACAGGGCCGTGCTGATGGCAAATCCAGCCGCCAGCGCAACGCCGTAGTCCATGATCGGCGCACCGGTGCGTAGAGGGCCCGTTTCGGACGTACCCGTCAAGGTCATAATCCCACAAGCGGCCTGGATGTTCACGTCGTAGGCCGGAGCGTCGTCCATGTCTCCGCCGCGACCATAACCCGTCATGGCGCAGTGGATCAGATGCGGGTGGTCTGCGCGCACAGTCTCTTCGTCCAAACCAAAGTCCTGCATTGTGCTGGGCAGGTGGTTTTCCACAAAGACGTCCGCCTGCGCCAACAAGCGCTGCATGACCTTTTTGCCCTCGGCGCTGTTCAGGTCCAATGCGATCGAGGCCTTGCCTGACCCCTGCGCCAGATAGGCAGTGCTCATGCCCTTGGCTGACCGCGCGGCATCGGTGCCACCGCGGTAACGCATCGCATCGCCGCGGCTGACACTTTCAACCTTGATCACGGTAGCCCCCAACAGGCCTAAGAAATAGCCGCATGCCGGACCGGCCAGAACATGCGAAAAGTCGATCACTTTGATCCCGAAAAGAGGTCCTTGCGTACCTGAGCTCATGGGAGAAAGTCCTTTCTTCGAGATCACATCAACGACAGGGGACCCGCCGAACCCAGACCAAGGCGGGTTGTTTCGGTTTCGATGACCACATCGGCTGTCACATTGCCCAAATTTACGTCCGGCCCGAATGTTTTGATCAGGAACTTCTTGCCCGCAAAGATCTCCGGGGAGGTCGAGCCAACGCGCGGCGTGGACAGTTCGAACATGCATCGGCTGACATCGACATTGTCTTGCAGAATCTTGATCAGGCCCTTGTTTGGCGCACCGTCAAGCATCAACTCCTGTCCCTCGATCATCGCGATCTCGGCACCCGACGCCAGCACTTCATTCACTTCTTTGACCATTTCGGCCGGGTCCGAATTGTCGCGTTTGTCGCCAATTTCACCCACCGGAGCCAGACCAGCATCCTGGACCATCCTGATCAACCGATCGCGCGTACCGTGGCCCAGATCAACGATGTTGTCCGAGATTTCGACCATGTCAAAACCAACATCCTTGGCTTCTTTCAGGTGATTTTCCATCGCGTCGATGCCCATAGTGTGGATCACGTATTCCTGCATCTGGCCCCCCAGAAATGGTCGGACCTGATGCTCGCGCAACAGTGTGAGCTTGCTCACCAGATGCTGGCGCGGGAACAGACGGGAAGTGCCGGTCGCAACCTTGAAGATGTCAATATAAGCACCGCCAAGCTCGAGCAGTCCGCGCAAACCTTCGAGCGTCGTTTGGTAATCGGTCACCATGGTCAAACCCGATGAGCGCGGCTTCTCCAGGCTGCGCCGGGGATCAAGTGGGACGTCGGGGAAAGCGGTGGTCAGGGGCATGCCGGCTCCGGGATAGGGCTGTTTTCCACAGAGCGTAGTCAGATCGCGATGATCTGAAAATTCGAATTTTCTTTACCCTTGTTCCAAAAAACTGACGATCAATGAGAGCCGAGTATTTCTTCGACGATCTGCTTCAAGTGTTTGACGATGGGGTCGATCAAGGGATGCTGAAGTCTGCTTTTTGACAAAAACAAACCCAATTTCAGGTGACTTATTGGTTCGAGCGGGATCAGTTTCAGCGACTCGGGCATGTCCAAACCAACGGCGATTGCATCGGTGATGGTAAAGCCCTGTCCGCTGGCCACAAGCTGATGGGCCACCGCAGAAAACGATACTTCATGACGTGTTTTCAGCTGCAAATCCGTCTTGATCAGGTTTGCTTCGACCAACTGCCGCAGCAGAGTGTTTTCGGTCAACGCAATATAGTCCAACCCCTGCAGTTCACGCATATGCAGCACATCATGCCGTGCCAAGGGGTGATCGCGCCGAACCAGAACGCCCAACGCCGTTTCACACAGATACTGGCTTTCCAAATCTTCCCAGTGAGCCGACAACGAGCCAAGCCCCAGGTGAAATTGGTCTTGAACGATATACCTGCCAAAACTCTGGCGCGGTTGTACTTCCAGCCGCACACGCGCTTCCGGTATCTCTTCGGACAACCGCCGGATCGCGGGCAGCATCAAACCAGTCGCCATGCGCGGATGCGAAATCAACCGCAACGGGGGCGTTTGATCTTGGCGGGCGCGTTCCAGAAAGTCGGGCAGGCTGTCAATTCCTGCCAAAATGCGCAGGGCTTCGGGCAAAAGCTGCTCACCCGCCTGCGTTGGGATGAGCCTTTTCTTGACTCGCTCAAACAGGGGTTGGCGCATCTCATCCTCGAGCATACGCAGCAAACGGCTGACGGCCGGGGGGCTCAGGCGCATGACCTCGGACGCCCGCGCAAGCGTTCCGTGTTCCATGATCAAGACAAAGACACGCAGGCTTTTGAGGTTCATGTTATTCAGCTTTTCTGAATTAGTCGTAAAATGTTTATAATTTTTTTTGCTTCTCCGCTCAAGTAGCTTTGCGAAGATCGACGAGGTGTCTGCCGTTGGCGTGCCTCAGAAACATCTGATGGGAGGACCTCATGGAACGCAGAACCTTTTTGAAAACATCCGCATTGGCGTCGGTTGGATTGGCTTTGTCGGGTACGGCTGCCTTTGCGGAATGGAAACCGCGTCGTCCGGTCAGCATCATCCTGCCGTACAAAGCTGGCGGTGGCACCGACAGCTATGCCCGCGCCGTCGCATCCGCAAGCGATGGACTGTTCCCCGTACCCTTCGTCGTTGTGAACAAGCCGGGCTCGTCTGGCATTACCGGGGCCGTCGAAGCATCGCGCTCGCGTCCGGATGGCACGGCTGTTCTGCTGACCTCGGCTGGTTCATTCCTGCTGACCTCACTGCTGCGCGAAACCGACGTGACGCCGCTGGATTCTTTCCGCATCGTGGCACAAATCGGCAAGCTGACCACCTCGTTGATGGTGCCGATGAACAGCCCTTATCAGACGCTGGACGACCTTGTGGCCGACATCAAGGCACGTCCGGGTGAGGTGCGTTGGGCGCATACAGGCAATGGTGGCTTCCACCACGTTGCCGGACAGGGCTTCCTGGATTCCAACGATCTCGAAGCTGTTGGCGTTCCTTTCAAGGGCGGCTCGGCCACCCGTGCGGCTCTGATCGGTGAACAGGTCGACTTTGGCATGATCGGTATCCAGCAGGCCGCTGGTTTCGAAAATGAACTGCGCCCGCTTGCACTGAACTCGGACCAGCGTGACGCCTTCATGACCGAAGTGCCCACCTTTGCCGAAGCAGGTTATGACGCCGTCGACGTCAGCTCGCCCATCATCATGTTTGCACCCAAGGACACGCCCGACGATGTCGTGGCTGGTCTGGAGGCTGCTATGAAGGAAATCACAGAATCCGAGGCCTTCATCAATGCGATGGCGGAACGCGGCAATGCGCCAGTCTTCCTGCCCGGACCCGAGGCCGAGGCAAATCTGCGCGCAATGAAGGACAATGTGTCCTCGATCATCGGCGCACTGAAAAGTCAGGGCTAAGACATGTCGTCGCGCACTCTGAACACAAACACAGTCATTGGGGGGCTGATGACCCTGTTCGGTCTGGCGGCTGTCGTTGCCAGCATGGGCATCAACCCCGATCCTGACGGCGGCTGGGGCGCCCGCATTTTCCCGCTTGTCGGGTCGGTCGCGCTGGTCATCCTGGGCGTGGTAGAGTGCGCCAAAGGTCTGAAGTCTCCGCCGCCAGTTTCGACAAGCAGCGGAGACCGCGGTGTCATGGGTCGAATTCTGGCTCTTTTGATGCTGTCCCTTGCCTATGTCTGGCTGATCGGGAAGATCGGCTACCTGATCAGCACCGGTCTGGCAGCTGTCGGGGCGCTTATGATCTTTGGCATTCGGAACCCGATTGGCCTGCTGATCGCTGCGATTGTTTGCCCGGCAATCTACCATGTCATTTTCTTCGTCCTGCTCGGAGTTTTCCCACCCTATGGGGAATGGTTCGAGCCGCTGGACATCATTCAGGGGTACTAAGCCATGGAAATCTTTGCAGCCCTGGCATCGGTCCTGAGTGATCCGATCATTCTGATGTGGGTCTTCGCAGCCGCAATCGTCGGCATGGTGGTTGGGGCCATACCTGGTCTCACCGCATCTGCCGCTATCGCGATGCTTTTGCCGGTGACCTTTTACATGCAACCGCTGGCCGCATTGGCGTTTCTCTACGTCATCGGCAAATCGGGACGCTACGGCGGTTCGATTGCGGCCATCCTGTTCAACACCCCCGGCACCGCGGCCTCGGCCGCAACGCAAATCGACGGCTACCCCCTGTCCAAGCGCGGCATGTCGTCAAAAGCCATGAAGGTCGCCACTCTGTCGTCCATCACCGGTGACTATGTCGGCGAGATTCTGTTGATCGCAGGCGTCGGCATCATCGCCGCGATTGCATTGAAAATGGGGCCTCCGGAACTCTTTGCGGTCTACTTTGCAGCCTTCGTGGTCATCGGATCGGTCATCGGTAAATCCATCACGCGGGGGCTGGCGTCGGCTGCCCTTGGTGTGCTGATCAAGATGGTGGGGCTTGACCCTATTTCATCAGAAGAGCGGTTTACCTTCGGCTCTTTCGATCTGTCGAACGGTATCTCGCTGGTGCCTTTGATGATCGGTATCTTTGTTCTGGGCGAGGTCTTCTCGCAGCTTGAAGCCCGCGGCAAACCCATCGAACAGTTCGACGATCCCGACAACGATGATGCGCGCGCCAGGAACCGTCTGACCTGGGCAGAATACAAACCCTGTATCCCGCATGTGATCCGCTCTTCCTTCATTGGGTCTTTCATCGGGATGCTCCCGGGGCTTGGCTCGGCTATTGCGGCCTTTGTCGCCTATGGCGAAGGAAAACGCCGAGCCAAGAACCCCGAGGAATGGGGCAAAGGTGCCCTCGAAGGGATCGCCGCGCCCGAAGCTGCCAACAACGCGGTTTCCGGTCCGTCGATGGCACCGCTGCTGACGCTTGGCATTCCGGGTTCGATCATTGGCGCGATCCTTATTGGCGTGTTCCTGATCCACGGCATCCAGGTCGGCCCGACGCTGTTCCTGACCCAGAAAGAACTGATCTATCAGCTGTTTGCCTGTGGTCTGGTGGGCATCGCCGCATACGGTCTGATCGGGTATTACGGTGCGTCTTTTGTCGGTCGCTTCATCCTGAAGATCCCGACGGATGTGCTCTATCCGGTGATCTTCCTGACGTCTTTCGTCGCCGCCTATTCTGCACGCGGAAGCATGTTTGACGTCCTGATCATGGTGATCGCAGGCTTTGGCGGTTGGCTGATGAAATGTTATGACTTCAACCCGGCGGCGTTTGTCATCAGCTTTGTTCTTGCCGGCGGTGCCGAGGAAACGTTCCGCCAGTCGCTGCTGCTTTCGGATCATGGCGCGTTGATCTTCTTCACCCGCCCTGTGGCACTGGGCTTCTTGATCGTGGGAGTTGTGGCCGTCGTGGCCCGCGCCCGCAGCCTGAGCAAGCAGGCCAAAGAAGCGTCGCTTAACGACGCTTAATTGAAGCAACCATCTGGGAAAGCTCGCAATTTGCGGGCTTTTCCACTCCTACAACGCACCGCGTCGCGCGTGTGAACGGGCACGGTGCGCCATCTGACAAGGATAATGATATGCCCAACCACGATTACCGCCGCGACTTGATGGGTAGCGCCACAGTGTCCCCGAAAGGTCCGATCGAGGCCGGTTCGTGGCAGAGCTACACATTAGTCTACACTGCCGGCAAATTTGGGGTCGACGATCAGGGCGGGTTGAAAATTGCGTTCCGAACCCATTCGGACATGACCCCGTTGCAAATGGACGACCCGACCGCCCCCGGCTACCTGACGATCGAAACATCGAATGGCGCGCCGTTCGAGGCGGATTTCAGCTACAAACGCAACCTGCGCCCCTGGGGCCTGTGCATCACCGTGTTGTGCAAGCAGTTCCTGAAGCCCGGTGATCAGATCACCTTCCGCATCGGCGATCAGCGTCAGGGGTCCCCTGGTGTGCGCACCCAGACCCACATCGAAGCTGAACACCAGTTCCGTGTTACCGTCGATGCCTTTGCCACCGTCGACTACACCCCGCTGGAGGAAGACAAACAGCCTCACATCACCATTGTACCGGGCGCGCCGAAACTGTGGAAAGCGATCCTGCCGACCTTGCGCCGTGCGGATCAGGCTTTCCGCTTTATCGTCAAACCGGAAGACAATTGGGGCAACCCGTCGGACAAGTTCGACGGTGAGGTCACGTTGCGATCCAACAAGCCTATCAACGGTCTGCCCGAAACTGTCAGCTTCAAGACCGGTGATTTCTCGGCGGTGCTGGACGACCTGACTGTGGCCGAGGATGGCGACTATACCATCGAGGCTCTGATTGATGGTGAGGTCGTGGCCAAATCGAACCCACTGCGGGTGTCGTCCAAATCGAAGGTTGCGCACTATTGGTCTGACATGCACGGCCAGTCGGGCGAGACCATTGGCTCAGGCTCGGCGCGCGACTATTTCTTCTTTGCCAAACATCGCTCATTCGTGGACATCACAGGCCACCAGGGCAATGACTTTCAGATTTCGGATGCGTTCTGGGACGAGATCAATTCACTGACGGCCGAGTTCAATGAAGAAGGCAAGTTCCTTGCGCTGCCTGGTTATGAATGGTCCGGAAATACCGGCTTGGGCGGCGATCATAACATCTGGTACCGCAACGAGGGCCGCCCGATCTATCGTTCGTCCCGCGCAATCGTGCAGGATAAGTCACGACCCGAAAGCGATTGCCATGACGTGACCGAACTGTTTGACGCGCTCAAGGGCGAAGACGTTCTGGTCGTGCCCCATGTCGGTGGCCGCTTTGCCGACGTGACCTATGCTCATGACGCCAGTGTCGAACCATCGGTTGAGGTGCACTCCAGCTGGGGCACGTTTGACTGGATCGTTCAGGATGCAATGAAAATGGGCTATCGCATCGGGATCGTGGCCGGGTCGGACGGACACAAGGGACGCCCCGGTGCATCTTACCCCGGGGATGCCAAATTTGGCGCCTATGGCGGGCTGACTTGCCACTTGCTGCCGGAGCTGACGCGCGATCACCTGTTCGAAGAGTTCCGCCGCCGCCACCACTATGCCACAACCGGTGCCCGCCTGTTCATGTCGGCCGAAATGACCTATGCCGAACCGGCGCGCGTATTTGTGCGCAACCCGTCGCTGGACAACGACGCCTATGATGAATCGACCACCGCGATCATGGGTGACATCGTGCAGACCAACCAGGATGCCGCCATTTTTGACCTTGAAGTCTCGGCGCAATGCCCGATCGACAAGATCGAGATCTTTGACGGTCTGGATTTGCTGCAACGCGTTCGCCCCTATGGCGAAGCCGACCTTGGCGCCCGTTATCAGATCACCTGTAAGGGGCAAGAGACACGCGGCCGCCAACGTCTGGTGAAATGGGACGCATCGGCCACGCTGACCGGGGGTACGATTTCGCGCATCAAGGCGACCAGCTTCTACAACCCTGACAAACAGCCCAAACAGGTTTCCGACACGCAGATTGATTGGACCAGCGTCACAACCGGTGGCGCACAATCGGTCGACCTGTGGGTTGAGAATGCCGCCGAAGATGCCAAGTTGACCATCAAGACAAACCAGGGCGATCTTGAGGTCGCTTTGGCCGATGTCGGGGTCGAAGGCGTTCAGGTTTCATGCGGTGGCATGGACAAGCTTTTGATGGTTCAGCGTCTGCCCGACGAACGGACCGAAACGCAAATGGCTATCCGCCAAGAGGTCAAGATCCCGGCAACGGGTGACAGCGCGATCTTTGCGCGTGTGGTGCTGGAAGATGGCCACGTCGCCTGGACCAGCCCTATCTACAGCTTCAAGTGAGTTTCATCGGAGCCCCGGGTTTTCGGGGCTCTGCTACATCACCGGATGTCCTGCGCTTGCCGAAGCCGATTGTGACCTTGCCTCTGCACGACTTGATCCGCATTCTTCGGCGGGTCACCCGTCAACATTTGGTTGGAGCATGTCTTGGCGATCAAACCGAAACCGCTGACTTCAACTGCTCCTCTGCGACCTCGGATTTCGCCCCTCGCAGGAATGGTGTTCCACGCTCAAGCACCAGGAAATTATCGCCAAGCGAATAGGCGAACTCAAAGTACTGCTCGACCAGAATAATGGCCATCTCGCCCTGATCACGCAGCAAGCGAATGACTTCGCCGATTTGCTTGATGATGTTGGGTTGAATACCCTCGGTCGGCTCGTCCAACAGCAAGAGCTTTGGCTTTGTGATCAACGCGCGCGCAATGGCAAGCTGCTGCTGTTGACCACCAGACAGGTCGCCCCCGCGCCGGGACAAGAACTCTTTGAGGATTGGGAAGAGATCAAAGATATAGTCGGGGATCTTGTTATCGCTGCGGGGCAGGCAGGCAAAGCCGGTTTCCAGGTTTTCACGAACCGTCAAAAACGGGAAAATCTCGCGCCCTTGCGGGACATAAGCCACGCCTTTTCTGGCCAGCTCGAAGGACGTGGCATTGCCAATCTCTTCCCCGTTCAGCACATAGTCGCCACCGCTGCGGGGATGCGTGCCGGATATCGCTTTCAAAAGGCTTGTTTTTCCAACGCCGTTCGTGCCCATCACACAGGTCACCTGACCGTGACGCGCGGTGATGTCGACGCCGTTCAGGATTTGGCTGCCGCCGTAGTGCAGGGTCAGATCGGAGATGTTCAGAAGGTCAGCGGCCAAGATAAACCTCGATTACTTTTTCGTTGCGTGTGACATGGTCCAACGTTCCTTCAGCCAGAACCGATCCCTCGTGCAGCACAGTAACTTTGCAGTTCAGGCGACGGACAAACTCCATATCGTGCTCGACAACGACGACGGCCCGGGTTTTGGCCGCTTCGACAAGAATGTCGGTCGTATGCTTGCGCTCTGCCGGGGTCATCCCGGCCGCAGGCTCATCGACCAGCAGCAATTGCGGGTCCTGAGCCAGCAGCATCCCGATCTCGAGCCATTGCTTTTGCCCGTGGCTGAGTTCACCGGCTTTGCGGTCCAAGGCACTCTGCAATCCGATTTCCTCGGCCAGCGATGCGACTTTCTCATGATCTTCCTGACGCGCCCGAAACCGCAGGACAGCCAACGGTCCGCGTTTGTCTTTCAGAGCGAGCATCAGGTTTTCGCGGACACTTTGATCCTCAAATACGGTCGGGCGTTGGAACTTTCGCCCCACTCCGGCCTGGGCGATCTGACTTTCGCTCATCGACAGCAATGAGACCGACTTTTCACCCCAAAGAACATGACCATCGTCCGGTTTGGTCTTGCCGGTGATGATGTCCATGAATGTCGTCTTTCCCGCCCCGTTCGGGCCGATGACAGCACGCATTTCGGCGGGGCCGATTTGGAACGTCAGGTTGTTAATGGCCTTGAAACCGTCAAATGATACGGAAACGCCGGAGACCTCGAGAAGCGTGCTCATTGATCCGCCTCCTTTTCGCGCAGCGATCCAAAGTCCGGCCCCAGATCGGCCCCATGTCGATCCGGCGCGCGCCGTTCTGTAAGCTTGTCGATCAGTCCCCCTATGCCGCGCGGCGCGAACAGTGTGACCGCGACAAACGAGACCCCAAGCAGGATGGTCCACCAATCGACCCATTGGATGGTATAGAACCCCAGCGAGATGTCGGGGGCTTGCCCGCCCGTAAACCAAGTCGACAGCAGCGAGACAAAAGCTGCGCCAATCACCGCTCCGTACAGACGTCCACGCCCGCCGATTGCCACCCAAACGGCCAGATAGATTGACGCGATGGGCGCAATTTCGGCCGGGTTAATGATGCCCGCCTGTGGATAGTACAAGGCACCCGCGATACCGCAGATCACGGCGGTGAAGGTGAAGATGAAAAGCTTGTAGGCTTCGACCGAATATCCAAGGAACCGAACGCGGCTTTCGTCGTCGCGGATGGCGCGAATGACCGATCCGAATTTGCCGGACACCACCCATGCGCAGACAAGGTACCCAAGTCCAAGCGCCAAGGCGGATGCCCAGAAGAACAGGATCGAAACCGTTGATTGCGGTACCGAGTCCAGCCCCGGCAGGTTCTGCAGCCCCGACAAGCCGTTGTTCCCGCGCAACCCGCTGTCGTTTTGAAACAGGTACAGGGACAGCGCCAGCGTCATCGCCTGCGTCAGGATCGACAGATAAACCCCGGTCACCCGACTGCGGAAAGCCAGCCACCCAAAGACAAGCGCTAGAAGACCGGGCACCAGCACGATGGCGGCCAGTTGCAGCGGCAAGGAATGTGCGAAGGCCCAGATCGGAGGAAACTCGGAAGCGCCGACAACACCGAAAATCTGAGTGGCAATGCCATCCGAGATTTCCTGGGCCGTCGGTGGCAAGGCAGAGGCCGCGAGGCTGTCGACCACGATAATCTCGGTCCGGGCGTACATCAGCCACATGCCGATGGCATATCCGCCAATGCCAAAGAACGCCATGTGCCCCAGTGACAGGATACCCGTGTATCCCCACACCAGATCCATCGCCAGCGCAGCAAGACACAGGCACAGAGTCTTGCCCAATGTTTTGATAAAGCTGGTGGAAATCAGCCCGATGCCAAACCCTTCGCCCAAAACAGTGATGATGGCCGTAAACAGGGATAGGATGATCAAAAAGATCGCGACAGAGGCATAGCGCAGCACCAGCGGCTTGCGTATCGGCTCGGCTGTAGACGTCATATCAACCATATCACGCTTCCGCCGCCCGACCTTTGAGCGCGATGATGCCGCGCGGTCGGAATTGAATGAACAGGATGATGAAAAGGATCATGTAGGTCTGCGCCGCCAGCGTATTGGACGGATTGAACCACTCGATCCCCTTTTGCAGCGTTCCGACCATCGTAGCGCCCAGCAGCGTGCCCCAGATGTTGCCAACGCCGCCGACGACCACCGTCATAAAGCTTTGCACGATGTAGTCAGAGCCCATCTCGGACGTGACTTTGGCGTAAAGCCCGATGGCCACGCCGGCGATACCCGCGATGCCCGAACCCAGACCAAACGTCAGCATGTTGATCCGGTCTGGGTTGATGCCCATCGAGGACGCCATGCGAGGGTTCTGGGTCACGGCCCTCACCTCAAGCCCCAGCCGGGTTCGGTTCATGACAACAAGGAACAGCGCCAGAAACAGCAGCGCCAGAACGAAGATCGCGATGCGGATGTAGCTGATCGACACGATGTCGTTCAGCACCATTGACCCGTCCAACCATGACGGAGCAGTCAAAGGGCGCGCCTGCGTGCCAAAGATGTTCTTGGCCAGTTGCTGCAAGGCAATGGAAACGCCGAAGGTTGCCAGCAACGTCTCTAGCGGGCGGTGATACAGCCAGCGAATGACCAACCGCTCCAGCAGAACACCGGCCCCGAAAGTCACGAGAAACGCGCAGGGAATTGCCACAAGGATCGAAAGCGTAAGGTCAGGAATGAACAGCTGCACCACATAGCCGGTATAGGCACCCATCATGATGAACTCACCATGCGCCATGTTGATCACGCCCATGACCCCGAAGGTGATCGCAAGACCGATCGCCGCGAGGAAATAGATCGACGCCAGGGACAGCGCGTCCAACACCAGATCCGCTGTCTGGTTCAAAGCAACCTGCGTTTCGATGTTGTCCAGAGCCGCCTGCGCAGCAAGAGCGATGGGCAGGGGGGCTGAGACGTAGACCTTGAAAAACCTATGCTTTTGAATAGCTTCGGCAATATCTTCCTGTTTCACCAACGGGGCCGCCAAACCTTGCTGGGCCAACACCTGATACGCGGCCTCTCGGGCGGCGTACTCGTCAAGGCTCGCCACTTGGACACCTGCGACCGTATCGCCGTTTATGTTGGCGATCAGGGTTTGCTTTAACGCTGCGGCATCCACCGGTTCCGGGGCCAAGTCATTTGCGACAAGCAGGCTATAGGCCTGGTCCTGCGTCAGCTCGTCTGACCCGACCTGAATGCCAACCGCACCGTCAGGGATTTCATCTGCGACCTTGATTTCGGATGAAACCAAAGGATTGAGCGTTGCCCTGACATCGACACCCAGATCGCCGGCAAAGCTGTCGATGGCAGCAAGCCTAGCGGCGTCATCCTCATCAAAGCGAATGGTCAACAGGCGCTCCAACCGGTCTTTGCGCACCTTGAGGTCGGCGTCTTGTTCCGTCTCGATAGAACCCCGCAGGGCGGACAAGTGCGACGCTTCGGCGTCTCGCTCAATCGCTGTCAGGGCGGCGTCGCGTGTCTTGGGATTGGGATCATTCAGCTGAAACTGCACCAGTGCAGACGCGATCAACCCGCGAATGCCAGAATTTGGCTTGAGTTGTTTGTATTCCTTTTTCTCGACAATCCCGATCTCGGCCCCATCAGATACATCGAAAATCTGCAACCCACCGTCAGCCTTTGAGGCAAAGACAAAAAGACCGGTTTCTTTGTTGAACCACATGTCCTTGGCTTGCCAACGTTCCAGAACGGTCTGCGCTTCCGGCAGTCCACTTTGCGCCAGCGCGTCAATCGCAGGGCCAATCGTCTTGCGAGAGGATTTCTGGATCACCTCCGCGTGGGACTGCAACACCTGCTGGACCGGGGCGTCTGCGGATTGCGCTTGCAAAAGGGTAGGGGCCACAAGGACCAGCAGGGCAAGCACTGCCCGCCTGAACGGAAGCGTCATTTAGGAAGACCTTTGTATTAAGCCTCGGGGCACAAGTCGCGCGCCCCGAGGAATTCAGGTTAAGACCTTAGTAGTTGGACTTGATCTGTACGCAGCTTTCGGTTTCGGTGTTGTACATACCGCAACCCAGCTCTTTCCAATCCGATACGAGAACGGCGGATTCAGGCAGATAGTCGGTCCAGGCGTCGCCCGGAACTTCTTCGGTCTGGCTGATGATGTCGAACTGACCGTCTTCCTGGATTTCACCGATCAGGACCGGCTTGGCCAGATGGTGGTTGGGCAGCATCACAGCGGTGCCACCTGTCAGGTTCGGGAATTCCTGACCGTACATCGCGATCCGAACGGCATCGACATCGGTGGTGTCGGCCGCGGTCGCCGCGTTCACCCACATGTTGAAGCCGATATAGTGGGCCTCCATCGGGTCGTTGGTTACACGGTCTTCACCCATGCGGGCTTTCCACGCTTCGACCCATGCCTCGTTCGTATCGCTTTCGGCCGACTGGAAGTAGTTCCAGGCCGCCAGATGACCGACGAGGTTGGTGGTATCAAGACCGGCCAGTTCTTCCTCACCGACCGAGAAGGCGACAACCGGAATATCGTCAGCCGAGATACCGGCGGCAGCAAGTTCCTTGTAGAAACCAACGTTTGCGTCGCCATTGATGGTTGAAATCACACCGACTTTCTTGCCATCCGCGCCCAGCGCAACCACGTCGGCCACGATCTTGGACCAGTCCGAATGACCGAACGGCGTGTAGTTGACGAAGATATCCTCTTCCGCGATGCCCTTCTGCTTCAAGTAGCTTTCAAGGATATTGTTCGTGGTCCGCGGATAGACGTAGTCGGTTCCCAGCAGAGCAAATTTCTCAACTTCCAGCTCATCCAAAAAGTAATCCGTGGCCGGGATCGCCTGCTGGTTCGGCGCAGCACCCGTGTAGAACACGTTTCTCGAGCTTTCTTCGCCCTCGTACTGAACCGGATAGAACAGCAGGCCGTTCAGTTCTTCGATCACCGGCAGGACGGATTTGCGGGAAACCGACGTCCAGTTGCCAAAGATCACGTCAACTTCGTGCACGGTCAGCAACTCACGCGCCTTTTCGGCAAACAGCGGCCAATCCGAGGCCGGGTCTACGACGACCGCCTCAAGCTCGCACCCCAGAAGACCACCGGCTTCGTTTTGCTGTTCGACCAGCATTTCCATCGTGTCTTTCAGAGTGGTTTCCGAAATGGCCATGGTGCCGGACAACGAATGAAGGACGCCAACCTTGATTGGGCAATCGGCCAGTGCAGGCAATGAACTGGCCAACAGGACTGCGGCGGTTGTGGTGAGAAGTTTGGTGTGCATCAGCATTTCCTTTTATGCGATGCGCAGCAGGGTTGTTCGGGGCGCCGAAACGTCCCATATACCCCCCACGCATAATTGCGGTGTGCGAGGGCGTCTTCAGGTTCCTAGGCCGGACACCTTCGCACATGTTCCAAGCCGTCTTGCGGCACTCCATAGTGCTAGGACAGTTCTCCGCAGCGCTCAGAGTCTCATGGCACGAGTTCTTGGATTGATTCAGGGTATTGCCTAAATTTGCGGCAGCGCAGCATGTCCCGCTCAATAATGCGGCAGCGCAGCGAAGCGGCTCTTATGCGCCGCCCAGGATCAACAGGTTACACTGATCCAAATACTGCTTGGCGGTACGGCGCGCCGCACTTGCCTTTGTTTTATCCGAACCAAAGGTCGCGGTTTGCAGCAAACGTGCATGCGCGTGTTTGGAATTCACCCTGTGGCTTAAGACAAATTCGGCATTTTCTGCTGTGGTCGTCGCTTCTAGCAAAGACACAAACCCGCCGCGCCGCAGTTCATAGTCCTGAGCTTTTGCATCGTTCAAAAGCCACGCATGTTCCATTTCAGCCGAGAAGCGCCCCGCACAACCTGCAAAGGATTTGACCATATCACCTTCGGCGTAAAGCAATCCGGCAGACATCAGGAAGCACTGAATTGAAAGGACAATTTTTCTTAAAGCGCTCATAATTTGACCATTGCAATTGAAAAAGCGCCCGTCAAGACAGCACTTTTGTAACGCGATCTTGTTGTCTCCAGCCGGCTTGGAGCTGAGCGCCCAAGTTTTTTTGGGTTTCCGTCCTCACTTGCCGCCGGTTGCAAGAATCGCGGTCATGGGTGATCTTTCAAGAAATCGAAGGATCGCAATATGTTTAGATATCTAGTAATTGCCCTCGGTCTTTGCGCATCAACTGCCCTGTTTGCCCAAGAGGCCACAGATGATGCTGCAGCTTCAGAAGAGACGTCCGACCGACTTACCGATGCCGAGCTGCAGACATTGGTCGCCCCAGTGGCACTTTATCCCGACACGCTTTTGATCCAAATACTCGTTGCCGCAACGCAGCCGCTAGAGATTGTGAAGGCCGAGCGGTACCTGTTGGACAATGCCGACCGCGACCCTGTTGAGCTTGAGCCTGAAATCAACGCCATGGGCTGGGACCCTTCGGTCAGCGTTCTGGCAACGGCATTCCCCGAAGTTGTTGGGCAGATGGCCACCCATATCGATTGGACCGAAACTGTGGGCACCGCGATGCTTGCCCAATCCGATGACGTGATGGACGCGGTGCAGGTGATGCGGGATCAGGCGATTGACAGTGGCGCTCTTGTTTCCGGGCCAGAACAAACTGTCGAGGTGTCAGACGACGATACGGTTGTAATCACGCCGACACAGCCTGAAACGGTGTATGTTCCGCAGTATAATCCGGCGACGGTCTATACCGGCCCGTCGACCGGAGACGTTGTGGGCGCGGCTTTGCTGACGTTCGGCACAGTGGCCCTGATCGACGAGATCTTTGATGACGATGATGACTGGTATGGCTATTGGGGTTGCCGAAATTGTGGCGGCTGGGGCGGGGGCCCGATCTACCGAAACCCGGACATCGACATCGACATCGATGGCAACGTCAACATCGGCAACGACATCGATCTGGGCGATCGTACGGATGTTGGCTGGAAGCCCGACCCGGAACGCCAGCAAGAAGCCCGGGATAGAATTGCAGATCATGAAAGAGGCGAAGGCGGGCGCGGTGAGCTGCCGGTCAACCGCCCCGAGGGTCGGACGGATGAACTGCGCGCGAAACTAAGCCGCGAGTCCGGTGCCGCAGATATCACCCGTGATCGCGCTGCCGCGGCAGCCGCAGCTGGCGCAGGGGCGGTTGCTGGCGGTGCTCTGGCGAACCGGGGCGGTGGTGACCGATCCCTTCCGCAAGTGAACCGGGGCAATGTCGACGTGGACAGAGCCGCTGCAAAACAACAGGCGATCGATCGCACCAAACGTACGGACGCAGCGAAAAGGCCGGTTGCGCAAAGACCGCAGACCGGGACCAAGAAGGTCACGACAACTCAGCGCAAGCCCACGGCATCAAAGGGGCAAGCGATGAAGAAAAAGGCGTCTGGAAACCGGGCACATAACGCGTCCAGACGGGGACACGCCGCCAAAGGCACACGGAGACGGTAAGATGCGTAGATCAGTATTCTCAGTTTTGTTGCTGGCCGCGACCACAGGCCCCGCGCTGTCGGAGGGGGCCCGGTTTGACACGCCGCAAACTGCGCTGGATGCCTTTGTCGGTGCGTTGCAAGCCAATGATCAGAGCAAACTGCTCGAGGTTTTTGGTCCCGAGGCCGAAGACCTGATTGGCACCGGTGATCCGGCAGAAGACCAGGCAAGGCGGCAAGACGTGCTTAGCATGTATGGCGAAGGGTATCGCTTTCAGCCCGAAGATGATGGCGTTGTTCTTCTGCTTGGTGAAGACGGCTGGCCTTTCCCGATACCGATATTACGATCAGAAGACGGGTGGCGCTTCGATATTGAAGCCGGGATCGAAGAGCTTTCGGCCCGCGAAATCGGATTGAATGAGTTGGAGGTGATTGATCTGCTTGAGGCCTATGTTGACCTGCAAGCGGCATTTCGTCTTGTGGATCACAATGGCGATGGCGTCATGGAGTTCGCCCGAACGATCATCTCGGATCCCGGAGAGCGCGACGGGCTTTTCTGGCCGGACGAGGACAGCTTTGTCGGTGCGGCACTCGCCCGAGCGGCCGCAACCGGGTGGAGCGATGGTGAGGCCGACTATGAAGCCGAACCCTTCCTGGGATACTACTACACGATCCTGCAGGGGCAGGGGCCGAATGCGCCCGGCGGAGAATACTCCTATTTTGTCGGGGACCATTTCGTCTCGGGTCATGCCTTGTTGGCAGTACCGTCCGACTACGGCGAAACCGGGGTTCATTCCTTTTTGGTTGGAGAGAACGGTATCGTCTACGAGGCGGATTTTGGCCCGGAAACCCTGGAACGTACCAGTGAAATTTCTGCCTATGATCCGGGCCCAGATTGGTCACCCGTCGAGTAGCTTTGGAGACTTGAAAACCCCGCCCGGCCATTTGTGTTGTCGTGTCTCAGCAAAAGCAGAAGGGCAGGACGTTCCCATTTGTCGATGACTTCGCAGAAGGGGTGCTTTTTGATCCCACCTATGCAAAAGCACGACATGAATGGGAAAGGCAGCAAGCGGTTTTGGGCTGCAATTTGTCCCTTCTTCCAAGGAACTGGCGAGGGGTTCGAGGTGCCTGTGTCGAGATCAACAAAATCATACGGTTGCAGCGCCCCTCTCCATCTGAACTGTCTGGGACTGACTGAATGCAGAGGTCGGCATCAGAAGGTCACATATGGTTCTCATTTGCAGCTGGAACGCATTGCGGTACCCGATAACCTCGACACTCTGTATTGGTCCGCCTTTGCGCTGCAAAATTTGCAGGTGCTGCGTTCGCTTCATTGAAGGTATCTGTCGCGTAAAGTGTCCAAGTCCTCGTTCGTAAGACCAAGGCCTTGGCGAAGGTAGCCATCGACCGAACCATAACTCTCTTCAACGCTAGTGTAGAACTCATCGAGGTAAGACTCTCGCACCCCCAGCGAAGGCCAAACAGCTTCTGCGGTCATACTTGTACCATGAACCGCATTGACTTCCGCCGCGATCTGCTCAGCCTTTTGGTCAGCATCCTTCAGTATGTTGCTCATCATGAAATCCGCTTGAATGTCCTTTTGGGAGACGCCAAGTGCGGTCAGGATCAAAGCTGTCGCGACTCCGGTGCGGTCTTTCCCGCCCGAGCAGTGAAAAAGAACCGCCTCGCCTTCCGGCTGACCAAGCAAGACGTCGAACAGATCACGAAATTCGTCCGTGTAGTCTGTTGCGATATAGCCGAAGGCGCCTGCGAACAAAGCGTCTGTTTCCTCAGCCTTCGCTGTACCTGACTTGATGCTGGCGCGCATGTCGTCAATCATCTGGCTTTCATTTTCCATCACCGGGAAGTTATGCCGCGCGGGTCCCTGACCGTCGGGCCACTGCGCGGGATGGGCTGTCGCCTCGGCTGTGGTTCTCAAATCGACAATTACGCTGACGCCCATGTCGTCCAGGCGCTGCATGCCGCCGTTGCTGATCTCGTCTATCTCGCCGGACCTGATGAGCTGCTTCGCGCGAACAGTCCGGCCGTCTTCAGTTTTCAAGCCGCCGAGGTCTCGGGTGTTGAGGACACCTTCAAGGGGCACAGCCCGCTCCTCAGCCGCGATGCCGGGACACACGCCAACCATCAAAAGAAGGAGGGGAGTACCAATTGATCTAAGCAGGTTCATTTCTTTCACCTTTCTTGTGGCGGATTTCGGCCTGAAATTTGCGGCACGTCCCAAACCCGGTGACCCACGCCAAATTGCGGAGTTCAAAACCCGAACCTTCGTTCAATGAGCGGTCCCTGAAGGGTTAGATCGGATAGCACCCAAGGGTTGCCGATGGTCAGAAGCGGGTTTTCAATCAAGACGTCGTTAAGATGAAACCTCAGTGCATCGCGTTTTTTTGTTCGTGAGGAAGGCGCGCAGACAGGGCCCGCGCGCCATTCAGGCTTTACTCTTGCCAGCTTGTGAAGACCTGCCGGGCCTCTTCACTTTCGGGTCGTAGGTTCTCGATGCCGCCGTAGGGGATGTCTTTACCGATTTCCGAGTTTGGATATTTGGCAATCATCTTCTGATGGCGCTTGATCATGTCCTGAAACGAGGCTCCGGCCCATAGAGAGTACCCAATCAATGGATGCTGCTCGCGCGGGTCGCGATAGATGTTGTAAGTGGGCGCCGCCGCTCCGGGTGCACCCGGCGCAGGCAGGTGCATCTTGAATTCCTGTTTAACGACCGAGCGCAGAACCGGGCCCTCATACACATAAACATAGTCGCGTCGTCCGTTGCCCTCTCCTTCCAGTAACAGTGCCGTTTGGTCGATTCCATCGATCACCCGATCACGTGGGATAAAGTCTGTGGCGCCGGCAATACGCGCGATTGTGGTGTAGATATCCGAGACGTGGAAAATGTCACCGGCGGCACTGTCGGCTTCAATCACGCCGGGCCAGCGAATGAACGCATCGGTGCGCACGCCCCCTTCGAGGTGTTGGGTTTTGCCGCCCCGATAAATCAGTTGATTCAGCCCGGATGTCCCCTCGTAATGGTACATCAACCCATTATCGGCCATGATCATGACGATGGTATTGTCGGCCTCGCCGGTGTCTTCCAGTGCAGCCAAGACTTCGCCGATCCAACCGTCCAGAAGCTGCAATTTGTCAGCGTGGAACCCGCCATTCCGTGACAGCGCCTGATCGGGATAGGCAAAGTTCAACGGATAAAGCGGCCAGTACTGCAGGAAGAACGGCTCATCCAATGCTGCAACGCGCTCAAGCTGTTCAATTGCCTGCGCCTGATAGCGCTCGTTCATCTCTTCGTATTTGGCTTGTGTCCATTCTTCGCCCGCGGCCATTTCGACCTCGCGCGCTGGCCCACCTGCTTCGGCTTCAACACCTGTTACCAATCCATAGGGCTTGAACCGTTCATCCAGCAAAAGCGCGTTGTTCTGTCCCGACGCGTGGTATCCCAGCATGTTGTTCGCCTGCATCGCCTCGCGGGTCATCAGGCTCAGCTGTACCTGTTGATGCAGCGGGAACGCCGCCCAGTCGAAGCCCTGATTGTGCGGGTAGGCCTCTTCGATATCGCCCTGGTGCCATTTGCCGACGTGTGAGGTGTTATAGCCTGCCTGTTTCAGGATCTCTGGCAGAGTCACTTCGTCGGCAGGCAGTCCTTCGCCCACCAAAGCAACTTTTACCTCTTCCACGCCAGCCCTGATTGGATGCCGACCCGTAAGCATGGCCGTGCGCGTGGGTGTGCAAGAGGGTTCGGTGTACATACGCATCAACGACAGACCTTCGCTGGCAAAGTCATTGATGTTCGGGGTTTCAATGCCCATCACATAGTTGAGCTTGCGCTCTCCCATCTGGCCAAAGCTGATGTCATCGATCAGGATGTACAGGAAATTAGGGGGTTTGCCGCCGTTGGCTTCCCGTATTTCGGTCAACCTCGCTTCAATTTCGACATCCTGCGCGTCCCATTGCTCGCCAAATTGGGCGCGCAAGAACTCGAACTCACCGTCATGCACAATTGCGTCTTGTTGTGCGACCGCAGACGTGGTGCCGAGCAGAGCAAGCAAACAGGCTGCAGCCCCAGTCTTACAAATAACACTAGTCACTCTTCTTTCCCCCTTTTGTGTCCGTAAAGTTCATCGCCTGAACAATCAGTTCGTGGCATTTTGCTGAAATCGATTGATCTGACTGATGTGCCAGTTCAGAAAGTCGTTGGTGTTCTGGTGGCGTCAGGAACGTAACCACGCGCTCTGATCGAGCATCGGCCTCTGGGAGCCGCGGTCGGCCCATAGTGGCAAGGTTTGGAGTTTTTGCTGACACTTGACTCCCTGCGGTTCGAATTCGCTACATTACCGGTAAAGTGTCAGGCTCTGGGAATGGACCACATCAAGAATTCGCCAAATTTGCAAAAGGCTGACCCCGCCATAGCGGATGGGGTGATGCCTGCAGTCGTGCTGAATTTCGACCATCCCAATATGATCGGGGAATTTACGCCTTGGGAGATTGATTTTCGACAGCTCGATCCGGGTCGATTGTCGACGAGAATAACAGTGCGCTCGGGGCACTCGGTGTCCGCCTTAAACATCGCAATGAACCAACGTGTTCACCAACGTGGTGTTTCGCCAAAGGGCTGGGTGACGTTCGGGATCCCGTCAAATGGTGCAGTCGACAAGTGGCAAGCAAGGGACGTAACCGAAAACGCATTTCTGTCCTTCGGGGACCGCGATGGGTTTGATGGTATTTCGACGGCTGGTTTTACCGGTAACGTCATTTCGTTTGAAACCGATCGATTGGAGAAGTTGGCCGAAACCTGTGGGTTTCATCTGGACCACGACAATCCGGACGCACACAAGCTGAGGTCCAAATCAGGTTTGGCCAGCATGGCGCAATTAGAGCAGCGCGTATCCGAGCTGCTGACCAGTGCTGATGCGCAGTGGTCTGAGGAAGCAGAGGAAACTCTGATGCTTGAAGCGCTGAGTATTCTGACAGACGACGAAGTGCATTTTGACAGAAGTCAGGCGGATACCAGACGGCGTGCCCTTGATCGTGCAATGGACCTCATGGCTGCCAATCTGGAAGATCCGGTTTCGATAGAAGAGATTTGTAAAGAAAGTGGCGCATCTTGGCGAACCCTGGATCGCGCGTTCAAAGAACACTTCGGGCATGGCCCAAAGTCGTATTACATGCGACTTCGATTAAGCCGCGTCCGAGAGGACCTTCTTGCAGGTTCATTCAGTGGAACAATAAACGACGCTGCCAACCGTCATGGATTTTGGCATATGGGTCAGTTCGCAAGGGACTACAGGCTGTTTTTTCGTGAGTTGCCGTCTGAAACAAGGGGTTGGTAGACATATCCCCCAAATTTCTACTTCACGAATTGTAGCAGCTTCATCTGCTGGCTGGTTTTGTCGCAATCTGGCTCACGTAAGACATATACCCAAAAAAGGTCTTTTCCGCGACCCGACGTCTTGCCTCTGTCTTCAATGCCTCTGCTGTTTCAGGAAACAACAGGCGCTCTTCGACCATGCGGTCCGCGCCCCGGTCAATGACGGTCAGGAAGTAGGTCGCTTCTCCTTCGGCAACGTATCCGTGCCCTCTGCGCGCCCCAAGCTGAAAGCCAGTCTTGGCAAGCATGCCAGAGATTTGTCGCATGATCCAAAGGTTGGTGACGTTTTGATTGATCATGAACCGGATGAGTTGATCCAGCGGGTCGAAATCTGCAATCTGCGCCGTCGCGGTATCGTAGTCGCCGTCACAGATCGCCAACACACCACCCGGCTTCAGGATGCGGAAGGCCTCGTGAACAACGTCTTCGGGGCCAGGCACATGGCACAGCAAAGTGTGCATCAAAACAAGATCGAATGAGGCGTCTTCAAAACCAGTATTCTTGGCATCGCCGATCTCAAAACTAAGCCGCGCTTCACTTCCAAAGCTCTTTTTGGCCCGTTCTACCATTACTGGTGAAGGCTCGACTCCGTGTGCGGTTTCGGCACCAGCAAGGTCCAACAGGTCTTTGGTGACGTGGCCTGTGCCGGACCCAAGTTCCAATGCGCTTGCATTGCTGGGCAGCTTCAAGTTACTCAAGTAGGCCTTGCGAATTTCGACCTGTGCAGGCTCAAGGCAGCGGGCTTCCATCGCTGCCGCAATCCTTTCTTGAAGCGCGGAATCCTGTGCTCCTAGATTAGAATATGGATCAGACATGTCTTCGCTCTTTGACGTTGCACATGCCACGACATGCTAAACACACTTCTCCACGAAATCAAAAAACCGGACCGTTGGGCAAGCTGATCGAACGACTGCTTCAGTCCGCAATGAAGACGTTCGCATGACACAGTGGGAAAGACCGATAGATGTCCAAAATGGTTCTTCAGTCTGACCCAGAATGCCAGATCATCCAGGAAAGAGAGCGTTGTCCTGCCACATTCAAAATCGGTACCAAACAAAGTCTCTTTTTGGCGATCCGGAGTCCAGGCAAGGCAATGAAGTTCTTGACCGAATGTAAATCTGTGTTCTTCAATGAGGAATATGTCGACGAGACACTTCGACGATCACTAACGCCCGTTCCGGTCAGTTAACAGCCAAGGAGATGCTTGCCCGCGGTGCGCAGATACAGGTTCTACGCGATGGCATGCGAAATTACAAATGTCTGATCTTGCGCTCTGGCTTGAGAAACACGGTTTGGCCAAATATTCTGCGGCCTTTGCTGAGCATGAAGTCGAACTCGGTGATCTTACCGAGTTAACGGACGAAGACCTTGTTACAATCGGGCTCCCTCTGGGGCCAAGACGGCGTTTTAGGAAAGCGGTTCGGGCAGATACGACCGGGGAGCACCGACCACCCAACACGACATTGGGTCCCGCCATCGTGGCAGAGCGCCGACAGCTTACTGTTATGTTCATCGATTTAGTGGGATCGACTGAAATAGCTCAGCGCGTCGATCCCGAGGATTTGGCCGAAGTTCTGAGGCTTTTCAAAGAGACATGTGCCGCGTCGGTTGCGGCTTTCGATGGGCACATCGCAAGCTACTACGGCGATGGCATCATGGTCTTCTTCGGGTTTCCCCATGCGCATGAGGATGATCCCGAACGCGCCATTCGCGCAGGCCTTCGCATCATTGAGGAGATTCCCAGAATCCGCACGCATGCGAAACTGAACGTCCGCATTGGCATAGCGACGGGTCTGGTCGTTGTCGGCGACCTACGCGGCGAAAAAATGTTTGAGGACGGAACGGCGATGGGCGAGACGCCAAACCTGGCCGCCCGTCTGCAGGCAATGGCCGACCCTGGAACCCTGATCGTCGCCCCGAGCACACATCAGTTGGCTGGCGATACTTTCGAATACGTTTTACGCGGCGCGTTCAAACTCAAAGGTTTCGCCAAGGAAGTCGAAGCCTGGCAAGTGACGAGGGCGCGCGATACCGACAGCCGCTTTATGGCGATGCATAACGTGCAGCTAAGCCCCTTGGTCGGCCGTGCCGGTGAATATGAAACCCTGAACGAAAAGTGGAACCTTGCAACCCTTGGCCAAGGTCAGGTTGTGCTGGTGTCGGGCGAACCGGGAATTGGAAAGTCTCGACTGGTGGAAGAGCTAAGACAGAACGTCCCCGCGGCCTCTCATACACAAATCCGCTACCAGTGCTCTCCGTACCATTACGCGAGTGCTTTCTACCCGGCAATTCGTCAATTCGAGAATGCCGCGGATTTTCATTCCGATGATACAAACGAAGAAAAGCTACGGAAGATTTCTTCCGTTTTGGACGACAAGTCTGACCAAGCCCTGAAGCTTGCCGCGTCGCTTCTTTCTGTTCCATTTGAAGACCAGTTGGGGCCATTAGAGCTGACACCGCAGCAACTTATGGAGCAGACGTTAGAGTTGTTGCTAAACAATCTGGCGTCAAAAACCGCGAAAAAACCCGTGCTGCTTTTGTTTGAAGATGCGCATTGGATTGATCCGACAACAAAGCTGTTGCTTGACCGGATTGCCGACCGGATTCACGACCTGCCGGTTCTAGTTGTGATGACATTCAGACCGGAGTTCGACCCAGGTTGGGCGCTGCAATCCAACCTTTCAAAACTGGTTTTGAAGCAATTAGACTTTCACCAGGTCAAAAGCATTGTGGACGATGTGGCCAAAGGACAGTCGATTTCGGAAGAAGTGTACAACACCGTCGCCGCCAGATCTGACGGCGTGCCGTTATACGTTGAGGAAGTGACAAAGGACCTTCTGGAATCCGGTGCCTTAAGTGACACAAGCGCCCCTCACGCCATGGGCGCGACGTCCCCGGCAAGCTCGGTTCCCAGCACGTTGCACGATGCCCTGATGGCGCGCCTGGATCGCCTGAGTTCCGCTAAAGAGGTGGCGCAGATCGGAGCAGTGATCGGACCCCAGTTTTCCTATCCGTTGATCGCTGGAGTTGCGGGTATTGGTGACAAAGCGTTGCGTGCAGGATTGGAACTGTTGACCGAGGCGGGCGTTGTCACAAGGTCTGAAGAGGAAAATCTGGAAACCTTCAGCTATCGCCACGCCCTTATTCGCGACACCGCCTATAACAGCCTGTTAAAAAGCGAGCGACGGGTTTTGCATGCTCGTGTAGCCAAGACACTTAGTGACGAAACTGAAGCTATCGGGGATGCCAGCCCTGAGATATTGGCGCATCACTACACCATGGCTGGCATGAGCGATGAGGCCATAGATCATCGCTATATTGCCGGCCAGCGCGCTGTCCAGCGGTCTGCGAATATCGAGGCCGACACCCAGCTGTCCCTGGCGATAGAGCAGTTGAGCGAACTGGCGCAGAGTGTCGGACGGGACCGTAAGGAAATAAAAATTCAGGTTCTCAGAGCTGGTGTTTTGCGATCGACGGCGGGCATCGCAGCAGATGAAACCGGAGCTGTGTACTCAAGAATACGGGACCTGTGCGAGGGAGTGGAAGAAACCGAACATCTCTTCCCGGTGTTGAACGGCCTTTATTCCTTTCATTTGGTTCGTGCCGAGTATGACTTGGCCAGAGATGTCGCCGAACAGGTTCTGAATCTAGCCGGTTCGACACATGAGACACAGCATCAGATGGTGGCTCATCGGGCGATGGGTGCGGTTCTGTTTCATATCGGCGAGCTGGACGCGGCCTACACGCACCTGAGCAAAGCCCTGGAGCTTTACAGCCTCGAGCGTGATGGGCATCTGGCATTTATCTACGGATCAGACCACGCAGCCATCACGTCTTGCTTTCTGAGCTTGGCGATCTGGATACGCGGGGAACCCGACAGGGCACTTGAAATCCAAAACCAAGCGGTCGCTGCAGCGCATGAGCTTGAACATGCACACAGCATTGCACAGTCGCTCACCTACCTGTGCATGCTTCATCTTCTGCGCCGCGAACCTGACAAAGTGATTGAGCTTTCCAACCAACTTGACGCGCTTTCCTCCAAGCACTCATTCACATTCATGTCTTTGACTGCCAACCTCTGGCGAAGTTGGGTGCGCGCCTATGTTTCGCCGAAACCGGAAACGATCGAAGCATTGCAGAACGCATCCGAAGCTTGGTGGACCAGCGGGGCGGGAAACTACAAACCTTTCTTTCTTACTTTAATTGCCGAACTCACTCTGAAAACAGGTGATCGGGAAGGTGCTTTGGACTTGTTGTCCCAAGCCCGAAAACATCAGGAAATTACCAATGAAGGCTGGGCTCGGGCCGAGACGGATCGAGTTTATGCACTCGCAAGCTGCGAAAATGAATTGGCCGAAGCAGAGTTTCGTGAGGCATTGAGCACCGCACGACAACAGAATGCGACGATGTTCGTACTTCGAACGGCGGTAGATAGTGTGAAACAACATCGAAAATATGGAGACGCGCAAAATGCCAGCTCCGATCTGCGATCTGCCCTTGAGGCGGTCACAGGAGGAGAGAACACGGTTGACGTGCGCGATGCACTTGAGCTGCTGGATGGCGTCGCCGTCGGCTAGTCTACCGCCCTCAAGTCTGCGCTGTAACGATCGATCGGCGCATGCTCTACGACGCACGTTTGGCCTCGGCGCCGGACGTCGAAGCGAGGTTCATGCAAGGGCAGGCCACTTTTCCCCCAGCACAAGGCGAGAGGGCGTTTTCCGGAGGCCCGGGAAACAAGGTTTGGCCCTATCGGGCCTTGGATGCAAACAACCCGTTCAGGATAAAGTCGGCCGTGCTTGGGCTGCTGGCAAAGGGCAGATCATAAACGATCGCGAGGCGGCTCAGCGCTTTTACATCCACGTCGTGGGGCATTGGGGACAGCGGGTCTATGAAGAAAAACAAGCCATCCAGCTTTCCCTCGCAGATCATCGCGCCCAGCTGTTGATCGCCCCCCAAAGGGCCGCTCTTTAGGCCTGTTACCTGCAGATCAGGCACCGACGCGTTGATGCGCCCGGCCGTGGTGCCGGTGGCAAACAGTGTTGCCTTTTGTAACTGTTCGGCATGCGATTGGGCCCAGTCGACCATCTGGTCTTTCTTGGCATCATGCGCCACCAACGCCAGTTGCAGGTGACTATCTGATGAACTGCTCGACATAATCCGCCCCCAAACCAACCTCTTCATAGTGCTTACGGCACATGTCGATTTTGGTAAAGACGTCCTCGTAGCCCATGGTTTTGCCCCAGGGATCAACATAGAGCATCACGCCGTTCACCTGAAAGTAGGTGATCATCTCGTCGACATCGTCGGGCACGACAAGTGTATGGGTCTCGCCGGGCGGTTCGTACACGTACCCGCCTTCCTGGGCGATCCAATCATGTTCCAGGTAGTGCCAGCGGCCTTTCAGAACAAAGCCATGAACGGGCTGTGGGTGCCGATGTCGGGACAGAACGCCCGATTTCCGAACGCGCAGAAGGTTCATCCAATAGCCCTGCGACCGGTTCAGGCATAATGGCCGGAACGACACATTCTCGGTTTGTGGCACCCAGATACGCTCATCCTGTGCAATGGCGTCGGGGATAACGATCTCTTCCTGCGCGTCCTTGGGGAACGGCAGTTGATACGGCATTCTCGGGTCGTCGTCGTTTTCTTGTACTGGCATTGACTGCTCCTTTGTCACATCGCGGAATAACCGCCATCGACCGGGTAAACGGCTCCGGTTACAAATGCTGCCTCGTCCGACAGCAACCATGCGGCCAGCGCGCCGACTTCCGCGGGTTTGCCCCAGCGATCCAGCGGTGTGCGACCAAGGATTGGCTGGTTGCGGGCCGGATCGGCGCGCAGGGCGTCGGTCATTTCGGTTTCGATCCATCCGGGGGCCACCGCATTGACGCGGACGCCATCGGCAGCCCATTTTCCGGCCAAGGCCTTGGTCAACTGGGCAACCCCGCCTTTGCTAGCAGAATAAGCGGGGACAAGTGGCCCCCCAAAATAGCTGAGCATCGAGGCGGTGTTCACGATGGCCCCGCCTGACGCGGCCAGCAAGGGTCGTGCCGCCAGACAGCAGCGCATGGTACCGGTCAGGTTGATATCGATCACTTTCTCAAAAACGTCGATCTCATATTCCGCACCACGCGCCAGAATGCCCGCGCAATTCACCAGACCGTCGAGGTTCTCAATCCCGCCGAAGAACGCAGTTACGGCCTGAGTATCCCGCACATCCAGTTGCGCGCACATATCGTCAGGGTACTGCGCGGCATAGGCCGAAACCTCGTCCGCGCCGACGCCGGTTGTGGTGATGTGCCATCCCTTACGGCGAAGTTCCCCTGCGATACCAGCGCCAATGCCGCGGGTGCCGCCAATGACAACGGCGTGTTTCATGGGTCAGTCTCCTTCCGCAAGAAACGCCTCGACCGCGTTCCTGCGCGGCATCGGGGCGACTGCACCATACCCTTGGGTCGACAGGGCGGCGGCGGCGTTGGCATAGCGTGCGGCCTGAAACGGGTCATCGCCAGCGACAATACGAGACAGGAAGGCACCGTCAAATGTATCGCCCGCGGCTGTGGCATCCAGCGCTTCGACCCGGCGGCCTTTGACACGCTCGCGCTTGTCGGGTGTCGCAACCAATGTCCCTTCGGCCCCCAGCGTCAGGGCAACAATTTTTGCCCCGAGGTTCAGGTAGAAATCTGCGATGGCATCCGGGTCGGAAAGGCCGGTCAGTTGCTCTGCATCGTCCAGACCGGGAAGGGCTATATCGCATTGTGACATGGCGGCATGCGTTACGGCGCGCGCGCGCTCGATCGGCCAGAGCTTTAGGCGCAGATTGGTGTCGTAGGACACAAGGCCCCCGGCGTCCTTCACGATCTGGATGGCGCGAAACACGGCGTCAGCTGCAACATCCGATATCGCCTGACTGATGCCTGAAACATGCAGAACCTTGGCCGATTGCAGCGCGGCTACCGGTAGATCATCCGGCCCCATCCGGCTGCTGGCAGAGCCTGCGCGGAAATAGCTGAACTCGTGCCCGTTCGCGCCATGCGTCACAAAATAGATCCCGGTATGAGCGTCCGTAACCTGACGAACGGTCGACGTATCCACCCCTTCGGCCTGCCAAAGGTCCATGAATGAGTTGCCGAAAGTATCCGCCCCGATATGCGTCACGTACCCAACGGATGCACCCTGGCGCGCAGCGGCGATGGCACAATTCGACGTGTCGCCGCCATGTCCGGGCAGGTAATTCCCATCGGGCTGCTGATTGAACTCCAGCATCGGTTCGCCAAGGCACAGAATATCGGGGGTCATTGGTGTCTCATTTCCGAAAAAGGGGTCAGCCCCGAAAGGCTGACCAAGGTGTATGGGAGGATTATTCGGCCGTATAGCTTTGGCCGACACCCGGAATCTTCCAGATACGGAAGTTCGGGATTTCGGGGTTTTCAAAATTCATGTCGCCATCGACCCAGACATGCAGATGATTCGACACCACATACATTTCTCCATCCGGACCCCAGGCCAGCGTATCCGGCCAGTTCATTTCCGGGTGGTGGACGAAACGACTGACCTCGCGCGTGGATTCATCGAACTTCATGATCCCGTCCAGCGACAGCGCGGTCATGTAGATATTGCCTGCGTTGTCCGCCGTCATTCCATCGGTGTTCGAAGGCAGCACTGCGGCAACCTCAACCGCGTTTTCGATGACCGTCTCATTGGTCTCGAAATCACGCAGGATTTCGGTCGGCAGGCTATAGAGGTGATTGCCGGTCAGGTTGGTCCAGTAGAGTGTTTCCTTGTCGCCCGACAACGCGATGCCATCGGCACCTGTGCGCATGCCGCCCTCTTTCAGAACAGGGCGGTTGTCGATGTTGAAGAAGAAATTCGGCTCATCATTGGTGAACCGGTGCTGATCTAGAATGCGGCGCACCGAATTGGTGTTGCTGTCATAGACGATCAGACCACCATGCAGCGGGTCACAAAAGATGCCACTGTCCGCGATATAGGCAAAGCCGGTGTCGTTATCCACGGCGAGATCGTTCAGGAAGGAACACTGCCGATCCGCTTCTTCCGCCGTGAAGACATAGCGCTGGATTTCCTTGTTCTCTTTCAGGTCCCAAAGCACCAGCTTCGCATCGCCATCCTCGAACGGAGGGCCCGCCACGTGGCCCTGATCCAGGATCCACATCACATCGTTTCGGTCGATCTCAAAACCCAGCACGGCCTTGAGGCCATCGGGGTTCGTCATGCTGTTCATGGCCTCAGACGGAAACGCCTCCAACTCCCACGTGTCGCCGTTCTTGACCAGCTTGGAGACGGTCGAGGGGATCTCTGCCCCGCCCCAGCGCGCGGTGGACACATAGATGCTGCCCTGGCTGTCGACCTTGGCGCCCTGAACCAACGCTTTGCCGAAAATCTCACTGCCCTCCCAGGCGGATTTTGTCGCCTCGTCCTTGACGGCATAGGGCAGACTGTTCCATTCCGCTACTACCTGGGGCTCGTTCGCAAGCGCCGGGGTGGCCAGAACGGCGGTAAGGGCCACCGTGTTGAGCATTCGTTTCAGCATGTATTCCTCCCTTGCTGAGTTCTGGTGTTCCGCAGGCCGTTGCCGCGGCCTGCGGAACGTTTGGTTTAGATACGACCGTATTTCGCCAGACCTTCGCGCAGCGAGCCGGTTTCGAGGATCAGGCGCGCCTGTTCGGCTTCGCGCTCGTCGATCTCGCGCGCCATTTCCAGGACTGCCTCGGCATGATCACGCGGCACGGCTACCGCACCGTCAACATCGGCTACGATGATATCGCCGGGATGAACGATGACCTCGCCCATCGCCACCTCGACATTCGAGGCCAGCGTCCGGATGCGGCCCAGCGTGGTGCCCGGGCTGACACAGCGAGAATAGACCGGGAAGTCATAGTCACGCTTGATTTCGACCAGATCGCGGACGCCTCCGTCCAGAACCGCGCCTTCGTGCTTGTTGGCGACAGCGCCCGCAGTCATCAGGCCACCCCAAAGGGCAACGTCAGTGGTGCCATTGGTCGAGATCACGATAACCGAACCGGCCTCGGATTCATCAATGGCGTCCAGCGCGTGCTGGGGTGGCAGAAACTCATCAGTCGGGCCTTCCAGAATGGTCACGGCAGGGCCAACGATTTTCTTTTCGTTGATGCGCGGCTTGATCGAGGCAGGCAGAAAGCCGGTTTTTCCTGCGATCTTGTCTACCGCGTCTGCGACGGATGCGGTGGCCACTTCGCGAAACCCGGCAACGAGCTCTTGAGTGTTCATGAGTATTATCCTTTTGGGTCAGATAGTTAGAAAGCGGGGCGTCTCACCACGGGTTTTTCCAGCTTTTGGGCTGGTCCCCGTTGAGAACGCGGGTGATTTCTTCGGCGGCGTTGCGCTGCAGGACCGCAACCGAGCGTTCCGAGTACCAAGCAGCATGATCGGACACGATTGTGTTGGCGCTGTGCAGCAGCGGATTGTCTGGGGCGACCGGTTCCTGTTCGAACACATCGATGCCTGCGCCAAAAAGGCGGCCTTGGTTCAAGGCATTGGCCAAAGCGGGTTCGTCGACCAAGCCGCCGCGTGATACGTTGATCACGATCGACGTGGGCTTCATCAAAGCGATATGCTCGGCATCCAGAATATGACGCGTCTCTGGGGTTAGCGGCGCGTGAAGGCTGATCACGTCGGCTGCCTTGCAAAGCTCGGCCAAATCGACCTTTTGGACATTGGCTGCAGCCGCTGCCTCGTCTCCAAGGTAAGGGTCAAAAACCAGCACGGCCGTAAACCCCAGGGCGCGGAACTTCTGCGCTGCTTGCAAACCGATCTTGCCACACCCGATCAGGCCAAGGGTGGCGTTTTCGCGGCTGGGGATCAGGGCAGCCTGGCCGATGCCCCATTTGCCTTGTCGCACTTCGAGATCGCGCGATGGGATACGCCGCTGCAACGCAAGATAGAGCGCCAGCGCGTGTTCGCTGACTTCATTCTCGGCCCCATAATCGGGGACGTTTGCGACGTAAATGCCGCGCGACTGCGCGTAATCCAAGTCGATGTTGTCGACGCCTACACCATAACGGACGACGACCTTGAGGTTTGGGCAGGCGTCGATTACGGCCGCATCCACTGCGCGTTCGCGTACAAGGATGGCGACCGGGTCCAACGTCTGCAGGGCTGAGACCGCCTCAGTCTCTGGTGCGACCGGTGCGATTTGAACGTCCTGCTCAGCCAGCACCGAGGCTTCGGTGTCATAGGCGGCATAGCCGGGTTCCAGGATTGCTATGGTCTGGCGGGTCATGTGGCGGTCTCGCGGCATGGGTTACTGGGCCTTGTACGCTTCGACAGCAGCGTCCAGGCGAGCAGGCCAATCTTCACCAATTTCGCCGACGATATACTCGCGGACCGCGGGCTGGGCGGCTTCACGGAACATCGCTTTCTGCTCGGGACTGACCGGAACCACTTCCATGCCCTTTTCCGACAGGATCGCGGTTGCATTGGCGTCTTGCGCAGCGGTCATGCCGCGATGGATCGTTTTCGAGATCTCGACGCACTGCTCAACCGCTTTCTTTTCGTCGTCGGTCAGGCTTTGGAAAAACGCATCCGACATCAGATAAGCGTGCCAGCTGAACACATGGCCATCCAGCGAGACATATTTCTGATGCTGGTAAAGCGAGGCGTTGACGATGTTGGTCACACCGTTTTCCTGCCCGTCCACCACGCCCTGCTGCAGCGCACCGGGCAGTTCCGGCCACGGAACCGGGGTCGCGGACGCGCCCAGGCTTTCGACCAGTGTCACCCAGACCGGCGCGGTCATGACGCGCATTTTCAGGCCTTCCATATCGGCAGGCTCGGCCACGGGTTTGACGTTGTTGGTGAAGTTGCGCACGCCGTTATCGGCCACGCCAAAGTTGCGGATGCCGGTCTGGGCCAGCATATCTTCCGCCAGTGCATCGCCGAATTCACCATCCATGACCGACCACGCCATCGCCTGATCGTCGAACAAGTAAGGCATCGCCAGAACCGAGAACGGTTTGTAAACGGCCGAGATCGGTCCGTCGTGGATCGCTGCCATCTGAACGGTGCCCAGCTGCAGGCCTTCCATGATTTCAGAGCCGCCGCCCAGCTGCGACGCCGGGAAGATCTGAACGTCGATCGAGCCTGAGGTTTTGCCTTCGACACAGGCTTCAAATGCCAGCGCAGCGGCATGTTTGGGCGAGCTTAGGTCGGCGGCCTGAAAATGTGCGTATTTCAGTTCTTTCGCCGAAGCCGCACCAGCGGCGGTCATCGCGACAACAGCAGTGGCCGTCATCAGTTTCGACATGGTTTTCATGAGGTTCCTCCCTTTCATGTCAGTTCGCAAATCCAAAGAAGTTGGGGACAGAGGTGCTGACGCCCGGCACAAGAATGACCAGAAGCAGCACCACGAGTTCAGCCAGCAGCAGCGGCAGCACCGCTTTTGACAGGCGTTCGATTTTGAGTTGTCCGACTGTGGCGATCACGAACAGCACCGGGCCAACCGGCGGTGTAATCATGCCAATGGTCAGGTTCAGGACCAGCATCATGCCGAATTGCAGCGGGTCGATCCCTGCGGAATAGGCGATGGGCCCTAGGATCGGCGTCAGGATGATCAGCGCGGGCAGGGTGTCGATGAAGAACCCGCAGATCAGGGCAAAAGCAGCAAGGATGAACAGGATGCCCAACTTGGTGTCAGTGACTTGGGTGATCAGCTTTGCCAATTCCTGCGGGATTTGCAGGTAGGTCAGCAGCCAGGCAAAGATCGACGCCATTGCCACGATCAGAAAGACCGACGATGTCACCACCGCAGCCCGGACAAAGGCGGCATAGAGCGCACGGATCGTGAAGGCCCGCAGGATGAAGCCCAGAAACAGCGCATAGGCCGAGGCTACCGCGCCCGCCTCGGTAGGCGTGAACACCCCAAACAGGATACCGCCCAGAATGATCGCTGGCATGATCAGGGCCGGAATGGCTGACAAGGTCGCGCTGGCCAGTTCAGACCGTGTGGCGCGATGCTCGCGCCCGCGATAGCCAAAACGGGTCGAGACGATGTGGTTGGCAACGGCCAAAGCAAGGCCCAGCAGAACGCCCGGAACGATCCCGGCCAGAAACAGACCGGCAACCGTCACCCCATTGGTCGAGATCGCAAAAATGACGGCGAGAATGGATGGCGGAATAATAGGACCAATCGTAGCCGTCGCAGCGGACAATGCTCCGGCATAGTTCTTCTCATACCCCGCCTCGCGCATCATCCGCATGACGATGGCGGACGGCCCGGCCGCGTCTGCAAGTGCAGATCCGCTGATCCCGGCAAACAGCATCGAAACCAGAATATTCACATGCCCTAAACCACCGCGCACATGCCCGACCAGAGCGTTGGCAAACCGCAGTAAAGCGTTGGTCAATCCGCAGGCAGTCATCAACTCGGACGCGAGGATGAAGAACGGCACCGCCATCAATGGGAAACTGTCGATCCCGGCGAACATACGCTGCGTCGCCACCAGTGGGTTCAGCGAACCGTCGACAAAGATCGCGGCCAGCCCGGCAATCCCCATGGTGAAGGCCACAGGCACGCCCAGAAACAGGGTGGCAAAAAACAGGATGATCAGGGTTTTTGCCACGGCTCAGACCTCGGGCTCTTCGCCATCGGGGTCGACGCCATGCTCAAAATCCTGATTGACAAAGCGCTTGGCAAAAAAGGCCAGCTGGATCAGGAACAGTGCACATCCGATCGGGATCGCAAGGTAGGGGATGCCGCGCGAAATGCCGGTGGACATGGTTTCCTTGTTCCAACCGAACTGGACGAACTGAACGCCTAGCCACAGCATCGTCGCCATAAATCCGAACATGACGATGACGATGCCCCAACGCAGCAGACGGGCCAGAGGGGTTGGCAGAAGATCGGGGACAGTCGTGATCGCGACCAGCCGTCCTTCGCGCAGGGCAAGGCCCGCGCCGCAGAACGCGCCAAGGATCATCAGATGGCGGGCAACCTCTTCGACCCACGCAAAAGACGAACCCAGGCCATAGCGCCCGACCACGTTGGCAAAAACGATTGCGAAGACCGTCGCCAGCGCCAGAGCGACCAGCGCGCGGTTCAATCCCACAATCCATGTTTCCAGAATTCGCAAAGACGCCCCTCCCGATGCCGTCCCTTGTGAGAATCGAAACTGGCATACAGTATGCCAATCTGTCAATACTACCACATTGTATGCCAGAGGCAGGGCTGCTAGTGTCTTCATGAGGAGAGCGAGATGAGCCCATTCAACAGACCGAAATCATTGACGGAATTGGTGACCGAGAACCTTCGCGAGCGGATCATCAAAGGCGAGTTCGAATTGGGCGAGCAGCTGTCCGAAGCTAAAATCGCAAAGAATCTCGAGGTCAGCCGCACGCCCGTTCGCGAGGCGATCAACCGGCTTGAGATGGAAGGACTGTTGGTCGTTGAGCCCCAACGCGGGTCTTTTGTGTTCAACCTCGGACCCGAAGAACTGGCCAAACTCTGCGATGCACGTGTCTGCCTCGAGACCACGGCGATCACCTCGGCCATGCAGTCGAATCCGGATGCGCTGCATAAGGCGCTCAGTGAATGTGTGAACCGAATGAAAGCGGCGCGCGAAGCCGGGGATGATGCGGAATACCTGTATCAGGACACCGTGTTTCACCAATGCCTGTTCGATTGCGCCGACAATCGGTTCCTGAATGACGCCTACCAGACCATTGCCTTAAAAATGGCCGCATTGCGCAGCCGCTTGGGTCACCACGCGGATCACATGGCCAAGTCCTATCGGGAACACATTGAGCTGGTCCAATGCGTCGAAGACAGAAATGTCACAAAGGCACTGGACGTCCTGAAGCTGCATATCGATAGGAAAGAGGGCTCCTATTGGGATGACGCGACAAATCTGGACGGCGCTTCTGCGGCAGTAAATTAAACGGTCGGAGCCCGCTCGATCGGAAAGAAACGGGGACCATGGTATGCCCCCGCCTCTTGGATCTACTTGTTGAAAAACTCGGCTACTGCGTCCGTCGACGCTTTCACGGCCTCTGGCTTGTAGTAGAAGTCCACGTGAGAGAACTCATCAAAGGCCAGCTCTGTGTGATCGTTGGTCAGCTTTGCGACAAATGCGGTTGAGCAAATCGCGGTTGAGGCGTTTGTGCCGTAGACGGTCAGCGAAGGCTGTACGATCTTGTCAGCGTAAGCTTCACAAATCGAAAACAAGGACTGCATGGGTTGATCGCCGATATGCATGTTGGTGTAGTTTGGCACGGCAACCGGCCCTTTGGCACCATCACGGCCATAGTAGTCATAGGTCTCGCCAGCCATTTCCGGATAGGCGGCCGCTGATGTGAACTCTTCGCGCGACATGTCGTCGTTCAGGCCAAAAGGAGCGACGTAGTCCGGTTCGCCGGTTTCATATTGTTTTTGCATCGAGGCGTTTGCGGCGGCGATCATCTGGTTCGCCATATCGCGGTTGGTCCACTGGAACGCGTCCGAGGCCATCATGCCTGACACCATGGCGATTTTCTTGATGCGGTGGTCGGTCACCGCTGCCGACGCGATGGTCTGGCCGCCCTGACAGACGCCCAGGCCATAGATTTCGTCGACGAAGGGCAGCGTGCCCAGGTAAGACACCGCGTCCCACGTGTTTTCAATCAGGCGAAAATTATAGCGCGATTGCTTAAATTCGCCCGGCAACGCAGGGCTGTCGCCCATGCCGAGGTAGTCGAAGCCGAGATAGATAAAGCCGCGTGCGGCCATTTCAGGACCGTAGGTTGCGGGGATCTGATCTTTTACCTGCGGGAATGGGCTGGCCCCCACGATGGCTTTGTATTTTTTCGACGCATTAAAGCCTTCAGGCAGGTAAAGATCGCCCGCCAAATCCACGCCAAAGGACTTGAAGGTGACTTCGTTTTTACCCGCGGTGAAATCTTGGGTTTTCATGGTCTTGTTCCTCTCGGGATCAGTTGTACTGCGCCTTGCAAAAGTAAATCGCTGTGTTTACTTATGGTGGGGTGGGCGTGTTTGTAAACACCTCTTTTTACTTTTGAGGCTAAAATCGTGAAACGTACTGAAAAAAAACGAAAAGATATCATCGATGCAGCCATTGATGAGTTCAAAGAGCAGGGGTTTTTGGGGGCGAAGACGACCTCAATCGCAAAAAAGGCCAACGTATCGAGTCGCACGCTCTACAATCACTTCGAAAGCAAGGAGGCCCTTTTTGAGGCGATCTCACAGATTATGCTGGAGCAGAACCAGAGCATGGAGCCGGTCGCCTACGACCCGGATCGAGATTTCGTTGAGCAACTGAAAGAAGCCTTGTGGCGTTACATTGGGGTGATCACCGAAGAAACGGCCATCGGATTAAACCGGATGGTCATCTCAGAATTGATCCGTGACCTTGAACGATCCCGGCAATTCTTCACTGAAACTGCAACTCATGATTACCCAATAACGAGGCTGATCAGCGAAGCCATGGACGCAGGTGTGATCCGAAAGACTGACCCGGTATTTGCAACCAACCAGCTTCTGGCTCTCGTTAAAAACTTTTTCTTCTGGCCAGAGTTCTTCCTTGGTGAGAACCCGATGCCCAAAGATGTGCTGGATGACTGCATCACGATGTTTATGGCGCACTACAAAACAGATGTTTGATTGGTAACCGGGTACGGTGGCGATGCCGGAACCTGCTTCACGTTTCTCGTCACGCCTCAATGGGCGCATAGCTTCCGTCTTCGCGATGCACCTCCCCTCCGGTGAGCGGGGGATTGAAGACACAGACCAGCCGAAGGTCCCCGTCCAGGGCTTGCACAAGGTGCCTGTCGTGTTGATCCAGAGCATACAGCGTGAAGGGCTGCAACGCGTGCCATGTCAGGTCGTCAAAGCGTCTGATCTGACCTCTTCCCTCGATGCAGTAGCAGGCTTCCAGATGATGGGTGTATTCAAGCTCAAGCACGGCGTCTTGTTTGATGACAGTGTCGGTCATCGAAAAGCCCATGCCGTCAGACGCAAGCAATAGCCGCCTGCTGTTCCATCCCGGTCCGGTTACGTCCCGCTCTGTCCCCACGACATCTCCAAGCGACCTTACGATCATGCTTTCCCCTTTCCAAACTCATCGAACCGCACGGTTCATTCCGCCATCCGACAGGATGTTCTGGCCGTTAATGTAACGCGCGCCGTCGGAGGCAAGGAAGACACAGGCTTGGCCGATCTCGGCGAAAGTTGCCGGGCGTTGCGCGGGGATGGACCGTCTTGCCAGATCGGACAGGTTCACGTTCTCGCAAAAACCGGGCATCAGGTTGTTCATGTTGATGTTGTGGCGGGCGTATCGATCTCCGAAGAGCTTGGCGAAGCTGTGCAATGCACCGCGAAGCATGCTCATCGGATAGGGCGCGCGCGGTTCCACCGTATTCATCGACGAGATGTTCACGAAGGAACCGCCGCCTTGCTCAATCATGATCGGGGTCACAATGCGGGCAAGCTTGACTACGTTTAGGACATACATATCCAGGCTTTCGTGCCAAAGCTCATCCGGCAACTCCAACAATGGCCCGTCGAAATCCGGGTCAAAGCCGACCGTCTTGATGGCTTCGGGCACGCCGCCACCATGGCCCATATTGCTGACGACAGCATCGATCCTGCCGTACGTGTTGAGCGTGTCATCCACCATCGCTTGCAAATCGGCGGTGTCGAGAACCGAACCCTGGCGTCCGATCCCGCCTAATTCTTCTGCCAGGTCCACGGACCGGGTCGATGGGGACATCAGCGAGACCTTGTAGCCCGCTTTCGCCATCTCGATGGCGCATCCTCGTCCGATCCCCTGGCCGGTTCCGGTCATCAGGGCCACTTTGACATCAGTCATCTGGCTATCTCCGCTGTGATCTTTCCTGGCAAAGATAAGCAGCGGCAAATCACGTTCCAAACGACTTTACGGCGCATGTGTGTGAGATAAACTCACATCATGACGAACATCAGACATCTACGCGCTTTGCAAGCCTTCGACGCAACCGCATCGCGCCTGAACATCAGCAAAGCAGCCGATGATCTGGGCGTGACGCATGGCGCGGTCAGCCGCCAGATCAAACAACTGGAGCAATATCTGGATGTTCAACTGCTGCGCAGGCTGCCGGGTGGCGTCCAGCTGACCGAGGAAGGCGCCCATCTACATCGGTTCACCCAGGAATCATTTGCGGCCTTGCAGCAGGGGATAGGTTCGGTAAAGCGGACAAGACCCCGGCGCTCGGTAACGGTGTCGCTTTCCTCATCCCTGGCGATCAAATGGATTGTGCCAAAGCTACCTGAGTTCCGCGAACGTCATCCGGGCATTTCCATTCGACTGGATACCGATGATCAAATCATAGATTTCTTTGACAGCGAAGTCGACGTGGCCTTGCGGTACGGCGGCCAACAATCAAGTGGGCTCTACTCTGAGCGCCTTGTAAATGAACGCCTTGTCGTTGTTGCTGCGCCGTCGTGGGCCGAGGGTTTGGTTGAACCTAAAGCCGTAGTCCAACTGCCCCTGTTACATGATCGGTTTCATCCGCATTGGGACAGATGGGCGAGCAAAGCAGGGTTGGTCGACCCGGATGTTCAGTCAAAGAGTTCTGCTTTCCCGAACTCTGCCGTTTTGATTGCGGCTGCCATTGATGGGCAAGGCGCCATCCTGGTGCGTAAGGTTCTTGTCGCGGACGACCTGAATGCAGGGCGACTGATCTATCTGAGTGATGTCAGCATTGAAGACGATAACGCCCTCTGCTTCGTTTGCCGAGACGGTGACGAGCGGTCTTCTCCCATCAGCACATTCCGCGCGTGGCTGAATGAAATCGCTCACCGAGCGTGACCGCACAGATATGCTGCGTTTTAAGCAATGACCAACAGAATTATCGTCGCCATACCCCATAGCGTCATCTGGTAGTGGGTGTTCTGCGCCCCTTCGTGGCAGAACCAATAGCAGAACCAGTTTCCGACTATCAAAAACCCGGCCCATGTGGCTGTGAAAAACAAAACACCCAGCACGCCGATGGCGCGGGCGCTTGCGGGGTCGACTACACCGATGATGGCAAGGATCAGTGACACGACCCCGGCCCAGAGGGTAAGGGTCGCGATGCCTTCCCAGCATACAATCAGTTTGAACAGGAACCTTTGCATGGCGGGGTTTTCGATGCGGCGATGGGCGACGACCTCATACGCCTCTGGATACTCTTCCCGCATCCGTTCCATTGTCAGCACCTGGTTGGTGAAGGTCTCATTGAGATCGGGATGCACAACGTTTTCGATGAAACCCGTGCTCAGCCACGCGGCAAGAAAAAAGACGGCTGCGGATTGCGCAACCAAGACCACCAGTTCAAACAATATGACTTACTCCGCTAGTGTCGCGGGGTGGCACAGGCCACCCCGCAGCGTCCTTAACTCCAATACATCTGCGCCGGACGTATTTCCAACGAGATATGCTGGGCAGCTCCGCCAAGTCCCTCGCGGGTGTGATTGTATAGCGACCGCCAATACGGCTGGATCGTCACACCTTCGTCGCGGACAATCTGCTCGCCTTGCGCCATCAACTCGCGGCGTTTCTCGACATCCGGGGTTGCAAGCGCTTGTTCGAGGATCGCGTCGAATTCAGGACTGGCCCAACCAAACTCGTTCCACGGCTCACCCGACCGATAGGCCAGCGCCCAGATTTGGACACCCAGCGGACGGTGGTTCCAGTTGGTCGAACTGAACGGGTATTTCGCCCAATCATTCCAGAATGTCGATCCCGGCAGTACCGTGCGCTTGACCTTGATGCCTGCGTCCCGAAGCTGAGCGGCGACCGCGTCGGTGGTGTCTTTGCGCCACGCATCGTCGATGGACAGCAGCTCGTGCTCATAGTCCTCCATTCCTGCTTCCCTGATCAGTTCAAGGGCGCGGGCGGGGTCATAGGTCGGCATGCCGATGTCCGCGTATTCCGGATGCGCGGGGCCGACATGGTGATTGGCGGCAACTGCTCCGCGACCGCCATAGCCGAGTTCGAGCAGCACGGCGTTGTCCACGGCCATTGATATGGCCTGACGGACGCGCTTGTCGGCGTAGGGCTGGACCCCATCGACTTCGGCCAGCTGATTGGGACGGATAACGATTGTCGCCATGGTAACGACCTCATTCTCGACCCAGCCGTCCAGCGAACTCAGGATATCAATGAACTCACCTTCCGAGATGTAAATCATGTCGACTTCGCCCGCATCCGCAGCCGCAAGGTGCGCTGACGGGTCGGTTCCGAAGTCAATGTATTCGATACGGTCGAGCCATGCGCCGTTCCCAGCATTCCACCAGGTGTGGTCCTCATTGCGGACCAATACGCCCTTAACACCGACTTCAAGGCTTTCGGGCAGGTAGGCACCTGTACCAATGGGATTGCCCAGCATGTTTTCCGGGTCATGTGATGAATGCACGATGGCCGCCGGGTAATCGGCCATGCCCGCGATCAGCGAAATGTCCGGGCGCGGCAGGTTCAATTGGACTGTATGCGTGTCCACAACCTCAATAGCGCCGTCCAGCGCGCGCTCGGTTTCAGGATCAACCAGAACCGAGAATCGGCCGGCCATCGAGTTACCCTCAACCGATTTATCGCACCAACCGGCGATATTGCGTGCCACATCCTCGGCGGTGAATGCATCACCATTGTTCCACGTCACGCCCTGTCGGACATTCAGCGTGTAGGTTTTTGCGTCATCCGAAATTTCCCAGCTTTCCAGCAGGGCCGGTTTGAAGGTGCCGTCGTTTTCGTAATTAACAAGGTTTTCCAGCCAGCCTTTGGCATAGTTCGCGATTTCATTCCAATCGAACGTGCGCGGGTCTTTCAGGCCACGCACATCCATTTGGATGCGCACCGTGCCGCCTTGTTTTGGCTCGGTCGCGGCCTCGGCCGGCGCCGGCAGGCCCAGCATTGCATAGGCCGTTGCGGCGGTTGCCCCGAATGAGCTGGCGATGGCCAGAAACTCGCGGCGGTTTACCGCGTCATTACCGACCTTTTTAGCCTGATCGGTAATCACTCTGGGAAGCTCTTTCCCGGTACGGGTTCTGAAAGTCATGTGTTTTCCTCTCTGTTGGTCGTGAGGTGGACCCTTTGGTGGGTGTGGCGTGTGTTCGCCGTGTGGTGCCCGGCCGGTGTGCCGGGTTCTATTGTGATATGCGCATGGTTTCGATGGCGTCGGCTTCGGTTACAGTCGAGCAGATGCTCGACAGCACACGTGGCTGTTCATAGGGCCAAGGCGTGCCGCGATGGAGCACTGCCCGCTGATCCCAGATCAGAACGTCGCCGACCTGCCAGGTGTGGGAATAGACAAACTGCGGCTGCGTACAGAAGTCGATGAGCTCTTCGATGATCGCTTGGCCTTCGGCTTCGTCGTACCCATCCAATTTGAATGCATGCGACGCGATATAGAGCGCCTCGCGCCCATTTACCGGATTGCGCCAAAGCGCGTTCCAATGCTGATCTGGCCATTTGTTGAACATTGGTAATTCGGCCAGTTCGGGTGAGATTTTGCGCCGTGAGTGGCTATAGCGATGCCAGATCCCGCGCCCTTGCACCTTTGCTTTCAGACTGTCGGGCATGTTCGCCCAAGCCGCGCGTGTGCTGGCCAGTTCAGTCGCTCCGCCCTCGGTCGTCACGACGCGACCGATCAGGATATTCGTAAGGGCAGGGGTAGGCAAAAATGTGCTGTCCGAATGCCACAGGAAATTCGACTTCAGGTTCAGCGTATGCAGGTCCGTTTCTTCGGTAATTGACCCGTCATCGCGCACATTGGAAACCATCGGAACCTCGAATTTCTCGCCCTTTTTGCGCTCGTCGGCTTTTCGATCTTCGATGGGACCGAAAAGCTCGGCCAGTTGCTTGTGTTGGTCGTCCGAGATGTCCTGATCGCGGAACAGAAGGGCGGAATGTTCTTCGAATAAGGCGCGGACCTGTCCAAACAACCGATCCTTCGTGGCGTCGGCCAGATTGATCCCGGTGACTTCGACACCGAATTCCGGGTTCAGGGGGCGTGTTTCAAATGCGGACATGGCGACCTCTTACACAGTTGCCTTTGCTTCGATTTCTTCAGGTGGCAGATCCTTGACCATGTCCCACGCACGGGATTTTCCGGGGTTCAGCAACCCCTTGGGATCCAGTCGTTTTTTCCAGGCGAGATGCAGGTAGTCGGCCGTTTTCAAACCGCCGCTTTCCACGTGGAAACTGTGGGCGTCGTAGACGCTGTGCCCATGCTCTTCGTAAATCCTCCCAATCTCGCGCAGGCGTTCTTCGGTAGAGAACCAGACAATCGGAAGATCAAAGGCCACGACTTCGCCGTTCAGCAGCGAGAATTCGTGGTGCTGCCATACGTCATCGCCCAAGGCCGCACCGACACGTGCAATCGCTTCGGCGTCAGAGGCGTCAGGCACACCGATTTGTTGGTATGTTGCGGACCGGTCCGCTTTCAGAACCTGCAAAGTGGTGTGGTTGTATGCAAACTCAAACACATGGGGCAGCGATGCTGCCTTACGGTCGTCTTCGGTCAATTCCAGATCAAGGCTTCCACCCTGAGCGTCAACGAGGTCGCGAAACTTCTGCACGTCGGTCGCGGGCACCAGCGAAACAAGCAAGTGCTTGTTGGGCCGGACATGGCCTTTCAGACGCGGGAAATAGTCGACGATCCTCGCGTCGACCGTGCTGGCCAGTTTGCATCCGATCTGATCGTCGGTCGCAACCGAGTACCCGGCCGCGTAGCATTCCTGATAGCTGTCGAATGTTGCCATGCACCCGATCCAATCTGGGTGAGGGACCGTGCGTAGGGTCACTTCGGTAATGACTCCGTTCAAGCCCCAGGCGTGGTGGATCTGCAGAACGTCTTGACCCTCGAACACGTATTCCTGTGGGTCTTCTTCGACGGACAGCGCCTTGAGTTGCAGAATGTTGCCGGGCTCTCTGAGAACACCGTTTGCAATTGAGCCAATGCCGGCGGATCCGCCTGCGACAAACCCGCCGATCGTTGCGATATCCTGCGTCGACGGGAACATGGCCATTTCCCACCCTTGCGCTATCAGCGCCGCGTTTACATCAGCCATCAGCGCGCCCGCCTCGGCGCGGACAAAGCCATCTCCGATTTCCAGAATTCGGTTGAGACCGGTGGTTTCGATAATCAGACCGCCGTGCAAAGGCACGGCCTGGCCGTAGTTGCCTGTCCCGCCTCCACGTAGTACGACAGGGGCGTCCGCTGCATGCGCGGTTTTGAGGCAATGCGCCATCTCTTGAACGGTTTTTGGCAGGGCGACAAGATCGCCAAAGCTGCGTTTGAGCTGTTGGTTCAGGATCGGGCTGTACCAAAAGAAATCCCGAGACCGTTTTTTCACCAGAACGGGTTCATCAATGACCTCGACAGGGGCCAGGCGTTCAGCAAACGCGGCCCAGTCCAAGTCGGATTTTCCTGAAATCGAAGTCATGCAAGGTCTCCTGTCAGGACATTTGCCAAAGGTTTGGGTTCGGTGGTTCCGGTCAGCCAGTCGGACGTGGATGCCGCATCAAATATCAGCAGGTCTTCAACCGCTGCCCCGTCCACGGTGGTCGGGGAAAGCCCCAGCGCCCTTTGTGCGTTCGTTGTAATCATTGGCAGCAAATCACCAAATGGCGGATCCAGATGCGCCGTCAGGGCCGCCAGCTCCAGACTTTTGCGGGGATCGTGGCGGCCAAGGGGACAAAAGGCGTCGCGCACATTGTCCGTCCCAACGACAACCGGCACACCAGCGTCGCGCAGTTCGCCGATCCGCGTGATCCCGCGCCGGTCCGGTGTGCCTGTATTGCGCCCCTGCAGATACAGGTTGGACGTTGGCAGGCTGGCTATCGTCAACCCGGCCTGCGCGACCTTGTCCAAAAGCGCCTGCAAGGGCTCGCCTGCCAGATTGATCAGGCTGCAGGCATGACCACACAGCACAGGGCCTTGAAACCGGGTCTCGACAAGGGTGTCCGCAATAATCTCGAGCCCGTCCAGCCCGTCATGCAGACCTTCGTCCACGTGAAAATCAAGCGCCAACCCGTATTTTTCGGCGACGCGCACGGCGGCTGCAATTGCCGCGTGACGATCGGACTGATCCAAGACAAACACGCCCAGAACGCCATTGCCGCTGGCAATTTCCTTACCCATCGCATCCGCGCGCCCGGCGTCTGTCAGCTCTGCCGTGTCGATCAGCGGCGCGACCTGCAGCGAGACCTTGTCCTCGAAGTCTTTTGCCAACTCGCGCAGCACCTGCCACGCCAGCGGATGCGTGTCTGAGCCCGGTTCCGGCGACCAGTCCAAGTGGCTGCGCACGATGCCACAGCCCGAGGACATCAACTCTTTCAGACCCCGTTCCGCCCGGTGACGCAGATCATCCTTTGTCCAGAGGACGCGGTCGCGGTACTGGGCCTCGATGGCGGCACTCAAATCTCCGCCGACGCGGTCCATTCTTGAAATCGTGTGGCATTTATCCAGGTGGACATGGCACTCGGTCAGGCGCGGTATGACGAGACCCGAGACTTTGCCCTGTCGTGCACAGGGCTGCAAAGCTGCGGCATGCCCGTTTCGGATAACCAAATCGCCATGCACACAGTCCGACACCGCAACACCGCCGAACTCTTGCGCGTTGGCGATCATCGAGGACGGCACAAGAACGTTGTCGACGGTCAGAAGATCGGAAGAGGGCAGAAGATTCATGTCGCGCCCCCCCGGTGATCGAACTGGGCGAATTCGGCCAGAAACTGCGCGAAACTGGCGGCGGCCGTGTCCAAGAGGCGTTCCCCCTTTTCCACGGTCGCGGCAGAGGCATCCCCGCAGGCCCCATCCGGATGCAGGTCATCAATGATCCAGCCCGGCCGCGCGGTTTGTCCTGTCAGGCCGATATGGTTGAACTGCTTTTCCCAGGCTCGGATTGTGGGAATAAAGTTCTGCGCCCGGCCCATATCCACCAGATGCGGTCGTGCCGCCAACATGGCTGAGGTTTCGGACTCTCCGGCGTGCAAATCGACTGCGGCCGCATCAGGATCAAGAACGCTGTCCCACTCGGAAAACCCAAACCAGGAACATGTGGCGACAATCAACTCGTGCGATATCCGCAAATCACGCGCGGCAGTTTCCAACACCGCTGTGTTTCCGCCGTGGCCGTTGAACAGCACAAGCCGCTTCACACTCGCCCGCGCAACTGAGGCTCCGATGTCGCGCAAGACCGCCAGCAACGTATCCGCAGACAGGCTGAGGGTTCCGGGATGCCGATCGTGTTCACCGCTTTTGGTGACGGCCAAACCGGGAAGGACCAGCACGTTCTGCTCGGCACGCAGCCGTGGCAACGTGCGCTCGATGACGGCTGCCACCAGATCGCTGTCAACAGATACTGGCAGATGCGGCCCGTGCTGTTCGGTTGCACCAACAGGCAGCACGGCGATCGTATCCTCTGGTAAATTGCGAAAATCCGGCGCTTTATGATCGGACCAATAGCCTTGAATACTCATGCGGCCCTCCCAAACAGGCGGCCAAGGAAGCCGTGGAACCAAGCGGCTTGCGCTGGGTCGTGCTGCTTCATCAGCCGGGTTTGTTCTTCGCGGTTCTGAACGCCGGGTCTCCCGTAGACGCCCCACTTGGCCTCCTGCCATCGTTGGAACCCAGCGACCGTAACCTCGGGGTGAAATTGAAAACCAAACACTTTGTCGCCGTATCGAAATGCCTGGTTCGCATAGTTGTCGTTGCTGGCAAGACGGGTCGCGCCCACCGGCAGGTCGAATGTATGATAATGCGCCTGCGTGACCCAAAGGGGCCCAGGCATAAATCCGGATTCCGAGGGTTCCGGATCAATTCTGTAATACCCAAACTCAAAACACTCGGATTCTGGTGCTCCGGCCCAAGCGCCCAGATGATAGGCAATCTGCTGTGCGCCCTGACAGATACCCAGCATTGGGATGTCAGCATCCAGACACGCCCCGATCCAACGGTACTCTTCGTTCAAAAACGGGTGCTTGCCAGTTTCATAGACGTTGAAGTTTCCGCCGTAGATAACCGTGCCGGCCAGATCCTCATCCGGTTCACCCAAAAGGTCGCCATCAAAGGGTTTTCGGCTGTCAATTTCAAAGCCTTCCCGGCCAAGCCAGGTGACAATTCGATCATCGGCGGGTTCATTCCCATGACGCACCAAAAGAACACGTTTGCCCATATCGCCCTCCTTGAACGACAGTGGTTTTACGTGGCCCTTGGAATATCCGTGCCAGAGAATGTCTTTAAGACTTGCAAAGAATATCCAAACTCGCAAGCTTAATTTGACAGCGAAAAAGAGTATGGAAAATGAAAGCGTTAAGCCCAACAGACATGCCGCCGCCGTTCGCGCGTTATGCGCATGGCGTCGAAATTCCTGGCGACTGGAGGATGGTGCAAACCTCTGGCCAATTGGGGATTCGCCTGGATGGAACCATTCCCGAAGACGCTTATGATCAGGCGGTGATTTGCTTTCAAAACATCGAGAAAATACTTGGCTCAGCAGGCATGGGCGCAGGCGACGTTGCGCATGTCAGCGCCTTTGTCACCGATCGGTCCTTTATGCCGGATTACATGCGCGCCCGTGATGAATTTCTTGCGTTGACCAGCCGCTTGCCAAGCTCAACCCTGTTGATTGTCAGCGGCTTTACCCGACCAGAATTCAAAGTCGAAGTCGAGGTTCTGGCGGCAGCTCCCTAACGCAAGCGCCGGGACCTCAACCCCATCTTGCCGAAATCTCAGGAAACCTCAGAAAGATTGCTGCTGTCGTTTCAGCGCCGAAGACTGGACTGGCATCGCCAGCAAGGATTTCTTCGGTCCGCGTGCGCGCGGCCTCAAGTGTCGATGGTGCGCCGGCATCCGCCCAGGCCTGCGGCGTCGCACGATCCGCAAGTTCGGGGTAGAAGTAATCGCTCTGCATGCGCCCCAAAGTCTGCCCGCTGCCCAGGAAATGGCCAGGGCCGTTTAGGCAAACCTCGCGGATGACGTCAAAGGCGAGCGCGTCTTCGTTTATCTCGAAACCGCGCGCCGCTCGCATGACCGAACCAATCATGTCGTTGTCGAGGACAAAGCTTTCCTTACTGGCTGCCAGAAGCGACCCGTACATACCAGCCGCCTCGTAGATCAGGTTCGCGCCAGCCAATGCGCTGAGAAGTTCGGTGATGCCCTTTTCGTATCCTGCCTGAAAGTCGGGCATTTTACTGTCCGTCATTCCTGCGCTGACGGCGCAAGGAATGCCGTAATATTGCGCCATCTGGGCACAGGCCGCCATCAACACACCTTGCTCGGCGCTGCCCCCGGACATGGCCCCCGTGCGCAGATCGCTGACAAAGGGCAAAGCGCCGAAAAGCGCAGGGTGTCCGGGGTTCAGCAGGTTCACATAGGCCAGCCCGGCCAGCACTTCGGCCGTTTGCTGCGCGACTGCACCCGCAAGCGGGGCAGGGCTGGTTGCCCCGGCCTGACCTGCCGAGACAAGTTTCAGCGGTGTGCCGGTTTCTGCGGCGCATTCGATGATGCCAAGCGCTTCTTCGGCGAATGTCAGGGGCGGCACGACAAAACAGGTCGAAACACAACAGAAGGGCCTTTCACGCCATGCCTGTTCACCGCCGGCGATCATATGAAACATCTCAACCGCCGTTTGCATGGTTGCGACGGAGCTGAAGGACGTACCAATCGGTTTGGCCGTCCCGGCAGCGCAGGCATAGGCCGTGTTCAACTCCATCGCATGCGTATCCTCGATGTCGCGTGCCACGACCGTGCGTTGGAACATGTGGATGTTCGGCAGCGCCTGTGCCAGCCGCGCCATGTCGTGCAGATCGGCCAGAGTGCTGTCCCGTATCTGACCCGTCTTGCTGTCGACGATATGAACCGCCGCGCCCGAGGTGCCCAGATGAATACGCGTCCCGCTTGGATCAAGATCGTATTCCGGACGTTGTCCAAACAGCTTGAAACCACGTCCCGCGGATTCAAGCGTGCGTTCGATAAGCTCTGGCGGAAACATCAATCTGCCAGCCTCGGAAACGGACCCACCCGCAGTTGTGACCGTTTCAATGCAGCGCGGAGTTGCGCTGGCTAGCCCGACCTCGGCCAGAATGCGCAGGGCGGTCTGGTGGATGGCTTCGATCCCGTGGGCCGGGATCGGACGATACCGCCCGCCTTCGATGCCGGGCCAGATGGCTTCGCTGGCACCGGAACCTGCGCCGCCCTGTCGTTCGGCATGCCGCGCCGCGCGGCCAGATCTTGACCTGCTCATGATTGGACTCCTTCGTGGATCAAAAGGGTGGCAATATCCGGGTGTTCGGGCCAATCGCACAACTTGGCCGCCCAATCATCCGAATACGGACCGGCATTGGCACGGAACTTCTCCCAAATCTGAGCGTCGCTCATAGGTGCCTGCGGTGCGCCCAAAGGATAGGCGCAGGCGTCCTCGATAACCCTTCCATCTGTCAGCGAAACAACGATCCGGTCGGGGTCTTTTTCCGAATAGTTCAGGTCAGGACGGATCGGCGCAAAGGCGCGCATTTTGGTTTTCGCGATCAGACGAGCCACCTTGGGGTCGTTCCAAACTCCGGCCTCGAGATCGGACAGCGTCAACCCACCATGCAGCAACCCCATCACCACCACAAAAGGCGCGCTGAACAAGGCCTCGGGGCGGTTCGTCGGTTGGCCAAATGGCAGCACGGCAGCGTGGAAATCCGGAAGATGCAGGTCGATCTGCTTGATCCTGCCCGGCGAAAGCCTCGCTTGCATCCGTACCGCGCAGGTCATGAGGCGATGCGTGTAGCCACAGCTTGGCCAGGGCTTCAGAACCAACCCATGTTCAGTCAAGGCATAGCCAGTGCCGAGTTTATCGAGGGCGGCGTTCATCCGTTCAGTATTCAATCCGCCCATCAACGCAGCGCTGCCCCGTGCGTGGTCCAAAACATGCGGCTGGCCGGTCAAGCCTGCCTGTGCAAGGCACGCTGCTTCAACCCCGGCGCGGGCAGCAAAACCGGCCTGGATTGGTTTGGCGTGAGAGCCAAACTGGCAGGTATACCCGCTGGCGGCGCTGATGGCGAAGGACATGGCATGTGCCGTTTGAGACGCCGACAATCCTATCAAGCGTGCACAGGCGGCGGCGGTGGCAGGTGCACCCAGCGTTGCAGTGGAATGCCATCCAGCATCGTAGTGTTGAAAATTCATCGCCTCGCCTAACCGAGCGATTACTTCGAAGCCCGCAAGGTACGCCCGCGCAAGGTCCGCTCCGTTGGTCTGGGGTCCGGCCATCGCCAGCAAGGCAGGCAATAGAACCACGGTCGGGTGCGCGTTGCCGGGAATTTCCCAATCATCAAAGTCTAGCGCATGTCCCGCGACCGCGTTTAGGAACGCGGCCTGAGGTCGGTTGGTTGTCATGTCCGTGCCGATCACGGTTGCAGGACCTATCGAGGCCATGGCCCTAACACCCTCTCGCGCAAGGCGGGCGACATCTGTTTGCACACCCGCATGGATGCAGCCCAAGGCGTCAATCACGCCACTGCGTAATATGGCGAGTGTGGCGGGATCTGCGTCCAGCAGGTCTTGTGCCACGAAGCGGGCCAACCTGACCAGAGCGGGTTCCGCGCCTGAAGCAGTTTGCGATCCGGGTATGCTCGGGATCTCGCCTGCAAAAAAAGCTCCTTCGTGCTTCTCAGTCATGTGCGGCCTCATCAAACATGATTACGCCACGCCCCGCCTTTCCAGCCAGCATATCAGCGATGGCCTCATTGATCTGATCAAGCCGATAGCGCCGCCCGATCAATCGGTCGATTAGCAGGTCGCCGTTCAAATAGTGCTGCGCATAGGTCGCAAAATCGCGTGTTGTGCAGGCCGACCCAAAGATGGAGCCGGTGACAGTGATCTCGGCCCGGGTAATGTCTGTTGTGGGCAGGTCTATGCTTGCGTCATTGGCATCCAGTCCTACAAAGGTTACCTGCCCACCGGGGCGGCAGTACGCTAAAGCGGCCCGTTGCAGGGCGTGTTTTCCGACCGCCTCGAACACATGATCCGCGCCGTGTACTGTCATTTCTTTGATACAGGCACCGACGTCCTCGTCAGCAAGGACGAAGTCCGTGGCCCCGAGTTCACGCGCTTTGGCCTCGGCATCGGGGGAGGCGTCAATTGCAATGATCCTGCCCGCACCAGCCAGCTTTGCGCCCATGATGATCGACAGGCCAACACCGCCTGCGCCAATAACGGCAACCGTTGATCGTGGCTTGACCCGAGCGCGGTTCAGCACGGCCCCAACGCCCGTGGTAACTGCACAACCCAGCAGGGCGGCAACCTCGAACGGGACGGACTTGTCGATGCGGACGCAGCTTTCCTGGGGCACCACCACGTGGTCCGCCCAGCAGGCCAGCATCGACAGATGACGCACCGGACCATCTGAATTGGACAACCGGCATGTCCCGTCCATCATCGTGCCGTCCCAAAGCGGCGTTTCGTAGGCCTTGCACAGGTGGGTTTGCTCGTGCCTGCAAAAGAAGCAATCGCCGCAATAGGGGATCCAGCTCAACACCACATGGTCACCGACAGCAAGGTCAGTCACCTCTTCGCCCAGACGAACCACCTGACCGGCGCCTTCATGACCCAAGACGACCGGCAGCTCATGTTGGGCCTGACCTGAGATCACGTGATAGTCGGAATGGCAAACCCCAGCCGCCCCCATGCGAACCAGCACTTCGCCCTTGCGCGGTGGTGCCAAGTCCAACGTTTCCACGACAAGAGGTTCGGCCTTGCTGTACATCACGGCCGCCCGGGACTTCATGGCGAGGACCATTCGGATGACATGTGCGGCGCGCGCGTTTTTTGAGAGTTCATTGTTCACTCCAATAGGAATGATGGGACTTTTGAAGAAGACTATTTTGCCTTATTCATCAAAAGAACCTCGGAAAATCTTATAATTGCCATTCCCTGGGGGAATAAAATGGCGGCACTAAACTGGAAACTTCTTACGGCTTTTGAGTCAGTCGCGCGGCATCGAAACTTCACGCGTGCAGCGCGCGAGATGAATGTTCAGCAGCCAGCGATCAGTCGCCGCGTGGCCGAGTTGGAAGCCGAGCTGGGCGTCAAACTTTTAAAACGAACTCGACCCTTTGCAACTCTCACGCGAGAGGGAGAGGTCCTTTACCGCGCTCTCGCGGGCGGCATCATGCAGGTCAGCGGCGCTCTGGAACAAGTGCGCCAAAGACCGGACCAATCATGTGTGTCCGTCAACACAACCATTGGCTTTGCCAGTTGTTACCTGATGAAACGATTGCCCGAGTTTCGTGCCATGCACCCGAATATCTCGATCGAGTTGATCTCAAGGGATCAGAATGACGCCTATGACACAGATACTGATGTCGTGATTGCCTTCAATCATCCGGACCGCTTACCGGGCACGCGCAAGGTCCTGATCTTTCACGAGTCCATGGTCGCCGTCGCAAAGCCCGCCCTTGCGGCCTCAATCGGTGATGACCTTGAGGCGCTGGCTCAGCAAAACCTGCTGTGCCTGACGATGGGTATACACGGCAACGACTGGGCAACCTTTTTCGATGGTACTGGCATCTCGGTACAGCCGCCGACGACCGATCAGAAATTCACCAGCTTCATGGTCTATCTGCAGGCGGCATTGAACGGCGATGGCGTCATCCTGGGGTGGGAGACGCTGTTGCAGGATCATTTCGACCTTGGACAGCTGGCCCCGATCACAGACCGACGTATTGAAACACTGCGCGGGTATTTCGGATGCCTTATGCCGCGCGCCTCGGACAAACCTTCTGCTGTCACGTTCCTCGATTGGGTGTCTGCCTAAGCAAAAGCACGCCGTTTGAAAGGGCCGAAACGACGCTCGGAGTCCGTGGTGTTTCTGCGAATCTTGAATATGTGGCATTCTGTGATCTGGGCGATTCCAGACAAGACTTGGTTTAGGTCTGGTGCCCGCGGCCTGGGAGGAGCCAGATATGAACCTGAGACCTGACCCGACTTTTCACGCAACACCGAAACTTGCTATGGAGGCACCCGCGGAAACGCTTGCTTTCACATTGATGCTCAGCCCCGACGGCTCGCAGCCGGATGGCCTGGCCGTTGTGGATGTTGATCCGAAATCGAAGACCTACGGCCAGATCGTCCATCAGCTTATCATGCCCAATAAGGGTGATGAGTTTCACCACTTTGGCTGGAACGCGTGTTCTTCTGCGCTTTCGCCCCTGACCGGGCACGCCTTTCTGGAACGCAGGTATCTGATCGTGCCGGGCATCCGGTCCTCTCGCATCTACGTGATCGACGTAAAGGAACCGCTGAAGGCGAAGATTCACAAGATCATCGAACCCGAAGAGGTATTCGCCAAAACGGGCTATTCCCGCCCGCACACAATCCACTGCGGTCCCGAGGGGATTTATGTCTCGACGCTCGGCGGTGGCGGTGCCGATGGCACGGATGGCCCTCCGGGTATTTTCATCATGGATTGCGAAACGTTTGATATCCTCGGCCGTTACGAGATGGATCGCGGTGAACAGGACAAACACTATGATTTCTGGTGGAACCTTCCACGCGACTACATGGTGAGCTCGGAATGGGGGCTGCCGCCCCAGTTTGAAAACGGGATCGTGGCCGAGGATTTGCTGTCCAACAAATACGGTCACAAGATTCATTTCTGGAACCTGCGCGAACGCCGAAACGTACAAACCATAGACCTGGGTGAGAACCACCAGATGGCTTTGGAAATCCGGCCCGCTCATGACCCGGCAAAGGATTATGGATTCTGCGGTGTCGTCGTGGACACCACGAACCTTCAGGGTGCGATATTCACCTGGTGGCAGAAGGATGACGGAACCTTTGAGGCGAAAAAGACGATCACAATTGATCCGCGGCCTGAGAAAGCCGAGAACCTTCCGCCCTTGTTGCAGGGCTTTGAGGCCGTACCCCCGTTGGTCACCGACATCGATCTGAGTCTGGACGACAAGTATCTCTACGTCGCCTGCTGGGGTCAGGGTGAAATGCATCAGTATGATGTGTCTGACCCGATGAACCCCAAGCTGACCGGCAAGGTCGAGCTTGGCGGGATTGCGCGCGCAGCGAAGCACCCGAACGGCAAGGGTTTTGCCTATGGCCCTCAGATGGTTGAGATCAGCCGGGATGGCAAGCGGGTCTACTGGACCAACTCGCTGTATTCGACATGGGACGATCAGTTCTACCCGGACGATGAGGGCGGGCAAATGGTCATGGCCAATGTCGGAGAAAACGGAGGCCTGGAACTGGACAAGGATTTCTATGTCGAGTTCCCCAAAGGCTATCGCAGCCACCAGATCCGACTGGAGGGCGGAGACTGCTCAACCGACAGCTTCTGCTACCCGTCTGTCTGACGCGTGGACGGATTAGACACGGCAACAGCCCTGTGGTGGGCTGTTGTCGCCTCGGGCATTTATCACGGGGTCAATCCGGGCATGGGTTGGCCCCTGGCCGTGTCTGCGGCGCTGATGGACAAGAGCCGCAACAGTCTGTTCAAGGCTTTGATCGCGCTGGCGGTCGGGCATCTTGTTGCGATGGCCGCCATTTTGTTTCCCTTTACCGCGCTACTATTTCTGGCCGAATGGCAGCGTGATATTCAGATCTTTGCGGCCTGCCTCGTAATCGGACTGGGCGTCTATCTGTTGTTCAACCGGCGTCACCCCCGGATTCTTGCGCGGGTCCCTCCGTCGCGGCTTGCGCTCTGGTCGTTTCTGGCGGCGATGGCACATGGTGCGGGGCTGATGTTGGTCCCAATCTATCTGGGTATCTGTCGCACGATAGCCACTGATGCAGGCCATGCGGCCGCGGCTGATCTGATGACTGGCAACGCCAAAATCGCAGTTGGTGTCGCCTTGGCCCACACCCTCGCCATGACAGTCTCAGGCGGCTTGCTTGCGTTCGGAGTGTATCATTGGCTGGGCCTGCGGTTTCTCTCAAAAGGGTGGTTTAACCTGGACGTAGTGTGGGCGCTGAGCCTGATCCTTGTGGGATCAATTTCGTTGTTGTTTGTTCACTAGCGCAGGGACGAGCGCGCCATTCCAATAGCCAGATACGTTGCCGTCGCAGTCGAATGACAGTTTTCGCGCTGCCTCAGAAATGTCGTGACGAAGGGTCAGAAGCCGAGCACTGGGGGCAGGGAGTTCCAAGCGGTGGCTTATCCATTTTGTGTATGAAGGACAGCACTTGATCCTGCGCCGTGCGGGATCCGAAGGTCTCCAACAACGCCTCGCAATCCCCTTTTTTCGCGCGACAGACACCTTTTTTCGTGTTTTTACGCCACGCCTAGTGACTTTAATTGTCGAAAAAGACAATATGAAATCTGAACGTACTTCGAGGACAACCAGACATGCTTGATCAAGACAAAATGCCAGAAGAGGCATTCCAGATACTCAAACCCGAAGCGTACACATCGGAAGAGTGGTTCGCGCGCGAAAACCGCAATCTGTTCTCCAAAACGTGGGGCTTTGCGGGGATTGAATCTGATCTCGCGAAACCCGGCGACTACTTCACCGCCAAGGTCGGCAATTATACCTTGCTGGCCATTCGCGGTAATGACGGTGAGCTGCGCGCCTTTCACAACGTTTGCCGCCACCGGGGCACCGAATTGGTAGATCGCGGCTGCGGCAACACGGGCAAGACCATTGTTTGTCCTTACCACCGCTGGACCTTTGGCCTTGACGGCGCTTTGCGCGGCGTTCCGGACCAGAAAAGCTGCTTCCCTGATCTGGACAAAAAAGCCAATGGCCTGCACCGCGCCTCAGTCGGAGTGTTCAAAGGGTTGGTTTTCGTCAATCCAGAGCCCGACCAGGACATCTCTGATTGGTTGGGTGGTGTGCAGGATGTTGTCTGGCCACACGACATCACCAGCAATGAATTGGTGGATTTCGGCGAGACCGTCACCTACGAGATGCAGTGCAACTGGAAGGTTTTCTTCGAGAACGCCATCGACGGATACCACCTGGCCTATCTGCATGAGAACACGCTTGGTGGTCCGACCCAGGACAAGAATATCTGGGATGCATATGGCGACAATCAGGTCTGGTATTCCACGGAAAACGGAATGGCCCGGTCGAGGACGCCGAACTTTGTCACCCGCAATATGGACAAGTGGCGGTCCAAAAAGATCCCCCATGCCGAAAAGGAAGGCTATGGCGGCGTTTACATGCTGTTTCCGACAACACTGATCGTGGCCAATCCATGGTCATTCTCGGTGTCCATAATGGAGCCTGTCAGTGCTGAGGTCACATTGTTGCACGCGCGTGTCTGGGCGGCCAAATCGTGGATGTCGATGCGTGGCTCGGTCAAGGATATGCCGGGGTATGACAAGCAAAGCGGGATGATCAAATCCTCTCACTGGACCAAACATCCGCTGGAAACCAACGATTTCCAAACCGAAGACGTCTACGTCGCGGAAAAGATGCAGCGTTCACTGCATTCGCCGATGTACGGTGTGGCCGATCTGGCCAATGGCGCAGGAGCAGAATCTCCGCTGACTTACTTCCAAAGCTGCGTAACCCGATACATGAAGTGACGGAGCAACACCTGTTCTTGCAAGGCACGAGGAGCGGCGGGAATCCCGATACCCGCCGTTAACGTAGCAGGTTTTCGTCATAGGGATAGGTGTCGAGCTGTTCGAGCCCATCGGCCGTTACCAGAAACTGATGTTCGATCTTTACGCCGCTTCCGCCGCGATCAGACCCGACATAACCCTCGACACAGATCATCATGTTTTCCTCAATGATCCCGTCATAGCCAATGTCATCCCAATCCTGGGGATAAGGGACATAGGGGTATTCATCACACATCCCCACGCCATGCATGATGCAGGGGTATCTGTGGGCAACGAACTCTTCGGGGTGGCGGAAGCTCTTGTCCACCAACTCTTTGAACGTCACGCCAGGGCGGACATTGGCCTTGTTGTGTTCGATCTCGTCTAGCGCGCGTTTGAACAGATCGCGGAATTCATCCGGGGCTTTGCCGTCGCCGCAATACCAGGTGCGCGAGATATCGGACATATAACCGAACGGGCCGACCATGTCGGTGTCGAACCCAAGCAGTTCGCCTTGCTGAACGCGCCGCTCTCCGGCCTCTTGCAGCCACGGATTGGTGCGCGGGCCTGAGGCCAGCATGCGCGCCTCAGACCACAAGCCGCCATGGGCGATATTGACCTGGCTCAGAATGCTCCACAGTTCGTTCTCCGAAATGCCGGGTTGAAACGCCTCATGCATCCGGGAAATGCCCAACTGGGCAACGTCGATGGCATAGCGACACAGCTCGACCTCTTCGGCCGATTTGATCGAGCGCGCCTTTTCCAGAAAGCCGGGGGCGTCGACCACTTCGAAACCCGCCTGCATGAGCCCCTGCACGGCTGAGGCATCCAACCGGTCCAGCGCAACACGGCAGCGCCCTTTGCCCTGCAACCGACCTTTGACGAAATCCACGAACTTGCGCGTATTCTCCGTTTGGTCAAAACCCGCAAGGAACGGCGCCAGACCGAACATCGGGATGTATTCGGTCACATGGTCGAGATCCTTTATGAACGCCCCGCTGAACACCACAGGACCATCGGCAAAGACCATCAGCATCATCAGCGGGATACGCGCCTGAAACTGCATGTATTCGTGGTAATTCACGGCATAACGCATGGTCAGCGGATTGGTGATGACCGCCAGTTCCACGTCCCGTTCCGCCATCGCCTCGCGGATGCGGCCCATGCGGTAATCGTTGAGCTTTGGCCAGTCGATCTGCGGTGGGGGTAAAACGGCCTTGGCAAAATCGGCACTAGAGTTGTGATCGGTCATGTCGCCGCCTTTCAGATTGCTGCCACATCGCGCAGACGCAGGTTTTGTGGGTCCAACACCGCATCGGCCAGCACAGTTGCCTTGTACATCTGGCCAAATACAATCACCTTCAATTCGGTGCCAGGCATGGCCGCATGGGGATTGACGAAGGCAAACCCCAGATTGCGCCGGGTCACCGGGCCAAAACCGCCAGAGGAAATCGAGCCCACCTTCGCGCCATTCAGATAGACCGCTTCACCGCCCAGAACATCGGTGCCCTCTATCTCGATATCGAGATAGGCAATGACCGAAGAGCTGCCCGTTTCGGCCAGCTTCGCCAGCGCCTGTTTGCCTACGAAATCCTTGTCGAACTTCACGAACCGCATTTGGTCGGTATGGACGGGGCTGGCGTCATTGGTCAGTTCGTGACCCCCGCGATAAGCCTTTTCCATCCGCATCATCTCAAGTGCTTTTGAGCCGAAGGGCACCATGCCATGCGGTTGGCCCGCGTCCCAAAGTGCATCCCAGAGCTTGCCAAGCTGATCCATCGGCGCGTGCAACTCCCACGCCAATTCGCCCGAGAAAGACAGACGCAGCGCGATCAAATCCACGCCCGCGACCGTCATCTCGCGCGCCTTGAGCCAGCCGAAATCGGCATTGTTCAACGAAGCACCGCTCAGTGGGGCAAGCACCTCACGCGCATTCGGACCGGCCACGGTCAGAATGCCCCAATCGTCAGACAGATTCTTGACCGTCACATCCTCGGTCCCGCGCTGATGCACGGTGATCCAGTCCCAGACCCGCCGCTCGGACGGGCCACCCGTGACGAACCAGAACCGATCCTCACCCAACCGAGCGATCGTCGCCTCGCCTTCAATCGTGCCCTGTTCGTTCAAGAGCAGCGTCAGACAAGTGCCGCCAAACTTTTTCGGCATTCGGTTGGCGCAGAGACGGTTCAGAAAGGCTTCGGCTTCCGGCCCGGTGACCTCAAACTTGGAGAAGGCCGAAAAGTCGCCGATGCCGACGCGCTCGTGCACGGCACGGGCCTCGGCGACCGCCGCCTCCCAGGAAGGACCGCGCTTCCACGATTGCGGTTCCTTACCCGCCCATTCGGGTTTGCCATAGACGCGGGGTCGCTCCCAGCCGCCGGCTTCTTCGAACACCGCATGCAGGGCCTTGGTGCGGCCATGAACCCCGGAATTGCGGATCTCGCGGCAGGTTTCGTACTGCAGTTGTGGGTAGGGCAGGGACAGGCGTGTCATGTAGTTTTCGCGACAGCGCTGATAGGCATACTCATCGTCCACGCGACCATGGAAACGGCGCGGATCAAAGCCACGCATCGAGATATCGGCGGTGCCATGCACCATCCACTGCGCCAACGCCCGGCCCAGGCCCGGACCCCAGGCAATGCCCACCGTCGCTCCGCAAGCCAGCCAGTGATTGCGCAGCCCCGGCGCGGGCCCGACCAGCGGGTGCCCGTCCGGGGTATAGGTGATCGCACCATTGACGATCCGCTTGATGCCGCGCTCCATTAGTGCCGGATAGCGTTCAAAGCACTTCTCCAGCCAAGGCGTGATCCGGTCGTAATCCGGCTCGAACAGCTCATTCTCGCTGTCCCATGGGCAGCCGTCGCGCCATTTGGCCAGTGCATCATGGGTGTCATACAGCCCGATCAATGCGCCACCCTGTTCGCGGCGCAGATAGCCGGTGAAATAGTCGTCGCGGGTGACAGGTATTTCATGGCCCATCGCTTCGAACTCGGGCACGGTATCCGTGACCACGTAGTGGTGCTGCATCGGAACAATCGGCAGGTCCAGCCCGCTAAAGGCACCGATCTGGCGCGCGTGGTAGCCGCCCGCGTTGACCACATGCTCGCACAGAATATCGCCCTGTTCGGTCACCACTTTCCACTCGCCCGAAGGCAACTGCTGCACATCCGTCACCCGGTTGTGACGTATGACTTTGGCTCCGCGCATCCGAGCGCCCTTGGCCATGGCCTGGCACGTGCCGGACGGGTCCACATGGCCATCATCGGACGTGTAAATCCCCCCGATGATATGGGACGTGTCATAGATCGGGTTCAGCGCGGCGATCTCTTCCGGGCTAACCCAGTGACAGTCTTGCCCCCGCGCTAGAACCGCATCACGCGTGTGCATCAGCCAGGCGCGGTGATCCTCAGTTGCTGCCACCCGCAAGGATCCGCAATTGTGCCAGCTGACACCCTGTTCGGTCTCTTCCTCGATGGTCTTGTACAGATCGACCGCATAGTCGTGACAAACCCCTAACGCGTGACCCGGTGTCATCCGGCTGACCAGCCCGGCGGCATGCCAGGTCGCCCCAGAGGTCAGTTCGGCCTTTTCGATCAGAACAACGTCGGTCCATCCCTCTTTGGCCAAATGATACAGCACGCTGGCCCCCATGTTGCCGCCGCCAATTACGACCACTCGAGCCGAATCCATCATTTTCAACTCCCCGCATCCTGCGAAAACCATTCCTCAAGGAAAAATTTTTGTCCATAATTTTTCCAAAAGGGTATTTTCGGATGGGCGACTTGATTCGGAGACGGAAAATGAACGGAGCAGTCCCCAAGGAGACCAACCTTGACCGAATGCGTCGTATCCTCGGGGAAGAAGGATACGCACAGCTGTTTCGATCCATTGATCAGGCCGCGGGCCTGCCCAACCAAGCCTACTGGTCCGAAGAATGGTTCCAGATGGAGCAGGAACTGATCTTTCGGCGATCCTGGGTGTTTGCGGGCGCGCGGGCCGAGATTGCCGAACCGGGCGCCATGAAACCGATCGAAATCGCCGGTACGCCGATTGTTCTGGTCCACGGGCGCGACGGTGTCATTCGGGGGTTTCAGAACGTTTGCCGCCACAGGGGCATGCAGTTGGTTACCGAACCCTGCAAAAAGGCGACGCTCACATGCCCCTATCACCGTTGGGCCTATGGGCTGGATGGAAAACTGCGCGCCCGCCCGCATTTTGACGGCCCGAATGAAGCCGGGATTTTCAAGGATGGCGGCGGAGACAAACTGAACCTGATCCCGGTTCGGATTGAGGAGTTCTTTGGTTGCCTGTTCGTCAATATCTCGGGCACGGCTGAGCCACTGGACGTTTGGATGAAGCCCGTTCTGGACCAACTCAGGGGGTATGACCTGTCCGCTATCCGTTGGGCGGGGAAACGGGATTTCGAAGTCGAGGCCAACTGGAAGCTGGTCTACGAAAACTACATGGAGGGCTACCACGTCTTCGCCCTTCACCCCCGTTTGCTCGAGTTTGCGCCGATGGATGTGCGTTGGTCCGGAGAATGGCGGCGCAGTACGTTCGTGAACGGCTATCGCTTTCCGAAACTCGAAGAAGGGCGCGGCATGGGGCTGCCGCACTATCCCGCGCTCTCGGAAGAGGACAGCATGAAAGGGCAATGGTTCCTGACCATGCCGCATTTCGCAGTCGAGATTTACCCGGACCAGTTCACGGTGCTTGTCGCCTATCCCGAAGCGCCCGACCATTGCCGGGAAGAACTGCATGTGTTCGTTATCGGTGACGAAGCAGCGACGGGTGAGAGGTACGAAAAAGAGCGTACCGATCTCATCAATATGTGGGACGACCTGAACAAAGAGGATATTTCTGTTCTGAAAGGGCTGCAGCAGGGGCGCAGATGTTCCGGCTATGATGGCGGCCGTCTCTCACCGCATTGGGAGGGACCAACGCTCAGCTATTCGCAAAAGATCATTGAGTTGATGGCGGACGGCGACGATTTACCGGCGTAACCCAGTTCAACGGGCCTTCATGATGACCGGCGTGTTGGTGTGGATGATCTGCAATTCGGCCGTTCCTTTGTTGCAATACCGATGCGGCTTGTGTCCGGGAAAACCGAAACTATCGCCTTCCTCCAACACGAATGTATGGCCATCCACCTCAAGGGTCAGCTGACCGGCAAGCACATAGCCGACTTCCTCGCCCTCATGGGACAAGGGGTTGTCACCGGAATGGCCTCCGGGGGAAAACTGCATCAGGGACATGGCCAGTTGACCGTCGACTGACGGAGACAGCAGATAGTCGACCTCGCCAAGATAATCAGTGCCCGACAACCGCGAATAGTCGATGCGGCGTCTGAACCCTTTTCGCACAATATACTGGTTTTCGATCGGATCATCGTTTGGCGAGGGCGGGAACAACCAGCCGATTTCGATGCCCAAGGCGGCACTGATGCGTTGCAGGGCTTCCAGCGAGGGTTGTTTCTGACCCCGTTCGACAAGGCTGAGGAATCCTACCGAAAGCGAGGCTGCCTCGGCACAGTCGTTCAGCGTCATTCCCATGGCGCGCCGCATTGCTCGGATTTCGTGACCGATGCCTGCGTTGCGCCCAGCGAATTTCCCCCGCGCGGTCGCCTCCGACTTTGATTTTTCCGCCATTTGTTACTCCTCGACAACGCCTTGTATATTCTGGGCGCGGTTCGGCAGCAACAATCGGGCAACGGAAAAAGCGGCTGGTAATTTGTTGTGTGCGCCTGTCGGTCTGCTTGCTGGTCGGAGCAACCGGGATGATTGTCAGCCGCGTGCTGACGATCGACGACGCCTATGATGCTGTCAGCTGGTCCACGGTGTTCCTGCTCGCCAGTCTTATCCCCCTTGGGGTGGCGGTACAGTCAAGCGGGACGGCTGAATGGATCGCGCAGCAAGTTTTGAAACTGTTGGGCGACGCACCGATCTGGGTGTCTCAGGCCGCCATCGCCGGTCTGGCCACGGTGTTTACACTGCTGATGTCCAATGTGGGTTCCACTGTGCTGTTGGTGCCGCTGGCGGTCAACATTGCGTTTGGGCTTGGGGCCGATCCCGCCCTGTTTGCCATTACAGTCTCATTGGCGACGTCGAACTCATTCCTGATCCCGACGCATCAGGTTAACGCGCTGATCATGGGACCGGGCGGGTACTCGGTTGCGGATTTCACCAAGGTCGGTGGGGTCATGACCCTGCTGTTCCTGATTGTCCTCGTCGTTGCCGTATAATCAAGGCGCGAGGAAAACGGCCTCAGAACACGATGCGGGTTCGAAGGCCGAAGAGTGCGATACTGTCCTGATCTGGGTTTTGCAGCGGGTTCGAGATGAACTGCACAGACGGCGTGATCTGCAGACCCGGCGAGATCGAGAAACGATAGAAAGCCTCAACGGTGAACTGATCACCGCTGATCCCGCGCGCTTCGGCCCAGTTCAGGCCCACCCCCGCAAGGTCAGTGTTTCGACCATAATAGCCTATGCCGGTTGAAACCGATCTCTGGTAGAGTGCTGCAGTCCCCTTGGACACCCCAGCGCGGAAAAACGGCATCCACTTATTGTCAATAAACCAGGCGGCTGAGAACGCCCCGCCATAGTCTTCAGCGCGCGAGCCATCTTCGGCGGCATCGGCATGCCAGAGCGTCAGATGGATGTTGTCAAAATAGATGCGATCAAACCCGGACGTGTACCCAAGCTCGAGCGATTTAAAGAGGTTGCCGTCACTGAAAACGTCAAAGTTGGGATCTGACGGATCAGCGTTTGCGTCGGCCAAACTGGCCACAAGGTACAGGTTGCTGTTGAGCTTAAGGCCCCCGGCGATACCCAAACCCTGATTTGGCGTGTTGATCGTTGGGTTGGTGTTAAAGGCAAGGTTTTGAAACCCGCTGTAAGGGCTGACAAGACCATAGATATCAACGAAATCCGTCACGTCGATCTGCCCGATCTGAAGGGTCCAGGCCCCGTTGCTGGCCCTCTGCGTCCAAAACAGGTTGCTGAGAAGCAAGCCGGAGTCATTAAACGCCGTCCCTGTGATCGACAACGCACCCCCATTCAGTCCAAGGAACTGAGGGGCCACATCCGTATAACTGTGCCTGTGCTCGATCTTGAACGTCACAGAGCCGTGGTCGGTCGCCTGCCAGTTTCCGTAAAACCTTGCGATACCGCCAGCTGCTTCGCCTGTTCCAAGATCGGCATCCGACGTTTGGCCCAGTGCCAGATAGTCAAAGTTGAAACGGAACCCGTTTTCAGCCAGCCGGTCTTTCCAGTTGAACCAACCCGGTGCGATGTTGCGTGGAAAATCCGAACGATATTGCGGATCGGTCAAGCCATCTCCGGGCTCAAGCTCTGCCCCGACAGAGGAAGGCCCGGACAGACCTTGGGCCGAGGCCGCTTGGATGGACGCCAAGGTCAAAAGCGCAGCAATCAGGGGCCTTATCATTGGGATGTTTGTGCTCCACCTGTTTTACGGTGTCGTGCGGCGCGAAAGCGGTCGGCCGCGCTGTCGCTCCATTCCAGCTGGTCGCCCTGCATTTCCAGCGTTTCAACGCTGTCCGTGTCCAGCTGAAAGGTCGCGTGCATGGGCATATATCCATCCACGACCATCATGCTTTGTTCGGACGGTGCGATGGTCAGGACGCCTGTAAGGCGTACGGGTTCGTGGAAATAGCTGGGTGTCCAATCGTCGTTCAATCGTACACGGATCATCTGGTTGGGCGGGGGCGGGGGCAAATGGCTGCACATGCCGCGCTCTGGTACCAGATAAGCCACCGGTCGCCCGTCCGGGTCGGCGGGGGCCGGAATGGCAAACCCCGCCATAGTGACTGTTTGACCGTCGATTTGCGGGTTTCCATAGGTGCCCGCTTTCCTGCGCCGTTCGGTCACGACCTCTCGCTGATCCAGCAGCCAGTCGACATCAATTCCGCCTTCCGCCAAGGCGTCCTCGGTCTCGGTCAGAAGCTCTTGCCATTTCTGCCTGTCCTCGACGCTGCCAGCATCCTGCTGCAGCCGGCCGCGCAAGCGAACGACGTAAAGGAGATCATCGAACTGTTCCGGACCAAGATCGCGATAGGGGTCTTCAAAGACCTGAACGGACGGATCCGGCAGGTCTGTCCAGTCAAGCACCGTTCCCGGTGTCGCAAAGGCGGGTTGCGCGTACCAGACCATTGCCGCGAACACTGCGAAACGAAACCAATTGCCCATAGCCACTCTCCGGCTGTCTTTCCCGATTATTCCAGCGTGTTTTTGTATATCACACCATCTTTCATAATCAGTCGAATGGTTTCGGGGCTCTCTGGTCTCGGGTCAGCTCCGAACCACTGGTCGCCCGTGCCGACGACCGAGAAATCCTCAAGCGGGTTGCCATCGATTAGCAGAATATCCGCATAGGCCCCTTCTTCGATAACGCCAAGCTTGCCCTCGGGATAAGGGTTCATGAACGGTCCAGTCAAAGAGGCGATTTCGCCCCCGGTTGATGTCATTGCAACCAATGAGGCATGGGAGCCAAAGAACTCGTTATTGAGGTGTTTCTCATAGGCAATTTGAACATTGCAGGCAGCAACAGAACCCACGCAATCCGTGTGGAACCCCCTTTTGGCAGGGCATTCATTCATATTTTTGATGTAATCGCCAAAAGCCTTTGTTGCGGATTGTGCCTTTCTTAGGCTGGCTGGGACATCGCGGATGGCAGGGATGTCAAAGAGATTTGGATCAAACGCGGTCAGGTTGGTTGTAATGTAAGCCCCTTTCTCCGACATCAACGCGGAAATTTCACAATCAAACATGAAACCATGTTCAATCGACCGGACCCCGGCATTCAACGCAGCCATGATCGTTTCCTTCCGGTAGGAATGGGCCATGACGTAACTTTCATACTCGTTGGCGACTTGAACTGCAGCTTCCAGTTCGGCCGAAGATCCCGCAAGCAATTGCCACGGATCAAAGGCCGAAACCACGCCACCTGACTGCATGTACTTCAGTTGTGTCGCTCCCATCCGAAAGTTGTTACGGGCAAACTTGTACATCTCGGAAACGCTGTCGACTTCTTGCGCCATGTTCAGGCGGCTGAAATTCGATGACTGCCCCACTGGCGCGGTGAAGTTTGCAAAGTCAGCATGGCCACCCCGCGTGCTGAGGAAGGCCGCCGCGGGATAGAAGCGCGGCCCAACAATAGTTCCCGCGTCGATCGCGCGGCGAAGGCCTCCATTGGCACCACCTGCATCCCTGACGGTTGTAAAACCTTGCATTAGGTACATCTCGGCCATTTGTGTGCCATGAATAGCGAGATCTTCCCAAGTGCTGTTGGCCTCCATTGCGGGCAAGGTTGGCCCCGGCAACATCAGATGTGCATGGTTCTCAATAAAACCCGGGGACAAAGTGCGCCCACCTCCGTCAATCACGGTCGCATTGGGGGCCTCGATCGTATCCGCCGAGACAGACTTGATCAGGTTGCCCTCGACCAGAACGCTAGCGTTTTCGATACGTTGTTCATTCACGCCATCGAAGACATGTACGTTGGTGAATAGCGTTTGAGGGGCCGTCTCGTCCTGAGCCGAGGCGGGCAGGGTAAACGATAAAGTCGCTGCAATGAACGACACCGAAAACAGTGAGCTGCGCAATGCGGGCATGATACACCTTATTACATTCATATTTATCTAATATTAGCTTGTAAAAGTCTGGTCCGGTTGCCACTTTTTCACTACGTTGTCCGATTATGGGGTCAAAAATGGCAACTGGCCCGACGCTTTGTTCAAGCTGAAGGTGGCTGACATGCCGTTCAACTCCTCCCCTCAAGACCACAGCGAAGGCTTTGTCCGACTGGCATTGGCGGGGCCTTTCCTGCAATATCTCACAGAGCGCAGGATAGATCCGCAGCCCGCGCTGGATCAGGTTGGGCTGAAAGCCGAGCTATTGTCGGACCCGTCGGTCTATGTGCATTCGGAACTAGTCTACGGCCTTTTGAATGCCTTTTCAGATTTAGCAGGAGACCGATACCTGGGTCTTCATGTCGGGGAAACATTCGATTTGCAGAGCTGGCCTCCATTTGCGCAGTCTCAGCAAACGTCAAATACGCTTTTTGAATTTTTCACCCGTTTCGTTCGGCTTGTCCCGCAGGAATCCAGCTCGGTTCGTCACAGACTGATCGTGGATGCAGACAAAGCGACCTATCGGATTGAGCGGCAACAGGAACCTGCCGTGCCGCCCATACAAGTCACAGGTTTCGGAGCGGCTATCTACATCCGTCTTCTGCAAACCGTGGTTGGTAAGTCGTGGGATGCATCGGTCGTGCGGTGGGAAAGCAGGTACATCAATGGTTTGCCGATCGACTACAAGGGCGTCGAGGTCGGCTTGGGCACCAGCCCGGGGATGCAAATCACTTTTCCCGTCAGCTGGTTGTTCATCAATCTGACGCCAGAGACCGCTTCCAAACCAGATGTCAGCGCGCCTCCGGACGAGCAGGTCACGGTCGTTGCCGCGATGAGGTCCGTTTTGCGCGACAAATTGGATGAGCCGGATTTGGGACCGCAGGTTGTGGCGGACCTGTTGGGTATTCAGGCGGACCGGCTTGTTAAGGCACTCAGGCAACAGGGCACAACGATGCCGCGCGAGGTCAAACGCCTGAAAATCGACGTCGCCAAGGAATACCTCAGAAACGGAAACAAGACCGTTGGGGATATTGGGCTGCTACTGGGCTACTCGGACAAGTCCCATTTCACGCGCTTTTTTCAGCGTCAGACGGGTATGACGCCAACGGCTTTTCGGGCAAACTCTCAGTCGTAGGTCCGCAATGCGCTCAGGCGTCTTTCTGCGGCGATTTGAACAGATCCTTGCGCAGTGTCATAAGCGCACCGGGATCAATTTTGGCCTGAATGACAGTTGTTTGCCCGGACTCTATGGCCTCTGTCAGTGCCGGTCCCATGCCGCCCGGACCATCAACCCAGATGCCTTTGCCACCGCATAGTTCTGCGAATTTGTCATAGCGCGGGCTTTGAATTTCGGCGCCCAGCAGACGGCCGCCATAGAACTCTTGCTGATAGGCTTTCTCGGCCCCCCAGGCCTGGTTGTCCAGAACTACGATAACCACTGGCAATTCGTTCGAAACGGCGGTTTGGATTTCTATCATTGAATAGCCCACAGCGCCATCGCCCATGATCGCCACAACCGGTCGATCCGGCGTTGCCGCTTTGGCACCAATCGCGGCAGACAGGCCAAAACCGACCAGACCAAAATCGAGTGGCGTGATCAGTGACATTGGCTCGTAATGAGCAAGGCGGTCGGCAGCCTGAAGGCAGGTGTTGCCGGTATCCAGCGTGACGATCGCGTTTGTGGGCAGCGCCTCGCGCAGCTCGGCCAGCGCGCGGCGGGGATGCATCGGCAGAGTCTCGATTGCGGCCTCTTCCGCGCGTTCGGCCCGCAGACTATCCATGTCGGCCTTGAATTGTGCGCGCCAAGCATCGCAATCAGGCTTCGTTGCCGCGGTCAATACTTCAGCCGTCAGGCGCGCATCGGCTTGCACCGCGATCTCGGCGGGGAAGTAACGCCCGACCGCCGATCCATCGATGTCCACTTGGGCGATGCGGGTCTCGGCCCCCACGTAATCATTACTGTGGAAGGTCGAGTTGAAACCCAGCCGCGCGCCCAGAACGACCAGCACATCGGCTTCTTTCGTCAGACGGCTGGCGACCCGGTTGCCGCGTGGCCCAGCTTGCCCCGCAAACCACGGATGGCCGTGGCGCATTACGTCGGCATGACCGGTCGAGGCGACGACCGGTATCTCCAACGCCTCTGCCAAAGCAGTCAGGGCGTCGCGCCCCTGGCCCCACTTGAAACCGCCGCCTGCAAAGATCACCGGGCGTTTTGCGCCTTGCAAAAGATCCGCAATCGCGGCCACGTCTGCGGGCGACGCAGGTCCGGGGCGGGCGATGTTCACCGGCGCAGGCTCAATTGCGGGCATCTCGGCCGCAAACAGATCGCGCGGCACGTGCAAAACGACCGGCCCACGACGGCCCGAGTTGGCCAGCCGGATCGCATCTTCCAGCATGGGCGCAAGGCGCGACGGGTCGGTGACCATGACCGAGCGTTTGCAGATCGGGGCAAATAGCGCCACCTGATCGACCTCCTGAAAAGTATCCTTGTGTTGATCGGCCCGCGTGACCGCCCCGGCAATGACCACCAGCGGGGAATAGGCCAACTGTGCCTCGGCCACGGCCGTCACGATATTGACCACGCCCGGCCCGGCCTGCGCGCCCAGAACGACGCCGGGCTTGCCGGTCATCCGCGCCCAGGCATCCGCCATATGCCCGGCAGCACGCTCATCACGCGCACCGACATAGGCAACCTCGCCGCCCTGATACATGGCGTCATAGAGTTCCAGCATTGAACCACCCAACAGCCCGAACACTGTGTCGATCCCGTTGGCCTTGAGCACGCGATAGACGGCCTCGCCGCCAGTGATGTTGGTCATGGTCTTAGTCCTCGGATCGGGGGCGCAGGTTCTGCGGGTCAAAAATGGCGTCGTCATGAACGGTTACAGGGATTGAGCGGTTCAGGATCTGCACGCTCAGCCCGTCGCGCGGGGTTCCGTTTCGCACGAACAGCCAGCCAAGCGATTTTCCGACCGTGTACCCGTACCCGCCCGAAGTGGTCAGACCAACGGGCGTGCCGTTCAGCAAAACAGGCTCTCCGCCGTGAATATCGATGTCGTCGGCATGAAGTTCGGCGTAATACAACCGCCAGTCCGGGCGGCGGGCCAACAGGGCGTCTTTGCCGACAAAATCACGCTCCTCGGCGCGCACAAAGCGGTCTAACCCGACGTCGAACGGGCCGACATCGGTGGTCAGCTCACCGCTTGCGCGATAGGCTTTTTCCATCCGCATTCCGTTGAACGCATAAGAGCCCAGATCGACCAACCCATGCTTGGTGCCAGCTTCGAACAGCGCATCATAGAGTGCCGCGATCCGGTCCAGCGGCGCATGCAATTCCCACCCAAGTTCACCGACAAAGGACACGCGCAACGCATAGCACGGGATGCCTGCTACTGCGATCTCTTGCCCCGACAGCCAAGGGAAAGCTGCGTTGCCGAGGTCCGCTTCTGTCAGCTCTGCCATGATCCGGCGCGCGGCAGGGCCGGACAGCGCGAGCATCCCCCAATTGGATGACAGATTGGTCATCTGGACGTCTTCGCCGGGGCGGATGTAGGACTTGATCCAGTCGAAATCCGGGTTTGCGCGCGCAATGGCTGAGCCGGTGAAATACCGATCTTCAGCGATGCGCCAGATGGTGATCTCAGTCTCGAACCGTCCTTTGTCTGTCAGCAGATGGTTCAGGCTGATCCGCCCGTCACGCGTCGGGATTTTGTTGGCCGACAGCCGGTCAAGCAAAGTGCCCGCATCCTTGCCAGTGATCTCGAACTGGGCAAAGGCGCAGAGGTCGATAACTCCGGCAGCGGCGCGCGTGGCCTTGGCCTCGGCCATAGCGTTGACGTGCCAGTTTTGGTGGCCCCATCCGATCTGTTCAACCTCACCCACCTGACCGAAATAGCGCGGGCGTTCCCAGCCCGCCACTTCGCCGAATACCGCGCCCTTGGCGGCCAGCCGGTCATAGAGCGGGTGGCGGTTCAGCGGGCGCAGGCTTTCGAATTGTTTGCCGGGGCAGGGCGTGTCGTGGCGGCGCATGAACTCGTCTTTGGTGCGCTCGACGATGAAAGTGTCAGTGCTGAAGTCTCCGTAACGGCGTGGGTCCATGCCACGGGTGTTGATCTGGGTTTCGCCGTGTACCATCCAGTCGGCCAACACCTTGCCAGCCCCGCCGCCCCAGGCGAGGCCAATGGACGACCCGCAGGACAGCCAGACATTCGGCGCGCCGGACGGGCCGACCAGCATCCCGCCATCCGGCGTATGGGTGATTGCCCCGCGCACCACACGTTTGATCCCCAGATCGGCCAGAATGGGCATTTTGTCGAAGGCCACCATCAGAAAATCGCCAATCGAGTCGTAGTCGGCCTCAAACAGCTCATTCTCTGCCGCCCAGGGCGCGCCCTGCGGCATTTCCCAGACCGTGGGGCAGACATGGCCCTCGTAGATGCCGATCAGGCCCGATTTCTGTTCCTGTCGGATATAGCCGCCAAAGGCATTGTCGCGCATGACCGGCAGTTCGGGGCGGTCCAGAAACTCGGGCACCGTATCCGTGACCAGATAGTGATGCAGGCATGACACCGACGGGATTTTCAGGCCGAACCACTCGCCGACCTGATTGGCATAAGACCCTGCGGCGATCACCACGTGTTCGGCCAGCACATCACCCTTTTCGGTCTTCAGCAACCACATGTCTCCCTTGCGCGAGGCTCCGATGACGCGGTTGTGCCGCTCGATCTTTGCTCCGCGCGCGCGGGTGGCGGCGGCCAGCGCCACGGTGACGCCGGATGGGTCGATATGGCCGTCTTCAAAGGTTTGAACTGCAGCCTTGATGTCAGAGGTTCTGTAGAACGGATTGCCTTTGGCAACGTCGTCCGGCCCGACCAGTTCCATAGGCAGGTCCAGCAGTTTCCCGACACCCATGATCGACTTCATCCAGTCGACTTCGTCATTCGTGGTGGCGATCCGAAAGCCGCCGACCTCGTGCCAGCCGATGCTTTGGCCGGTTTCCGCCTCGACGCGCTTGTAGGTCTCGATTGAGGTCTTGTTGATCCAGCCCGCGATCCTGCTGCCGACGGCATGGGCGATCTGACCTGCGGCGTGCCATGTCGACCCGGAGGTCAGCTCGGCCTTTTCGAACAGGATCGTATCGGTCCAGCCGTTTTCAGCCAGCTGGAATTGGGCCGCAACGCCCATGATCCCGCCGCCGATGATGGCAACCTGTATGGTGCGCGTGGTGTCAGTCATTAGAACGCCTCTTTGGCGGGTTTTAGCGCCGCACGGGCGCTGTAGCGTGTGCAGGCGATTTCGACTTCGAACCCTGCGACGACCCTGTTCGCGGCCAGTTGATCGAGCGGCGCGTTGATCATCGCCAGTGCAACAGAGCGCCCGAAACGGTAGCTCCACGCGGCCGAGGTTATTTGCCCAACGACCGCACCGCCAAAGTAAACCGGCTCGTCATGGATTGGAATCGCATCCGGGTCGTCGAACAGCAGCGATACAATCCGGCGCGCGGGTGTGTGATCGCGCAGCGTCTCTTCCCCGACAAACCCAGTGCCCATGGCGCAGAACGCACCCAGACCGGCCTCATGCGGCGTGGTGCCGGGGGTCAGTTCATGGCCGAAGGCACGGAACCCACTTTCGATCCGCAAACTGCCGCTGGCATATAGCCCCGCATGACTGGCCCCGGCGTCCAGCAGTGCCTCATAGGCGGTCATGGCCATGTCGGTGGGAATGTACAGTTCGAAACCTTCTTCGCCGGTAAAGCTCAGTCGCCCGGCCCAGCCCCGCGCCAGCCCGATTTCCACCGGCGCGAAGTGAAAGCTCTTCAGGTCAGGCACGGGTGTGTTCGAGGTCGCTCGCAACACGGCACGCGCCTTGGCACCTGCCAAGCCCAGAATGGCATAACCGCTGGTCACGTCGGTGAACTCAACGCGGAAATCACCGCGGGTTTCGCGTATGCGCTTGAGGTCGCGCACGACTTCGCCCGCACCGACGATCAGCAGATAGGTCTCGGACCCGTGACGCTGCACTGTGAGGTCGCTTTCCACCCCGCCGCGCGCGTTCAGGATCTGGGTATAGGCGATACGCCCTTCGGGGATGTCCATCTGCGCCGCGCAAAGATGGTTGAGAAACGAGCAGGCATCGGGGCCCTGCACCATGATCTTGCCAAAGGCGGATAGATCCAGAATAGCCGCCCCATTGCGGCAGGCTTCGACCTCAATCCCAACCTGAGCGCGCCACGCGGGCACACCGAATGACAACGGGAAATGCGCGGCCTCGCCGCCGAAATGCACCGCCCGTTCCCAGCCACCCCGGCTTTCGAACTGCGCGCCCGCCGCAACAAGCCCGGCGTGAATGGGCGAACGCCTCTGACCACGCGCCGTCTCCATTGCCCGCCCCGGATAGGGGTTGTCATAGTGCCGGCCCAGAACCTCGGGGATGCGGGCCTCTAACGCGTCCAACACGTTCATTTCGGGGCTAAAGCGGCGGATGTCAGCCTCGTTCAGCTCCATCGTCGGCTCGCCCGCGATGATCCATTCGGCCATCGCCTTGCCCGCGCCGCCGGCCAGAGCGATGCCGGTCGAGTTCATGCCACCCATCAGGAACAAGCCCGGCACTTCGGGGCTTTCGCCCAGCATGAACTGGCTGTCGAGGGTGAAACTCTCGGGGCCATTCAGCAGCATTCGCACCTCGGCTCGCTCCAGTGCAGGAATTCGGCGCAGGGCGTTTTCCATCATCGGCATGAAGTGGTCCCAGTCCTCGTCCAGCAGATCAAAGCTGAAATCTGCGGGCAGGTCGCGGGTGGAAATTCCTTTGGCGTGGGGTTCGAAACAGCCCACCAGCAGCCCTTCGACATCGTCGCGCGCATAGAGGAACGCGTCCTGATCGTTGAGTGTCGGCAGATGTGCGCCCTTGCCAAGCGCCTGCACCTCGGCCAGCGGTTTGGTCAGGATATAGAAGTGTTCGCACGCATAAAGCGGCATATGCGCGCCCGCCATCGCCGCCACTTCGCGGGACCAAAGACCACAGGCGATAACCACTTCGTCGGCCTCAATCACATGGTCCCCGACCTCGACACCCGAGATGCGCCCACCCTTTTTTTGCAGGCCCGTCACGGCGGTATCCTCGAAAATCTGAACCCCTCGTGCCCGTGCACCCTTCGACAGCGCCAGCGCCACATCCGAAGGGTTCACCCGACCGTCCGCAGGGGACCAGACCGCTCCGATCACGTCATCTGTTTCGATCAACGGCCAAAGCTGTTTGGCGCGGGCGGCATCGACCACTTCGGCCTCTAACCCAAAGGCACGACCAAGCGAGACCTGCCGCTTGATGTTGGTCAGACGGTCCGGATTGGTGGCCAGCGTCAGCGATCCGGTTTGGGTCCAGCCGGTGGCCTGGCCCGTCTCGGTTTCCAGCGCGCCATAGAGGTCAATCGAGTAGTTGATCAGCTTGGTCAGCGTCGCCGAAGGCCGCAGGCGTCGCACCAGCCCGGCCGCATGCCACGTGGTCCCCGAAGTCAGCTTTGAGCGTTCCAGCACCACGATGTCTTTGCGCCCCTCTCGGGCCAGATGATACGCGATTGAGCAGCCGATGACGCCGCCACCGATCACAACGGTGCGCGCAGCTGAGGGAAGGGTCATTGCACTACTCCGTCGCGGATCATGTCGCAAAGAGTTGCGTGGAACGCAGCCAGAGCCTCGTCGATCAACTCGGGCGTATGGGCGGCAGAGGTCAGACCAGAGGTGTAGGACATAATATCCACCCCGCGCGACAGCATACCGTCGCGATAAGCCTTGACGGTTGGCTTGGGCAGCCCTCGGATTTCCGCCGGGCTGAGCCCGTCCACGCTTTCAGCACCAAAATAGACATGGAAGATCGAGCTTTCGCCATAAGCGATACCAGCAACTCCAAGCTCTGACATCGCAGCGTTTATGCCATCCCGCATTCGCGTGGCCATGGCATCGGCCTGCGCCTGCGCATCGCCGCTGGCCAAGAGGGGCATCGCGGCACAGGCCGCCGCCGCCACCAGAGGTGAGCCGTTGAACGTCCCCTTGTGACTGACAGCCGGACCCAGCCCATTGCGTACCGTGGCATTGCTCAACAGTTCCATGATCGTCGCGCGACCGCAAAGGGCACCCCCCGGCAATCCGCCGGTAACGATCTTGGCCAGAGTGGTAAGGTCCGGAACAATCCCGTCTCGGGCCTGTCGCCCGCCGGGTGACCAGCGAAAGCCAGTGATGATCTCATCGAAGATCAGCACCACGCCAGCCGCCCGCGCCACGTCATGCAACGCCCGAAGCGTATCGGTGGACATAGGCACGCAGCCATAATTCGCGCCGGATACTTCAATGATGACCGTGCCAATACGTTCGTCCTGCAGCGCACTTTCCATCGCCTGAGGGTCAGCGGCGCAGATGTGGACCAGATCATTGATGGCATCCGGAATCCCAAGCGACGGGGCCTGTTCGCTGCCGGGTTTGGCCCCTTTTAGCGCATGATCGTGCCACCCATGAAAGTGACCATCCACGCGCAATACATGATCCTTGCCGGAATAGGCGCGTGCCAATCGCAGGGCCAGCATCGTGGCCTCGGTGCCCGACGCGGTAAACCGGGTCAGTTCGGCAGAGGGATACAGGCGATTGACCCACTCGGCCCATTCGATCTCTGCTTCATGACAGTCAGCGCAGAAAATCGAACGCGCAGCCTGTCTTTGTATCGCGTCTACAATCGTCGGATGGCAATGCCCCAGCATCTGGCTGGCGCTGCCCATCTTGAAGTCAACGTATCGCCGGCCTTCCCGGTCCCATTTTTCGGCCCCCAAGGCGCGGTCGATGAACACAGGATGCGGATCGCGGTAACGCAGCTCATGGCTGACGCCGCCCGGCAAAGCGGTTCGCGCGCGTGTACTCAGATCTTGGTTTTTCATTCCGATCGTCCCATCTGTGCCCGCGTCAGGCGAATGTCGAACCGTTGTCGCAGCGTTTGATCCACAGCATCCGGCAAATGGTCTGGGAAATTGGTGCTCAGAATCTCGCGTGTCTTTTCGCGTGCAACATCGCCGACACGCAGTGCACCGTCATCTTGCCAGTCTGCGGGGGCGCGGCGATCACCGATCTCGGGGTAGAAATAGTCCGATTTCATGCGGCTGAACGTGTGTTGTTCGCCTAGATAGTGGCCCTCGCCACGGCACACTTCGGCAATGACATCTGCCGCTATGTTGTCCGGCGTCGCCTCAATGCCCCGGATCGTTCGCAGGATATTGCCCAACAGATCGTTGTCACTGACATAAGCCGCGTGGCTGACACCCAGAAGGCTGGACATCATGCCCGCCGCTTGCGTGATCAGGTTGGACCCGGCATGGGCCGCCATCGTCACCGCCAGAGCCTTTTCGGCGCCGTATTGCGCATCCAGGCGCTTGGAATCCGTTATCCCGGCAATCGAACTGGTCGGCAGATTCCAGCGCCGACCCATTTGCGCGGCACCGGCCATCAGAATGGCCTGTTCACCGCCTCCGCCGCTCATCGAGCCGGTGCGCAGATCGGCGACCAGAGGCTTGGGGGCAAAAATGGCTTTGGCCTCGGGATCAACCAGACGGGCGAACACAAGGCCCGCCAGCGTCTCGGCCACGGCCTGCACCAAAGACCCCGCGATTGTGGCCGGGCTGGTGGCACCCGCCTGACCTGCGCTGATCAGCTGAACGGGAAAGCCCGCCTCAATGGCCAGTTCCAGAACCTCACAGGCTTCTTCGGCGAACCGCATCGGTGGAACCACGTGACACACCATCACTGTCAGAAATGGCCGGGCCCGAAACGCCGCCTCACCATCTGCGATACTATAGCAAAGCGCGGCGATCTCGGCGACATTCTGAGGCTCGGTAATCGAGGTCGAGACATGCTTGGACGTGCCCGCCAGACAGGCATAGGCCGTGTTGATGTCCAACAAACTGTTGTCTTCGATGTCGCGTGCGACAACCGACCGGCTGAAATGGTGTATGTTGTCCATCGTGTCGACAATCCGAGCGGCGTCGTAGAGATCCTGCAGCGAGGACTCGCGATATTCATGTGTGTCCAGATCAAACACACCCGGCGCCGCGCCGCCGGTCGACATATGAACCCGCGCCGCTTCGATGATCAGGTCATTCTCGGGCCGTTGCCCGCACAAGCTAAATCCACGCTGGGCACCGTCGATCGCCCATTTGACCAGATCGCGCGGGAACAGCAACCGGCCGTCCGCAGTCATGGAGCCGCCTGCTGCAGTGACTTTTTCAATCATTGACGGGATGGCCTGGCTCAGCCCCAGATCCTCAAGGATCGTCAGGGCCGCTTCTTCGACCCGCGTCTCTTCCTCGGGCGACAGGGGTTTCAGACGCCCTCCGACTACCCCGGGCCAAACAGGGGGGCTGGGGTCAACCTCCGATCCTTGCATCAGGCGTTCTTTGCGGCCGCGCCGGCGGTTTGTTTTGGACATCGACTCATGAGCTCAGGTTCATTCGGCGTTACTTTGCCCGAATAGTAACCTTATTTACAAAAGCAACTTTCTCATCGAATAATGAATAAAACTTATCAATAGGTTCTGATGAGACCTTCTTTGCCAGCACTACGCGCCTTTGATGCTGCCGCCCGGCAAGGCAGTTTCCGGGCGGCCGCCGAAGACCTTTCGGTGACGCCGACAGCGATCAGCCACCATATCCGTGGTCTGGAAAGCCAAATGGGGCTGACGCTGTTCGAGCGAGAGGGGCGCGAGGTTGCCCTGACAGAACAGGGCAGGCGGCTTGCCAAGGCGACGCGGCAGGCCTTTGGGCTTTTGGATGATGCCGTTCTTGCCTTGCAGAACAGTGCGCGCAAAGCTGTTCGCGTCTCGGCTGGGCCAATCTTAACCGCCCGGTGGCTCATGCCGCAGATCAGTGATTTCTGGGAGGCGCACCAGGACGTCGAACTTGAAGTCGTCCCCTCATTCCAGCCCGGAACGCACAGCCGGGAAAACGTTGATATCGTGATCCGCTGGGATCGTTTGGCAGGGGCGGATGAGGCCGCCATCAAGCTGTTGGAACTAAACCCAGTCGCGATTGCATCCCAAGATTTTCTCACCAAACATGGACCGATCAAGCACCCCGCCGACCTGCTGGAGCTGCCCTTGCTGCATCAAAAAAACCACTGGGGTTGGCTGGATTGGTTTGCTGCGATGGGTGTGCCTTTGGATCAGCCACTGCAGGGTCCCGTGTTTGAGGATGCGAATGTGCTTTTACGTGGCGCCGCTGAAGGACAAGGCGTGGTGGTTGGTTGGCGGCCACTGATCGATCAGGATCTGTCGGAACATCGGGTCGTTCGCGTCTTTGACGAGAGCATTGCCCCAACCCACGGATACTTTCTTGAGGTGCGAGACGGCAGGGAATCGCGACAGGAAGTGCGCCAAGTGGTCGAGTGGTTGACGAAGGGGGTGAAACCCGACGCAACCGCGCGCATGTGACGATCATCCGGACTTAGAGTGGTCGCCGTCTGATGTAAAAATCGTATTATTTTTCAGCGCTTTCGTGCGTTCACCAACTTACACGCCGCAACATCCGCTCGGGATCAAAGGTTCAGGAAACAGATTTAGTCTTGATTTTTGCACTGTTTGATCTGATATTTCTGTCATGACAGAAATAATAGACATAACGAAATCCAACGCCGCTAGTCAGTTTATCCTGTACTGGGGTGACATGGGCAATCAATGGGGGGTCAATCGCTCGGTCGCGCAGATTCATGCGCTGCTCTATCTCAGCGCCAAACCCCTTAATGCCGAACAGATCGCCGAGGCTTTGGGCATTGCACGATCCAACGTGTCCAACTCGCTCAAGGAATTGGTGAGCTGGCGGCTTATCCGCCGTGTTCCCGTGCCCGGGGACAGGCGAGAGCATTACGAGGCCGAAGTCGATGTCTGGGAAATGGGGATCCGTATCGCGCAAGGACGCAAGGAACGCGAGATTGATCCCGCCACACAAGCCCTGCGTGCCTGCGTGGCGCAGGCTGAAACCGAAAGCGGGCTGGACCCGATCGCGTTGAAGCGGATGCAAGACATGCAGGACTTCCTTGCGACGGCTGACACCTGGTTCCGCGACATGCTGACGGTTCCCCGTCCCAAGCTTGTGATGTTGATGAAAATGGGCACTAAAGTTGTCTCTCTCCTCAATTTCACCGGAGGAAAAAAGAGCGGCTAAAAAATTTTGACATCTAATTTCTCTTGCAACGGAAATAACAGAATGCTCGAAAGAAAACCTTTATCCGCACCGCCCGGCCTTAAGTCGTCTCAAACGAAAACTGATACGGCCAGTTGCAGGGACGATCGGTTCAAAACCCTGCTGGGTGTCACTGCATGGGCGCGTTTGCCTGCGGAGATTCAACGCCGTTTCAGCAAGCGATTGATGGGTGACGCCAGCCTGGCCTATCAGGGCCGCGTGACCCAGATGCGGATGAACCCCGTTGGGCGCGCACTGGCCTTGGCTTTGCGCGCACTAGGTGCGCCGTTGCCGTTTGACCGCACCTCTGTCGGTCGATCCGCCGTGGTGACCGTGACCGAAGATGCGGCGACCGGCGGGCAGTATTGGATCCGGCAATATGGTCGGGCCTCCGGTTTTCCGCAAATGGTTGGCAGCTCTAAACGGTTTGCAGGGCCAACCGGGTTGGAAGAATACATTGGTTTCGGCATCGGCATCTCGTTGCGGCTGAAAAGCACCTCAACCGGCCTATACTTTGTCAGCGACCGGTACTTCGTGAAGCTGGGCCGGCGGCGCATCTCATTGCCGCGGTGGGTCTGTCCGGGCGAGTTGGTTGTGGGCCACGAAGAACTGGGCGGTGGGCAGTTTCGGTTCACCTTGGAACTGGCGCATCCGCTGTTCGGGGAACTGATCTGGCAGGACGCAGTATTCCACGACGCCGAGATTGTCGGAGGTGTGCTTTCATGAACGTCGTGATTATCGGCGGGTACGGGGTTTTTGGGTCCCTGACCGCGCGATTGCTGGCGCGCGACGGCCACCAACTTTGGCTGGCCGGGCGGCACCCTGAAAAGGGCCGCGCTTTGGCGCAAGAGCTTGGGGCGCAAACGCTGGCGGTGGATATCGGTAAGGCACCAGAGGATTTGTTCGACGCCCAACCGGACGTGGTCATCGATGCTACTGGTCCCTTTCAACACTACGGCAGCGATCCCTACAGGGTTCCAAGGCTCTGCATCGCTCAGCGCTGTCACTATCTGGACCTGTCTGACAGCGCCAAATTCACCCAAGGTATCGCAGCCTTGGACACCAAGGCCCGCGCCGCAGGTGTCTTCTCGCTTTCTGGCGCATCCAGCGTGCCGGGCCTGTCTTCGAGCATTGTTGCGGATCTGATCTCAGACCTTGACGAGATCGACCTTATCGATATCGCAATCCTGCCAGGCAATCGGGCACCGCGCGGCATGTCCGTTATCAAAAGCATCGTCAGTGGGGTCGGGCGGCCCTATCACATGTGGCGCGACGGTGGCTGGCAAAGGGCCACCGGTTGGACTGATCGCAAGCTGTACCAACTGGAACCGGGCCTGAAACGCGCCGGATACAGCGTGGATGTTCCCGACATCGCGCTGTTTCCGAAATGGACTGGCGCAAAAAGCGTTGTATTCCGCGCCGGGCTGGAGCTTTCGGTGATGAACCGGGCTTTGCAGTTTCTGGCAAAGCTGCGGCAACACGGCCGCTTTGATGTACCAGAGATGGGTTACGCGGGTCTCTACCTGCTTTCCAAAGCGCTCTATCCCTTTGGGACCGACCGTGGCGGTATGGTGGTGAGCGTTTCCGGTAAGCTGGGCAAGCAGAGCGTAACGCGCCAATGGAAGCTGATCGCTGAGAATGGGCACGGACCCTTTGTGCCAGGGGTCATGTGCCGCGCGCTACTGAGAGAACCCGACACCATAAAGGCCGGTGCGCGTCCCTGCCTCGCAGAGTTGCCACGGACTAAGGTCGAGCGCGCAATGACCGATCTGGAGATCCGAATTGAGGCCTCCGAAGTGCGAGATCAACCTGCGCAAAGTTACGGACAGTCAGGCGGGCAGAGCCACCATATGATTGACCCTGCAGCCCTCTGAACGCAGCTGCATTGAACTCAGATCAGCCGAACTCTTCATTCTGCGACCAGTGCGACAACCGCCTTGTCGGCTTCGGCGGCTCGATGAGTGGGCACTGACCGCTCTCGGAACCGGCCCCGGTACACCAATGCGAAAACCGGTGGGGTGAAGTAGAACGACACAACAGTCGACAACAGAACACCACCCGCGATGGCAACCGCGAAGGGGGGCCAGAACGCGCCACCACCCAGGATCAGCGGCAGGAACCCGCCAAAGGTTGTGACCGTTGTCGAGATGATATGACGGCTAGATCCGGAAACGACCCGCGCCATGGCGGCACGGTCGCCGCGACTGGCCTCAGGGTCCTGTTGCAGGCCGGTCAGGATGATGATGGCCGCGTTGATCGAAACACCGATCGAGCCAATGACACCGATGATCGCGGTAATGCCAAACGGGAATTGCATGATCGCAAGGGACAGCATCGACAGGCCTGCGGACAAAACGCACACGACCAGAGTGACCACTGTCAGCCGGAAGGAATTGAATGTCAGAACAATGGTCGCGATGGATAGGGTGACGATCAGGCCAACCGAGGCCAGCAGATTGCCCACGGTGTTCGAGCGCGCGTCGCTGTCTCCGCCCAGGGACATCGAATAGCCCTGCGGCAGGACAAACCCAGAGGCGTCCAGTGCCTGCAGAACGTCCTGCAGGGCCTCTTCGGGCAAGACACCTGGCACGATGAAGGCTTGAATGGTGTTCTCCCGAATGCCGTCTGTCCGAGTTATGACGCTTTCTGCCGGTTCAATGACCGGGCGGGCCAGCTCTGACAGCGGGACGGCGGGAAACACCCCGGTCGCCGAGACCGCAGCCGCGTTCGGCAGAAGGATCGGCATGCTGACAATTGTGTTGAGGTCAGAACGCACACTGTCGCCCAGGCGCACACGGACCGGCAGTTGCTCGGTCCCCTCTATCAACGAACCGCCGGTAACGCCGACCAACGCCGTATCCAGCTGACCCGCGATATCGGCCACGTCCAGACCCAGCAAGCGAGCTTTAACCTCATCAATTTCGAACCGGATCTGGGGGTTTCCGCCGTTCACGCTGGCGCGGGCCTGGGTGACCAGATCCAGGTTGGCCATGACCGAGCGCACCTCGTCTCCCAGGTTGCGCAGAACCGTGATGTCCTGCCCCTGGATTTTGACCTCGACCGGGGCTGCAACCGGTGGACCCTGAACCAGATTGCGCACGATAATCTGGGCGTCGGGAAAAGCGGTATCCAGTTGGGCTTGCAGCGCGGCGACAAGCCGGGCGGCGTCGTCCGCCGTTTCAGTCGTGATCATGGCCTGCGCAAATCCGGGCTCGCGCGAGCGATTGCCGACGATGTTGTAGTAAAAGGCCGGACCGGACTCGCCCACTGTCCAATAGACGCTTTGAACACCTTCATCGGCCAGTAATATGTCGTCGATCTGACGTGCGGTGGCCTCGGTGCTGGCGATCGACGTGCCGCCTGGCATGTCAACCTCGATATAGAACTGGTTGCGATCCACACCTGGAAAGAACTGCGCAGTCAGGGTCGGAAAGGCCGCAAAGCCCAGGACCGGCAGAACCAGCGCCAACGCGATGGATCGGATGGGGTTCGCCACAGACAACCGGATCGAAGCTTCGAACAGACGGGCCAGCGGCGGGATGCTGAGGCCCCGGCTCAGGACGCCAGCGTCCGCGCGATCCGACAGAACCCAACCGGCAAGCGCCGGCGTGACAGTCAGGGCAACCACCAGTGACCATACCAGCATCAAAACCACGGCAATGGCGATGGCGCCAACAAAGTCCCCGGCTGGACCGGGCAACAGGATCATCGGCGTAAAGGCCAGTGCCGTTGTGACGGTCGATGCCAAAAGCGGAGCGGCGAGCCGGCGAACAGCATCGCGCACAGCAGTTAGACGCTGCATCCCGTCCTGAAGGCGGCGGCGAATTTCGTCGGTCATCACGATGGCCGCGTCGACCAGCAGACCCAGCGCCACAATCAGACCCGTAACCGACATCTGGTGAATGGGCAGGCCAATCATGTTCATGGTCGCCAGCGTCGCCAGCGAAACAACCGGCAGCACCAGAGCCACAATCGCAGCCGCCCGCACCCCCAGCGTGATGAACAGCACAGCCACCACCAGCGCCACGCCGATGGCCATGTTCACGCCGACCTCGGTCAGGCGCTCGGTCGTGTATTGGCTTTGGTCAAACAGAAGGATCTCCTGAATCCCCACCGGAACCGAGGCGGCACCGGCCTGCAATTCCTCGCGCACAAAACTGGTCCAGCGGTCGATCTGCACCCCGTCCTGGGCCAGAACGCCGACCAGAACGGCGGGCTTGCCATTGGCAAATGCGATCGAAGATTGCGGGTCGCGCGCACCCCGGTCGATGCTGGCAATGTCGCCCAATTGCACCACCGCCCCATCGGCGCTTTCACGCAGTACAATGTTGCGAATGCGGTCCAGCGTTTCGATTTCGCCGCTGATGTTGATCGTCAGATCGACATCGGATTGCAGGCGCCCCGACTGTACCTTGCCATCCGCTTCTGCGATCCGACCCGAGATTTCCGCCGCGCTCAGCCCCAGCGCCGCGGCGCTGTCCATATCAACGCTGACCAGCACCTCTTCTTCAGGCTGACCAAAATACTCGACAGCCCGCGTTGCCGGGATCGCACGCAGGCGGTCACCCAGAGCCTCAGCATGGCGCGACAGCAGGGTCACCGGAAAGTCGGCATTGTCGGCGGCCACAGCGATCACGGCGGAATAGGCCGAAATCCCCTCGGCATCGAACTCCGGGGGCAGGGCACCTGCAGGGAAGTTCTGACTGGCATCGTCAACCGCGTCCCGTGCCTCGGCCCAAACCTGTTCGATGGTGGCCTCGTCCAGTGTTTCCAGCAGTTCGATCGACACGACCGACACGCCCGAGCGCGAAACGGAACTGACCTCGTCAACCTCGGCGATCTTGCGCAGTTCTTCTTCGATTTCCGCTGTAACCAAAGCCTCGACCCGCTCGGGATCTGCGCCGGGGAACTGGGTTGTCACGGTTGCGAACAGATTGGTGATTGTCGGGTCTTCCTGACGACCAAGCGACAGCAGTGAAGACAATCCGGCCGAGACCAGAACCAAAATGATCAGGGCAACGAGTCTGGGATGGCGAAAGGTCAGGGTTTCCATGGGTCAGCTCCGTTACTCAGCTGTGCCGAAGGCGACGCGCTGTCCAACGGTGACACGCTGCGGCCCCTGGTTGATCAAAACGGTGCCGTCAGGAAAGGCCCCACGCACGAAGACCCGGTCATTCTCGGCGTGCAGCACTTCGACGACCGCCAGACGCACCGTTTTCTGCGCATCGGCAACCAACATGGTCCACTGCCCGCGCGTCCCTTCTTTCAATGCGGTAGTAGGCACCCATGTCCCGGCGCTTTGCACCGGATCAAGCACGTGTACACGGGCAGTTTGGCCAAATGTGACGTCCGGCCCGTCCTGCAGGTTGAACAGCGCGGTTCGGGTGCGAGTCACGGGGTCCACATCCGGTCGCAGCGTCGCAAGATCGGCGCGGTAGCTCTGACCCGCGACTTCGATCTCAACATCCGTCAGCAGCATTGGATCGACGTCCAGAGGAATTCCGATCCGTACTTGTGGCGAGACAACCTCGACCATACCCAACACCAACTCTCCCGCACGCAATGTCTCGCCCCCGTCCACGTGGCGGGCGGTGATCTGGCCCGCAAAGGGTGCCTCGATGCTGGACTTTTCGATCCGAACCGACACGTCGCGCAGCCCGGCGTCCAACTCGCTAATCCGGGACAGCAGCTCATCCTGCTGCGCCACTGCCTCGTCCAGACGGGCCTGGCTGGTAAAGCCCTGCTCGATCAGCTTGGCATTCCGCTCGACTGTTTTGCGGGCAAAGGACAGCTGCGCCGCGATGGCATCGCGCGAGGCAGTCAGCCGGTCACGCTCAACCTCAAGCAAGGCGGTGTCCAGCGTCGCCAAAAGCTGACCCTTTGCGACCTCATCCCCTTCGTCGACCAGGATCTGGTCCAGCTGCCCATTCAGCTCGAACGATACATTGGCCGAGCGCTGCGGTTCGACCTGCCCGATAAACACGCGGTCCACGATGTATTCGCTTTCGGAGGTGATCGGCGTCACCGAAACCGGGGTCACTGCGGCGGCATCCGGCGGCGGAACAGCCTCTGCCCTGCGTGTCAACTCTGACGCGCCGAAATATACGGCGGCAGCTGCAACCGCGATGAAACTGACGGTAACGCCAAGCCGAACGGTGCCGCGCAACAGGCGTAAAATCAGGCTGGGCTGAGTGGTCTCAGTAGGGGATGGCGCAGGGTTCTGCATTTTGGGACCTCATCAAGTTAGCATCTCTAACATATGTTAGAACTTCTCACTTTGACAAGGGATACGCGATCTGCCACATGTTGGATCATGACGAGCACAAAAAAAATTGAAGAAAATACTGGCCAGACGCCCGCGGGCAAAAAAGCGTACCACCACGGCGACCTTCGGGCAGCACTCATCGAAGCAACGCGACAACTGGTCGAGGAAAAGGGCCCGGACAGTTTTTCGGTTTCCGAGGCCTGCCGCAGGGCAGGGGTGTCTACTGCGGCCCCGTATAAACACTTCAAAGACAAAACAGAAATGCTGTCAGCCGCCGTTCTGGAAGGGATGGTAAGGCTGCGGGGAAACATGCAGGCCGCACTGGAAGGCATCCCCGAAGGATCGCCGGAACGCGTCACCGCAATCGGCATGGAATACGTTGCCTTTGCCTTGAACGAGCCAGGTATCTTTCGGCTCAAGTTCGGGGGGTTTACCGACCGCATCGCCGACCCCCGCCTGGAAGAAGGCGGGCAGCAAAGCTTTGGCATTCTGCTGTCAGAGGTCGCGAAATGTATGGGAGAATCGGAGGTCACCGAAGATGTTCGCAAGCGAAGCTTTTTGATGTGGAGCTTTGTGCACGGCCTGTCCTTCATCCTGCGCGATCACGGTCTTGCCGACAAAGGCAAGGAATTCGAGCTTCACAGCCTGCTTGAGGACGTGTCCGAAAGAATGCTGAGGTAGCCACCAAGGATCCGCGCGGCTGAATCCAACTGAGCAATGCGCTGAGCAGGATCATTCAAAAAGCGCGCAGTCCGGTGCAATAATACCGGATCGGCGCGTCGTATCTCTTTGGTCATCGGGCAATTGCCCAGCCAGTCAGACCAACGGAGATGCTATCATGAAAACCCTTGCGCTCACCACTGCCGCCACGCTGCTGGCGTCGACCGCAGCCATCGCACAAGTCGAAACTCGCACCGTGACCTTCGAGAATGAGGGCGCGACCCTGTCCGGCACGCTGTACCTGCCGGAAGAACGCAGCGACGAACCCCTGCCTGTCGTTGTCGTCACCGGTGCCTGGACATCTGTGCAGGAACAAATGCCAGCCAATTACGCGCGTGAAATGGCCGAGCGGGGCTTTGCGGCCTTTACCTTCGATTTCCGCGGCTGGGGCAAATCGGGGGACCTTCCGAACAACGTGCGCTTTGTCGAAAGCCCCGAGGCCAAAACCTCGGACATCAAAGCTGCAATCCAGTTCGTTTCGACCCTTCCCGAAGTGGACGCCAATCATATCAATGGTCTGGGGATCTGCGCCTCGGCCGGTTACATGGTCGACGCGGTGTCTGGTAACCCGCTGGTTGAGCGCGTCGGACTGGTCGCCCCCTGGCTACAGAATGAAAACATCGTCGAAGCCGTCTATGGCGGTAAGGAAGGCGTCGCCGGTCTGATCGAGGTGTCCCACGCAGCCGAAGCTGCAGGCGGCCAGATCATTCCCGCCGCAGGCCCTGAAGGAGCCGAAGGCGTGCTGATGCCGATCGGTGGTTACTATTACGAGGCCGACAGGGGCGCGATCCCGGAATATGACGACAAGTGGAACAATGCGGGCTGGGAAGGCTGGCTGACCTATCACCCTGCTGACAACCCGCAGCGCTTGGACAAGCCTCTGGCCATCGTTCATTCGGAAAGTGCAGCGATCCCCCAGGGCGTTCAGACCTTCCTTGCCGGTTTTGCGGGTGACGCTACCGCGCAATGGCTTGAAGACGTGACGCAATTCGACTTTTACGACAACCCCGAGGACGTGACCCGCGCGGCTGACACGGTTGCCGATCACTTCCGCGCCGGTTTGGAAAACTAAGCCCCCCTTGCAGGCGCCGGAGTATCCTTCGGCGCCTTTCCCTCCATCCCCTCGGAGCAACCAGATGTGCAAGAAACTCACAACCACCATCGCCGCCGCAACACTGATCAGCGGTGCGGCCTTTGCGGAACAACACGTCGCGATTTCCACAGCGATCACCGATATCGCCGCCGGTGCCGACCGCCATGACTGGGACCGGGTGCGCGGTGCTTTTGCCGACACTGTCACCATCGACTACACCAGCCTTTGGGGCGGTGAACCAGCCACACAACCCGCTGATGCGCTTGTCGCGGCCTGGTCCGCCTTTCTGCCCGGCTTCGACAGCACACATCACATGGTGACAAACCACACGATTACCGCGCTGTCCGACGATAAGGCAACGGCACAAGCCGATTTCACCGCAACACATCGTCTGGATGACGATCTGTGGGTCCTGGGTGGCCGTTATGACTATGCGCTTGAAAAATCGGATGACCGCTGGGTTGTTAGCTCGATGACGATGACCGCGCTGTGGGAAACCGGTGACCGGGGCCTTGTCGCTCTTGCTGGTGAGCGCGCGACCGAAGCCAACTGAACCCGAAACCTGAACGGATTACCCCATGCTGCGCAAGTTAATCCCCGTTGCAGTGCTGGCCATGGCCGCTCCGGCCTTTGCTGACGACGCTTTGCCTGCGGCTATCAGTTGCTACCAGACTGCGACCAATGGCAAAAATATCGATGCCTATATGGCGTGCTTCACCGACGACGCAGAAATGATCGACGTCAGCCGAACCTTTCAGGGCAAGGACGCAATCCGCGCCTGGGCCGAGCGTGAGGTCATGCCCGGCGGCCAAAGCTTTAAGCACCGTGCAATCCTCGAAAGCGATCCTGGCTATGCCAAGACCGAGGTAAACTGGGCCAGCTGGGTCGCGCACTACCATTATTGGTGGAATGACAACGGCAAGATCACCAAAATGTCCCTGCAATACGCCGATTGACCTTGAAAGGGTGACCAGATGACCAGCCAACGCATTGCACTAGTAACTGGCGCCAATCGCGGCATCGGCAAAGAGGTTGCCCTTCAACTGGCCCGCGACCATGGGCTGAAAGTTCTTGTTGGGTCGCGCGATCTGGCCAAAGGCAAAAGGGCAGCGCAAGAGATCGGGTATGGCGCGGACGCCCTACAACTGGATGTCTCTGATCCTGTATCGGTTGCGGAGGCCTTTGCGCAGATCATGGCAGTGCATGGACGTCTCGACATTCTGGTGAACAATGCAGGCGTGGATTATGACACCGATCAACAAGCGCATCGCGCCGATCTGAACCGTGTGCGCCGCGCTTTTGATACCAACCTCTTTGGTCCATGGGACACGACGATCACTGCAGTTCCGTTATTGCGACGGGGCGAGGATGCGCGGATCGTCAATGTGTCCTCAGGCTCTGGCGCGTTGTCGGACATGTCTGCAGGCACGGCGGGGTATGGTATCTCCAAAGCGGCTCTGAACGCGTTGACCATCAAAACAGCGGCCGAGCTGAAACCCTATGGCATTCTTGTCAACGCCGTGTGCCCCGGTTGGGTCGCAACCGATATGGGCGGCGGGGGCCGTCCCGTGCCTGACGGAGCCAAAGGCGTCGTCTGGGCCGCAACTTTGCCCGCAACCGGCCCAACCGGCGGGTTCTTTCGCGATGGTCGGGCGATCGACTGGTAGGTCTATCCAGGTGCCATGAAATCAATCAGCGCCCGGACCCGCGCGGGCAACAGGCGGCGGCTGGGATAGACGGCGAACATCTCTCGGGTCAGCGGGGTTGTGCCTTCGACCGTCAGTGACTGCAGCCCGTCCCCCACCATATCTTGCGGCAGCATGGCGGCACCCAGGTTGCGGCGCGCGGCCTGGGCAACAACGTCCAGATCGGCAAAGCTGTGTGCGACATGAGAGGGCTGCAGCGTTTCACCGGTTGCAAGAACCCAAGGCTGACCAGCCGAGAGCGCTGGCAGGCCCAAGAAGTGCTTGCGCGGAATCGGACCCTTCAACTCATGATCTTCGATAAACCCCTGGCCCGCACAAAAGCAGTACGGGATCGACCAGAGCCGCTTGGCCACAAGGCTGGAATCCGTCAACGGGCCGACGCGAAATGCCAGATCAATGTTGTCGCGAAAGAAATCCATCATGACATTCGTTGTGGTCAGATCCAGCTCCACATCCGGGTTCTGCTGGGCAAAGTCCAGTAACCGGGGACCAATGGTCGTTCGGGCGGCCAGCGGCGGTGCGGTGATCCGAATGATGTGATGCCGTGTGTCGTCGGAAAATCCGGCCACGCCCTGTAATGCCTCGATCGGGTCCTGACAGCGATCCAAAAGGCGGCGTCCTTCTTCGGTCAGGCGAACCCGTCGGGTTGTTCTTTCAAACAGTTTGGTGCCCAGATGGTCCTCCAATTCAGCCACGCGGCGACTGACCCTGCTAGGCGGCATCCCCAAACGCTCGGCCGCCTTGGAAAAGCTGAGGTGGCTGGCAACAACTGTAAACAGGACGAGGTCGTTATAGATCATTGTTCTACTAATGGAATAATATCTTTCGAAATCAACTATTATCTTCAAATGATCAGAGTTCTACCTTCTGCTCAACAGAAGGAGACACATCATGTCATTCGTTATTGAAATCACTCAGACCGGCGGCCCGGACGTTCTGCGCGAATCTGAACTTGCGGTTCCGACCCCCGGCGCAAATGAGGTTTTGATCCGCAACCACGCCGCGGCTGTCAACTTTATCGACACGATCATCCGCCGGGACGAGATGCCCGAGGGAATGATGCCCGATCTGCCCCATGTGCCAGGAGTTGAAGGGGCCGGAGTTATTGAGGCCCTGGGTGACGGCGTCCAAGGTCTTGCCGTGGGTGATCGGGTTGCCTGGATGGGGCCGATTGGTGCCGGTGGATATGGCACACACTCGGTCATCGGGGCACCTTATGTGACCCGGCTGGCCGATACGGTCGGTTTTGACACCGGGGCTTCGGTTCCGGTCAACGCGATGACCGCCTATCACATGCTGGTCAATCTGGGCGGCGCGGCGGCGGGTAAATCCGTTCTGGTGCACGCAGCGGCAGGGGGTGTCGGCACTATGATCCTGCATATCGCCAAGCATCTGGGCATGACCGTGATCGCCTCGGCCAGCACCGACAAGGTCGGGTATGCCAAGGATCAGGGCGCGGACCATGTCATCGACTATCGTACTGAGGATGTCACCGCACGGGTGATGGAACTCACCGACGGGCGCGGCGTGGATCTGACGCTGAACCCGATCTCGGGCGAGTCGCTCAAGTCCGACCTCGATGCGCTTGCACCGCTGGGCACAGCCGTTCTGTTCGGGTTCCTTGCCGGTCCGCCCGCAGGCAGCTTTGCCGAAGATCTGATCAAGCATTTCCAGAAATCCGTCGCAGTCCGGGCCAGCGATATCTACACCTATTTTGTCAACCGGCCAGAGGAATTCAGTGCCGACATGGCGACCGTGTTTGATCTTCTGCAGGAAGGCGTTCTGCGCCCTAACATCACCACGCTGCCCATCGCCGAGGCCGCCGAAGCGCACCGTCGTTTGGAAGCGGGTGAAACCACCGGCAAACTGGTGCTGAGCTTCGACTGACCGACCGGAAACTGGCATCAAGGCCGCTAGACTTAGGCCCCGAGCACCCCGGTGGGCAGGATGCTCGGGGTGGTGGGTTCAGGTGAACAGGCCAAGCCTTTCGCCGCCCGCCACATCCGCGAACCGTTCAAGATTCGGGAACAGGGTGTTCAGGGCCGAAGGCTGAACGCCGAACCAAAGGGACAGATCCGCGTAAAGCTGATCGGTCGAGGTTGTTGGGATCAGCACCCCATCCCCTACATCCAGCGCGTTGTCGCTGGCCAGACCCAGTTCGGGATAATCCCCCAAAATCTGCCCGCCTTTGACCGAGTTGCCCATGACCAGCGTATTTCCACCCCAGCCATGATCCGTGCCGTTGCCGTTCGAGGTCAGTGTGCGGCCGAAATCTGAACCGGTGAAGGTCACGACGCGGTCCGCCAACCCCATGTCATCCAGCGTGGCCTGAAACGCGCCCAAAGCCTCGGACAGTACGCGCAGCATGCGGCCATGGTTGGCGAGCAGTTCATCATGATGGTCCCAGCCGATATAGCGCACAAAGAAGGTCTGCTGTTCGTGACCCAGCCGGTCCGAGGCGGCAATCGTCTTGGCAACCATACGCAATTGCTGCGCCAGATCCGAGGACGGGAAGGACCGCGGTATCTTGATACCTCGGGTTGCCGATTTGAACGTCTCATGCTTGGCCTGGGCATCGCGGGTCAGGTTCAGATAGGTCTCGCGGAAAGGATCGCCGCCCTGATCGGCGTTCATCATCCGGTTGAAACTGTCCAGCAGCAGATCGTTCAGCTGGCTTCTTTCCTCTTTCAAATAGAGTCCGACGCTACCCTTGCCTGTGATCGCATAGGGCAGGTCGATCTTGCCGTTCTGAGCGATATTGTTTCCGGCAAGGGAGATGTTCATCCCGACCTCGTGGGCCGATTTCGACGGCTGCAGATCGTCAGCAAAGAAGCCGAACCAGCCGTCATTGACCCGCAGATCGGGACGCGAGGTTTGCCAGTGCTTGAACTGGTCAGCGTGGCTTAGCAAGCCCAGGGGCAGCGCGGCTGAGCCGTCATAGAACTGCTCCTTGCGCACGCGTTCGACCAGTGGGCCGACATTCGAGACAAAGGACAGGCGTTTCTGATTAAACAGTTCGGCCACCTCGGGCATCGACGGATGCAGTCCAAAGCTGCGGCCCAGCCGGTCTTTGGGCGTGTCCAGATCCAGAAGCTCGCCCCGCGACAGGGCTAGGTTGGCGCGGGTTTCGGCATATTGACCGTGGGCGATCTTGTCGCTTGGCACCAGCATGTTGAAGCTGTCATTGCCACCGTCCAGCATCACAAAGACAAGCGCCTTGCGGGCGGGCTTGATCATGCCGGTTCCGGCCTGCGCCAGACCGGGCAGGGCGGCCCCCATCATTGCACCGGTCGCGGCCACACCGGTCGAGGCCAGGAACTGACGGCGGGTAAAGGATTTGGTCAGCATGGGCTTAAGCCTCCTGCACGGTGAATTCTGGGGAAACGGCGATCATGAAGGCGATGGTCTGTACCACCCATTCGGGATTGTCGGCATAATGCACGTATGCCTGTTTGATCCGCTTGCGCGCCGCCGCATTCGTCTGCCCGGTCAACAGGACCGAGATCCGGTTGATCAGTTCATCATGCCGACCCCGGTTCTGGGCAATCTTGATCTCTTCGCTCAGATCGAACCGCAGGGCGTTCTTGGTGTTGGCCCAGAGGGTATCCGGGTCCATCTCCATCACCATCATCTGTTCAGGGCCGGACCCGATCTGGTTTGAGACCAGAGGCAAATAGCCCCCGAAGAACCAGTAGTAGATATTGTTGACATAGGCGACTGAGGTCGCGGCGGTGTGCAATTCGAATTCGGGCGCACGCAAGCCCATTTTCTGCAGGGCCCCGTGCGGGGTGAAATCGGGTTTGTAGAAGTTGAAGACCGTGGGTGCGGACAGCGGATGCATCTGCAAGGCGTCCTGAATGTCATCCCCCAGCAACCACAACTTGCCGCTTTGGTTATGGGCGCCGAACGCCAGCAAAACCTGCGTCACGCGGTGCAGGGGTGATTTCAGCTTTTGTGACTGTACGATCTTGGACGAAGTTTTGTAGGCCGACGGCAGACGCTTGGACGCAACTTCGTTGGTCAGCGGGTAGGTCAGTATAGTGCGAACCGCGCTTTTCAGATCGCCGGTCGGGCCAAAGGCGCGCGAGACTGCCTCGACATAAGCCGGTGAGGGGTTCGAGGTGACCAGGCGGTTGATCAAATGGGTGGCGATAAAGGGCGCGGTTGTCGGATGGGCCACCAGCTGATTGACGGTCGATCGGATTTCTTTCGGGCCCGACTGATTGCCCGGCAGGCTGAGGCGGCCATTCAGCAGGGATTTGGCACCGCGGTCGTGATACTCCTCCTCAACAACCATCGGTTTGGTCGCGTCGATGAAGGGCACAGTTTTATAGGCTTTTTCGATCCCGTCATCGAAGGTCACGGGATAGCCGTTATAGCTGTTTTCCCAGAACGAGGTGTTCCATTCGTATTCATAGGCGGCAGGCAGCAGGCCGGTGAAGACGCGCGCCAGTTCCTTAATGTCGCGGTTGTCATAAGTCGGGATCGGATCACCGCTGGCATCCAGCTTCTCGGTCCCATCTGGGTTCAGCTCGAACAGTCCAATTGAAAACAGCTGCATGATCTCACGCGCATAGTTTTCGTCGGGGTGAATGTTCTTGGCCTTGTTCGCTTTTTGGTTGGTCATGTGCGACAGGTAGATGCCCATCATCGGGTGCATCGACACATCGTACAAAAGATCCGCATAGCTGCCGAACGCATGTTTGTAGAGCAGGTCGTAGTAATTCGCCATGCCGATGGCATCCAACTCAAGCGACGAGGCGTCAGAGATCACCAGAATTTCAGACAAAGCCTGCGCCACGCGTTGGCGCAGCAGGTCGTCCCGCTCGGTCAGGGTGTGGTTCCACCAGGCCATGTGAAAATACCACTTGTAGGGCAGGGCGGGGTTGTTGCCATCGCCATTGATCGCCCATTCCCCATGCGCGCGCTTCAGGCGCTTGCGGAAGCTTTTCCAGATCCTGCGCGTGGACTTTTCGAACGGGTCCCTGGTTGCGACGCGGGCGTCCAACTGATCATCCAACCAACTTTCCGGGCCAGTCTTGCTAACCTGTTGTAGCAGAGATTGATCTGCTCCTAGCGTGGCCTGCATCAAAAACCGACTGGTGTCTTCCAGAGATGTTTTCATGTGCGCGCTGTCCTTGAGACCTGATTGGATGGCAGAGATAGACTTTAAATTGTCACAAAAGACAAAGTAAAGGGCAATCCAAATCTTTCAACCCTAAGAAGCTGTGTCCGGCAAAAAAAATGCCCCGTTTCCGGGGCAGTCGAGGTCCAAGCTTTGGGGCGGCCTTAGTTTGCGTAGTTCATTTTCAGCCCGACCGAGGAATTATTGCCGTCATAGTCGATCGCCACGTCCTCGAAGACGGGGACAGATCGGGCGCCCGCACCTTTGGAATAGGCCCAGCCTTCTTGCGGAACCGGGCCTTTCATCTCGAACTGACCGTTGTCGTTTTCGTCATGGTGAACCATGATCGCCAGCGACCCCGGATTTTGGTTCTTGAGCGTTCCGGAAACCGAGCTGCCCGAGGCGGGAATCTTTGCGTAACCTACGATCTTTGCCATCTGGCTTTGATCGAAAGCGGTCTTGTCATCAAACGCCAGGACGTGGATGACCCCTCCGCGTCCGGCCTCAACACCAGAGATGTCGACCTGTATATCCCCGGCCGCAGCCTGAGATGCCACAAGGGCCATGATACCGGCGAAAAATGCAGTCTTGGTCATTGAGTTTCTCCTGAACAGTTAACCGATGTATATTCCGAACAGACGCCACGCGAGGTCCTGCACGACGTAAAGCAGACCGAACAGGAACCACATGGTCGTGATGGCGTAGAAGAGGGGCGGGTTTTCCTGGCTGTCGATTGTTTCAATCAGAAAGGCCTGTCCGGTCATGAAGGACGAGACGGCCCACCACATGAAGAGTGCGCCCCAGATCGAAAAGACCTGAAACCATGTTGCCAGCAGCAGGCACACGAAGACGATCCAGGAAAACGGGTTGGATTTGATGTATTGCATTAGGTTCTCGTTTTAGTGGGGCTTGCTGCCCGCATTTGATACTTGGGTTACGTCAGTACTTTTGCGGGGTCATAAGATGAGCCCGCGAAGCATAATGCCATTGGCAACGCCGTTTGCTTTGTTGATCCGCCGATTGCCAGCCAACAGATCATCCATTTAGGTCTCCTCAACGCCTTCGATAGTGAACGATCACTCATAGCAGATCATGCCCGCGGTTTATTGTCAAAGCTGGCAGGCTGCTTTGGCATCGGAAAGCCCCAAGCAAGCAAATGGCCGCCGATGCAGCGGACGCGTTACAGCGGCCATTTGCGATTGGGGTGCGACCGCCAATGACGGCTGAACAGGTGATCAGAAGTTGTGCGAAACACTCACTCGAACAGCAGTGCCGGATACGTTCCGGATCTGAAGGCCGGCATCCGGTTCGTTGACATCACCAAGCGTTCCGTAGGTGACATCAACCAGGATGCGGGTCTGGCCGATTGAATGCACCGCACCCAGCGTGATCCCTTTGCCGCCGCCCTGATAATCAAAGCCCACAAAACCGCCTTCGGGCTGGGACCGGGACAGGATGCCGTAGAAGTACCACTTCGGGTTCAGCAGGTATCCGACCCCCAACTGATAATCGACCGAGTTTTCTGCAAACTCTGCCAGCGGGCCACCAAGTGCGGGCGATTGCACTGCGGTGTCATCCCAGTTTCTCCAACGTATCGACCCGAATGCGCCCCATGGGCCGCTGATCGAACTTTGCACGTTCAGCGCAACGGTCTGCGGTGTGGTCAGTTGGGTTGTCACGTCGCTTGGTGGCAGCGGCTGGAGCTGTTCGACCCCATCCAGATCGTGGTCGATTTTCGAGAAATAGGTCAGGTCAGCACGAAACGCGAGCGACGGGATCTCATAAGCCGCACCCACAAGGAATCCGGGGTTGTAGTCACCTTCGGAATCCAGCGAATAGCTTAGGGAGGGGTTGATCAGAGCACCGCTGAAGTCGTTCAGTTTTTCAAAGCGTATACCGGCATAGGCGCTGATGTTCTCGTTGAACTTGTAGCGCGCCATCACGGCGACTTCGGTGCCACGATAGCGGACGTTTGTACCCGCCGACGGAGCGCCCGTTCCCGTAGGATACTGCAGTTTATAGTTGATCGAATTGAACCCGCGGATTGCAAACACCCACTTTTCCCCAAGGTCCTGCTTATATGCCAGGGACAGGCCACTGATGCTGGGCGTAACGTCACCCGTGGGCTGGCCGAACTCTGTGCCTTCGGTTTTGCCGTCAGCCCATCCACCGGTGATCTCGACATAGCGGCCCTGTTCGAACAGGAACCGGGTTTCGGATGGGAACCCCTCGATTCCGCCCGCAAAAACGGGGCTTGAAATCAGGCCGGCGCCCAATGCCAATGTTGCAATTATCTTCATACTTCCCTCCCTTTCTCTGGTGTCAGTTCGTGAGGCGACCCAGAGGATTTTGTGTGGCCGTTGCGCATATCGCCCGGCCATCTGTTGCATGCGCCGCGAACGGCGTATTGTTGGACACCCGATCCACGACCGCGTCACCGATCGAGTGCTTTTTCCGGCTTGAAGGGCTGTGTGCAGTACAGTAAAGAAGCGCGCAGATTGGTTGCATCGCAATGGCGTGCGAAAGCGGACCGTGATCCCCCGTTTGCAATCCCTTCTTTGCCCCGTGAGCGGGTATGTATGCAGCAGGCAACAGGAATTGGTTCGGCCAAAGGCCGGTTGCGCGATTTTTCATTGTCCCAGTCGTTCTTGCAGCCCAATCTCAGGCCGGTTTTTTGGTCTATTTTTGTTGTGGTGCGCGACGCACCGGCCTGGCATCTCCTTGTCGCTTGTTTGAGTTTGGTGAATAATTCAGTCCGGTCGCGAACACCGTTCCCCTCCCGAAAAAACGTGGCGCATTGGACTAATCTGTCCTGCACAAATCCTGCCAATAATCCGGGCATATCCTGGATTGGTCATGGTTCTGTCCCTGTTGCTTGCCAGTTGGCTGGCTTGTTTGTCGGTAATGACAATCTTTTGTTACACATAAATTTGCATTTTTTCAATACATTTGTATTGTACGGATGAACTGAAACTTTAATGCGTGACAAATGTTGCATTTTCAGCGCTTTGGCTCACGTCTGAGGAATTCGCGGGAGATGCTCACACTTTTGAGCAAACTGCGCTATGAGGTGCGGATGATGCAAAATTTGCCCGAGAATCGCGCCAAGCTGCGCGACAGAAACCGAGAACACAAACGCCGCGAACTTGCCGAAAACGCGATCAAAACGATTGCGCAGGCCGGGTATGCAAACACGACCTTGCGGGACATTGCGGCCTCGACCGGCGTGTCGCTGGGAAAGATTCAGTACTATTTTCCCGAAAAAGAGGGGTTGCTGCTATATTGCATAGACCTGTCGGTTGATCGTTTTACACGACAGTTGACAGCAATCCTTGATGCCAACCTCAGCCCGGAAGCAGCGCGCAGTGCCTATGTCGAGCTGTTCGCCTATTCGATCATCAACCACGCGAACATGCACCGGCTTTGGTATGACATCCGCAATCAGGCCATGTTCGACGGCCAGCTCAGAGGTCGAGTTGCCGACGTCGAAGCACGGTTTATCGAAATCTGCGACGAGTTGGGAAAGAAGTTTGCCGCAAAGGATGTCACGGGCGTCGAGATCTATGTTATCCTGGACGGAGCCTATCGATACTTCATCCAGCAAAGCGTTGCGGGAATGCCTGTCACCGCAGAAGATATGACAGAAACGCTCAACCGGCTTATTGACCGGCTCACCAGAGACAAATAGCTCAAAACTGCGTTGAAGACCGGCCGGCGCATACGATTTTTCGCGCCCCGATTATTGGCCGAACCTGCAGTTTTCAGAGGTTATCAACAAAACTGTTGGTTTTATTAAGTATATGGTTGGGTTGTATATTTTTTTTGGATTGTATTTTGAGCTAAAAGAAAAAAAGCCGTTTGTGTGTGGAACTGAGGCAAGACGTTCTTGCTTAATGCGTCTGGGTGACTGCGGCGAAACTGACGCGAATATTCGAGCAGTGACACAGCGGCGAACGGGCCTTTTGGCCCTGGTTTGCGTTTTGGCGACGGGCCTTGCACAGGCGCAGTCGGTATCGATCTATGGAACCCCCGGGCTGATCGAGATTCCAACCGCCGAGACGTTCGATGATGGCGAGCTGGTTTTTACTGCGGCAGGCTCGCGGAACACGGGCCGGGCGACGCTGACCTTTCAGCTGTTGCCATGGGCCCATGGCAGTTTTCGCTATGCCTATATCTGCGGGTTCGACGGAGAAAGCGGCGACCGGTATGACCGCAGTTTTGATGTCCACTTCCGGTTGCGCGAAGACAGCAGGACCGGCCCTGCCATCGTGATGGGCCTGCGAAGCTTTGGCGGCACCGGCATTTATGCGACCGAGTGTTCGCCCGACCTGTACACTGGCGGGTCGAGATATGAAGGCGCTCATGAAAACGGCCTGGCCAGAGATATTCTGAGCCGACCATCAGCTCATTTCCCATCCATTTCGCAATCGCGGCGCGGGTTCCTTCCGATATTTCGAACCGAACCGGCTTTTGCGTCTTGCTTTGCAACACCGGCGCGCGCACTTTGATCTAACCTGATGCCATCACGCCGATGACCAACAGGGTCAAACCTGAAAACCGGTTCAAGACACCTTGCAGAACGTGGAGCGGGCCACAAGGCTTCGACGATAAAGTGGTTTGGTCGTTCATCTGTGGCACCCTCCACGCGTTAAACGATGTATGCGTCGAACCCTTGTCTGGCCAACCCGCGCGTGCATGCATTCTATTGCTTGCATCTGAACCCTCCCACCAATCCATCTGGTGGATTCACTGACAAGTTTTGACGGTTCCCCGTTGAACTAGGTTTGAACGGGGAACCGATCCGGGCTTTCAAAACCTGAGGCAGTGACAACCGTTTCTAATGGACGATATCGGGTGCCACTTCGCCACCACTCAAATTGCGCTCAGGGTTTTAAACACCCGAATACTTCAACTTTCGATCCCGGCGGTATCCCGCGCGGTCTCGGCCGGTGTGCAGCGATTGCTGACCCCAATCGTTGCCTGTTGGACCTGGCGCTTCGCAGCCTTTTCCGGTGTGCAATCAGGATCCGCTATTTCGCAGCCGCTAACCGCAAGCATCGCGACCGCCATTGCACACCCCAGTACCCTGTTCACTGTCCATTCTCCTTTTCTTTGTTGGATCAAAATCCGGCCAGTCTCTCAGCCAGCCAGAACGCGGCAATGCATCCGATCGGATAGCCAAGGATCTGGCGCGAGGGGCCTTGCGCCATTGTCCAGCCCCAGACAACTTGCAGTGTCTTTTTCAGTGTCACGAACACGGCCAGTACGGCAAAGATGAACGCCAACTGCCCCGCCTCAACCCCGAGGTTGAAGGCAAGCAAGGCCGCCGGGATATCCTGTTCCGGCAGACCGATCTCGGCCAAGGCTCCGGCAAAACCAAGCCCGTGCAGCAGACCGAAACCAAAGGAAATCACCCAAGGGAACCGGCTGGCCAGTGTCTTTGGTTTGTCATCCGACCGCAGAACCTCGGTCGCCAGAAAGACAATCGACAGGGCTATGACAGCTTCAACCGGAGGACCGGGCACGTTCAGTACGCCGAAGGTCGCAAGGCCCAGCGTTATCGAATGCGCGACGGTAAAGGCCGTGACCGTCCAGATCAACTGACGCAGATTGCGGATCAGAACCAGCAGGGCAAAGACAAACAGCAGGTGATCCCAGCCTTCGAGGATATGTTCGAAGCCCAACACCCCATATTGCCACAGGGTTTGCAGCAAGCTGTGCTGTGCAGGCAACATCACCGAAGGTGCATCCGGGGTCAGGCGGAAGGTCGCCATGTTCACCGTATCCAGATACCCAACCCGCAGCAGGACATCCGTCCTTTGCGCCTCGAGCCTGTCGATCCCGATCATGTTGCCGCGCAGATCCTGCCCGCAGGTCATCCGCCAGACCTGTGTCCAGGCGCGGCCGTCAAAGACCGGCGCGTCGAAGGCGGGCGCAGAACAGTTCTCGGGCAGCGTTACGTCGATATCCATCGGCGCGCCGCGTACGTCGGGCTTGCGCCAGAAGACATGCCAGTCGCTGTCGGTTTCCTGCGAGATCTCGAGATAGCCCGGTTCCAACGCATGGGCATGGGCGCGGATGGGTGGCAACAGCCCGGCCAGCAGCGCGACCAGTGTCAGAAGGTGCCTCATGATTCACCTGCAGGCGCACCTGTCTCAGTCAGATCCTGCACCGTGTAGGTGGACCGAAGATTGTCTATGAACCTCTGTGTCGCGCTTTGAACTTGTTTCTCGCGCCAATCCGCCAAAACGCGATCGCGTATCGCGCCAAAAGGCGGCAAGACAGCATCCCATCTGTCGTCGAGCCGAACCAAGTGAAACCCGAAGGAGGACTGAACAGGCCCGCTCCATTCCCCCAACGGCAGTGGTTGCACCTGATCGAAGAAACCCGTTCCGAAGTTTCCGTCAACAGCATTACGAGCGCTCAGACCAAAGTCAGATGGCAGCAACGAGGCCTGACCCAACTGGCGGTGATCTTCCCCGGCAGCCAAACGTGCCTGGGTCTGCTCGACAAACGTGGTGCCGGGGTTTTGCCCCAGATACACAAGGCTGACCGCAAGCCGCGCGGGGATCGTGAAGGTGTCGGCATTGTCCGCAAGATAGGTTTGCAACACCGCGTCATCCGGGCGGGCCGCACCCGCCTGAGAGGCCAGAAGGAAGTTCATCTTCTGCACCAGCCGGTTGCGGATGATCTCATCATTACCGTCCAAACCCAGTGCCATCGCCTCGCGCACCAGCACCTCTCGCTTGAGCCAATCCTCCCTGAGGGCAGACAACTCATCTTCCGTCGGAGGCCGCCGCCAGGTGTCTTCGAACTGACCGGCCAGAACGTCGACCTGCCGTTGGTCGATGACGATCACCCGCGTGTCTGGCTCAGCAGCCCATTCGGTAGGCTGCTCCAGCTTGAACCAGCCAAATATCGCCAGGCTGAGCAGCGCAAAATGGACAAATGGTTCCGTGGCAAGGCGGTGAAACAGGCTTTGTTTACCGCGCGGCGGCTCTGCCCCGCGCGGAGGGTTGGTTGTCTGCCGGCTCTCATTCATCGGTTTATCATCCATGCGTTCAGCCACTCTTGGCCCCCAATAGCTTCAGCATTAAAAAGACAGTGAGATCACGGCCGTCAGGATGTCGCTTTCAAACCGCCGTTTTGCTGCAAATTCATGTGTGTATTTGAGTTTGAGCGACGCGTCCGCGCCCAACAGCGTGCCGCCCTCATAGGTGACCAGTGGGCCAATGCCACTGACCCTCGCTTTCAGACTGCTGGCCCCCAGAGCAATCCGGGTCAGTTCGGCACCTGCGCCGCCGTCATCTTCAAGCTGCTGATACGTATAGCCTGCAAGCCCGACACCCCAGCCTGATCGAAATCGTTGCACCACTGCGCCTTCAAGCTGAACCGCGGGGGCGGTTTGGTAATCCGTGGCGTCGTTCTCTTCGCTGAATAGCAGGCTGATCGCCCCCGAGGCTTCAAAACCGCGCTCGGGGACGAACCAGGTGGCGGCGAAGAAGGGTTGGAAAGACCAGACATTCTTGCCCGAGTTCAATACGCTGACCGTACGCTCCTGCACGTTGATCGACGCGGTTTCATACTCGCCGGTCGGGGCATAGACGGTCATACCCGTGCTGTAATGAAGGTTGCCCCGATGCCAACCCACCAGACCGGTCAGACTGATGTCACCGAAGCTTGAGATAGAATCGTCGATGTTCGCACCCTGCAACGGGGGGCGGATCGCGGTAAAGGTGAGATCGGCGACGGGAAACGGGATGGTCAGGTTAAAGGCAGGTGTCCCGCCAAAAAGCTGCGCGTCAAATACCTGCGTTACACCCAGACGCCACAGGTTGAGCTCCAGATCCGCGTCCGCCGCAATCGGAAGGCCGGCAAGGGAAACGCCTTCTACGTTGCCATTCAGGTGGTCGAATGTCAGGCTTGTATAGGTTCCGGGTTCTGGCACAAATCCGGCAAAAGAATCCCGCGTCCCCAGAAAATAAGCGCCCAGCCCCCCTTCAACTGCAACCGCCGGGTTGACCGGCAAAACCAACGAGGCCGCAAGGGTCGCTGCGCCCGCCATTGGGCGCAAACCGCGTAGACATGTCTTCATTCGTCACCTCGTTCTAAATCTTCGCGCGCTAGCCGCGCTGTTTGGGTGTCGGGTCAGGGCGCGTACCAAATGGGTGATGTATAGGCCCGGTCCTGAATGGCCTTGGGCGCGCCTTCGGGCAGTTCGACGCCAAAAAACTTGCGGTCATAGGTCGTCCAGCGTGGTGTCGGGATTTCCAGAACACGGACGTAGTAAAATGCGCTCTGGGCCGGGTCGAAATCTGGGTCTACCCAAAAGCCACCAAGGATCGCCTGACCGATGTCGTTGGTATAGGTGGCCTCTTGCGCGTTGACGGTGTTGCCGACCATCCCATCGCAGACCCCGTCAATCACTTCGCGCCCGCCGCAAGATATGTCATAGACCTGTTCGCTGGTGGAGCCATCTGCGTTCAGCCAACCCTTGATGATCTGAACCCGATCCAGATTGGCCCCGTCCGGGTCACGCAAGGCCCGCACAAGGAATCGCGGCGCACGGCCTTCACTCTTTCCCAAATCACCCCCCATAGGTACGCCATTGGCGTAGCCATGCGCCGCGAAGTCCGACCGAGGGAGATCGGATTCTTCAAACTCATATCCCGCAAATACACGAACCCGGAGCCGCGTACCGGTCGTGGCATACACCTCTTTGCGCATCATCGCGTCGAACAGTGCCTCGCGCGTGTTCTCGCGCGCCCAAACTGCTGCCAATCCAGACGCAGAGGTCTGCCAGGCATATTGCGCTACGCTCTCGTCCCCTCCGACGCCGCCAACAACCTCCTCGAAACGGATCGGGTCGGCCGTTGGTTCAAGCGCTACAACTTTTCCGAAGTGATTGTCCTCTCTCGAGGTCGCAAGCGATGTGTGGCTGTCCGTTGAGCCGATCATGCCAAACTTGAACGGATTGATCCCAAGTTCAGTGCGATAGGCGAGACCGCGTTTAAGGGCTTCGCGCGCATATTCATTTGGGATCATTTCGGGGGTCTTTGGATTTGGGCCAAGTTGACCTTTGTCCCAGGTTTCAAAATCCGCGAATGCGTCATCCGGCGACAGCATCGGATGCGCTTCGCCGTCGCCTTTCATCTGGGTCACTTCGTAGAGCGGCTCCCACCGTGCACGGCGCTCGGCGTAGGCCGCATCAAGCGGTTCATCGCTGCCAAGCTTGACGCTGTCAAACATCAGCCCGTTGGAGAGGTTCCCGTTGTGCGGGATCGCCAACAGCTTGTCTCCGGTATCAGCCTCATAGGCTTCCATCCAATCCCAAAGATCCTCGGGGTTGGCGCTGTCGTATTGAGAGAACGGCAAACGCGTATCGGCGTTTTCTTTTCCGCCGCGATAAATGACATTGCGATGCAAATTCGAACGGTCAAAGGTCGAAGACCATTCGAAGCCGATGAAGGCCGTGAAACCTCCGGGCTGATTGTGCCTTTCGGCGGCGGCTGTCATCTCCTGCCAAACGCTGTCGTAGATGCCTGGGATGTCAGCCAGGGGGTCTTCGCCGCTTGCTTTGGTCACCGAGAAAATCTCCCAAGCCCGGGGAAGATCATCTGCATCCAGAGCCTCCAGCAGAGACGACCCGTATTCGGTCTCCAGAAGGCGCGGGTCCCGCGCAGCCAGAAGCGGCGCTGTCCCAATATTCTCAGCGTGATCTGCCACAACGAGAAAATCGAGTGGTCGTGCAAGGCGCGCGCGCAGTCCGGTTGAAGAGGTGACCGTTTCACCTTTGGCGAAACGGTACGCTTCATCGGGGCCAAGCGTATTGCCGAACAGTCCCGCATCTGCCGAGTAAGTTGTGTGCAGATGGGTGTCGCCGAAGAAAACCTGGTTTGGGAAATTCTGCTCAGGATAAGGGGAATATGTTTCGGCCGGCCCAACAGGCGGGGTGTCCTGCGCATATACAGTCGTCCCGCAGACCAAGCCCAGAGCAATGATCAAAAGCGATCGCATGGGAACCTCCTGAACCTTACGGCGTGTACCAAATGGGTGAGGTATAGGCGCGTTCTTGCGTGACCATTTTCGTGCCTTCAGGCATTTCGGCCCCGAATTTCACGGCGTCGTAGGCTGTCCAGCGCGGAGTCGGGATTTCGATGACGCGAGCGTAGTAAAAGGCGGATTCTTCAGGATCGAAATCCGGGTCCGACCAGACCGCCCCCAATTCCGGGGACCCGATTGTGTTGGTCCAAGATGGAATAGACAGATCAACCGTGTTGCCCACGTGGGGCAGCTGGCCGTTTTCGTCCGGACTTCGGTCACCGCCCCATGCGACGTCATAGACCTGCTCCATCGCCTCGCCAGTTTCGGCGTCGATCCAGCCTTTTATGATCTGAATACGGTCAAGGTTGGCGCCCATGGGATCGCGCAGCGAGTAAACGAGAAAGTCTGGTGCTTCGCCATTGGCAGGCACGGCAAGATCACCCCCCATGGGGACCCCGCCGGAATAACCGATACGCGCCAGATCGCGGCGGGCAAGGACATCGTCAGCATAGTCGCCGCCAAAGAAGCGCACGATCATGCGGGGGCCAGTCGTTGCATAAGCCTCGCGCCGTTGCATGGCATCAAAAATCTCGCCACGCGTGTTCTCGCGCGCCCAAACCGCTGTCATACCTGCAGAGCTGTATGCAGAACTGTAATATGCCGTTTCACCATCGGCAAACGTGCGCGCGGCGTGGCTGGCACGCTCGGCATTCGGTTCATAGGCGGCAAATTTCCCAAAGAAGTTATCATCGGCCACGGTCGACAAACCGGTATGGGTGTCGGTCGCGGCACTTGCGCCAAATTTATAGGGGTTCACGCCAAGTTCTGCCTGCATCGCCAAACCACGCAAAAGGCCCGACCGCGCGTATTCCCCCGGCAACATGTCAGGCGTCTTGCGTTCGCTGACGTCGAGGTTGGCCCAGTCCCAGGTTTCGTAATCCGCGAACTCATCCTCGGGCGATAGGAAAGGATGGGCCTCACCGTCGCCTTTGAACTGTGTCCATTCGTAAAGCGGCTCCCATTTTTGTCGGGCGCGCGCATAGTCCGCGTCCAGCGGGGGAGTACCTTCGGCAAAATCATCCACCAAAGAGAACATCCAGCCATTGGACAGGTTGCCGTTATGTGCAATCGCCAGCGCATCGCCGCCGGTTGTGTCCTCGTAGGTCTGCAACCAGGCATACAGGTCACGTGGGTTAGGCGATCCCAAGGGCGGGGTGGTGGTATAAGGCACAAGTTGCCGCGTCTTGTCCGGCCCGTCCCGCAGGATGACATTGCGATGCAGGTTGTTGCCACTCACAAGCGATGTCCACTCAAAAGCGGCAAAGGTGGTGAAGATGCCGGGCTGGTTGAACTCTTCGGCAATGTTGACAAGATCGTCCCACACCCGCTCATAAGCTGGGTTGCCTGGCTGATAGTTGAGTGCCGAGCTGATCGTGCCTTGCGCAAAACTTGCGGTGAGCTCCTGCGATGCCCGCAGCGCGGCCTCGCCGCCCTCGTTAAAGGCCTCGTGATACCTGCGTCCCTGTTCATCCGCCATAATGTTCGGCGCGCCCGACAGGATATCCGTGATCGCCCCCATCCCGTCAGAGTGGTCGGTGATCATGTAAAAGTCGAAAGGACGAGACAGCTTAACGGGCTGGCCTGTGTTCGACATGACCTGTTCGCCACGGGCAAACCGATAGGCGTCGCGCGGCATCAGCCGCGTACCACCACCGCCAGCATCCGCAGAAAGCGCTGTATGAACGTGCGTGTCGCCGAAAAGCACGCGTTCGGGATAGGCGCGATCCGCATAAGGAGAATACGGTCTGCCTTTCAAGACGTTTGCGGTCGCGTCCGAGGGTACTTCCTGCGCGACCAACGGCCCGGAGATATGCAAAGACACAATTGCAGTCGTCAGAACAAAATATTTCATATTTTATCCACCTCGTGATCAAAACCTCTAACGCTATGCGTTTGCGTTTACTCAAGCTTCAGCGGTCGCGAAATTGTGCGTGACGGCGGCCAATCGAGCATCGAGCCTTCTGAAAAAGGATGATGCGGCTAATCAATTCTGTCCAATACAGACTTCGCCCGGTTCTATTCCGTTTGGTTATAGACGAGTTCCGGCAAACGATCCGCAATCATGGCTACGCGCCATGCGGCAAAACAGGACATGCGAATAGAACTATTGCGTCAGCCAAGAGGCTGTTTAGACCGAGCTTCGCGTTCGTTCTGTTCCTTGAAGCAATCCTGCATAAGCTTCACTAGCTCTGATTTCTGTCTTGGTGGGAACAAAAGCAGGGTTCTGATGAGGACCGAAGGTACCATTGGTCGCGTGACAAGGCCACGTTCCACAAACCCTACCGTGGCGAACGGGTGAACGATACCACAACCTGCACCCCCCAAGGCCAGGGCGCATATTGTTGCGGAATAAGACGTCTCTGCCACGACCTTCGGGGTCACGTTGTGCTTGGCAAAAAGCGCTTCGACAGCTCGTCTTGTGGTATCCTCTGGCGCCAAAGTGATAAAGTCGATGTCATGCAAGTCGGACGGCGCAATCACATCGCGCGCCGCCAACGGGTGCTCGGGCGGTAGCGCGACAACCGCGGGCGCATCATTAAACGTAACGGCTTCGACACCTGAAACATCTACTTCATCCGCAACAAGTGCAATATCGATCTGGTCTGCCGCAACCATATCTCGGATCGTCGATGACGACGCGACGTGGAGTGTTATGGCAACTCCCGGCGCTTTTTTCTTGAACGCACTTACGGCGGTCGGAACAAAACTTGTAGACAAAGCGGACCGGCAGGCAACTCGTATGTCGCCCGATCCATAGTTTCGAATTCGCGCTGCCGCACTGCGGAGTTTTGCGATGCCAACAAAGGCGGCCTGAACTTCGCGAAAATAAAGCTGGCCCTCGGCAGTGGGGACCAAGCGGCCCTTGTGGCGATCGAAAAGTTTGAACTCGATGGATCGCTCCAAAGCCGAAATTGCCTTGCTCACAGCAGGTTGCGAAAGCCCTAGAACTTCGGCGGCGCGAGCAGTTGTGCCATAGGTCATGACGGCCTGAAAAGTTTCAACTTGGCGAATGTCCATGGTCATTCAATTCCTTTCCGGCATAAGGTAGTCCGCGTTTTCCCATAATGGAATTGCCTGAAGATCCGTTCTTGCCGCGAAATTTTAGCCTTTCATGAAAAATTCGCACTTCGTTTGTGACCCACCCTGTTCCGAATTACTTTTCTCATAATAGTAGTTATGTTAATTTCGGATTGTACTTAAACTCGTTGGCAAAAGCTAAACGTAAACAGGTCGCCCCTTGAACTCTTCTGCGCTCTTCAGAGCGAAACCTAGTGTATGCGGCCGACGTGGGCATTGCCGACTTTGGCCGTTTTTACCCCCAGTCCATACTTGCTAAGTCAGCTTTGTATTCAACGCCGAGACAGGCCGTACGAATATCAGCTTCAACCCAATCCGGACGATGCTCTATCTGTGGCAAAGTTGCGTTGAAGCAGGATGAAAAGGCGGTGAATTGCTATCCGAATCTGGACGTTCAGGGAATCTCCAACGACCAACTGAGAAGACTAGATTTGCAGACTAAGACCGCGAATGCGAAATCTCCAGCTTGTGTTGGACGTTGCTTAAGGCCCATCAATTCGCCTGATTCCGGGCTTCCAGCCGTTCCAGATTTACAACCGTGGAAAGCATCAGGCGATCATGGCTCCAATCCTGAGTTTGGCGTACCGAGGCGGAACCAATGGCAAGCACAACAACCAACGAAAGCGTCAAACCAAGGAAAACAGCTGACAATTGGGTTGTCGTCATGGGCGCAGCTGCAAGGGCAATCACACGCTGACGCAAAACATGCTTCGTTTTGGATCCGTTGACCAAGGCAACATGAAGAATGCGGGGACCTTTTAGCTTTACCGATCGTGTACAGTAGTCCAGTAGACACGCGGTGTAGTCGGATGCGTCAATCCCTTTGCGCGACACGACGGACTGATCGCAGGCCAATTCGCGAAGGCGGTCAAATTGATGCTTCATGACCAGATATGCCGGGTTCCAGAACAGTACTGGGCGCAGTAGCTCGAAACCCAGTTCCCATTCCACGTCCAGCGCGCGTATGTGCTGGAATTCATGTGCCAGCGCAAAGCGCAAATCGCGTGGCGAGTTCAGCAAATGGCTTGGCAAAACGACGTGGCGGCGACGAAGGCCACGCACCGCAAAGGGCACGGTGACCCGATCCGAAAGACGAATGTCCACCTTGGCCGACTGCCGCCAAAGAAAGCTGGACCGCACGGCACTACGTATTGCAAGCGCATTGCGGGCAACCCGAATTGCCAAAACAGTCGCCACCAAGGCCAGCACAATCAACGCGCAAGTCACAAAGACAGAAGCGCCAGACAGCATGTAATCGACCCAGCGTTCACGCGTATTCAGGAGGGTTTCGAACTGCGCGGCTGGCATGGCAATTTCGCCGCGCAAATAGGCCGCCACGGCGATATCCCCCAGCGAGACAACGCGTCCGGGCCATACCTGACTGACAAAACCTGAAACACCGATCGCCAGAACCGGGCTGAGCAAAACGCAGATGCAGAGTATCTTGAGAGAACGAAGCTGAGCAACAAAGCCGTATCGCATGGGTGTGAGGGCAACGGCCCCACGCATTACCAGCCAGATCAGTGCTGACAATCCAAGCACAACGTTGAACTCGAGAAACGCATCGAGAACCGGTTTAACCGCTGTCATTTTGCAGTCTCCTCTCTACCAGTGCTCGAATTTCCTCCAGATCGTCTTCTGTCAGCCCCTCATCGTCGACCAGCCTTGCAACCAGCGTCGCGGGTGTGTCGTCAAACAGTGTCCGGGAAAGGTTCTGCAGCGACCGCGACTGGTACCTGTCCTTTTCCAGCAGAGGCTTATAAATCAAAGACTTGCCACTCTTTTCGCTTTCAACAAACCCTTTGTCATCAAGGATGCGCAGAATGGTCGCGCCGGATGTGTAGGCCAGATTGCGATCAGGTGGCAGGCGATCAAGGACATCACGGACCGAGCCCCGACCCAGCGCCCAGAGTTCGTTCATGAACTCAAGCTCAACTTCGGTCAGCAGGTTTGTTGTCTTTTTCTTTCGCATCGATCTCGGTGTCGCCATTTTTGTTATGCCAGACAGACAAGCATCCTTTTGAAGTTTCGCAAAGCTTAAACTTTCCAGAAGACAAAAACGCCCCAGCCGATAGAGAGGAACAGAGGGGTCCAGACCGGTTGGCCCACCAGCCCCAGCCAGGCCAGGAAGATATAGACCGAGCCAAGCAGGGTGATAAACAACCGGTCGCCCAAAGTGGTGGTCAGTCCCAGCACGCCGCGTCGTTCGATACCGTCGCGATACTTGAACCCTTCCAGCACACCGATCAGGGCAATGGCGGAAAAAATGCCGACAAACAGCGCCAGCGTGGCCGACGTCCAGGCCATCCAGAAATCGGGCCACAGCGGATCGGTCCAGGAAAAGCCCTTTTCCTCTTGCTGACCGACGCTGCCCCACCCGGCCTGTTGAGCCACGGCCATGGAGGGCAGGAAAAAGAGAGAGAGAAGAAGTTTACGCATATCGTTCCTCATACACGTCCCATCGCGAACCCGCGAGCGATGTAGTTGCGGACAAACCAGATGACGATTGCTCCGGGGATGATGGTGAGAGTCCCGGCAGCGGCCAGGAGGCCCAGCTCATACCCCGCGCTGGAGGCGGTACGGGTCATCACGGCGGCGATGGGTTTCGCCTCGACTGCGGTGAGCGTCTTGGCCAGTAGCATCTCGACCCACGAGAACATGAAGCAGAAGAAGGCTGCGACGCCGACACCCGCTTTGATGTTGGGCAAAAAGATCGTCACGAAAAAGCGCGGGAAGGAATAGCCGTCGACATAGGCTGTCTCGTCCAGTTCTTTTGGAATCCCACGCATGAAGCCTTCTAGGATCCACACCGCCAGCGGCACGTTAAACAGCGTGTGCGCCAGCGCCACAGCCAGATAGGTGTCGAACAGGTGGATCGACGAATACAGCTGGAAGAATGGCAGGGCGAACACGGCCGCCGGGGCCATCCGGTTGGTCAGCAGCCAGAAGAACAGCTGCTTGTCCCCCAGAAACCGATAGCGCGAGAACGCATAGGCCGCAGGCAGAGCAACACAGACTGAAAGCACCGTGTTTATAGTCACATAGATGATCGAGTTAATGTAGCCCCAGTACCACGTCGGATCGGTGAAGATGGTAATGTAATTCTCCAGCGTAAAGGTCTGGGGAAAAAGGGAAAATCCCGACAGGATCTCGTTCGTGGTCTTGAAGGACATCGCCACCAGCCAATAGATCGGCAGCATCAGGAACGCGATATAGAGGATCGGGATGATGGACCGCTTCTTCATTGCGCGTCATCCTTTGTCATCAGAGTGTAGAAGACCCAAGAGACCAGCAGCGTGATGGCGAAATAGATCAGGCTCATCGCGGCCGCAGGGCCAAGGTCGAACTGTCCCAGCGCGATCTTCACAAGGTCGATCGACAGCAAGGTCGTTGAGTTGCCGGGGCCACCGCCGGTCAGAACGAAGGGCTCGGTATAGATGTTGAAACTGTCCATAAAGCGCAGCAGAACGGCGATGGTCAGGACGGTTTTCATCTTGGGCAGCTGGATATAGCGGAACACCGACCAAGGGCTGGCACCGTCGATCTTGGCGGCTTGATAATAGGCGTCCGGGATCGACACGAGGCCCGCATAGCACAGCAGAACAACCAGCGACGTCCAGTGCCAGACATCCATGACGACGATGGTGATCCAGGCCGACAGCGGCTGTTGCGTCATGTCATAGTTGATGCCCAGCACGTCATTCAGGAAGTACCCCATCAGACCAATTTTCGGCAGGGTAAAGATGTTCCACATCGAGCCGACCACGTTCCACGGGATCAGCATCGGCAAGGCCATCAGCACCAGACACACCGGCACCCATAACCCTTTGCGCGGCATGGACAGCGCGACGATGATGCCAAGGGGCACCTCGATCAGCAGGATCAGGAAGGTAAAGAGGAACTGCCGACCGAGGGCCGCCTGAAAGCGGTCCGACCGCAGAATCTGCTCGAACCACCCCAGCCCTTCCCAGAAGAACTGGTTGTTGCCAAAGGTTTCCTGCACCGAATAGTTGACCACTGTCATCATCGGCACCAGCGCGTTGAACGCGACCAGTGCCAGCACCGGCAGGACAAAGAACCACGCCTTTTGGTTTTCCGTTCTCATTGTGCCCGCTCCTCGGTTGCAATCCAGCCATCGCGATAGACGCGGGATTGTTCAGGTTTGAATTGCAGGAAGACCTCGGATCCCGGCTCTGGCACCTCATGTTCCGTCACGGCTTTGAGGGCCGTATTGCCCACCATGGCGCTGACCACATAGTGGCGGCCGATGTCGGACACCTTGGTCACGTGCGCCGGAATACCAGTGTCGCCAAAGCCCACATATTCTGGGCGGATACCCAGATCGGTGCGGCCTCCGTCGCCATGGGTTGGGCCTTCCAGCATCACCTCATGGCCTTCGAAAACGGCGCGATCGCCTTTGGCCTCGCAAGGCAGAACGTTCATGCCGGGTGATCCGATGAAATGGCCCACAAATGTGTGCTGAGGGCGCTCGAACAGTTCCACCGGCGTACCGATCTGCACCACCTCGCCTTCCTGCATCACAACCACCTCGTCCGCGAAGGTCAGGGCTTCGGTCTGGTCGTGGGTCACGTAGATCATCGTGGCCTGCACACGCTGATGCAGCTCTTTCAGCTTGGACCGCAGTTTCCATTTCAGATGCGGGTCGATCACGGTCAGCGGCTCATCGAACATCACTGCGTTCACATCATCGCGGACCAGACCGCGCCCCATCGAGATCTTCTGCTTGTTGTCCGGGCTGAGACCGCTGGCGCGGGTACTCAGCATATCCGTGACGTCCAACATCTCGGCGATCTCATCGACGCGACGTTTTATCGTCGCCGGATCGACACCGCGGTTCTTCAGTGGAAAGGCCAGGTTTTCGCCCACGGTCATCGTGTCGTAAATCACCGGGAACTGGAAAACCTGCGCAATGTTGCGCTGATCGGGGGGCAAGGCGGTCACGTCCTGACCGTCGAACAGGATCTGCCCTTCGGACGGGGTCAGCAGACCCGAGATGATGTTCAGTAACGTCGACTTGCCGCAGCCTGATGGCCCCAGCAGTGCATATGCCCCGCCGTCGCGCCACGTTACGTCGATTTCCTTCAGCGCGTAATCCTCGGGGCCTTTTGGCGCGGGCATATAGCTGTGTCGCAGGTTTGAAAGCTTGATCTGTGCCATGTCACGCGACCCTTTGGCCGTCTTGGCCGAAATACCGGCAATGCGCCGGGTTCATGTAGAAACTGTGATCCTCACCGACCTGATAAGGATGCACGCCTGCAGCCAGAGACACCCAGTCATCCGCGCCGTGGCGGAAATGCGCGCTGGAATCCGAACCCGACAATTCGGTCACGATCACCCGGCCCGTCAGCTCCACATCCGCGTCGGATGTACGGGTCGGCGTGACCCGGTGCGGCCGTACGGCGACCATGTACTCGCCATCGGCCATCTCGGGGACGGTCCAGCCCCCTCCCCCGGCCAATTGCGCTTGCGCGCCGGAGACGGTGATGCGGGCCACGTTGATCGGCGGATCGGAAAACACCCGCGCAGCGGCAAGGTTTTCGGGGTTGCGATAGATGTCGGCGGTCGGACCGAATTGCGTCACGCGACCATCCTCCATCAACGCCGTGTAACCGCCCAGCAGCAGTGCCTCTTCCGGCTCCGAAGTTGCATAGACCACCACGGCCCCGCGCCCTGCAAACAGGTCGGGCAACTGCTCGCGCAATTCTTCGCGCAGCTTGTAATCGAGGTTGGCCAGCGGTTCGTCCAGGAACACCGCGCGGCTCTCTTTCGCAATGGCACGCGCCAGCGCGGTGCGTTGTTGCTGCCCGCCCGACAGTTCATGCGGGCGGCGGTGCAGCATCGGGCGCAGTTGCAGCAGATCGGCGGCCTCCTCCACGCGGCCTTCTATTTCGGATTTTGCCATGCCTGCCACGCGCAGCGGCGAGGCAATATTGTCGAACACGGTCATATGCGGGTAATTCACAAAGAATTGGTGCACCAGGCTGATCTGCCGCTTTTGCGTGTTCAACCGTGTCACATCCTGCCCGTCCATAAAGACCTTGCCCGAAGCAATCGGGTCCAGCCCGGCCATCATCTTGATCAGAGAGGTTTTGCCCGATCCGGTCGCCCCCAACAGCACGTTGAAATGGCCGGTTTGCAGCGTCAGGGATGTGGGTTTGATATGGATGACGTTACCGACCCGCTTGGTCGCGTCTTGAAGTTCGATCATGTCCGTGGGTTCCGGTCCTGCAGCGCTTGGCACTGGTCTTAGGGGTGGGGATGCCGCAGCCGGCATCCCCGGTTGTCAGGGACTTACTGAGCCTGCCAGCGCGCCACCAGTTCGTCATAGTTGACGGTCTGGCCCTGCGGCTTTTCGTTCTCCAGCTTCGCTTTCGGCGAACCTGCCTTTTCCAGCCAGAAAGACGCATCTTGCGGCTCGTTCAGGCGCGGACCGCAACCACCGTAAACACCGGCGCTTTCATCCGCGGCCTGCATCCGGGCCATGGTGATGTCCATCTCTTCTGCCAGACGGTCCATCGCCTCTTGCGGTGTAAAGGCACCCGAGTTCACGTCACCGATCTGCTGCCACCAGATCTGGGCCAGCTTCGGATAATCCGGCACGTTGATGCCGGTCGGCGACCATGCCACACGATCAGGCGAGCGATAGAACTCAACCAGACCACCCAGCTTGGGCGCGCGTTCGGTGAACGACTCGTGGTTGACCGAGCTGTCGCGGATGAAGGTCAGACCCACGTGGGACTTCTTCACGTCAACAGTCTTGGACGTCACGAACTGAGCGTACAGCCACGCGGCCTGGGCACGATCCGAAGGTGTAGATTTCAGGAAGGTCCACGACCCCACGTCCTGATAACCAACCTTCTGGCCGTCTTCCCAGTAAGGACCGTGTGGGCTGGGCGCCATCCGCCACAGCGGCGTGCCTTCGTCATCCACGGTGTTGTTGCCTTCGGACTTCGGCTTCACCATGTCGGCGGTGAAGGCGGTGTACCAGAAGATCTGCTGGGCCACGTTGCCTTGGCTGAGCGCCGGCAGCGACTGGTAAAAGTCATAAGACGCCGCACCCGGAGGCGCATAGTTGCGCAGCCATTCGTCCCATTTGCGGATCGCATAGACCGCAGCCGGACCGTTTGCAGCACCACCGCGCGAAACGGATGCACCAACAGGGTTACAGGTGCCCGCTTCCATGCGGATGCCCCATTCGTCGACGGGAACGCCGTTCGGCTCGCCCACGTCTCCGGCACCGGCCATCGACAGCCACGCGTCGGTCATGCGCCAGCCCAGGTCAGGCGCGCGTTTGCCGTAGTCCATATGGCCATAGATCGCCACGCCGTCGATTTCCTTCACGTCATTGGTGAAGAATTCGGCGATGTCCTCATAGGCTGACCAGTTGACCGGGACGCCGAGGTCATAGCCATACTTCTCTTTGAACGCGGCCTTGTTGGCTTCGTCATCGAACCAGTCCTTGCGGAACCAGTACAGGTTCGCAAACTGCTGGTCTGGCAGTTGATACAGATTGCCGTCCGGGCCGGTCGTGAACTGAATGCCCATGAAGTCATCCAGATCCAGCGTCGGCGATGTCGTCGCCGCCCAATCGCCGCCCATCTGTTCGGTCAGGTTATAGGCCAGTTGCAGGCGCGAATGCGTGCCGATCAGGTCGCTGTCGTTGACATAGCCGTCATACAGGTTCCGTCCGGTCTGCATCTGGGTCTGAACGGCCTGAACAACTTCGCCTTCACCCAAGATCTGGTGGTTGACCTTGATGCCGGTGATTTCCTCGAACGCCTTGGTCAGGACCTCGGACTCGTACGAGTGGGTCGGGATACCTTCGGACAGGACATTGATTTCCATGCCGGCGTAGGGTTGTGCAGCTTCGATGAACCACTTCATCTCACCCATCTGTTCGTCTTTCGACAGGGTCGATGGCTGGAATTCGTCGTCAATCCAACGTTGTGCTGCGGCTTCGTCGGCCCAAACGGGACCGTGCCCCGCAATGACGGCAGCCGCCGCCACTGCGGAAAGTAGATGTCTCCGCATCTGTCTCCTCCCAAAGATTATGGTTTCCGGCGCGAACCGGATGGCGATCAGCATCAGCGATTTGTTGCGCATCTGTCAAACTAAATTTTTAGTAATTGGAAAAATTCTTCGACAAGGGTCTGATAAAACTAAGTTTTGTGGGGTGATCGAAGCAATTGGGTCCGCCCCCTACCCCCAGATTTCACACGGTTTACCGGAACCAGTAGTCCCACCCATCCAGATAATACCCGATCAGTGCGTGCGATTGCAGCGTGTTGGGCAGTGCATCAAGCCGGTCAATATCGCCACCGAAAACCTGCGCCGCACGCCAGACATCAGCATTAAGATAGCTCAAACCATCGGGCAGTCTGATCCGCCGATCCCGTATCGGTTCGAACGAGGCCAGGACAAAGCCCCATTCGCCAAAGCTGGGCACATAGCTGTGATACGGGATGGTCTGCATCCCCTGCCCCGGCTGCTGCGGATTGCGGCTGCTCTCAATCGTTTCGACCACGGACCAGAACGCCTGCCGCGCAAAGAACGGCGATCCGGCTTGTGTGACAAAGACCCCCTGCCCGCTTAACCGCTCTGCCAGCAGCCCATAGAATTGCCGGGTGTAAAGTCGTGACAGTGCAATCGACTTGGGATCGGGTAAATCGATGATGACGACGTCATAAAGACCCGTGTCACGTTCTAGAAATTGCCATGCATCTTCGTTGACAACGGTCACCCGTGGATCGCGCAACGCGTTGTCGTTCAGAACCGAAAGCTCAGGATGATCGCGGAACAGCTCGGTTACTCGCGGATCGAGGTCCACCAGAGTTACGGTCTGAACGTCCCCATAACGCAGCACCTCGCGCACGGCCATGCCATCGCCGCCGCCCAGGATCAGCACGCTGTCCCGTCGTGGAGCCAGCGCCATCGCCGGATGCACCAACGGCTCGTGATAGCGATGCTCGTCCAGAGAGTCGAACTGGATAGAGTGGTTCAGAAACAGGCGCACCCGGTCGCGATACCGGGTCACAGTGATCTGCTGATAGGGCGTGGCTTCGGTCAGGATGATGTCATCTTCGAACAGCTCGGCCTCGGTCACGGAAACCAGCCGTTCCGAATGCCACAAGGCGACCAGAGTGGCGGCGAAGGCCAGCGCCCAGACTGCCACCTGCACCCGCGTCGCCCATTCCCGGAACAACAGCAAGGACAGCCCCGCCACGGCAAGGTTCAACCCACCAAAGGCCAGACTGGCGGACATCAACCCCAGATGTGGGATCACCAGCAAGGGAAATGCCAGTGAGGCGACCAGAGCGCCGATGTAGTCCACACTCAGCACGTTTTCGAACCGGAACTTCAGGGCGCCAATCTGTTCCAACACGCGGGCAATCAGCGGGATTTCCATCCCCGACAAGATGCCGATTGCAATCAGCGCTGCGTAAAGCGGCAGAGCCACTTGCCCCATCCAAGCATAATTCAGAAAAAGCACGGGTGCCATAAACCCGCCGACGATCCCCAGCAGGATCTGCGCCCAGACAAAGCCCGAAAATGCGTGTGTCACGAAACGCGAAAGCCAGGCCCCTACACCCATCGCTGACAGAAAGATCCCGATCACCAGCGAAAACTGCCGCACAGAGTCGCCCAGCAGATAACTGGAGAGCGTCGCGGCAATCAGCTCATAGATCAGGCCTGCAACGGCGACCAGGAAGGTTGCAGTCAAAAGCCACGCGGCGCGCGCCTCGACCGCGCGGTCCGGTGTCATGACAGGATGACAGCCGCAATGATAATGGACACCGCTACAAACAACAGCCCTATCAGGATCGCGAGGGCGATGTTCTGGTCCTTCTCAATCTCATGCACGACCGAAAACGGCGTCATCCAATCGATCACTTTCCAAACGCCCCACATCAGCGACACGCCCAGAATGGTATAGAATACGGTGCTTATGATCTCTGCAATTTGAATTGCCGCAATATAATCCATTGGTTCCTCGTTATTTTATTCGATTTGATCGATAGTACCCGCCGCCACCGCTGCCAACCCGGACAGAGGTGTCCAAATCGCGGCTTTGGGCCCCATAGCCATGCCAGGCGACATAGCCCGAGGCTGCAATTGCCGTGGTCGAGATGACGATGAATATGATCCTGAACAGTGTCACTGCTACTCCTCGTCCACCCAATCCGTGCCGGACCACCTTGCGCGTTGATGCAGGTGTTTACGCCCGAACTGAAACAGGAACAACAGCCCGAACGCGCCTGCCAACGCCAGAGCCCAGAGCCCGCTGGACAGGCCTGAGGTCACATCAACCCGCAAGTTACTAAAGGGCCGGCTTGGCACCCGGTCCGCCATTCGGTCATTCCACACGCCCTGCTCTGGCACATCCATCACCAAGGTGTAGTTGCCGGTCTGTTCCGGCCGGAATGTCAGACTGGCGCGTTGCGACCCTTCACCCCACGTTCCGTCCGCGTCCCGCCCGGTGTAGTATTCGATCATGCGCCCGGCCTCGAATACAGGTTCACCCGTCGGGTCGCGCAGTTCGAGATCGAGATAGGCCCAGCTGTTTCGCACATCCCCAAGAAACGAAATCCGGGTCAGTTGACTGTCGGCCTGCAATGGGATCGGAATCTCGACCGGCAGGTTCCGGAAGTCTACGTTGAAATCACGCATCACCGGATACCCCGTGCGTGTTGTCAAAACGAACGCCATCATCAGGCAGATCGCAGCAAAGACAAACGCCGCATTCCGCAGAAACCCATAATTGGGGCCTTTTGCAAACGGCTGCAACGGATGCACGCGATATGGCTTGAGGTTCAGGTCGACCCCAAATGCGGCCTCGGCCTGTTCTTTCGGAACGTAGACCGAACGATAGATTTCACGCTCGGACCCGGTCGTCGAGAAATCCAGCATCGCATCCTCGGACATGGCCGAGATGGTGGTGGTCTTTTCGCCAACCTTCGGTCGCCAGGTGAACTCACCTTCGACATAGGTGATCGAGCTTGTGGCGGTTTCGTAATACTTGAAACGCCCATATTCGGTCGTAACCGTGGGCGGATAATCTGCGGTCTCCACCCATTGCTCGGACATCCAGGCAGATCCGCGATAGCGTCGGGTGAACACCAGATGCTGGTTATCCACTGTCAGCCAGGCATACCCGTGGGTTGGGGAAAACAACTGATGATCGACCCAGCTGTACAGCCGACCGGCCCATCGTTCCTGACGTTCCATCAAGCCGATGATCGTAAACTCCACACCGTACAGAGTACCTTTTTGACCCAGCGAGAATGGAGTCTCGGGCCGTTTCAAACCTGTGAACTGACGCAAGGTACGATAGTTGTCCTGAGCGTCCAGCTCAGATCCGCAATAGGGGCAGATCTGCACAACCACCCTGCCCCCGCCCAGCACATCCAGACCAGCGCCGCAGCTGGTGCAGTTGATCGAAACAAGCTCGGGATTCCGGGTCATGCGTTGCGTTCAACCTTAATGTCAAAGGGGTCATACCAGCGGCCATAGAACCACAGGGCACTATCTGCCCAAAACTCACCGGACAACAGGGCTTCGTCTCCGGCTGACGCGTTGACGAAATCGTGGCGCTCACCGACCTGAAGCGCTTCGTCAAACTGTCCGCGCAGGGCGATGCACTCTGCAGTTTCGACCTCGGTTACGGTAAAGGTGGCGGCATCAAAGTCGAGCGTCTCACCTGGCCTAAAAGGTGGAGGGGATTTGGGCACGTCCTGACCATGCAAACGCGTCTGCATCACGACATCGCCTTCATCCACAGAGATCCAGTAAGTCGCGCCGGCGTCATCGGCACCGCAGAACTCATCCCAAAAACCGCGGCCATAGGAATACCGTGCATGACCCAGAATCCGCACTGACGTCCGGCCAAGTGTTACCGTATCGCCAAGCCCGAACAACATTGGCGCATCGTGCATTATGCCTTGGTCACCGGCCAGTTGAACATGCTCATCGTTGATCATCAGCGTCGTGCCACACGAAAGACAGGTCGCAACCTTGAGCTGCTGCAGCAGTTTTGGGTTTTCCGACCCGCAATTGGGACAGTTCAAACAATCCATGCCCTGCAGTCGCCTAACGGTTGCGGAAGTGCAAGCCGGGAGTCGCCTCAAGTTGGTCGACAGCTTTCAACTGTGTTGATCGGGTCAGCAAACGGTCTTTCCTCTGTACGATGGGCTTTGAGGCAAGTTGCGGCGATCAGTCCAGTTCGCCACTTTCCGACATCAAAATGGCCAGCGGGCGCGTTGACTGGATTTGTGACAGGATGATCATCACGACAGCGGTCAATGGAATTGCCAGGATTGTACCGGCCAGCCCCCACATTGAGGTCCAGATTGTCAGGGAAAACAGCACCATGAACCCGCTCAGGTTCACTGAGTTACCGACTAAACGGGGTTCGAGAATATTCCCCACAAAAAGCTGAGCCGCCATCAGCGCGACAAAAGCAACGCCAGCGTGCCAAAGGCCGCCAAATTGCACGAGGCTGAGCATAACCGGGAACAGAACCCCAAGGATCGAGCCCAAATAGGGGATGTAGTTCAAAAGCCCGATCAGGATGGCCCAGAACAGGGCAAACTCGATCCCCAATAGCAGCATGATCACGAAAGAGATCAGCGCAAGGATAACGTTGATCAGGGTTTTGGCGCTGAGGTAGCTGCCGATTTTCTGGTTGATCTGCGCGACGATTTTAAGGGACCGGTCGGCCGTATCGGCATCTCCAAACGCTTTTCGAACTTTTTCCGGCATATCGTCCAGATCGGTCAGGATGAAGATGATGTACAGGATTGTCATCATCATAACTGTTCCGAAACCTTGAACCGTCGAAAGTGTTCCCTGCAGAAAGCCCAGAAAATCAAACTTTCCTGACAGCGTCTGTTCGATCGTGGACCAGTCCGGTAGCTTTTTGACCCCCAGGATGGACATGGCGGATTCAATCAGCGCGTTCAGGTTGGTCTTGTAGCGTGGGATATTCTGGGCGACGGCCTGCGCGTTTGCTTCGAGAAACACGCCCATCAGGACAAACAGCAGGAAAATCGCGAGCAGAGCCAGCAAACGTCGTCCGCGGCGCGGGATTTTTCGCAAACCGGGTACTCTTGCAATTGTTGAGGCTGTCGAATCCAGAATGTAGATGCCGATGATACCCAACAGCACAGGCAACAGCAGGCTTTTTCCGATTATTAAAACCCAGCCTATGATGACAGCCACAATCAGGCCAGCGGCCAGTTTTGTCACGTTGAACTGAAGCATGTTGTCGCCTTGTTTTGCTTTGTTGTGACGGGTGTGCCTCTTACATTCAACCAGCAATCCTATCTGTGTTGCAACTCACGCAATGTGGCGGCTGCCGGGTTCGGGTGGCGTTTCCCGCCCGCCGGCAAAACACTGCGCGATCGACATCCATTCGGTTGCGATAGGCCCTTCAACCCGAAGCGAGGTATCCGCGATGTTTCGTGTTTGGGCAGAGACCTGCGCAAACTCCACTGCTGATCCCGTGATACGGTTGTCACCCGGTTCGCCAAACTCCCATACGGCCCCGGACGGTGCGGTCAGTTCCAGACGCGGCATTGCCTCTGGCACAGGCTTTCCATTGACCTGATAGGCCCAGCCAAAAGTGTTGACGCCCAGGATGACGACATTTTTGATCCGGTCCTTTTCGACCCGTTCGACGCCAAGGATGTCGAACACCTCTTGCCCATGTGCCCACGTCTCCATCTGGCGAGCGGTGATCGATGAGCGCACGGACATATCCGGCCCGGCCCATTTAACCCTGTGCTTGGGGTCAAGATCAGCCCAACGATTTCCGATGTCGGTATACAGCGCCCGCCATGCATCGCGCAGCTCAACTCCGCGCAGTGCGATTGCCTCGTTTTCTGCAGTGCGCAGCCCCTCAGCCTTGGCTTTGACGAACAAAGCGCCGATGCGGGTCGTGAAGGCATCCGGGTCCTGCAGCGACAGATCGGCCATCTGGTTCCAGTAGTGCAAGTGGACAAGCACGTCATTCAGCGTCCACCCTTTGAACTGCGTCGGCGTTTCCCATTGGTTGGCCGACAAGTCGGCCATAACGGCATGCAGTGCCTCGCTCTCGTCCAGAAAGTCCTTCGCCTGTTGCACCCTTTTTCCTCCAACTTTGCGTTCAGCCGTTCGATGTCGGCCAGGTAGTCTTGCTTAAAGTCCCGGACCACCCCAGTGGCCGAGGTTGCCGGATTCAGCAGACGACCCCTGCCCGACACAGCAAGGGAAAAGCTGCTTGGTTCCCTCATGGCTAGCCTCGATCCGTTTTTCACTCTTGCGCAAGGCAGGTTCAAAAACGAGCGCTTGGAAAGACATCTCCAATGGGTCCGGCCTTGTGGCCACCCTGGCGTGATATCGGCCCGAAGACATCTAGCTCTCATCAATCTCGATCATTACGACGCCCAGGGTCACTTGCTGACCTGCCGCCACATGAACGGCGCTGACGACTCCATCCACGGTAGCGGTGATCAGATGCTGCATCTTCATCGCTTCCAGCACGGCAAGACGATCGCCTTTGGCCACTTTTTGACCCGGCTTGGCCGCGACTTCAATCAGCAGCCCGGGCATTGGAGCCGTGATGCGACCTCCGGCATGGTCTGTTTCCTCACGCTGACCGGGGCGCAGGCGTCGAAAGGTCAAACGCCGGGCGTTAAAGGCGAGTTGTACTGTATCGTCGCGGATATGCGCGACGACCTCGACGACTTGGTCGTTCACTCGCGCGCGCGTGGTCCCGTTGCGACCTTCTGAAAAGGCGATGTCGAACTTGTGCCCCCCGATCCAGACAGCCCAACCGTCGGGATGTGCGCCGGCGCGGATCTGCGTCTGGACCTCACCGCAAAGCATGGTAACCGAGATCAGCGGCAAGGCCGCGCTGGACCAGCCGAGTTGATCTTGTGAAACGTAACCGGCCGTCGCCTTGGCGCGTGTTTTGTCAGCCTCCAGCAGCAGCGCGAGCGCCAAAGCGACATCGCGATCTTTAACCTGATCGGAGGGGAAGCCGTTGGGATAGGTTCGATCCAAAAAATTAATCGTTGCCTCCCCCACGGCGAACGTCTGATGCGCAAGAATATCGGCCAAAAAAGCGGAATTCGTCACCGTTCCCAGCAGCACGGTTTCCTCCACGGCTTTGATCACCCTGGCTCGAGCTGTTTCTCGGTCCGGTCCATATGCGATGATCTTTGCTAGCATTGGGTCGTAGAAAGGCGAAATTTCCTGCCCTGTCTGCACCCCTGCGTCCACGCGCACGCCCGGCCCGGTGGCAGGCTGCCACAAATCGACAGGGCCGGTTGCTGGCAGGTACCCGTTGGCGGGGTCTTCGGCATACAGACGGACCTCGATTGCGTGACCTTCAAGCGATACGTCTTCTTGCGAAATCGGCAAGGCATTGCCCTGGGCCACCGCGATCTGCAGCGCCACAAGATCAAGGCCGGTAATCATCTCGGTCACAGGATGCTCAACCTGAAGGCGCGTGTTCATCTCAAGGAAATAGAAGGCACCGGACGGCTCCAAAAGAAACTCGACCGTGCCAGCCCCGCGGTAGTTGACCGCGCGCGCCGCTTCGATCGCCACCGCGCCCATATTTGCGCGCATTTCCGATGACAGTGTCGGACAAGGTGCCTCTTCCACCACCTTTTGGTGACGGCGTTGGACCGAGCAGTCCCTTTCACCTAAATGAATGATGTTTCCGTGCGTATCTGCAAGGACCTGCAACTCAACATGGCGCGCGTTGGTGATCGCTTTTTCCAGGATCAACGCGCCCGAGCCAAAAGCGTTTTCAGCCTCGGATCGGGCCAGTGCAATCGCCTGCGGCAGTTCCTCTTCATCCCGGACCAGCCGCATCCCGCGCCCGCCCCCGCCCGCGGCGGCCTTGACCATGATGGGAAACCCGATCTTGTTGGCCTCTGCAATCAGGGCCGCGTCGGACTGTTCTGCGCCTTCATAGCCCGGCACGCAAGGTACTCCTGCGGCGATCATCAGGCGTTTTGCATCGGCTTTGTCGCCCATCAAACGGATGGCTTCAGGATCGGGCCCAATAAAATTCAGCCCAGCAGCCTCAACCGCTGCGGCAAAGTCGGCGTTTTCAGACAAAAAGCCATAGCCGGGATGGATTGCCGATGCCCCAGTTTTCAAAGCAGCCGCTATGATCCGGTCGCCGTTCAGATAGCTGTCGCCAACAGGACCGTCGCCAATCCAGGCGGCTGCGTCCGCCAGCGCAACATGCGGTGCCCCGGCGTCCGCAGTCGTGTAAACCGCTACCGTGCGAAGACCCAGCGACTGGACCGTTCGAAGGATACGCGCAGCAATTTCACCACGGTTGGCGACCAGAACTGTGTCAAATGCCATTGCTCATCCCCTTGCCCAATTGGGTTTTTGTTTCTGCACAAAGGCCGATATCCCCTTCACGCGCTTTGTCCGAAGACATGCGGTCGACGGCCTGCGTTGTTCAGGATCGTTGAACCCGACGGTCAAACCTCGATTACTATGTTCAAGGTCCGAGTGTGGTGAGTTTGGCAGCATGACTAGAATCTGTGAACGCCGTAAGAGCTGGGTTTGACCTTGCGCGCGCGCGCCTCAAGGCAGGTCTCGAGGCAGAACCCCAGAACACGGCGGGTGTCACGCGGATCAATGACTCCGTGGTCGATGCATCGGCCCGACGTATAAAACGCATTCTCCTGCCGGGTAAAATGCTCTGTTATCCCGGCTTTTTGTGCGGCCAGCGCCTGTTCATCCGGTTCGATCCCCTTGCGTTTGAACCCCGCGCGCGCCACCATTTCCATCGTTCCGGCCGCCTGCTCGCCGCCCATCACACCAGTCGCGGCATTGGGCCATGCGAACAGGAAATCCGGGTCATAGGCATAACCGCACATACCGTAGTTTCCGGCCCCGAAACTTGCCCCTATATACAGCGTGATTTTGGGCACATCGACCGAGGTCACAGCCTGAATCATCTTGGCACCATGTTTGATCATGCCGCCCTGCTCATATTGAGTGCCGACCATGAACCCTGTGATATTGTTGAGGAAGATCAGTGGAATATCGGCCTGACCGCATAGCTGAATGAACTGCGAGGCCTTGTTGGCCCCCGCCGGATCAAGCGGACCGTTGTTTCCAATGATACCCACTGCGATCCCGTTGATTGCGGCCTGCAGGCAGACAGTGGCCGAACCATAATCGGGTTTGAAATCGTCAAAGTCCGAACCGTCCACGATCCGTGCCACAACTTCACGGACATCGTAGGGAATTCGGTAATCGGTTGGCACAATGCCCGCGATTTCATCTATGTCGTATTTCGGCGCTTGTACCTCGTGGCTATGGCGCTGCGGCAGAGATTTGTTCCAATCCAGTCGCGCTATCACACTGCGCGCCATTTCAATTCCGTGGGCGTCGTTCTCGGCCAGATAGTCGACAAGCCCCGACGTCGTTGCGTGCATCTCAGTGCCGCCCAAATCGCGATCATTGGCCTTTTCGCCTGTCGCCGCATAGACCAACGCCGCCCCGGCCAGCGCGGCCATGCCGTTCTGTTTGACGCCGACAACATAGTCGGCAAGGCCGGGCATGTAAGCCCCGCCTGCGGTCGACGGACCGTGAAGCACGGCGAGGTTGGGCAAGCCAGCGGCCGAATGGCGGGCCAGATTGCGAAACAGCTTGCCACCATTGGCCCAGAACTCGACCTTGTATTCCATAAGGTTCGCCCCGGCGCTTTCGACCAGATGCACAAAGGGCAGATTTTGTTTCAACGCCATGTCCTGCGCACTCAGGAAGGCGACGGCGGACATTTCTACCATGGCGCCTGCCTTGATCCCCGCGTCGTCAACGATGATCATGCAACGTACGCCCGAGATGAAGCCGATCCCGATGATCAGCGAGGCTCCCGGCACCGACTTTTCCGGATCATCCGTATCGACGCAAAATCCTGCCAGCCCATGCAGTTGCAAAAACGGCATCCCCGGGTCCAGCAGATGTGCCAAGCGGTCACGAGGCGTGATCTGACCGCGCGCCTCCATCCGTTCGCGCCGTTTTTCTGACAGCGCAACGGGCCGTGCCTCGAGCGCGCGCATCTGATCGACAAGGGCCAGCATATCGGCCCGGTTCTTTGCAAAGGTCTCAGAGTCGCGGACAACCTGGCTGACAAATCCCATCAGTAATCTCCTTGCTCGGAATTTGCGATCAGTCCCGCCGGGACCTTAACTGGTATGGCAAGCAGGATCTGGGCAAAGCTTTTGCCCTGTGCGTCGTTGCGCAGCGAAGCGACGCCACCCCCACCCAGAACTTCGTTCAGGATGATGTTCATCGCGTGCGTGCCGGGCAGATAGTATCGTTCGACAGAACCCGATAGGTAATCAGCAAAAATGGCTGACAGCGTGTCCTCGGTTAATGCGGACCAGATATAGGGTAGATAGGCTGGGTTGCGCTCGATAACCCCGATATTCGCTTTGTCACCTTTGTCCCCAGATCTTGCCCAAGCCAGGTGTTCCAGCGGGCGTTCTTCCCAATCAGTTTTACGCTGCTCGATAGGTTTAGGGATGATGGCCCGGACTGGCGCGGGGCCGTGTGGCGGAACCGGTGGTGAGTTGTAGGAAATGTCCTTTCCGTCAACGGTCACCCGATAGTTCAGTGTGGTTTCCGGAACCAGAAATGAAAACAAGGCCACCACCGGCGATGGTTTGGGACGCCCGCCTCCGGTAAAGATGTGCATCCCCGGTGGTGTGGCCAGAGCGGCCCCGGTCAACTCTCGCAAGAACAGGCCAACCGCGCGGGGGTCATCGTGCTTCACAGCCGCTTTGAACGAAATCTCTTCGTAATCACTGTTACTTGGTCGCCCACCGAACGCCTCGAACGAGACGTCACGATAGTCTGGCGCGCCCATTTGCTTTAGAACGGCGCGGGCCCGTGCCAGACCAGCTTGCGCAAATGCCTCTGCCTTTTTTCTGGCATCGCGCCCATTGATCAGAAAGGTCACGCCTGAACGGTATCCGTCCGCCCAAGTCGCAGAAACCTTGAGCTGCCCTGTTGGCGCGCGCCCTCTTGCACCCGTGACCCGCACCCGGTCAGGATCGGTTTGTGCCAATTGAACATTCGAAAAATCACAAATCACATCCGGCAGTATATACGATTGTGGATCGCCGATCTCGTACAGCATCTGCTCGCCGACCGAAGCAGGTGTCACGCAGCCGGATGTACCCTCGGGCTTGGTCAGAATGATCGCACCTTCCGCGCTGATCTCGGCTACGGGGTATCCGATCTGGGCGAGGTCGCCTGCCAACTCCCAATCGGTGAAATTGCCGCCTGTCGCTTGCGGTCCGCACTCTAAAAGATGACCCGCAAGCGACCCGGCGACCAGCAGATCATAATTGTCGTGCGGCCAGCCAAAGTGATGCATGCACGCCGCTAGCGTCAGCGCGCTGTCCACGCACCGTCCCGTGATGACAATATCCGCCCCGGCCTGCAGGGCAGCTACAATCGGGCCCGCGCCAATATAGGCGTTGACCGACGCGATTTTGTCTTCACTGGGCATGGGCGCGCCCGAGAACATCTCGGTTCGGTCCGCGAACTCGGCCACGCGCGGCATCAGATCATCGCCTTGGACGACTGCAATCTTCAAATCCAACCCAAATTCGGCGGACTTCAGGCGCAATGCTTCGGCGCAGGCCGTTGGGTTGACGCCGCCTGCATTCGACAGAACCTTTACCCCTGCCTCGGCGATCCGGGTCAGGTTTTGGGCCATAACGTCTGAAACGAAGTCCACCGCGTATCCTTTTTGCGGATCCTTCAGGCGCGCGCGCGCCATGATCGACATCGTGATTTCGGCCAGGTAGTCGTACACTAGGAAATCCAGGCCCGGCGTGCACAGCAATTGCTGTGTGGCATGAGGGGCATCCCCCCAGAACCCACTCGCTCCTCCGATCCGCAGAGGTTTCGTCACGCTACGTCTCTCCCACCTGGGTCGCGATCCATGCTTTACAGACCGACTGTTCTGTTTTTATGATTTGTCGATTGCAGCGGTCAACCGTGAACTGCCGCCACGACGCCACGGAACATGATGAACATAGCATCAAAGAAACCTTCGGTGCAGGATCGCCGGTCGCGCGATATGCGAGCTAAGATCTACAACGCCGCAGTCAGCTGTCTGGATCAGCTGGGATATGCCGAGACGACCTTTGCAAAGGTGCAGGCCAAGGCAGGTATATCGCGTGGGGCCATAACACATCATTTCCCCACCAAGCAGGCCTTAGTCGCGGCGACTGCGATGCGCCTTTTGGATAATGCGCAGACCCCGATCTGGAATGGAGGCAGTACCCCTCCCCCCGTCTATGAACTGATCATGTCGTCCTGGGCCAACATCGTGAATTCCTCAGGCGGGCGCGCCATCGTCGAAATTCTTGTCGCCTGCCGGACAGATGCCGCCTTGTTTGGACTGTTGGAACAAAGCCTGCGCGACTGGGACAGGTCGAACCTTGATCTGATCTCGGGCCAATATGTCAGTGTTACCGAAGACCGCGATGACACTGACCTTTTGTGGAGCATCGCGCGGACATTTTTACGCGGACTGCTGTTGCACGAACGGTTCGTTTCTTCGCCTGAATATCTGACGCAGATGATGGACCGGTTTGCCCGCATGATGGAAAGTCAACTGCAGGTGCAGCCTGAAACAGGCATACAAATCGAGGATGTCGAATGACCCTGCCCTCCCCGTTCATGACACCTGAACGCGAAGCCTTTCGACAGAGTTTCGCCCGCTTTGTGGATACGGAAATCAAGCCCAACATCGAGCAGTGGGAAGCAGATCGCGGCATTCCATGGGAGCTGCACGCGAAAGTCGCCGAGTTCGGCGTTTTCGGATTTGGCATCTCCGAGGAGTACGGCGGGTTGGGCTTCGACAATGCGTTCATGCGCCACGATTACAGTGAGATCTTGTTCGGCTGCGGCGCGTCCGGCGTTGGCGCAGCGCTTGGCGGGCGGACGATTTCGATCAGTCCAATCGCGAAGTTTGCTTCTGAGCAGTTCAAAAAAACGGTGCTTCCCGAAATCATCGCGGGCCGGATGATGTCATCATTGGGCATCACCGAACCCGGCGCGGGTTCGGACGTTGCCAACATCCAGACGTGGGCCGAGCTTAAGGGTGGAAAATGGGTCCTGAACGGCGAGAAAACCTATATCACCGGCGGAATGGATGCCGAGTGGTTCGTAATCGGTGCCCGTACCGGAGGGCCGGGTCTGGCCGGCATCTCGCTGTTCCTAGTGCCCTATGACGCGCCGGGTTTCAGTCGGACACCGCTGGGGCGCAAGATGGGTTGGCATAGCTCACAGCAGGCCACACTACACCTTGAAGATTGTGAAGTGGACAGCAGCGCTTTGCTTGGCCCTGAAAACAAGGGCTTCATCGCGATCATGAACAACTTCAACTTTGAACGCCTCGGGCTGACCTCGGCGTCGCTAGGTATGATGAAGCTGTGTTACAACAGCGCGCTGGAATGGGCGCGTGAGCGGGAAACCTTTGGGAAGCGGTTGATCGAACATCAGGTTATCAATCACAAATTCGCCGAAATATCGGCCCGGATTGATATGAACGAAGCCTATATTGAGCGCATTTGCTGGGCGATAGAACAAGGTCTTATGCCCGTTGCAGAATTGGCAAAGGCCAAGGTTCAGGCCACCAAGTCGTTGGAATTCGTCGCCTCTGAGGCGATGCAGGTCTTTGGAGGCGCCGCCTATATGCGGGGCAATCCGGTTGAGCGTGTTTGGCGTGAGATCAAGATCATGGCCATTGGCGGCGGCTCGGAAGAGATCATGCGCGATCTGGCGGTGCGCCAGATGGGGTTACTGGGCCAATAGGTCGATTCAAAGGTCCGAGACCCGATACGTGCGCGGCGTCAGGCCCGTCCATCCGCGGAAGGCACGAATAAACGCGCTGGCCTCACTGAAGCCGCATCTTGAGGCAACAACCTCAATGGGTAAGTCCGTTGTTGTAAGCAACCGTACTGCCAGATCCCGCCGGACCTGTTTTCGCAAGTCCGAGTAATCCACGCCCTCACGTTTGAGGGTGCGTCGTAGCCGATGGCTGGGCATGTTCAGGAGGCGGCCAATCTCCTCCATATCGGCCAGTCGCCCGTCCCGTGTCAGGATCGTGTCGATGGCTAGCGCGGCTTCTAGCGCAAGGCCGGTCGTCCCATCCATCGGCAGAAACGCGTCCAATGGCGTCCGCCGTGCATAAGCCATGGCCTGATCTTCGGTCCGCACCAAAGGCAATTTCATCAGGGCACGCGGGATTGCCAACCCGCTGGTCGATTGTTCAAATCGCACAGGCGCTTGCAGGAACATGGCCCGGTAGATTGGCGCGTGACTAGGGCTTGCATAGTCGAACCACGCTCGGTTTACGGCCCCTTTGTTCCCCGCAAGCCAGCCGAGCATGCGATTGACCAATACCATGATCATTTCAACGGCCAACTCGTTCAGGACAACTCGGCCGGGGATGCGCTCCATCTCGAAAATGGCGCTCTCGCCTTCTTCGCGGAATCGGTAGCGAAACGAGTTGTCCAGAACATCCATAAATTGCACGGTTCGCCGATAGGCTTCGCCCAGGTTCTCGGCATGACTGGCATGGGCGGCAAGTATTGCAGTGCTGCCGATGCGTTGTGGCCGATCCTGTAAACCGCCCAATTCGTCATCCAGTGTCAAAGTCACGGTCCGAACCAGTTTTACAAAACTTGGGTGCGTCATCGAACGGTTGGCGGCGCTCAATCCCGCTCGTTTCAGTATGGCCGCCGGATCAGCCCCACGCCGCGTCACACCTTGCAATAGATTTTCGGCAAAAACGGCCGGAATGCTTACAGTCATGGATGTAAGATAATGTCCATTTTTTTGTATCTCCAGATCATTGTTGCCGACCGCCAGCACTGTCACTTTGGCAAGCAAAATTGACGCTGGAGGACCAAAATGGCGAGCGCCGCTTACATCTACGATGCCATCCGCACCCCGCGTTCGAGGGGGAAGGCCAACGGAACGCTGCATGAGGTCAAGCCATTGCAACTTGCCGCAGGACTGCTGCGCGAAATGCAGAGCCGTCACGACCTGGACACCAGCCGAGTCGGTGACGTGGTGCTGGGATGTGTATCCCCTATCGGTGATCAGGGCAGCGATATTGCAAAAGCTGCGGTTCAGGCCGCGCATTGGGACGAAGCAGTGTCCGGCGTTCAAATTGACCGGTTCTGCGCGTCTGGATTAGAGGCCGTGAACACGGCCGCGGCCAAGATCGTGGCCGGTCAGGAAGATCTGATGGTTGCCGGGGGCGTGGAGTCCATGAGCCGTGTTCCCATGGGCTCGGCTGGTGGCGCCATGTATTTGGATCCCGACATGATCATCGATCAACGCGCGGTGCCGCAGGGTATTGGCGCAGATTTGATTGCGACAATCGACGGCTACAGTCGCGAGGATGTCGATACCTTTGCGATGGCAAGCCAACGCCGCGCGGCGCACGCACGAGACAGCGGTTGGTTCGATAGATCTGTGGTGCCGGTCCGGGATGAAGGTGGGCTAACAATCCTCGAACGCGATGATTTCATCAAGCCGGACACTGACATGCAGAAATTGGGGTCACTTAATCCATCCTTTGCGGCCATGGGAACCTACGGTTTTGACGACATGGCGCTGTCGAAATACCCCGAAGTCGCACGCATCAACCATGTTCACACGCCGGGAAACTCTTCTGGCATCGTGGATGGATCGGCAGCGGTGCTGATCGGCTCGGAGCAGGCAGGCAAGGATCTGGGGCTTGAGCCGCGCGGGCGTATTGTGCAGGCGGCGATGATCTCAACCGATCCGGTCATCATGCTGGCGGGTCCCGGGCCAGCGGCCAAGAAATGTTTGGATAAGGCCGAATTGACCGCAGAGGACATCGACCTGTGGGAAATCAACGAGGCGTTCGCCTCGGTCGCCCTGCGGTACATGAAGGATCTGGGCATCGATCACGAGATCACCAATGTCAACGGCGGCTCTATCGCTATGGGCCACCCGCTGGGTGCAACCGGGGCAATGCTGGTATCGACCATGTTGGATGAACTGGAACGGCGCAATGCCAAACGCGCCATGCTATCGCTGTGCGTCGGCGGCGGGATGGGCATCTCGACCCTGATCGAGCGCGTGTAAGGAAGGATCTGACATATGGCATTTGCATACGAAAAAGACGCCAATGGCATCGTGACCGTCACCATGGATATGGAAGGCCCGGTTAATGCGATGAACAGCGCCTTTCTGCCCTTGTTCCGTGACACGATGGACCGGATCGAAACTGAAGATGGCCTGAAAGGGGTCATCTGGACTTCGGCAAAGGAAACCTTCTTTGCGGGCGGCGACCTGAATATGCTTAAATCGGTCACCCCGGACGGCGTCGAGGCGCTCTTTGAAAGCGTCGAAGGCACCAAAGCTGTCATGCGGCGGATGGAAAAGCTGCCGGTCCCGGTTGTGGCCGCGATCAACGGCGCGGCGCTTGGCGGTGGATACGAGTTGTGCCTGGCGTGCAATTATCGCATCGCCGCCGAAAACCCAAAATCCAAGATCGGCCTGCCCGAGGTGACACTCGGCCTTTTGCCCGGCGGTGGCGGTACGGTGCGCCTGACATGGTTGCTGGGTTTGGAGGCGGCAATGCCTTTCCTTCTGGAAGGCCGCCAAGTCTCACCCACAAAGGCGTTGGCTGCAGGGTTGGTGCATGAGGTTGTGGCCCCTGACCAGCTTTTGGATCGCGCAAAAGAGTACATCGTATCGGTTCAGGGCAATTCCGCTGCTGTGACGCAGCCTTGGGATGTCAAAGGCTACAAAATCCCCGGCGGCCCATCGGCTTCACCCAAGAACGCGCCTCGGATTGCCGGTGTGGCTGCGATGTTGTTCAAAAAGACCAGGGGATTGCAGCCCGGACCCGCACGCATTCTGGACATCATGACCGAAGCCGCCGGTCGCGTCGATTTCGATACAGCCCAGCGTTACGAAAGTCGCCGTTTCGCGTCACTGGCCCCCATGCCATCGACCAAGAATATGATCGAGACCTTGTTCTTCGGCATGAACAAGGTGAATGGCGGCGCCTCGCGTCCCAAGGACATTCCACGCTCGAAAGTACAGCGTCTGGGCATTCTGGGCGCGGGGATGATGGGTCAAGGTATCGCCTACTCGGCTGCGATGGCGGGGATTCCGGTGGTTCTGAAGGACATGACACTTGAGGCGGCACAAGGTGGAAAAGCCTATTCCGAGAAGCTGTTGAGCAAGCGCGTCGACAAAGGTCGAATGACCGCTGAAGAACGCGACGCAGTTCTGGCCCTGATTACACCGACCGACAAGGCCGAGGACATCAAAGGATGCGATCTGATCATCGAAGCCGTATTCGAACGTATCGATGTCAAGAACGCGGTACTGGGCGAGCACGAAGACTTATTGGCCGAGGATGGATTTTGGGGTTCGAATACGTCGACTCTGCCGATCACGCGCCTGGCCGAGGGCTCGTCAAAACCGGATAACTTCGTCGGCCTGCATTTCTTCTCGCCCGTAGATAAGATGCCTTTGCTTGAAATCATCGCGGGCGAGAAAACCTCGAACGAGACCCTTGCACGCGCCTTTGACTTTGCGCGCCAGATCAAAAAGACACCGATCATTGTGGGCGACCAAACCGGGTTCTACACGTCTCGCACCATCGGAACCAAGATACTGGAGGCTGTGCAACTGGTCGCAGAGGGACAAGACCCCGTACGGGTGGATAATCTGTCACGCCTCACGGGTATGCCGACCGGAATGTTGTCCCTGCTGGACGAAGTCCAGTTGAAACTGATCCATGATATTTACACAACTCAAATTGCCATGGGCCTTGTGGACCCGGCGGATGAAGCCACTCCCGAGGCTCGAAAAATGATTGCCGAGTTGGTTACCGGCCATGACCGCAAGGGCCGCGCAACCGGCAAAGGATTCTATGATTACTCAGCCGGAGGCAAAGAAATCTGGCCCGGTTTGGCAGCGTGGCGCAAAGAGGACGACGTTCTGCCCGATCAGGACATTCAGGATCGCATCATGTTTCGGGCAATTCTGGAAACCCTGCGCTGTCTGGAAGAGGGCGTTTTGCGTTCGGTTGCCGATGGCAATGTTGGGTCGATCCTTGGTATTGGCGCTCCGGTTCATACCGGTGGCTACATCCAGTTCGTCAACACGTATGGCCTGAGCCGTTTTGTTGAACGTTGCGACGAACTCGCCGAACAGTACGGCAACCGCTTTGACCCGCCAGACATTCTGAGAAACCATGCGGCAAAGCAGTTGGAATTCCACTGATCCCATGAGCAAGACGGTAACAGGGGTTACCCCCTTTTGCCGCTATATTGGGCCATCCCAAATCTGCCCCGTGTTCAGGATTGAATCTGCATCGCAGTGGAAAGCCCAAAGCCGCCAATCTGGCGCACGGCACGGGATAGGCAGCAGCCGGTGGAAAAGCACCTGCGATCAAAGGCGTCTGCGCCCTGCTCCAGCTCTTCCGGAGTCATTTGCTTGGGCTGGAAACCGCATGAGAGCCGTTGTAACTCGAACAGGAAACGGCTCTCTGCGATGACGAGGCATTACAATTCGGAAAGCCTCAGCCCTCGTTCGAAGAACTGTTTGAACACGCAATGAAATCTCTTTCAAACCCTTAAGAGATATAGAGAAAAGGTGACCTTGCGTTCAAAAAAACTGTATTGAGGCTCGCTTATAACAAGCCATTGGTTGTTAACAGGGAGAGGGGTCTTCGAACCAGAGAAACCAACTTACCCTTCAAGGCTTTAGGCTTCCACACGGCATCAGATTCTAAGGTGGTGCGGGTGGAGGGACTTGAACCCCCACGCCTTACGGCGCCAGAACCTAAATCTGGTGCGTCTACCAATTTCGCCACACCCGCAACCCTGACACGCGGTGCCAGAATGACGCGCTGAATAGCAAAGGTTGAGGTGGAGTGCGAGAGGTAAAATAGCGTTGCACTCAAGATTATTGATTACGTAACGGCAGTAGAAGTTTGGGGCCAGGCGCAGCAGACTGAAGATGCTCTTCAAGTCGGTTTTCCAATCCAGATCGCGGGTCATGTATTCATACAGCTGTGCCGCAGTAGTTGGAAATTGCGGAAAACTGGCCCTTTAATCGACTTGATATCACCACCATTATTGTTGACGAAAAAGATACATTTACACCGGATTATCCATCAATTTTAAACTCGCTTACGTTGAGTACCCCTTATTGATTGCGCGGAAGCGTGACGCTTGGGCGCCTGATTTGATCAAAGTTTCAGGTGCGAGAGTTCTGGAAATCTGATACCGTTGGAGTGCGTTGCTGCGATTCATACATCCTAGTTTTCTATGAAATAACAAATAATTGTTAACATCAGACGCAGATAAGCAAGCGTGCTGCTTGTCGACCAGTCGCAACTAAGTCAGAGTTTTGAGTAGGATATTCAAAGCCGATCTCAGCAGAGAAACTCCCCTAAAAGTTGCGCGGCGATTACTGGCGCCAAACACAATTGCGCCACAATTCAAACGCCAAAATATCTTATTCGCGTCAAAATAAGACCGCCTTAGACGTCATGCTTGGTCGGGTAGGAGTTAATGAGTCTTTTTGCCTAAGGGCGTTGTACGAGTGTTCCAGCTCAACTCCAGCACAAGGGTCTGAACCGTGACCAATATGATGAACTCCGCTGCTGCCGAGCAAGAAGCCGTTGGCCTTGCGCGCGAAAGTTTTCTTGGTGAACTCAAAACCCTGAACCGAAATCATCCGAACACCGGCTTTGGTGTCTCGCTGCGCACGCATTCCGGGCGACAATACCTGTTGGCCAACGCGCGGATGCCCCTGCCGGAAACCAAATCCGAAGGGTTCCCGACTGGCCGCCGGGTAGCATGCCTAGAGAACAGTGAGCGCTTCCGCTCGATCGAAGTTCTGGCCGATTGCAACGCCTATGAGTCGATGACGCCGGGTGCCGAAGCGGCCATCCTGGGCAACGCATTGAACCTGATCGCACGCATCGACTCGTTGACCAGCACGCCAGCTGAACAGTTGGCCGCCACAGGAACCGGAGGCTGAACATGGCGCGCAACGACCATCTTCTGTCAGTTGGCAATGAGGCACTGACGCCCATGACGTCGGCAATGACGGCGCTGACAACACAGATCGATCAATTGACAGAGGTGGCGGATGCGCGATCAACCGCCCGTCTTGCCACGCTCAAGACTCGGATGGAAAACTTTACAGCCAGCGTTACGATGGTTGGGCAGGTCAAGGCTGGCAAGTCCTCGATCGTGAACATTCTGGCTGGGCGCCCTGCCCTGCTGCCGTCTGACGTGAACCCGTGGACCTCAGTGGTGACCACGCTGAACATCAACACCCGGACCGAAGGCGATAAGCGGGCCAAGTTCACCTTCTTCGAGCAAGAAGAATGGGACAATCTTATGGTCGGTGGCGGCCGCTTGGGCGAACTGGCCAACCGTGCAGGCGCGGATGACGAGATGGAGGATATCCGCCGTCAGATCGGTGAGATGAAGGCGAAATCCGAGGCGCGCTTGGGCCAGCATTTTGATCTGATTCTGGGCCAAAGCCACCAATACGACTATTTCGACGAAGAACTGATCCAGCGCTATGTCTGCCTGGGGGATGAGGATGATCCGGACATCAACCCCAAAACTGGGCGGTTTGCCGATGTAACCAAGTCGGCGGAACTGTACATGGACATTCCGCAATATCCGATTTCGCTAAAACTCTGCGATACGCCGGGTGTGAACGATACTTTCATGGTGCGCGAGCAGATCACCCTGCGCAGCTTACGCGGGTCTGAGGTTTGCGTTGTTGTTCTGGCTGCAAGCCAGGCGCTGACGACCATGGATATGGCGCTGATGCGGATTATCGCGCAGTTCGAAAACCGGCAGATCATACTGTTCGTAAACCGGATCGACGAGCTTGCCGATCCAGTGAACCAGGTCCCGGAAATCCGCGACCGTATTCAGGACACGTTGAAGCAAAACAACATCGACGTGAACACCAGCGTTGTATTTGGCAGCGCGCTCTGGGCCGAGGCAGCGTTGACGGGCAATCCCGAGATTCTGACGGATGAATCCCGCGAGGCGCTGAACACCTTCTACCTAGCCGCCGGATTCGGTGATCAGGCACCCTCGCTTGATAAAATCTGGGCGTTGTCGGGCCTGCCCGACCTTTTGTTGGCCATGAACGAACGCATCGCCGAAGGCGCGGGCAATCGTCTGTTGGATCGTGTGCGTCATCGCGCCCGCAACATCGCCAGCCAGATACGCGCCACTGCGGTTGCCAAGAACCTCTCGGGTTCCGAAGGTCTGGCCCGTGATCTGGACGGAGTTTCGCCCGAAGAAGCGGTCGCGAAGATCACAGATCAGTATGACAAGAAGGCGGCTGAACTGACGGCCTCGTTACGTGCCAAGGTGCTCGAGCGGTTGAATTCAGCAGAAACCAATTTTGTCAAACGCGCGACAGATTCGCTGATCGCGCACCTTGAGGTGAATGGCGAACAGGGCACGTGGCAGTATGACCCTGCAGGTCTGCGGACATTGCAGAAAGCGGCCTATTTCAGCTTTGCGCGGTCCATGCGTAAAGAGGCGGGCGCACTGTACGGTGCCGCCGCAGCCGATATTGAGGCGCTGTACCAGAAAATCCTGGGCAATCACTTGGGTGAGTTCAGCATCGAAGCGCCAATCGTACCTCGCGTTCCACCGCCACTTGGCATCGGACGCACGATCGCATTGGACTTGCAAAGCACGTGGTGGCGCAGGTGGTGGCAGCGCCGCAAAGGGTTCGAAGCCTACGCGGCCGACTACACTCGCCTGATCGCCTCCGAGGCAAATTCGATCACCAAGGACATCGAAGAAAATCAGGTTGCTGCGGTGTTGGAAAACGTACGCGCCGTCCTGTCGGATTTCCTGCGTGAGCAGAAGGAGACGTTGCTGAGCATTTCAGCATCGGCCGAGAATGATCCCAGTCGCAACGCGGCTCTGATGGCGGGACTGACGCCCCAGAAATCGCGAGACGACATTCTGGGCGACATCCTGAAAGATCTTAGTAACGAGGCAGCATAAGTAGCGATATGGCAAAAGACTCACAAACCCGTTTCGTCTCGCCCAAGGCATGGGAACGCATCGAGCAGTGGTCCCGCCGCAAGCCCATCTTTGCGCTTATGGGAGAGTTCAGTGCAGGCAAATCGACGCTGATGAACTTTCTGTTGCGGTCACACACGCTGCCAACGCAGGTGACGGCCACCCAGTTGCCACCTGTCTGGTTCAGTTGGGGCAAGCAATCCGCTTACGTGCAACGTCACGATGGCTCGCGCGAAAACATCGAGTTGGATCAGTTGGAATCCGTCGGTGTCAACGACGCCCAATTCGTTCGCATTTTCCTTGAATCCGACATTCTTGAAGCTGTCGATCTTATTGACACGCCCGGCATCTCGGATCCCAAGATTTCAACCGATGTCTGGCGTCGTGCTGTTGGTCAAGCCAATGGCGTGCTGTGGTGCACCCACGCGACGCAAGCCTGGCGTGAAACCGAACGGGCAACCTGGGTGGCTTTGCCGGAACGCCTGCAGCACAACTCGTTGCTTCTGATCACGCGGGCGGACACGCTGGGCGCAAAGGATCGCCAGAAGGTTCTGCGTCGCGTCAACCGTGAGGCCGGGCACCTCTTCAACCGCTCGATCCTGTTTTCGGCCCGCGATGCGATCACGGCCCGCGACAAAAGCGGTGACGCCGAGCTGTGGGGCCGTAGCGGTGGCGGCAAGATGGTGGACAGCTTCCTTGAGATCACCGAACAGATCATGGACAACCGCGCCGATATGCTGGCGCGTTATCAGATCGACAACAGCCTTGCTGAAACGCCGCGTGTGCAGCCGCTGCGTCCAAGAAAACCCTCTGTTGCTTCGGAACAGCCGGCACCGTTGAAACTGGTCAATCCCGTTTCCGCAGACAATGAACCGGACGATGTTGTCACCAGCTTCCCTGTTCGACCATCTCGCGTTGCGCGTTCGGATGACACGGAACGGTCCACGCGCATCAACGCGGATGAGGCAGAGCGGATGCGGGCCGAAATGACCGCGCTCGAAGAAGAAAACAATCCCGAGGTTGCAGAAGATGAACTGCGCTCGTTCTTCAAGGAAACGCCGAGCCAGCCTCTGAACCTTGCTGACGTGACCGAGATTCCGTCAGAGCAGAACGCGTTTCTTGATCTGGATGAAGAAGATCTTGAGGACGAAGAGATTGAGAACGGCGAAAGCCCAGAGCTGGAGGCTGAGGCAGAAGGTACGCCGCCAAACGGCGACACTCAGGACGAAGATCCCGTTATGGCTTCGCTTGGGGACAAACTGGCCGATACGCCGGAACAGGCGGAAACCGACAACCTCGAAGCAGAAACACAAAGTGCGGATGTATCTGTTTCGTCCATCGCTGCATTGCTTGCGAAACAATCAGGTGGCGTTGAGGATGAGTTTGAACCCGAGCCGGAAACCAATGGGCTGATCGAAACGCAGGTTGTTGCGATGCCGGGCGGCAAGGAGTCCGAGGACGAAACTGCGCCTGAGTCTCTGGAAGAGTTGTTGAGCGTTGACGCAGGATCGAGCCTGAGTGCTGCGGCCATGTGGCGCGAGATCACAGTTGGCGAAGACCTTCCTCAAGACGCAGATGGTCTGAAAAAGGTGTTCACGGCCTTCCTGGAAGAGTTCGACAAGATCGCGGCGGAACACAGCGCGCGTCGCGACAAAGACGACGTTCCTTCCATTCCGAAAACCGGCAACAAGGGCGGGGCCGAATGGCATGTTTTATAACGTGAACCCAAGTTAGAAAGGCGGGATCCGATGTCTATCGAAACCGCATTGAAATCCGCGATGGAAACGATACCCGACTGCGTTGCAGCCGGGTATGTCGACATGGAAACGGGGATGTTGCTGGGAACCAGCGTTAGCGATGCAGAGGATGATCGGGTTTTGGAAGGCTTGGCTTTGGCGGTTGCAAACCTGTTTCAGGGTCGCGGCGTCAGCGCGTTTGAAGCCCTGTTGCGGCAATCGGGAAATGCGGACACTGAAAATCCGGGATTTGGGGAAATCGCGGTGTTTTCAAAGGATAGGCTGAATATCTTTCTGCGCACGCAGGCCTACCCGGATCACGTCGTCTGTTACGTCTGTCGCAATAGCGCCAATGTGGGTTTGGCCCTAACGAAATCGCATCTCAGTCTGGGGCCGGTCGCGGCCGCAGTTTAGTCAGGACCAGAGGGGGTCACGGCATGATGGATACAGACATACTCGACCTGCTTGGGGACATTGGTCGCTCGGCGGTAGCACGGATTGATCCCGCTGTTACGCTTGCAGGGGATACCGCAGTTGAACGCCGTGAAAAGGTTTTGCAGGCCATCCGGGGCACCGTGTTACCCCGCCGCTTGGAATTCACGGCGGCAAACGGCGATTGTCTGGCGATTGAGGTCAACAGCTCTCGGGTTACGGATGTATTCCGCGTCCGTGTTGGCGTCGCACCAGATTTTGCAACCGATCAGCGCGAAGTGCTGGCGGCGCAGTTGGCACAGCTCGTCTCTGACATCGCGATGGCACCTGCCCCGCTAAGCATGATGTCCCTGCGGCCCGACAATGCACTCGAAGCTGACGATGTTGGCATTACCTTCAGCGAAATTGCCAACGCCTGCACATCGATCGAAATGCCCGTGGACCCGGTTGTTTCGATCGTCCCGGACGCTCCGGAACCTGTGACCGAGGACGAAGCCTCAGACAGTTTGGCCAGCCAGTTTTATGTTGACGCCGAACGATTTGCACTGGGGCGCGTTCAGGCCAGTGCCGGAAACGGCGCAATGAAGCGGGCCGATGGTGATTGTGCAGAAGAGCAGGCCCTGCATGCGGATCAGGAGTTGCTTAAGAACTTTGCCCGTGATCTGGCCGGGTGGGATGCAGACGCCGCCGAGATATTGGCGCACCCGCAGCTGATCGTCATGCGTCCGTCGGGCGGTAAGGGCGCAAGCCTTGCTGTTCTGAACGACGGCGACGAGTTTTCTGTTGTCGTCCATGAGGCGCGCAAACTTGGTGCGATCGTGACTCTTTGGACATCTCTAACGGGGCGCACCGAATGAGTGCGCCCATAACATTCAACTTTTTGACTAATTCGATCTTTGATTATCAGTACTCAGGGTAGCAGTATGAGTGAAAATAACCGTCGCGAGTTAATTCGCATTGCCGAAGACATGAACGGGGTCAGTAATGATGAGACCCGTCAATTCATTTCGCGGATCGTAAACGATCTGTCGAACTTAAAGCCATCGATCGCGTTTGTCGGCCAAATCAAGGCTGGCAAATCCCGCTTGATCAATGGTTTTACAGGTCAGGCCGAATATCTGCCGTCAGATGTAAATCCCTGGACGACGGTGATCACCGATATGCATTTCGGGCACCCTTCGGGCCGGACAAATGGGGCGGAGTTCCATTTCTTTGACAACCGCCAATGGCACGCTCTGATCGCCGAAGGTGAAGAGCTGCGCAATATGTTCCCCGATGACGAGGACAGCTATAAGCGCGAGATGATCGAAGAGCAGGTCGAGGCGATGAAAACCCGCGCCCGTTTGCGTCTGGGCGACAGCTACGAACAACTGTTGGGCCAGCATCACGATTTGGAACAGCTGAACTCGGACGATCTGGCCCGCTATGTTTGCGCAGGCGATGATCCCACTGATGGTGAGGCCCATGATCCGGGTTCGGACCGCGGGCTTTACAGCGACATTACGCGCAAGGCCGAAGTGTATTTTGATATCGGCCACTTCCCCTTCCCCCTGACCGTCACGGATACGCCCGGCGTCAACGACCCGCTGTTGATCCGCGAGGAAATCTCGCGCCAGTACCTAAAGGAGTCGGACTTCTTCGTGGTTGTCTTGTCCGCGCACCAGGCTTTGTCGCGGGCGGACCTTAAACTGTTCCGCCTGATGCAGGCCCTGGAACTGGGCCAGATCGTCGTGTTTATCAACCGTGTTGACGAGTTGGGCGGCGGTGCCGAGGATGCCGGAAAAGTCCGTGCAGATGTTTTGGATGGGCTGGAAAAGGCACTGGGCAACTCGGACATCGACGTTCTCATGGGAAGCGCCCAATGGGCCCATTACGCTTTGACCGGTGACGAAACAGGCGTGAACCACGACCACGTTCTGGCCTGGCTGCGCGCTCATCCCGAACAGATGAAACAATACCTGGACGGCGTCGAAGAAATCAAACAAGGCCCGGGCCCGATCAGCCGCGAAGGTGTTTTGCGTTTTGCGGCGATGATTGCTTCGGGCTTGCCGGACCTGCGTCGGCATGTGACCCATGCGCTGGCCCAAGGCCCGCGGGACGAACAGCTAAAAATGGCATGGCAGCACCTGAACAGTTTCGCCCAAGGTGAGCTGGAGCGGTCCAAAGCACATCTGCGCGCCATCGACGATGATGGGACAACCGATCCGGGCGGTGACGAAAACGACAAAACACTGGGTGAGCTACGCGCGACGATTGCGCAAAAAACGTCTGAAATCATCGACGATATGGACGACGTTTTGGCCAACCTGCGGGGCGTTATGGATGACACTGTGTCCGAAGCGGTCTCCGCCGTGGTACGCGGGCCGAACGGGCAATCTCCGCTTTTGGCCAAGGGCGGCGATACCGAGCTGAACTTTGCACCGTTGCGGGATCGCATGCGCGAATTGGTTCAGGGGGCAACGCAGGTCGTCCGGCAGCGCATGCTCAGTGAGCTTTATGCCATCGACATGAACAGCAACGCTGCGTTGCGTGCCCTGCCCGGTTGGCAAGATCCGACCGACAACCGCATGAACACCAGTGCGGTTCGGTGGTTCCGCCCCGATACCACGGCATTGACTCGTGGTATCACAGTGGAACTGCGCGTCAGCTGGCTATCGCGCCTGATTTCGCGCAAAAGCGTGGTTGCACGTGCCGAACGTATGATTGTGCAGGAATTTGAAATGATCGGCGATGATCTGGTCGATACAGCACGCAGCGATCTGCTGGAACGCCTGAACACTGTTCTTGATCACTATCTGGCTTTGCTGGCGGGACATCTTGAACAGCGGGTCGATACTGGTCAAACCAATGCACGTGCAGAGGCGCAGGCGGCGTTCGATCAAGCACAACGTGTGGCAGATGATTTGGATGCGGTGTTCGGCGGTGACACTGCCGACAAGAAAATAGCAGAGGCAGCGGAATGATAGAATTTCCCGGAACCGAACAGGAAGTACGCAAACTCGAACGCTTCCTGACCGCCACTGAAAACTTGCCGTCGGACGCGGCGCTGGACAAGATGCGCGAGCGCGCCTTGGCCCATGCAGAACGGCTTTCGAATGCGGTCAATATCGGTTTCGCCGGCGAATTTGGCGCCGGAAAGTCCAGCTTGGCCAATATGCTGGCCGGGGCGGATATTTTGCCAACCGGCCCGCAGCATCTGAAGTTGCCCTTGGTCATAGTGGCTTATGCCGATGCCCCGGAAACCACAGTTGGCTGGTGGGACAAAGAACCCAAGGTTTATTCCGGTATTGCACTGGAAAAGGCGGCGGCTGACGATCCTGACTTCATCTCGGTCGGCTTGAATACGCCTGCTTTGCAAGAGATATCGCTGTTTGACCTGCCCGGCACCGGGGCGTTAGACGACACTTACAAACCGACTCTCGATTTGCTGACTTATGTCGATTGCGCGATCTGGTGCACAAACGGCACCAACGCGTGGCGTGAAACCGAACGCCATCTTTGGGCGCAGGTACCGCAAGAGCTGCGTTCGAACAGCTTGCTGGCCGTAACCCACACGGATTTGCCGCCGGTTCGTGACGCGCTTGACCGCGTTCTGGGCCGATTGGAGAAAGAAAAAGGCGACATGTTCCGCGCGGTCGTTCCTATTGGGACACCAGTCGCCGTTCGGGCCATGGCGCAGGAACCTGAGCCTGATTTTGATCTTTGGGAAACCTGCGGCGGCCAAAACCTGGCAGAACAGGTGCTGGAAATCGCGTCGGCGAAGCGTATGGCGGATCTGGAAGCCGCCCAAAAGGACCTGGAAGACGATTTTTTGCCATTCCTGGCCAGCATCGAAGGTGACAAAGACGAGGCTGAGCAAACCGAGGCCCCATCGATCCATGCAACGCTGGAATCTGCGCTGCCGCCGCTCGAAAACCCTATTCTCGAGGATTGGCTCGCGGCGATTGCTAGCATCTACGACGATCTGCGCGAGACTTCGGACATCGAACCAGCGGCTTTCCTGAACAGCTGCCAGGAGATCGTCGAAGACTTTGCCGAACGTCTGGAGCAAGGGCACGAAATTACCCCCGAAGCAGATTGGATTCCCGGCGAGTTCGAAAAGGCCACTGACCTGCTGTTGTTGCTGCAATTTGAAAGCGGCGATGCGCCGCTGAAGGATGCAATCAGCATCCTTGCGCAGCTCAGCGACAACCTCGCCTGGGCCGGCAGCAGGGTCGAGTCCGTTCAGACAAAAACCGGAACCTGACCTTTTCCCGTAGTAATTGAGCCGCATTGCAGCGATTCGAAGGCGTCAGAATCGCTGCGCGATTGTTTCGTGATCGAAGACCAATCTACATAAATTCGGTCTTCAGTCCGCGATTTCAAACGCCCTGACTTCAATATGTAGATTGTTCTGCCGCCTTTGCACCACATATTGACATTCAAGTTTACTGCTTCTTAGTGAAGCCACGAGGCGGCCCCAATAAAGTCAAATTTGAAACGTCTAACGTTCTTAAGTGTCCTGCGGTTGTGTTTGGTTGTGAGTTCGCGGGCAGTTTGCCCAGTTGAAAATACCGCAAAACGATTAGAACGGGCGGAATGAAATGAGCCACAACCAGGCCGTCGGCGCAACGCACGACGAACCGAAAATTGAAGGACTTCAACCCGGCGCCAAGCTTTTGCGCGGGCAATATGAAATCCTGCGTTTTATCAGCAATGGCGGGTTCGGGATCACGTATCTCGCGCGCGACAGTCTGGAGCGCGAAGTGGTGATCAAAGAGTGCTATCCGGGCGCTCTGTGCCGCCGCAATGGCGACATGGTCGAGCCGGTCGAGCCGGAGTTCAAAGACGACCTGCGTTCGATCATTGACCTCTTCATTCTCGAAGCGCGCAATCACGCGCGCTTGGTTCACCCAAACATCGTCGACGTTCATCAGGTGTTCGAGGATAACGACACCGCGTATATCGCGATGGATTACATCCGCGGCTGCGATCTGCTGGATTATGTCGAAGATTCCAAAAACAAGACCGGTCCTGATTTCATCGTTCAGGTCACCGAAAAGATGCTGTCGGCGGTGTCCTTCATCCACCAAAGCGGCATGCTCCACCGCGATATCTCGCCCGATAACATTCTGATCGATGAAAACGGTGACCCGGTTCTGATCGACTTTGGTGCGGCGCGGGAACAGGCTGCAAACCAGTCTGCGGCGCTGCTGACACTGCGGGTGATCAAGGATGGTTATTCACCACATGAGTTTTACGTGCGCGGCGCGGAACAAGGTCCCAGCAGTGACCTCTACGTTCTGGCGGCAACCCTGTATCACGCCATCAGCGGCGAACGTCCGGTTGACGGTCAGACCCGTCTGAACGCGTTCAACAATGGACAAAAAGATCCCTACGAACCTCTGGCTGGACGTTTTGAGGGATATCCAGATGGTTTCCTTGAGGCCATCGACAAGGCGATGGAGGTTCACGCGACCGACCGTTTGCAGGCCGCTCTGGATTGGCTGCGCATGTTCCGCGGCCCCGGCGTGATGTTCGACAGCTTCGACTACCGGCCGGTTTCTGTGATCGTCGCCATGGACCACAAGGACGAAGAAGAAGAAAAAGCGCGGATCAAGGCCGAAAGCGAAAACGCCGAAGCTGTTGTCACCGCTCTGCTGGCAGGCAACACCGATATTGCGCTGGGGAACGAGGATAAGAAGGACGACGAGCTCGCCACCTTCAACTCGAAAGAAGAGACCCCTGTTGCTGTCGATACGGTTGTCAAAAGCGGATCGAGTGGGGCAGGCAAGCTCGTTGCCGGTGTGGCCGTTCTTGCAGTTTTGGCGGCAGGTGGTTTCTTCCTGATGTCGGGCGAAGAAACTCCGGTAGAAGATACAGCATCAACACAAACGCCAGCGGTCGAAGAAACCGCGGCAGTCGAAACATCCGTGCAGGAACCGGTCGAGCAGGTAGCGACCACCGAAGCAGAGCCAGCACAAGCTGAGCCCGCCCAGCCAGTGGTCGAGGCTGCGGCAGAGCCTGTCGAGCAGGCACAAGAAGAACCCGTTATCGCAGAACCAAATGAGGCCCCCGAAACAGAAACGGTCGCAGCGGCCCCTGTTCCGGAAACCCCACCTGCTCCGGCGCAACCGGTAGACCTGTCTGAACAGCAGATCGCGTTCTCGCATTGGGATGTCGATATTCCGTTCCAGACATCCCGTCGCCGGGCATCGACCGGCAGCATCATCGCAATTACCGGTGTCGACGCAGGGATGGACCCGTCGGTTGTCGGCGAATGGGTCGCACGCGGTGCTACCATTTTCACTCTGAACGGCAGACCGGTCCAGGCAGATATGACGTTTGCCGCACAGGTTCTGAACGAAATGAATATTGACCCGGATGGATACATTCGTGTGTCCGCCCGCTATCGCCCCTTGGGTGAAACCCGTCCGCAGAACGGTTTGCTGGCATTGCCCGCTATGCGTGTAGTTGGCCTGGAAAACGGTTACGTGTTCACCGTTCAGAACGCGAATAGCACGGGTTGGCAAACGGTGGTCAGCTCGGTTCCGCCATCTGCCCAAGGTGATCTGCAAAAGGGTGACGTCCTCGTGTCCGAAGCGACGACCGGCACTGCGCTGGACGGATCGGAAAGCCTGGATGCCCTGACAGCAGCACTGGTCTCAGAAGACCAGCCTCTGGCCCGCTTCAACGTGTTGCGAAGCGGGGCTGAGACCAATGCCACAATGTCCTTAGCGCAGGAGTAATCTGACCGGTTCGTATCTGATCTGCCAGTGTGTGTTTGCTGAGGGTTACCGCAAAAGGTGTCCCTGGCGGGAACCAGCCCGCCGCAGAAGTCAAAAGTGACCTTGTTAACGAATTTTTCGTGCCGTTGTGCCCCCGCGTACAGGCAAAAAGCAGCCCCATAGGACTCTGGTCCTGTGCAAAGAAACAAAGGTGTCGACACCATGTTTAAATACAAAAGCCCTCTTAGCCGGCTTCTCGAAGGTGCCGGCAAACCAAAAGAAGCCGACGTCGAGCAGACCGAAGCGCCCGAGACCGAAAAGGTCGAGCCTATCGCCGATTTCAATGCTCTGCGCGAGGCGCTGGCAGGCGGCAACATGACTTCGGACAGCTACGAAGAAACCGACGAGCTGATCCCGGAAGAAAAGATGCCCGAGTTCGCGGAAGGTGCCGAAGCGGATACCGTTGAGGCAGAGGATGAAGTCGTCGTAGCCGAGGTCATCGCCGAAGTTCAGGAAGAGGCCGTCGAAGCCGCTGAGCCCGAGGCCGAGCCCGTGATGACCCTGCACACGACAGTCGAGGAGCCTGTCGAGGTAACCACGGAAGTGGTCACAGAGGAAGAGATCGTTCAGGTCGAAGTTTCCGAACCCGAACCGGTTGTGGACGTCGTGGTCGAAGAACCTGAAGTCATCGACCCAGTTGCCGAGGCTACCCCGGCACCAGAACCTGCACCGGTCGAAGATCGCCGGGGCCGCGTCAAAACAACGTTCCTGGGTTTTGAACGTGCCGATACGCATGTTCAGGATCTGATTGAAACGACGGAACCGGTCGCGAAAACCGAAAATGCCGAACAATCCTTCCCGGTGGGTTGGCTTGTCATCACAGGTGGCCCTGGCCGTGGCGCCAGCATTACCTTGACCGAAGGTTTGATGCAGATCGGCCGCAACGACGATCAGGCCATTCAGCTGGATTTTGGCGACACAGGGATTTCGCGCAGTAACCATGCTGTGATTGCCTACGATCCCGAAGATCGCAAATGCTATCTGGGTCATGGCGGCAAAGCCAACCTCGTGCGCCTCAATGGCAAGCCCGTTCTCAGCACCGTTGCCCTATCCAGCGGTGATCTGATCCGTATCAGCGACACCTCGATCCGTTTTGCCGCCTTCTGTGACGAAGGCTTTGATTGGCGGGACTCCTGATAGATGCTGGCGACTCCGGCATATGATATTGCGTTGATCCTGGACAAGGGCCAGCGCGACACGCAGGAAGACGCGGTAGCGTCGCGCGTGTTTGACGCGGCAAATGCGGGCTATGTGGTCGTGGCCGACGGTATGGGCGGGCACGCTGCGGGCGAGGTTGCCTCTGATCTGGTGATCCGCGCATGGCGGGATTCACTGGATGCCGAACTTGAAGGTGACGCCCCGTCCCAAACCGCTCTGATCGACGCTTTGCCGCTGGCGGCCATGCAGGCCAATGCCCTGATCGCAAACCATTGCGAAGAACAGGGTGCCGGATTCAACATGGGGTCGACCTTGTTGGGCGTGCTTCTGTTAGGTCAACGTCTGTTCTGGATTTCGATCGGCGACAGCCCGCTTTACCTTTTCCGGAATGGTTCGCTGCACCAGATCAACGAAGACCATTCGATGGCGCCCGTAATTGATGCACAGTTGGCCGAAGGGACTCTGACCGAGGCTGAAGCGTTGGCGCATCCCGATAGGAACCAATTGACCTCGGTCATCATGGGGGCTGCGATTCCCAAGGTCGATTGTCCGGAAGAACCGCTTGATCTGACACCGTCTGACATCCTGATCCTTGGAAGCGATGGCCTGCAATATCTCAGCAATACTCAGATTCAGGACATCCTGCGCAGCAATGCGAACGCGCTGGCGCAAGACATCGCCGGAGCACTCCAGTCCGCATTGCGGGCCAAGGGCGATCCGGATCAGGACAACGCGTCAATCGGCGTTGTGAAACTTACAAAAAACTAAACAAGGCAAAGTAACAGGACCCATGAGACCTCATCTGATCATATCGAGCCTGGCACTCGCTGCCGCAGCAGGCACAGCCTCGGCGCAACAGGCATGCTCAACCTATGAAATTCAACGCGGCGACAGCCTGCGCGAACTGACCATCGACGTCTATTCGACCGAAGACTTTCGCATAATCTATGATGCAAACCGAGACGTCATTGGTAACAACCCCAACATCATTCGCGTTGGCGACGTTCTGACCCTGCCCTGTCTGGAAGACATCGGGCGCGCACCCGCCCTGCCCCGCACCGAAGCCGAAGCCATGGCTGCGGAAATGGCGGCAGAGCTGGTCAAAGCCGCAGAGGATCGCGCAGCGAAAGCGATCGCCGAGGCCGAAGCCCGTGTTGCCGAAGCCGAGGCCGAAGCCAAGAAAGCCAGCGAAGACGCTGTGGTTGCTGCGAAAGAGGCAGCCAAGGACGAGATTGAAGCCGCCCGCGCGGAAGCAGCTGCGCTGATCCGCAACGCAGACTCCGGTGAACGCCCCGAGATCCGCGACCGGCAGGTTTTGCTGATTACCGGTGGGGACTATGCTCCGTTTACCGATGAAGCGTTGCCCAATCGTGGCCTCTACACCTACCTTGTCGAAACGGCGATGCTGCGCGCTGCACCCGAGCAGGCCTATAAAATTCAGTTCGTCAACGACTGGTCGTCGCACCTGGATCTGCTGATGCCAACGCTGGCTTTTGATGCCACCTTCCCATGGTCGCGTCCAAATTGCGAAGAAGCGGCGGCGCTGTCGGAAAAAGATCGCAACCGGTGTGAAACATACAACTTCTCGAACCCGTTCTATGAGGTCGTGGACACGTTCTTTGCCCGCGAAGGTTCCGGATACGAGCAAACGCTGACCTACGCGGACTTTGCCGGAACCACCATCTGCCGCCCAGAAGGCTGGTCGCTGTCGCACATGGACTCGGTCGGATTGTATGAACCGGCCATCTCACTTATTCGCCCGGTCTCGCCTGATGAGTGCTTCCACGCCGTAATGGAAGGCACTGCCGATATCGTCGCAATCGAAGCTCACCTGGCTGTCGAGGCGATCGCACGGCTGGGCTACGAACACCGTATCATCGAAAACCCCAATCTGGCAGCGATCAAATCGCTTAACGTCATGACCCACAAAGATAATCCAGATGGGGAAGCGATCCTTGAGACGCTGAATCAGGGTCTGGCGATCATGCAGCAATCCGGCGAATGGCGCGACATCGTGTCAACCGCCCTACGCCATCAAATGGAAAACGGCTGAAACACTAAAAAGCCTTCTCAAATAATATCTCTGGAGAAAACAACTAATGCCTAAACTACCGCTCCATAACGTTGCGATGACCTCTGCTGCCGTCATTGCTCTAAGCGCCGGAGCCGCCGCCGCCCAGCAAGCCTGTACGAATTATACGGTACAGGATGGTGACACGATGGCCACCATCGCGATTGCTGCATACGGCACCTCGAACTACCAGCCGATTTTCAACGCAAACCGAAACTCGATTAGCAACCCTAACGATCTGGCGCCTGGATTGTCGCTTGTGCTTCCATGTGAAGACGGAAGCCTACCGAACGGTCAAAGCGCACGCGAAATCATCGCCCAACAGCAAGAACGCTTTGCCAACTCGACCCAAACAAGTTCGTTCAAAGCCCCAATCAAACTGGTTACGGGCAACGGCTGGGCGCCATTCGCGGATGAGACCCTGAACGGCGGTGGTTTCATCACACGTCTGGGAACGACAGCTCTGCAACGGGCTGGTAACGCTCACGAATATTCGATCAGCTTTGTGGATGATTGGAACTCGCATATCGAAACCCTGCTTCCGCTGGGCGCGTTTGACGTGTCGATGGCGTGGAACATGCCCGATTGCACCAACCGCAGTTACGAATGGTCCTGGGAAACAGAAATCCGCTGCACACAGTTCCATGCGTCAGCACCCGTGTATGACATCGTCCTGGGTTTCTACACGCTTCCCCAAAGCGACTATGCCAGTGCGACCAGCTTTGAAGACCTAAAAGGTGCAACCGTCTGCCGTATGGAAGGATGGTTCATCCACGACCTCGAACAAGAAGGTCTGCAACCAGAAAAATCCATTGATCTGCTGCAACCCGTTACCGCGCGGGAATGCTTGGATGCCGTCCTGACCGGCTCCGCGGATGTCGCGACCTTTGAAGTTCAGCTTTTTGCCGACGCAATGGCTGAAATGGGTCTGAACGAGAACGATCTCGTCGAAAACCCGTATGTCACGACCCTCTCAGCCCTGCGGTTCATCACTCACCGGTCTAACCCAATGGGCAAACAATACCTGGCGATGCTGAACAAAGGCCTGAACGAAATGCGGGAGTCCGGCGAATGGTACGCCATCATCTCGGACACACTGACTGAGCACAATGAACGACTGATAGCCTCATCCGGCTAAGGATCCACTTTCCACATTCCAACCCACGGGAGGAAAAGCAATGCATAAACAAAAACTTAACACCAAGGTGATGACGGCGACTGCCGTCCTCACACTCACCGCAGGCGCAGCGGCAGCGCAGGAAGCCTGTACAAACTACACCGTGCAAGATGGTGACACGATGGCCACCATCGCGATCGCAGCCTACGGCACCTCGAACTACCAGCCGATCTTCAACGCGAACCGCAACTCGATCACGAACCCAAACTCGCTTGAACCTGGCTTGGTTCTGGCTCTGCCATGTGAAGACGGCAGCCTGCCTAACGGTCAGTCCGCACAGGAACTGATCGCCGCAGAAGAGCAGCGTGCAGCAAGTGTCAAACGCTCAAACGTCTATGCGCCGCCGATCAAGATGGTTGCAGGCAACGGATGGGAACCGTTCACCAGTGAATCTCTGGGCGGCGGCGGTATTATGACTCGCCTTGCGACAACCAGCCTGCAACGTGCTGGTAACAGTCGTGACTACTCGGTGAGCTTTGTCGACGATTGGAGTTCGCACCTGGACACCCTGCTGCCGCTTGGCGCTTTCGACATCTCAATCGCCTGGACCATCCCGGATTGTACGAACCGCACTTATGAGTGGTCCAAAGAAACTGAGGCGCGCTGCACCCAATTCGTCGCTTCGGTTCCCGTCTATGACGTTGTTGGTGGCTTCTTCACGCTGCCGGAAAGCGACTATGCAAGCGCGACAAAGTTCGAAGATCTCGAAGGGTCCACCATTTGCCGCATGGCAGGTTGGAGCATGGTGGTTCTGGAGGAAGTCGGCTTGAACCGCGAGAACACAACTGTGGTGCAGCCCAACTCGGCCCGCGAATGCCTTGACGCCGTCCTGACCGGCACTGCAGATGTCGCCGCGTTCGAAGTTGATCTGTTCGCTTCGACCATGAAAGACATGGGACTGACATCAGCTGATATCGTTGAAAACCCATATGTTTCGACATTGTCATCGATGAGCTTCCTTGCGCACCGCACAAACCCGTTCGCGCGTGAGTACATTGCGATGATGAACAAAGGTCTGAACGAAATGCGTGAATCCGGCGAATGGTATGCGATCATTTCGGACACCCTGCGCGAACAGAACGAAAAGCTGAACGCGGCGTCTAACTGACCCCAACTTCATCTTGTTGAATTAGGGCCGGTCTTTTGACCGGCCTTTTTTCTGCACTCTGGAATTGGTCTACGGGAATCCCCCAATATCAAATCCCAATGAAGTTGATAGGGTGAACACAACTGTACCGGTAAGGCCATGGCCTGACTGCTCACTCAAAAAAAGGGCCGACTTTGGGGGTCGGCCCTTTTTCTATGTCTTGGCGGGAGCAATAGTACCCACGCCGCTAAGCGTGGGTGCCAGCACTCAGTCGATGATCGCGTTCAAAGTTGCGCTGGGGCGCATGACTGCAGCAGTCTTGGCCGGATCGGTGTGATAGTAACCACCCAGATCCGCTTCGGGCCCCTGCGCTGCTGCCAGTTCTGACAGGATCTGGCCTTCTTTGTCGGCAAGTTCTTTGGCGATCGGAGCAAACTCGGCTGCCAATTCCGCATCATCCGATTGCGCGGCCAGTGCCTCGGCCCAATAGCGCGCGAACCAATAGTGGCTGTCGCGGTTGTCCGGCTGACCGACCTTGCGGCTGGGCGATTTGTTGTTGTCCAGAATGCCCTGTGTCGCCACCTCGGCCGCGGCCCCCAGAACGCCAGCCTTGGCGTTGCCTTTGCTGTCGGCAAGAAAGTTCAGCGATTCACCCAAGGCACAGAACTCACCCATCGAGTCCCAACGCAGGTGGTTTTCTTCGACCAACTGTTGAACGTGTTTCGGGGCCGACCCGCCGGCACCGGTTTCGAACAGACCGCCACCGTTCATCAGCTTGACGATCGACAGCATCTTCGCCGAGGTGCCCAGTTCGAGGATCGGGAACAGGTCGGTCAGGTAGTCACGCAGTACGTTGCCAGTAATGGCGATGCTGTCCTTGCCCGCAGTGATCGTCTCCAACGACTGACGGGTCGCTTCACGCGGAGCCAGGATCTGGAACTTATCGGCCACACCTGCCGCCTCAAGCGCTGGTTTGACGTACTTGATCAGTTCGGCGTCATGGGCGCGGTTCGCGTCCAGCCAGAAAATCGCCTCGGAACCAGTCAGGCGCTGGCGATCCATCGCCAGTTGGATCCAGTTCTCGATCGGCGCTTTTTTGACAGTGCAGGAACGCCAGATGTCGCCTTGTTCAACATCATGGGAATGCAGCGTCTCGCCGTTGGCCAGTACGATGCGGATTGAGCCATCAGCGGGTGCCTGGAACGTGGTCGGATGCGAGCCGTATTCCTCGGCTTTCTGCGCCATCAGACCGACGTTGGCGACGGCACCGGCCGTGGCCGGGTTCAGCGCGCCGTTGGCTTTGAAGAATTTGATGGTTTCGTCGTACACAGGCGCGTAACAGCGGTCTGGAATGACACAGTTGGTGTCGCCCTTGGCGCCGGTTTCGTCCCAACCTTTACCGCCTGCGCGGATCACGGCAGGCATCGAGGCGTCGATGATCACGTCTGACGGTACGTGCAGGTTGGTGATGCCCTTGTCGCTGTCGACCATATACATGGACGGACGGTCGCCCTTGATCGCGTCAATTGCAGCCACGATGTCAGCGTTGTCTTTCACACGCTCCAGCAGGTCACCCAGACCCGAATTCGGGTTCACGCCCAGGGCTTCCAATTCCGCGCCATATTTTTCGAACACAGGCGCAAGCCAAGCTTTGACCGCATAGCCAAAGATGATCGGGTCACTGACCTTCATCATCGTGGCTTTCATGTGCAGCGAGAACATGGTGCCGTCTTTTTTGGTGTCCTCAATCGCATCAGCCAGGAATGCCGACAGTGCTTTGACAGACATGAAGGTCGCATCTGCGACGGTACCTTCGGCCAGTGGCCATGCGTCTTTCAGGACTGTGATGCTGCCGTCTTTGGCGACAAATTCGATCTTGGCGTCGCCCGCCTGCGCGGCAGTGATGGTCGCCGACTTTTCATTGGCGTAAAAGTCGTTGTCGGACATCGACGAAACCTTGGTTTTGCTGTCCGACACCCATTCACCCATCGAATGCGGGTTTTTCTGCGCATAGTTCTTCACTGCGCGGGCCGCGCGGCGATCCGAGTTGCCTTCGCGCAGAACCGGGTTAACAGCCGACCCTTTGATGGCGTCATAACGCGCGCGGATCGCTTTTTCTTCGTCGGTCGAGGGCTCTTCGGGATAATTTGGGATGTCGTAGCCTTGCGACTGCAGCTCTTCGATGGCGGCAACCAGCTGTGGGACCGAGGCCGAGATGTTCGGCAGCTTGATCACGTTGGCATCCGGAGTTTTTACCAGTTCGCCCAACGCGGCCAGATCATCGGTGATGCGCTGCGCGTCGGTCAGGTTTTCCGGGAAGGTTGCCAGAATACGGCCTGCCAGCGAAATATCCTTGGTCCCAACACTGACACCCGCAGCGCCGGCGAATTTGCGAATGATGGGCAGGAACGAGGCGCTGGCCAGCTCGGGCGCTTCGTCTACAATGGTATACAATATGTCGAAGTTCGATTTATCTGCCATATTCTTTTACCTTTTTTAAGCCTTTCGGGGCGTGCGATCCAAGAGTGTGCCACATTCAGGTGGCGAGGGGTGGGCGCGTTTTAACCTACCGCCCAACGGTGACTCTGTTTTGACAGGGCCTCCCTTAAATCACGTTTGGCTTGGGATCAATCGTTCTGAGGGGGCGCATATTGACACGGTATGCAAAAATCCCGGGAATTCCGGGCCTGCCGCACGGAATTTAGGCACCCCAAGTGTCGCTTAGCCGATACCCGCCGGGCCAGGGATCATCCGGGTCCAGCATGTGCTGATGCGTTCCGGTTATCCATCCTCGGCCGCTGATCTCGGGTATGATCGCTGGCTGCGAACCAACCTGGGCGGCCTGCACAATCCGGCCTGTGAACGTCGAGCCGATAATGGACACCGCCTCGAAAGTCTGGCCGGGCGTCATCTGCCCTTTGGCCTCCATCAGCGCCATACGCGCAGACACGGCTGTACCGGTGGGGGACCGGTCGACCTTGCCGGGCTGGATAGCGACAGCAGACCTGCCGCGCCAACCCGTGGGCGTTCTTTCAAGAGGGCCGCAGAAGGCACAGAACGAGATATGGGTCCAATCAGGATTTTCGGGGTGAGTGAAGCCCAACTGTTCGTTGGCGGCGTTGGTGATTCTGACGCCAAGGCGGGCAATAGCGCGGGCTTCCTTCTGGACGATCTCAAACCCCAGCGCAGCGGCGTCTACAATCACGAAACTGTCGCCCCCATAAGCCGTATCCACCGTCAGCGTGCCGAGGCCCGGAACCTCCAATGGAACCGAGAGCTTGTCTGCAAAGCTGGGCAGGTTCTGAACATGTATGCGCTCGGCCTTGCCGTTTCGACATTCAGCACGAACGCACACCAGCCCACCTGGCGCTTCGAGCGTCAGCGTAGTCTCGGGCTCCCGCATCGGGATGATCCCGCTATCCAGCAACACCGTTGCGACACAGATTGAGTTTGAGCCGGACATGGGCGGCGTGTCTTCGGGCTCCATGATGATAAAGGCCGCATCGGCCCTTGGATCTTTCGGCGGCACCAGAAGGTTCACATGTCGAAACACGCCCCCGCGCGGTTCGTTCAGCACAAAATCTCTGAGGGTCTGATCCTTTGCAATATTTGAGCGTTGGTCCCAGATCGTGTCACCGGGCGGAGGCGTAACGCCGCCAACGATCACGTCGCCCACCTCGCCCTCGGCATGGGCAGAAATTACCTGGATGGTTTTGACGCTGCGCATGGGCTCTCCTTAAAACCGGGTGGCGGCGTAGGGTGACACAGAAATAGGCGGGCTTTGCCCGCCAACCAAAGCGCCAACCAATTCGGCCGTTCCGGCAGATTGAGTCAAACCCAGATGGCCGTGCCCGAAAGCGTAAACAACGTGCGGAGATTTGGGCGACGGGCCAATCACCGGAATGCTGTCAGGCAAAGACGGACGGAACCCCATCCATTGGGTACCATTCTCGGTTTTCAGCCCAGGCAAGAACTCAGCTGCCTTTTGCAGCAATACATCTGCCCGTTTGAAATTCGGCGGCAGGGTCAACCCGCCCAATTCAACCGCCCCGCCAATGCGTACGCCGCCATTGATCTTGCTCGCGACGAACCCGTGGCCTGAAAACGTCAGGTGCATGCGCAGATCAAACGCGCCCTTCGGCAAAGTGGTGTTGTATCCGCGCTCGGTCTCTAAAGGAATTCCGTCACCCAAGGTCTGAGCGATGTGGTGCGACCAAGCCCCTGCAGCCACAACCACTTTGTCTGCATCAAGTGTTTCATCGGCGCAAACAACCAGAACACCGTTCTTGAGGGGGGACAAAGCACGAATCTCTCGTCTCTGAATTTGACCACCGCGATCCAGAAAGGCAGCAGCCAGGTGGTCAACCCATGTGTTGGGATCAACGGTATTCAACCAGTTGGGCGTGAACCCGGCGTGGGTAAATCGTGAACTGAGACCCGGTTGTTTTTTGGCTATGGCAGCGGGACTCTCCAACAACTCGAACTCAATTCCATGTTTGCGACGCAGGTCCCACGTCGGCAGGCTGGCACGAAATTCAGCCTCGCCTTCATATAACTGCATCTGACCATCACGTTGCAGAAGGCCTTCGCCATTCACGCTCGGGATCAAGCGGCCGAGTGCTTCACGAGACAAACCAGTTAAACGAGCCTGAGCGCCAAGCAATTCACCATAGTGATCAGGGCGACTGGCCCGCCAAAAACGATACATCCACGGCGCAATACGCAGCGCATAGGCCGGAGGGATCGAGAGCGGCCCCAGCGGATCCAGCAACCATTTTGGAGCCTTGCGCATAATGCCGGGCGTGGCCAGCGGCTCGATCTCGGGAAAGGCAAAGGCCCCTGCGTTCCCGGCGGACGCCTCGGATGCAACGCCTGTGCGATCCAGGACCAAAACGGAATGACCACGTCGTTGAAGCTCGAGCGCGGTTGTGATTCCGATCACTCCTGCGCCGATGACGACGACTTGCCGGGTCATGTTTCGATCCCGGATTTGAATGGATCGGCCTCGTGAAACAAGAGCTTTGCCTCGGCCACGACAAAGGCCTGCCCGGTGATTGATGGGATCACTCCGCCTGTCGGCCCGGGTTGGTAAGACAAGCGATAAGAGCTGCCGATCACGCTGTGCTGTATGATTTCCTGACCCGGGGCCAAGTGTCCGTCGGCGGCAAGACAGGCCAACCGCGCTGAACTGCCCGTCCCGCAGGGAGAGCGGTCATAATTATCGTCGGGGCAAAGTACAAAATTGCGGCTGTGCACTGTCGGATCGGGTGAGTCATCTTGCAAGATGACGTGGTCAATGGGTTCGCCGTTTTCACCACCTATCCCCTGCGCGATCGACGCCTCTCGAACAGCGATCGACAAATCGGTTAGTTTACGAATATTGGCTGGAACGACCGGGACCGGACTGGGGTCGATGATAAAAAACCAATTTCCGCCATAGGCGACATCCCCTGAAACCGCGCCGTATCCCGGGACTTCAAGGCTGACACCCTGATGCACCCTGCGGCTTTCGATATTGGTCACGGTCACGGTGTTGGGATCGGCCAGTTCAACCGTTACCACCCCGGCGGGCGTTTCGATCCGGTGTTGGCCCAGTCCGATCCGTCCCAGATGTGCCAGCGTCACCGCCAGCCCGATGGTCCCGTGACCACACATGCCCAGAACGGCATCGACGTCAAAATAGATCACACCAGTGACACAGGTTGGATCAACAGGCTCAACCAGCAACGCGCCAACCATCGCGGGCTGCCCGCGCGGCTCGAGCATGACCGACCGGTAGAACGCCTCATGTTCAGTGGCCAGCCGTCGCGCACGTTCAGCCAAGGACCCGCACCCCAGATCGGGCGCGCCATCTAATATGACGCGCGTGGGTTCACCGCCTGTGTGGCTGTCGATCACATGCATTCAGCGATCACCCCGCCCTGTTGGGACCAATCAGCAAACCAACTGCAGAACAGCTTATATTGCTGTTCACAATAATGTCGTTGCGCATCGGTCAGCTCATCCGTTTCATTGAAGTGCAAACGGTACTCGGGTTCCCCGTTCAGTACCAGCAAGTGCTTGTAATACAGCACAAGATCCGGCCCTTCATCAAAGCTGGACAGGACATGGATCGCCTCGGTCAATTCCTGCGCACGCAGGCGTGCCTCTGCATGGCCCCGAGCGGCCTTTTGGGACAGCGCGGCCAGCAGCAACGCTTGGCGCGGTAGGGCCGCGCCGATACCAGTGATCGAGCCCGTCGCACCACAATTGACAAAGCCATGGTAAACCTCGGTATCGACGCCAACCATCAAAGTCACTTGATCATCCTGGCTGGTGATGTTCTCGGCCGCATAGCGCAGGTCATACTTGCCTCCAAACTCCTTGAAACCAATCAGGTTCGGATGCTCTGCGCGCAAGGCAAAGAACAGATCAGCGCGTGTGGCAAAGCCATAATAGGGGCTGTTGTAGATGATGGCAGGGACATCAGGTGCAGCAGACAGGATCGCCTTAAAATGGTTCTTTTGCGCGACCGGTGAACTGCCGCGCGACAGCACACGCGGAATGACCATCAGACCCACCGCACCTACTTTTTGAGCATGAGCCGCGTGCGCCACAGCGGAATTTGTGTTTATGGCCCCGGTGCCGACAACAACGGGTAACCCTGCATCGACCAAACGCTCGACCCCTTCCATGCGCTGCGCGTCGGTCAGCAACGGCCAGTCCCCCATCGAACCGCAATAGACCACCGCAGACATCCCCGCGTCGATCATCTGCTGACCTTTGCGGACCAACGCGTCAAAATCAGGCGTCCGGTCCGGTTTGCAAGGGGTCATCAGGGCAGGCATCGTGCCGGTGAAAACATTGGTCGACATGGGTGAAATCCTCGATGGCCGGGGCCACGAATTATGCCCCCTTTGGACTCGCCATAACGGATATTGGATACAAAATCCAGAAAAATTGAAGACGCGCCAGATCTATGATCAAGCGTGCCTAATTTCCGTTTCGATTGCTTCAGCGAAGCCGGTGGCCTGTCTCGGGATCAAACAACATGGCGCGTTCCGGGCGCACGACGATGCCAATGCGCTCACCCTGCTTGCTACGCTCATCCTCGCGCTCTTCGACGATCAGTTTATCACCGTTGGGTGTTAGCAGATAGGAATAGCTGACACCTCCTAGCGCTTCGGTCAGATCAACTGTGCAGGTGTCGCCTGCACGATCCACGGCGATGTGCTCTGGGCGAATGCCAAGGGTCACTTTCGTTAGTCCTGCAGGCACGTTTACAGCCATTTCCAGTGGCTCACTGAGCGCGGGGTGCGAGACCTTGCCGTCGACAAAATCGCACTCTAGGAAATTCATGGCAGGCGAGCCAATAAATCCAGCAACGAACCGATTGTCCGGGTCGCGATACAAATCCATAGGCGCGCCGACCTGTTCGATCCGCCCATCCCGCAATACGACGATCTTGTCGGCCATGGTCATCGCCTCGACCTGATCATGAGTCACGTAGATCATTGTTGCGCCGATCTCATTGTGCAGACGCGCGATCTCAACCCGCATCTCGACCCGCAGTTCCGCATCGAGGTTTGACAGCGGTTCGTCGAACAAGAACACCTCGGGGCCACGTACGATAGCGCGGCCGATGGCGACCCGTTGACGCTGACCACCCGACAGGGCTTTGGGCTTGCGTTTCAGGTATTGGTCCAGTTTCAGAATGCTGGATGCTTCCTGAACCTTCGTGTCAATTTCCGATTTGGCAACACCGTTCATGCGCAGGCCAAACCCCATATTCTCGGCCACCGTCATATGCGGATACAGAGCATATGTCTGAAACACCATCGCAACCCCACGCTTGGCCGGGTCCATATGGGTCACTTCGCGGGCCCCAATATGAATCTGCCCCTCGGTTGTTTCTTCAAGGCCTGCGATCATCCGCAGCAAAGTGGATTTGCCACAGCCTGAGGGGCCTACAAAGACGCAGAACTCGCCATCTTCGATTTCCAGGTCAATGCCGTGAATTACCTGCGTCTCGCCATACCGCTTGATCGCCTGGTTCAGAGTCACACCCGTCATGTTGCTTGCATCCTGTCTGTGTCGGCGCTTGGGTTGGTTTCAGGGAACCGCCAAGCCTGTGCTTCGGCTCCGATCTGTTCGGCCACGCGGCGAACACGAGGAACCCAGGTTTCCAACTGTTTGAAGTTCATTCTTTCGGTCGATCCGGTCACGGAGATCGCGCCCAACATCCGCCCGCCCGCCGTGAGGATGGGGCAGGCAATGCAGATAATGCCAGGCTCATGCTCTTCGTCGTCGACCGCATAGCCCCGGCTTCGAATCAGGTCGAGATCGGCGCGTAGCGCGGCCTCGGAAGTCAGAGTTTTGTCGGTGAACCGATGATAGCTTTGCTGGGACACCGCGCGATCCAGTGCGGCATCACCCAGAAACGCCATCATGGCCTTACCCACCCCGGTGCAATAAGCCGGACCAACTTTACCAGCTTGGGAATACATCTCGATCGGGTGGGCCGCGTTGCGCTTATCCACATACAGCACCTGGTTGGAATCCAGCTGTGCCAAGTGCACCGTTTCCCCAGTCTCACGGCTGAGCCCATCCAGAAATGGTCGCGCGATAGGGGCAAGCGAGCTTTGCGTCCAAGCCGCATGCGCCAAGCGCACCAACCGCAATCCCGGCGTATAGGTCTGCCGGTCGGGGTCATAGGACAGCATGCCCTGATTGGTCAGAGTTTGCAGAAACCGATACAGGGTCGCCTTGGGAAAATCGCTGCTTTCCAGCAGTTCTGCGAATCGGACCGGGCGCTCGAACGCGGCCACCTGATCCAGCACGTCACATGCTTTGCCTATTGTTCCGTCACCAGCCACGAGTGCCTGTTCTCCTCCCATTAACCCACCGCCTTCCTCACGAGGGTCTTGACAAGACTAACCGAGTCGATGTGTAGTTTTCAATATATAAAACATGGTTTCAATATTTGGAACCAAAATGGAAGCTAAGGGAGGAAACCATGCATTCCATGTTCAAGCGCACTGCCGCAGCTCTGGCAGCCAGTGTCGCACTTGCTGCGCCCGTTGCCGCCGAACTGACCGGTGAGCTGCGAATCTTCCTCGATACATCCAACCCGGCGCCGCGCGCGACGATGGAGGCGATGATCGAGCGGTTCGCAGAACAGCACCCCGGGCTGGAAATCGAGACCACGGTCATCGACCGTGAGGCATACAAGACCCAGATCCGCAACTTCCTGACGGCCGACACACCGGACGTGGCGACCTGGTATGCCGCAAATCGGATGAAGCCTTATGTCGAGGCCGGCCTGTTCGAGGACGTATCGGACCTGTGGGCCGAACCTGAGATTGCCGAAAACCTTGCCTCAACCAAAGGCGCGATGACCATAGATGGCAAACAGTGGGGCGTGCCTTACACCTACTATCAGTGGGGCGTTTACTATCGCAAGGACATCTTTGACGAACTGGGCCTGACCGAACCCACCACGTGGGAAGAAGAGCTGGCGAACTGCCAGAAAATCGTCGACTCGGGCCGTGCCTGCTATACCATCGGGACCAAGTTCCTGTGGACCGCTGGTGGCTGGTTCGACTATCTGAACATGCGCACCAACGGGTTCGACTTCCACAACCAACTCGCCAATGGCGAAATCAGCTGGGAAGATGACCGGGTCAAGCAAACCTTCGCCAACTGGAAACAGCTGATCGACATGGGCGCGTTCATCGACAACCACCAGACCTACAGCTGGCAAGAAGCCCTGCCCTTCATGGTCAACGGCGAAGCCGCCGCGTACCTGATGGGTAACTTCGCAGTTGCTCCGCTGCGCGAGGCGGGTCTGACTGACGACCAGCTGGACTTCTACCAGTTCGTCGCCATCAACCCCGATGTTGAACTGGCCGAAGACGCACCGACCGACACATTCCACATCCCGGCAAATGCGTCGAACAAAGAAGCCGCGCGCGAGTTCCTGCGCTTTGTGGTCTCGGCGGATGAGCAGACCGAGATCAACAACGGTGCCAACCTCGGTCAGCTGCCCGTGAACGCCCAGTCGTCCGTCGATGACGACAAGTTCCTGCAGCAGGGCTTTGCGATGCTGTCGGCCAACAGCCCTGGCGGCGTTGCCCAGTTCTGGGATCGCGATGCACCTGCTGAGATGGCTAAAGTGTCGATGGAAGGCTTCCAGGAGTTCATGGTCAAGCCGGACAACGCTGACCGTATCCTGTCCAAACTGGAACGCGCACGTCAGCGCATCTACGACAACTAAACCGGTCGGGCCGGGCATCTGCCCGGCCTGCACCTTTTTGAGCGTAAGGCGGGTGCAAACCCGGCTTACCCCTTTGACCTAAACCCCGAGAGAGCGCATGTCAGCCGTCGACGTCCCTGAACAGGAAAGCTGGTTCCACAGAAACCAACAGCGCATCGCACCCTGGCTGTTTCTGGCCCCGGGTCTGCTGTTCTTCATGGTCTATGTGATCATCCCGGTGTTCCAATCCTTCAACCTGTCGCTCTACGAATGGGACGGGCTTGGCGCGGCGGAATATGTGGGCTTTCGCAACTACGAAGACCTCTATTGGGAGTGGGTCGATCGAGACGCCTTCTATACTTCGCTCAAGAACAATCTGATCTGGCTGATCATGTACCTCCTGGCGATTCCTGCAGGTCTGTTCATCGCATTGTTCCTGAACCAGACCGTCTGGGGAATCCGCCTCTATAAGTCGCTGTTTTTCTTTCCCTTCGTTATTTCTCAGGTCGTCGTTGGCCTTGTTTTCACATGGTTCTACGACCCGACCTTCGGGCTGTTGAACGAATTCCTCGGACTCTTTGGCTTTGGCCCCCTGAACGTGCTGGGAGATGAACGGTTCGTCACCTACGGTATCATCTTTGCTGGTCTCTGGCCGCAGACGGCCTACTGCATGATCTTGTATCTCACCGGCCTGAACGCTGTGGACCCCGAACAGATCGAGGCCGGGCGGCTGGACGGTGCAAAGGGATGGCGCATGCTCTGGCACATCATCCTGCCTCAACTGCGCCCGGCCACCTTCATTGCCTTTGTTGTGACAATCATTGGCGCGCTGCGGTCGTTTGACCTGATCTCGATCATGACCCAGGGTGGTCCTTTCGGGTCGTCCCGCGTTCTGGCCTATTACATGTTCGAGGTCGCCTTGTCCGAATACGGCTTCCGCATGGGATATGGTGCCGCCATCGCCGTGATCCTGTTCCTGATCATGCTCTGTTTCATCGCCTATTTCCTGTGGTCGATGTACCGCGAAGAAAGGGGGCACTGAGATGTTTCCCAAACCCATCGAAAAACAACCGCGATCAGCACAGATCACTTATCAGGCTATGTTGCCACTGGCCTTGCTGCTGTGGCTTGGCCCCCTGCTTGCGGTCGCTCTGTTCTCGGTCAAACCGGCTGCGGATTTTACCAATGCGAACTACTGGGGCCTGCCGTCCAGTTTTGAGGGTGCCTACAACTATGGGCAGGTGTTCTTCAACTCTGACATGCCGCGCTATTTGCTGAATTCGTTCATGATCACCGTTCCAACAGTGATCGGCGCGGTGGCGCTGAGTTGCATGACCGGGTTCGCACTGGGCATCTATAAGTTCAAATCAAACCTCTGGATCTTTTTCATGTTCGTCGCGGGAAATTTCGTGCCTTTCCAGATCCTGATGGTACCCGTCCGTGACCTGACTTTGGAACTTGGTCTGTACAATACCAAAACCGGCCTCGTCCTGTTCCATATCGCGTTCCAGACCGGCTTTTGCACCTTGTTCATGCGCAACTTTATCCGCGCCCTGCCCTTTGAATTGATCGAGGCCGCACGGGTCGAAGGCATCAGCGAATGGCGTATCTTCTGGTACGTCGTCCTGCCGCTGATGAAGCCTGCGATTGCGGCACTCAGCGTGCTGATCTTTACCTTTATCTGGAACGATTATTTCTGGGCCGTGGTCCTGACCCAGGGGGCCGAAAGCCAGCCTGTTACGGCAGGTATCACCAGTTTTAACGCTCAGTTCCGAGCGGCTTATCAGTTGATGAGTGCCGGTTCTATCGTTGCGGCCCTGCCGCCGGTGGCCATGTTTTTCCTAATGCAGAAACACTTCATCGCGGGTCTGACCCTCGGTGCCGTCAAATAACGTCAAACCAAAGGTTTGCCACATGACCAAGATCACCTTTATCGGGGCCGGTTCCACGATTTTCATGCAGAATATCGTGGGCGATGCCCTTCTGACACCGGCGCTGGCCGACAGTCATTTTGCGTTGGTGGACATCAACACGCAACGCCTTGCTGAAAGCGAGGCGGTTGCCAAAGCGATGATCCGATCCGTCGGGACCGGAGCCACGGTGTCGACCCATACCGATCGTCGCGCCGCGCTGGAAGGTGCGGATTTCGTGATTACCGCCTTTCAAATCGGCGGTTACAAACCCTGTACCGTGACGGATTTTGAAATCCCAAAACAGTACGGGTTGCGCCAGACCATCGCGGACACGCTGGGCATTGGCGGCATCATGCGTGGTCTTCGCACCGTCCCGGTGCTTTGGGAGGTGGCGCAGGACATGATGCAGCTCTGTCCGAACGCGACGCTTCTGCAATATGTCAACCCAATGGCGATAAACACCTGGGCATTGGCGGAACGTTTTCCCGCGTTGAAACATGTTGGCCTGTGCCATTCCGTACAGAACACGGTTGAGGAACTGGCCCACGATCTGGACCTGCCAAAGCAGGACATCCGGTACAAGGTGGCAGGCGTGAACCACGTCGCGTTTTTCCTTCGGCTGGATCACGAGGGCCGCGACCTCTACCCTGCCCTGCGGCAGGGATATGCTAGCGGTCAGTTGCCCAAACCGCCTCTTTTGATGCCCCGCTGCGCGAACAAGGTGCGCTACGAAGTGATGGAGCACCTGGGCTACTTCTGCACCGAAAGCTCGGAACACCTGGCGGAATACGTCCCGTGGTTCATCAAAGATGGCCGACAAGACCTGATCGAGCAGTTCAGCATCCCTCTGGATGAATACCCAACCCGCTGCGAGGAACAGATCGCCAGTTGGAAGGAACAGGCAAAGACCCTGACGGACGGGCGCGACATAGACGTGACCCGTAGCCACGAATTCGCGGCCGACTTGATGAATGCGATCATCACCGACACCCCATACGTGGCGTACGGGAACTTGCCGAACACTGGACAGATCCCGCAACTTCCGCTTGGTGCAGCGGTCGAAACCCCGTGCCTTGTAGATACAAACGGCGTGCAGCCCTCGGTCGTCACGGACATTCCGCCTCAACTGATCGCCCTGATGCGGACACAGATCAACGTTCAGGAACTGACGGTCCGCGCGTTGGTTGAGCAGAACCCCGAACACATCTATCACGCCGCCATGATGGATCCGCATACCGCTGCCGAACTGGACCTGCGCCAGATTCGCAGGATGGTTGACGATTTGCTGGTGGCGCATGCCGATTGGTTGCCGAACTGGTGCCGCCCGGCCCGCGCCGCCTGATCTTCATCTTTTCATAAATACTCAAATGCAACCGCAGCCAAAAAAGAAACGCCAGAAATGACAAAACGCCGCTCACAGCATTGGTATGGAAAACTGGACAAGGATGGGTTCATTCATCGATCGTGGATGAAAAACCAGGGTTTTCCCGATCACGCCTTCGACGGTCGTCCGATCATCGGCATCTGCAACACATGGTCGGAATTGACGCCCTGTAACTCTGGCCTGCGTGATCTGGCCGAAGGTGTCAAACGCGGCGTGTGGGAGGCTGGTGGCTTCCCTGTCGAATTCCCCGTCATGTCGCTGGGCGAGACCCAGATGAAACCGACAGCCATGCTGTTTCGCAACCTACTGGCGATGGATGTCGAAGAATCGATCCGGGCCTATGGCATCGATGGTGTGGTCCTGCTCGGCGGCTGTGACAAGACCACGCCCGGGCAATTGATGGGTGCGGCGTCGGTTGATCTGCCGTCGATTGTGGTCAGCTCTGGCCCGATGCTGAACGGAAAATACCGCGGTAAGGATATTGGATCGGGGACGGATGTCTGGAAGTTCTCCGAAGCCGTCCGCGCCGGAGAAATGACGCTGAAAGACTTTATGAATGCCGAGTCCGGCATGTCACGCAGCGCTGGTGTCTGCATGACCATGGGAACGGCCTCAACCATGGCGTCTTTGGTCGAGGCGATGGGCATGAGCCTGCCCACCAATGCAGCCCTTCCAGCGGTCGATGCTCGCCGCATGGCGCTTGCGCATCTGACCGGCAAGCGGATTGTCGAGATGGTGGATGAAGACCTGAAACCCTCGGACATTCTGACCAAGGAAGCGTTCGAAAACGCCATTCTGGCCAATGCAGCTGTTGGGGGTTCGACCAACGCGGTGGTGCACCTGTTGGCGCTTGCGGGCCGTGTTGGCGTTGATCTGACGCTGAAAGACTTTGAAATCGGGTCGGATATCCCTCTGCTGGTCAACTGTATGCCCTCGGGCAAATACCTGATGGAGGATTTTTGCTACGCAGGCGGCGTGCCAGTTGTTCTCAGCGAACTCAAACCATTCCTGCGTCCGGCAAAGACCGTTTTGAACAAGGACATCTCGGCCCATTATGAGGGCGCTGAGTATTTCAACACTGACGTCATCCGCCCCTTTGACGACCCGGTAAAACCCGCCGCGGGTCTTCGGGTGCTGCGTGGCAACCTCGCCCCGAATGGCGCAATCGTGAAACCTTCGGCAGCAACGGATGAACTGTTGGAAACCGAAGCCGAGGCATACGTTTTCGAAAGCATCGAAGACCTCAAGGCCAATATCGACCGGGACGATCTGCCAGTCACGCCCGAGACCATTCTGGTCCTCAAGGGCTGCGGGCCGAAGGGCTATCCGGGCATGCCCGAGGTTGGCAATATGCCGATCCCGGCCAAGCTTGTGAAGGAAGGCGTGCGCGACATGATCCGCATCTCAGACGCCCGCATGTCTGGCACCGCCTTTGGCACCGTCATCCTGCATGTCAGCCCCGAAGCGCAAGCCGGAGGTCCGCTGGCGCTGGTCAAGACCGGCGACCGCATCCGCGTTTCGGCCAGCAACGGAGAGCTGGAATTGCTGGTTGATGCACACGAACTGGACGCCCGCCGCGCCGCGTGGCAGCCGGATGCGCCACACTACACGCGCGGCTACGCGAAACTCTATATCGACCACGTGCTGCAAGCTGATCAGGGCGCAGACCTTGATTTCCTTGTCGGCAAAGACACCCGCCTTGTGACCAGAGAGAGCCACTGATGGATCAACCAGCCACATTTCACGACCTGAACGGCGCATCGGTCTATATCACCGGCGGAGGCTCGGGTGTTGGGGCCGCATTGACCGATGGGTTCCTGGCCCAAGGCGCGAACGTCGCCTTTATCGGCCGGTCTGACGCCAGCGGTTTCGTCGAGGAAATGCGCGACAAACATGGCCGCGCCCCTCTGTTCATGCAGGGCGACATGACAGATACCGAGCTGCTTCACGCAACCATGCAAAAGGCTTCCGAGGCCCATGGTCCGCTGAGTGTTCTGATCAACAACGCAGCCAATGACAAACGCCATTCGCTGGAAGAAACCACTCCGGAATTCTGGGATTGGATGATCGAGGTAAACCTAAAGGCCTACTATTTTGCCTGTCAGGAAGCCGCCCGCCAGATGGCCAACAAGGGCGGTTCAATCGTCAATTTCAGCTCGATCAGCTATATGATGGGCAATGCGGGTTATCCGATTTACACCACCTCAAACGCGGGCATCACCGGCATGACACGCTCGCTGGCGCGCGAGTTGGGACCGCAAAACATCCGGGTGAATGCATTGGCCCCAGGCTGGGTTCTGACGCAAAAACAACTGGATATGTGGGCCACGCCCGAGGATTTGGCCGCACACCTTGACCGCCAGTGCCTGAAAGAACACCTGACGCCCGAAGACATGATCGCACCCACCCTTTTCCTTGCCTCGGAAGCCAGCCGCGCGATGACCGGCCAGTGTATGGCGGTGGATGGCGGCGTCGTAGTAACGGGATAAGACCATGACTACAGAATGGATAGCTGTTGACTGGGGGACATCTCATCTGCGGGTCTGGGCCATGCGGGGTGAAACTGTTTTGGACCAGGCACAGTCTGATCGCGGTATGGCGCGTCTCAGGAAAGAGGCCTTCGAGCCGGCGTTGTTGGACTTGGTCGGGGGTTGGCTTGGCGCTGAACCTGTTGATGTCATCGCCTGCGGCATGGTCGGCGCGCGGCAAGGATGGGTCGAGGCACCCTATGCGGCCGTTCCGTCGGCCCCTCTGCCGGATGCACCAATCCGGGTACCCGGCACCGATCCCAGGATCCGAGCATTTGTTGTGCCCGGCATAAAGCAAAACACACCGCCGGATGTCATGCGCGGCGAAGAAACACAGATCGCGGGTTTTCTGGCCGGTCGGTCAAATTGGGACGGCGTGATTTGCCTGCCCGGAACCCATTCGAAGTGGGTTCAGATCAGCGCCGGAGAGGTCGTCAGCTTTCGCACCTTCATGACCGGTGAGATGTTCGAACTGCTCAGTGACCAGTCCGTTCTAAAGCACTCGGTCTCGGACGGGTGGGATGCGGACGCTTTTGCTGATGCGGTTGCTGATGCGCTGTCGAAACCCGAGCAACTGGCCGCCCGGCTGTTTGGTTTGCGAGCCGCCGATTTGCTGCACGATCAGGACAAAGGCACAGCGCGGGCAAAGCTGTCGGGCATGCTGATCGGGGCCGAGCTCGCCGCGACTCGCCCCTATTGGCTGGGGCAACAACTCGCAATTATCGGCGCTGAAGAGATTTCCCAAATCTATGCGGGTGCTCTGCAATTGCAGGGTGCTCTCGTTGACACCGTCAATGCCACTCAATGTACACTCGCTGGCTTGTCTCAGGCCCGCAAACTTACGAGGCAAACCGTATGAGCCGCCCAATCATTGCAATTCTGCGTGGCCTTGACCCGTCAGACGCCGTTGATGTGGGCCAGGCCCTGATCGCAACTGGCATCGACAAGATCGAGGTGCCCCTGAACTCTCCTGACCCACTGATCAGCATCGAGGCTTTGGCCAAGACCTGCGGCGATCAAGCGCTGATCGGTGCTGGAACTGTATTGACGGCAGACCAGGTTGAGGCCGTGCACAGTGTTGGCGGCAAGCTGATCGTGTCGCCCAACTGCGATGTTGAGGTCATAGCCCGAACCGTCGCATTAGGAATGGAAAGCTGGCCTGGGATTTACACCCCGACCGAAGCGTTTGCCGCGCTCACGGCGGGTGCCACAGGCTTGAAGCTTTTCCCCGGCGTCATGGCCGGACCATCCGGGCTTGCCGCATTGCGCCCGGTCTTGCCCAAGGGCGCGCTGGTATACGCTGTGGGTGGTGCGGGCCCCGAGAATTTTGGAGAATGGATCAAGGCCGGGGCTGACGGGTTTGGCATCGGATCTGCCTTGTTTAAACCGGGCATGTCCGTTGATGAAATCGGGGACCGGGCCAGGCAGATCGTTGCAGCCTATGATGAGGCTGCTGGATGAGCTTTGTGTTTGACGACCGGCCCTGTGAACTCGGAGAAGGTCCCTTGTGGCATCCCGAGCGGCAACAATTGTTCTGGTTCGACATTGTCAACAAGCAGCTTTTGACCCAGTCATCAGGTGAACAACAAAGCTGGCAGTTTTCTGAACATGTGTCTGCAGCGGGTTGGGTAGATCGGGACACATTGCTGATGGCCTCGGAAACTGCCCTTTGGCGGTTCGATCTGGCAAGTGGTGAAAAAAACCTGATTGCCCCGCTTGAGGCGGACAATCCGGTGACCCGCTCCAACGATGGGCGCGCCGATTCCTGGGGCGGCTTTTGGATCGGAACGATGGGCAAGAATGCCGAGCCGGGTGCAGGCGCGATCTATCGGTATTGGCAAGGTGAACTGCGCCGGCTTGTACCGAATGTCACAATATCGAACGCGATCTGCTTTGCACCCGACCGCTCTTGTGCGTTTTTTACGGACACGGTGACCAAGCTGGTCATGCGTTGGTCTTTGGACCCCGAAACCGGCTGGCCCGAGGGCGAAAGCGCGGTTTTTCTGGACCTGCGCGACGACAACCTCAACCCCGACGGCGCTGTGGTGGATGCCGAGGGCAACATCTGGATCGCCCAGTGGGGGGCCAACAGGGTGGCGGCTTATGATCCGCAAGGGCAGTTCCTGAAAGCGGTCACGTTTGAGGCTGCGCAAGCCTCCTGTCCAGCCTTTGGTGGCAGCAACCTGACAACCCTGTTCTGCACCACGGCCCGCGAAGGGTTGGATGCAGCGACCATTGAAACACAACCGACCAACGGCATGACTTTTGCCGCCCGCGATGTGGGCAAAGGCCAACCAGAACACAGAGTCGTTTTATGAAACCAGAACTTGGCGTTTGCTATTACCCGGAACACTGGCCCGAAGACATGTGGGCCGAAGACGCGGCCCGTATGGTCGAAACCGGGCTAACCTGGGTTCGGATCGGGGAATTCGCCTGGAGCCGCATGGAACCGACACCCGGCGTTCTGCATTTTGACTGGCTGGATCGCGCAATTGAAACGCTCGGCGCTGCTGGCCTCAAGGTCGTGCTGGGCACGCCGACGGCGACACCTCCACGTTGGATGCTCGAGAAGCACCCCGATATGTTGGCGGTGGACGAACAGGGTAACCCCCGGAAATTCGGATCACGCAGGCACTACTGCTTCAGTCATCAGGGCTATGTTCAAGAGTCGGTTCGCATCGCCCAGATCATGGGCGAGCGCTATGGCCGCAACGCTCACGTTGCGGCGTGGCAGATCGACAATGAATACGGCTGCCACGATACGACGGTTAGCTACAGCCCTGTTGCTTTGCAGGCTTTTCAACTGTGGCTCAGGGAACAGTATGGCAGCATTCAAGCGCTGAACGAAGCATGGGGAAACATCTTTTGGTCGATGGAGTATGGGGACTTCGATCAAATCGATTTACCCAACCTGACGGTTACTGAACCCAACCCGGCCCATGTGCTCGCTTTTCGACGGTTCAGCTCGGATCAGGTTGTGGCGTATAACAAGGCTCAGGTCGATGTGCTGCGCGAACTGACGGACGCGCCGCTGCTGCACAACTACATGGGACGCGTACTGGATTTCGACCATTTCAAGGTCGGTGAGGATCTGGATATCGCAACATGGGACAGCTATCCCATCGGCTTCCTGTCCGACCGGCTTGAAGCGGACGAGGCGCACAAGACTGCCTTTCTGCAGCAGGGCGACCCAGACATGCAGGCCTTTCACCACGACCTCTACCGAGCAGTGGGCCGAGGACGTTGGTGGGTGATGGAGCAACAACCCGGTCCGGTGAACTGGGCACCTTACAATCCCGCCCCCCTACCCGGCATGGTGCGCCTGTGGTCCCTTGAGGCCGTGGCGCATGGGGCAGAGGTTGTCAGCTACTTCCGCTGGCGGCAGGCGCCGTTCGCGCAAGAGCAAATGCACGCCGGTCTACTAACCCCCAACAACAGCCCCGCCCCCGCATTAACCGAGGCGAAACAAACCGCGGACTTGTTGTCTGGGCTTGGTGACGTGGTGCAGAAACAAGCCGACGTTGCCATCCTGTTCGACTATGCATCGGACTGGGCTTGGGCGACACAGCCGCAAGGGGCCGGGTTCGACTATTTCCGATTGGTTTTCTCGGCCTATCGCGCCTTGAGGCGAGCGGGTTTGTCCGTGGACTTTGTATCTCCGACTGACATTCCGAAAGCTGGTTACAAAATCATTCTCGCGCCTGGGCTGGCCACAATGGGCGGTGATCTGCAACGAGACCTGACCCAAGGCTGCGATCTGGCGATCGTCGGGCCCCGCAGCGGGGCGATCACGCATGACTTCCAGATCCAGCAAGCACGCCCCGGTCTGAATGGAATGGATTGTGACGTCGAACTGGTGGAGTCCCTTCCACCCAGCGTGCACCGCAATGTTGAGGGCGGCGGCGCCGCGCAGCATTGGGTCGACCGTATCTCTGGGACGTCTCCGTGTCTGATACGTTTTGCAGACGGCAACCCTGCGCTGCTGGGTGAGAACGGTCTCTGGTATCTGGCCGGATTCCCCGACGAACAATTGTGGGACCGGGTGATTGATATGGCCGGGCGCGAAACCGGTGTGCGACTGCGTCCGTTGCCCAATGGCTTGCGCCGCCGAGAAACCGCGACCCATGAGTTCCTGATCAACTACAACGCCCAGCCGGTCGCCTGGAATGGTCAGGTTGTGGATGCCTGCGGCGTCGTTGTTCTGAAAAAAGAAACGCCCGAAGAGGGGTAACCTCTTCGGGCGTGGCCCTTATGTAATCCCTCCAGCCTACTGATCGGTTTGCAGGCTGTTGGGGTCAAAAGCCCCACCGAACCCGCCATTGTTGGACGGCGGAGTTTCGGGCTCGGAGCTTTCTTCTTCGGTGTCACCACCCAGAGTATTCGGCGCAAACACGTTACCAAAACCGCTGTTATTCGACGGCTTCGGCGCAGATTGCTGAGCTCCACCTTGTTGGGCCTCTTCAGCCTCACGCTTTTTGCGCTGCTCTTCGCGCTGCTTGCGCAGCTCTTGAATGCGCTGTTCGGCTTCCAGGCGTTTCTGCTCTTTGACGTTGGCGATGCACTGGCCCGGGTTATAGGCGGTTGCGGTACCAACAACGGTAATCGTGGCCACGGCGAACACAACCAGCAGAACTGCCGCCATGTTCCCGGCAAAGAAGCTGGGTAGCTTGATCTTGCCTGCCAGTTCCTCAACGGTCGCTTTTTTTCGTGCAGCAGCCACCAGTTCCTGGCGCTTCAACTTGGCCTCGTTCAGAAGGGCAAAGAACACGGTCAGCGCCACGATGATGAACGCCAAAGCCGAGATTGCGGGGGTGATCCCGTAGCGAACTTTTTGAGCCAATTCGATTGTCAGCGTCGGGTATTCGCCGAAGGTGAAAGTGGTAGTGTTGTAGTTCTCGAACGAAGCGAGGAACGCCAACACCGCCGCCGAGGCAATCGCCGGGCGCATGAAGGGCAACAGGATTTTGCGGAAGGCCTGCGCATGCGTGGCACCAAGGTCCAGCGCTGCTTCGGTCAGGGCCACGTCATAGCGCTGAAGCCGGGCCACCAGAACCAGCATGCAGTAGCTGGCGATAAAGGTGGATTGGCCGATCACCGTCAGGAAGATCCCGTTCGACAAAACGCTATCTGCGCCTAGCCCTAACATCCGGTTGATCCGGTCCCAGAACACCAGCGTCGAGATACCCAGAACAACGCCCGGGATCAGGATCGGCGCGATGATGATCGTATAGTAGGTCGCCCGCAACTTGGGCCAGATCTGCGTCAGCATCAGCGCCCCGGCCAGCCCCATTGCCACCGACAGAACAACCGTCCCGGCCCCGATGATCAGCGAGTTCTTGATGCCGTTCAGGATACGCTGGTCTTGAAACAGCTCGCCGAACCACTGAAAGGTCAGGCATTCCCATGGCGTCATTCTCGGGAAAGCCGAAGAGTTGAATGCCGTGACCGACATGATCACCAGCGGGCCCAGCAGGTACAGGAAGAAGATGACCAGATAGACCCAGATGCTTACACGGAGGAAGGAATTATTCATTTCCCGATATCCCCCATGTTCACTTTGAACAGGCGCATCATCGCCAGCACGAACAGGATACAGGTCACCAAAAGCACGATGGCGTAAGCGGCACCCTGCGGCCAGTCATTGTTGTCGTTGAACTGCTGATAGATCAGCTGCGTGAACCACAAGCTGGACGGCCCGCCCAAAATCTGCGGCGCAGCCAGCGCACCGGCGCTTAGCATGAACACCATCGTACAGCCCGAGCTGATGCCCGGTTTGGCATAGGGAATGACCACCCGCCAGTGAATCCGCCACCACGGCGCACCAAGGTCGCGCGCGGCTTCGATCTGGTTGCCATCCAGGCTTTCGATCACGTTGTACATCGGGAAAATCATCAACAGGATGTAGGCATAGCCGAGACCTGCATAGAGCGCGATGTCATTGCGGATGAAGTCAAACGGCGTGTCCCAAATCCCCAGACCAACGAACAGCGTGTTCAGCACACCCGTCTCGCCAAAGATGATGCGCAGGGCAAAGGCGCGCAGGATCTCGTTAATCCAATAAGGAATGATCAGCATAATCGCGAAGATGCGAATGTGGCTGCCCTTGGACTGGCCGAGGTAATAGGCAATCGGATAGCACAGAATCAGGTTGAAAATCGTCACACAGACCGCTGCCAGAAGGGTGCGGAAAAAGACCCTCAGATCGACCGCGTTATAGGCTTGGCTGCCGCCTTCCGGGCCGTAGATCAGGTACTTGTAGTTCTCCAGCGTATAGACGTCCTTGGGGCCGCCAATCTCTGGCGGTGGCAGGTTCGGACGGAAAGAGAAGTCCAGCATCGACAGCTGCGGCAGGATGATCAGGCCGACGGTCCAGAACAGGACAAGGCCGAGGATCGCCAATCCCATGCCAAAACCGTTGCGATTGAAAAAGTCTTTCAGAAATCGGGGCATCGGTTCTAACCCCTCACTCTGCCGCCAGTTCACCCGCCGGAACCAGCACCGCGTTGCGGGTCTCATATTCCAGCGTGATGTTCTGACCTGTGTGATCCTCAAAAGACTGGCCGAGGTTGGGTAGCGAGACCTTGATCTCTTTGCCGCCCTCGCCTTCGGTGAAGATGTTATAGACGTTGCCTTCGAACTCTTCGTGGGTCACCCGTGCAGTGACGAAATGGTCGCCCGTGGCACCATCCGCGGCAATTGAGAATGCTTCGGGGCGAATGAACAACATTGCGTCATCCCCCTCTTGCAGCTTGCCTTGGTTCGCCGTCGAAATCCGCGCTACCAGATCGCCGGAACGGTTGGTGGCAATCATCGCCTCATTACCCATGACTTGTTTAATCTTGCCGCGGAAGACGTTGTTTTCCCCAACGAAAGAGGCCGCAAAGGCAGTGTTGGGATCGTTGTAGATGGTCTTGCCGTCCGCAATCTGGTCAATCACACCGGCCCGCATCACGGCGATGTTGTCCGACATGGTCAGCGCTTCACCCTGGTCGTGGGTAATGTAGATGAAGGTGATCCCGACGCGCTGCTGAATCTCGCGCAGTTCGGTGCGCATGTGCTGGCGCAGCTTCAAGTCAAGCGCCGACAGCGGTTCGTCCAGCAACAGCACATCTGGTTCGGCACAAAGCGCACGCGCAATTGCAACCCGCTGACGCTGACCACCCGACAGCTCGCTGGGCAGCTTGTCCCCCTGCCCCGGCAGGGCAATCATATCCAAAAGCTCATCAGCGCGTTTGCGACGCTGGGATGCGCTGGCACCTTTAATTTCCATCGAGAACGTGATGTTTTCCCAGACTTTCATCAGGGGGAACAGGGCGAGGTTCTGAAAGATCAGGGCAGTCGGGCGTTTGTTCGGTCCGATACCGCGCATGTCGTTGCCGCCGATCAGAACTCTGCCCTCGCTTGGGTCCAGGAAACCCGACACCGCGCGCAGGATCGTCGTCTTGCCGCAGCCCGAGGGCCCAAGGAACGAAAAGAAATCGCCCCCGTTGATGTTCACATTGGCGTCCCGTACGGCCACAAAGTCTCCGAAACGGATCCACAGGTTTTCAAGATCTACACCGACCCCTGCACTCATTTTTGGTATCTCCGTCTGGTGCGTGTCCCCGTCGCACCGAAATAGGGTCCGTCACGCCGAATGAGCGTGCGGTTTCATTGCCCTCCGCACAAAGGCGGAGGGCAGATTATCATAGCGATCAGGCGCTTTTGAACTTGTTGACGAACTCGGTCCGAGTTTCGGCGTACCACGGAGCCTCAGCAGGCCACGGGTTGAGGTTCGCGAGCGAGTCGCCCGGATAGGCCTCGGCAAAGTTCTTTTTGTAGGTGTCGCCTGAATACTGGTCGGCGCCCAGAACCGGCGAGTTATAGCCGTGGCTGTCGATCGCCACACCAGCCGGTTTCGCCTGATAGGCGAAGTCGATGAAGGCATAGATCTGATCGATGTTGGCAGCGCCGGTTGGCATCGCGATGCCGTCGACCCAGGCCATAGCACCTTCGACCGGAGCTTGATAATGCACCGGCTCGCCAGCGGATTTCAGGGCCAGCGGCGGGCCGTCCCAGGTCTGACCGACCACAACGCCTTCGTTCAGCAGGCCGTTTTTCTGGGTGTCAGCGTCGTTCCAGATCAGCTTGATCCGGTCTTTCCGCGCGATGCACCAGTCGGTGATCTGACCCCAAACCTTACGCATGGTTTCTTCGTCACCATACGCGGCCCAAACAGAGCCCGGCTCCATCTCGCCCGCCCGCTCCATGTAGAGACCAGCGCCCAGCATCATGGAATGCGCACGACCCATTGTCTTGCCAGCGTTCTCTTCCGACCAGACGTCGCCATAAGATGGCGCATCACCTTCAGGCAGCCAAAGGTCGGTGCGATAGGCGATACCTTCGGTACCCCAGATATGTGGCAGCCAGTGCACGCCGCTGTCACCAAAGTTCCATGCATCGGTGCCGATTTGCGCCATTGCCGGGTTCACCAGATCAATCGGGACCTTGTTCATATCGAAGGGCTGCAGCAGCTCCAGCGGCTCCCACTGCAGCGAACGGTTGTTCGTGGGCGAGACAATGTCAAAGCCCTGACCCTTGGTCGCCTTCATCTTGTTGATGATTTCTTCATTCGACCCGATGCCGGTGTAATTCACCTTGATTCCGGTCAGAGTTTCAAACTCTTGCAGGAATGTGGGCGGCAGATAGTCCGACCACATCAGAATGTTGATTTCCCCCGACGATGCCAGCGCGCTTTTGCTATACAGAGGTGCCGCCAAAGCAGCCGCACCCGCGCCTTTCAGGACCGAGCGTCTGGAAAGGTTTTTCCGTTCAGCCATAGTAGGATCTCCCGTTATTGGACTGTGTTGTTTGTTGTTATGGATGTCACGCTAGAACTTTGCGAGGACGTTGTCAGGCCAAAAGTGACAGTTTCCATTTTTAGTAAGTCCAGATTCCCGGGCTTGTTTGTTCGCAAGCAATCTGGCGCCCACCTGCCCTTGGCATTCATGGCTTTACAGCAGTCCCGGTAATTCGGGGTTTACTTGCCGGTCGAACGGTCATTCCTGAAGCCAATCGCACCACTTGTCACTAATTCTAAGGTCGAACCGGTTGCCTGCGCGGTCCAGGCAAAAGAGCAATCAGAATCGAAGACAGAAGAAAGCGGGGCTATACAGAAGCGACTTGTGTCTCAACCTAATGCGTTTCGGTCGCCTTTTTTCGCGATCCCTAATTTGATCCCAATTTTGGGTAACTGATTAAAAAACAATCCCTTAAAAGAAAAAACGAATACACTGACCGCAAATCGAAAAGTCCTGCTGTGGAAATGCGCAGCAGGACTTTGATTCGACAATTTCTATGAGTTTGCTCTCAAGCACGTCACTTGCGCATGGAAATCCCGTCGTGGAACAGATGAACCTTGTCGGGTTCCGCCGAAACGGCGACGGTTTGACCGCGCATATTCCGCTGCACCCCGGGCAGTTTTGCGATGGTGGGGTCTTCGCCCTCATTGGCTGCAAAATACAGCAGCGTCACCTCACCCAAGGCTTCGGTAAAGTCCACAAGTCCCTGCAAAATCGGATCGCTATCCACTGGGAGAAAGTCCTCGGGACGGACACCAATGTTGACCTTTTTTCCTTCGTCGGAGGAGTCTGTCGGAATGCTGGACACTGCTGTTCCACCGCCATCCAGCTGCACCACAGTACGCTCGCCCGTCTTGGTAATGACACCCGGCAACAAGTTCATTGCGGGTGAGCCAATGAACTGGGCCACAAACTCATTGTCAGGTGTTTCATACAGCTCAAGCGGAGTGCCAACCTGCGCAACCCCCTTGTTGGCCAGCACAACAATCCGGCTGGCCAAGGTCATCGCCTCGACCTGGTCGTGGGTTACGTAAATCATCGTGCTATCCGGCATCGCCTCTTTCAGGCGGGCGATTTCGATCCGCGTGGCGACACGCAGCGCTGCATCCAGATTCGAAAGCGGTTCGTCGAACAAATAGACTTTGGGATCCCGCACAATGGCCCGGCCAATCGCAACACGCTGACGTTGACCGCCGGACAGGGCCTTGGGCAAGCGATCCAAAAACGGTTCAAGCTGAAGAATGCGCGCAGCCCGTTCGACTGCGGCGTCAACCTCGGCGGATGGCATCTTGGCGATTTTCAGGGCAAAGGCCATGTTCTCGCGCACGGTCATGTGCGGGTACAAAGCATAGCTTTGGAACACCATGGCGATGCCTCGCTGTGCGGGCGGCACATCGTTCATCACCTGACCCTCGATCTCAAGCGTTCCGCCCGAGATCTTTTCAAGACCCGCAATCATCCGCAGCAACGTGGATTTACCACAGCCCGAAGGCCCAACAAAAACAATCAGTTCGCCACGTTCGATATCCAGATTGATATTCTTCAGGACGTCGACGCTGCCGTAGGTTTTGGCCACATCCGTGAGGTTGAGTTCAGACATGGCTTACTCCTTCTCGCGCATCATCAGGCAGAACTGGGCGGGGTCGAGGGTCGCTGTTCCGGCCCCGGCGACACCGCCCAATTCCTCCCCGATATGCTTCCAATTGCCGTCGGGCAGAGTGATTTCTGCGCTTTTTGAGCCCAGATTGAACGCGCAAAAGACCTGCTGGGTGCTGTCTTCACGCAGGAAAGTCAGGATCGGGCCCGATTGTGACATATCGATCTGCTGTCCAGACATCAGCGCAGAATTCGCGTGGCGCAGCGCGATGGCGCGGCGATAGTGGTGCAGCATCGAGTTCGGCTCATGCTCTAGCCGGTCAACTGCGCTTGCGGCCTGTGTTTGGCTGACGGGCAGCCATGGGGCCCCGGTCGTAAAGCCGGATTGTTCATCCTGTGCCGCCCAGACCATCGGAGTACGGCAACCATCCCGGCCTTTGAATTCCGGCCAGAATTCGATGCCGTAAGGATCTTGCAGGTCCTCAAACGCAACATCGGCTTCAGGCAGGCCCAGTTCTTCGCCCTGATACAAGCAGGCCGAGCCACGCAGGCACATCATCAGAACCGCGTGCTGGCGGATCGCCGCATCGCTCAGCTCCCACCGGGAGGCGTGGCGCTGTACGTCGTGGTTCGAAAACGCCCAGCATGGCCACGCATCGCCTGCCTTCTGCTCAAGTTGGTCAAACACTTGTTTGGCATAAGCGGCTGTCAATACGCGCTTTTCCAGGAACTCAAACGCATAGCACATGTGCATGCGTTTATCACCGCTGGTGTATTCGCCCATGATCTCAAGCCCGCGCTGCGCGTCACCGACCTCACCCAGACAGGCGCGGCCTTCGTATTCGTCAGTCAGGGCGCGCAGACGCTCGAGAAACGCGATATTCTCGGGCTGGCTTTTGGAATAAAGGTGATCCTGATGGTTATAGGGGTTCACCATAGGCGCGATGGAAGCGTTGCGCTGATCCAGCGGCAGACCCGGATTGTCGCGCAGCTGTTCGTCATGGAAATAGAAGTTGATTGTGTCCAAACGGAACCCATCCACGCCCAGATCCAACCAGAACCGCGCGACGTCCAGCAACGCATCCTGAACATCCCGGCAGTGAAAGTTCAAATCGGGCTGAGAGGTCAGGAAATTGTGCAGGTAATACTGCAGACGCCGGGAATCCCACTGCCACGCAGAGCCCCCAAAGATGGACAACCAGTTATTCGGCGGCGTGCCATCGGGCTTGGGGTCTGCCCAGACGTACCAGTCTGATTTGTCGTTTTCGCGGCTCGACCGGCTTTCCTTGAACCACGGATGTTGGTCCGACGTATGTGACAAAACAAGGTCGATCATGATCTTCAGATCGCGCGCATGAGCCTGATCCAAAAGCTCTTTGAAATCCTCCATCGTGCCGAACATCGGGTCGACATCACGGTAATCGCTGACGTCATAACCAAAATCCTTCATCGGGGATTTGAAGAAGGGCGATATCCAGATCGCATCAACGCCCAGCGACGCGATGTAGTCCAGGCGCTGGGTGATACCCCGCAGGTCGCCGATCCCATCGCCATTACTGTCCTGAAAGCTGCGCGGGTAGATTTGATAGATTACGCCGCCCCGCCACCAATCGGCGGATGCTTTGGTTGCGTTTTCGAGTACTACGGTGTTCTGCACGTTCATCAGACGCCTCTATTTAACGGATCCGGCCAACAGGCCACGGACCAGATATTTCTGCATTGCGAAGAAGACAGCCAACGGTACGGCGATCGAGACGAACGCAGCCGTGGCGAGGATTTCCCAATTTCCGCCGCGCGTGCCCAAAAGCTCGACGATGCGGTTGGTCATGACGGTGGTCTGGCCTGATGCGTCGATCAGGAAGACCTTGGCCACCAGAAGATCGTTCCAAGTCCACAAGAACTGGAAGATCGCAAACGAGGCCAGCGCCGGGAAGCTGAGCGGCAGGATCAGCTTGGTGAAAATCTGGAACTCGGTCGCGCCATCGACGCGCGCGTTCTCAATCAAGTCTCGCGGCAGGCCGGCCATGTAGTTGCGCAGCAAGTAAATCGCGAGCGGCATCCCAAACCCGGTATGGGCCAACCAGACGCCCAGATACCCTTTGCCGATGCCGATATTCAGATGGAATTTCAGCAATGGTATCAAGGCAAGCTGCAGAGGCACCACAAGCAGGCCAACCACCGCAGCAATCAGCAGTGCCCGTCCGGGAAAATCCATCCAAGCCAGGGCATAGGCCGCAAACGCCGCCACGAGGATCGGGATGATCGTCGCGGGAATTGTCACGGTCAGCGTGTTGAAAAACGCCCGGCCCATACTGTCGGTGCTTTCCTCGGCCAACAGAACCTTATGGTAGTTAGCCAATGTGAATTCAGGCGGCAATTCTGCGGTGACAAAGACACGCGCGCCCCGGCTTCCTGTGAACTCTTCGGGGTTCTCCATGCGGTAATTTCCGTCGGCATCCACGGTGATCGTACCGCCGCGCCGCAACTCGGCTGTCTCGCCGGGCACAAAAGCGTCTACCGCGCGCGAACTGACACCCCATTTCGAGATTTTTGCCGCGGATTCACCCTCGAACAAATTGCCTTCGATCACATAAAGACCGTTTTCCTGCACCTGCGTTTCGGGGGCGGCACTTCGAAGTGTCAGGTTTTGTTCCGACGGGAACAACGATCTCCACCAACCGCTGGTCGCGATCTGGTCCGCCGTGCGGAAGGATGAGATCAGCAACCCAAGTGTGGGGACGACCCAAAGAACAACCAGGAAAATGACTGAGGCATGCACGACCCATCTAAGGGCGGGCTTGGTTCCTGCAATATCGCTCATTGCCCTACTCCATCTCTTTACGCGCGTTGCGCACGTTCCAGACAAGGATCGGAGCAACCAGCAGCATGATCACCATGGCCGAGGCCGAGCCAACGCCCCAGTCGTTCGCCCGAAACAGCTTGTCGTACATGTAATTGGCCAGAACCTGCGTCTCCCATTGGCCGTTTGTCATGGCAAAGACGATGTCAAAGACCTTGAGGACAGTGATGGTGATCGTGGTCCAAACGACCAGGATCGTCGTCTTAATCTGCGGCACCTTGATTTTGAAAAAGATCTGAAACGGGTTCGCACCATCCAAAATGGCTGCCTCAATCGTCTCCTCTGGGATACCGCGCAGTGCGGCAGAAAGGATGACCATCGCAAAGCCGGTCTGAATCCAGATCAGAACAACCATCAGTAAGAAACTGTTCCAGAATGGGATTGTCAGCCATGTCTGCGGCTCGGTACCGCCAAAAAACAGGTAGAGCGCATTGAGCATACCTATCTGATCCTGCTCTGCAGGACGCGTATCGTAAACCAGTTTCCAGATAACCGAAGCCCCGACGAACGAAATCGCCATGGGCATAAAGATCAAGGACTTGGCAACATTCCCCCAGCGAATACGGTCCGTCAGTTGCGCAACCAGCAGACCAAACGCGGTCGACATTGCAGGCACAATAATCAGCCAGAACATGTTGTTGCGCATCGCTTCCCAGAACTTGGGCTCGTTTGCCATCTGGATGTAGTTTTCCAATCCAACCCACTCATAACCACCGCCCGGGACCCGATCCGTCAGCGAAAGGCGCAGTGTTTCGACCACGGGATAGGCCAGATACAGTCCCAAAGCGGCCAGCGCTGGAAACAGGAACAACCATGGCCGGATTATGTTGGCCCGATTGATATTGCGCCCGGCATTCGGCCCGCGGGGCGGGAACAGAACTTTGTCCAGAAACTGATTGGATAGGTAGAAATAACCCACACAACCTGACACGCCGATTGCGATGGTCAGTAGGCCTTGAAATGCCGGATGCATGCCGCTCTCCCTTGCGACGGTAGGTTCGGGCAACCCGACGGCGCGGGTTGCCCAGTCTCAGACGCCTTTAGTCCAGCGCATCCCACGAGGACTGGATTTCATCGGCGACTTCTTGCGCGGACGTTCCGCCCGCATAGTCGACCATTCCAGTCCAGAAGGTGCCTGCACCGACGCCGCCCGGCATCAGGTCAGACCCGTCGAACCGGAAGGTGGTGGCCCCCAGAAGAATATCATTCATCTTCTTCAACGTCGGGTCCGAGAACAATGAGGTATCGACACCCTTATGCGGTGTCAGGAAGCCGGTCAGTTGCATCCATGTTTCATGCGCCTCGGGTGTTTGCAGATACTCGATCAAAGCATGTGCGCCCGGGCTGTCATTTGTAATGGCCCACAAGGTGCCTGCACCCAGAACCGGGCTACCCAGATCCTTGCTTTCGTAAGCCGGGAAGTAGAAGAAGTCTGCATCTTCACCCACAACCGTTCCTTCTGGGAAGAAGGCCGGAATGAACGACGCCTGGCGATGCATGTAGCACTGCGGAGGCGAGCTGAACATGCCCTTTGGGCTGTCGCGGAAGTCCGTGGTTGCAACCGCGCCGGCACCACCGGCAACGTAGTCATCGTTTCGCGCGAACGCGCCGAATTCTTCAATTGCTCCGACGACCTTGGGATCGTTGAACTTTAGCTCATTGGCGACCCAAGCATCGTAATCCTCGGGTGACTGAGTGCGCAGCATCATGTCCTCGACCCAATCGGTCGCAGGCCAGCCGGTCGCGCCACCGGAACCCAAACCGATGCACCAAGGCGTCTCACCATCAGCGACGATCTGATCCGAAAGCGCCTTTAGCTCTTCCATAGTGGTCGGCACTTCGTAACCAGCATCTTCGAAGTTCTCTGGCACAAACCAGACGAGGGATTTCACATCAACTTTATAGAAGAAGCCGTACAGGTGGTCTTGACCGTCTGGGCCCGCATAGGTGCCAAGATCAACCCAAGACTGCCCCGCCGCATAGTTGTCGCGAATCCAGTCCGCCGTTCCGTCGCCCAGAGGCGTCAGGAAGCCAGACTTGGCCATGTCAGATGCCAGTCCGGGCTGGGGAAACACCGCAACGTTCGGAGCGGACCCAGCTTCGGCGTCGATTCTGATCTGTTGCTCAAAACTATCCGAGCCGACATAGGCGTACTCGTGCCCGGTTGCTGCCGCAAAGCCGTCCAGAACCTTTTCGACATTTTCCTGATCCGGCCCAAGCCAGGGACCAAACACTGTGACCTTGTCGGCATGCGCCGCGCCCGCCATCAGGGCGAACGTGGCCGCGCCTGCGTAAAGCGAGTGTTTCATGAAGATTCCTCCCAACGTTTCTAAGCGCTCAAAAGACTCATTTTCAAAGCGCTTTGGATATCATGCTTTATCCGCTAACATTCAATTTGTGTCAATAATCTGTTTACGAATTGCCTTAAACTTAATATTCAAAAAGCAGTCTACGTCGTATGGGCTACGCCGTCTAAGCCGCGCGCAACGCACCAGTCAGGCAGAATTTGAAGGCGCTTTGAAGTACCGATGAACCTGAAACAGCTGTCAGAAATCCTTGGGCTTTCCCAAACGACGGTCAGCCGCGCGCTGAACGGTTATCCCGAGGTGAACGAGGATACGCGCGTTCGGGTTCAGGCTGCCGCAGAAAGACATGGCTACCGGCCCAATAGCCGCGCCAAAGGGCTGGCGACAGGTCGATCCATGGTGATCGGGCATGTGATTCCAAGCTCATCCCGACATGAAATGGTGAACCCCATCTTTGGTGACTTTGTTGCCGGTGCCGCTCGCAAATATGCAGATCACGGCTATGATCTGATGTTCACCAATGCCGACGACACGTCGATCGAAGATGCCTATCGCAGCCTGTTCCAACGCGGTGCGGTCGATGGCGTCGTGCTGCAAGGTCCCAAGGTCAACGAACATCGGATTGAAGTTCTGACCCGGATGAACGTGCCGTTCATTGTGCATGGCAGATCGACCGGTTTGGACGTGCCCTATGACTGGATCGATGTGAACAACAAACGGTCGTTTCTACGCGCCACCCGATTTCTGATCGACCTCGGGCATCGCCGCATCGCCCTGATCAACGGACTTGAGGATATGGATTTCGCACAGCGCCGCCGGGACGGGTATCTCGAAGCGTTGCGAGAGGCAGGCGTATCCCCCGATCCGGAGCTGATGCGCAGCGCCGAGATGACCGAGGTATACGGCCACCATGAAACGCGCGATATGCTTGGCCTTGATAACCCACCTACCGCTATTCTGACCTCATCCATGATTTCCGCCATTGGTGTGCGTCGCGCGCTGAACGAGGCGGGATTGAAGATGGGTAAGGACGTCTCGGTCATCGCCCATGATGACGACCTGTCCTATCTCAAGAACGGGCAGGACGTGCCCATTTTCACAGCTACGCGGTCATCTGTGCGAAAAGCCGGAGAAATGGCCGCTGAAATGCTGATCGAACGGATCAAATCTCCGAACGACCCGGTTAAAACTAGATTGCTGGAGGCCGAGCTGGTAGTTGGCGGCTCGACCGGCCCCGCACCTAACAGGCTCTGAAAAATGAAACACACACGTTCGGACTTCCCCAAAGATTTCCTCTTTGGCGTCGCAACCTCAGCTTACCAGATTGAAGGGCACGCACAGGGCGGCGCAGGGCAAACCCATTGGGATAGCTTTGCGGCCTCTCCTGGCAACGTCGTTCGAAATGAGAACGGGGACCTGGCCTGCGACCACCTGAACCGTTTTCCGCAGGATTTCGATCTGGTTCGCGACGCGGGGTTCGACTGTTACCGGTTCTCGACCAGTTGGGCACGCGTCCTGCCCGAAGGGCGCGGCCCCGTAAACCAAGAAGGTCTGGATTATTATGACCGGCTTGCCGACGCGCTGTTGGAACGTGGCATTCGCCCCTGCGCGACCTTGTATCATTGGGAACTGCCTTCTCCGCTGGCCGATCTGGGCGGCTGGCGCAATCGCGACATTGCAAACTGGTTTGCCGATTTCACCGAGATCATCATGGGCCGGATCGGCGACCGCATGTTCAGCGTCGCACCAATCAACGAACCTTGGTGCGTCAGCTGGCTGAGCCATTTTGACGGGCATCACGCGCCCGGCATGCGCGATATCCGCGCCACGGCTCGCGCCATGCACCATGTCCTGCTTGCGCATGGTCGTGCGATTGAGGCGATGCGCGGGCTGGGAATGTCCAATTTGGGCGCAGTGTTCAATCTGGAATGGGCCGAACCCGCTGATGACAGCGCCGCCGCGCGCAAGGCCGCAGATCTTTATGATGGGATCTACAACCGGTTCTTTCTTGGGGGTGTCTTCAACAAATCCTATCCGCAAAATGTGCTGGATGGGCTCGAGTCTTACCTGCCCTCCGGCTGGCAGGACGACTTCGATATCATCGGCGCGCCTGTCGATTGGTGCGGCCTGAACTACTATACCCGCAAACTGATTGCGCCCGCTGACACCGCGTGGCCGAGCTTGAAAGAGGTCCCCGGCCCGCTGCCCAAAACCCAGATGGAATGGGAAATCGAGCCGAGCGCGCTGACTCGCTTCCTGACCCGCGCCAAGCAGGACTATACCGGAGACCTGCCGATCTACGTCACTGAAAACGGCATGGCCAGCCCCGAGCGTCGGCAGGATGACGACCGTATCGAATACCTCGACCAACACCTAGCAGCGGTTCAGGACGCGCTGGACCAAGGTGTTCCGGTCAAGGGCTACTTCATCTGGTCTCTGCTGGACAACTACGAGTGGTCGTTCGGCTATGAAAAGCGGTTTGGTCTGGTGGACGTAGACTTTGAAACCCTGGAACGAAGGCCCAAAGCCTCATACATCGCGCTAAAGTCCGCACTGGCCGGAGGCTCTGTCTCCGTACCGATGGCGCAGCCTGCCGGCACCATGCATGAGCATTGGAACCTTGTGGCGGATATCGGCGGGACAAACACGCGTTTGGGCGTCATCTCGGATGGAAAGCTCACCGATCTGCGCAAGCACCCAACCGGCACGCTTCCTGAACTGCTGGAGGCATTCCATAGCCTTCGCGACGAAATCGGCACCGACCCTCGCGCCGTCGTCGCTGCTGGCGCAGGACCGGTCAAGGATGGCACCATCCGGCTGACAAACGCTCACCTGGACTTGTCCGAGCGCGACATTGGCAAGGCGACCGGCGCACAGCACACGTTTGTTATCAATGACTTCACCGCTGCGGCATGGTCGGTCGCGGAAATCACTGCCAATGATGTCGAAGTTCTACAAGGGGCTGAAACGCCCCCAACTGGAACCCGACTGGTGGTTGGGCCCGGCACGGGTCTGGGCGTAGGCGCGTTGTTGTATTCCCAAGGGCGCTTCCATACCGCATCCGGCGAAGGTGGCCATGTCGGCCTGGCACCCCGCCACGAGGATGAAGTGGCAATCTTCAAAGCCGCGCGCCAGATCGCGCCAGAGTGTTTCTTTGATGACAGCCTCGTACTGGAGGCCGAAATGTTCCTGAGCGGAACGGGCTTGCCGATCTTGTATCAGGCAGCCTGCATGGCCGCAGGTCAACTCGACTTACCGACGCGCAACGCAAAAGACATCCTTGCAGATGCTCTGGCAGAGTCCGATCCGGTTGCGGTAAAGACCGCGCATATGTTCACAACCCATCTAGGGGCGTTGATGGGCGATCTTGCTGTAGCTTTCATGCCTACAGGTGGCGTTTTTCTTGTGGGTGGCGTGGCCGAAAAGAACCGGTGGCTGTTTAAGGATGCCTTCCGGGATGCGTTCAATGCCGGTGGGCGATTCAGCGATCTGCGGCGTTCCATGAACCTTTATGTGTCGGAACAGAGCGAATTTGGCATTGTTGGCGCTAACAATTTCTGCAAAAGTGCGCTCGCGCGGTAAACTGGCCGCCTGATCCCGTTACAGAAAGGACCACGGCATGATACTGTGCTGCGGTGAAGCACTGATCGACATGATCGCCGAGCCCACCGTTTCCGGGGCACAAGGGTTCGTGCCCCATTCGGGCGGTGCCATCTTCAATACAGCCATCGCATTGGGCCGCCTTGATACATCGGCAGGTATGCTGACTGGCCTCTCATCAGACATGTTCGGGCAACAACTGGCAGACGCGCTTAAAGCCAGTCATGTCGATGCAAGCAATGTGATCCGGTCTGACCGCCCGACAACGCTGGCCTTTGTCCAGCTAAAGGACGGGCACGCAACCTACAGTTTTATCGACGAAAACTCGGCAGGTCGGATGCTGGCGCCTGAGGACATACCCAAACAGCTGCCAGCGGTGTCAGCGCTGTATTTCGGTGGCATCAGTCTGGCGTGCGAACCCTGCGCCGACGCCTATGCTGCCTTACTGGACCGCCATGGACCAGACCGCGCTGTAATGCTGGACCCAAACATCCGGCCCGATTTTATAAAAGACCAGACCCGGTATCGCACACGGCTGAACCATATGATCGCGCAGTCCGACATCATAAAGGTTTCGGATGAAGATCTGGACTGGATCATTCCCGGCCCTGAGCCTCTGGAACAGAAAGTTCCGTTACTTCTTCAGGCCGGACCTGCTGTTGTGATCGTCACACGCGGCAGCGAGGGGGCATCAGGCTACCTGGCAAACGGGTCAGAAACCTCGATCCCCGTAAAACCGGTCGAGGTCGTCGATACTGTCGGCGCGGGTGACACATTCAACGCTGGCGTTCTGGCTGAATTGGATCGCGCAGGTCAATTGACCAAGGCCAATTTGCGAAATTTGGACCTAGACGAACTGCGGTCGGCTCTGGCCAAAGGTGCAGAAGTTGCCGCCATCACCGTTTCCCGCGCCGGAGCCAATCCGCCTTGGGCGCATGAACTATGACCCGACGAGGGACCAAGATGAAAAGATCGGACATCAATAACATCAAAACGGAGGCCGAGGCGTTTATCCGCTCTTTCGGCGCTGTCCTGCCCCCTTTTGCCAACTGGTCGCCTGATCAGATGCGAAGCGCGCAGGCACAGGGCATCCGTGACCGCGGGCTCGGTTGGGACATAACCGATTATGGCCAGGGCCGGTTCGATGAGCTTGGTCTGTTCCTGTTCACTCTGCGAAATGGCGACGTTCAGGACCTCAATAAGGGTCGCGGTATGCTCTACGCGGAAAAGCTGCTGATTTCGCGAGAAAAACAACTGTCGCCGATGCATCGCCATATCATCAAAGCCGAAGATATCATCAATCGGGGCGGCGGTGATCTGGTGATGGAGATCTACGCCTCGGACCCCGAAGGTGGTATCGACCGGGACAATCCTGTGGTTGTTCCCAGCGACAGCTGCCCTGTGACCATCCAACCGGGCGAACTGCTGCGGTTGAAACCGGGTCAAAGCGTGACGCTGATGCCTGGTATCTGGCATGCGTTTTGGGCCGAACAGGGCGACTGTCTGATTGGCGAAGTTTCAACGGTGAATGATGACCGAACCGACAATGTGTTCGAAGACCCAATCCCGCGATTTGCGACAATCGAAGAGGATACCGCGCCGGATTTTCTACTGGTCTCTGACTACTGAGGCTCTGCTCAGTGTGTCCCGCGCGGCACGAAATACGGATCGATCAAAACTGTTTCGCTTCGCTTTGAAGGGTTGGCGAGGCGCTGTTCCAACAAGCTGATGACGCGCTCGACCGCGTCATCGATCGGATTGCACACGGTCGAGAGATCAAAGCTCGGCCATCCGGCCATTTCAATGTCGTCAAACCCGACAACCGACAACTCTTGGGGCACGGCGATTCCCAAGTCTCGGGCCGCCGCCAATGCGCCTATAGCGGTTGCGTCATTGGCGCAAACCAACGCATCCAGACTGCGTTCTTTCAACAATGCTGCCGCGGCCTGAAACCCGGCATCTACCGTGAAATCCCCGTCGGCGATGGCCTCCAACTGCAACCCGGCCTTGGACAACGCGTCCTCCACCCCCTGTCTTCGGTCATTGGACGAGTAGAACTGTGCTGGTCCGCCGATGTATCCGAACCTTTTGCGCCCAGACTCAATCAACACGGTGGTGGCAAGGCCAGTTCCATCGGCGTTGCGGCAGCAAACGTTATCCACGCCCTTGGCCTCGACGATGCGCCCCGCGGAAATCATGGGAACACCGATCTTGCTGCAATGGGTTACGATTTCGCCCTGCATACTGCCACCGCGCAGAATCAAAGCGTCCAACGGGTATCGCAGCACCTGCTGAATTGCCTGCTCGGTCGTTTGATCCGCGCCATCAATCAGAATCGGCCACTTGTTCAGCGCATTGAGTTTTCCCACCAAAGCCATGACGAACTCGGTGTCATAGGCGCTGCGCATATTCCCAACAAAAACGGCCACAAGATGCGACCGGCCATCCTTGAGCCCCGCCGCCAAAGCGTTGGGTTGGTATCCCATGTTGGCAGCAACTTCGTGGATCTTTTTTCGTTTACCTGCATCCAGATACGCGCCTGGCGTAAATGCGCGCGACACTGCCGAACGGGAAACACCCGCGGCGTCAGCCACGGTTTGCGCCGTTACCCGGCGCGGACGGTGTGTCGTTTTGCTCTGATCATCACTCACGCATAAGCTGTCCTCTGTTTGGGAACAATTTGTCAATATTACTACAAAAGCTTCACCGAACTGTCACACACTCCCCGTATCTGCCCACGTGTGCACATCATGTGCATCGTATGCGGCAATCGCCTGCTTACGACTGACCTTTTTGCTGCAAGGGGCGCATGCCCCGCAACCTGACGCGCCAGCCCAAGAACGGGGCCGGTGCTGAACCGGAGTTATGAAATGACCAACCTTAAGCTCTGTGCAACAGCTGCCGCCGTCGCCTTTAGCGCGACCGCAGCCTTCGCTGAAACCGAGATCACCTGGTGGCACGCCATGGGTGGCCAGCTGGGTGAAACCGTCAACAAGCTTGCCGAAGACTTCAACGCGTCGCAGGACGAATACAAGATCACTCCGGTCTACAAGGGCAGCTACGAAGAGACCCTGACCGCCGGCATCGCCGCTTTCCGTGCGGGTGAGCAACCCAACATCATGCAGGTGTTCGACGCAGGTGCCGCCACCGTCATCGGTGCAAAGGGCGCAACCATCCCGGTTCAGGATCTGCTGGCCAACAACGGTGTCGAATTCGACATCAACGATTACATTGCAGGTGTTCGCTACTTCTATGCCGACAGCGACGGCAAGATGATCGGCATGCCCTTCAACTCGTCGACCCCGATCCTGTATTACAACGTCGACGCTCTGGAAGCCGCAGGCGTGACCCCGCCGAAAACCTGGGAAGAGTTCCAGTCGACCACCGCTCCGGCTCTGAAAGACGCAGGCTACATCGCACTCAGTCAGTCGCACCTGCCCTGGATCTTCACCGAGAACTTCATGTCGCGCCACGACCTGCCGTTCGCGACCAACAACAACGGCTATGACGGCAACGACACCCAGATCCTGGTCAACAACGACGCCATCAAAGCACACTTTACCGCTGTAACCGACTGGAAAGAAAACGGTCTGTTCGAATGGTACGGCACCGGTTGGGGCGATAACGCCAAACCGTTTGAAGAAGGCAAGGTTGCCATGTGGCTGGGCTCGTCGGGCTCTTTCGGTGGTCTGCTGCAAAAAGACCTGCCCTTTGAATTCAGCGCGACCGAACTGCCCTATTGGGAAGCTGTCGTCGCAGAGCCGACCCAAACCTTCATCGGCGGTGCTGCTCTGTTCGCCATGTCCGGCAAGTCGGACGACGAAAACAAAGCGACAGCGGCCTTCTTCGATTTCCTGACCGCGCCCGAGACTCAGTACTTCTGGCATCAGGAAACCGGCTATGTGCCGATCACTGAAGCGGCTTATGAAGTTGCCAAGAAAGACGGCCATTATGACCGCTTCCCTGCTGCCGAAGTTGGCGTCAACCAACTGCAGGACAAAGCTGGCGAGAACACCAAAGGTTACCGCATGGGTTTCTACGTTCAGATCCGCGACATCATGAACCGCGAGTATGGCCGTATCCTGACCGGTGAAACTGACGTGGAAACCGCGTTCAAGACCATTGAGGCCGAAGCGAACGCTCTGCTGTCACGTTTCTCCAAGACCCAGGGCTAAGCCCCGGATCACCCCCAGGATGGTCGCGCTTTTTGAGCGCGGCCATCACTCTTTTCTCGCAATGGACCACTCATGAAACGCGCGGGCTTCGACACTATCTGGCTTCCTGTGGCACTCTTGATGCCGCAATTGATGATCATCGCAATCTTCTTCTACTGGCCCGCAGGATGGGCTTTGCAATCCTCATTCTATCTGCAAGACCCGTTTGGGTTTGGCTCGACCTTTGTGGGGGGTGAAAACTACACATCCTTGCTGGGCAATGATCAGTATAAGCGGGTGGCGGGTTTCACGATCATCTATTCAGTATTGGTTACTTTCCTGTCTTTGGCCATCGCGCTGCTGCTTGCGGTCAAAGCCGACAAGGTTATCCGCGGGGCCAAAACCTATCGCACGTTGCTGATGTGGGTGTACGCCATCGCACCACCGGTTGCCGGGTTTCTGGGTATCCTGTTTTTCGATCAAAGCACCGGTCCGATGACCAAGTTCTTTCAGATGTTTGGATGGGACTTCAAACTGGGCGTGGACTATAACGCCACCGCGACAGCAATGGTAATTGTTGCTGTGTGGAAGCAAATCCCGGTGAACTTCATATTCTTTCTGTCCGGCTTGCAATCCATCCCGCGCTCGGTGCGCGAGGCGGCGATGATCGACAATCGATCGGCCACCGGACGGTTCTGGCAGGTGACTTTCCCGTTGCTGGCCCCGACCGCGTTTTTCCTGCTGATCATCAACATCACCTACGCCCTGTTTGATACGTTCGGCATCATTGACGCGCTGATGAAAGGCGAGCCCGGCAACAACCCGATGACACTGGTCTACAAGGTCTATCTGGACGGGTTCCGCGGCAACGATCTGGGCGGTTCTTCGGCGCAGTCCGTTGTTCTGATGGTGCTTGTCCTGATCCTGACCGTCTTTCAGTTCCGGCTGGTTGAACGCCGGATTCACTATACCTGAGGGGGCTGAGAATGGCTGATACAACCCTTGAAACACCCGCAGTCACCCGCCCCCGCCGCAAGATCAAATGGGCGACGATCGGAGATCACACCGTCCTGATCTTGGGCTCACTACTGATGATGTTGCCCCCCCTCCTGGCACTGACTACGGCAAGCCATGATGCCGTGACGATCCACCGCGAAGGGCTGCAACTGACGCTGGGCGACGATCTGGGCAAGAACTTCAACGCCGCAATGTTCGAAAAGGGCGGCTTTACCCAGACGGTCGACGGCACGCTGATGCTGATGAACTCGTTCATTTTGGGCATCGGTTTTGCGGTGGGCAAAATCGTTATCTCGATGATGGCCGCCTATGCCATCGTCTATTTCCGCCTGCGCTTTGCTACGCTGGCTTTTTGGGTGATCTTCACCACCCTGCTGCTACCGCTCGAGGTGCGCATCCTGCCGTCCTACGAAGCGATCCAGAAGCTCGGCCTGACGAACACCTATACCGGCCTGATCGTCCCGCTGATCGCTTCGGCGACGGGAACGTTTTTCTTCCGTCAGTTCTTCATGTCCGTCCCCGAGGAACTGGCCGAGGCCGCCCGGATTGACGGCGCAGGTCCGTGGAAGTTCTTCATCGACATCCTTGTCCCGCTTAGCCGAACGATGATCGCAGCGATCTTCATCATCATGTTTGTCTTTGGCTGGAACCAGTACCTATGGCCAACGCTGATCACCACGGACGAGAGCTTTTTCACTTTGGTCCGGGGCATCAAGCAGATCGTGCTGTCCTATACCGACAGTCAGATCCCGGAACATGGACAGGCCTTGGCGCTGGCGATCGTTGCGATGATCCCACCGGTGGCAATCGTCGTCTTTTTCCAGAACTGGTTCGTCAAGGGCCTCACAGAATCCGACAAATAAGGAATACGCGCATGGCTCAGGTTTCATTAGAGGGCATCCGCAAGGTCTATCCCAACGGCTTTCAGGCGGTTGAGACCACCAGTTTCACCATTCAGGACGGCGAGTTCGTCGTTCTGGTCGGCCCCTCGGGCTGTGGCAAGTCCACACTGCTGCGAATGATAGCAGGGCTGGAGGATATCACCGAAGGGACGCTGAAGATCGGCGACCGGGTGGTCAACGATGTGGACCCCGCGGATCGGGACATCGCGATGGTCTTTCAGAACTACGCTTTGTATCCGCATATGACGGTTCGCAAGAACATCGGCTACGGTTTGAAAAACCGCGGCACCCCGACGGCCGAGATTGCGGCCAAGGTCGAAGACGCCGCCAAGATGCTGAATCTGGCCGAGTATCTGGACCGCAAACCAGCCCAGCTGTCGGGCGGTCAACGCCAGCGCGTCGCTATGGGGCGGGCTGTCGTACGGGACCCGGCGCTTTTCCTGTTTGATGAGCCGCTGTCGAACCTTGACGCCAAGCTGCGCAATCAAATGCGGATCGAGATCAAAGCCCTGCAACGTCGGCTTGGAACTACGGCAGTCTACGTGACCCACGATCAGGTCGAAGCGATGACCATGGCAGACCGTATTATAGTTCTGAACGCGGGTAAAATCGAACAGATCGGCACTCCGTCCGAGATCTATCACAACCCGGCCTCAACCTTCGTCGCCTCCTTCATGGGGGCACCACCGATGAACCTGATCGAGGCCGAAATGGGTCAGGGCCAGGTTCGGATCAACGGCTATGACCAGCTGTTGCCCGTGCCCGAGACGTATGCTGGTTCGGTTACCATGGGTATCCGGCCCGAGGATGTGGTTCTGGACGATCGGGGTAGCGTCACCTTCCGCGTGGACATTCTGGAAGAGCTGGGCGCCCATCGCCTGCTGCATGGCGCGATCGCTGATCAACCATTTACCGTGATGATTGGCAAGGACGACACCGCAGAGACCGGCGAAACACGCATAACCCTCAAGCCTGAAGCACTGCGGCTGTTCGACAAGGCCACGGGACAAAAACTGTGATTACACATACTGTTACAGAATTTCCCGCCGTCACGGACGATCAGCGGGGCAGCATTCTTGCCGCCCCTCGCACTGCGCAATCTCATCGAAAGTTGCTTGCAGAGCTTCCTGCGATGAACGCCGTGCAATTGGGCGGCGCAGCCAGAACCGAGCAGCTGGCCGAAGACTTCACCGTTGCCGCGTGGAACGTGGAACGCTGTCTGTTTCCCGAGGCGACGGCGGCTCATCTGTCAAAATTATCACCGGATGTCGTGCTGCTGTCCGAGGTCGACCACGGTATGGCTCGTACGGCTCAGCGACATACCACCGAAGTGGTCGCCGCTGAGCTGGGCATGGCCTACGCGTTCGGAGTGGAGTTTCATGAGCTTGATCTTGGTGGCCCGACCGAGCGCGCATTCTGCGCCGACAGCTTCAACACGCTTGGCTGGCACGGCAATGCAATCCTGTCTTCCGTCCCGTTTGAACGCACGGCTCTGATCCGACTGGATGACCATGGCCACTGGTTCTCTGCCGACGCAGGTGCCGCGGACCCCGATCAGCCGCGCGTCGGCGGTCGCAACGCTATCGCCGCAATCGTTCCGGGGGTCAAAGGGCCTATTTGTTTCGTCTCGACCCATTTGGAAAGCAATGCAGACGCGGCCCACCGACATCAGCAGTTCGATTGCCTGATGGACGCAATCGACGCTTTTGCCCCGGGTTTGCCTGTAATGATTGGCGGGGATCTGAACACCGGCAACCATCTGCCGCCGGATTTTAACTGGCAGCGGGAAACGTTGTTCACACTGGCCGAAGAGCGTGGATATTCGTGGGCCTTTACTGCGCCGGGAACAACCACACGCCCCAGCCTGATCACGCCTCACCCCGACCGAGTGATGAAGCTGGATTGGCTTGCCGGTCGCGATTTGACTTGCCGTGACACGGGCGTTTTAACCTCGATTTCCGACGAAGGGACGCCCCTGTCCGATCACGACTGCGTCTGGTGCCAGGCGACGGTTTGAAACCTAATTCGGCGTACCCCCCTTTCCCGAACGCAAAAGATCGAAGTAACATGGTGTGTGACAAAGGAAAAAGTCGCACACCTAATGCTACGCGGCCTTCAAGGGACGACAGGAATGGTAACCAAAGCACAGCTAGAGGCCGAAGTGGCAGACCTGCGCCGCCAGTTGGCCGAACAAGCCAAAGAGCAGACTGCAAACGAATCTCAAGAGGCAGACATAGAACCCGAAGGTTTGGTAGAAAACCTTGAAGCATGGTCCGCGCAACTTGAGGATGTCATGACCGAGCTAGAGGAGTTTCCGCACAAAAAGCCGATCCTCTTCGCCCTTGGCATCTTTGCGGTTGGTTATCTTCTAGGACGTTCCCGGTAGGAGCCCGCATATGAGTCGCATTTCTCGCAACATTTCGACCATCCTACGCGCTGAACGGCTGATCGCTCGTCGGCAACTGGCGGTTGCTGCCAAGCGCACGGGACTGTTTGCCGCCGCTGGACTCGCCGTCGGGCTGGCCATCATCATGCTGAACGTGGCCGGTTTCTTCTGGCTGGCCGAGACAATGACCAAATCCTCAGCCGCAATGATCATGGCCGGGACTAACCTGATCCTGGCAGTTCTGCTTGCCGTGGTCGCCAATTCAATGTCCGCCGACAGCGATACGTCTGCAGTTATCGAATTACGGGACCTTGCACTGCAAGACATCGAGGACGAGGTCAGCGAAAACATGGCCGAAGCGCGCAAAACGCTCGAGGGCCTGCGGCGGGACCCAATCGGCGTTTTGTCCCCGGACATTATTAGTACGGTTCTCAGGATCGTCCTCAAATACGCACGACAGGGACGCAACAAATCGGATTGACAGGACCTAGCTCAACCTGGCCGCTGCGCGGGCTATTACCATCTCTTCGTTCGTCGGAATGGCCAGAATGCGAACGCGGCTGAAATCTGTGGACAGAACCGTGCCATTGTCAGCGTTTCGGTTGGGGTCCATCTCAATCCCGATCCAGCGCATGCCTTCGCACACCATCTGACGGATACGGGCCGCATTTTCGCCGATGCCACCGGTGAAGACCAAAGCGTCGATGCCTTCCAGCGCCGCAGATAACGCCCCCAACTCTCGGCGGATACGGAAGACATAGTAGTCAATTGCTCTTCGCGCTTCGGGCGTGTCGGCGGCCAGCAAGGTGCGCATGTCCGAGGACATCCCGGACAGCCCCAACAGGCCGGATTTCCGATACAACGTCTCGGCGATTTCGTCAGCCGACATCCCTTCTTGTTGCATCATGTAAAGCACCACGCCGGGATCAAGCTGCCCGCTGCGCGTTCCCATCGGCAAACCGTCCAACGCCGAGGAACCCATGGTTGAGGCGACCGCGCGCCCGCCGGATACCGCACACATCGACGCGCCATTCCCAAGATGCGCAATAACAACGCGCCCGTCATAGAGACCAGGCGCGATTTCCTTTAGCTTTTGCGAAACGTAATCATAGCTCAACCCGTGGAAACCATACCTGCGCACACCCTTGTCGTAAAAGCTCTGAGGCAGAGCGAAGGTGTCATTCACCCACGGGTGCGTGCGGTGAAAGGCGGTATCAAAACACGCGACCTGAGTCGTTCCCGGAAAGGCCGCGCTGGCCGCCCGGATCCCGGCAAGGCTGTAGGGCTGGTGCAACGGCGCAAACGGAATAAATCCGCTGAGAGTGTCAATCACCCGCTCATCCACCACCACCGGTTCCGAATAGACCGGCCCGCCATGCACGACCCGGTGACCGACAGCCCGAACCTGAACGTCTGGAAGATATTCGCGGGTTAGCTCGAGAAACGCATTTATGGCCTCATCATGTGTTTTTGTGCCGGACAGTTGCCGGTCAACCGACCGGCCCCCTGCCGACTGCGCCAACAGGCGCGGAGCATCGCCCAGTCGTTCGATCTGACCGCGCCATCGCATGCTGGGGCGGCGATCTTCCAGCAATTCATACAATGCAAACTTCAAAGATGAAGACCCGGCATTCAGGGCCAGAACATGCTCAGCCACGGAATTCATCCTTGTTTTCCAGTGCATGGAGTGCCGCGACCGCACAAGAGGCCAGCCTTGATGCGTCATCATCCGCGCGCGAGGTCAGGATGATAGGTGCAGCCGCGCCAACAACGACACCAGCAGCTTCGGCATGCGAAATATAGGTCAGTTGCTTGGCAACCATATTACCCGCCTCGATATTCGGAACCACCAGGATATCTGCGACACCGGCGACCTCGGATGTGATGCCCTTGGTCCGCGCCGCATTCAGGTCGACGGCGTTGTCCATGGCCAGCGGCCCGTCAACGATCCCGCCGGTGATCTGACCGCGTTCCGCCATTTTTGACAGTAAAGCGGCATCCACGGATGAGGGCATATGTGGGTTGATCGTTTCAACCGCCGACAGGACGCCCACCTTGGGCAGACCGATACCAATCGAGTGCGCCAGATGGATTGCGTTTTGAACAATGTCGGCTTTGGTCTCAAGGTCGGGTGCGATATTCACGGCAGCATCGGTGACCATGATCGGCCGTGACATGCCCGGAACGTCCATGACAAACACATGCGACAGACGCCGCCCGGTTCTGAGCCCCTTTTCCCGGCGAAGCGCAGCGCGCAATAGGACATCCGTATGCAAATGCCCTTTCATCAGCATCCGGGCCTTTCCTTCAACCACCAAATCGACGGCGATATGGGCGGCCACATCGTGGCTTTGCGCGGCAACGATTTCTACCCCGGAAAGGTCTGCACCAAGCTCGACCGCGGCAGCGGTGATCTTGGCAGGGTCGCCCACCAGTATCGGCGTAATGATGCTGTTGGCCTGCGCCAGCAATGCCCCACCCAGCGAGTTCGGCTCTTCCGGTGCAACGACGGCGGTCGGCATCGGATCCAATGGCCGCGCTTTTTCCAGAAGGGCATCGAAATGCTGGTGCCTTTGCACGATGAGTCCCGGCACTTCGACCGAGTCGAAGGTCAAATGCTGGGTGGGCGGAGTGACCTGAACCGTCCCACTCAGGATCAATGCATCATCCCCGATCCGACGCACTTCGGCTGACAAGGTCACATCACCGTCTTCACGCTTGTCCAGTACCGAAACAAAGGCTGTCAGTTCCTCGCCCGCAAGAACCGGCGCGTGAAAGCTTAGGTCTGCGCGGCGCGTTTGCGTCCCCGCGCCCGGCAGGATGTTTCCAATCACTGCAGCGACCAGACCGGCAGGCCAAAGGGCGGGTGCTACGGCCTCAGGGCGGCCGTCACCGTCACCGTCATAGACCGCCAAATGCAACGGATTGTGATCCCCCGAGGCCGAGGCAAAGGCGTACAGATCATCCACCGTGCACAAACGAGTAACCTGCGCCGTGTCGCCGACTTTGACCTGCGAATATGTTCGGTTTTCTTCAATCTTCATGATGTTTGGCTTTGGTTTTTGAATGATGATGTCAATGCTCGTGGCCAGGTCTCTGGCCCTGGATCGTGTTGATCACTTTCCTCGACTTCCAGCTTTTCTGCGCTGCAGCGTATTCAAGTTCTTTGCGAATGACAATTGGTTAGCCCCGATACAACCACGCCTGTGATACCGCGTCACATGGCCTAGCAGAGGTCTGTGACACTGATGCGGCAGACCGCATCGCGCAGGCGTGTCCTGGCGCACGCAGGTTTATTCTTGACCCAAATTCTGAACTCAGGCACTCATCATCCACGATGGTTCCCTCTGGTTCGCCAAGGGATGAAAAGGGAATACGGTGAGGTTGCCGACAGGCGCCAAGTCCGTGACTGCCCCCGCAACTGTAAGCGGTAAGCGACGCCAAAATATCCACTGGCCAAAAGGGCCGGGAAGGTTGGCCAAGCCATGACCCGCAAGTCAGGAGACCTGCCATCAAGTGTTCAACCAACCCAGGGCGGGGCGTCCTGGAAGGAGGCGATATGAAACGTCTGAGACGTTATAACATTGCATTTCGCTCGACTCGGCGGTAAGCGGAGCGAGAAATGCAAATTAAACCCGATCATTTTCTACTTATCTGTGAAACCTGCGAAGGTGATATTCGTGCAGAAGCAATGCACCAAGCGCTTGCGCAGAAGCTACCTGCTGACTTTGAAATTCGCAGGGTGAACTGCATGGCAGGCTGCGAACGGCCCACGACTGTTGGCTTTCAGGCAGAAGGCAAAGCGCAATACCTGTTCGGTGACATCCTGTCAGACCAGGACGTGGAGGCTTTGGTTGAATTTGCCGGCCAGTACCGCGACACCGAAGATGGCTGGACAAACGCGACCCAACGACCGCGCGCGTTGTACGACAAAACGCTCGCACGACTACCGCGGATCCCGCAGGAGGACAGCCTATGACTTTCCTTGAAGCGCACGGGCTGGAATACTACGCGCTGAACGGCGACATCCTGTTGAAAGACATCAATTTCGATCTGGAAGAGGGCGCGATCCTGGCGATTGCCGGTCCAAACGGGGCGGGCAAAACGACATTGCTCAATCTGCTGTGTGGGATCGAAGAGATCGTGCTGGGCGACGTCCTTTTGAAAGGGCGCAGTCTGAGGCAACTATCTGCCGTGGATCGCGCGCGCATGATTGCAGTCGTTGGTCAGCAGGAAACGCCTGACGGACGCTTGTTCCTGCGGGACTATGTGGCGCTGGGTCAAATTCCGATCCGAGCAGATCGATCTGCCAATGAGCATGCCGCAGAACTGGACCGCATTCTGCAACTGACCGGCCTGAGCACCCTGGAAGACAAGCGAATGGGCGTGCTGTCAGGCGGCGAACGCCAGCGCGCGCATATTGCGCGGGCACTGGCGCAGAACCCGTCCCTGCTTTTTCTGGACGAGCCCACCAACCACCTCGACCCGGACGCCAAAGGCCGGATGCTGTCGCTGGTGGCTGAGCTTGGCATCACGGTGGTCATGATCGTCCACGATCTGGTCATGATCCCGGAATTCGCCACTCATGTCGCCTTGATGAAATCCGCGCACCTGACCGGATTTGGACTGGTGCCCGACGTTCTGACCCCAGAACGGGTCCGTGAAACTTTTGGTGTCGACTACCTGTGCTTTCAACACGAAGGCCGCGTGATCCCGGCGCTGGATATCCGAAGAACCAAACGCTCAAATTAAGGAACCGAGCATGAAAAACACATTTTGGTACGCAGCCCTGATTGGCGGCTTGGCCACCACTGCGACGGCGCACGAGATCACTGTCGACAATTGCGGTGAACCCCTGGTCTTTGAAACACAGCCCGAGCGGCTGGTCGTCCACGACATGAACATGACCGACATGGCTTTTGCGCTGGGTCTGCAGGACAATATCGTCGGCCTCACCGGCATCACCGGTTGGTACAAGACCAGCCCAGAATTCGATACGCTGCGCGGTGACATCCCCGAGCTGGCCCCGAAATACCCGACCGTGGAAAATCTGGTCGCGGTCGAGCCTGACCTGTTCTTTGCCGGTTGGTACTATGGCATGAAGCCCGGCGGCGATGTGACCCCGGACACGCTTGAGCCGTTTGGCATCAAGACGATGATCCTGACCGAAAGCTGCGTTCATCTGGACAAAAACCGCCCCGAGGCCAGCATGGACCTGTTGTTCAATGACGTCCTGCGTCTGGGCACGGTGATGCATGTCGAAGATAAGGCCAACGCGCTGGTCGACGGCTGGAAAGAACAATTGGCGGCCATCGAGGCAAAGACTGCCGATCTGGCGAAACCGCGCGTTTTCCTGTTGGATGGCCCTGCCGACGCGCCGTTTACCGCTGGCAAATTTGCCATCCCTGACGCAATGATCGCAGCCGCAGGTGGTGAGAACGTCACCCACGACATGGATACCAGCTGGGGCCGCACCTCGTGGGAGGCCGTCGCCGCCTCGAACCCCGAATTCCTTGTTCTTCTGGACTACCAGACCGGCAACGGAGCCGCGGACACGTTCAAGTTCCTGCAAGAACATCCGGTGATGTCTCAGACAGACGCGGTCAAAAACGAACGCTGGATCGGTCTGCGCTATGAGGAGCTGACCCCCGGACCGGCAAACATCGAAGCGATTGCGAAAATGGCCGAGGCCATGCACCCGGGCCTGAACTGATATGGGCCGACTGGGCCTGACACTTTTGCTGGGGGCGGCTGTTTTGGCCGCCCTCTTGCTGATTTCGACTGTCTACGGAACCACCTCAATCCCTGCCGCGGATGCGCTGACCGGTGTCCTGCTTGGAACCGGTTTGGTTGACGGAGAGATGTCCCCACTCCACCGAATCGTGTTTGACCTGCGCCTGCCGCGCGCGTTGTTCGCCGCCGTGATTGGTGCGGGATTGGGGATCGTCGGTGTGGTCTTGCAAACGACGACGCGCAACGATCTGGCTGACCCCTTTCTGTTCGGCCTGTCCTCTGGCGCAGCGGCGGGTGCTGTTTTTGTAATTACGGTAACTGGGGATGTGCTGGGCTTTTGGACCCTCCCCCTTGCTGCGTTTTGCGGCGGTCTTGTCGCCTCGGGGATTGTGTTGGCACTTGTTCATGGACTGCGCACCAGCGCGCCTGAAAAACTGATCCTGGCCGGGCTGGCGGTGTCGTTTTTGTTTTCTGCGATCACCAACTACCTCATTTTCGCGGGCGACAGCCGTGCTGCGCATTCGGTGATCTTTTGGATGCTGGGCGGTCTGGGCCTTGCCCGGTGGGAAACCTTCCCCTTGGTCATCGCCGGTCTGGCATTGATCCTGGCCTACGCCATGTACCGCAGCCGGTGGCTGGACGCCCTGCTGACCGGAGATCTGACAGCCAGCACCCTTGGTGTGCCGGTACAGGGCCTGCGGTTTCGAATGTTCTTCGTGGCGGCGCTTGCGACAGCGGTCTTTGTCTCGGTTGCCGGGGTCATTGGATTTGTTGGGTTGATGGTCCCCCATATCGCACGAGGGATTGCCGGCCCGCTACACCGTCAGCTTGTCCCAACTGCTGCCGTGGTCGGTGCCGCATTGCTGACCGGCTCTGATATTCTGAGCCGCCTTCTACTTGCGCCGCAGGAGCTGCCGGTCGGGATCGTGACCACATCGCTGGGGTCCGTTTTTGTATTTATCCTTTTGATCCGAACCGCGCGGCCGCGTCGTTGACTGGAACAAATCACTTATATGAATAAGTATTTTCTCAATAAGCCTATTTTTTAGGCACGAAATTGACCTGAATCAAAAAAATCCTATGTGGATCGCGGTATGCGATACACTTGATGACAGGAATCGAGTGTAGCCAGGTCGCATGCAATGCAACAAATGACCAGCCGACGCGCGTTTCTAAGCGCTAGGATTCGACAAGAGGCTGGTCCAATTGCCAGACCTCCGGGTGCGATTGATCATAGCTTTCCCCAGTTGTGTACAAGATGCGGTGACTGCGCAGAGGTTTGCCCCGAAGATGTAATCGCCATTGGTGCTGATGGCTTCCCCCGATTTCAACCCACCGATGACCCCTGCACATTCTGCGGAGATTGCGCGCAGACCTGCCCAACGGATGCACTAAACATCGACCGCCTGTCTGACTGGCCGTGGCGGGCTGCGCTGAAGCCCGAGAGTTGTCTGTCCATGAACGGGGTAAGCTGCCGCATTTGCCAGGACAACTGCGAACAAAACGCGATCCGATTCACACTGCTGACCGGGGGGCGCGCAGAACCCAGGCTGGACGCCGCCCTGTGCAACGGGTGCGGGATTTGCCCAGGCCTGTGCCCTGCCGACGCAATTGCCCTTGAACGTCAACCCGAAGCTCAAATGGAAGCCCTTCAATGAACATCTGCGGTTGCCTTGCCCATGTCGCCCCTGACCACGCCAGCGCCGCAGCGCGCGCGATGAACGATACACAAGGTGTCGAGATACACGCCGAAACGGAAGATGGGCGTTTCGTTGTCGTTGTCGAGGACACCCCTACCCGACTTGCGTCCGAAACCATCATGGAACTGCACCAAATTCCGGGCGTGATCTCACTGACTCTTACCTATCATCATTTCGAGGATCTCGCGGATGCCGATCCGCAGCCCGATGCCCCAAGCCCAACCACCAGCCGGAGGCCCAAGCAATGACACATTCTGAATCTCGTCGGACTTTTCTAAAGGCCTCAGCAGCCGCAGCAACGGCGTCAGCTGCCGGCATCCCGCTTGCGGCTGGTCAGGCCAGTGCCCAGGTTGGTGTGCCAGATATCCGCTGGGACAAGGCCGCGTGCCGTTTCTGTGGCACTGGTTGTTCCGTTCTTGTTGGCACAAAAGATGGTCGCGTTGTCGCAACTCAAGGCGACCCTGATGCGCCTGTGAACCGGGGCCTGAACTGCATCAAGGGCTATTTCCTGTCCAAAATCATGTATGGCAAGGACCGCCTGACGACACCTTTGCTGCGCAAAACCAATGGCGAATACGACAAGAATGGCGAGTTCGAGCCCGTCAGCTGGGACGAGGCTTTTGATATCATGGCCGCCAAGTGGAAAGAGGCTCTGGCCAAGAAAGGTCCGACCAGCGTCGGCATGTTCGGGTCCGGTCAGTGGACCGTCTGGGAAGGCTACGCTGCCTCCAAGTTGATGAAGGCAGGTTTCCGATCGAACAACATTGACCCCAACGCGCGCCACTGCATGGCCTCGGCCGTGGTGGGCTTTATGCGCACCTTTGGCATTGATGAGCCGATGGGCTGTTATGACGACCTCGAGCACGCGGACACCTTTGTGCTGTGGGGCTCGAACATGGCCGAAATGCACCCGATCCTGTGGTCGCGCCTGACCGATACGCGCCTGACAAAGCCGGGTTGTGAGGTGCACGTTCTGTCGACCTTTGAACACCGCTCCTTCGAACTGGCCGACAATGGTATCGTGTTTGAACCGCAGACCGATCTGGCGATCCTGAACTACATCGCCAATTACATTATCCAAAACAACGCGGTGAACGAATACTTCGTCCGCAACCACGTGAACATCACAAAGACCGCGACCGACATCGGCTATGGCCTGCGTGAGACCAACCCATTGCAACAAGAGGCCGAGAACCCGGACTCAGGTAAACTCGAAACAATCAGCTTTGAGGAATACGCCGAAGCGGTTGCGCCCTACACGCTGGAGTATACTTCGGAACTGTCCGGTGTTCCGGCTGAAAAGCTCGAGAAACTCGCGCAACAATATGCCGACCCGACCCGCAAGGTCATGAGCCTTTGGACGATGGGTTTCAACCAGCACACCCGTGGATCGTGGGTGAATTCGCTGATGTACAACGTGCACCTTCTGGTTGGTAAAATCTCCGAACCCGGCAACTCGCCCTTCTCGCTGACCGGCCAGCCCTCGGCCTGCGGCACCGCGCGTGAGGTTGGCACCTTTGCCCACCGCCTGCCTGCTGACATGGTCGTGGCCAATGATGAGCACCGCAAGATTTGCGAAACCGCATGGAACATCCCCGAGGGCACCATTCCGCCCAAGCCCGGCTTCCACGCCGTGCTACAGCACCGCAAGTTGAAGGATGGCGACCTGAACGCTTACTGGGTGCAATGCAACAACAACATGCAGGCCGCGCCCAATATCAACGAAGAAGGCTATCCCGGCTATCGCAACCCGGACAACTTCATCACCGTGTCCGACCCTTACCCGACGGTCACCGCCGTCTCCGCGGACCTGATCCTGCCCACCGCCATGTGGGTTGAAAAGGAAGGTGCCTACGGCAACGCAGAACGCCGCACTCAATTCTGGCGGCAGCAGGTACAGGCACCGGGTGAAGCAAAATCCGACCTGTGGCAATTGATGGAGTTTTCCAAGCGCTTCACCGTCGAAGAGGTCTGGGGCGAGGAACTGCTGGCCAAAATGCCCGAGCACCGTGGTAAGACAATGTTCGACGTGCTTTATGCCAACGGCAAGGTCGATCAGTTCCCGCTGTCCGAAACGGCAGAAGGGTTCCATAACGACGATGCCGAACACTTCGGCTTCTATGTGCAGAAAGGGCTGTTCGAAGAATACGCCGATTTCGGTCGCGGCCACGCACACGATCTGGCCCCGTTCGAGATGTACCACGAAGCCCGCGGCATGCGCTGGCCGGTCGTCGACGGCAAAGAAACGCTCTATCGTTTCCGCGAAGGCTTCGATCCTTACGTGCCCGAAGGCGCGGGCGTGAAGTTCTACGGCCACAAAGACGGCAAGGCCAAGATCATCTTTGCGCCTTATGAACCAGCTGCTGAGGTTCCGGATGACGAGTACGATCTGTGGCTGTCCACTGGTCGCGTGCTCGAGCACTGGCATTCTGGCTCGATGACACGCCGCGTTCCGGAACTGCACCGCGCTTATCCGTCCGCTGTCGTCTACATGCATCCAGAGGACGCAAAGGATCGCGGTTTGCGCCGCGGGCAGGAGATCGTTCTGTCCACCCGCCGGGGCGAGGTTACCAGCCGGGTCGAGACCCGCGGTCGCAACAAGGTACCGCGCGGGTTGGTCTTTATGCCTTGGTTCGACGAGCACCAGTTGACCAACAAGCTGACGCTGGACGCAACCTGCCCGTTGTCGAAAGAGACCGACTACAAGAAATGCGCCTGCAAGGTCGAGCGCGCGTAACGGACTAGCGAGGCAAAGGTCGTCCCCATGCCCTTCGAAGGTAAACCCCTTTCGCCGCAAAGGCGTCGCTTCCTGCAGGATGCGGCGCGGGCGACGGGTGGCTGCGTGGTCGCCGGGTCATTGCTGGCCTGGCTTGCCCGCGACGCCCGCGCATTGCCGGCCGAGGCATTGCGCCCCCCCGGCGCACTACCCGAAAAGGAGTTTCTATCGGCATGCATCCGCTGCGGGCTGTGCGTTCGGGACTGTCCCTACGACACGCTGAAACTGGCAGAATTGGGGTCGGATGCGGTGGCAACCGGAACACCCTATTTCACCGCGCGCGACGTGCCGTGCGAAATGTGTGACGACATCCCTTGCGTGGCCGCATGCCCTACTGGCGCGCTTGATCCAGATCTCGATGATATTGACGACGCCAAGATGGGTGTCGCTGTTCTGGTCGATCAGGAAAACTGCCTGAACTTCCTCGGGCTGCGCTGCGACGTCTGTTACCGGGTTTGCCCGGTGATTGACGAGGCGATTACGCTGGAAACGGCCCACAACGAACGCTCGGGCCATCATGCGATGTTCATCCCGACCGTTCACGCCGATCGCTGCACGGGCTGCGGCATGTGCGAGAAAAGCTGTGTCTTGCCCGAGGCGGCCATCAAGGTTCTGCCTGCCCGTCTGGCGCGGGGTAGCAGCGCCGATCACTACCGCAGGGGCTGGGAAGAGAAAGAGGCCAAAGGCGGCCCCCTCGTCGAAGGTATCATCGACTTGCCCGACCGCCTGCCCGGACCAGGCACAGACAACCTGACCACACCCGGCGGCTTCGCGCCCACTTATAATTTGCCGGGGGCCGGACAATGAGCGCCCGCACACAAATCCCGGTCGGTCAAGAGGCTATCGACGAGAAAGGCTGGGTGCGCGCCCACAAATACCTGTTGTTGCGTCGAGCAAGCCAGGTTTGCTTTCTTGTCCTGTTCCTGATGGGGCCGTGGTTCGGAGTTTGGATCGTTCAGGGCACTCTTGCCGGGTCTCTGACACTGGGCGTATTGCCACTAACGGACCCGCTGATCCTGCTGCAAAGCGTGGTAGCTGGGCACTGGCCCGAGATGACCGCGCTGATCGGTGGATTGATCGTTCTGGTCGCATACGCTCTGATCGGTGGGCGCATCTATTGCTCGTGGGTCTGCCCAATCAACCCGGTCACCGATGCGGCCAACTGGCTTCACAGACGACTTGACCTGCCGAAGGGTTGGCAACCCAAGCGCGGCACGCGCCTTTGGATATTGGCCACTGTGCTGATCGTCTCGGGCGCGACGGGCGTGATTGCGTGGGAATTGGTTAACCCGATCACCATGTTACACCGCGGTCTGATCTTCGGCGCAGGGTTCGTATGGGCCATGATTGTGGCGATCTTTGTCTTCGATGTTTTTGTGGCCCGCCACGGTTGGTGCGGTCACATCTGCCCGGTCGGCGCCTTCTATGGGCTGATTGGTGCAAAGGGCCTGCTGAGGGTCAGCGCCGCAAACCGTGCGGCCTGCGATGACTGCATGGATTGCTATGCAGTTTGCCCCGAAAATCAGGTCATCTCGCCCGCACTGAAAGGCAAATCGGGATCAACGCCCCTGATCCTGTCCCCCGACTGCACCACATGTGGGCGTTGCATCGACGTCTGCGCTGTTGACGTCTTCAGATTTACTCACCGGTTCGACGACCAGATCGCCGAGCCTTCCGATCCAGTTCCCGCGCCCGATCCGCGCGAAGCCAGACCTATCTAAGGGAGTGCCAAGATGAACAAGCCAATCCGTACAGGCCTTTTAGCCCTTATTCCCGTATTACTCTTGGGCGGGTTCGCTCTTGCGCAATCTGCCAATGTCGAAACCCTGCGCGGGGCCGAAGTGGATGAGCTTATCCCCCTTAATAAAGTTCACAAGAACGTCGAAGGACGCATGCAGCGCAATTACCGCCAGCAGCCGCCGTTGATCCCACATTCGATCGAGCAATACCAGATCGACACACGCACAAACCAGTGCCTGTCCTGTCACGATTGGACCAAGGCCGGGGAACGCAACGCACCGACCCTTTCGATGACCCACTATCTGGATCGCGATGGCAACGAATTGGATCACATCGCGGGCACCCGCTATTTCTGCAACCAGTGCCACGTTCCGCAAGCCGACGCGCCGCCATTGGTTGAAAACGTCTTTCAGCCGTCCTCGGGCAATTAATCCAACGCAAGATTGAAAGGAGCACCGACATGGCAGACTCCCCTGAAAAGCGCGGTTGGATTGGCCGCCTCTGGAACTGGATCTGGACGCCCGCGGTTGCATTTAGCTCTGGCTTTCTGATCCTCGCGGGATTTTTGGCCGGCATCCTGTTCTGGGGCGGGTTCCACTGGACGCTTGAGCTGACCAACACCGAAGAATTCTGCGTTTCCTGCCATACGATGGAAACCAACCTCGGCGAATACCGTGAAACGATCCACTACAACAACCACTCGGGTGTGCGGGCCATCTGTTCCGATTGCCACGTGCCGCACGAATGGAACCACAAGATCAAAGCCAAGATCATGGCGGTCAAGGACGTCTATCACGAGCTTGTCGGGACGATCAGCACGCCCGAAAAATACGAAGAGCATCGTCTGAGCATGGCGACGGCCGTCTGGAAAAAGATGAAGGCGTCTGACAGCCGCGAATGCCGCAACTGTCACAACTTCGACTATATGGACTTTACGCTGCAAGAGGCGCGCGCCGCCTCGGAGCACCAGCGCGCCATCGACGAAAACATGACCTGCATCGATTGCCACCAAGGCATTGCCCACAGCCTGCCACCGGGCCATCAAGAACGCTATCAGGAAGTCATCGAAACTCTGGCCGGAAAGACACCAAGTCAGCTGCAACACCACGCTGCAACAGACGGCGACGACATCAAGTCATTCCTGACCTCGCGCGCAGATTAAAAGGGACACGATATGCTGGAATTTCTGGGAACAGTCGGAGCCAACATCATCAGCCTGCCGGGAATCCTTGGGCTGGCTTTGGGCATGATGACACGTCGCGTCTGGCTGGGTGCATTGATGGGGGGCATTGTCGCGTTGCTGCAAACCGTGATCTTTGCCCATGGATCATTTGCCGAGGTCAATACGTTTGAACTGTTGATCGCAGTTGTCATTGGCCTCTGTGCGGGCAGCCTGGGGTCGGCCATTCGTATCAAGGGCGCAACGGTCTGAGGCTGGACCGCAATTGAATGATCGGGCGGACGGGGACCCATCCGCTCTTGGGCATCCTGCAACGACGTTTTTGACCCCGAGTTATGCCGCAACATCTGGCGTGGTGGAAGGTGAAAGCCTGATCCACGCATCATATTGCGACAGGAACACGTGTCCGTTCAGTTCCTCAAGAAAGTGCGACCGCGTTAGTCGGTCCATCACAGGGCCTTTTACCTCGGACAGGTGCAACCCGATGCACATATCGGCTAGTCGGCGGTTGATCGTCTCGAGGCTTTCCAAGGCCGAAAAGTCGACCTCATTCACAGCTGAGAACATTAAAACGACATGTCGAACCGTGCTGCCATCCGTCACGCGGTTCTGCACCAAATCCTCAAGAAAGCGCGCATTCACAAAGTACAGACTTTCGTCAACGCGCAGTGTCACAACAGTTGGATCGCTCAACACATCATGACGAAGGATATTGCGGAAATGCTGAGTGTCCGGCACCAATCCAACCTCGGCCACATGCGGCTTTGATGTCTTGTAAAGATGCAGCACGACGGACAGTACAACACCAGAAGCTACACCCACTTCGACCCCTAGCCCGAGGGTCAGCACGATCGTTGCCGCGACGGCGGCAAAGTCGGCGCGCGAATAGTCCCAGGTCTTTTTCAGGATCGACAGATCAACAAGGCCCAGCACGGCGACAATGATTGTTGCCGCCAGCGTCGCATTGGGAAGGAAGTAGACCAGCGGTGTCAGCGCCATGGCCGCGATGGCCAAACCAATCGCCGTGAATGCGCCTGCCGCGGGTGTTTCGGCGCCCGCATCGAAGTTCACGACAGACCGCGCAAAGCCACCGGTCACCGGATACCCTCCGGTAAAGGCCGCACCAAGATTGGCAGCACCCAGACCAATCAACTCCTGATCCGGATCAATTCTCTGACGTTTCTTGGCCGCCAGCGTTTGCGCCACCGACACGCTTTCGACAAAACCGATGACCGAGATCAGGATGGCTGGCACCAGCAGCGCGTTCACAAGATCCAGCGAAAATCCCGGCATCGTCAGGGGCGGCAAGCTTTGCGGGACGGAACCCACGATTTTGACTCCCTGTCCGGCCAGATCAAAAGCCCAGACGCAAACCGTGGTTGCGACAACAGCGGCAACGGGCCCCGCCTTTGTCAAAACATCAGCGAGCAGCGCAGGCACTCGCAGCGCACGAAGCGTGGGTTTTAGTGACACGCGAACCCAAAACAAGAACATCGTTGCAAAGACGCCGATTGTGACCGTAATCCAGTTCAACTGAGGCAAATGAGACAGGATCGACATCACCATCTCGGGCAGCGTGTGCCCGTGGGCATCGATCCCGAGAATGTGCTTGAGTTGACTGGTGGCGATGAGGATACCCGATGCGGTGATGAACCCGGCGATCACCGGATGGCTGAGGAAATTCGCAAGCAACCCAAGGCGCAGGACGCCCATCAGCATCAAAAACCCACCAGACATGAATGCCAGTGTCAGAGCCGCCACGGCATATCCTGCCGTCCCCTGCTCGGCCACCTGCCCTACGGCCGATGCCGTCAACAATGACACAACCGCGACCGGACCGACGGCCAAGGAACGACTTGTGCCAAAGATGGCATACAACAAGATCGGCACGATCGAGGCGTAAAGACCCGCCTCTGGCGGCAGCCCTGCCAGCAAAGCATAAGCCAGCGATTGCGGGATCAACATGATCGTTACGATCACTGCGGCAATCAGGTCGTTCGACAGAGCCGATTTTGTGTAGGTCCGCCCCCAATCCAGAATGGGAACATAGCGGCGCAATGCCTTTTGGGGTGCGTTCATGTTCAGTCCGCGGCTACTGTCAGCTTTTCGGGCTTGGCCAGCCACTCTTTACCGCGCAGCATTGCTTGCCAGTAGATCGGCGGCAGCAGTCTTTCCTTCAATAGCCATGCAAGGCGCGAGGGTTTGGTGCCATCGATCAGGAAAGAAGGGAAGCTGGGCTTCAAAGCTCCGCCATAGCCAAATTCGGCCAATACGATCTTGCCGCGCTCGACTGTCAATGGGCACGATCCATACCCATCATATTGTGCCAGTGCAGACCGCCCCTCGATATCAGCGGCGATATTTTCCGCCACTGTTGGAGCTTGTTTCCGCGCCGCTGCGGCGGTTTTGGCATTCGGTGCGTTCATGACATCGCCCAGAGACCAGATGTTGTCATAGCTTTTGTGGCGCAGCGTTGATTGATCCACATCGACCCATCCTGCCACATCCGCCAAGGGCGATACGCGGATGAAATCCGGCGCTGTCTGGGGTGGGCAGACATGCATCATGTCAAACTCGACCTCGACACTTTCCTTATCGGCTTCCGGTTTGGCGATTTCGAAACGGGCTGTTTTGGCCGGCCCATCCACTGCGACCAGATTGTGGAAGAAGTTCAACGCGGCCCCATACTTTTCGACATAAGCCTCAAGAGCAGGGACATAGTCCTTGACGCCAAACAGCACCCCGCCCGCATTCATGAACTGAATATCGATATCCTTTAGCGCTCCGCTGCGAAACCACGCATCACCAGACAGATACATTGCCTTCTGCGGAGCGCCCGCGCATTTGATTGGCATCGGCGGTTGGGTAAAAACGGCCCGACCGCGTTGCATCTGCTGTACCAATTGCCAAGTATAGGGTGCCAGATCGTAGCGGTAATTCGAGGTGACTCCGTTTCGGCCCAGAGTCTCCTCCAACCCTTCGACCGCACCCCAATCCAGCTTGAGGCCCGGGCAGACTACCAGACGGTCATACTTCACAACCCGGCACCCATCCAGGATCACCGCGTTGTTTTCGGGCTCGAACGCCGCCACTGCTGACTTGAGCCAATGCACTCCCTTTGGGATCAAGCTGCCCATGGTTCTTGCGGTGGTTTGCGCATCAAAAATGCCGCCGCCTACCATCGTCCATCCCGGTTGGTAATAGTGAATATCAGCCGGGTCTATTACTGCGATGTTCAGGTCAGGTTTGCGCGATCTCAGACTTGCGGCAACCGAAATGCCGCCTGCACCACCGCCGACAATGACCACGTCGAAATGGGCGTCACCGGTGTCCGTTGGCGTCTTGCCCCCGTTGGCAATCCGGCGCGCGACCCCCTTCATGTCGTACCCGGCCGTCGCAGTCGCCGAGAGGATTTCGGCCATAGGGCGCGTCGGGGCCTCAAAGAACGACCACAAGGTGACCGACCGTGTACCGGTGCGGCAATAGGCCAGAACTGGTTTCGGCAAGTCTTGCAGGGCAACCCCGAACGCATGCACATCGTCATCTTTCACCATCCCGCTTTGGATAGGGACATATCGCGCTTCGAGGCCGACCGCTTTGGCTGCGGCCTCGATCTCTTCGAAAGACGGCTGGTCGGGGGCCTCTCCATCTGGACGGTTGCAAAGTATGGCCCGGTATCCGTTGGCGGCTATAACCGCAATATCCTCAATCGAAATCTGCGGGCTGACCGTGAATTGCGGTGTGATTTTCCTGAGATCCATATCTCTGCCCTCCGAGATCAAAGAGTGTTTACTGGGACTTTGAGCATCGGGTTGCCGTCACCATCGGTCGGCACCTCGCCCGCGCGCATATTGACCTGCAGCGAAGGGATAATGAGCTTGGGCATATCCAGAACCGCGTCACGTTCTGTCCGGAACTTGACGAACTCTTCCTTTGTCTTGCCGCCGCCGACATGGATGTTTTGCGCCTTCTCCTCGGCTACCGTGGTTTGCCACGCAATGTCGCGGCCATTGGGCCCATAGTCATGACACATGAACAAACGTGTCTCGTCCGGCAGGGCCAGAACCTTTTGAATCGAGTCATACAGCGTGCCCGCATCACCCCCCGGGAAATCTGCACGCGCAGAGCCGCCATCAGGCATGAACAGCGTATCCCCAACAAAGGCCGCGTCACCCATCACATGAACCATACAGGCCGGAGTATGACCGGGCGTATACATGGCAAAGGCCTGCATATTTCCGACCATGTAGGTGTCACCATCGTCGAACAGGGCATCGAACTGCGACCCATCACGCTGGAACTCGGTGCCTTCGTTGAACACTTTACCGAATGTGTCCTGCACCACCATGATCTTGGACCCGATGCCAATTTTACCACCCAGCTTTTCCTGAATGTAAGGAGCGGCAGACAGGTGGTCGGCGTGGACATGGGTTTCGATGATCCACTCCAGCCTCAGGCCCTGGTCCTGTATCTGCCGGATCAGCTCATCCGCGTGATCATATGTGATACGGCCGGCCGCATAGTCGATATCCATGACGCTATCAACAATCGCACAGGCGGGCGATGTTGGGTCCTTGACAATATAGCTGATGGTGTTCGTTGCCTCATCAAAAAAGGCCTGAACGACCGGCTTTGTCTCAAGGTTCACGGGGTAATCTGTCATATCGAATGTCTCCTCCAGTTACAGGCCAAGGCGCTAGCGCTGGTCTGTCACCCACAATTGCGGCAGGTTTTCAGGCCAATCACACTGTAGATCGGGCAATTGCCCACCAGGGCAGTCAGGGTGAAAATCGCCGCGATGGCCAGCGCGACCCAAAACAATAAGCCCGATGCCAAAAGCCCACTACTGAAGGCCAGGAACACCAAAACACCCGCGACAGCGATGCGCGCGGCCCGGTCAAATTTTCCCATATTCGTTGTCACGATTCACTCCATCAAGATGCGATGAAGCGTTCTTGCCATGACGGTCCTGCAACCTTTGGTGACTTGGTCACCAAACCCGGATTTTTTTAAAAATGCATGCCAGATGATCGGACCATATGCTCGAGCGCCGCACGATCCGTCAGATGAACTTCACCACGGGACTGTTCGATCCAACCCCTGCGGTGGAATTCCGACAACGTGCGCGAAACGACCTCTCGCGCGGTGCCGAGCTCATTGCCAAGCACTGCATGGGTCGCATGAACAACACTGTGCGCGTCCGACAGCTCCAGCAAACGGGACGCGAGCCGGACATCCATGCGCCGAAACACGATGTCATCAATCAGCGCAAACAGATCCGAAATCCTGCGCGAATAGGCCGCGAAAACGAATGTGCGAAAAACGGATGATTTTGCGACCAGATCGTCAAATGTCGTACGCGGAATCGCTACCGCGCGCACATCCGTTTCGGCAATCCCGTCGGCCGAGTAGTCCTCGAACGCCAGCATACATGCCGTGGTCAGCACACAGCTTTCGCCTGCGTGGACGCGATACAGAAACACTTCCCGCCCTGTTTCCGACTTTTGCTGAACGCGGATTGTCCCGTCCAGCAGCAACAGCAGGTTGTCCGCCGTCTGCCCCGGCGCAAAAACTTGCGTGCCTGCCGAAACGCTGACGATCTGGCTGCCTGCTTCAAGCTCATCCCGGATGTCAGGTGGCAGCTGGCTGAGCCCTTTAAATCGATCAATCCATGACGCGTCCATAGTCGGAAATCCCTGATCAAAACGTTTTCTGGTGAACTTGAACCTCAATACATCGATTTTATCGCATGTGACACTGCGACAAACGCACACTGCCTGTATCGGCAAAAAACACAGCGCGACAAGTGCTCTGAAATCAGTAGTATAAACCGGACATAGCTTTGAACTGGACGCGATGTTGCGCGTTTTCTGATCATCCAAATCAGGGGGCATCCATGCTGCGAACACTACGAAACAGGCGTCTTTTGGCCTATGCCCTTGTGGCCGTGTTTGGGTTTCCGGTTCTTGATCAAGCCGCTGCTCAGTCGGATTCCAACACGGATGAGGACCAAAGCGCCCCATGGGCAGATGTCCAAGACATCCTGAACCATCGCTGCGTGGTCTGTCACAGTTGCTATGATGCGCCCTGCCAGCTCAAACTGACGTCGCCCGATGGCCTGCTGCGTGGCGCCAGCAAGCAGGCGGTCTATCACACCGAACGACTGACCGACGCACAACCGACACGGCTGGGCATTGACGCACAGACTGTTCCCGAGTGGCGCGCGCTTGGGTTTTTCTCGGTTCTCCCGTCGTCCGATCAGAAGGATGAAGATGGGTCGCTGCTGGAACGTTACCTCACCCTAGGGCGCCAAGAACCGCTGGCTGCGAATGTACCGATCCCACCGGAACTTGGCCTCGCCCTGGATCGCCGGTTGGCCTGCCCAACGCCACAGGAATTCGATACATACAGCGCGTCGAACCCCAAGGCGGGAATGCCCTATGCGGCCGCACCGCTTTCCGAAAACGAATATCAGCTGTTGATGACATGGGCGCAAAGTGGTGCCCCCACGCCTGCGGCAACGCCAGAATTATCGGAAGAGGTCCAAGCGCAGATCGCATCTTGGGAAGAGTTTTTGAACTCGCCCGACCCGCGTAACCAATTGATGAGCCGTTACATCTACGAACATCTGTTTTTGGCCCGGTTGCACTTTCCGGGCACAGACCCGCGACAGTTTTTTCAGCTGGTCCGATCTGCAACCCCCCCTGGGTCCGAGATAGACATCATCGCCACACGACGCCCGTTCGACGATCCCGGTTCCGCACCGTTCTATTATCGGATTGAGCCGTTTAACGAAACGATCGTGCACAAGGATCACCTGGTCTACCCGTTCGGCCCAGAACGCATGGCGCGCTATCACCAACTGTTCCTAGACCCGACTTGGACCGTGGAAAACCTGCCGTCCTATGGCGAGGATGAGGGCGGCAACCCGTTCAGTACCTTCGCAGAAATCCCGGCCCGCAGCCGTTACCAGTTTCTGCTGGATGATGCTCTGTTCTTTGTGCGCAGCTTCATTCGAGGCCCGGTCTGTCACGGTGAAACGGCTGTTGATGTGATCGAAGACCGGTTCTGGGTCAGTTTCCTGGATCCCGACGCAGATCTGTCCGTTACGGACCCAAGCTTTCTCGCCGATAGCGCGGCCTTTCTGGAACTGCCCGTCGGAGCTCTGGATGGTCGAGTCTTGGGGGACCTGCAAGGCTTGTCGCACGAAAATCAGGTCAAATACTTGGAATTTCGAGAGACCCGGTATCGCGAAAGCGCCGTTCATGAGACCGGGTTCAGCTATGATGCCATCTGGGACGGCGACGGCACCAATCCGCAAGCACTGATTACTGTTTTTCGCCATTTCGACAATGCCTCGGCCATGACCGGGTTCCACGGCGGAATTCCCGAAACCGCCTGGGTCATCGACTTTCCGGTTTTTGAACGCATCTATTACGATCTGGTCGCTGGCTACGATGTATTCGGCCGGGTTGAGCACCAGCTTTCGACCCGGCTGTACATGGACGAGTTGAGAATGGAGAGCGAGGATACGTTTCTGTTCTTTATGCCCCCTGACGTCCGTCCAACACTGCATGAAACCTGGTATCAAGGTACCCTTGCCGAACTGCACACCTATTGGCACCGCCGTTATGTCGACCCAAGCTTTCCAACCGGCATCCAGTTTGAAACTGACACACCCAAACAGGAGTTCCTTCTTGAGTTGCTAAATCGCGGCAACGGGCTGTGGGCGATTAACGATCCGATCAACAGATGCAAAAAACCCGCCTGTTCTGATGACGATCCGACCAGACTGCGCGCGTTGGCAAATCAAACTGGTGAGTGGGTCCAGTTTTTTCCGGATGCCTCGATTCTATTGGTCGAAACTGAGGATGAGCCGCCAACGCTTTACACTTTGATCCACGACAAGGCCCACTACAACGTGGCCTTTTTGTTCAATGAGGAAGATCGCCGGGACCCACAGGCAGACGTTCTGTCAATCCTTCCAGGGATAGTCGGAAGCTATCCGAATTTTTTCTTCAAGATCCGGCAGGATCAGCTGGACCCTTTTGTGAATGCTGCCAAAGAAGTGCGTTCACAGGTGGATTGGGTAAAATTCGCCGAGACATATGGCCTGCGCCGAACAAGCCCTGAATTTTGGCAGACAAGCGATCAGGTTATGGCCATGTTTTTAGCAAACAACCCCGTTCAAGCCGGTGTGTTGGATCTGAACCGATACAAAGACCCCCGCCCCGACGGCAACCCGGACAACAATTGAGAGAAACAGTCATGACACTGACCAACCGCAGCGTAATCCTGTCCAGCCGCCCTAAAGGTATCCCTCAAGCCGAACACTTCACCGTTCAAGATCACCCTGTGCCAGAACTGCCGGACGGATCAGTATTGGTCAAAACCTCTTTTTGGTCGGCTGATCCGGCGCAAAGGGGATGGGCCAATGATGCGCCCAACTATCTGCCCCCGGTCGAAATCGGCGCACCCATGCGTGGGTTTGCGGTGGGTGAGGTCGTCGCGTCACGGAACCCCGATTATGCGGAAGGTGAGCTCGTTTCAGGCATGCTAGGCTGGAGCCGCTATGCGGTATCAGATGGATCGAATATCGACAGAAAAGTAACCGAAACGGATCTGTCACCCTCTATGTCACTGGGGATTTTGGGCCTGAACGGCGTAACCGCCTATTTTGGCCTGCTCGACATATGCCAGGCCAAGGCAGGCGACACTGTTGTAGTCTCAACCGCCGCCGGAGCCGTTGGATCTGCGGTTGGGCAGATCGCCAAAGTAGTAGGGTGCCGGACAGTCGGCATTACCTCCAGCACACAAAAGATGGAATTGTGCGCAGACAAGTTCGGATATGACGCGACCATCAACTACAAAGAACAGGACGTCGCCCAAGCCATTCGAACCACCTGCCCGGATGGGGTCGATTGCTATTTCGACAACACCTGTGGGCCGATCTCGGACGCGGTTATGGCGAATCTGGCGCAGGGCGCACGCATTGCAATCTGTGGCACAGCTGCGCTGGCCGATTGGGACCCGATCCCGTTGGGCCCCCGGGTGCACCGACAACTATTGGTCGCTCGGGCCCGCATGCAAGGCTTTATTGCTTTTGACTATAGACCGCAGTTTCCCGAAGCGATTGCGAATTTGGCGGATTGGGTCCGCTCTGGCCAGTTGTCAGCCAATGAGCACATCCTGAACGGAGCAGATGCCGCGCCAGACGCGATCGCGATGCTTTATCGCGGAGAAAATACCGGCAAGCTGTTGATCCGCGTGGACTAAGTCACACCGCGGCAGTGTTCTGCGCCGAGGCTTTCGCATGTGACAATTAAACCAGGAATTGCTTTCCGGCACAGGCCTTGTCTGTCCATGCCGGCTTTGTCTTGCTGGGCTGATGGGGCAAACACAACTTCATTTCTCATATAATTTCGATCAGGTTTGTAGTGCTTTGAAACATTTGATGCGCCTAAAACACAAATGTATTGAAATAGTACAGGCTTCATGTGACTAATATTGTCATTATAGACAATAAATGTGCAAGTTTCGTGCGATCCAGAATACCCAAATCCATTCCGGACGTAACTGCATACGAAAAAGGGACGCTCACCTCACTCAATCAACCGACACTGCAGTGACGGATCAAAACCTAAAGCAAGAAAATTCACCAAATGCGCGCCCGGCTCAGGCTTATTCCGACCAGGCTCACCTTCCACGAGCACTCAAACTGACAACAAAACAAGTGCCGTGGGCTGCGCACAGAGGCCGCGAAGAAACGCGCCAGCGCAATCCGGAGATCCCAAACAAAAAAGGACTTCGGATAACGGGAGGACACATATGAACACCAGGACCGACAGTCCGTCGACACGTATGCAGCTATTCTACGGGTTAGGCGGCGTTGCCAATGGCATATTGACGAACGGGCTCAGCTTTTTCCTACTGATCTACTACAACCTGGTTATCGGGCTGCCCGCAGAAGTCGTTGGGTTTGCCCTGTCGGTCGCTCTAATATTTGACGCTGTTTCAGACCCGCTGGTCGGGTACCTATCGGACAATACACGTTCGCGCAGTGGCAAAAGGCACCCGTTCATTTACCTGGCGATTATCCCGATCGCCTTTCTGTACTGGTTCATCTGGAACCCGCCTGAGACGCTGACAACCCAGACGCAGCAGTTCTGGTTCCTGCTGATCACCACGATCTTGCTACGCACAGCAATGACCCTGTATGACGTGCCGCATAACGCAATGGTGCCGGAATTGACCAAGGATTATGGCGGGCGGACCACGTTGTCGGGGCTGAAGGTTTCGATCGGCTGGATCGCAGGTCAGATTATGGTCATCGCCATGTATGTGATCTGGCTCGTGCCTACGGATACAATGCCCTACGGCATCCTCAATCAAGCTGGGTATCAAGAGGCCGGGCTCGTTGGCGCTATTATTTTAGCCCTGGCCATCGCCATCACTGCACTGGGCACGCGCCGCTGGCAGGATCGGATGACGGATATCTCTCATGACGCGACCTACAGCGCATCCGGGTTCTTCAAACAATCCATTTCTGCCTTCAAACTTCCCGCCCTTCGAGCGATTTTCGTCAGCTCGGCCATCTATGCTGTGGGAGCTGGGATCGGTGCTGCGCTGTGGACCTATCTGACGTCGTTCTTCTGGGAGTTGAACAACGATCAGATCTCGTTGATCCTAGTTGCCAACCTGATCGGGGCGATCGTCGGAGGCGTAACGATCAGGATGATTTCCCGATCCGGCGACAAAAAGACCAGCGCGATTGTTCTGTCGATCCTTTCGGCCGTGGTCGGCGCTGCACCCTATCTGCTCCGCGACATCGGGTTTTTTCCTGCGAATGGAACCGAGCTTTTGATCTGGCTGCTCTTCGCGCACGGCATTTTGCAAATTACCCTGATCGTCTGGACGACAGCCCTTTTGACCTCGATGACCGCTGACGTTGTCGAGCTGGGCATGAGCCAAAACGGCTTTCAGAACGAAGGGATCATTACCTCGGTCATCACATTCGTGCTCAAAGCCGGAACCGCAGGCGGATTGGCGACATCAGGTCTATTTTTGGCTTTTGTCGGCTTCCCGGAATCTCCGGACCAATCAAACCTGACCGCCGAGGTCACGCGGGCCCTTGGCTGGAACTACGCCTGCCTGACGCTTGTGGTGTATATGGCCTCGGTCATCGCACTGATGTTCTATCGGTTGGATAAAGCCCAGTTCGACGAACTGCTGGCCTTGCAGAAGTGAAACAAATGCTCGTGCAGCCTGACAGGCGCGCGGGCGACACGTATCGCTCTTTCGAACCGACTGGATTATCGAACGACAATCACGCTATAGGTCATTTGATCAGCGCAAACGTCAAAAGACCAATATAGATTGTCCATATTGACAATCTATCAAATACAAGGTACCCTGAAGAAATTGAGAACTAGTAGAGTATTCGCATGGGTCGACCTTCGGTACAAGATCAACGGAAGAAAGAAGTCCTGGACGCGTTCATGACGTGCGTGGTGTCATACGGCGTTGAAGGGGCAACGCTGGAACATATCGCCGCTGCAGCCGGGCTGAAACGACCACTGATCCGGCACCACCTTGGCAACCGCAAAGCCATGGTTCTGGCCCTTGGGAACCACATTGCCGAAACGCTAACCACTCAAAGTGAGGCGCTACGTCTGGCGCTGGCCGATCATCCCGGCGTCAGGAGTTTGATCGAAGCGCTGTTCAATTCAGAAGGTGAGTTGGATCCACGGATCAACATCTGCTACCAGTCTCTGGTCAATTCAGTCGAGATTTATCCGGAACTGCGCCAGCCTTTGCTGGATTCGATGGACGTTTTTTACAAAGTTGCTATGGACATCGTTTTTGCGTCGCACCCCAAAGCGGACAGGCAGGCATGTGAAATCGTCGCCCACGGCATCGTTAACCTGTACATCACGACGGACGCGTTCATTCCGCTTAAACCCCCAAAGACATGGGCTTATTCGTCCTACTTTGCCGCACTGAAGTTGGCGGAAACCCTGGAATCCAAACCCTGAAAACGTGGATCAATCGTAGGTGACGGCCACCTTTTCCGCAGTAGCAACAGCCTGACAAGACAGAACAGCCCCTTTGGCGATTTCGGCGTCATCCAAGGCAGTTCGTGCGCGCATATGAACTGAACCTTTCTTCAACTTGCAACGACACGCTCCGCAGACACCGGACTGGCACGAGTAAGGAGGTTCCAGCCCTGCCTTTTGGGCTGCTTGCAAAATCGTTTGTCCAGACGTTATCTCAACGGACTGCCGCTGGCCGTTCAGGGTAATGTCCACAACTGCATTAACACCCTTGATGCCGTCATCCGCGACCGGCGCGCCACTATAGCTTTCCAAATGGATCCGGTTCGCAGGCACGTCCAACAACATCAACGCCTCTTTCACCGACCCATTCATACCTCCGGGGCCGCAGATGTAGTACTGCGCATTTTGGGCATATGGCGGATTTTCGGCCAGGAATGCCTGAACCGCGTCCTTGTCGATGTTGCCCCGTCGCCAGTAGTCGAAGCTGGACCACATCGAGGGCTTGGACAGCACGTGCTGCACGGTAAGACGACCAGCGAAGCCCTCTTGGTATTCCGCGAACGCGTCTTTGAACAGGATACTATCCGCGTTTGCATTGCCATAGACCAGATGCACAAAAGACCACGGTTCCGCCAACAGAACCGATTGAAGCATAGAGTGCAGAGGTGTGATCCCGCTCCCCGCACCAAGAAAGTAATGCGTACGCCGCTCCGTCGGGTCCGTGTCCAGACAAAAGCTGCCAAACGGGGGCATCACATAAATCACATCGCCAGGCTGCACCGTGTCATTGATGTGGTTGCTGACCAACCCTTTCTTCACCCGTTTGACGGTGATGCGCAGGGGATCACCCGACACAGGCGAAGAAGAGATAGAGTAGCTTCTGCGCACCTCTTCGCCCTTGATCTGAAAGCGCAGTGTGACATGCTGTCCAGCTCGCCACGCAAAGGCCTGCGTCAAATGGGGCGGAACGTCGAACATAACGGACTTGGCCTGTCCGCCGATTTCCTCACGAACGTCACGCACCGTCAGCGGATGGAAGTCTCTGGTCATTGGGGGCCTCCAGATTTCGAGCCTAGAGATGGGGCATGATGTGTGACGTTATCTAATTTGCAACGCATGTTTGAGACAGGCATTTCAAGCATTGGCAGCGTCTTTTGTTGCAGGAGCATTGATCCGCTCGGTTATTTCGGACAAGCGCGCGAGGCTTTGCAAAACCATGGGCAAAACGACGACTGATTGTACGAATTCAAACGAATAGGTAACGACCGAGAAAATTTGACCTGCCGTCGCGCCGCTTTGTGTTGCCGCGAACCAAAGATTGAAGGCCAGCATACTAAGCAAGACGGCAAAAATCGCGCCGTACACAAACGCCTCAGCGTCCGACAGCCGAACTTCGTGCGAACGCAGTCTCAGAAAGTGCTGGCCGATCTTCTTCAGGTCCATACCTTGCAACGCCGTCACCTGTCGCTCGGACTGCTGGTTGAGCAACCCGTTCAAACGGAAGAAACGACGCGAAAACAGACCGAAGATGATCAAAATAAGGACTGCGGCGGTACCCGCTGCCGTTGCCAGCGCCCCGTGGAACGACAGAAGGATACCGACTGAGACAACGACCTGTACCGCCGCCCCCATCGACTCCGGAGCTTCGCCTTCGAGAAAGTCGACCAACTCCCGCCCCATAAGAACACGAGCGTTCAGAACCGAAACCTCCAGGGACGCACCCCTCTTGGCCTGCGCCTCACCCAGTTTGACCCGGATCGTACCGTACGCCCGTGTGTCATACACACGCCGCACAATCCCGACCACCAACAGCAGTGCCATGGCGATTCCGAAATGGACGAACGACGTGTAGTCACCACTCGACAAACCATCGATCGAATAGCCGATCAGCAGCGGGAGCATGGCAAACAACGCCGTTTCCACAAGCGTCAGGCCCCAGGTCATCGCGATCTTGGCTCGGAAAACCCGCAACAAGGTCGCTATGGACAGTCGGTCTTTCGGTCCAATCATTTTTCCTGCAACCAATCGCGCACCACCCTTTGATGCTCCACCACGGGGCTTTCACCCACAGAGGCCGGACCGACCTCGAAATAGGGCGAGGTCAGGGATTTTTGCTGTTGTTCGCAGGCATAGATGTCTTCTTGCGTAAAATCCCCAGACGCCATCGGATCGTTTTCGTCATGGGCGTCGTCGCCCTCGTATTTTCCTTTGATCTCGAAGCCGTTCCAGAAGGAGGCCGAGCGGCTTGCTTGTCGCGTAAACTCCCAGGTTGAGGCATTGGCCACGCGGGTCCGGTTCAGAATCCGCGTTCTGTCCGGCGCCAGTGGCGTGACGATGAAAACGTTCCATACGTCTTCGGACGCGCCGATTCCAACCCCTGGAAACAGCATCGGCACCCAAGCTCCGTTCTGATCTTCGGGCACGACCCGCGGCATCTGCAGCTTTTTGTTCTGATCTTTTGCGAACTCTTCGACCGGCGGTTCCCAAAAGATGTAATGCGGCCCATACCAGCCATACTGGGCCTTGGCGTGGTCATACATCTGCAACGTGTTCGAATGCAGGTGGCTCAGGTGATAGACATCAATATAATTCTCGATGACGATCTTCCAGTTTGCCTTGATCTCATACGTGTTCGAAGTGCCATCATGTTCCATCAACTCTTCGGGCACATGTGGGCCAACCTTGTCATCAACATCGCCGTACCATTTCATGATCGACCCTGCGTTGGGGTCAGGATGCACAAACAGCATGCCCTTCCAGATGTCGACCGAGGCCGGTTTCAGACCAAGACAGGACTTATCGACCGAGCCGTATTCGCGATCTTCATCCGGTACCGAGACCAAGTTGCCTTCAAGGTCATAGGTCCAGTCATGATACGGGCAGGTCAGCGCCTTTTGTGTCTTGCCCACAGCCCGGATCAATTGTGTGCCCCGATGCCGGCAAATATTGTGAAACGCCCGCAACCTGCGATCACGGCCCATCACGATGAACAGATTGTTCAGCCCCGCCTGAACCGAAATATAGTGGCCGGGTTCGGGCACATCTTCCATAAAGCCCGCAAAACGCCAGGTTTTCGAAAAAATATCGCGCTGCTCGCGGTCGAACCATTCCTGCGAAGTGTACGCTTCTACGGGAAGCTCATGGTACATTTGTGGCATGCTATCCCCTCCTTGGGCCGTAGAACTTACGGTTGGCAAACTGATCAATTTGACGCCAGATGCAGTCTTTTGCACAAGCTGGGCCGCAACGATGCCTCGAAGCGAGATAGGTAAACAGAATGGAACTGTCAATAGTGACAGTTTTTGCCTCCTGAAACCTGTGCCATCTCGGCGCTTGATTGCAAAGCCAGTCACCACACGTCGGTGTCATCTTGCGCATGATCCGGGGTTTCGATCATAGGTCTTCGCGATCTGGCAATCCTGACTCAACACGTGGCTCGGGTGCAGATAAAGAGCCGCAACTCTTTCGATACGGATCGCAGCTATGCCCTCGTTCAAGATTTTCGTGTCTGTTACGCTCGCACTGGTTCTGACCGCCTGTGCCGCCAGCTATGACCGGACGAACCTTACACCTACGGCCGAAAACTATGAAACCTTTCAGCCAGTCGGTGCCCGACCGGAAAGCCGGTATTTTGAAGATGACAACCGCGAGCGGTTGGCCTCACTGAACAAAGAAACGCGTAAAACGCTGGCGCAGGTTCCCAAAGGCCGCGGCCTTAACATTCTCGCCCTGTCGGACGGTGGTCAACACGGGGCGTATGGCGCCGGAGTCCTTAACGGGTGGAGCGATATAGGTACGCGCCCGTCCTTTGATGTGGTCACTGGTATCTCAACCGGCGCGCTGATCGCACCCTTTGCCTTTCTCGGCTCGGACTATGACGACCGCTTACAACGGTTCTACACCGAAACGGCAACGCGAGACGTCGTCCGGCTGGACCTGACGGGCGCGATCTTTGGGCGCGGCTTTCTGACGAGGGCGACCCCGCTGCAAGAGGCAATCCGTCAAGAACTGACGGATGATCTGATCAGAAAGATCGCAGAGCAGCACAGACAAGGTCGCCAGTTGTTAATCGGAACCACCAATATCGACGCCGAGCGACCTGTGCTTTGGAACATCGGGGCGATCGCCCAATCCGACACACCGAAAGCGCGGGATCTGATCCGGGAAGTCATTCTGGCATCGGCCTCGATACCTGTCGTATTTCAACCCGTGCCAATTGACGTCACAAATGGCGAGGTACAGCGCGAAGAATTGCATGTGGATGGCGGGCTAACGCGTGAGATTTTCGCCTACCCGCATGACTTACAAATGCGCCAACTGCTGCGCGAAGCAGGGCTAAGCAACCAGAAGAACCGCATCTGGCTGATCCACAACAAAAAACTGGAACCAACCTTCGATCCGTTGCCCGGAAATGCCACAGCGGTGGCAAGCCGCGCGTTCGAAATGCTGATCCGCTCTCAAAGCCTGGGCAACATTGAAAGCATTCTGGCTTTGGCAAACCGAGACGGATTTCAGGCAAACATCACGTACATCCCCAAAGAGTTCCAAACAAAGCCGGACGAACCCTTTGACCCCGAATACATGACCGAACTCTTCGCTGTCGGATATTGGGTCGGACAGCAAAAGGACGGATGGTTTTATGACGCGCAAGACTGGGAGTATTGAGCACGACGGCGTTGGCGAATAATTTGGTGTTTGAACAAAACGCAAATAACTGCAAAGTGATGGCCAAAATCATGAGCAGATCGCATAGATGGTAACGCCTCGCCGCCTTTTCCCCTCAATCTCGTCCCTTCGCGCGCTGGAAGCGTTAGACAGGCTGGGCTCGGCATCCGCGGTCGCCGACGAGCTTGCCCTGACCCAAAGCGCAGTAAGCCGACAATTACAGGCACTAGAAGCCCAGTTGGGCGTCGACCTGATCCGCCGCGATCGCAAGAGGCTGCTGCTGACACCGGTGGCACAAGATTATGTGGCCGAGGTCCGTCAAGGGTTGAACCAGATTGCTCAGGCTTCCTTGAAGCTGCATGTGGCACCGGCCGGTGGTACGCTGAACCTCGCCATACTGCCGACATTTGGGATGCGATGGCTGGTGCCCAGACTGCCCGAGTTCGCCCGTCTACACCCGGACATCACGATCAATATGTCCACACGCCTGCGCCCCTTCAGTTTCACGAACGAACCTTTTGACGCAGCGCTACACTTTGGTGAGCCGGACTGGCCAGGTACAGACCGGCTATTACTTCGGGCCGAAAGCGTTTTGCCAGTTTGCGCACCGTCATTGCTGCCAAATGGAACACCGGAATCGCCTGGCGACCTGCTGAAGCTCCCCTTGCTGCATATTCAAACCCGTCCGCGCGCCTGGCAGGATTGGTTCGATCATATGGGAACCCCCCATCCCGAGGCGTTGCAGGGCACGATTTACGACCAATACACCACGATCAATCAGGCTGCGGTGCATGGTTTGGGTGTCGCGCTGCTGCCGAACTATTTGATTGAACAGGATCTGGCGACCGGCAAACTTATTGCAGCCTTTCCCGATGCGGTCGAGATGATGGGCGCCTATTATCTGGTTTGGCCAAAAACCAAGTCGGACGATCCGTCCTTGCGCAGCTTTCGGCATTGGCTGGCCACTCAGGCCCAACCCGAAGAGGGACTGCCGCGCTGACTCCGCTGCAGTAAACGTCTGAGCCTCAACTTTCCAACTGAGCCAATCTGGTGACAGAGTTCGGTGCCCTGGCGCAATGGACCGAATGTCAGTTTTACTTGTGACGCGCACGCTCATTTCATTGGTATTTTGTATCAATTAAATTTGCATCCAGTCAATTGCGAGACGCGAAACCGCAAAATCCCAGCCAGATACCAGAGGTCGCAACCCAGAAACGAATGCCCGAAGCCAAAGTCGCCAACGCCGGTGACAATATCACCGCGGCTGCGGCAACACCGGAAAGACCATTCTTTTCCATTACCATTCTTGGACCTTTGGCCCGGACGGCGCGCTGCGAGAGATTCCGTTAAAAAAACCATGCTTCCCCGACATCGACAAAAAGGAAAATAGCACCCGGCCAAAGGGCCGGGTCTCCGCTGACATCCTTTCAGCGATCCGTTATGCGCCGCATGGAAGGTTGAGGTCGTCATCCAGGGGCGTTGGCACATGCTCTTGATCAAAGCACTTTTTGAATAAAGCTTTTGACCCGGCAACAGAAGGCCGGGCCAAAAGACCAATCAGGCTGCGCCGCTTTGGCTCGTTCGGCTGCAAATGTCGATAACTTCACGTTTTTGGATCTTGCCGGTCGGTCCTTTGGGCAAGGCCTCCCAAATCTCGATCTCTTTCGGAATCTTGAAGTTGGCGATCTTACCCCGGCAGTATTCACGCAATTCCGCACCGGTCACCACCGATCCCGCGCTCAACGTGACAACCGCATGAATACGGTCGCCCCATTTCGGGTCAGGCAGGCCGACGACGCTGACTTCATCCACGGCATCATGCTCGGCCAGGCAGTTCTCGACTTCCACCGGAAAGACATTGTAACCGCCGGACTTGATGCGGAACTTGGCACGGTCCTTCAGATGAACAAAACCCTCGGCGTCGATCACGGCAATGTCCCCTGTGTGCAGCCAACCGTCGCGTACCGTTTCCGAATACTCCACAGCCTGGTTCCAATAGCCCGGAATCACGTAGGGCGAATGGATCAACAATTCGCCCGCCTCTCCGTCGGGCAGATCGTTGCCCTCGTCATCCACGGCGCGGACATCCACGTAGTACAACGGCCGCCCCGCGCTTTCGAGACAATTGTGGCCGTCTTTCAGCGCGCGTTCGTGATCGGTTGCCGTCAGCATCATGCCCATGCCCATCAGTTCGGTCGTTCCGAACATCTGCAGGAATTCACATCCAAATGCCTTGAGCGCATCCCGCACCGTCGCCGGTGGGATCGGTGCAGACCCATACCCCAGCTGACGAATGGACGAACAATTAAATTTCGTGATCAGGCCCGATGACAACAGATCATTCAACATTGTCGGAACCAAAACGCAGATTGTGGCCTGTTCGCGGTCAATCAATGTCAATGCTGTCTCGGCATTCCACTCACCAATGATCGCGCATTTGGTGCCGTGGAACAGGTTGCGCAACAAATGCATGATCGGAACACCTGACGCTGGCATGGCATGCAGCCATACGTCATCAGGACCCGCCCCTTCTGCCAAAGCCACAGCCGCCATCGAATCCATCATCAATTCGTGCGGATAAATTGCGCCTTTCGGCAGCCCCGTCGAACCCGTCGTGTAGCAAATCATCAACTGTTCATGCGGCGTGTGTGCAAATGCGCCACGGGCAAGCTCGGTCGAAATCAGTATTTCGAAATCCAACTCAAGCTCATGCGTTCCGATGCCGATCAACTTGGGCTGGCGCGTGCTGAACGTCAGCGCCTCTTGGGCAATGGCAATCTTTGTGTCCTGAACGAACAGAACGTCCGTCCCGGAATCATCTATCAACTCACCTATTTCACGGGGTGCCAGACGATAATTGAGACCCACCCGGATTGCTCCTGCCTTAGCGCAGGCCCCGATCGTCTCGACCACTTCAATGCAGTCGGAAAGGATAACACCTACGCGATCGCCCTTACGGATGCTCAGCCCGCGCAACGCATACGCCAGCGCATCGGTACGCGCACCCAGATCGCGCCAGCTGCGACGGCGGTCCAGTTCCACATATGCATCCAGATCGCCAAAACGGTCGGCGTTCCGATCGATAAGGTGGCCAAGGGTTGGCATTGATTTCTCCTCCCTGGAGGTCGTTTCTCTTGTTAATGATCTATCGCCAGCAAGCTATCGTTCAGGGCCTAAAGACGTGCAAAATTCGGTTCTTGCATTGGCCGCCCCTGACAGCTTCGGGCACCCGAAATCAGCGTCACGCGTCTAGCGGAGTAAGCTTGTGAAACCCTTTGCGCCCATAGATCAGCGCGGATTTTTCAGGATTAAGGTGAACCTGTTTGACCATACCAAAAAAGACGGCGTGGGTTTTTGTGTTGGCCCAATTGTCGACAACGCATTCGAAGGACACGACCGCCTCTTGCAGGACAGGGATGTCCAAGTCTCCTTTGATCCAGGTTCCTGCGACTTGGAACTGTTGTTCCTTGTCCATTTTCGACGAGAACGCTCCGACGACCTCCGTCAAATCATCAGGCACGAGGTTCACGGCAAATCGGCGACTGTCCATCACATAGCCATAGGTACGCGCCGTACGGTTTATGCATACAAGCAGTGCGGGTGGATCCGCCGTCAGCGAACAAACAGCCGTCGCCGCCATACCGGCACGCGCGCCTTCGAATTCGGAGGTGATGATCGTTGTCGAGGCAGCAAGCAACTGCATGCCGGTCTTGAACCTGTCTTCTGTGGTCAGGGTCATACTGTGCTCTTGCTAATTAGTGAACGATCACTTACCTTCCACGTTGCAGAGCGATTGTCAATGCAGACTTCACCGCCAGCAAACATGGAAAAAAATGTCTTCACACTTGAAGCCAAGGAAACAAAGAAGGCAAACCGATCAACAGGAAGGCGGTTTTGACCGCAGGAGACACACAGTGAACCAGCAAAATCCCCAGTCATTCGAGACACTTTCGAACCTTCTGGATATGCAAAAGGCCCATCATGCCGCCCATGGCGCGCCAAGCGCTGCAGAGCGAAAGGATCGTCTGACGCGTCTGATCGATCTGATGGTGGACAATCAGGATGCAATCGTTGACGCGATCTCGGCTGACTTTGGCAACCGATCGCGCCACGAGACCATTGCAGCCGATATCGTCGGAACACTGAAAGAGATCAAGTATGCACGCAAGAACCTTGATCGCTGGATGCGCCCCGAAAAGGCAAAGCCAGAGTTTCCGCTGGGATTGTTTGGTGCCCGCGCCCGTATTCAGTATCAACCACTGGGCGTGATCGGGATCGTCAGCCCGTGGAACTTTCCCATCATCCTGTCCGTCGGACCAATGGCCGAAGCCATAGCCGCCGGCAACTCGGTAATGATGAAACCATCAGAGTTCACGCCACGCACCTCAGAGCTGATGAAAAATCTGCTTGAAGCCAAGTTCGCGCCACATGAGGTGACCGTCTCCACCGGCGGGATCGAGGTCGGGCAGGCCTTTACCAGCTTGCCGTTCGACCACTTACTGTTCACGGGCGCCACCAGCATCGCCCCGCACATCCTGCGCGCCGCCGCCGATAACATGGTTCCGACGACACTGGAACTGGGAGGAAAGAACCCAGCCATTGTCGCCCCTAGTGCCGATATGAACCTTGCCGTTGCCCGGATTGCTGCAGGCAAGATTTTCAACGCCGGTCAGGTCTGCCTTGCACCTGACTACGTATTCGTTCCGCGCGCAAAGATGGAAGACTTTGCAACTGCGCTGGCCGATAAGTTTGCCGAGTATTTCCCCACCCTCTCTGGCAACCCTGACGTCACCCATATTGTGACAGACCGTCAATTCGATCGCCTGAAGGGTTTGGTAGATCAGGCACGATCAGCAGGCGCACGCATTGTCGAAGTGAACCCCGCGAACGAGGACCTCTCGGCCTCGAATGAGAAAATTCTGCCTCCCACTTTAGTCATCGATGCGGACCCAGATCTTGAACTGATGCAGAACGAAATCTTCGGCCCGATCCTCGCGATAATGCCCTATGACTCGCTGGACGATGCGATTGCCTTCGCCAATGCCCGCCCGCGCCCATTGGCGACCTATGTGTTCGCCAAGGACAAGGCCGAGCAGGAAAAAGTGATGGAAGACACCATCTCAGGCGGAGCCACGGTGAACGACACGATTATGCACATGACCCAAATGTCCCTGCCCTTTGGCGGCGTCGGCGCCAGTGGTATAGGCTCGTACCACGGCGAGCACGGCTTCAAGCGGTTCAGCCATGCAAAAGCGGTTTATAAGCAGATCAACATGGACGGTTTCTTCAAGGCCGTGCGCCCGCCCTATGGCGAGAAGTTCTTTAAGACTATGGGTCCTTTCCTGAAAAAGTAAGCCTGTCGAAAACAAAAGAGGGAGCTCTCGGGCGCTCCCTCTTTCATTGGTGAAAGCGGATCGTCAGACCTCAAGCCATTCCTGACGGATGGCTGCGTTTTCCTTAAGCTCTTGGGGCGTCCCCTCGTAAACCATGTGGCCATGACCCATAACGTAAACCCGATGCGTCACCCGCAAGGCAATGGTCAGCTTTTGTTCAACCAATAGAATTGACACACCACGCTCGGCGATCTGCAGCAGCAAGTCGCCGACCTGCTCGACGATCTTGGGGGCCAGACCCTCGGTCGGTTCGTCGATCATGATGAAATCCGGGTCACCCATTAGCGCGCGACAGATGGTCAGCATCTGCTTTTCGCCGCCTGACATGACCGAAGCGTCCACGTCTGCGCGATTGCGCAGGTTCGGGAACATCTCAAACATATCTTCCATGCACCAACGCCCGTCACCATCCTTTTGACCGGGCTTCAGGCCCAGCATCAGGTTCTGCCGGGTCGTGAGACCTGGAAAGATATCCCGGTTCTCGGGCACATAGCCGATACCGGATTTAGCAATCTCAAAGCTCTTGCGCCCTGCGATTTCCTTGCCCCGGAACTGGATCGAACCATGCGGCGCGACCTCGCCCATAATAGCCTTGCAGGTGGTGGATCGACCCACCCCGTTGCGACCCAGCAGCGAGACAATCTCACCCTCACCCACCTCAAGGTTTACGCCCTGAAGGATGTGGCTTTTGCCGTAGTAGGCGTGCAAGTCGGTGACCTGAAGCATCACACCGCCTCCTCTTCCAAACTTGCGCCCAAATAGGCTTCTTTCACTTTTGCCGAGGCACGCACGACGTCCGGCGTGCTGGATTCGATCACTTCGCCATAAACAAGGACCGAGATCTTGTCGGCCAGGTCAAAGATCACACCCATGTCATGTTCTACGATCAACAGCGTCTTGTCCTCGGTCACGTTGCGGATCAGGTCCACGATCAGGTCGGTTTCCGAATGGCTCATCCCGGCGCAGGGCTCGTCCAGCAGGATGATGTCGGCCCCGCCTGCGATCGTGATTCCGATCTCAAGCGCGCGCTGCTCGGCATAGGCCAGCGTCCCCGCCAGTTCATTCCGGCGTTGCGTCAGATTGATCTGCGCCAGAATTTCCTCGGCCTTCTCGGTCACGTCCTGTTGCCGTCCGATCATGTGCCAGAACGAGTATCGATATCCCATCGTCCACAACAAACCGCAGCGAATGTTCTCGAACACGGTCATGTTGGGGAAAATATTGGTGATCTGGAACGACCGGCTCAGCCCGCGTCGATTGATCTCGAACGGCTTCATGCCAGTGACGTCTTCGCCATGCAGAAACACGCCGCCCGAAGTTGGTGCGAAACGACCTGTGATCAGGTTGAACAGGGTCGATTTTCCGGCCCCGTTCGGCCCAATGACCGCATGGCGTTCACCTTTGGCAATCTGCAGGTTCACACCTTGGATGATCTTGGCCAGACCAAAGCTTTTCTCAAGGTTTCTCAGCTCGATGGCAGGAACGCTCATGCCTGGGCCTCCGCATGGTTCGCATTGTCCCAGGCCGCGCGGATTTCCGGCAATAGGCGGAACACAAGGAAGAGTGAGACCGCTGCAATCGCTGCCGCCATGACCAGCGCGTGGTAGCCCGTGCTGTCAAACGAGATGCCATACAGCACCATTTCATGATCGCCGCCGTACCCATGACGCTTGTGGAAGAGAATCTCCAGTATCGCAGCCAGTGACAAAACGCTGGTGATCGCTGGGAGCGCGACCTTGAGATAGGGTTTGAACAGCAGGTTCAGTTTACCCAAGGCAAGCGGGCGGCGGTGCATCGCGATCAACCCGGCAAACCCTGACGGAAAGAACATAACACAGCCAACGAACAGGATGCCGAGATACAGCGCCCAAAGTTCGGTATGCAGACCCAAAACCGTTTGCAGAAAGGTAAAAACGATGGCTCCAATAATTGGCCCCACAAAGAACCCGACTCCTCCGATGAATGTCACCAGCAGGATCGACCCCGAGGTTGCGAGGTTCAGGTTTTCTTCGGTCAGGATTTCAAAGTTGATCGCGAACAGAGATCCGGCGACACCCGCAAAAAAGCCCGAGGCACAGAAGGAGATCCAACGCACGTTGCGCTGGGAATAGCCCAGGAACTCGGCCCGTTCTTCGTTATCGCGCACCGCGTTGGCAATTCGCCCAATCGGAGTGCGCGAAAACAGGTACATCAACAGCGTAGCCAGCAGCAGCCAAAAAACCGTCAGGTAATAGACTTCCTGCTGCGACAGGAACTCATAGCCGAAAACCGGCGGCCCCATTGTGCGGTCGCCCGAAATCCCTTCTTCGCCTCCAAAGAACACGACTAGGATAACAGAGCAGGCCGCGATTAGCTCTCCGACGCCCAGCGAGATCATCGCAAACACTGTGCCCGCCCGCCGCGTTGAAAAGCTGCCGATGATGAACGCAAACAGCAAACCAAACAGGCCGCCGACAATCGGCAACAGCGGCAGGGGCAGCCAAAGGCCATCCTCGACCATGTTCATGACGTGCATGGCAAAGAACCCGCCCAGCCCCATATAAACCGCGTGGCCGAAAGACAGCATCCCGCCCTGCCCCAGAAGCATGTTGTAGCTGAGCGCAAAGACGATGGTGATCGCCATCTGGTTCATGATTGTCAGCGCTGAACTGGTCTGAAACACAAATGGCAGGCACAGCAGAAACAGCATGGCAAAAGCCCACGGCATCGTGCTGGAAAGCGTAATCAGCCGTGCCGTTCCCGCTGTCAAACGCGTCTTGCTTGCAATACTCATGACTCACGGTTCCCCATCAGTCCCTGCGGGCGCAGGACGAGCACGATGATCATCAACAGATAAGGCAGGATCGGGCCCAGCTGCGGCAGGGTCAGCGTCCACAGATCCTGTAGCGGGTGATCCCAGATCAGTTCAGGCTTGGTAAAGCCCATGGCGGTCAGCACCTGTTCGGCCGTCACGTTATACGCGGTGGCGAAGGTCTGCATCCAACCAATGATCAGTGAGGCAACAAGCGCCCCCCAGAGAGACCCCAGCCCACCGATAACGATGGTCACGAAAACAATCGAACCTAGCTGCACGGCCATACCCGGGAAAACCCCAAGCACCGGACCTGCGATCACACCGGCTAGGCCAGCCATCGCTGTGCCGACGCCGAAGACACACATAAAGACCAACGGGACGTTATGGCCCAGGTTCTGGACGGTCTCAGGATAGCTGAGCGCAGCCTGGATGGTCATGCCGATGCGGGTCTTGGTCAGGATGTACAGCAAGGTCAAGAAGATCCCCATGGCCACCGCGATCATGAAAACCTTGTATGCAGGAAAGGCGTTTCCAGCGATGGAAAAAGCCGCGAAATCAAGCGCTGCGGGCTCTGAGAAAGGCAGCTGGCTTTTGCCCCAGAAGAACTGAATTGTCTCTTCGATCAGCAAGGCCAGCCCAAAGGTAAAGATCAGTTCAGGTACGTGGCCGTATTTATGGACACGCCTCAACCCGTATCGCTCGACCAGCGCTCCGATAACCCCGACAATAAGCGGCGCGATGAGCAAACCCGCCCAGAAACCTGTAACAAGGCTGATCTGATAGGCGAAGTAAGCACCCAGCATATAAAAACTGGCATGGGCAAAGTTCAGAACGCCCATCATGGAAAAGATCAGTGTCAGACCGCTGCACAACATGAACAGCAGCAATCCGGTGACGAACCCATCCAACACGTTCACGAGGAACAGCGCCATAGTTGTCTCCCTGCATTTATAGAGTGGTGGTCTTGCGGGCCGCCAGTCGCCTGAGGCCCGGCAAGATGTGTCAAAGGGTTATGGACGCTTCATTTCGCATGTCGTGGCCGAGTCCTTGGACGCCATCTCGACGATGGTCTGGGCATTCATGCCACGGCCTGACTTGTCATACTCGAACGTGACGCCCGGCGTCTGGCCCTGAACGGTCACCGTTTGGATCGCCTGGTGGTCGCTTTCACGCATGACCGTTTTGCCGGTGAGGATGCCGTCGTGCTCCATACCTTCAAGCGCATATGCGATCGCCTTGATATCGGAAGCATTTCCAACTTCGTTGATTGCGGCGGCCAGCATCGGCGCGACATTCGCCATCTGAGGCTGCCCCAAGTCCAGGTCCGGGAAACTTTCATAGAAAGACTCGATAAACGCCTGTGCGTCCGGAGACGGTGCCGGGTTCACCTGGCCAGCGCCGACCAGTTTGACGATGCCATCGCCTTCTTCACCGAACGCGGCCGTAATGCCCGATGTTGCCCCGTAATAAGTGTAAATCGGCTTATCAAAACCAGCACCCATCACGGCCTTGCCCAGACCAACCATATCGCCGCCCCAGTTGCCGGTAATCACGGCGTCGGCGCCCGAACCAACGATTTTGCGCGCATATGGTGTAAAGTCTTTGACTTTCCCAATCGGGTGCAACTCGTTTCCGACGATTTCGATGTCAGGACGTTTTTCTTTCAGGAAACGCTGAGCAGCGGACGCGACCGCCTTACCAAAGGAATAATCCTGCCCGATGACATAGACCTTTTTGATTTCAGGATTGGCAGCGATATCGTCGGTCAGCGCGTCCATTTTGATGTCTGCATTGGCGTCGAACCGGAAGTGCCAGAACTGGCATTTATCATTCGTCAATGCCGGATCAACGGCCGAGTGGTTGAGGAAGATGACCGGGTCATCCGGGTTACGCCGGTTGTGCTTGGCAACGGCCTCGGTCAACGCGCTGGCGACGCCGGATGACGCGCCCTGCGCGATGATGCGAATACCCTGGTCCATCGCAACCTGCAGCTGGATCAGGGATTCTTTGGCGCTGATCTTGTTATCGAAAGGCACCATTTCAAACTCGGCCTGCCCATCCAGCAGCGCACCGGGCTCGTTCACCAGTTCTTTGATTGTGTGACGATAGATGGACAACCCCTGCGTGCCAGTCGTCGCGAATGGGCCGGAAAGCGGGTCGATGAATGCGATTCGCACTTTCTCTTGCGCTGCTGCGGCCCCTGCGATCAAACCTGCAGCCAGCGCGGTCGCCATCATAAAGTTCAGTCTTTTCATTTCTTCCTCCCTATTGACACCAGGCGGTGGGTTTCAGCCTGCCAATCGATCCACATCAAGGTGAGTGATCGATCACTATATTCAAGGGCGTTTGTTAGTGTGTCAACGAATTACTGCAAATTCAGAAAACTTCTGACCCACTGTGAAAACAAATCCCGCAGAGTGATGAATCTTTGCTCAAACTGCTCCGTCATGATCACGGAGACCGGAATTTCCCTTTGAAAATAAATGGCAACTTGAGGTTAGGGCGCTCTTGCTCCGAACTCGCCTTGCTGCCGACCGTCAACAGAAATCCGGTAAAACAAATCGTTGACATTTTTTTTAGTCGCGTAATACCATTAGTGTACTAACGAGAAATTTCTCTGCAGGAAGAAACACTTTGCGGTATCTAACGCCCAGCACGCTTGACGATGCGTTCGATTTGCTGACCACCCATGACCTGGCGGTTGTCGCTGGTGGCACTGACTTTTTCCCGTCCAGACACCGTCATGAACTGCACACTGACATACTGGACGTCACTCGCATCGCCGGTCTTTCGGGAATCGAATTCAGTGAGAACCGCTGGAAAATCGGGGCCGCGACGAGCTGGACGGATATTGCGCGGACTGAGCTGCCCGAGGCGTTTCGCGGACTGCAAATGGCTGCTCTCGAAGTGGGCAGCCTACAGATACAGAACAGAGGCACGATTGCCGGCAACCTGTGTAATGCCTCGCCAGCCGCTGATGGTGTGCCCCCCCTGTTGACGCTTGACGCGTCCGTTGAACTCGGCTCTGCGCGCGGGTTCCGCGAGGTTCCGCTGTCGGATTTCATCACAGGCGTACGGCAGACGCAGCGCATAAGCGATGAGATCGTGACCGCGATCTATCTGCCTGCCTCACCAGACGGGGCCATCGGTCACTTCGAAAAGCTGGGCGCGCGGCGCTATCTGGTTATTTCAATCACGATGACGGCCGCCATTATCGACATCGATGCGCAGGGTCGTATCTCGGATGCGCGGGTCGCGGTGGGCGCGGCCTCGGCTGTTGCGCAACGGTTGGAAGATCTCGAAACAGAACTGATCGGGCAAAACCCCGAAACCGTAGAAATCTCGCCCCGTCATTTGGCGCCGCTCAGCCCGATTGACGACGTGCGTGGCGACGCGGAATTCCGGCTTGAGGCCGTTGCAGAACAATGCCTGCGGGCCATCAAAGAGGCGAGCCAACGTCATGGATAAGCGCGCGGACGAGATCACGACACAGTTCACTCTGAATGGGCTTCCCGTCAGTGCTGTTCCACGCGCCGGTGAACGCCTGTCGGAGATGTTGCGCGAACGGCTGGATACCCGCGATGTCAAGATCGGCTGCAATGCGGGCGATTGCGGTGCGTGTACGGTGTTGCTTGATGGTGCTCCGGTCTGTGCGTGTCTTGTGCCTGCGCAGCAAGCTGCCGGGCGGTCGGTGGAAACGGTCGCGGGGCTAACTAAAGAAGATCGGATCGCCCAACATCTGGCCGACAGCTTTCAGAGCCACGGCGCGGCGCAATGTGGGATTTGCACACCGGGCATGTTGACCGCTGCGGTCGCGCTGCTGCGTGAAGTGCCTCAGCCGGACCAAGAACAAGTTCAGGATGCCCTTGGCGGGGTATTGTGCCGATGCACCGGGTATCGCAAGATCATAGACGCAGTTGTTGCGGCCGGTGCGGCCACCCAGCCTACGGAAACAAAGGGCCACGCCGGAGAGGGTATCTGGCGCGTCGACGGGCAAGACAAGGTAACCGGTGCGGAACAGTTTGGCGATGACGTTGCCCCCGCCGGAACGCTTGAAGTCTTTGTCATCCGCTCACCCCATCACCGCGCTGGTTTTAGATTTGGTGATCTGCAGGCATGGGCCAAAGACATTCCGGGTGTCGAGGCCGTTCTGACTGCAGCGGATATTCCCGGTCGGAACGTTTTTGGCGTCATTCCGGATTTCGCGGATCAACCGGTGTTTGCCGAAGCCGAGGCCCGGTTCCGGGGCGAGGCAGTTGCCGCCATCGTCGCCCTGCCCGATTTTGTTGCAGCCTTTGACCCGTCCACGTTCCCGGTCACCTGGGACGAACGGCCTGCTGTGCTGGAATCGCATGATGCCCAGGCACCCGAGGCCGCGCAACTGCATCCAAACCGCAACAACAACGTGATGTGCGGCGGTTTCGTGACCTGCGGCGCGCCAGAAAGGGCATTGTCCGATGCCGATCTCGTTGTCGAAGGTCACTTTCGTTCGGGTTTTGTCGAACACGGATATATCGAGCCCGAAGCAGGCTTCGCTGAGATGGTCAATGGCCGGGTCGAAGTACATGCCTGCACGCAGGCCCCCGTAATGGATCTGGACGCGCTTGAGATCATACTGGGAATGCCCCGCGACCAGATTCGCATTATCCCAACCGGCGTCGGCGGTGGGTTCGGGTCGAAACTGGATGTGTCCGTTCAACCCTATCTGGCGCTGGCGGCGCTCAGAACAGGCAAGCCGGTGCGGCTGACCTATTCGCGGACGGAGTCGATGCAGTCCACAACCAAACGCCACCCCTCAGACCTTCGGGTCAGGATCGGGGCGACACGGGATGGCACGATCAGTGGGATGATCTTTGACGGGCTGTTTAACACTGGCGCTTATGCCAGTTGGGGGCCGACAGTGGCCAACCGGGTGCCAGTGCATGCTTCGGGGCCGTACAGAATTACCGATTACCGCGCAGAGGCTAAGGGCATTCACACGCATTGCCCTCCATCCGGCGCATTCCGCGGCTTTGGCGTCCCGCAATCGGCGATCGCGCAGGAAAGCTTGTTTGACGAGCTGGCCGACAAACTGGATATCGACCCATTGGATTTCCGCATCCGAAATGCTCTGGAAAGCGGCGTGCCCACAGTTTGCGGTCAGGTCTTTGACCAAGGCGTCGGCATTCGCGCCTGTCTCGAGGCGCTTCGCCCTGCATGGGTCGAGGAAAACGACACGGCCTCAGCTTTCAATGCCCAAAACGACATATTGAAACGCGGTGTTGGATTGGCGGCAGGATGGTACGGGTGCGGAAACACCTCGCTGCCCAATCCATCGACTATCAAATCGGGCATCAGGGCGGATGGAACATTGGTGCTGCACCAGGGCGCGATGGATATCGGCCAGGGCGCGAACACCGTGATCACTCAGATCTTTGCCACCGCACTTGGCGTCCCGGTTGGCCAAATAGAAATCATCGGTGGGGATACGGATGTAACGCCAGACGCGGGCAAAACCTCGGCCTCGCGCCAGACCTATGTTTCGGGCAACGCTGCGCGTTTGTCGGGTGAGGCGTTGCGGGCGCAAATCCTCACCCGTGTCAATGCTGGCCCGGATGCCAAGATCACCCTGAATGCAGCGGCGATCACCGTGGGCGACAAAGGACAGACCCACACCATTGAATTGTCCGCGCTGACCCCCGATGCCGAAGGCTATGTCCTGCGCGCCGAAGAAACCTATGACCCGCCTACGCAACCGCTGGACGAAAACGGCCAGGGCGTGCCGTACGCGCAATTCGGATATGCCGCGCATCTGGCCGTGGTCGAAGTGGACATCAAGTTGGGGACTGTGAAGCCAATCAAGTTTGTGGCCGCGCATGACGTGGGCAAAGCCATCAACCCGATGCTGGTCGAGGGTCAAGTGCAGGGCGGCATTGCGCAGGGCCTAGGCATGGCATTGATGGAGGAATACCTGCCCGGCCGCACCGAGAACCTGCACGACTACTTGATCCCGACCATCGGCGACATCCCCCCGATCGAGACCCTGATCATCGAGGAAGAAGACGCCCACGGCCCTTATGGCGCCAAAGGTCTGGGAGAGCATGTGCTGATCCCGACCGCTCCGGCGCTTTTCAATGCAATCAAACGCGCCTGTGGCGTCCGGCTGACACAAGGCCCGGCCACACCTGCCAAACTACGCGCGGCAATCAAGGAACAAACAGATGCCAACTGAACGCGCACAGCCGGAGAAGATCCGCTGCGACGCCTGCCCGGTGATGTGCTACATCGCGGATGGCAAAGCCGGGGCCTGTGATCGCTATGCCAATCACGGGGGTGATCTGGTCCGGCTGGACCCGCTGACGATCATCGAAAGCGCACAGGATGGGCGGCTTGTTCCGTTTCTGAAGGATGGCAAAGACCCCGAGGACTGGGACGGCGATATCGTGCAGGGGACGCGCCCGTTCGTCACTGCGGTCGGAGCGGGAACAACCTATCCCGACTACAAGCCCGCCCCCTTCATCGTCAGTCAGGACATCGAAGGCGTAGACATGGTCACCGTCGTGACCGAAGGGATATTCTCGTATTGCGGCGTCAAGGTGAAGATCGATACGGACCGCCATATCGGCCACGAACGCGACGTGGTCCGAGTGGATGGTGAGCCTGTCGGGCATGTCATGACCTCAGAATACGGCTCGAAAATGCTGTCGCTGGGTGGCGTTGAACATCTGACCGGTGGCACCAAGAAAGAGGGCCGCGTGACCTGTGACGCCCTTTTGCGGTTATGCAACCGCGAGGCTGTAGAGATAGTGATTGGAGAAGAAGGCCACGACACCACGGTTGTGGTTCAGGCCGGGAAAGCGCCGATCATAAACGGAGTCGAAGAAAAGCTGATGCGGGTCGGCTGTGGGTCGGCCACGATCGGGATGTTCGCCAAGCAATGGGTCGACCATGTGGATGACGTGGTTGTTGTGGACGATCACATCACCGGCGTTCTGTCCGAACACCAGGCAGGCAAGATGCTGGATGTCGAACCTACTGGGATCAAGATCAATGGGCGGCGATCCACGCCCGGACGTTACTTTCAGGTGGCTGAACCCGGCACCGGCTGGGGCGGTACGGACATCGAAGACCCCCTCAAAATTCTGGGCGATTTCAACCCGAAATTCGCTCGCGAAGGCATGAGCTTGCTGATGGTGTCGACCACGGGCGAACAATACGGCTATTTCGAGCTGAACGCCGATCTAAGACCGCAAGCGGCCGAAATACCCGCAGCGCTTAAGGCATCGGCCGAACTCATTGCTGAAAACTGTGAGCCTTCCGTCTGTTCGGTCCTTTTCATGGGCGGCGCGGGCGGCAGCCTGCGGGCGGGCGTTACCGAAAACCCCGTGCGGTTGACGAAATCCGTCAAGGACTCGCTGACCTTTGTGTCCTGCGGCGGGGCCGAGGCCTATGTCTGGCCCGGCGGCGGCATCACTGTGATGGTGGATGTAATGGACATGCCGACAGGCTCTTTCGGATACGTGCCCACCCCGGCACTTGTCGCCCCCATCGAGTTCACGATGCGCGTCAGCGACTACGGCACACTGGGCGGGCATATGGATGAGATCAAGCCGGTCGCTGAGGTGGTCTCGGGCGAGACCCGCAAAGTAGATCAGTTCCAGAACCAGCTGAATCCCATGGCATCAACCAATTACCGCTGGGCAAAAGGAGCTTAACGTCCGTTGCATCCCTCATCCGCCATATTGCCGTGTGGTCGCAGGTTGCACCTGCAACATGGCCCCATCGACCTGATCGTCGAGGCGGAGGGTGCGCGAGAGATCGCCTTTGAAGCGGCAAAGGCTCGGTTCCAGACCATACTGCAGGGATTGGTGGACGAGCTTGCGCTATTGAAAACGCCGATGGCTCCGGACAGTCCGTACCCGCTAGGGCCTGTGGCACGGCGCATGGATACGGCAGTGCGCCCGCATTCGAGTGTATTTGTCACTCGCATGGCCGCCGTCGCGGGTGCAGTCGCAGATGAAGTTTTGGCAGCAATGGTGCAGGCTGCCCCGCTTGTGCGCGCTTCGGTCAACAACGGTGGCGATATTGCCATGCACTTGGGACCGGGCCAGAAATTCCACCTCGCCATGAGCGATCTTGACGGGCACGATCTTGGCCGTATTGCTATTTCCGCTGGGGATGGGATCGGCGGCATCGCCACGTCCGGTCGCGGCGGGCGCAGCCTGAGCCTCGGAATCGCAGACAGTGTCACCGTACTGGCCCGGACGGCGGCAATGGCGGATGTGGCCGCCACGCTGATTGCAAACGAGGTCGATCTGCCAGGCCATCCCGCGATCGCCCGCCGACCGGCCCAAGAGCTGCGCGATGACAGTGATCTGGCCGCGCTGCTTGTACCCGTTTCAATCGGACCGCTCTCGGCCGGGGACATCGAAAAAGCCCTGTCGTGCGGCCTGAATATCGCCAAGGACATGCAAGCGCGGGGGTTGATCACCGCTGCGCACCTGTCGCTTGGGTCTCAATCCTGCCAAACGGGTGCCGCCCGACTGGTGACCTCCTCCACTCAAAAGGTTTCAGAATATGCCTGACGTTCACCTGCGAAAGAAACTCTTTTCGCTTGAAGAGATTTATCACGAGGGGGGGCCGGCCTCTGAAAAGCCCTTGCAACGTGTGGCGGCGCTTGCCGTGATCGCCAATCCGTTTGCAGGCCGGTATGAGCCTGAAATTCAGGGCTTCATGGAAGACCTAAGACCGCTGGGGCTGGAGCTTGCGCAAACCCTGATCGACATGCTGGGCGGGCCTGAGAACGTCGAAGGGTATGGCAAGGGCTCTTTGGTCGGTGAAGGTGGCGAGCTGGAGCATGGTGCCCTGTGGCACGCCCCCGGCGGCTATGCGATGCGGCAGTTGCTGGGCACAGCCAACGCGATTGTGCCGTCGTCCAAGAAGGTTGGCGGTGTTGGCGCGCGGCTGGACGTGCCGATCACACATATCAATGCCTCATACGTGCGCAGCCATTTCGACAGTATGGAGGTCGGTTGCAACGACGCCCCCCGCGCGGGCGAGTTGGCATTTGCACTGGTCATGACAAGCGGACCGCGGGTGCATTCCCGGTCCGGAGGGCTAGAGGCCTGGGACATCAAAGGAGAGGACGGTCTACGATGACAAAGATCCGCAAAATCGCCGTCAACATCGAAGAAACCCATATTGAGGCGGGCCGTGAGATCTCACCTGCAACCCGCAAGGCCGTGGCCGTTGCGGTGATCGAGAACCCCTTTGCCGGGCAATATGTCGAAGACCTGACGCCGTTGATGGACACAGGGGCCGAACTGGGGGCTTTGCTGGGGCGCCGCTGTGTCGAGGCTCTTGGCATCACCCCGGAACAAGCCGAAAGCTATGGCAAATCGGCCATGGTCGGAGAAAATGGCGAGTTGGAACATGCCGCCGCCATCCTGCACCCCAAACTCGGTGCCCCCTTGCGCAAAGAGGTCGAAAAAGGGGCCGCACTGGTGCCCTCTTCGAAAAAAATGGGCAGCCCCGGACAGGTTCTGGACGTGCCGCTGGGCCACAAGGACGCCGCCTATGTGCGCAGCCACTTTGATGGGATTGAGGTGCAGTTGAACGACGCACCCCGCGCGAACGAAATCATGGTTGCGGTTGCTGTTACAGACAGTGGCAGACCGTTGCCGCGTGTCGGCGGTTTGACCACCGATGAGGCAGAAGGCAAGGACGGCCTGCGCTGAATGCGTAAGGTGCGCTCTTTGGGGCTGACAATACTTTAAGAAGCCGGGATAACTGGCCGTGAAAAATGATCATTGGGAGGAATTTGATATGAATCTGATCAGACGCACGGTCCTGGGTGCGCTTGCGGCGTTGCCTCTGGCCGGAATTTCGGCAGGGGCCAGTTTTGCCCAAGACACAATCGTGTTGGGCGAAGTCAACAGCTACACCCGCCTGCCCGCCTTTACCGAGCCTTACAAAAAAGGCTGGCAGCTGGCCGTTGAACAAATCAACACCGCAGGTGGGATCGATGGCAAACAGCTTGAGGTAATCAGCCGTGACGATACCGGCGACCCGGCGACCGCTATCCGGATCGCCGAAGAGCTGGTTTCGAAAGACGGGGCTGTTCTGATCTTTGGCACCTTCCTGTCCAATATCGGTCTGGCGGTCTCGGACTTCGCCAAGCAGAAAGAGGTTCTGTTCCTGGCATCGGAACCCCTGTCTGACGCTATCGTCTGGTCCAAGGGCAACAAATACACCTATCGCCTGCGCCCCTCGACCCATATGCAAGCCGCGATGCTGGCCGAACAAGCGGCCAAGCTGGACGCGGTCAAGTGGGCCACAGTCGCGCCGAACTATGCCTATGGTCAGGATGCTGTGAAGGCGTTCAAATCCGAACTGTCCAAGCTGCGCCCGGACGTGGAGTTTGTTGAAGAACAATGGCCGCCGGTCTTCAAGATCGACGCCGGGTCGACCGTTCGCGCGCTTGAAGCCTCTAAACCCGATGCAATTTACAATGTGACGTTTGGGGGTGATCTGGCGAAGTTTGTCCGCGAAGGCTCGCTACGGTTCCTGTTCGAAGACCGCGATGTGGTGTCTCTGCTGACGGGTGAGCCCGAATATCTGGACCCGCTGGGGGCCGAAGCGCCTGAGGGTTGGATTGTGACCGGTTATCCATCGACCGACATCGACACGGATGAGCACAAGGCGTTTGCCGACGCCTATATCGAAAAATTCGGCGAAGCACCCAAGACCGGTTCCATTGTGGGCTATAACTCGATCCTCGCCATTGCCGCAGCCTTGGAAAAGGCAGGCTCCACCGATACGGATGCCCTGCTGGCGGCCATGGAGGGGCTGGCTATCGACAGCAGCCCAACCGGGCCGTTCACGTTCCGTGCAGCGGATCATCAGTCGACCATGGGCGCCTATGTGGGCAAGACCGGCATGGTTGATGGCAAGCCCGTGATGGTGGACTGGGCCTATGCCGATGGTGCGGACTACCTGCCCAGCGAAGACGAGGCTGCGGCCCTGCGTCCGGCGGAATGAGCCGACCCGGCGGGGCAGTTCATGCCCCGCCGCATAAAACGAAAAAGGGACGGTGGCCCGATGGGGTTCTATTTTGCACAGCTTCTGACCGGACTGGCGAATGCGTCTTCGCTTTTCCTGATCGCCTCAGGTCTTTCGATCATCTTCGGCGTCACGCGGATCGTGAATTTTGCCCACGGGTCATTCTACATGGTGGGTGCGTACCTCGCCTATACGTTGGTCACACTTTGGAGCGGCAGTATCTTTGGCTTCTGGTTCAGCGTCATTCTGGCCGCTGCCATTGTCGGGCTGATCGGTCTTGCGATCGAACTGACCATCCTGCGACGCATCTATCACGCGCCCGAACTGTTCCAACTGGTCGCCACGTTTGGCGTCGTTCTGATCTTTCAGGATGCTACCCTGGCCATTTGGGGCGCCGAGGACTTGCTGGGGCCGCGCGCGCCAGGACTGGATAGCGCCGTTCGCATCATGGGCGAACCGATCCCGGAATACGATCTTGCCCTGATCGCCATTGGCCCGGTTGTTTTGCTGGCCATCTGGTTGCTGTTCCATAAAACACGCTGGGGCGTTCTGGTCCGCGCCGCAACCCAGGACCGAGAGATGGTCGGAGCGCTTGGCGTCAATCAGGCTTGGCTGTTCTCGGCCGCCTTTGTGCTGGGCTCCTTTCTGGCCGGATTGGGCGGCGCGCTCCAAATCCCGCGCGAAGCGGTTTCGTTGCAAATGGACCTGTCGATAATTGGCGAGGCCTTTGTGGTCGTCGTGATCGGCGGCATGGGCAGCGTATCGGGCGCGTTTGTGGCAGCCGTGTTGATCTCGGTCCTGAACGCCTTTGCCATCCTGATCTTCCCTCAGATCTCGATCGTTCTTCCCTTCATCATCATGGCGATTGTCCTGATCTTCCGCCCGCACGGCCTGTTTGGCAAACCCGGCAGCGAAAAAGGCGCGCCGGAAGAGCCCGAGCAACCGCTGGCGCTGATGGATCAAAAGTCTGCAATGGTACTGGTTGCGGCGCTGCTGGTTCTTGCGCTCAGCCCTCTGTTCACCGCCGACTTCACTTCGGTCCTCATGGTCGATGTTATGGTCGCAACCCTGTTTGCAGTGTCCTTGCACTTTATGATGGGCGTCGGTGGGATGGTCAGCTTCGGCCACGCCGCTTACTTCGGCGTCGGAGCCTATGGCGCCGCGATGGCAGTCAAGTTCCTTGGGTTGGGAATGATTTCTGCCATGTTGTTCGGCCCGATCTGCGCCGCCCTTGCCGCGCTGTTTTTCGGTTGGTTCTGCGTGCGATTGTCCGGTGTCTACCTTGCCATGCTGACACTTGCGGCGGCACAAATCCTGTGGGGCGTCACCTTTCAATGGCAGGAGTTCACCGGCGGGGATGACGGCATCCTTGGCGTCTGGCCAGCCAAATGGGCCAGCGCGGACAAGGTCTATTTCTACATCGCCTTCGTCCTGTGCATCGGTGGGATCTGGGCTCTGCGACGGGTCGCATTCTCTCCGTTCGGGTATATCCTGCGCGGCATCCGCGACAGCCAGACCCGGGCCGAAGCGATTGGCATCGACACACGGTTTCATCAATGGATGGGCTTTGTGCTGGCCGGTGGTTTTGCCGGTTTGGCGGGCGTGGTCTTTGCATTCTCGAAAGGCAGCGTCTTTCCGGATAGCCTGAGCATCGCGCTCAGCATTGATGGCCTGATCATGGTACTGCTGGGCGGCATCCACGCGTTGGCCGGACCAATCCTTGGAGCCGGAGCCTTTGTCCTGATCGAGGATTGGGTCACACGGCTGGACTATTGGCGCTTTATCTTCGGAGCGATCATTCTGGTCGTCGTGCTTCTGGCACCTGACGGGATCGCGGGCGGCGTGCAGCGTCTGCTGCGCGTGCTGAAAGGAGGTCGGGCATGACCAACGTTCTGGAGGTGCGCAACCTGTCCAAATCCTTTGGCGGTGTTCAAGCGGTCAAGGATGTGAATTTCGACCTGAAAGAAGGCGAGTTTCTGGCCCTCATCGGTCCCAACGGTGCGGGTAAAACAACGTGTTTCAATATGCTGAACGGGTATCTGAAGCCCAATTCAGGTTCAGTTTCACTTCGCGGGCAAGCTTTGATCGGGCATCCCCCGCGCAAGATCTGGCGCATGGGGGTTGGTCGAACGTTCCAGATTACAGCGACATTCCTGTCGATGACCGTTGTGGAAAACGTCCAGATGGCCCTGATCTCGCACCACCGCCGGGTGTTCGATCTGTTTACGCGGGCAACCCGACTATACGTGAACAAAGCAATGGCCCTGCTCGAGCTGGTCTCGATGCAGGATCAGGCAGGCCGGGCCTGTTCGGAGCTTGCCTATGGGGACCTCAAGCGGTTGGAGCTGGCGATCGCACTGGCCCACGAACCCGCCCTTCTACTGATGGATGAACCAACCGCAGGCATGGCCCCGTCGGAACGTCTGGCCCTGATGGCCCTCACGGCAGAAATCGTGGCCAAGGGCGGCGTCAGTGTCGTGTTCACCGAACACGATATGGACGTTGTATTCGCACATGCGCACCGAATTTTGGTTCTCAACCGCGGTGAGTTGATTGCTGAAGGCACCGGATCGGAAATCCGGACCAACCCACTGGTCCAGGAAGTCTATCTGGGCGGTGGAACCGTCTTTGAAGTGGAGAGCGCCCATGCTTGATGTCCAGAACCTTGAGGCCTGGTATGGCCGCGCGCAAATCCTCAACGGCATCTCGCTGAGCGTGGGTGAAAACGAGGTGGTTGCCCTGATGGGTCGAAACGGTGCAGGGAAATCGACCACAATGAAATCCATCATGGGGTTGGTGCGCCACATCGACGGCACCATCCGCTATGCCGACCGGGAAATACAGGGCAATGCCCCCCACGTGATATGCCGCTTTGGCTTTGGCTACGTCCCAGAAGACCGCCGGATCTTCGGCGACCTGACCATTGAGGAAAATCTTGAAGTCGGACGGCGGGCACCCAGGCCCGACGCCCCTGAGTGGACGCAAGAGCATCTGTTTGAACTGTTCCCAAACCTGGCAGAGCGGCGCAAGAACCTGGGCAAGCAGCTGTCCGGTGGGGAACAACAGATGTTGACCATCGCGCGAACCCTGATGGGCAACCCCAAGTTGGTTTTGTTGGACGAACCCTCAGAAGGCATCGCACCTGTCATCGTTGAGCAAATGGCCCGCGTGATCGCCGAGCTGAAACGCGAAGGGCTGTCGGTTTTGATCAGCGAACAAAACCTGCACTTTGCCCGGATCGTGTCGGATCGTGCCTACATCATCGAAAAAGGAGAGGTGCGGTTCGAAGGCAGTTTTGCGGATCTCGACAACAATCCCGAGATTTCCAATACTTACCTTGCGGTTTGACCGGCAGGCCTTGTGGGAGTCGCGCTTTTGTTTACTATAGTACGAACAATCTAAACAGGCAGGACGGTTGATGACGAAGTCCATTGAGAGCTATGCGCTTGACGAGCAGGTCGGCTATCTTTTGCGGCTGGCAAACCAGCGCCATGCGTCGATTTTCCAGTCGCATACAATTGAAGGCCTGACCCCTACCCAATTCGCGGCTTTGATCCGCATCGCCGAACTGGGCAAATGCTCGCAAAACCGGTTGGGGCGGTTGGCCGCAATGGATGTGGCGACAATCAAAGGGGTCGTAGACCGGCTGCGGCAAAAAGGGCTGACCTTAGTAGAACCGGACCCGGATGATAAGCGTCGAACGCTGATTTCTCTCTCACCAGAAGGCGAAGCTTTGGTGAGCCGTATGAAAGACGTGGGTCAGAAGATCACCAGTGAAACGCTGAAGCCCCTGACAACCGCAGAACAGCGCAACCTGATCCGCATTCTGCGCAAAATATCATGAGCGAGCCGGCCGTTTGGCCGAAGCTTTGTCCAAGCTCAACTCGGATCTCGAAAACCGTATAGGTGTGCGCAGACCCGGCACACCTTCAGGGTTGATCTGCATCCCGCGATGCTGGATCTGCGGGTCGTTCAGCGCCTCGTGAACCGAGTTTATTGGACCACCCGGAACCCCATGTTTTTCAAGCGCTGTCAATAAATCAGCCTTGGACCACTTCTGGCAGGCCTGCGTCAGAACTTCGGTCAGCTCTGCACGATGCGCCACACGGTCCGCATTGCAAATGTACCGCGCATCTTTGATCAATTCGGGCAACTCCAGAATTTCGCACAAGGTGGCATATTGGCGGTCGTTTCCGCAGGCGATGATGATATGGCCATCCGCCACAGGAAACACCTGATACGGAACGATATTGGGATGCGCATTCCCCAGACGTGTCGGACATTGGCCCGAAGCCAGATAGTTCATCGCCTGGTTCGCCAGAACGCCAGTCATACAGTCCATCAAGCTCAGATCAACATGTTGCCCCAAACCTGAGCGTTCACGCTCGGCCAAGGCTGCCTGAATGCCAATCACCCCGTAAAGACCGGTGAAGATATCGGCAAAGGCAACGCCGATCTTTTGCGGTTCACCCTGCGGGTCGCCGGTCAGATCCATGATGCCGCTCATGCCCTGGATCAGAAAATCATACCCCGCGCGATGGGCATAGGGGCCATCCTGCCCAAAGCCCGTAACAGAGGCATAGACCAGCCCCGGATTGATGTCCTTGACGCTTTCATAATCCAGACCAAATTTTTTCAACCCGCCAACTTTGAAGTTCTCGATCAGAACATCTGCGCCGCGGATCAGGTCCAACAGCTTGGCACGGTCGCCTTCTTCCCGGAAGTCCAGTGCGATACTGTCTTTGCCCCGGTTGGCTGCGTGGAAGTAGGCGGCGGTTTTATCTCCATCACGTTCAATGAACGGTGGGCCCCATTTGCGGGTATCATCGCCGTCGGGGCTTTCGACCTTGAGCACCTCGGCTCCAAGATCTGCCAACGTCTGCCCGATCCAAGGCCCGGCCAGAATGCGGGCCAGTTCGATCACTTTCAAACCCTGCAAGGGTGCGCTCATGGCCTGAACCTCTCAAAATTCTCCCCGGTGGACTGGCCTATTGGGGGACAGTTCGGAACGTAATAGTATCAGCTCTCAACGTTTGGCAATCGGGTCGCAGGGGGCGTATTGCGGCTGCGTTCCGATCGTACAACGCCATCGATGATCGTCATACCGACACCGGGCAAATTGCCCAGTTGCACGGATTCCAGAAGGTTTTTACCCGGCGCATGCTGTGCCTGATCCATTAGGACGAAATCGGCGCAATACCCCTTTTCGATCAGGCCTGTATCCAGCTCACGCTGACGCGATGTGTTGCCGTTGGCAAAGCAGAATGCGATTTCGGCCGGCACGTTGCCCAATGCCGACAGCATCGCCACCATCCGCATGATACCCAATGGCTGCACGCCTGAGCCCGCCGGACCATCAGTGCCCAAAATGATCCGATCCATCTGCTTGAGCTCGCGCGCCGTGTTCAACGTCAAAAGTGCGGCGCGTTCGTTGCCGTTGTGGACGATCTCAAGGCCGGCGGTGCAGCTTTCACACAGACACATGATCTGGTCGTCAGGCAGCGCCGAGTGACCGCCATTGATATGCCCGATGACATCTGTTCCGGTTTCCAGAACCATGTCTGCGTCGATCAGCCCCGAACCTGGGATCGAGGGCCCACCGGTATGGATCGTGGATTGCATGCCGTATTTCCGCGCCCAGTCCACCATCTGCTTTGCAGTCTTGCCGTCCTTGACGGTGCCAAGACCCACCTCACCCAGCAGTTTGACGCCAGCATCGGCCATCTCTTTAAAGTCTTCTTCGACCATCCCGTGTTCGATGACCGGAGCACCGGCATGAACCTTGACGCCCGAAGGGCGGAAGTTCTCGTACCAACGCTGCGCCGCGATCGCCATCGCCTTGAGGCCCACAACATCCTTGGGGCGGCCAGGCATGTGAACCTCACCCGCCGAAATCAGCGTTGTAACCCCGCCATGCAAAGTGGAGTCGATCCAATGAAGCTGCTGCTGACGGGGCGTGTAATCCCCCACGACCGGGTGGATATGACTGTCGATCAAGCCCGGTGCCAGAGTGACGCCATTGGCATCCACAACTGTATCTGCACCTTCGCAATCCAGTTCCTTTTCATATCCCCATTCAACGATCTTCCCGTCAATTGCGATCAGGCAATCGGCCTCCAGGATCGGCTCTTCCATCTTTCCTGATAGCATGAGCCCGATGTTTTTGATGACCAGTTTTGCTGCCATTTCGCCCTCCCGACGCAATACGGATATTGTTAGCACACTAACTTGTTACGGTTTTTGGTCAAGTACCGCCAAACGGGAAATTTTCATTCGTACAGAAACATGTTGACAGGCGCGATACTTCAATAATACTCATTAGTATACTAACAAGTTGGCTACTCTATGACCTATGTCGTCACCGAAAACTGCATCAACTGTAAATTCACGGACTGCGTGGAAGTCTGCCCTGTGGACTGTTTCTACGAAGGCGAAAACACGCTGGTCATCCACCCGGATGAATGCATCGACTGTGGCGTTTGCGAGCCCGAATGCCCCGCCGACGCCATCCGCCCGGACACTGATAACGGTATGGAAAAATGGGTCGAATTGAACGGCAGGCTCGCTGAAATCTGGCCTGTCATCACCGAAAAGAAAGACCCCATGCCCGACGCAGAGGATTGGAACGGCAAGGATGGCAAACTGGCGCTGTTGTCGGAAGCCCCCGGAGAATAGGAGAACGATATGTCGCTGGATACCACGCACAAAACTGAATTTCCCATTCCCGCAGGGGTGTTTGCCGAGACTGTCACGCAAGTCCAACACTACACCGAACGGTTGTTCAAGTTCCGCATCACGCGCCCAGCTTCGTTCCGGTTCCGGCCCGGCGAATTCGTCATGATCGGCCTGCCGAATGCAGAAAAACCCGTGTTCCGCGCCTATTCTATTGCCTCGCCCAGCTGGGACGAGGAAATCGAGTTCTATTCGATCAAGGTTCCCGGTGGACCCCTGACCGAACACCTGCAGAAAATCCGCGAAGGCGACACGGTTTTGATGCGCAAAAAGCCCACCGGCACATTGGTCAATGATGCACTTCTGCCCGGAAAACGCTTGTGGATGTTCTCGACCGGCACTGGCATTGCGCCCTTTGCCTCGCTGATCCGCGACCCCGAAACCTATGACAAGTTCGACGAAGTGATCCTGACTCATACCTGTCGGGAACAGGGCGAATTGGACTATGGCAAGGAACTGGTCGCGGCGCTGAGATCCGATCCGCTGGTGGGCGACATGGTGGAGAATCTACGCCACTACTGCACCCTCACGCGTGAGGACTATCCGTTCAAAGGTCGGATCACCGACCTGATGGCATCCGGCAAGGTGTTCGATGATCTGGGCCTGCCGCCGATCTCACCTGAGACGGATCGCGGGATGATCTGCGGCTCGATGGCGATGCTGCAGGATACCAAGGCCACGCTGGAAGGGTTCGGTCTGGAAGAAGGCGCGAACAACAAACCTGCAACTTTCGTGGTCGAACGCGCCTTTGTCGATTGACCAACCGGGGCCTTGCCCCGCCCGACACCGGGATCCGGTGAAATGCTCTCACACCGGATCCCGCGTGTCTCGGGACTTATTGATTGTCCCGCTTGCCCGTCTTGTTCAGAAATGCCTCCATCCCGGCTCGCGCTTCTGGTGACGATTGAGCAATCGCCGCTGCCAGACTTTCAGTAAAGAACCCATCGCTGGCTGACATGTCGTTGATGCGCGTGATCGCCTGCATCATCATATAATTGGACAGCGGCGCATTCTCGGTCACACGCCGGGCCAGTTCCATCGCCTTGTCGAACACGGCTCCATCCGGCTCGACATAATGCGCGAGCCCCAGCTGCAACCCCTCGTCCGAGCTGTAGCGGCGGCCCGTCAGCATCATTTCCATCATCCGGCTGGCTCCGATGATCCGGCCAACGCGCACGGTTGCGCCGCCACCGACAAAAATCGCGCGCCGCCCTTCGGGTAGTTCATAGAACGTGTTTTGCTGCGACACCCGGATATGAGCGGTCATGGCCAGTTCCATCCCACCACCCAGAACGCCGCCGTTCATCGCTGCAACGACCGGAACCCGACCGTATTCGATCTTGTCGAAAATCCGGTGCCACAGGCGGCATTCGTGCATCGCCCCTGCGGCGTCCCGCATCGAGTGTTCCAGCAGGTCCAGCCCGGCGCAGAAATGCTGGCCGGAACTGCGGATGACCACTGCGCCGATCTCATCGGGAAGGGTGTCAAGATAATGCTCGATCTCGAACAGCAGCCCGTGATTGATCGCGTTGAACTTGGCGGGTCGGTCCAGTGTCAGGATACCGACCGCACCATCTGTTTCCGGGGTTATATGTGTGTATTCCATTGCAAAGCCTTACTTGGGTTCCAGACGGATCGCGCCGTCCAGACGCACGCATTCTCCGTTCAGCATGGTGTTTTCGATCATGTGCCCAGCCAGCCGCGCGAATTCGGCAGGCTGACCAAGACGCGAAGGAAATGGCACTTTGGCCCCCAGACTGTCCTGAATCTCTTGCGGCAGCAAATCCGTCATTGGAGTTGAAAAAATACCTGGCGCAATGGCCATGACTCGCACGCCAGAACGGGCAAACTCTCGCGCGGCGGGCAGGGTCAGGCTGGCCACGCCACCTTTTGAGGCAGAATACGCTGCCTGTCCGATCTGTCCTTCGAACGCTGCGGCTGAGGCTGTGTTGATGATGATTCCACGCTCATTGTCTTCCAGCGGATCGTTTTGCATGATCCGTTCAGCCGCAAGACGCATCACATTAAAGGTCCCGATCAGATTGATTTGCACAGTCCGTGCGAACCCGTCCAACGAGGCAGGACCGTTGCGCCCAACAATCCTTTCCCCATGCGTAACACCAGCGCAGTTTACCACGATACGCGGTAACCCATTGGCAGAAATTGCAGTTTCCAGTGCATTTTGCACCTCTGGCTCGCTGGTCACATCGCAGGGTGCAGCGACTGCCCCAAGGCGTTCAGCCGCCTCGTGCAGTTTGTCACCCGGCAAATCAAACAAGGCTACTTTTGCGCCGCGCGCGGCAAGAAATTCCGCCGTTGCAAATCCCAACCCCGAGGCGCCACCTGTCACAATTGCAGGCGCGTTTTCAATTTTCATTTGTTGTCTCCCTGTTTGGCCGAGGCGCGGTAACGCAACGAAATCACGCGATGTTCTTGCGGCACCACGCGATGCGGCTTACCCCTTTGGCTCAGCATTAGTGAACGATCAATAATACATTTGCACGCTAACAATTAATTGGGTAGCCTGATTTTGCAATTCGCATCGTGCCGCAGATAAACCGGCCAGATGACAGGGAGAGGAAAATGAGCATTTCAGCCCAGCCAAGCGAACCGGCCTTGTCGCGCCCGCCAAAGTTCGCGCCAGCCAGTGTGCTTCGCGAAGATCTGGGTGACGGCGCATTCGTTTTGCGCAGTTCCTATCCGCTGGACATGAATGTGGATTGTTTGTCCGAGTATTTGGACCGCTGGGCTGTGAACGCGCCGGACCGAATATTTTTGTCGGAACGCAAACCTGACGATCGCTGGGTCGGCGTGACCTACTCTGAAACCCTTGCACAGACCAAAGCATTGGCCGCCTTTTTCCTGAGCAAAGGCTTGAGCAAAGACCGCCCCCTGCTGATTTTGTCCGGTAATTCGGTAAGGCACGGGCTGCTGATGCTCGCGGCCATGCATGTCGGGATACCGGTGGTGCCGGTTTCCGTCCCCTATTCGCTGTTTGACGAGTCGCTGGCCAAGCTGCGCCATATCGTCAAGACGACCAACCCCGGGATGGCCTATGCCGATGATGCCGTGGGCTATGAGCGGGCCTTTGACTATCTGGCCTCAGAAAACATCGAGCTGCTGTCAGACACAGGTGCGCAAACTTTTGATCAGGCCGTGCAAACCAAGGCGGACGACGCCATGGATCAGGCAAGGGCCACCGTCAACAACGACACGATCGCCAAGATCCTGTTCACCTCGGGATCTACTGGGATGCCCAAAGGGGTCATCGTTACGCAGGCTATGATGCTGGCCACGCAAGAGGCCGTTGTGAAAACCTGGCCATTTCTGGAAAGCGCCCCACCGGTCATCGTGGACTGGCTGCCGTGGAACCACACGTTCGGTGGCAACTTCAATTTCAACATGATGCTGCGCAACGGCGGCAGTTTCTACATCGACGACGGCAAACCTGTCCCGGGCGAGATCGAAAAGACGATCCGCAACGTGCGCGAGGTGTCACCGTCTTTGTTTTTCAACGTGCCGCGCGGCTTTGATATGTTGCTGCCCGCCCTGCGCGACGATCCGGCCCTGCGCAGCGCGTTCTTCAAACGACTGGACCTGATCTTTTTCTCGGGTGCCGGACTGCCGGACCATCTTTGGGAAGGCCTGGAACAACTGGGCCTCCAGGAACGTGGCGAGAAAATCCCGTTTGTCAGCGCCTGGGGTCTGACCGAGGCGATGATGGCCACGTGTGTCCATTTCCCCATCAACAAAGCTGGTGTGATCGGCGTGCCAGGACCGGGGTCCGAGATCAAATTTCTGCCCAATGGCGGCAAGCTGGAAATGCGTGTCCGGGGGCTTCATGTCACAACAGGTTACCTGAACAACCCCGAGAAAACGGCCGAGGCTTTTGATGAAGAGGGCTACTTCCTGACCGGCGATGCCGGGCGGCTGCAAGACCCGGATGACCCGTCCAAAGGTATCGTGTTCGACGGGCGGATTTCCGAGAATTTCAAACTGATGACAGGAACCTGGGTGGCTGTGGGTAACCTGCGCGTAAACTTGCTGCAGGCCCTCAGCCCGATCGCCTCGGATGCGGTCATCACTGGCCACGACCGGACCGAGATTGGCGCATTGCTGTTTCTGAATGCTGAAGAGTGTAATGCGCTGACCGGGCGAGAGGACACGCTGGAAGGCTATGCAGATGATCCCGCCGTACGGGCGTTTATCGCCGACAAGCTGGCCTCCTATAACGCAAAACAGACCGGCAGCGCCACGCGCGTGAAACGTGTTTGCATAGAACGCGACGCCCCATCGATCGAAAAAAACGAAATCACCGATAAAGGCTATATCAACCAACGCCTTGCGTTAGAGCTGCGGGTTGACGCGGTCCTCCGGCTTTATGCCGGGACCGAAGACGTCATTCTGTCCGGAAAGGCATCCTGATGATCGACTATACCGCCTCCGAGGCCGAGATTGCGTTTGTCCTGAAGCATATCGGACGCCCCGACCGCCTGCCCGACTGGAACGATGATCTGGCCGAGGTCGTGATCCCCGCCCTTGCCCGCTTTATCAACACCGAGATCGCGCCATTGGACATGATCGGCGAGGATCAGGGCGCGCGATTGGAAAACGGCCGGGTTCGTATGCCGCCTGAAATGGTGGCCGCGTATCAGCGTTATTCCGAGGCAGGATGGCCAGGACTGTGTGCGCCTGAACCCTATGGCGGGCAAGAGCTGCCCCATATTCTGGGCGCGGTTCTGGCGGACATGTTGGCGGGCGCTTGTATCTCGTACGAAATGGTTTTGAGTTTGGCGCAGGGTTGTATCCGGACCATCAGCGCGTCGGGCAACGACGACCAAAAGGCGCGATTGCTGCCGCCGTTGGTGTCGGGCGAGTGGATGGCGACCATGTGCCTGACCGAACCGGATGCGGGGTCGGATCTGGGTCGGATCAAAACAACCGCCACACCGGACGACAACGGGTATGCCCTGAGCGGCACCAAGATCTTCATCTCCGGCGGCGATCACGACTATACCGATAACATCCTGCATCTGGTTCTGGCGCGCGCACCTGATGCGGCTCCGGGGATGCGGGGCCTCAGTCTTTTTGCCTGCCCTGCTGTCCTGCCAGACGGGACGCGCAACACGGTCCAGACGGTACGTATCGAAGAGAAGATGGGCATGCACGCCTCACCAACCTGCCAGATGGCGTTTGACGCCGCACGGGGCGAGTTGCTGGGCGAAGAAGGCAAAGGCCTTGCCGCAATGTTCACCATGATGAATGCCGAGCGGCTGGATGTTGCCTTACAGGCCGTAGGTCAGATGGACGTCGCCTTTCAGCGCGCCCGGACGCATGCGACAGGTCGCCGGCAAGGCACAACGGCCAAAGGTGTCTCGCTGATCACAGAACATGGCGACGTGCAGCGTATGTTGCTGGATATCTATGCCTATGCAATGGGCTGTCGGGCGATGGTTTACCGGACGTTCGTCGATATGGATCTGGGGGCCGATCAGGCTTTGCTGGATATTTTGACACCCACCTGCAAGGCCTTTGCCACGGACGCCGTGAATGCCGCCTCAAGCCAGGCCGTACAAATCCACGGCGGCTACGGGTTCTGCAAGGAATACCGTGTTGAGCAGATCATGCGCGATAGCCGCATCATGGCGATTTATGAGGGTACGAACGGGGTTCTCGCGACGGGAATTGCCCGCCGCGCGATCCGCGCCAATGGCGGCGCGGCGGCGGACGCCTTCGCCGACCTGGTTGAAAACGGGCCCAGTTCGATGGAGCTGGCCGATGCGATTGACGCCTGGAAGGCTGCTACCCGGGTCATGCAGAGCACCACGGACATCGGCCCCTCGGTCGCCGACTACATGCGTCTGACCGGGCTGGTCTATTTCGGCCGTGTCTGGGCCGACATGGAAGCTGCTGCGGATGCAGCGCCCGAGCCCGAACTGCTGCGCGCGGCCGCTGCTCATGTCCGATCGCGCATCCTGCCAGAGGCCGGACTGCTGCGCCAACGCATCCTCAATCCAGAACCCACACATCCTGCGGCAATCTTTGCCGCCTGAAAACCAAGGACGACAAATGACCGACTTTATCCTCCCCGAAGCCAGCCCTCAGGCCGACGCGGCGTTTCGCGCCGGTCTGGCCGCCGGGAAGTTCCTGATCCAGCGATCCAAAACGACGGGCGAATATAACTTCTACCCCCGCGCGCTGTCTCCAACCACAGGCGCAGACGATCTGGAATGGGTTGAAGCCAGCGGCAAAGGTACTGTCTATGCCTCGACCATCATCCGGCGACCGGCAAAATTCGGCGGCGACATCAACAACGTTCTTATTGATCTGGATGAAGGCCCGCGCATGTTCAGCCGGATCATCGATGTGGATAACGAGGCGATAACCATCGGCATGAAAGTACAGGCCGTCGTGATGACCCCCGATTTCGGCCCCAACGCAAAATCCGGCGAAGCTGCCGTGCTCTTCAAGCCCGCGGAATAAGGAATTCAATCATGGCACATGCACTTCGCGGCAAATCCGCAATCGTCGGCAAAGGCTATTGGGGGCTTGGCAAAACGCCCAACACTTCACCTATGGAACTGATCGCAAAAGCCACGCAAAACGCGCTGGCCGATGCCGGCATGGACCTGTCCGAGATCGACGGCGTCTGCGGTGGAACGTTCTATCACTTCTTCCCGACCCTCTCGATTGCCGAGTATCTGGGCATCAAACCGACTTGGGCGAACTCGGACATGGTGGGCGGGTCTTCGTTCATGTCTTATCTGGTCGAAGCGACCATGGCGATTCAGGCGGGCCTGTGTAAGAACGTTCTGATCAGTTACGGCTCGAACGCAAAATCTGCGCGTGATCTCAATGGGTTGATCGAAACCCCGCAATGGGAACGCGCTTACGAGCCGATGGTGCCGGTCCCGGGCTACGCCTTCACCACGCAGCGCTATATGCACGAGTTCAACGTGCCCAAAGAGCATTTTGGCCATGTTGCCATCTCTGCCCGGAAATGGGCGCAGCTGAATCCCGACGCGACAATGCGGGATGAGCTGATGATGGAAGACTATCTGAACTCACCCATGGTTGCCGATCCGCTTGCGGTTCTGGATTGCTGCCTGATGTCGGATGGTGGCGCGGCGATAATCGTAACCTCGGCAGACCGCGCCAAGGACTATCAGGAAAAGCCTGCATATTTCCTGGGTGGCGGCAACGCCATTTCCCATCGCGAAATCAGCCAGGCCCCTGCCCTGACCACCACCTGTGCCGCTGAAAGCTCGAAGCGCGCATTTGAGATGGCCGGTGTCACCACCAAGGACGTGGACGTGGTCGAACTGTATGACGCCTTCACCATCAACACGCTGCTGTTCCTCGAAGACATGGGCTTTGTGAAAAAGGGTGAGGCCGGTGCTTTTGTTGCTGATGGCAACATCGCGCCCGGTGGCTCGCTGCCAGTGAACACCAATGGCGGCGGCCTCAGCTGTGTACACCCCGGTATGTATGGTCTGTTCTGTCTGATCGAAGCGGCAACGCAAATCAGAGGCGACGGCGGCGATCGTCAGATCAAAGACGTGAATATCGCGATTGCCCACGGCAACGGCGGCACGTTCTCGAACGAGTTCACAACCGTTCTGGGCAGCGAAGCTGCACTGTAAAAAAGATCAAGTTGGGGGGCACTTGCCCCTCAAACACATTTGGAATGAATGTGCTTTAGTGCCGAATATAGCTCGGTGATTTCATGATCGCCTTGAGCTCTTCCCGAAAGCCGAAATAGCCGTTGCGCCTGCACAGGTCCAAAAGGTCAACCGATAGCTCTTCGGCCTCTAGGCGGCGGCCTTCTTCCAGCAGAACCTGCACCTCGGCCGTCAGTAGCCAAGCCTCAAACGCATCCATTTTCATCAGCTGAGCAAGGGAAAGACCCTTGTTCAAAATGGTCCTTGCTTCAGTGAACTGGTGTTTTTGCGCCAACATTCGGGCCAGTGGCGCTGCAGCGAAACAACACAGAACGTCCAGTCCCGCATACTCTGCAGTGCGAAGCGCTCTTCGCAGCGCTGCGATACCGCTGTCCAGCCGGCTTTGCACGCAGCACTTGATACCCTTAGCCACCAGCGCAAAACACAAGTCATAGGCCTTACCTGTTTCCTCGGCGACCGCGAGCGACGTACTGATATCGTCTTCGGCAGCTTCAAAACGCCCAGCCATGCTGTGTGCATTGGCTCGTGTCGCCAACCCCAGAACCGAGATCGAACCGGTCGTCCCAATATCCTCGGTTCGGAATGTTTCCGCGAACAGATCAACATGACGATCAATCGCCGAAGCCGCGCCGACGTAATCACCGTTGAACCAGGCGGCTTGCGCCAGGGCAAAAGCGGCCTTGGCCTGCAACATCGTGTCCCCGCACGCCTCGGCATTGACCAACGCGAACCGCGAGACACGCGTGGCCTCTCGCACGTCCGAAAGGACCGTCATCATGATCCCCTGATCGATCTGAGAAGCAATGCGCGCAGCCGTATCTCCGATCTTCTGACACAGCTCTTCAGCTTCGCGTGAAATGGTCAGGATGCGCTCAAAGTCGCCACTGGCCACCAGTGAAACGCGCAGCCCCTGGCGGGACCTCAAGCCCAGCCTGGCCACGTGGAGTTCGTCCGTTTCGTGGCGGATTTTGCCGATGCAGCGCAATGCATGCTCAAAGAAAGACACCGCCGCGTCGAACGAGAACAACTTGACTGAAAGATGGCCGCAATGATTGTAGGATTTCGCCGCTTCCAACCAAAGCTCACCCCCGTCTGCGTGCCGCGCAACTGACTGCATAAGATCCAGATTGTCTGTGTATCCACCGCCGTACAGGGTCTCGTAAATCGCGCGGTGGTGTTTTGTGCGGCGCAATCTGGGAATGCTGCGATAGCCGACCTTTTGCATCAAGGCGTGGCTGAAACGGATCGTCTGCGATCGATCACCTGTGGCAAACTCCAGCAGCCCTTGCTCGATCAAGCTTTGGATCCGCTCCTGCGCATTTTGAAATTGTCCGCTCAGAGTGCGCAGCAGAACCTGGTGGTTCCATTGCAGGCCACCCACAGCCACGATTTGCAGCGCCCGTCGATCTTCGGGTTCCAAGGCGTCGATACGCGCAGCAATCAAAGGCTGAACCCTGGCCGGAATGTCGATGTCATCCAGTATTTCCGGCAGTTTGTGCAGATAGTTCTCTTCGGGCAAACGTTCGCGGATATTGTAGACAAACTCTTCGACGAAAAGTGGCGTTCGATCACTTAGGTCTTCGATATACGCCGCGACCATCTTGTTGACGCTGGCATCGTCCAGCAACAACCTGATCAGATCCCTGCATGCTGCAGTTTCCAGCGGGGATACGTGGATGACATCCAGCAAAGGCTTCGGGTCGGTCGAAACAAAGTCGGCGTTCCGCGAGGTCAGAAGGATCAGCGTTCGCGTTGAAGAAACCTGATCAAGCAATGCGTGCACGACATCCAGTGTGCCCTTGTCTGCCCAGTGCAGGTCCTCGATGATCAACAACAAGGGGTCTTCGGAATCCAACGCCAGAATGATCCGCGCCAGAGCATCGACCAGTAGCCTTCTGCGGCGCATAGGATCAGCAGCGGAAGGTTCTACCGAGGTCTGAACGCCGGTGAACAAGGAAAACAGTGCGTGACGCGTGGCATCATCCAAATCCGGTGCGTCGCCCAGCAGTTCGGACAGTTGGGCTTCTAACGAGACATCCAATCCTGAAGCCGAATGCTGAAGATGCGATGTGATTGCACGCGTGATCGGCAAATACGCAGCATCCTGATCAAGCGAGATACAGTTGAACTCGATCGCCTGATATCTGCCCAGAAGGATCTTGTCGGCGAACTCGTGCAACAATCTGGATTTGCCAATCCCGGCGGTGCCGATCAACAACGCGGCGTTGCCTTGCCCGCCTATCGCGCTGTTCCACGCGCTCAGCAGCTGCTCCAGCTCTCCGGCCCGGCCCACAAACGGAGATCGCCCCCGACGCACACGGGAATGCCAACGAGAAGCCTGATCCTTGCGCGCCTGAATTTCATACAGCCCGATCGGCTCGGCCAGATTGTCGAGCACCAGCTCTCCGACGCGCTCATGCTCGAATATCCCGCCCGCATGCTCGATCACAGCGCCGGACACGGTCACGACATTGTGCCGGGCGCGGCTTTCAATGGTACCCGCGATATTCATCACCGGACCCAGAAAGGCCTGTTCTTCTCCTAGCGTGTGCTGCAAATGTCCGACTAACAGCTCGCCGCAATGCAAACCAATTCGGACGTCGGGTTGTTTGCCGTCCATCTCGGAAAGGCGCTGAATGATTTTGCGCGCGCTCGCGATTGCCTTGATCGCATGATCTTCGTCCGCATGGGGCGATCCAAACACAGCCAGCGCACCGTCGCCGGTAAAAAGCGTTGTCGCGCCATTACTCTCGCAAGTTGACATGATCAACTCGATCGCTGGCCCAACCTGATCAATGGCATCTTCGGGATCCAGCGAGCCGATCATCATGGTTGATTTGACAATATCGACGAACATGACAGTGCACATCTTGCGCTCTGTCGGTTCGATCTGAACGTTGCCTATCATACTTTCGCGTTCCCGTTTCGAAATGAGTATGCCGTTTGAATGTAATTTTTGCCAGTCCGTAAAAGCATGTTGCAGGTTGGGACGAACCAATTTCCAGTAAACTTAGCGTGTCAAATTCGTTGAAACGCCATCATAAATGAATTACGCCTAAAGATACATTTTTAAAGAGGTATGATCGTGAGCAAAAAGCATAAACACGGCCTGACGCTTGAGGATGTCCAGACAATCATCGGGCGAGGTGTTCTGGATGAGTCTTTCCGGCAAGCCTTTGTCCAAGATCCCGAGGAAGTTGTTAAACGTCTGGGCGTCTCTGTCGAAGACGACGATAACGCCCGCGAGCTATTGAGTTCCATCGGCAAGGTCCTTGAAGGTGGTTCCGACATACAGGCCGCGATGGATGATATCAGAAAAGCATACGAAGAATCTTCGGACGGCGTAATCCGGCCTCGCTGCGCCTGACGCGAAATGAGCGAAGCGGCGTTAAGCCAGCCTAAGAACCCAAGCGCAGACCATCACCGCCTGTGCTTGGTTTCCATGCCGTTTTCATCGCTTCAACATCCGGGGCTGGGGCTGGCCTTGTTGGCGCAACTGGCCCGAAGGGCGGGCGCGTCGACCACCGAAAAGTTTTTTAGCTTTGACTTTGCCGAAGCAATCGGGCTGGACAGGTATTCGCTGCTGTCCGATGGCAGGTTCTATCAGGCCCTTCTGGGCGAGTGGGTGTTCAGCGACCTGATCTACCCACGCAATGAGGCCGTTGCTTTTGAATACCTGACGACGGTTTTGGCGGACCACGTGTCTGGCGTGGAATGGCTGACCGTAATGCAGGATGCCATTTCCGCCCGCAAAGCGACCAAAGACTTTGTCGACCAATGCGCCGAGGACGTCCTGCGGGACAATCCCACTGTGGTTGGCATTACCTCTTCTTTCCAGCAGGTTATGTCGTCATTGGCGATCGCCAAGGCCCTACGGCAAAGGTCGGACGATGTGGTGATCGTGATGGGCGGCGCAAATTGCGAAGGGCCGCTGGGGCAAACCCTGCTGAAAGCGCATCCCGAACTGGACGCCGTTTGTATCGGCGAAGGGGACGACGCGTTCCCCGAGTTTCTGAGCAAATTGCAATCTCGCCATGATCTGCCCGAAACACCGGGCATTCTGACCCAAACGCACAAAACCCGATCACTCGAGGATGCAAAAGCGCCGTTGGTTACTGATCTGGATGCGTTGCCGGTGCCGGACTTTTCCTCGTTTTTTGATCGCTTTCATAACACTCCCGGTTTGCTGGATTTGTTCCCGCCATCGGCAACGATCGAGACCTCGCGCGGGTGTTGGTGGGGGGCAAAGCATCACTGCACTTTCTGTGGCCTGAATGGCCAGTCGATGACATATCGCAGCAAGTCGCCCGAGCGAGCTTTTGCCGAATTCAGCGAATTGGCGGACCTTTATGGCCCTGATCTGGTCGTCGTCGACAACATCCTGGACCACCGATACCTTAGAACGTTGATCCCCAAACTTGCGCAGGACGAACGCCCGTTTCTGATGCATTACGAGGTTAAATCCAACCTGTCACCGACAGTGATCGCGTCATTGGCCAATGGGGGCGTTCGCAAGGTTCAACCCGGAATCGAAACGTTCGACACCAAAACGCTCGCCCACATGCGAAAGGGCGTTTCCGGCATCCAGAACATTCAAACCCTGAAGCTTTGCGCTGAGGCGGGTGTGTTCGTCGAGTGGTGTTTTCTCTATGGTTTCCCCGGCGAAGACCCTGAAGGTTTTCATCACATGGCGAAGCTGATACCGCAGTTGCACCATCTGCAAGCCCCAGGGTCGATCGGGCCGGTGCGGGCGGATCGGTTCAGCCCCTATTTCGACTATCCCGAGGCCTATGGTATTCAGGTTCGTCCGGCAAAACCCTATGGCTATATCTTCGACGTGGCAAACGAGGATCTCGCGCAATACGCCTATCACTTTGATATTGTGGATGGGGATCAATCGGCGGCCCATGATCGCGCCGCACCTACCCTAGATGCTTTGGCGATCTGGCAAAACGATGTAAACGCTGCTGAATTGTATCTGGACGGCGGCGTCGTGGTGGATACGCGCGACCCGGATCAGCCCTTAAAGCACGAGCTTTCGGCGGTTGAAATCGCGGTTCTCGAACAAACTCCAACAATTGCAGGCCGCACCCAACTGGAGGACCGGTTGAAACCCGCCTTTGGGCGGGACGCCGTTCGCGATGCAATTCAACGCCTGTTGCACCTCAACCTTCTGTATTCCGAAGAGGATGCCGTGCTGTCCCTTGTTCTCAGAACTCCCGGATTTACCCGTGCGCCGGAATGGAGTGTGATCCGATCGCACCCGGAACTGGCGTTCTCGGTTCAGCGCAGCGACGCGTTTTGCTGAAAAAAGAGAAAGGGGCCAAGGCCCCTGTCTCTGCACTTGGTCACGAAAACGCCTTGATGACCTTGGCGTAGTTATCCAACATCTCAAGCTCTTCTTCCTGGGTGAAGTACCCGACATGGTGCCAAACCACGAATTCCTCGGTGTTGTTTTTCTCTTTCAGGGCACCCACCTGGTCGATCACCTGTTTCACGGTGCCCTTCCAGACACGACCCATGGGCACGTGATAGGGCGGCGCGTTGTAGGCGAAATTGAATAGCTCTTCGAAATCGCGATAGTGCTGGTCGGACTGCGCTTCGGTCGAGCCAATCGTCAGATGCCCACCCAGCACCAGAGTGTTGCCGACGGTCAGATCGGTGTGGCCGTGGTGATGGGCTGCACAAGGATATGAGTCTTCATCTGCTTGCTTTAATTGAGCTATCGTTCACTCATATTAGCAACTGGCTTGGCTCCGAAATTTGATTTGTATCAAAAAATGCAAAAAGGGCGCCCAGTTTCCGGGACGCCCTTCTGTGCCGCTGTCTGTGTAGAAGGAGGAGAGGTTACAGACAGCGATCAGCCCGAGATACAACACCGGGTTCACCGGCCTGCATGATCAGTTCGTGACTTATGGCGCGCGGCAAGGCCCGTGCCATAAAGGCCCGCGCAGCATCCACGCGATCCGAGTAGTAGTCAGCCGATTGCGCACCGGCGGCCGCTTTGGCAACCCGCGCAATCCGGGCGGACATCCAGGCCGAAAGGCTCAGCGCCACGATCTCCAGATAGTCGCATGCGCCGGACAGAACATCGCCCTGAGGCGTTCCTAAAACCCAGTCGGTCGAGCGTCCAAGACGGGTTGCAGCGTCGCGCAGGTTCTGCTCGATGTCAGAAAGGTCCGCGTCCAGCCGTCCCGCTTCGTCCAGCATATCGGCGATAAACCCTTTGATGACCGCCCCGTTGTCGCCGCGCACTTTGCGCATCACCAGATCGCGGGCCTGAACGGCGTTTGTGCCTTCGTAAATCTCGGTGATCCGAACGTCACGCACCAGTTGTTCAACGCCATAATCCTTGACGAAACCATGGCCGCCATGCATCTGCACAGCCTCGTTCGCCATGCGCGATCCCATGTCGGACAGATAGGATTTGATAACCGGCGTCAGCAGCGATACGCGCGCGTCGGCCTCTTTACGCTGATCAGCGGTATCGGCGCGGTGCGCCTCGTCCAGCAAGCCAGCGCCAAAATAGGCCAGCGCGCGGGCGGCATCCATTTCACCTTGCGCTGTGAGCAGCCGACGACGCACGTCGGCATGGGCAATCAAAGGGTCCGCCGGTCCGTTCGGATTCATCGGCTCTCCGTCCCCGCGACCTTGCAGGCGTTCATGGGCGTAGGTCGTCGCGGTCTGAACTGCCGCTTCGGCCACGCCCAACCCTTGCAGACCAACCGACAGACGCGCGGCGTTCATCATGACGAACATCGCGGCCAGGCCTTTGCCCTCTTCACCGACGATCCAGGCTTTGGTGTCTTCGAACGAGATGGCGCAGGTGGGTGAGCCGTGGATACCCATCTTGTTCTCGATCCCGGCGATGGTGATCGTGTTGCGCTGATCGGTTGTGTTATTGTCCGCGTCCAGCAAGTATTTCGGCGCCAGAAACAGCGACAGACCACGCGGGCCGGGCTGGGCACCCTCGACCCGAGCCAGGATCAGGTGGGCGACGTTTTCCGACATGTCGTGATCGCCCCAGGTGATGAAGATCTTGTTGCCGGTGATGGCATACGATCCGTCATCATTGCGGACGGCCTTGGTGCGGATCAGACCCAGATCGGTGCCGCAATGCGGCTCGGTCAGGTTCATGGTCCCGGCCCAGTTCCCGGAAGTCAGTTGCGGGCAGTAAACCGCCTTCTGTGCGTCCGAGCCATAGGCCATAAGCGCCTCGACGACGCCGAAATTAAGCTCGTGGATCAGAGCGAAGGCCAGATTGGTACCCGCCATACCCTCGCGCATTGCCGCATGCAGTACAAAAGGCAATTGCTGGCCGCCAAATTCCTCTTCCAGAGCCAGCGCGTTCCAACCGTCTTCACAGAACACCTTGTAGGCCTCGCCAAAGCCGGGGGCAGCATAGACCTGACCGCCCTCAAGCCGCGCGCCTGGGCTGTCGCCCGCCTCGTTACAAGTGGCAAGGTTGTCGCGCACAAAACCGTTGATCGCGTCAACGACCGCAAAAAATGTATCCTTGTCGCAATGCTCATACCCCGGCAGTGCCAACGTTTTGTCGAGGTCCAGGACCTCATCCAGCAAAAACGTTATATCCCGCTGGGGGAGTTGATAGTCCATGTCAATTTCCCTCAGTTTTTCAGCGGCTTGCCAGTTTTTATGGTGTGGCGCATCCGCTCGATCGTCTTGTCCTGACGGATCAGACGCATCATGCCTTCGGCTTCCAGCTTGTGCAGCGCAACTTCGTCCATTACGCCCCCGTCGCCACCGGCCAGGACTTGCGCCGTTTCACGGGCGATCTCGACCGTGTAGGGCGCGTCGGGCATGGCCTCCGCCAACGCGGCCAGCTTGGGTTCCAGCGCAGCCTTGATGGCTGCGGCATCCAGCGTGATCTCGGCCTTTTTCGGTGCCTGATAACCGTCCGCCAAAGCCAGCGCCGCCGCCTTGGCCTCGGCCAACAAGCGGTCGCGGTTCATGACAACGCCATCGGTCGGGCGCAGATAGCCCGCATGCCGCGCCATCGGCGCAGAGCCGGTCATCAGCGCCACCGAAATCACGTCAAACGCGGCCTCGGCTCCTTTGACAGCATCGCCCAGCTCGGCCGTCTTGCGTAGCAGCAAAGCAGTCGTTCCACCCCAAGCGGGCAGCAGGCCGACATTGGCCTCGACCAAACCAATGTTGCTTTCCAACGCGACCATAACCCGATCCGAATGCATCAGGATTTCACAGCCACCACCAAGGGCCAAACCGCACGCTGCCGAAACAACCGGGAACGGCGCGTATTTGATTTTGCGCATCGTGGCCTGACCGATGGCCAATTGCCCTTCGACCAGATCCAGCTCACCGGCATCGGCGCGGTCCAGCGCCTTTTTCAGGTTCGCACCGACCGAAAAGTGGTTTCCGTCCGAGCCGATGACCATCGCTTTAAAATCCCGGCCAACAACGTCCAGCGCCTCGCTGACACTGGTCATCACCTGATCGTCCAAAGCCGCATTCGGCACCGTAATTGTCAGCAGAGCGACACCATCGCCCATATCGCGCAAAACAACTGCGTCGGTTTCGAACACAGGCGCATCTGTCAGATCGGATGCAAAGATCACACCCGGTCCGCGCGGCACGTCGGCCTGTTCACCCGAGGGCAGCAGAACCTTACGATCCAGTCCATTGCCGGAATAGATCCCACCGCGTTCTGCAGCCAGAGCCAGCAGTGGCGGAACATCCTGACCTTCGGCCTTCAAACGGGCCACGATCTTGTCCGCGCCGAACTTGTCGATCATTTTGAACGGACCCATGCGCCAGTTGTATCCCAGCTCCATCGCTGCATCGATATCCGCCGGGTTGGCGGTAATCTCAGGCACGCAATAGGCCGCGTAGGAAAGGGTCGGCCCCATCACGGACCAGGCATAGTCGGCCAAACGGTCGCCCGCCAGATCGATGAATTCGACGCCGAACGTCTTGGCCAGGTCCGGCCCTTTGACTTGTGTGCGGTACTCAAGCGAGGACAGGTCCACCACCTGCGCCACGGTCTTGCCGTTCTCATCCTTGCTGCGCTTGTAGAAGCCGGCGCCCGCCTTGCGACCGGTAAGTCCCTTGGCGGCCATATTGTCGAACAGCTCCAGCCCGTCGGTATGGATCTGCTGCGGGTCGTCGGCCTCGAGCAGGTTGCGCATCGACAGGCGCGATTTTCCCATCAGGTCGATCCCGATCAGGTCCATCAGCGCAAAGACACCTGTACCGGGCACGCCAAAGGGGCGGGCCAGCACTGTGTCAGCTTCTTCAACCGTGATGCCACGCGCCACAGCCTCGCGCGCGGCGGCGTTCATCCACAGACCGCCCAGACGGTTGGCGATGAAGCCGGGGCGGTCGTTACATGGCACAACCGTCTTGCCCAAACGCTCGTCGCTGAAGGCACGGGCGCGTTCGGCTGCCTCCAGATCGGTATCCGGCCCGGTGACCAGCTCGATCAGGCGCATGTAGCGCGGGGGGTTGAAGAAATGCACAATCACGAAACGTTTGCGCAGGTTCTCATCCAGCGGGCCAACCAGATCGGCCAGCGGAATGGTCGAGGTGTTCGAGCTGAGCAGCGCGTCGTCGCGTAGGTAGGGCGCGATCTTGGCATAAAGCGCATGCTTGATCGCAAGGTCTTCCAGAACGACCTCGACCACCCAGTCGCAATTGCGCAGCTGATCCAGATCATCCTCAAGATTGCCCGCCGTCAACCGAGACGCAAAGGCCGGATCGGCCAGTTGCGGCGCGCGGCCTTTGGTCATGCGCGCGATGGCACCCTTGGCCAGCATCGAACGGTCTTCGGCGTCCTTGGGCACGATGTCCAGCAGGACGACCTCGGCACCTGCGTTGGCGAAATGGGCGGCAATGCCCGCCCCCATCACACCCGAGCCGACGACGGCGACTTTGTTGATGGTGCCCATTTACAGCACCTCGAACAGGCCAGCTGCGCCCATACCACCGCCGATGCACATTGTTGCAACGATGTATTTCGCACCGCGTTTCTTACCTTCGATCAGAGCATGGCCGACCATACGGGTGCCCGACATGCCATAGGGGTGACCCACAGAAATCGCGCCGCCATCGACGTTCAGGATCTCATTCGGGATGCCCAGCTTGTCACGACAATAAAGCGCCTGCGACGCGAATGCCTCGTTCAGTTCCCACAGGCCGATACCGTCCATTTTCAGGCCATTGCGCTCCAGCAGTTTCGGGACCGCATAAACCGGGCCAATGCCCATCTCATCGGGCTCACACCCGGCAACGACATAACCGACATAGCGGCCCAGAGGCTCGAGACCCCGTTTTTCGGCCAGCTTCTCTTCCATCACAACCTGAGCCGAGCCGCCGTCGGACAGTTGCGAGGCGTTACCGGCGGTGATCCATTTTTCGTCACCCATCACCGGGGCCAGTCCAGCCAGACTTTCCAGCGTGGTGGACGGACGGTTGCATTCGTCTTGGGTCAGCGTGACCTCTTCATAAGTGATCTCGCCGGTTTCCTTGTTCTTGTTCGCCTTCGTGACCGTGATCGGAACGATCTCATCGTCGAACTTTCCGGCGGCCTGCGCGGCAGCCGTCCGTTGCTGCGATTGCAGAGCAAACGCATCCTGCGCCTCACGGCTGATGCCATAACGTTCGGCTACCGTGTCAGCGGTCTTGATCATCGGGTCGTAGAAACCGCGGATGTTCTGCTCGATCCAGTCTTCTTTCAGACGGTACGTGTTGTCACGACCCATCACCAACGAGATGCTTTCGGCACCGCCGCCAACAACTACGCTACAGCCATCTACCATGACCCGCGAACAGGCGCGTGTCAGAGCTTCAAGACCCGAAGAACAAAACCGGTTGATGGTCTGACCCGACGCGGTGACGGGCAGACCCGCGCGCATGGCAACCTGGCGGCCCAGATTGCCGCCGTTTGCGCCTTCGGGCACGGCGTTGCCGATGATCACATCCTCAATCTCGGCGGGATCAACCCCTGCCCGCTCGACCGCTTCGGCTACGGCATGGCCGCCGTAGACAGCGGGATGCGTATCATTGAAGGCGCCGCGAAAAGCTTTGCCAATAGGGGAACGGGCGGTCGAAACGATTACTGCAGAACGCATGATTGTGATCCTTGAAGGGGGAGATTTAAGTGTCGGTGGGAAGCTTGTAGTCGGCGTAATGCTCACGCAGATGCAGCTTGGAAACTTTGCCGGTTGCGGTGTGAGGAAGTTCGGCCTGGAACACCACATCGTCGGGCGTCCACCACTTGGCGATCTGACCGTCATAGAGCGCCAGAATATCCTCGCGGCTGACATCCGAGCCCTCGCGCTTGACCGCAACGATCAGCGGGCGCTCGTCCCATTTGCGGTGTTTGGCGGCGATACAGGCGGCCTCAAGCACGTCCGGGTGGCTCATGGCGATGTTTTCCAGATCGATCGAGGAAATCCATTCACCCCCCGATTTGACGACATCTTTGGTTCGGTCGGTCAGGCGCAGGAACCCTTTTGGATCAATCGCGGCAACATCACCGGTTGAAAACCAGCCGTCCTCGGTGAACGCATCGACCCCTACCCCACCCCAATAGCTGCTGGCCACCCAGTGACCCCGCACCTGCAACATACCAGCGGCGATGCCATCATGGGGCAGCAAATCGCCGTCATCGTTGACGATGCGCATCTCAACGCCGTACAGCGCCCGGCCCTGTTTGGTCTTGATCTGCAACTGCTCGTCGATGGGCAATTTATCCTCGCCCCATTTGAGCATGGCCAGCGATCCGACCGGCGACAGTTCGGTCATACCCCATCCGTGAACGACTTCGGTCTTGTGACCCTTCTCGATTTTTTCGATCAATGACAGCGGTGCAGCCGAGCCGCCCATCATCGCGCGTTTGACGGTCTTCAGCCGCTCGACGCGCTGGTCGAGATATTCGTACAGGCCCAGCCAAACCGTCGGCACGCCCGAGATCATGGTGACCTCTTCGTTGTCCATCAGCTCCTGCAGAGGCGCTGGTTCCATCCCCGGCCCTGGCAGAACCAGTTTCGATCCGTTCATGATGCAGGCATAGGGCAGACCCCACGCGCAGGCGTGGAACATCGGCACTACAGGCAGCACCGCCTCACGCGCGGTCAAGGCCAACCATTCGCCGCCCGACACACCCATTGCGTGCAACACCGTTCCGCGATGGGAATACAGGACGCCCTTGGGATTACCGGTGGTGCCAGAGGTATAGCACAGCGCCATCGCGGCGTTTTCGTCCAGCTCGGGCCAGTCATAAACGTCCGGTTTGCCCAAGATCAGGCTTTCGTAGTCACTGACCGGCGTTGCCATCTGTGGCACCTGATCCGGGCCGGTCAGGCTGTACCATCCTTTGATGGTCGGACAACGCCCCGACACTGCATCAATCAGCGGAGCGAACGTGGTGTCGAAGAACATATGCGTGTCTTCGGCGTCGTTGACGATAAACGCGATCTGGTCGGGGTGCAGGCGCGGGTTGATCGTGTGGCAAATCGCTCCGATACAGGCCAGCGCGTAATAGAGTTCCAGATGCCGGTTGTTGTTCCAGGCCAGCGTTGCCACGCGGTCGCCGGGCCCGACACCCAGTTCGGTCAACGCATGGGCCAGTTGCTGGGTCCGCCGCCCCATGTCGGCAAAGCTGTACCGATCTATGGTCATGTCCGAGTTGCGCCAGACAATCTGCGCCTCGGGATGCGCGCGCATGCCATGACGGAAAATGCTGGTCACTGTCAGCGGCATGGTCATGATTTGCCCGGGGATTGTTTTTGTTTCTACGCTCATTTTGCCTCCCAAATATTTTAGTGCTGCAACTTCGTACGGATCACAAAGATGCAGGCGGCATTGCTCCGATTTCCTGTTCAATCCGCCACGACATCTGCAAAACGCCCAGATCGTCGAAACGTTTGCCGACCAGTTGAACACCGATTGGCAGACCATTTCGGTCCAACCCCGTCGGAATGCTGGATGCGGGTTGTTCTGTCAGGTTGAACAGGAACGTATTCGCCCAGCTTTCAAACGGTTTGGCCGGGTTCGACCCCGGCAATTCTGCAGCAAAGGCCGTGTCAGGTGTCGATGGCAGCAGGATGAAATCGTACCCGTCGATCAATGCCAGCGCGCGCTCGCGCAAGGCTTGCGTGTGGTCGAAATTGCGCTGGTGCTCGACCGCTGACAAAGTGCGCCCGTCCGCGGTCCAATCGCGGATATACGGCGTTTTGTCCTGCTCATTTTCCGGTTGGCGCAACAACTCGGACAGGGTTCGAATTTTGTAAAACGCCTCAGCGGGTTCCCAATCCGAACGACTGAACGGAGCCTTGTCCATGGACGTCACCTGAACGCCCAGGTCCCGCAGCACCTGTGCAACCTCGTTCACTGCTTTGCGAACGTCCTCGGCGACGGGTTCACCCAGCCCCAGTTCGGGAATGACCAAAACGGACAGCTTGTCATAGTCAGCGCGTCTCAGGCGGGATACGTAGTTCACATCATCGCGGGCCAAGGCGGCGAAATCGCGAACGTCCTCTCCGGTCAGGACATTCATATGAAGCGCTACGTCGCTGAAGTTCCGCGCCAAAGGCCCCGCTGTGATCGCCGGGCTGTTGCAAACGTAGTAAGGGACGCGGCCCTGGCTGGGCTTCAAACCCGCCAACCCGCAATATGAGGCCGGCAGACGGATCGAACCAACGATATCGGTCCCGATCGAGACCGGCTCGATCCCCGCGGCGACGCTCGCTGACGCACCTGAAGAGGACGCGCCGGTTGTACGTTTCAAATCCCAGGGGTTTCGCGTGACACCATGTTTCGAACTGACGCCGCCGGCCAGAATACCGTAGTCGCACATGGTATTCTTGCCGAGGATGACCGACCCGGCCTCGCGCATCCGCGCAACTGTGGGGTGATCTGTGGTACTGATCGACACTGCCCCGGCCGCCGAACCGCGATGGGCGGGCATGCCGATACAATCCAACGCATCCTTGACCGTTGTGGGGACACCGTCCAATGGCCCCATCGGAGCATTGTCGTGCCAACGCTGCTCAGACTGCCTAGCAGCCTCAAGCGCGCGCTCGGCATCAATGTAGTATATCGCGTTGATCTGCGGGTTAACCGCGTCAATCCTGTCCAACGCGGCCTGCGTCACCTCGAACGGGGACAAGTCCAGCCGGGCATAGGCCTGCACCATGGCAAGCGCGGAGAGTTGCGAATAGGGGGCCGTCATGCGCGCACCGTAAATGGATAGGTTGGGATCAGGCTTCGGTCCGTTGGACGTAATAGACCTTGGCGGCGATCCTCCAGCCGTCACCGGTGCGGACCAATGACAGGTAATCGACGAAGTAGCGCGGCTGCACGGCGCAATCGATCTTGACCATGGCCGTGTTGGGGCCGGACTGGTCGATCGAGATCGTGTGGCCATAAACCGGATAGCCCTTGGACTTGGGGCTTTCGCGTCCGCCAATGACCTCTTTGTACTTGTCCAGCGTCATGTGAATATAGCTGCCGTTCTCGTTGGCGCAGGTCAGGTCACATTCCGGCAAGAACATCTGGTCTACCTTGCTGATGTCTCCATCATGCAGGTTTTCGATATAGGCCTGCATCAGGGCTTCGATTTCGGCGAATGCGGTCATTGAGTGTCCTCGGTCGTAAGTGTCTTGAGACGCAAGTGGCGTCTGAGTCATGCCGCTTTGCTGGCAAGCAAAGCCTGGCGGTGGCGTTTGAGGTCTTCGATTGTGCCGACCTTCAGGCCGTGGCGGGCACCGAATTCCAACAGATCCGGCAAGCGCGCCATTTCACCGTCGTCATTCATGATCTCGCAGATCACACCCGCATCGCCCTGCCCCGACAAACGGGCCAGATCAACCGCCGCCTCGGTATGGCCCTCGCGCTCGAGCACGCCGTGCGGCTTGGCGACCAACGGGAAAAGGTGACCGGGTGAAACCAGGTCTGCAGAAGACCCCATATCAGATGCCAGCAGGGCAATGGTGCGGGCCCTATCGCTGGCCGAAATGCCAGTGGTGGTGCCCTCTTTCGCATCCACCGAAATGGTGAATGCGGTGTGGTGTGGATCTGTGTTCAACGCTGCCATGGGTCCAAGATCGAACTGCTCGGCCCGTTCCGAAGTAATCGCCATGCAGATCAGGCCCCGGCCAAACCGTGCCATGAAGTTCACGGCAGCCGCATCCGCGCAAACGGCAGGGATCACCAGATCTCCCTCGTTTTCGCGGTTTTCATCGTCGACAAGAATGACCATGCGGCCCTGCGCGCAATCCGCGATTATGTCTTCGATTGGCGACAGCCGATGGACCTCATGCAGGTCGAACATGATCTTTCCCCTTAACCATTGAGAGGTTTGATGACGCCTTCAGCAAACTCGATCAGGGCTTCCTGCTCGATCTCGTCGCCAAAGTAGTTCACGTGGTGCCAGACGAAGAACTCGTCGATCTGATAGCGTTCGGCCAATTCGCCGACCTGATCCAGTACCTGCTGACGCGAACCATCCCAAACACGACCCAACGGCACGTGGTAAGGCGGAGCGTCGTAGGCCGAGAACCACAGCTTGTCGAACATCTCGCGGTACTGCTTGGTTTTCGCAGGCGTCTTGCCCATCATCAGATGTGCGCCAAGGGCCAGAACGTCATTGTTGGTGGTATGCGTCAGCCCGTTTTCATGGGCAGCATGCAGACAGTTTTCCAGGATCACCGGCATGAATTCTTCTTTGTCAGCCGTCACGAAAGACACCATCTTGGCCCCTTCCGAGGACCAGAACTTGGCGGTTTCCATCGAATACGAGAACGGCGCATAGACTTTCGGGTGCGGTTTCTGCAGCGGGCGCGGAACGATGCCCGACTTGCGCAGGATTTTGTTTTCGTCGACCGGATTGTCTCCGCCCCACAGTTTTGTCGGGTTGAATTCCCATTCGACATTCGACGGGAAGTTCCAGAACTCACCCTGATGTTCTGTCAGTTCATCGGTCCACAGCGACTTGATCAGTCGCCAGTTTTCGTACAGCGCGCGGCGGTTGCGCTGATCGGCTTCGGACTTGTCGGATTCAGCCGAAGTGATGTCCAGATGCTGACCCATGGTCGCCGTCCAACGCGGCGTGTTCCCGCGCGAGAATCCCGCAAAGACACGACCGCCAGTCATGTGGTCCAGCATCGCGATGTCTTCGGCCGTTTTGATCGGATTCATCGCGGTCAGGTTCATCCCCAGCTGACCTACTTTGAAGTTCTTGGTGTGCTGGGCAATGTACATGTTCCAAAACAACGGGTTGGTGGTGCATTCCACCCCTTCGACCTGCATGTGGTGTTCGGTCAGGCAGAACCCGTCATAGCCAAGCTCTTCGGCAAGAACCATCTGATCTCGCAACGTGTGCATCATCTTGTTGAACCGCGCAGGATCACGCCCGGCAAGCTGGGTATCCTCGCCATGCTGGCGCGCGAACGGAATGGCGAGAATCTTGAACTTCATGCGGGCATCCTCCCAAAGTGTTACTGAACGTTCACTAACATTGTCATGCAGGTACCGAAAGCGTCAAGCCCAGAAATACGTTTCCCTACGTCGCGGCATGGCTGCGACGATTTCCAACTGGACAAGGCACTGGGATTTCAACATTTTACCGCAACGTAAAGAAGCAAGGGGCAGTCCGGGTGTTTTTATATTCCGCAGCACAAGTCGATGAATTCATTCAGAAATCACAACTTGATGGTGTGTGCCTAGCCTTGGCGATTGATGCGGCACGGGACGAATTAAAACGCCTTGGCGACACTCCGCACCCGGTTTTGATCAACACCTCGGCTACGAATTTGGCAGCCCCCGGAAAAGGTCAGATAGAGGCACAGGCTGTCCGAATGTCACCCGAGGATTCGCCGCTGACCTCGTATCGGGTTTCGATCGTTCAGGCCGGGGGCAAACCGGGCGATACCGTGGCCCTGATGGAAGTGACTTGTACGTTCTCGGTCGACACGGAACCGGCGGACTCAACAAAAACGACGCAGGTCGAAAAACCCGAGCGCCCCCTGTCCGACACCGCCGAGGAACGGCGGCGTCAAATCTTCGAGGGCGCTTGCACCGTGATTGCAAAGCACGGGTTCGGCAACGCCTCTATGCGCGAGATCGCCAAGGCATCCGGCCTGTCCGTCCCACTGATGTACAAGTACATCAAGGATAAGGACGACATTCTGCACCTGATCACCACCATGTGCATGCAGGATATCATCGACTTTTTCGATACCGGAGAGCTTTTCACCGGGCCCGCAGAACAGAACCTTGAAAAAGCGGTCGACCGGTACATCGACTACATCGGCGAAAATCGCCGATATATCAATCTTGTCTATTCCGAAACACGGTCCATGTCCGCGGAAAATCGTGCACGGGTGTTCGACATGGAACGTGACTTCATGGGGCGCTGGAAAGGTATTCTGGACAAAGGGGTCGAACAGAAAGTGTTTCGCCCCATGAATACCGAACTGATGGCCAACTATCTGTATTTCCTCTGTAACGTCTGGTCCTTGCGGCATTGGAGCATTGGCAAATTCCCGGAAAGCGAGGTTAGGACCAGCCTGAAGGCGCTGATCATGGACGGGGTTCTGGCCGAAACTTCGGCTGAGAAACGCGCTGCCAAATCATTGTAACTTACAGGCCACGCAGGTGAACGCGTGAACTTTCTGTCGCATACAGGCCAAGAGGTCGCAAATTAACTTGAGCGGCCAAATAGCGCTGGTGATACTGATGGCATGAACAGGACCAGCTCGCCCATTCGTTTGGATCGTCGCGCAACCGGTTGTGACCTCGTCGTCAGTGGTTGATTGCTGGGGACGTGCGCCCTTTGCTTTCTGCTTAGACAACAGACAATTCGGACAGTTTCATGACATCGCAACCTTTGCGCCTGGCCATTGATATTGGCGGCACTTTCACCGATACGGTTCTCGTTTCCGGGGATGAGACCATTCTGGCCTCGACCAAGACCCTCACAACCCACCGGAACCCCGCCGATGGCGCGATGGAAGGCGCTCGGCGCGTCATGGATCAATCAGGTCGCGCATTGAGCGAGGTGACCGGGTTCATCCACGGCACGACACTGGCGACCAATGCGCTGATCGAACGGCGTGGGGCCACAGTTGCGACCGTAACGACGGAAGGGTTCCGTGATATCCTCGAAATCGCCTATGAACGGCGCTACGCGCAATATGACATCAACCTTGAAAAGCCTGACCTGTTGGTGCCGCGCGAACGGGCGCTCACCCTTCGTGAGCGTATGGCGGCTGACGGCAGTGTGCTGATTCCGCTGGAAGACGATGCAATCGCGACGCTGTTGGCCGATCTGGACGCCAGCGAAGCTGATGCCGTTGCGATCTGCCTGATGCATGCCTATGCCAACCCATCGCATGAACGCAGGCTGCGTGACGTTCTGGTCGAAAAACGCCCCAACCTGACCGTCTCGATTTCTTCAGATGTCAGCCCGGAAGCGCGCGAATTCGACCGGCTGTGCACAACGGTCGCCAATGCCTATATCCAGCCGCTGATGGAAAGCTATCTGGCGCGCTTTGAGGCGCAGTTCCAGGCCGCTGGCGTGAACTGTCCGATCCTGATGATGACAGCGGGGGGTGGTATGTGCACTGTACAGACCGCCTCGCGCTTTCCGATCCGGTTGGTCGAAAGCGGCCCTGCCGGAGGGGCTATTCTGGCCGCGCGCATCGCAGCGCGCGCGGGGATTGGCGAGGTGTTGTCTTTCGACGTTGGCGGCACCACCGCAAAACTCTGTCTGATCGACAATGCACGACCCCAAACGTCACGTCAGTTCGAAATTGCCAGGGCGGCGCGCTTCATCAAAGGATCGGGCATGCCGGTGCGTATCCCCGTGATTGAGATGATCGAAATCGGTGCGGGTGGCGGCTCAATCGCCGGGGTAGACAGGTTGGGGCGGCTGACCGTAGGCCCCAAATCCGCCGGGTCAGAACCCGGCCCCGTGGCCTTTGGTCGGGGCGGCACCGAACCAACGGTAACCGACAGCGACATCACCCTAGGATACATCGTGCCCGACACGTTTGCCGAAGGGTTTATCAAGATCGACCCCAAGGCATCCAAAGCCGCGCTTGGCCGGGTCATCGGTGCCAGGTTGGAAACCGATGCCACAGGGGCGGCGGATGGCGTCAGCCGCATTGTCGACGAAAGCATGGCCAGCGCGGGTCGAATGCATGCTGTGGAATCGGGTAAAGACCTTGGACCGCGCACGATGATCGCTTTTGGCGGAAATGGCCCACTACATGCCAGCCGGGTTGCCCGATCCGCTGGGGTCAGCCGCATCGTGATCCCGCCCAACCCGGGGGTCGGATCTGCGGTTGGCTTCCTGTTCGCTTCGGTCAGTTTTGAGATTGTCCGATCCCGTTATTCCCTGCTGGAAACGCTAGACCTGGACGGGATCAATACCCTGTTTGCTGACATGATCGCCGAAGCCAGCGACGTCGTGGCCCAAGGTGCTGGTGACGCGCCTACCGAGACGCAGCGCACAGCCTTCATGCGTTACAACGGCCAGGGCCACGAGATCGAGATCGCCCTGCCCGATCGCGACCTGACGGCAGAAGATATCCAACCGCTGATCACCGCTTTTGAGGCAGAGTACCGCAAGCAGTTCTCACGCCCCGTGCCGGGGATGCAGATCGAGATCCTGAACTGGGCCGTCCGCGTCGCCACGCCGGATGCAGATGTGCCTGAATTGCCGGAAACACCGACTTTGACAACGATCACCCCAAACCAGACCCGCCCGATCCTATGTGATGTAGATGGCCAAAAAAAACAGGCCGGTTTCGTGCCACGCGACGCCCTGAACCCCGGCGACCGTGTCTGCGGACCGGCGCTGATCACGGAACCGCAAACCACCACTTTGGTTTCGGCCGATTTCTCGGCACATGTGGATGCCATTGGAAACCTTGTCCTGATTCAGGACCAGAAAGGAGGCGCATAATGACCGCCGACATATCTGCCGCCCGCCTACAAGTGATGTGGAACCGCCTTCTTGCGGTGGTCGAGGAACAAGGCCAAACCCTGATCCGCGCCGCATTCTCACCCATTGTACGCGAATGCGGTGATATCTCAGCCGGGATTTTCGACGCCTCTGGCCGAATGCTGGCACAAGCGGTCACCGGCACACCCGGCCATATCAACACCATGGCCGAAGCGGTGATGCACTTGCGCGACCGGTTCCCGGTTCAAACCATGAAGCCGGGCGATATCTACATGACCAATGACCCATGGCTGGCTTCAGGGCACCTGAACGATTTCCTGCTGATGATGCCAGCGTTCAAAAACGGCAAGGTCATCGGCTTTACCTCATGCACCTCGCATTTGGTGGACCTTGGCGGGTTGGGCATGGGCCCCGAAGGCTCAGACATCTATGACGAGGGCCTGCTGATCCCACCTTGCAAACTCGTCGAAGAAGGTGTGCCAAACTCCCTACTTCTGGATATCGTCCGCGCCAACAGCCGCGAACCGATTGCGAATGAAGGCGATATCTACGCTCTGATCGCCTGCTGCGAGGCCGGAGTGAACCGTCTGCTGGATATGATGGAGGAATTCGGCATCGAAGATCTTGATGCGTTGGGCAGCTATATCATCGAAACGTCCCGCCGCGGCACGCTTGAGGCCATCGCCGAGGTACCAGAGGGCACGTATAAAAACATGCTGAAGATGGACGGCTATGAGAACGAGCTGGAATTGCATGCAACCCTGACTGTCAGCAAACAGGGCATGCATGTGGATTTCAGCGGGACATCGGGCTGTTCGCGCAAAGGCATCAACGTACCGCTGAATTATGCGACAGCCTACACCGTCTTTGCCCTGCGATGCATTGTTGGCTCGGACATTCCCAACAACGCGGGATCGCTGGAACCTTTCACCGTGGACGGACCAAAAGGCTGTATCCTGAACGCGCAGCGGCCCGTGCCGGTGGCAATGCGGCACACCTTGGGACAAGTGACGCCCGATCTGGTTTTGGGATGCCTGCATCAGGCCCTGCCCGATGAGGTCCCAGCCGAGGGTGCCTCTTGCATGTTCGACCTGCCGATGCGCCACGCACCCGAAGTGGCCCGTGACGGCGGGCGCGAGTTTGCCGTTGAACCGGTCCATAACGGGGGCACCGGCGCGCGGCCTCACGCGGATGGCCTGTCAGCCACCGCCTACCCTTCGGGCGTGTTCGGATCACAGGTCGAGATAACCGAAAGCGTGGCCCCGGTCACCATCTGGCGACGCGAGCTGCGCCCCGATTCCGGCGGAGCGGGCAAGTACCGCGGTGGGCTGGGTCAGCGGATCGAGATGACCTCGGCCAATGGTGCACCCTTCCTTGTTTTCCTGTCGGTCGAACGTCTGAAGTTCCCCGCTCTTGGTCGAATGGGCGGACAGCCCGGCGCGCCTGGGCGCATTCGATTCCGAGACGGAGAAAGCGACATTCCCGGGAAAGGTGAACTGCGCGTCGAACCCGGTGACTATCTGATCTTTGAAACGCCCGGCGGTGGCGGCTTTGGCGACCCGGCCGAGCGTGATCCCAAAGCTATTGCGCTGGACCTCAAACGTGGGTTGATCAGTACCGCAGGCGCGAAATCCTACGGAGGTGTCTCATGATCCGCCCCGTTCCCCACGTAGGTTCGATGGCGGCCTATGCGCTCGCCGATCTGGGTGACGAGAACACGATCTCGCTGGCGCAAAACGAAAGTGCTTTTCCGGCAAGCCCCAAGGCCATTGCAGCGGGACAGGCGGCAATGGCTGATCTGCCGCTCTACCCTGACCCGGAATGGCCCGAGTTGCGCGCCGCCATCGCTGAGGTGCACGGGCTGAACCCGGCGCAAATTCTCTGCGGGGCCGGGTCGATGGAGCTGATCGGCTGTCTGATCCGCGCCTATGCCGGACCGGGCGACCGGGTGCTGGGCACAGACTACGGATACGCCTTTGTCGCCTCGGCGGCGGCGCAGGTACAGGCCGACTACGTCAAAGCCCGCGAAGTCGATCTGACCGTCTCGGTTGACGATATCCTCAACGCGTTAACACCTAGCACGCGGATCATCTTTGTCTGCAATCCCGGCAACCCCACCGGCACACTGATCCCGAACTCGGACATCACGCGACTGCGGGACAGACTACCCGCAGATGTGCTTTTGGTGGTTGATCAGGCTTACGCCGAATTCTGCGACCACACACACGACCCGACCGAGATTTTTACATTGGCCAATCGTGGCGACACTGTGATCATGCGTACCTTTTCCAAGGCTTATGGACTGGCCGGTGCGCGCGTCGGTTGGGGGTACTTTCCGCCCGAAATCGCTGGTGAGTTGCGCAAGCTGCTTAATCCAAACAACATCTCCATCGCCGCCCAAGCCGCAGCTGCGGCCGCGATGCGGGATCAGGCGCATATGCAGAACGTCGTAGCCCAAACTGCAGAAATCCGCGATGGTTTTGCCGAAGGGTGCCGGGCATTGGGGTTAACGGTTCCCGCAAGCCACACCAACTTTGTGCTAATTCGCTTCTCTTCTGCCAAGCAGGCGCAAAGCGCCGATGCGGCGTTGCGCGCCGACAACCTGCTGATGCGCGGCATGGGAGGCTATGGCCTGAGCGATTGCTTAAGGGCCACGATCTGCACAGGCCCAATCATGGATCGTTGCCTGACCGCCCTGGAAGGAGTGTCGAGATGACCGAAACACGAACCGCGGCCAAAATCGGTGTTCTGGTACCCTTCACCAACACGAACCTGGAGCCGGATCTGGAGTTGATGAGACCGCCGAACACCACGGTCCATTTCCAGCGCATAGGCGGGTATGACGTGGACGAAATTCCGGGCTCGGATCAAATGGCGGGTCTGGGTACCTCGGATATCAGCCATGACCTGCGGATGATCTCAGGCGTGCGTCCGGATGTGGTCCTGTATGGCTGCACCTCGGCCACTCTGACGCACGGCCCCGGCTTTGACGCGGATCTGGCAGAGCAAATCAAGGCCGGTTCCGGTGCGGTATCCCTTACCGCTGCTGGCGCTCTGATTGCCGGAATCAAAGCGATTGGTGCAACACAGGTCGGTTTTTCATCCCCCTATCTGGGCGAGATCAATGCTCAGGCCATCGACTTCATGGCTCGAAATGGTATCGAAACCGTCAAATGCGCTGATGTGGGCCGAGAGTTGGGCAACTATGGTCAGGGCGAGCTGACCCCCGACGAAGTGTTTGACCTAGCCTGTCAGGCCGATCATCCAAATGCGCAGGCGATCGTGCTCAGCTGTACGGACATGCGTTCGGTTGAGGCGATCGAACGTATCGAGGCCGCATTGGACAAACCTGTGATCACTTCGAACCAGGCCATGATGTTCGGGCTGGTAGAAGCCCTGAACCTCCCGCGTCACGCCGCTTTGCCGGGACGGCTGTTCGACAAACTGTGACAAATGACGGGGCATAGCTGCCCCGATCGTGCTCTAGGGTTCACCGCTGCCAATCTCTTCGCGGCGTTTTGCGATGTAAGCATCCAGCTCTTCACGAATGGCTGCGTCCATTTCTGGTGCCTGATACTCACGCAGGGCCTGCTGCCATAGATCGGTCGCCCGGTGCAGCGCATCTTTTGCGCCCGCTGCTTCCCAGTTTTCATAGTTCTGCCAGTCAGACAGCATAGGGCTGTAGAACGCGGTCTCGTACCGGGCCATCGTGTGCTCAGTGCCAAAGAAATGACCGCCGGTCGGCACCGATTTGATGGTGTCCAGACCCAGTTCTTCGGCGTCAAACTTCATAGGCTTGAGAAATTCCATCATGTTCTGGATGATTTCTACATCCATGATGAATTTCTCGTAAGACGCTGTCAGACCGCCTTCCAACCAACCCGCGGCATGGTAGACAATATTGGCCCCACCCAAAACAGCACCCCAGGTGGCCATCATCGTTTCATATGCGGCCTGCAGGTCCACCACGTTCGACGCGTTGGCATTTGAGGTCCGGTAGGGAATCCCATAGCGCCGCGCCAATTGACCACCGACGATATTGGCCTTGGCGTTTTCCGGCGTCCCAAAGGCCGGAGCGCCAGATTTCATGTCCACGTTCGACGTGAACGACCCGTACATAACCGGCGCACCTGGATTGACAAGTTGGGTTAAAACCACCCCGAACAGCGCTTCGGCATTTTGCTGTGCCAATGCGGCCGGCAGAGTCACGGGCGTCATCGCCCCCATCAGTGTAAAAGGTGTCACGGTCACAGGCTGGCCGTATTCGGCCATCGCAATCAGCCCGTCCCCCATCGCATCATCGAACAAACGAGGCGAATTAACCGAAATAATGGTGATCACACCCGGATCGCCCTGCATCTCTTCGGGTGTTTGACCGCGCGAAATGGCCATCATGTTGATGCCGTCCATTGCCCGGCCGCGACCGATAGCGGTGCAGTGAAAACTCAGGTCACTGTAGGTCAAATTGGCGTTGTAGGTATCGAGATGGCGGTTGTTGGCGGGCATCTCGATCGGGGCCATCACCTGATTTCCAATCAGGTGGATCGCGTTGAAATGATGTGCCAGCCGAATGAAGTTGCAATAATCCTCATAGTTCCCCTGACGGCGACCATTGATGCAGTCATGAACATTCGGAGGCCCTGCAACTAGCCCAAAGTTCACGTGATTGCCGCCCAATGTAATCTGCTTGGTCCGATTTCGCGACGTCAGGGTGAATTCGCGCGGCACTATTTTCAGCGCTTCGGAAACAAGGCTTTCATCTATGCGGATGGTTTTGGTGCCCCGGTCAACAATTGCGCCGGCGCGTTCGAACAGGTCGATCACGTTATCGCCCATTACTCGGATGCCCGCCTCGGACAGGATCCGGATGGATGTGGCGTGCAACTGATCCATCTGCTCGGGGTTCAGTAACTCGAACGGGGGGTACTCGTTGCGAATTTGCTGCCATGGCAGCTGATCGATACCGGCTGTGCTGCGCCCGGATTTTCCCCGTCGCCCGCCCCCACGTCTATCCCGTGCCATGTTTTGTCTGCCCCCGTGCCGGATCTGATTTAGTGCTTTTCACAGCCTTCAAGGTAGCAGCCCCAGATGGCCATTTTTGTCACTTGCCGACGCTTCCATGTCGCAAAAGAGACATGATGGGTCGGATCAAAACACGGCAGCCTTTAGCGACCACGGCGCTGGAAGGTGCGCCTGCCTGACCAAGCCCTGTCGCAATGAGAACTTTCAGATGTCTTTCTCGGAAGAAAACACCCCCAACCCGCGTTTCCCTTTGCAGGCATTTCACAACTGGGGGCTTTAGGCCGCTATGGACCTTGAACAGGCGAGGGTCTGGGCAACATCGCCCTGCCGCCTCAAGAGCGCGGACATCAATGAGACGTCAAATCCTGGTCTGGCGCTGCCAGCCAATCAAGCTGAAACAGGCAAACAGAATGGCGGCGACGCAGACGATGGACGGGCCTGCGGGCGTGTCAAAGATGTAAGCCCCTCTCAACCCAGCGACGGCCGACGTTGCGCCTATCGCGGCCGCGATCAGAGCCATCGATTCCGGTGATCGCGCCAGACTGCGCGCGGCCGCTGCCGGTATGATCAGCATTGCTGCGATCAGCAAAATTCCGACGACTTTGATTGCAACAGCCACCGTAATCGCCAGGGCCAGCGTCAGGATCAACTGCTCGCGCTTGGGGTCGAACCCGCTGGCATAGGCCAGTTCTTCATTCAGAGTCGCCGTCAACAACTGCGACCATCGCCATGCAATCAAGGCAACGACCAAGGCAGCGCCGCCCCAGATTACGATCAGATCCGAACGAGATACGGAAAGAATGTCGCCGAAAAGATAGGCCATCAAATCGATGCGAATACCGGACAGGAATGAAACCGCGACAAGGCCAAAAGCCAGCGCCGAATGCGCCATAACGCCAAGCAACGTGTCCATCGCGTACCCTCGGCCACTCAACAGCGTCACAGTCAGTGCCATCACCAGCGCAATCGCCAGAGCACCCGGAAAGATGGGCATCTGAAGGGTCAACGAAAGCGCCACCCCCAGAATTGCGGCATGCGCCGTCGCATCCCCAAAATACGCCATCCGGCGCCACACGACAAAGCAGCCCAAAGGCGCGGCGGCAAAGGCGACACCCACGCCTGCCAGCGTGGCTCGGGTCATAAAATCATCAAGCATTATTCAGCCGCTTCCTGAGGGTTTGCACCGTGATGATGATCGTGGTCATGATCATGATCGTGCCGGTAAAGAGCCAGCGCGCCACCTGTGCCGGTGCCAAACAGTGCCCGGTATTCGGGAGCCGACGCCACGACCGCCGGCGATCCTTCGCAACAGACGTGACCGTTCAGGCAAATTACCCGGTCCGACGCGCTCATCACCACGTGGAGTTCGTGGCTGATCATGATAATGGCGCAGCCTGTCTCTTGACGGACCGCTTCAATCTGACGGTAAAACGCAGCCGAACCGGGCTGGTCCAGCCCTTGGGTTGCCTCGTCCAGCAGCAGGATTTCGGGACGATTGATCAAAGCCCGCGCCAGCAGCACGCGCTGGAACTGTCCACCCGACAACTGCGACATCTGCCGTTTGAGCAAATCTGGCACTCCGGCGGATTCCAAAGCATCCGCACAGTCTTTTTGCGACGCGCGATGTGTCAGTCGCATAAAGCGTTCGACCGTAATCGGCAGAGTTGGGTCGATATGCAGTTTTTGCGGGACATAACCGATTTTCAGACCCGGCTTGCGCGTCACTTTCCCAGCCGATGGCTTGGTCGCGCCAATGATTGCACGCAACAGACTTGTCTTGCCGGATCCGTTCGGGCCGACAATGGTCACGATCTCACCGGGCTCGACCCCCATGCTGACACGTTGCAACACAGTATTGGCCCCATAGCTTACGCTGAGGTCTTCTACGGTAATCAGGTTCATTTCTACGCCTTTTCGGTGCAGTCGGGGCAAACACCTTCGGCTTCTACAACGGTCCGTTCGATCTCGAAACCCACGGCCCGTGCTGCGGCACCCAACGCGCCTTTGGCCGGGGTGGAATGCGCCTCGGCCACGGCGTCACACTTTCTGCAGATCATGAAAGCCGGGGAATGCGATGCGCCCGGATGCGAACAGGCCACAAAGGCGTTCAGGCGTTCGATCTTGTGGACAAACCCGTTCTCGACCAGAAAATCCAACGCGCGATAAGCAACCGGCGGCTGCGAGCCGAACCCGGCGTCACGCAACCGATCAAGGATCGCATAGGCCCCAAGGGCGCGATGTTCCTGCAACAGCATCTCCAACACCTTGCGACGCACGGGCGTCAGGCGCAGACCTTCCGCTTTGCACCGGGTCTCAGCAATGGCCAGGCTGCTTTCGACACAATTCGTGTGATCATGCTTCTGGAAGCCGACAAGGCCGGTGTCGTCAGAAGTCGCATGGGTCGTCTCACTTGTCATGTTATTCCATATCATGTATGCCGCTCGCAACGTTATAAAATCACACAGAGGGTTAGATGTCCAGAAAGCTTCTTCCTGTTTCGATCACAGCTGCGTTGTTGGGTGGCACAGCTATGGCTGATGTGCCGAACGTCGCAGTTGATATTGCACCGGTACATTCACTGGTGGCGCGCGTGATGGAAGGTGTCGGCACACCGAACCTGATCGTACAGCCCGGTGCGTCGCCACATGAATACAACCTGCGACCCTCTGAGGCGGCAGCACTGCAGGACGCGGATCTGGTGTTCTGGGTTGGTGAAGATCTGACCCCCTGGATGGAAGGCGCGATCGAAACGCTAAGCGACGGCGCAACAGTTACGGCCTTGCTTGAATCCGATGGCACTGTTCTGCTGGATTTCCGCGAAGGAGCGCTGTTCGAAGCGCATGACCACGGCGATGAGGACCATGCCGAAGGCGACGATCATGACGATCACGGGCATGACGATCACGGGCATGATGAACACGCCGAGGGCGAAGGTCACGACGACCATGACCACGCAGAAGACAAAGACCACGACCACGCGGATCACGACGATCACGACCACGGTGACGAACATGCCGAAGGCGAAGACCACGATCACAAGGATGATCATGGCCACGATGATCACGCCGAGGGTGACGACCATGATCACGACGACCATGCAGATCACGACGATCATGCCGGTCATGATGATCACCACGGTCACGCCCATGGGGAACATGATCCCCACGCCTGGCTGTCGCCTGAGAATGCAGGCGCGTGGCTGAACGTGATTGCCGCACAACTTTCCGCAGCGGACCCGGACAACGCGGGGGCCTATTTCGCAAACGCCGCAGCTGCGCGCGAAGAGATGGCCGCCCTGTCCGCCGAGGTCGCCGCAACTCTGGACCCGGTGCGCGGTGGCAACTTCATCGTGTTCCACGACGCCTATCAGTACTTTGAAAACGCCTTTGACTTTCCGGCATCCGGCGCGATTTCGTTAAGCGATGCATCGGACCCAAGCCCAGCCCGTATCGCTGAGATTCAGGGCCGGATTCGTGAGGAAGGGATCAACTGCGTCCTGTCCGAGCCGCAATTCAACCCCGGTCTGGTTGCAACCGTCATGGAAGGCACCGAGGCGAACACAGCTGTAATTGACCCGTTGGGCTCTGACCTGGAAACTGGTCCGACCTTGTACCCTCAGGTAATCCGCAACATCGCGACGAACCTGTCCGAATGCCTGTGACGTAATCGATCAGCCCGTTTGGTTTGGATATCAGGAACGGGCTGAACCTTGCCGGGAACAACGCTTGACGAGTGCGGTCGTTCCCGGCACCTAATTTATGTCGTGTTTTGGCGCAGGCCGCTTAGAACCTGCCGAGATTCCTGACGACGCGGAGCAACAGCTCAGCCCCGTTTTTGCCATCAAATACAATCCGCCCGGTGCGTTCCCGAAAGCTGCCTTATTGGCCTTGGCCTGATTGATCACCGGAACCAATTCGCGGCTGCCTCGCGTGCAAAAAGGCAATATCGCCGGGGTGTACGTAGGAAAATCTCCTCTTTCGACAACGAATATGTGATCCAGCACTGTGCTCGCACACAAAATGCGAGGGCGGAGCGGTAGAGTTTTAATACAAGCGACAGCTGGATGACACCGACGCACGCTGCCCCGCAGGAATTGCGACGTGAGGTCATCGGCGTGATTTCTTGACGATGATAGGCTGCACGCATACGAAATTTAGCAAGCGGTCCTGAACCGGGCCATGGATTGAACGCCCGCCAGCGACAATCCCACACCACAACATCGAAGCGGGAAACTTCCGCTAGAGCCCCAAGGACTTACCTCATGACCGACAACATCATCATCAACACGCAGGATCGCGTCACGACGGTCACCATTTCCCGTGAGGAAAAGAAAAATGCGATCACGTTTGCGATGTACACGGCGATTGCAGAAGCCATTGAGGACTATGGACGCTCAGACGAAGCCCGCGCGTTGGTGATCACCGGGTCCGGGGACATGTTCACTGCTGGCAATGACCTGCAGGACTTCATGGCGGGCGGCATCCCCTTGGGAAGCGGCGAAAACCCGATCGTTCGGTTCCTTAATGCTATCCGTGATTGCCCCAAACCGCTGATTGCCGCAGTCAACGGCGGCGCCATCGGGGTTGGCCTGACAATGCTGTTGCATTGCGATCTGGTCTATGCAGGAGAAAGCGCCACCTTCAGCGCTCCGTTCGTTCAACTGGGTTTGGTGCCCGAGGCAGGGTCTTCGATGCTGTTGCCTGCTTCTGTTGGAATGGCGGTTGCCAATGATGTTCTGCTGGCCGGTCGGGTCCTTACGGCTGCAGAGGCGCTGAACCATGGGCTGGTCGCCCGTGTGTTTGCCGATGATGAGCTTGCGGCAAGTGCTCAGCAGATCGCGGCGCAGATTGCTGGTTCATCCCCAGCCGCGCTAAAGAAATCCAAGGCGCTGATCCGTCGTCAGCGGGAAGAAATCGCTGGGCATATGAGTGCAGAGATTCAAGACTTTGCAGAACAATTGCAATCGGCGGATTTTGCCGAAAGCGTTGCAGCCAAACTGCAGAAAAGGGCGCCCAACTACGGCTAAGCCGCACGCGGCCAGGCCGAGCCCAGTTTGAACGCCAAATAACTGGATTACCCAGGTCAAACGCACGCGTTCTGATGTGGATCAGGCGCAAATCAGTCATAAGAAAAAGCGATGCCTGCAACAGAAAGTTGCTATTTCCGGGATGGGCACGGACCCCATAAACTGACGGGATAACAATGAGCCAACCCGCCCTGCGTTTCAGGCTCATGCGCGCCGAGGGGATTTTCAAGATGCACAACCACGCCGTCCAAGCTGCACTTTCGGTAATGGAAAGCCACTTGACTGCACTGAATGCGCGCGATCCCAAAGCCATCGCAAAGACGCTGCATTTTCCGCATTTTCGTTTGGCTGGAAACACCATGAAAACATGGGAGACCCCGGACAGCTACATGGATGACTTTTACAACCGTGCGGGCGACGAATGGGGCCATACCGAATGGGGACACCTGAAGCCGCTGCAAACCAGTCCCGAAAAGGTGCATCTGGACGTAATGGTCAACCGGTTTGACAAGGAAGGTGCACCTTTGGTGGCCTTCCCTTCGCTTTGGGTCGTTACCCAAATCGAGGGCGTTTGGGCCGCTCAGCTACGGTCGTCCTTTGCCATTGATCTGAGGTAATCAGTTATCGGATATTCTTCTACAACAGGTCAGGATATAGTTTCAGCTACTGAGAACGAGTCCGGGGTAAGGATGAATATTCGGCAGCTTCGTTACTTTATCGCGATCGTGGATCAAGGCAGCGTCTCAAGCGCTGCTCGGGTGTTGCGCATTGCTCAACCGGCGCTCAGCCAGCACATTGCCAACCTCGAAGTGGAATTGACCACCGACCTGCTGGTGCGGTCTTCGCGTGGTGTCAAACCCACCAAAGCGGGTGAGGTGCTGTATCATCACGCACGGAAAATCGTTGCGCAGTTAAAGCAAGCCGCCGACGATGTCCGCAAAGAGGCTGATACCCCGCGCGGCGAAGTCTCGATCGTGGTCCCGCCGATGCTGGGTGTCCACGTCGCCCCCAAACTGTTGGAGCGGATTGCCGACAAATACCCAGAGGTCGAACTGCGGATCATGGAAGAGCTGGGCCTGAGCGTCAAAGAGATGATCGAAAACAGCCGGGTCGATCTGGGCATTCTGGCCACCCGTGACCAGAGCCCCAAGGCCGAGTACCTGCATTTATACTCTGAACCTCTGTTTCTGGTGTCCCGCAGACGTGATCAGGACGCAGCCAGCGATGGCACAGAAACGGTCAACGTAGATCAATTGTTTTCCGTGCCACTGGTGCTCAGCCAGCGGTCGCATGCGGTGCGCGAAATGGTCGAAGAGGTCGCGCAGAAAAAGGGAAAGACCCTCAACTTGCGGGTGACCACGGAATCCACTCGCTTGCGGATCAGCTACATCCGCAGCGGTGTGACCTATGGTGTTCTGCCCTGGCCCTCATTTGATACGCAATGGCGACGCGGGGAAATCAAGGCACAGCGCCTTGTGAAACCAGAGCTCACGCGGGACATTTACCTCGCCTGGCCCAAGAACCAACCCCTGAACGCGGCCACACGGGCCGTCCGGCAGGAGATGCTAGAGATTTGCCACGAGCTTTTCGAGGATGGCGTTATCCGGGGCGAACTGGTCGCCGAAAAAACAGCTGATCAGAACCCGTAAAGCCTTGCGGGATTGTCACTCAGTATAGTCGCGCGCTGTTGCGTGTCCGGAGCCCAATCCTGAAGCTGATCCAGCAAGGCACCATCATTGGGCATTGGTACCGGGATATGCGGGTGCGGCCAGTCGGTGCCAAATACAACCTGATCCGGATTTGCGGCAATCAGAGCGCGCGCAATCGGCGTCACATCCTTGTAGGGCGGCATCTGCTCTGCAGTAATCCGGTACGCGCCGGACAGCTTCGCCCATGCCTTGCCGTTTTGCATCAAGGCCAATAGCGCCTGAAATCCAGGTTCATTGACCCCTTTGCCCGCAGGGAAGTGCCCCATGTGATCGAACACGGTCGGAACCGGCAGCGAACTGAAAAAGTCATAGAGGTCGGGAAAGGTCGAGACATCCAGCAATACCTGCAGATGCCAGCCCAACGGCGCGATCCGATCAGCTATGCGGCGCACGTCCTGCATGGCCTGATCGCCGCTGAACAGAAGATTGGCCCGCACGCCACGGGCACCCTGCGCATGCATCACCAGCAACTGGTCTTCTTGCACCGTGCCATCGACAACCACCACAGCGCGCATGCGATCGGGCTGCTCGGTCACCGCGCGCAGCGTTGCCCGATTGTCCGTACCATAAACGCTGGGCTGAACGATGACTGCGCGCTCAAACCCAAGCTTCTTCAGCAAATCCTGATATGAACCGAGCAAAGCATCCGGTGGTGTGTAAAGGCGGTCGGGCACAAGCGGCCAATCCGGCAGCGGGCCAAAAACATGCGCATGACAATCGCAGGCCAGCGGCGGCAAGGCGAACCCCGGTGCATAAGGCGCTGGGTCGGCCGCTTCGCAAACCGGGATATGGCGATCCGGCGCTTGGGTCATTGTTCGGCTTTCGACGCAACAAAGTCCGCATTTGCGCCAGGCGCAGGTGTCGCGCCAAAGCCGCCACGTTCAAGGACGGCCTCAACCCCACCATTGGCCGAGATGATGGCAGCCTGATCCGCCTTGGCCTGGCGATCAACCTCAACGGGGTCACAAATCCGGAGCAACTCGGCGTGCAGCTCTTCCCGCACGGCCTGATGTGTGGGCGTTGTTCCAAGGTCATTGACCTCTTCCGGGTCAGCTTCAAGATCGAACAATTGCGGCTCCATGCCGACATAGTAGATGTACTTCCACTTGCCTTTTCGGATCATGAACGCGCCCGAAGCCGCACCCGCCGCATGGTATTCCGAAAACACGACGCGGTCGGCTGAATCCGCCTCGGCCGCGATGCGGATCAGCGAACGACCCGGCAATTCCGAGTCTTTTGCGTTCAATCCGGCACAATCCAGAACGGTCGGAAAGACATCAGCCAGCGACACCGGTGTTTTGCAAACATGACCCGCGGGGACATCAGGGCCGCTTAGGATCATCGGAACGGCCGCTGCCTCTTCGTACATATTGGACTTGCCCCACATACCACGCTCACCCATGTTGTCGCCGTGGTCGCTGACGTAGACGATCCGTGTTGTTTCGGTCAGGCCCGCAGCATCGACCGCGTCCAGTATGCGACCCACATTGGTATCCATAAAGCTGACAAGGCCAAAGTACCCCGTCAGGGCCGCGCAGGTGCGTTCATCGTTGAAGTTGTCATAGACAAAGCAATGCCGCAGCGCCTTGAGCCATGGGTGGTCGTTCTCGCTGGCCGGTTTCGACGGCTTCAGGTCCACGTCCTTGTATAGGTCATAGAACTGCTGTGGGGCAGTCAGCGGAAAGTGCGGCGCGACCATTGAGATGAAAACAGTCCAGGGTTTTTCGGGCACACCTTCCTGACCACGTTGGGCAATCCATTCGCAGGCCGCTTCAGTGATGTTGCGGTCGTAATTGGTGTACGTCGTCTCACCCGGCCCTGCACTGTCGGCAAGATCACGCGCTTTCCAGCGGCGCGGCAGTGGCTCGCGGACACAGCCCAAAACATCGCCAACTCCGTTCACCAGGTGCATCGGAATCTGCTGGAAATCCAGACCGACCGGATCACTTTCATTGCGATAGTGCAGCTTACCGATCGAACCCACGGGATTGCCGTTTTCCTGCAGGTAATGCCCCCATGATTTGGGCTCGCCCGTGTATGGCGTCGCGTTGTCCCAATGTCCCGTTTGGTGACCATATTTCCCGGTGGCGAAACTAGCGCGTGCCGGCACGCAGATCGGCGCGTTGGTATATGCGCTGTCGAACCGGGTGCCTTGCGCGGCCAGACGATCCAGATTGGGCGTCTGAATGAACGGATGACCCGCGCAGCCCATGATGTTGGAAGCGTGTTCGTCAGACATCAGCACGATCATGTTCGTAGGTTTCATCTTGCCCTCTTCAGGAGTTCTTGGTTTTCAGTTGCGCCAGCAGGGCCGACACAGGATGAGAGATCGGTTTGTCACCAAAGCGTTTGACCTGGGATCGACAGGAAAACCCGGTGGCCAGTGGGATGCGCCCCTGGGCAGCCACGGCGCCGCGCCAAGACAGGTCGAACAGGTCACGGGACATGTCCTGATGTTCAACCTCGTGGCCGAACAGTCCCGCCATACCACAGCACCCGGTCGAGACCGGCGCGAGCGTCAGGCCAAAGCGCGCAAAGACTTCCACCCACCGCCGCACCGTGGCTGGGTCTGCAGTTTTCTCTGTGCAATGAGACAAAAGCGCAAAGCGCTGCTCGCTCTCTGGCAGTGCGGGCAAGTCTGCCAGGTTGTCGAATAAAAACCGATCCAGCGAGTGAATTTGGAACTCAGCTTGAGCACCACGCTGGTATTCCTTGCTGAAAAGATCAGTAACCGCCGGTTCCAGACTGACCATGGCGACCCCCTGCCGCGCGACCCCTTCCAGCACGCGGGTTGTGCGCTGGCGCTGAAGTTCAAAATCCTGCTCATATCCGCGGACCTGCTGCGCCTTACCGTTGGCAAGAGGCCCAGTTGCCCAAACATCAAAGCCAAGCTGCACCAATAGTTGCGTCGCCATCCCGACCACTTGCGTTTCGAAAACACCTGTAAAGCTGTCGAGGACCAAAAATACGGGCCGCGCGCCCCAGTTTTGCACTTGTGTTCCCGGTGCGATGACTGTTCCGCCCGCGCGCAGCACTGCACGCTCGGCAATGGTGGTGGAAAACGTCGGGACATCGGTCAGACCAAACATCCGGGACAAAACCAACCGACCAAGCGGGTTGCTCTGAGCCAGATTCATCAGGCCCGGAAAACGTCGTGCACGCAGGGACAAATGCTCCATTCGGCGTAACAAGCGATCCCGCAAGGTCCGCGCATGTGTCTGGTAATAACTGTTCAGAAAGGCCGATTTCATCGCCGGAATATCGACCCGCACAGGGCATTGGCCGGAACAAGACTTACACGACAAGCAGGTGTCCAGACTACGTTTCAGCGCCCTTTCCACCTCAACGACGTCCTGCCCGGTGGATTTCATCCGAGCCCATTCTCGAAACAGGGTAGCCCGTCCTTTTGGGGCCTGCGTCTTGTCGCGCGTCACCTTGAATGAGGGGCACATTGGATCATCCGGTGCCCAGTTATGGCATGCCCCGTTTCCGTTACACGCAATCGCGCGCTCATAAGCCGCGCTGGCGACCGGATCGATTTCAGCGTCCAGCGCGCCCCGGAAAGGTACCGCGTCGATCTTCATGACGGTCAAGTCACTACCTTGCGCTGTCACCAGTTTGCCCGGGTTCATCCGATTATCGGGATCGAACCACGCCTTGATCTGACGCATGATCCCGTACAACTCGGAGCCGACATATCGTTCGACATATTCGCCCCGAACGCCTTTGCCGTGTTCGCCCCAAATCAACCCTCCGTGGCGTTGGCACAGATCGGATACCGCGTCCGAGACCTGACGGATCAAATCGCGATCCTCGGGCACGCGCATGTTCAGCATCGGGCGAACATGGACGCAGCCCACATCCGCATGACCGAACATCCCGTAAGACAATCCAAACCCATCCAGAAGCGTGCTGAATTCGGATACAAACTGCGCGAGGTTTTCAGGCGGAACAGCCGCGTCTTCGACGAAGGGCAATCCGATCCGTTGTGTTTCAACAGCCGCCAACAGCCCGACCGAGCGCTTCCGCAGCTCCCACAGTGCCGAGATCTCAGAGGCCTCGGCAGTCGCAACCTTCGCAATGACCGGGATGCGGTTTCGGGCCAAAACCTGGTCCAGCGTTTTGTGACCTTGCTGAATGTCAGCCTGAGTTTCACCCGTAAACTCGACGAACAAGAAACCCCCGGCATTGTTGATACTGCCCAGTACGCCTTCCAATTCGCTCCACATTGGGGACGCGGCGGCCAGCTTCAGTATCTTGTCGTCCAGAAATTCGATTGCAGCAGGGTCGGATTCGACCAGATGTGGCACGTGGCGCAACGCACTGACACAATCTTCAAAGGCAAGAACTGTCAGCGCCCGCTGCTTTGGCAAACGGGTCACGCGTAACGTCAGCTGTGTCGTCAGCGCCAGCGTCCCTTCGGACCCCGCAAGCAACTTGATGAAATTGAGATCGCCCGTCTGAGTGCGTGCCTGATCCAGATTATATCCGGTCAGCCCGCGATTGAGTTTCGGGTAATGACGGGCGATCTCAAAGGCGCGTTCCGTCAGTGCGCGATGCAATTCTGCACCCATTTGGTGCAGGTCTTCGTCGTTGGAACCATGAGTGGTGATAGAGACGGTGCGCCCGTTGGCCAGAACCAGATCCGCGGCCAGAACGTGATCAGACATGCGGCCATAAATCCGGCTTCCTTTTCCGCTGGCGTCTGTCGCAAACATCCCACCCAACGTTGCGCGGGACGACGTGGATACGGTCGGGGCAAAGAAAACGCCATGCGGTTTGAGGAAGGTGTTCAATTGATCCAGGACGACGCCGGGCTGCACCGTGACCGTGCCCGCATCCAAGTCGAGCGACAGGATCTCGGTCATATGCCGAGAAGTATCCAGAACAACACCGGTATTCAGCGATTGCCCGTTGGTTCCAGTACCGCCGCCCCTTGCCGTCAACGCAATTCCCTGTTGCGCGGCAAGATCGGCCGCAAGCTGAACATCACCGCTGTTCTTTGGGAACAGGATCGCGTCGGGCAACAGGCGATAAATGCTGTTATCCGTGGCAGCCACCAGACACGACGCTGTATCCTTTTCGATATCGCCCTGAAAGCCGGACTCGGAAAGGGACTTTAGAAATCCGGCAAGTGATGTAGATGTTTGATCCAGCATTTCACTCACACTGTTAGGGGTACCGAGCGCCGCAGCGCCCGGTGTTACTGCGTTAGGCGGATAATTCGGCTGTTTGCTTCGACGCCCGGAAGCGCGCGACAATGCGGATACCGATGGCGACCAGCGGAATGGCAAAGAACACCAGCGCCACCGGGCGGGTCAGGAAGATACCGAACCCGTCATCCGTCAGAAGAACTGACTGACGCAGTGCCTGTTCCGCGCCGGGTGCCAGAACAAAGGCGATGATCGTTGCGGCGGGGCTAAAGTTCAGGGTCCGCATGAAGTACCCGATCAGGCCAAAGATGCAGGCGATCACCACGTCGAACATCGACGACCGTGCGGTATAGGCCGAGATCAGAGCGACCGCCAGGATCGTCGGGTAGATCAGGCGCTGCGGGATCCTATCGATCACGCGACCGATCAACGGACCGCCAAACCATCCGATCAGACCATAGAGCAGGATTCCCGTCAGACCCGCCGCGAACAGGCCATAAACCACATCTCCCGAGGTCTCAAAGATTTTGGGGCCAACCTGAATCCCATGAATCAGGAAAACTCCCATCAGCATCGCTGCAATGGTCGAACCCGGAACACCCAAAGCCAGAAGCGGGATCATGGAAGGACCGGACACGGCGTTGTTGGCCGCTTCGGGGGCGGCGACGCCTTCAATCGCGCCCTTGCCCCATTCATCCTTGTTTTTGGCCTTCGCCTTGGATGACCCGTAAGCCACAAAACACGCAACCGCCGACCCCACACCGGGAATAAGTCCAACCATCGATCCAATAGCCGATCCGCGACCGATAAAGGGCAGGCAGCGCTTGATCTCTTCCCAGCTCAAACGGTCGTCGTCGGGGCTTTTCGCCTGGATCTCATCATGATGCGCTTGCCCTTTACGGGCAGGGAATATCTGCGAGAACACCTCGGAGATCACGAACAAGCCGATCAGCAATGGAACAAGGGACAAGCCATTGTATAGCTCGACCATTCCAAAGTCATAGCGCGGCTCGGATGTGATCGGATCCAAACCGATCATCGCCAGCGTCGCGCCAAACAGGGTCGAGGCGATACCTTTGAGGACCGAGTCCGAGATGACCGAACCGATGATCAGGAAAGCACAGACATAGATGGCAAAGTAATCTGGCGGGCCCAATTCTCGCGTCAGTTGCGCAATGGTCAACGCACCAAAGATCAGGATCAACTCGCCGATAAAGTCGCCAATGACCGATGCAACGGTCGCAGTCTTGAGCGCTTTGCCGGCTTTGCCTTTCTTGGTCAGGGCATGGCCATCAATCACTGTGGCCGCGGCCGCCGTTGTTCCGGGCGTGTTGAACAGGATTGCCGATATCGACCCTCCAAAGCGCCCGGCTTTTCCGATCACGTACAAAAACGCCAACGCTGACAGTGGGTCGATGTAGTAGGTAATGGGCACAAGCATTGCGATCGCGGCCGAAGCTGTCAGGCCCGGCACCGCGCCAACGATCACGCCCAGAAAAGCGCCCAGAACGACGAACATCAGCGTCTCGGGCGTCGTGAAGATTGTGTAGAAGCCGTGAAGAAGTTCCATTTTCGCTTACCTCACTTCAGCCCAAACAGGGACAGCGGGTTGAAGATTGTCGCGGCAGGCTCGAAGACTGTCATCAATTTGAAGAACAGAAGATACAACGCGGCCGTGGCACAGACGGGCAAAAGGATCAGCGCAGGTCCCCGTACCGCAAACAGAACGGCTGCGACCAGCAACAGGACGAAACACGCTGTGACGTAGCCAAAGGCCCCGAACATCCATACGTAAGCCAAACCCAGCAGAAACAACGGCACCGCATCCGCAAAGAAGCGCTTTGCTTCAAAGGTGGATTTGTCTGCAGGCGCGATTTGCTCTCGCAACCCAAAGACAACCATCGTCGCTCCGATCAAACCCAGCGCCATACAGATCGCTTGGGGGAAGAACCGCGGCCCGATGCCTTCCTCATCAACGAAATCCAGCGAGATCGCGAAGGATTTCCAGAAAAAGAAAGCTGCAATTGCGCCCAGGGCGAGCCCCGCAAAAATGTTGTGGCGCGCAGTTTTGCGCACCACTTCGTTTTCGATTTCCGTGCTCATTCCATGGATTCCAGGAGTTTCGCCCACTCGGCCTCGGAGGCGGTCAGAGCGACTGCAGTATCCGGACCGCTCACGCTGGACGTCGGCAGACCGGCGGTCGAAAGAGTGTCGACATAGCCTTCATCCTGTGTAATCGCGACAATTGCGTCCGACAGCTGAGCCACGACTTCGTCAGAGGTCCGCGCCGGTGCCATCACAATCATGGACGAGGACACGGGAACGAAATCGACACCCAACTCTTTTGCGGTAGGCGCATCAGGAGCTGCCGGATGGCGATCATTTGCCAGAACGGCCAGCAGGCGCACGTCGTCTTCAAACCCACGGCCCAGATGCGCGCCCATTATGCCAAAATCCACCTCAGAGCTGGCAAGGGCCGCGCGTACGCCCGAACCACCCTTGAACGGCACATCCTTGGCGGCAACTTCGTTCGGGTTCAGAACACCCAATCCCGCAACATGCCAGACATTGCCACGGCCCGTGTGACCCCAACGCATCTTGGTATCGGCCGATTTACCCGCCTCGATCAACTCATCCAGGGACTGGATCGGAGAGCTGGCGGGCACAAAGATACCGGCTGTCAGTTCACCAATTGTGCCGACCATTTTAAAGTCTTTGGCCGACACGACCTGTGGTTTGATCAGGTTCTTCAGAACCATCGATCCTGCCGAAGCCAGATACAGTGTATAGCCAGTGGGCGGTTGGTCTGCCACAAAGCGTCCGCCGACCAGACCGCCGCCACCCGGCTTGTTGACAACAACGACCGGTTGACCACCCAGGTGAGCATCAGCGGCACTTGCAAGTGCACGCGCATAGGTGTCGGTGCCACCACCGGCCTTGAAGCCCACGATGAGGTCGATCGGACGTTCAGGAAAGTCGGCCGCGAACGCAATCGAAGCGGTCATAGACAGCGCAACACCTGCGACGGCGGACTTGATTTTGCTTAGTTGAAACACGAAGAAATCCTCCCAGATTTGCGACGGAGTCGATTCCGCCGATTTGATCTTTTTGGAAGGTACAAAGCGCCCGGCAATTACAGAAATACTATAAAAGTATTCGGCCCATCGGATTTAGGTATAGCTTAATGGCCGTTTCTTGAGGGGCCAATAGGTGTTCCGCCGACCGCTGAGAGGTCGGCGGAACCCGCCTGTTTCCGAGGCGTTTGATTTTTGGTCAAACCCTTTCCAACAGGACCGAAATTCCCTGACCCACGCCAATGCACATTGTACACAACGCGTACCGAGCGCCTGTGCGCGTCAGCTGAGCCGTGGCAGTTAACGCCAGTCGCGCACCAGACATTCCCAACGGATGGCCCAAAGCGATAGCCCCACCGTTGGGGTTCACCTGCGCAGCATCATCCGGCAGACCCAAAGCGCGGGTCACGGCCAGCGCCTGCGCCGCAAATGCCTCATTCAACTCGACCACATCGATCTGTTCGATCTTCATGCCCGTTCGGTCCAATAGCCTTTGCGTGGCAGGTGCTGGCCCGAACCCCATGATCCGCGGCGGGACACCTGCGGTTGCACCGGCGACGACGCGCACCCGAGGCGTCAGGCCATGACGGCGTGCGGCCTCTTCGGACGCGATGATCAGCGCCGCTGCACCGTCATTGACACCCGAAGCATTCCCTGCTGTCACGCTCCCTCCGTCGCGGAACGGCGCCCGCAATTTGGCCAGAGCTTCGATTGTCGTGTCTGGCCGCAGATGTTCGTCGCTTTCAACTACCTTGGGGTCACCCTTGCGCTGAGGGATCTCCACGGCGCAGATCTCTTGGGCAAAGACACCTTCCGACTGCGCCTTTGCCGCGCGTTGCTGGGATCTCAAGGCGAACTGGTCCTGATCTTCTCGGCTAATATTGAAGTCGGCCGCTAAATTTTCGGCCGTCTCGGGCATCGAGTCGACGCCGTACTGCGCCTCCATCTGTTTGTTCACGAACCGCCAACCAATGGTGGTGTCATGCACTTCGTTGGCCCGGCTGAACGCGGAAGTGGCTTTGGGCATCACGAAAGGAGCACGGCTCATGCTTTCGACACCACCCGCAATGATCAGATCGGCATCGCCTGACCGGATTGCACGAGCGCCGTAGGAGACCGCATCCAAACCTGATCCACAGAGCCTGTTCAAGGTCGTGCCTGACACACACTCCGGCAATCCCGCCAAGAGTGACGACATACGCGCCACGTTGCGGTTGTCTTCTCCCGCCTGATTGGCACAGCCAAACAAAACGTCATCAACGGCGGCCCAATCGACGCCTGTATTCCGTTGCATCAACGCCTTGATCGGGATCGCCCCCAGATCGTCAGCGCGAACCGATGACAAGGCTCCACCATAGCGCCCGATGGGTGTGCGCACCGCGTCGCAGATAAATGCTTCGGCCATCAGATCACCCCCGCATCGCGCATTGCCTGAATGGCGGCCTCGCTATGGCCAAGACCTTTCAGAATTTCATCCGTATTCTGCCCTTTTTGCGGAGGCGGCAATCGGAACTCGTCCAGCCCGGCAGAAAACTTGGTCGGATACCCGGCCTGATAGGTTTTGTTTTCGCCTTCGCCCAGTTCACCGAACATGCCACGCTCGTTCAGATGCGGATCCTCGAACAGGCGCATATCTTCGTAGACGACCGCCCAAGGCAGGTCGGTTGGGCGAAACAGCACCTCCCACTCCTCTAGGGTTTTGGCCGCGAACATCTCAGACATCATGCTATGAACCGCGTGTTTTTGATTGTTCCGCAGGCGGTTGGTGGCGAAATCCTCGCGCCGGAGATAGGGGAACTCGTCACCCATCATGTCGGCCAACAGAACCCAGAACTTGTTTTCGAACAACCCAATGGCAATGTGCTTGCCGTCCTTGGTTTCAAAGATATCGTTGTCGGGCATCACAAAAGACATTTGGTCAGGATCGCCCTGACACAGGTCATGCGCTATGCGGACAAGAGGCGACGACCAATTGGCCATAGCGTCCGTGATCGCCACATCCAGATACTGACCTTTGCCGCTGATCTTGGCCGAGGCCATCGCCACAGCCATGGACAACGCCCCATACATCGCCCCCGCATAATCCGACAGCCGCACCTTGGGCCGCGCAAGCCTGTCATTCACCTGCGACGGCACCGCGAAATAGCCCGACAGGGCCAGAAAATCGATGTCATGACCGGCACGATGACGATAGGGGCCGGTCTGTCCAAAGCCGGACAACGAGCAATACACAATCGCCGGATTCATCGCTTTGACCGCTTCGTATCCAAAACCGAGGCGATCCATGACGCCCGGCCGAAAGCTCTCGATCACCGCGTCTGCGCTCTTTAGCAAGTCAGTCAGCACCGCCTTCCCTTCATCAGATTTCAGGTCCAGCGTCAGCGACATCTTGTTCCGGTTCAAGCGTGCGAACATATCCTTGCCCAAAAAACGGCCCGGATCACCGTGCTTGGGCTCTTCGATCTTGATAACCTCAGCACCCAGGTCCGCAAGCGATTGTGTTGCAAAAGGGCCGGGCAAAAGGCGCGACAGGTCGATGATGCGCATACCATTCAAAAAGGACCAGTCGTTCGTCATTCTGCTGCCTCCGGGTTGGCTTTCTGCCACGCTTTCTGGATGCCCTTGCCGATGGTGTTGCGCTGAATTTCTGAACTGCCGGTCAGCACGCGGAACATGCGCAGGCGGCGGAAGACCCACTCGACCGGGTGGTTTTTGGTCATACCGGTAGCGCCGTGGATCTGGATGGCTTTATCGGCCACCTGAAATGCATTCTCGGCCACGAAAACCTTGCACATCGACGCCTCAGATCGGATGTTCTCGCCCCGATCTGCTTTGGCTGCGGCGGCATGAATCATCGAATGAGCGGCGTAGTTGGCAGTCTTCATATCTGCAAGCATATGCTGGATCGCCTGGAAGTTAGCGATCGGTCGATTGAACTGCACCCGACGGTTCGCATAATCCACTGCCTGTTCCAGTGCAAACTGCGCGTGACCCAACATTGTCGGGCATTGCAACAGACGGTTGATGTTGATCCGCTCCATGCCCAGCTTGAACCCTCGGCCCAACCCACCAAGGATGTTTCGCGCCGGGACGCGCACGTTTTCCAAGATAATGTCATTGTCGATATGCTGCCCTGACATCGGCAGGTAATGCCCCTCGATCCGGTACCCGGGCGAGTTCGCGTCGACCAGAAACGCCGTCACTCCGTCCGTTCCCGCATCCGGGTCCGTGACACACATAACGATGGCAAAATCAGCAGTTCGAGACGCGGTGATATAGCGCTTGTGACCGTTGATGATGTAATCATCTCCATCTTTAACGGCCCGTGTTTGAATGCGCGTGGCGTCTGATCCTGCATTGGGTTCGCTTAGGGCAAAGCACCCTGCCCGCTCGCCCCGCGCAGCGGGATAAAAGAACTCTTCGTTTTGCTCGTCTGAGGCTTGTGTGATGATATAGCCGATCCGCATCGGGCCACCGTTTTCGCCCAGAACACACCCATAAAGCGCGGCGTTCGAGCGGGTGGCGTCCTCTTTCAGCGTGCATAGCTGGTCGATGGACAAACCCAGACCGCCGTACTCTTCCGGCAAGTTGCAGCCATAGATTCCCAGCTCGCGCGAGCGTTTCCACCATTCTTCCAACTGCGCACGCTCGAACCGAGTTTCGTGCGTCAGCCCGTTGTCTTTCTCGAACGGGATCATTTCATTGTACAAAAGGTCGTTCACCTTGCCGCGAAGCTCGGCAAAAGCGGCAGTCTCCAATCCGGTTGTCGCTCTGTTCAAGCCCATCATCACACCTTCCGATCCGAACCCGCCCAATACGAGTCTCGCACTTGCCGACGCAGAATTTTTCCCGCATCATTTTTGGGAAGTTCAGCAACAATATCAACCGAGTGCGGCTTTTTGAACTTGCCCAGCTTGTCGACGCAATGCGCAATCAAGGCGTCAGCATCCACGTTGACCCCGTCGCGCGGAACCACAACGGCTTTGACTGCCTCGCCCAGATCTGAATCCGGCACACCCACAACGCAGGCTTCGAATACCTCGGGCCGTTCGAACAGGGCGTGCTCGACCTCATTGGGGTAAACGTTGAACCCACCAGTGACGATCATGTCCTTCTTGCGGTCAACGATAAAGATATAGCCAGTTTCGTCGATGTAAGCGATGTCGCCAGTATGATAACAGCCGTTCTTCAAAACCGGTTCGGTCAATTCAGGGGCATTGTGGTAGCCCTGCATGACGTCTTCGCCGCGCACGACCAACTCACCGGCTTGCCCATTGGGCATTTCGTTACCCTCATCATCGACAACGAATACCTCGGTATCAAACAGCGCCCGCCCACACGAGCTGAACAGCTCGGGCCGCGTGGTCATGGCGAGCCTGTGGTCTTCCTCCGTCAACAGTGTGACCGAGGAACAGACCTCGCCTGCGCCGTAACCTTGGTTCAGGATTGGGCCGAAGAATGCGACCGCCTCACGCAGGCGCGCCGGAGAAATAGGGGCTGCACCGTACCGAAGCAGTTTCAGAGAAGAGAGGTCATAGTCGCCTCGGTTCGGTGCAGCCAGGATGCGGTTGATCATGGTCGGGACCAGGTAGGTCTGTGTCACCTTTTCGCGCTGAAGCGTCGAAAGGTAAGTGTCCACGTCAAACCGCGAAAGGATGATATTCGTATGGCCCTGCGCCAGCAGCGGCATTAGTGCCATGCCCGACACGTGGGTGATCGGACCGACATGCAGAAAGGTTTCAGGCTGATCCGGGTACAGGCGCGACCGGAATGTGATCTTGCGCAGGATTGCCCGGCGGTTGCGCAACGAATGCATCGCAGCCTTTAGCACGCCAGAAGACCCGGACGTGTAGTGGTGCACCATGATGTCATCGGGCGAAACTTCGGCACAGAAGGGTGCCGGATCAGCGTCGCGCAGCGCGTCCTCGTAGCTGTTGCCCTCGCCCATGATCAGCAACGTTTGCAGACCCGGGTTCGTGGCCAGCGCTTTTTGTGCAGCGACCAGATGGGCCTCATCCGTGATCAGCACTTTGACCTGACTGTCGGCACAGACATGCACAACCTCGTCCTCGGACAGGCGCGCGTTGATTGGAACCCGGGTATAGCCGCCTTTCAGCAAAGCAACTTCCGCCTCGGCGATTTCCACTCGGTTCCACGCAAGCACGGCAACGCGATCCCCCTTGATCAAACCAAGCTCAGCCAGAGCAGAAGCCAGGCGGTTGGTCCTTTCGTCCACCTGCGCATAAGTCAGGGTAACGCGTTCATCTTTCAAAGCGATGCGATCGCCCCAGTACAGGGCGGATCGGGTCACGAGGTAGCCAAGGTTCATTGCAACTTCCTTGCATAGGGCCAAGAGCGCAAAACGAGATGCGCGCAGCTGTGGTCAGTTTCGGCAAGGTTAGGGCTCTGAACAAATCTCGGAAAATACTATTTACCTCTGCACGCCATCTGATTTTGTTATGCTCTGCAGAGACGCCCCATACAAAAAATCGATAGACTGCATCACAACATCATATTTTTGATTGCCCCGAAAAAGAGCTAGTGAGAGCCTCAGCCACAACAACATTACCGGGGGCGGCCATGACTGTGACAACCACTACAAAGCATGGCGCGATTGCGGTCATTCGGGTCGACAACCCTCCGGTGAATGCAATTTCACAAGCTGTTCGGCAAGGTCTGGAAGATGCCGTTTCTGCAATCGAGGCAGACACCGAGGTAAAGGCTGCAGTCATCTTGTGCGCTGGCCGCACGTTCATGGCCGGGGCCGATATCTCTGAACTGGGAAAGCCCCCGCTGCCCCCGCATCTGAACGATCTGACCGACACTATCGAGCGTTGCTCGAAACCACTGGTCGCAGCAATTCATGGTCAGGCCTTGGGCGGTGGGCTTGAGATAGCGCTGTCCTGTTCCCATCGCGTCGCCGTTCCCGGCACCCGGTTCGGCCTGCCCGAAGTTAATCTTGGCTTTGTCCCCGGTGCGGGCGGCACCCAACGGCTGCCCCGGCTTATCGGCGTTGAGCCAGCTTTGAACATGGCGGTTGAAGGCAAACCGGTCGGGACCGAAGCGGCGCTCTCTACAGGGTTAATCGACCAGATCGTTGACGATCTGGAACCAGACGCCATTGAGTTTGCCCGGAAAATTGTCGCCCAGGGTCAGACTGCGCGCAAGCTGAACCAGGCCATTGCGCCAGACAGCTTTTCCCATGACCTGTTTGACCAGTGGCGCGCGAAGTGTGCCAAACGCAAACGCGGGCTGGATGCGCCCCTGGCTGTCATTGATGCGATCGAGGCAGCAACCGGAACAGATGTGGATGCGGGAAAGGCGACGGAACGCGCGTTGTCGCTGAAACTGCGCAAAAGCCCGCAGTCCAAAGCCTTGCGCCATATATTTGCAGCCGAACGCGCCAGTGCGAAGATCGAAGGCGTTGATCCGTCTGTGGCCCGCCAGATTGTGTCGGTCGGCGTAATCGGCGCAGGCACTATGGGCGCGGGAATCGCTCAATTCTTTGCCACAAATGGGATTTCCGTCACGTTGGTCGAAATCTCAGCCGAGGCTGCCGCTACAGGTATCGACCGCATTCGCGAAAACCTTTCGCAAAGCGTTAAACGTGGAAAGCTGACGCAAGGGCGGGCTGCCGAGATTTTACCCTTGGTGCACCCAACGACCGACTATGCGGATCTGGCTGATGTCGATCTGGTCATAGAAGCCGCCGTTGAGCTGCTGGAGGTAAAGAAAGAAATCTTTGCCCGGCTCGACAAGGCCTGCAAGCCATCGGCGATATTAGCAACGAACACGTCCTATCTGGACGTCAGCACAATTGCGAACGCCACGGACAGGCCCGATCAAGTTGCTGGCCTGCACTTTTTCAGCCCCGCGCATGTAATGAAACTGGTCGAGATCGTGCGCACCGATCAAGTTGCGCCATGGGTTCTGGCGACCTTGGCACAAATGATGAAGAAACTGGGCAAAACCGGCGTCATCGCAGGCAATTGCCACGGCTTCATCGGAAACCGAATGTATCAAAGCTACCAGAAAGCGGCCGGGCTTCTTCTTTTGGAAACAGGGTCGCCTGAGATCGTAGATCAAGCGCTGCGCAATTTCGGAATGGCCATGGGGCCGTTTCAGGTGCTTGATCTGTCAGGAATTGATGTGGGCTATCTGATGCGAAAATCCCTGCCCGGTGACAGGGTCCACCCTTATGCTTTCAAAGTGCACGATGCGTTGGTTGAGGCTGGTCGCAAAGGTCGCAAATCTGGGGCCGGTTTCTACTCTTACAGCCCGGACGGGGCAGCCACAGACCAAATGGTATTGGACTTGATTGCCGATACTGCCCGTGACTACGGAGTGACCCCAGGCAAGCTGAGCGAAGAACAGATTGCGTCGCGCTGCATGGAAGCACTGGCGCAAGAAGGCTTGGCAATTCTTGATGAGGGCGTTGCCGCCCGACCCGGCGACATCGATGTGGTTTTCGTGAACGGCTACGGCTTTCCCCGCCACAGGGGTGGCCCGGACTTCTTGCAAAGACAGTAAGCCACTTCTGTGGGCGACTTCGCGTAGGGGAATCGCGACCTAATCTCGAATCAGGGCTGGTCAATTCCGACCGGCGATGGAATCAGTGCGCATCTACAAATTTTGATTCGCTCAAACAGGCTTGAACCGGCCTCGGCAGGGCGTTTTTCTGTGGCTTTTTTGGTGGTTCCCCACCTGACGCCACGCGAAGTCAGAGGAAAAGCATGGGCCTGACCTGCTATGACGTAATGGTACCGCCAGAGGTACAAAAGACCATTCTGCCCGACGAAAGCGTCGCCACAGCCTTCAACATCATACGCCGCAGTCGCGCCCGGTTTTTGCCGGTGGTCGACTCCGACGGAACCTATGTTGGGGTATTCACCGCGCCGACATTGCTGAAACTGATCCTGCCGAAGGCCGCAACCATTGGCTTGAATGATGATGCATCGCGCGTCGCCATCGAATCGCTGAGCTTTATGAACCTGACGCGGGACGATTTCGAACAGCAGCTGGATAGGCTCAAGACCGAGAAGGTCCGCGACAACATGTCGAGGCCCTCGAACATCCCCGTGGCTGCCCCCGACACGCCTGTCATGGAGGGCATCTTCCTGATCTACAAATACAAACGGCACGTGATCCTTGTTGAGCCCGAAACCAACCGTTTTGTTGGCACAGTCAGCGCCAACTCGCTTCTGGATCGCGCTCTCAGCTAACCCCCTACAAACCGGACTAAAACCTTGGCAACGCATTCGACGTCACACGGAGAGGCCACTCTCTCTGTTCCACAACTATTGGGAATCGATCCCCTTTGGGTCGCAACAGGCATTCTGATCCTGGTCTATGCGGTCCTGATCACTGAAAAGGTCAACCGCGCCATTCTGGCAATGCTGGGCGCATCGCTGATGGTCCTGTTCGGCATCATCAACCAAGAGCAGGCGGTGGCCGGGGTTGATTCCAACACTCTGGCCCTGCTGATCGGCATGATGGTGATCGTGGGGATCACCAGTAAATGTGGCCTCTTCCAGTACGTAGCGATCAAGGCTGCAAAATCGGTGAAGGCAAATCCAACCGGCATTCTGATCATGTTGACCCTGATCACAGCTGTATTCTCGGCGCTGTTGGACAACGTGACCACCGTGTTGCTGATTGCTCCGATCACGCTGCTGATCACCGAAGCGCTGGAAACGCGGGTCTTTCCGTTCTTTATTGCCGAAATCCTCGCGTCGAACGTTGGCGGCACCGCCACCCTGATTGGTGACCCGCCCAACATCATCATCGGCTCGGCCGCTGGGCTGAGCTTCAACCAATTTGTGGTGAACCTGGCCCCCATTTCTGCCATTTGTCTGGTTGTTCTGACCGGCATTATCTATCTGATGAACCGCAAGGAACTTGCCAGAATTCCGAAATCGGCCAGTGAACGGATCATGGGATTCAACGAATCCGAAGCGGTGACCGATGTGCCTTTGATGATCAAATCCCTATCTGTTCTGGCACTGGTCTTGCTTGGCTTCACCTTGGGGCACAGCTACGGCATTCAGCCGGGCACCTCGGCACTGGCCGGTGCCGGCCTGCTGATGCTGCTGGCCTACGGTCATCAGCACGGTGAAGAACAGACCGAGTCCGTGCACCACATCTTTGGTGAGGTGGAATGGGTCACGATCTTTTTCTTCGGCGGCCTGTTTGTCATTGTTGCCGGGGTCGAGCACGTCGGGCTTCTAGCCTTCTTCGGAGAAAAAGTGCTGGAGCTTACCCAGGGCGATATGATGTGGACCGCGTTTTTCATCTTCTGGGCCTCCGGCATCCTGTCGGCCATTCTGGATAACATTCCGTTTGTCGCAACAATGATCCCGCTGATCGAGTCCACCGCCGACACCTTTGGCGGCAAGGACGCGATTGAGCCGTTGTGGTGGTCGCTGGCACTTGGGGCTTGTCTGGGTGGCAACGGCACCCTGCTGGGGGCAAGCGCCAACCTGACCGTGGCTGCATTCGCGGAAAAGGCCAAACAACCCATCGGCTTTATCGCATTTGCCAAAATCGCATTCCCGATCATGATCCTGACCCTGATGATCGCGAACGTGTATATCTGGCTGCGCTACTTCTGATCGTATAGCCCTCTGAACCATGCATCCAATTGGTTCAGAGGGCCCCGGATCGCCTCCATGTTGCCGAATATGGTTGTCTTTCGCACCAATCCCTCCTAGTGACACCTTTACCTCGGGGTGCGCGGCCTGCCGCGCTGAGATGCCTTTGGCGAACCCGTAGAACCTGAACCGGCTAGAACCGGCGGAGGGAAGGGTTTCGGTTTCATCCATCCTTGCCCTCTCGCCGCAATGGAGGATGACATGAAACATCTGCTGATTGCTGCGGGAATTCTGAGTGCAACGTCGGCCATCGCCGCCGACAAACCTCAGCTGACCGTTTACACCTATGACAGCTTTGTATCTGACTGGGGCCCCGGCCCGCAGGTCAAAGAAGCGTTCGAAGCCGTGTGCGAATGCGAGCTGAACCTTGTGGGCGTTGAAGACGGCGCGGCCTTGCTATCGCGTATCCGGCTTGAAGGCGAAAACTCGGATGCCGATGTGGTTCTGGGTCTGGATACCAACCTGATCACGGCGGCAAAGGAAACCGGATTGTTCGCGCCCAACTCGGTTTCGACCGATTTCGCGCTGCCGATCGAGTGGTCGGACGACACCTTTACGCCCTATGACTGGGGCTACTTTGCCTTTGTCCACAACGCTGACGCCACCGCGCCCACCAATTTCCGCGATTTGGCCGACAGTGACACAAAGATCATTATCCAGGACCCCCGCTCATCCACACCCGGGCTGGGCCTGCTGATGTGGGTCAAAGCAGCCTATGGCGACGAAGCGCCCAAGATCTGGGCGGGTCTGGCCGATAACATCGTGACCGTCACCAAAGGCTGGTCCGAAGCATATGGCCTGTTTCTGGAAGGCGAGTCCGAAATGGTTCTCAGCTACACCACGTCTCCGGCCTATCACCTGATCGCTGAAGAAGATGCTAGCAAAGCAGCTGCTGCCTTTGACGAAGGCAACTATTTGCAGGTCGAAGTGGCAGCAAAGCTGGCCGCGACAGACCAACCTGAACTGGCCGACCAATTCCTGAATTTCATGGTGACAGACGCGTTCCAGCAGATCATCCCGACGACCAACTGGATGTACCCCGCCGTTACCCCGGCGGACGGCCTGCCCGAGGGGTTCGACACCCTGACCGTGCCTGCCAAGTCCCTGCTGTTCTCACCCGATGAAGCCGCCGCAGTGCGTGATGAGGCCCTCGCGGAATGGCAGAACGCGCTAAGCCAGTAAGCGCATGGCCGGGTATCGGTGCAGCGGCGCTGGTCGCTGCGCTGATCCTGGGCACGCTTGCCGCGGTTGCCCTGCGCGCCGAGACAAGCGGCGGGTTCAGCCCCGCCGATTGGGCTGCACTGCGGTTCACGCTGACCCAGGCCGTCCTGTCCGCTTTGTTCAGCGTAGCCTTGGCGGTACCGGTCGCGCGTGCTTTGGCCCGTCGGCGGTTCCCTGGTCGCCGCGCGTTGATTGCCCTTCTGGGCGCGCCGTTCATCCTTCCTGTCATCGTTGCCATCCTCGGTCTGTTGCAGGTCTTCGGCCGATCGGGATGGATTTCTGACCTACTGGGCCTTTTCGGCCTGCCGCCCATTCGGATCTACGGCTTGCATGGGGTTGTTCTGGCCCACGTGTTTTTCAACCTTCCTCTGGCCACGCGCCTTGTGCTGCAGGCTTGGCAAGAGATCCCCGCCGAGCGCTTTCGACTGGCGGCCCAGCTTGGTTGCAACGGCATGGCGATGTTCCGCCTGATCGAGTTGCCGATGCTCAAACGGGCTTTGCCGGGTGTTGTCGCCGTAATCTTCGCGATTTGCCTGACCAGTTTCGCCGTTGCCCTCACCTTGGGCGGAGGGCCCCGGGCAACCACAATTGAACTGGCGATTTATCAGGCATTCACTTACGATTTCGACCTTGGCCGCGCCGCGCTTTTGTCGGCCCTGCAGTTGGCTTTGACCGCTGCGGCAGCCCTGGCCGCGTTGAGGTTTTCGCGCGGCGACGGGTTTGGCGCCGGCCTTGACCGCGCTTTGCGGCGCTGGGACGGCGGCGCACCCGCGCTAGACGTATTTTGGATTTCGGCAGCTGCGGCGTTTCTGCTGCTGCCCTTGGCGTCGGTCGCAATCTCTGGACTGGCGGGCGTGTTTGATATGCCCGCATTGGTACTTCGCGCAGCGCTCACCTCTGTCCTTGTTGCAGCAGCCAGCACGCTCATTTTATTGATGCTGGCCCTGCCCATGGCCACCGCTGTTGCAAGCGGCCGGTACGGGCTGGTCGAGTTGAGCGGGATCCTTGGGCTGGCCGCGTCACCTCTGGTTATTGGCACCGGCCTGTTCATCCTGATCCGCCCTATCGCCAACCCAACCACTCTGGCCTTGCCCGTTACCGCCTTGGTGAATGCCGCGATGGCCCTGCCCTTTGCCTTGCGTATTCTGGTGCCTGCTGCAAAGGACATCACGGCCAGACACGGACGTCTGGCCTTGTCACTCAACATGGGGAAATGGACGTTTCTCCGCCGCGTTCTGTTGCCGCGCATGCGCCCTCAGATCGGTTTTGCCGCCGGACTTGGGGCAGCACTGTCGATGGGAGACCTTGGTGTGATCGCTCTGTTTGCCGATCCACAGATTGCAACCCTACCCTTGCAAATCTATCGCCTGATGGGAGCCTATCAGATGCAAGCTGCTGCTGGGGGCGCGCTATTGCTGCTGTTTCTGTCAATGGGCGCGTTCTGGCTGTTGGATCGAGGAGGCCGCTGGCATGCTGAAGCTTGATCGCTGCGTGATCGAAAACGGATCTTTCACCCTGAGCGCAGACATCGAGATCGAAACCGGCGCCAAGGTGGCGATTATCGGCCCCTCTGGTGCAGGTAAATCCACCCTTCTGGAAACTGTCGCCGGGTTTCGGGACCTCAAACAAGGCCAGATCGTATGGAACGGCGCGCGCATTTCCAATCTGCACCCGGGTCAGCGTCCTTTGGCGATGTTGTTTCAGGACGGCAACCTGTTTCCTCACCTTACGGCAGCACAGAACGTCGCTTTGGGTCTGCGTCCAAACAGGCGTTTAACAACCGAAGAAGAGTCACAGGTTCTATCCGCACTTGACCGGGTTGCCCTGCCCGGCCTTGGAGACCGCCGACCGTCAGAACTGTCTGGCGGACAGCAAAGCCGCGTTGCACTGGCCCGCGTTTTGGTCCAACGCCGCGCGCTTTTGCTTTTGGACGAGCCCTTTGCCGCTCTGGGGCCAGCACTCAAGGCTGAAATGCTGGATTTGGTCGCAGGTCTTGTGGCCGAGACCGACACGACCCTGTTGATGGTCAGCCACGATCCGCAGGATGCACGCCGCATTGCCGATCAGACTATACTTGTCTCGGACGAGGTGGTACACGCGCCCGCTCAGACTGAGACATTGTTCGAAAACCCTCCGCCAAGCCTGCGCGCCTATCTCGGCTCGTAGAACAACGGACCTGCCCTTCGGTGCGCCTTGGCGGGAACGGGTCGAGCAATGGCCATGTCTGCGTTGAAACGAACCAGCAAGCCAAATAGTGTTCAATCATGGCCAGCAGAGACATAGACTTAGGGCGCTCCAATACTGTCGCGCGCGAACGCACGAGTTCGGGCTCTGGATTAAAGATCAGAATTTCCGTTCTGCTGGCACTGACCATCGGCGGCTTGGTCGCGCTGTCGGCGGGCGCGGTGCTATTGGTGTCGACTTACGCAAACGTGCGGAACACCACCGAACTGCTGAACACCTCTGCCGCGATGATTGTCGAGTCGATTCAGGACAATGTCTTCAGCCTTACAACCCCGATCGAGGAATTGGCCAAATCCCTGGAGGAAGACGCAAGATCGGGCGAGGTTGACCTGTCGGACACCGATTTTCTGAAAGCGTATTTCAAGGGCGTCGCAGCCTCAGCCCCCTATCTGAGCGACCTTGCCATCGTCTACCCGGACGGAAGCCTGTTTATCACCACGCATGTGACCGAACCCGACGGACCCTCTTTTGTCTCAACTAGCCAAGCCCCGGCGGCAGGGACGCTGAGGTATCTGGAAGACATAAAAGACTATGATCAGCTGTTCTGGAACGAACCTTTCTTCGACCAGGGACGCACGCACATTTCGGCGACCATACCCGCGTACCGGGACGGCACGTTCCTCGGGGCGATCCTTGTGTCGTCTACAGTGCATCACTTCTCGGGTCTCATAAATGAGCTGGGCGGGAAATACGGGGCAACCGGTTTCATACTGTACGGCAAGAACCGCGTTCTGGCTCACCCGAAACTGCTGGACCTGACGGGCTATGGGTTGAACGCCGACGCGCCGTTGCATTCAGTCGCCGCTCTGGATGATGCGGTGATTTCTCAGATGCTGACACAAGCCCCCGAGTTTCAGGGCATTGACGCGTCTTTTGATGGTTTTGTTGTCGAACGAGCAGATGGCGAGCATCTGGTCTTGACCAGCACTGTTCATGACTTCGGCGCAGAACCCTGGGTGATCGGTCAGTATTCGCCATTAAGTGATTGGAGCAACCAATGGTCCCGGCTCAGCGACGCAGCGCTTGTCAGTGGCGGGCTACTATTGGCGTCCGTCATTGCCGCATTACTACTGGCAAAGAGACTTGCCGCGCCCATTCACAGATCCACTGAAGAAGCTATCAAGATCAGTGAACTGCATCTGGATCAGATCGACTATCTTCCCCCATCTCGGGTTGCTGAACTAAACCTTCAGGCCGTGGCCTTCAACAAGATGCTGGATGGGTTGCGATGGTTTGAAACCTACTTGCCGCGGGCGCTGGTACGGCAATTGCTGACCACCGACGACCCCAACCTCGTGCAACCGCGAGAGGTCGAGCTGACCGTGATGTTTGCAGACATTGTCGGGTTCACCCCAGCGTCCGAGGCCATGACGCCGCAAGCCACGGCAGACATGCTGAACCGTCATTTTGAAATCCTGAACCGGTGCATTCAAACCGAAGGCGGCACCCTCGACAAGTATATTGGCGATGCTGCGATGGCGTTTTGGGGTGCTCCGCAGGAACAGGTGGACCACGCTGAACGGGCGTGCCGGACGGCGCTGAAAATCAGACAGGCCATGGGCCAAGCCGGGGTGACCTATGGCGTCAAGATCGCGGTTCATACTGGCCCCCTGATTGTAGGTAACATCGGGGCGACAGAAAGAACAAATTATACGGTGATCGGCGATACTGTGAACACTTGCGCCCGCATTGAACCCCTGGCCGGAGAACTGCCCGGCGACGAACAAACCAAGATATTGATCAGTGAAGCGACGGCCCAGCAGATTGGGTCATCTTTTGATCTGGAGGATTGCGGCACGTTCCCGCTCAAAGGGCGCTCTGGCAAGGTGCGGCTGTACAAACTGACAGACGGGCCAACGGAACCTGCACCGCAGGACGCAACCGAAGCTCTGTGAAACGCCGCCGCGCAAGTCACTCGGTCCGGCGCAATTGGTTTGGTGTCTTTCCGTACTCGGCCTTGAATGTTTGCGACAGCGTCGAAGTCGAGGAAAACCCACAGGCGATCGCGATATCGATGATTGGCATTTGTGAATGCGAGACCAGCGTCAGCGCCTTTTTCAATCGGATTTTCCTGTAAAACTTGCCCGGAGACGTGCTCAAATGCAGCATGAACTGTCGTTCCAACTGACGGGTCGAGACGCCCACGCGCCGCGCCAGAGTGGCGGTTGGCAAAGGGTGCTCGGTATTCTCTTCCATAATGCGGATGGCGTTCTGCAGCCGTTTTTCCAAAAAGTTCGGATTGGCGCTTAGACCCTTTGGCTGCTCTTGTGCGTGACCGCGCACGTCATTGAGTATCATCTGGCATGCAAGCTCGGCTCGGTCCTGTGGCTCAAGTACTTCAGACAGAATACCGATAACAGCCTCGGCGGTATGCGCGGCTCCGGCACATGTCAGCACCGTACCGTTGCGCGCGACCAGGTTGTCCGAAAGTGTCGGGAAATCCCCGACCTCGCGCAGCACGCCGATATCGCGCCAATGCGCCGTAACTGGCCCGGATTGAGGTGCGGTTGCCTTGATGTATTCGCGCGCTGCATCTGAAAACAGGGCGGCGGGTCGTTTGAGTTTCTGCATGGCCCGCACACGCCGCAACCACGCGCCGATGTCCCCCAACTGGCCACCGACCACGCACAGGCAATCACTTAGGTACTGATCGGAAATCGCCGGGGCGGCGCGCACGATCAAGTCGGAACAACTGGACACGAAACCGGGAGTATCCGAGGTAATCTGCCATTGGAAAAGATCCCGGTTCAAGACATCGTTCGCTGTCTGAAGCACGGCAATGATCGACGACAGCTCCAGATACGAAAACTCTGCCTGCACAAAGATCTCAAAGGAGATTTGCTGCGATTTCTGGTTCTCGGCACGTGCTAGCATTCGACAAACACATACAGAATTGGGCCGCTGAGACAAGGTTCAAGCCGAACGCTATGTTGTCTTGGCAGACGGCGCGCCCGGACCCCTTCTGTTCCGCAGCATGGCACGAAGGGATTTGTCCAGAACAAGAATGGCGGGCACAAAAACGACCATCATACATAGCCCCAGTACAATGAACCGGATCAGGTCATTGACCCCTGACAACAGGCTGAACATGTCTGCCAGGATCACCGGTATACAAGCCAAGGCCACTGCAGGCAAAACGGCCCATGTCTTGAGCAGAATGATTTGCCAAGCGATCCCTGCGTAGCGTTTCATGATGACGGCATTGATCACAAAGGCGATGGTCGCGGCGACAACTTCGGCCATGGCGATTGCGGCGATCCCAAATGACGCCGCAGCAAGAACTGCTGCGATCGCGATTCCCGAATACAGCGCTGTAACCCACGGCAATAGCCAGACCTGGCCAGCCAGCGTAAGGATCGCAAGGCTGGCATGGCCGCTACAACGGATCAAAGCGGCGACGGCAAGGATGCGCAGCACAGGTGTCGCGGGCTCCCATCCGGGTCCGAGAATACCAGCCGTCAATGTGTCGGCCATGAGGATCACACCGACAAACAGCGGGACAGCCCCATAGTAAAGCACAGGGAAGAACCGTAGCGCGACAGCGCCAAACCCAACTGAACCGCCCTGCGCATCACGGCTGCGGCGGAACAGGTTCCACGACAAAATGCGTGTCGGCTCGCTTACAATTTCTTCGAAGGCCGCGACGATGCGTTGCGCGGCACGAAAGTACCCGACAGATGTCGCCCCAAGGAAGCCACCAATGATCAGCGTCGCGGCGTAGATGCGGATATTCACCACAACACGGGTAAGGATGATCTTCCACGAAAACGCCGCCGAGTCAGCCAGCGTATCGGGGTGGACCATCACGGGCTTTGTTCTGCTGACCACGGCTCCGCTTGCGCTCCAGATCACGGCGCTGACCAGGCGGCCCCAGGCCAACGCCAAAACCCCATAGCCCTGTAGCAAAGCCCAAATCGCTACGATCAGATTTGCCAGATCGGCCAAAAGCGTCACCAACGCCGCCCCGGACAATCGGTTCTGCCAGACCATCACTCCGTTATAGGCTGCACCAACTGAGGTGAAAAACACGCTGATCGACAGTATTTGAACCAACGGTCCAACAGCGGGATCAGAGAACAGCGTCGCGGCAAAACCACCGCCAAACACCCCGATCACTGCAATGACAAATCCACAGATCATTGCGACGCAAAGTGTTTCACGTATGCGCGCCCTGTCCCCGTGCCATTGCATGATGTATTCCGGCCAGCCCGCCGTAGAAACCTGCGTCAGGATGACGATGACCGCAGCGGCCAATGCGAAGACGCCGAATTCGGCGGGTGTCATCAACCGCACCGCGACCATGAAAATCGCGAATTGCGTGAGCTGGGTAAAGATCTTGGACAGCATGGTCCAAATCCCGCCCTGCAAAACGGTTTCCTTTTGTTTGGGGGTCTCTGTCATCGCCGTCCCCTTTCGGGCCGGAAAGGAGCCCTTCGACATGGAACATCTCGGGGCAACATCAGAGCTTTAAGATGCGACATTTGCATAATTTTGTTCCGGCTTGGAGCCGCCTTCCAAACCCTGCAGGATTGTTCGATACAAACCCAGCAGTGCCTGGCACCATGCCACCGGCGACAATGAAAGGGCACGCCCACCGGGGCGTGCGTTGGAGGCCATCTGCGCGATCTTGTCATCGTCCATCGACAGATCAACCAACGCCGCCCCCAACGCACCGACATCCCCGGCAATAAAGCTTGCACCCATTTTCTTCATGCAGATGTCTCTACTGAGCAATAGGCTATCTGAGGCGAGAACCGGAATGTCGCACAGCAGGGCTTCGACCGGGGCCAGACCAAAAGGCTCCGGGCCGAGCGTCGGGGCCACGAGCATCCGCGCTTCTTTCATGGCGCGGCGCAACCCTTTTTGATCCTGCCACCCGTCAAAACGATGCTCGGGATAGGTGGTTTTCAACTGCTCCAGGTCTTCACCATCACCAACAAAACGCAATTTGACGCCCGCCTGTCGCCCCGCTTCGGCCAACAGAAAAACGCCTTTGTAAGCGTGGACATCTCCGACATAGAGAAATTCGTTATTCTTCTGGCTGATCACCGGTTCGGGCAACAAAGGCTCGACCGGGTTTGGGAGTGCAACGACAGGGCCGGATGCGCCGCCTGGAAACAGGCGGTGTTCCATATCGCGATGGATCAGCACCGTTGTCACTTCGGGCAATAGCTTGCCGCGGGCGCGGTTCTGAACCGCCTGTCGCGAAACGCGCCACAGCTTTTGTCCATAGTTTCGCTTGTCGCAATTGCGCGCAAGACAAGCTGGTGACATGGCCCTGCGCGTGCAGGTCTTACGGTCCCGAAAATCAAAGAATGCACCGTTGGGGCAACTTAGGAAGTAATCATGGGCGTGCATCACTGTGCGCTGTTTGACTCGCAGAAGCGGCCGCAGCACTGACGGCGACAAAGTTTGATGATACCCGTGCACATGATAGATCGTATCGGGGTCGTCATTCCGAGAAATCCAGTCGGTCAGGCGCTGTTCTGCTTCCCGGTTCCAAATCCCGGATGCGGCGGCTGAAACGGCACTTTGATCCAGCAGACGTTGCCCGCCTAAGGCCTCAAGCGAGACCCCCGCTGGCATTTGATCACCTTCGTCGCCACAAAAGAAGGTCACGGCAATTCGCCGTTTGGAAAGCAACTCGGCCTGCAGAACCGCCAATTTCGACGCCCCGCCGTGCACCTTGGAAAAGTCGCTCAGAATGACGACGCGACTGGGTTTGCCCCGGGTCATAGCAGCCCTGTCTGACCACCAGCACGCATTTGTGATCGGCGATTGGCAGCAAAAACCCGCTGGGGTGGCAAAGCTTGCTTGCCATACACGCAAAGTGAATTAGGTGAGTGGCATCGATGCGAAAGTGACCTGATACGTTGCAAAACAAGATAACCGAATGCACCGCTCGGGAAAATGCCGGGGCGAAAAATATGACAACGCCCCAACAGGTTACGTACTGATCTTGGAAAGTCCGACAGTAATTTGTCGGGGGATACTGTTGATAAAATGAAAACGTTCAAACGCATATGGCTAACCTCGGTTGGACATACTTTTGCCGAAAAACAGCCCGGAAAACCTGCGATATTGACAGGAAAACCAACTCCGCGTAGCCGTGGAGACAATCATGAATAACAAAAATCGAGCACAGCAAATGACACTCGCTCACGAGAGTAAAACATTGCGCTTCAACCTTGCTAACCTGATTGAATCTGCCTCGCCAAAACTACTGAGGCGGCTGGTGATCGGTGGTTGTCTCCTTTTCTGGTTGGTTGTCGGTCTGTTTCTTTTCTTCTGATCCAGGCGATCAGTTGGTCACTGGGCCCCATCGCCCATAACGATCACTTTGATCGTCTTGAAGATGATCGCGATGTCGCGTGCAAAGGACCGATTGCGCACATAGTCGACATCCATCTCGACCCGTTCTGCATAAGTCGTCTTGCTGCGTCCATTGACCTGCCAGTGGCCGGTGATGCCCGGTTTGACGGACAGGTAGTCGTCGTAATGTTCCCCGTAATGTGATGCCTCGGATGCAACGATCGGACGAGGACCGACAACAGACATTTCGCCCTTAATCACATTCCAGAACTGCGGCAGTTCATCCAGACTGGTTTTGCGAAAGAACTCTCCAATCGTGGTGATGCGCGGATCATCATCCAGCTTCTGTTGGGCTTCCCATTGCGCCTTGGCGTCAGAGTCGGTTTCAAGGATATGTTCCAGGCGCCGTTCGGCATCCCGCGCCATGGTTCGGAATTTCAGGCAATTGAACTGACGCCCGTCGCGCCCAACACGTCTATGGGCAAAGAACACCGGTGCACCGTCCGTGATCAGGATCAACACGGAAATCAGCGCAATAAAAGGCGCAAAAAACACAAGCGCAGAGAACGCAAAAATTCGGTCGAACAACGATTTTGCGACGCCGTACCAACCATCCCCATTTTTGTGCTGTATGTCTGAGTTTGAACTTCGGGATTGCGGCGCATCAATGCCCGCCCCCCGACGAAAATCAGATTCCATAACACAGCCAATCGCTAACACTATACATACGACTGCGTCCCAAAAAACGATGGTCCGCAGAAGGAAGTCAATAAACTTAGTGTATAGAAGATTCCCCGCCGACGTCGCAACTTTTTTTGAAAACTCCGCCCTGCCTGTGGGTAACTTGGGGCTTTCAATCAATCTGTCGCACTAAAGGAAACAGTTCCGTCGCTAAAATGGGCACTGTCACAGCATTGTAGAATCACCACCCTTAGATACGACCCGATGACAGTTTTGCCGGATTGATCCGTTTTGCGGCCGACTGCGCAAAGACCCGTTCCCGAGCGGCGACGCAAATTGCGGTCGCAGCCATAAGAAACAAACCCGGGTCCGGGGTCGTGGCCGACACCAGCATGGCCGTCAACAATGTCAACGCGCAGACCCGGCCAGCGCAGTACAGGCGCAATGCCTCGTGATCCGCACCGCGGATGGGCGGGCCAAGTGCGCTCAGAAGGAACAGCACAAAAGCCACAGTACCAGGAACCCCAACACTGCCCAATAGCACCGAAGCCAGCCCGTTGCCGCGCAAGGACCCCACGCCTGCCCCCAGCCCCCAAGTCTGAACAAATGCGTCAAACGCGGCGGCCGACCATGCGCCGCGCTCGCGTCCGGACAATGTATCAAGCTTGGAATAGATAAGCTGGTCCAATACATCCGAAACGCTGTTTGCCACGGTCGGGACCAGGAGTGACACGCTAACGAAAATCGCCAACACCGACAGCACAAGCACCAGAACATGTCCGAAAACGCGTGACATGCTGAAGCCAAGGAACACCCTGAAATGCAGCAGAACGAAGAATGTGGCACCCGCGACTGCCACAACACCCGTGCTAGACAACGCCATCAACGCACCGATCAAATTGGTAATGGCCAAAATCCCGTGACTGTTCTTGCGAACGATCAGATAGGACATCGCGAAATAGGCAAAAAACGCGGACGAGGCCGCACCGTAACCTGATGCCTCGGAATAGCCGCCAATAACGCGGCTGAATTGCCCGATCAGGTGTTCGTTCAGCAAAGCGTAATCCGCTGTGCGGACCAGGCCGAGCACCATGTCCGCCTGCAAAAAGTCCAGCAATCCCAAAATGGCGTTCAGCGCGGCAGCCCAGACCAATCCAGTCTCGGCAAACGCAACCCCGCGCCGTCTGGCGACTGCGACAAGTGAAAGGAAAAATGCGGCCGACAGCAGGATATAGATCGCTTGCGCGATATTCGAATTTGAGGGCTGTAGCGGCAGCATGACCGAACTAAAGAAAATACTGACCTGCGGGCCGACAAACGTCACTGTCATGGGAAAGACCGAGAAGTTCCCTTCGAACAACCGAACCAACACAATGGCAGAAAAGACCGAGTACAGCGCGAAGACCAACAAGTAGAGCCCCGAGGGCGGCAACCCGAACAACGCACCGGGCGCGGTTCGAACCGCCCTGCGCACTACAAGCAGCGAAATTGAGAGAACAGCCAAAAGATTGGCCATAAGGATAGATAGATCACCCACAACAACGGCAGCGAACATGCCAAACGGGATCATCGCAATGGCCATCACGACGCCATTGTCGGCATTTTTGACGCTGAGCCACAGCCACAACAACAAGAATGCGGCTGCTGCGGGATAAACAGCCATTTCAGTCCTCACTCACTGTTTTTCTGCACCGCTTGTGCGCGAAACAGTGTAGAAATCGGTCTGCTTCAACAATTCATTGATCAGATGACCCAGCATCACCGCCTGTGACGCCGCAGATCAAGGAAAAACTTCTCTCGGCCCCAGCCAATAGAACCGTGAGCGTTTGAATAGGTCAAAGTTTACGAATTCACTCCAATACTCCACGCCACCTGCTGCGCTGCGCCGTCATCCACTTCGAAACTATACCAGCGAATTTCAGGTTTTGTTTCTTTACCGTGGGCACCTCGCGCCAAACTTGTTGTGGTTGTTTCCGTAAACGAAGATTGGCCGTAACTTGATCGCATTGGTTTGGTGTGGGCTTGGCAAAGTGTCAGCCCTATGTGTGTGCATTTTGGAACGGGCGATCGCGCGATGGCTTTCAGGCAAAAGATAAAGGGCGGGCTTGGGCTGTTGGAACGGCATATCGGCCATCCAGCCTCGGCAGCTTGGGCGCACCTGATGGCGACGGGCATTCGCCCCCCAGCGATGATCGGAGCCTACCCCGACTACGCCACCGCGATGCACAATGCAGGACGCGGCGGGTACGACCACGAAGACGTAGCCGAAGTGAACGTCGATTTCATGAGCCGAAAGACCGTCTGGGACTATCCGGTCATGTTTTGGCTTAAGACCATACAACGCGACAATATGCATGTGCTGGATGCCGGCGGACATCTTGGCACAAAATACACCGCTTTTCGCGAGTTGTGCCAGCTCGAACGCGTGAACTGGACAGTCTACGACCTGCCAACAACAGTCAGGCTGGCCCGCGCGGCGCAACAGACCGAGGACCTGCCGTCAGAGATCGTTTTTCAGGATGACCTCGCTCAGGTCGGGCCCGTTGATTTGCTTCTGGCGTCAGGTTTGTTGCAATACTTGGACATCCCCTTGGCCCAACTTGTCGGCAAACTGAAAGCACCGCCAAAACACATCCTGTTGAACAAAGTCGCCACGCGGGAAGGGCCTACTGTCGTGACCTTAGAAAAGATCGGCCCTCGGCGCGTTCCCTATCAAATACGAAACAAGGCTGAATTCGAGCTCAGCCTATCGGACATGGGATATTTGATCCGCGATCAATGGGAGATTCCGTCGCTCAGCCACGTGATCTCAACACATCCCGGACTAGGGCCCAGCACCAGTAAAGGGTACTTCCTTCAGCGCCGCGACTGACTAGCCTAGTTCGTCAGCTTCGCGCCAACGAAGCTGGACAGGACCAAAAGCATCGCGCAATGCCAGCGCGCCGATCCAACCTGGTCCAAGGTCGAGATGAACCAGCGACCAACGCGCCGGGTTGTCGCCTTCAATCCGCGTCAAACAAGGCGACGCATTGGGTAAAACAGTCACGTCGAACGAGTCGAGCGGCATGTAGAGCCCGTGCCCCAACTTCTTCAATACCGCCTCTTTTCTCGTCCAGCACCGAAAGAAACCGGTCAACCAATCTGCTTTTGGCAACCCGGACAGTTCGGCGTATTCAGCGGGTGAAAAGTTATGCTTTGCGACGGCATCCTCGATGGGCCGAACCTTTTCGATATCAAGCCCTAGATCGCCGTCTTTATTGACCGCCAGAACCGCACGCCCGCCAGAGTGGCTAAGGTTGAATCCGGGGCCATCCGCCAACATGGGTTTGCCATGAGGGCCATAGTCAAATGAAACAGCTTCGGCAGGAAGGTCCAAGTACTGTCCCAGAATACCGCGCAGACGGGATCGGCCCACAATATACCTACGCCTGTCGACCGGTTTCACGAACCGATCCGCGCGTTTCATTTCGTCGTCGGACAGAGGTTTTGAAACTTTCGGGATGTCCTGTTCGGGCACGTCCAGAGACCATTGCCAAAGATCAATCCGGGGCACGCGCGCTCTCCTTGCTTAACGTCCCAAACCTAAAGGCGAACCGCAGGGCAAGTCGATAGTGCGAGGGCAGAATGCGTCGTCTATTTTTGGTGTCGCAACCCGCTCAGCACTTGATCAACGACGCCAGAGAACTCCCGGCGGAACCGGTCCGCGCCAAAGCCGCTTGCGTGGGTGCTGATGTCTGTCGCGTCGAAATCAACAGCTTCGAACCTGTCGATCGCATCCCGAATGGATTGCGTCGTCTGATCCTCAAAAAACAGACCTGTGCGCCCGTCTATAACGCTGTCTCGAACCCCTCCGCGCCCATAGGCCAGCACCGGTGTACCGCAAGCCATAGCTTCGACCGGGACAATGCCAAAGTCCTCTTCGGCCGGGAAAATCAGCGCCTTGGCAGATTGGTACAGGCCCGGCAGGTCGCTACCCGGAACGCGACCCAAAAGGTGCACATTGGGCGGTAGATTTCGTTCCAGTTCGGGCCGCTGTTCGCCATCTCCGACGACCAATAGCTTGTGATCCAACCCACGAAACGCCCCGATCACCAAATCTGCCTTTTTGTAAGGCACCAGTTCCGAGACAAAAAGATAGTGCGTTCGCTCCGTCGGTTGTTTGGGCAAACGGAAGGCATCCAGATCGACCGGAGGATGCACCACCTGCGCGTCGCGGTGGTAATAGCTGTGAATACGTTGGGCAACAAAACTCGAATTGGCCACGAACTGATCGACGCGGGCGGCCGAGGAGACATCCCAAATTCGCAGACGGTGTGCGAGATGCGAAAAGTAAAGCCGCCCAGGCCAGGACAACCGGTCACGATACGCGCCATACTGGTCCCAGATGTATCGCATAGGCGAGTGCGTGTAACAGATATGCGGCGTGCCCGGAGGCGGGATCACCCCTTTGGCCGGGCCGCTTTCTGACGAGATGATCAGGTCATAACCTGACAAATCCAACTCTTCGAGAGCGCGTGGCATAAAGCCCAGATATTTTTGGTAGTGCCGCCGCGCGCCAGGAAGCCGGGAAACGAACGTTTCGTGGATGGGTCGGTCTTGCAGCAGGTCCGACAGCTTTTCACGATCCGCAACATGGGTGAACAGATCCGCCTGCGGATAGAGTTTTACCAGCTCTTCCAACACACGTTCGCCACCGCGCATTCCAACCAGCCAATAGTGAACAATGGCGACTTTCATGACAGCACCAATTCACTCACACGCTTCAATAGTTGTACTTGTACGAATAGCCGCCCAAATCGCGGGCTGCCGCATCCCCGCGGCGGACCATTGTCATCACGGTGCCAAAGACCGGCTGGCCGCCTTCTTCCAGCCGCGCAATCGAGTTGCTGACAACCTTGGCTGGTGTCTTGCCACTGCGTACCGCAAGGATCGTCGTATCAGCGTGCTTGGTCAGCAGAACCGCATCCGACAGGTAGAGAACCGGAGGCGCATTGACGACCACCACGTCATAACGCGCGCTCATCCGGTTCAGCAGTCCAGTGAATTGGTTCGAGGACAGCAGATCGGCGGCATTCACGCTTTCGACCGAAGGTGAGATGACATCAGCGCCCGCCAACTCTGAACGGACCGGCAACTGCTTAAGCTTTTCTTCGCCGTTCAGATAACTGACCAGACAGGCGCCATCTGAAGGCAGGGCCAAAGCCTTACGCACATCGGGGTGACGCAGATCGGCGTCCAGCAGCAAAACCGAAGAATTTGTCGCGCTGATCGTCCGCGCCAACGCACAACACAACGATGACTTCCCCTCGGCCGGCACAGACGAGGTCACCATGATCACCTTGGGCTGGCGCGCTTTGCCAAGCGCAAACAGGCTGGTGCGGATGGTTCTTACGTTCTCCATAAAGGACGAATGTTCGGTCCCCGCAATCTCGCGGCGCAACCATTTGTACTTGTGACCGAAATGACGAACATAAGGAAGTAGCGCCAGATTTCGGCGGTGGGTCAGATCCTGAAGCTCGTTGGCCGTGTTGATCGGTGCCCGGATAAGATTGCGCAAGAAGACAAACCCAATTGCACCAGACAAGCCGACCACAAAGGCAACGATGATATGGAGCGTCTTGCGTGGGCCGGATGGCACCGTTGGCACCTCGGCGCGCCCAATCACCCGAGCCTCGGGCAATTGAAAATCTGCCTGCGCACTGGTTTCCTTGAAGCGCGACAGAAAGTTCTCATAAACCAGCCGCGTGGCATTTGCCGTACGCTCAAGCTGGCCCAAACGTACTGAAGCTTTGGCCAGCGAGTCCGCACGTTCCGAGACCACCGCAATCTGTTCGCGTAGCGCGTTTTCGCGGTTCGTGGTCACGATAACATCCCCGCGCATCTCTTCGACGCGACGCTGCAGCTCGGAATCTATTGTGCGGTCGATATTTTTGATCTGCGCGGCGATACGCACCATGTCGGGGTGCTTTCGCCCCAATGTGCTGGCAAGTTGCGCCTGCGTGGCTGTCAGCTCGGCCCGTTGCCGGATCAATGTTTCCAAAAGCGGCGAGGTCACCACGTCCGACACCGCCTGCAATCCACCATCGGTCCGCAGCGCCTCGACCTGAGTCAGCCGCACCTCGGCATCGGCCCGTTCAGTGGCACTTCCGACCAGTTGGGTGTTCAGCTCGGCCAGCAACTGGTTGATGTTCTCCTCGTTCCCGTCCGCGATGTCGATCATGTCCGCCTTGAAATCGACAACCGCCGCATCGGCAGCTTCCAGTTGCCCGCTCAGTTCGGCCAACCTGTCCGACAACCAGGAATTCGCCCGCAAGGTGGCATCCAATTTGGCGTCCAGCTGGCCTTCGATGTACTGGTTCGCGATGGCATTGGCGACATCCGCAGCCAGAACGGGATTGGTGTTCTTGAAGCTGATCCCGATCGCATAGGACACGCCGATCTGCTTGACCGTCAGATCCTTGCGCATCTCATCAATCACCAGTGACCGCAACATGTCATCAGACATGGTCGCGGCAATGACATGCGTCGGCTCCCCCCCACGAACCACCCGTTTCGCCCACGAAAACAGGTTTTCGCGGCGTGGCAGACGCGGATCGTATTGTGGGTGTTCCAACAGACCCAGCTGATCGACGACTTTGCCGACCAGGACATTTGATCGGATGGTCACAACCTCACCCGCAAGAACCGAGCTGTTGATACTGAGGTCCGAAACAACCTCTTCTGCCGGCGAGATGCTCTCTTCGCGCGTGTCCAGAATGACCTGTGAATAGGCCGTGTAGACCGACGGCACGAACAGCAGGTAGATGTACATTGCAATCACGCATCCGATGGCGACCCCCGCAATGAGACGTGCGTTCACCCGCAGGATTGAGAACAGGTACATCGCATCAATTGGCTGGTACGTAAGCGAACCCGGATCAGCCTTGGTGTGCGGTTCAGCCTCGTGTGCCGTGGAATGCGTCGGGTTGCGGCGCAGGTTCATTGCGACTCTCCCAGCATTTCCGGGGGCTTCATCACAACGACCAACATATCGCCCGGTGCCAGCTCGTCATGCGGCTTGAGACGCAGGTTTTGGACGCCATCACTTTCCCGCCGCCGAACCTGGTACTCCAACAGTACCTCTGTCTCTAAACCAGACGCGGCAGCGACCCACTGATCCAGCAGCGAAAGACGATCTTCGATCGACTCCCGATTGGAAATCAGCTTGTTGATCTCATTCCAGTAACTCTGCGTCTCGGTCAGGCGGCGCTGTTCAAGATCCGAGTCGAATTGCGACAGGCGCCCCTTCAGCGTCGCTTGCTCCATCATGGCTTCAGACTGTCTCTCACGCTGATCCAGCAAATCACTTTCCGCACGCGACACGCTCAGCTCAAAGCGTCGGACATCGAACTTTGGGATCAGCCCGCGACCCGCCAGATCGAACATTCTGTCCAGCTCTCGCTTGGACACGTCGACAATCTGGCGCTGAACCGTTTCCCGCTCGCGAAGAATGGCGATCTGATTGTCCGCCTCGGCCAACGCCTGCGTCAGAGATTCCCGCTGCGTTGTCGCGTTGCGGGACTCAATCGCAATAACCTGATCTTCGCTCGGCTTATGCTCGTCAAACAATTCACGGTTCACACCGGGGCGCAGATCGGCAGGCAGGTTTGACCAGCTCAGGCTGTCTTCGCCTTTCAGCAATGCCTGCGCACGGGCATACTGGGCAGCCACCAGCGCCAGATCGTATTCCAGACTGTTCAGCATGCCTTTCAGATTGCGCCGCTCTAACACGCGGGCCTCTTCGTTGTTCGCGGATATCGACGGTCCGCCGGCCATTCCGACAGCCTGTTCGGCCGTCATGAACGGCTGGTAATCAAAGTTGCCCGGGTCCCGCACATCACCCAGGACCGAGATTGGACGGAAACTGGCGATAGAAAGCTCAATCGAAGGGTTCACGAAAATTTCGCGTTCGACATAGGTGCGGTGTATCAGATCCCGCGCCTCACCCACAGCAACGGACGCAACCTGCAGGCCGCCGATGAATGGCAATTGGACTTCGCCATCGCGCCCTACGGTAAAGCGTTGCGGTGGATCGTTGTCGTCAAGGATATCAAGCTCAAGCTCGTCGCCCACATGGATCAGATAGCCGTCCGGTGTTGTGGCCTGGGCATCGCCCGAAACCATTGTTGCGATGGCAAAAATGGAAACCACGCAAATGCCGCATACGACCTTCAGCGCTGCGACGCACCCAAAACCCTCAAGCCAACTCATCGAATCGCTTACAACTAAATAACAACACATTCATGATAGCGATTTATCTCGTTCTGTCAGGGTCGTTTTCCCGGTGAAAAATTCCCCGACCCGCTCTGACTGTCCAATTGTGATGACTTATCGGCGGCAATTTCGCTTGTTTTGTTTGACTCGTGCGACCCCCGCGGGGAAACTTGCAACCAGTTATGAGTGACCGCATTTGCCCTGTTCGCAGCGTGCCGGAAGATTTGCCCAGCTAACGCCTGCAACATTTTTTTTCCGAGTCCGGGGCAATGGGGACTGCGGAGTGTTTATTGATGAAGGCATTGCAACAGCAGCAAGTTATTGGAACGTTTCCAACGTCTGTAACCCAGAAACGATGCTGGTTCATGGAACAGATTCATCCCGGCAACAAGGGATTGAATCTCGCGGTTCGGTGGGAAGTGCATGGGCCGGTGACAAGTGACCTTGTGCAGGCGGCCTTCCAGAAAATCGTGGACCGCCATGAAATTCTGCGCACACGGTTCATCGAAAAAGACGGCGACCCCCTGCAAGAAGTTGTCGCCCACGTGGATTTCAAACTTGATCTTGTCGACATTCGCAAAGTTCCCGAAAAAGATCGCGCCGCGCGGATAGACTCGATTGCCATTGCACACTCTGAGGAACCATTTGACCTGTCGCGGCCATGTTTGTTTCGTGTTGCGATGGTGCCGATCGAATCTGAACGCGCAGCATTGCTGATTTCCGTCCACAACAGTGTGTTCGACGGGTTCTCGATAGGGGTGCTGGGTCACGAACTGGGAACGCACCTCGAGGCGCTGATGGCCGGAACCGACCCCGACCTGCCCGAGCTTGCCCTACAATATGGCGACTATTCCATGTGGCTTGCCGATTACGAGGCAAGCGGTGCCATGGATGAGGAAAAAGAATATTGGAAAAAGACGCTCAGCGGGATGGAGTATTTTGAGCTCCCGCTCGACCGCCCGCGCGTCCCAGCCGAACCTGATCACCGGTCACTGGCCGCAGACTTACCCGGTGACTTCGAAACGCAACTGGCCGAAACCGCAAAAGAATTGGAGACCTCGGTCTTTGCATTGGGTGTTGCAGCCTTTAGCGCAGCACTCGAACGGTTTTCCGGGCGCAGTGACATCAGCTTTGCCATTCAGGTCGCCGGTCGCACCGAGGTTGATCTTGAGCCGTTGATCGGGATCTTTACCAACCCGCTGGTCATGCGTTTGGATGTGGACCCTGCCGGATCACTGACCGACCACAGCCGGGTTGCCCGCGATGTCGTCAATGGCGGGCTCGCACATCAGACGCTACCGTTTGACAAACTGGTGCAGGTCTTGAACCCGCCGCGGAACCCTCTGAGGATTCCCCTGGTGTCGATCATGTTCAACCTACAACGCGCGTTTCTGAACGAAAGGGCTTATGGCGACATCGAACTGGTTTCGGTTCAATCCCACTCTCCCGGCACGCTGTATGATCTCAATGTAAACATCGTGGGCCGCAACTCTGGCTGGCGTATGGTGATCGACTACAATGCCAATTTGTTGGACACCGAAACCGTTCGGGCTTTTTCCGATGTGTTGCTTGAGGTGTTCCAAGCCCTGATGCGCAGAGATCCGGCACCGATTTCCAGTATCGCGCCGACCCGGCCGCCGGAAAGCCTGGCTGATCCGCTGAAACTCGACCCCGCCACTGCGGTTGCAAAACCGGTTCTTCCTCCAAGCACGACGAGACCGCAGCTGGCGATGCTCTGGGCCGAACTTCTGGCGCTGCCGGTCGATCAGGTTGACGGAGACTTCTTTGATCTGGGTGGTTATTCTGTTCTGGCGCTGCAAATGCTGTCCCGCGTAGGTGAGATGTTTGGAACACGACCCAGCCTGCATGCCTTTCTGAACGATCCAACACTGGACGGGCTTACAGCCATGCTAAGCACGGCAGAACCCGTGCCGACGCCCGAGGTTGAACCACCGGCCCAGAACATCTGGGACATGGCCGAACTCAAACCTGCCTCGGATACCGCGCCTGTCCTACTGACAGTGAACCAGCCCTTTCTCTATCATGCTCTGGGCACCGAGGTATACTCGGACTGCGCTGTCGCAAATGTGGGCATTGCGACCCGGGCGCAGTTGGACATGCTGCGAAACACCGGTTTTGACCCAGCAATTGAACAGGCCGCCCGGCATGTCCAAAACCACTATGGCGGGCGCGAGATCATGCTTTGCGGGCTATGTGTGGATGGGCGCGTGGCGCTGCGACTGGCCCAGCATCTGCAAAACCTAGGGGAATCCGTGCGCTGTGTTGCCATGATTGACACTTGGGCTCCGGGCGCGATCTACAAGTTTTCCGGTTTCCAGCGTGGGCGGGACAAATGGACAATCCGAATGCGCAGGCTGCGCTACTACCTGGGCCTCAGATGGCGCGGTGAGATCGGGACAGCCGACCTGTTGAGCCAGTACAACTTGGCGCGCCGGTTGCTGGCACCTATGAATTTGGCATCCTCCAAGACCGCCACCGCCGAACTGGTCGACGACACGGTTGATGTGTTGGTCAACCTGACCCGCACCTACCAGTTTGCACCTTATGATGGCGAGGTCGTTCTGTTCGTGACACGCTCGCAGGCTATGACACCAAAAGATGGTGTATTGGGGTGGTCCGAGTTGCTGGCCGCAGACACGGCCGTTTACCCAGTGAATGGCTGGCACGGCGACTCTTTGATGCGGTCCGGGTTTGACCGAATTTCCCGGGTGTTGGACGCCAAAGCAGCTCGGGTGGAGAGCGGCCGTGCCGGTTGAACAGCTGCGGATCGCATTTGTGACGCCCCCGGAAGGCTTGCGCCTGATGGACTGGCAGGCCCTTCTGATTGACCGGTTGCGCCGCGATGAGCGTTTTGAAATCACCGGCCAGATCATCGGTGGGGACGAAAGGCAAGACCCCCCGGGCACGCTGCTGACGCGCTGTGTAAAGCTTGTCGAACATTTGGCAGCGGCCCACCGGATACTGCCCTATGACACTCAGCCTGCCGAGGACTATCTGACCTCATTGCCGTTCACTGAAAGACGCGCCGATATCGCGCTGTCTCTTGGTTCTGTGTCCCTAACGGAATACCAGCTTGCGCAGATTGTTCTGGCTGAATGTTCCCTGACATTTGGCGGAATGGCCGACCCGTTCAACGCTGCGATGGCCAAAGATGCGGCGCGGGCCCCGCGAATTGGCGTGAGCATTCTCACCCGGTCCTACGAGAACCCTGCGCCGTGCGTGTGGCGCGAGACCAGCTACAACCGCAAGCCGGGCGCTGTTCTGACCGGCGCGTTTGTGGCCGAGAAATCGGTTCTGTTCCTGGCCCACGCTTTGGCGGGATTGGCGCAAGACCAGACGTTGGTCAACTGCAACGAGCTGACCGCCCCCAGCCTGAAGCCCGAGTTCGACTCGGCCTGGGCATATGCGCAGAATTTTGTCTCGGTTGTGACCGACAAGCTTCGCACCGAACGCCTGGCGAGATCGGGTAAAGCCCGGGATTTTTGGCAATTGGGCCGCAGCAAGGGTTCGATTTCAGGGTTTCACCCCGGAAAGGCGACTGCGCTGTCCAGATCCGCATTTGTCATGGCAGACCCGTTCCTGTTCGAACATGAAGGGCAGCATTGGGTGTTTTATGAGGCGATGAACGCAGACAATCACGACGGTTGGATCGAAGTTGCACACCTGAACGGGGATCATCTGGAACACCCCACAACCGCGCTAAAGCGCCCCTATCACTTGTCTTACCCCTTCGTGTTTCGGGACGGCGACGCCATCTACATGATGCCCGAGACTCAGGCCGCACGGCGGCTTGAGATTTGGCGCGCGACACGGTTCCCGGACAAGTGGGAGCTGCACGCGACCGCGTTTGAAGGGCAGCATCTGGCTGAATCCAGCCTCTTCCGCGACGACAATGATCGTTGGTGGTTGTTGACGAACCTGTCGGACCACTATGCCTTCCAGGACCACTCCAGCGAATTGTACCTGTTCGAAATCGATGGCCCGGACCTGACTCAGATAAAACCGCATCCAGACAACCCCGTGGTCTTTGGATCTGCCTCCGCAAGAAACGCGGGGGCAGTGATCCGACAGGGAAACCGGCTGTTTCGGCCGTCGCAAAACAACAGCCACGGCGTCTACGGCTATGGTCTCAACATCATGGAAATCCTGCGGCTGGATGAGACCGGATACGAAGAACGCCTAATCCGGCAGTTCACCCCAGAAGACAGGCCCGGTGTTAGCGGCATGCACCACCTGAGCGTTGCCGGCGACCAGATCGTCATGGACTGGAGCGGGGCGGAATGAACTGGCGGGCCCTGATCTGCGGTACACTACTGATCAGTCCGGCGCTGGCCGAAGACCGGCCTTTCAATCTGGGCGTCCAGACGCATATGGAACAGGGATGGTCAAATGCTTCGATCCGTAAGGCGCGGGATTTTGGGGCCACTTTTTTACGCGATGAAATAGGTTGGGCCACGGCGGAAAAAGAGCCGGGCGTCTACAACTTTGATATAGCCGACAAGTACATGTTGCCGATCATTCAGCAGGGCATGACCCCTTTGATCGTGATCACAGACACTAATCCGCTTTATGACAACGGCGACACTCCACACAGCGACGAAGGCCGCGCAGCAATGGCCGCCTGGATCAGCGCAATCTTCAGCCAATACGGCGTCGACAACGTGCAGATCGAAGTCGGCAATGAAGTGAATGCTGATGATTTCGTCGGGGGACCATTCACCGAGGATCCGCCATTTTACTTCGCGGCCCTGGTCCGCGCCATCCGGGATCAGCTGGATCAGGATCACCCGGATGCCTGGATCATGTGCGCCGGGCTCAACACGATTGCGATCGGGTTTTATCGCGCCTTTTTTGAACACGGTGGGTTGGACGCGTGCGATGCGATCTCGGTTCATCCCTACCGCGACAACCCTGACACCCTACTGATCGAACTCAGCCGCCTGACAGACCTGATGGAGGAGTTTGGCGGCGTGCGGCCGTTATACGTCACCGAATTCGGGCATTGGTTCGACGATCCCGACGATGCACCGGATTACATGATGAAAATGGTGACACAACTTGGCGCGGCAGGCATCGTAGATGCCTATTGGTACGCGCTGCTGGATGAGGAATGGTGGCCCAATATGGGGTTGCTGGACGAAAACGCCCGGAACCGAAAGCCGGCTGCGGATGCGTTTGAACTGTTGCAAAACACCCTGCTTCCATTCGGACGCCCTATCGCGCGCGACACACTCGACACTGCCCATATCTATGAGTTCGGGGACGGCGGAAACCGCTTTGTTGTCTGGGGCAGCGGTGCAGAAATCGAGGTTACTGGCTCTGCTGAGTACTTAGACGCATGGGGCCGTCCGGTTGAGCCAATTGCCGCGCTGACCGACACTCCGGTCGTTATCACCGGTGAAGGTCTGACGGTGAGCTTGACGTCTCCGGGCAACCTTGCCGACACGCAATACCAGTTCAACCTGCCACCCTGGAGCTATTTTGCTCGGCGGCCCGACGTTGGGATCGCGCCCTTGGAAATCATCGATTGGCGTTGGCCCAGTTATCGCGGAGCGCCGGACCTTTCGCCGCTTAGCATTAACAACGACGGCATCACGACGGCGCGGTTCGATGGCAAGCCCTATAGCGTCATCGAACGGTTCACAGCCGAAACAAGCGGGCCGCATAGTATCCGCGGCTGGTGGCAGGCTTCGCCTCAGACCGAGTCTTCCCTACTAGTGATCCGACACAAGGATGCCGTCCTGACTGAGGCTGATATAACGCCGGAGCGCTATACCCTGAACGAGATCACGCTTGATCTGCAGCCGGGCGATACCGTTGACTTTGAGGTCGCGCCGGCCGGGCCCAAAGGGGATGGTTTTACAACACGGCGGATCCAAATCTCGGGGCCTTAGGTTCCTAACCCAATGTCGGATCAAAGTCCTCTTCGTGCACCACGCCGATAGGATTTCAGCGACGGCTTGCGCGGACCGCTGTCATCTTCGCCACGGCTATCCACAAAAGCAGCAAGACGCGCGATCGACGGGTATTCCAGCAGATGCCGCGCCTCGATATTCAGATCCGCATCCATCATGCGGGCCGCTATTCGGAACACAGTCAACGAGTCGGCCCCCAAGGCAAAAAGCGTCTGCGAGGTAGAGACACTTTCCATGCCCAACGCCTCTTCCCAGATCTCGGCCATCTTCGTCTCTGTCGGCGTGGCCGGTTCCGTGTACAGCGCCGTTACCGTCGCTTTCACATCCGGGTCGGGCAGTGCTTTGCGGTCCAGCTTGTCATTTCCGGTCTTGGGCAGGCTGCGCAGGAAGACCCAGGCCGCAGGCACCATGTAGTTTGGCAAACGGTCCGCCAAGGCGGTCGCCAACTGTTCAGGCTTGGGGTTATTGCCCGGTTCGGCCACCACATAGCCAACCAGTTGCGTATCCCCGCGCGGCGACGGGCGCAACGCGGCGGCGGCGGCCTGAACACCGGGCACAGCGCGCATGGCAGTTTCGATTTCGCCCAGTTCGATGCGGAACCCGCGCAGTTTGATCTGGCCGTCATTGCGGCCCAGAACCTGAATCGTTCCATCGGCCAGACGGCGCGCCAGATCGCCGGTTTTGTACAGTCGTTGGGACTGTCCGTTCAGCATCACGTCTCTGAACGCAGCTTGGGTCAGGTCATCGCGGCGGAAATACCCTTTGGCCAGCCCCGCGCCGCCGATGTTTAGCTCACCCACGGCACCGATCGGCAGAAGCGCATTGTCTGGTCCAAGGACATGCAATTGGGTGTTGGCGATCGGGTGGCCTATCGTAATCGGCTCGTCAGGGTGAACTTGCACAATCGCTGACCAGATTGTCGTTTCGGTCGGCCCGTAGACATTCCAAAGTTCAGCACCATGCGCCAAAAGTCTTTCAGCCAAATCCGATGGTAGCGGCTCTCCTCCTGCAAGCAGGGTCAGCCCCGTGCCGGGTTCCAGACCCGCCTCCAGCAGCATGGACCACAGTGTGGGAGTGGCCTGGATATGCGTTACATCCCCGCGTTTGAGGCGTTCAACCAACCGGAAACCACCCAGTACGTCTTCTTGCGATGCAATGACAACCCGCCCGCCCTGCAACAGCGGCAAGAACAGCTCCAACACCGAAATATCGAACATCGTGGTGGTCACGGACAGCATCACCGACCCTTGTTCAAAGCCCGGCTCATGCGCCATCGACGTCAGCAAATTGATGACAGCGCGGTGACCGATCTCAACCCCTTTGGGCGTTCCGGTCGATCCGGAAGTAAAGATCACATATGCGCTCGGGTCATCCTGATCTCGGATCAGAGCCGGAATGCCGCCCATCTTGATCTGATCAACCTGAAGCTCGGTCAAACCAAGGCCCTGCGCAAACTCGGGCAGTTGGTCCCGGTCGTGCAGGATGGCCGACACGTCGGCAGTCTCAAGGATCATTCGCAGCCGCGATGCGGGTTGCGCCGGATCAATGGGGACGTAGGCGTTGCCACTTTTGAGCACACCGAGCAAAGACGCCAGACACCGAACCGAGCGTTCCATTGCCACCGCGACACGCCCGCCCGAGCCGGGTACATGCGCCTGGATATCGGCGGCAATTGCATCACTCATCATATCCAGTTCGGCATATGTAAGCCGCACCACGTTATCCTCGACCGCAATGGCATCACGTTGCGCTTTCATCGTCCTAGAGATCAGCTCATGCAACGTCTGGGTTCGCGGCAGTTCTTCTTCTGTCTGATTGACTGTCTCTAACATCCAGTCGCGTTCTTCCGCGGGCTGAATTGGAATTGCTGAAACAGGCCGTGCCGTATCCGCGGCAAGCTCGGTCAGGACGGTTTCGAAATAGCCGATCCAGCGCTGAACGGTGTCTTCATCATAGACATCGGTATTGTAATCCACGTCCACACGAAGCCCGTCGCTGCGTTCGATCACATTGAAGAACAGGTCGAAATTGACGGCCGTTTTGGGATTTGGCGTCACAGTCGCCGTCAGCGGGCCCATCTCAATCGCTTCGCCCAGCCGTTCAAGATTGAACTGAATCTCCGTCAGCGGAAGACGATTCAGTGTACGTTCAATGTCCAAATCCCGCACCAGCGTTCCGTAGGTATAATCCTGATGGTCAAACGCGTTCATAACGCGATCACTGACCTGCGCCAGAAATTCGGCCGCTGATGCCGATGGGTCTTGATCTGTGCGGATGGGCAGAAAATTCACGCAATGTCCCACCATATCACTGTCATCCAGCAATGCCTGCCCGCCAGTCGGCACACCCAGAACCAGATCATGCGAACCCGTCAGACGTGCGAACACGATTTGCAACGACGCAAACAGCGTCGAAAACAATGTGCACCCCTGCGCGGCCCCCGCCCTGCGAGCGCCCTGTGCAACCTCAGCGGGGATAAATGCCGTGCAGGTGGAACCAGCAAAGGTTTTGATCGCTGGACGGGGCCGGTCGGTCGGGATTTCGGGCAACTCAACGGGTTCTGCAAATTGCGCCTGCCAATACGTCCGGGTATCGGCTGGCACCGTTTTTTCCGCCTGAGTCATCGCGTAGTCTGCAAAGGACGGCGCGGGTGGCAGATCGGCTGGCGCGCCTGTAACCTCTTGTGCATAAAACGCAGCCAGATCCGAGGTCAGCACGTTGTAGGACCAGCCATCACAGACGATATGATGCGCATTGATCACCAGCACGTGCACGTCCGGCGCTGTGCGAGCTAGGAAGGCGCGCAGCGGCGGTCCGGCAATCAAATCTATCTCTGTCGCCGCATCCTGCTGCAATAGCGCGTCCAGCGCATCGCCGGGGTCAGCCTGCGCAGTAAGGTCATGAGATCCCAGCTGCAGTTCGTATGGCGCGAGGATATCAAACGTCTCGCCAGATTTGGCAAAGACCATGCGCAAACCATCGTGCCGCTCGATCACCTTGTTCAAAGCACGCTGAAGCGCCTCTACATCCAGCGGGCCTTTGAGATGCAAGGACACGCTTTCGTTAAAGCTGCACGAGGCCCGCGCGCCGAGCTGGCTGGTCATCCACACTTCGCGCTGCGCTTCGGTCAATGGAATGGCATGTGTTGGCGTCTCCGGGATCGGCTCTGGATCTGCCGGAGCCACTTGGCCTTCACCAATAAGAATCCCCACGGACCTGAGCGTATCGATACAGGTTTCAAACGCCGCCACAACGGCTGCAAAATCCTGATCCGAGTGGGCGGTGGTGAAGATGCAGGGATACCCAATCTGCACGTGGATACCCGCCATTCGCATCAGCGGGAAGAACAGCGCCGCGTTAGGATCATAGTCCATAAGGTTCGGGACGAACCAGCTGGAGTAGCTCTCTAGCAGTCGCGGCAAACCACGGGCTTCAAGAATGTCATTCATCTGGCCAACGGCCTTGGCCGTACGCTCAGCGGTGCCCTCCCACAGGTCGGTTCCGTGCTCTTCGATATGGGCCAATGTTGCATCAACCGCTGCCACTACCAGTGGGTGGCGCACAAAGGTTCCTGCAAAAAAGGTCGGAGACGCCTCGGGCACCGAGTCATCGCCGTAGTGCCACATGCCACCGTCCAGCGCATCCATGAACCGGTTGGTTCCGGCCAGCATGCCAATGGGCATGCCACCACCGATCACCTTGCCATAAGTCGCCAAGTCGGCATCGATGTCCCAAACGCCCTGCATCCCGCGCGGGCCGACACGGAAACCGGTGACAACTTCGTCGAACACCAAAGCGACATCACCCGCGCGGGTGATCTCACGCAGTTCCCGCACAAAATCCTGTGGTCGCAGGTTCGGGTGGCGGCTTTGCACAGGCTCAACGATGACCGCAGCGATGTAGTCGATGTTCTCCCTAATCCACGCAGCGCTTTCGTCCGCGCCATAGGGCAGCACGACCATGTTGGACAGGCTTGATCGCGGAATGCCCGGCGCAATCGGCAAGGCCGCCGGATTATCGCCACCCCGAGTTTTGCCTTTAACCAGCACTTCGTCGAACTGGCCGTGATAGTCGTTCCCAAACACGACAATCCGTTCCCGACCGGTGACCGCGCGGGCCAGTCGCATGGCGGCCATCACCGCCTCGGACCCGGTGTTGCAGAACGTTGCCCTGTCGTGACCTACAAGCCGAGCGAACCGTTCGGCAACCGGACCAGCAAGATCACTTTGCGGTCCAATGGCAAAGCCGCGTTCCATCTGCTTGCTGACGGCCTCAACGATGAAATCCGGTGAATGCCCAAAGGCCGTCTGCCCATATCCATTGACCAGGTCGATGAACTCATTCCCATCAATATCCCAGAGGCGGGAACCTTTTGAACGATCACAGACAACAGGGAAAACCAGTTCTTTCCACTCAGCCCGGAACCCGGCAGCGGTGCGGGGGTCTGCCATAACGTGCCGGTAGGTCTGGACGTAGTCTTTGGATTTGGCATGCCGTGCGCTGTATCGGGCCGACAGATCCTTTGCGAACGCCAATTGTTCCGCCGTCAAATCCCCACCGGACGCATTGGTTGCCCGGCCAATGGAGAACCCGTTTTTCACCTTCGGCTCTGACGACTCTTTAGCCGGGGCTTGAGGCGCTGGCGTGGGATCGACCATTGGGGCATTCGAGACTGCGGGCTGCGCACCGGACAGAACCTGAAGCTGTTTTTCAAAAAGCGTCTGCATCGCTGCCACCTGAGCCTGCAGAACCGAGGCGACCGAGCCATCAGTCGACGTCGGGACATTTGCCGCTGCAATTGGTGGCGTCTGAGGAATTGCCGCAGCCGAAGCGGCTTGAGGGGCGGGTTCTGGTGCAACCACCGGTTCAGGCGGCAAGGCCTCATCCAGATAGGCGACCAAAGCCGCGGTCGTTGGATAGTTGGACAGCAATTGGCGGAACGTCAGATCGACCCCATAGTCAGCGTTCAGACGTTGGGTGACTTGACCAAGAAAGAGTGAATCAAATCCAAGCTCCAGGAACGTGGCCCCGGCATCGTCGGGCCTCAGATCTTCGCCTGAGACATCACTCAGAACAGCCAGAATCTCGGTGGTCAGACGCGGTTTGCGTTCGACCGGTTCTGCGGGTGTAGGTGCAGGCATTGGTATTATCTCATTGGCACTGGAAACAGGGTTTGTGGCAAATGCAGGTTCAGCATCCGTGATGGACTGCGCGCCCGCATCAGAGCGCTCAGGTGCATCCACCCAATGCAATTTGCGTTGGAACGGATAGGTCGGCAGTGGCACGCGCCTGTTGCCGCGAGGGCCCAGTTTGGCCCAATCGACGGCCACGCCGCTGCTCCACAATCGCCCCATTGCGGTGGCCATCGCCACCTCATCCGTCTGGGCGCGCGTGTGGTCCGGCAGAGATTGCACAATCGCAACCGATGCGTCACGGGGCAGTGTTTGTGTGCTGAAAGCCGAAAGCGTGTTACCAGCACCGACCTCGAGCAAGGCGATGGGATCATCTGTCACAAGTTTGGAAACCGCTTCACCAAAGTTGACCGCGGCGCGCGCCTGTTTGGCCCAATAGGCAGGATTAGTGCACTCATCCTCAGTCACCCAGTTCCCGGTCACACAGCTGACATAGGGAATTTCCGTGGGCTTCAGGGGCGTTTTCGCAATTTCAGCCTCTAGCGCGCTGCAAACCGGGTCCATCATGCGCGAATGGAAAGCATGGGACGTATGCAATCGCGTGACTGGAATGTCAGCGGCCTTGAGCCGTTCTTCCATCGCGGCAATGGCGTCAAAGTCACCGGCCAGCACATTCAGACGCGGCGCATTGCGCGCAGCAACGTCAACACTGCCATCCAGATGGCCCTCAAGCACTTCAATCGGCGCACGCACTGACAGCATTGCGCCCTCAGGCTGATCCTGCATCAATTGCCCGCGTTTTGAGATGATCGACAGGCCGGTTTCAAAATCCATGACCCCGCCGAGGGCGGCCGCCGTAAACTCGCCCACCGAATGCCCGATCATGGCCGCCGGGGTCACGCCGCGCGTCATCCAAAGACGTGCGCAGGCATATTGGGTCAGGAATAGCGCTGGTTGCGTCAACCGCGTTTCTCGCAAAGCTCGGGCCAGATCTTGGTCGCTGGGGTCGCCAAAGCACAGCATGGTCTTGACGTCCAACCCAAGCACGGGGCGCAGGATTTCCGCGCCCTGATCGATCCAGCGGGCAAACTCTGGCTCTGAACGATAAAGGCCACTGCCCATTCCGGGATACTGAGACCCCTGCCCCGGGAACATGAACGCCACCGCCGGATCACCCTGCATGGCGGGTTTACGAACAGCCGGAGCCGCGCGCAGGGTTTTGGCAACCTCGGCCTTGTCCGTTCCGGCAACGGCCTGGCGAAAATCGAACTCTGCCCGACCGTCCTGCAACGTAAAGGCCACGTCTGCCAGTTCAGACGCATTGGATTGCTCCAACGCGTCGGCCAATTGGTCCTGCATCTCGGCCAACGCTTCTGGCGTCTTGGCGGACAGAACAATGGCCTGAACCGATTTGAGAGGGGCGTCACACGGCGTATCCGGTGCCTCTTCCATCACCAGATGCACATTGGTCCCACCAACCCCGAACGAGCTGACACCTGCCCGCAACGGACCGTCGGACACCCAGTTCGAACCGGTATTCGGAACCCTGAACCCCGAGCCATCCAACTCAATTCGTGGGTTCAAGCTGTCAAAGTTGGCCACGGGTGGGATTGATCTGTGGGTCAGCATCAGCGCGGTTTTTATCACGCCAACGACCCCGGCGGCCGCATCCAGATGGCCGATATTGCCCTTGACCGATCCAAGCGCACAGCCGCCATCGGGCGACACATCCCCAAAGGCCTGCCGCAATCCCTTGATCTCAATCGGATCACCCAGCGGAGTCGCCGTTCCGTGGCACTCCACATAAGAAACTGTGTCCGCGGAAACCCTCGCGTCCTCATGCGCACGGCGAATGGCATCTGCCTGCCCCACAACCGTGGGCGCGGTGTACGAGATCTTTTCGGCCCCGTCGTTGTTGATGCCGCAGCCGCGGATCACCGCATGGATGTGATCACCGTCCGCAATGGCATCCTTCAGCCGCCGCAACGCCACGACACCAGCGCCGTGCCCAAAGACCGTACCACTGGCTTGCGTATCAAACGGGCGGCACGTGCCGTCATCCGAGGCAAGCCCGCCCTCTTGCGTGATGTACCCACGGTTCTGCGGGAAGGTGATCGACACCCCTCCGGCAAGGGCCATGTCGCATTGGCCTGACCGCAGCGCCGTTATTGCCTGAGATATCGCGGTCAACGAACTGGAACAGGCCGTCAGAACCGTCATCGCCGGACCTTTGAGGTCCAGTTTGTAGGACACACGGGTGGCCAGACAATCGCTAAGATTGCCCGTCATTTCCGAGAATTTTCCGGTTTGGTAATTCGAAGTAAACGCATCCGAGGTTTTGCGGTCCCCCAGAACATTGTGGATCAGGTATGTGTTCATCGAACACCCGGCATAGACCCCGACAGTCCCCTGCATGCGCCACGGATCATGCCCACTGTCTTCCAGCGCGTTATAGCAAATCTCCATGAAGACGCGTGCCTGAGGGTCGGTCACGGCGGCCTCACGGGCGTGCATGCCAAAGAACTTGGCATCGAACATGCCCGCATCCGGCAGGCCGGGGCGCACGGGGACATAGCTGTCCTTGGACCGGTCCGCCTCGGAAAACCCGTCCTCAAGCTCTTCTGACGTGAATGGACGGATCAAGTTGTCGCCGTTCTGGATGTGCTGCCAGAATGTTTCCAACGAGTCCGCACCCGGAAGCTTGGCCGCCATTCCAACGATGGCGATTGCACCTTCGGGCAGATCAGGCTGAGTTGCAGTTTCCTCAACTGCCGCCGGTCTGCGCACTTCTAATGAGGTTTCCACCGGTGCGTCGACTGCCAGTTCGGCAATGGCTTGCGACAATGGTCCCAGTCGCGGTGTTTCGAACACAAGGCTTATGTCAAAGATCAGTCCCAGCCGTTTCATAACCTCGGCATGCGCGCTGATAAGTTGCAACGATGTGCCGCCTGCTTCGAAGAAGGTTGCGGTTTTGTCTAGCGGTCCACAACCCAGATGCTCATCATAGACTTTGGACAGAACTCCAAAAACCTCGGCGGCACTTCGTTTCTTTCGCTTCGAACGGAAGACCACTACAGTATCGGGAGTGCTGTCGCTTTCAGGTGCCTCAACGCTGCGCACCAGCGCCTTGCGGTCAATCTTGCTGTTCACGGTTAGGGGAAAATCGGCCAAAACGCGGTTCACCCGCGGCAGGCATCCCTCCGGCAGTACCTTGCCCAGTTCGGCCATAACATCACGGATAAAAACTCGGTGATCCGTCGGCATTTCGCCCGCGGGTTTCAGGAAGGCCGCGATCCGTTTTTCCCCTGTTTTGGCGACAACCAGCGCAACCGCCGCGTCGACCAACATTGGGATTTCGCGCAGATAATGTTCGATTTCATCGAGTTCGATCCGGCGGCCGCCGATCTTGACTTGCCGGTCGACCCGCCCAAGAAACTCGTAAACGCCGTCCTCGCGACAGCGAGCCAGATCGCCCGTCAGGTAAACCTGACCGCTATGACCTTGTCGCGGATCCGGGATAAAGGACTCGGCCGTGCGATCAGGTTTGTTGAGATACTCCGAGGCGACCCCCGGCCCTGCCGCAACCAGTTGCCCGACCGTTCCGATCGGAAGTTCGTTGTAGTTTTCGTCGACAACAAAGCACTCACAATGACCCGTTGGCAGACCGATCGGAATGGACCCTCCTTTCAGATCGTCGGCCGTCACCAGATGCATCGTCGTGAAAACCGAGTTCTCAGTCGGTCCGTACCCGTTGACGACCTCTATATCGGGATATGCTTCCATCAACCGACGCACATGGGATGGGGACAGAACATCGCCGCCGGCTCCGAACTGACGTAAGCCTTTCAGCGCCCCAAGGTGGTGTTCGATCATCAGATGCGACAAACCGGTATAGAAATAGGCTACATTGACATCGTACCGGACAATCGTTTCGGCCAAAGCGTCCAACACGGGCTTTGGCTCGGTCACGACTGCCACGGACCCGCCGTTCAGCAATGGCACCCAGATTTCCCAGGTCGAGACATCGCAGGCTATGGTCGAGTTCGCCAACGAGATGTCCCCCGGCTTCATCTGACCTGTCGGTTGGTCGTATCCCAGACGCGATATGGCCTTGTGGGGCAGAACCACGCCTTTTGGCTGTCCTGTCGACCCCGAGGTGTACATGATGTAACAGGCATCTTCCCCGGTTCGCACAGGAAATACCTGCGGGGTTGCGACATCGTTCTTCAAAACGTCCGATATTTTAAGCTGTGGAATTGTGGTCCCCGCCAGATCGGTCGCAAGGTCCCCATATGGATCTTCCCACAAGATAGCCGAAGGTTTTGAATCCCCGACTACATACCCCAACTGTTTGGAATCGTAGGCCGGGTCCAGAGGCACATAGGTGCCGCCCGCTCGCATGATGCCGCACATGGTCAGGATCGCTTCGGGCGTTCGGTCAGTGATCATGACCACGTTGTCGCCGGGTACGACACCCCGATTGATCAGATGCGCGGCGATCCTGTCTGCGGCACGCACCATTTCTGCGTAGGTGTATTGCCGACCATCGCCCATCAGGGCGACCGTCTCAGGCACAATTTCACAAACGCGCAGAAAGCTCTGATAAAGGTCCAGCTTGGGATCGAAATCTAATGTACCAAGTGCACGGACGGCAGAACCACTTAACATAACAACCCCTCACACCGTCCAAAGGGGCGATTGCAGCACATGGCGTAAATTCAATGCAGCCAGACCAAGTGCTCTACGATATTTGCTGCACACCCCCCCAGGCGAAATACGTCGTCAAAAACAATAAAAGACTGTGTTAACCGTATGCGATGCTTGGGTGCCTGTCGACTCTTGGCTGAGTTAGAACACACCAAGACCGCGCCTTGCGGTTAATTGGCCAAAAAACGGACGGTCACCCCTTTGAAAAACAGGGGATTTTCACGATGCCCAAACAATGTGCTCGCTGAATTCGGCGCCACCAATTGAAATAATTTGTTTCCGCATTAGGGACAATTGTTGCTTTCAGGTTTACTTCACCACCCCATCAACAACCGTTGGCAGAGCCCCTAAATCGACTCGACGCCAGACGCGAACCTATCTGCCCAGACTCAGGATTATCTCAATATCCCGCCGACTGAGCTCACCGATCAGGTCCTTTTCCACGTCCAAAAGGTTCGCCCCACTTTGAATATGGCGTTCCAGCTGCGCTGCGACCTCACTGGTGGACTGGTAATACAACTCGCCACGGGTTCGGCTCAGTTCTATGACAAGCCGTTCCAACAGCTCTTTTTGCTTTTCCGCGACCAGATCTTTTCTTTTGTCCTCAAGCATTTTTGCCACCGCACTAGACATCGCCCACACGGTATACATAGCCTTTGATCGACCTTAGGCGAGCGTTCCGTGCGGCTTTGCAGCACCGCGCACCGGAAATCCCAAAGATCTGCACTATTGTTAGGTCATTGTTTCAGAGCCGCATGTGAGAGGACACCATGTCAATATCCGTGCCGACAGAGGCAGAACTGGTCGCGATGCTGCAAGAGGATGAACGCAGGATGAGCGTTGTCATCACCAACCCCGCACGCACCGACAACCCGATGATTTATGTCAGCGAAGAATTCGAAACGCACACCGGATACACGCCCGAGGAGTCTCTGGGTCGAAACTGCCGTTTTTTACAGGGGCCAGATACTGATCCGCAGGCAATTCAGGCCATTCGCGCGGCGCTGGCCGCAAAGACTGTTTTTTCGATCGACATCCTGAACTACCGAAAATCCGGGGACCCATTCATGAACCGCCTGCGCATTCGGCCTCTGTTCGATGAACAAGGCAAACTGTCTTACTACGTGGGTGCTCAAAACCCACTTTGATCAGTGCCGATCAGAAACGTTTGGCAAAGCCACGACTGGCCGAATTCGCGGTCAGACCTAGGTTCATCCTGACAACGGAAACTTCCCAATTGGAAGCCTATGCAGGTCGTCTGGTTCAAAAGAGATCTCCGCACGCAGGACAACGCGGCCTTAGCGCATGCCGCGCAATGCGGACCCGTGCTGCCCTTGTATATTGTTGAGCCAGAGCTTTGGCAGCAACCGGATATGTCTGCCCGGCATTGGCAGTTTGTGTCTGAAACGCTGATTGAACTGCGTCAGGATCTGGCCTATCTTGGCCAGCCCTTGGTGATCCGTCTAGGTGAAGCTGTCGAAATCCTGGCCGAGCTGCGGCAGGCCGGACACCTCACGGCTCTTTGGTCCCATGAAGAGACGGGAAATGGCTGGACCTATCAGCGCGATCAGCGGGTCGCGACGTGGTGCCAAGCCAATGGCATCTCATGGCACGAGTTTCAAAACCACGGGGTTATTCGGCGCATGTCCACGCGTAACGGTTGGGCGCAGCGCTGGGACAAGTTCATGGCACAACCTGCCGCGCTTAAACCCACGCTTGATGCTTTGGACTTGGGGTTGGGGCGGCTGCCGACTGTCACTGATCTGGGGCTAGAGAACGACCTGTGCACGGATCGTCAGACTGGTGGGCGCTCCGCCGGGGTAGCTTTTTTGGAAACCTTTCTGAATCAACGCGGTGAGCATTATCAGCGGGCAATGTCCTCTCCGTTCGAGGGCGCAACTGCGTGCTCGCGCGTATCGCCCTATCTGGCATGGGGGGCGCTTTCGATGAGAGAGGTCTCTCAAGCAACCGAGCTTCGACGACGAAACCTGAGCGCGGGACAAAGCAACTGGCGCAAGTCACTCCGGTCCTTCACCGGTCGGCTGCACTGGCATTGCCACTTCATCCAAAAGCTGGAGGACGACCCGCGGATCGAGTTTGAAAACATGCACCGGATGTATGACGGGCTGCGCCCGGAACAGCCGGATAGCATCCGGCTGACGGCGTGGTCCAGCGGCCAGACAGGCTATCCGTTTCTGGATGCGTGCATGCGATCGCTTCATGCCACCGGCTGGCTGAACTTCAGGATGCGCGCCATGGTGATGTCGACGGCCAGCTATCACCTTTGGCTGGACTGGCGCGCGCCCGGTCTGGTTTTGGCGCGTTTGTTCACCGACTACGAGCCCGGCATCCATTGGAGCCAGGTCCAAATGCAGTCGGGCACCACGGGGATCAACGCGGTGCGTATCTATAACCCCGTAAAGCAAGGCAAGGATCAGGACCCAACTGGTGCGTTCACACGCCGTTGGGTACCCGAGCTTGCGGACATCGCCGATCCTTTCATGCAAGAGCCGTGGGCTGCACCCAATGCCAGCGACGTGATCGGCAAACGCTATCCCGAGCGCGTGTTTGACCATCTTGAGGCCGCAAAACATGCGCGCGCGCAGATTTGGGCTGTTCGTCGCAGTCCTGAGTTCCGGTCCGAAGCGGCGAACATCCAGTCGAAACATGGCAGCCGCAAACGTCGGTCACGCAAACCGAACAAAACCGTGCAATCGGCGCAACTCTCGCTACCGTTGGAGGGCTGAAAACTGCGTATGAGAAAGAAATCCGAGTTACCCACCAAGATCTGCGCTGCTTGTGGACGCCCGTTCAGTTGGCGCAAAAAATGGGAAAAGGTCTGGGACGAGGTTCGCTATTGCTCGGACCGGTGCAGGCGCGCGCTATGAATACCCCTTCCCTGCCCGGCCTTGAACCGGTCCCGCAGCCCGTGGAGTGGGCTCCGACCCGAGCGGCAGGTCTCGCGCGCCTCAGCCAGTTTGCGCCGCAAACGGGGCGCGCTTACGCGACCAAACGCAATTATGATTTTGGGCCGGGAAACCGCGGCAACATTTCGGCCTTATCGCCCTGGATCAGGCACCGTCTGGTGACGGAACAAGAGGTGCTGACAGCGGCGTTGGCGCGGCACAGCCCCGCGGCCTGCGAGAAATTCCTGCAAGAGGTCTTTTGGCGCGGCTACTTTAAAGGCTGGTTGGAACAGCATCCCAGCGTATGGACCGCCTATCTGAGTGGGTTGGACAATGCTCGCCACTCCGTTGGCCAAGATTACCAGGATGCCCTAGCGGGTCGAACAGGGATTGATTGCTTTGACGCTTGGACCCATGAGTTGCGGGAAACCGGGTATCTGCACAATCACACGCGCATGTGGTTTGCCTCGATCTGGATCTTTACTCTGCGCCTGCCTTGGCAATTGGGTGCCGAATTCTTTTTACACCATCTGCTGGATGGAGATCCCGCCTCAAACACTCTCAGTTGGCGTTGGGTCGCCGGGCTGCATACCAAGGGCAAGACCTATCTGGCCCGGCCAGACAACATCGCCAAATACACAAATGGTCGATTTCAGCCCACAGGGCTGGCCTCTGTGGCCGAACCATTAACCGAGCCCCAGGACCATCCGCTGAGGTCTATCCCCGCATCAGTCGCTCCACCAGAGGGGCCATACTTGCTGCTGCTCACCGCCGAAGACCTGTGCGGCGCGGCACTGATGCCGCATGCCCCGGACGGTGCGTTAGGTTTGCTGTCGCCCAGCGGCGGCTTTCTGGCGACTGACTTCGCTGCCAGCGGCTTAGAATTTGCCTTGGATGACTGGGGGCAAAAGCCAATCACCAGCGACAATTGGGGCCAGCCGCTGGTCGAGGCGGCTGCACGAACCGGTGTCCGCAGGATTGTAACCCCATATGCGCCGATTGGGCTGGTCCGCTCGCATTTGGACGCCGCAGAGCCTGTTTTGATGTCCGAGGGTATCGAGCTCATTCGCGTCAGGCGGGCCTATGACAATCTGGTTTGGCCCCATGCAACACGCGGCTTCTTTGGATTGAAGAAACAAATCCCAAGGCTGTTGCGGGATCTTGGTCTCACGGGCTAAAGCCGCGCCAGCACCTTTTGGGCACTGTCCAGATAGTCCTGCTGTTTGCCCTCGGTCATCCGATCCCAGGTCCGATAGGAATGCCCAAGACGCGGATTGCCGCGTAACTGGTCCGCGTTACGCACCATAAAGTCCCAATATAGCGGGTTGAACGGACAGGCATCCTCGCCCGTCTTTTGCTTCACGTCGTACCGACACGCCGCGCAATGATCGGACATCTTGTTGATGTAGCTCCCACTGGCTGCATAGGGCTTGGACCCCAACAAACCGCCATCGGCAAACTGGCTCATGCCGATCACATTTGGCGCTTCGACCCATTCGTAAGCGTCTGCGTAGACCGCCAGATACCACTCGTGCACCTCGACCGGGTCGATCCCGGCCAACAAGGCAAAGTTGCCGGTGACCATCAACCGTTGGATGTGATGCGCATAAGCCTCGTCGCGTGTCTGGGTGATGGCTGCTGCCATGCAGGCCATGTCCGTATCTGCGGTCCAATAGAAAGCAGGCAGCGGACGTTTTGCTCCAAGGTAATTCTCCTGAATGTAGCCCGGCATCCGCAGCCAATAGATACCGCGCACAAATTCGCGCCAGCCGATGATCTGGCGAATATACCCCTCGACCGCGTTCAGCGGCGCGTCACCATCATAGTAAGCTCGTTCAACGCGCCGACAAATCTCAAGCGGCGACAACAGGCCCGCATTCAGGTACTGAGCCAGGACCGAGTGGTACAGAAATGGCTCATCGCTCAGCATCGCGTCCTGATAATCACCAAACTGGGGCAGCGCGACATCAACAAAATGGTCCAGCGCGGCCAACGCGCCCTGTCGCGTCACGGCGAACCAGAATGGGGTCAGGGTCCCGAAGTGATCCGCGAATTTCGCTTCGACAAGGGTCAGAACCTCTTGGGTGATTTCGTCCGGTTCGGTCTCCAAAGGTCGCGGCATGAAAAGATCGGATTTGGGGGGCTTTCGGTTTTCAGCGTCAAAGTTCCACCGCCCGCCTTCTGGTGTGTCCCCGGACATCAAAAGCCCGGTTTTGCGGCGCATCTCGCGGTAGAAATATTCCATCCGCAACTGCTTTCGACCTTCCGCCCATTGCCGAAACTCATGATGGCTGGCGATAAACCGGTCATCGGGAAGCACGTGCAAACCCTCGCAACCCGAAAACGCCTGCGCCAATCGGTACTCGCCGGGTTCTGTCACAACAGCACGAGAGATGTTTAGGTCGTGTTTGGCGCGCTCGATTTCGCCAGTCAGACTGTGCGTGTTGGCGGGATCGTCCAGCCGCACATACCTGACCTGCCACCCGGCCGCTTCAAGCTGGGCCGCGAAATGGCGCATGGCCGAGAAAACAAACGCGATCTTTTTCTTGTGATGGCGCACATACTGCGCCTCATCCATCACTTCGGCCATCAGAACCATGTCGAGATCTGCAGACCCGGCGCGCAGAGCGGCACTGTCTGTTGAAAGCTGATCGCCCAGCACAACGATCAATGCGGGTTGTCTATTCGGGTCAGAGGTCATGCCATGTAGGGTAGGTCCCGCTACTCCAAATCCAAGCCGTCCGCCGAATTGATTTCACGACAAAAATGCAGACTCAGAGTTCTGTTCAATGATCTCCTGAACCAGCGGGTTTGGAAACCGGCGACGCAGAGTGATGGCATAGAAACTTTCCTTGATGCGCGGATGTTCCTTGGCCTCTTTCAACCGGCCAGAGTTCAACTCATCCGTCACAACGATGGGTGCCACCAGCGCCAGCCCGATGTCCTCGCGCGCCAAAAGGCGCATCATGGCCATATCGTCCACTTCGGCCGCGATTTGAGGACGTACGGAATAGCGGCTTGCCATGGCATCAAACGCTGTGCGCACACTGCTGTCTGTCGTCGGCAGGATGAAGGGCTGCTCGGCCAGCAACTCTTGGATCGGCAGGTCGGTTTCCAGGCGTTTTGGGGTGCCGACAATGCTGACGTCCTGCTCACCAATATGGTGCGTCTCATAGGGCGTCAGGCTGTCATCCGGCGGCGGACGGTTCATCAGAACCAGATCAAGGTTCAGGGCCTCCAGGCCCTCCAACAACTCGGTCGGACTGCCAGAGCGCAGGATCACTTCGACATCCAGACGGGACAAAATCGGCCTTAGAAACCCAATCTGAAAATTGCGCGACAGCGTTGCCAAGGCTCCGACCCGCAGGGCTTTGCGGGTTTGCATAGTGCCGGTCAGGGTGGCCACAAGTTCTTGACCTGTCGAGAAAATCGCGTCCGCATGGTCCAGCGCAATGCGCCCTGCCTCGGTCAGGTGCAACTGACGGCCGCGTCGTTCGAACAGCGGGTGACCCAACCGTTCCTCCAGCTGTTTGATCTGAACCGACAGCGCGGACTGGGACAGATTCAACCGCTGCGCAGTGCGCGTCAGGTTTCCGTCATGCGCGACGGCCCAGAAATACCTCAGATGATGATAGTTGAGCGGCATTCATTCTATTTAGTAGAACTATAAGCCACAAACAATGAATTTTTATTGGCAGGCCTTCTGCCCTATCTGCGTCCAAAGGCTTTGGCCCAAGACACGCAAGGAACCTGAATATGGCTTATCTCTTTCTACCGCTTCTGGGCCCGCTGATCCTGATCGCTGCGGCGTATCTGGCGACGCGGAACCTCGGAAAATACCCCGGCAACATCCCCGCAATCACCGAGGCAGCTGCGTTTGCGGCTTTTGCAGTCTCAGCTCTGGCGGCTGCATTGGTTGTCGTTAACGGATCGGGCACGTCGGCGCTGGTCGGGGTGTTCGGAGTGGGCCTGTCCGTGCGACTGGATGCTGTCAGCGCGATCATGCTGGTTCTGGTCAGCTTTATTGGCTGGGTCGTCCTGCGCTATTCAAAAACCTACATGGACGGAGAAGACCGCCAGAGCGCTTTTACCGGTTGGATGTCCGCGACCCTCGCGGCGGTCTTGCTGCTGGTGATGTCCGGCAACCTTGCTCAGCTGTTCCTGGCGTGGACTCTGACCAGCCTGTCACTGAACAGACTGCTTCTATTCTATCCCGAACGCGCGACAGCCCGGCGTGCAGCGCGTAAGAAAGCTCTTGTCGCCCGGATGAGCGAAGGTTCCCTGGCCGCAGCCATCGTCCTGTTGATCGCATCCACGGGTACAACCGACATCAAAACGATCCTGAATACGGCCGAACCAACATGGCTGACAATGGGTGCGGCCCTGCTGATCGCCATCTCGGCCGTTCTTGCATCGGCACAGTTCCCACTGCACGGCTGGCTGACAGAAGTGATGGAGGCCCCTACCCCAGTATCGGCCCTGCTGCATGCGGGTGTAATCAATGCGGGCGGGTTCCTGTTGATCCGGTTCGCAGATGTGATGCTGCTGGCTCCGGGTGTTATGGCGCTGCTGGTGATGCTGGGTGGATTTACCGCTCTGTTTGGGGGTCTTGTCATGCTGACCCAACCTGCGGTGAAGACCTCTCTGGCCTGGTCAACCATCGCGCAGATGGGTTTCATGGTCATGCAGTGTGGCTTGGCCTTGTTCCCGCTTGCCCTGCTGCACATCGTGGCCCACTCGCTGTATAAGGCGCATGCCTTCCTCAGCGCCGGTGAAGCTGTGCGCAACGTCGCTGCGATCCGCCGGCCCGGTCCAATCGCCGTTCCAAGCGCCCGGAACGTTCTGCAGGCCTTTGTCACTTCGATTGTGATTTACGGGATCGTCGGCACCTTGGTCGGCTTCGACGGTAAATCGGTTCAGGCGATTGCCTTGGGTGTCATCCTGATTTTCGGCGTGGCCTACCTGCTGGCCCAAGGCTTTGCAGACTCGGCCCCGCGTGAGTTGATGCAGCGTACAGTGATCTACGCGCTGGTAACCTCAGTCAGCTATTTCGCACTGCAAGTGATCGCGCAGCATCTGACCGCGGGCACACTTCCGGCAACGCCAAGCCCCGGACCGCTGGAATGGGCCTTGATCGTCCTCGCGCTGATCAGCTTTGGCTGTGTTGCCGTGGCCCAATCGACCTTCCCGCTCTGGGCCTCGCATCCGGCCGCCGCAGGCCTGCGCGTCCACCTGACAAACGGCCTTTATGCCAATGCCATCTTCGACAAGCTTCTGGACGGTTGGTCCAAGCGGTCCGCAGCCTGAGAGGAAAACACAGATGTTTGCAAAACTTGAAACTTACCCCGCTCCGCTGCTGGAACTTGTCACCGAAGCCAACCTCGCAGCCAAGGCTGTTCCACCGCTGTTCCCACTGTCGGCAAGCGTCGCTGTGAACCCGTTTCTGGGCCAGACCAGCGAACCTCTTGCTGTGACTGCAGCCCGCCTGGCGCGCGTCGGGGGCGAACGGATCACACCGACACGCGCGCATTGGGCCGCCCGGATCAACACAGGCGAGATCATCGAAGCGGACCTGATGGATGCCTTGTCAGCATCGAACGAACCCTTCGCCTTGCCGACATTGCAAGACATAGAAAACGCGCTGGACAGCGAAACGTCAGAGCCTCAAGCCCTGCCGACAGTCGCAGAACTAGCCGCAGATGTATCCGGAATCGACTGGCCCGGTCTGATTGATGATCGGATCGGCGTTTGGGCCGCTGGTCATTTCGATCAGGGTCAGGCGTTGTGGCAACAAGCCAAAGCAGGCGGCGCGTTCCAATCCTGGCGCGACTTTGCCTCGCGCGATCTGACACCCGAGATTCAAGGCCTGAAAGGGTTCTGCGCCTTCGTCGCCGAGACCAACCGGTCGCACTGGCGCGCCATTGGTCGCGCTTCGGAACGGTTGGCCGTTGACACCGATGCGGCCTCTACCGCCTTTCACCGCTGGCTGATGACGCTGGGCGGATGGGCGCAATACGGGCGCTACCACCTTTGGCAGGCAGAACTGAACGGCGCAGAAGACAGTACTGTAACGGAACTTTTGGCCGTGCGGATGGTCTTCGACGAGGCCTTGTTCGACCTGTACGAAGATCAGATCGCAGCGCGGTGGGCCGACGTTGTCGAGGCGCACAGGGCACCCGTGACCCCGTCCAAGGACTTTGTGATCGATGCGATCCTTCAGGATGCAGGCGAACGGGCACAACAGCGGGTTCTGGCTGAAAAACTGGGTCAGGGCAAACCAAGGACGGTGCAAGGGCGCGCGGATGTACAGGCGGCGTTCTGTATTGACGTCCGGTCCGAAGTGTTCCGCCGGGCGTTGGAAGCGCAGGATGCGAATATCGAAACCATTGGCTTTGCCGGTTTCTTCGGTCTGGCCAGCGCGCACAAAGCTGCGGGTTCTGACGTAACCGAAATGCGGGGGCCTGTGCTGTTGCAGGCCGGCGTGACCTCGCACGCCGACGAACCCGAAAAGGCCGATCTGGATCGTCGGTACACAGCACGGGCCAAACGCGCATGGGGCCGATTCAAGCTTGCCGCTGTGTCGTCCTTTGCCTTTGTCGAGGCGACCGGGCCGCTTTATGCGGGCAAACTGGTCAAGGACTCGTTGGGTCTAAGCCACAGCTGCAAGGCGGATCCCGCCCCCAAAATGGATCCGGCAATCGACCTTGAGGCACGCGTGGACATGGCGAAATCAGTGTTATCGGCGATGTCGTTGACCGACAATTTCGCCAAGATCGTAATGCTGACTGGCCACGGAGCGCATGTTACCAACAACCCGCATGAAAGCGCGCTGCAATGCGGGGCGTGCGGCGGCTATGCAGGCGACGTGAACGCGCGCCTTCTGGCCGGTCTGTTGAATGATCGTGAGGTTCAGAACGGCTTGCGTGATGCAGGCATCGATATCCCGTCGGATACGATATTCCTGCCTGCGCTTCACCATACGACCACGGATGAGGTCACGCTGTACGACCAAGACTTGCCAATGGGCATGTCGACCCCGGGCGTTGCTCAGTTGCGCAAACATCTGGACGCGGCGGGCAGCCTTGCGCGCGCCGAACGGATGCAGCGTTTACCGCGCGCGTCAGATGCGACAAACGTGCTGCGCCGGGCACGCGACTGGGCCGAGACACGTCCCGAATGGGGTCTGGCTGGCTGCCGCGCCTTTGTTGCCGCTCCGCGCGGTCGTACGGATGGATCAGACCTGTCCGGGCAGACTTTCCTGCACAACTACGACTGGCGGCGCGATAGTGAATTCGGCGTTCTCGAATTGATCATGACCGCTCCGGTCGTTGTCGCCAGCTGGATCAGCCTGCAGTACTACGGCTCGACCGTTGCGCCGAACCTGTTCGGCGGCGGCAACAAGCTGTTGCACAACGTGGTCGGGGGCGTCGGTGTGCTGGAGGGCAACAATGGCGCGCCCCGCGCGGGTCTGCCCTGGCAATCCGTTCACGACGGCAGCGCGTTCCAGCACGATCCGCTGCGGTTGTCCGTGATCATCGAAGCCCCACGCGAGGCCATGTCCGACACCCTGTCCCGGCACCCCGGTGTCCGTGAGCTGTTCGACAACGGCTGGCTGCACCTGATCGCAATGGACGATGAGGGCAAGCTGGCCTGGCGTTACAGCGGTGATCTGACATGGACCCGGTTCAAAGGCCAGTCCGATGACGCGCAGGCCATCGCTGCGGAATAAGTTCTGCACCGATTTCACATCAAAGGCGGGTGCCATGCTTGACCGACATGGCACCCGCAATTCGTTTAAACGCTCATCCATCCGCCGAAGACTCCGGCGGGATCGCAGCCTTTCCGGGCGGCAAAACCCAGTTCAGTCGTAGCGTAGTTCCGTCGCCTTCCCCCGGAAGATTGTATAGGACAAAACCGTGTATCCCGCGATCATCGGCAGGACAAAAACCGAGCCAATCAGAATGATAAACAGACTTTCAGGCGCACTGGCCGCCTCGTAGATCGTCAGTTGATCGGGGACTACGTACGGATAGAAACTGTAGGCCATTCCGAAGAACGCCAGCATAAACAATACGACCGAGGCCGCGAATGGAAACCAGGCCCAACTGTCATTCCGCGTGGGCAGATGGCGCAGAGCATACCAGAGCAGTGCTATCAGGACACTCGACATCAAGGGCAAAGGCAGCAATAGGAAAAACTCGGGGAATGTGAACCACTTGTCAAAGATCCGCGGACTAACCCATGGCGTGGCCAGCGACACGGCGATCAAGCCAATGATCAGGCCCCAGATCCCTCCTTTTGCCCAGTTTACGGCCTTTGTCTGCAATACGCTGTCTGTCTTCAGGATGATCCAGCAGGCACCAATGAAAGAATAACCAACGGCCAGAAACACAGCCGTAATCATGGCAAAGATCCATGTTCCAAACCCACCGTCTAACCCCATGATGTACTTGCCCAGCATGAAACCCTGCGCCAGCGCCGTCATCAGCGATCCGGCAAAAAAGGCTTTGTCCCACAGGTGTTTGTGGTGCGCTGGCGCCTTGACGCGGAATTCGAACGCCACACCGCGCAGGATCAGGCCGATCAGCATGATCGCAACCGGCAGATACAGCGCGGTCAGGATCACCCCATGGGCCGTTGGAAAAGCCACCAGTAGAATTCCGATAGCCAAGACCAGCCAGGTTTCATTCGCATCCCAAAACGGCCCGATGGAAGCAACCATCCGGTCTTTCTCAGCATCATCCGCGAAGGGAAACAGAACGCCGACGCCCAGATCGAACCCATCCAGAACAACATAAACCAGGATCGACAACCCCATCAGCATCGCAAAGGTCAGCGGCAGCCAATGAGCAGGGTTTCCAAATAATTCCATCATGTCTACTCCGCCGGAATTGCCTTTGCGCCTTTCGGCGCGGGCGTTGGTTTACGGTCGTCAGAATTGTCCGTATCGGCTGCCTTTCGCGCCAGATAGAACAGCACTCCGATGTAAGCCGTCAGCAGAAAGACGTAGACCAGCAGATAGGCCGTCAGACTGGTTGCCACCATCGGCGCTGGTACATCAGCAACCGCTTGCTCGGTGGTTAACACACCCTGCACAAGCCAGGGCTGGCGTCCGATCTCTGTCGTGTACCAACCGGCCAGCGTCGCCACCCAACCCGAAAAAGCCATAGGCACAAGGATGATTTTCATCACCTTTGGCACGCCACCCGGCCCCCGACCGCGCCGCATGAACCACAACGCGGACCAACTCAGCAGCAACATGGCGACACCTGTGCCAACCATGATACGGAACGACCAAAAGACGGGTAGGACCGGCGGGTGCAGAGCGGTGCCATCCTCGGCCACAAAGTCATTCAGACCCTGCACAACCCCATCGGCCTTGTGAGTCAGAATGATCGACGCGAGGTTGGGCACGCTGACCTCGTACAGGTTTTCTCGGGCCTCTTCGTCCGGAATGGCAAAAAGAAGCAGCGGAACATTGGATTTGGTATCCCAGTTGCCTTCCATCGCGGCCACTTTCTGGGGCTGATGCTCCAGCGTGTTCAGGCCGTGCAGATCGCCCATGTAAATCTGCGCCGGGATCAGCAAAGCACCCATCCAGGCCGCCGTTCTGAAGGTCGCCCGCACATCCGGGCGACGATCCCCAATCAGCCAGCGGAAGGCCGAGAAACCAAGGATCAGGAAGGCCACCGTCAGGCCGCTGGCCAGCAGCATATGCGTCAGGCGATATGGCATAGACGGGTTGAAAATGATTGCCCACCAATCAGTGGCAAAGGCCACTCCATCCCGCATTTCGAACCCTGCGGGCGTGTGCATCCAGCTGTTAAGTACCAGAATCCAAAACGCAGACATCGTGGTCCCGAAAGCGACCAAAAAGGTTGCCGTCGTGTGCAACCAGTTGGGTACCCTGGAAAACCCGAACAGCATGATACCCAGGAACACCGCCTCAAGGAAAAACGCAGTCAAAATCTCGTAGGCCAGCAGCGGTCCGGCAATGTTGCCCACGGCCTCCATGAATCCGGGCCAGTTGGTGCCGAACTGGAAGGACATGGTAATCCCCGACACAACGCCCATGGCAAAGGACAGGGCAAAGACCTTGACCCAAAAGCGATAGGCGCCCATCCACTTATGGTCTTTTGTCGCGTTGAAGCGCAGCTTGAAAAACAGCAGCACCCACCCCAGCGCGATGGTGATCGTGGGGAAGAGAATATGAAAGGAAATATTCGCCCCGAATTGAATTCGAGACAGCATAAACGCGTCCATCTCACACCTGTATTCCTTGTGTTTGAAGGACAGATAGACTTGGAAATCACCGGTTGAAGATACCCTGCGACAGCGCGCCCTGCGGCAGAGTATCCCATCCTGATCCTAGGTCTGCGACTTCCCGCTACGTCAGGGCTTTATCGAAATCGAGCCCCCGCCGTACCAGGCGGTCAGAGCACACGAGACAGGAAGGCCTTGGTGCGCGCCTCGCGGGGTTCTGCAAAAAGAACCTCGGGCGGGCCTTGTTCCAGAATACGGCCAGCATCCAGGAAGCAAACCTTGTCCGCCAGCTCTCGGGCAAAGCCCATCTCGTGCGTTGCCAGGACCATGGTCATGCCCTGTTGACGCAGGTCGCGCAGCACATCCAGCACCTCGCCTACCAATTCGGGATCCAGCGCGCTGGTGATTTCGTCGAACAGCATGATCTGAGGCTCCATCGCCAGCGCTCGGATAATTGCCACCCGCTGCTGCTGGCCGCCTGACAGCTGATCGGGGTAGTGCTCCATCCGCTCGCCAAGGCCAAAGCGTGTGAACAATTCCGTGACCCTCGGCCTCAGATCGTCTCTGCTCAGACCTCGTACCCGGCGGGGGGCAAGCATGACATTCTCGACCGCCGTCATGTGGGGAAACAGATTGTAGCTTTGGAACACGATGCCAATCTGCTGACGCACCGGCTGCGGGTCCAGACCGGGTTCAGAGATGTCCTTACCGTCCAGCCAGATTGTCCCGTCATCGATCGGCTCAAGCAGGTTCATGCAGCGCAAAAGCGTGGACTTACCCGAACCGGATGCCCCGATCAGGCACACCATCTCGCCCTCGGCCACATCAAGGTCGATGCCCTTGCAAACCTCGTGATCATCGAACCGCTTGCGCACGCCGCGCAGCGAAAGCTTTGCCGTCATGTGCGCGCCTTGTTCTGTTTGTTCATGAGGTAATCCGCATATCGTGTCGCCGGAATGGTCAGGATCAGGAAAATCAAAGCCGCCCCCACATATGGGGTGAAATTGGCGTAAAGAGACTTGTAGACACCGGCCTGACGAAACACCTCGACCGGGCCGATAAAGGACAAAAGAGCCACATCTTTTTGCAAGGCGATGAACAGGTTCATGTTGGCCGGAACGACATTCCGAATGGCCTGCGGCAGAACCACATAACGCATGGTGTCCCGGTCACTAAGCCCCAGTGAAGCTGCGGCAGATCTTTGCGATTTGTGGATCGAGTCGATGCCCGAACGGATCACTTCGGCCACATAGGCCGAATACACAAGAACCAGCGCGAGAGTGCCCCAGATGTATGGGCTGTTCCATGGCCGCGGCAGTCCCAATCCGGGGATACCAAAACCGATGATATAGATGACCAAAACCACGGGAAGGCCGCGGAAAACGTCAGTATAGGCAATTCCAAACAACCGCAGCGGAAACAACGCCGGTGCGCGGGTGTCGCGACACAGTGCGATGGCCAGCCCCACGATCGCGATCAAAGGAGCCGACCAGGCAAAGATCATCACGTTCAGAAGAAAAGCCTCAAGTAGTCCAGGGAAGGTCGCAACAAAGACCTTGCCGTTGAAAAACGCTCGCTGAACGGCGTCCCACCCAGGGGCAAGCGGAACGAGGACGATCAGGGCCAACACCACGCTGACCGTCGAGATCAGCGCGATGCGGTTGGAACGTCGCCGAACGCCGGCCTCGTACAGCTCACGACGCGTAGGCGCCGAGGCCGCGTGTTCAACGGGCCCGTTTTGCACCGACGATTTGTCCATTTACTCGATAACCGGAACGCCGGTTGCTTCGGACAGCCACTGCGCTTCAATCGCGGCCAACTCACCGCTTTCGGTCAGCTCAGTGATGGCGGCGTCAACGCATTCTTTCAACGGGTTGCCCTGTTCCATCAACAGGCCGAACTGATCCGGGCTATCCGATTGCTCTGGTGGGAACTGGCCTAACAGCGTGCCCCCTTCAACAACCACCGCCGACAGATAGAGAGCCGTGGGCAGATCGTAAATCGCCGCATCGATCTGACCGGCCATGATGGCCGCGTTCACATCGGCGTTGTCGTTGTACAAAAGCGGCTCATCCGTTGGTTGGATGATGTCTTTCAACATCGGGATCGCAGTCGTCGTGGCCACTCCGCCCCATTTCAGCCCCTTGAGACTGTCCAGCGTCGCCTGCGCGCCTCCGTCAACCACATTCTGTGTGGTCAGCACAGCCATTGCAGACGTGTAATAAGGCAAGCTGAAGTCGACCATCTCTTCACGTTCCGGAGTGATCGAGTATTGCTGCATGTTGAAATCAAAGTTCTTCGCGCCGGGCTGAATCGCCTCATCAAAGCTTGTGCGCACCCAGGACACGTTGTCCTGGCTGAAACCCATTTTCTCAGCGATAGCGTATGCAACCGCGGCTTCGAACCCTTCACCGCTTTCTGGTGCATCGTTCATAACCCATGGGTAATAGGCCGGATTCCCCGTGGCGATTGTCAAAGTGCCGTCGTTCAGGGTCTTGCCCTTGGCGCAGGTTCCATCACCGGCCGCAAGCACCGAAGTTGTCGACAACATCAAGGCCAGAGCCGTGCCAGCAATCAGTTTCATCCAATCGTCTCCCTGTTTTTCAATCGCCCACAGGTTCTTATGAGCAAGAAGAATTGTCTAGGCCAACCTGGATGAGTGAACAAGTCAGGAAAACTCAGATTGCGACGTTTGCCCCCTAACTGGGCGCAAGGATCGTCCTTGTTCGAAGGAATTCATGAAGGTTGGGAATTCACATGACTGGCGCGGTAACTCCCGCAATTCTCAGCGAAGACACTATATTTCGCAACACTGCGCGGCCACAGGCTGTGTCCTTACACAACATGAAACCCGTTACCGGGGAGGTTACACCATTCGGCAAGCAATTTGGCGACCTGGTGGATAGGGTCGTCCTCTTCGACGTCTTCCGTGCGCAGAACAGCCCGCCAGGGAACCGAAATTCCATCTTTGGTTACACCTGCGGCGACTATGCGTCCCTCATTCAACGCCGATTGCAGCGCCCAGTTGGACAAAACGCTGGTACCCAAATCCGATGCGACCAGCTCAACAATTGCCTCGGGCAATTCAACAGTTGCGGCCCATTTCGGATAGCTGTCGGTGGGGCGGAACAGAAGCGCGAATTCCCGGTCCGGCTGAGGGACTTTTGTATATGTTATAAAGGGTTCGCCCACGATGTCGCTGCCTTCGACATATTCCCGCCCCGCCAGCCTGTGCGTGGGTGGCATGATATAAAGCAGAGGGTCTTCGAACAAATGCAGGCTGCTCAGCCCGGCTTGCGCGACAGTCCCTGACATAATCGCGATGTCCAGATGGCGGTTCAGCAGCCCGGTGACAGGATCACTGCGCGCACCGGCCATAATTTGGATATCAATCCCGTCGGTCCGCGACTTCATGAATTTGATGAAGGACGGCAACCAGCGATAGTTGCTATAGGCTTCGACCGATAGGCGCACCACATGCTGCACATTGGCGTTCATGCGGCGCACATCCTCTTCGGCGCGGCTGAGGTCGCTCAGAATCCGCTCGGCGACCACCGCCATGTAATCTGCCGCGGGGGTGCGGCGCAGTTTCTTGTGCATCCGGGTGAACAGAGGCACATCTAACCTGCGTTCCGCCTCTCGCAGACGGTGGGACAGCGCCGAGGGCGTGACCCCCAGTTTCTTGGCGGCATCGGTGATCCGACCGGTTTCGATCACGGCCTGAATCAATTGCAGATGGCGGAGATCCAGCAGGGGTTTCATGGGATTTTAGCCTGAAGAAAATTCAACAAATCGAAAAAACTTCGAAATTGAAATTCAGTCAATATAAATGTGAAATCGCCCTAGGTTTTCATCCGGAGCATCCCTTATGAACGTTGACGCCCGCCGTGCGATCGAACAGGACAAGGCACATCACGTACATCCACAATCGAATTTGCGCCAACATTCCGAAAATGGCCCGACCATGATCACCCACGGCAAAGGGGTGTTTATCTATGACAGCGAAGGCCGTGAAATCATTGATGGGTTTTCCGGTTTAGGCTGTGTCTCGCTGGGGTACCACAACGAACGTCTCTCGAATGCTGCGAAACGGCAGATGGACGTACTGCCTTTTGCGCCGACCTTCTACAACCGCTCACACCCGCGCGTGGCGGAGCTGGGGGAAAGGCTGATCGGCATGGCGCCGGGGAACATGAACCGGGTGATGTTCCAATGCTCGGGGTCCGAGGCCAATGACACCGCGATCAAGCTCTTGTGGTACACGAACACCGCCAAGGGCGAACCGAACCGCCGCAAGATCATCGGCCGGGTGCGCGGCTATCACGGCAATACGGTGGCCACGGTTTCGCTGTCGGGTCAGCCGCATATGCACGCCAAATTCGGCCTGCCACTGCCCGAGTTCAAGCACACCGAGCTGCCGAACTATTACCGCTCTCACATCGACGGCGAGAGCGAAGAAGAGTTCTCGGCCCGGATGGCAGCAAAGTTCGAAGAGCTGATCCTTGCCGAAGGCCCCGAAACCGTGGCGGCCTTTTTCGCCGAACCGGCCATTTCCGGCGGCGGCGCGCTGATGCCGCCCGAAGGCTACTGGTGTGAAATGCAGGCCGTTTTGCGCAAGTATGACATCAAGTTTCTGGCTGACGAGGTCGTCTGTGGCTTTGGGCGCACGGGCAATATGTGGGGATCACAGACCTGGGGGCTGGAACCTGACATGATCTCTTGCGCCAAAGCCCTGTCCGCGGCGTTCTTCCCGATCTCGGCCTTGATGTTCAAGGACGAAATGTATGCCGACATGATGAAAAACTCGGACGAAGTCGGCACCTTTGGTCACGGCTATACCTATGCAGGTCACCCGGTGGGAGCCGCCGTAGGGCTCGAGGCGCTGGACATCTATAATGAGATCGACTTGGTGGGCCACGTCCGCAAGGTCTCAACCCGGTTTCTGGAAAAATGCCACGCTCTGGCCGATCATCCGCTGGTTGCTGAGGTGCGCGGCGTCGGTCTGTTCTGTGGTTTTGAGCTGATGAAAGACGCAAGAACCCGTGAACCGTTCGATCCCTCTTGGAAAGTGGGCGAGCTTGTGCAGAACATTGCGCATGATCGGGGCTTGTATCTGCGGGCGATCGGCGACCGGATAAGCTTTATGCCGCCGCTGATCATCAACGAAGATGAGATCGACATCGCCACCGAGCGGTTCAAGGGTGCTTTGGATGACGCTTGGGCCATGGTTCGCGCCAAGATCTGATCACTTTTACGGGGCCGGACCCAAGCTCTCAGCCGATCCTGGCGCCGCCGTTTCCCCCTCTTTAGGCGGCGCACCTTATTTCTGGAATGCCCTTACCTGCCAAGGAGAACAGGGATGACGACACACCTGGAACCGAAACTGCCCGACGCGGGTTTGGCCGGAAGTTACATCAACGGGGCCTGGCACTGGCCCGAAGGTCGGCTGGTGGTCGAGAACCCCTCGCGCCGTGCGCCCATCTGCGAGGTCGGACGCGGCACGTCAACCGAGGTCGACTTGGCTGTCGCAGCCGCCCGTGCCGCACTGCCAGCGTGGCGCGCCCTGGCGGCGAGCGAGCGCGGCAAGCTGTTGTCGGAACTCGGGCGTCGTTTGGAAGAAAACGCCGAAGAGGTCGCGCGTGTACTGGCTGCTGAATCCGGCAACGCCATCAAGACCCAGTCGCGCGGTGAGGCGATGGGGGCTGCCGGGGTGCTGAAATACTACGGTGGTGTCGCGGTCGAGCAGAAGGGCGAAACCCTGCCGCTTGGCCCGGGTCTGTTCAGTTATTCGACGCGCGAGCCGCATGGTGTGGTGGGCTCGATCATCCCGTGGAACTCTCCCTTGCAACTTGGGGCAGTGAAGATTTCGATGGCTTTGGCGACCGGCAATTGCCTGGTGCTGAAACCCGCCGAGGACGCGCCGCTTGCAATCCTGAAACTGGCCGAACTGGCCGAGGATCTGTTCCCGCCGGGCGTGTTCAACGTAGTGACCGGACTGGGGGAAGAGGCAGGCGCTGCGCTGGCTTCGCATCCCGGCGTTGACAAAGTGTCCTTCACCGGGTCGAGCGAGGTGGGCAAGCTGATCGGAAAGGCTACGGCTGATCGCATTGCCAAGCTGACGCTGGAACTGGGCGGCAAATCCCCGACCATCGTCTTCCCGGACGCCATTGCCGATGGCCGTCTGGACAGCACCGCGCAGCAGGTGGCCAATGCGATGCGTTTCATGCGGCAGGGCCAAAGCTGCACCGCCGGGTCGCGCTTGTTTGTGCACAAGGGCATCTGGGACGAATTGATGCCCAAAGTGGCCGAGAAATCTGCGGCTCTGAAAGTGGGCGATGCGTTGGACCCCGATGTCGATATGGGCGCTGTGGTCAACGCCGAGCGCTATGGCGAAATCCGCGCCTATGTGGCCGAGGCCGAGGCTGAAGGCGCGACCTTCCTGATCGGCGAAACACCTACTGAAGATCCGGCTGGCTTTTGTCCCAACCCGACCATCATCACCGGCGTCGACAACAACTGGCGCATCGCCCGCGAAGAGGTGTTTGGCCCGGTCATGGTCGCCATCCCCTTCGAGACCGAAGAAGAGGTGATCGCCATGGCCAATGACACTCACTACGGGCTGGCCGCCTTCCTGTTCACCCACGACGTCAGCCGCATCACCCGCCTGACACGGGCCATTGATGCGGGGTGGATTCAGGTCAACCAGGGCGGAGGACAGATTCCCGGCATGTCCTATGGCGGAACCAAGCAATCCGGAATGGGCAGCGAATACTCGATTGAGGGCGCGCTGGAGGCCTATACCTACCGCAAATGCGTCACCATCAATATCGAGGGTGGCGCGTGAGCACCGACCGCTTTGGGAATGCCATCGACCCGGGCGTGGGATATGCCCGGGGGTCACTTTTGCAGGGTTCGGCGGATGAGGTGAGTCGCCTGGCCCAGGCAGGTCGCGTTGCGGCGGATTTCGTCGCCCGGGAAGGCATTGACAAGATCGCCATCTGCACCGGCAACCTGCGCTTTTATCCGGCCTCACCAGACGATCTGAGCCTGCTGTGCGAAGAATGGATCGGTCCGGGCCTGTTCGGGGAAGAGCTGCGTCAGGTCGCCATCGCGCATCTGGGCGGACAAGGGCACGAGGCGGCAGCAGTGGTCAACCGCACCAGCGCCGGGATCGTGGCAACGGTTCTTGCCCATGCGGGCGGCCGACCGGTGCTGTCGCTGGTGCCCGCAGGCGATCGCAGTCATGCTTCGGTCACGCGCGGCGCTAGGTTGGCAGGTGTTGAGGTGCGCGAAGTTCATGACCTGACGGGTGTCCAAAGGGTCCTGGCCGAAGATCAGCCTGCGCTTATGGTTGTTACGCCCGTAACGTCCGAGCTGGCGATGCTGGATGACGATCTGATGCGCGATGCCGTAGCCGCAGGCAATTCAGCAGGCTGCGTGACTTTTCTGGACGATGCCTATGGCGCGCGGTTCCGTCCGGTTTTGCATGACGGCGGCGCGTCACTGTCATTCGGCGCCGATCTGGTGATCACGAATGCGGACAAGGCCGGACTCACCGGGCCGCGTGCCGGTGTTCTATGTGGAGAACATGCAGCCCTGATCCCGGTACAAGCCAAGGCCAGCGAACTTGGGATAGAAGCGCGCGCACCCGTGGCCGTTGGTGCGATGCGAAGCTTGCAAAGCTTCACACCGGATTTGCTGATCCAAGAAGCGCAGGATGGTCAGGACCTGTCCGACGCGTTGGAAGCAGCTTTGGGGGCGAACCGCGTGACGCGCTCCGCTCTGGGTCCGAAGATCGACGAACAGGACGCGATGGAGGTTGTTCTGGGCATGGCCGGGGTGGGCAGCTCTGAACTGGTGCCCGCCGAAGTGACCGCGGCTGTCGGCATGCTTATGCTGCGGGACAAAGGAATTGTCACGGTCAACACCCACGGCCAGCCCGGCGGGCGCGTCTCGATCCGGCTCAAACCGACATCGGGTGCCGTTGCGCGCGCGGGTGGCGCAATGGCGGTGGCTGACTGTTTGATGTCGGCAATGCGCCAGACCGCGCGACATTTACACGACAAGACATGGTTTGCGGCAACACTGTTTGGAGACACGTGAATGGCCGATACGGCTTTGATCACTCGGCTGGACAACCGGCTGGACCAGCTTGTGAACATTGATATGGGTGAACGCGGCGTCGAGCACCTGTTCGAAGCCGCACGCACGCTTGAGGGTCGGTCATTGGTTGGGGCTGCAGCGGATGCGTTGATGGCAGTGCCCGAAGGCGGGACCGTTGTTTTGACCACCGGTTCGGTCTCGCGCGCGTGGATCACACCGGATTTGGGCGAAAACGATGGGCCGTCGGGCGCGGCGGCGATTGCACGGGCGCTGGTGCTGGCGCGCAACGTGACCTGCGTGATGCTGTGCGAAGAAACACTGCTGCCCGCCATCCAGAACACCTGTCAGGCTGCGGGCCTGTTTCCGGTCACGCTGGAACAGGCGGCGATTGCGAAGTCTGACAAGAGCCTCGCCACGATCGTTATGTTGCCATACGCGACCGATGACGCAGGTGGGCAGGCGCAAGCCGAAACTCTACTGGCTGAGTTGAACCCCGATCTTTTGTTCTCGACCGAACGGGTTGGGCGCAATGAATTCGGCGTGTATCACTCGATGCGTGGGATTGACTACGGCATGGGCCGCGCGCGCGTCGATTTCCTGTTCGATCTGGCGCTCGAACGCGGCATCCCGGTCGTCGCTGTCGGTGATGGCGGCAATGAGATCGGGATGGGCAAGGTCGCGGACCACGTGAAGGCGCATGTCCCCTACGGGGACAAATGCCAATGCGGTTGCGGCGGCGGGATCGGCGCTGTGACCAGTTGTGATGTGCTGGTGACAGCGGCGTGCTCGAACTGGGGCTGCACGGCGATCGCGGCCGCGATGGCTGCTCGCGCAGCCGATGCCAAATTGCTGCATACACCCGAGCGTGAAGGCCTGCTGCTGGACACGATGGTCGCCAACGGCCTGATCAATTCAACCCACGGGCTCGTCGATGATAATGTCGATGGGTTCCCCCGCCAAAGCCAGATTGCGGTGGCCGAGCTTTGCCGCTCGGTCGTCAGCCGCGCGCTCTGACAACTCACAGGACAGACCCATGATTCAAGACAACCCTGCCCTTATCGACGCCATTCGCGACCGGTTCGCCCATGTCGACAGCTGCCCGTTTCAAGGCGAACGTATCTTCTTTGAAAACGCCGGTGGCGCGCTGACGCTGAAATCCGTTGCCGAGACATCGGCTTTTTACGCGGCGATCCCCGACAATCCGGGCCGCGTCAATCCAGCGGGCCAGGGCACACAGAATGTGATCAACAAGGCAAAGCAGGATTTGGCTGTTTTCATGAACGCCTCAAGCGGTCAATTCTTTGCCGGCGAAAGCGGGACCGAGTTGCTGTTCCGACTGATCCGCACGGCCTGTCTGGCCGCGCCAAAAGGGGCAAAGGTGATCGGTTCGTCCATCGAACACCCCGCCACCCGCAGCGCCGCGCGCCGATGGGCTGAGATTGCCGGGCTGGACTATGTGAATGTTGCGCATGACAACGACACTGGCCTGGTTACGCCCGAAGACTACGCCGCATTGATGACACCGGATGTGGCCGTGGCCACGATCCTGCACGCTTCGCCCGTTACCGGAATGGGCATGGATGTTGCCGCGATCTCGGCAGCTATCCGGGCGGTGGCGCCGGATTGTATGATCATCGTCGATGGCATCCAGCACGCCGCGCACGGGCAGCTGGACCTGGACGCCTACAATGTCGATGGCTATGCGATCTCGCCCTACAAGGTCTTCTCGCGCCACGGTTACGGCATTGCGTGGATTTCTGACAAGCTGAGTGCTGTTCCGCACGACATGCTGATTGATGCCCCTGCGACGGGTTGGGAATTTGGCACCCGCGACACGGGGTCCTACGCCACCGTCTCGGATGTGATTTCGTATTTCGACTGGCTGGGCGGCGAGGTCTCGGAAGAAGCCGACCCCCGCAAACGGATCGAGGCCGCTGGCCGTGCCATTCACGCCTATGAGACCCACCTGACAGACACGGCCATTAACGGAACAGGAAACTTGCCGGGTCTGCGCGATATGGAACATGTCACCATTCTGGCCGGAGAGGACAACCCCGCACGCGAAGGGCTGGTGTCGATCGTTGTTGATGGTCATTCATCCGAGGATGTGGTCGCAACCCTGAACGCGCAGGGCATTCGCACCCATGTGCGCAAAGCCGACCATTATTCAGGCAATGTGCTCACACCGCTGGGCCTGCCGGATTGTATCCGTATCTCGTTCTGCCACTACAACACTGAACAGGAAATCGCGCGCCTTCTGGCTGCCGTGAAAGAGCTGGGTCAGGACGGCTGACCCCAGGGCTGTCAAGCGTTGAGCTTTGGGATGCGCGGTTCTTTATCCGCGCATCCTTTCGTTTCCGGGGTCGTAAAGTGGGCGCAGGCTAGCCGTTGCTGCGATGGGTTTTCCAGCGACCGTAATTTGATAGCTGCGCGTGGCAAGGTCTTTGATCGCCATCCCTTCGGGGCGTGTGACATAGCCCATGCCAATCGCAGCCCCAACAGTCCAGCCATAGCTGGCCGAGGTCAGCCGGCCGACGATCTGGCCATCGCACAAGATAGGCTCTTTTCCAAAAACCAGCGCATCTGGGTCTTCCAACCGGAAAGACAGCAACCGGCTTGTAGCCCCCGCGGATTTGCGGGTTTCAATGGCGGCTTTGCCGGTGAACTCGGTCGCAAAATCGCAAGCAAATGTCAGGCCGCTGTCAACCGGGCTGTCATGCGGGCCGATGTCGTGGCCCCAATGACGAAAGCCCTTTTCAATCCGGCACGAATCCACAGCCATGCCGCCGCACAGACGTGGGGCATCTGGGGCGGCCATGATCGTCTCATACACTTGTTGGGCAAACTCTGCGGGGACATGCAGTTCCCACCCAAGTTCACCCACATAGGTGATCCGCTGCGCTCTGACCGGCGCGTGACCCACATGCAGCGCTTGCCAAGTGCCGAACGGGAACCCCTCATTCGATAGGTTCGCATCCGTCAGACCGGCAAGGAAATCCCTTGCGCGCGGTCCCATCAGGGCCAGCGTGGCCTCGGAAGACGTGACGTTGACCACAGAAACGCCTGTGCCCGTCAGCTGCGACTTTAACCAGTATTCTACCTGCGGCTCCGCCCCGGCCGAGGCCATGACCATGTACCGGGTTGCAGTAAGGCGCGCGACGGTCACATCCGCCTCGATCCTGCCCTGCGGGTTGAACATGTGGGTATAGACCAAAGCACCTGGCGCGACGGCCATATTGGCCCCGCAAAGCCGCTGCATCTGCGCCTCGGCATCCTGTCCGTCGACGATAAACCGCCCAAAAGTCAGGTCGATGCAGCCCAGATCAATGCGCAGCGCCTGATGCTCGGCCTGCCAATCGTCGAACCACGGCTCGCGCCCGAACCCGTCGGTCATCTCGCGCCCATAGTAGAGGGGACGCTCCCAGCCATTGGCACTGCCGAATTGTGCGCCCGCGTCACGCAGGTGGGCGTAGTAAGGGGTGCGGCGCAAACCGCGCGCCTGCGTTTTGCGTAAGTACGGCCAGTGCATTGCATAGGCATGACCCAGCGTCTCGGCGGCCTTGGTCGCGGTATAGCTGCGCGCGTTCAGGCCAGGCACGATACGGCGGCTGTCCACATCGGTCAGGTCCATGGTCATATGACCGGCCATGATCCATTCGGCCAGTACCTTGCCTGCACCAGGGCCGTTCTGGATACCGGTCGAATTGAACCCGGCGGCGACCCAATAGCCCGTCACATCAGGCACAGGCCCCAAATAGTGCTTGGCGTCCGGGGTAAAGCATTCCGGCCCATTAAAGAACTTGCGAATGCCCGATTCTGCCAGAACCGGAACCCTCTCCATCGCGGCTTCGAGAATGGGATAGAGGTGTTCTTCATCGCAGGGCAGCTCATCGAACTCGAACGTCTCGGGCAGGCCATCCTTAGGCAGCCAAGGGGTCGCGTTGGGTTCAGAGCAGCCAATCAGTAGCTTGCCTGCGTCTTCTTTGTAATAGGCGTATTCATCCATCACCCGCAGGACGGGCAAGTCACAGGTCACGCCTTCAATCGGGTCAGTGACCACGTAGTAGTGGTTGGTGTAGTGCAGCGGGATCTGCACCCCGTGGGTCAGGCCGAATTCTCGCGCCCACATGCCGGTGGCGTTGACCACATGGTCGGCGCGGACCAAACCTTCGGCGGTTTCCACGCCGACCGCGCGCCCGCCTTCGATGACGACGCGGGTGACTTTGGTGTCTTCGAATATCTGCGCACCGTTCATCCGTGCGCCCTTGGCCAGAGCCATCGTGGTGTCGATCGGGTTGGTGTAGCCGTCGCCAGGGAACCAGAACGCGCCCTTTGCGCCCTCAACGGACAATAGCGGCCAGCGGTCCTGTGCCTCGGTCAGGCTGATCACTTCCGCGCGCAATCCGCAGCCATGGGCATAGTCGACCTTGCGGCGCAGTTCCTCCATCCGCGCCTCGGTCAGCGCCACGGTCATCGAGCCGTTGCGTTTGAAGCCGGTGTTCTGGCCAGTCTCATCCTCAAGGCTGTCCATCAGGTCGAGGCCATATTTTGCCAGCGCCGACATGACCGGCACACCTTGCGTTTCGCTGACCAGCCCGGCGGCGTGCCACGTGGTGCCCGAGGTCAGTTTCTTGCGCTCGAACAGGGCAACGGACCAGCCCGCTTTGGCGAGATGGTAAGCGGTAGCACAGCCGACAATGCCGCCACCGATGATGGCCACTTGCACATCGGTCGGAAGGGGTTTCGCCATAGTTTTACCCCCGCAAGCGGTCGTTTTCAGGATCGTAGAACGGCACCGTCGACACGGTCGCGTTGACGGGCACGCCCAGCACTTCGATCTGGTACATATCACCGGGCTGCGCCGCTTCGGTCAAATAGCCCAAGGCAATGCGCTTGCCGATGCGGAACCCGGTGCCACCCGAGCTTACATAACCCACCGGCTTGCCATCCCGGCAGATTGGGTCCGAGGACAGGGCGTCTGCGCCGTGGCCGTCCAGAACGAAGGCGGTGAAGTGATAATCCTTCGGCTGCTCGGCTTGCGCCAAAAACGCCTCGCGCCCGACAAAGCTGTCTTTCTTCTTGCTGACAAAGCGATCCAGCCCGGCGTCAAAGGCGGTGTATTCGATACCAAAATCCGCACCCCAGCCGTGGTAACCTTTCTCTAACCGCATGGCATTCAGCCCGTAGGAGCCGAATTCGACAATACCGTGAGCCGCGCCTTGCTCCATGACGGCGTTGTAAACACTGACCAGATCGTCACTGCGCGTATGCAGTTCCCAGCCCAGCTCGCCCACATAGGACACGCGAAGGGCGATCACCGGAGCGCCGGCAATGGTGATTTCACGAACAGACATCCACGGTGCATTTTCCTTGGACAGGTCGTCCTTGGTCAGCGGTTGCAGCACATCGCGGGATTTCGGCCCCATGACCATCAAGGCCGCGTCAAAGTCAGAGCCGCGGGTCAGGGTCACGCCCTCGTCTGGCAGGAACCGGGACATCCAGTCATGGTCACGTTGATCGGCCAGCGTGGGGCCGCAGAGCAGGTATTTGTTCTCATCCAACCGCGCAATCGTGGCTTCCGACCAGATCTTGCCCTTGGGCGTCAACATGTAGGACAGTTTGACCCGGTCAACCGACGGCATCGCGCCGCAGAACACGTTGTTGAGGAACTCGGTGGCTTTCGGTCCTTCGACCTCGTACCGGGTAAAACCGCCGTGATCCATCACGCCGACATTGTCGCGCACACCCTCACATTCCGCCCTGACCGCGTCGTGCCAGACTTCATGGTGAAAGCTGAGCTGGCCATTATCTTTCACCGCATCAGTCTGGAACCAGAACGCACGTTCCCAGCCAGCGACCTGCCCGAACACCGCTCCTTTAGTCTTTAGCGTTTCGTAGAGCGGCGTGGTCTGCACGGGTCGGCCTGATTTCCATAGCCGGTGGGGGTAAGGGATCGCGTACTGATGCTCGTACAGTTCGCTGGACCGTTTGACGGTGTAGTCGAACGTCGCCCACTCTTCGCCAAAGCGGCGTGGATCCCAGAAGGACATGTCCCATTCGGTTTCGCCCTCGGTGATCCATTCGGCCAGGGTTTTCGCGGCAGCCGCCGAATGGGTGATACCAACCGGAAAACAGCAGGCGTGGTAGAAGTTCGGCAGGCCGAAAGCCGGACCGCAGAGCGGCGCGCCATCCGGGCTGTAGGGGATCGGTCCGTTTACAAAGCGACTGACACCCGCCTCGCCCAGCAGCGGGACGTGTTCCAGCGCGGCTTCGAGGATTTCGGCAATGTCATCGACGCTGTCGGGATAAAGCTGGTTGGCAAAGCAATCCGGCATCCCGTCCAGCCACGCCGGGCGACCTTCATGGCCGTAGGACCCCAGCAGCAAGCCGTTCCGCTCGCGCCGCAGGTAATACATGATGTCCGGGTCACGGATGAGCGGGAAGTTCTCGGGGTTGGCCTCAAGCTCGGGCAGGCTTTCGGTGACCAGGTATTGGTGCTCCAGCGTGACTACGGGCAATTTTTGACCGACCATCTCGCCAACCTGCCGACCATAATAGCCTCCGGCGTTGATCACGATGTCACAGAGTACGTCGCCCTTGTCGGTCTGCACCTCCCACTCGCCGGAAGCGCGGCGTCTGATGCCGGTGACCGTGGTAAACCGCGCGATCGCCGCGCCCTGATCCCGCGCGCCTTTGGCCAGCGCCTGGGTCAGTTGCGAGGGGTCAACGTCGCCCTCATAGGGGTCGAAAATCCCGCCGATGATGCTGTCGCCCGAACGGAAATAGGGATGCATCTCGTCCAATTCAGACGGGGTGAGCATCGCCATGTCATAGCCCAAGCCCTTCGAGATTCCGACGAGGTGGCGGAACAGGTCCATGCGTTCCGGCGTATGGGCGGGCCAGAAGGCACCTGTGTGGCGGTAGGTAATCGGGTAATCGACCTGTTCGGCCAGGTCCTTATACAGCCGCCACGCATAGTTGCCCGCACGCATCCCTCCCCAGCTATTGGCATAGGTCGGGATATTGCCCGCCGCGTGCCAGGTCGAGCCGCTGGTCAACTCGTTCTTTTCGATCAGCAGGGTGTCGGTCACACCGGCTTTGGCCAGATGGTAGAGGGTCGAGACACCAACCGCACCGCCCCCGATGATCACAACTTTGGCTTGGCTTTTCATGGGTTCAGTCTTTCGGGAATTCAGGCAGATGAATGGGCAGACGGGTGCGCAGGGCGGCCTCGACCTCGGCAGGCAGGTGGGACGGAGCGGGCTGCGCCTCGATCTCGGCAACACGGGCGATGGCGCGGTCCCAGACCGTTTGCGCCCCGCTTTCCAGCCAGTCGTTGACGCTCTGACGGTCGCCAAGCGAGGGGTAGACATATTCCTTGGTCATCAGGTCCAGTGTCTGGGCTGTGCCAAGGAAATGGCCTTCACCGGTCACAACCTCTTCGATGATACCCAGGTCGATGGAACCTTCGAACATTTCGACCCCGCGCACGGTGCGCAGAATTGCCCCGCACATATCGTTGTCGATGACCAGCGCCTCTTTACTGGCGGCCATGATCGACCCAAGCATTCCCACGGACAGGTTGATCATATCCGCCCCACCCTGCGCGGCCAGCGCGATGGTATAGCCTTTCTCGTAACCCGATTGGGCGTCTGCTGTCTTGGCATCGGTCATCCCCGCCGAAACGGTCGAAGGCAGACCCAGATTCAGCAGCAATTGCGCGGCGGCGGCATTGGCTACCGCAGCCTCGCCCGAGCCGCCGGTCATGGCGCCGGTGCGCAGATCGGAAATGAAAGGCAGGAAGGCAAGGATGCACGGAAATCCAGGTTGCATCATGTTGACCAGAACCAAACCGGCCAGCGACTCGGCCAGCCCTTGCGCCAAAGCCCCCGCCAGTGAGGCGGGGCTGGTTGCGCCCGCCTGTGCTGCCGAACAGATTTGCAACGGCATCCCCAAGCGTACACATTCCTGCATCACGCCACATGCTTCTTCGGCCAAAGTCAGCGGCGGCACCACATGACAGACCGATGCAAAACAGAAAGGCTGCGCCCGAAACGCCCCCTCACCGCCCAGAGCCTCATCAAACATTTTGATCACCGGCGCAACGTTGGCCGGTTCAAAAAAACTGGTGCCAATGGGTTTCGAGGTCGCCTTCATTGCCGCGAAGGCGGTGTTGATATCCAGCGTCAGAGGGTCTTCCAAGTCGCGTGCCACCACCGGACGTAGGGAGTAATGGATGCTGTCACTGGCATCCACAATCCGCATCAGGCCATAGAGGTCCTGCAGGGTGCTGTCTCGAAACGTGTTCGTCGCAGCATCCAGAATCTGGACGGCGGCACCACCGGTTCCGATATGCACTCGACCTCCACCGATCTCGATGCCGTGATCGCGGACAAATCCCGGCAGTTCAACTCGTTTGCAAGCTTTGGCGATCACATCCTCGACCAAGGCACGCGGGAAAGTAATGCGCCCGTCTTCCCGCGAAGTCGCCCCGTTTTCCAGCGCCAGTTTGCGAATATCGTCCGGCGCGCCTGACACACCAATCCGTTCGAGAATGTCGAAGGCCGTATCAGTGATATGCGTCAGCTTGTTGTCGTCCAGCGGCATGAAACGGCCACCAACCGGCGGCAACGTCATCTGTGGCGTGGCGGATGTTGCCGCCCGTTTTGTTCGTGTTCGCCGCATGAGCGCGTCCCCAGTGATGTCTTTTCCCGCGCATCTTATGAAGGGCACATTATTAGCTCAATTCCATTATTTTCGGTTTTTTGTGAATTGTTTTCACGCTGAACCACCAGATAGGTTTCGCGATCACCTTCATTGAAGATTGGCCAACAAAGACAGGCATTTCTTTGCCGCAAGGTTTTTTTGTCCAAAATGCGTTAGCCGAGCATAGACCTTTGTGGATGTCGAATGCCACTCAACGGGCATCTCTACCAAATCGCCACGCGCTAGATAGGGGTCGACGAAGCTTCGCCATCCCAAACCCAATCCCTTACCCGAAGCTGCGGCTTCCAACAGATAGACATAACTGTCGAACTCTTCAGAAATCGGCCAATCAGCATATTCTGGATGCGCCCGCCACCAGTCCATCCAGTCCATCCAGCCATAGTTTTCCTTTTGCAGCCTAAGAAGGGGTGGCGCTTCACATTTTCCCGACAAAGCGTCGACTGCTTGCTGGACCATTTCAGGCGTGCCAACCGGTTTGATCTGCTCTGCGCAAACCACTACATGTTCCGTATCGGGCGCTGTTTCTGAATACCCGAACACAATATCGCCACCGGAATCGATAGCAGCCTGAACCAGGTTGTATTCAGCCGTCATGACCCGCAGTTCGGCCTCATTTCCCAAAGCGTTCCGAAGATCGCCGTATCGAGGCATCAACAACAGGTGCGAGACAGAGTGCGAACAAACCAGCGTGACCCGATTGTCTACTTGTTTCAATTCTTGGACCGCGCTTTGCAATGCATCAAAGCCCTGGACGACTCCGGCGTAGAACTGACTGCCCTTGGAGGTAAGCGTTACGGGACTCTTGTCGCGATGAAAGAACGCGACACCATACCTGATCTCCAAATTTCGGATATGGCGGCTGATTGCCGGTTGCGATGTATTCAACTCTTCTGCGGCACGCGCAAAGCCCCTCAGCCGAGCAACCGCTTCGAATGCGACAAGCGAGCTTAGCGACGGGATACTGTATCTGCGATTTACCATATCATTTTTGATATGGCTGTGAGCACGTGAAAGCAATGGAAAAAGCATGCCTTCGCCGCCATCTTCACCTGCAGAACTCGAATCCTGAAGCTGATAGGGTAAGCCGTGAAAGACTATACGAAGCCCCCGAAATGGGCCGATACCAAGGTCAAACTTTTCCCCCACCAAGTAGGGTTTACCTGCCCTCCGCATGATTTTGATGCGGCCCCGTCCGATTTCCTGCGCATGGCCCCGCGCAGCGTGGGCGCGCATGGCTGGATGCTGCATGTGCCGGACTATGCCCATCGGCTGGATCAGCGCAAAAAGAACTTCGGCATGCTCGAAGACTTTATGGAGTGTATGGCCAACAACGGTGCCGATGTCTGCGGGCAGGTCGGATCGAACTGGGTCCATGCCAGCGGTTTGGGCGTTGAAGGCATCCGCCAGCACTGCGAGATGCTCAGCGACAAATACGAAACCCCATTCCATATGGCAGGCTATGCCATGGTCGAGGCGCTCCGCGATCAGAATGTCGAGAAGGTCGCACTCAACGCCTGCTACCACAGAGACACCTGGTATCAGGGCACCGTGGGTTTTCTGAAAGAAGCCGGGTTTGATGTGGTCTGGGCCGGAAACTTTTTCAACCAAGGGTGGTTCGACAGTCAGGAAGCGGTCGATGAATGCATTTGGTGCTTTGACGAAGAGCTGATTTACAAATCCTTCGACTACACCGCCGACAAAGCCCCTGACGTAGATGCCTATCTGATCAACGGGATGAGCAACTATCGCCGCCCGTCCGACGGAATCGCCCAGCGCCCGGTTCACTATGAATTCGAGCTGGAAGAACGCCTCGGCAAGCCGGTCATCGGTCATGACACCGCGCTCTACTGGCGCATTTTCAAAACCCTAGGCCTGGCCCCGGAAACCCAGCAGGGCAGCCTGCTCTCTTCACTGAAAGAATAAGACATGCACAAGATTGTAGCTGTTTGGGGGATTCCCCGTTCCACCTCGACCGCGTTTGAATGGATGATGCGCCAGCGCGGTGATCTGGATTGTCTGCATGAGCCCTTTGGCGAAGCCTGGTACCAAGGCGAGGACCCGATGTGGCCGCGTTTCAAAGAGGGGGAGGTCACGACCCCCGGCCTGACCCTGGAAAGCGTGTGGGACGACATCAAAGCGCGCGCTGAAAAAGGCCCGGTTTTTATCAAGGACTTCCCCCACTACATCAACCACATGTGGAATCCGGAATTCCTGTCGCATTTCACCCATGCGTTCCTGATCCGTGACCCCGCCAAGACCATTTCGTCGATGTACAACAAGTGGCCGGATTTTGATGAGCTTGAGGTCGGCTTCCCCGAACAGCGCGCGCTCTTTGACCTTTTGACTGCGCTGGACGGCGGCAAAACGCCCCCGGTTATCGACAGCGACGATTTGCTGGAAGACCCCAAGGGTGTCACTGCAGCGTTCTGCGCTTCTGTCGGCATCCCCTTCATAGAAGAGGCGCTGACATGGGAAGCTGGTGGCGACCCGTCCGAGCACAGCTGGTGGGACGGTGGATCTTTCCATGCCAACCTGGCCCAGTCGACCGGTCTTAAACCTCAGAAACGCAAATATATCGAAGTGGCCGATGCCCCCGAACGCGTGCGCCGTGTGCACCGCCGGATGAAACCCCACTACGACCACCTGTACAAGCACCGCATCCGCGTGTCGGAAACTGTCTGAGAAGATTGCAAAATGAACAAACAAGTCAAAACAGCGGCGGTTCCGCGCCCTGCTAAAGTGATGCCTTATGGCCCGATCCCAGAGCTTTATGTATCCTTTGAGTCGGCCGCGAAGCTGAAGCTCGAAGCAGCCGAGTTGACCAGCCATGACCTGAGCCCGCGTCAGATCTGCGATCTGGAACTGCTTATGAATGGCGGGTTTAACCCGCTGAAAGGCTTCCTGACCGAGGCCGATTATGATGGCGTGGTCGAAAACATGCGTTTGGCTGACGGCACTCTTTGGCCGATGCCGATCACCTTGGATGTCAGCGAAGACTTTGCCGATAGCATCGAGCTGGGTCAGGACATTGCCCTGCGCGATCAGGAAGGCGTCATTCTGGCGACCATGACCGTGACTGACCGCTGGACCCCGGACAAGGCGCGTGAAGCCGAGAAGGTGTTTGGCGCCGATGATCAGGCTCACCCGGCCGTCAACTACCTGCACAATGTTGCTGGCAAGGTTTATCTGGGTGGCCCGGTGACCGGCATCCAGACACCCGTGCACTACGATTTCAAAGCACGGCGAGATACACCAAACGAGTTGCGCGCTTATTTCCGCAAAGTCGGTTGGCAGAAAGTTGTTGCCTTCCAAACGCGCAACCCGCTGCACCGCGCGCATCAGGAACTCACCTTCCGCGCCGCCAAAGAGGCGCAAGCCAACCTGCTGATCCATCCGGTTGTAGGCCTGACCAAACCGGGTGACGTAGACCATTTTACGCGCGTGCGCTGTTACGAGGCGGTGCTGGACAAATACCCGGCCTCGACCACCTCGATGAGTCTTTTGAACCTGGCCATGCGGATGGCTGGCCCCCGCGAGGCAGTCTGGCATGGGCTGATCCGTGCCAATCACGGCTGTACGCACTTTATCGTCGGTCGCGACCACGCGGGCCCGGGCAAAAACAGCCAGGGTGAGGACTTCTACGGTCCTTACGACGCACAAGAAATGTACCGTGCGCATCAGGGCGAGATCGGTTGTGAAATGGTCGACTTCAAGCACATGGTGTATGTGCAGGAACGCGCCCAGTACGAACCCAATGACGAGATCGCAGACAAGGACAAGGTGACTATCCTGAATATCTCGGGGACCGAACTGCGCCGCCGTTTGGCCGAAGGTCTGGAAATCCCGGAATGGTTCAGCTTCCCCGAAGTGGTCGCCGAGTTGCGCAAGACCAAACCGCCTCGGGCTGAACAAGGCTTCACCGTGTTCTTCACCGGCTTCTCGGGCAGCGGCAAATCCACCATCGCCAACGCGCTGATGGTCAAGCTGATGGAGATGGGCGGGCGTCCCGTGACCCTGTTGGATGGCGATCTGGTGCGTAAGAACCTCAGCTCCGAACTGGGTTTCTCGAAAGAGCATCGCGACCTGAACATCCGCCGTATCGGGTATGTGGCCAGTGAGATCACCAAGAATGGTGGAATCGCCATCTGCGCGCCTATCGCACCCTATGCTACGACTCGTCGCGCCGTGCGCGAAGACATCCAAGCCTTTGGTGCCTTTGTCGAGATTCACGTTGCCACCAGCATTGAGGAATGTGAGCGACGCGACCGCAAGGGGCTGTACAAGCTGGCCCGTGAAGGCAAGATCAAGGAATTCACCGGCATCTCTGACCCCTATGATGTGCCTGAAAACCCGGAACTTCGCATCGAGACACAAGGCACCGACGTGGATAATTGCGCCCATCAGGTGATCCTGAAGCTGGAACAAATGGGCCTGATCTCGGGCAACTGGTGAAAGGACAAGCTATGGACTTTGACGCACTAAAGGCTGCTTTGATCCCCGTTGCCCGCGAAGCTGGTGCCAAGATCATGGAGGTCTATGAAAAACCCGCTGAGGCCGAATTCAAGGGCGATGGCTCTCCGGTCACAGAAGCGGACGCGGCGGCGGAGGCGATAATTCTCCCCGCGCTTCACGCCGCCGCCCCAAGCGTCACTGTCATCTCAGAGGAAAACGCGGCCAGTCATGCACTGGCCGCCCCCGAGACGTTTTTTCTGGTCGATCCGCTGGACGGAACCAAAGAGTTTCTGAAACGCGATGGAAAGGGCAGTTTCACGGTGAATATCGCGCTGATTGACAAGGGCCGACCGGTGTTCGGGATCGTCTATGCGCCAGCGCTGGACCGGATGTTTGTCGGCGTGGTCGGTCAGCAAGCCGAAGAATCCAGTGGAGGCGTGTCTCGACCAATCCGCGTCCGCGATGTTCCGTACTCTGGCCCTGTCGCTGTCGCCAGCGCCTCTCACCGCGATGCGGAAACGGACGCCTGGCTGAACGATCACGGCATCGACCAGACCACTTCAATCGGGTCTTCGCTCAAATTCTGCCTGGTGGCGGCGGGCGAGGCGGATGTCTATCCCCGGTTTGGTCCGACCATGGAATGGGATACCGGCGCAGGCCACGCGGTTCTGGCCGCAGCAGGTGGCCGCGTCACCAATCCGGACAACAGCGAATTCACGTTTGGAAAGCCGGACTATCGCAATGGCGCCTTCATTGCGTGGGGACAGTTGAACCCAACTTAACGAACAAGTTTACATGGAACAGATGACCGCCACGGATACCAACGCGCGTTTTGAACGGATTGTAACGGATGGGTTATGCATCGGGTGCGGGCTGTGCGCCTCGCTCCTGGGCCCTGAAAAGGTACGTATAAACAAGGATGAAAGTGGTGAGCTGAGACCCCGCATTCAGTCCACGTTAGATGAGGCTGACGTTGATCTCGTTTATGCCACCTGCCCGGGCACCCGATGTGAGGCGATCCCCGAAGCTGAGATTTCGGCTGCGCCCTATCACGACTTGGTCTGGGGCCCTTATCACAGCCTCACGCTTGGCTGGGCTGGCGAGCCCGAGGTTCGCTTCGAAGGGTCAACGGGTGGGGTGCTAACAGCGCTCGCCCGTTTCCTGCTAAAATCCGGCCGGGTCGCCTTTGTTCTGCATGTCAAGGCATCCGAGGATGCGCCAAGCTTTGGGGCAGCCACGATTTCCGGGACAGTTGATGAGGTTATGGCAGGGGCCGGATCCCGTTATGGCCCCACGGCCCCGCTGATCAATCTGATTGCGGCTTTGGACCGTGAACAACCATTTGCCGTAGTGGCAAAGCCCTGCGATCTAAACGCCATCCGCAACCTTGCGCATCAGGACGCCAGAGTTGACCGGCTGATCCGCTATATGCTGACCCCGGTCTGCGGCGGGTTTATGCCCGATGAGGCAATGGGACGTTTCCTGTCCGATAACGGAATTGACCGGAACCAGGTTTCCTCTCTGCGATACCGCGGGCGCGGTTGCCCGGGGCCCACCACGATTGAAACGACGGATGGGACGCGACGGGATTTTCATTACCTCGATTTTTGGGGGGAAGATGAAAGCAGCTGGTCGCTGCCATTTCGCTGCAAGATCTGTCCGGATGGCATCGGTGAAGGGGCCGACATCGCAGCGGCAGACACTTGGCCCGCCGCTTCGCCGGACCGAGAAGCCTCGGCCACAGACCCGGGCACCAATTCGATCATTGCACGTACACGGCGCGGGGCCGAGTTGTTGGAGGCTGCGACGGCGGCCGGGTTTCTTGAAGATGGCGGGCCGGTCGATATTGAATTCATGAACAAGACCCAACCCCATCAGGTTGCCAAAAAGCGGAACATGCGCGCCCGCTTTGATGGGCTTCGTCGTGCCGGAAGCTTGGTTCCAGAAACCATTGGGCTTCGTTTGGATGCTCTTTATCGTGAGAACTCGACAACTCAGAACCGGGACCAGGAAGAAGGGGCATTTAAGCGCGCTAAAGGATAACGAATTCTACGACTGATGGGTCGGAATGCACCAAATGCAAAACAAACCAGGGCGATGATGCATTAGCAATCCAATTGGACCGGCGCGATAAGGCTGCTCACGTGAACGGCGACTCTGCATTGTCGTTCTTTAGGTGTGCCCAGCAAGTTCTTTCCTCAGCATCCAACGCGAAGTGGGCCGAGCGGACCTTGGCAATATCACTGACACAGCGTTGGATGACCCAATCGAAATTTATGTTCTGCAATGATCCTAACGTCCGAAGCGACCGTGGCTTGGGCCCCTTCAATCTGGCACTCGAAAACACCGCCCGGCGCTTCGACACGGGTTGATTGTCCCGGGGCCACCCTTCCACTGTTTTCACACGCCGCCAGAACGGACAGAGCACCAGTGCCGCCCGCTGAATTGGCAACCTCCCCTTTGTCGGAAACCCAAACAGTTTTGATGTGATCGTCCGCGATTTGGGAAAAGAACATGACCAAGTAGGTGTCGTAACTCTCGACATTGCCTAATCGGGACAGAGGGTACTGCTTGCCGGCTGCCGCGCTCAGCTCGATTGCCGCGTTTGACAGGCTGGAATAATCACCCAGCGACAAACCCATCTCGTCTGCACCCACAATCAAATATGGCAGGCCCGCATCCACCAACGAGACCGGGATTGCATCACCTGCGTTCATGAGCAATTCCGCTTCGGCGATCAACATCACAGGAGGGGCCGTAAACCATTTGGCTTGCGTAACGAAATTGCCTGTCCGGTTTAGTTCAACACTCATCACACCGTGTGCGGTCAGTAACTTAACGCGACATTGACCAGCGGCTCTTTTCAAGTTCCGCATTTCTGCAAGAACCGTTGCCGCAGCCATAAGCGCGGTTCCGGCATACGGTGCGTAGGCAAAACGGGAGGCCAGAAAAAGCGTGCCGTCCGCGCTCGGTTCAAATGGTGGATACAGGAGGCAGGAATTGATGCGAGGGTTTCCATTCGGCGGTAAATTCAGAAAGTCCCGAAACGGTTCATGATTCAAACGCAGTTCCGCCAGGGCCTTCGTTGCGTTGCGTGACGCAATTTCGGGCAACCCGGCAATAGCCACCCGAAGAATGTCACCAGCGAGTTCTACATCGATTGCCGTTGTTTCATTGAAGTTGGCACTGCGTGTCATTTGATCATCCCACCCACTCGACAGACATCTTCCAAACCTGCAGATCTGACAAGGCAAAATAGGTTCGAACCTAACCAGAATGGCCGCCAAGCGCTGCTTGTGGTTCCGAAATCGCAGCTGCGGAGACATAGTGAACGAAAGGAGTGTCTATCGCTTCGATTGGTCCGCCCAGTGTGACAAAGCACCCAGCACGCGCACAATTGTCGGGTGGGACTGCAGTCGTTTTGGGTAAGCCAAACGATAGCTACGTGGCAATTCCAAGTAAGGGCTGTCCAATTGCACAAGCCTTTCCGCATATAGATCATCAGCCGCCATTGCCGCCGGGACCAATGCTACGCCAAAGCCATGGCGTGCAAAAACCAACGCGACGCTGCTGGTGCGCACCGACATACCCAGATCGCGATTGATGGTTTTACCGACAGGCAACGCGGCTTCCCAATTCGGGGATGAAGTAAACCCACTGCCCCAATGGGTGTGGATCAGAAATTTATCCGGCATATCCTGCAGATGCGCGCCGAATTGGCGGATGAAATCCGGACTGGCAACTGCGATCAGGTGATCTGCGAAAAGACTGTGGACCTGAAAGTCGCCGTACAGATCATGGCCAAAGAATATCCTCATATCGATTTTATCGCGGGCAAAGTCGATTGGGTCTTCATCCACACGCACATCAATGGGCGTGTATTCCTCTGCACGCATCAGCGGTGCAAGTTTGCCAGGCAGCCAGGTTTCCACCACCGAATGAGGCGCGCTCAGCACCAGTCGGGTTTTTCTGATCTGCTCGCTTTGCATTTTCGCCGATAGGGCCGCCAGGCTGGCCATGGCCTGGGCAAGCTGCGGATAAGCTGTTTGCCCCGCATCCGTTAACGACAGCCGGTTGCCCTGGCGAATGAACAACGCTTGCTGCCAAAAGTCTTCCAGCAGCTTTACCTGTTGGCTGACGGCTGGCGAACTCACACCCAGTTCGGCCGCGGCCGCGGTGAATGACCCGGTTCTAGCCGCAGCTTCAAAGGCTTTGAGAGCGTTCATGGGGGCGTTGAGCTTCATGGTGCAACCTTAAGATTTCCTTATCCATCATAAATAGAAATACTGTTGATTGGACAGAGCACGCAACATAACCCTGTTGCCAGGCAAGAGGAGGACTGTAATGCGCGATCTGATCAATCTGCAAGATTACCCCTTGGATCAACCTGGCAGCACAGGCTGGCTTGCCCTACTTGAGGACTGCAAATCCAAGCTGGCCGAGGATGGCCTGTTCAACCTGGCAGGGTTTATCAACGCTGATGCACTGACCAAGGCCGTGGCCGAACTGAAACCGGTACTGGCAGATGGCTCATTCACACATGCGCGCAAACACAACATCTATTTCAAAAAAGAGATCGGAGACCTGCCTGCAGATCATCCCGCGCTGACCGAGTTTGAGACGTCAAACCGAACAATCTGCGCCGATCAGATGGGCGAAACCGCTGTGATCCGGCTCTATGAATGGGCTCCCTTCGCGCAATTCCTGGCCGCTGTTATGGGCAAACCCAAACTCTTTACCATGCAGGACCCGTTGGCGCGCGTAAACGTCATGGGGTATCACGAAGGACAGGCGCTGAACTGGCATTTCGACCGATCTGAGTTCACCACAACTCTACTGCTGCAAGCACCAGAAGTTGGCGGTGATTTTGAGTATGATCAAGACTTGCGCAGCGACGATGACCCGAACTACGACGGTGTGGCCGACCTGCTAGAGGGGCGCCGTACCCCCACGCGCATCGTGCTGGAGCCGGGTACCCTGAATATCTTCAAGGGCAAGAACACTGCGCACCGCGTTACCCCTGTGCAGGGTGATCAGGATCGGATCATCGCTGTCTTTTCCTATTATGAACGCCCCGGCGTGCAGTTCTCAGAGCAGGAACGTATAGGCTTTTACGGACGTGCTGCATGAGCTTGGACACTGCCTTCAAGGATGATCGCAAGCTCACTTATCTGAACGCCGAGGGCGCAGAGAAACCGCTAAAGAGTCCCGTCAGCGATGATGTTCTTGATCGTGCACGCGCCTATCGTCTGGGTCGCTTGCGCGACGCTCTGAACCGGTCAGACTGTGCAGCGCTGCTGCTCTATGATCCGTGCAATATCCGCTATGCTTTTGACTGCTCGAACATGCAGGTCTGGACGTTGCACAACCCTATGCGCTATGCGCTTATCCTTGCCGGCGGGCCGGCGATCATGTTCGAATTCAAGGGCTGCCTGCACCAAAGCGAGGGCCTGCCGGGCATAGATGAAATCCGTGTCTCCAAGACTTGGATGTTCATGGCTTCGGGCGACAAAGTTGGTGCCGCGACCGAGACTTGGGCCGATGAGATTGCCGATCTGATCCGGGAACATGGCGGCGGGAACACGCGCATCGCCTGTGACACGCTAAATGGCAGCGGTGTTCATGCGCTTGAGGCGCGAGGACTTACATATGTCGAAGGCACGCAACTGACAGAAATGGCCCGGTCGATCAAATCTGCCGACGAGATCGAATTGATGCGCTGGACAATCCGCGTCTGCGAGGCAGGCATGGCACGGATCTACGACCACTCCCACCCCGGCGTCACCGAGCGCGAACTTTGGGCACATCTGCACTTCGAGAACGCCCGCTCTGGCGGAGACTGGTTGGAAACCAAACTTCTCACCTGCGGCCCGCGCACGAACCCCTGGTATCAGGAGTGTTCGGACCGCGTGTGTCAGGCGGGCGAAATGATCTCGTTCGATACAGACATGATCGGCCCCTACGGCTATTGCGCAGACCTTTCGCGTTCATGGATCTGCGGCTACGGCAAGATGAATGATCAGCAAAGACGACTCTACGATACCGCGCTTGAACAGATTCATCACAATCTGGACTTGGTGCGCCCCGGCGTAAGTTTTGATGAATTCAACACCAAAAGCTGGCGCATTCCCGAGCGCCATGTTCCCTACCGTTATTCACTGGCGGTCCATGGCGTTGGCATGGCTGATGAATGGCCTGTGGTTCCTTTGCATTTAGATTGGGGGCCCGGTGCCATGACAGGTTGTTTTGAGCCAGGCCAAGTTGTCTGTGTCGAAAGCCTTATCGCCGAAGAAGGCTCGGAAAGCGTCAAGCTTGAAACCCAGGTTCTGGTCACTGAATCCGGGGCTGAACGGCTGGACAGTTTTCCTTTTGAATAGCGCTAGTTAACGTGGTCGTTTTGCATATTTTTGCGCTCAATTGGCGAACGCGCCGGTTTGCTGCGTTGACAGTGGTTCGGAAGCCTGTGCCCGTAAATTGACGTTGGTGGTATCGATGACGTCATTGTAATCAGTTACAAGCGCCACCGATTTCCCCATAAGATCATTGCACACACGAAGTGGCCGTACGCCCGCTGCAGTCTGACGTTTGCGCAAAGTCACAGAGACGCTTTTGCAGCGCGGGATTGATGCGTTTTACAAGACTGTCCGGCGATGGATGATATCTTTGGGGGATAGTTCGCTCTGAGCCTGAGGCAATCCCGCAATCCGCGTCAGTAGTAGAGTAGGTAGTTAGTGGTTGGCGAAAGAAACACTACTGCGAGCGCAACAACCAACCAGAGCATCACACCAAACCAGTATTTTCCCGGATTTTCCGAGCGAGTGACTCGCTCCAACAGATATGTCGAGCCTGCAATCAAATCCCTCAGAGCCCAGAGCAGTAAGCCGAGACCGACAAAAAACCAGATATCCATATCGCCCTCATTCCGTGAGTGTGCAGGATTTAGGTTGTCAAAGTTGAAAAATCAACTCTTACAGAGTGGTTTTTCGGCTTCTTTACGGGAATTTGATGCTTATAACTGCAAAGGATACTTAAGTTAATGTCGCGCCACTATGCAGACGCTCAAGAACGTTATCCACTTTGCAATTATTCGATTTTCACTATGTTAGCTGGCAAAATAGATCAACAAAAATACAGTGTGTCCCCCGCCTGAACTGGTCCACTGCTATATTCAGAAAACCGAGGACCAGGCCGAGACAAATGACGAAGAGAAACGGGCTGTTTTAAGTGCAGTGATCCCGAAACACTCTCGGGATCACCAATCGGTCGTTTCGTCGAAACGGGATTAAAGCAGGTCGCGCTCTTCAAGCACTTTGCGCGCAACGCGGAAACACTCCAGGGACTGCGGTACGCCGCAGTAAATTCCGATCACGTGAATGATCGACTGGATTTCTTCCTTGGTAACGCCGTTGTTCAACGCGCCTTTGCAGTGAATTTCCCATTCATGCATTTTCCCAAGCGCACCGAGCATGGCCAGGTTCATCATCGAGCGGGTTTTGTGATCGATGGTGTTATCACCCCAACCAAAACCCCAGCACCATGCGGTCATCGCTTCCTGAAACGGACGGGTAAAGCCATCCGCCGCCGCCAGGTTTTTCTCGACATATTCAGCGCCCAGCGTTGATTTACGCTGCTTCAGGCCATGTTCGAAAAGGTTGTCGTCCATCTTTCTCTCCATTGATAAACGGGCCGGCTGAAACCGTAACCGACCCGAGTTGATTGACTATTCCACGGGGACTGCATCGGCGTTTTCTTCGTCGAAGACTGGTAGGCACATTTTTTCGCGTTGGCTATCCCGCCAGATTGCTTTGAGGACCGACACGCCCATCAGCACCATGACGGCGTTGAACGGCAGGGCACCGATGATCATTGCGGTCTGAATTGCGCCGAGGCCGCCAATCATAAGCAACGCGCCCACGACCAACGCCAAAGCTGCGCCCCAGAACAGGATGTGGGGCCGTGCTTTGGGACCCTCATCGCCAGCTGCGTTTATGGTGTTGATAATCAGAACAGCCGACTCAGCCGACGTCACCAGATTAGTAAGCAACAAAACGACCACCATGATCGCAAAGATCCATGCCATGGTTTCACTCAGCATGACTGAAAGCGTAGCGAACAACTGGTCCGACAAGCCGGTGCCGATGATCGCATTGTCCGCAACACCGGAAAGTTCCAGATCAATCGCAGTTCCGCCCACCAGAGCGAACCAGACAAAGTATATCACCGAAGGCACGATGGCTGCGCCCAGCACGTATTCGCGGATGGTTCTGCCCTTGGAAATGCGCGCGAGGAACACACCGACGAACGGCGCAAATGCGATCCACCACGCCCAGTAGAAGACAGTCCAGCTACCTTGCCATCCGGCCAGCTGGCTAGATACAGATCCTTCTACTCCGCCGCTGCTCCAAACGGTAAACAACAATGCGGGTGTTCCCACAAGGTAGTCGAAAATGCCGACGAAAAGAGCCTGCAAGCCGAAGAAGGTCGACCCGAAGAACAGGAAAAAGGCAAGCGACAGACCAACGTTCGAGTAGCTGGTCCAAGCATGCAGCCCCCAGTGCGAGAACGACCATTTATAGGCCAAGTGCACGGCCTCTTCACTTGACCCTTCGGCCAGGCCCAGGATGATGTCAGGGTTGGTCTGAAAGTGAAAAATCGGCTCACCGGTTGCGTATGTCAGCATACCGATTCCAATCCCTGCCCCAAACATCATCGAGAACCACGAGAACCTTGAAAATTCCGATTTATCCTCGGGACGCCCCAGCTTCATGCGACCTGAAACCGGCAACACCGCCAGGACGATGCAGGTCACGAAGAAGAAGGCCATCACATAGACGTACCAGAAATTGCACGATGCCAGGATCAACGAGTTCATTCCCGACAGAACCGCGGCGGCATTGTCTGGAAAGGCCACAGCCCAGACGACAAGTGCACCAATCAATACTTTGGCGGTGATCGCCACATCTTTCGTGAAACCTCGGTAGAAGCCACTTTCTGCCGTCTTGATCGACAACTCCGTTACCGATGGTTTCATGGACAATGGATGTCCCCGTGTTTTGTCAAAATTGTTGGATTAGCTGCGCAGCCGAATGGCTACGTTTTTTGTCTGGACATAGTTCCAGAGCGCCTCCCGCCCCTTTTCACGCCCGTAGCCGGATTTTCCGTAGCCACCGAACGGTGTTTCAACGCCACCTGCGTACCATTCGTTGACGAAAACCTGGCCGGCGCGGAGTTGCCGTGCGGCCTGTGTGGCGCGGTCGATGTCACGGGTGAACACACCGCCAACAAGCCCGTAGGGCGTGCCGTTTGCGATCTCGACCGCCTGAGCATCGTCACGGAACTTCAGAACCGAAAGAACGGGTGCGAAGGCTTCTTCGTTCGCGATGTTCATGTCTGGGGTGACGTTGGTCAGTATGGTGGGCTCCAGGAAAGCACCAGGGATGTTCATTTTGCGCCCACCTGTGGCCGCTGTTGCCCCGGCGGCAATCGCCTCAGACACCATACCAGCCCCTCGGTCACGCTGTGCCTCGCTGACCATCGAACCCATATTCGGGCCAAATTCACCGCGCTCGATGCCAGGACCGACCGAGAGATTGCTTGCGACGTTCGAGATTCGCTCCACCAACTCGTCATGGCGGCTCTCGTGTACGATTACACGGCTCATGGCCGAACACACCTGACCAGCGTTGAAATAGATGCCCCAACGCACATCATTTTCAAAAGCCTCCAGATCCGCATCATCATGCACGATGGCCGCAGACTTCCCGCCAAGCTCTAAAACACATGGAACCACATTGCGCGCGGCCGCACTTGCAATCGCCACGCCGGTAGGCACCGACCCGGTAAAGACAATCTGATTGACATGCGGATGCGCCGACAGCGCCGCGCCTGCTTCGTGGCCCAGACCACACAGAATGTTGACGGCCCCATTGGGCAGGCCAACGGCTTCGGCCGCGTGGGCAAACCAGGCATTGGTCAGCGGTGTCAGTTCCGGGGTCTTGATCACTACGGTATTGCCGGTCGCCAGCGCAGCCGACAGGGAACGCGCAGTCATTTCAACCGGGTAGTTCCAAGGGATGATTTGTGCCGAAACCCCGTATGGTTCGTAGGTGGTAAAATCGAAGTAGTTGGCGCCAAGCGGGATGGACCGCCCTTCGACCGTTTCTGCCTGATTGCCATAATATTCGAAGTACCGGGCCGCGCCTTCGATCTCAACGCGTGCTTCCCAAAGGGGTTTACCCTGTTCCAAGGTCAGGACCGTGGCAATCTCGTCTATGTTATCGAGCAGGTAGCGGCCTATGGCCTGAACCATTCGGCCTCGTTCCACAGGGCGCAGATCGCTAAGGGCCCCGGACAGGTGAACCCGTCGTGCGGCCATGACGGCACGATCCACGTCACCGGCATCCGCCAAAGCCTGTTCGGCCAGCTTTTCGCCTGTCCCCGGGTTCAACACATCGAGCCGGCCAGCACCGCCGTCGATCCAAGTGCCGTCCACGTAATTCTGCCAATACGGCTTCACGTCTTGCATGTCGCGCATCTCCAAGGCTTCGGTGGGTAAGATTTACCCTCCGAGGTAAAATTGGTTTGTTTGGTTGGTTTTATTCCACAGCCTCACGCATCCATTGCTGAAGCTTGGCAACGGAATGCTCGCTCATGACGCCACAGGCGGGGTCCAGAACCAACGGGCCCGGAACATAACCTTTGGATTTCAGACCACGATGGACAGATTCAACAAGGCGAATGTCTTCCTCGACCGTGGTCTGGCGGTCCTGCACGGCCAACCCTCGGATCACGTCGCTTTCATAGCCACCTTCGGTGTACCAGCCACGCCAAACGGTGCAGGTGTCCACGGTGTTTGCGCGCCAATGATATGTGTTCAGGACGTTGCCCGGGTAGCACTGGAACGAGAACATGGGCCACAGGAACCACGACTGGTAGTCGCCCGCGTGCTCGTTGCTGTCCAGATCGACCGGATAGGTCATCTTGTCCAGCGCCTGACATTCGGTGGTGTGGCGCAGCACATAGCCACCGCCTGCATCGGGCTGAATGTCATAGGTTTCTGGTTTGACGACCCCTTCGGCAAATGTGGGGTGGTTCGACGGGCAGTGGTAGCATTCGGAATAGTTCTCGATCGACACTTTCCAATTGCAATTTTCGGGAATCTCGACCCATTCCAGCGGCGCCAACGTATCGATATGAGGCACAAATTCTGCGATTTCCTCGCGTACGCCCGGATACCATTCGTCCATTGGCGCGGCATCCTTGTCGAGATTAACAAAGATGAAACCCAGGAAGTCTTCGGTACGGACCTCGGTCAGGCAGATCTTTTCGCGTTGAAAACCAGGTACGTTCTTGACGTTGGGGCCTGCGCGCAAACCGCCGGTCAGTTCATAAGACCACTGGTGGTAGGGGCACACCACCACGCGGGTGTTGCCGGTGCCTGTGACCATTTCATGCGCGCGGTGCTGGCACACGTTGTAGAAGGTACGGACAACATTGTCGCGGCCACGAATGGCAAACAGGTTCTGACCCGCGATTTCGAATGCGAAATAGTCCCCGACATTGGGGATATCATTGGCGTGACCCGCATATTGCCAGGTCCGCATCAGAAGGCCGTTCATCTCTTTTTCAAAGATTTCAGGATCGGTGTAGTAGCTGGCGTCCAGCGAATGGGTCAGCGGGGCATTCATATTTGTTCCTCCTGATAAAGGCCAAGCTGATGACGGCGTTTGTGAAACTTCTCGACCCGCTCGACGATCTCATCACTGGACACTGCGACGATGAAACTAAGCAGCGTTTCCAGCAAGGCAATTGTGGACACGGATGAAGGGAAGAATTGCGGCGTATCCACCGACAGAACAAAGCTGTGCTGTGCCGGCAGAATGATAGGGCTCGCGGGCGAGTCAGAGATTCCAACTACGGTCACGCCTTGCTTTCGCGCTGTATTTACCGCCTCTACGACCTCAGTTCGGTAAGGGCGGCAAGTGATCGCGATCAGAACGTCCCGCTGATCCGCCCAGGCCAAGTCATCAGTGGCCGTGGAGCCTGGCCGAGGTATCGCGTGAAAATCGGTCATACCCGTGCGGGCAAGGTAGGTGAAGTTCGAAGCGTTTGAATTGTTGACGCCAACACCCAGTGTATAAACGGATCGCGCAGACCAAACGGCCTCCGCAGCAGATTGAAGCTGATCTGCATCAATTTCAGCAAATGTTTCTTCGATATTTCGAATGGCTGCGCCCAGCAAATCTGCATAAAGCCCCCCGAGATCCCCCGAGTGTCTGATTCCCTGCAACCAACGGGCGCGATCGGGAAAAGAAACATCATTTCGGCGAATGTCATCCCGAAATGGTTCACGGAAGTCACCGTACCCTTCAAACCCTATCTGCCGCGCCATGCGCACAACCGTGTTTGGCTTGACCCGAGCCGCCTCTGCGATCTCACGAACTGTTGAAACACCGACTTCTCTTGGGTTTTCCAGAACGTAGCGTGCGGCTTTGCGCGCTTCTGGCGTCAAAACAGCAAGCTCTTCGGTCAGGCGCTCCAGAACCTCGCTTGAAACATCTGTACCATTCATTGTGAATCTCGGTATGTACATTTGTGCCATTAATTATTGACGCTGGTACATTTGTAGCATTAGGAAGTCCACAGAAATCTGCGACTCTCGAACAGGAATTTTTGCGATGTCCAAAAAAGAACTGCCCGAACGCGCCAAGGTCGTCATCGTCGGTGGTGGCGTCATGGGGTGTGGTCTAGCTTACCACCTGGGCCATGAAGGCTGGGGGGATGAGACCATCCTTTTGGAAAAGGCCGAACTGACCAGCGGCTCGACCTGGCACGCAGCCGGTCAGATCACCCATTCCACCAGCTCCTACGGGTTGGGACGCATGGTGGACTACAACATCGGCCTGTATTCCAAGACGCTTGAGGAAGAGACCGGCCAAGCCGTCACCTGGCATGGCTGCGGTTCGTTCCGTCTGGCCTATACCGAGGATGAGATGGACTGGCTGCGCCACACCCTGTCGGTGGGTCGGTCGCTGGGCTTCAACATCGAACTGGTTGGGCTGGAGTTTATCGCCGAAAAGCACCCGTTCTATAATCTGGACGGCGTTCTGGGCGCTCTGTACACCCCGGATGATGGTCATGTGGACCCCTCGAACGTGACCATGGCGATGGCCACTGGTGCGCGTCAGAAAGGCGTGAAGATCTTCCGTCACTGCCGCGCCACCAACATCACCCAGAACGATGCAGGTGAGTGGGTTGTCGAGACCGAAAAAGGCACGGTTGTTTGCGAACACGTCGTCAATGCAGGCGGCACCTATGCGCGCCAGATGGGCGAATGGTCCGGCCTGCAACTGCCGATGACCTCGATGACGCACCATTACTTCGTGACCGAGAATGTCCCTGAGTTTCAGGATCTGGACACCGAACTGCCGGTGATCCGTGATGACAAACAGGTCTCGGGCTATATCCGGATGGAGCAGAAAAAGGGTCTGATCGGGATTTACGAAAAAGAGAACTCGAACTCGGTCTGGCATGACGAATGCCCCTGGGAATACGAGAACTGGCTGTTCGAGGCCGATTATGACCGCGTCATGCCCTGGCTGGAAAACTCGCTGGAGCGGATGCCGATCTTTGCCGAGCTGGGCATCACCCGCGAAGTGCACGGCGCAATCAGCCACCCGCCGGATGGCAACCCGATGGTTGGCCCGGCTCCGGGCGTCAAGAACTACTGGTGCTGCTGTGGTACCCAAATCGGTATCGGTTGGGGCCCCGGCCTGACCCGCGAGCTGGCCAAGTGGATGGTCTACGGAGCGGCTGACATTTCGATGCGCGACTACGACCCGCGCCGCTTTGGTGCCTATGCCAAGAAAGACTGGCAGGTCATCAAGGCGCATGAAGACTACAAACTGCGCCACGAGATTCCCTTCCCGCATTTCAACCGTCTGGAAGGTCGCCCGATCAAGCCGTCGCCGCTGTACGAAATCCTCAAAGACAAAGGCGCGGTCTACGAAGAAGTCTACGGCTTCGAACGCCCCCGCTGGTTTGCGCCTGAAGGGGTCGAGCAGCGCGACCATTACAGTTTCCGCCGCAACGTGGTGCATGACGTGGTTGGTGCCGAGGTCAAAGCCGTCCGCGACAGCGTTGGCATCATGGATGTGACCGCCTTCACCAAGGTCGAGGTTTCGGGCCCGGACGCTTACGCACTGCTGGATCGTCTGACTGCGAACAAGATGCCGCAGAAAACCGGTTCGATCACGCTGACCCACATGCTGAACCGCCGGGGTCGGATCGAATTGGAGACCACACTGGTCCGGATGGCGGATGACCGCTTCTACCTGGTCTGCGCGGCCTTCTTCGAACAGCGTCTGCTGGATCACCTGAACCACAACCGTGCGGATGAGAACGTGACCATCACGCCCCTGTCCGCTGGCTGGTCGGCCCTGTCGCTGAACGGTCCGAAATCGCGCGATGTTCTGGCGCAATGCACCGATGCGGATCTGTCCAACGCCGGTTTCCGCTGGCTGTCGGCGCAGGAAATCACCGTTGCCGGTCACAAGGTCTGGGCGTTCCGCATGTCCTATGCCGGTGAACTGGGTTGGGAATTCCACATGCCAGATGAGGCCTGTGTGGATGTCTACAACGCTCTGTGGGCCGCAGGCGAGCCACATGGCATCGTCAACTACGGTTCCTTCGCCATGAACGCGATGCGGATGGAGAAAGCCTTCCCCGGCGCGGGCGAGTTGACCAACGAGGTCACGCTGCCTGAGGCAAATGTGGGCCGCTTCTTCAAGCTGGACAAAGAGTATCTGGGCGTCGAAGCCACGCGCGTCAGTGCGGAACAGGCCGAAAAAGGCCAGATGCCTTGGGTCTGCGCCTATCTGGAAATCGAACCCGACGGGATCGAGGACGGTCATGGCGGCGAAGCGATCAAGGTGAACGGCGAAGTTGTCGGCGCGACAGCGTCGGTCGCTTATGGTCATACCGTCGGCAAGATCCTGGCCTTTGCTTACATTAAGCCGCACGCCAATGTGCCGGGTCAGGAGATCGAAGTGATCGTCGCAGGTGAACCCCGCAAGGGTCGCATCCTGGGCGAAGCCGCCTACGACCCGCAGAGCAAACTGCCGCGCACCGACGCGCCTGCCGCGGTCCCGGCATAAGCTAAGACCGGCGGGCATCTGATCGGGTGCCCGCCGCCAAATACAGACAACTCAGATCAGGATTCTGACCGGATGATCCCCGAAACGATGAAAGCCGTTGTACTGAATGGTCATGGCGGGTTGGACATGCTGGAATACCGTGACATGCCCACACCGACACCCGAAAAGGGCGAGGTACTGATCAAAGTCGGGGCCTGTGGTCTGAACAATACCGACATCAATACACGCACGGCTTGGTACTCCAAAAAGGTCGATGCCGATCTGGGCAGCGGAGCCGCAGAAGGCTTTGACGAAGCCAGCGGCGACGATGGTACCTGGGGCAGCGGTTCATTAAACTTTCCGGTCATCCAGGGCGCGGATGTGGCCGGTGAAGTCGTAGCCGTCGGCGAAGGGGTTGATCCCGTGCGCATTGGTGAACGCGTAATGATAGATCCTTGGCTGCTGAGCCACGGGGATTGGCTGAACCCTGAAAACTCGGGCTATTTCGGGTCCGAGGCGGATGGCGGTTATGCCGAGTACACCAAAGTACGCGCCGCCAACGCGGTGCCGGTGAACAGCGACCTGAGCGACGAGGAATTGGCCACCTTTCCTTGCGCTTATACAACGGCGGAAAACCTGGTGCAGCGCACCGCGCCGCGCCCGGGCGAGGTCGTGGTGATCACCGGGGCCTCGGGCGGTGTAGGATCGGCCGCGATCCAACTGTGCCGACTGCGCGGGTGCAAGGTGATCGCGATTGCCAGCCCGTCCAAGGCTGATCTGCTGCATGATTTGGGCGCGACCCATGTGATCGACCGCAACACCCCCGATCTGGAAGCGGCCATTCGGGATGCGGCAGGCGGTCCGGTGGACATCGCGCTGGATGTGGTTGGGGCACCGATGTTCATGCCGCTGATCAACGCGCTGCGGCAGGGCGGGCGTTACTCCACGTCGGGCTGTATCGCAGGTCAGATGGCCGAGTTCGATCTGCGCCAGCTTGTCTACAAGGACCTGCAACTGACCGGCGCCACGATCTGCCCGGCCGGCACGATGCAGCGCGTGGTGGGGATGATCGAAACCGGCGCGCTCAAACCCCTTCTTGCTGAGACATACCCGCTTTCTGACCTGGCACAGGCGCAAGAGGCGTTCATGCAGAAAAAACATGTCGGAAACATTGTGGTGAAGCCATGAAGATTACCCGCATTGCCGCGTGGGAAGTCCCGCTGACCAGCCATGAAACCTATTACATGGCAGATGGGAAAACCTGCGATACGACCACCTCGGTGGTTTTGCGTCTCGACACGGATACAGGTTTGTCCGGCTGGGGCGAGGTGTGCCCGATCCCGCATTACCTGCCCGCCTATGCCAAGGGCGTGATCCCCGCCGTTGCGGAACTTGCTCCGGTGCTGATCGGTGCTGATCCGGTAGGGCCGGAAACTGTCATGGAGCAGGCCAACAGGTATCTTCACGGCCATGGCTACGCAAAATCCGCGATTGATATGGCGCTATGGGACCTGACCGGGCATGCAGCCGGTTTGCCGGTGCATCGTCTGCTGGGTGGGCGGCAGGTCAAAGACATGCCGCTTTATCACTCGATCACCTGCGTGGCCCCAGACGAGATGGCCCGCATGGCGCGTGAGGCTTACGAAAAGGGGATGCGTCAGTTCCAGGTCAAGCTGGGCGCTGATGGCGACTGGCAAACGGATGTCGAACGGTTTGCCAAGGTGCGTGAAGCCGTAGGTCCAGGCCCGCTGGTCTATGGCGACTGGAACTGCGGCAGTGATGCGCTGACCGCGATCCGGGTTGGTCGCGCCGCAGCCCATCTGGATGTCATGCTGGAACAGCCGTGCGCCACGCTTGAGGAATGCGCCCATGTCCAGCGCGCCACCGGCCTTCCGATGAAGATTGACGAAAACGCGAATGACATTGCGTCGATCATCGCCGGACATCAGGCCGGATGCATGCAGGCCGCGGCGCTGAAACTGTCCAAAATGGGCGGTCTGTCAGCAATGCGGCAGATCCGGGATCTATGCCTGACGCTGGGCACCCAGATGTGCATCGAGGACACTTGGGGCAGTGACATCACCACCGCTGCATTGCTGCATCTGGCCGCCTCTACGCCTGCGCGTGGCATCATGAACACCTGCGACCTGAGCCACTATGTCGGCCCGCGCCTGGCCCCAGATGGCCCCGTGCGCGAGAACGGTCGCATCACTCCGCCCGAAGGGCCCGGTTTGGGTGTAACGCCCGATGCCGATGCTTTGGGCCAGCCCGTCACCGTTATCGATTGATCCAACCCCCAGCCCGCCGAGAGACCTGTTATGGAAGATTTTAGCAACGCCTACCCCTCACATGATCCCGAATGGGTCAAAGACGTGCATGCAGATCACTATCTGCAAAGCTGGTCGAAACAAGGCAGCCGCCCACGTGTCATCACAGGCGCGCAAGGCAGCTGGTTCTGGGACAGCGATAGCAAACGCTATCTGGACTTTCAAAGCCAGCTGGTGAACGCCAATATGGGGCACCAGCACCCCAAGATCGTTCAGGCGATCAAGGATCAGGCCGACAAGCTTTGTTACATCGGCCCGGCGATGGGCTCGGATGTGCGCTCGGAAATGGCGGCGATCATGAATGAGATCACGCCCGAGAACATCACCTCAACATTCTTCACCACCGGCGGTTCGGCGGCGAACGAAACCGCGATCCGGCTGGCGCGGCACTATACGGGCAGGACCAAGATCGTCGCACGCTATCGCTCGTATCACGGGGCAACTGGTGGCACGCTATCGCTGACAGGCGACCCGCGCCACCACCTGACCCGCGCTGATATGCCCGGCGTGGTGCGGATGCTGGACCCATACGTCTATCGCTTGCCGACCGGTCACACCGACCCGGCCAAATGCCCGGTGGCACAGGGTGGCCCGCATCTGGAAGAGATCCTGATGTACGAAAACCCCAACACAGTGGCCGCCGTCATTCTGGAGCCGATCGTGGGCACCAACGGCATCATCGTTCCCCCGGATGGGTATCTGCAGTCGATCAAGGAAACCTGCGAGAAATACGGCATCCTGCTGATCGCGGACGAGGTCATGGCAGGCTTTGGCCGGACCGGCAAGTGGTTCGCGGTTGATCACTGGGGCGTGCAGCCCGACATCATCACCAGCGCCAAAGGCATCAACTCTGGCTATGTTCCGCTGGGTACGATGTCGGTCTCGACCGAGCTGCACAACTGGCTGCGCGACACCCCGATGCCGGGCGGTCTGACCTACGCCGGTCACCCGCTGGCCTGCGCCTCGGGCATCGCCGCGATCCGCGCCATGCAGGACGAAGGCGCGTTGGAGAATGCCTCCGCCATGGGTGAGAAGATGCGGGCTGAGTTGGCTAAGATGGCCGAAAAGCACCCCAGCATCGGTGACATCCGCGGCAAGGGCATGTTCAACGGCATTGAACTGGTCAAGAACCGCGAAACGCGCGAGCCGCTGGTTCCGTTTGCCGCGAAAGGCCCGGATGCAAAACCAATGTCGGATATGATGGGCTTTGCGATGAATGAGGGGCTGTATCTGTCGTTCTACTCGAACGTCGTTCGCCTGACCCCGCCGCTGAACATCAGCGAAGAGGATCTGATGACGGGTCTGGAAATCCTGGATCGGACCCTCGACATCGCAGACCGCGAATGTGTTTGAGTGTGAGGTCAATGATATGACCAATTATGCCGTCATTGTTGTGGGGGCGGGGCAAGCTGGTTGCTCTGCCGCTGTTAAACTGCGCAATCTGGGTTATGACAGGCCAATCGCCCTGATCGGGGAGGAGGCGCACCCGCCCTATCAGCGCCCGCCCCTGTCCAAAGCGTATTTGTTGGGCGAGTTGCCTCGGGACCGCTTGTTCCTGAGGCCCGAGAGTTTCTTTGATGAGCATCAGATTGACTTGCACCTGAACCAGCGGGTAACGGACATTTCTGCGGACGATCAGACACTTGTCTGCGGCGCTCAAACTCTGGCCTTTGAGCACCTGGTCCTCGCGACCGGCTCAACCCCCAATCGTTTGCCCGCGAGCATGGGTGGCACCCTGCCCGGCACCTTTACGATCCGTGGGATCGCCGATATTGACGCAATCGCACCGGAATTCAAACCAGGTCGAAAGATTGTCATCATAGGCGGGGGCTACATCGGTCTAGAAGTTGCTGCTGTTGCGGCGAAGTTGGATCTGGATGTCACTCTGATCGAAGCCGCGCCACGCATTTTGCAACGCGTTGCGGCCTCGGAAACCGCCCAGTTTTTCCGCGAGCTGCACGGTGCCAACAACGTCCGAATTCTTGAAGATACCAAGATCGCGCGCGTCACCGGAGAGGACCACGCGGACGGTGTCGAACTTGCCAATGGTGACATGATCCCTGCGGATTTTGTTGTTTTCGGAATTGGTATCACTCCGAATACGGTACTTGCCGAAGCAGCCGGGGTTGCTGTCGAAAACGGGATCAAAACCGATGCGTGGGGCCGCACCTCGAACCCGTGTATCTGGGCTGCGGGAGATTGTGCGACGTTTCCCCACGGGAACGATCAGATCCGTTTGGAAAGTGTCGGCAATGCCATTGATCAGGCCGAGGCTGTTGCCGAAAACATCATGGGCGCCTCTAAACCTTACAAGGCGAAACCCTGGTTCTGGTCGGATCAGTATCACGTCAAGTTGCAGATCGCAGGATTGAATACTGGCTATGATCAGATCGTATCGCGTCAGGGTGACGACGGAGCGTCGTCTGTCTGGTACTACCGCGATGCGCAGCTTATCGCCGCTGACGCGATGAACGACCCGCGCGCCTACATGGTCGCGAAACGGCTGATCGAATCCGGAAAATCCCCGCACCCCGAGATGGTCGCGGATACCGAAACCGATCTCAAATCACTTCTTAAAGTCTGAGGAAAGGCACGGCAGCGTATGTATCTTGAGTCTAAACCCATCACCCGGTGCCGGGGGGGCGAAAACCCAAGCGCTGCCGGGCATTCTGAAATCACTGCCCAGAAGCGTCACTTTTATTTTCTGCTGCTTCCGGGCTCAAACATGCTCGACTTCTCCGCAGCAATAGAACCCTTGCGGACGACCAATACCGTGACAGGAATAACGGCCTATACATGGTCGGTCATAACCGAGACCGGTGAGCCTGTGACCTGTTCCAACGGAATTGACATCCCTGCGCAGACTGGCCTTTGCGCCACGCGGCATTCGGATTACGTCGTCATATGTTCCGGGAACACAGGATACCTAGACGCCCGTCCGGAAACATTGCAATGGCTGCGTCGGCACTCAAGATTTGGTGGTCGACTCGCAGCGATTGGGACCGGCGCATTCACCTTGGCGCGTGCGGGTCTGACAAACGAAGCCCAAATGACATTGCATTGGTCCTTGGCCCCGGTTTTTGAAGAGATGTTTCCGAGACTGGATTGCCTGTCAGCCCGAGTTCTGCCCGATGCAAATGTGGCCTCAAGCGCTGGGGGCACGGCAAGCCTCGACTTAACGCTTTCTGTTATCGAAGCCGATTTTGACAATGCCACGGCTCAGAAGGCCGCGGATCATTGCGTGCACGACTTTGACTGCCACAGAACCAGGTCGCAGCGTCAAACACTGTCGAAAATGATCGGAACGCGAAACCCCGCTTTCCTGAACATCCTCAAGAAGATGGAGCACTCATTGCAGGATCCACTCCCGGTCGATGAACTTCTTGAAGATGAAAAGATATCGAGGCGGCAGATCGAACGTTTGTTCAACAAACACTTGAATACCAGCCCATCCCGATATTACCGCAACCTTCGGCTGGACCGCGCGCGGGTTCTATTGCAAGGAACCGACCTGTCGATCATTGATGTTGCTGTTGCAACAGGGTTTTCCAGCATCGACAATTTTTCAAAGGCCTATCGGAAAAGATTTGGTGAACGCCCAACGGCCGACCGATTTGTCGCAGCAAAGCACGGTTGAAAATGGTCCGGCGCATTCGATGGTTGAAACTCAGATCAAAGCGCCGCCTCTTCAACGAGCCAATCCCAAAATGCGCGCACCCTAGGCTGGCGTTGGCGATGGGACACCGCACTCAGAAAGTAGCGTGGCGCGGGAGGAACCGTTTCAGGCGGCAGCTCGAATGGAATGCACAAAAGACCTTCTGCCAACATTCGTTCAGCATTGGCCCGATTGCCAAGCGCCACGCCGATCCCGCGTGCCGCAGCTTCAAAGGCATGCAGGGAATAACTGACCGAAAAGAACCGCTGACGCCGCAGCCACGACTGCCCGGCCAACACCTTTTTCCAAGATGTCAGACGTCTTTCGGTTTCAATCAGCGTCGCACCCTTCAGGTCCTCTACGCTGCGAATTCCAAACCTTTCGGCATAATTGGTGCTGGTCAAAGCGACGAGTTCATCCGGCAGAACTTGCACCGACACCAAATCCGGATCGGCCTCAAAACGATATTCAATGGCGACATCAACGCCACGCTCGTCCGGATTGAATGTCATCCTGTCCAAAAGGCGAATATCGTAGTCCGGGTAGAGGCTGGAAAAACTGTGCAGCTTGGGCATCAACCACATTGTCGTCAACGTCGGGGGCGCGGCAATTGTCAAAACCTCGCGCTGCGATCGCTGCGTGGCAACAGAAGTCGCGCGCCCTATCGCCTCAAGGCCCGGGCGGATTTCGGTCAGATAGTCATGCGCCCCTTCTGTCAGAACCAGATTGCGTCCTCGGCGAATAAACAAGGGCGCACCAAGGTATCCTTCAAGCTTGTCCAACTGGTGACTGACAGCAGGCGGAGTAACGTTCAATTCAGCGGCCGCGGCCCGCACACCCCCAAGTCGGGCTACGGTTTCAAACACATGGAGCGCGTGTAGTGGAGGGAGTTTGTGAGTCGCCATACTGTTAAAAATACCTAAACAAAAAACACATAATCAATAAATTTTCTTTCGAGAATTGAGTCTCTACCCTCAACTGGCAATGGCCGAGGTAAGGGCACCAAATGAAACCGTTAAAAGACATTCTTGTGGTCTCGATCGAACAGGCACTGGCCGCACCACTTTGCACTGCGCGGTTGGCCGAAGCCGGAGCGCGCGTGATCAAGATAGAACGCGCAGAAGGCGACTTCGCTCGTGGATATGACGACGCTGCCAACGGAACCAGCTCATATTTTGCATGGACCAATCAGGGGAAGGAATCACTGGCCCTTGATTTCCGAACTGCCGAGGATGCTGCACTGTTGGAGCGGATCATTGCACAGGCTGACGTGTTCATTCAGAACCTTGCTCCGGGTGCCATGGCGCGCGCCGGGTTTGGCGCCACAGAGTTGCGTAAGAAATACCCCCATCTCGTCACCGTTGACATCACAGGGTATGGGGAAAGCGATGCGGTCAAGCGCCTCAAGGCTTATGATTTTCTGATCCAGGCCGAGTCCGGCCTCACCGGGATCAGCGGCGGTGTGGATGAAATGGGGCGGATCGGTGTGTCCATCTGCGATATTGGGGCCGGCATGACCTGTCACGCGGCGGTCCTCGAGGCGCTGATGCGCCGGGAAATGACAGGTGAAGGTGCAGCACTGGCCGTTTCGTTGTTCGACGTCGCAGCCGACTGGATGAGCGTCCCCCTGATCCACAGCGAATATGGCAAAGGTGCCCCCAAGCGAGTTGGCCTGCGCCATCCCAGCATGGCCCCTTATGGCGCGTTTGAAACCAGCGATGGCGGTCTGACGCTGATCGCAATTCAAAATGAACGTGAATGGCAACGGTTCTGCCAGGAAGTGCTGCGATCGAACACGGCGGGCTCGGACACGCGGTTTGCCTCAAATAACGACAGGGTCGCCAACCGCGACGCTCTGGAGGACTTAATCTCGGGGGTTTCCCGCGAATTGACCCTGCAGGAATTCCGTGCACGGCTGGCTACGGCGAACATCGCATACGGTGCTGTCAACAGCGTCGCTGAACTGGGCGACCACCCAGCCTTGCGGCGCCGGGATGTGACGACCGAAGGGAACGAAACTATCGCGATCCCGGCTCCTCCGATCCGTTGGTTGGATATCGAAGAAACCAGCCCGCTCGGCGCGGCCCCTGCAATCGACCAACACGGCGCAGCGTTGCGCGCAGAGTTCTCCTGACCGAGGGAAGAGGTTCCGTACAGATGTTGCAAAAAGTAAACTCTTGGATCGGGCGCTCAGAAGCCCATTCCGACACATTGCGCACTGAACCTGCGCGATTCATGCAAGCCACGATTGGCCGCGAGCCGACATTGCAGTCAGGGGACATACTGCCACCGCTGTGGCATTGGCTGTATTTTCTCGAAGCAAAGCCACTTGGCGAATTGGGTCGTGATGGTCACCCAAAGAAAGGCGGCTTTCTGCCTCCGGTCGCCCTGCCCCGCCGGATGTGGGCGGGTGGCAGGTTCGCGTTCAAGGCCCCCATTCCACTGGGCAGTCGCGCTAAGAAACGTTCGACTATCAAACACATAGCCGAAAAGAGTGGTCGCACCGGGGCCTTGTGTTTTGTAACGGTTCTGCATGAGCTTTTTCTCGAGGACGGCACGCTTGCCCTGACCGAAGAGCACGACATCGTTTATCGGGAAGACCCGCATCCTGATGCACCCAAACCCGTCCCTGCCCCGGCACCGAGCAACGCCGAAGTCTCGGAAATGGTATCGCCGTCGCAGGTGATGCTGTTCCGCTATTCGGCGCTGACCTTCAACGGGCACCGCGTCCATTATGACGTAGACTATGCGCGCTCGGTCGAAGGGTATGACGGTTTGGTCTTTCATGGGCCGCTCACCGCGACTCTGCTGATCGACCTTGCCCAGCGCACCGTAGGTCAGGCACCTAGAACATTCGAATTCCGTGGACTGGCCCCTTTGGCTGGGATGGACCCCTTCCATCTTGAGGGCACCTGCAAAAACGACACCATGCAACTTTGGGCCCGCCGACATGACGGGGCCAAAGCCATGCAGGCCACAGCAACATTTTAAGGTCTGAGCCCATGCAACTGAAACTCGAGGCGGATCAAGCCATGGCAAAACCCAATGTGCTAAACTTTTCTGAGCGGCTCGCGGAATGGGCCACTCAGGCCGATCTTGGCGTTGACGAATACGTAAGAGAACAAGCGCGTTTCACGCTCATCGATACGTTGTCCTGCATGGTTTTGGGCACCCCAGAACGGCAGGCAGTTGCGGCGTCCGATGCAATGTTGTTTGGCCTGAGACAGGGCTCGGTCCCTCCAGTCGGCGGTGGAGAGATGCTCTCGATCACCGGTGCGGCGCTGGCCAATGGCGCGCGGGCTGCAGCGCTGGATTTCGACGACTACGAACTGTCGGGATCAAGCCACGCCAGCGCACCGGTGCTTAGCGCGCTTCTGAGCCTTGCGCACAAGGTGCCGATGACGATTGACCAGATCAGCGACGCCTGGATTGTGGGGTACGAGACCATCATATGGATGGGCAAGGCGCTGGGATATGGCCATTACGACATTGGATGGCATTCAACATCCACACTGGGGCCGATTGGAACTGCGGCAGCCGTCTCGAAAGCACTTGGATTGTCGGCGCGTCAGATGTCCAACGCTATGGCGCTTGCGGCATCGTCATCGTCCGGCCTGCTGACCCAGATCGGCTATGACGCCAAGGCGCTTCACACCGGATTGGCAGCCGAGGCCGGGCTGCGTGCGGCATTGCTGGGCCGCGCGGATGCCACGGGAAACTGCAACCTTTGGGATTCCGAGTTTGGCTTTACCAAAGTGTACGGCACCCCGGAATCCATAGGATTTCGTGAAATGATGAAAACGATGGAGCTGGGGCAAGCTGTTAAGCAATACCCGGTCATCCGCAAGCTCTGGCCCAGTTGCGCCTACACCCAGCGCCCCATCCACGGTGCGATTGAACTGAGCAAACACATTCAGCGGCCAAGTGACATCGCATCGATCAAGGTCCGCATGCCCGCCCCCTTCCACCGTGTCGCAGGCTTTGGTGTGCCCAACAACGATGCCGAAGCACGCTTTTCGGTCCGGTACTGCATCGCGGTTGGTTTGCTTGAAGGTCGGGTAACACCGAAAGACTTCATGGCAGAAGGGTTCAACAATCCCGCACGTCGGGAACTTGCCGCATCGATTGATTTGGATCTTTACGATCTGCCAAAAGGCGATACGAGTGATATTGGCCCAACAACCCCGGAACGGATAACCATCGGCCTTAAGAGCGGTCGGGTAATCAGCGAAGAAATGACCTTTGTTCCTGGTGGCGCGACATTGCCCATGGCCGAGGACGATTTGATGCGAAAGGTCGTTGCCTGCGGTTGCTCAATCGAACTGGCCAAGGCGTATCTCTCGGCAGATGGCGATACGCCTCTCATGGATACCGGATTGCTCGATCAGGTATCGCCCGCAATGATGGCATGCGCAGAATGATCTATCGCGCGTTCAGATCGCTGCTCTACATTCCGGCTCATGTCGAGGCCTTCGTTGCCAAGGCCGCAAAGACCGAGGCAGATGTCGTCATCTTGGACCTTGAGGACGCTGTGCCCCCCTCACAGAAGGAAAAGGCGCGTCAATCGCTGCGTGGCGCTGCGAGATACCTTCACACATGTGAAAAGTCAGTAGCGGTACGGGTGAACAACGCCGACCCGCTGCTCGAGGAAGACCTGAAAGCAGCCATTGATGCTGGTGCTGATGTGCTGATCCTGCCCAAGGTGGAAGACCCTGAATTTGTAAAAGAAGTTGCCGACTTCGGTCGATCTGCAGGGTGTGGTGACCTGCCCCTCATCGCTTTGATCGAAAACCCCAAAGGGCTGCTGAATGCACCCGCCATAGCTGCAGCCCATGAAAATCTGGTTGCCCTGAATCTGGGGACCGAAGACTTTTGCCTGGAAATGGGTATGGAGCCTGAATGGGACGGGCTGCTATTTCCAAGCCAACAGGTTGTGACAGCAGCCCGGTCTGCAGGCATAATCCCGTTGGGATATGCCGGAAGTATCGCGCAATACCATGATATCGGCAGCTTTAGCGAAACCGCGGAAAGATCGGCAAAACTGGGTTTTGAAGGTGGCTTCGCGATCCACCCGTCGCAAATCAATCCGCTAAATTCCGCCTTCACTCCGTCAGACGATGCCGCAACGCAGGCAAAAAGGATAGTCGACGCCTACGAAAGATCGATGTCTGATGGTTTGGGCGCGGTATCACTGGGCAACAAGATGATCGATCTGCCGATTGTGGAAAAGGCCCGTCGAGTCTTGCAGGTCAAGTCCCGTTATTCAGGCCATGGCAAAAGGCACTGAACAGCATTCAGGCCTCCCTCGTGCCCAAAGGGTCTCTGTCATCCATTGCGTTCCGCTTCGCTCGGATCGCTGGAGAATAATGCGATCTTGTTGCCTTGAGGGTCGCGCAGGTATCCGACGAAGAAGTTCGGCCCGTAGTATTCTCGGAAGCCAGGCGCGCCTTCGTCGGACCCTCCCGCCGCGATTGCTGCGGAATGTAGGTCACGAACCTGTTGTTGATTGCGTGCCTGGAAGGCGACCATTGTCCCGTTCCCCGCCGAAGCCGACAACCCATTGAAGGGGGACTTCACGTAGAACTCCGGCTGGTTTGCTGCATGTCCCGATTTCGCAGGCAGCGCAAAGCTCAGATCACCGTGATAATACTCCAAATGATACCCGAGATCGGGCAAGAATGCAGAGTAAAAGCGTTCCGCAAGTTTCATGTCATCAGCGCCCACTGAAATATATGCAATCATCGTCTGAGTTCCTCCAAAGGCGGACATAGTTTCGAACTTCGTCTCATCATACTTTGCGCAGCCAAGCTGTTTGCCTAGATGAACCAATACCGCCGAGCATGCTCAGCTTTGGCTTCTTTGATGGTCATGCCGTGTCTTGTGGTAGGCGTGACCAGGGCGGGTTTGCCGGATCTGCAAAAGCCTCTAGCACTCAGAATGGCTGCACCGATTGCAAGGGCGGCGCAGAGGCCAAACATAGCGCCCCAAGAGAAGCCCGCTACCACTCCTGCCAACACCGCACCAAGCGCACCTACCCCATCCAAAAGGGCAAACGCGAAACCCAACGTCGTGCTTTCACTGCGATCAGAGTGATCTACGGCGGCTGCTAGCATTGCCGCTCGAACTGCGTCCAGCGACGCGACCCCGACCGCCATCATGGCAATCATGAACCAGAACGGAGGGTCGAACGTCAGTGTCGCAATTGAAAATGCCCCAAGCCCATTGCCGCTAGCAAGTACCGGCATGCGGCCGAACCTGTCGGAAATCGATCCAACCCACGGCTGAGCCAGCGCACCGGTTACCAGAATGGCTGCAAAAGCGATCCCGATGGTTCCTGGTGCAAAGCCATGAGCCGTCGCCAGATAGAGCGGCATCATGCTCAGCAATCCGATCAGCGCCATGTTATAGAGTGAAACAGTTGCGACGATGCGCAACCCGTTTCGGCTGCGCCACGTCCGCACCAGCTCTGTAAGCTCTTGTCGGTTCACACGCGGACTTTTTTCAGGTGGGATTGCCTGAACCACAATCACAAAGCAAAGACCGACAAATACTGTCGGCAGCACCGAAACGGTCAGAGCGACACGCCAATCGACGGTAGATAAAAGTAGCCCAACCGTCAGTGGAGCCAAGACTTCGGCGACCGAGCCGCCTACCGCATGTATACCCAGGGCACGAGCGCGCGTTTTCCTGTTGGTGCGCGTCAGCACACCAGTCGCAATTGGATGCCAAGCCGCGTTGCCCATCCCCGCAATCGCCAAAAGCACGGCCAAGCTCCAAAAGCCCGGGGCCAGTGCCGCAAGGGCGTATCCGATAGCAACCCAGAAGAAGGTGCCGACAAGAAGGTAGCGCGGGCTAAGGGCACGGTCCGCCAGCAGACCTGCAGGCACATAGGCCAGCGCTCCACCAACACTGAGCAGCGTGAAAAGCAAACCGACTTCGGCAGGCGAAAGGGTCATTGCAAGCCCGGCAGCGGGCACGATCAGCCACAGCGCTGCAATTGGCCAATCGTTCGCAAAGTGGCCCACGGCGAACCAGGCCATCAAGGTTCGGTTAGTCATGGTTGCTTTTCCGTTCAGATCGACACATCGCACCCAAGGCCCGATGGATTGGCGATATCTAGCCAATCGTGGTATGTCTGTCTGTCGAAAGCGAGCCAGTTATCATCGAGGATTCGTCAATGACGGACAGCGGAATTTTCCAACAGGATCGCCCCCGATTTCTTGGTGAGACGATCAGGCCAGCGTCCGGCGAAAGCTACGATTGGCATTGCCACGATTTTGGTCAAATCATCTCTGCGGCGTCAGGCTCGATGTACGTGGGAACCCCTGACCGCGTCCTGCTTCTTAGTCCGGCCATGGCGATGTGGGTTCCTCCGGATCTGCAACACTGGATGAGGTACGGGTCGAACAACATAATGCACTACGTTGATGTCAATCGCGACGAGGCAGAGCGACTTGGACCAGACTGCCGGGTCGTGGCAATGACGCCGCTTCTAAATGAACTGTTTGTTGCCGCGATGCCAGAGGCCACAAATACACGTACGGCCAATCACAACGCAGCGCTGCATACCCTTCTCAGACACGAGATGCTCGCCGCGAAAGACGTGCCGCTCACTCTGGTTTTGCCCAAAGACGCTCGCCTTCAGAGCGCCGCTCAAGCTGCCCTTGATGATCCTGGTAGTGTTCGTTCGGTGGTGGAATGGCTGTCAGATATACCTGCAAGTCGAAAGACCATCGAACGACTTTTCATTGCTGAAACAGGTATGCCACCGTCGAAATGGTTGCGACACGCTCGGGTCTTGCATGCCGTCTCGCTGCTTGCTTCGGGTGCAAGTGTAACTTCGGTTGCGTTCGACATGGGATATGAGTCGACGAGCGCGTTCAGCTACATGTTTCGGCAAACACTTGGCGCTAGTCCCAAAGACGCTCTCAAGAATCGACTGGTTGTACCGTGACGGCTAGCTAAAACCCGACAGCTATTTGCAAACCAAAATGCTGCAGTCGCAAGCCATATGGCAGCCATTCGTTGCGCTAATATAGCCAGAGTGATCCCGCTTGCGAGACATGTTCGCAATAGCTACTGTGGCCACAGGCCGTTTCGAGGCGGCCCCCTGGTCCGCGGAAAGCTGTCATCGGCACCTCGCACAAAATGTGTGAAAACCACATCGGTTTCTCAGCCCGGATTAGCGGACCGTCGGGCAGTGGAGGGAAGACCGATGACCAAATCACTCGATCAACTGCGCCGTGATGCCAAGGCTTTGGGCAAAGCTCTGACGGAAGGCGACAAAGGCGCAATGCTGCGCGTACACGGAATTGTCGCACCCCCCGCAAACGGGGTCTACAAGCACGCCGATTGTCTGCATGTCATTGCGCGAGAGACTGGTTACGCCTCGTGGCCGGCACTGAAACTTGCCGTTGAAACGCAAGGCATGGATCGCGCGCAGAAACAGGGACGGCTACGTTGGGCGCTGTATAACGGCTCAAACGAGACGATCGCACATCTGCTTGCGGATGAGCCCGACCTCGCCGACGGTCAGGTGCCTCTTCTCGTCGCGCTCTATGACGTATCCGCGATGCGCAAGATCCTAGAGCGGGATGCCGGTGCCGCAACGCGCGAATACCCGCCGCGAAGACCAATGTGCCATCTGGCATTTTCGAGATACATCAAGACAGAGCCTGAAAAAGAACCCGAGATGCTCGCCATGGCGGAATTGCTTGTCGAACACGGCGCCGATGTGAATGACAGTTTTGCCTTAGACCCCGAGACAGATCACCGCTTGTCCGCGCTTTACGGGGCCATCGGCCATGCAGACAACATGGCTTTGGCCAGGTGGTTGTTGGAACATGGGGCAAATCCTGACGACAATGAATCCCTCTATCATTCCACCGAACTCGGTCATACCCAAGGTCTTCGTTTGTTGCTGGAACATGGGGCAAACCCGAAGGGCACAAATGCATTGCCCAGAGCGATTGACTTCAACAGCACCGATGCTGTTCGGCTGTTGCTGGAACACGGTGCTGATCCCAACGAAGGCATAAACCCTCATCCGTCGGGTGAACCTTCCTTGGTAATCCCCGCCTTGCATCAGGCGGCCCGGCGGTTGGCTTCGGGTGAGATCGCGCAGCTTTTGCTGAACCACGGCGCAAACCCAAATGCTGTCAGTCGCGGCCACACGCCCTATGCCTTTGCCCGCATATTCGGAAACCGGGATGTCGCGTCAGTTCTGGAAGCGGCAGGTGCATCCACGCAGTTGACATCGACCGAAGAGCAACTTGCCCGGGCAGCGGACGCCACCTCAAAGGTGGACGATCAGATCGACACAAACGCCCTGTCGGAAGAGATGAAATTTCTCCTGTGCCGCCTTGTCTGGCGCGAAGGAACCCTGCCCCACATGCAGCGCCTGGTCGACATTGGCCTGGACCCAAATCTGCCGGACGAGATGGGCATGCCGCCCCTGCACCTTGCCGGTTGGGAGGGTATGCCCGAAGTCATGTCCTATTTTCTTGGCCAGAACCCGGACCTTGACCACACAAATGCTTATGGAGGGACACTGCTTTCCACGATCATTCACGGGTCCGAACACTGTCCGCAAAAGGCACATCGCCACCACATCGAATGCGCGCGCCTGGCGCTCGAGAACGGTGTGGCACTTCCGCGTAAGGCCTCACAATTCGCAACTGCTCCCGAGATGTCCGCCTTTCTTGCCGATTGGGCGGAATCTCATCCGCTGCAAGTAACCGAACATGGGGTCGTCTGAGGATCAAAGCGCCTTCGCCAGACGCACAGACTGGCGCAGCCAGATTGTCTAACGGCTGATCTTCATCGGCAGGATCGGCCCCCAAGGCGTTTGCTGCACCGCTCCGAAAGGCAGTAAACCGTTAGGAGATGGGCCAGGAGAATGTCACCCAAAGGAAGAGAGCTCTTGTCGGAGATATATGACTATTATTGTTCGTTTTTCGCGCAGACGAAGACCGCCTGGTTTGCGACATGATCGAATTGGCCCGACAATGCGGCCGATGTGGCTATCACAGGTTTGCTGCGCTGCTGAGAGAGGCTGGATGGTCTGTCAGCTACGGGCGGGTTGGCGCCCAGACGGCTTACATTGAACCTAGGAGCCCGTGAGGGCGATCAAGTCCAAAAAAGTTGGATTCCATAAATTCAAGTTCTCAGTTAGACATTGTTTATGGACATCGTCGTTATTACGACCATCATAACTTCTCTCTTTGTAGTAATCGGCGTGGCGGAACCATTGGCCGCGCGGTTGCGCCTGCCTTTCAGCGTTATTCTCGCGCTCCTGGGAATAGTGATCGGGCTTGGCGCGACATTTTTTCTCGACACTGATCTAACGGATGCGCTGAACCCGGGGGCGCAGGCGATCATTGATCTGCCGATACGATCTGACGTATTCCTCTACGTTTTCCTGCCAACGCTGCTTTTTCAAGCGACACTCGGCATGAACCTTCGCAGGATGCTGGACGACTGGATGCCTATCCTGATGATGGCCATTGTCGCAGTGATTGTAGCGACACTTTCCATTGGCTACGCGCTGAGTTGGGTAAGTACGCTACCGCTGGTCGCTTGCCTCTTGATCGGGTCTATAGTGTCGACGACAGATCCCTCGGCGGTTGTCAGCATTTTTAGATCGATTTCCGCACCACGCAGGCTTTCGCGAATTATCGAAGGCGAAAGCCTTCTTAACGATGCCGCAGCCATCGCGCTTTTTGGACTATTCATGAGCTTTGTCATGCTCGGAAGACCCAACCCTTTACTGAGTGAAGCCTTGGGGCAATTTCCGCTGTTGATCGTGGGCGGAGTACTGACCGGTTTGCTCACAGCGCGCATGACTGTTTGGCTTATGGCCTTCGTAGATCGCTGGGAAATGGCACAGGTTTCAATCTCGGTTGCGTTGCCGTATCTTGCCTATATCGTTGCAGAACAAAGCGTTGGGGCTTCGGGTGTCATCGCTGTGGTGGCTGCAGGCCTTACGCTCAACCTAACCGGCCCCGGTCGATTGTCGCCGGTTGCATGGGCAAATTTGCAAGAGGTATGGGACCTTCTGGCGCATTGGGCCGGGGCGCTGATCTTTATTCTTGCAGCACTGTTGATACCGAGATTGTTGGAAGGGGTGCAGCCGTCTGACCTTGGCCTGTTGGCTGTGGTGGTTCTCGCTGCAACGCTGGCGCGGGCAGCGGTTCTGTTTGGCTTGTTGCCCCTACTTACGACAATCGGCGTGTCGCCAGCAGTTGAACGCCCCTATCGCACCGCGATGCTGTGGGGTGGGCTGCGGGGTGCCGTGACACTGGCGCTGGCACTGGCAGTCACGGAAAGCACGCATATCCCGCTCGAGACCAAGCGCCTGGTCGGCATTCTGGCCACTGGGTTTACGCTGTTCACACTGGTTGTTCAGGGAACAACCTTGCGCACGGTGATCACAAAACTAGGGCTCGACAAGCTCTCTCCGCTTGATACGGCGCTATCGCGTCAGGTGGTTGCGGTTGCCTTGCAATCCGTTCGCGAAGACGTGGCCCGCACGGCAGAAAACTACGACTTGAACCACGAAATCGTCAGAAACGAAGCCAAAAGGTTCAGTGAACGCCTCGACGAGGCTGTTAGGGACGCCGAAGACAGCGCAGAGATTCTTGATCGTGACAGGATTACGCTTGGCCTTATTGCGCTGGCCGGTGCCGAGCGGGACTCGGTCTTGGCCCGGATGCGAGAGCGCACCATGTCGTCGGTTCTGAGTGAGAAGATTCTGTCTGACACTGATCGGCTCATCGAAGGGGCACGGACCGGAGGGCGGATTGGGTATCATCGCGCATCCAACCGCTCCGTCGTTTACGGCAAGTCTTTTCGGATCGCCGTGTTTTTGAACAACCGCCTTCGAATCTCGTTCCCGCTCACACGTCTTACAACGGATCGGTTTGAAAGGTTGCTCATGCAGCGCCTAATCCTGAAGGATCTTGATGGGTTCGTCCGTGGCCGCATACGCCGCATCCACGGCCGCCGGGTTGCGGAACTGCTTGATGATTTGTTGGCGCGTCGTTTCGATGCGGTTGAAACCGCGCTTGACGGTCTGCGGCTACAGTATCCTGGCTATGCCGAAAAGCTGGAGCGGCGGTTTATCCGGCGGACGGCGCTGCGACTGGAAGAGCGCGAATACACGGTCATGCGCGAAGACGGCTTGGTGGGTGAAGAGCTGTATTCGGTATTGATGCAGGAAGTGGCGGCCCGACGTGCTATGTCTGAAGGGCGTCCAGTGCTGGACATCGCGCTCAAAGGGCGGGATCTGGTCCGGCAGTTTCCGCTCTTTTCTGATCTCGACAAAGCTTCACTGCGGAAACTCAGCAGAGCGCTGCGGACACGACATGCCAACGCGGGCGATACTATTATTTCCAAAGATGAATTCGCCCGGAGTGTGTTTTTCATCGCTTCCGGGGCGGTCGAAGTGGAGTTTGGCAGGCATACGTCTCGGTTGGGTCGTGGCGAAATGTTTGGGCAATTGGCTATGCTGTCGAAACAGCCCCGTCGCGTTAGCGTGCGGGCGTTATCACCCTCGACACTGCTTGTACTCGACGAAGTGCGTTTCCGACGATTGCTTCGGCGAAGTGAGGCCATGCGGAAGTCTGTCAAGATGAGCGCAAACAAGCGCAACATCGACCCCACGGTTCTGGACTTGGACGGACCTTCAGACTCATCAGAAAAACGGCCCAGCTATTGACCGCGAGTTGATACGAAAAGAGACGCGACAGTAGTTGTTTGTTTGCATGTGTTTGCCGATCGCGGATTTGGGCAGTGAAAATTCATTGAATCTGCAGCCTCCAATGGCAGCATTGTCCGCGCTTCGGCCATCTGACACTGGACTGTGAACGTCCGGAATATGCGTTTCGCGACCTGCTGCAGTTAAGACCGAAGTGCGCCCTCAAGACGTGAGCATTCAGGTTCTGTGTCTAAAGAGGCTTGCGGTTTTCCGCGTCCATACATCCTAATAACGGCAATCAGGCGAGGTTAAGGACGAGAACAACGAAGTTGGTTTTTTTCTGGTATGCGGTTTTGTTGCAGGGGCGGCGATGGCGCTACTTCCCAACTTGAAATGCGATATCGTAAGTCGCGGGTTCGGTGCCAGCTCTTCGTTCAATAAGGAACTTTGCAACAGATCCCCAATGCATCACTCGACCATTGTCCTCGGACCAATGGCGGACAAGATCTCGTCATCCTCGGCCTTTATCGTCGTACAAAGCTTCCAGGCGATGATGTATCGGCTGTAACAACCCTGCCCAGACCGACGTTCCGAGGATAGCAAACCACGCTACGCCGGTATCAATGATGTGTCGCATGTCTTTGGTTGTTAAGCCGAACTGTTGCCTAACATGAAGTTAACGAACTTCGACAATCTTCTCCGGTGCCAAGTAAATCAATTCCAGAACTGGAGCCCGAAGACCATGCAACTTCATCAAGTGCGGCTGGGTATCACAAAGCACCAGAGTTCCAAAATTCTATCCTCAAAAAACTCAGGTGTCCGCGCCCAGGCCCAATCTGCGGTATCGCAATAAGCAAAAATATGGAGACGCATGAACATGTTCCAAAGCGAAAGCACTTGCGAGACTGGTCCGGGCTACGTCGAACAATTGATAAAACGACCGGGTGGCGCCATTCGAAAGGTTGAAGAAAATGATTGAGATTGGTCTCGGCATCACATCGCTTGCAATGCAAAAAAACCAACGTGGGATCGGCGGCTTGAACCCAAGGGTTTGGTTCGACCCCTCTGATCTGCGTACATTGTTCCAGGATGCGGCGGGCACAGTGCCCGTGACAGGCGCGGGGCAGCCAGTTGCCAATGCGGTCGACAAAAGCGGGCATGGCTATCACGCGGTCGAAACAGTAAGTGGTGCAAACACCCCTACGCTTGCGCGGCATCCGGCAAGCGGGTTGCGTCAGAACCTGAATGGAACTTCTGATCTTTCTGGTTTCGCTTTTGGCGGCTCCGGTTCGGGGGCGAATACAATTGAGGCGAACGCTACAATCGCGCCCGATGGCACCTGGACCGCTGCGCGCCTGACCTTTAGCGCTGAAAACCAGATTTTTTCGCAGCCGCTGGACCTCCCGTCGGGCACCTACGTCGGGAGTATGTGGGTCAAGGGCGTTTCCGGTGAAACACTCCGGTGCCGTTTAAGTGGGGGTGGTGAATTCACCCACATGTTCAACGGCGATTGGCAGCAGATTAGCGGAGCCGTTTCAGGAGACGTTTTAACATCATACAACATCAGCACGTGGGCCGGTGCGACAGCGCGTGTGGTGGACGTCTGGCGGCCGCAGCACGAGGCGGGAACAATTGTGACCCCCTACCAACAACGCGACAATCAGTACGACATTATCGAAGCTGGCCAGCGAGATTTGTGGTATTTCTCCTTCGATCAGATTGCCGGCGGGCTTGGTGTCACCCTGCCTGACCTAGGATCGGACGTTACTGAATTTTGGGCAAATGAGGCGGGCATAACGATCATAAGAGGGCAGACAATCGGCGCAGGACACAGGGAACTACCAGGTAGCACGCGCCTTTATGCGTATGGCATTATCGATCGTGGGTTGTCCGAACCAGAAACCGCGTCTTTGACGAAGTTTCTTGAGGTGAAATCGAAAGCATCAGCGTGACGCACATAAGCTTCCTTGCTAGCGACGGACTTATCACATTTGTGAATCAGGCCCGTCGCGCCTGGACGGTGCAACCGCACAAGTGCCTGAAGCGTTGCCACAATGCAGAGATTCGTTAGAAGCTGCGTATCAATGAAGTGCGCCGGCTCAAAGATCATCCTGGCCACACATTCAAGCGCGGCCGATACCCAATAGCGTTACGCTTTCATCGGATCAGCGGCGTGGCGTCGACTAGTCTAGACCCTTGCAGGCACGTTGTTCGCTGGCGCTTCGAAAGTAATACGAGAATTGAGCGACAGGTCGTCCAATTTCAGGCTGAATGTTTCAAAACAACATCCATCTTGGCATTGACAGATGCATGGCTAAAGGGCATGCGGACGCCGTCGGCAAGGGATTGGCCGATGACTTGATCAAAGATGTTTGAATTGCAATTTTTTGAAAGGTAGCACGCGTGCAAACTGTTCTTGTGACTGGATCAGCTGGCTTTATCGGATACCACCTTTGCAACCTCCTTTTAGCGCAAGGCTACCGCGTTGTAGGATTGGATTGCCTGAGCGACTATTATGACGTTGCTCTGAAAAAAGATCGCCACAATTTGCTGGCACAGGCGCTTAACGGAAATAACTTTATTCCGGTAATCGGCAAACTTGAAGATCCCGGCCTCGTTCTTGAACTATTCCGTACGTATACTCCTGACTATGTCGTTCACCTCGCGGCTCAGGCCGGAGTGCGATATTCTATTGAAAATCCACGTTCTTATCTGGAGAGCAACCTGATCGGAACGTTTGAGATTCTGGAAGCAGCGCGCGCATATCCGCCGCGTCACATGTTGCTTGCATCAACATCTTCAGCCTATGGCGCAAATACAGAGATGCCATATCAGGAAACGCAACGCGCCGATCACCAGATGTCGTTTTATGCGGCAACCAAGAAGTCAAATGAGAATATGGCCCATTCCTATTCGCATCTATTTGATTTGCCAATTACCATGTTCCGGTTCTTTACTGTCTATGGCCCCTGGGGTCGGCCTGACATGGCGTTGTTCAAATTCGTCAAGGCGATATTCGAAGGCAATCCAATCGACGTCTACAACCACGGCAACATGAAGCGCGACTTTACGTATGTCGAAGATCTGGTCGAAGCCATTCGTCTGTTGCTTGATACGGCTCCAGAACGCCCGGCCGACAGCTCTGACATCAGGCAGGGCGATAGTCTGTCACCAGTCGCGCCCCATCGCGTTATCAACATTGGAAACTCGAAGTCCGAGCAGCTCACCGATTTCATCGACGCCATTGAAACAGCCGTCGGGCGCAAGGCCGTGCGCAACTATATGGACATGCAACCTGGCGATGTTCCGGCCACCTGGGCAGAGGCCACCCTTCTCCGGAACTTGACCGGCTATACCCCAAAAACGGATATCAAAGACGGTGTTGCCCGCTTTGTCGACTGGTATTGCGACTACTATCAGGTGCCCAAAAATTGATCTCCCGTATCCTCAAGGCACGACGAGGGCTCATTGTCCTTGGCCTAAAGGGGCTTGAGGCGCTGATTGGCGCAACCATGACAATTGTACTGGCCCGTCTGTTGGGGCCGATGCAATTCGGAGTGTTTGCGTTTGGGCTTGCGACCATCACTTTGCTGGTCATTCCAATCAAAAATGGTGCCTCGACCCTTGTTACCAAACACGTCGCAATCGCCCGGCAGGACAGCGATCCGCGTCTGGCGGGTGGTCTGCTGGTAGCCGGCTTTCGGCTTTCTGCGCTTTATTCGGGCCTTCTGATTGCTGGGCTTTGGGTTGCAGTTTGGCTGCAGCCGGGCAGTGAGGCATTTCTTACCAGCGTTGCCTGCTTCTCATTCGCGCTGCCGTTTCTATGCGCCATCGGTCTGGCGGAAGGCGTCATGCGCGGCAGTTTCCGGCCAAACTCTGCCATTCTGGTTGGCACCATTTTAATTCCGCTGTTGGTGCTGGGGCTGACAATTGCCTTTGAGTCAGTTTCTCAATTCCAGAACTGGCGCATCGCAACAGGGTTTTATGTGGCCTCAGCTGCGACCACCTGTTTTCTCAGCTTGTTTCTGATCCGGAACGATCTTCGCGGTTTGGCTGCTAAGGCCAGCCAGATGAGCGACGCAGACTGGATAGCGCATGTAGCTCCGTTTGCACTTGTGACCGGATTGTTGGTTTTCAATCGGCAGATCGACGTCATTCTACTGGGCATTCTGGCGGGTGAGGCCGAGGCCGGCATCTATCGCATAGCAGCGCAAGCCGCCGTTCTGGTCACTTTCGGGGTGCAGGCCATCGGGCATTTATACGCGCCCTACCTCGCCGCCGCAGACGGCAACAGCACATCAGAGAACGTCTCGGGGTACCTGCGCAAGAGCGTTTTGTTTTCTCTGGGGTTTGGCGGATCCGCTTTGGTCGGTCTGACTGTGTGGGGGGAACAGATCATCAGTATTCTGGCGGGTCCTGAATACTTGCCCGGCTACCCGATCATGCTGATCCTTTGTGCAGCCAATCTGGCGGTCGCGGCCAATGGGGCAACGATGCAGGCCCTTTATATGCAGGGTCACCAACGCACGACCGCCTGTATTTTCGCCGGGGCCGGCGTCTGTTCCGTGATCGCCAATCTGACCCTTATTCCTCTGCTCGGCATGACCGGTGCCGCCCTTGCGACCTCAGGTGCCATAGTCTTGTGGTCTTTGGGTCTGCGTCTGCTGGCTTGCCGCACTTGGAATTTGTCATTCTGGGCTTTTTCAAGCAGAACCCTGCACACTACTCCTACAAGCGGTTGATCCGATGAAGCTACAAAACTACATCCCGACCGGACATATCTGGGACAATGCGCTGTCCGTGCTGAACGCCCGCAAGCGTTTGGGCTATTTCCCGAATATCCGCCGGCCAAAAACCTTCAATGAACATATCCTGGCACAGAAATGGGCGTTCAGGGGTGATCTGAATCTGGCGCGTCGCATCACTGAAAAGGCGCAGGTCAAAGAGTGGTTGGCAGAACTGGGGATGGAGCATCTCGTTGTTCCAACCATTGGTGTTTTCGATAGCGTCGAAGAAATCGCGGCGTTCCACTTCGAGGGCGAAGTCATCGCGAAATCGACCCATGGTAGCGGCGAAGCCATCATTCGAACCGCCGAGGCGGGCGTGGCTTTCTGCCCAGAGGATTTGCAAACCTTTCGCGCTTGGCTTCAGGAAGACTACTATCAGCGCAGCCGTGAGCCGAACTACAAAGGCATCCCGAAACGAATCATAGTCGAGCCGCTTTTGCGCGATGAAACCGGCAATCCACCCAAGGATTTCAAGTTCTTTTGCGCCGGAGGAGAACCTTTCGCCATTCAGGTCGACCACGGGCGCTATACCGAACATACCCGGCAACTCTATTCGACGAATTGGCAGCTCATGGACTATTCTATGTGCTATCCCCGCAAACCCGAGGTCATGTCTGCGCCCGACCAACTGTCCGAGGCGCTGGAAACCGCGCGAGAATTGTCGAGTGGTTTTGGCTTCGTGCGGGTAGACTTCTATTTTATGCCAGAAGGCCTGAAACTGGGAGAAATGACTTTCTTCCCTGGAAACGGTGCCGAAAAATTCCAGCCCGAACATGGGGACCGGCGGCTTGGCGAGGTCATTCAATCGCGGTCACTGGCCTGAAAACGCATCATGCCAAATACTTTAACATCTTTACAGGCAGATTAACCGCCCATGTTCGCTTACTTTGCAGTTAGCTCCATTGCGTACACAGGTGGAGTTATTTCCGCTTTGGGCCGAAGACCATCCCAAGTAGGCTTGGCGATGCTTGTCTTCTTTGGGATGGTTTTAAGCCTTTTCATCGGCCTGCGGTTTGAAGTCGGCAAAGATTGGGTGCAATACAATTACCTCTACGAGGTAATCTCAGACGAACCCTTCATCCAAGCTGTCGGAGTAACCGATCTTGGATACTCTCTGATAAACTGGTTATCGTACCAAATCGGTTTTGGAATTGCCGGCGTTTTTTTGTTTTGCGCCATCGTTTTGGCCGTTGGGATTGTGATGTTCGCATTGCGAACGCCCTACCCTTGGATCGCCGTAGCGGCAACTATGCCGCATATTGTGACTGTGATGGCAATGGATCACGTCAGGCAAGCCACTGCCTTGGGGATTATCCTAATTGGGCTCGCGTATCTTGACCGCCGGAAAGTCTGGACTTTTCTCGCTTGCATCGTTCTGGCTGCCCTTTTTCATCGCACGGCTATTATTCTTATGGGATTTGGAGTTGTCCTCGTGTCAAAGAACCGAGCTTTACTCTATCCCACCTTCTTGGCCATCGCAGCTATTGTCATCCAATACATGCTGTCAGATAGGTTGGATATTTATTCTTCTAGGTACCTCGAGTCAGAGGCGGGTTCGCGTGGAGCACTTTTGCGCCTTTTTTTGAATGCCTTGCCAGCAGCAGGTTTTTTGGTGATCCAAAATAGGCTCAATATCAGCCCTCAATTACGAAAAGTCCTGGTATTAATGGCGTGGGCAGCGGTCATTTGTTTTGTTGCGATGCCACTGTCACCATCAACTGTTGTAGTTGACCGGATCGGGAAGTACTTTTTGCCGGTTCAGATTTTTTTCTTTTCGTATTTTGTTACAATGTTTTACGGAGCAGTAGCACGTGCTGCCGTGGCCCTTCTCATAGTCTCTTATCTAATGTTCACACAGGTTTACTGGCTCGCAAAAAGCGACCTGGCTCAGAACTTCTGGGTGCCTTACAAAATGGTCGGCTTCTAATGAAAATCCTCCTTCTCGCCAATTCCAGTTTCAAACTGATCAACTTCCGGGGGACCCTGATCCGCGAGCTGGTCGCACAGGGGCATGACCTGATCGCGGTGGCACCCCGGGACGATTACACCCAGGATTTTCAGCAGATGGGCGTCCGGTTTGTGGACCTGAAAATGAGCGCTACCGGCACCTCAGTTCCTGCCGAATTCGCGCTATTGGCAAGGGTCTTTGGGATCATCCGCCAGCACCGGCCCGATGCCATTTTGGGCTATACCATTAAGCCTAATATCTATGGCGCTCTTTCGGCCCGGATGTTGGGTATTCCCTTTCTGCCAAACGTGACCGGCCTTGGAAGCGTCTTTGACAACGACACTCTGCTGTCCCGGGTTGTCAAATTCCTCTACCGTACGGCTTTCCGACGTTGTCCGCGGGTGTTTCTGCAGAACCCCGAGGACATGGCCACTTTTGTCGACAACAAGCTAATTGCACGGGAACAGGCCTGTCTTTTACCTGGATCCGGTGTGGATCTTAAGGCATTTTCGGCGACCCCTTTGCCTGGGACCGGTCAAAGCCGATGCTTCACGCTTGTTGCACGAATGCTGCGTGAAAAAGGGGTCATCGAATTCGTTGAGGCTGCGCGCGCGATTGCGCCAGATTTTCCCGACGCACGATTTGTGCTTCTCGGCCCATACGGAGGCGGCAAAGCTGGCGGATTGGATGAACCTGAAATCAACGCCCTGACGAATGATGGCGTTGTCGAATACCATCAGGCGGTCAAGGACGTTCGCCCAGTTGTCGCATCCGCTGATTGCGTCGTATTGCCTTCTTTCTATCGCGAAGGTACGCCCCGATCGCTACTTGAGGCCGCAGCAATGGGACGACCGATCATTACGACGACCCAGCCAGGCTGCAAAGACGTAGTTGATCACGGAAATAGCGGATTTCTTTGCGCGCCCAGATCGATAGAATCCTTGGCGGACGCCATGAGGAATTTCCTGGAACTCGACGACGACGAGAAAAACAGGATGGGTGCACGGTCTCGACAAATTGCGGAAACGGTGTTCGATGAAAGGATAGTCGTCGAAATTTACAACGATGCATTGCAATCTGCTGTATCTGGCCGTTGATATTTTCTTGATGTCCTTCCCATCTCAGGCTTAACAGAACGTTTCGCACGACCCTGTTGCACAGAATAGTGGACCAGCGTTTCGTGTCGAGGTGAATGATGCGGTTTGGCGCAGCGCGTGTACTTGACAGAGGTGCAATGGCGTCGGGCATTCATGCTTTTTTATTGGCCTAAGACAACAAATCTCTACAGCGCCCCGGCCCTTTCGCTGGAATTCAGGCGGAGGGTTTTTTGTATTCAAAAGGTATTCTTTGCACTCTCAATCGGCACCAAATAAGTCACGGGTGAAGACCTTGGCGCTGACATCGCGTATTTCGTCGGAAAGCCGGTTAGCGACGATCAGGTCGGCCTGCTGCTTGAATGCCGTAAGATCGCTGATCACTGGCGAGTGAAAGAAATGGTCTTCAGTTAGTGCCGGCTCATAGACGATGACCTGAATACCCTTGGCTTTGATCCGTTTCATGATGCCCTGAACCGAGCTCTGGCGGAAATTGTCGCTGCCCTCTTTCATTACCAGCCGGTAGATGCCGACTGTTTTCGGCCCTTTCATCAGGATCTGGTCGCTGAGGAAATCCTTACGGGTGCGATTGGCATCGACGATGGCGCGGATCAGGTTTTGCGGTACATGGTTGTAATTGGCCAGCAGCTGTTTGGTATCCTTGGGCAGGCAATAGCCGCCATAGCCGAAGGAGGGGTTGTTGTAATGCGCGCCGATCCGCGGGTCCAGGCTGACCCCTTCGATGATCTGGCGCGAATCCATCCCCCCGGCCAACGAATAGCTGTCGAGCTCGTTAAAAAAGGCCACGCGCATTGCAAGATAGGTATTGGCGAACAGTTTGATCGCCTCGGCCTCGTCCGGGTCGGTGAACAGCACCGGCGCATCCTTGGTTACAGCGCCTTCCAGCAGCAGATCGGCAATGGCTTTGGCCCTGTCAGAGCGTTCGCCGACGATGATCCGGCTGGGATGCAGGTTGTCGTACAGCGCCTGACCCTCGCGCAGAAACTCCGGCGAGAAGATCACGTTGTCGGTGTCAAACTGCGCGCGGGCATTGGTGACGAAGCCCACGGGGATGGTGGATTTGATCACGATGACCGCATCGGGGTTCAGCCTGGTGACCTGTTCAATCACCGCATCGACCGAGCTGGTGTCAAAATAATTGCTGCGTGGATCATAGTTGGTCGGGGTAGCCACAACGACAAAATCCGCCCCATCAAACGCGGCTTCGGCATCAGTGGTGGCGGTCAGGCTCAGCGCTCGGTTGGTCAGGAAATCAGTGATATCGGCATCCTGGATCGGGCTTTCGCGCCGATTGACCATGTCCACGCGATCCGCGGACACATCCAGCGCAACAACGTCGTGGTTTTGCGCCAGCAGCACTGCGTTGGACAAGCCAACATACCCAATCCCGGCAATTGCAATCTTCATACCACTGTTCCTTGTTTAAACACGGTGCACATACCAGGTGTGACCGTAATCGTGTTTTTGGTGTCTGATGAACTTTTGAAAGACGTGAAGGCGGTCTTAATTCACGGCTGCGTTTATGGGTGTTGTTATGAGTGAAGGAGTGATTTGAGAGATTGTTCTGCCCCATTTTGTGACGGGGTTTTCTGCGATGAAGATGATGTCGTTTGATCGCAGTTGGAACTGTGCGGCGAGTGTGAGATGCGCGGCGTTTCGGGTGTCGAGGTGCCATGCGGTGACGGCACCGAGTTCGCGGGGGTCGTTTGCGGCGCGCAGGACGTAAACCTCGGAGGCGTCGCCGGTTTCCTTGGCCACACCGCCGCCTGTGTCAAAGAGCGCGTCGGCCAGGGTGGCGGTCTGGTTGAACGGCAGGGCATAGCGGCCCTGAGTGCGCACTTCGCCGGACAGGTAGACATAGTCGCGGTCGACGGCATCCAGCTCGATGGACTGGACGAAATTGTCGCGGCGTTCATTCAGATCGTCGCGGCGCAGGGTGACGGCGGTGTTCAGTTCCTGCAGGGCGGTCTGGCGACCTTCCAGCACGGTCTCGCGCAGGGCGATCTGCTGGGCAAAGTAACGCTCGGCGCGGTCCAGGTCATAGTCGGTGTCGACAAAGATCGAATCGTCAGAGATCAGGTTGAGGTTCTGCAGTTCGGTGCGCGAATAGAGGTCTTCCAGCGGGATCTGGTAGACATTGCCATCGC
>NZ_JAGHRC010000003.1 GCF_017743975.1 Ruegeria sp. R14_0 | reverse complement strand
GCGCTGACGGGTGCGGGGCAGCGGGGGCGGAGCTGCCCCACGGGCCGCTCGGTTGACCCGCTGCCATGTTTGCCATCTGATTGGCCATCGCCATGCCCATTCCCATACCAAGTCCGGCACCCATGCCGCCGCCCTGACCGGGGTTGTTCGCCGCCGCTGTCATGGCTTCGGCTGCAGAGTATTGGGTGAACTTGCCCAGATCACCGGCCAAACCCATCGAGGTTCGCTTATCCAGCGCAGCCTCGACCGCAGGCGGAAGCGAGATGTTCTCGATATAGAATTCAGGCATCTCCAACCCGTACCCGTCCAGCACCGGAGACACCTCAGCCGCGATCAGCTTGCCTAGATCTGCGGTGTTGGCGGCCATGTCCAGAACCGGAATGCCCGAGCCGGCGATCACGCGGCTGAACTCCTGCACGATAATGTTGCGGATCTGAAAGCTGATCTCATCCATCGTGAATTCGCCGTCCGTGCCGACAATCTCGGTCAGGAATTTCGCCGGGTCTTTGACCCGTACGGTATAGGTGCCGAAGGCCCGAATGCGTGTTGGTCCGAATTCCGGATCACGCAGCATGATCGGGTTCTTGGTGCCCCATTTCAGATCATTGAACCGCGTCGTGTTGACGAAATAGATCTCGGACTTGAACGGCGACTGGAACCCGTGATCCCAGTGCTGAAGGGTCGTCAGGATCGGCATGTTGTTGGTTTCGAGCATGTAAAGACCCGGCGTGAAAACGTCCGCTAGTTGCCCTTCATGAACAAACACGGCGGCCTGACCTTCGCGCACAGTCAGCTTGGCGCCATACTTGATCGCGTGTCCTTCGCGTTCGAACCGCCAGACCATGGTATCGCGGGTGTCGTCGACCCAGTGAATGACGTCAATGAATTCTCCGGTCAGAAAATCGAATATGCCCATTGGGGTTCTCCTCTTTCAGGGCTCAAAGCGGCTGGCCCATCAATTCACGTGCAATGATCCGCACCACGGGGCGGGCGTTGTCCACCGAAACACCGGTTTCCAAGCGCGGATCGTACAACATTGTCAGTAGTTTTTCGTCATGGCTGGTCAGCAGCGCAAATTCGTCATCATCATTAAAGATTGACGGACGCGCGGCCGGGCTGTCGTTCGAAAGCCCCAGCCCTTGGGCGATTTCTTCGTGGATACAGCTGCGGCGCAACAGATCGGACAGTTCCGACCGGATCAGCGTCACGGCGCGAACGTATTTGTAAGGGGCTGAACTGTTGCCCAAAGCAAAAACAAAACAGTCTATGTCGGACCGCGGATTGGCCACCAGATCCAGCGAATCCTGACTGATATTCGGGATAAGCTGTTTCAGGCGAGTCACCACATAGGCGCTGTCATCCTTGCCCGCAAAGAACACGTAAAAGTTTGCCCTGCGGTCGACCACGGAAATCGGGTGCCCGGTCACTCTCGCCAGGCGAGCGGAATAGGACTCAACCGCTTCCACGTCCTTAGTGCGTGTCGCGGGTAGGACAGTGGGGCCGAATTCGGTTTGCAATCGAACGGGCCCCGTCCAGCGGCTGAGTTGACCATCGGTTTGGCGCGAGGCCACAGCGACCGCGTGGTCGGGATACTCGCTGTAAAACGCGATGGCTTCGAAATTCCGTGCCAGATCCTCGGCGTCATATGGTGCATCCGGTCCGCCACCGTCGGTGCGCAACAGCCCGCGTGTCAGCAGGTCACGCTCGACCCGTTCGTAAAAGCGCGTCAGATCCTGACTGGCAGCAGAAGGCGGGACGTACGCGTTGGGTTCCGGTGCCGGAGGCTGTGGGCGTGGTTCAGGGACTACAGAAGATGTCAGCGTCTCATCGCAATTGGCCAGAGCCAACAGCGATACAAGCGCCAATGCAGGTTTCAATGCACCACGGAAACGCACGCCCAGCCAGCCTTTAGCCCGCGACCGCTGTTCCAGCGTTGTCGCCGACCCCGTCTTTGCGTGCTTTGGCGGCGGCCAGCGTGTCGCGCAGCTCGGCTTCCATCTTCTCCAGCTCTTCTTCCGCCGCGGCGCGTTTGGCCTTGCCTTCGTCCGCAATCGCAAGACTTTCGTTGATCGTGCCGATCAGGTCTGCATTGGCTTGCTTGACGGCTTCGATGTCGAACACGCCGCGTTCCATTTCTTCGCGGATCATCTTGTTCGACTGGCGCAAATTCGCGGCGTTTGAGGTCAGCAGCTCATTGGTCAGATCATTGGCATCGCGCACGGCCGAGGCGGCCTCGGCGCTGCGCTGGATGGTGACAGCCTGCGCCAATTGGGTTTCCCAAAGGGGCACGGTGTTGACCAGCGTCGAGTTGATTTTGGTGACCAGAGACTTGTCGTTCTCCTGAACCAGTCGGATCGAGGGCAGCGATTGCATCGTCACCTGACGGGTCAGTTTCAAGTCATGTACGCGCCGTTCCAGGTCGTCCCGCGCTGCGCGCAGATCACGCAGTTCCTGCGCCTTCATGACCTGGTCGTCTTCCGGCGCGGCCTGAACCTCGGCCTCTTTTTCGGGGATGTCGTGGCTGTCCAGCTCGGTCAGCTTTTCTTCACCCGCCGCGATGTACAACGCCAGTTCGTCATAGAACCCCAGCGTCTTTTCATACAGCAGATCCAGCGACTTGATGTCTTTCAACAGCGTATGCTCATGCGACAGAAGATCGTCGGTGATCCGGTCGATCTGGCCCTGAATTTGTTCATATTGCGCGGTGAATTTCGCGAACGGGGCGGCCTTGCCGATCAGCTTTTCCCACCAACTGCGTTCCCGGCGGACGTCCAGTTCGCTGACCGAGAAGCCCCGGATCGTGGTGACGATGTTGCGCAAGCTGTCACCGGCTGGACCGACATCCTTGTTGCGGACATCTGCCAGCATCGCCTGACTGATTTCCTGCAACTCTGCCTGGGCAGACGAGCCGAACGCGACGATGGAATTGGTGTTGTCCATGTCTATCTCGTCCATCCGCTTGCGGATTTCGGCGCTGACAGGTTCGTCAGCTTCTTCAAGCGAGACGATTTCGGCAGTGGGATCAGGCAGGGCAACGGCAGTCACCTCTTGGACCAGCGTTTCAGCTTCGACCGCCTTGTTCTTGATGTCATCGGACATGGGGGTAATCCTCTCTCAAATTGTGGCCGGTCAGTCCAACCGGACGCCTTCGCGTTGCAGCCTTTCGCGCAACACATCAATTTCAACCGTCAGATCGCTGCGGTCATCTAAAAGCAACTTGCGGGTTCGGGCCGCGAAATTCTGTTCAAGATCATCCAACAAAGACGAATAATCCTCTAACGCCTGAGGGTCTCGGGTTCGGGCATAGACATCCGCAAACTTGACAGTCGCATCACGTGCGCCCTTCAGGTAGACGGTCAGGTACTTTCGAGCACCGGCCAGATCACGGGGATCTTCTTCGACCGTCCGAAACAGTTCCCGCGCGGTGTCCTGGAACCGCTCGACCCGTGCTTCGATCCGGCGGTCACCGGCGCGTTTGATGGCATCAGTCATTTCGGAAAGGTGGGTTTCGGCGTCTTCTACGACGCGGGCAACGCGGTCCTGCTGGAAGGTGTCGATACCCTCCATGCCCTTGTCCTTCATCGGATCAATGCCGAACGAGACAGAGTGGAGGACAGTGGTTACCAATCCGAACAGGATAGGCGCGACCAGGCTGGCGTCGGCCACCGTGGCGGCGTCCAGAAATTCAGTTCGATAGGCCGCCAGCCCGATCCCAAGGCCGGTCAACACGCTGGAAAAAACTTTTCTCGGGAAAGCCGGGCGTCTGGCCGTGCGGCGGGCGTTGTATTCCGATTCCGCCCGCAACCCTTCTCGCAGTAAAAACGCGGCGGCTGTCAAAACCCCAGCCGCAATCAATCCGATGGTCATACCGACCGCGCCGTCGTTCAGCGACAGGAACACCAGCGGAACGGCGGGCAGGAACATTAGGTTGGCGCGGGCTCCGGCTGGTTCGACGCGCGCACCGTCATATTGACCGCGCGGCGGTTGATCCGGGGGCGAGGACTCACCTTGGGGGCTGTATTTTCCGCCATAGCGTTTGGCCATGTGCTTACAAGCCTCCCAGCAGGCCGGTGCACACGCCAAGCATGAGCATCAACAGCACAACATAGGCCAGTTTCTGCACTCCGGTCCCGGACATGGCGCCCCCCAAGCTTTTCCCTGTTGGAAATTTAGGGCATGCGAGGCCATGACGCTAGGGGGAAGGTTGCCTAACCTGCGTCACTTGCGAGGTTTCTTGCCGATTCCGGGGCGTTTTCGCTGGGGTCGCGCAGGTCGTTTCGCATGGGCATCGGGTTCGGCGTCCAGACCCAACTGATCCCGCATGACCCTGCGGCGAATTTCCTCGACCTCTCCGGGCTTAAGATTCCCAAGCTGAAACGGGCCATACGAGACGCGCAACAGACGGTTCACAGCAAAGCCGATATCTTCCATCGCGCGGCGAATTTCGCGGTTTTTGCCTTCGCGCAGACCGATGGTCAGCCAAGCATTGGCCCCTTGCTGTCGGTCCAGCGTGACAGTCATGGGTTGAAAGCGTTCCCCTTCGATGACCAGACCTTTGCGCAATGGGGCAAAATCCTCATCCTTGGGGCGCCCATTCACGCGAACGCGGTACTTGCGCAACCATCCGGTGGCAGGCAGTTCAAGCTTGCGCTTGATGCCGCCATCATTGGTCAGCAGCAGCAACCCTTCCGAATTCAGGTCGAGCCGCCCGACACTCATGACCCGCGGCATGTCCTCGGGCAGATTGTCGAAGATCGTCGCGCGCCCTTTTTCGTCCCGCGTTGTTGTCACAAGCCCCGGGGGCTTGTGGTACAGCCACAGGCGCGACGGTTCCGGTTCGGAAACGGGTTTGCCGTCGACGATGATCTTGTCTTTGGACGTCACGTTCAGCGCCGGGCTGTCGATTGTCTTGCCATTCACATTCACACGACCGGCTTCGATCATGCGTTCTGCTTCACGACGCGAGGCGACGCCTGCGCGGGCAAGGACTTTGGCGATCCGGTCGCCGGGAGGAGGGGTTTTAGTCATCTGCAGCCCATAACGCATCCCGGCCGCTTGCGAAAGGCGGGTTTCTAAGGCAGTCAGAGGCATGGTGTTCAGATCGCATATGGATAAGGCGTTGATTGAGGCGCGTGCCGCAGCCGATCGCGGCGAAGTGCCCGTGGGCGCGGTCATAGTTGACCCAGACGGTGCAGTCGTGGCCTCGGCGGGCAATCGTACGCGTGAGTTGAACGATCCCACCGCCCATGCCGAGATTCTGGCCCTGCGCGCGGCCTGCGCTGCAGCCGGATCCGAGCGGCTGCCTGATCATGATCTCTATGTCACGCTGGAACCCTGCGCCATGTGCGCGGCGGCGCTGGCGGCGGCGCGCATCCGGCGGATATATTACGGGGCCGCAGACCCAAAATCAGGCGGCGTTGCACATGGCGCGCGGGTTTTTACCCATACGCAGGCGCACCATGTGCCAGAGGTCTACGACGGCATCGCGGCGCAAGAGGCCGCGGACCTTTTGAAAGACTTCTTCGCCGCGCGGCGGTGACCCTAGACGCTGATGGGTTTCATCACCTCTGGCTCGATCACATCCACATCTGGCAGCCCGTCGATCAGCACCTGCGCGGATTGTTCGAGGATCGGGAAGGTCTTGTAGTGACAGGGAATCACGGTCTTGAAGTCAAAATACCGTTTGGCCGCATAAGCCGCCCCCTTCATGTCCATCGTGAAATGCCCACCCGCCGACAGGATGCCGATATCGGGTTTGTAGTAATCCCCCATCCAATCCATGTCGGCCATGATATCGGTGTCGCCCGAGACATAGAGCATATGGCCATCCGATTCGATCATGAAGCCGACCTCGCTGCCGCCGGTGCGCAGGCCATCAGGCGTTGAAAAGGTCGAACTGTGTGAGGCCGGAACCATCGACACTTTGACACCGTTCAGGTTTACCGTTCCGCCCTTATTGTAGCCGATAGTTTCAAGGCTTTCGGCTTCGCTCCAGTACCCCATCAGGTCATACTGGCCGACAACCGGGACTTTGAGGTGTTTGGCCAGCGAAACCACATCCGCAATATGGTCAAAATGTGTATGCGTCAGAAGGATATGGGTTGCCCCCTCAAGCGCATCGTCGTGCTGTTCTTCGGAAAGGACGGGATTTCCGGTCAGCCAAGGGTCGATCAGCAGAACCTGCCCACCGGTTTCGATGCGAAAACTACCGTGACCGAGCCAAATGATATTCATAAATTCGTCCTCCCAAACAAAGTGTTGGCTTTAACCTAGCATCGGTTATGTAAAAGTTCATGGACTGGTTTCAGGAAATTGATGGGTATTGCGAGCGCTTGTCGCCCGCGTATTGGGCCGAACCGATAAACGCAGTGACAAACGCTGCGTTTCTGATTGCGGCGTTTGTCATGTGGCGGCGGGTGCGCGGGCAGGGGATGCCCCTGGCCATGATGCTGGTGCTGATCCTCGCCGCCATCGGGATTGGGAGCTATCTGTTCCACACCCATGCGCAGGTTTGGGCTGCAATGACGGATGTTGTGCCGATCCTGCTGTACATCCTCGTCTACATCTTCGCGATCAACCGGGACGTCTGGCATATGAGGCCAGTTCCTGCCGGGCTGTTAACCGCTTTGTTCATTCCCTACGCTGCGGCGACTGTGCCGCTGTTTCAGTTTGTTCCGGGTCTTGGGGGGTCATCCGCTTACGCTCCGGTGCCGCTGTTGATTCTAATCTACGCGTTTTTGCTACGGCATCGGGTGCCGGAAACCGCGCGTGGGCTTGCTGTCGGGGCAGTCATTCTGATCGCCTCGATCACCTTCCGCGCGCTGGACGAACCCATTTGCGGACAGGTCCCGCTGGGGACGCATTTCCTGTGGCACATTCTGAATGCCATCATGCTGGGTTGGATGATCGAGGTCTACCGGCGTCACATGGTTCGCGCGTCTCAGTCCTGAAACGCGCTGGCCAGATGCTCGGGTAATTCAAACTCGGACAAAACCCGCGCCCGCCCGTCCGCTGACATTTTGCGGGCGGTTTTCTCGACGATGCTCTGGATTTTCTCGGCCGAGTGCTTTTGGGCGAAAGGTGCGAAATACCATTTGAGGAATACGAAACAGATCACATCTTCAAGCGCCTGAACTTCGTCGTCGCGCTTGATGCCCTGTTTGCGCAGCATCCGCCCGGCGGCCTCGATGTCCTCTGCGCCATAGCCGTTCTGCTCCATCAGCCCCATCACGAAGTCAGCGTGATGAACCCCTTGCGCCTTGCGCCAGGCCAGATACCCAGCGCGACCTTCGGGGTACGCATTGCGCGCCAGCTTCCATCGCTCGACATGCTGGCCACGTGCTGCAATTTGCAACGGATCAGAGGCGTCGGGGAACAATCGGTCCAACTCGGCACTCATGCGCTGGCCATACAGCAGTTCCACTGGCTGGCCGTCTTCTTGGTTGGGGTCGTGTGAGTTGGCCGCATCAATGGCGTCCAGAACAGCTTGCTTGCGCGCGTTCATTTTCTGCTCCGTTGGCTGGCCGACCCTGCGGGGCAGGGCGGCGGGTCGTTTGTGCCACCGTAGCGTTTTGCCATGCCGAGCGCAGCAGCCAATTGCCGAGTCGGGAATTCTGTACCCGACCCGGCATAATGGGGCGCATTATTTGGTTGGTTTGATCTGGTCCTTTGTGACCGGCTGCGACACCTGATCGGGGAAAATCAGGGTGCGGGTCAGTGTGTCCATGCTTGGGCCGAACGACCCCGCCTGGGCTTGTGCTGCAACAACTGTGGTGGCCAATACAAAGGCAGTGATGAACGTTTTCATCGTTTTTCTCCATTTAAGGCTGTGCCGTATTATATGAAGTGAACAGTTCAGTTTAGTTTTTCAAGGGGCGAAGTGAACTATTTAGTTTATTTTTTTGCGCAAAGGTTTTTAGCAATCGAAGGGCCAGATCGGTTTTTATGGACCTTGCCAAGCATACAAGGGTGAATCAGAGCCTCGGCGGTCTTGCGACCCGGCGACCAGACAGGTAAATGCCCCCTAACGCATATGAGGATATCCGATGTCGATTGACCAAAGCAATGCCGCCAAGGTGGCCAAACTGGCCCGGATCAAGGTCGAAGATGACGCGCTGCCCGCGCTGGCATCCGAGTTTAACACCATCCTTGGGTTCATCGAACAACTGAACGAAGTGGATGTCGAAGGCGTCGAGCCGATGGTCTCGGTCGAGCCGATGCGCCTGAAACGCCGCGAGGATGTGGTCACCGACGGGAACCAGCAGGATAAAGTTCTGGCCAACGCCCCCGATGCGCGCGAAGGGTTCTTCGCTGTTCCCAAAGTTGTGGAGTAAGACATGAGCGATCTGAACAAACTGGGCCTGGCCGAGGCCCGCGACGCGCTGCGCAAGGGCGAGGTGACCTCGGTCGAGTTGACCGAGTCTTGCCTGAAGGCCATTGATGACGCCGACGCGCTGAACGCTTTTGTCCACAAAACGCCCGAGATTGCGCTGGAACGCGCCAAGGCGGCGGACGCGCGGATCAAGGGCGGCGACGCGCCGTCGATGTGCGGCCTGCCGATCGGCATCAAGGATCTGTTTTGCACCAAGGGCGTGCCCTCGCAGGCGGCGTCGAAGATTCTGGAAGGCTTCAAGCCCGAGTATGAATCCACCGTATCTCAGCAACTGGCCGATGCCGGTGCCGTGATGCTGGGCAAGCTGAACATGGACGAGTTCGCCATGGGTTCGTCCAACGAAACATCCGTCTATGGCAACGCGGTCAGCCCGTGGCGTCGTGGCAATGATGACGCGCAGCTGACGCCGGGCGGTTCTTCGGGTGGTTCGGCCTCCGCTGTTGCGGCTGATCTGTGTTTGGCCGCAACCGGCACCGACACCGGTGGCTCAATCCGTCAGCCTGCTGCGTTCACCGGCATCACCGGCATCAAGCCGACCTACGGCCGCTGCTCGCGCTGGGGCATCGTGGCTTTTGCGTCTTCGCTGGATCAGGCCGGTCCGATGACCAAGAACGTGCGCGACGCAGCGATCATGCTCGAGGCGATGTGCGGTCACGATCCCAAAGACTCGACCAGTGCAGAACTGGCTGTCCCGAATTTTGAGGCCATGCTGACCGGCGACATCAAAGGCAAGAAGATCGGTATTCCAAAAGAATACCGCATGGACGGTATGCCTGCTGAAATTGAAAAGCTCTGGGCCGAAGGGGCAGAGATGCTGAAAGCAGCGGGTGCCGAGATCGTTGATATCTCGCTGCCCCACACCAAATACGCACTGCCTGCTTACTATGTGATCGCCCCGGCCGAGGCGTCGTCGAACCTCGCGCGTTACGACGGTGTCCGCTATGGCCGCCGTGCGCAGCTGGCACAGGGCGACGGCATCACCGAGATGTATGAAAAGACCCGCGCCGAAGGCTTCGGTCACGAGGTTCAGCGCCGCGTCATGGTCGGAACCTACGTGCTGTCGGCTGGTTTCTATGACGCCTACTACAACCGCGCGCGCAAAGTCCGTACGCTGATCAAGAATGACTTCGAGGATGTCTTCGCCGCCGGGATCGATGCGATCCTGACCCCGGCCACGCCGTCCGCGTCCTTTGGCCTGGGCGAAATGACCGACGCCGATCCGGTGCAGATGTACCTGAACGACGTTTTCACAGTGACGGTCAACCTGGCTGGTCTGCCGGGCATTTCGGTTCCCGCAGGGTTGGACAAACAGGGTCTGCCGCTTGGGCTTCAGCTAATCGGTCGTCCATGGGACGAAGGCGATCTGCTGAACACGGCCTATGCGCTGGAAAGCGCCGCCGGTTTTGTGGCCAAACCGGGCAAATGGTGGTAATCCTCGGATCAGGCAAGACCAGCTAAGACGGAGCAGCTGAATGCGCTTTACGCTTCTGATCCCCGCAATCGGACTTGTGGCCGCCTGCAACACGGTGGCCCCGGTCCAGGGTACAGGTTTCAACACACCTCAATACCAGGCACAGCGTGAGGCCACGTTGGCCGGGCAGGGCTATACTGGCAACCCGCTGCTTGGCCCGGCTGAGGTATCAGAACAGCAGCTGGGCGCGCCTGGCACCACACCGACCGGAGAGAACGCCGATATCGCATCGGCAACTGCGGCTGCATTGGCCAGCACATCCAGTCAAAGCACAGTGACGCAAGCGCCGCTGTCCGCAACCAGCAACAATGCAATCTCGGATGAACAGGATTTCGCCGCCGTTTCTGGCCGCCGAACGATTGAATCCGACGCTGCGCTGATCCAGCAGAACCGCCAGACTTACGAAGTCGTCACCCCGACCGCCGTTCCGCAACGCGGTTCGGACGGGCAGCCAAACATCGTGCAATACGCGCTCAGCACCTCGAACCCTGTTGGTACACAGCTTTATAGCCGCGCTGGGTTTAACCTCGAGGCCAAGGCCCAGCGGAACTGTGCCAAGTTCCCGTCACCGGATCAGGCTCAGATCGAGTTCCTGGCCAATGGCGGCCCGCAGCGTGACCGAAACGGGCTGGACCCCGATGGAGATGGATACGCCTGCAGCTGGGACCCCAGCGCATTCCGCAGTGCCGTCAACAACTGATCCGCTGACACCGATCTGGCATCCATCGCCCAATTTCGGGCCACGCAGGGATGGGCTGAAGCCGTCCCTGATCGTTCTGCACTATACAGCAATGAACAACGCGCAAGAGGCATTGGAGAGATTGTGCGATCCTGTCCACGAGGTCTCGGCGCATTACCTGATTGGCGGTGACGGAACGCTCTGGCAGATGGTGCGGGAAGAGGACCGCGCCTGGCACGCAGGGGCCGGAGAGTGGCACGGACAGAACGACATCAACTCCCGTTCCATCGGCATCGAACTGGACAATACCGGGCAACACCCGTTCTCTGATCTGCAGATGCAACGACTCGAACAATTGTTACGACAGATCATGCGCCGCTGGACCATTCAACCAAACGGCGTGATCGGTCATTCCGATATGGCCCCCGGGCGCAAATTTGACCCCGGCCCAAAGTTTGACTGGCTGAGGCTGGAGCGCAATGCGCTGGCCGCACCCCGCGGACAGGGCGATAGCCCGCAAACTGCCGTACAGATCCAGTTTCGAACACTGGCACAAGCGGCGGGATTCAGCGCTGATGTAGACGATGAAACCCTGCTCTCCGCAGTCCGTCTGCGATATCGCCCCTGGGGCAAAGGCCCTTTGCAGCATGCCGACTTGGCGCCCCTGACCACCTAAACCTGATCCGCACTTCATCTGGCCAAAAATATCCCGGGGTTGAATTGGCCGCAGGCCAAGAAGGGGCTGGCCCCTTCAGGCGTTCTCCACCCTTGACGCGGCCCGGTGCAAAGCTTACCCCGACCAACGCGCGGAGGGCCGGATGGCCGCTGGGGCTTCGGCCCGAGAGGAAAGTCCGGACTCCACAAGACAACGGTGCCGGGTAACGCCCGGGCGGGGAAACCCGACGGAAAGCGCCACAGAAATCAGACCGCCCAGGACTTCGGTCAAGGGTAAGGGTGAAACGGTGGGGTAAGAGCCCACCGCGCCGCTGGCAACAGCGGCGGCACGGCAAGCCCCACCGGGAGCAATGCCAAATAGGGTCCCCGCGCGGGCCGGTCGGCGTCAGCCGATACCGCCGCTAAGCCTGTCTTGGCCCAGAGGGACCGGGTTGGCAGCTTGAGCCGCGCAGCAATGCGCGGCCTAGAGGAATGGTCATCGAAGGGGGCAACCCCGGAACAAGATCCGGCTTACAGGCCCTCCGCGCATATCTCAGATCATTTTCCGGGCGGCGTGTACGTTCCGGCCAGTTTCGCGGCTTTCTTGGTAATGGCGGCAAAGTCCTTCGCTTTCCAGGCGCGCACGGTCTGAATATTTGACACAGCACCCGAGGCCGCGACGGCCATTCCAACGGCAACGGCATCAGTGCCGTCGGGAACCTCACTTATGACCACGACGTCATTATCGCCGGTCGTCATGTAAAAAGCCAATAGCTTGCCGCCGACCTTTTTCAGCAGCGCCCGGACCGGCGCAGTGCGGTCCGCAGGCTTTTTCAGCATACCTTTGACACCGTCCTGCGAATAAGACGCGTAAGTAATGAAAATGGGCATAATTCTCCTCCTTGGATCGATATTTGGAACCCTGAAATTGGCCAGGTTCCGTGGCCTGAAAACGTGTTTCAGAAAACGCGAAGAACGGCGTCCATAACGACCCATAGACCCACAGCGATCAGTACCATCCCTGTCATTACGGGCAGCCAGCGCGCTTGGGGCAAAAGCTTTTCCAATGCCACATATATAGCCAGTCCCGCGATCCAGTAGAGGTTCATGATCCCTCCAACAAACAGCAGCGCCATCAACGCCCAGCAGCAACCCAAGCAATACACCCCATGCAATGCGCCAGTTCTAAGCGCCCCATAGGCCCCCGGCTTATGGTGATCCGCGATGAAACGGGCTGGGCTCTGGCAATGCCGCAGGCAAGCTGTTTTGAGGTCCGACAACTGGTAGGCCCCTGCGACGATCAGAATGCACCCAGCAAAGGTCTTGGATCGGATGGTCATCATTGGGCCATCGGACAATCCGATGCTTTCCAGCCCCCATTGCAGTCCCGTCGCAATCAGGCTGAAGACGGCCCAGGCCACAAGATACCCGGCCAGAAAACAAAAGCTAAAGCGTGCGGCCTTGGCCCGTTCGGGTCCCGCCCGCTTGATCGCTGTGTATAGCAATACGGCAGGGGCGGCGCTGGGCGTCATCATCGCGATCATCATGACCCACCACATCAGGAAGATCAGCGTGGCGTATTGCAAATCCCACTCAGGGGCCGCGCCCATTTGCATGGGCTCTCCGATAGGGCCTGCCATCCGCGTCATTTCGGTGGCGGTCATGTTCATTCCGATCCCGGCGATCGTGTACCAAGCCGAGGCCAAAACGATCAGCGACGCTCCGGCCAGAACGATGGCCCGGTCATGCCGCATCAGCCGCTCGACCGCCCCAGTGCGGGGCGGGGTGGGGTGGGAGGTCATGATGCGCCCCGGATCAGGCGCCCAGGACGCCGTGACCCGAGATATTCATATGAGCCAAATGGGCATGGGTTGCAACAAAAGTCAGGTTGATTTCCCCGCCGTGAGTCTTGGCTGTGCCTGAGGCCGCCTCGGCATGGCGATACTCGAACCCATTCGGAAGCTGGATCGATGCCCGGTGCGCCGCCCCTGACACGATGTGTGGAATCGGGCTGACCTCGACATCAAAGATGCCCTTCACCTTTGCGAACCCGGTGCGTTCTTCGCGGTCCCAGTTCAACTCGATCGGAACGTAGAGTGTTTCATGTTTGGTTGGGGCCATAGCGCTATAGACGTACCACATCGTTGCCATTTCATCGGTGTCTTCACCGGTCATTATGGCCTGCAATGCGGCGCGCTGATCGGCGCTTGCGCTTTCGTCGATGACCAGCTGCATCTGGCCGTTGCCCTCGTGGATGGGGCCGGGCCAATAGTAAACTCCGGCTGCCTTTACGCCTGCCAGATCGGTGTCGCCGTAGTGTCCGCTTTGGATGTCGAACACGACGACCGCTTCGCAATTTCCGTGGGTCGGAAGGACGCTGAACTGACAGGGGCAACCGAAGTTACAGTTGCAGTTGGCCAGCTCCTCGCCCTTGATGGTCCACTCAGTCATGATGCCCCCCCTAACACTATAAATCATGCAAACGCTGCTGACGCGGTCGCTGGCCTGTTCATGGTGCCTCGAAGGTCGAGCCGGAAATTGGCTTCTTGAGATTGTTGATTGCGCGGAAACTATCACAAATTCGAATTTCTTACAAATTAGGTTCATGTTTGTGCGAGATTACGCCTGTTACGTGCTCACAGCGCGAAACACGACCGCGGCAACATGTTTTCACGTTAGCGTCTTGGAGCATCTGCATTTTCAGCAGCTAATTTACTTCACAGAAATCTGCTAAAATGCGGATACGCATTTTGAAAACTGGGAGGATTATTATGAGCTTCATGAAAGCACTGGCTTCGGTTGCAGTCGGATTTGCTGCGGCAAAAGGCATTGAGAAGTACAAGCAAATGGGCGGTATGGCCGGGTTGCAGGACATGATGCAAGGGGCCGGGGGCGGCTTTGGAATGGACCAACTGGGTAAGATGGCGGAACAGTTTGGGATGCCTGGTGGTGCCGCTGGATTGCAGGAAATGATTGGAAAGCTTGGAATGGCCAACCCGGCTGGGGCAGCGGGTCTGGGCGGGTTGATGAACGCCATGCAAGGGGCCGCAAAAACCGGCAGTCAGAACACTGTGGACATGATGGAGACCGTGTTTAAAGGCACCCCCGGAGGGGCCGCGATGGAGGAGCAGGCCAAACTGATGTTGCGCGCGATGATCCAGGCAGCAAAAGCGGACGGAGAATTGGACGAGCACGAAAAGGAAACAATCCTGGGTGAGTTGGGTGACGATATCAGCGATGAAGAACGCGCCTTTGTTCAGGATCAGTTAAACGCCCCAATCGATGTTATGGGATTGGCTGCCGCCTCCGATGCGCCGCTTAAGACACAGGTCTATGCCACGTCATTGGCGGCGATTCGTCTGGATAACGCACGCGAGGCGTCCTACCTGGGGCAACTGGCCACTGCGCTGGGATTATCGGACGCCGAGCGTGACCAGATTCATGCGTATATGGGCGCTCCGACGCTTTCGGCCTGACGCTAACCTTTTATCGACGGCTCAAGTGCCTGATTGCCCTTGACACGCGCGGTGCAAGGCGTAAAAGCGCACGCTCATAGGAATTCAACCGAAAGGCCCCTGCCTTTTCGGACGCAGGAGATAACCATGGCGAAGCCGACGACAATCAAGATCCGTCTGAACTCGACCGCGGGCACGGGCCACTTCTACGTGACCAAGAAAAACGCGCGCACCATGACCGAGAAAATGACCGTTCGTAAATACGACCCGGTTGCTCGGAAGCATGTCGAGTACAAGGAAGGCAAGATCAAGTAATCTGCCGTCCATCTTGGACAGAACAGAGAAGGGTTTCGCAAGCGCGGAGCCCTTTTTCTTTGCGCGAATGCCGTTGTTCGTCAGGTGGGGCCGTTGCAGTGACGCATCAGCGTAGGGATTATTCGGTCTGGCGCTGGGTTGCTTTTTGGAACCCCTTGGCAATACGCTTCAGCAAATCGTCCCAAAATGTTGGTCGCCATGAAAAAAATCTTGTTATCCACAATTGCCGTGTTCGCTCTGGCGGCGTGTGAAGACCCGCTAAACCGCTCTGGTGTCGGGTTCACTGGAATCGATGGTGAACCGCGAACCCTCTCGGATGTTCCGGGCGCGGTCGCGTTTCTTCCCGATGCCACGAACATCCCGGCGGAACTTGCTGTGCTGCCGACTGTAGCTGTCGTTACAGATCAGACCGAGCCTGAGAAGGTCGCCCGAGTTGCCATCGACAATGGTGGTCGCAGTGACGCCAATTCGGTCATCCTTACCGGGTCTGACATGAACATGTACTTGAGCACCGTTAACGTGAACGGCACGCTGTTCGGCGTGTTGCGGACCGAAAACAACAGTACTCGTGTCGACAATGGGATCGGTGCAGCGTTTGGTCAGAATGCCGAGCAATTCACCGGATGCCTCCCGACCGGGCAAGTCTTCCGCAAGGGATCGTCCACGCGCAGCTCTGGGTTTGCGGTTGCTCTGAACTGCAGCTGATCCACCTGTTAGGTATCGCATAAATCGGCCTCTACCTACAGGGTAGGGGCCTTTTTCATGGCGGCAGCAGATATCTTGGGCGCGACCAATGTATCGCTGTGCAAACGCCGATGGAGAGCGGGCAACAAAAAAGGCGGGCTGAAATGGCCCGCCTTTTGGATCTGAATTTCTGCTTTCGCTTATTCGCGGTTGCCGAACAGTTGCAGCAGGAACATGAACATGTTGATGAAGTCGAGGTAAAGGCTCAGCGCGCCCATGATAGCGGCTTTCCCCAACCACTCCTGATCGCCGGAATGCGCCATCTGCAGGTAGGTGGTTTTGATGTTCTGGGTGTCATACGCGGTCAGGCCGGCAAAGATCAGAACACCGATGACCGAGATCGCAAACGCCATGGCCGAAGAGGCCAGGAAGATGTTGACGATCGACGCCACGATCAGGCCGATCACGCCCATGATCAGGAACGTGCCCATTGCGGACAGGTCCTTTTTGGTCGTGTAGCCGTACAGCGACAGGCCCGCAAAGGCGATCGCTGTGATCAGAAAGACCTGAATGATCGACTGGCCGGTGAAGACCAGGAAAATCCAGCTGATCGAAACGCCCATGACGGCCGCGAACAGGTAGAACACGGTCTGCGCGCCAGCTGCGGACAGGCGATTGATCCCGGCGCTGAAGCCGAAGACGAAGGCCAGCGGAGCAAACATGATTACCCAACGCAGCGGAGATGCAAACAATGACGCACCAAGGGACGTGAGCATGGTGCCGTTGCTCATCTGGCCTGCTGCCGCCGAGGGATCGGTCGTCGTCGCCAGGCCAGCAATGGCCCATGCCGCGGCGAATGTAATCAGCATGCCGACGGACATTGTGCCGTAAACTTTGTTCATGTGGGCGCGCAGGCCCTCGTCAATCTGGGCAGCGCGCGCACCGGTCGCCGTCCGGATCGTGTCAAATTGTGCCATTAAGGGTCTCCCTTCGCATAGTTCTTGTCGTGGTCTCGATACGAGCCACATTCCCCGCAAATATCGGCAAGTGCGGGCCACGTTTCAAGGGTTTAACGCCGGAAACTGGCTAAAAGACGCAACAAAAATGGCGGCTCGATGGATCGTGCCGCCATTCTCTGAGAAAAGATGTATGCAGGAGTTACTTTTGCCAGAATTCGGGCGCATCCCACAGGTGACGGGCAGCTTCGGTCTCGGCTTGTTCGCGGGTGATACCGATGTCTTCAAGGGCGCGCGCATCCAGCCGGGCAAGCGTTTTGCGCTGACGGTGCAGGGACAAGGCATCGCGAATCGTGGACAACAAAGACCGCCGTTTAGGGGCGCAGGCATGTTTGAGTGCAATTTGGGTCATTATTATTGTCCTTTCTCTGTTTTGCGATGGTTGATTGAAGTATCATCAACTTCCTTGATTTATATGGCGCAGTATGACACATTTTGAAAATGAATATTTTTGAACTGATGCATAAGGATCCGTGAACATGCGAAACCTCGACATCACAACGCTCCGTTCTTTTGTCGCTGTTGCAGATCAGGGGGGCGTGACACGGGCCGCCGGATTTTTGCACCTGACGCAATCTGCAGTGTCGATGCAATTGAAGCGCCTCGAAGAACTGTTGGGGCTTGAGCTGCTGGATCGCAGCGGGCGTACCATAGCTCTGACCGCATCTGGCGAACAACTGCTGGCCTATGCCCGCCGCATGATCGCGCTGAATGACGAGGTTATTTCCAAGCTGACCGACCAGGCCTATGAGGGCGAGGTGGTGCTGGGTGTGCCCCATGACATCGTGTACCCGGCCATCCCACGCGTTTTGCAGCGGTTCAATGCGGAATTCCCGCGCGTTCGGGTGCAATTGGTGTCGTCGTATTCGCTGCAGTTGAAAGAGATGTTCAGCCGTGGCGAGTGCGATCTGATCCTAACGACCGAAGCCTCAGCAGTGGACGGTTCCGAAACAGTGGCCGAGTTGCCGTTGCGGTGGATTGGCGCTCCGGGTGGGTCTGCATGGCGTAAACGTCCGATTCCGCTGGCAGTCGGCCGCCGGTGCGTGTTCCGGCCTCAGATTATTTCAGCGCTCGACGGCGCTGGCATTCCATGGGAGCTATCGGTCGAAACCGAAAACGACCGCACCATCGAGGCCACTGTCAGTGCTGATCTGGCGGTTCATGCCATGTTGGACGGGACAGAGGCCGCGCATCTTGAACAGATCGACGCAGCAGGGGCTTTGCCCGAATTGCCAGCGCACATGATCAACCTGTACGGAGGTGAACCCGGTCGTGGCGCGGTGGTCGAAGCGCTGGCCGATCTGGTGCGTCAGAACTTTCGGATGCTGGGCAGCGCGCCTCTCAAGGCAGTTGTCGGGTAACGGTCGACTGACGAGTCTAGGGCGTTACGACCACTTTGCCGGTGGCAATCCGGTCGCGCAGCAGCTGCATGCCTTTCTCGGCCTCGGTCAAGGGGAGGGTATGGCTGATATGCGGTTTGATCCGTCCCTCGGCGAGCCAGCCAAATAGCGTCTCAAAGCTGTCCTGCACGATCTGAGGGCGGAACTTCAGGTACCCACCGATGTAAAAGCCGATGACCGTGAGGTTCTTGACCAGCAGGTGGTTGGCCGGGATCTGCGGCACATCTCCGCCTGCGAACCCAATGGGCAACAGGCGGCCTTCGGGGTTGGTGGCCCGGAACGCCGCTTTGAAAACGTCTCCGCCAATTGCATCATAAACGACATCTGCGCCGCCCAGCTCTTTGACACGCGCGCGCAGGTCGTCAGAGGCGTCGATCAGGTGATCCGCTCCGGCAGCGCGTGCTACTTCCAGCTTTTCCGGGCCGCGCGCATGGGCGATCACTGTTGCGCCCATCAGTTTTCCGATTTCAACGGCGGTCAGGCCAACACCGCCTGCGGCTCCGGTCACCAGCAGGGTTTCACCCGGCTGCAGATGCGCGCGGTGATCCAGCGCGATGTGACTGGTACCATAACCGATCTGTACGGCGGCCGCGTCTTTAAAGCTGATCGCATCAGGCAGCGGTATCGCCCGGTCGGCATTAAAAACGCCAAACTCAGCCAGTCCACCCTGACCGGAGTATATTGCCACGCGATCGCCGACACGCAGCGTTTTGACGCCATCCCCCAGCTTGTCGACAACACCGGCAACTTCCAGACCAAGGGTGAACGGGGCCTCTGGCGTATCCTGATACGTGCCTTTCTGCATCAACAGGTCAGCAAAATTCAGGCCACAGGCTTTTATCGCCACGCGAACCTGCCCCGCACCCGGTTCGGGAAGATCAATCTCAGCCAGTTGGGCAGCGGCTCCTGGGGATGGAATCGTGAATGCCTGCATCATCGCGCTCCGTTCTTTTGCGGGCATAGATTCGCCTCGGTGGCAAATTGTCAATCGTTTACCCGATTGGGGCAATCGCCGACGTCGGGTGTCGCGGTCGCGCTGCGCGAAAACAACACAACCCTAAACAATTGTGGGCGCAAACAGATTCAACCTTCTTGAAAAAATACCCAAATGACGCAATATTGCGCTATGGTGCTGTTTCGGGGGTATGTTCCAAATTAGGGAGTGGTTAAGAGCGACTCGCTAGTGTTGCGTGGAAAAACCATGCGCGCCCCTTGTAGTTGTGTGTAGGAGAGGAGAATACCAATGACCCATCACGTCGATGTCCATGTGGGCAAACGCGTCCGGCATCGCCGCTGGCTGATTGGCATGACCCAACAGCAGTTGGCGCAGCAAGTTGGTATTAAGTTTCAACAAATTCAAAAGTATGAAACTGGTGCCAACCGGATCAGCGCGTCTCGCCTGTGGGACATTGCCGAGGCATTGGACGTTCCCGTCAGCTTTTTCTTCGAAGGTCTGGAAGAGGCCGAAAAAGAGACAACTGGCAAAAAATCGGTTCCGGCCGATCTGATGGGCGACAAGGAAGCATTGGACCTCGTGCGGTCCTACTATGCGATTCCCGAAAACCAGCGCCGCCGTCTGTTTGAGCTTGCGCGGGTTCTCAGCGACGTTGCTTGAATTAGCGGGTTGACTCTGCACTGCGCCCGCCCCACGCCTGTCGCATGCAAGAGACTCCTTTGACCGATCTGGAAGTAGCCGAAGAAATGGCCGACGCCGCGCGCGAGGCCATTCTTCCGTTTTTTCGACAAACAGATCTTCAGACATTAAACAAACTTGACGATGGGTTTGACCCCGTGACGATCGCCGATCGCAACGGCGAAAAGGCAATGCGCGAGGTTCTGGCGCGTCATCGTCCCGAAGACGGAATTTTTGGTGAGGAGTTTGGCCATTCCGAAGGCTCCAGCGGCCGGACCTGGGTTCTGGACCCGATTGACGGCACACGCGGCTTCATCAGCGGGACACCGACCTGGGGTGTTCTGATCGCCTTGAGCACGGCCAATGGTCCGATCATGGGAGTAATCGATCAGCCCTATATAGGCGAACGGTTTGTAGGCTCGTCCGACATTGCTCGGGTTACCGGACCCGCAGGAACAGCACCATTGAAAACACGCCAGACCGCTGCTTTGGATCAAGCCGTTGTCTTCACCACGTTCCCCGAGGTCGGCACCCCCGAAGACCGCGCGGGGTTCGAGGCTGTGGCCGGCCGGGCAAAACTGACCCGCTATGGGATGGATTGCTATGCCTATGCGCTTGTAGCCTCGGGGCAGGTCGATCTGGTGATTGAGTCCGGTCTGAATGCCTATGACATCCAAGCCCCCATCGCCGTGATCGAAGCAGCAGGCGGTGTCGTCACCGATTGGCAGGGGGGTCCAGCCCACAATGGGGGCCGCGCCTTGGCTGCTGCCAACCCAGAACTGCACGCAGCCGCGCTGGAGATCCTGCGCAACTATTGAAACCCGTTGCCGGGTTTCAATCGTTCGGGTAAGGTCCGCCCGGCTGGTTCTTGTGCCCGTTTTCCGCCAGCCAACGCACTCCTTGCATGAAACGGGCTGATGCAGGAGGGCGAAATGACCGAAATCCTTATTAAAAACGCGGACACCATTCTAACGATGGATGACGCGCGCCAAGAACTGTGTGGCGCGGATATTTTGATCCAAAAAGGACAGATCGCGCAGATCGGCCGCGATTTGCAAACCAGCGGAGAGGTACATGATGCCTCGGGCTGTGTCGTGACCCCTGGGTTGGTGAACACCCATCACCATCTATACCAAACCCTGACCCGGGCCGTTCCGGGCGGGCAGGATGCGCTGTTGTTCGGATGGCTGCAGACGCTGTACCCGATCTGGTCGCGTTTTGGTCCGGAAGAGATGTTTGTGTCCGCCCAGATCGGGCTGGCCGAGCTGGCCCTGTCGGGGTGCACTCTCAGTTCGGACCACCTGTATCTCTATCCCAATGGCGCGCGGCTAGATGACACGATCGCTGCCGCGGCAGAGGTCGGAATGCGATTCCACCCGACCCGTGGCGCGATGAGCATTGGTGAAAGCGACGGAGGATTGCCGCCGGACTCACTCGTCGAATCCGAGGCCGCGATTCTGGACGACATGGTCCGCGTGGTTGATGCGTTCCACGACTCAACCGAAGGCGCAATGTGCAGGGTCGGTCTGGCTCCGTGCTCTCCGTTCTCGGTCAGCCGCGATCTGATGCGCGACACGGCAGTGCTTGCGCGTGACAAGGGGGTTATGCTGCATACACACTTGGCTGAAAACGATGAGGATATCGCTTATTCGCAAGCCAAGTTCGGATGTCGACCCGGCCAATATGCCGAGGATCTGGGCTGGACCGGGTCTGACGTATGGCACGCACATTGTGTCAAACTGGACGGGTCCGAAATCAACCTTTTTTCCAAAACCCAAACAGGTGTCGCCCATTGTCCCTGTTCCAATTGCCGCCTGGGATCCGGTATCGCGCCAGTGCGTTCCATGCGCGACAGGGGTGTTCCGGTGGGCCTTGGTGCCGATGGATCCGCCAGTAACGACAACGGCAGTCTCATACTCGAAGCACGTCAAGCCATGTTGCTGCAACGCGTTGCCAGCGGGGCCGATGCCATGTCCTCGCGCGAGGCATTAGAGATCGCCACACGTGGCGGTGCTGATGTGCTGAACCGCCCCGATTGCGGACGCCTTGAGCCGGGCAAACGTGCCGACATTGCCATGTGGGACACACGCAGCATCGAAAGCGCAGGCAGCTGGGATCCGGCCGCATTGCTGCTGGCCGGACCAATGAAAGTGAAGCACCTGTTTGTAGAGGGCCGTCAGATTGTAAGGGCAGGAGAGCTGACGACGATAGACCTGCCGCGCGTCATAGAAACGCACAACCGACTGGCGCGGGCTCTGGCCATCTAGCAGGATCCGCTCTTCATCTGGCCAAAAATATCCCCGCCGGAGGCATGCGCCGCAGGCGCATTGGGTCTATGCGCCAACTTTGCGGCCGCCAATCCACACCTCTGCTATCGCCCGATCATCCCCCATCATGATGGTCGGGAAGACTGCCTCCCACAGGTCATTGGCACAGGCCTCTCGTTGCGCGATTGCGGGGGTTGAGGCAAGGTCCAGCACAACCAGATCAGCTTCCATCCCCGCTGCAACGTTGCCGATACAGTCATCCATCCGCAACGAGCGAGCCGATCCGACAGTGCCCAGCCACAGCAGTTGCGCCGCGTGCAAGGGCGCGCCGCGTAGTTGTCCGATTTCGTAAGCCGAGGCCATGGTGTGCAGCATCGAAAAGCTCGACCCGCCACCGGTATCCGTTGCCAATCCGACCCGGTGCCCGTCGTGCATCAGCCCGTCCATGTCGAATAGGCCTGATCCGATAAACGTGTTCGAGGTTGGGCAGTGGATCAGTGCGGCGTCAACCTCGCGTAACCGATCGCGTTCTCGCGATTCCAGGTGGATGACATGGCCGTAAACGCCGTGCGATCCCAGCAAGCCGAACTTTTCATAAGTGTCCAGATAGTCCCGCGCGTCTGGGAACAGCTCGCGGACCCAGGTGATTTCATCCGTCTGCTCACTCAGATGCGTTTGCATAAGGCAATGCGGGTGCTCAGCCCAAAGCGCGCCCATCGCCTCCAACTGATCTGGAGTGGAAGTTGGCGAAAACCGCGGCGTGATGGCATAGGAAATACGATCTACGCCATGCCACTTCTCCAGCAATGCTTGGGATTGGTCGTAGGCCGTCTGAGGGGTGTCCCGCAGCCCCGCGGGCGCATTGCGATCCATGCAGGTTTTGCCAGCCACCACGCGCTGCCCGCGCTGTTGCGCTGCGGTAAAAAACGCATCAACGCTCTCGGGATGGATGGTGCAGAAACTGCACATGGTCGTGGTCCCATGCGCGGCCGTTAGGTCGAGATAGCGGTTGGCGATCTCGGTCGCGTACTCCGTCTCTCCGAACTTCATTTCCTCGGGGAAAGTATAGGTGTTCAGCCAATCGATCAGGCGCTTTCCCCAGCTGGCGATCATGGCGGTCTGCGGGTAATGCACGTGCGCGTCTACAAACCCGGCCATGATGACATGCTGACCGTGGTCCACCACGTCGGCATCTGGGTGTGCGGAGATCAGGCTGTCTGCATCTGCAACCGAAACGATCCGACCTCCTTCGATCAACACCGCTTCGCTGATAGTCACGGCCTCGGTCGGTTCACCCTCAAAGGGTGATCCGTTGAAACTCAGGACGCGCCCTTTGAGAAGCGTTTTTTGCGCCATTTCCAATGTTCTCCGCCTGTATGGGACTGGGAAACAGCATAAGGCGGCGAAACTTGCCGGTAAATCGCCGCATTGTCATTGTTTTCCGGTAGCTGCTTCTTCTAATTAGGGGTCAATGCGCGAACCAACGGGGGCAGACATGACGACAGGCTATGATGAACCCGCAACCGACTCTGCCGCCGAAGACGATGTGTATGCGCTGGACCGCCGCACTGTGGCCGCGATCCTATATGCGGTGGATGTGGATGATCGTGACAAGCTGATCGAGCTGATGGAGCCGCTGCACCCAGCGGACATCGCCGACCTATTGGAACAGATCAACCCCTATGACCGCGGACGCCTGATCCGGCTGTACGACAAGGAATTCGACGGAGACATCCTCTCGGAACTGGATGAGGCCGTGCGGGAAGAGGTCATCAGTGTCCTGCGCCCCGACGTTCTGGCGGACGCCGTGCGCGACATGGAAAGCGACGACGTCGTCGACCTGCTTGAAGATCTGGAAGAGCCGCAGCAAGAGGCCATTTTGGATGCGCTCGAGGATTCTGAGCGGATCGCGGCAGAGCAGGCGCTGTCTTATCCCGAGAACTCAGCCGGTCGTCTCATGCAGCGCGAGGTCGTCATGGCTCCCGAGCATTGGACCGTGGGGCAGGCCATCGATTTCATGCGCGCCAACGATGACCTGCCAGAGCAGTTCTACCATGTCGTTCTGGTTGACCCCCGGTTAAAACCGGTGGCACAGGTCACCTTGGGCAAGCTGATGGCGACCCGACGCGAGGTGCCGCTGCATGACATCGCCGAAGAGGAATTCCATACCATCCCCGTCGATCAGGACGAAGAGGATGTGGCCTATGCGTTCAATCAGTATCACCTGATTTCGGCCCCGGTCGTCGATGCCGACGGGCGCTTGGTTGGTGTGATCACCATCGACGACGCGATGGTCGTATTGGATGAAGAGCACGAGGAAGACATTCTGCGATTGGCCGGTGTGGGTGAGGAAAGCTCGTTGTCCGACAGCGTCGCAGCCACAAGCCGTCGCCGCCTGCCTTGGCTGGCGGTGAACCTATGCACGGCTATTTGCGCCTCGTTGGTGATTTCTCAGTTCGAGGCGGCGATTGATCAGCTGGTCGCGCTGGCAATCCTGATGCCCATCGTCGCGTCCATGGGCGGCAATGCGGGAACGCAGTCGCTAACGGTTGCGGTGCGCGCCCTGGCAACCCGCGACCTGACCAATGCAAACGTCATGCGAGTTATCCGGCGGGAATTGCTGGTGGGCATGCTCAACGGTCTGTGTTTCGCCATCGTGTTGGGCACTGTCGGGATGATGTGGTTCGACTCTCCGATGCTGGGTGTCGTGATCGGGTCGGCCTTGGTCGTGAATATGATCATCGCAGGCTTTGCAGGTACGGTAGTACCGGTCTTGCTGGACCGTCTGGGTGTTGACCCTGCGCTGGCATCGGGGACGTTTGTGACCACCACAACGGATGTCATGGGCTTCTTCATCTTCTTGGGGCTTGCCAGCGTGGTGCTTTTGTGACCGATCTGACTGAAATCAAAGCCGCTGCGCGCAAGACCGCATTTGCACGCCGCAAGGCTGCTTTCGAAGTGCGTATGCCGGGCGCAGCCGGGCGGTTGTCCGAGGTTCTGGCTGGTCATCGCGGTGTGCCGCTATCGGGGTACATGCCGATCCGAACCGAGATTGATCCGCTACCCGCCATGGCCGAAGCGTCGGCCTACGGCGCGGTCGGTGTTCCCGTCATCCAGGCTGCGGGCCAGCCGCTGAAGTTCTCGCGCTGGACGCCCGAAGGGGCGCTCAAAGACGGCCCCTTCGGTGCGAAAATCCCAGAGGTCGATGACTACTTCGACCCAGAGATTCTGATCGTGCCGCTGGTTGCTTTCGATGCGCAGGGCGGCAGGCTGGGATATGGCGGCGGGTTCTATGACCGCACGTTGGAAGGGCTGCGCGCCAAGCGCCCGACGCTGGCAATCGGCTTTGCCTTTGACGCGCAAGAGGCCGAAGGCCTGCCGCTCGAACCAACTGACCAGCCACTTGACATGGTCATTACCGAAAGTCGGGTTCTGACGTTCTAAGCCTAGCCCATGTTTTCGGCTCGGAAATACTCCCACGCATCTTGCTTGGACCCGTCAGGCAGGGTGCAGGTTCCGCTTTGGCCGTTCTCACCATCCTGTATCTCATACTGCCCACCTTGTTCGATGCAGAAGGTCGCGGCCGGATTGGCCAGCCCGACAGGCTGTTCCGAAGCTTGATCAGCCTGATCGCAGGCAGCGAGAAGGGCCAGAGCGGCCACTGGGGTGAAGTAACGGGTCATTAGCGTCTCCTGTCCAATGCGTTTTCACGGTTTATTGCCGCAGTTTAACCACTTGTGCTTGGGGGACACCACACTTAGGACGTTAGGCATGAGATTACTATTTCTGGGTGACGTCATGGGCCGCGCTGGACGTGCGGCTGTACAGCAGCATTTGCCGCGTTTGCGCGGTGAATGGCGGCTGGATTTCGTCGTGGTCAATGGCGAGAACGCCTCGAACGGGATGGGCCTGACCGGGGATCACGCCAAGCTGCTGCTGGATGCAGGGGCTGATTGCCTGACGCTGGGCGACCATGCGTTTGACCAGAAGGACATGCTGCAGTTCATCGAGAGAGAGCCCCGTATCGTACGCCCGGTGAATTTTGCCAAAGGCGCGCCGGGCAGGGGGCATCGACTGTACAACGCACCCGGCGGGCGCAAGGTTCTGGTGGTTCAGGTGTTGGGGCAGGTCTTTATGAAGCGCCCCTTTGACGACCCGTTCTCGGCCGTTGAGCCGATCCTGAAATCGCACCCCCGCGGCGGGCAAGCGCAGGCGATCATCGTCGATATGCATTGCGAGGCCACGTCCGAGAAGATGGCCATGGGCCACTATTGTGACAAACGCGCCAGTTTGGTTGTCGGTACGCATACCCATGTGCCCACCGCCGATGCTCAGATCTTGCCGGGTGGCACCGCATATCTGTCAGACGCCGGGATGTGCGGAGACTATGACTCGGTCATCGGGATGGACAAGGTCGAGCCGATGCGCCGTTTCATCACCGGAATGCCCAAGGCCCGGTTCACCCCTGCCAATGGTGAGGCGACGCTAAGCGGTGTGTTTGTCGAAACCGACGACCGCGACGGTCAGGCCAAATCTGTTCAAATGGTACGCGTTGGCGGACGGTTGCAGCAAGCGGGGCCGCAATAATCCACGTCAGGCTTGCTCTGCCGCGCGCAATGCGTGAAACTGCCTGACGGGCGCGTAAGCCAGGCCAGGGTTCGGACAGAATACCAAGAATGGAATTCCTTCAACTGACAGAAATGGGAAGCGCGATACTGGCGCTAATGGTCGTCGCAGGCATGTTCATCATGTTCCTGCGCGAAGTCTATCCGACCGAAGTCGTCGCTATCGGCGGGGTCGCTGTGATGCTTGTGACCGGTATCCTTCCCTATCAAAGCGCGTTGGCGGTTTTGTCCAACCCGGCCCCGTGGACCATTGCAGCGATGTTCATCATCATGGGGGCGTTGGTCCGCACAGGGGCGCTGGATGCTTTCACCTCGACCGCTCAGAAACAGGCGCAGGTGAAACCTAAGGTCGCCATTGCAACGTTGATGGCCTTTGTAGTTGTGGCCTCGGCCGTGGTGTCGAATACACCGGTGGTGGTCGTAATGATCCCCGTCTTTATCCAGATCGCGCGCACCCTGAATGTTCCGGCATCGAAACTACTGATCCCGCTTAGCTACGCTGCCATATTGGGTGGTACGCTAACGTTGATCGGTACGTCGACCAACCTGTTGGTCGATGGTGTCGCACGGTCGCAAGGGATGACGCCGTTTACAATCTTTGAGGTCACGCCGCTGGGTATCGCCTTGGTGATATACGGCATGTTCTACCTGCGGTTTGTCTCTCCGCGCCTGCTGCCAGAGCGGGATAGCATGGCCTCGATGCTCAGCGACCGGTCCAAGATGAAGTTCTTCACCGAGGCCGTGATCCCGCCTGACAGCAACCTGATCGGGCGCGAAGTCACCGGGGTTCAGCTGTTCAAGCGTCCCGGTGTGCGCCTGATCGACGTTGTACGCGGCGACGAGTCTTTGCGGCGCAACCTCAAGGGCGTCACGCTGAAAGTGGGCGACCGCGTGGTTCTGCGAACCCAGATGACCGAGCTGCTGAGCTTGCAAACGAACAAAGAGCTTAAGCGTGTCGATCAGGTTTCTGCGGTTGAGACCAAGACGGTTGAGGTCCTGATCACTCCGGGGTGCCGCATGGTCGGCCGGACGTTGGGCGCGATGCGGCTGAGGCGTCGTTACGGGGTCTATGTGCTGGCGGTGCATCGGCGGAACCAGAATATCGGTCGGCAATTGGATGAACTGGTCGTTCGCGTCGGGGACACATTGCTGTTGGAGGGCTCTCCGGCGGATATTCAAAGATTGGCCGCTGATATGGATATGGTCGATGTCACCCAGCCTTCGGCCCGCGCGTTCCGCCGCAGCCATGCGCCGATTGCCATCGGGGCACTGACCGGGATCGTTGTACTGGCCGCGCTGGGCGTCGCACCGATCCTGTTGTTGTCGGTGTTGGCAGTGGCGGTCGTGTTGATGACCCGCTGCATCGACGCGGATGAGGCGTTTTCCTTTGTCGAAGGCCGCCTGCTGGCCCTGATCTTTTCCATGCTGGCCATCGGTGCGGCTCTGGACAAATCCGGCGCCGTTTCGTTGATTGTCGAGGCCATTGCCCCCGGTTTGGGCATGTTGCCCCCGTTCCTGATCATCTGGGCCGTCTATCTGCTGACTTCGGTGCTTACAGAACTGGTGTCGAACAACGCGGTGGCCGTTGTTGTCACACCAATTGCAATTGGTCTGGCGCAAGCGGTGGGGATTGATCCGCGCCCGCTGGTGGTGGCGGTCATGGTGGCTGCATCGGCCTCCTTCGCGACGCCAATCGGGTATCAGACCAACATGATGGTATATGGCCCCGGCGGGTACAGGTTCACCGATTTCCTGCGGGTCGGTGTGCCGTTGAATTTGACGGTCGGCTTGCTCGCCTCGTTGCTGATACCGTTCATCTGGCCCCTGTAGAACCGGCGCGTAACCGCTGGCTTTCTGCAGAAGTCCTTGTAAATTCAGAGCTACGCACAATGTTTTGAATAAATGAATTTACAAGGAAGGAGCACAGCCATGCTCAAGACCGGATACACTGCCCTTGCGGTTGCGGCCGTGACCGCCACACTTGGCGGCACCGCCTTGGCAGGTACTATCGAAGGGTCGGCCACCTATCGCGAACGCATCGCGGTGCCGCCTGATGCGACCCTGCTTGTGCAGTTGCAGGACGTCTCGCGCGCCGATGTCCCGTCCGTCACCTTGTCGGCCAAACGCTATGCTTTGACTGGTGTGCCTGCGCAATTTGAGTTGAGCTATGATGACGCGCTGATCCAGGAGGGGATGCGCTATGTGGTGCGCGGATCAATCTTTCAGGGCGACACGCTGCTCTATACCACAGACACAGCCTATCCGGTCCTGACGAACGGGGCGGGGAACACCACAGATCTGGTCTTGGTCAAGGTGCAGCCGCCCGGTGCCGCCACTTTGGAAAACACCAGCTGGACGGCCATGGGCCTGAACGGCGCACCTATTGAGACGGAACGTCGCCCGGCTTTGTCTTTTGCGCAGGACGGGGCCTTTTCCGGCACCGGAGGGTGCAATCGGTTTTCCGGGCAGGCCAAGATCACCGGAACCAATATCGAGTTCCCGGATAACATGGCCGCTACTTTGATGGCCTGCCCACCGCCATTGGATGACGTCGAGCGGCAGTTTTTCAAAGCCCTCCAAGGTGCTTCGGCCTATGTTTTCAAAGGCGACACACTGGTTTTGTTGAACAGTAACGGGCAATCGCTCGTGCAGTTCGCTCGGGGCGGGTAAGGGTTACAGGGCCGTCACGCGACGGCCCTGGACCGCCCGGCGTTACGGCCAGAGAAGATGCAACCGCCAAGGAACGACCCTTCCAACGCGTTGTAGCCGTGGTACCCGCCGCCGCCGAAGCCAGCGACCTCGCCGGCGGCGAAAAGCCCCGGCACGACCTGACCGTCTGCGCCGACCATCTGGCTGTCCAGATTGGTCTGCAACCCGCCCAGCGTTTTGCGCGTCAGCACGTGCAGCTTGACCGCGATCAGCGGACCATTGGCCGAGTCGAGGAACTTGTGCGGCTTTGCTGTGCGGATCAACCGATCCCCGCGATAGTTGCGCGCCGCCAGAATTGCTGCCATCTGCGCGTCTTTGGTAAACGGGTTATCGATCTGGGAATCCCGCGCCTCGATCTGCGCGCGCAGATGCGCCTCGTCGATCAGACCTCCGCCCAAGTGGTTCATGCCATTCACAAGCTCGGTCAGGGTATTGGCGACGACGAAATCCTCACCATGTTCTTTGAACGCCTCAACCGGCGCAGTGGCTTTGGAGCCGGTCAGGATGCGCTGGAACAGAACCTCTTTCCAGCCGCCATTTGTCATGTCTGGGTTCTGCTCGGACCCGGAGAGGGCAAATTCCTTTTTGATCACTTTCTGGGTCAGAACGAACCAGCTGTATTCGTGACCGGTCTTTAGGATTTCCTTCAACGTACCCAAGGTATCGAACCCCGGCAGGCAGGGCGGTTTCAACCGGTTGCCTTCCGCGTCGAACCACATCGAGCTTGGTCCCGGCAGGATACGGATACCGTGCGAGGGCCAGATCGGATCCCAGTTGCGAACGCCTTCTGTGTAGTGCCACATCCGGTCGCCGTTGATCACATGCCCGCCAGCCTTTTCGCTGATGCCGATCATGCGGCCATCGACGTGGAAGGGTACCCCCGCAACCATGTTCTTTGGCGGCTCGCCCAGACGGCCACGTGGCCAGTTCTTGCGTACCATTTCAAAGTTGCCGCCAATCCCGCCTGATGTGACGATGACCGCTGGGGCGTAAACTTCGAACTCACCAACCTCATCGCGGTTGGTTTTGGCACCATGGGCGGCAGTGTCATCGGCCAAAACTTCGCCCGAGACGCCTTTGGCTGCGCCGTTTTGCATAATGATGTGGCTGACCTGATGGCGGAATTTCAGCTGGACCAACCCGTTGCTCACGTGCTCGCGCACGCGGCGAATGAAATGTTCCAGAACGCCCGGGCCGGTACCCCACGTGATGTGAAACCTGGGGACAGAGTTGCCGTGACCATCCGCATATGAGCCGCCCCGTTCGGCCCAGCCGACAATGGGGAACCAGCGCAGGCCCATATCGTGCAGCCATGGGCGCATCTCACCCGCTGCAAATTCCACATAGGCTTCGGCCCATTTGCGGGGCCATGCGTCCTCGTCCCGGTCGAATTGCGCGCTGCCCATCCAGTCGCGCAGGGCCAGATCATAGCTGTCCTTGATGCCCATGCGGCGTTGCTCGGGCGTGTCGACCATGAACAGACCGCCAAGGCTCCAGAAGGCTTGACCGCCCAGAAAATGCTCGGGCTCTTGGTCAACGACGATGACCTTTTTACCGCGATCACCCAATTCGGCAGCAGCGGCCAGCCCGGCCAGTCCCGCCCCAACGACGATGGCATCAGCAGAGTTATTTGTCATGTCATGTCCTTTCAGCGGCTGCGAAACCACAGGATAAAGGGCAGGGCCACGGCGTACATCGTGATCCCGTAAACGGCCGACGGCAGGGCCAGCGGACTGAAGCCGCTTTCGGTCGCGGTAATCAGCGCGGCCAGTGTAATCCCAAGTGTCGAGTTCTGTATGCCGGTTTCGATTGAAACAGTCTTACTTTCTTGCCACGACAGTTTGGCGACACGCGCCAGGCCCAGCCCAATCAACAACAGCGCAATATTCAACGAGATCAACCCGGCCCCCATCACGCCGAGGTTGTCGACAAACAGTTGCCAGTTTCCGGCCAGCGCCGCCACGACGATCAGAATAAAAAGAACTGTCGCAATCGTGGACAACGTGGGTTCGATCCGCTTTGCAAAGTCGGTTGCAAAGCTGCGAAGTGCAACTCCAAGCGCCACTGGAAGCGTAGTGATCAGGAACATCGCGATGGCCAGGCCCGCAATGGAAACCTCTGGCGCGGCATCGCCCATGAAGTGGTTCACCGACCAGGCGGCCAGAAAGGGAACGGTGACCATGGACAGCAAGCTGATGACGGCGGTCAGGCTAACTGACAGGGCGACGTCACCCTTTGCCAGTTTCGACAGGATGTTGCTGGTCACTCCGCCGGGACAAAAGCTGAGGATCATGAAGCCGACCGCGATCTCGGGCGGCAAAGCGAACAGTTTGACCGTGATGAAGGCCACGACCGGCAAAAGCACAACCTGACACACTGCGCCGATTGCGAATGGATAGCGCCGGTTAAGGACGCGGCGGAAATCGGCAACCTCCAGGCCAACGCCCAAAGACAGCATGATGATGGCCAGCGAAAGCGGCAGGCCGACACTTATTAGAAGATCCAAGAACAACTCCTCCCAAAGCCGTTCGGGCCAGCCTATGCGAGGGGTCATGGATCAGGCAATAACGCCGTTAGGTCACCCGTAGCGTTCGGCGAATCTGCGCAGGATTTCTGCCGGTTGTGTGACATCTGCGGCATGACAGATATCGATCAGGCGTTGGGCATCTTCGGGAGGGAAATAGCCGTGGTCCTTATAAATGTTAATACGCTGTTCAAAATCGCCCGCGTCGGCCTCGGGATGGAACTGCGTGGCATAAACGTTTTGCCCCCAGCGGATCATCTGAAACGGACAGGGGTCTGAGGCCAGCAGATGCACACAGCCGTCCGGTAAGGCCTGAACCGCTTCTTTGTGACCGACGAATGCATCGAAACTGTCGGCCAGGCCCGCGGTCAGTGGATCTTGGGTGCCATCCTCGGTCAGGCGGCAGGTTGAGGGGCCGACGGGCTCTCCGTACTGCTCTTTGCTGACCGAGCCGCCCAGATGTGCGGCGAGAATGCCCAAACCATAGCAACAGCCCATGAACGGATGATCCCGCGCGATGATCTGGGGCATGAGACTCATTATGGCCGCTTCGGTCCGCGCATCGGTATCGGACTTGGTTGCCGGATCGTCGCTGACGCATCCCGGCCCGCCCCCGACGATCACCCCGGCATAGTCCGTGACATCCAGATCGTTGGGCAATTCCTCGCAATCCAACCGAATGCGATGGGTCTGGTCCGGAGACAGCCCGGTTTTGTCCAGAATCGACGCATACTCGGCGTCCGAGGCATCGGTTTCCGGGCGCAGTTGCAGGATCAGAAATCGTTTCATGAGGGGCTCTTATCCGTCACAAAGGCCAGAATACAAGGATGGCAGGAATGGAAATGGCTATGATCAGGATTTCCAACGGCAATCCCATGCGCCAATAGTCACCAAACTGATACCCACCGGGGCCCAGCACCAGTGTATTGTTCTTATGCCCGATCGGCGTCAGAAACGCGGCTGAGGCGGCCACGGCCACGGTCATCAAAAACGGGTCGGGCGAAACCTCAAGCGTGCGGGCCATCTGAATACCAACGGGGGCTGCGACGATGGCTGTGGCGGTGTTGTTCAACACGTCCGACAGGGTCATGGTGACCACCATCAAAACAGTCAGGATGGCCCAGGCGGGCAAACCGTTGGTCAATTGTATCAATGCGTTGGCAATAAGCTCGGTGCCGCCGGACGTCTCCAGTGCGCTGCCCAGCGGGATCATCGACCCCAACAGCACGACCACGGGCCATTCGATGTGATTGTAGATATCGGCAATCGGCATGATCTTGGTCAGCACATAGGCGACCACGACCAGCCCCAAAGCGATGGGCAGGTAAACCAAGCCGACGCTTGCGGCCAGCACGGCGGCAGCAAACAGGCCGATGGCCAGCCACGCCTTGTCATTGGCGGTGACGTTCAGCCCGCGTTCGGCCAGCGGTAAACAGCCCAGCCAGTCGGTCACATCTGCGCTGCGGTCGCGGGGGCAGAGCAGCAGAAGAATGTCGCCGGCCTCAATCTCGGTCTTGCGGACCTGCTCGGTTATGCGGCGGCCCTGCCGTGAAATCCCCATGAGAACCGTGCTTTGACGCCAGGCCAACCCCAGACCTTGCGCTGTGCGCCCGGTGACGCGCGCGTTCAGTGGTACAACGACCTCAACCACTTCCAGACCGTCGCCCTCGGCGGTCAGCAATTCCTGGCGACGGGTGTCCGAGAAATCGAGGTTCAGCGCGGTGCGGAATTCGTCCAGCGCTTCGGGGCGGGCTTCCAGAACCAGCGCGTCGCCGGGTTTAAGCGTAGCGTGGGCCGAGCGCCCGTAACGCCGCTTGCCATCCCGGATCAGGCCAATGATGGCCACGTCGGACTTTTCTGCAGCTTCGTAGAGCTCGCTGACACGTTTCCCGATTTGGGGCGACTCTGATGGGACCGTCAGTTCGGCGATGTACTCGGCCAGAGTGTCCGAGACCTCTTCCTGAGTTCCGCGGTTGGGGATCAGCCGCCATCCGACCAGCGCGACAAAGGTCAGCCCGGCAATCGCTGCCAAACCGCCGACCGGGGCGAAATCGAACATGCGGAACGGTTCGCCCAGTGTCTCTGCCCGGATCGAGGCGATGATGATATTGGGCGGCGTTCCAATCAGCGTGGCCATGCCACCCAGAATGGTGGCAAAGCTCAGCGGCATCAGGGACAAACCAACGGAACGCCCCGCCTTGCGCGCGGTCTGAATATCGACGGGCATGAGCAGTGCCAGCGCAGCGACGTTGTTCATAAAGGCCGACAAAACCGCACCAATCCCGCCCATCAGCGCGATATGCGCGCCCAGCCCGCGTGAGGCATCGACCAGCGTGCGCGTAATCAGGAAAACTGCGCCGGACCGGACCAACCCGGCCGAGACAACCAGCACCAAAGCCACGATAATCGTGGCGGGGTGCCCAAACCCTGCAAAGGCGTCGTCAACGGGCACGACACCCAGTACAACTCCGATCAATAGCGCAGTGAAGGCCACGAGGTCGTATCGGAATTTCCCCCACAGCAGCATTCCAAACACAATGGCGAAAAGGGAAAAAAGAATAATCTGGTCTGTCGTCATGCCGCCACCATACCCGTAGCGGTGACTGTCGCAAGCCGCTCTCTTGATCCTTGGCCCCGCAAACGTCTATATGAGCGCCGAATACGCAAACATGATGACGAGGACGCAACATGGCAGGCCATTCCAAATGGGCCAACATCCAGCACCGCAAGGGACGTCAGGACGCCGCGCGGTCCAAACTGTTTTCCAAACTGTCGAAAGAGATCACTGTCGCCGCCAAGATGGGCGACCCTGACCCCGACAAGAACCCGCGCCTGCGTCTGGCGGTGAAAGAGGCCAAGTCGAACTCGGTCCCCAAGGACGTGATCGACCGCGCGATCAAGAAATCCGTTGCGGGTGAAGGCGACGATTACGAAGAAATCCGGTACGAGGGTTACGGCCCGAACGGCGTTGCCGTGATCGTCGAAACGATGACCGACAATCGCAACCGGACCGCCTCGACCGTACGCTCGACCTTTTCGAAGAACGGCGGCAACCTGGGTGAGACCGGCTCGGTCGGGTTCATGTTCGAACGTAAGGGTGAAGTGGTTTACCCGGCGACCGTTGGCGATGCGGATATAGTTTTCGAGGCGGCAATCGAGGCCGGTGCCGAAGATGTCGAAAGCTCGGACGAAGGTCACATCATCTGGTGTGCCGACACCGATCTGAACGAAGTGTCGAACGCGCTTGAGACCGCCTTGGGTGAAACCGAGTCGACCAAGCTGGTTTGGAAGCCCACCACGACCACCGAACTGGGTCTGGAAGACATGCAGAAGCTGATGAAGCTGGTGGATGCGTTGGAAGACGACGATGACGTCCAGCGCGTGACCACGAACTTCGAAGCGTCAGACGAAGTCATGGCGCAGCTCTGATCTGAATCGCGATGTTAGCTTAAGAAACCCGGCCTCTGGTCGGGTTTTTTGCATTGTGCACATAGGGTTCTTGGCCGGTAGGGCCGAACTGAGTAAGCTCAGGGACCTAGATTACCCGACCCTGCGCGGATAACGCGCCGATTAATAATCGGAGAAACAAAGCTTAGCGAATGACGGACATTGCTCAGGCTACGTCAAAAAGAAACGTCCCGGTTCTGGCCGGGCAAAGCATTTTGTCTCAGGTGGCCTGGACTTTGGGCAGCCCGTCCGTTGTTTTGCCGTTTCTGGCGGTCTCGCTAGAGCTGCCGATGTTCATAGCCGGGGCATTGGTTTCAGTGCGCATGGTTGGCAGCATGATATCGGACGTGTTTCTGGCGCAACCGATTGCGGCGCGGGAACGGAAGAAACGCGCAATCGCAATGACCGAAGTTGCCATTGGAGCCTGTCTTGTCATGGCCTTGGTGGTTGCAGCGACCGGAGTCGTTCCGGTCATCGGGCTGGCCTTTGTGGCGGCCTTCTTCATGATCGGGCTGATCGAAGAAATCCAGTCGCTTATGTACACCGATCTGTTGGGGGATCACGTGCATTCGAAATCGCGGATGGTCATGCACTACCTGCAGCTGGGCGTCGGTGGGCTTGGGGCGATTGGAATCGCCCTTCTGGTGCATGAAATCACCAAGGAAAACCCGCCGTTTTCCCGCCATTCCGCGGTCATCGCGGTGTCTGTGACCTTTTTCGTTTTGTCCGGCCTGTCGATCCTCATGATGTCCGAGGAGGCCGGGCCGCCCGAGGGAAAGGCCGACCCGCAGCCTGTGAGAAAGCGAAAGTTCGTTGAGAACTTCACCGATATCGCCGCCATGTTCGATGAGGCTTGGTTTCGCCGATACATGCTTATGCGTATGCCGCTTGTCGTTGTTTCCCTGGCTGTTCCGTTCTTTGCTCTGATCGCTGCCGAAGCTCATCACAGTTCCGCCAAGGGGCTGACTGCTATGATTATTTCGTCGGCATCGGGCTATCTTGTGTCTGCTCCGCTGTGGCAATTTGTAAACATGAAATCCCACCGCGCCGTGATGGTGGTCGGTAACCTGATGGTTGCTTTCACTGGCGGCGCGCTTTTGGTGGTGCACTTTTGGGGCATGGATCATGACGTGCACCTGCACGCCGTTGCCTTGTTTATTGTAACTGTGGCGGTGACGGGGATTAGTAGCGCCAGAAAACTATATTTTCTGGACGTCGCGCCCAAGGACCAGCGGGTGAAAGGGGCGGCTGCCGTCAAAAGCATATGCCGGATTTCCGGGGTGCTGTTTTCCGCCGCCTTGGCAGGTGTCGCGCATATGCACGAGGTCGTTTGGGCAATCGCGTTCATAGTCGCCACCAGCGCTTTTGCGACCATCAACTGCTATCATGTGGTTCTGCCAAGTACCAAAAAGGCAGTGGGATCCTGAATAGGCGACTCAGGTGTCGACAGGGAGAAGCGCTTTGGCAGCGGTGCGTCTAACCGCGGTCGTCAGCGGCGCGAGCGCCGAGGACAAGACCCGCCCGACCTGCCATGTAAGTCCGACGTCCAGCGGCGCGTCTGGTAGCACGGGGCACAAGCGGCCATTCTTCAAGGCATCTTGCGCAAGGTTGATCGGATTCATACCCCATCCCAATCCCGCAATAGCTGCCTCAACAAACCCCTGCGAAGAGGGAAGAAAATGCGATGGTGGCGATAAACGTTGGCCGGTTTGTTGTGCTATCCACACTTTTTGCAGACCATCTTTTCGGTTGAATGTAAGGCAGGGCGCGCGGGACAATGTGTTGGCATTCACACCCTCGGCGAACCACTTCTGCATGAAATCCGGGTTCGCCGTGGGAATGTACCGCAAAGCACCCAGAGCGAGGGCGTCAGCGCCGGGGATCGTATCCCCTCCGACCGTGATGGCTGCGCTGACCTCGCCGCGTCTTAGCCATGTTGCTGAGTGGTCCTGATCGTCGACGACCAGATCGAACAGCAGGCCGTCGACCTGCGACATCGCGTCGATGAACCACGTCGCCAGAACGTCGGCTGGAACCGCGATGCGGACGCGGGCCGGGCCGCTCGCTTGATCCAGGGTCAGTTCGCGGGCCAGTTTCGCTTCTAGCAGTCCGATATCCTCTGCGTGCTGCGCAATGCGTAAACCCAACGGGGTGGCGGTGCAGGGCGTTCCGCGGTTGATCAGGGCTGCGCCGACACGATCCTCTAGCGCTTTGATCCGCTGGGAAATGGCTGATGGCGTCACCGAAAGGTCCGAGGCGGCGGCGTCGAAACTGCCATGGCGCAGGATGGCGGACAAAGCAGACAGGTGGTTCGCGTCCAGTAGCATTAGCTCAACTTAAGTGAGATCAGTTTCTTTAATTTGATAGAGGGCCGCCATGCGATTAGTCAATGCCTCAGAACATCGGAGGACTCATGCCCACATCTTTGATCGCAGGCTTCGTACTAGGCTTCAGCCTGATCCTGGCCATAGGTGCCCAAAACGCCTTTGTCCTCAGACAAGGGCTGCGGCGCGAGCACGTGTTTCCATTGTGCCTGACCTGCGCGGTGTCGGACGCGATCCTCATTGCTGCCGGGGTCGCCGGCTTTGGAACTTTGGCACAAGCCATGCCGTGGTTCGAGACTGTCATGCGGTATGGCGGTGCGCTCTTTCTGACTTGGTATGGTCTGCGCAGCCTGAGTTCAGCCTGGCGCGGTGGCGCGGTGATGGAGATTGGCGAAGGCCAACGCTCCAGTCTGCAATCCGTTCTGCTGACTGTTCTGGCGTTCACTTGGCTGAATCCGCACGTCTATTTAGACACTGTTGTGCTGATCGGGTCGATCTCGGCGCAGTATGAGGACCGTTTGGCCTTTGCTGTCGGTGCCATGACGGCCAGCTTTGTGTTCTTCTTTTCGCTCGGATACGGGGCGGGTGTACTGTCTCCGATTTTCAGACGCGCGCGGGCGTGGCAGGTTCTAGATCTGCTGATCGGTCTGGTCATGCTGGCGATTGCTGCCAAGCTTGTTTGGATGTGATGGGTTGCCTCGGCCGAGGTTTCAGTGTTCAACCCTTAACATGACAAGTTTGGCCGCCCAACATCGACCGCTGACAGGCATGCTTTGGATGTTTGCGGCGGGCCTGTCCTTTGTGATCATGACCGCCCTGGTCAAGTCGCTTGGGTCAACCATGGACCCGATACAGGCCGCCTTTCTTCGGTTTGCGTTCGGATTGATCTTTCTGTTGCCAGCGCTTCGGCTGGTCTTGACCACGCACCTTACAAAGCGGCATTTGGTTTTGCTGGGCACCCGGGGCGTCGTCCATGCCTTTGCTGTCATGTTGTGGTTCTTTTCGATGACCCAGATCCCGTTGGCCGAGGTCACGGCGATGAACTACATGACACCGGTTTACGTCACGCTGGGCGCTGCTCTGTTTTTGGGGGAAAAGCTGGCTTTTCGCCGGATTGCAGCGATTTTCGTGGCCTTGATTGGTGTTTTGATCATCTTGCGTCCGGGTTTTCGTGAGATTTCGCCCGGGCATATCACAATGTTGGGCACGGCCCTGACCTTGGGCGGGTCCTACCTGATTGCCAAAGTGCTGGTACGTGATCTGCCGCCTTCGGTGGTGGTCGCGCATATGTCAATTTGGGTGACCATAGCGTTGATCCCCTTTGCGCTTGCGGTCTGGACCCCGCCCAGCCTGCGCGACCTGGGCGTTTTGTTTCTAGTGGCAAGTTTTGCGACGATGGGACACTATTTCATGACTCTTGCCCTCAAGGCCGCTCCGGTTGCTGTGACGCAGCCTGTTACGTTCCTACAGTTGATCTGGGCCACCTTGCTTGGGGCTTTGGTGTTCCATGAAAGCGTCGACATCTGGGTTGTAGCGGGCGGAACTGTGATTCTATTGGCGGTCAGTTTCATCGCCTGGCGCGAGGCGGTTTTGAACCGCAGCAACTTGACGACGCCCAGCATCGCGCCAAAACTGTGAGCATCAGGGCGGCTCAAAACGTTATTGATTGACGAGTCAATAAAAACCCCTTAGCGTTTTCACTGTTTACGTAGTGAGGGGATAGCGATGCCGAAACTCGGAATGGAGCCAATCCGTCGTGATGCGATCGTCAAGGCAACGATTGCCGAGCTCGGGTCAAAGAAATCCCTTGATGTAACCGTCAGCCAGATCGCCAAACGGGCTGGGATGTCCAGTGCGCTGGCGCATCATTACTTTGGCGGCAAAGATCAGATTTTTCTGGCCGCCATGCGCCGCATCCTGTCCGATTTTGCAGATGAGGCCCGGGAGGAGCTGAAGAATGCCCCTCCACTTGGCCGCGCACAGGCAATTATCCGGGCCTGTTTTGCCCCATCCTGTTTTACGCCGGATGTTATTGCGGCATGGATGACCTTTTATGTTCTGGCACAGACAAATGATGACGCCCTACGTCTGTGGCAGATCTATCAGGCGCGAATCCGGTCGAACTTGACCCACGCCTTACGCCCCTTGCTAAGCGATCCTGAAGAGGCCGCTGTCAACATGATCGCTCTGATCGACGGGCTTTACATCCGCGCCGCCCTCAGCGCCCCGGCTGAGCCGCAACTGGCCGTTAACCACGCAATGCGTGTCCTCAATACTCTGCTCGAGGCTGAAAAATGACAAAACCGAATATTCTGATCCTGATGGTGGATCAGCTCAACGGGACCCTCTTTCCAGACGGTCCCGCCGAATGGCTTCACGCTCCTAACCTGAAAAAACTGGCGGAACGGTCGACCCGGTTCGCCAACGCCTATACGGCCTCGCCGCTTTGCGCGCCGGGGCGGGCCAGTTTCATGTCCGGTCAGTTGCCCTCGCGCACGGGTGTTTATGACAACGCGGCCGAATTCCGCAGCGATATCCCAACCTATGCGCACCATCTGCGCCGTGCGGGCTACTACACCTGCCTGTCCGGCAAGATGCATTTCGTCGGCCCCGACCAGATGCACGGGTTCGAGGATCGCCTGACCACCGACATCTACCCCGCCGACTTCGGCTGGACGCCCGATTACCGCAAACCGGGCGAGCGGATCGACTGGTGGTATCACAACATGGGTTCGGTGACGGGCGCGGGGGTAGCTGAGATTTCCAACCAGATGGAATACGATGACGAGGTCGCCTATAACGCCAAGGCCAAGCTGTACGATCTGGCCCGTGGTAAGGATGAGCGCCCGTGGTGCGTGACAGTCAGCTTTACTCACCCGCACGATCCCTATGTGGCGCGCCGCAAGTACTGGGACCTGTACGAAGATTGCGAACATCTGCAGCCCGAGGTCGCAGACCTTGGCTACGACAATCAGGACCCGCACTCAAAACGCATCTTTGACGCCAACGACTGGCGCAGCTTCGACATCACCGAAGACGACATCCGCAAATCCCGTCGTGCGTATTTTGCCAACATCTCGTATCTGGACGACAAAATCGGTGAGATTCTGGAAGTTCTGGAAACAACCCGGCAAGAGGCGATCATCCTGTTTGTCTCGGATCACGGTGACATGCTGGGCGAGCGCGGGTTGTGGTTCAAAATGAACTTCTACGAAGGCTCGGCCCGCGTACCGCTGATGATCTCGGCCCCGGACTTGCCAGCAGGCCTCATCGACACGCCGGTTTCAACAATCGACGTGACGCCGACCCTTGGCGCTTTGGCGGGCGTAGATATGGCCGAAATCGCGCCATGGACCGATGGCGAAGACCTTGTGCCACTGGCCAATGGCACCGAACGCACCGCGCCGGTCGCCATGGAATACGCCGCTGAGGCATCTTATGCGCCGCTGGTTTCGCTGCGCTATGGCAAGTGGAAATACAACCGCTGCGCACTGGACCCAGACCAGTTGTACGATCTGGACACAGACCCGCACGAACTTCAAAACCTCGCCGACAAACCCGAACACACAGGCACGCTGGAGACCCTGCGCGCTAAATCCAAGGCGCGCTGGGATCTGGATCAATTCGACGCCGACGTGCGCGCAAGCCAGGCCCGCCGCTGGGTCGTTTACGAGGCGCTGCGGCAGGGGGGTTACTACCCTTGGGATTACCAGCCGCTGCAAAAAGCGTCTGAACGCTACATGCGCAACCACATGGACCTTAACGTCGTAGAGGAAAACGCCCGCTTTCCGCGTGGCGAATAACCTCTTCATCTTTTTGAAAATACTCCCGCCGGAGGCATCCGGTCAGCGGCGGGAAAGGAGCAGTGAATATGGAAGCAGATTTCGTCATCGTTGGCGCAGGATCCGCAGGATGCGCGATGGCTTATCGACTGAGCGAGGCCGGAGCATCCGTGCTGGTTATCGAACATGGCGGCACTGACGCTGGCCCGTTCATCCAGATGCCGGCAGCACTGAGCTATCCGATGAACATGCGCATGTATGACTGGGGATACCGGTCCGAGCCCGAGCCGCATCTGAACAATCGCCAGTTGGCGTGTCCGCGCGGCAAGGTGATCGGCGGGTCGTCCTCGATCAACGGCATGGTCTACGTCCGCGGGCACGCGAGGGATTTTGACACCTGGGCCGAGATGGGGGCCGATGGCTGGTCCTATGCGGATGTGCTGCCCTATTACAAGCGTATGGAGACCTGGCACGATGGTGGTCATGGGGGCGACCCAACCTGGCGTGGCTCCGAAGGCCCGCTGCATGTCTCACGCGGTCCGCGTGAAAACCCGCTTTTTCAGGCCTTTGTCGATGCGGGTAAGCAGGCTGGCTATGAGGTGACTGGAGACTATAACGGTGAGCAACAGGAAGGCTTTGGCCCAATGGAGCAGACCGTCTGGAAAGGACGGCGCTGGTCCGCGGCCAATGCGTATCTGAAACCTGCACTCAAGCGTGAAAATTGCGACATCGTGCGTGGGCTGGCCACAAAGGTGGTGATGGAAAACGGTCGTGCGACCGGAGTCGAGTTAATCCGCAGCGGCAAGGCGGAAATCATCCGGGCCCGGCGCGAAGTTGTTCTGGCCGCATCGTCCATAAACTCGCCCAAGCTGTTGATGTTGTCGGGCATCGGACCCGCGGCACATCTGGCCGAACACGGTATCGACGTCGTGGCCGACCGCCCCGGCGTGGGCGCAAACCTGCAGGACCATCTGGAACTGTACATCCAGCAGGCGTCGCTGCAGCCAATCACGCTCTACAAACACTGGAACCTGATCAGCAAAGGCCTTATCGGCGCGCAATGGCTGTTCACCAAGACCGGGCTGGGCGCCTCGAATCAATTCGAGAGCGCGGCCTTCATCCGGTCCAAGCCCGGTGTCGAATACCCGGACATTCAATACCACTTCCTGCCGATGGCTGTGCGCTATGACGGCCAGGCGGCAGCAGAGGGTCATGGGTTCCAGGCCCATGTCGGTCCGATGCGTTCACCGTCGCGTGGCGCAGTAACGCTGCGCTCGTCCAAGGTCGAAGATGCGCCGGTGATCCGCTTCAACTACATGAGCCACGAAGAGGATTGGGAGGATTTCCGAACCTGTATTCGCCTGACGCGCGAGATCTTTGGGCAGGATGCCTTTAAACCCTATGCCGGGAAAGAAATCCAACCGGGTGCGGATGTACACTCCGATGATGAACTGAATGCCTTTATCGCCGAACACGCCGAAAGCGCCTATCACCCATGCGGCACATGTCGAATGGGCCGGGCGGACGACAAGAATGCTGTGGTCGACCCGCAGGGGCGGGTGATCGGTGTCGACGGTTTGCGCGTCGCTGACAGCTCGATCTTCCCGCAGATCACCAACGGCAACCTGAATGCGCCGTCGATCATGGTGGGCGAGAAGATGTCGGATCACTTGCTGGGCAAGGATGCCTTACCGGCAGCCAATGACCGGCCATGGATTCACCCACAGTGGGCGGTGGCACAGCGGTAAATGAACGCCGGATTTGATCCGCGTCAAAGTGATGTAGGGGTGCGGCGACTAGACTTGTATCGCAACGACATATTTTAGGAGCGAACAGGAATGTCCCACACCCCGCACGAACTGGCCCAAGAGTTTCCGGACAAGGTCGAGCTGATGAGCCAGCTCAAGCAGTCGGACGCGCATTTTGCTCGGCTGGCGGATGAATATCACGAGATCAACCGCGAAGTTCACCGTGCCGAGACCAATGTCGAGCCAATGGAAGATCTGGCTGAAACTGAGCTGCGCAAGAAACGTGCGGCCCTGAAAGACGAGATCTGGGCGATCCTGTCAAAAGCCTAAGTTCTGGCGGGGGATATGCCCCCGTCGATTCAAATACGCCTCCCATGCGATTTGTAGTGCTATCAAAAGGTCAGGTGACCTCATAAGGCAACGTACCTCTTGTGTGGGCGTTGATCGTCAGGCGGCGTTCCAGCGGCGGGACCGAGCGTTGGTGACAGTTTTGCCGCTCGCAGATACGGCACGAGATGCCGATTGGTTCGTACGCGCTGGCATTATTGAAATCCAAGTTGTCGGCATAAACCAGAGCTTCGGCATGGCGCACCTCGCATCCCAACGCGATGGCATAGCGGCGGACGGGCGCCCCGTACGAACCGCCGGATTTCGATACATCCCGCGCCAATGAGATATACTGCACACCGTCAGGCGTTTCCGCCAATTGGCGGAGGAAGTGGCCGGGTGTTTCGAAAGCCCGGTGAACGTTCCACAACGGACATGCGCCGCCAAAACGCGCAAATTGCAGACGCGTGGCCGAATGCCTTTTTGTAATTGTGCCCGCCTGATCGACACGGACGAAGAAGAAAGGGATGCCTTTTGCGCCGGGGCGTTGCAGCGTCGACAGCCTGTGCGCCACTTGCTCGATTGAGGCACCGAACCGGTTGCTCAGCAGTTCCAGGTCATGGCGGTATTCCTGAGCCGCGGCCAGAAACTCGGCATATGGCATCAACGATGCGCCAGCGAAGTAGTTCGCCAGCCCGATCTTGGCAATTGCGCGGGCTTCTTCGCTTTGGAATTTGGCAAAGTCCAGCGTTGCCTCCAGCAACTTGTCCTGGCTGATCAGCGCGACCTGAAGCAGCAGTTGAAACACCTGGGTTTGCGGTGTGGTCCGGGACGACAGCAGCAAAGTCTTGTTCTCGGGGTCATACTTCCTCGTTTCCTCGATTTCGGGGAACTGAACCCGGATTCCACGTTCAGAGAGGCTGTCGAGTGCAGCAGCGCGTATTCCACCCGCATCGCTGGCCCGTCTTGCGAACCGTTCCGCTGCGCGGTCGACCGCATCGATGTAATTGTCGCAATAGTGAAAGAAGTCGCGGACTTCTTCCCATGGGCTCGCCTGAATCTGGGCATCCTCGCGCCCCAGCGCCTCGTCCAGAGACGCGAGGCGTTCATGCGTTTGACGGTACGTCCTGTGCAGCGCAATGAAGGCCCGCGCCAGCGCCGGTGCATTCGACGCGGTCAGGCGCAGATCAGCAAGCGGCGGAACGGCATCGTCAAAGACGGGATCTGCCAAGGCTTCGCGCATGTCCGAGACCAAACGCTCGCTGTCGCCGGTGCTCAATTCGGTCACGTCCATTCCAAATTCCTGCGCCAGCGCCAGTACAACCGTGGTCGAAATCGGCCGGTTGTTATTCTCCATCTGGTTCAGATAGGGCAGGGACACGCCCAATTTTGCAGCGAATTCCTTTTGGGTCAGAGACAGGCGCGTGCGCATTTCGCGCAGTTTCGCACCAGCGTATAGCTTTTGAGTCGCCATGACGGGCCTTTGCAACTTTCCTATTCCGGCAGGCTAACTTTGCAAACCCTCGTAGGCAAGCGCGTTACAGCCCCAATTGCCGTTCGCGTCGGATGACAGACAGAATTGCGCAGACCGCCAGTCCGGCTGTGGCTAACATCAACCACAGCAAAGGCATGGCTCCGGTTTCGTGTGTCAAAAGGGTGCCAGCCAAAGCGCTGAGACCCGCGCCGCCGCCCAGCATGATGGCTCCGCTCAGGCCGGAGGCGGTGGCCGCCAGATGAGGGCGCACGGATAGCGCGCCCGAGGTCGCGTTGGGAATCGTCATCCCGTTGCCGATACCGACGAAGGTCATGAAGCCAAAAAAGCTGAGGGCCGTACCAAAACCTGCCAGGAACAAAACGGCAGACATCGCTACGCCGCCTGCGTTTAGCCAGCATCCCCAGAGCACCATCCGGTTTACGCCGAAGCGTACCGAGTAGCGGCCGCTGACAAAGTTCCCGACGAAATAGCCGACGGCAGGTGCGCCAAAGTAGATGCCGACCTCGGCGGCACTCAGGCCAAACAGCTCGGTGCCGATAAAGGGGGCGCCACCCAGATAGGCAAAGAACGCGCCTGAAGACAGGGCAGAGGACAGCGAATAGCCCCAGAACCGCGGCGACCGCAGCAATTCGGGGTATTCCCGAAACTGCTGGACCAGCGATTTACCGCTTTTGGCCGAGGTTTCGCCAAAATCCGAATAGGTCAAAATCAGTGTCAGCACACCCAGTGCGAAGGGAAGCCAAAAGTTCGCTTTCCAGCCAAAACTCTCTTCTAGCAGCCCTCCGATTGCCGGGCCAATCATGGGGACCACGGCCATACCCATGGTGACATAGCCGATCATCGACGCAGCCTGATCCTGATCGTACATGTCCCGCACAGCCGCTCGGCTCAGGACCATGCCGACGACAACGACCGCCTGGCACATCCGGAAAGCCAGAAAAATCTCGATGTTTGGGGCGTATATGCAGCCCAGTGTGGCGATCAGAAAAAGAGCCAGCCCCCACAGCAGGACGGGTCGTCGCCCTGCCTTGTCAGCAAGTGGGCCGATCAGGATTTGCAGGACCGCGTTGACCAGAAGATACAGGGCAATCGACAACTGCATGACCTTATAGTCTGCCTGGAAATGCAGGGCCATATTTGGCAGGCTGGGAAGAAACAGGTTCAGGCTGAGCGCGGACAGGCCGGACAGCAAAACAAGGTTGCCAATGGTTGGCGGCGTACGGTGCGCCGAAGAAGAACTAAACTGCATGGTTCATCTGTATAATGAGCGCAGAATGGAATGCCATCCGTCTTGATCCTGTGGGCGCAATATTTGCAAGTTTACAATATTCATCAATGTAATTGGCAATAGTTTGCAAATTTGCGGAAAGGCGCTTTGGTCTTTCTTGCTCAGCGTATAGTGTCGCGCCAAATTTTACAGGGGATCATCGCTATGAAAGACATCCTTTCCGAACTTGAAGACCGTCGCAACGACGCACGGCTGGGTGGCGGACAACGGCGCATCGATGCGCAGCACTCGCGCGGCAAGCTGACGGCACGTGAACGGATTGAGCTGCTGCTTGACGAAGGCAGCTTTGAAGAGTTCGACATGTTCGTTAGCCACCGTTGCACCGATTTCGGGATGGAAAAACAAAAGCCCGCGGGCGACGGCGTTGTGACAGGCTGGGGCACGATCAACGGGCGCATGGTCTACGTGTTCAGCCAGGACTTTACGGTGTTCGGCGGGTCGCTGTCGGAAACGCATGCGCAAAAGATCTGCAAGATTATGGATATGGCAGTCCAGAATGGCGCGCCCGTGATCGGTATCAACGACTCGGGTGGTGCGCGGATTCAAGAAGGCGTGGCGTCGCTGGCAGGTTATGCGGAAGTGTTTCAACGCAACGTGACTGCCTCGGGTGTTGTGCCACAGATCAGCGTGATCATGGGGCCCTGCGCCGGTGGCGCGGTTTACAGCCCGGCGATGACGGACTTTATCTTCATGGTCAAGGACTCGTCTTACATGTTCGTGACGGGCCCGGACGTGGTGAAGACAGTCACCAACGAAGTGGTCACTGCCGAGGAACTGGGCGGTGCGTCGACCCACACCAAAAAATCCTCGGTTGCGGATGCAGCGTTCGAAAACGATGTCGAAGCTTTGGCCGAGGTTCGCCGTCTGGTGGACTTTCTGCCGCTCAACAACCAGGAAAAGCCGCCGGTTCGCCCATTCTTTGATGAACCCGATCGAATCGAAGCATCACTGGACACTCTGGTCCCGGATAACCCGAACACGCCCTACGACATGAAAGAGCTCATCACCAAAGTGGCGGATGAGGGCGATTTCTACGAAATTCAGGAAGACTTTGCCAAGAACATCATCACTGGTTTCATTCGCCTCGAAGGGCAGACTGTTGGCGTTGTGGCGAACCAGCCTATGGTACTGGCCGGGTGTCTGGACATCGACAGCTCGCGTAAGGCGGCACGGTTCGTGCGCTTCTGTGACTGCTTTGAAATCCCGATACTGACCTGCGTGGATGTACCCGGTTTCTTGCCTGGTACGCAGCAGGAATACAGCGGCGTTATCAAACACGGTGCTAAGTTGCTGTACGCCTACGCGGAAGCAACTGTGCCGAAAGTCACCGTAATCACACGCAAAGCTTATGGTGGTGCGTATGTGGTTATGGCCTCCAAACACCTGCGCGGTGATTTCAACTATGCCTGGCCCACGGCGGAAATCGCGGTGATGGGCTCGAAAGGCGCGACCGAGATCATTCACCGTGCGGACCTGAGCGATGCCGAGAAAACAGCGCAGCACCAGGCTGACTATGAAGATCGGTTTGCGAACCCCTTCGTCGCTGCCGAGCGTGGCTTTGTCGACGAGGTGATCATGCCGCAATCAACCCGCCGCCGTGTCTCGCGCGCGTTTGCAAGTCTGCGCAGCAAGCAGCTGAAAAACCCTTGGAAAAAGCACGACAATATTCCGCTGTAAACGGAAACACCGATTGATCTGCCCGGCCAGACATGTGGTCAGGGCAGATTCTTCGGAAAAAATTGACTTTGAGGCCACAACTGATAAATGGTTTTCCCCATCGGACATAGAAAAGCGCGGGCCAAAAGCCATGCGCGCGCGATCCCGGAGAGAGGAGCTTGCTTATGGCAGGTCCGGGATCGCGCCCTAGTCTTGGCCCTTTTGGGCATTGGGTCTCCTGTTCTGGCTGAAAACGAAAATCTGCTGCCGGTCCCTTCGGGCCAGCCTGTCCACCTGAGTGACGTTCTGTTGGATGACAATCCCGGCGAACTTTGGGTCCGCTTTCGTTTTATCGCTCCGCGTATCGGGTCAGACGTTGGCCGCATCGGCTATGATATCGCGGCGGTGGATATGGAGCACTTGTGCCAGACTTTGGCGGTTGCTTATGTGGCCAAGTACGAACTTGAACCCGCCCGCGTGGTCATTTCCCTGTCCGACCGTCCGATCGAGTTTGGCCGCGCAACCCCTGACGCGACCCAATACTTTGAAGCCTACCGGCTGGAACAGTCCCGGTGTATCTGGGAGGGGCTTTGACCATGAATCTCTCTGTTCATCACGTCAGAGCATTTCTGAACAGCGACGCGGCTTTGGAGGTGCGCAAAATGACATCATCCTGTGATGGGTGTTACGAATTAATCCCCGGTTCGGCTGAGGTGACGCCATGCTGAAACATCGCGGTTTTCCCGGACGCCTGCCGGGTACGGATTTTCAGTTCACCATTCGCCGCGCCAACCCCAAGGGCGTAACGCCGCTGACCCGGCGCGAGCGGTTTCGTGATCGCAAACCAGCAGACAAGCGTGCGGATGCGGCCTTCATGGAGGCGCTATGGGCGCATTTCGGCGATCAGCCGTTTGAAAGGGGCAACCTGGATGCGGGTCGCCTCAGTTGGTTGTTTGAACGTGAGGTCGTTCCGGCGGAAGATCCGTTTGACCCCGCCAGCTATGACGCGCTGCTGGTGATTGATCCGGACGCGGGGCGGATTTCGTTCCCGGACATCTTCGACGGGTTCCGCTGATCGTGCAATCCGCTGTCGTACATAACACTTTGCGGCCATCCCGGCCCGGTACCCTGCCCGCAAAGGGGCAGGGCAGGTATGTGCGGTCAGAAATTCAGCTGGGCCGCCAGTTGAATACGGTTGCTGTCGAAAGTGCGCCCGGTCGGCGCATCGTTACGTTCGCCATAGAAGAACTCGGCGCTGAGGGTCAGATTGTCGGTCGCCTTGTAAAATGCGTTGACGTGGATCGTTTCAACTTCGGTAAAGGACAAGGTTCCAGTCGATGTCGGCAGATCGTAGTTCTCTTGCCCGTAGGCGATGCCGACATTCCATTTGGCGCTGAGGTCCTGACGAAACTCGACGGTAAAGCCGTCCACATCGTTGGCCTGCCCGTTGACGATCGCGTCGCCAGCAGCGATCAGATAGGGACCAAGCGCTTCGCCATCGACATAGTTGACCTGAAACAAACCACCCTGCCAGGGCCGAACGCCTGCCGAGAGGGTATAGCCCGTCTGATCCACTTCGACCGCGCCGGATTGGGCTTTGCCGTACAAGGCCGAGGCGCGGGCAAGATAGGTGCCCGAGTTGTATTCGATCGAGCCGGTCAGAACCGGATCATCCGAATTCGAGCCACCGACGTTCTCTTCGATCGATACCGCAAAGGTTGTGTCCGATCCGATGGTGTTTGTATAGCGCACCTGCGGGACGCGGGCGAAGGGGATGCCAACCGGGCCGTTGAACTCGACGGTCGTTGGGTAGGAGTCCAGCGGCTGGAAGTTTGTCCAGTATTGACCGATCAGCCAGTTGTCTCCGATGCGGATGTTGGCATGGCGCAGGCGGAACTCGGCATTGCCGCCAGAGGCGAACAGATCAACTTCCAACTGGCCCGAGATGTCGCCGATGGCAGACGGCGTGTTGGTGCGAAGTCCGATCCGAGACTGGCGCACGGTGGCCCCAAAACTCCCGCTTGTCGCATTCGCCGGCTCACCAATTCGGGTCGCATCCGCCAAGTCGCCCAATTCGAAATCGGTGTCGAAGAAGAAGTCAGCCTTCACGTATCCGTAAACATCAAGCGTGGTGTTTCCGATTCGCAGGTCGCCGGTGCCAGCACCGGGTTTTCCGGCTTCAAGGGCTTCGACACGGGCGCGCAGTGCATCAAGTTCGGCTTGGGTTTGGGCATCTTGCGCGCCAGCGACCGTTCCGGACAAACCAAGCGCGGATACGGCAAGCAGCAATGCCGTTTTTCTCTTTGCAATCATGTAGATGTTTCCTTGTGTGCGAGTGTGCACGCGAACCGTTCCACGCAAGGCGTTTTGAAGGAAATCACGAGAAAGGGACTGGAAGCATCTGATTTCTCAAGGAAACGTGCACGGGTTCCAAGTTGCACTCACACTAGGGTGAACAGATCGGTTAACCTTTTGCGATCCAGAAAGGAATTTCCAACACCGCCTTTGGCAACCCGTGATGATGCAAGTGCAGAAACGCAGCTTGTCAGGACGTTTTGTAACGGAACTGTGACGGTTTCGTCGTCCGGGCAGGCATCCCATGCAACACGGCGCCTCGGCACGAATCTGCGCGCCTATTCGCCTAATGGGCGATTTCCAGCCGGAATCCTTACCAGAAACAATACTTTGTTTACGCCGTTGATTGTGCCTAGCAACCTGTCCAAGCCGTGCGGCTCTACTTTGCCTGCGTCGCACATGCACCTACTATTCCGTACCCCTTCCTTCCGCGGGCAGGCTTGTGATTTTCACAAAGTCCTGTCCGCGTTTTTCTTTGCGCATGTACTATGCGTAAAGCGGCACAAATCTGCGCAAAACCTCGGTCAGGACTGCCTGTTATTGAATAACAAGGCCGGAATCCCACATCTGCCCCCGAACGCATCAAGAATCCAAAAGGGGCAGTTACCATGCGCATCTCGAAACTCATCCTTGCAATGGCGACCTGTGCGGGCCTTGCTGCCTGCGGTGACAATACAGGCGAGCAGGCGCTGCTTGGCGGCGGCGCAGGCGCGGTCGGCGCAGCGGTTCTCAACTCGGACCCGCTGTTCGGTGCCGTGGTCGGCGCGGCAGGCAACGTCCTGTATTGCAAGACACAGAACACCTGTAGGTAGAACCGGGTTTTCCGGGGCGCGCGTCGCCCCGACCGTCATCACGCATCGTGCCGTCGTGGAGAATACTCTCCGCGGCGGCATTTTGCGTTTTCAGAACACCAAGACAAAGGACGTTCCATGTTTAACAAGATCCTGATCGCCAACCGGGGTGAGATTGCCTGCCGGGTTATCAAGACCGCCCGCAAAATGGGTATCGGCACCGTTGCCATTTATTCGGACGCAGACAAGAACGCCTTGCATGTGTCGATGGCAGACGAGGCGGTTCACATCGGCCCACCGCCTGCGAACCAGTCTTACATCGTGATCGACAAGGTCATGGATGCCATCCGTCAAAGCGGCGCGCAGGCGGTGCATCCCGGTTATGGCTTCTTGTCGGAAAACGCGAAATTCGCCGAGGCACTTGAGGCCGAAGGCGTGGCGTTTGTCGGCCCCCCCAAGGGTGCGATCGAAAGCATGGGCGACAAGATCACCTCGAAGAAGATCGCTCAGGACGCGGGGGTTTCGACCGTTCCCGGCTACATGGGACTGATCGAAGATGCCGACGAAGCAGTCAAGATTTCAAATGACATCGGTTACCCCGTCATGATCAAGGCCAGCGCCGGTGGCGGTGGTAAAGGCATGCGGATCGCGTGGAACGACGACGAAGCGCGCGAGGGTTTCCAGTCGTCCAAGAACGAGGCTGCGAACTCGTTCGGCGACGATCGGATTTTCATCGAGAAATTCGTGACCCAGCCGCGTCACATCGAGATTCAGGTTCTCTGCGACAGCCACGGCAACGGCATCTATCTGGGCGAGCGCGAATGCTCGATCCAGCGCCGGAACCAGAAGGTTGTAGAAGAAGCGCCGTCGCCGTTCCTGGACCCCGAAACCCGCAAGGCAATGGGTGAACAGGCGGTCGCATTGGCCAAAGCCGTAGACTATGCCAGCGCGGGTACTGTGGAGTTCATCGTCGATGGCGACAAGAACTTCTACTTTCTGGAAATGAACACCCGCCTGCAGGTGGAACACCCGGTCACCGAACTGATCACCGGCGTCGATCTGGTGGAACAGATGATCCGCGTTGCCGCCGGAGAGAAGCTTACGATAGCGCAGGACGACGTGACACTGACTGGTTGGGCGATTGAAAACCGTCTTTATGCCGAGGACCCATATCGCAACTTCCTGCCGTCGATTGGACGTCTGACCCGCTATCGTCCGCCACAGGAAATTGCCTCTGGCCCGATGCTGGTGAACGGCAAATGGCAGGGTGAGGCGCCCGAGGGCGAGGCGGCTGTACGCAACGATACCGGCGTCTACGAAGGCGGCGAGATCAGCATGTATTACGACCCGATGATCGCCAAGCTGTGCACATGGGCTCCAACCCGTGAAGCCGCGATTGAGGCGATGCGTGTGGCATTGGACAGCTTTGAGGTCGAAGGCATCGGTCATAACCTGCCGTTCCTGTCGGCGGTGATGGATCACCCGAAGTTTGTCAGCGGTGATATGACCACGGCCTTCATCGCCGAAGAGTATCCGGATGGCTTCGAAGGTGTTGAACTGCCCGAAAGTGATCTGCGCCGGATCGCAGCGTCCTGCGCTGCGATGTACCGTGTTTCTGAAATCCGCCGGACGCGCGTTTCCGGTCGGATGGACAACCACGAGCGTAAAGTCGGCAACCGTTGGGTTGTGTCCGTGCAAGGCAAGGAATTCGCGGTTCGCGTCGGCGCCGACAAAGAAGGTGCAACGATCAAATTCGAGGACGGGCAGACCTTGCGCGTCGCGTCGGACTGGACGCCGGGTGACCAATTGGCCGTTCTGGATGTCGATGGCAGCCCGCTGGTTCTGAAGGTCGGCAAGATCTCGGGCGGGTTCCGCATTCGCAACCGTGGTGCGGATATGAAGGTACATGTGCGCCGTCCGCGTCAGGCAGAACTGGCCAAGCTGATGCCCGAAAAGCTGCCGCCCGATACCTCGAAAATGCTGCTCTGCCCGATGCCCGGCCTGGTCGTGAAGATCGATGTCGAAGTAGGGCAGGAAGTGCAGGAAGGCCAGGCGCTGTGCACGATCGAGGCGATGAAGATGGAGAACATCCTGCGCGCCGAGAAGAAAGGCGTTGTTTCCAAGGTCAACGCTGGCCCCGGCGACAGTCTTGCCGTGGACGATGTGATCATCGAGTTCGAGTGATCATGACCCTGCTTTTGCCATATCCCAAGGGTGTCCCGGCGTTTTGCGCCGGGGGTTTGGGGCGTGGCAAATGCGTTCAGCCGCCCTCGCGCCGTTCGCGGATTTCGCGTTCGCGCAGGGGCGTCTTGTCGATGGAGCGGCCAATCTCTCGCACGCTCCACGGGGACGGTTTGCGCAGTTTGACGACGCCGTCCTTATCGACAAACACCATCTGGAACCCGCGCGGCCGCAGTTGCGATCGGATCGGAGACCGCGCGGACGGGTCGGTATCCGTCAGCACGATCACATCGCGATCCCGCATGGCCGCTTCGCCTTCGACCAGCATGTCGATCTGTTGCTGGAAGCGCGGATCTGCCGGGGTGTCGGCAAAGACAACGATGGGCCGGTTGACCCATAGAAATTCGCTAAGATCGCTGTCGCCTGCTGGGCGGACAAACTCGTCCTCAGCGGGTGCAGCCCCGTCAGCGGCCATCGCGGCCAGCGGGAATAGTGCCGATAAAACAAGGGCAAGCGTTCGTGTCATGGGGCCTCCTGTTCGATTGAATATAGCCCCTGTGCCGGTGAATGCGACCGGCGAAATGCACGCAGCCATCAAAATATTGCGTTCACCCATGCCGCAGCGGGCGGCACCGAACGTCAAATCGCGCAGGTTAATCCTGTCCGCGACCCGAATTGAGAAAAGGAACACGCAATGACCGATACGAAAGACTGGCAGGCGCTGGCCGAGAAAGAGCTGCGCGGACGCCCGTTGGACGACCTGACCAAGGAAACGCTGGAAGGTATCGACGTCAAACCTCTGTACACGCAGGAAGATACCGCAGATCTGCCGCATATGGGGTCGTTACCTGGTTTTGGCCCGTTCACGCGTGGTGTGAAGGCGACGATGTATGCTGGCCGCCCCTGGACGATCCGGCAATATGCGGGATTTTCGACCGCAGAAGAGTCGAACGCCTTCTACCGTCGCAATCTGGCAGCGGGTCAGCAGGGTGTCTCGGTCGCCTTCGATCTGGCAACCCACCGCGGCTATGACAGTGATCACCCGCGCGTTGTGGGCGATGTGGGTAAGGCCGGTGTGGCCATCGATAGTGTCGAGGACATGAAGATCCTGTTCGACGGCATCCCGCTGGACAAGGTCTCGGTCTCGATGACCATGAACGGTGCAGTGATCCCGATTCTGGCAAATTTCATCGTCGCGGGTGAGGAGCAGGGCCACGACAAATCCGTACTGTCCGGCACCATTCAGAACGACATTCTGAAAGAGTTCATGGTGCGCAACACCTATATCTATCCGCCTGAACCTTCGATGCGGATCATCTCGGACATCATTGAATTCACCTCGAATGAGATGCCGAAATTCAACTCGATCTCGATCTCGGGCTACCATATGCAAGAGGCCGGGGCGAACCTTGTGCAAGAGCTGGCCTACACGCTGGCTGACGGGCGCGAATATGTCCGGGCCGCAACAGAGGCCGGCATGGACGTGGACAAGTTTGCAGGCCGTCTGTCGTTCTTCTTTGCCATTGGCATGAACTTCTTCATGGAGATCGCCAAGCTCCGTGCGGCGCGTACGCTTTGGCACCGGGTGATGACCGACTTTGGTGCGAAATCTGAACGGTCCAAAATGCTGCGCACCCACTGCCAGACCTCGGGCGTAAGCTTGCAGGAACAGGACCCCTATAACAACGTGATCCGCACCGCTTATGAGGCGATGAGTGCGGTTTTGGGCGGCACGCAGTCGCTGCACACCAATGCTCTGGACGAGGCGATTGCGCTGCCGACCGATTTCTCGGCCCGCATCGCGCGGAATACACAGTTGGTACTTCAGGAAGAAACCGGCGTGACCGATGTGGTCGATCCGCTGGCCGGGTCGTACTACATCGAAAGCCTAACCAATGAGTTGGTCGAAAAGGCCTGGGCCCTGATGGAAGAGGTCGAAGAGATGGGCGGTATGACCAAGGCCGTCGCCAGCGGAATGCCCAAACTGCGCATCGAAGAAAGCGCCGCCCGTCGGCAGGCGATGATTGACAAGGGTGACGAGGTTATCGTCGGCGTCAACAAATACCGCAAGGAACAGGAAGACCCGATCGACATTCTGGACGTCGACAACGTCGCCGTGCGCGAGGCTCAGGTCGCGCGTCTGGAACGTATCCGTGCCACCCGCGACGAGGCCGCGTGTCAGGCTGCGCTGGACGCGTTGACGAAAACTGCCCGCGAGGGCGGAAACCTGCTGGCCGCTGCAGTCGAAGCCGCCCGCGCCCGTGCATCTGTAGGAGAGATCAGCATGGCAATGGAGAAGGAATTCGGCCGTCACCGCGCCGAGGTCAAAACGCTGGCCGGTGTGTATGGCGCGGCTTACGAGGGCGATGAAGGCTTTGCCGCGATCCAGAAATCCATCGAAGAGTTCGCCGAAGCAGAAGGCCGCCGACCGCGGCTGCTGGTGGTCAAGATGGGTCAGGACGGCCATGACCGGGGCGCAAAGGTGATCGCAACAGCCTTTGCTGACATCGGCTTTGACGTGGATGTGGGCCCGCTGTTCCAAACACCTGCCGAGGCCGCGCAGGATGCTGTTGACAACGATGTACACGTGGTCGGGATTTCCTCGCAAGCAGCGGGTCACAAGACCCTTGCCCCGCAACTGGTTGAAGAACTGAAAAAAGCCGGTGCCGAGGACATCATCGTCATTTGCGGCGGCGTGATCCCGCAGCAGGATTACCAGTTTCTATATGACCACGGCGTAAAGGCGATCTTTGGTCCGGGCACCAACATTCCCGAAGCTGCACAGGACATCCTGCGCCTGATTGGCGAAGCCAAAGCGTAACGCGGGCCGAGATTTTTTGCCAAAAAATCTTGTGATCCCGCGACTTTGAAGAAAACATGCGACCAGATCCTGTTGGGTCTGGTCGTTTTTCATAGGAGGGCGCGCATGTTACTGGATCATCTGGCCGTTGCGGGCGAAACACTGGAAGAGGCATCAGCCCACCTCGAACAGGCTTTGGGCGTGCCCTTACAGGATGGTGGAAAGCACGAGAAATTCGGCACATATAACCGCCTGTTGGGACTGCGTGATGGCCTCTACCTCGAAGTGATCGCGATTGATCCCAGTGCGCCAAACCCCGAGAGAACAAGGTGGTTTGATCTGGATCGGTTCAAGGGGACACCCCGGCTGAGCAACTGGATTTGTCGCGTTCCGGACATTGAGGCTGCTCTGTCCATTTTTCCCGATGGGGTAGGGCACCCGATTGACCTGGCCCGGGGTGCGCTGCGCTGGCAGATGGCAGTTCCTCCGAATGGTCGGCTGCCTTTTGACAATCTTTTCCCTGCGCTGATTCAGTGGCAAGGCGATTTGCACCCGGCCACGATGCTGCGTGACAGCGGTTGCAGGTTGCAACGATTGGTCGTGTATCACCCTGACGCGCTGGACTTGGCCCGCTTGCTCGGAGCGTTGGACGGCGTCGTGTTCGACACCGGCCCAGCTGCGCTGCGGGCAGAGTTCGAGACGCCGCACGGCGTGCGCATATTGGAATGAGGATCAGGCAAGCCACTGCTTCCGATGCTAAAGGGGTCGCTTCGATCACCAATGCGATCATCCGCGACACGCTTGTGACCTTCACCACCACAGAGCGCAGTGCTGACAGCATCGCCCAGGACATCGAAACGCGCAGCCCCGCCTATCTGGTCGCGGATGAGGGCGGCGAGGTGCTTGGCTTCGCCACATATGGCCCCTTTCGGTCCGGTCCGGGATACGCGGATTGCAGTGAGTTGACGATCCAACTGGCGCCGCAAGCCCGGGGGCAGGGAACGGGCCGGGCCTTGATCCGCGCTCTGGAAGACGTTGCGCGCGCCCAAGGCGTGCATGTGCTTGTGGCCGGGATTTCATCTGCGAACCCCGGTGCGATAGCCTTTCACGCGGCGATCGGGTTCACCGAAGTTGGCCGCATGCCCGAGGTCGGGTTCAAATGGGGTAAACGTCTGGACCTTGTTCTGATGCAGAAAATTCTTGGCACGAACATATCTGTCGCACCTGACACGCGCGATCAGGGGCGCTAGGGTGCGCTCATGTCGATCTGGACCCGCATATCCGATGCGCTCAGCGCACTTGCACAGGGCGAAAGCCTTACAGCCGTTTTTGAAAAGCTGCGCTCGCCCCCCGAACGCTCGGTGGCGTTTACAATCGCAGTGATCGCGTTGGGTGCGAAAATGGCCAAGGCCGATGGGCAGGTGACCAGAGACGAAGTCACGGCTTTCAGGGATGTTTTCCAGATTGCCCGTGATGACGAGGAAGGTGCCGCACGTGTGTTCAACATGGCGCGTACGGATGTTGCGGGCTATCAAGACTATGCCCGCAAAATTGCGCGCATGTTCTCGGAAGACAGCACCACGCTTTGCGATTTGATGGAGGGGCTCTTTCACATCGCTATGGCGGATGGATTCTATCATCCGAATGAAAACGAGTTTCTGGAAGAAGTCAGCCGCATTTTCGGCCAGACCGACGCGCAATTCCTGGCGCTGCGCGCGCGGTTTGTACCCGATGCGCCAAACGATCCCTATACGGTTCTGGGTGTGCCGCGCGACATGCCGCTGCCCGATATCCGCAAGGTTTGGCGGCAACTTGTCCGGGATACGCACCCGGATGCGATGATGGCGCGCGGTGTGCCCGAAGAGGCCATTCGCTTGGCCGAGAAAAAGATGATCGACATCAACCGGGCCTGGGATGAAATCAACGGTGCGCGGGCCTGAGCCATGCGTTTGGCGACCTATAACATCGAATGGTTCGCCAATCTTTTTGATCGCAAAGACAAGCTGATCGTGGATGACAGCTGGTCCGGTCGGCACGATGTGACCAAGGCTCAACAGGTCGAAGCGATTGCCAAGGTTCTGACGGCCATCGATGCGGACGCCGTTCTGATCGTCGAGGCTCCTAACACAGGAAAAACGCAGAACACGGTGCGCGCACTTCAAAGGTTTGCCGAGGCATTCGAATTGCGTACCAGCAATGCGGTAATGGGGTTTGCCAATGACACCCATCAGGAATTGGCCTTGCTTTACGATCCGCACGTTCTGAAGCCGCGTCATGACCCGAAAGAGGGCGACAGGTCGGCCCCAAGCTTCGATCAGGTGTTCAATATCGATCTCGATATTGATGCGACGGAAGATCAGGTGCAGTTCTCAAAGCCGCCCATGGAACTGGCTATCGAAACCATCTCGGGGCAACACCTCCGCCTGATTGGGGCGCATCTGAAGTCAAAAGCCCCGCATGGGGCTGAAAGCCGGGACGAAGCGATCCGGATTTCTATAGCAAACCGCCGAAAGCAGTTGGCCCAGGCGATTTGGCTCAGCCGACGGATCAAAGCGCATCTGGCAGCAGATGAGCATGTGATCCTGTTGGGCGACCTCAACGATGGTCCCGGACTAGATGAGTTCGAACACCTGTTCGGCAGGTCTTCGGTTGAAATTCTGCTGCAAACGGGGCTGTTCGATCCTCACGCCGTGACAGCGAATGGGTCAGATGTGGGTCGGCATCCGTCAACCGCGCGCTTTGCCCAGCCCGACAAAGGTCAGTATCTTGAAGCTTTGCTGGACTATATCATGATCAGCGATGGTCTCCGGGATCGTCGGCCGAACTGGCGCATCTGGCATCCGTTTGACGACCCGATCTGTCAATCGACCCCTGATCTGCAGCAGGCATTGCTGACCGCATCGGACCATTTCCCGGTGACGCTTGATATTGAGCTGTGATCTTTCAACTCAAGCGCGGTTGCATTATGGTTCCCGTATGAAACGTCTCATCCCGATCTGCGCGCTTTGCACCGTTCTGGCCGGTCCAGCCGTTGCTGAGGACGAGGGCCCAAAATCCCTCATGGAGCAGGGGGCCGAGCTGTTTTTTGAAGGCCTGCGCCAAGAGATGGAGCCCGCGCTTGAGGATTTGCTGGGATTGGCAGATCAATTCGGTCCGGCCATGCAATCCTTTATCGAGCAAATGGGGCCTGCGCTTGCCGAACTGGCGGGCGAGATTCAGGACTGGAGCGCTTATGAAGCGCCCGAGATTTTGCCAAACGGTGATATAATCATCCGCAAGAAACCGCCGCAAGCACCTGATGAGCAACCGGAATTGCCCGAAAGTGCGCCCGAAGGTGAAACCGAAATCTAGGGCTCAGCCTTTGACGATAACGCGGGTTTCCGATTTCAACGCATTGCCCAGAGAGTTCAGCCGCGACACCGCGACTTCGCTGAACAATGGGCTTGCCGCCTTTGGCAGGATCAGTTCAAGCTGGCGCTTCTTGGGGTAGAATTTCAACGTGCCCATTTTGGCGTCGCTTTTCATCCACAACATGGCTCCAAAGCGCATCGCCTTACCCAGAATTTCCGCCTGTTTCTGTTCCTTTTCGTCCAGCAACTCATACAAAGGAGCGAACCGGTTGCCTTCGCGCTTGTTGCGATAGCGGTGCTGCAGCGCTAGCCCGATGAAAACCCGTTCTGAATGTTTCAGACCGCCCAGATTGGCACGCGTCACGTTGTCAAAGCAAACCTCGGCTCGGTAGTCGGGATGCGCGCGCCAGCTGACATCATGCAATAGGCAGGCCGCTTTGATCAGGCGTACACGCGCAGGTGTGGCCGATTTGAAAATCGGCATGACAAATTCGAATAACAGCTTGCCAAAGCCGGGCAGGCGGGCATCCTTGGCCTCGGAGAAGCGGCTGGCTTCGATCAGCGGATCACGGTCGCGCAGGTTCTGAGGCATCTGCTCGTACAGCAAACCTTCGCGAATCCCATAGCTTGAGATTGCAATGTCCTTGGGTTTGAAGGTGCGGATCAGACGCGCCAGCACATCCATCGCATAAGGGATCAATGCCATCCGCGAGCTTGATACACCCGCTGCGCTCCGCAATTTCTCCGGATCACCGCTTTCGATGAATTTGATGGTCTCGCGCACCTGTGTGGTGGTCATGCGATATTCGTGCAGGACGTTCAGTGGATAGCCGCGGCGCAACATATCCAGACGCGCAAAGGCCCGCCAGCTGCCGCCGACAAGGAAAAGTCGGTCGCGCTGCGGGCCCATTTTGTCGCGAAGGCTCTCCATCGTAGTCTTGATATGTGCCTTGCGTGCCCGGCGTCCGCCCTTGATGTCCCGCAGTTTCAGCGGACCCAGCGCCGAGGTCACGCGGCGGCCAACTTCGCCGTCGCCGATCTCGGCCAGTTCCATTGACGATCCGCCGATGTCACAGATCAGACCGTAAGCACCGGGCCATCCCAGCAGAACGCCCTGCGCGGACAAGCGTGCCTCTTCCGCGCCGTTGATGACCGACACCGTCAGGCCGGTCTCGGCCTGAACTTCGGCGCAAAAGTCGGGCCCGTCCTCGGCCTCGCGCACTGCAGCGGTTGCCACTACGTGCAACCCAGGCAGCCCCAGATCGTCTGCCAGACGAGCAAACCGGCTGAGGGCAGAAAGCGCGCGTTTGCGGCCGACCGGATTAAGGCGCCCCGTGTCTGACAGGCCTGCGCCCAGCTCACACATCACTTTTTCATTGTAGAAATACGCAGGTGATCGAGCCGCGCCGTCAAAGATCACCATACGGACCGAGTTCGATCCAACATCGACGACGCCGACCCGCGATAGGGCTCGGGCCTCGGGATCGTCGAACAAGGGCTTTCCGAACGGCCCCCAGTCAGGGATTTCGGTTTCGACAGTCTGATCCATGTCTCTTCCAGATATTCCGGGTGCAGAATGCGAGATGACCGGGTGTGGGTCAACGGGCAGATTAGACATCATCCATGTCCGCGTTCAGAACACGCACGGCCAGTGCCCGGGTAATGTCGCGCTTTTCCGCAAGAGCCAACTGGTCCAATTGTGCCACGACATTGGCCGCGGATTCAAATCGTCGGTCCATGTGTTTGACCAGATAGGCGATGACATCGGGGCTGGGGTTCAGTTGCCGGTCCACGAACAGCTTGGCCAGAACCGCACCTAGAAGGGCATCATCTGGCGGATCAAGCGCCACGTGGTGCGCGCCTTCGATCCGGCTTTGCAGGTCCGGCAGCGGCAGTTGCCAGAATTTCGGCGCAAGCCGCCCGGTCATCAGCAGCGCGTTGCCTTCTGCCAACACCAGGTTGTGCAGGTGAAACAGCGTCTTTTGCTGCTCTGGATCGCCCGCGATCATGGGCACGTCTTCGACCGCCACGGCGGTGCGGGCCAGATCGGGCACATCCTCGTGCCGTAGGTCCGAAGCCAGGATGATCCGCCCACCCGTTTCGGCCGCCCAGACATGGGCCAGGTGGGTTTTGCCTGCTCCGGCGGGGCCGCTCAGCACCAGTTTGTTGCCCGGCCATGAGGTTGCCGAAATCATGGCAACCGCCAGCGCATTTGCCGGGGATACAAAAAAGTCCTCACGCCCCAGCGCAGTTTTGGCCGGAAGGTCAAAGCTCAGCTGCTGGGCCATATCAAGCGTCTTCCTGATCCGTGCTTTCAAGGCCGGTATAAAGACGGCTGTGCAGGTAGACGGAGGTTCCAAACCGCGCCAGAACACCAAGAGCAGCGGCAACAGGTACGGCCACAAGCATTCCAACGAAGCCAAACAACGCGCCAAACACGGACAAGGCCAGCAGCAACCAGACAGGGTGCAGACCCACCGAATTCCCCACCAGTTTGGGCGTCAGAAAATTACCCTCAGTCACCTGACCCAAAGCAAAGATGCCAGCGATCAGACCGATATGCGCCCAGTCGCCCCAGAACTGGAAAAGGGCCAGACCGATCGCCAAAGTGCCACCGATCAAAGCACCAAGATAGGGGATGAAGGTGACCAGTCCGGCGATAAAGCCAACGATCAGGCCGAATTGCAGACCCGCCGCCATCAAAGCGACAGCGTAGTAGGTCCCCAGAATAAGACAGACGGTACCCATGCCGCGCACGAATGAGGCCAGAACTGCGTCAATTTCACCCGCCAGACGTTTGATCGTCGGGGCGTGGTCGCGGGGCAGCAGCTCTCCGATGCGGGCAATCATGCGGTCCCAGTCCAGCAGCATATAGACCGCAACGACCGGAACGATGACCAACAGGACCACGACGTTAATCGCTGACCCGACCGAGGCCGCCACGGACTGCAACACATCACCGGTTTTGGACTGCAGTGTTTCACCAAGCGATACCAAAGCCTGGTGCGAGTTGGATTCGGCGTCCAGAAGGGATGGGAACTGTTTTTCGATGAAACCGCGCAGTTGCTGGAACAGGCTGGGCATCACCTCAACCAGCTCGATCAGCTGGGTGATTAATGCGGGCACAACCATCAGGATCATCAGGACAAAGCCCAGAATGCCAACAACTGTAATGATTGCAGTGGCTGCCATGCGCGACAGCCCAAGGTTTTCCAGGCGATCCGCGACAGGATCAAGGAAATAGGCAATGGCACCGCCTATCACGAAGGGCAGCAGGACATCGCCAAGGGCCCACAACAACAGCACAAAAATGGCAGCCGCTACGCCCCAGTATCTGAGTTGATCCTTTACCGGCAGCGCCATGCTTGCCCCCTTGGTTCTTGCTCTTCCCGGTGTTCTTCGCTTATGCGGCGCGTTGATGCAAGCGGTTCATGCCTGACGATTTGCGCGGCTCAGGACCTGAGCGTCCCAAGCTCTGGCGTGTCATCCGTTGCGGTCTCGTCGGGCCAGTTGGTGCGCCAGATTTCTGCGGACCAATGGCCGCAGTGAACGGCAGGCCGGTCAAATCCGGGCAGGGGCGGCAACAGCGGCTTAACAACCACATCGTGGCGCGGAACCGCGAAATAGGGAAAGGAATAGCGTTCCTTGCCGGACGTGTTGAAGACCCGGTGCGGCGTGGATTTCAAACGACCGCCCGACCACAGCTCCAGCATATCACCGATATTCACGACAAAGCCGCCAGGCGGACAATCCGGAGTGATCCAGCCACCGTCGCGCGTTTGAACTTCCAGCCCGCCAACTGGATCCGGGGCGATGATCGTCAGAGCGTCGGTATCTTTGTGCGGATGAATGCCATAACCTTCTTCGTCCGGGGCCTGCGGCGGATAGTGGAGCAGTGTCATGTTGGTCATCGGCGTGACGAAAGCGTCCTTCAAGACGTTTGGTTTCAGGCCCAGACCGATCTCTAGCGCGCCCAGCAATAAATCTGTCACGCAGTCCAGCTGTGCCCAATACTCCAAAATTACATTCCGCGCCTCTGGCGTTTCCTTTGGCCAGAGGTTCGGGCCGTATAGCGCGCAATCCTGCCGAACCGGATGATCCTGGGCGGTTTCGAAATGCAGCTTATATCCTTCGTATTTGTCGGCTTTGCCCGAACCGTCATTGGGTGTGAAAAAGCCCATGGGGATGTAACCGCGATAGTTGTCGCGGGTAATGGCCTGATCCCATTTGCTCTGCTCATCAATGTCAAAGATGGCACGCGCTTTGGCGCGCACCGCGTCGACGGTATTCAGCGAAATGCCGGTGCCCGTGATCGACAGGAACCCGATGTCGGTGCATGCGTCCAGAATCTGCTGGACTGTAGCGCCGTGGTCCGGATGCGCAGTGTCATGCAGCGGAGAGATATCGATCGTGGGAATGGTCTGCATCAGTGAATCCTGACACCTTGACGGTCCAGCTCTTTGTGCACGGGCGCCAGATTCAATTCGTGCACATCCTGATTGCTTTTCAATGATAGCGCGGCGGCGATGCCCGCACCCTGACCCATGACCGCGCAGCAGGCCATGTTTCGGGTGGCGGCGTGGGCAACTTTATCCGAACCGTGCGAGCGGCCAGCGACCAGCAGGCCTTTTACGCCTTTGGGCAGCATCGAGCGATACGGCACCTGCATATACCGCCCCGTGGTCGGCAGGATCAGGATGCCATAGCCGTCAATGAACTCGGGGTAGATGCCAATTGTATCCTCGAACCGGCCCTGATGGCGGGCGTCTTCTTCGGTCATGTTGTAAACCGCGTCGATCTTGCGGGTGTCGCGGATGCCGATTGTCATCCCAAAGTTCCGCAACCGCGCGTTTTCGCACCCCGGCATGAACCGGCGCAGCGCGTCAATCGCCAGCATCGACTGACGGCGGCCTTCGATCTCGCCCTGTGTCAGGCTATCAGGATCGGTGCCGTCGATCTCGGCCAGATGGATGAGGTTCATATAGGTCAGCTCGCCCGTATCGTGCATTGCACCCCAAGTGCCAGCGATGGTGTTCAGATGCGGCGGGATCAGCCCCTCATCAATGGCTTGCTGGAACGGCTTGTGCACGAAGGGCGAGAACATGTCGTCCTCTTTGCCGCTGGTTTCGATGTTCCACTCGCCGCCGCCGCCCCAGTCCTTGTAAGTTTGCGGGTCGGCCTTGACGCCCTCCATAAAGGCGCGTTTGTCGACGCCAGCCAGATGGAACATGACCGAGGCCGCCATCATATCTTCGCGGGCGGTTTTATGGGTCGGGGCGCCCGCGCGATGGGCGACGTCTGCATCTCCGGTGGCGTCGATCACGACCTTAGCCAATATCGCCTCGCGCCCCGCTTTGGATTCGGTGATGATGCCGGTGATCCGATCCCCCTCCATGATCGGAGCGACGAACTGGCGGTGCAGCATTGGGTGGACGCCAGCCTCTTCGACCAATTTGTCGGCCACCAGCTTGAACCCTTCGCTGTCCAGTTCGTAGCTGAGCGATTGGCTTTCCGGGACCGCTGCACCCATGTCCTTGGCGCGGGTTTCGAATTCCATGCCTATACCGCCTGCTTCGACCGTTTGTTCGTGCCGGTACCAGGCAAACCCTTCGACGCCCACAGCAGTAATGTTGCCACCCATGCAGCCAAAGCGATCGACCAGAGATACCTCGGCCCCAGCACGCGCCGCGGCCAAGGCTGCGGCCAACCCGGCGGGGCCGGATCCTACGACCAGAACGTCGGTTTGGTGAACAACGGGGATTTGACGGGCGGGTTCCTGAATGGTCTGCATCGGCGCCTCATGGATTTTACATTTCCGTTACATTCAGGAAACCTGACTGGCGGGTCAATCAAAAACCGACTGAGCGGCAGTCGTAAAAACACCAATGGCCGATTGCCCCCAGCGGGGCTTTGGCATAATCAACCTTCTAAGTTCAAATTCACCCTTAAAGGTTCGACAATGCGCCTCAGCCGTTACTTTCTGCCCGTTCTCAAGGAAAACCCCTCCGAGGCTCAGATCGTCAGCCACCGGCTGATGCTGCGCGCCGGGATGATCAAGCAAGCCTCGGCCGGGATTTACTCCTGGCTTCCGCTGGGCTTCAAGGTTCTGCGCAAGCTGGAAAACATCATCCATGAAGAACAGGCCCGCGCGGGCCACATCGCGATTCAGATGCCGATCATCCAATCGGCAGACCTGTGGCGCGAATCCGGGCGTTATGACGATTACGGTCAGGAAATGCTGCGCATGAAAGACCGCCATGACCGGGATATGCTGTTCACGCCGACCGCCGAAGAACTGGTCACCGACATCTTCCGCGGCCACGTCAACAGCTACAAAGACCTGCCGCTGACCCTGTACCAGATCCAGTGGAAATTCCGCGACGAAATCCGCCCCCGTTTCGGCGTGATGCGGGGCCGCGAATTCTACATGAAGGACGGATACAATTTCGACCTGACGAAAGAGGACGCGCTGCACGCCTATAACCGCCATTTGGTCACCTATCTGCGCACTTACGAGCGTATGGGGCTGCAAGCCATCCCGATGCGTGCTGACTCGGGCCCGATTGGCGGGGACAACACGCATGAATTCCTTGTACTGGCCGATACAGGCGAATCCGAAGTGTTCTATGACAGCGCGGTCACTGATCTGACCTTCGGGGACCGTCAAATCGATTACGACAGCCGCGAACAATGTCAGGCAATCCTCGAAGAGTTCACCTCGAAATATGCCCGCACGGATGAAACTCATGACGAGGCGCTGTTCAACGAGGTTCCGGAAGAGCGCCGCCGTGTGGCGCGCGGGATTGAAGTTGGTCAGATCTTCTACTTCGGCACCAAGTATTCCGAAGCCATGGGCGCAACGGTTCAGGGCCCCGACGGCAAGCCGACGCCGGTTCACATGGGCAGCCACGGTATCGGCGTCAGCCGTCTGGTCGGTGCAATTATCGAGGCCAGCCATGACGACAAGGGTATTATCTGGCCCGAAGGCGTGACCCCGTTCCATTGCGGAATCGTCAACCTGAAGCAGGGCGATGATGAGGCTGATGCAGCTTGCGACAAGATCTACGGCGCACTGACCGCATTGGGGCTGGAGCCGCTTTATGATGACCGCAACGAACGGGCAGGGGGCAAATTCGCCACCATGGACCTGATCGGTCTGCCGTGGCGCATCACCGTCGGGCCGCGCGGGTTGAAGAACGGCGTGGTCGAGCTGACCTGCCGCCGCACCGGTGAAAGCGAAGAACTGAGCCCCGAGGCCGCCGTCACCAAGATCGCCGAGATCTATGAGCGCGTCGGCTGATCCCTCCGGCGCGCCGCTGATCTCAGTCATCACCGCGACGTATAACCTGCTGTCGCAAGAGCGGCAGGAGAGCTTTCGCGAGGTGATCGACTGCATGGCGCGTCAGAATTGCGGCCGGGCCGAGCATATCATTCAGGACGGCGCGTCGACCGACGGAACGGTCGCGTTTCTGCAGAACCTGACCGCAGATGCCCCGCGTACACGGCTGTTCAGCGAACCGGATACCGGTCTGTATGACGCGATGAACAAAGGGTCACAGGCCGCCCGTGGCGAGTACCTGCTGTTTCTGAACTCGGATGACTCGCTGGCGTCCGATGACATTCTGAACACCGTTGCGGACCGGCTGGAAGCCACGCGGCCCGATTTCCTGTACGGCTCGACGTTGCGGCGGTACGAGGACGGCTCGGAAAGTCGCGAAAAACGAATGTCGCTGACGGCGATCCTACAGAGAATGCCATTCTGCCATAACTCTGTGTTGTTGAAGCGGGATGTGTTTATGGCGCTGGGCGGTCATGATACGCAATTCCGGGTTGCTGCCGATTACGACCTGATGCTGCGCCTTTTGACCGCAGGGTATCAGGGCGAACGCACCGACGATCCCATATCCATGTTCTGGGGACGCGGCGTGACCGACGATGTTGTTGTCACCGCCGAGGATTACGCGCGTGTCTGGGTTGAGTATTATGACGGTTTCAAAGCGGCGCGGGACTTGACCCAGCAAGACTTTTTCCGGTTTTACCGGCGCGGGCACATGCCAGCGTCATTGATCTTGGAACGTCTGCTCAAGCCCGGAACGTCGGACGCCATCAAAGCCGCGGCACGTCACAGCCTTTGGAAAACCACGCGCCGGTCCGTGCAGTTCTGGCGCAGCTTTTAGGCGCGGCCAACGACCGGTCGTGCAGTCAGAACGTCTCCGTCCGCTTGTTGACCTCGTGCGACGACAATTGGACGACCCAGGCGCCGAACCAGATCTTTCAGTTCAAGGCCTAGAAAGTGCAGACCGCACACCCGATCTCCGGTCGTGTGATCCGTGATGCACATCCGTCCGTCCCGAAAAACAAGGCGATATCCTTTGTCTTTCAGGATGTCTGTCAGGCCCGCCCAACTTGCTGCGCTGGAAAAGACCGGAAGGATTGTCGCACGCAGTAAAACGGCGGTTTCGCAATCCAATTCTGTTGATGCTTGCCGGGCCGAAATTGTGCCCGGGTTTTCATTTTCAATTCGAATACTCATGAGCGACCCCCGCTCTAAAAATGTATTCCCCCACAATCAGGGTGACAAAGTTTCTAAAAATAAGCAAAACGCGAAATAAAGTTGCGTTTCGAATGTTGCATTTTGAGTTCAGTTTGCCTCGCCATGCTCACATTGACTTCATACCTGAAACAATGCGGGGTTGTCTGTGAATTGCGTCACAACCAGTGGTGTATTTCGAGGTTATGTAGACACCTATAGCCCGAGTCCCCCTTTTGGAAAGATCAGACTGATTCGCATCATCTGCGTTGCTTGCCGCGAATTGGACAGGTCGGGTTTTGCTGATACACGACCCAAAACTAAGAAAGGGTCCTTGATTTGCTGAGCTTCGCAACGGTCGTGTTTTCCAAGGACTTCCCTCTGCTGGAACTTCAGGCGCTTTCCTTTGCCCGTTTTGTTGACCCCGACCAAGTTGGTTCGATCCACGTGATCCTGAACGATTCCGACGAAGACAGGCTGCGGACGCAGATCGAGCCCATTCTGAATGCTTATGGGCCGCATCGGCAGAAGGTTCAGGTGGTAGGCGGGGATGAGCTGTTGTTGCAGCCCGGTCAATACGCGCGCCGGTCTTTCTCAGACCGGGTTCTGATCGAAAACCGCTTTCGTATCCCCGGAGCGCGCAAACACGGTTGGCGCGGGACCAACGGTTATCGAAGTCAGCAAGTGCTCAAACTGGGTGCTGCGCGGGTCGCGGCCACAGAGAACATGGTGATCCTGGACACTAAGAACCTTTTTCTGCGCAGCTTTGACGGGTCCGAGTTTTTCGCGGATAGCGGCGCGGCGCGCATGGCGTTCATCAACGTCGAAAGCGAGTTTCACCGCAATTGGTTGCTTCAAAGTCTAGATGCGTTGGGTGCGCCTCAGGTCAATCTGAGCGGTCTGCGTACGACGACGTTTTCGACACCTTTCGCGGTGCGACGTTCGCTGGTTTTGGCCCTGCTGGATGAGATCAACGCGCTCTATGGCTCGGTCCAGTCATTATTCGGGTCGCGCAGGCGGCCGTCCGAGTTCATGCTGATGAATGCCTTTTGCCTGAAATCGTCGGAAGGTTATGCGCCTTGGTTCGAAGACAAAGCGCAATGCAATATCGGGATTTGGCCGTCTTATTCGCCCGAGGTGGTCGAGACGCAGCTGGCCATGTTGGAAGACCCGGCGGCTCTGACATTGGGCCTACATAACCGGGCCTTGTCGAAGTTGCCGGTCAATCTGCGCGACCGCGTCTTTGCCGAGTTGGAACACCGTGGCATATGTGATCGGTCACACGCTGAACAGGTGCTGAACCGCACGGCCAGCCTGACGGGCTGACAACCGGGTTGACCATCCGGCGAAATGCCGAAAGGGTCGCGACAACCAACGAACCGGAGCAGGCATGGCCAAAACACCCCCGCCCTTTGCCCCTTTTGAATGGAAAATCGCCTGGCGTTACCTGCGCGCGCGCCGTGCCGAGGGCGGCGTCAGCGTGATGACATGGATCTCGCTGATCGGTATCACCTTGGCTGTCTTTGCGTTGATTGCCACGCTGGCCGTACGCTCGGGTTTTCGGGCCGAGTTTGTGGGAACTATTCTGGGGGCCAACGCGCATGTGACCGTCTATTCCGCCGGAGAGTTCGACGGACAGGGCAACTTGATCCGCCAGATTTCTGATTACGACGAAAGGACTGCACGCATTGCGCAAGTGCCGGGCGTCGAACGCGCGGCTCCGTTGGTTAAGGGGCAGGTACTGATCACAAATCGCGACCGCAGCAGCGGGGTTGAGGTCTTTGGCATCCGCCCGGATGACCTGCGCGATCTGCCCGGCGTGGCGGAAAGCGAACAGGCGGTTGGTGATCTGGCCGAATTCCAGGATGGCGAGGACGTGATCGCCATCGGTTCGGGCGTGGCGCGTAGCATCGGTGCCACGGTGGGCGATACAGTGAAGCTCACCTCGCCAAATGGAGTAAAGACCGCTTTTGGGACGTCGCCGAGGGTGAATGCTTATCGCGTGGTCTACGTGTTCTCGGCCGGTCGGTATGACATCGACCGCACCCGCGTCTACATGCCCTTCGAGCAAGCTCAGAGCTTCTTCAACCGCGAAGGTGTGGCCGACGAAATCGAAGTAATGGTTGAGCGACCAGAAGAACTGACGCCGATCCTCATCCCGATCCTTGAGGCAGCAGGTGAGCGCAGCCAAATCTGGACGTGGCAGGATGCATCCGGAGGCTTTCTGCGTGCGCTGGAGGTCGAGGACAACGTGATGTTCATCATCCTGTCGATCCTTGTCCTGATCGCGGCGATGAACATCGTGTCCGGCTTGATCATGCTGGTCAAAAACAAAGGCCGCGACATCGGTATCCTGCGCACCATTGGTCTGAGCGAGGGTTCGGTTCTGCGAGTGTTTTTCATCTGCGGGGCATTCACCGGGATCATTGGCACCGCAATGGGCGTGATCCTGGGCTGCTTGTTTGCGATCTATATCGATCCGATCTTCTCGTTTGTGAATTACGTGATGGGCGGCGGCGTCTGGGACCCGTCCATTCGCGGCATCTATTCACTGCCGGCCGAGTTGCACCTGTCGGATGTGCTCAAGGCGATTGGCTTGTCATTGGGGTTGTCTTTCATCGTGACCTATTTTCCCGCCCGCCGCGCGGCGCGGCTGAACCCGGTTGAGGCGCTGCGCTATGAATGACGTTACCATGCGGCTGGATGGTCTGACCAAGACCTATCTGAAAGGCACACCCGGAGAAGTTCAGGTATTGCGCGGCGTCGATCTTGAACTGCGGGCCGGTGAGGCTGTTGCGCTCGTCGCGCCCTCAGGTGCAGGCAAATCAACATTGCTGCATATTGCTGGCCTGCTGGACAGGCCGGATGACGGGTCGGTCGAAATCGCCGGTCAGAACGTGGCAGGCAAGGGCGACCGGACCCGCACTGCTTTGCGTCGGCAGGATGTGGGCTTTGTCTACCAGTTCCACCACCTGCTGCCTGAATTCACTGCGTTAGAAAACATCACCCTGCCGCAACTGGCCAATGGTGTTTCCGAGAAAGCAGCGCAGGACAGGGCGATGACTTTGCTGGATCGCGTTGGCGTCGCTGCGCGTGCTGATCACCGCCCTGCCGCCTTGTCTGGTGGCGAACAACAACGCGTCGCCTTCTGCCGCGCTTTGGCCAATAAACCGCGTGTTTTGCTGGCGGACGAGCCAACCGGCAATCTGGATCCCGAAACCTCGGATCAGGTCTTTGACGCCTTGATGGCGCTGGTAAGGGATGATGGGCTCTCGGCCCTGATTGCCACGCATAACATGGATCTGGCCGCGCGGATGGACCGAAAGCTGCGGCTGGAGGCAGGGGTTCTCAAGCCAGTTGAGTGATGGCGACGCCAACGGCCATCACGGCAATGCCTCCGGCGCGTATCAATGTCAGCGGCGTCACCTGCGCGCCGAACAGACCGAAATGGTCAATGGCCGCGGTGCTGATCAACTGTCCCAGCAGCACAAAGAACACCGCGTTCCCGACCCCGAAATGCGGAGCGACGTGGGTGATCGAAAGAACGTAGAACGCGATCAGAACCCCAGCCAACAGCAGGTGTTTCGGGGCCTGCGCGACCTTGGACAAAGCTTCGAACCCGGGGAACAACAGCATCACCAAAGCTGACGCGGCAAAGGCAATCGCGAACAGGATCACAGCGGCGGTCGTTGGCGATCCGATCAGCTTGCCCAGTGCCGCGTTCAAGGCCGCCAGGATTGGGACACCGATCCCGGCTGCCAGCATAATGGCTGCATATTGTGTCATGGCCCGTACCTCCGCCTTCGTTGATCTGGATCATTGCGCCAAGCTGGCCGTCGAGCAAGCCTGCAAATGTCAATCGTGACAGGAGGATGCGATGATCAGACCGATGTTCGGAGCCGTTTGCGCAGGCGTTGCGGCGTTGGCGTCTCAGGCCGTGGGGCAAAATGTTGAAACCGGGGCCGAGTTGTATCAACACTATTGCGCGACATGCCACGGGATCGAGGCAACCGGGCATGGCCCGATGGCTGGCGTGTTGGTGATACAACCCACTGATCTGACGCAATTGGCCTCGGAAGATGGTGTGTTCCCAACCGCTCGCGTCGTGGCGCGCATCGACGGGCGGGATCCTTTGGTCAGCCATGGCAGCCCGATGCCGGTCTACGGGCCCTACTTTGAGGGGCAGGATACCTCAATGAAAACACCGGACGGCCAGCCGATCCTGACCAGCCAGCCGATTGTGGATCTGGTGGCGTATCTGCAGACGCTTCAGTAGGCCTTAGCCCTGGCGGCAAATTCCTTCGACCTTTGCCCCGCTCCACGGGATGACAACGGCGCGTTCGCGTTGCGCGCCGGGCAGGGGGGACAGGTCGAAATGCTCGCCCAGCATGTCGTGAAGGCGTTGTGTCCGCGGTGCAGTCGGGTCGAGCGCGCGACAGCACACATACTCTTCTACGATCGCGCCTTGTTGCTCGAACCCGTAGGACAGAAAGTCAGGCGATGTGTCCAGGTCAAACAAGTAGGGGTCTTTTTGCCCGCCATGTTCAGCCGCGGCGCGTAAGGGGTGATAGCCGGTGACCTCGCGGTTCTGCCACTGCCAGACATGGGTCAACTCATGCGCCAGCAACATCGCGGCAATCAGATCCATCTGATCCGGGAAGTCGGACATATAGTCCTCAAGGTACCAGTCTTTGGTGAAATAAACCTTGTTGAACAAGGCAACCGCGGCGGGCTTTGCAGTCACGACGCCCTCTTCGGTCGGCGGCAGAATGCGCTCGCGGCAGGCCAGACGGGGCCGATCTTTGCGGTAGAAAGTAATCGGCACAACTGGGGCGCCTTCGACCAAACGCACGCGATCCAGGTTGAGCGTCTCACCCTGCACGGCGCTTGCAAAGGCGCGTTCCTGATCGGTCAACGGACGACCACAGGCTGCAATCAAAAGAAGTAGCGTCATCAAAATGCGGACTGCCATGAGCAAACCCTAATGCGAAGCGCCCGCGCTGCAAGCCGTTATCAAACGCTCATTGCCAAAACGCGGCTTATTTCTGTGAGCGATCGCGCTGATTGGTCCATCCATGTGTTGAATGCGTCTTGCACCGCTGCCATTGCCTTTTTCGAAGTCGGCGCTTTGTCGACAACGCCTTCGGCAATCAAACGCGCCGTGACGTCTTGCGAAAGAATGAAGCTGTCACGCCCGGCAAATCGCATGGCATATTGTGCCGATGTACCACCCAAGCGTGAGCCGCGTTTGCCCAGCATTGCCAGCAGTCCGACATAGTCTGTCGAGGGCCAGCCCCCAAGCACCCGACCCGCGCCGCCTTCTTCGCGCAGTTCCAGCAGAAAAGCGGCATTGTCGCGAACAGCTGCAATCTTGGTCCCGTTGCGCACGATGCGCGTGTCCTGCAGCAGGGCATCGAATTTTTCGTCATCCATGAAGGCGCAACGCCCCACGTCAAACCCATCAAATGCAACTTCGAAACCGTCCCATTTGTTCTCGATGACCTTCCAGTTGAACCCGGCCTGAAAGATGGTTTTTGTGATGATCGACAGCCAGCGGTCATCCGATATGGCAGCCAGTTCGTCTAAGCTTTTGGGTTTGCTTAGTTTTTGCTCCAATGCCGCTGTGCCACCATGGCGGTCGGCCGCTATCTCAAAAACCTCATCAAAATGGCGCATATGTTTCCTCCTTCGCCAGCAGGTTTGCCTGATAAAGGCCGGTTTACAAGGTCTCAAACGGCAGTAGCGTTTCGAGAGCAGATGCGCTGCGAAGACAGGCGCGGGGAAGAAAAAACCGGGTTTGGTGAAAGAAAAGCTCGACAAAACAGGGGATTCGGGTTTGTGATTGACTCGTCAATCAACGTCCGGCCGCAAAGACAGTCAAAAAACAAACGGGCGGGCGTTATGCTGGTTGCGACAGGTAGGGACTTGCAGCTTGGTTCTGGGCGAAAAATCCGGCCCGGAGTCGAACTGTTCACTTTCCTTTCGCGGCCAAAATTGTGCATGTTGCGACATGGTAATGTCGTCCGACACACGTTTCGGTGCAAAAGACTGCACCGGGCAGGGCGACGAAAAGAAAAGACAGGGAGAATGTCGATGAAAAAACTCAGTGTCAGCCTGTTGGCGATGACGGTAGCCGGCTCAGCCTATGCCGCCGATATGGGCGCCGTGGACGAGCCGATCAAACTGGCGATCAACGAATGGACCGGTCAGCACGTGACGACCCACGTCGCGGGCGAGATGCTGAAGGCCGCGGGCTACAACGTCGAATTTGTCACCGCCGGTATGATGAACCAGTTCCAGGCGATTGCGGATGGCGACATCACTGCAACGCTGGAAATCTGGTCGTCCAACGTATCAGATGAGTATGCCAAGAAGATCGAAGAAGGCACGGTTGTTGAGATCGGCGATCTGGGTCTGGATGCCAAGGAAGGCATCGCCTATCCGGCGCACGTGGCCGAACTGTGCCCGGGCCTGCCCGCTTGGGAAGCCCTGAAGGATTGCGCGCAAGTCTTTGCAACTGCGGAAACTCTGCCCGGCGGTCGTCTGGTCGACTATCCGGCCGACTGGGGCACGCCCGGTGCCGACCGTATGGTTGGGCTTGAGCTGCCGTTCAAAGCTGTTCCCGCGGGTTCCGAAGGGGCTCTGATCGCGGAACTGCGCGCTTCGACCGAGCGCAAATCGCCCTTGCTGATCACCTTCTGGCAGCCGCATTGGGCGATGTCGGCCTATGACGTTCAGTTCGTTGACCTGCCGGTCGGTGAAGAGGCGTGCTTTAACGACCCGGCATGGGGTCCGAACCCGAACGCTGTGAACGATTGCGATTTCTCGCCGTCGCGTATCTTCAAGGCCAGCTGGAGCGGCATGGAAGACAAATGGCCTGCAGCCTTTGAAATCCTCTCGAACTTTGAGTTGGCGGTTGAAGATCAACAGCCGATGATGGGCGCAATCGACGTTGACGGCGGTCAGGTCGAAGAGGTTGTCGCCGCATGGATGGCCGAGAACGAAGACAAGTGGCGTCCGGTTGTTGACGCAGCAACGCAGTGAGTTCGCCTAAGTGACTGACGCGAATACGCCAGCCATCGCCTGCCGGAATCTCTGGCAGGTGTTTGGCCAAGGCGCAGATAAGGCCCTGACCGACGCGCTGTCTCGGTCAGGGAATGACGCAGACAAGGCCGCCTCTGATCTGCGCGAACACGGGTTCATTCCGGCCGTTCAGGATGCCAATTTTGACGTGAAAGAGGGCGAGCTGTTCGTCATCATGGGGTTGTCCGGGTCCGGCAAATCCACGCTGATCCGTTGTATCTCACAGCTGTTGCCAGGTACTGGCGGAGAGATCCGGGTCGATGGTGAGAATGTCGTTGGTGCATCCAAGAAAACGCTGACCGATCTGCGGCGCAAAAAGCTGGGCATGGTGTTCCAGCATTTCGGCCTGTTTCCGCATATGACCGTCGCCGAAAACGTGGCCTACCCGCTGCGCGTTCAGGGCGTGGGAAAAAAGGAACGTCTGGCACGCGCGCAAGAGGTGATCTCGCTGGTCGGTCTGGACGGTCGCGAGGACAGCTTTCCGCGCCAGCTTTCCGGTGGTCAGCGCCAACGGGTGGGAATCGCGCGGTCCTTGGCTGTGAACCCCGATATCTGGTTTCTGGATGAACCGTTCTCGGCCCTCGATCCCTTGATCCGTCGCCAGTTGCAGGACGAATTCCTGCGCATTCAGGCGACGCTGAAGAAATCCATCGTCTTCATTACGCACGATATTCAAGAAGCACTGAAACTGGCGGACCGCATCGCGATCATGCGTGACGGTAAGATCGTGCAGATCGGTACGCCGACCGATATCGTGCTGCGCCCGGTTGACGACTACGTGCGCGAGTTCTCGAAGGACGTGGCCAAAGGTCAGCACGCCAAGGTCGCGTCGGTCATGCGCGACGAATCCGAACGCGGCCCTGATGATCCGGGTTTGACGACTTCGATGACATTGGACGCCGCACTGGCGCATTGCATGGAGCTGTATGAGCCCGTGCCGGTTCGTGATGAGGCTGGCAACATTGTTGGCACAGTTCATCCCTCTGATTTGGCGGCCGCGCTACAGGTGGAAGAAACATGACTGCCGTCACGGATATCCCCGCGCAAAGCGACCTGCGGCTGACGGTTGGGGCCAAGGCCGCGTTGATCACGGTGGTGGTCGGCGCGCTTTGCCTCGCTCTGGAAAGCGTCGCCCCGTGGCTGGTCAAATGGCCAGCCGCATGGGAACTGCCCGCGACGCAGTGGGTTGGTGCGTTTCTCGACTGGTTTCTGAACGGGATCAAACCTGCGATGAGGTTGTTTTCCGACCTGATGGCGTATCCCATGAACTGGGCCAACTTTCTGTTGGGCAGCACGCCCTGGCCGATCCTGATCGGCCTGGTCACAGCGCTGGGCTGGTATTTGGGTGGCCTGCCCATGGCAGCGCTGGGATTCTTTGGGCTGTGTTTCGTACTGGCGTCAGGGTACTGGGCCGAAAGCATGAACACGCTGGCTCTGGTCGCCGTTTCTGTCCCTGTCGCGCTAACTGTCGGCGGTACAATTGGCATCCTCGCCAACGAAGTGCCGCGCGTGAAGTCCTTTGTTCAGGCGGTGCTGGACATAATGCAAACGGTACCGACCTTTGCCTATCTGACCCCGCTTTTGCTTCTGTTTGGCTTTGGCCCTGTTGTGGGTCTGATCGCCTCGGCCATCTATGCAGCGCCCCCAATGGCGCGCAATGTGATGCTGGGGTTGGAGAGGGTTGAGCCCGAGATCAAAGAAGCTGCGATCATGTCCGGCGGCACGCGGTTTCAACAGTTGTTTCAGGTCGAAATCCCCGCCGCAGCAACGCAGATCATGGTGGGCGTGAACCAGTGCCTGATGGCGGCCTTGTCGATGGTGATCATCGCGGCTGTGATTGGCGGATTCAATGACATCGGGTGGGAAGTTCTGCTGACCATGCGCAAGGCGCAGTTTGGCGAGTCACTGATGGCCGGTCTCGTGATCGTGGTTTTTGCCGTGGTCATTGACCGCATGAGCGGGACGCTGGCGACCGAGCGCAAACAGTACGACCGGCGCGTCGTCTGGGCTGTGCTTGGGTTCACCGCGCTGTTCACCGCTGCCTTCTGGGCGTGGCTGCCGAACCCGTCCGAACTGACCCTGTTGGACCCGGTGGCCGAGGCTGTCGATAGCGGCCTGACCGCATTTACCCAAGCGAACGGGCCGTGGTTGGACGCGCTCAAGAACAACTCGTTGTTCTATGTGCTGCTGCCGTTGCGGATCGGCCTGGACCAGGCGGTATTGCCCTTTACCTGGGGCTTTCAGTGGACGTCTGGCATGAGCTATGGCCTTTTCGCTTTTGGCGGTGCTGTCGCAGGTCTGATGGCTTGGCGCGGCCAACTGACCGCTGGTTTGGTCATCCTGACTCTGATCGGCATGCTTGAGACCGGAATATCGAACCTACCTTGGCCCTTTGTCCTGACTGCGGTGGGCGCGCTCAGCTATGTCGCGGGCGGTTGGCGTCTTGCGGCGCTGTCGGTTGGGCTTCTTTGCACCATTCTGGTTTCCGGACTGTGGGAGCGCGCTTTGCTCTCGCTGTACCTCAGCGGTGCGGCGGTGTTCACCTGTGCGGTGGTCGGAGGTTTGATAGGTTTGGCCAGCGCGGTGTGGTCCCCGGTTTGGAAAGTCGTGCGCCCGATCTGCGATATGCTGCAGACGATCCCGCTGTTCGTCTTCCTGATTCCGGTTCTGATGGTGTTCCAGATTGGTGAGTTCTCGGCGTTTCTGGCGATCTGCGCGTACGCGATCGTTCCGATGATCCGATACACGCGACATGGGCTGGTCAACACCCCGGACGAGATGATGGAAGCCGCAATCTCCAGCGGCGCGACCGAGTGGCAGATAATGCGCGATGTTCGTGCCCCTTACGCCGCGCCGACGATTCTGCTGGGTCTGAACCAGACCATCCTCTATGCCTTTGCCATGTTGGTGATCGCGGCGCTGATCGGAACGACCGGTCTGGGTCAGTCGATCTATCTGGCCTTGGGACAGGCGGATGTGGGTCTGGGCATCTCGGCCGGTGCGGCGATGGCAATCCTGGCTTTGATAGCCGATCGTATCGTGCAGGGCTTTGCCGAGGAACAGCGCAAGGCACTTGGTCTATAAACCTGGGGCAGGGGCGGCGCGTTCGCCCCTTCTTGCCCACACTTGATTTCGGACAAGGACCGCTTGGTTTTGGGCGTGTAGGCCTTTTGTGACATGTTCGGAGAAAACAATGACCGGTTGGGCCTTTTTTCTGGCAGCCTTGATCACTTTTCTGCTCAGCCACGCTATACCGGTGCGTCCGGGTGTGCGAGGTCGATTGATCAATACGCTCGGCCGAAAGGGCTATTTCGCTGCCTATTCCGCGCTGTCGTTGCTTGTTCTGGCATGGCTCATCGTTGCTGCGGCCCGCGCGCCTTATGTTGAGGTTATCCCGCCACTGGCCATCTTTCGTTGGGCTCCGTTGCTGGCGATGCCGGTGGTGTGCTGGTTGGCGGTGGCGGGTCTGTCAGTTCAAAACCCGTTTTCGTTTGGCGGAATGGGGAACCGTCCCTTTGATCCTGAGAATCCGGGTATTCTGCGAACAACGCGCCACCCGATTCTTGCCGCTTTGATGCTGTGGGCCGGGGCGCATCTGCTGGCAAATGGAAGCTTGTCCCATGTGATCCTGTTTGGCCTTTTTGCAGCGTTCGCAGTGGTTGGGATGGCGTTGATCGACCGCCGCAAGCAACGCGAGATGGGGGCCGAATGGACGCGACTGTCCCGAAATACCGCCCGCCTGTCTCTGCGCGCGCCACAACCCTGGCCGCGCCTTTGGGTATGGCTGGTCGCACTTGCCATCTTCGTGGTTCTGTTTCACCTGCACGCACCTGTGATTGGGCTTTCTCCGGCGCCGTAAGGCAAAGGAGTGGTCGTGCAGGGACTTGCGTGCTATCTGGAATGTCACACATTTGTACCAAGGGGTCCTTCGATGCATCTGGCCTATGTCACCACCACCGACCGCGGGGCGACGGATCGTCTTCTCAGCGCGGTTGCGGAACACCTGTTGTCCAAAGGCGCAAGCCTGGCGGGCGTGGTGCAAACCAACACCGAATGTGCCGACAGCAGCAAATGTGACATGGATGTCCGCGTTCTGCCCGAGGGTGAGACCATTCGGATCTCGCAATCCCTTGGCGAGCAATCGCGCGGTTGTCGCCTGGACCCCGCGGCGCTGGAGCAGGCGGTGGGGTATGTGACCTCATCTCTGGCCGATGCACCGCAGTTGCTGATCATCAACAAATTCGGCAAGCATGAAGCCGACGGGCGTGGTTTCCGCCCTGTGATCGCCGAGGCGCTGGCGCAGGATATTCCCGTGCTGGTTGGCGTGAACGGCCTGAACCGGGAAAAGTTCGACGCGTTTACCGGTGGTGCTGCCGAACAGATCGAGCCGAGTGTCGAAAGCATCACAGACTGGTTCGACCGCGTCACCGCGCAGCGCGTGGCCGCAGCCTGATAAAGCTCCCGTAGGGTAAGCTTCTGTTATCCTGACTTGTTTCGTTCTGTCAGTGCTGCAATCCTCTGATCCGGAGGAGAGACAGTATGTGGACCAACTGGGCCGGAAACCAGCGCGCTGACACACCAATTGCGCGGCCAACGTCAATTGCCGAGCTACAGCAAGCGATTGCGCAACCCCAAAGCCTGCGGGTGTTGGGGGCAGGGCACTCGTTTACCCCGATTGTGGCCGGTGGCGATCGGATACTGGATCTCTCGGCGCTGAACCTGCCGACTTTGGGTGAAGTTGAAGACGGCCGCGTTTGGGTCAATGCCAACGCGCGGTTGCGCGACCTGTCCCCCGCGCTGGGGGATAAGGGGCTGGCTTTTCGCAACCTTGGCGACATCAACGCGCAATCGCTGGCTGGTGCGGTCTCGACCGCGACGCACGGCACCGGGCGGGAACTGCCCTGCCTTGCCGCAGAGATCACCGCTGCGCGGATGGTTGCGGCGAACGGGGATATTCTGACCACCGACGACATCCCTGTGGAAAGGGCGCAGGTCACTTTGGGAATGTTGGGCGTGCTGACCGAGGCTCAGATTTCTGTCGTTCCGAAGTACAATTTGCGCCGGCAAGTGAACCTGAACTCGGTTCAGGATAGCCTCGCGACGATGCACCAGAAATGGGCCGAGAACCGGAATTTTGAGTTCTTCTACATCCCATTCACCGGAAAAACAGTCGAGATCCGCCATGCGCTGACCGATTCCGCGGAAACCAAGGCGCCGCGCGATTTGGATATGATCGCCGTGAAGGTTCTGAAGCTCGCCCGCAGCGCAGGAAAGATCAGCGAGGGCCTGCGCGCTGCCTTGCTCAAATTGCTGACCATGGCGCAGTCGGACGAGGATTACGTCGGCGAAAGCTGGCGGGTTTTGTGCAGCGACCGGCGAATTCCGTTCAAAGAAATGGAGTATCATCTGCCACCCGATGTCGCTGGGGACGTTCTGCAAGAGGTGCTCGCGCGCCTTCATCGCGACCACAAGGACATCTATTTCCCGATCGAGGTGCGTCAGACGGCGGGCGACACCGCCTGTCTGTCCCCGTTTCAGGGAGGAAGGCGTATCTCGATCGCTATTCACACCGACGCAAGCGAGGATCACCAGCGTTACTTCGATGCGATCGAACCCCTGTTCGTCGAAGCAGGGGGGCGGCCCCATTGGGGCAAGATGCATAGCCTGACATATAAGAATCTTTCGGCCATGTATCCGGATTTTGATCGGTTCTGCGCCCTTCGGGAACAGCTTGATCCGAATGGAAAGTTTCTGACGCCAGCACTCGCCCGGCTGTTTCGCCCATGACCGACGTTTATCTGAAAACGCTGTCGGAGACCCTGCGCGCTTATGGCGTGGATAAGCCCGTCGTAGTCGTTGATCTGGATCGGTTGGATGGCAATTGCTCTGTCGCAAACAGCGCTGCCGACGCTGGTCTGGCGCGCCGATTGGTCGCCAAATCCCTGCCATGCCTGCCCTTGCTGGATTTCATTCGCACGCGCATTCCGACCTCGGGGCTGATGACCTTCTCTGAACCAATGCTCCAGGCGCTGTTGATGGCCGAGCCGGACACGGACCATCTGCTGGGGAAACCTTTGCCGGTGACGTCGGCCGCGCGGCTGTTGTCGGGCAACCCCGACGCGGCGCGGCGCGTTCAATGGTTGATCGATACACCCGCCCGACTTGGGGAATACCTGACCCTTGCTACGGACCGTAAAACCCCTCTGCGCCTGTCGCTTGAGCTGGATATTGGTTTGCATCGTGGTGGAATACGCCCGGGGCAGGTCGCGGAGTTGGCGCAACAAATCACGACCCATCCCTACGGGCAGCTTGCTGGGGTGATGGGGTACGAGGCGCATTTGGCCAAACTTCCGGGCGTGCTGCGCAAACGCGCCGAAAAGGCTAGCGCTGCTGCGTTTCGCGCCGGTGTTTCGGCCCTGCCGGATGATGGGCGTGGCCTGTGTCTGAACACGGGCGGCAGCCTGACATTTCAAAGCTATGTTGCCAGCAGCCTGGCGACCGAAGTCGCCTTTGGGTCAGTTCTGGTCAAGCCCAGCGATTTTGACCACGATACAACTCGGGCCTTTGAACCGGCGGCATTCATTGCAACGCCTGTCCTCAAGGCGCTGCCGGGTAACGCACTGCCAGGATTGGATTTTCTACCGCGGCGGAAAACGGATATCGCGGTGTTCGGTGGACATTTCCTGGCAAAGCCCGTCTTTCCCGAAGGCTTTGGTTATTCCGGGATTTTCGGCCGATCCAGCAATCAAGAGGTCTGGACAGGTCCCAACGCGGCTTCGGTTACGCCCGGCGATATCGCATTGCTGCGTCCGACTCAGAGCGAGGCCGTGTTGAACCAGTTCGGACGGATAATGGCGATCAAAGCGGGTAAGATCGTTCATGAGTGGGAATGCTTGCCGAATTAAAAGGCGATTGAGTTGCACCACAACTTATCGCGGCAAAAACTGCGCAGCACCGCTGCACAACACCATTGCTTTCAATTGCTTGGAAGAATGGTGGGCGACCCTGGAATCGAACCAGGCGTGCGTCTCCGCGAGGGAGTTACAGTCCCCTGCCACACCTTGCGGCCTGTCGCCCACTGTCAGGCGTTGCACCTGACGTGGAGGCGTGATTACTAGCGCCTTAAAGGAGCGTCAACAGGAAAATTCCGCTTTGGCGCAGGAAACCGAATTCCCGGCCCGGAGGCCCAAGAAATGAAGAAACCCAAGTGGGTCGTCGAAAAGGAACAGGCGCGCAAAGCTGCAGCGTCTGAAACCGTGTGGCTGTTTGGTCTGCACGCTGTTCGGGATGCATTGATGAATCCGAACCGGCATAAACTGCGCCTGATCGTAACGCGCAATGCGCGGGACAAGTTGGCGGAAGCCATTGAATTTGCTGGGGTCGAGGCCGAAATGGTCGACCCGCGTAAGTTCACCGCGCCGATTGATCCAGGTTCTGTACATCAGGGTGCCGCGCTTGAGGTCAAGCCGCTGGACTGGGGTGGGCTGGCCGAAAACTGCATTGGGCGCGAGCATCCCAGAATCATCCTGTTGGACCGTGTCACGGATCCACACAATGTCGGTGCGATTCTTCGCTCGGCTGAAGTGTTGGGTGCGAGCGCGGTTATCGGCACGCGGCACCATTCCGCTCCGGAAACAGGTGCGCTGGCAAAAACGGCCAGTGGCGCGTTGGAACGCCAGCCGTATCTGCGGGTGCGCAATTTGGCTGACGCGATTGTCGAGCTCCAAGGTATGGGGTTCCTCGTGCTGGGGCTGGATGGCGAGGCCGAAGACACGATCGAAACCGCATTGGGTGGCAAACTGGATCGGCCAGTCGCTCTGGTTCTTGGGGCAGAAGGGCCGGGGTTGCGGCAAAAGACCAAAGAAACCGTTGATCAATTGGTGAAAATCGACGCAGACGGAGGGTTTGGCTCGCTCAACGTCTCAAATGCCGCGGCAATTGCCCTATATGCGTCAAAGCACCGATAGACAGGAGAGTCCCATTCCAAGCCCATCCAAAATCGTCACCTGCTGTTATTGCGGAACCCGTGCTGCGCTGGTTCTGAAAGGAAAACAACGCCACGAGCTGAGTTGTTCCAGCTGTGGCGCTCCTCTGCATGACCTCAAGATGGTACCCAAGCGCAAGCTGAGTGACAGCAAACCGAAGCGAGACAGCTATTCGTCGGCACCACCCTACAAGAACAAAAAGAAAAAGAAGAAAAAGAGCATTTTTGCGCGTGTCATGGACGAGGCCTGGGATGTGGTCGAGGATATTTTTGATTAACGCTCGCGCAGCCTGACACAGGTGTTCACAAGCGCGTTAATTGGGGTGTTCTGAGCGCAAATTGATTGCATTTTGATACCCTGACTTTGTAACCGTGAACTCACAATGCCGATCAGACAAACACTATTTGGCGCGATAGCTGCGCTTACCCTCGTCTCTGCTGCTCACGCCCAGGACATGCCCGTCTATTTTGAATCAGACGGCGCGGTCATGGCGGGTTTCGATCCTGTGTCTTATTTCCAGGGCAATGCCCCCGTTAGGGGTATGCCGGAATATGCGGTGATCTGGAAAGGGGCGGAATGGCATTTCGCCTCGGCCGAGAATCGCGATCTGTTTGAAAGCAATCCGCGTGCATACGCGCCTCAATTCGGCGGGTACTGCGCCTATGCAATGGCTCAAGGTTTACTGAAAAGCACCGATCCCATGCTGTGGGATATGGTGGATGGGCGGTTGTACCTGACCCATTCGCCCGAGGTTGAAAAGGTTTGGCGCGGCGACCGAGCCGAATTCATAGAGATGGCCGAAGAAAACTGGCCGGTCATTCTGTATCACGATTAGGCGGGCTATCGTTTTTTTCACCCTGTCATCACAAAAAAGCGACGCACCCCTTTTTTTCTCAGAACTTATGCCTAAATGTCACAGTGACCGCGGAACGGAACTGCCGCGGGTCATTTCACTGTCCCTCGTTCCAACAACTGGCGCTCAGGTTCGACCTGGGCGCTTTTTTCTTGGCTTGACCGCGTCTAGGGTGGCCGCATGACGGATTACACAGACTCTTTGCTGAAAGATATCCTGCAGCGCACAAAGGTTGTTGCTGTGGTTGGCGTGTCGATGAATCCCGTACGGCCCAGTTACTACGTTGCGCGATACCTTTCCTTGAAGGGGTATACGGTCATCCCCGTGAACCCTGGCCATGCGGGGAAAGCGCTGTTTGGTCAAACCGTGCGGGCGTCCTTGGCCGAGATTTCTGAACCCGTGGACATGGTGGATATTTTCCGCCGGTCCGAGGCCGTTCCGCCGATCGTTGACGAGGCATTGTCGGCCTTTCCCGATCTTCGCACAATCTGGATGCAGATCGGCGTTGAGCATCCGGAAGCTGCCGCCAAAGCACAAGCGCGCGGCGTGGATGTCGTGATGAATCGTTGCCCGAAAATCGAGTATCAGCGGTTATTTGGTGAGCTGCGCATGGGCGGTTTCGCAACCGGGGTGATTTCGTCCAAGCTGTGATGGACTTAAGTGCCAGGCTGGAGGTTCATCCGGGCGACCTGTTCCAGCCGGCGTTTTTCCAGCACAACGTCGCGCGGCACCCATTCGTATCGCGTGTCGTCCACCAAGGGCGACCAGTAGAGCACTCCGCCATAGCGCCATGGGTCCAGAATAACCCCCTGATACATCGTATCCCCTTTGCGGCTGACAATGGCGGTGCTGTGGTCAATGCGAAACGAGTTGTCCGCGTTGGCGATAGCGCGGTGCAGTTCCAGCGTTTGGAAGTTTTCCTGCTTTAGCCTGCGTTCGATGTCTTCGGCCCAATGCCAGCACAATCCACGTGGACGCAGGCCTTTGTTGACCTTGGCATTGTGAATCAGGGGCGGGTCGGTGATTTCATACTCCTGCACCAGTTGGGCAGTGTAGGAATAGGCTATGCGGGCGGCGCGGTCGGCCTCTTTCGGGTCGATGTCGGGGCCAAGGCTGCGGATTTGAGTTGCCAGCCGTTGAACCTCGTCTCCGGTCTGGGGCGGTGGCGCAGAACAGGCAGCAAGCGTTGCAAGCGAAAGCAAAGCCAGAATAACGGCCAGAGTTCTGGTCATTCCCGTGTCCCTCGGTCGGTCAATACCCTGACACAGTACTATACAGGGCAGACGGGCAGGGCGGAAGCCAAGCTTAGGACTTTGGGCGCGATGCCTTTTCCGCGATACCGCTGGTACCCTGACGGCGAGCGAGTTCGGCCAGCACATCATCCAGCGCTACATCCCGTGCCGCCAGCATGACCAGCAGGTGATAAAGCACATCTGCGGCCTCGGATGTCAGCTTTTCCTGATCACCCTTTACGGCTTCGATGATGGCCTCGATTGCTTCTTCCCCGAACTTCTCGGCGCATTTCTCGGGGCCTTTGGCCAACAGTTTGGCCGTCCAGCTCGAGTCGGGTTCGGCCCCTTTGCGGGCTTCAATCGTGGCGGCAAGATCGTGCAGGATGCTCATGTCAGCCTCATTGGAATGCCAGCTGCGGCCATGTATTCCTTGGCCTCGCGGATGGTAAATTCGCCGAAATGGAAGATCGAGGCCGCCAGAACAGCGCTGGCACCGCCTTTCGTTACGCCTTCGACAAGGTGATCCAGATTGCCGACGCCCCCACTGGCGATCACCGGAACGTCCACTGCGTCGCTGATCGCGCGGGTCAAGGGCAGGTTAAACCCCGATTTGGTGCCATCGCGATCCATCGACGTCAGCAGAATTTCGCCCGCGCCTTTGGCCACAACGGTCTTGGCAAACTCAACGGCATCAATGCCGGTGGGTTTACGGCCGCCATGGGTGAAGATTTCCCACTTACCGGGGCTGACGGTTTTTGCGTCGATGGCGCAGACGATGCACTGGCTGCCAAACTGATCTGCGGCTTCTGCGATCACATCAGGGTTGGCGACAGCGGCCGAGTTGAAACTGACCTTGTCAGCCCCAGCCAGCAACAATGCGCGTACATCGTCCTTGGTCCGCACGCCGCCGCCCACGGTCAGCGGGACAAAGCATTGTTCGGCCGTGCGCTGCACGACGTCGAACATGGTTCCCCGGTTTTCATGAGTGGCGTGAATGTCCAGAAAACAGATCTCATCAGCGCCAGCGGCATCATAGGCCTTGGCCGATTCAACCGGATCGCCCGCATCACGCAGGCCCACAAAATTAACACCTTTGACCACACGGCCATCGGCGACATCCAGACAGGGAATAATGCGGGTTTTCAACATGGCAGCGTCCTTTGCTGCCGCACCTCTAACGTCAAAGCCCCGCCGATTCCAGTGCCGTTGAAGCAGTTGTGGAAATCGGCGGGGCGATTGACTGTGTTGACCTGTTTCTGTGGTGTCTCGGTGCGCGACCTTGAGAACCACTGTGATTTTACTTTTTGTCTTGCTCCCATTTCAGCGCGGACAAAAGATTGGCTTTGTCGTCGGTCCAGGGTTCCCGTCCGTCTGAAAGCACGGGCTGCCATTTGCCGTTCTCTACAAAACTATCGATCCTGGTTTCGTCCGGACTGACAATCACGACGATGGAGTGGCTGGCTCCCAAGTCTTCGGTGTCATCCGGGATGAAATGTTCTTGCAAAGCCATGTGTAGCCCCAGAGCCTTGGAGATGCGCGCCAGCGGTGCAGACAATTCATAGTAACGGTTGCTGATATGGAAAACCAAAACTCCGTCGTCAGCCAAACGTTCAGTGTACATCTGCACCGCTTCCTTGGTGATCAGGTGCAACGGAATTGCGTCCGAGCTGTAGGCGTCCAGTACCAGGATGTCGAAAGTGTAATCCGTCTTTGCCAGAACGATCCGAGCATCTCCAAGATGTGTTGGCGTGTCTGGTGCGCATTCTGAGATGTAGGTGAACAAGGAGGGATCGCGCGCCACTCGGTCCACCATGACGTCGATTTCGAAAAAGGCCCATTCCTGGGTCGGAAGCTTGTAGCAGGACAACGCTCCTACCCCAAGGCCCACGATACCGATGCTGTCGGACTGGCGACCAAACTCGGAGGTAATTACCTGTGCCATCGGACCTTTTGGGTAATAATAAGTCTGTGGCGTGGGGCGCGTGCCAAACTCGGATTCAAATTGCAGGCCGTGCAATGTGGTTCCGTTTTGGTACAGCCTTTGATTGCCCAAAGTAGAAACCCTATGTGTTCCAAAGAAACTACGGTCCTGGAACAACGAGTCATCGTTGTCCCAGAAAGCGGGAAGCAAAAGCGCTGCAATGATCACGACAATGCCTGCCAACTGATTTCGCAGCAAAACAAAGGCAGCAAGCATCATCGAGATTACGGCAACAGCTTGCGATGTCCCATCACCAAACGGGTTAGAAGTGCCTATCACTCCGGCAGAATAAAGGATCGGGAAGCTTGCAAGAAGCCCGAGTGCCAAGGCCCGCGGCGTAATCGCACCTGTTCCAAACAGTAGCAATCCACCTGCCAGAATCATGGTCAGTTGCGCTTCGAACTCTTGCCAGAACACAAGCGGAGCGATGATGGAGTTGAACAGCCCACCAAACGCACCACCGACCGAAAGGGCGATGTAGAAGACTGTCAATTGCTCGGCTGGTGGGCGCATTTCGTACAGCAGTCTGTGGGCGTACAGGGCGATCACAAACAGGACGGGCACATACAATAGGAATATGAAGGCGGTCGTGTGCTGGTTGATGATTTTTGTCAGCAGCACGGTGCCAAGCACCAACGCCATGAGCATCGGCATCTGAAGGGACCTGACGCTCAGGCTCTTTAGTTTTGCAAAGGCGAAAATGAACGACAACAGATAGGTTGCAAGTGGGATAACCCAAATCAGCGGAATTGAGCCCAGGTCGGTACTTGCCTTTGTGGTGAAGGACAGCATCAGCGACGAAGGCACAAATGCGATGATGACCCATTTCGCAATCTGCTTCAGTTTGGGTGTGCTGTAGGCGACATCGGATGTGGGCGCTGCGGCGAAGGTGTTCGCCCCGCGCACTGTAACCAATCCGCTGATCAGCAACAGACCGCCAAACATGACAAAGCCTACCGACCAAATGTTGCTGGTTTCACGTGCGCCCAAAAGAGGGTCCGCCAGCAGAGGAAAGGCTAAAAGGGCCAGCAGAGAGCCGACGTTGCTGGCGCTGTAAAGGAAGTAGGGATCATCTGCCGAAGGACCGCCTGAACGCGCATACCAAGCCTGCAACAAGGGCGCATTTGCGGATAAAACCGCAAAGGGTAGGCCAACGCCTAGGGCAAAGAGCTTAAGGGTCTGCCAAGCGGTGGAACTGGATGCGTCGTAGCTCCAGCTTTCGCTGACCGACAAGGGAAGGAAAGTCAGGGCAGTCGCCCAGAACACCAGATGGGTCACAAGCTGCCAGCGCAGAGACAGCAACTTAGTGAGCAAGTGCGCGTAGATATAGCCAACAATCAGCACCACTTGGAAGAACAGCATTGCAGTCGTCCAGACCGCGGGTGCTCCGCCAATCTGGGGCAAGACCAGTTTGGCAAACAGCGGTTGAACAAAGAACAACAAAGATGCACTGACAAAAATTGTTGTGCAAAAACTGAATACTATCGCAGTTCTGAACCACGAATTGTTTGACAACTCTGTGCTTGTAATGCTCACGGCTGAAATCCCTGCTCGAGTTCGTTGCCGCGACGCTACAGACGAAATAAGACTAAGTTGGGGCCAATTTGGGCAAAATGTCTGTTTCGGCGACGTATTGTTCTCGGATGAAAAACGGTCGATGGATGGGCTTGCATGGCCACTGGTGAGCTACCGGCAAAGCCTTGCCGATGCCGGATTTGTGATCTCGGAATTTCGCAAACTTGTGGAAATAACAGTGAAAATTACAGAAGGAAGATCGATATGCGAAAACTAATTCTGGCAACCATTCTGACCTTTGGAGGGGCAATGTCCGCCATGGCCGACGATATCATCAAGGTTAACACGAACAAATCGGTGCAAGAGGCGATGGATTCTCTTGAAGCCGCTGTGGGCAACGCGGGTGCGACCGTTTTCGCACGGGTTGATCATGCAGCGGGTGCCGAAAAGGTCGGGCTGAGCATTCCGGCCAATCAGGTTCTGATCTTTGGCAATCCGGCGTTGGGAACTCCTGCGATGCAGATTGACCCTCGGGCAGGGTTGTTCCTGCCGCTTAAGGTGCAGGCTTATGAAGACGAAAATGGGCAGGTTTGGCTGGCTTATGAGGATCCCAAAGAAACGATGGACGAACTCGACGAAGTCGAGAAATCGCCTGTAATCGAAAAGATGCGCGGTGCGCTCGCCAAGCTGACCTCGGTCGCGGCGCAATAGCACGGTCAGACCGTTCGTTTTGGGAAAATGGTTGAGTTGCCGCCTGATCAGGGCGGCAACCCCTTATAAGCAAACCCGTCAGCTACCCAGTGTTTTCAACGCTTCGGCCAGATCAATCGCGCCGTCGTAAAGCGCGCGACCCGAAATCGCGCCGTTTAGCGCGACACCGCAGTCTCGCAGTGCGATCAGGTCGTTGATGGACGAAACTCCACCCGACGCAATCACAGGAATCGACACCGCACGGGCCAGATCCGCGGTAGCCTCGATGTTGGGCCCTTGCATTGCCCCATCGCGGTTAATGTCGGTGTAGATGATCGCCGCAACACCTGCGTCCTCGAAGCTGCGGGCCAGATCGGTAACCTGGACATTGGTTTCTTCGGCCCAGCCTTTGGTTGCGACCATACCGTTGCGGGCATCTATGCCCACGGCCACTTTTCCGGGAAAGGCTTTGGCGGCTTCGCGGACCAGGTCGGGGTTTTCGACCGCAACGGTTCCCAGAATGACCCGCGCCAATCCTTTTTCGATCCAGGTTTCGATCGTTGTCATATCGCGGATGCCGCCACCCAACTGGGCAGGCACGTTGCATTCTTTCAGGATGGCCTCAACCGGCGCGGCATTGACTGGCTCACCCGCGAAGGCTCCGTTCAGATCCACCAGATGCAGCCATTCGCAGCCCGCCTCGACAAACGCGCGCGCCTGAGAGGCCGGATCGTCGTTGAATACGGTGGCCTTATCCATTTCTCCGCGCAACAGGCGCACGGCCTGGCCGTCTTTGAGGTCGATGGCGGGGTAGAGGATCATGTCGGGCGGCCCTATATCAGAAGTGTTCGCGCGGGATATCGCACAAGCGGGGCAGGGGATGCAACGCGACGCAAAGTCAATCTTGCCCGCAGCTGACCTGCGGGCCAGAGTGGCAGCAAAACAGGGAGAACATCATGAAGAAACTTACACTCGCAGCCGGGTTCACTGTTCTGGCAAGCGCTGCTTTCGCCGCCGACCCGGTCGACGGGCTTTGGAAAACGCAACCCGGCGATACGGGCGGCTATCTGCACGTTTCGATCGCTGAATGCGGAAGCGCGATCTGTGGCACTATTGATTCCGCGTTTGATGCGGACGGAAATCAGCAGCTGGAATATGAAAACCTGGGCAAACAGATCATCTGGGACATGGTGCCCGATGGCGGCGGCAACTATAGCGGCGGCAAGATCTGGGCACCGGACAGGGACAAGACCTACAGCTCGAAAATGACGCTGGACAGCCAGAATGAGCTGACCGTCAAGGGATGTGTTGCGGGTGGTCTGGTGTGCCGCGGGCAGGACTGGACGCGGGTTCAGTAACCCTTCAGGGCGTCCAGGTCAGGAAGTTCCCGATCATACGCAGGCCCACATCCTGACTTTTCTCAGGGTGAAACTGCATTCCAACCATCGTGTCGCGGCCGATCACGGCCGTGACTTCCTGCCCATAATCGACATAAGCCAGCCGCTCGGCCGGATTGGTGACCCGGAAATGGTAAGAGTGCACGAAATAGGTATGGTCGCCCGTTTGCACCCCAGCAAAGACTGGATGGTCACTTTCCAGAACCAGATCGTTCCATCCCATGTGGGGCACTTTCAGCGCGCTGTCTGAGGGTTCGATTTTGACCACGTCGCCCACGACCCAGCCCAGACCATCGGTCTCGGTGTATTCATGGCCTTTCGTGGCCATCAGCTGCATGCCCACGCAGATGCCCAGAAATGGACGGCCCTTCTGTTCGACCGCTTCGACCATCGCGTCATAGATGCCTTTGTGGCCACGCAGTTCGGCCGCACAAGCTGGAAATGCGCCGTCGCCCGGCAAAACCAAGCGGTCCGCGCGGGCAACCACATCTGCGTCCGAGGTCACGACGACCTCACCTGCATCGACCTCGCGTGCCATTCGCTGAAACGCTTTTTCGGCCGAGTGCAGGTTGCCGCTCTCGTAGTCAATAATGGCTGTCAGCATTTACAGCGCGCCCTTCGTGGACGGAATCGCGTCGGCTTTGCGCGGATCGGTCTCAACCGCCAGACGCAGGGCGCGGGCCACGGCCTTGAAGGCAGCCTCGGCAATGTGGTGGCTGTTGAACCCGTGCAATTGGTCGATGTGCAGTGTGATGCCGCCATGGGTGCTGAGCGCCTGAAAGAACTCCCGCACCAGTTCGGTATCGAATGTGCCAATTTTGGGCGTGGGTAGATCCACGTTCCAGATCAGGAAGGGGCGACCGGACAGGTCTAGCGCACAACGCACCTGTGCGTCGTCCATAGGCAGGTGGCATTCGCCATAGCGCCGGATGCCTTTCTTGTCGCCTAGGGCCTGCGTCAGGGCCTGTCCCAGCGCGATGCCGGTATCTTCGACCGTGTGGTGGTCGTCGATATGGTAGTCGCCTTTGGCGCGGATCGTCATATCGATCAGCGAATGGCGCGCAAGCTGGTCCAGCATATGGTCAAAAAAGCCAACACCGGTCTGGTTGTCGTAGGTGCCGGTGCCGTCCAGATTGACCTCGACCGAGATCTCGGTCTCGGCGGTCTGACGGCTGATCTTTGCGCTGCGCATGGGCGAATTCCTTTTGCTACAGGCGCGCTTATAGACGCGGATGGGCCGCCTTATCCAGACCAAGTGTGGTATTCACCGCAAACTGTTGCAGGGGATTGCGCCCGGTCGCAGCCCATGCCAGCCTGCGGGCAATTCAATCAACAAGGCACGGCCCATGTCCACCTGCGTATTCATCCAGATCCGCTGCAAACCCGGCACCACCTACAAGGTCGCCGAAGAAATTGCGCTGCGCGAAATTCACTCCGAGCTTTATTCGACCAGCGGCGAATATGACCTGCTGCTCAAGCTCTACATCCCCGAGATGGACGATGTCGGTCATTTCATCAACGAAAACCTGCTGGTGATCCCGAATATCGAACGGTCTTTGACCACGATGACGTTCAAGGCGTTCTAGGTCAGATCGCTGCCTCGGACGTGGCTCCGGGCTGTGAGGCACCCGCCAAAACCACACCGTTGTGCGTTCGCTGATCCGTTGTTCCGGCGCGGAGCAACTGGTGCACGCCAAAAAGCACCATCAGCGGTGCGCCAAGTGAGACAAGATAGTTGTCTCCGGCCCACAATGTCCAAAGGATGCCGCCTGCGCACAAGGTCAGCAAAACAGCACAATGCGCGCGCTTTTGTTTGGCATTGTCCGGTTGGTAGTTCAGAAATCCGTTCGGTGCGAAGGCTGTCAAAACAAGTCCGACGACAAAAACGCTCAGCAAAACAAGTGTCGGAATGTTGTCGATCAAAAGGGTTGCCGCAGTGCGGTCGCCAAAATGAACCAGCCCCTGGATCAGCGGAGTGATGACAACCATGAAAAGGTTGATCCCCAGCAGGATTGGCTGGGGTCGCAAAATGTTCCGGGCATAGAGAACGCAAACACCGAACGCGAGGGCGGTGCCAACCCATCCAGCAAGTTGCTGGTCGTCCGTTGCCCGAAGCAGAAGCATAAAGCCGACGCCCGGCAAGTTTTCAAACATCTCAAGCAGCAATCGCTTCTGGTTGGCTTTTGGCATCACTTGAAACGTCCTTGTTCTAAAGATTGGGGGCCCGTCTTGGTGCGGGTTCACCCCAGCTCAAACGTCGTAATACCATAAATCCGGTTCAGATCGATCTCGGGCGCGTGACTGGAGTACATCCGGCCGGTTTCAAACACTTTGGTCAACCCCAACTGTTGCGCCAATGCCATGGCCTGAGCGTTGGGGTTAGGCATGTCGATGAACACTTCGGAGCCCATTTGATCGGCTGGCAAGGTGCTCAGCAACGATACCAGCAGGGCCTGTGCAATCGCAGTGGTGTCGGCAAACAAGGGCCCGACTTTGTATCCGCTCAGACAGCGCCGCAGCGTTCCGTATCCGCGAATTTGGCCGTTGTCTTCAAACACGCGCGAGACGTGATTTGGGGCATCAAGCCAGGCCTTCAGGAATATCTCGCGCGGGGCAGGGAAGAGGCCCCGGTCATAAGTTCTCAGCGCATCGGTGAGTGTTTCCAGAGGCGCAATTTGGTCATGCGAAGACCGACCTAAGGAGTTCAGGATTTCACCCGCGATGCCCGAAAACCGGTAATTGTCATAGGCCAGCGTAAAACCGAACTTGCGGTAATTGTCCTGTTGCTCAACCACACCGTCCATACCCATGTTTCGGTGTTCGCAATGTGCCTTGACGGCCTCGGCTACCTGCAGCCCATAGCCCGATCCGCGGTATTCGGGCCGGACGATATAAAACCCTAAAAACGAATAGTTATCGTCGTAATTCACGGCCGAGGCCGACGCGATCATCTGCCCATCCAGAAAACCGCCCTTGAATCCCTCGGGGTCGGAACTGCGGAAACAGACCGCGTCATGCAAGCCGGGATTCCAGCCTTCCTGACCTGCCCAATCAACGGCTGTCTGGACCTCATCCGCTGTCAAAGCGCGAATAACGTATTCTGGCATGGGCGCGTCCCCGTCGTGGTTGCATACAACCCCGAAGATGCCGCAATGACATCGAAAGAACCAGCTTGTTTGAAGAGTTTGGTATCTGGAGCGGGCGAGGCGATTCGAACGCCCGACCCTAACCTTGGCAAGGTTATGCTCTACCCCTGAGCTACGCCCGCATCAGATACATATTTTGACCTTTCGGCCTCTCAATGGAGCGGGCGAGGCGATTCGAACGCCCGACCCTAACCTTGGCAAGGTTATGCTCTACCCCTGAGCTACGCCCGCGCCGTTGAGTGAGGAGGGATGTATAAATTCCCACGCGTGGCTGCAAGCGGAAAAAACAAAAAAGCGGAAAATTATTTGCGACGGAACTGCGCCCGTTAATCGTTCAAGAACCAGAGCTTTGAAGAATAAGAACGGTGGAGGTGAACAAATGGCGCATCTGAAAGACCTCAAAATGGCGGCCCTTGCTGCAATGATTGTATTGGCCGCAACCCTTGCAGGGAAAGAGGAGGAGCGATTGGGGGACGTGCAACCGCACTTTAACGAAGCCCCCCGAATCGAAACGCGAATTTTGGCGGGGTAACCCCGGCCAAAGGGCTTACAATGCCAGCAGAAGGCTGGCGATTGCCGCGATGACCAGGACGGAAAAAGTCAACATCATGCCGATCTGACGCAGTATCACGATCTGGGGTTTGCGGCCAAAGCCATAGGCATGCAGTACGCGACCGAACAGAATACCCAGCCCCAGCAGGTTGACCAGCCAGGCGCCAGCACCTTGCAGTTCGACCATCGCAATCATCAGCAGAGCAAACGGTGCGTATTCCGCGAAATTGGAATGCGTCCGCATCACCTTGAGCATATCAGTGTTGCCGCCATCGCCATAGGATATCTTGTCGCCTCGGCGTTGCATGATGACCCGCACACTCAGCGCGACATAGAGAAGGGCCAGCAACGCGGCATAGACGGGAGTGATAGACAGCATGATCTGATCCTTTCTGGGCTATGAAAAAGGCCGCCCGGTTGCCCGAGCGGCCCTTGGTTGCCTAGAACGTTAGGCTGTTCATTCCAACTCGACCAGTAGGTCCTTTGCGTCAATCTGGCCGCCGGGCTGGACATGCACAGCCTTGACCGTGGCGTCACGCTCGGCGTGGATGCCGGTCTCCATCTTCATTGCTTCGATGGTCAGCAGCAGATCGCCTTCCTTGACCTCTTGTCCCGCGCTTACCGCGACGGTGGCCACCACGCCCGGCATCGGTGCGCCGATATGGTTGGCATTGCCTGCTTCGGCTTTGGGCCGCGCTTGGGTGGTCGACGTCACCAAACGGTTGGGAACCCGGATCACGCGGGGTTGGCCGTTGAGTTCAAAGAACACTTTGACCTCACCCTTTTCGTCGGTCTCACCGATGGCCTGACAGCGGATTTCCAAAGTCTTACCGGGGTCGATTTCTGCGGCAATCTCTTCGCCCGGTTCCATGCCGTAAAAGAACGTCCGTGTCGGCAGCGCACGAACAGGACCGTAGATCCGGTGGCGACCCATGTAATCCAGGAACACCTTGGGATACATCAGATAGCCGTTCAGATCCTCGTCATCGACCTCTTTGCCTTCCAGCAACTGGGACAACTCGGCCCGTGTGGCCTCAAGATCAACGGGCGGTACGTCTTTGCCGGGGCGGTTGGTGTTGGGCGCTTCGTCCTTCAGCACCTTCTTGACGATGGTGTCCGGGAAACCGCCCGGAGGCTGACCCAGGTTGCCGCGCATCATGTCCACGACCGAGTCGGGGAAGGCCACGTCCGCTTCGGGGCTTTCCACGTCGGAACGGGTCAAGCCCTGGCTGACCATCATCAGTGCCATGTCGCCGACGACTTTGGACGACGGTGTCACCTTTACGATGTCACCGAACATCTGGTTTACGTCCGCATACATCTGTGCGACCTCATGCCAGCGTTCTTCCAGCCCCAGCGAGCGCGCCTGCGCCTTGAGGTTGGTGAACTGACCGCCGGGCATCTCGTGCAGATAGACCTCGGATGCCGGGGCTTGCAGGCTGGATTCGAAGGCTGCGTACTGACCGCGGACCGCCTCGAAATAATCGCTGATTTCGCGGATGGCCTTGATATCCAGGCCGGTGTCACGATCTGTATGGCGCAGCGCCTCGACGACAGTGCCCAGCGTTGCTTGGCTGGTGTTGCCCGAGAAGCTGTCCATCGCGCAGTCCACCGCGTCCACGCCCGCCTCGGACGCGGCCAGAATGGTGGCGCTGGCGATGCCGGCGGTGTCGTGCGTGTGGAAGTGGATCGGCAGGCCGACTTCTTCCTTCAGAGCGCGGATCAGGATCTTGGCCGAGGCGGGTTTCAGCAGACCAGCCATGTCTTTCAGACCCAGAATATGCGCGCCTGCGTCGCGCAACTCTTTCGCCATGCCGACATAGTATTTCAGGTCATACTTCGCACGATCCGGGTCCAGAATGTCACCGGTATAGCAAACGGTGCCTTCGCAGATCTTGCCGTTCTCGACGACCGCGTCCATCGCGACGCGCATATTCTCGACCCAGTTGAGCGAGTCGAACACGCGGAAAACATCAATGTTTTCAGATGCCTGACGCACGAATTCCTGCACCACGTTATCGGGGTAGTTGGTGTAGCCTACGCCATTCGCGCCGCGCAGCAGCATCTGGGTCATCAGGTTGGGCATTGCCTCGCGGAGGTCGCGCAGGCGCTGCCACGGGCATTCTTGCAGGAAGCGATAGGCAACGTCGAAAGTCGCGCCGCCCCAGCATTCGACCGAGAACAATTGCGGCAGATTGGCCGCATATGTCGGGGCCACCTTGATCATGTCGATCGAGCGCATCCGCGTCGCCAGCAGCGACTGATGTCCGTCACGCATGGTGGTATCGGTGATCAGCAACTGACGCTGGGCTTTCATCCAGTCGGCAACAGCCTGCGGGCCTTTTTGCTCCAACAGATTGCGGGTGCCCATCTGCGGCTCGGCCTTGGGCGCGGGTGCCTTGGCCTCTTTCAGATCGGCACGCGGTTCCGGGCGATCCTTGGTCTCGGGGTGACCATTTACCGTGATGTCGGCGATATAGGTCAGCACCTTGGTGCCCCGGTCGCGACGGCGCTTGAAAGTGAACAGGTCTGGCGTCGTGTCGATGAACTTGGTGGTGTATTCATTCGACAGGAAGGTCGGGTGTTTCAGCAGGTTGATGACAAAGTCGATATTGGTGCTGACGCCGCGAATACGGAACTCGCGCAGAGCGCGGTCCATGCGGGCAATGGCCGCCTCGGGCGTCGGGGCCTTTGCCGTGACCTTGGTCAGCAGCGAGTCGTAGTAGCGCGTGATCACGCCACCCGCATAAGCCGTACCGCCGTCCAGACGGATGCCCATGCCGGTGGCCGATCGATAGGCGGTGATGCGGCCGTAATCGGGGATGAAGTTGTTCTGCGGGTCCTCGGTAGTGATCCGGGTTTGCAGGGCATGGCCGGTCAGGTGCACGTCTGCCTGGCTTGCGGCACCCGTGGCCTCGGCCAGCGTTTTGCCCTCGGCGATCAGAATCTGCGCCTGAACGATGTCGATGCCGGTGACTTCCTCGGTGACGGTATGTTCCACCTGTACGCGCGGGTTCACCTCGATGAAGTAAAACTTGCCGGTTTCCATATCCATCAGGAATTCGACGGTACCGGCGCATTCATAGTTTACATGGGCACAGATTTTTCGACCCAGTTCGCAAATCTCGGCGCGCTGTTCTTCGGACAAATAAGGGGCCGGGGCGCGTTCAACGACCTTTTGGTTCCGGCGCTGGACCGAGCAATCCCGTTCGTACAGGTGGTAAATCTCACCATGTTTGTCGCCCAGGATCTGCACTTCAACGTGGCGGGCGCGGGTGATCATCTTTTCCAGATACCCTTCGCCGTTGCCAAAGGCGGCCTCAGCCTCGCGGCGGCCTTCCAGAACCTTTTCTTCCAGCTCGTCTTCCGAATTGATCGGACGCATGCCGCGCCCGCCGCCGCCCCAGCTGGCTTTCAGCATCAGCGGATAGCCGATCTCTTTGGCTTCGGCGCGGATTGCGTCCATGTCATCGCCCAGAACCTCGGTCGCGGGAATCACCGGAACGCCTGCTGCAATGGCTACACGCCGCGCGCTGGCCTTGTCGCCCAGGGCGCGCATGGTTTCGGCTTTAGGGCCAATGAAGGTGATGCCGTTCTGGACGCAGGCGTCGACGAAGTCCGGATTCTCGGACAGCAGGCCATAGCCAGGGTGGATTGCGTCGGCGCCGCATTCCTTCGCCACACGAATAATCTCGTCGATGCTAAGATATGCCGCAACCGGTCCCATCCCTTCACCGATGCGATATGCCTCGTCCGCCTTGAAACGGTGCAAGCCCAGCTTGTCTTCCTCGGCGAAGACAGCGACGGTGCGTTTGCCCATCTCATTGGCCGCGCGCATCACGCGAATGGCAATCTCGCCGCGGTTGGCGATCAGGATCTTGTTGAAGTCAGTCATGTCGGGTCCCGGTCCTACTTGTTTGGCCGTGTTGATAGGCGGACAATACGCGCACGTATATCAGTCGTTCTGGGTAGAACCGGCATGTTAACGCTCGCAAACGCCCTCTGTTAGCGCTATCTTTCTTCTAGCGCTGCATCGCGGCATCGGCAAGCGGTGTGATCGGCGGCAGGTCAGCCAGCGACTCGGCGCCCAATTGGCCCATATTCGAGTGCATATCCTGTCGCAAAATGTCGATGACATGGTCCGGCCCCTTGGCCCCCAAAGCGCCGAGCGCGTACATGAACCCACGCCCCAACATCACGAAATCTGCTCCCAATGCTTTGGCGCGCAGGATGTCGAGCCCCCCTTCGATCCCGCTGTCAAAGATGAGAGGCAGATCCGTGGCGGCACGGATCGCGGGCAGGGCCTCGATGCTTGCAGGGGCACCATCGAATTGACGTCCGCCGTGATTCGAGATCCAGATCGCGTCCACGCCGGCCTGCTGGAGGGGTGCGGCATCTTCTGGGCGTTGCACGCCTTTGACAATCAGCGGGCCGTCCCATGCATCACGCAACCATCGCACATATTCCATGTCAGGAGACGTGCGCAGCAGGTATCCAACATGGGCGGATGGCGGCAGGTTGCTTGAAGTGTCGGTGTATTTGTCCAGCGTCCGCATCCGCGGTGGGCCGATACGCGCCATCCCAAGTGCCCATTCCGGTCGTATCGCCACTTGGGCCAGCAGGCGCGGAGTCAATTTGGGCGGATTGGTCAGGCCCGAGCGTGTTTGACGTTCACGCCGGGACGCGACCGGCACATCTGCGGTCATCACCAGAGTTGTGAACCCAGCGTCGCGCACCCGTTGCAAAAGGTCCGTGCGAATATCGGGATCCTTGGGTGGATATAGTTGAAACCATGCATTTTCCCCCAGATAAGGCGCGACGTCTTCCGGACTTTGGCTGGCAACGTTTGACAAAGTGAACGGCAGCCCGGCTTTGGCGGCGGCACGGGCCAGGTGGCCTTCGGCATCAGGCCAGATCAACCCCGCCATGCCGATTGGGGCTACGCCGAAAGGCAGAGGGTAGGTTTGGCCCAGAAACGTGGTCGATGTATCGAACTCCATCGGGCCGTGCAGGATTGAGGGCAGAAACCCAACGCGATCCAACCCGGCGCGGTTGCGGTGCAAGGTGGCCTCGACCCCGGTGCCGCTGTCCAGATACTCCCACACGAAATGCGGAATTCTGCGCTGCGCGCGGTGTTTCAGGTCGGCAATGCCGGGATAACGACTATGAAGATCCATACGGATTGATCAGACCTAAGGCGCGATTCGGCAAGGATTTTAGGCCATTGACCGATTGCGGCATCCCACGCGCACAATCCGCCGCGCTGAATGATGTTCACTGATCCGGGAAAAATAGGGCGAACAAGGCGTGAACAAACCCTTTCCCTCGCCGCCCATCCGGCGTAGTTTTATCGGTATGAGCAGTTTCGACGAAATGGACGCCTTTGAAGGCGCATCACTGTCCGCACGCGCGATGGCCGCGCGCCCCATGCCTTATCTGGATGAGCTGAACCCGGCACAACGCGACGCGGTTGAGCGGCTGGATGGGCCTGTTCTGATGCTGGCCGGGGCGGGGACCGGTAAAACCAAGGCCCTCACGGCGCGAATTGCCCATCTGCTCAGCACCGGACGGGCGCGTCCGAACGAGATTCTGTCGGTGACCTTCACCAACAAGGCTGCGCGCGAGATGAAAAATCGCGTTGGAAGACTTTTGGGCCAACCAGCGGAAGGGATGCCATGGCTGGGCACGTTTCACTCGATTTGCGTCAAGTTGCTGCGGCGACATGCAGAACTGGTCGATCTGAAATCGAACTTCACCATTCTGGATACAGACGATCAGCTGCGATTGCTCAAACAGTTGATTCAGGCGGCAAATATAGATGACAAGCGCTGGCCCGCGCGGATGCTGGCCGGAATCATCGACGATTGGAAAAACCGGGCTCTGACGCCGGACAAGGTTCCTGCTGCTGATGCCGGGGCCTATAACCACAAAGGCGTCGAAATCTATGCGCAATACCAGACGCGTTTGCGCGAACTGAACGCGGTGGATTTTGGTGATCTGCTGCTGCACATGGTCACTATCTTTCAGACCCATCAGGATGTGCTGGAGCAATACCAGCGTTGGTTCCGTTACATCCTTGTGGATGAGTACCAGGATACCAACGTCGCCCAATACCTCTGGCTGAGGTTGCTGGCCGGGGCGCATAAGAACATTTGTTGCGTGGGGGACGATGATCAGTCAATTTATGGCTGGCGCGGGGCTGAGGTGGGCAATATCCTGCGGTTTGAGAAGGATTTTCCCGGTGCTTATGTCGTGCGGCTTGAACAGAACTACCGCTCGACCCCACATATTTTGGCGGCCGCGTCCAATGTCATTCGTGGCAACGAAAGTCGGCTGGGCAAAGAACTTTGGACCGATGCGCAGGATGGTGAAAAGGTTCGGTTGATCGGCCATTGGGATGGCGAAGAAGAGGCCCGTTGGATCGGGGAAGAGATCGACGCGATGCAGGGCGGAACCCGCGGGGTGCGGCCCTTCAATCTGGACGAAATCGCGATTCTTGTGCGTGCCTCTCATCAAATGCGCGCGTTTGAGGACCGGTTCCTGACGATCGGTCTGCCCTACAAGGTTATTGGTGGCCCGCGATTCTATGAACGGATGGAGATTCGCGATGCGATGGCCTATTTCCGACTGGTGGTCAGCCCCGGCGATGATCTGGCGTTCGAACGGATTGTAAACACGCCGAAGCGTGGCCTTGGGGACAAGGCGCAGCAGACGATTCAGATGACGGCACGTGAAAACGGAGTGTCACTGGTCGATGGCGCCCGGATCGCGGTCGATAACGGTCTGATCAAGGGCAAGGGCGGTAAGGCGCTGCGCGAGTTGATCGACGGGCTGGCACGTTGGAACGGTATGACCCGTGGCCCTCGGATTGAGGTTGAGGATGACACGGTCATCGATGATGGCGCGCCGTTGCGGTTTGGCGAGCCTGAGGTATCGCATATCGAACTGGCCCAAATCATTCTGGACGAGTCCGGCTATACCGCGCATTGGCAAAACGAAAAGACGCCGGAAGCACCGGGGCGGTTGGAAAACCTTAAGGAACTGGTCAACCAGCTGGACAATTTCGAGAATCTCCAGGGGTTTCTGGAACATGTCAGCCTTGTCATGGACAACGAGCAGGAGGGTGACGGGGCCAAGGTCTCGATCATGACCTTGCATGCGGCAAAGGGTCTGGAGTTTCCTGCCGTGTTTCTGCCGGGCTGGGAGGACGGGTTGTTCCCGTCGCAGCGATCCATGGACGAATCCGGGATCAAGGGGCTCGAAGAAGAGCGGCGGCTGGCGTATGTGGGCATCACGCGGGCGGAAGAAGTCTGTACGATATCCTTTGCGGCCAATCGGCGGGTGTTTGGCCAGTGGCAGAACGCCATGCCGTCACGTTTCATCGATGAGCTGCCTGAGGAACACGTTGAAGTCCTGACGCCACCCGGCCTGTATGGTGGTGGTCAGCAGACTGCCGGCATCGAAACCCGCGCTGCAGAGGCAAATGTTTATAACTCTCCGGGGTGGAAGCGGATGCAGGCGCGGCAGGGCCAGTATGGAACTTCGCAACCGCGCGAGAGCCGAAACACGGTGATCGACGCAACGGCTGTAGCCAGCTTTACCTTGGGCGAGCGAGTGTTTCACCAGAAGTTCGGCTATGGAGCTGTGATCGGCATCGAGGGCGACAAGGTCGAGGTGGATTTCGATAAGGCAGGGACCAAAAAGGTCGTCTCACGGTTTCTGTCCGCCAAGGACGATGTTCCGTTTTAATCAAAAGGAATGTGCCTGACGGCACATGCTCGATTCTTTGTGAGGGCGCCCGGTGTCAACTGCGGCGCCTTTTTCATGTGCTGGAAGAAACAAAAACGGCGGTTCCCAGGGAGGAGGAGGGGGAACCGCCGTTCTTTTCAACACCAGGGCAGGGAGGAGGAAAGCCCTGATGTATCCGAACCCGGGTTTGACCCCGGTATGAGGAAGACGCGGCGACGTCAGGGAGGAGGAGAGACGTCGCCGCGCGCTTTCAACACCGGGAAAGGGAGGAGGAGTACCCGGTGTATCATGTTCCGGCGTTCAGGGCCGGTATAAGGTGCGGCAACGTCAGGGAGGAGGAGAGACGCTGCCGCTGAAATACAGGTCCTAAAGGGAGGAGGAAGGACCTGATCTCGGTGTTTCTGTGTCGCTTACCGTGCGACGTAATCTTCGGCCGCTTGCAGGGCTAGGCGGCGGATCATCGAGCGGTGAAGGCCCAGATCAGCCAGTTCGCGGTTCGACAGCTCAGACAGTTCGTTAACCGTCTGGCGGTAAATGCGGTACCGGGCGAACCGTGTTTTTGCGGCCTCAAACAGCGAAGTCAGGCCAGTTACCGGTGCGCCTTTGAGCGCGGTGTTCTGTGTTGCTACAGCCATTTGCTTAACTCGATCTATTCGTTGTTGCCGGTGATGTCCGGCGCTTGCTTGAGACTGAAAATAGGCAAATGCTGCGATTGCACAATACCCTGCGACATCAATGCTGCTATGCAGCAAATGCATAGATATCAATTGGTTGAATATGATCTGTCAAAAAGACCAATAAAACAGGGCTTTTTGAGTCATCTTCCGCAAGGGAAAGTTTCAGTCTGATATTTCAGGTTTGAAAGTGGTGCGAAGTATTTTGGCAGGTTTCGTTAAATCTTGTGCATTCAGAATACTCTCAAGTGCCCGAATGTAGTTGGCGAGCGTGTATGGGAAATCATGGGCAACGCTTGTAGTGACCCAAAAATCCCGAGATTAGCGTTGTTTTCCTGCTGCGCGATTCGTTGCAAAAATCACCCGATTTGCTGGTTTTTTTGAGAATCTCGATAATCGGAGAATTTTTCTGGGAATTCGTGGGACGTATTGGGCGATGCCATTTTTTTAGCTTATTTAGTGTTTGAGTAATAGGCTTCATCTACAAATAGTATCTCGACCCTGATTTTCTTCAATTTAAAATTCATCTATAGCGCCGTACAAGCGGTGAGTGTAAAAATTTCCTGTTGATTTCCATAAATTCCCATGGCATCCCTTATTCATCCGATGAGGACGAGGCACATGGGGCGCCAAACGACCCCGAACCAAAAAGACTAATCAGGTTTCATACAGGCATCTCGCTTTCATCAATCAAGAGATCCGGCGCGCGGGCGAGCAGACATCCCCCCAGGTGGCGCGCGCAGCTGGACATCCCGCTCAGCGGGTCAATGCGGCGGGTTGATCAGTGGCAGCAGATCAACCCGCCGTTTTTCATCCGGGGGGACAAGAAATTTAGGTGGGGCGCAAGCGAAAGGGACAGTCGTCTTGGCGCGCAGGTTTAGAGGTGAAAGCCACCACAAGGTGGATACGAAGGGCAGGGTGTCGATCCCGGCCTCGTTTCGCCGTGTGCTTGAAGCCTCTGATCCGAACTGGCAGCCCGGCGATACTCCTGAACTGGTGATTGTCTACGGTGACCACCGCCGCAAGTTCCTTGAATGCTATACCATGCAGGCGATTGACGAGGTTGACGCCAAGATCGACGCGCTGCCGCGCGGATCGATGCAGCGGAAAATGTTGCAACGGATGTTCCACGGTCAGTCGTTCCCGACCACAGTTGATGAAACCGGCCGTCTGGTGCTGCCAGCGAAGCTGCGCAACAAGATCGGGCTTGAGGGCGAGGCCTTCTTTATTGCCGCCGGTGACACATTCCAGATCTGGAAGCCGGAAACCTACGATTCGGAAGAACTGGCCGCGGCCGAAGAATGGCTGGACGAACAGCCAGAGGATTTCGATCCTTTGGAGTTCCTTGATGGCATCGGGGATGCGTAACGGCATGGCCGGCGCTGCATACCCTTCCGGTAAACCTCATATCCCCGTTCTGCTGCGCCCATTGCTGGCGGCAGTTGCGCCCGTGTCGGGTGTCTGGCTGGACGGGACGTTCGGGGCGGGTGGCTATACTCGTGGCTTGCTGGATGCCGGGGCCGACAAGGTCATCGGCGTCGACCGTGATCCGTTGGCTTTTGAAATGGCGGCGGATTGGGCGGCGCAGTATGGCAACCGGCTGGTGATGCAGCCTGGCGTGTTTTCCCGCATGGATGAATATGCACAGGGGTTGGATGGGGTTGTATTGGACCTCGGCGTGTCGTCGATGCAATTGGATCTGGCCGAACGCGGATTTTCTTTCATGAAAGACGGCCCGCTTGACATGCGCATGAGTCAGGAGGGCGAAAGTGCCGCTGATCTGGTCAACACCGCGACCGAGGCGCAATTGGCGGATATTCTTTTTCACTACGGAGAAGAGCGCGCCAGCCGCCGCATTGCCAAAGCAATTGTAAAAGCCCGGACCGAAGAACCGATTACAACGACCTTGCGGTTGGCCGAGATCATCGAATCCTGCCTGCCACGTCCCAAACCGGGGCAGTCCCACCCTGCAACGCGCAGCTTTCAGGGTCTGCGGATCGCGGTGAATGCGGAATATGAAGAGCTGTATCGGGGCCTTATGGCTGCCGAGCGTGCGCTGAAACCGGGCGGGCAGCTGGCAGTGGTCACCTTTCATTCGATTGAGGACCGGATGGTAAAACGGTTCTTTCAGTCCCGTGCGGGCAAAACCGGACGCGCCAACCGTTATGCGCCCGAGATCGAACAGGAACAGCCGCAGTTCACGCTCAAGACCCGCAAAGCGGTGGGCCCGGATGAGCGGGAACTGCAAGAGAATCCGCGCGCGCGCTCGGCCAAGCTGCGCGTCGCAATTCGGACTGAGGCTCCGGCGGGGGAAATTGAGGCCCGTGCCGTTGGAATGCCGCAACTAGGGGGAAGGGCAAAATGAAGAGTGTTTTGTATGTGTTGACTGCTCTGTCCGTATTCGGACTGGCGTTGTGGGCCTATCAAGAGAACTACCGTACGCAGCAGGTCGTGAAGGAAACCCAGACCCTGCAGCGTCAAATCGGTATGGCGCAGGTGCGACTGGCCGTATTAAACGCGGAATGGGCCTATCTTAACCGTCCTGACCGCTTGCGCGAGCTGGCCGATTTGAACTTCGAGCGTCTGGGTCTATTGCCGTTGCGGGCCGAACAGTTCGGTCGCGCGGACCAGATCGCTTATGCCGAGGATCCCGATTTGCCGATTGTCGACCCGATCGAGCTGCAGGCGATCACCGATACTCAGGCGCTGGGTGAGGTGCAGATCCCATGACCCGTACACCCCTGCGCCCACTGGCTCGTATCCTCGACGCACGTGCGCGCGGAGAGAACCCCAAAGCCATCGAACGTGAGAACATCCACAAGCGCCACGAAGACATGAAAGACCGCGCCCGCGCACGGGCCGAGGGGCGCTTGTTGGTGCTGGGTCTGTTTTTCTTTTGTGCCTTCTCGGTGGTGGGTGTTCGGATGGGCATGCTGGCCACGTCCGAGGCGCAAGAGCCTGTCGCCTCGGCCCCCGGTGCGGCCATTGCGATGCAGCGCGCCAATATTGTGGACCGCGAAGGGCGCATTCTGGCGACCAATCTGGATACCTATTCGGTCTATGCGCAGCCGCCTTTGATGATCGACCCGATAGCAGCGGCGGATCAGTTGGTTGCGATTTTCCCTGATCTGGAAAAAGAGCGTTTGGTCAAGGACTTCACCGGTAACCGTAAGTTCCTATGGATCAAAAAACGTATCTCGCCTGAGCAGAAGCAGGCGGTGCACGATATTGGGGATCCCGGCATACTGTTTGGCCCACGTGAGATGCGACTGTACCCGAATGGGCGTCTGGCCGCGCATATTCTGGGTGGGTCCAGCTTTGGCCGCGAAGGCGTAAGCGCCGCTGAGGTGATTGGCGTTGCCGGCGTCGAAAAGCAGTTCGACGATTATCTGCGCGATCCTGCGAATGGAACCAAACCGCTGCAGCTGTCGCTGGACCTGACCGTTCAGGCCGCTGTCGAGCAGGTCCTATACGGCGGCATGAAGATCATGAATGCCAAAGGCGCGTCGGCGGTTCTGATGAACGCGCATACGGGCGAGGTGATCTCGGCGGCCTCATTGCCGTCTTTCGATCCCAATGATCGACCGCGTCCGCCGACATCCGGCTTTGATCCCTCGGACAGTCCGCTGTTCAACCGCTATGTGCAGGGTGTCTATGAGCTGGGGTCTGTCTTCAAGATTTTCACGGCCGCTCAGGCGGTTCAGCTGGGTCTTGTGAACTCGAACACAATCATCGACACCACGGGGCCGATGAAGATCGGACGTTTCCCGATTGGGGAGTTCAATGGCAAGAACTACGGTAAGATCAGCGTTGCAGACGTGATCGTCCACAGCTCGAACCGGGGCACCGGACGGCTGGCGCTGCAAATCGGCGCGCAGCGGCAACAGGATTTCCTGCAAGCACTGGGCATGTTCGATCCCACGCCATTCGAGATTGTCGAAGCCAAGGGGGGCGAACCGCTCAAGCCCAAGAAATGGGGTGAGTTGAGTACAGTAACCATTTCCTACGGCCACGGCTTGTCGACCAGCCCGATGCACCTGGCCGCCGGATATGCCGCGATTGCCAATGGTGGGCACTATGTCAGCCCGACGATTCTGCGCAAGAACGGGCCGCAATACGGGCCACGTGTCATGTCCGAAAGCGCCGCCAAACAGGCCCAAGGAATGCTGCGCCGCGTGGTAACGGATGGCACGGCCAGCTTTGGCGATGTCGCAGGTTACGAAGTGGCGGGAAAAACCGGCACGGCAGACAAGCCCAAGCCGCGCGGCGGGTATTATGATGACAAGGTCATCTCGACCTTTGCTACGCTGTTCCCGGCCTATGATCCGAAGTACGTTCTGATCGTCACGCTGGATGAACCCTCGATCGTCGCCTACGGCGAAAAGCGCCGTACGGCGGGGTGGACAGCAGTTCCCGTAGCCGCCGAACTGATTGGCCGCATCGCACCCCTTTTGGGTCTGCGTCCCCGGCTTGAGCCTGATGCGGGCGCTGCTATAACGCTGACCTCAAATTAAGCTGTCCGGCAAGAGGTGGGTCATGGGCACAAGGACAAAGAAACTCAGCCAACTGGCCCTGACCGCGCGCGGCGGGGCCAATCCCGACATCACCGGATTGGCTGTCGACAGCCGAGAGGTGAAGGACGGGTTCCTGTTTGCAGCCCTGCCCGGAACGCGGGTGCATGGCGGTGAGTTCATCCAATATGCCTTGCGCATGGGGGCCGCGGGCATCCTGACAGACGCCGAAGGGGCCGAGATTGCCGCCAATGAACTGGCCGCATCCGACGCGGCCCTGATCGTGGTGGAAGACCCGCGTCAGGCATTGGCGGGAAGTGCTGCGCTGTGGTTCGGTGCACAGCCTCAGACCATCGTGGCGGTCACCGGCACCAACGGGAAAACCTCTGTCGCGACATTTGTGCGTCAGATCTGGACCGAACTGGACCATGCCGCCGTCAATCTGGGCACAACTGGGGTCGAAGGAGCTTGGACCGCTCCGCTTGCGCATACAACACCTGAGCCGATCACTCTGCACCGCTGCCTGTCTGAGGCCGCCGAGAACGGTGTGACCCATGCCGCGATGGAGGCGTCCTCGCACGGGCTGGAGCAGCGCCGCCTGGACGGCGTGCAACTGACGGCTGCAGGGTTTTCGAACTTTACCCAGGATCACTTGGATTATCACGAGACGTTCGAGGCATATTTCAACGCCAAGGCAGGCCTGTTTGATCGGGTTTTACCGCAGGACGGCACTGTTGTTGTCAACATGAGCGATCCGAAAGGCGCTCAGGTCCGCCGGATCGCCAAAGAGCGCGGACAGAAGGTGCTGACCGTTGGGTTGGGGGAGGCTGACCTGTGTTTGATCAACCAGCGGTTTGACGCAACGGGGCAGGATCTGCGGTTTTCGTGGCAAGGCAAAGTGTTCCAAACCCGCCTGAACCTGATCGGCGGCTTTCAGGCCGAAAACATCCTGCTGGCCTGCGGCCTTGTCATCGGGGCTGGGGATGAGCCCGAGCGTGTTTTCGAGACCCTGCCGCATCTGACCACCGTCCGCGGCCGCATGCAACTGGCCGCGACGCGGGAAAACGGCGCGGCGGTGTTTGTGGATTATGCCCATACGCCAGACGCCGTGGCGACCGCGCTCAAGGCGTTGCGCCCGCATGTGATGGGTCGCCTGATCGCCATCGTTGGCGCGGGCGGGGATCGCGATGCCACCAAGCGTCCATTGATGGGGCAAGCCGCCGCCAACAACGCTGATGTGGTCTTTGTCACCGACGACAACCCGCGCAGTGAAGACCCCGCGATCATTCGCGCCGCCGTCATGGAGGGCGCGCCGGACGCAACGGAAGTCGGAGACCGCGCCGAGGCGATCCTGCGTGGGATAGACGCGCTGCAACCGGGCGACGCGTTGTTGATCGCGGGCAAAGGGCATGAAACTGGCCAGATCGTTGGTGATCAAGTCTTGCCCTTCGATGATGCCGAGCAGGCTAGTATCAGCGTGGCCGCTTTGGATGGGAGGGTCGCATGACGCTTTGGACTGCGGCGGAGGCCGCCCAAGCAACCGGCGGACGGGCCACAACCGATTGGGTGGTCAACGGGGTTTCCATCGACACGCGCACCATTCAGCCCGGCGATCTGTTCGTGGCCCTCAAGGCGGCGCGGGACGGGCATGATTTCGTCGCGCAAGCGTTGGAAAAGGGGGCGGGCGCGGCTCTGGTGTCTCGCATTCCCGAGGGCGTAGCTGACGATGCGCCCCTTTTGATCGTGGATGACGTGCAGGCCGGGTTGGAAGCGCTGGGTCAGGCTGGTCGCGCACGATCCAACGCGCGGGTGCTGGGCGTAACGGGCAGTGTTGGTAAAACGTCGACCAAGGAAATGCTGGCCACGATATTGGAAACGCAGGGAAAAACCCATGCGAGTGTCGCCAGCTACAACAACCACTGGGGTGTGCCGTTGACGCTGGCACGGATGCCGCGTGACACTGAATTCGCGGTGATTGAGATCGGTATGAACCACCCCGGAGAGATCTCTCCGTTGGCGCAGCAAACCCGCCCTCATGTGGCGCTGGTGACGACCGTGGCAGCTGTGCATCTTGAGGCCTTCGACTCGGTGGCCGGTATCGCGCATGAAAAGGCGGCAATCTTTGACGGCCTGACCGAAGGCGGTTCGGCCATCGTGAACGCCGATATCGAACATGCGGATATCTTGCGCGATTGCGCTCGGGATCATGGAGCCAAGGCGGTAGAGTTTGGACGCGAAGGCACTGACTACACCCTGACCGGTGTAACGCAGCAATCCGACTCGGTGCATGCGACGGCAACGGTTGGCGGGCAGCCGATAGAGTTTGATGTGCAGTCAGCTGGAACCCATTTTGCCATGAACGCGCTGGGGGCCCTGGCGGCCTGCGTCGAAATGGGCGTTGATCTGAACGAGGCGATCTCGGGCCTCGGCGGATGGTCGCCGGTCAAAGGGCGCGGCGTGCGAGAACAGATCGCGTTGGCCGACGGGGGGCGGATCGAATTGCTGGATGACAGTTATAACGCCAACCCGACCTCGATGGAGGCCGCGCTGGATGTGCTGGCCGCCGCCCAAGGGCAAAGGCGCATCGCTTTTCTGGGCGATATGAAAGAGTTGGGCGCAGATGAGGTCGCCATGCACGCGGCGATGGTCGATGTTTCGGCCATGCAGCGCGTGGACAAGGTGCACTGTGTCGGGCCACTGATGCAGGCATTGCACCATGCGCTTCCGACGAACAAACGCGGGCTCTGGTTCGAGACGAGTGCCGAGATGTCGGCGAAGCTTCCCGAGCTGATTCAGAATGGCGACACCGTGCTGGCCAAGGGATCGCTGAGCATGGCGCTGGCACAGATTGTTGACGGTTTGCGTAAAATGGGGCAAGGGGGCGCGCTTGATTGATGACTACGCCCGCCGCCTCAGTGTGAGAAAGGTTCTGTAATGCTCTATTGGTTGACCGCCCTGTCGGACGGAGGAGATTTTTTCAACCTCTTCCGCTATATCACGTTCCGCGCTGGCGGCGCCTTTCTGACTGCGCTGATTTTCGGATTTCTGTTCGGTAAGCCGTTGATCAACGTGCTGCGCAAGAAACAGGGCAAGGGCCAACCGATCCGGGATGACGGCCCAGAGGGACATTTCTCGAAAGCAGGTACACCGACCATGGGCGGCTTACTGATTGTGGGCGCGCTTTTGACATCCACCCTGATCTGGGCGCGATGGGACAATCCTTATGTCTGGATGGTGTTATTTGTAACGATGGCCTATGCGGCGATTGGCTTTGCAGATGACTATGCGAAAGTGTCAAAGCAGAACACTCAGGGTGTTTCGGGTCGCATGCGTTTGGCGCTGGGCGTCATCATCGCAGTTCTGGCCTCGCTATGGGCGTCTTTGCACCACCCCGAAGCGTTGCAGAACCAACTGGCGCTGCCGATCTTCAAAGATACGCTGATCAATCTGGGCGTTTTCTACATCCCGTTCTCGATCATCGTGATCGTCGGTGCGGCTAACGCGGTGAACCTGACGGACGGTCTGGACGGGCTTGCGATCATGCCGGCGATGATTGCGGCCTCGACTCTGGGTGTGATTGCCTATGCCGTGGGTCGGGTCGACTTCACCGAGTATCTGGATGTGCACTACGTGCCCGGGACAGGGGAGATATTCATCTTTACCTCAGCCCTGTTTGGCGCGGGACTTGGGTTCCTTTGGTATAATGCACCGCCTGCGGCGGTGTTCATGGGCGACACGGGCTCGCTGGCGCTGGGCGGGGCTCTGGGCGCGATCGCGGTTGCCACCAAGCACGAGCTGGTACTGGCCGTGGTGGGTGGTCTGTTCGTGGTCGAAGCGCTGAGCGTGATCATTCAGGTGCTGTATTTCAAGCGCACAGGGCGGCGCGTGTTCCTGATGGCACCGATCCATCATCACTATGAGAAAAAGGGCTGGGCTGAGCCTACAATCGTGATCCGGTTCTGGATCATCTCGCTGATCCTGGCGATGATCGGACTGGCGACGCTGAAAGTCCGGTAGAGCTCCCGCCAGGTTCGGCGGACCTGCGGTCCACCTGCCACCTGTTGGGCCCGGCTCGCGCTGCCGCGCGAGCCTTTTGCTGCCCTTGTCATCGGGGAAGTCTTCGGTGCAGTGTGGCGGCCAATTCAAAGTCAAAAGAGGGTGTTCAGCATGATCCCGGTCCAAGGGTTTTCAGGACAGAAGGTTGCGGTTCTGGGGCTTGGCCGGTCGGGGCTGGCCACCGCGCGCGCGCTGGTGGCAGGCAAGGCCAAACCGGTATGCTGGGATGATAACCCAGCGGCCCGCGAAAAGGCCGAGGCCGAGGGGTTTATCTGCGTTGATCTGCGTCGTCATGGGGCGTTTGATGACATTGCCACGCTGATCGTCTCACCCGGTATCCCTCATCTGTATCCAGAGCCGAACCCGGTCGTAGTTGCTGCGCTGGAGGCCGGAGTTCCGGTCGACAATGACATCGGGCTGTTCTTTCGGTCATTTGCCGGACCAGAGTGGAGCAGCTATGACACGCCGCCCCGCGTGATCGCGGTAACCGGGTCGAACGGAAAATCCACCACCGCTGCGCTGATCCATCACATTCTGACCGAGGCCGGGCGCGAGGCGCAGCTGGCGGGCAATATCGGGCGGGGCGTTCTGGATATCGAACCTAGCGGTAATGGCTCGGTTGTGGTGCTGGAGCTGTCGAGCTATCAGACCGAACTGGCCCGTTCGCTAACGCCGGATGTGGCCGTGTTCACCAACCTGACGCCTGACCACTTGGATCGCCATGGCGGGATGGGGGGCTATTTCGCGGCCAAACGCCGGTTGTTCGCCGAAGGTGGGCCGGATCGGGCCGTAATTGGGATCGATGAAAAGGAGGGCGCATTTTTGGCCGGTCAGCTGGCCGAAGGACCGACCGATGACCGCGTCATTCGTGTGTCGGTCGCGCGTAAGCTAACCGGTCCCGGTTGGCAGGTTTTTGCGCGCAAAGGGTTCCTGTCGGAATACCGCAAAGGGCGGCAAGCGGGGTCAATTGACCTGCGTGGAATCAAGGGGCTGCCGGGGGCACACAACCACCAGAACGCCTGCGCGGCTTATGCGGCCTGTCGCGCGTTGGGTTTGGCTCCGCGGGTGATCGAAGATGCGCTGCACAGTTATCCCGGCCTGCCGCACCGCAGCCAGGTTATTGCCGAGGCGGGTGGTGTTACGTACGTCAACGACTCCAAGGCCACAAATGTCGACAGCGCGCTGAAAGCCCTGAGCGCATTTAAGCAAATCCGCTGGATTTGTGGCGGGCTCGAGAAAGAGGGCGGGGTTTCCGCATTGAACGCAGCGGCGGATCAGGTGGTCAAAGCCTACGTGATCGGGCGCGAAGCCGCGCATTTTGCCATGCAGCTAGATGCCGATGCGCAGGTCTGCACGACAATGTGCGAAGCGGTCGCGCAAGCGATGAATGATGCGCAGCCCGGTGAAACCGTCCTTCTGGCTCCGGCGGCGGCCAGTTTCGATCAATATGACAATTTCGAACAGCGCGGAGAGGACTTCGTGGCGCAGGTCAAGCAACGGTTGCCGCAATAGCCGTTTGCAATAGACCGCCGGTTGGGCGAAGCTGACGGCTATCAGCTTGACGCGCCAAAATTAATGGTTTTGCTTGCCCGCAAATTTAACACGAGGTTATGACCATGTCGTTCCATAAGTTTTCTCTGATCCTGCCCGCCATTCTGGCCGTAGGGGCCTGCACCAACACCGGCGCGAACTATCAGCCGATTGTCGATGGTCCGGTCGGCCCGAACTACAATGCTGATCTGGCGCAGTGTCAGGCGCTGGCACGGTCGCAGCCGGTGGTTGACGGTAACACGGCCGGTGCTGCTGCGATCGGTGCAGCGGGTGCTGCGGGAACCAAGGCGATCATCGACGACAGCGCCAGCGATCTTGGCCGCGCTGCAGTCGCAGGTGCCCTTGTCGGTGCCGGCGCAAGTGCCATCCAGAACACCCAGAACCAGGAAGTGGTCGTGCGCAACTGCATGCGCGGTCGCGGTTACAACGTCGTCGGCTAACGGGAGGCGATTGCAGTTCCGGCGGCGTAGCCTGACGACCACGCCCACTGGAAATTGTAGCCGCCCAACCAGCCGGTGACATCCACCGCTTCGCCAATCGCATAGAGGCCGGGGACATCCCTGGCCTCCATTGTTTTTGACGACATGCCATCCGTGTCGATCCCACCCAGAGTGACCTCGGCGGTGCGATACCCTTCGGTGCCCGAGGGCGTCAGCTCCCAGTCGGAGAGGGCGGATATCAGGGTGGCTAACGCCGTATCGGACTGATCCGCCAGATTGCCCGGCATCGGGATATGCTGGCTGAGATAATCCACCAACCGAGCAGGCAGATGACGCGCCAACTCGGTTGTGAGCGCCTTGCGCCCGCCGCTTTGGCGTTGATCGCGCAGCAGGTCGAACAGGGGCAGGTCGGGGATCAGGTTGACCCGGATCGCCTCACCCTCGCGCCAATAGGACGACAGTTGCAGCACAGACGGGCCGCTTAACCCGCGATGGGTGAACAAGAGCGCCTCGTCAAAGCTGGTGCGGTCGTTTGACAGGCGGGCAGGCAGGGACACGCCGGACAAATCCTTGAACTTGCCGTCTGAGAATGTGAACGGGACCAACGCCGCGCGGGTGTCGGTCATAGTCAAGCCGAACTGTCGTGCGATGTCATAGGCTAGCCCGGTTGCTCCCATCTTGGGGATCGACTTGCCGCCGGTGGCCAGCACGAGGTTCTTGCAGGTCAGGCTGTGGCGCTGCCCATCACGGTCGACTTCTAACGCGAAGCCGTGATCGGTTTTGCGCAGATCTTTAACCTCGGTCCGAATCCACAGTTCGGCTCCGACACGCTCCATTTCGTCCAGAAGCATCTGGATGATCTGCTTGGATGACCCGTCACAGAACAATTGCCCCAGAGTTTTCTCATGCCATGCGATGCCGTGACGACCGACTAAATCTACGAAATCCCACTGGGTGTACCGCGCCAGCGCGGATTTGCAGAAATGCGGGTTCTGCGACAGGAAGTTTCCGGGTGCCGCGTACATATTGGTGAAATTGCAACGCCCACCGCCCGAGATGCGAATTTTCTCACCCGGAGCTTTCGCGTGGTCGATCACCAAAGCGCGCCCGCCGCAATGGGCGGCGCACATCATACCGGCAGCACCGGCGCCAAGGATGATCGTGTCATAGGTCATACGCAGCGCATGGCGGGAAATGGCGGAGATATCAAGTGGAAGCGAATGTCATCGGGAAGAAGCGATGAGGTCTTGTGCTATGCTTTTGCCCTGCAAGAAATCCAATCGTGCCCGCTGAATAGGAGGACGTTCAAATGATCATGCGGATTTTCCAAGTCACAGTTCGGCCCGGCAAAGAAGCCGAGTTTTCAAAATTCTTTCACGAGACAGCGATTCCTCTGATGCAAAACACGGATGGCATCGTCCAAGTTTTACCGGGGGCTCCACGCAAGGAAACGCCTCGCGAGTTCAGCTTTGTCATGGTCTGGAGCAGCCTGAACGCGTTGAGAGCTTTTGTCGGAGACGACTATACGAGCCCTCATGTTGATCCGGCGGAGGCTGAACTGGTCGAATCCAGAACGATCAAACACTACGACCTGGTTGCTTAGCCTCGGATTGTCAGAAAATGGTCACCACATTCGCGGTGGCGGCTTTCGGCCACCAAATTCCGTGCTTGCCCGTCATTCCGCTAGCCCAAGCGCTAAAATCCCTGTAGACTCTCAATCAGATCCCGAAAACGGGACGTTAACGAGGCAGAGAGTGGCGGTATCTCATGACTGAGATGGTGTATGGCGCGGTCCAGGACCAGCGCGGCGAACCGATTCTTCCGAAATGGTGGCGGACGATTGATCGTTGGACGATGTCCTGCGTTCTGATCCTGTTTGTCATCGGGTTGTTGCTGGGGTTGGCATCCTCACCACCATTGGCCAGCCGAAACGGCTTTGACCCGTTCCATTATGTCGAGAGGCAGGCCCTGTTCGGCGGATTAGCACTGATTGCGATGCTGCTGACTTCGATGATGTCCCCGACGCTGGTGCGGCGTCTGGCGGTGCTGGGCTTTCTAGGCGCCTTTGTGGCGTTGGCCTTCCTGCCGGTCTTCGGGACGGATTTCGGCAAAGGGGCGGTGCGCTGGTACTCGCTGGGTTTTGCCTCGCTGCAACCGTCCGAGTTCCTAAAACCCGGCTTCGTCGTCGTGGCCGCGTGGCTGCTGGCTGCCTCGCAAGAAATCAACGGCCCTCCGGGACGGCTGTGGTCCTTTGCGCTGTGCATGGCGATTGTCGCGATGCTGGTGCTACAGCCTGACTTTGGGCAGGCCTGCCTGATCCTGTTTGGCTGGGGCGTGATGTATTTCGTGGCTGGTGCGCCGATGCTGTTGCTGGTTGGCATGGCCGGGGTCGTTGTTCTGGCCGGTATGTTTGCCTATTCGAACTCGGAACACTTTGCCCGTCGGATTGACGGGTTCCTGAACCAAGAGGTCGATCCGACCACGCAGCTTGGCTATGCCACCAACGCCATCCGCGAAGGTGGGTTGTTCGGCGTCGGCGTGGGTGAGGGGCAGGTGAAGTGGTCTCTGCCCGATGCCCACACGGATTTCATCATCGCGGTCGCGGCCGAGGAATATGGCTTGATCCTGGTGCTGATCATCATCGCGCTTTATGCGCTGATCGTTGTACGCTCACTGCTGCGGCTGATGCGCGAGCGCGATATGTTCATCCGTTTGGCAGGTACCGGTCTGGCCTGCATGTTCGGTGTTCAGGCAATGATAAACATGGGTGTTGCGGTGCGTCTGCTGCCAGCCAAGGGTATGACCCTGCCGTTTGTCAGCTACGGCGGCTCTTCCCTGATTGCGGGCGGTATAGCTGTCGGCATGTTGCTGGCCTTCACCCGAAGCCGCCCACAGGGCGAACTTGGCGATATTCTGCGCGGAAGAGGATAATGGGGAAACCTTACCTGTTGATTGCGGCTGGCGGCACCGGGGGCCATATGTTCCCGGCGCAGGCACTGGCCGAAGCGATGCTGCAAAAAGGCTGGCGCGTGCGCTTGTCCACGGATGAACGCGGCGCGCGTTATACCGGAGCTTTTCCGCAAACAGTTGAAATTGTCGAGGTCGCCTCGGCCACGTTCGCGCGCGGCGGTCTGGCTGCCAAGGCTCTGGTCGGGCCCAAAATAGCTGGTGGCGTTACCAGCATGGCAATGCAGATGATGCGCGATAAGCCGGATGTGGTCGTGGGCTTTGGCGGTTACCCGTCGATCCCGGCGCTGGGTGCGGCGACCATGCTGGGCATTCCCCGCATGATCCACGAACAGAACGGTGTTCTGGGACGCGTCAATCAGCTGTTTGCCAAGCGCGTGGCCCAGGTCGCTTGTGGGGTTTGGCCCACGGATTTGCCCGAGGGCGCGCAGGGTATTCATACCGGTAACCCAGTTCGCGCGGCTGTTCTGGAACGCGCCGCTGCGGGGTATATCCCGCCGGGCGATTATCCTATGTCGGTTCTTGTGATGGGCGGCTCGCAAGGGGCGCGCGTCCTCAGCGACGTGGTTCCCGATGCCATTGCAGCATTGCCCGAAAACCTGCGCCACCATATCCGTGTGGCCCATCAGGCGCGCGACGAGGACGGCGAGCGGGTGACCGCGTTTTATGCCGAGCATGGCATCCGCGCCGAGGTGCTGCCCTTCTTCGATGATGTGCCTCGCCGCATGTCTGACGCGCAGCTTGTGATCAGCAGATCCGGTGCGTCCAGCGTTGCCGATATCTCGGTCATTGGACGCCCCTCGATCCTCGTCCCCTTCGCAGCCGCGGCGGGCGATCATCAGACCGCAAACGCACGTGGGCTGGTTCAGGCGGGCGGCGCGATTCTGATCCCCGAAAACGCGCTTGACGTTTCCGCGTTGACCGAGCAAATCACCGCAGTTCTGACAAACCCTGAAGCCGCGCAAAAGATGGCCCATGCCGCCCTCTCTACCGGTGCCCCCGACGCGACCGAACGTCTGGTGGCCCTCGTCGAAAACCTGGCGCAGAAGGAGACCACATGAATCCAGCAACCAAACTGCCGCAAGATGTAGGGCCGATCCACTTTGTGGGGATCGGTGGGATCGGGATGTCGGGGATTGCCGAGGTGCTTTTGAACCTTGGTTACCGGGTGCAGGGGTCCGACTTGAAGGCGTCCAAGATCACCGACCGTTTGGCAAGCCTTGGTGCGGAGATCTTTGTAGGGCAGCGCGCCGAGAACCTTGAAAACGCAGCCGTGGTCGTGGTTTCAACTGCGATCAAACCGGGTAACCCTGAACTGGACGGCGCCCGCGCGCAGGGTCTGCCAGTGGTGCGCCGCGCCGATATGCTGGCCGAGCTGATGCGCCTGAAATCAAATATCGCGATTGCGGGCACGCACGGTAAGACCACCACGACCACCATGATGGCCGAGTTGATGGTGGCCGGAGACTTTGATCCGACCGTGATCAATGGCGGTATCATCCATGCCTATGGCTCGAACGCGCGGATGGGGCAGGGCGAATGGATGGTGGTTGAGGCGGATGAATCCGACGGTTCGTTCAATCGCCTGCCTGCTACGATTGCCATTGTCACCAACATTGACCCTGAACACATGGAGCACTGGGGCGATTTCGACAAATTGCGAGATGGATTCTACGAGTTCGTGTCGAACCTGCCGTTCTACGGTCTAGCTGTCTGCTGCACCGACCATGCCGAAGTGCAGACACTGGTGGGCCGCATCTCTGACCGTCGGGTGCGTACGTATGGGTTCAACGCACAGGCAGATGTGCGGGCGGTGAACCTGACGTACAAAGGCGGCGTGGCGCATTTCGACATCCACCTGCAGTATGAAGACACGGTGATCGAAGGCTGCACCCTTCCGATGCCCGGTGACCATAACGTCTCGAACGCTTTGTCTGCTGTGGCTGTCGCCCGTCATCTGGGTATGAAAGCCTCGGAAATCCGTGACGCGCTGGCCAATTTCGGTGGGGTGAACCGCCGCTTTACAAAGGTCGGAGAGGTCGATGGCGTTACCATCATCGACGATTACGGTCATCACCCGGTGGAAATCGCAGCCGTCCTCAAAGCTGCGCGTCAGGCGACCGACGGCCGCGTTATCGCTGTGCATCAACCGCACCGCTACTCTCGTCTGTCCAACCTGTTCGATGATTTCTGCACCTGTTTCAACGACGCGGACGTTGTCGCCATCGCCGAGGTTTTCGCCGCAGGAGAGGACCCGATCGAAGGGGCTAGCCGAGATGATCTGGTACAGGGCCTGATCCGGCACGGCCACCGTCATGCACGTGCTTTGCTGGACGAAAACGATTTGGAGCGTCTTGTTCGCGAACAGGCCCGCCCCGGCGACATGGTGGTGTGCCTCGGGGCCGGGACGATCAGCGCCTGGGCCAATGGGCTGCCCGAGCGCCTGCAGCATAAGCAGGCCGTTTGACGGAATGGACTCTGTTGCCGTGCAACTCTAAAGTGTGGTGTCGCGGTTGCAGAAACGATCGTCCTTGGAGGGGCATGTGGTTTACTCAGTGCTATTATCTGGCTTGTGGGTTTTGGCCTCGACGGTCGTAGCCATGTTGCCGATGCGCCTGCAATTTCCACCAGGCGTTGTCCTGTTTGTTTCCGCACCTGCGCTGATCGTTTGGTTGGGTCATGACTTTGGCTGGTTCTTCTCGGTGCTGGCCTTTGCTGTCTTTGCATCCATGTTCCGCAATCCGATCCGTTATTACTGGCGACGTTGGACCGGGTAGGAGGTCGCGGAATGAATTGGTCGATTGTTTTGGCCGCGCTGTGGGGGATCGCCGCGAATGTTCTGGCGATGATCCCCAGCAAGGATAACCACTGGACCCGCGCATACGTTCTGATTGCGCTGGGAATTCCGATCCTGGGATATGTAACCCTACAGAACGGACCGTGGATCGGGTTGATCGTTCTGGCGGCAGGCATGTCGGTGCTGCGCTGGCCGGTGATCTATCTCGGGCGCTGGTTGCGGCGGGTTGGGCGCAGTTTTGAATGACGGCTGCAATAATAGCTTTTTGTTGCCTGGCTGTTGTTTCATTCCTTTCTGCTATGGCCGTAGCCCATTTTTTGTCCAGAAGCGGATTTACATGGATCGTGTTTTTGGCATTCGCGGTTTCAGCTATTAGTATCGCGTATCTGTTCCCCTCAAGTGGTGACGGGCCGCCGGATGACGCAGATTTTCTGACGGTCGCATTGGCGTGGTCTTTGGTATTCCCTGCTCTTTCAGGCTCAGTCTTGGGTGGCGTGATTGGTGCGATAAAGAAGATGCGTCGCAATCGCTGATCTTTTTCCGTTCGATGGATGACATCCCGGAAAACCAGATATAGAACGCGCCTATGACACTGACTTCGCTTCCGGTTCGCGGAAAATTAACCGAACAAAGATCACTCAACGACCTGACATGGCTTCGTGTTGGCGGTCCTGCGGACTATTTGTTCCAACCGGCGGATGTCGAAGACCTGCAAGCCTTTCTGCGCAATTTGCCAGCAGACGTTCCTGTTTTCCCAATGGGCGTCGGATCAAACCTCATCGTCCGCGACGGCGGCCTGAGGGCTGTAGTGATCCGGCTGGGGCGCGGGTTCAACGAGATTTCTGTCGATGGCGCCACCGTCACTGCAGGCGCCGCGGCGTTGGATGCGCATGTGGCGCGCAAGGCGGCGGATGCAGGTGTTGATTTGACTTTCTTGCGCACCATCCCCGGTTCGATCGGAGGCGCGGTGCGGATGAATGCCGGTTGCTACGGCAGTTATACGGCGGACGTGCTGCAAAAGGCGACGATTGTCACCCGGCAGGGCGACGTCGTGGATCTGACTCCCGACGACCTGAACTTCCGCTATCGCCAGTCCGATTTGCCGCAAGGGGCGGTGTTGATCTCGGCCACGTTCAAAGGGCCTGCGGGCGATCCCGAAGAGCTGCACGCCCGGATGGCCGCGCAATTGCAGAAGCGTGATGAAACGCAGCCCACGAAGGATCGCAGCGCCGGGTCGACTTTTCGCAACCCGGCCGGGTTTTCCTCGACTGGGCGGCCGGACGATGTGCATGACCTCAAGGCGTGGAAGGTGATCGACGATGCCGGTATGCGCGGGGCCACGCTTGGCGGTGCGCAGATGAGCCAAAAGCACTCGAATTTCCTGATCAATACCGGAGATGCCACCGCTGCTGACCTTGAAGGTCTGGGCGAAGCAGTACGAAAAAAGGTTTACGAAACAAGCGGCATCACGCTAGAGTGGGAAATCATGCGGGTCGGTGATCCGTTGATAGAATAAAGCCGCACCCGTCAGACTATAACAGGCAATTTAAGGCGACGGATCAAAGGCATAAACGCAGTACGGACCACGACATAAGGTCCGGGGACATTGAGGCGCACGTTGGGAATGTCGAGCAGGACAAACCCCAAAGTGGCGGTGTTGATGGGTGGCCCCTCGGCGGAACGCGAGGTGTCTCTCAGCTCTGGGCGCGAATGCGCAGCCGCTCTTGTGGGAGAAGGCATTGAAGTGGTCGAGCTGGACGCAGGTCCCGACCTCTATGCGCGCCTATTGGAGATCAAGCCAGACGTTGTATTCAACGCCCTGCATGGACGCTGGGGCGAAGATGGCTGTGTGCAAGGCCTATTGGAATGGATGCGTATCCCTTACACGCATTCCGGCGTTCTGGCCTCGGCCCTAGCCATGGACAAGCAGCGCAGCAAAGAGGTTTACGAGGCCGTTGGCCTGCCAATTGTGCCCAGCGTAATCGTCCCCAAGGTCGAAGTGGTCGAAGTTCACGTGATGGAGCCGCCTTATGTGGCCAAGCCCAACAACGAGGGCTCCAGCGTCGGAATTTACATCGTGCACGAGGGATCCAACGGCCCGCCGCAACTATCTGACGACATGCCCGATCAGGTAATGGTCGAGAAATATGTCGCGGGGCGCGAACTGACCGTGACCGTAATGAATGACCGTGCCCTGACTGTCACCGAGATCATGACCGATGGCGGCTGGTACGACTATGACGCCAAATACAAGCCCGGCGGGTCGTGGCACGTTCTTCCGGCTGACATTCCGGCCGACATTTTTGACCGCTGCATGGACTACGCGTTGCGCGCCCATGATGCATTGGGGTGCAAGGGCGTCAGCCGCACGGATTTTCGCTGGGATGACAGTATGGGCGCCGAGGGGTTGTTCCTGCTGGAAACCAACACGCAACCGGGCATGACACCGACATCTTTGGTGCCGGAACAGGCTGCGCATATGGGTATGACATTCGGACAGCTTTGCGCCTGGATGGTGGAGGACGCCTCATGCGACCGTTGAAAGCCAAGCGCGCGCCCGTGGTGCATCGCCCCAAACCACTCTCCGGCCCCGACGCCGACTTCGCATCCGGTGCACGGACAGGGGCCGAGCCCAAACTGCGCCTGCGCGGGGTGTTCAACCGCAAGGGCGACCGGTTCGACCCGGCCCCGTCGCGCCTCAGCTATCGTTTGCAGCGGTGGATGCTGACGCCGGGTATTCGACGCGGATTGAAGATCGGTTTGCCGATTCTGGCGGTATGTGCGGCAGTTGGCATCTATTTCGGCGCGCAGGAACGGCGCGATGCTGTTGTCGCCTACGTGATGGACATCAAGACTTCGATCCAGCAGCGTCCCGAATTTATGGTCAATCTGATGGCGATCGATGGGGCGGGAACGAACCTGTCCGAGGATATTCGCGAAGTTGTGCCGTTGGATTTCCCTATCAGTTCGTGGGATTTGGACGTTGAGCAAATTCGGGACACGATCACTGGGTTGAACCCTGTGAAATCCGCCACGGTGCGGGTGCGCCCCGGTGGCATCCTGCAAGTGGACGTGGTTGAACGCCAGCCTGTCATTGTTTGGCGTACGCGCCGCGGCATCGAATTGCTGGACGAAACCGGCGCGCATGTGGAACGTATCGCGTCGCGCAAGGATCATCCCAACCTGCCTCTGATCGCAGGCAAGGGTGCGGACGCCCATGTCGGCGAGGCGCTGGCGCTGCTGACCACCGCCCGCAGTTTGGGTGGGCGCGTACGCGGTTTGGTGCGGATCGGTGAACGGCGCTGGGACCTGGTGCTGGATCGCGGTCAACGCATCATGTTGCCGACCGAGCGACCGGTTCGAGCACTGGAGCGTGTGCTGGCCGTAAATGAGGTGCAAGACCTTCTGGAACGCGATGTGGCCGTGGTCGACATGCGCCTTGGGCAGCGTCCGACGATCAGAATGACCAAAGCCGCCAGCGAAGACTGGTGGAATACAAAAGTGAACGTGAGTAGCGAGCAGTAACGACCATGATGACCGATCTATATCAGTCCCAACGGGCCATGCGGCAGATGCGCAGACAGGCGATGCAGCGCGGTGTTGTCGCCATTCTCGACGTGGGCAGTTCCAAGATTGCCTGCCTTGTGCTGCGTTTCGATGGAACCGGTCGGCTGAGCGAGGACAACACGATCGGGTCGATGGCAGGGCAAACCGGTTTTCGCGTGATTGGAGCGGCGACAACTCGGTCGCGCGGCGTTCAGTTTGGCGAAGTCACTGCCATGCAGGAAACGGAACGTGCCATTCGCACTGCGCTGCAGGCAGCTCAGAAAATGGCCGATATTCGCGTGGATCACGTCATCGCCAGTTTCTCAGGGGCCAACCCTCGGTCTTACGGACTGGACGCTCAGGTCGATCTGGAGGGTCAGGTTGTGACCGAGGCAGAAGTGGGCCGCGTGCTGAACGCATGCGACGTGCCGGATTACGGGGCAGGGCGCGAGGTACTGCACGCCCAACCGGTGAATTTCGCGCTCGATAACCGCTCGGGCCTGATCGATCCGCGCGGTCAGATGGGGCAGAGCCTGGCGGTCGACATGCATATGCTGACGGTCGATGCGACCGCGATTCAGAACATCGTGCGCTGCATCAAGCGGTGCGATCTGGAACTCGCCGGGATTGCGAACTCGGCCTATGTGTCCGGGGTTTCCGCGCTGGTCGAAGACGAACAAGAGTTGGGTGCCGCTTGCATCGACATGGGTGGCGGCACGACGAGCGTGTCGATCTTCATGAAGAAACACATGATTTACGCAGACTGCGTGCGCATGGGCGGCGATCATGTGACCTCGGATATTTCGATGGGGCTGGGTATCCCGGCCTCGGTGGCCGAACGGATCAAGACATTTAACGGCGGTGTCCACGCAACCGGTGCAGATGACCGAGACCTGATCGATATTGGTGGCGATACCGGCGACTGGGAACACGACCGCCGCACCGTCAGCCGCGCCGAGCTGATCGGAATCATGCGCCCCCGCGTCGAAGAAATCCTCGAAGAAGTACGCGTCCGCCTGGATGCGGCCGGGTTCGAGCATATGCCAAGTCAGCAGATTGTGCTGACCGGTGGTGGCAGCCAGATCATGGGGCTGGACGGTCTTGCAACCCGAATCCTCGGGCAGCGCGTTCGCCTTGGCCGTCCGTTGCGCGTGCATGGCCTGCCGCAATCGGCGACGGGGCCAGGATTCTCGTCGGCCGTTGGTCTCAGCCTGTTTGCTGCACATCCGCAGGACGAATGGTGGGATTTCGAAATCCCGGTCGACACCTATGCCGCGCGCCCGTTCAAGCGGGCCGTGCGCTGGTTCCGTGACAATTGGTAAGCTGGCGGTCGCAGCAGCGCTGATCCTGGCGCCGCTCACCGCCCAGGCACAAACGCGCATCACCCCCGAAGCGTTCCTGAGCGCAGTCCAGGGCAAAACCGTCATGTTCCATGACTACCCCACGGGGGAACTTGTGGGCATTGAGGAATTCCTGAGCCCCACGTTATCGGTCTGGCGAATGGTGGGGCGCGGGTGCGTTTACGGGCAAATCACTACGCCGAACGAGCAGATATGCTTTCTGTATGATGATGACGCAGATGGCATCCCGGTGTGCTGGTGGCCCTTTTTGCACGAAGACCGCCTGATGGTCAGGTTGGCGACATTTGCAAACGCTGAAATTCAAGAGGTTCGCAGTATCACTGAGGACGGTGTGAACTGTCCAAGTACCCCGATTGGCTAAACAAATGGGTTGCGGCCAGCGCGTTTATCCCGCAAGATATCCACAAGGCCCGTCAGAGGCCCGCGGCAGGACCTGAGCAGTTTTCCGCAGTTTGACAGTTTAGCGAGTCCTCTTGGTGAAGCGTCGGTTGATAGCCGCGCGCAAGTCGCCTGTTTTGTGCTACATTGAGTTCTTTCCGCAACATCTGGCAGCGTATGCGAAATACTGCCGGTCAACGCCTTATTTCCTCCATATTTTGTGGAATCACGCGATTTTTGGCGTGACGTTTGTCGTTTCGAACGGTAGGATTGGCGAAGGATAGGTAAGAAAAACACCGCTTTGGCGGGTCAAAAAAACAGGCGGACAGAGCATGACATTGAATCTTTCGATGCCCGGGCACGACGAACTGAAGCCTCGGATTACAGTATTTGGCGTTGGTGGTGCAGGCGGCAACGCTGTCAACAACATGATTGAAAAGCAGCTGGATGGCGTCGATTTTGTAGTCGCCAACACCGATGCACAGGCGCTGCAGCAAAGCCAGTCTTCGGCGCGGGTGCAGCTGGGTGTCAAAGTCACCGAAGGTCTGGGGGCAGGGGCCCGTCCGACCGTTGGTGCGGCAGCTGCCGAAGAAAGCATTGAGCAGATCGTGGATCACCTCGCGGGCGCGCATATGTGCTTCATCACCGCCGGCATGGGTGGTGGCACCGGCACAGGGGCCGCGCCGATCATCGCGCAGGCCGCGCGTGAGCTGGGCGTGCTGACCGTAGGCGTTGTGACCAAACCCTTCCAGTTCGAAGGTGCCAAGCGTATGCGTCAGGCCGAAGACGGCGTTGAGATGCTGCAAAAGGTCGTCGACACTCTGATCATTATCCCGAACCAGAACCTGTTCCGCCTGGCCAATGAAAAGACCACCTTTACCGAAGCGTTCTCGATGGCAGATGACGTTTTGTATCAAGGTGTTAAAGGTGTCACAGACCTGATGGTTCGTCCCGGCCTGATCAACCTCGACTTTGCCGACGTTCGCGCCGTAATGGACGAGATGGGCAAGGCAATGATGGGGACAGGCGAGGCCACCGGCGAAGATCGCGCCGTGCAGGCCGCCGAGAAGGCGATTGCCAACCCGCTGCTGGACGAAATCAGTCTGAAGGGTGCAAAGGGCGTTCTGATCAACATCACCGGCTCGCACGACCTGACCCTGTTCGAACTGGACGAGGCCGCCAACCGCATCCGCGAAGAAGTGGACCCCGAGGCGAACATCATCGTCGGCTCGACGCTGGATACCGCCATGGAAGGCGGCATGCGTGTGTCGGTCGTTGCAACAGGTATCGACGCCAGCGAAAAGACTGACGACGTGCCGGTTGCGCGCCGTTCCATGTCGGCGCCGCTGACACGCACGGTATCGGCTGAAGAGCCAGTGCAGGAAGAAGCACCGGTTGCTGCGGAAACCGTTGAACAAGCACCGCAAACGGAAGTGAACCGTGAGCCTTCGCTGTTTGAAACCCCTCAGGAGCCAGCGCAACCTCAGTTCCAGCCACGTGCGGAACAGGACGATGATGGCTTGCCGCCGCCGGCCTATCAGCCGCGCGTCGCCGAATTCGAGCCGACCCCCGAACCGGTTGAGCCTGCGCCCGAAGACTACGTCGCGCCGCAGCCTCAACCGGCAGCGGGTACACCATCGCCCGAGGCGCTGCAGCGTCTACAGGCCGCGGTTCAGAACGTTCCAGCGTCCGAGCGCAGCCCTTCGATGGTTCGCCCGACCGCGCCACAGCCAGCCCCTGCACCGCAGGAAGAAGGCCATGATCGCCCCCGGTTTGGGTTCAATCGCCTCATCGATCGGATGACCGGTCACGCTGCCGACACACCGGCCCAGCAGCCCCGCCAGCAGCCCGTTTTGCGCCAATCTGACGCTACGGCACCTGCACGGGAAGAGGCCGACCCCGAGCAGGATCGGATCGAAATCCCCGCCTTTTTGCGGCGTCAGGCGAACTGATCGCGGTAACAAAATGAATGCAAAGGGTCGCCAAATGGCGGCCCTTTTCGATTGATTTACAGTTATTTAATGGGGTGTGAGCAGGGATTTGCCGATCTGTTACATACATGTTTCATTCGGTTACAAAGAGTGAGTTGAGCCTTGACGCCTGCTTCCTTAACTGAGTGTCCAACACGGCCCGCTCAGGTCGGACACCACTCTTCGAGGTTCAGTTTGCAACATACGCTCAAATCTCCGGTCACGTTTACAGGCGTCGGGCTGCACAGCGGCAAGCCTGCGACGATGGTCCTGAAACCGGCAGCTGCTGGTCACGGCATCTGGTTCAAGCGGACGGATATCGAGCTGGGCAATGCCCTCATCCCTGCAATCTATGACGTTGTCGAGCGTACCCCGCTGTGCACCCGACTGATCAACGACGCAGACGTGTCGGTCTCGACAGTTGAACACATTATGGCGGCGCTTGCCGGTTGTGGCGTGCACAACGCTCTGATCGAGATTGACGGACCCGAAGTTCCGATCATGGATGGATCGTCGATCGACTTCGTGCGCGGAATCATGTCCAAAGGTGTACGTCGTCAGGCCAGCCCGGTTTTGGCTTACGAAGTGCTGAAGCCGGTCACCGCCACACGCGAAGGCGCAAGCGCTTCAATTGCACCGGCAGACGGTCTGATCATCGATTTTCATATCGACTTTGAAGACGGCGCAATCGGCAGCCAGACCAAACGTCTGGACATGCGCAATGGGTCCTTTGCGCGCGAGCTTTCTGATTGCCGGACATTCTGCCGTCGCACCGACGTCGAAGCGATGCGTGAAAACGGCCTCGCCTTGGGTGGGACATTGGAAAACGCGGTCGTTGTGCAAGGCGATGAAGTGCTGACTCCTGGCGGTTTCCGCCATGCGGATGAAGCTGTGCGCCACAAGATGCTGGACGCTTTGGGTGACCTTTATCTGGCGGGTGGACCGATTCTTGGCCACTTCACCGGGGACAAATCGGGTCACGCCATGACCAATACCCTGCTGCGCAAACTGTTCGAAACACCCGGCGCGGTGCGTCCGATTCTGTGCACACCCGAACAGGCTGCACGTCTGCCGGGGCAGGGGTTGGTTTGGGACGAAATCCCGGAAGTCGCCTGATTGGATCAACTCTGACGACAATTCCGCCATTGAGCGCATAAGGCGTTTTGCACCGGAATTATATGTGCTAGACCATGGCCTAATCCGGGGCATAACCCCGTCAAGTAATACGACAAGGATAGGCGGAATGGTTGGCACCAAAGCGGCAGTCAGGTTCGCAAGCGCGATTCTTCTGACAGCAGTTTTGACGGCGTGCGCTGGGAGAGGCGCAGACCGCGATCAGAACCTGGAAGGGTTCACCCCCGAACAGATTTTCACGCGTGGCGAGTTCGAGCTGTCGCAGAATCGTTCGGATGATGCGGCGTGGTATTTCTCGGAAGTCGAGCGCCTGTACCCCTACTCCGACTGGGCCAAGCGCGCGTTGATCATGCAGGCGTTCTCGTATCATTCAGACAAGAATTACGAAGAAAGCCGTGCCGCCGCACAGCGGTATATTGATTTCTACCCCGCCGACGAAGACGCAGCATATGCGCAGTACCTTCTGGCGCTCAGCTACTATGATCAGATTGATGAGGTCGGACGCGATCAGGGGCTGACCTTTCAAGCGCTGCAATCCCTGCGCACCGTGATCGAGGTCTATCCCGACAGTGAGTACGCGACGTCTGCGGTTCTGAAGTTCGATCTGGCCTTTGACCATCTGGCGGGCAAAGAGATGGAGATCGGGCGCTATTATCTGCGTCAGGATCACTATTCGGCGGCGATAAACCGGTTCCGGGTCGTCGTCGAAGACTTCCAGACCACGTCTCATACCGCAGAAGCGTTATATCGTCTGATTGAAGCCTACCTGGCCTTGGGGCTGGTGGACGAGGCGCAATCGGCCGGGGCCATTCTGGGATACAACTACCAGTCGTCCGAATGGTATGATGCGGGCTATAAATTGTTGACGTCGCGTGGGCTAGATCTGAAGAGCCGCGGCAACAACTGGCTCAGCACGATCTACCGCCAGACGATCAAGGGTGAGTGGTTGTAATCGCCATGGCCAAAGGGGTGGGACGCTAAGACCCGATGCTGCGCGCCCTCGATATCCGCGATATGCTGATCATCGACCGGCTGGAACTGACGTTTCAGCCGGGTCTGAACGCGTTGACCGGTGAGACTGGGGCGGGCAAGTCGATCCTTCTGGATTCGCTGGGGTTTGTTCTGGGCTGGCGTGGTCGGGCTGAATTGGTTCGCCAAGGCGCAGCGCAGGGCGAAGTGGTTGCTGAGTTTGAACTGCACGAAGACCACCCAGCGCATGCGATCCTGGCCGAGGCTGGCTTGCCCGGAGGCGAGGAATTAATCCTGCGGCGCGTGAATACGGCCGAAGGGCGTAAAACCGCATGGGTCAACGACCGTCGGTGTTCGGGCGAGGTGCTGCGCGCGCTGTCCGAAACGCTGATCGAGTTGCACGGCCAGCATGATGATCGCGGGTTGCTGAACCCGCGCGGTCACCGCGCCATGCTGGATGAATACGCCGGAGTGGCCCCGGAACTGGTAAAGGTCCGGACGGCATGGTCCGAGATGTCCCGTGCGCGAAAGGCGCTTGCGAAGACCGAAGAAACCCTTGCGGCGATGCGCGCAGAAGAAGAGTTTCTGCGGCACTCGGTGGCTGAATTGGACCAGCTTGACCCACAACCGGGCGAGGACGCGGAACTGGATGCCCGGCGTCGTATGATGCAGGGGGCCGAACGCATTCGTGACGATGTTGCCCGTGCTTTTGCCCTGTTGGGCGGAGACGGTGCCGAGGGGGCCATGGCGGATTCCGTGCGGTGGCTTGAGGGTGTGTCAGACAATGCAGGGGGCCAGTTGGAAGAGCCAATTGCAGCCCTTGGACGTGCGCTGATTGAACTGGGCGAGGCGCAGGACGGGGTCAACGCGTGTCTGCAGGCTTTGGACTTTAACCCAGCGGAATTGGAGCAGGCCGAGGAACGGTTGTTTGCCATTCGCGCGCTAGCCAGAAAACACGATGTCGCGCCAGATGATCTGGGTACTTTTGCTGATACGTTGCGCGACCGCCTGAGCCGGCTGGATGCTGGAGACGCGGATTTGGCGGAACAACGGGCTGCCGTAGAAGATGCTCAAGCCGCTTATGACGACGCAGCGGCCGAACTGAGTGCTGCGCGGCAAAAGGCCGCCGGTCACCTGGATGCCGCGGTGATGACAGAACTCGCTCCGCTGAAAATGGAGCGTGCCGTTTTCCAAACCGAAATTGCGGCCACAGACGCCGGTCCCGATGGGATTGATGCTGTGGCCTTCACTGTTGCAACCAATCCCGGTGCACCGTCAGGACCGCTCAACAAGATCGCCTCGGGCGGTGAACTCAGCCGCTTTCTTCTGGCGCTCAAGGTGTGTCTGGCCGGGGATGACAGCGCCCGCACGATGATATTCGATGAGATCGACCGCGGCGTCGGCGGTGCGACCGCTGATGCGGTCGGCCGGCGATTGGCCGCGCTGGCGGGTGGCGGGCAGGTTTTGGTCGTAACGCATTCGCCGCAAGTGGCAGCCCGCGCGGCGCATCACTGGCGGGTGCAGAAACAGGTCATGGATGGGCAAACGCTGTCCACCGTTGTGCCGCTGGCCGAACCTGATCGTGTGGACGAAATCGCTCGTATGGTCGCAGGCGACACCATCACCGATGAGGCGCGCGCCGCCGCGCGCGCCCTTTTGGACGCCTGAGGCATTTCTGCCGCTTTCCTGTAATCAAACCGTCGCGATCTCACTTTTATCAGGGCGCTCCGTGGCTTACTAAGGGGACAGATGTGATCCCCGAGGGCCAATGACCCAATCAACCCGCACCGTTCTGCGCAACCAGCTCAATCAGGCTCTGGCCGCGATCAAGGACGCTTGGCGGGTGATGCTGCGACGCGGGCCCAGCCAGATTCAGTTCTGGTTCATCGCGCTGGCCATTGGTATCGCCGCCGGTTTCATGGCGCTGGGGTTTCGCAAGGCGATCCGGTCGCTACAGGCCTATGTCTATGACACGGATGACATTTTGCTGCTGCACAGCCACGCGGAAAAGCTGCCGTGGTTCCTGATCCTGATCATTCCCATCATCGGAGGCCTGATCGTCGGGGTCATCTTGCACAAATTCACCGACGACGGGCGCGTGCGATCCGTGGCTGATGTGATCGAGGGGGCCGCCGTGACCGATGGCAGGGTCGAAAGCAAGGCGGGTATCGCCTCTTTCTTTGCCTCGCTCATCACGCTCAGCACCGGGGGATCGACGGGGCGGGAAGGACCGGTGGTGCATATGGCCGGCGTGATCTCGACCTGGGTCAGCAACCGGATCCACGCCGATGGCATCACCGGGCGCGATCTGTTGGGGTGCGCCGTCGCTGCTGCTGTTTCGGCCAGTTTTAACTCTCCCATCGCAGGAGCGCTGTTCGCGCTTGAGGTCGTGCTGCGCCACTTTGCGGTGCACGCCTTTGCACCCATTGTGATCGCCTCGGTCGCGGGGACAGTGATCAACCGGCTGGAATATGGTGACGTGACCGAGTTTGTGCTGGATACGCCCGGCTCGCTGCAATTCTACGTCGAACTGCCTGCTTTCCTGATCCTTGGCCTGATCTGCGGTTTGGTCTCTCTACTGTTGATGCGGTCGATTTTTTTTGCTGAGGATATCGGCAATCATATCCAAAACCGCCTGTCCCTTCCGCGCTGGCTGCGTCCGGCGGTTTCGGGGGCTATGCTGGGGCTTCTGGCGATTTGGTTCCCGCACATCATCGGCGTTGGGTATGAAACAACCATCCGCGCACTGGCCGGAGACCTGACCCTGACCTTCGCCATCTTGTTTGCCGTGATCAAAACGGTTGCCGTCGCGATCACCATGGGTGGGCGCATGGGGGGCGGTGTGTTCTCGCCCTCGCTGATGATCGGAGCGTTGACGGGGTTGGCGTTTGGATTGATCGCCACCGGGTTGCTGCCGGATGTGTCCGGCACCCATACGTTGTATGCGTTTGCTGGCATGGGCGCTGTTGCGGCGGCTGTTTTGGGGGCACCGATTTCGACGACAATGATCGTCTTTGAATTGACCGGAGATTGGCAGATTGGTCTGGCCGTGATGGTGTCGGTCTCGATGTCGACTGCTTTGGCCTCTCGGCTGGTGGACCGGTCGTTCTTCTTGACGCAGCTGGAACGCCGCAACGTACATCTGGCCGCTGGGCCGCAAGCCTACCTTCTGGCCATGTTGCGCGCAGGGGCCGTTATGCGGCCGCTTGGCGATCCACGCTCAATCACCGAGGAGCAGGCGCAGGAGCTTATCGGGCAGGGCTTGTGTGTCGCGGCCAGCGCAACGCTTGAGGCCGCGATGCCTTACTTCGACCGGGACGACATCCCGTGCATACCCGTTGTGATCGTGCAGTCGGATGGCACCGAAAAGCCGGTTGGTGCGCTGTACCACATCGATGCGCTGAAGGCGTACAACCGGGCGCTGGCCGCCACTGCGGCCGAGGAACACTCCTAGCGCCTATAGACGGTAGCGGCGTCCCCCAGGTAGTTGTCCCAGGCAAACCAGTACGAAATATGGCCTGCAACTCGGGGCATCTCTGCGCCATTCGGTCCGATCAGAGCCTCTTCGGTCAGGGTCCATTTCTGACCCGTTTCATCGATCAGGCTGCCGTCTGAGGCGATAAATGTGTGTGACCTTCTTTCATAGGCCCGCACTGCGCGTTTGTCCGCGTTGCCGATCAAGACCAGCGGCTTGCTGGCAATCGCATCGTTGATGACCCGCGCCCGGTTGAACGCATCCAGCGGCCAAGCCCGGGCCGCGCCGAACTGACGAATAGCGAACACATAGTCTTTTTGCTGATGACGCGACTGGTCCACAAGGGCAGGGAACATCAATTCGGGCGATGCAAAGTACTCTTGATACACCACGCCCGAACCATAGTTCCGGCGGTGCCCGGTATTGCGGGACAAAACCTGTGTTTTGGGATGAGATGCCTTCCAGTTTTGCCATGTGGTGATGACGACGGGGCGCTGCTTCAGCTCGATACCGCTGTTCACAAGTGGACCAACGACCGGCTTGCCGGTGTACTGGTTCCAAAGAGAGTGCGTCTGCCGGTCGAACATCAGCTTGTTCGAGCGGTACAGAAACCCGGATGACCCAAACACCAAAGGTTTCTGGCGGCCGGACACCTGCGTTTCAAACAGAATCCCCGAGCCGCATAATGTACAATAGGCCAACGCGACCGGGACACCGCCGATCACCTCGTTGAACATCTCGTGCCAGCCCATGATCCGCAGCGGATAGGCCCGTTCATCCCCGTTGATTGATACGCCAAAAACCAGATCGTCGTCTTTCAGATAGTCCGCCCGCGCGACCGGGATCAGCGCCGGGTTATCCAGCGAGGGGATGCCGTCCTTGCGTACACCGCCCCAGGCGATCTCCTCCAGCCGGATCTTCATCCGGTCGCGTTGCAGATACTCGGGCTTCAGAAACACGTCAAAGTTGCCGTCGATTCCCAACAGGACCTCGCGCTTGAAGGGGATCAGCGATGGGTGCGGGACAATCTGAGGGTTCCGTTCCTGCCAAAGCATCCAGTCGAACCAATCAGTACCGATGGTTTGTCCGGTAAGGTCGCGCATAACCTGCGCGATTTCATCGCTGCGCCGCCGGGCAAATCGCATGCCGCTCAGAAGGGCCGGAACAACATCCGGATTGCCTCGCTTTCGCAGGAAGGCCATGCCCTGTTCGAACTCTGCCGCGCTGCCAAACAAGGTTGAACGTACGGCTTCAAGAACCGGATCCTGTTGAGCCGAAAGCGCGCCGGGCAGTATCAGCCCGACCCCAACGGATCCTGCGAAACGGCGACGGGTAAGTGACATGGCACCCTCTGGATGATGACTGATGACAGTGTGCACCCATGATGGATCAAATGCATGCAACAGCCGCGTGAGTACGTTGTGAGCACCGCACGAAGTTGTGAAATTGGCGAATTTCTCCGAAGTAAGCGGCGCAAATACACGTAAAACAGTACTTCTTGGCGGGATTTTGCTTGTGAAGCGTCACTTGCAAAACCGGCGCGAAACCGGCCCGTTTTCTGCGATTTCTTGATCCAAACGCGGGTTTTTCGTTATTATCAGTCAATATCGCCGCGAACGACTGTGTTTATCGAACCAACGTACCTCGCCTGTTTTGGGCGTCGAAGGGCTGTGAAATTCGTGAAACTTGAACGGCATAGCGGCATTGAATTAATTTTGAACTGGAACTTTCGTTAACGGAGGCACTTAGAACATGCGATTTCTGCATCCCGTTTTCCGTTCCATTTGTTTTTCCCGCAGGTTTGCTGCACCAAGACGTGTAAGCAAGAATTCCCAAACCAAAGACTTTCTCTCCAATCCTGTTTTTCTGTTTTCACGCCTTCCGAGCCGAGCTCGTTTTGTGACCGGCTGGTCGCCAAGGCCACGGATGGCAGTCATAGGTTCATTTTATGCAAGTATTTGATGTCGCACTGATTGGTGCGGGCCCTGCTGGGTACGCCGCTCTGACCGCGATGCGCGGCTTTTCGGGTTCGGTTGTGGTGGTAACCGGCGCTGCGTCCGAGCCCAGCAAAGGCGGTCCGGCCAAAATCGTTTCGGTCGCGTATGAACGGCAACAACCGGCCTGCCTGGCCGAGCGCACAGATGTATCCGGCGACGCGCCGCCCATGTTTGTCGCGGCAGAGATAGGTGGGCTTGCCAATTACTGGGGCAAACAGCTGCAAGTTTATGACAACGACGACCCTTGGGGGCAGGGGGATTTCCTTCGATCCTGGGCCGAATACAAAGCCGCATGCGACGCTGTACAAGGAGACCTGCACGTGATTGGCGGTGTCCGAAAAGTACAGTTGGACGAGGGGCTTGAACAAAGCGCGCCACGCCTTTTGGTCGGAACCAAGGATGAACCGGATAGTGGCCTGAGAGCGATGGCGCAGGCCGTTGAAAACCGCCTGTCGGAAATCGCTCAGATTGAGGTGCGCGCGGGTCGGGTTCAACGTATCGAGAACAATCAGCAATCTGTCAGCCTGTCACTGGACGATGGCACGCAGATTCGGGCGCGACACGTTTTTCTGGCCGCCGGTGTTTTGGGTACTGCGACCTTGCTGGCGCGTAGCCTGCCGCAGGTTGCCGAGATCGGTTTTCTGGATCACGCGCCTTATACCATCAATTGTCTGGGACTTGGGCGCGCGTTGGGGTCACCGCGGGATTACATGAACCGGGGAAATTTCAACGCCCTCACCCTCAAACAGAGAAATGATGGGCGTTGCGATTTGTTCGCCTCGGTCTACGCTGTGTCACAAGCGCCGGTTAGTCTGGTGACGACGACCTTGGGTCTGGGGCCGCGTCTGCGCGGGTGGCGCATGGGGCGTTTCATTGATTTTGTACAACCGGTACGTATTTGGACGCGCAGAACATATGTGCAGTTTCGCTATCGGCCGGATCAGGGACCAATCGAGGCGACCCAATTGCCTGAACCCGATCAAGATAAGATGCTGCAGGGTCTGCTGCAATGGCTTGCATCACATCGCGTGCGGCACAATCTGGGCATTACCGCGCCGGGGCAGGGTTTCCACTATCACAACTTGACACTGGGCACGGGCAAAGAGCCGGTGGACCAAGCCGTCGACACAGCCTTTGAGGGCCGAGTACGGGTTGTCGATGCCTCTTGCCTGACTGAGATCGGATGCCAGCCGCATACCCTGACATCCATGGCTCAGGCCTATGGGCGGGTGCGCCACGACATGGCGCTTGCTGAACGGGTCAGAGAGGCGATCTGACGGAAAAGCCGCCCTTAAATCTGTTCCACTTTGACGGAATCCACACGGTAGAAGGCCACATAGCCTTTGATCTCGGCCACCGCCGGGATCGGGTCTTCATAGCTCCAGGCCGCGTTTTCCGTTACCGAAGACTTGTTGACGATCGAGAAATGCGTCGCGTCGCCCTTATGCGGGCAATGCGTGACCTTGTCGGTCTGGTCCAGAAACGCCATGCCGATATCCGCACGTGGGAAATAGATCACCGGTTCCAGATCCCCTTCCAACAGTTCCAGCGCGTTCACGCTTTCGCCGAGGACAGCGCCACCGGATCGAACACTCCATTTGCCGGTTGCTTTGCGGATAGTTATTTCGGCCATCTTTTCTTTTCCCTCGTCGTTCTTTCGGATCACTCCTCTGCACAGTTTATGTGACAGTTCAGTGTCAGATTGGTGCTGTTGCGGCATCCAACCACAGTTGAGCGTCAACGCCCAGCCTTGGTCGCAGTTTTTCTGCAACGTCTCGGTGATAGGCGTTCAGCCAGTCGCGCTCGTCTGCCGTAAGCATATCGACAACAATCAACCGACGGTCAATCGGGACAAAGGTCAGCGTCCGCCAGTTCAACATCGCACGTTCGGGATCTGCGGTTGGAAGTGAGGGGGCATCCTGCACGACCACGAGGTTCTCGATCCGAATGCCAAAGGCACCTTCGCGGTAGTAACCGGGCTCATTGGACAGGATCATGCCCGGTTCAAGAGGTACATGGCTGACTTTGGACAGACGCTGCGGTCCTTCATGGACGCTCAGATACGCACCAACACCGTGGCCGACCCCGTGATTGAAATCCTGTCCGGCAGCCCACAGGGGGACGCGTGCGATACACTCGATGTCCCGCCCGGCCAGACCGGCAGGCCAGCGCAGAAGGGACATGTTGATCATGCCTTTCAGCACACGGGTAAAGCAGGCTTTTTCGTCATTCCCCACATCGCCGATGGCTATGGTGCGGGTGATGTCAGTGGTGCCGTCCAGATATTGTCCGCCGCTATCAAGAACCAGCAAGTGCCCATTTTCCAACACACTGTCAGTCTCGTCGGTGACACGGTAGTGCATGATCGCCCCGTTAGACCCAGTGCCGGCAATCGTATCGAACGAGATGTTTTGCAGCGCGTTATCGCGGCGGCGGTTTTCTTCCAGCTTTGTGACGACTTGGATCTCGGTCAGGGTGCCAGGAGCCTGAGCGTCCAGCCAGCACAGCGTTTCGATGACGGCTGCGGCATCGCGCAAATGCGCCTCGGCGCTGCCAGCAATCTCTGCCGCATTTTTGCGGGCCTTTGGCAAGGCGCAGGGGTCTCCACCGGCCCGCATCTTATCGCCTAACACGTCCGCAACGGCTTGGGGCAGGGTGCCCGGATCGACTTGAACCGCGCCTTGCAACTCAGCGACCGCGTCAAGAAACGCTGCGGGTTCGTGAACCTGCACACCAGCGCCCAGATGGTCTCGTACGTCGGTCAGCTTCTGTTCGGCCATGAACAGGTCGACGCGTCCATCTGCGTGCAGAATTGCGAAACCATGAGCGACCGGGTTGTACCCGATGTCCGAGCCACGGATGTTCAGAAGCCACATGATCGAGTCGGGCAGCGTGATGACAGCTGCGCTGCGCCCATTCTGCTGCAGATCATTTGCCAGCCGCTGAATTTTGCTTTCGGTCGTCTCGCCTGCGAATTCAATCGGATGTGCCTTCACCGGGTTCATCGGCGGGGCAGGTTGATCGGGCCATATCCGATCGACAAGGTTTTCGCTGCGCACCAATTCGATACCGCTTCCGTCCAGTTCTTTTTGCACGGCCGAGATTTGCCCTGTCGCGTGCAGCCAAGGGTCAAACCCAACCTTGCCACCGCTCGGCAATTGCTGTTTCAGCCAGGCGCTCAGGCTGATTTCGGGCCAGTCGACCGGGGTAAAGTCATCCGCAACCTGTGCTTTGACTTGCGTGCGATAGCGTCCATCCACGAAGACACCTGCAATATCGGTCAATGCCACGCAGAACCCAGCCGAACCGGTGAACCCGGTCAGCCATGCAAGACGTGCATCGCGCGGGGCAACATATTCACCTTGATGAGCATCGGCGCGCGGGATCAGAAATCCGTCCAAACCTTCTTGGGCTATCTCTGCCCGCAGCGCCGCCAGACGGGGCGGGCCCTGTTCCGGGCGCGCGGTGACTTCGAAGGACTGGAACATGAGACACCTCTTGCAATAGGGCTTGGCCCTTCATTTTTGGTAAAGACTGAAGACGGAGGCAAGGCCAGCTTAGCTGGCCTTTTTCATCCCCATAACGCGTGCGCGTGCGCGAGGATCACTGTCGAACAGCGCCGCCAGTTGCTCTGTCATGGCACCTGCCAGCTGTTCAACATCCGTGATTGTTACCGCGCGGTCATAATAACGGGTCACGTCGTGGCCGATCCCGATGGCCAGCAGTTCGACCATCTTGCGCTTTTCGACCATGGCGATCACATCGCGCAGGTGCTTTTCCAGATAATTCGCGGGGTTTACGCTGAGCGTTGAATCGTCGACCGGCGCACCATCCGAGATCACCATCAGAATCTTGCGCTGCTCACGCCGCGCCAGCATCCGACGATGCGCCCATTCCAGTGCCTCGCCATCGATGTTCTCTTTCAGCAGGCCCTCTTTCATCATCAACCCCAGATTGGGTCGCGCACGGCGCCAAGGCGCGTCAGCGCCCTTGTAGATGATGTGGCGCAGATCGTTCAGACGTCCGGGCTGCTGCGGGCGGCCATCGTTCAGCCACGCCTCGCGTGCCTGACCGCCTTTCCACGCACGAGTGGTAAAGCCCAGAATTTCGACCTTCACGTTGCAGCGTTCCAGCGTTCGGGCCAGAACGTCGGCACAGATCGCCGCGATGGAAATCGGACGTCCGCGCATTGAGCCTGAGTTGTCCAGCAGCAGGGTCACGACCGTATCGCGGAACTCGGTATCTTTCTCGACCTTAAAGCTCAGCGGCGTTGTCGGGTTTGCCACAACACGCGCCAAACGGCCCGCGTCCAGAATACCTTCCTCACGGTCGAACTCCCAGCTGCGGTTCTGCTGAGCTTGCAGGCGGCGCTGCAATTTATTGGCCAGTCGACTGACTGCGCCTTTCAGCGGTTCCAACTGTTGATCCAGATAGGCCCGCAGACGCTCCAGCTCTGCAGGTTCCGCCAGATCTTCGGCCATGATCTCTTCGTCATAGGTGTTCAGATAGACCTTGTAGTCCGGGTCGGCCTCGGATGCAGGCGGTGGGGCAGGTGGCTCCAACGGCGCTTCGCCCTCGGGCATCTCGGCCTCGTCGCCCATCTCTTCATCGGCCATCTCGTCCATCGAGACCTGAGCCTGAGATTGATCCTGCTGCTCTTCCTGCGTTTGCTCAGGGGTTGCATCGGCCTCTTGTTCGTCCTGATCATCCTGACCGGTGCTGTCAGGATCAGGCTGCTCTTCGGCGTCGTCTTCGGCCTGATCTTCCTGATCTTCGTCCAGTTCATCCGGGTCTTCGCCCAACTGGTCGCCGTAGCCCAGATCCTTGATCATCTGACGCGCGAATTTGGCAAATTCGGCTTGATCCGACAGGATGTCCTGCAGGTTTTCCAGCGTCCCGCCGGCCTGTTCCTCGATAAAACCGCGCCACAGGTTCATGATGTTTTCAGCTGCAGGCGGAAGATCCCGCCCGGTGGCCAGATGACGGATCAGATACCCCGCAGCGACCGCAAGCGGCGCATCCGCAGGCTGCTTGCACTGGTCATACCCACGGCGCAGCGCTTCATGTCCGATCTTGACGTCGATATTGCTGGCGGTGCCGGGCATATCCCGCGCGCCCATCGCCTCACACCGGGCAACCTCCATAGCTTCATAGAGGTCCCGCGCCATATCTCCCGGAGGGGCATAGCGATTATGCGTCGCATCGTCATGGTACTTGCGCTGCAGCGCCAGAGCATCCGCGGTACCCCGCGCCAGCAAAACTTCTTCACGCGTCATCCGGCGAGAGACTTGTGGCAAGCGCATCGACTCGCCCGACAGGCCCGAAGGGTCGACGGTATAGCTGACCGACAACTCAGGATCGTCGGCCATGACCTTGGTGGCCTCGGCCAGCGCCTTCTTAAATGGATCAGCAGGGTTGTCGTTCTTTTGTGCCATGTCCCAAGCCTTTCACATTGCCGCCCCGATTATCAACAACGTGAAACCGGATCCGCTTTCATCTGGCCAAAAATATCCCCGCCGGAGGCATTGCGCCCGTCGAGGGCGCAATTCAACAGTTTACCCCAAGCTCACGCTCGCGGCACTTTCCGGCAGTTCCTCGTCAAAACAGCGCTGATAGAACTCGGCAACCGTCTGGCGCTCCAGCTCATCGCACTTGTTCAGGAAGGACAGGCGGAAGGCATAGCCCACATCCCGGAAAATCTCGGCGTTTTGTGCCCAGTTGATCACGGTCCGGGGGCTCATGACGGTGGACAGATCGCCGTTCATAAAGGCAGTCCGGGTCAGGTCAGCGACGGTGACCATCTGGCTGACGGTTTTGCGGCCTTTTTCCGTGTTGTAATGCGGTGCTTTTGACAAAACGATCATCGTCTCAGCATCGTGGCTGAGGTAGTTCAGCGTCGAAACCAGCGACCAGCGGTCCATCTGCGCCTGGTTGATCTGTTGCGTGCCGTGGTAGAGGCCGGTTGTATCGCCCAGACCCACCGTGTTCGCGGTGGCGAACAAGCGGAAATTCGGGTTCGGAGTAATAATCTCGTTCTGATCCAGAAGGGTCAGCTTACCATCATGCTCCAGCACACGCTGGATCACGAACATCACGTCCGCGCGGCCTGCGTCGTATTCGTCGAATACGATGGCGACGGGGTTACGCAAAGCCCAGGGCAGGATGCCTTCGTGGAACTCGGTGACCTGCTTGCCGTCGCGCAGCTTGATGGCGTCCTTACCAATCAGGTCGATCCGGCTGATGTGACTGTCGAGGTTCACACGCACGGCAGGCCAGTTCAGACGGGCTGCGACCTGCTCGATATGGGTCGACTTACCCGTGCCGTGATAGCCTTGGATCATCACCCGGCGGTTGTGGCTGAAGCCTGCCAGAATCGCCAGCGTCGTCTCGGGGTCGAATTTGTAGGTCGGGTCGATCGCAGGCACACGATCGCTGCGGTCGGCAAAACCTTTCACCGCCATGTCAGTATCAATACCGAACACATCACGGACCGAGATTTCTTCGGTGGGTTTTGCGTTTACGTCGATCGATCCGTCAGCCATTCGCCTTGTCCTTATCCTTTGGCCCGCATTGCCGGGTTTGAACCCGTGTGTGGTGCAACATATTGCGGGCAAGGGCAAGGGAAAGCCGCGCGCGTCAGAAGTTAGGCGGATGTTTCTTTGAAACTGGCCTTATCACGCGTATCGGCTGTTAGTTGAGGATCGCGTCACGGACCCTCATCAGGCTGCGTTCGTCGACAAAACGCGGCGTGGAACGCATATATTCCTGAAAGGCGCGGCCATATCCCTGCAGCAGCCAGCGTTCTTCGTTCAACACGAAGAGAAAGTAGATAAAGAACAGGGCTGCCGCGAGTGCCAATGTCACCCACGATCCGCTTGCAATGCCCAGACCAATCGTGGCCAGAACTGATGTCACATATTGAGGGTTTCGCGAATAGGCGTACATCCCTCCGGTCACCAGCCCGTCGCTTTCGCAATAGGTATTGTCGAGGCCCAGAAAGCGATACCCCCAGAGCGTGATCCCAAACGACAGCACCATGATCGGAACCCCGATCACGTACCGCACCCAATGGCCCCAGCCATTCACCCAAACCTCAGACAGCGCAAAGACAACGGTCGCGCCGCAGAACAGTCGGAACAACCCAAACGCCGTATGATGCCGCCAGCCGCTGGCGCTGGGCCATAGACCCAAACGCGGAAGGCGCAGGTTCAGTGCGAGGTACAAGCCCAGCAAAACAGCTGAGCCAATAGCGACCCCCAGTGAAATCGAGTGCAAGATGTAGATGAGGTGTTCCATATCGCGTTCCAATTGGGGCAAGTCTCAGGTCGGATATGGGCGCGAATTGCAGCCCGTGCGTCAGGCTGTAACAAGGGTTTGTAACAAGTTGAGTAAAACCGCTGAAGGTATTTTAGCGTTAGCAAGTCGCGATGATTTCGGTGCGGATTTGCATTCTTTTCCCAACGATTCTAACATTTAATCAAAGAACAGAATGTGTGTATTTGTTTTGACCGGCCGGGCCTAGGTTTGAGGCACGCGCTTTTCCGACTGGAATGCGGTCGCTTTGGTGAGGGTAACGCGTATGGTTTCTACGCCAATTGATCCGTTCGACGCAGTAACGGTCACTGTGTCGGGGGACACGACTGGAACTGTAAGCGGTGACCCACCACTGCCTGCGATGGGCGATCTGGACGGAACTGTTTCAGTCCCGAATGACAATTGGACCGTCATCGGAGATTTCTTTGAAATCTCTGATCAGCCTGACAATGGAACGGCATCGATCAACCTCTTCACCGGCGAATGGACCTATGAAGTCGATCCCGACTATTATGATAGTCTCGATCCGGGCGATGTCGTAACAGACACGTTCGAAGTTCGCGTTGTCGGGGTCGCACTCAACCCGGGTGGGGAATTTCGAGGTGGCGAGGCGTTTCAAACGGTCACCATTCAAATTGAAGTCATCTGCTATTCGCTGGGCACGCTGATCCGCACCCCAGACGGAGACATTCCGATCGAGCATCTCAGTCCGGACGACCTTGTTGTCACCATGGATCATGGGGCGCAGCCAATTCGCTGGGCCGAATCCGCATTCCTTTCGCCTGAACAGCTGGAAACAAACCCGGCTCTGTACCCGATTGAGATTGCCAAGAACGCTCTCGGTCCAAATTGTCCCGAGCGGAATTTGCGTGTTTCGCCGCAACACCGAATGCTTGTGACCGGACCGTTTGTTGAACTGTTGTTCGGCGAAACTCAGGCGCTGGTGGCCGCCCGACATCTGGTTGGGCTGCCCGGAGTGCGTGTGGTCAAGCCCGAAAAGGGGGTGACCTATGTCCATGTCTTGTTAGACAGGCACGAGATCTTGTTCGCCGAAGGCGCGCCGTCCGAAAGTCTGTACCTTGGTGACGAAGCCTTGGTTGCAATGAGTTCAGAAGGTTTGCAGGAGCTTCGCGAAATCTTCGGTTCCAAGCTTGATGGTGCGTCCCAAGGTTTCTCGTCTCTCGCGCGACGTTCCCTCAAAGCGTACGAGGCGCAGGTCTTGCAATCCGAATGGGTAAACTGCGATCCGCGGCAGAGTTTGCCGATCTGAATTGATCACAACGTGGGCAGTTGGTCTAATCTGCGGCGCTACTTAAAGTTCCGGCTGTCCTTGATCTGATCCCAGGCCCAGACGACCTCTTGCAACTGCTCTTCCTGACTGCGGTCACCGCCGTTCATATCCGGGTGCAGGACCTTGATCAGCTTCTTGTAGGCTTTGCGCACCTCAGCCTTGGACCAGCTGTCTTTGGCTTCCAGAATTTCAATCGCGCGACGCTCGGTTGGGGGCAGGCGGCGGCCGCCACCACCTGTGGTGCGGCCCTTATTCTGCGTGCTGTTCGCGCCGAGCACCTGATGCGGGTCTTCGATGCCCAGACGGGCCCAGGCACGCGCCTCGGGGTCGCCCATTGGTTTGGTCTCACGCTCCCAGACTTTGTCCTTGGAGCGCTGTGCGTTTAGCTCGGCTTCGGTGGTGCCGTCGAAGAAGTTCCACTTGTTGTTATATTCCCGGACGTGCTGTTGGCAGAACCAATAGAAGTCGTCCAGTACATCAGGCGCCTTGGGGGCGCGAAACTTGCCGGGTTCGTTGCAACCCTCGTGATCGCAGATACGCGTCGAGGTTTCAGACGCGCCAGACATACCCCGACGCCCGCGCGGGTTCTTTTTCTTGGCGCTGGAAACGGACATGTCAAATCCGAAGGGGTCTGATTTCGTCATGCTCTGATCCTTACGAACACATCTTTTCGACTCGGAGGCAGCAGTTTAGTCTAAGCAGCCGAAAGTAGAAGAGGGGGGCGGCAAAAATTTTGCCGCTGAGCAAAAAATGTCCGTTACCGACGAAATCCGTACCCGCCTGCAAACCGCCTTTGATCCGCGCGAGCTAGAGGTGGTGGATGACAGCGAAAGCCATCGAGGACATGCGGGCTTTCAGGAAGGTGGCGAAAGCCATTTCAACGTCCGCATCCGCGCCAGTGCGTTCGAAGGTCAATCCCGCGTCGCGCGCCATCGTGCCGTGCATAAGGCCCTGGGCGATGTCGTTCCGCGCATCCATGCGCTGGCATTGGACATCGACACGTAAACCTCCCTTAACCCTGGGTCAGGCCACGAGTGCTATGGCCTGATTGACCGCGAATCCCTGGTTCACCGCTCTGTAAGTGGGGAATGGGTGCCTGAGGGTTGCATCAATCTCACGTTCTATCCACGCGCTGTCTTCCAGCCGTTGAAGCGATGTCGACAGCGCCCGGTCAGAGATTGTAATCAGCCCGGACTTCAACGCCGAGAACCGTTGAGGCCGATGGGTCAGCGCAAGGATCGGTGCAGTCCAACTGCGTCTGAGCAGCGCGAATTCAGTGTCGTCAGGTACAGCCTGGACAATCCGCGTGGCAGTCTGCGCGATCTCGGCTCCTGTCTTGGTCAGGCGAAACTCAGGGCGCAAGGGATGACCGTGGCCAGGGTTTCGTTCCAGAAGCCCAAGTTGCATCAGATGATCCAGACTTTGGGCGAAGGCCGTTCGGCTGGCGCTGGTCGCGGCCAACAAGGGCGCTTGTCGCCCCGGGATCCCTGAATTCATTGACGCCAGAATGTTCAAAGACCAGGCGCGGGACGTCAGCTTGACAAGAATCGCTATGTCCATAAAGTATAGTTACTTTATTTTTAGACATAGGAAAAGTGCGATGCCTCTTGTTTCTTTGGACAATACGATAACCCTGGCCCTGTCCGTGCGGGACAGGCACGCCAGCGCCGAATGGTACAATACCAAGCTTGGATTCGAACTGATCCACCATATCGATGAGGCGGGGTGGAGCGAGATGCAGACCAAAACCGCAGGGGTTACTTTGGGTCTAGGCGAACAGGCCGAGCCTGCGCCAGGAAACACGGTGCCGGTCTTTGGGGTGTCCGACATTGCAGAAGCACGACAGGCGCTCGAAACTTCGGGCGTCAAGTTCGATGGGGAAACCGAAACGATCGAGGGGATGGTCAGCACGGCGACGTTTTATGACCCCGACGGCAATGCGCTCATGCTTGCTCAGGATCTGAGCCAGTAGCTTGTGCTTTTAAGTCTGCTCTTTGTCCTTTTCGGACAGGTCTGCGGGCTTCAAGGTCAACGGGGGATCTTTCGGTTCTTCTGAGATCGGAGCGGGGGCTTCGACGTCATCCGGTCCCGGGACAGGGTGCGCCATCGGAGCGCTCTCGTCGCTCTCAGTGGTCTCGACCGTTTCGCGAGTCGACGTGAAAGCAATTTCGGCCTCGCGCCGGAACACCAAAACATTGCGCCAATTGACGGTTGAGCTGGTCAGTCCGGCGCGCTCTTCGCTGGGCAGCAATTCCGCACGCTGGTATTCCCAGCCATCCTCACCCATCTGGTTCAGAACCTGTTCGATTGACACAGCGAACCGGCCTTCGGCGGTTTTGACGCCCTTCGCCTTTGTGCCTTTTTGCGGGGCGGGGACAACTTTGTATTCGTAACGCTGCATCAGATCTTCCTGGTTGCCGATCCCAAGCAATCTAACATGTTGCCGGGTTTCGAAAAGTCATCATCGCCCTGTCGGCAAATTCTGTGTCATCTGTTGCGCGAGGGCGTGACAGGGCCCAGCGGTAAACGCGTGCCCTGTTCCAAAAATTGTTCAAGTAGAAATGTTTACGATCCCAGCTTTTTGCTGACCAGTTCGTTCACGGCCTTTGGATTTGCCTTGCCACCAGTGGCTTTCATCACCTGACCGACAAACCAGCCCGCCAGTTTCGGGTTCACTTTGGCTTTTTCAACCTGTGCCGGGTTGGCGGCGATGATCTCGTCCAGTGCGGATTCAATCGCGCCGGTGTCGGTCACCTGCTTCATGCCGCGGTCTTCGACGATCTGTGCCGGGTCACCGCCTTCGGTGTAGACGATTTCGAACAGGTCCTTGGCGATCTTGCCCGAGATGGCATCCGAAGAAATCAGGTCAATGATTCCTCCCAGCTGTGCCGGAGACACGGGCGAGTCGGTGATCTCGTGGTCTTCTTTCTTCAGCCGGCCAAACAACTCGTTGATGACCCAGTTCGCGGCCAGCTTGCCGTTGCGGCCCTGTGCGACCTCTTCGAAATAGGCGGCGCTTTCGACCTCGGCAGTCAGGACGGACGCGTCATAGTCGGTGAGCCCGAATTCGCTGATGAAGCGCGCCTTTTTGTCATCGGGCAGTTCTGGCAGCTTGGCTGCGATGTCATCGACCCATGCCTGTTCAATCTCCAGCGGCAGCAGGTCGGGGTCGGGGAAATAGCGGTAGTCATGCGCTTCTTCCTTGGACCGCATCGACCGCGTCTCGCCCTTGTCCGGATCATACAGGCGGGTTTCCTGCTCGACTTTGCCACCACCTTCGACGATGGCGATCTGACGACGGGCTTCGACCTCAATCGCCTGCTGGATAAAGCGCATCGAGTTCATGTTCTTGATCTCGCAGCGGGTGCCCAGATGCGAGAAATCTTGCGTTTCTTGGTACTTTTCATACGCACCCGGCAAACAGATCGAGACGTTCACGTCCGCCCGCAGGTTGCCGTTCTGCATGTTTCCGTCACAGGTGCCCAGATAGCGCATGATCTGGCGCAGCTTGGCGATATAGGCGGCGGCCTCTTCGGGGCCTCGAATATCGGGGCGCGACACGATCTCCATCAGGCAGACGCCCGTCCGGTTCAGGTCGACAAAGGACATATGCGGGTCCATGTCGTGGATGGATTTACCTGCGTCCTGCTCCATGTGGATGCGTTCGATGCGCACCATGCGCGCGGTGCCGTCGCCCATCTCGACCAGCACTTCACCTTCGCCGACGATGGGGTGGTAGAGCTGGGAAATCTGATAGCCCTGCGGCAGGTCGGGGTAGAAGTAGTTCTTGCGGTCGAATGCCGATTTCAGGTTGATATCCGCCTTCAGGCCCAGACCGGTGCGGACGGCCTGCTCAACGCAGTATTCGTTGATCACCGGCAGCATCCCCGGCATCGCCGCGTCCACGAAGGCCACGTTCGAGTTCGGCTCGGCCCCGAATTGGGTTGATGCGCCGGAAAACAGCTTGGCATTGGATGAGACCTGAGCGTGCACCTCCATCCCGATGACCAGTTCCCAATCGTGTTTGGCCCCGGCAATGGTTTTGGGTTTGGGCATTTCGTATGTCAGGTCGAGCATGGCGCGCCTCATTTCCGCAGAAGTCTAAGCCTGCGTATTAGGCCCGGCAGGGGCGAGGGGCAAGGGGGAATCAGTGTCCCGACAGGCGCAAACCCGTTGGCGTAAAGGTGACGTCCAGCCCGCTGCGCAGCTCATCGCGGAACAGATCGCCAATTGCACGCAACGCGTCGCGTTGTCCGCGCGCTGCAAAGCGTTCGGGTGAACTGATCCGAACGCTGTTGTTAAACCCGTTCGCCGCATGGGCCCAGATCAGGGGGTGCAACTCGGTCAGGTGATCGCGGATCAGCCAGTGTGCGGCGTCATGAATCTGGTTGCGAACCGCATCGGCCTTCTCATTCTGTCCGGTCCCTTTTTGAATCGTGGTGGCGCAATAGGCCGACAGCATGTTGACCGTTTGCTGATCAGGGCGTCGATGCAGAATATCGTGCATGCCCTCAAGGAAGTAATCGACATCCAACTGGGCGCAGGCCTCGGCATCGAGGGCGATGGCGTCGAACTGCACCCAAGTATAGCCGCCAGCCCCCCAGGTCTGTTGGGTACGGGCTGCAATACGCAGGGCATGGACCTCAAGTTCGTCATAGGTGCCGAACCAGCGTGGCAGCAGATGCGTGCCCAAGGCGCGCATGTGCCGTTGGTTCAAAGGATCAAGCTCAATCAGGCGTTCATATTCTCCGGCAACGCGCGTATGCGCTTTGCGTTGGCCTGCCAGCAGAGCACAGCAGGCTGAGGCGATGATCGGGCTGCTTGCCGCTGCCGCGCGGCATTTTGGCAGAATTGCAGCCGCCCTGTCGAAATGCGCAGCGCATCGGGATTGATGCAGCGCAGGCAAAGTTGCGTCATTTGATGTCCCGCGCCACGCCCATGCCAGGTCGATATGCGCCAGCGCCACGACCAGCGCGATCATCGGGTCTTCTGCATACGCGCGCATCTCGTCTTCCAGTTCCGAAATGCCACTCAGCACGTCGAATTCCGACAGCGCCATGGCATCGGACAAGGCGTGCTCGGCGGCCAGAACCACATCGGCGCGCGCGCCAAAGGCCAGCAATTCCGCGATTGGCATCCCATCCGGCGCAGTTTCGCGCGACTCGTCTGCGGTGCGCATCAAATCGGACAGTTCCGCCCAACGATCCTGACGTGCGAGATAGCGTCCTTGTTCAATGCAATTGCGCCCGATGTCGTCCTGCGCCTGAATATCGGCCAGCGGGATGTTCAGCCGCCCGTGATCCGGCAAGACCGACGCAGGAGCTGAATCAGCCAAGCACTTGTGTGGCGTTGATGGACTGGAAACGGGGCGGGATCGGGACAAACGGTCCCTTACAAACCGGAACATGGAGACACTCGGAACAAAAAACAGGTACTTCAGGTTGAAATCTTTGCCGGAAATACCTTCTCGATCAAGTTTTTTGAGCGGCAATGATCGCAAATTTTGCCCAGTGCGGCTTTCTCGGACTTATTGTTTCAAAATGCGACAAAGTGGTGCCGCTCAACGCGAAAGCCTGCCTGTTGCAACACCTGCTCGAATTCCCGGTGATGGGGTGTTGATTCATCTGGCAACCGAATCCGTTTTCCCGAGTTCAGCACCAGAGAAACGCGCACAGAAAAATCCCAGCGGGTGTCAAAGCGGATATAGTCGATATCGGCGCAATCAATCTCGGCTTCTCGGGTGCCGGTGAACCATTTCAGCTTGCTCTCATTCAGGCTCAGCCCGGCACTGGTGTTCTGCGCGACGTCCCACAAAGCCGGTAGGGTGGGCAGCGCCAGCAACGCGACCAACCACCACGCAGCCTCGAACATCATCACCAAGGCGAGCAGAGCTGCGTAGACGCAAATCAGGACGCCGACTGTGCGCGGCGCCCTGTTGTTGCGCGAAAAGGTGAACTCGGTCATGCGTCCAAGATGCGCGAGACCATCTCGGTCGTATCACGCGACAACTCAGGCGTTTCTGCGATGCGGGTCATTTGTGCGCGGATCAGTTCCTGACGGTTTGCGTCATAACGTTTCCAGGTTTGGAAAGCCGAACACATCCGTGCGGTGGTCTGCGGATTCACCGGATCCAGTTGGATAAGCCAGTCCGCCAGCAGCGCATATCCAGCCCCGTCGGCACGGTGGAACCCTGCATGGTTCATTGCAAGGGCTCCCATGACCGAACGGAAGCGATTCGGGTTCTTCCAGTTGAAATCGGGATGTTCTGTCAAGGTTCGGGCGATGTCGGCGGTCTCATCGGGCGAGGCCATGGCGACCTGCAGGCCGAACCACTTGTCCATGACCAGACGATCGTGCTTCCACTGGTCGTAGAAAGCAGCCAATTCGGTTTCACCCTTGCCTGCGCGCAGCAGGCAGGACAAGGCGCTGAGTTGCTGAGTCATATTTCCGGATGCGCTGTATTCCTCGGCCGCGCGCGCGCCGCCGTCCAGACGTGCTGTCAGCGCCAAGGCCGCACCGCCAAGAGCGCGTTTGCCAGCCTGATCAGCGTCCGGGCCGAAGGACGCGTCAATCAGCGTTTCACTATGCAGCCGTGGCAGCAAATCCTGAACGTGCTGAGCGGTTGCCTGCCGCAGGGTCTCAACCGCTGTCCAAATCGTCATCGGATCGGGCGTTGCGCCACGATCGTGCAGGGCGGCGGCCAGCTCCGACTGTGTGGGCAGGCCGAGCATCAGCGCACGGTAGGCTGGGTCCAGCTCTCCATCGCGCAAGACGGCCAGGATGCCGTCCAGATAGTCCGCGCCGGGTGTGGCGTCTTCAAGGATCATGCGCAGCAGCGTGTCCTCGGCCAGTGACCGCCCCGCCTGCCAACGGTTAAACGGGTCGGTGTCATGGGCCAGCAAGAACGCGCGCCCGGCATCCGTGTGGTCATGTTCAAGGATCACCGGGGCCGAGAAATCCCGCAGGATCGAGGCAACGGGCTTGGCTGCTAGTCCGGCGAACTGGAAGCTCTGTTCGGCTTCAGTGAGTTCCAGAACCTCCGTCCCCCGTACTTCGTCTCCGTTTGGCCCCAGCAGACCGACGGCCACCGGGATCACCTGGGGCAGTTTCTCGGACTGACCAGGGGTTGGGTCTGTACGTTGGGCCAGAGTCAGGGTGTAAGTGCCGTCATTCCAGTCTTCGGTAACCGTTACGCGCGGCGTACCGGACTGACTGTACCAGCGTTTGAACTGGGTCAGGTCGCGACCAGTCGTATCCTCGAACACCTTGATCCAGTCCTCGATGGTGCAAGCCTGCCCATCGTGGCGGTCAAAATACAAATCCAGCGCTTTGGCATAGGCGTCGTCGCCGACCAGGCGTTTCAGCATGCCGATGACTTCGGCACCTTTCTCGTAAACCGTCGCGGTATAGAAGTTGTTGATTTCCTGAAAACTCTCAGGCCGGACCGGGTGTGACAGGGGGCCGTTGTCTTCCGGGAATTGTCGCGCGCGCAGGTCGATGGCGTCGTGGATGCGCTTCACCGGGGCCGAGCGCATGTCGGACGTGAACTGCGCGTCGCGGAACACGGTCAGCCCCTCTTTCAGACACAGCTGGAACCAATCGCGGCAGGTGATGCGGTTGCCGGTCCAGTTGTGGAAATACTCATGCGCGATGATCGCCTCGATCCGCTCAAAGTTCAGATCGGTTGACGTCTCGGGGCTGGCCAGCACGGCAGAGGAGTTGAAGATGTTCAGCCCTTTGTTCTCCATTGCGCCCATGTTGAAGTCGTCCACGGCAACGATGTTGAACACGTCCAGGTCGTATTCACGGCCATAGACGTCCTCGTCCCACTTCATGGACTTTTTCAGGGCTTCCATACCAAAGGCGCATTTACCTTCGTCTCCCGGACGGACCCAGAGGTTCAGTTCGACATCGCGGCCGGACATGGTGGTGAACTGGCCGGGATGCGCAATCAACTCGCCGGCAACCAGCGCGAACAGATAGGCGGGTTTGGGCCAGGGATCGGTCCATTCGGCCCAACCTTCGCCTTTGCCTGACGGGTTGCCGTTGGACAGCAGCACTGGCAGGTCGCCATTGATGCGCACGGTAAAGGTGGACATCACATCCGGGCGGTCGGGGTAGAACGTGATCTTGCGGAATCCTTCGGCCTCGCACTGCGTGCAGTACATGCCGTTGGACATATAGAGCCCTTCCAACGCGGTGTTGTTTCCGGGATCGATTTCGACCTCGGCCTCCCAAATGAACGGCGCGTCGGGGGCGTCGGCGGTCAGGCCCTTGTCGGTGACAACCGGGGAAATCTCGACCCCGTCGATAGAGGCGCGGATGAGCTTGAGTTCTTCGCCATGCAGGAAGAATGTTTTGTCGCTGGCCTCGGGGTTCGGGCGAAAGGCGATGCGTGAGGTGACGCGGGTGGCATGCGCAGCAAGGTCAAACGTCAGGTGTACACTGTCCACCAGAAAGCCGAAGGGTGTGTAGTCTTTCAGGTAAATTGTCGTGGGGGCAGCGTCGCGCATCGGGGGCCTCGCATCATTTCGTGTTGGCGCGAAACTATGGCCTGTGCGGGTCGGCTGCAAGCGGTGCTGCTCATGACTAACACTGTTGGGAATTTTAATTGGTAAGAAACTTTTACCGCTAAGTGATATCAAAAGTTGCCTATCGGAAACTTTCATCCTAAATGCTGACGGCATACAGTCGTGCACATTCCGGGGAGAGAGAATATGAGCAGCAGACAGGCGCGTAGCGGATTGCAGGTGGATACCATCCTGGCCGAGTTCATCGAGGGGCGGGCCCTACCCGGAACAGGCGTGACAGCAGACACCTTCTGGGACGGCCTTGCGCGCATGGTCACTGAACTGGGCCCCAAGAACCGCGCCTTTCTGACCAAGCGACAAGAGTTTCAAGGCAAGATCGACGTCTGGCATCTTGAGCGCCAAGGTCAAAAGCACGACGCCGAAGCGTATCAGTCTTTCCTGCGTGAGATCGGGTATCTCGTCGAAGAAGGCGCAGATTTTCAAATCGAAACCGCGAATGTCGACCCCGAGATCGCAGCGACTCCTGGGCCCCAGTTGGTGGTGCCGATCACCAATGCGCGCTTTGCTCTGAACGCAGCCAATGCGCGCTGGGGCAGCTTGTACGATGCGCTTTATGGAACTGACGCGATGGGGGATCTGCCCTCGGGCGGCGGGTATGACGCCGAACGCGGAGCCCGGGTAATCGCGTGGGCCAAAGCGTTTCTGGACGATGCTGTGCCGCTTGCCAATGGCTCTTGGGCAGAGGTGTCAGACTTGCATGTCGAAGGCGGCGCGCTGGTGCCCGCGCTTGCTGACACATCGCGGTTTGTCGGTTTTGGTGGAGACTCCGAGAGCCCCGAGTTTATTCTGCTGAAAAACAACGGCTTGCACATCAAAGTTGTGATCGACCCATCCAGCAATATTGGCTCAACTGACCCGGCTGGGATTGCTGACGTTCGTCTGGAATCGGCGTTGTCCACCATCATGGATTGCGAGGATTCGGTCGCGTGCGTGGACGCCGAAGACAAGGTCGTTGCCTATGGTAACTGGCTGGGCTTGATGAAAGGCGATCTGACCGAAGAGGTCACCAAGGGCGGTAACACCTTTACCCGAAAACTGGCTGATGATCTGGCGTACACGTCAGTCGACGGTGGGGCCGGCGTTCTGAAAGGCCGTTCCCTGATGCTGGTGCGCAATGTGGGGCACCTGATGACCAACCCTGCGGTTCTGGACGCAGATGGCAATGAGATCGGTGAGGGGCTGATGGATGCGCTTTGCACCACTTTGATCGCCATGCACGATCTGCAGCGCGAAGGTGGCAACTCGGTCACCGGGTCGGTTTATGTGGTAAAGCCCAAGATGCACGGGCCAGCCGAAGTCGCCTTTTCGGTCGAGATTTTCGACATGGTCGAAGACATCCTCGGGCTGCCGCGCAATACAGTAAAGCTGGGTATCATGGATGAGGAGCGTCGCACCTCATCCAACCTCAAGGAGTGTATCCGCGCCGCAAAATCGCGCGTGGCCTTTATCAACACCGGTTTCCTCGACCGGACCGGGGACGAAATTCATACCTCGATGGAAGCTGGGCCGATGCTGCCCAAGGGCGACATCAAGAATACACCGTGGATTGCGTCTTATGAGGATCGCAACGTCGATATCGGCCTGGCCTGTGGCCTGAAGGGCAAGGCACAGATCGGCAAGGGTATGTGGGCGATGCCTGACCGGATGGGCGATATGCTTGAGGCCAAGATTGGCCACCCGCAATCCGGTGCGACCTGCGCCTGGGTTCCGTCGCCGACGGCCGCAACCTTGCATGCAACCCACTACCACAAGGTCGACGTACTGGCCCGTCAGGATGAGCTGGCTGCGGGTGGTGCGCGGGGCACTCTGGACGATCTGCTGACCATACCGTTGTTGGGTGGCCGCAACCTGAGTTCGGATGAGATCACGCGTGAGGTCGAAAACAACGCTCAGGGTATTCTGGGCTACGTTGTGCGCTGGGTTGATCAGGGCGTCGGTTGTTCCAAAGTGCTGGACATCAACGACATCGGCCTGATGGAGGATCGCGCGACCTGCCGGATCTCTAGCCAGGCGCTGGCCAACTGGCTGCACCATGATGTTGTTTCGAAAGAACAGGTTATGGCCGCGATGCAAAAGATGGCCGCGGTGGTAGATCGTCAGAACGAAGGTGACCCTGCTTATCGCCCGATGGCACCGGGCTTTGACGGAATTGCTTTCCAAGCGGCCTGCGATTTGGTCTTTAAGGGCCGCATGCAACCCTCGGGCTATACCGAGCTGGTCCTGCACGCCCGCCGTCTGGAACTGAAAGCCAGCCTTTAACGCCGCAAGAACGATAGGATACGATATGGCAGTTTCCCTCCGCAAAGCCCGCACAGTCATCCGCAAAACCCTTGAAAAAGGTCGTGAGATGGAACTGAAGCCCCTTTCCGTCGTCGTTCTGGACGCGGGCGGCCACGTCATCGCGTTCGAGCGCGAAGACGGAGCAGCTCCGGGCCGGTTCGCGATCGCGCATGGTAAAGCGTATGGTGCGGTCATGCTGGGCATGGCGGGCACCGCGCAGATGCAGCGGGCCGAGGCGCAGGCCTATTTTATGGCCGCTGTGAATGGGGTCTATGGCGGTCAGGTCGTGCCGGTTCCTGGCGGCGTCCTGCTGCGCGACAAGAAGGGCGCTGTGATCGGGGCCGTTGGTGTAACGGGCGACACATCCGATAACGATGCTACCGCCGCATTGGCGGGCATCGAAGTTGCGGGCCTGACCGGCGAGATCTGATCCGGGGTTATTTCGGAGAGCCCTTCCGGCTCTCCGATCAAAACCACCTTGCACCGGGTGCCGCAAATCTGGGCAGTTGGTCCAGTATTCCGCAAAATTCAAGCGTCTTTAGACCTGTGCGGTGTTGAACAAGAACTTGCGCTGACACGCAGGGCTTGTGCTATTGCGCGCTTTTGGACCTGCCGATAGTTTTTCCCAAGCAAGGAAACAGCACAGGAACGCAGAATGTCTCGACCCGTCGTCGGTATCATCGGCAACTCGTATTTGATGAATGATCAGTATCCAACCCATGCCGGTGGGACGATGAATTCGGACGCTATCGCAAATGTGTCGGACTGTCTGCCGCTGCTGATCCCTGCCGATCCGCGTTATGTGTCGGTCGACGAACTGCTAGAGGTGTGCGACGGGTTTCTGCTGACCGGCGGACGTCCCAATGTTCACCCCGAGGAATATGGCGAGGCCGCGACCGAGGCGCATGGCGAGTTCGATCGCGCCCGCGATGCGATCACTCTGCCGCTGGTGCGGGCCTGTGTTGAACGCGGGCAGCCGTTTTTCGGCATCTGCCGGGGGTTCCAAGAGGTCAACGTGGCGATGGGCGGGACCCTTTACCCCGAAATCCGCGATCTGCCGGGCCGCATGAACCATCGCATGCCCCCAGACGGAACGCTGGAAGAGAAATTCGCCTTGCGCCATGTCGTGACGCTGAACCAGGGCGGTGTTTTTCACAAGCTGATGGGCGCGACTGAGGTGATGACCAACACTCTGCACGGGCAGGGGCTCAAGACGGTAGGACACCGCGTCGTGATCGAAGGGTATGCCCCGGATGGCACACCCGAGGCGATCTATATTCAGGACGCACCAGGGTTTACGCTGTCCGTGCAGTGGCACCCGGAATGGGATGCAGAAAATGATCCGGTTTCGCGCCCTCTGTTCAAGGCCTTTGGCGCAGCGGTTCATGCCTGGGCAACAGGATCAGACACCGCGCTGATTCAGCAAACGGCATAAGAACTGCGCCGGTCCGGGAGAGAAGGACCAGACCGGCGCAGCAAGATCAAACCAGCAGATTGAACTGATTGACCAAGGGCAGGGTGCGTGCGCGCTCGCCCGTCAGGTCGAACAGGGCATTGCCAAGCGCAGGCATTGACGGAGGGGTTCCCGGCTCGCCCACACCACCCATGTGGCGGTTGGTTTCAAGAATCTTTACCTCGGTTACAGGCGCGTTGTGCATCCGCAGGGCGTCGTAGTCAGGGAAGTTGTACTGTTCAACTTCACCGTCCGCGAATGTGATTTCGCCCATGACGGCCGCTGACAGGCCGTAGATCATGCCGCCGAACATCTGCGCCTCGACAGTCCCGGGGTCCAGTGCAAGACCGACATCGCAGGCGATCCAGGCCTTCGCGATCCTGATGGTGCCGTCCTCGTCGACAACCTCGATCACCTGAGCGACCGGCGTGCCAAAGCTGTAGGTCATCGCCACGCCACGGCCAACGCCGTCGGGGGTTTGGCCCGTCCAGCCGGACATTTCTTTCACCGCCTGCAAGCAACCCGCTGAGGGGGCGTGTTCAGCTTTGGCCAGCTCCAGCCGGAACTCCAGCGGATCACGACCGGCGGTATGGGCCATCTCGTCCATGAAGGTCTCATGGAAAAAGCCATTATGGCTGTTCCCGACCGAGCGCCAAAAGCCGACTGGGATATTCAGATCAGCAATGTGCCCGCTCATGCGGTAGTTCGGCACCGCATAGGGTTGGTTAAAGAACCCTTCGACCAGCACCTTGTCCGGGCCGCCTCCGGGAATGCCGGTATAGCGCTGAACCGCTTGTTGCGTGCAGGACTGCGCTGCGACCTTGCCGTCGATCAGAACGGCCTGGCCATCCTTGACCGCGCCGCGCATCCGCGCCATCGCGCCGGGACGGTAGTAGTCGTGACGGATATCTTCTTCACGGCTCCAGGTCGTCTGAACCGGAACACCGGGCATGGCCATTGCGACTTTTGTGGCGATCTCACCAAAGTCCAGCTCGCCCCGGCGACCAAATCCGCCGCCAAGATACGTGGTGTGGATCTGAACCGCCTCTTTATCCAGATTGGCCGTGTTGGCGGCACGTATCTGAATGAGCGTCGGAGCTTGGTTGCCGCACCACAGCTCAAGCGAATTGCCGTTGAACAACGCAGTCGCGTTCATGGGCTCCATTGTGGAGTGGGCAAGATAGGGCACCGTGTACTCTGCGGTGATCTCGGTTGCGCCGTCAGGCAGAGTGTCCACATCCCCGTCGTCGCGCATGGTCGAATTGGGGGCTGTGTCAAAAGCCTTGGAGATTTCCGCAAAGATTGCATCGGTTTCTGGCGGGTAGGGCGCATCGCCCCAGTCCAGCTCAATCGCCTCAACGGCCTGCATCGCCAGCCATGTGTTGGTGGCGATCACGGCCACGCCGTTGCCGAGGTCTACAACCTTTTCGACGCCCGGCATGCCTTCCGCCGCACTCGCGTCAAAGCTTCTCATCTCGCCACCCAGTTTCGGGTTGATGCGGACGGAGGCGAATTTCAGACCCTCGGGGCGAACATCTATGCCGAATTCAGCGGTGCCGGTAGATTTGCCAACCACATCGACGCGCGGCAGGTTCTGGCCCAGCAAACGCCAGTTGGTCGGGTCGCGCAGTTCGACGTGGGGAGGTTCAATCTGACCGGCAGCTTCGGCCAACTCGGTATACGGGATACGTGTTCCGTCCGGTGCGATGACCTCGCCATTTTCGGTTTTCAATTGGCCTCGGTCCACGCCCAAACGATCGGCTGCAGCCTGCTTCAGCGTTTCGCGGGCGGTCGCGCCCGCCTCACGCATACGCTCGAACCCATCTTTCATTGACGTTGAACCGCCAGTGACCTGCAGGCTTAGAGTTCGGCCCAGAACACCCAGAGCTTCGCCCAGATTGTGCTGGAAGTCAGAGATGTCGTAGCCCTTGTTTGGCAACCCCTCACCAACAAGCGCCGAGTTGTAGTAGGCCGCAGCAGCCGGCCCATGCAGAACGCGGATCTGGTCCAGTTCGACATCCAGTTCTTCGGCGATCAGGGCGGCCCAGGTGGTCATAACGCCTTGGCCCATCTCGGCCCGGGGCGCAAACAAGGTGACGCCATTCTGGTCGATCAGAACAAAGGGGCTGAGCGCGGTTTCACCATCGGCCGGTTTCAGAGGGTTCGCAGCCGGACGACTTACATAATAGGCGCCGAAAGCTACACCGCCCACAATCGCAGCTGAGCCAATCAGGAACGTGCGGCGAAGGATTTTTCCAACGGATGCCATAGCTTACGCCTCCTTCAGCTTGGATGCCGCATCGTGAATGGCGGCGCGGATGCGGGGGTAGGTGCCACAGCGGCACAGGTTGCCTTGCATGGCGTCATCGATGTCCGCGTCTGTTGGTGCGGGATTTTCGGCCAGAAGCGCCGCAGCCTGCATGATCTGCCCCGACTGGCAGTAACCGCATTGCGCCACCTGATGGTCGACCCAGGCCTGCTGAATCGCACCCACGGCATCCGGTGTGCCCAGCCCCTCGATCGTGGTCACATCACCCCAAACATCCGACAGCGCCACCTGGCAGGACCGTACGGCCTCGCCATCGATATGAACTGTGCACGACCCGCACGCAGCAACGCCGCAGCCGAACTTGGTTCCGGTCAGGCCGATTTCGTCTCGCAAAACCCAGAGCAGGGGTACGTCATCGGGCAGGTCTACCTGATGTTGCTTTCCATTGATCTTCAGGTCGGTCGCCATGGCGCACCTCTCTTGGTTGTGGCTGGTTTCTGACATAATTAGCGGAAAGTGTCAGCATGTCAATTGACAAAATGAACAGAAAGTGTCACGAGTTTTGGAATGACCGATTTAAAAGAAGATACACGGCAGAAGGCGATCCTGGACTCTGCCTTTCAAGCTTTTGCTACCTACGGGTTCCGCAAAACGTCGATGGATGACATCGCGCGCGGCGCGGGGATGTCGCGCCCAGCTGTCTATCTTCATTTTAAAAACAAAGAGGCAATCGTCGCCAAGCTGACGGAACTGTACTATGCTACGAAGCACGCTGCAGTGGCACAGGCGTTGTCAACGCAGGGTTCGGTGACCGAAATATTGACTCGTGCGATTGCAGCGCAGACCGAGGGTATCTCAACAATCCTGGCGTCTTCCCATGGGCTTGAGTTGCTGGACACTTCAGTATCCATGTCGGGTGAAATCATTGCGCAGGGCGAGGCCGACTTGGCGCAGCTTTATGGCGCATGGCTGGCCCGGGAAGAAAAGGCCGGGCGCGTTCGTTTGCATGCGAGCGCTCTGGAGACGGGCACGTTGATCACGACCGCTTTGAGAGGATTAAAGGTCAGCGTCACTGGGGTCGAAGAGTATGAGGCCCGCACCGAGCAATTCGCAACGCTGATCGGCGCAGGCCTGGAGGTCAGGTAACGCGCTGGCGCACCATGTACTCTGGTGCATCCCACAGGCGATTGCTCATGATATCTGCCAAGGTTTCAACGGCCTGTTCTACATCGTGCTCGTCGATGTAAAGCGGCGTGAAGCCAAATCGAATGATGTCGGGCGCTCGAAAGTCACCGATCACGCCGCGCGCGATCAAAGCCTGCATCACGGCATAGCCATTCTCAAAGCGGAATGAGACCTGGCTTCCGCGCCGGGCGGGGTCGCGTGGGCTTGCCAATGTCAGGTCGGGGCAGGTGGACTCGACCCGATGTATGAACAACTCGGTCAGCTCTATGGACTTGGCGCGCACGTCGTGGATGTCGGCCGTGTCCCAGATGTCCATCGCCGCGGAAAGGGCGGTCATCTGAATGATTGGCGGTGTTCCGACCCGCATTCGTTCGATGCCATGTCCGGGACGGTAGTCCAGATCGAAGGCGAACGGAGCTTCGTGACCCAACCAGCCAGACAGGGCGGGTTGAGCCTTGTCCGCAAGACGCGGCGCGACATAGATGAAGGCAGGCGCTCCGGGGCCGCCATTGAGATACTTGTAGGTGCAGCCCACGGCGAAATCGGCGTTGCACCCCGCCAGATCCACCGGGATTGCACCCGCCGAATGGGCCAGATCCCAAACGGTCATCGTTCCGTTCGCATGGGCAAGCTCGGTCAGTGTTTTCATGTCGTGCATACGTCCGGTGCGGTAGTCGACCTCGGTCAGCATCAGGACGGCAACATCATCGGTCAGGTTGTCGGCGACATCCTCGGGAGCGACGACGCGCAACTCGTAATCCGACCCGAGCGAGCGCAGCAGGCCCTCGACCATGTAAAGATCGGATGGGAAATTGCCGTTGTCCGACAGAACGACCTTGCGATCCGGGTACAGATCTAACGCCGAGGCGACCGCCTGATAGACTTTGATCGACAGGGTGTCCCCGGTCACAACGCTGCCGGGTTCGGCACCGATCAGTTGGCCAATACGATCCCCCAGACCGGTCGGCAGCGCCATCCATCCGGCTTTGTTCCAGCCGGTGATCAGCATCTGCCCCCATTCCGAAACCAACATCTCATTGACCCGCGCCGCCGCGGCGCGGGGCAAAGGCCCCAGCGAGTTTCCATCCAGATAAACAACGCCTTCGGGTAAATCGAACTTGGCTTTTGTAGCGGCAAAATCGGTCATCGTGATCCTGTGCATGCATCGGAAAACATTGGTTTAGACTGGCTAACTGATCCGTGGGGCCCTGTCCACGATTGACTACTTCTGGGGGTGGCGGTTGGGCTGGTGAGGACCAGCAATTTGCCCTGCGACCAACTGTAGTTTTGCTATTGAGGTCGAAAAGCGGTAGGTGATCGTGAAAACGCGACATGTTCGCCATTGCCGGAACGAAAGTCAGCCCGACATGCGTAACATCGATATCCCTCCGGTTTGGTTGTTGGGATTTGCCGTGCTGGCATGGATACAGGCACGGTACATGCCAATGGGGTTGTCGCTGTACGGTGGATTAACCGACCTACTCAGCGGCGTTCTGATTGGTGGAGGAGTGATCCTGATCGCCTTGGCTGCAGCCGAATTTCGTCGGCATCGCACAACGATCATGCCGCATGAAACCCCCAGCTCACTTGTGCAGACCGGTATCTTCAAACGGAGTCGGAACCCGATTTATGCAGGCGATGTCCTGATCCTGACCGGCCTGATCCTGCGGTTCGACGCCGTCGCCTCATTGGTTCTGGTTCCCGTCTTTGTCTGGCTGTTGGAGCGCCGTTTCATCGTGCCGGAAGAGAACCGAATGCGCAGGACTTTCCGCGCCGATTTCGCGCGATACGAACGCCAAACCCGAAGGTGGATCTGAAGTTATGTGGTAATGACACAACGTAAATATGCTGCGCTTGCGAAATAATGTTGCGCAAGATACACCTTTGCTTAACAAACAATACCGACCACCCGCTCGGTCAGAGTGAAAATTAGGGGGAATGCCAGTGAAAATAGGCACACCGAAAGAGATATTTGACGGTGAGAACCGCGTCGCGATGACGCCCGATTCTGCCGTGCAGTTGCAGAAACTGGGCTATGAATGCCTGATCGAGAAAGGCGCTGGTGCTGCAGCGGGATTCTCGGACGCAGCTTACGAAGCCGCCGGCGTTGAAGTCATCAAGACCGCAGCTGCGCTGTGGAAAGCAGCCGATATCATCGCCAAAGTGCGTCAACCCTCCGAGGCCGAGCTTAAGCGCCTGACCAAGAGTAAAACCTTGATTTCCTTCTTCAACCCGGCGGGCAACGAAGAAGGTATGGAGCTGGCGAAATCCAAAGGTGCCAACGTCATCGCAATGGAAATGGTGCCGCGCATCAGCCGCGCGCAGAAGATGGACGCGCTGTCTTCGATGGCAAACATCGCGGGTTATCGCGCGGTGATCGAAGCGGGTAACAACTTTGGCCGCTTTTTCACCGGTCAGGTGACCGCGGCTGGTAAGGTTCCGCCCGCCAAGGTGCTGATCGTTGGGGCTGGCGTCGCCGGTTTGGCCGCGATCGGGACCTCAACTTCGCTGGGCGCGATTACTTATGCGTTCGACGTGCGCCCCGAAGTGGCCGAGCAGGTCGAATCGATGGGGGCCGAGTTCGTCTATCTGGACTTCGAAGAAGAACAGCAGGACGGCGCGGCCACCGGCGGTTATGCGTCGGTTCAGTCGGAGGAATTCCGCAACGCACAGCTGGCTAAGTTCCGTGAACTTGCGCCCGAGATGGACATCGTGATCACCACCGCGCTGATCCCGAACCGCGAGGCGCCCGAGCTTTGGACCAAGGATATGGTCGAAAGCATGAAGCCGGGCTCGGTCATCGTGGACCTCGCGGCGGAAAAAGGCGGCAACTGCAAGCTGACCGTCGCGGATGAGAAGATTGTGACCGACAATGGCGTGACCATTATCGGCTATACCGACTTCCCCAGCCGGATGGCGGCTCAGTCGTCGTCGTTGTACGCGACCAATATCCGCCACATGATGGCTGATCTGACGCCCGAGAAGGACGGTCAGATCAACCACGACATGGAAGATGACGTGATCCGCGGTTCGACCGTGACCTATCAAGGCGAGATCACCTTCCCGCCGCCGCCGCCTAAGGTTCAGGCCATCGCGGCGCAAAAGAAGCCCGAGGCCAAGGAACTGACACCGGAAGAGAAAAAGGCGCAGGAGATCGCGGCGTTCAAAGCGCAGACCAAACAGCAGTTCACCTTGCTGGGTGTCGGCGGCGCGCTGATGCTGCTGGTGGGGCTGGTCGCTCCGGCCAGCTTCATGCAGCACTTCATCGTATTTGTGCTGGCCGTGTTTGTAGGCTTCCAGGTGATCTGGGGCGTCGCGCATTCGCTGCACACGCCACTGATGGCGATCACCAACGCGATCTCGTCGATCATTATCGTTGGGGCCTTGATGCAGATCGGATCGGGGTCGTTTCTGGTTATTCTGTTGGCGGCGCTGTCCGTTTTCATGGCCGGGATCAACATCTTCGGCGGCTTCCTCGTAACCCGGCGCATGCTCGCCATGTTCCAGAAATCTTAAGGAGGCCGGGTAGATGATTGGCTTCACCACTGCCGCCTATGTTGTTGCGGCTGTCCTTTTCATCCTTTCGCTCGGCGGTCTGTCGAACCAGGAAAGCGCCAAGCGCGCGGTCTGGTACGGTATTGTCGGTATGGCGCTGGCGGTTTTTGCCACGTTGGTTGGCCCGGGTTCCGGCCTGTGGCTGCTGTCGCTTCTGCTGATCATCGGCGGTGGTCTGATCGGTCAGTACGTGGCGCAGCGCGTCCAGATGACCGAGATGCCGCAGCTTGTGGCGGCGATGCACTCGCTGGTCGGTCTGGCGGCTGTGTTCGTTGGCTACAACGCGCATTTTGAGATCCAGAATGTTGCCGAAGTATTCGCCATCGCCGACGCCGCAAAAGAGGTTCAGATGGACGGTCTGGGGGCCTTTGCCCAACTGATCGCCAAGAAGACCTCGGCCGAGCTGACAATCCTGCATGTGGAACTGTTCCTGGGCATCTTCATCGGTGCGATTACCTTTACCGGTTCGGTCGTGGCCTATGGTAAGCTGGCGGGCAAAGTGACCTCGGCGGCAACCAAGCTGCCCGGCGGCCATGCGCTGAACGCGGCTGCTGCGGGTCTCTCGCTGATCTGTCTGATCTGGTACACAGCATCGGGCGGCTTCTTCCCGCTGTTCCTGATGACGCTGGCGGCGCTGTTCATCGGCTATCACCTGATCATGGGTATCGGTGGTGCGGACATGCCGGTGGTTGTGTCGATGCTGAACAGCTACTCGGGCTGGGCAGCTGCGGCGATTGGCTTCTCGCTGGGCAACGATCTGCTGATCGTGGTTGGTGCGCTGGTGGGCTCGTCAGGTGCGATCCTGTCCTACATCATGTGTAAGGCGATGAACCGTCACTTTGTCAGCGTGATCCTGGGCGGCTTTGGCGGCACCTCGGGTCCGCAGATGGAAGTGGAAGGTGAGCAGGTCGCGATTGAAGCTGACGGGGTTGCCGCAGCTCTGAACGACGCGGACAGCGTGGTCATCATTCCCGGCTACGGCATGGCTGTTGCGCAAGCTCAGCAGTCGGTTTCCGAACTGGTCCGTAAGCTGCGCGCCAAAGGCAAGAACGTGCGCTTTGCGATCCACCCGGTTGCCGGTCGTCTGCCGGGCCACATGAACGTGCTGCTGGCCGAGGCGAAGGTGCCGTATGACATCGTGCTGGAAATGGACGAGATCAATGACGATTTCCCGGACACAGACGTGGCGATTGTCATCGGTTCGAACGACATCGTAAACCCTGCGGCGCAGGAAGATCCCAACAGCCCCATCGCCGGCATGCCGGTTCTGGAATGCTGGAAGGCCAAGCAGGTTTTCGTGTCGAAACGTGGTCAGGGCACCGGGTATTCGGGCATCGAAAACCCGCTGTTCTTTAAAGAGAACACCCGCATGTTCTATGGCGACGCCAAGGCGAGCTTGGACAAGCTGCTGCCCATGATCGACTGAGCACGCGAAACAAACAAATTGCAAAGGGCGCCTGCGGGCGCCCTTTTCTATTTTCTTTTGCAGGAGGCTTTGCCTCCTGACCTCCAGGATATTTGGGGCCAGATGAAGCCTGCGGATTATGCTACACTGCTGGTGGTAATGTGCTTGGGAGGTGCCGATGGAGAAAGTGAACGGTATTGGCGGTGTGTTCTTCCGCGCGCGGGACCCGGCGGCGCTGAGTGCGTGGTACGAGGAGCATCTGGGTGTCAATCACTATGACCCGGTGCCTTGGAAACAACGCGATGGTTACACGGTATTTGCTCCTTTCGCACAGGACACTGAGTATTTCGGACGGGCCGAGCAACAGTGGATGATCAATTTTCGGGTCGATGATCTTGCGGCGCTGACCGCTCAGTTAGAGGCCGCGGGGATCACTGTGGAGACCAACGCCGAGTGGGACAGCGAGGTTGGCAAATTCGCACGGATTCACGACCCCGAGGGCAATCCGATCGAGCTGTGGCAGCCAAATCAATGAGATAGCGGATTTGTATACCGTCGTATCCCTGTAAGTATATGAAATAAAAAGAGAATTGATGCGCGTCGCGGATGTCGTATAGTGCCGGGAACCAGACGGAGCCCTTTATGACGCCGATAGATGACCACCCGCTGCGCTATGCGCTGGCCAACGAACTGCACGCGCGGCCGTTTCCGATTGCAGCGACACCCTGCACCGTGGTGTTTCTGGCCATCAAGAAATCTGAGGCCGCCGTCGCGCGCGATCGTCGTGAAGACTTGGAGCATCTGGTCAACCTTCTGGATCGCCACGGTGCGCAGCATCCTCAGCCGGACGCCACGCATTACGCGGGGCAGATCGGACGTCATTGGTTGAAATGGGAGCAGCACACCGAGTTTGTGACCTATACAGCGATCTCTCAGAATGTGAGTGACCGCGCGTTCAACCCGGCTGATTTTGAGGTGTTTCCACCTGATTGGCTGATGGCGAGCCCAGGACAACGCGTCACCTCTGCGATGGTGCGTGTTGTCGAGCGTGAGAGCGACGAGGCCATCCGATCCAAACTTGCCGAGTGGTTCGAGCCTGAAAGTCTGGCGGTGGCGCGTGTGCTGGATGATGCCGCAATCTGCGCCTGCGATTTTCGCATCGATCCGGCTGGGCACATGCGGTTTGCGATGTTTGTGACCGAGGGCACAGGACGGCGGCGAACCGGGCGTATCGTGCAACGTCTGTGCGAGATTGAGACCTATAAAGCGATGTCGATGCTGGGATTTGCCCGCGTCAAACAGTTGATGCCGCGCATCGGTGCATTGGATGGGCAATTGACACAGATTATGGCGCAGATGAATGACGACACAGCCCAGCCGGATGCGTTGTTGCAGGATCTGTTGTCGACGTCGATCGCGCTTGAAACACTGTCTGCCAAATGTTCGTTTCGGTTTGGTGCCACAGGAGCCTACGAGGCGATCGTGAATCAACGCATTGAGGTCCTGCGAGAAGATCGGTTTGGCGGCGGGCAGAGCTTTGCCGATTTCATGATGCGCCGATACGATCCGGCGATCCGCACGGTCAAATCTACCGAGCGTCGATTGCAGGCCCTGTCGGACCGGGCGATCCGTGCCGGGGAATTGTTGCGCACGCGTGTGGATGTCGAACGCAGCGCACAGAATCAGGCGTTGCTGGAAAGTATGGATCGCCGCGCCGATTTGGCCCTGCGCCTGCAGCACACTGTCGAAGGGCTGTCTGTGGTCGCCATCAGTTACTATGCAGTGTCGTTGGTCAGCTACCTTCTGTATCCGCTGACCGGGGTTGGGATAAGCAAAGGGATGCTGACAGCCGCTGTGACAATCCCGGTTGTTCTGGCCGTTTGGTTTGCCGTTCGGAAGATTCGCAAGAAGCTGGAGTGAAACTGTATTTGCCAGCGCGCCGGCAAGCTGTACAACAGCAGAGTTTGGCATCTGGCACTAAGGGTTTCCCATGATCGGAATCGTGGCGGCGTGGCGGGCCGTAGCCGCCATGTTCATCCTGAACGGCGCATTGTTCGGTATCTGGGCCTCGCGTATTCCTGCGGTTCGGGATCGGTTGGATCTGACGCATGAGGCGCTCGGCTACGGGCTGTTGTTCATGGCCGCAGGCGCGGTGTGCTCATTTCCGATTACCGGACGGCTGACGGACCGGTTCGGAGCGGTCAGCCTGACCCGCTACATCGCGGTTCTTTATACGCTGTCCTTGATCTTGCTGGCCTTCGCAGGCGGGTTCTGGGCGCTGGCGGCCTTTCTGTTTGTGTTCGGGGCTTTCCACGGCTCGATGGACGTGGCGATGAATGCCTGGGCGGCCGAGGTTGAGCAAGCTTTCGACAAACCTGTCATGTCCTCGTTCCATGCTATGTGGAGCCTCGGGGCCGGGCTGGGGGCGCTCAGCGGGTTTGCTGCGGTGCAGATGCAGTTGACCGTGATGCAGCATTTTTTGTTGGCCGGCGGGGTCGTGGTCGGGCTGGCGCTGGCCTTGTCGTGGGTGCGTTGGACATCGCGACGGGCGGTTTCGACCGGCGGGCAGGTGTTTGCGCTGCCTTCCGGGGCGCTGATCCTGGTTGGGTTCACAGCCCTGTGCGGTGCGTTGGGCGAAGGCGCAGTTGCAGATTGGAGCGCGATCTTCTTGCGCGATGTCACCGGTGCCACCGAAAGTGTTGCGGCGCTGGGTTACGCCGTTTTCTCGGTGGCGATGGTTGCATTTCGGCTGGCGGGCGGTGTCGTGATCATGCGCTTTGGACCCGCTGCTACGGCGCGATTTGGTGGGGTTTGCGCGGCGCTGGGGGTATTCAGTGTGGTCTCCGCCGGAGAGGCGGCGCTTGCTTTGGCAGGTTTTGCTTTGATGGGGATCGGTTATGCGGTGATCATGCCGCTGGCTTTCAGCCGGGCGGCCTCGGATCCTGACGTACCGCCGGGGCAGGCGATCGCAAGTGTTGCCACATTGGGTTACGGAGGGCTATTGATTGGTCCACCCCTTATTGGGTTTCTCGCAGAGATGTTTACATTGCGAATAGCTTTTGCGGCTTTGTTACCACTGGCCGTTTTCATTGTCCTTCTGTCCGGCGCACTTCGGCCTGTCGATTTGGATTGAACTGCCAGCGGCCCCAGATAGGGGCTGTGGGCCGAAGGAACTATTATTAGGAGACCAAAATGCCGATCAAGAACCGGTTCGCCGAATTGCAGGGTGAGATCACCGAGTGGCGGCGCGACATTCACGAAAACCCTGAAATTCTGTTTGAAACCCATCGCACCAGCGCTTTGGTTGCAGAAAGGTTGCGCGAGTTTGGTTGTGATGAGGTCGTAACCGGCATTGGCCGCACAGGCGTTGTTGGCGTGATCAAGGGCCGGGCGGATACAAGCGGCAAGGTGATTGGGCTGCGCGCGGATATGGATGCGTTGCCGATCCATGAGGCGACGGGCCTGGATTACGCTTCGAAAACCGATGGCGCGATGCATGCTTGCGGGCATGACGGGCACACGGCGATGCTTTTGGGGGCCGCGAAATACCTGTCCGAGACGCGAAATTTTGACGGCACCGTTGTCGTGATCTTCCAACCCGCCGAAGAAGGCGGCGGCGGTGGGCGCGAGATGTGCGAGGACGGCATGATGGACCGCTGGGGTATTCAGGAGGTCTATGGCATGCACAACTGGCCGGGCCGCCCGGTGGGCAGCTTCGCCATCCGGTCCGGGGCGTTCTTCGCCGCAACGGATCAGTTCGATATCTCTTTCGAAGGAAAGGGCGGACATGCCGCAAAGCCGCATGAAACGGTCGACACAACCGTGATGGCGGCGCAGGCGGTTCTGGCATTGCAAACGATTGCTGCACGCAATGCGGATCCGGTGGACCAGGTCGTGGTTTCTGTCACATCATTCGAGACGTCTTCGAATGCGTTCAACGTGATCCCACAAAGCGTGAAGCTGAAAGGGACCGTGCGCACCATGAGCGAAGACATGCGTGACCTGGCGGAAAAACGAATTCATGAGATTTGCGCGGGCGTCGCCACCACCTTTGGCGGTACCGCAGATGTTACCTATTACCGAGGTTATCCGGTGATGGTGAACAGTAACGAACAAACTGATTTTGCCGCGGATGTCGCGCGTTCTGTTGCCGGCAATTGCGACGAGGCGCCTTTGATCATGGGCGGCGAGGACTTTGCCTTTATGCTGGAGGAGCGGCCGGGGGCATATATTCTGGTGGGCAATGGTGATACCGCGGCGGTTCATCACCCGGAGTATAATTTCAATGACGAGGCTATTCCGGCCGGGTGCAGCTGGTGGGCCGGGATCGTTGAACAACGGATGCCGGCAGCGTGATGAAACTGGGGCAATGCGAGGGGCCAGCCCCTCGCACTCCCCGGGATATTTTTAGCCAGATGAAGTTGGATCCACCTGCCTTCAGGCGAGGTCGAGGGTATCGCACAAGGTGTCGATCACGTCGTCCAATGCGGACTTTTGGGTGTTCACGCAAGATTTTGCACTGGCCCGGGCTGTTGCCAGCGCGCTGTCTTCTGACAACCAATGCGCCACGGCGTTGGCAAGTTGTTGTGGGGACTTGACCTCGATCGCGCCGCCGCTTTCGATCAGTGGGGCGAAGGTTTCCGCGAAGTTGAAATAACCAGGGCCGGTAATCACAGCGGCGCCAGCCTGCGCGGGCTCAAACGGGTTGTGGCCGCCAATTTCCTTGAGTGAACCGCCCAGAAACACGATGGGACAGAGCGCGTACCATGTGCCGGTCTCACCCAATGTGTCAGCCACATAGACCTGAGTTTGCGTTGTGATCCGGTCGCCATTGGACCGGAAGGCAGCCGTTTGGCTGGCGGTGTTCAACAGGTTGGCAACCTCACCACGCCGCTCTGGGTGCCGCGGGATCAGCAGCAGCAGAAGGTCTGGCCAGCGTTTCATCAATTCGGTATGTGCGGCCAGAACCGTTTCCTCTTCGCCTGCATGGGTCGAGCTGGCGATCCAGATCGGACGACCGGCGATTTGTGGCCGTATGTCTTCCAGTGTTGCCTGATCCACCGGCAAAGGGTCTGACATTGCTTTGAGATTGGTACCCGGTTGCACGCGATCGGGGCGCGCACCCATGTCGATCAGGTTTTTTGCTGTTTTGTCGTTCTGGGTCAGGAACAGTGTGAAATGGCCCAGAATGAAGCCAGCGGTTTCGGGCCGCTTTTTCCAACCCGCGACGGAGCGATCGGAAAGACGTGCATTGAGCAGCGCCAGAGGGGTTCCTCGGCGAGATGCTTCGACGATCAGGCGAGGCCAAATTTCGCTTTCGACAAAGATCGCGGCATCGGGATGCCAATGATCAAGAAAACGCCGCACTGCGGCGGCGGTATCGAGCGGAGGGTATTGGTGGCGCGCGCGCGGCGGCATGCGTTTTTCAATCAGCGCGGCCGAAGTCGGCGTGCCTGACGTGATCAGGAACTGGGCCTTGGGCAGGCGTTCGCCCAGACGCTTGATCAGGCTGATGACCGATAGCGTCTCTCCTACGCTGGCCGCGTGGAACCAAATCAATTGGCCGTCGGGTCTGGGTTGGCTGGCGTGGCCGAGGCGCTCCTGCTGCCGTGCCTCGGGGACGTTTGCGGCGTGTAGTTTCTTGCGCACTGTGCGCCATGCCAAAGGTGCGGCAACAGAAGTGAGGCCGCAATACAGGTGGTAGAGCAGCGTCGGCCGGTCAGTTCTGTTTGGCATGCTAGCCGCCCGTATGGCTCATGTGGCGGGTCATTTGCCCATCCACAGCCTGTCGGGAATAGTCGAAATCGTGGCCCTTGGGTTTGAGGTTGATCGCCGCGCGAATGGCGTCCTCAAGCGGTTGTTCGGTATCGGGATGATCACGCAATGGCGCGCGCAGATCGGCCATGTCCTCTTGCCCGAGGCACATGTACAGCTCACCTGTGCAGGTCAGGCGCACGCGGTTGCAGCTTTCGCAGAAGTTATGTGACAAGGGTGTGATGAAGCCAATTTTCTGGCCCGTTTCCTCAAGCCTTACATAGCGCGCCGGGCCGCCGGTTCGTTCCGCCAAATCGGTCACGGAATAGTGGTTCTCGTATTCCTTGCGGACATCCTTGAGGGACCAATACTGGTCCAGTCTGTCTTCGTTGCCGATATCGCCCATTGGCATGACCTCGATCCAGGTCAGGTCCATGTCACGCTCGGCACACCATTCGGTGATCCTGGGCAGTTCGGGTTCATTGAACCCTTTCAAAGCCACGGCGTTGATCTTGACACGCAGACCCGCCTTTTGTGCGGCGTCGATCCCGTTCAGCACCTGTTTCAGGCGACCCCAGCGGGTGACCTTGGCAAACTTGTCTTCGTCCAGAGTGTCCAGAGACACGTTCACCCGGCGCACACCTGCCGCGTACAGGTCATCCGCGAAACGGTGCAATTGCGAGCCATTGGTCGTCAGGGTCAGTTCTTTTAGTGCGCCGCTTTCCAGATGGCGGGTCATCGAATTGAAAAAACTCATTATATTGCGGCGCACCAGCGGCTCACCCCCGGTAATGCGCAGCTTTTCGACGCCCAGCTTCACAAAGGTTGAACACATGCGGTCCAGTTCTTCCAGTGTCAGAAGATCTTTCTTGGGCAGAAAGGTCATGTCTTCGGACATGCAATAGACACAACGGAAATCGCAGCGATCCGTGACGGATACGCGGAGATAGGTGATGGCACGAGCGAACGGGTCGATAAGCGGAGCTGTCATGCCTCATAGGTAAAGCGGCAACCGCCCTGCGACAAGGGCGAACTGTGCTTTGCGCTGGTGCACTTGAACCGGGGGCGATAAGTTTGGGGTATGAGGTATTCGCTTTTGACTTTGTGTGTTTTGCTGGCGGGCTGTGAAACAGTGCGATCCACGACGGATCGCGTCTTTGGTGGCGACACGCCTGCCGAAGACGGCACGCCCGCTGTTGCCGAAGAAAACGTGGTCGAACCGCAACCTGTTCCGGCCACGACAGCAGCAGGCTGGGTCGGCCCAAGGACCACAATTGCCAGCCTAGGCGATCCAACGACGCCGGGCCGGTGGCTGGAAACTCCGCTGGTCGAGACTGAATTCACAGGCCGCGTTGTCGTGCCCCGAACCGGCGCGCAGGCCTATATCACGCTGGTGCCCGCGTCCGGCCCGGCCAGCGGCGGCAGCCGGTTATCCTTGGATGCGATGCGGGCACTTTTGCTGCCATTTGATGAGCTGGTCGAGCTGGAAGTCTATTCCAACTGACCCTTCAGAAATTTGCCGGCCTCTTTTCGTGCAAAAGGCTTCATGTCTGCGCCATGGGTATTCAGAAATGCGATCACCCGATCAGGGTCGTGTTTCGACAGCTCGCGCAACCACCACGCAATGGACTTTTGAATAAACCAGTCGCGGTCCGGCACATAGCTGGCTGCCCAGCCCAGGATACGGTCGCGCCGCATCAGGTCGTCCGGTTTGGGGTGGTTCTGTTTCGTCCATGGTAGGGTGGCCACCATAGCGGCACGGCGAGTCCACATATGGTCGGACGTTGTCCAGTGCTCGACTTGATCCAGACGGGTTGGATCCGCCGAAAGGCGCTTTTGCATCGCCATACAGGCGTGGTCTGCCACGGCCCAGGCATCAAAATCGGGCAACCAGCTTTTCAGTAAGTCCCACGCGGCATCGTCCGGTCGAATGCGGGCCTGCGTTAGCAGTTTGGCGGCGGCGACGCGACCCTCGTGAATATTGGTCTGCCATAAGGCACCCGCCAGTTCCACGCGCGCGGGCACGTCCAGCTCTTGCCGCCACGCTTTGGTCAGATCATTCAGGACAGGATTGGCCACCCCAAGATAAGGTCTGTCGACCTTGTGATAGGCGGCCATCTGTTCCCCGCGATCCGGGTCTGCGTGAGCTTTGATCTGATCTAGATAGGGCGCAAGCATGTTAGGGTTCAGCTTGCGGTGCCGGTGGGTTTTCCGTCAATGGTCTGCTGGTTCTTCTCGACCCAGTAGGACTTGATCTGCTCGTCCGTCTTTCCATCGACCCATTTCTGCATCGTATCGCGATCCGAGCGGTAGTCCATGAACGGCACCGCATATCCACAAGAGGTCTGAACCAGATCAACATCCAGGTCATAGATTTGCCGGGCACTCCGATGATCGGGGAAAAGCTCGGCCAGTTCATCCCAGCCCGCGTCACCCCGATGCAGCGTGCGCGCGGTGCCATAGGTGCGCAGGATCAGAGGTCGCGTCGTAAATGAACACCACATCAGCGTCATGCGGTCAGTTTCAAGCAGGTGACCGGCAGTTTCATTGCCGCTGCCGGTCAGGTTCATCCAAGCAATCCGGTTTGGGCCGAGTACCCGCAGCGAGTCCATGCCCTTGGGCGAGATATTGACCCGTCCGTCAGGTGCGGCGGTGCCAACGAAGAATAGATGCTGTTCTTCGATGAATTTCCGCTGGGTCTCGTCGATTTCCGGGAATTGCTTGGCCATTTTTCACTCCACCGTAACGGATTTTGCCAGGTTGCGCGGCTGGTCTACATCCGTCCCTTTTGCGACCGCTGTATGATAGGCCAACAGTTGCGCGGGCACCGAGTAGAGGATCGGTGCAAGGCTGGTGTGTACATGGGGCATTCGGATGCTGCTCCAGACTCCGTCTTCCGCCTCGGCGATCCCGTCGTCGTCCGACACCAAAATGACTTTTCCCTTGCGCGCCATGACTTCCTGCATGTTCGAAACCGTCTTGTCGAACACTGCATCGCGCGGAGCCATGACCACAACGGGCATGTGTTTGTCGATCAGGGCGATGGGGCCGTGCTTAAGCTCTCCGGACGCGTAACCTTCGGCGTGGATGTAGCTGATTTCCTTTAGTTTCAGCGCACCTTCCATCGCCAGCGGGTACATCAGACCCCGGCCCAGGAACAGGACGTCGCGGGCCTCGGACAGGCGCTGTGCCGAGGACTTGATCGCCGGGCCTTGTTCAAGCGCGGTGTTCAGAACAGTCGGCAACCCGCGCAGCGCGGCATAGTGATCAGCCAGTTCCTCATCGGTCAGGGTGCCACGATCCGCTGCGGCCTTGAGCGCGAGCATCAGCAAGACGCTCAGCTGGCAGGTGAAAGCCTTGGTCGAGGCCACACCGATTTCGACACCCGCATGAATGGGCAGTGCAATATCGCTTTCACGTGCGATCGAGCTTTCGGGAACGTTCACGACCGAGACGATCTTGTCTGCCTTACCCTCGCAATACCGCAGTGCGGCCAGCGTGTCGGCTGTTTCGCCTGACTGGCTGACAAACAAGGCTAGTGTGCGCCCCGGGATCGGAGGTTCGCGATACCGGAACTCACTGGCGATATCGACCTCAACCGGCATTTGGGCCAGTTGCTCGAACCAGTATTTCGCGGTCAGGCAGGCGTAGAACGCTGTTCCGCAAGCCACCATGGTCAAGCGGTCCAGCTTGGTGAAATCCAACCCTTCTTCGGGCAAGACGATCTGATCGCCGCCGCTGGGCAGGTAAGACCGGATGGCGTCGGCAATCACTACGGGCTGTTCTGCAATTTCTTTGGCCATGTAATGCTTGTGACCATTCTTTTCGGTCTGCGAGTGGTCCAGTTGAATCTGCCGCATCTCGCGGTTGGCCAGTTCGCCGGACTCGGTGCGGATCTCAAGCGAGGTGCGGGTTAGAACGGCGCGGTCGCCCTCTTCAAGGTAGGTGATGCGATTGGTCAGCGGTGCCAGCGCGATCGCGTCCGAGCCCACATACATCTCTCCATCCCCGTGGCCAATGGCCAACGGAGAGCCCTTGCGCGCAGCTACGATCAGATCGTCCTGGCCATCGAACAGAAACGCCAGCGCAAACGCACCGACAAGGCGGTCAATGGTTTGGAACGCAGCCTCAACTGGGGACAGGCCGGTTTTCAGGTAGTATTCCGTCAACAGAGCCACGGTTTCGGTGTCAGTTTCCGTGACAAAGCTGATGCCCTTTTCGGCTAGTTCGGCACGCAACTCGCGATAGTTTTCAACGATCCCGTTATGCACGACTGCCACAGGGCCGGCCTGATGCGGATGCGCGTTGGTGACCGATGGTGCGCCATGGGTGGCCCAGCGGGTGTGGCCGATGCCGGATTTTCCCGGCAGGGGATCATGCACCAGCAAGTCACTCAGGTTGACCAATTTGCCCACCGCCCTGCGACGTCCCAGTGCACCGTCATTCACCGTGGCTATCCCGGCGCTGTCATAACCCCGGTATTCCAGACGTTTGAGTGCCTCGACCAAAGTGGGCGCGGCTTCATGATCGCCCAATACCCCTACAATTCCACACATTGATCAGGCCCCTTTATTCCGGCGAGCCTTTTTCGCCTTCAGCATTTCAAACAATTTGCGCGCGTAACCGGGCTTGTTGTCTTGTTTGGCTCGCCCTACAGCCAGTGCATCGGGTTCGACGTCGCGCGTGACCACGGTTCCGGTTGCCGTCATCGCGCCGTCGCCCACAGTCACGGGTGCCACCAGCATGGTGTTCGAGCCGATGAAGACGTTTTCGCCAATAGTCGTCTTATGCTTCATGACGCCGTCGTAGTTGCAGGTGATCGTTCCCGCGCCAATGTTGGTCGTCGCGCCGACCGAGGCATCGCCGATATAGCTGAGGTGGTTGACCTTTGCGCCTTCGGCGATCTCGGCGTTCTTGATTTCGACGAAGTTGCCGATGCGCGTGTTCTCGGCCAGTTCTGTGCCGGGGCGCAGGCGGGCATAAGGGCCGACGATGGCACCGCGGCTGACATGGCAGCCTTCCAGGTGAGAAAACGCTCGGATCGTTGCGCCGCTTTCAACGGTGACGCCGGGGCCGAAGACGACATTGGGCTCAATGACCGTGTCGCGCCCGATAATTGTATCGGCGGCCAGGTAAACCGTTTCGGGGGCCATCAACGTCACACCCAGGGCCAGCAGTTCGTTGCGGGCGCGGGTCTGGAATTCGGCGTCTGCCGCAGCCAGATCGGCGCGAGAGTCCACGCCCAGGGTCTCGGCTTCGTCGCATTTGATTGCAGTCGCGGATAGCCCACGCGCATTGGCCAGCGCCACGATCTCGGTCAGGTAATACTCGCCCGAGGCATTATCGTTGCTGACTTCATCGATCAGCTCGAACAGCTGTTTCGCGTCGCAGGCAAGCAGCCCGCTATTGGTAAAGCGAATGGCGCGCTGCTCTTCGGTTGCATCTTTGTACTCGATGATCTCGACCAGTTTGTCGCCGTCCATGATCAACCGGCCATAGCGTGGCTGAACTTCGGCAATATCAAAACCAAGCATGACCAGATCAAACGAGGCGCGCGCCTCGATCATGCGCTCGAGCGTTCTGGGATCGATAAAGGGTGTATCGCCATAAAGGACAATGACGTCCCCATCGAACCCTGCCAGTGCCTCGCGGGCCTGCGCAACGGCATGGGCCGTTCCCAGTTGTTCTTCCTGAACCACGATCTGCGCGGCTTCATCTTCAGCTGCCGCAACTTTAGCGACGGCTTCCGAACCGTGGCCGGTGACGATGACCGTCCGCTCGGGCGACAGAACGGCACCTGCGCGCATTGCGTGGACCAGCATTGGGGTCTGGGCGATCGGGTGTAATACTTTTGGGGTATCCGAATTCATCCTGGTGCCTTTTCCGGCGGCAAGGATAACAAGGGCGGTGCTCATAAAAACGATTTCTCTTTGTGTTTTGTTGCGGCCCGTTTTATCCGCTGAATTCAAACGCGCAAGCGGTACGGGCATCAAACAAGATTGCCGTTTGCAACACTTGCGGCGAAGACCCGCCGAATCAGGAGGCAATATGCGCACAGTCATCTTCGATCTGGACGGAACCCTGGCCGATACGTCGGGCGATCTGTTGGCGGCTGCCAACCACTGTTTCCGGCATATGGGGCATGGGGATGTTCTGGTGCATACCGAGGATGCAGGGGTTGCCCTGCGTGGTGGGCGGATGATGCTGACCCACGGGCTGAAGCGGGTCGGGGCCTATGATGATGCGACCGTGCAGACCTATTACCCAATGTTGCTTGAGGCTTATGCCAAGGACATCGATACCCATACGCATTTCTATCCCGGTGCGTTGGGCGCGGTCGAAGAATTGAGATCTGCTGGCTATGGAGTTGGTATCTGCACCAACAAACCCGAAGCCCTGGCGCACCAGTTGCTGACCAAACTTGGGGTGCGCGATCAGTTCGCCTCGCTAGTGGGGGCGGACACGCTGCCGGTTCGCAAGCCTGATCCCGAACCTTTGCGTGAGGCGGCGCGCCGGGCAGGGGGCCATCCTGACCTTTGTGTCTTGATTGGAGATTCAGATACCGACCGAAATACAGCGCGGGCCGCGGGTGTTCCTTCGGTTCTGGTGACGTTCGGACCCTCGGGCGAAGATATGGCTGCCTTGGAACCCGAAGCGCTGTTGCATCACTTCGACGATCTGCCGGATGTGGTCGCTCAGTTGATCGGTGTGGCGGCTTAGTCCCTTGACCCGACGCCTTTGCAGGACCAAAACACCCATATGACAGAGACATTCACTGGTAGCTTTACCCAGCAGGAACCCATCCCCGAAGAGGCAGTTGAAGCCGCTTTGGCTGTTTTGCGCCATGGGCGTCTTCACAGATACAACGTCGTTCCTGGCGAGTTGGGCGAAACGGCCTTGCTGGAACAGGAATTTGCCGCCCAGACGGGTGCAAAATACTGTCTGGCCGTTTCGTCGGGCGGTTATGCACTGGCCACGGCCCTGCGCGCTGTGGGGGTCAAGCCGGGTGACCCGGTTCTGACCAACGCTTTCACACTGGCACCGGTCCCGGGCTCTATCGCCTCGGTCAGTGCGCGCCCCGTGTTCGTGGGCGTGACCGAAGGGCTTACGATTGATCTGGACGATCTTGAGGCCAAACTGGATCAGGCGCGCGTTCTGATGCTGAGCCATATGCGTGGTCATCTGTGCGACATGGATCGATTGATGCAGATGTGCGACGCCGCGGGCGTCATAGTGATCGAGGATTGCGCCCACACGATGGGGGCGGCATGGCGCGGGCAACTTTCGGGTCGGCAGGGCGCGATCGGGTGCTATTCCTGTCAGACCTATAAACACGTCAATTCGGGTGAGGGCGGAATACTGATCACCGATGACGAAGAATTGGCGGCCAAAGCGACGATGCTGTCCGGGTCCTACATGCTGTATGAGCGCCACCTTGCCGCGCCGGGCCCCGAGGTTTTTGAGCGGATCAAGTATCACACCCCCAATGTCTCGGGCCGAATGGACAATTTGCGGGCAGCGATCCTGCGCCCGCAATTGCGCGATCTGGACCGTCAGGTTGAGCGCTGGAATGAGCGCTATTTTGAGATCGAAAAAGGTCTGCGCGATACGCCAGGCCTGACCATCGTTGATCGGCCCGACGATGAGACTTTTGTCGGATCGTCGATCCAATTTCTATTGTTGGACTGGTCTGCGGATCGGATCAACGATGTGATCGAGCGATGTGCCGCACGTGGTGTCGAGTTGAAATGGTTCGGCGGGGCCGAACCCAACGGATTCACCTCGCGCTATGACAGTTGGCGCTATGCCGACAGCAGCCCACTGCCCGAAAGTGATCGGATTCTGGCCGGGATCGTGGATATGCGGGTTCCGCTGACCTTTTCGCTGGACGATTGCAGGCTGATCGCCCGGATCATCCGGTCCGAAGTTGGTGCCGTTTATCAATCGTAATCCAATTGTGTGCGCTGTAAGCGCACGCTTGATTGTTTGAAGCCGCCGCCCTGATCAGGGCGGCGGTTTGTTTTTGGGACGCCGTCGTTGACCCTGTTCAGAATCGCTGCTATTTATTGAACAACTGTTCATTAATGCGAGGGAGGAGATCGCATATGTTCACGGCAACCATGCAATTTGATCTGGGAGAAGACGTGAACGCCCTGCGCGAAATGGTGCATCGTTGGGCGCAGGAGCGGGTTAAGCCCATGGCGGCTGAGGTCGACTCCTCGAACGCATTTCCGAACGAGCTGTGGAAAGAGATGGGTGACTTGGGCTTGCTCGGGATCACCGTGCCCGAGGAATATGGCGGGGCAGGGATGACTTACCTTGCACATACCATCGCGGTGGAAGAAGTCGCGCGGGCGTCGGCTTCGGTTTCATTGTCCTACGGCGCGCATTCGAATCTGTGCGTCAATCAGATCAAGCTGAACGGAACAGATGAGCAAAAGGCGAAGTATCTGCCCGGCCTGATCTCGGGTGAGCATGTCGGCGCATTGGCAATGTCTGAGGCGTCGGCCGGGTCAGACGTGGTGTCGATGAAACTGCGCGCGGAAAAGCGTAATGATCACTACCGCCTGAACGGGAACAAATACTGGATCACGAACGGACCCGACGCGGATACTCTGGTCGTTTACGCCAAGACAGACCCAGAGGCCGGGTCCAAAGGGATCACTGCCTTTCTGATCGAGAAGGGGATGAAGGGTTTTTCCACGTCGCCCCATTTCGACAAGCTGGGGATGCGTGGATCGAATACGGCTGAACTGATCTTTGAAGACGTCGAGGTGCCGTTCGACAACGTTCTCGGCGAAGAGGGCAAAGGCGTCGCTGTTCTGATGTCCGGGCTTGACTATGAACGTGTGGTGCTGGCCGGGATCGGGACCGGAATTATGGCCGCCTGTCTGGATGAGATCATGCCGTATCTGGCCGAACGCAAACAGTTCGGCAAACCGATCGGCAGCTTCCAACTGATGCAGGGCAAGATCGCGGATATGTATACCGCGATGAACTCGGCCCGGGCCTATGTGTATGAGGTTGCCAAGGCTTGCGACCGCGGGGATGTGACCCGTCAGGATGCAGCGGCGTGCTGTCTTTACGCCTCAGAACAAGCGATGACACAGGCGCATCAGGCTGTTCAGGCGATGGGTGGGGCCGGGTTCCTGGCAGATTCGGCGGTCAGCCGCATCTTCCGCGATGCAAAGTTGATGGAGATTGGTGCGGGCACAAGCGAAATCCGCCGGATGCTGATCGGCCGCGAACTGATGGCTGAGATGCTCTGATGCAAAAAACGCCTCGCAGACGAGGTTCCTGCGAGACGTCTTTCTGTAAAGGATCAGAACTTATGGACGTAGGAAACGCCAATAAGGTACGGGTCAATCTCGGCTTTGCCGATGTTTGTTCCGTTCAGCGTAACGTCCGAGTCGATATCGAACCATCGTACGTTCAAACGAACCGCGCCATTGTCCGAAACCATATAGTCCAGGCCGGCCTGCAGCGAGACGCCGAACGAGTCGTCGACTTTCAGGTCACCCAACGCCGATTGTTCATCGAAGAAGAAAGTGTAGTTCAAGCCAGCGCCGACATAAGGCTTCCACGCGCTGTTGGTCGGGAAGTGATAGTTCAGCGACAAGGTGGGCGGCAGGTGCTTGACGGTGCCGGCTTCGGTGCTTCCGCCCAGAGTCACCGTGTGCTTGAACGGCGTTGCGGCCAGCAGTTCGATGCCCAGATTGTCGCGGATGAAGTACTCGGCGGTGAAGATCGGACGAGTATCCGAGTCGATTTCTGCACTCTGCCCGGCCAGTGTTCCGTTGTCGGATTTGGGGTTCAGGTAACCGACACCAACACCGACGGTCCAGTCGCCCTGCGATTGGGCAAAGGCAGGGGCGGCAAGCGCCACCAGCGCGGTCGAAAGTGTCAAAGCGGCGAGTTTATTGGTCATGATCTTGCCTTTGATTCAGTTGATGACACTGGTTTGACAGCGGTGCGGTCGCCGCACTCTGATCTGCATCAAATCTATGTGACGGGGCCGGTGTTGGCATTCCGCTCAACATACCGGGAAATAAGGGTTTTTAGTTGTGCTAGAAGCTAGGCGCATACCGGGTTTGCGTGCAGCGGGCGGCTGGGATATCCCAGATCGTCTGAACATGGCGCGCCAATGCTTGTCGCAGGCGTCAGATCAGGTCGCGCTGATTGACCTGACCGGGGCAGATGTGCGGCGGATCACCTATGGGCAGCTTTCCGAAATGGCAGACGGGATCGCACGTGCCTTGTTGAAAAGGGTGCAGCCGGGGGATCGCGTCGGTGTCCTTCTCAGCCAGTCGCCGTGGTGCGCGGCAGCCCATCTGGCGGTTTGGAAAATCGGAGCGATCTCGGTTCCGTTGTTCAAACTCTTTAAGCAAGATGCCTTGCGGTCTCGCGTCGGCGATGCTGGCGCGCAGGTTGTGCTGACGGATCCGGACGGTGCTGCACTGCTGGGGGATTTGGCAGAACCGCTGATGGTCGACCAGATCGGCGAGCGCGGAGACGATGTGCCGTATGCGGATACCGGCCCCGAAGACCCTGCGGTCCTGATTTATACGTCTGGTACGACCGGCAGCCCAAAAGGTGCGCTGCACGGCCATCGTGTTTTGACCGGGCATTTGCCGGGTGTGTCCACCAGTCATAACAACTTGCGCGAGGGCGACTGTCTTTGGACCCCGGCGGACTGGGCCTGGATCGGCGGGTTGTTCGATGTGCTGATGCCTGGCTTGGCGCTGGGCGTTCCGGTGGTCGCAGCCCGTCTGGACAAATTCACGCCCGAGGCCTGCGCCGATGTCGTCGCGCGCGGCGGGGTGCGCAATGTGTTCTTTCCGCCCACCGCGCTGCGCATGCTGAAGGCGGCGGATCAGGCGATTCCAGGTCTTCGCTCTGTCGCCTCGGGCGGAGAGCCTCTGGGCGCTGAAATGCTGGCCTGGGGCCAGCGGGCGTTTGGCCTGACGATCAACGAATTCTACGGCCAGACCGAGTGCAACATGGTGGTGTCTTCCTGCGCCGAGGACTTCCCCGTGCGCCCCGGCTGCATCGGTAAGCCGGTGCGGGGTCACGCGGTTGCAGTGATTGACCAAGACGGCACTCCGACCGACGAAGAGGGCGACGTGGCCATCCGACGCGGTTCCGCCTCGATGCTGCTGGAATACTGGAACCGGCCCGAGGCGACGGCTGAGAAGTTCAGAGGCGACTGGCTGATCACCGGAGACCGAGGCGTGTGGGAGGGCGACTACCTGCGCTTCGTCGGTCGCGATGACGATGTGATCACGTCGGCTGGCTACCGCATCGGTCCGGCCGAGATCGAAGATTGCCTGCTGACCCATCCGGCTGTGGCCACGGTGGGCGTGGTCGGCAAGCCGGACCCGCTGCGAACCGAGATCGTCAAGGCCTATGTGGTTTTGAAACCGGGGGCTGAGGCGGCGGAGCAGGAGTTGCAGAATTGGGTCAAGGACCGTCTGGCGCAGTATTCCTATCCCCGCGAGGTGGCGTTTCTGGAGGAACTGCCGATGACTGTGACGGGGAAAGTGATCCGGAAGGAATTGAAGGCGCGGGCGGCGGGGGAGGCCAGTGAATGAAACACTTGATGCTCGCCTTTTCTATAATTTTGGCAGGCGTTTGCACGGTGCGGGCAGAAAGCTCGGGTAATCCGATCGAAGTTTTGGAGTGGTTCGACGGTTGCGCGCTATTAACCCAGCATAACAATGGAATGACGATGGATACCAACTGTATAGGTATCGCCGTCGACTATTGCACAATAGGCCGTGTCGTCGAAGAACGACTGCAATGTCTGGTCAGCCTTTCCGAGCATGTCGATGCAGTTTCGGCAGAAATCAAAACCACTGTGCCCCAGAGTATTGGAACGTCGGGCAGTGCAGCACGTCGCTATGAGCGACAGCGCCTCCAATTGGTCGAAGGCGTTTTCGATGTTTGTGATGCATCTCCTAGCGAAGAAATTCCCCCAGATACATGGTGTGAAATGTACTTAAGTGCAGGGAACTGGGTTAATTGGCGGCACCTGCAACGTCTTGCCGACGAGGTAACCAAATGAAACTCACATCCAAAGCCATGCCCACCTCTGAGGGCTTCAAGACAAATCGCGTAGCGCATCTGGACGCGTTGGCGCAAATCTCCGCCGCTGCCGAAGCAGCCCGTATGGGCGGGGGTGAAAAATCCCGCGCGCGGCATGAATCTCGGGGCAAGATGCTGCCACGTCGTCGTGTGGCGAACCTGCTGGACGCGGGGTCTCCGTTTCTGGAGATCGGCGCGACGGCGGCGCATGGGATGTATGGCGATGCAGCCCCTTGCGCCGGTGTAATCGCCGGGATTGGCCGCGTGCAGGGGCGTGAAGTCATGGTGGTCTGCAACGACGCCACCGTGAAGGGCGGCACCTATTATCCGATGTCAGTCAAGAAACACCTGCGTGCGCAGGAGATTGCCGAAGAAAACCAACTGCCCTGCATCTATCTGGTCGACAGCGGTGGCGCGAACCTGCCTAATCAGGATGAGGTCTTTCCCGACCGCGACCACTTTGGCCGCATCTTCTACAATCAGGCGAGGATGAGCGCCAAGGGGATTGCACAGATCGCTGTGGTGATGGGCTCGTGCACAGCGGGCGGCGCCTATGTCCCCGCGATGTCGGACGTCACGATCATCGTGAAAGAGCAGGGGACGATCTTTCTGGCCGGGCCGCCTCTGGTCAAGGCCGCGACTGGTGAGGTGGTCAGCGCCGAAGATCTGGGCGGCGGCGACGTTCACACGCGCCTGTCCGGCGTGGCGGATTATCTGGCCGAAGATGACGCCCACGCGCTGGCGCTGGCGCGTCGGGCGGTCGGCTCGCTGAACCTGCGCAAACCGCAGACGGTGGATTGGGCCAGCCCCGAAGATCCGGCCTATGATCCTGAGGAAATCCTTGGCGTTGTTCCGGCCGATCTGCGCACACCCTACGATATCCGCGAGGTGATCGCGCGTCTGGTTGATGGCTCTCGGTTCGACGAATTCAAACCTCGGTTCGGTGAGACGCTGGTGACCGGTTTTGCCCATGTCAAAGGCTGCCCTGTCGGGATCATTGCCAACAACGGCGTTCTGTTCTCGGAAGCCGCACAGAAGGGTGCGCATTTTGTCGAGCTGTGCTCGCAACGTCGCATCCCGCTGGTGTTCCTGCAAAACATCACCGGGTTCATGGTCGGACGGAAGTATGAAAACGAGGGCATCGCGCGGCATGGGGCCAAGATGGTGACGGCGGTCGCCACGACATCGGTGCCCAAGATCACGATGCTTGTCGGTGGTTCCTTCGGTGCCGGAAACTACGGCATGGCCGGTCGTGCCTATCAGCCACGCTTCCTGTGGACCTGGCCGAATTCGCGGATTTCGGTGATGGGTGGCGAGCAGGCTGCAGGCGTTCTGGCCACCGTAAAACGCGACGGGATCGAGCGGCAGGGCGGAACATGGTCTGCCGAAGAAGAGGCCGAGTTCAAACGCCCAACGCTGGAGATGTTCGAAGAACAGTCGCATCCGCTTTATGCCTCGGCGCGTTTGTGGGATGACGGCATTATCGATCCGCGAAAAAGCCGCGATGTGCTGGCTTTATCTCTGAGCGCCGCATTGAACGCCCCGATTGAGGAGACACGTTTCGGCGTGTTCAGGATGTAATGACAATGGGATTGCAAGAAGTACTGGCCCGCTATCCTGGCGCGCAAACCTTCAAATTCGGGGATAGCGCAGAGCTGAGTGCTGAGTTGCTGGCACTGGTTCGCGCGGGTCAAAAAACGGCAACCTGTGGTGCGTTGAGAGACTATCCGGATGGCAGCCCGGAAACGCCGGTCGTTGGGCGGCGCGACGTCGCTTTGGAATGGGACGGCCGTCCAGCCTTGGTTATAGAGACCGTCGATGTTTCGGTTTGTCGTTTCTGCGATATGTCCGAAGACTTCGCATTGGCCGAAGGCGAAAACGAGACGCTTGAAGGATGGCGCACAGATCATCGCCTCTATTTCGAACGCAATGGAGGTTTCGATCCAGAGATGGAGCTTTTGTGTGAACGGTTCCGCCTGATCGAAGATCTGGCAGTTGAGGGGTAAGAGATGTTCAACAAAATCCTGATTGCCAACCGGGGTGAGATTGCTTGTCGGGTCATGGAAACGGCGCAGAAGATGGGTGTGGCTTGTGTAGCTGTCTATTCTGATGCGGATGCATCCGCCAAGCATGTGCAGATGGCGGATGAGGCGGTGCATATTGGCGGCGCTGCCCCGGCAGAGAGCTACCTGAAAGGCGATATGATCATTCAGGCTGCGCTGGACACTGGCGCAGGGGCGATCCATCCCGGGTATGGTTTTCTTTCTGAAAACCCGGACTTCGTCGACGCCGTTGAAGCGGCGGGGTTGGTCTTTATTGGCCCGTCGGCAGACGCGATCCGAAAAATGGGGCTGAAGGATGCGGCCAAGGTCTTGATGGAGCAGGCGGGTGTTCCTGTCGTGCCCGGCTATCACGGTGACAATCAGGACCCCGAGCACTTGGCAGGCGCGGCCGACACCATCGGCTATCCGATACTCATCAAAGCAGTCGCTGGCGGTGGTGGCAAAGGCATGCGACTTGTCGACCGCCCCGAGGATTTCAGCGCCGCTTTGGACAGCGCCCGGGGTGAAGCGCGAACAGCCTTTGGCAATGATGCGGTACTGGTTGAAAAATTCGTCGCCAAGCCGCGCCACATTGAGGTTCAGATCTTCGGCGACGGAACCCATGCGGTGCATCTGTTCGAACGGGACTGTTCACTGCAGCGCCGCCATCAGAAGGTGATCGAAGAGGCTCCGGCCCCGGGCATGACCGCTGAAATGCGCGAAGCGATGGGGCAGGCGGGCGTGCGTGCTGCCGAGGCGATTGGCTACAAAGGGGCAGGGACGGTTGAGTTCATCGTTGATGCCTCTGACGGTCTGCGCCCGGATCGCTTTTGGTTCATGGAGATGAACACGCGTCTTCAGGTCGAGCATCCAGTGACCGAGGCGGTCACGGGTGTCGATCTGGTTGAATGGCAGCTGCGCGTCGCGGCAGGGGAGAGCCTGCCGATGCAGCAGGATGATTTGACGATCACTGGACATGCGTTTGAAGCACGCCTCTATGCCGAGGACGTTCCAAAAGGATTTTTGCCTGCGACCGGTACGCTGACCCACCTGCAATTCCCCGAAGGGTGCCGCGCTGATAGCGGAGTGCGCGCGGGCGATACAATCAGCCCTTGGTACGATCCGATGATCGCCAAGGTGATCGTACATGGACCAACACGTGCGGTCGCACTGGAACAGCTTCACCGTGCCCTGCAAGGGACCGAGGTTGCGGGCACAGTCACCAATCTGAGTTTCCTTGGGGCACTGACGCGCCATTCCGGATTTGCCGCGGGCGATGTCGATACCGGCCTGATCGGCCGCGACTTGGAGGCGCTGGTCGAGTCCAAGCCGGCCTCCGCAAAGTCACTGGTTGCGGCTGCGATGGTGGCTTTGGACCTAGTCGACACGAATGAGGAAACCGGATTCTCGCTTTGGGCACCCCTGCATCGCGCAGTTCAGCTTCACGCGGGCGATGTCATCGACTTGGACGTTCAGGTCGAAGGACCGTCGCGGCAAATCTGGCAGGTGGGTGAAAAGACGATACTTGCCGAGCGTGATTCAGGTGGGTGGATGATCGATGGCTCCGCAATGCCGCATGTGGTGGTTGCGGGCGCGCAGGTCACCGTTTTCGAAAACTACGGGCAAGTCTTTGAGATCGTTGATCCGTTGGAACGCGATACCAGTGCTGCAGGCGATACCAATGTCATTGAGGCCCCGATGCCCGGGCTTGTCAAAGCCGTGTTTGCGCAGGTCGGTCAGGCGGTTCAGGAAGGTGATCGACTGGCGATCCTTGAGGCCATGAAGATGGAGCATTCCCTTCTAGCCGCCCGCGACGGTGTTGTGGCCGAGGTTCTGGCCGAAGACGAAGCGCAGGTTGAGGCCGGTGCGGCGCTGGTTCGGCTGGAAGAGGAATGATCTGTCCAGTCTCCGCGCGACGTGGCACAGTCGAAATGAACGCGGCAATCAGAAAAGGGCACAGCCATGGGTGATCGGGTCGAAATCTTCGAGGTGGGTCCGCGTGACGGATTGCAAAATGAAAAACGCGAGATCCCCGTGGCCGAAAAGGTGGCACTGGTCGATTGCCTGAGCCGCGCGGGGTTCAACCGCATCGAAGTCGCTAGCTTTGTGTCACCCAAATGGGTGCCGCAAATGGCAGGCAGCGCGGATGTGCTGGCAGGTATCACGCGGGCAGACGGGGTCCGTTATGCCGCCCTGACGCCCAATATGCGCGGGTACGAGGACGCTCTGGCAGCCAAAGCGGATGAGATCGCGGTGTTTGCATCAGCTTCCGAGGGGTTCTCGAAAGCCAATATCAACGCGACCATTGAGGAGTCGATCGAACGTTTCACTCCGATCCTCGAGGCCGCGCGTCACATCGACTTGCCGGTCCGCGGGTACGTCTCATGCGTGACCGATTGCCCCTTTGACGGGCCGACCCCGCCCGAGAAGGTGGCCGAGGTCGCGGATCGTCTGTTCTCGCTGGGGTGCTATGAGGTATCGCTGGGCGATACGATCGGGCAGGGGACGCCCGACACGATCGCCCATATGCTTCTGGCGGTGCGCGAGCGTGTGCCGATGACCCGGCTGGCGGGGCATTTTCACGACACCAATGGGCGGGCCATAGACAATATCGACGCCGCGTTGGCGCTGGGCGTTCGGGTTTTCGACAGTGCCGTGGGGGGCTTGGGTGGTTGTCCTTATGCTCCGGGCGCGGCTGGGAACGTGGCGACCGAGGCGGTTGTCGCCCATCTGGAACGGCTTGGATATCAGACCGGGATCGGTCTGGGTATCATCGAAGAAGCCGCGCAAATGGCGCGCGCCATGCGGTCCGAGTAAGGAGCAGTTATGTTTGAAACACTTTCGCTGGCCACGGATGACCGCGGCGTAGCTACGTTGACCCTGAACCGCGCCGAAAAGCACAACGCCATGTCGGCGCAGATGATCACCGAGCTGACACAGGCTGCAGCACAGTTGGGCGCTGACGAGGCGGTGCGCGTTGTTGTTCTGACCGGTGCTGGCAAGAGCTTTTGCGCGGGCGGAGATCTGGGCTGGATGCAGGCACAGATGGCGGCAGAATCCGAGACCCGGTTTGTCGAAGCGCGCAAGCTGGCCGAGATGCTGCAGGCACTGAACACGCTGCCCAAGCCGCTGATCGGAGCGGTGCAGGGCAACGCCTTCGGCGGGGGCGTCGGGTTGGCCTCGGTCTGTGACGTGGCGATTGGCGCGGATACGATCAAAATGGGCCTAACCGAAACCAAGCTGGGTCTGATCCCCGCGACGATTGGTCCTTACGTCATAGCACGTATGGGCGAAGCCCGCGCGCGCCGGGTGTTTATGTCCGCCCGATTGTTCGGTGCGAGCGAGGCGGTGGAGCTTGGCTTGTTGGCCAAGGCAGTACCCGCCAATGCGCTTGACGATGCGATTGAGGCCGAAGTTTACCCGTATCTTTCCTGTGCGCCGGGGGCGGTTGCGTCCGCAAAACAACTGGTCCGGCAACTGGGCCCACGCATTGACGATGCCGTGATCGATCACACAATTGGTCAACTGGTCGACAGGTGGGAAACAGACGAGGCCAGAGAGGGAATCGGTGCGTTCTTTGAAAAACGAAAACCTGCATGGATTAGTAAGGTTTAGGCACTACCTGCAACGCAGTTGAGACTGGGCATGCCGGGGCTGCGCCAAGATGAATATTAGCCCCCTGCGCGTTTGTGTTCGGTTGACCCTCTGACCCCGCGCGGATAGAGAATGTCCAGTCAACACGCCAATTGACGGCGCTCCCTTTTGGGGTATGCGCAGGAAAGGAGCTGTACGTGGAAGACGTATTGCGGGAGTACCTCCCGATTCTGGTGTTTCTGGCCGTAGCTGTGGGCCTTGGAATCGTTTTGATTCTGGCGGCCGTTGTACTGGCCGTTCGCAATCCCGATCCCGAAAAAGTCAGCGCATATGAATGCGGTTTCAACGCCTTCGACGATGCGCGGATGAAGTTTGATGTTCGCTTCTACTTGGTCTCGATCCTTTTCATCATTTTCGATCTGGAGATCGCCTTCCTGTTCCCGTGGGCGGTGGGCTTCAAAGACATTAGCGACGTGGGTTTCTGGTCCATGATGGTGTTCCTGGGCGTTCTGACCATCGGCTTTGCCTATGAATGGAAGAAAGGGGCGCTGGAATGGGAGTGATGACGGGTGCAAACACCGCCGGCGTCGACAAGGAAGTCGCCACCCAGGCCCTGAATGCCGAGCTGCAGGACAAAGGCTTTCTGCTGACCTCGACCGAGGACATCATCAACTGGGCCCGCACCGGATCGTTGCACTGGATGACATTCGGTCTGGCCTGTTGCGCGGTCGAAATGATGCACACCTCGATGCCGCGTTATGATGCGGAACGGTTTGGCATTGCGCCACGTGCGTCCCCACGCCAGTCGGATGTGATGATCGTGGCCGGGACCCTGACCAACAAGATGGCCCCTGCGCTGCGTAAGGTTTATGACCAGATGCCCGAGCCGCGCTATGTGATCTCGATGGGGTCCTGCGCGAATGGTGGTGGATATTACCACTATTCCTACTCCGTCGTGCGCGGTTGCGACCGTATCGTTCCGGTGGACATCTATGTCCCCGGCTGCCCTCCGACCGCTGAGGCATTGCTGTACGGCCTGATGCAGTTGCAACGTAAAATCCGCCGAACCGGCACCATCGTACGCTGAGGAGAGAGCTGATGAGCGAAGCACTCAAGGAACTCGGCGCACAGCTGGAACTTAAACGGGCGGATTGCGTGCTGTCGTGGGATGTCACTCACGGCGAGCTCAATGTGGATGTGGCACCTTCGAACATCGTAGAGTTCGTGGAGTTCCTGAAATCCGACCAGAACTGTAAATTCTCGACCCTGGTCGACATTACCGGTGTGGACTATCCCGAGCGGGCGAAACGTTTTGACGTCGTCTACCACTTACTGTCGATGTATCAGAACCAGCGTGTCCGCCTGCGGGTGTCGATCCGCGAAGAGGACATGGTACCCTCGATCGTCGACGTACACCCCTCTGCCAATTGGTTCGAGCGCGAAGTGTTCGACATGTTTGGCATCCTGTTCTCGGGCCACCCGGACTTGCGACGCATCCTGACCGACTATGGCTTCCGCGGCTATCCGCTGCGAAAGGATTTCCCGACCACCGGCTACACCGAAGTCCGATATGACGAGGCGCAAAAGCGTGTGGTCTATGAACCGGTTAGCCTGGTGCAGGAATACCGTCAGTTCGATTTCATGTCCCCATGGGAAGGTGCGAACTACATTCTACCCGGGGATGAGAAACAGGAGACCTAATCATGTTCGAGTTCCTGATCTGGATAGTCTTGGTGGTGGCGACTGTCGTACCGATGATCAAGCTGTTGCCGCATTTCGGGATCAACAAGAACTGGGCGTTTGCATGCATCATCTCTCCGGTTGTGATTGTCCTGCTGTGGATGATGGCGATGAAGCTGCAAGAGATGGAGCGCCGCTGACATGATGGGCGAATTGATCGTTTTAGGCGCGCTGGGCGTGCTGCTGGCCGGGGCTGCGGCAAAGGCGGCTGAGGCTGAAAAGGTTCGGGTTCGGGCCGAAGCGAAAAAGAAACGGGGGCGTTGATGGACGGCTCAAGATATGATGACGGCAGCACGGACGCGCTGAGCGGGGAACAGAAGATCCGCAATTTCAACATCAACTTCGGCCCGCAACACCCTGCGGCGCACGGGGTTCTGCGTCTGGTGCTTGAGCTGGACGGCGAGATTGTCGAGCGTTGCGACCCGCATATCGGCCTGCTGCACCGTGGCACCGAAAAGCTGATGGAAAGCCGGACGTATCTGCAGAACCTGCCGTATTTCGACCGTCTGGACTACGTTGCTCCGATGAACCAGGAACACGCTTGGTGTCTGGCCATCGAAAAGCTGACCGGGGTCGAGGTGCCGCGCCGTGGCTCGCTGATCCGGGTGCTGTATTCCGAGATCGGGCGCATTCTGAACCACCTGCTGAACGTGACCACGCAGGCGATGGACGTCGGTGCTCTGACGCCGCCGCTCTGGGGCTTTGAAGAGCGTGAAAAGCTGATGGTGTTCTACGAACGCGCCTGTGGTGCCCGCCTGCACGCCGCCTATTTCCGCCCCGGGGGTGTGCATCAGGACCTGCCGCCTGAATTGCTGGACGATATCGAGGCATGGAGCCACGAATTCCCCGCCGTTTTGGATGACATCGACGGTCTGCTGACCGAAAACCGCATCTTCAAACAACGCAATGCCGATATCGGTGTCGTGACCGAGGATGACATCCAGAAATACGGCTTCTCGGGCGTGATGGTCCGTGGCTCCGGTCTGGCTTGGGATCTGCGCCGCGCGCAGCCCTATGAATGCTATGACGAGTTCGAGTTCCAGATCCCCGTCGGCAAGAATGGCGACTGCTATGACCGCTATCTCGTCCGTATGGAAGAGATGCGCCAGTCGCTGCTGATCATCCGTCAGGCCATCGCTAAAATCCGCGAATGCCCCGGTGACGTGTTGGCACGCGGCAAAATCACTCCGCCGAAACGCTCGGACATGAAGACCTCGATGGAAAGCCTGATCCATCACTTCAAGCTCTATACCGAAGGTTTCCACGTCCCCGCAGGTGAGGTCTACGCCGCCGTAGAGGCCCCCAAGGGCGAGTTCGGCGTCTATCTGGTCGCCGACGGCACCAACAAACCTTACCGCGCCAAACTGCGCGCGCCGGGGTTCCTGCACCTGCAAGCCATGGACCACGTGGCGAAGGGTCACCAACTGGCGGACGTTGCGGCGATCATTGGTACTATGGATGTGGTGTTTGGGGAGATTGATCGGTGAGCAACGTAAAGTCTCTGGGAGATATTTCAAAGAGCGTTCTGGCGATATTAGCACTTGGGTCAGCTGCAATTGGTGGAATGGCAGGCTTTTTGGCCTTTTATCTGAATTTTCAAAAGGAACTTGAGGCGTGGGAACAAATTAAGACTACCCACTCTCAACACTTAGAAGCAGAGAATGTGACAATTCACAATCACAAAGACCTTAGCGAAGGTGATATTGAGAGAATACACGAGGCCTTGGTTGAGCATAACCCACTTTTGGACGCTGACTTTCTTGCGCAAAAGTGGGACGAGGAGGGCGTATTTTTGACCTACAATGACCTTGAATACGAATTTGCGTTGGTCGGATTGAAGAACGGTGCCGGTCGTCAAGACAATCGTGCGCTTTCAATGGTTGTGAGATTTGGCGACAGTTTGTCACTGCTCACGCCTAAAGGCGTGCGCCTGCTCGCGACGAACCAGAACGCCGTTAGTGTTGACCCAAGACCCGAACATCAAAGTGCAGGTACAACTTTATGGACCGTAGAAACAGGTCAATAGGTATAGAAAGTACGATTTGTAATGCTCCGCCGTCTTCACCCTGAACAACCCGAAAGCTTTGCCTTCACCGCTGCCAACCAGCAATGGGCCGAAGCGCAGGTTACAAAATACCCCGAAGGCCGCCAAGCCAGTGCGGTGATCCCTCTGCTGTGGCGCGCGCAGGAGCAGGAGGGGTGGCTGACCCGTCCGGCGATTGAATTCGTCGCCGATATGCTGGGCATGGCCTATATCCGCGTGCTCGAAGTGGCCTCGTTCTACTTTATGTTCCAACTGCAACCGGTTGGGTCTGCGGCGCATATTCAGGTGTGCGGCACGACGTCGTGCATGATTTGCGGAGCCGAAGATCTGATTGCGGTTTGCAAAGACAAGATCGCGGCCAAGCCGCATGAACTGTCCGCTGATGGAAAATTGAGCTGGGAAGAGGTAGAGTGCCTCGGATCTTGTACCAACGCTCCGATGGCGCAGATCGGTAAGGATTACTACGAGGACCTGACCGCCGAGAGCTTTGGCAAAATCCTCGACGATCTTGCGGCTGGCAAAGTTCCGACCCCCGGCCCGCAGAACGGGCGATACGCGGCAGAGCCGTTGAACGGTTTGACCAGCCTTAAGGACTATGAGGCTGGAAAGCCGCAGTATAACGCCAGTGTCGAATTGGCGGACGATCTGGGGGATACGGTCAAGCGCATCGACGGGACCGAGGTTCCGATCCTGACGCCGTGGCTGGGTAAGGATGGCAAGGCGACAGCAACCAAGGCAGCGCCAAAACCACCAAAAGCGCCGGCACCCGCCAAGCCTGCGGCCAAGCAGGCCGAAGAGGCAAAAAAAGCCGAAATTCAAGAGGATCAGCCCGAAACCTTGACCGCAGCTCGGGGTGGAAAGGCGGATGACCTCAAGATGCTCAAAGGGGTTGGCCCCAAGCTGGAGCAGACACTGAACGAGCTTGGTTTCTTCCACTTCGACCAGATTGCCGCATGGACACCGGAAGAGGTGGCCTGGGTCGACACCCGGCTTAAGTTCAAGGGCCGGATCGAGCGGGACGGCTGGATTGCCCAAGCGGCCCAACTGGCAAAGGGCGAAGAAACGGATTTTGCGAAGCGTGCCAAGGAAGACGGCACTTACGAAGACTAGGATGGAAGGTGTCCCTTGGGGCACCAAAGTGAGATGGACAAGGACAAAGAGCAAGCCATCGCCCGCAAGGGCCGACACATCGGGGTGGTCATCGCCGTGACCATGCTGTTTTGGCTTGCCATGACCCTGTTCATTGGTCCCGCGCTGGGTTTGCCGGGGCGCTATGCGCTGCTCTTTGATTTCGCCGCATTGGCGGGGTTCATCTATGCGGGCGTGAACATTTTTCAACTCTGGCGCATGCGTCAGGATAGCTGAAGGTAAGACACGATGCTGAAGGATCAGGACAGGATCTTTACCAACATCTACGGGATGCACGAGCGGACGCTGAAAGGCGCGCAGGCCCGCGGGCATTGGGATGGCACAGCTGGCCTGATCGATAAGGGTCGTGACTGGATCATCCAGACGATGAAGGACTCGGGCCTACGTGGTCGTGGCGGTGCGGGTTTTCCAACTGGTCTGAAATGGTCGTTCATGCCGAAGGAAAGCGACGGTCGCCCGGCCTATCTGGTCGTGAACGCTGATGAATCCGAGCCCGGCACCTGTAAGGACCGCGAGATCATGCGCCATGATCCGCACACGTTGATCGAAGGCTGCCTGATCGCGTCTTTCGCGATGAACGCACATACGTGCTACATCTACCTGCGCGGTGAGTACATCCGCGAGCGTGAAGCTCTGCAAGCCGCGATTGATGAGGCCTATGACGCCGGTCTGCTGGGCAAGAATGCGGCCGGTTCGGGTTGGGATTTCGATCTTTTCCTGCACCACGGGGCCGGGGCCTATATTTGTGGCGAAGAAACCGCGCTGATCGAAAGCCTTGAGGGCAAGAAAGGCATGCCGCGGATGAAACCTCCGTTCCCGGCGGGCGCGGGTCTTTATGGTTGCCCAACCACGGTGAATAATGTGGAATCAATCGCGGTTGTGCCGACCATCCTGCGCCGTGGGGCAGACTGGTTTGCGGGCTTTGGCCGTCAGAACAACGCAGGCACCAAGCTGTTTGCCATCTCGGGCCATGTGAACAATCCCTGCGTAGTTGAAGAGGCGATGTCGATCCCGTTCGAACAACTGATCGAGACCCATTGCGGCGGCATTCGCGGCGGCTGGGACAATCTGCTTGCCGTCATCCCCGGTGGTTCGTCAGTGCCGTGCGTGCGTGGCGAGCACATGCGCGACGCGATCATGGATTTTGACCATCTGCGCAATGATCTGGGCTCGGGCCTGGGGACAGCGGCGGTGATCGTGATGGACAAATCCACGGACATCATCAAGGCGATCTGGCGGCTGTCTAAGTTTTACAAACACGAAAGCTGTGGTCAGTGCACGCCGTGCCGTGAAGGCACCGGCTGGATGATGCGCGTGATGGACCGTCTTGTGAAGGGCGAGGCCGAACTGGAAGAGATCGACATGCTGTTCGATGTGACCAAACAGGTCGAAGGCCACACGATCTGTGCGCTCGGAGATGCGGCGGCCTGGCCGATCCAGGGCCTCATCCGCAACTTCCGCGAAGAGATCGAGGACCGCATCAAGGCCCAGAAGTCGGGCCGTATGGGTGCGATGGCGGCGGAGTAGGAATAATGGAAGCCTATGCTCAATATTCTCATGCGATCGCGTCATTGGTGATTTTCACCCTGATCGTTCTGTTCATGTCGCCGTTTTCGGCGCTGGCAAAGGCAGGCCAGGGGCTGGCACCCGGCGCAACGCCTCAGCAGGACTATTCGGATAAGGCCTATCGTCTGAACCGGGCCTACCTGAACGGCACGGAAACCTTGCCGGCCTTTTTGGCGGTTACAGTCGCGGCGATCCTGTTGGGCGCAAACCCGTTCTGGGTGAACCTTTTGGCCTCAGTTGCGCTGGTTGCACGTGTGGTGATGCTGGTGATCCACCTGCGTGGTATTGGCAAACCGAATAGCGGTTTGCGGTCCATGGCTTACGTGGGCGGTTGGGCGTGCATGGTCATCCTCGGCCTGATGGCATTGGTGGCTGCATTTTGAAACAACCCAGCGGATATCATCTGGCCGAACTGAATGTTGGCCGCCTGTTGGCCCCGACGGACGATCCGCGGGTTGCTGAATTCATGGCCAATCTTGATCGGGTCAATGGCCTTGGCAAGCGGATGCCGGGCTTTGTCTGGATGATGGAAGGATCGGGCGAGCCGGGAACGGGGAACACCGAAAACGCTATTGGTGGAGATCCGCAGTTTGTGGCCAATCTGACGGTTTGGGAAGATGTTGCAAGCCTTGAGCAGTTTGTATGGGGAACCATCCACAAACAGTTCTACGAGCGTCGTCAGGAATGGTTTGAGCTGCTGGGGGACCAGCATTTCGTGATGTGGTGGGTCCCAAATGGGCACCGTCCGGGGCTGGATGAGGCGCTGGAACGTTTGGAACGTTTGCGCCGGGATGGCCCAAGTGAACACGCCTTTGGATGGGCAGAATTGAAACAGGCAAGCAAGTGGCGCGACAATCGTTGTGCCGAGGTCGCGGCGGGGTGAATGGGATGATGACACAATCGTCTGTTACTTACGGCCGCGCAAACGCCAGCCTCCGGACAGGAGTGGCCAAAGTGGCGAAAACGAAACTCACAATTATGGCGGGCATTGCAGGGCTGTTGCTGGTGTCAGCCTGTGGTACGGCGTCCAGCGACCGTATTCTCTTTGATGGCAAGGCTTTCCGGGCCAAAGCGAAACCTGTGGATAAACGGGCATCACCGACCGAGTTTACGGTTGTGGTGCGTGGCGCGTCTGCGTCTCTGGACGGCGCTCGCGAGGCTGGGCGCTATGAGGGCACCAAATTCTGCATCAGCGCGTTTGGCACGTCCAAAATTGACTGGAAAGTTGGCCCCGATACCGAGCCGCAGAACCTGCGCATTGCCGATGATCAGCTGACCTTTGCAGGAGCGTGCCAACGCCCATGATGCGGTTTTTTGCATATCAGCACATGATGCAGAAGGTGTTATTGAATAGCACCGCTGCGCCCGATCGACTTGGAGCGTCCAAGACGAAAGGAATGCTCATGTCTGGTATGAAACTGCTTGCTTTGCTGTCGGTTCTGGCGCTTCCGACTGTGGCCGAAGCCAAACCGCCTTTGCGCGAAGTCAAAGAGATCGACAACGAACTCTACTACATCGCTATCGCAAACGAGATTTCGGAAGTCTGCCCGTCGATCAGCGGACGCAGACTGAAGGCGATCGGGGTGATGTGGGGTCTGAAATCCAAAGCGAATAGCCTCGGTTACTCGGACAGTGAAATCCGCGCCTACGTAGAGTCGGATGCCGAAAAAGACCGTATGCGCGCCAAGGGCGAGGCTTATCTGGCTGCGAACGGTGTATCCTATGACAATCCGACGTCTTTTTGCTCATTGGGGCAGAAGGAAATCGAAAGAAACAGCGCCATTGGCGTGTATTTGAGGGCGAACTAGACCATGTCTGACCTCCGCAAGATCAATATCGATGGGCAGGAAATCGAAGTCGATGGTGCGATGACGCTGATCCAGGCTTGTGAGCAGGCCGGGGTCGAGGTGCCGCGTTTTTGCTATCACGAGCGTCTTTCGATTGCCGGGAACTGCCGTATGTGCCTGGTCGAGGTCGTAGGCGGCCCACCGAAGCCTGCGGCCTCTTGCGCGATGCAGGTCCGCGACCTGCGTCCTGGGCCGGAAGGCGAGGCACCGCAGGTCAAGACCAACTCGCCCATGGTCAAAAAGGCCCGCGAAGGCGTGATGGAGTTCCTGCTGATCAATCACCCTCTGGACTGCCCGATCTGTGACCAAGGTGGCGAATGCGACCTGCAGGATCAGGCGATGGCTTATGGTGTCTCGGGCTCGCGTTTCAAAGAAGCCAAACGTGCAGTAGACGATCTGGATCTGGGGCCGCTGGTCGGTACGGCGATGACCCGCTGCATCAGTTGCACCCGCTGCGTGCGATTTACGACCGAGGTCGCCGGGATCACGCAGATGGGTCAAACGGGTCGCGGCGAGGATGCCGAGATCACCTCGTACCTGAACCAGACGCTGGATTCGAACATGCAGGGCAACATCATCGACCTGTGCCCGGTCGGAGCGCTGACTTCGAAACCCTACGCCTTTACTGCGCGTCCTTGGGAGTTGACCAAGACCGAGAGTATCGACGTGATGGACGCCTTGGGCTCGAACATCCGTGTCGATACCAAGGGGCGCGAAGTGATGCGGTTCCTGCCGCGCAACCATGACGGTGTGAATGAGGAATGGATCAGCGATAAGACCCGCTTTGTCTGGGATGGCCTGCGGCGTCAGCGTCTGGACAAACCTTACGTGCGCGAAAATGGTAAGCTGCGCCCCGCAAGCTGGCCCGAGGCTCTGACCAAAGCTGCAGAAGCGTTGAGAGGGGCCGAAAAGCCAGCCGGAATTGTGGGCGACTTGGCTCCGGTCGAGGCTGCGTTTGCACTGAAGCAGATGATCGAAGGGCAGGGCGGTGTCGTCGAATCCCGCACCGATGGGGCTAAACTGCCGGCGGGCAATCGTGGCGCCTATGTTGGAACAGCCACGATCGAAGATATTGACAGCGCGGAACGCATCCTGCTGATCGGAACGAACCCGCGCGAAGAAGCTCCGGTCCTGAACGCGCGTATCCGAAAGGCGTGGGCGCATGGGGCGGATATTGCTCTGGTGGGGTCAGCGGTTGATCTGACGTATGACTATCATCATGTGGGCGACGATCGCGCAGCCTTGCAAAAGGTCGTCGACATGGGCGGCGACGACGCGATCAAGGGCAAACCTTCGCTGGTCATCGTCGGTCAGGGTGCATTGCAAGAAGCCGATGGCGCTGCAGTGCTGGCCGCGGCGCAGAAGATTGCCGCGAACACCGAAAGCGGGCTGTTGGTCCTGCACACCGCCGCGTCGCGCGTCGGTGCGATGGATGTGGATGCCACCAACGAAGGCGGCATGGATGCGGTCAGCGCCGCAGACGTGATCTATAACCTCGGCGCGGATGAGGTCGAAATCGGCGAGGGTGCCTTTGTAATCTATCAGGGTAGCCATGGTGACCGGGGTGCCCACCGTGCTGATGTGATCCTGCCGGGTGCAGCCTATACCGAAGAAAACGGGCTGTTCGTGAACACCGAAGGCCGCCCGCAGCTTGCCATGCGCGCCGGTTTCGCACCGGGCGAAGCCAAAGAGAACTGGGCCATCCTGCGAGCGCTGTCCGCCGAGCTGGGTGCGACGCTGCCATATGACTCTCTGGCGCAACTGCGTACGGCGTTGATCGAGGTCGTGCCGCATCTGGCCCAGATTGACCAGGTGATCGAGAATGAGGTCCAGTCGCTGGACGCCGGTCCTCTGGGACAGGCCACTTTCCGGAATGCGGTCAAGGATTTCTACCTGACCAACCCAATCGCACGCGCGTCGCAGCTGATGGCCGAACTTTCGGCGCAGGCCCAGGCACGTAAAGGCGAGAAGATCGCGGCAGAATGAACCAGACCTGTCTCATATCGCGTTTCACGGCCAGCTCTGCAACCTGCGGTGCGGGTGGCGAAGAAATGCGTGCGAGACACAATGAAAAGGGTAGCGCGAAGGCTGTAGATGCTGTTTACACCTACCCGCCGACCCAGCCGCTCAATGCGCAGGCACTTGGCCTGAGCATCGCGCGCGGAAAACGGAATACCCACGGTGTGAGGACCAATGGCTGATTTCTTTAACACCCCAGGCGGAATAGCCATCATCATTCTGGCGCAAGTGCTTGCAGTCGTTGCGTTCGTGATGATCTCGCTGTTGTTCCTCGTTTATGGCGACCGCAAAATCTGGGCGGCAGTCCAGATGCGACGAGGGCCCAACGTGGTAGGCGCGTATGGCTTGCTGCAATCGGTGGCGGATGCGCTGAAATATGTGGTTAAAGAGGTCGTCATCCCTGCTGGTGCCGACCGCACGGTCTTCATTCTCGCTCCGCTGACCTCTTTCGTTCTGGCGATGATTGCCTGGGCGGTTATCCCGTTCAATGATGGTTGGGTCCTATCGGATATCAACGTCGCGATCCTCTATGTCTTCGCCGTGTCCTCATTGGAGGTTTATGGCGTGATAATGGGCGGTTGGGCGTCGAACTCAAAGTACCCGTTCCTCGGCTCGCTGCGCTCTGCTGCGCAGATGATCTCTTACGAAGTGTCGATCGGCTTGATCATCATCGGCGTGATCATCTCAACCGGATCGATGAACTTCGGCCATATCGTCGAGGCGCAAGACGGCCGCTTTGGCTTTTTCAGCTGGTACTGGCTGCCGCATTTCCCGATGGTCTTCCTGTTCTTCATCTCGGCGCTGGCGGAAACCAACCGCCCGCCGTTTGACCTGCCCGAGGCGGAATCGGAACTGGTCGCCGGCTATCAGGTCGAATACTCCGCCACGCCCTTCCTGCTGTTCATGGCGGGAGAATACATCGCCATCTTCCTGATGTGCGCGCTGACCACGCTGCTGTTCTTCGGCGGCTGGCTGTCGCCCATTCCGGGCCTGCCGGACGGCGTGCTGTGGATGGTCGCCAAGATGGCGTTCTTCTTCTTCCTCTTCGCGATGGTCAAGGCAATCACACCGCGGTACCGCTATGACCAGCTGATGCGGCTGGGTTGGAAAGTGTTCCTGCCGTTCTCGCTGGCCTGGGTGGTTTTCGTGGCCTTCGCGGCGAAGTTTGACTGGTTCTGGGGCGCGTTTGCGCGTTGGAGCGTAGGAGGCTGATTATGACACAAATCGACTACACCCGCGCCGCCAAGTACTTTTTGCTGCAAGACTTTTGGGTCGGCATGAAGTTGGGGCTGAAGTATTTCTTTGCCCCCAAAGCCACAGTGAACTATCCGCACGAAAAGGGCCCTCTGTCCCCGCGTTTCCGCGGGGAACACGCTCTGCGCCGTTATCCGAACGGTGAAGAGCGCTGCATCGCCTGCAAACTTTGTGAGGCGATCTGCCCGGCTCAAGCGATTACCATCGACGCCGAACCGCGCGAGGACGGTAGCCGCCGCACAACGCGTTACGATATCGACATGACCAAGTGCATCTACTGCGGATTCTGCCAAGAGGCCTGCCCGGTCGATGCCATCGTCGAAGGTCCGAACTTCGAATTCGCCACCGAAACCCGCGAAGAGCTGTTCTACGACAAGGAAAAACTGCTGGACAACGGCGAACGCTGGGAAGCCGAGATTGCCCGTAACCTTGAAATGGACGCACCGTATCGCTGATGGGAACCTGGGGACCACATAGCTTCGACAATGATACGGCGGCTGACCTGCTGGTGTCGCTGGACGGATATGATCAGCCGTTTGAGCGGGCTGAGGCCGTGCGTGCGACCTTTGAAGAGGTTTTCTCGACCACGGTAGAAGATATGGAGGCAGACACCGGCGCAGCGGCTATTGCCGGTGCCGAAATCGTAGCATCAGCCCTTGGACAGCCTCTCGACGGGGCAAAACAGTCATTTGATTTGGCAAAGTCGTTCACATTTTACGACGACACCGTAGGCATGGCGCTGGCCGCGCTAAAGCGGGTGGGCGATGACGACTCGGAACTGGCCGAGCTTTGGGCTGATACTGACGAAACCAAAACTTGGCGTGCCAGCGTTGACGACCTAACAACAAGATTGGTTGCGGCAGCAAAGGCACATGACCTCAGCACCGATTTCGACCCTCCACACCCGGATGAGACGCCAGAAGATGCGCTGCGCGCCGAGGTCGACCGGGTGTATGAGGACATGATGTCCGAAATCGAGCGCCTGGCGGATAAAGCGGACGGTGACCCTCAGGTCGAGGTATTGCGCCATTTGGTGCGCAAGATGAACCTGATCCACAAGGACATCACGAATATGCGGTACTTTGTGGTCGATAGCCTGGATGCGCTGACCGCCCGGATAGACGGTCTGGAGAAGAAAACACAATGACCGATGAGATGAACCCGTTCGCCGCGATGATGAAGCAGGCTCAGGACATGGCCAAGGCGATGAACCCGGCGATGGAGAACTTCTCGCCCAAGGGGTTCGAAGCGCTGTGGCCAACCATGCCGAAAGAGGTCATGGAGATGATGTTCGGCAACACCGTCAACAAGGACGGGCTGGACGCCAAGACCCGCCTGCTGCTGACGTTGGCCGGGCTGACCTGTCAGGGCGCACAGGCGGATGCGGCGGTGCGTCAGACTGTGCGCCATGCTTTGGAAGCGGGTGCCAAGAAACAAGAGATCGTGGAAACGATCGGTCAGATGTCGGTCTTTGCCGGCATCCCGGCCATGACTCGCGCGCTGGATCTGGCGCAAGAGGTCATGGGCGATAACGAGGATGAGGATCAATGACCGTCTTTGCCTTCTACCTGTTTGCCATCAGCGCCATCACCGGCGGGCTGTTCACGGTGATCAGCCGCCAGCCGGTGCATTCAGTGCTGTGGCTGATCCTTGCGTTCCTGTCCTCGGCGGGGTTGTTCGTTCTGCTGGGTGCCGAGTTCGTGGCGATGCTGCTGATAATCGTCTACGTCGGCGCGGTCGCGGTTCTGTTCCTCTTCGTGGTGATGATGCTGGACGTGGACTTTGCCGAGCTTAAGGCCGAGATGGCGCGCTATATGCCGCTGGCTCTGCTGATCGGTCTGGTCATCCTGATGCAGTTCGTCATGGCCTTCGGGGCCTGGGACAGCGCGCAAGGTGCTGCGGCCAATCTGGCGCAGCCGGTTCCGACGGACCGCCACAACACCGAGGCGCTGGGTGTCATCCTTTACGATCAATACTTCCTTCTGTTCCAACTGGCGGGCCTGATCCTGCTGGTGGCCATGATCGGCGCAATCGTGCTGACCCTGCGCCACCGTCAGGACATCAAGCGTCAGGACATCGTCGGCCAGATGATGCGCGACCCGGCCAAAGCGATGGAGTTGAAGGACGTGAAACCGGGGCAAGGGCTTTAAGACGATGATCGGACTTGAACACTATCTTACGGTCGCGGCGACGCTGTTCGTCATCGGCATCTTCGGTCTCTTCCTGAACCGCAAGAACGTCATCATCCTCCTGATGAGCATCGAGTTGATGCTGCTGGCGGTGAATATCAACCTCGTGGCGTTTTCCAGCTTCCTCGGTGATCTGGTCGGGCAGGTGTTTACGCTGTTCGTTCTGACCGTGGCGGCGGCTGAAGCGGCGATTGGTCTGGCCATTCTGGTCTGCTTCTTCCGCAACCGCGGTACCATCGCGGTTGAAGACGTTAATATGATGAAGGGCTGAGAGCACTATGGAAACCACCATCCTCTTTGCCCCTCTTGTGGGTGCGCTGATTTGCGGGTTCTGTTGGAAGTTTATTGGCGAAAAGGCCGCCATGTGGACCGCCACGGGCCTGCTGTTTCTGGCCTGTCTGCTCAGCTGGATCGTGTTCTTCACCTTCGACGGCGTGACCCAGCAGATTGAGATACTGCGCTGGATTGAAAGCGGCTCGTTGTCGACAAGCTGGGCCATTCGTCTGGACCGGTTGACGGCGATTATGCTGATCGTGGTGACAACGGTATCTGCGCTGGTTCACCTATTCTCCTTCGGCTACATGGATCACGACCCGCAATGGCGCGAGGGCGAGAGCTATAAGCCGCGCTTCTTCGCCTATCTATCCTTCTTTACCTTCGCCATGCTGATGCTGGTGACGGCGGACAATCTGGTTCAGATGTTCTTTGGCTGGGAGGGCGTGGGCGTCGCCTCGTACCTTCTGATCGGGTTCTACTATCGCAAACCTTCGGCCAATGCTGCCGCGATCAAGGCTTTTGTGGTGAACCGGGTTGGTGACTTCGGCTTTGCTTTGGGGATTTTTGCGATCTTCTTCCTGACTGACAGCATCAATTTTTCGGACATCTTCGCATCGGCCTCGGACCTGTCGCAGATGCAGCTGAGCTTCCTTTGGGGGGAATGGAACGCGGTTGAGGTGATCTGTGTCCTGCTGTTCATCGGTGCGATGGGCAAGTCGGCGCAGCTGATCCTGCACACCTGGTTGCCGGACGCGATGGAAGGCCCGACACCTGTGTCGGCGCTGATCCACGCCGCAACTATGGTGACCGCCGGTGTCTTTCTGGTTTGCCGCATGTCGCCGCTGATGGAGTTCGCGCCGGGTGCGACCGGGTTCGTCACTGCGCTGGGAGCGACGACGGCGTTCTTCGCTGCGACCGTGGGTCTGGTGCAGACGGACATCAAACGCGTGATTGCGTATTCGACGTGTTCGCAGCTGGGATACATGTTCGTGGCTGCTGGTGTGGGCATGTACTCGGCGGCTATGTTCCACCTGTTCACACACGCTTTCTTCAAGGCTCTTCTGTTCCTTGGTGCGGGATCCGTGATCCACGCCATGCATCACGAGCAGGAGATGACCGAATACGGCGGTCTGCGCAAAAAGATCCCCTATACGTTCTGGGCGATGATGATCGGGACATTGGCCATTACCGGCGTTGGTATCCCCAGCTTTATCGTCACGCTGTTCGGAACGCCCATCGGCTTTGCCGGGTTCGTGTCGAAGGACGCGATCATCGAAAGCTCTTACGCGGCCGGGGCGTCCTACGGGTTCTGGATGCTGGTGATCGCCGCGGTGTTCACCTCGTTCTACAGCTGGCGTCTGATATTCCTGACCTTTTATGGAACACCCCGCGGGGACAAACACACTCATGATCACGCGCATGAAAGCCCGATGGTTATGCTGGTGCCGCTGGGCGTTCTGTCGCTGGGTGCGGTGTTTGCCGGTATGATCTGGTTCAACAGCTTCTTCGGCCACGTTGATCAGGTCGGCAAGTTCTATGGCATCCCTGTTGCCGAAGCGTCCGAGCATGGCGAGGCCGAGGATCACGGCACCGATCACGGCGACGCGGCCCATGCCGACGACGCCCACGGGGACGCGGCGCATGCAGGTGACGACAAGCACGGTGGCAAGCACCACTACAGTTTTGTCGGCGAACCGGGTGAGGGGGCGCTGTACATCGCTCCGGACAACACGGTTCTGGACGATGCCCACGCCGTGCCCAAATGGGTCAAGTTCTCGCCCTTCGTGGCCATGGTGCTGGGCTTTGTCGTCGCCTATTGGTTCTACATTGTGAACACCTCGCTGCCCGCGCGGTTGGCGCAGAACCAGCGACCCCTGTACCTGTTCCTCAAGAACAAGTGGTACTTTGACGAGATCTATGATGCGATCTTCGTGAAACCCACCTTGGCGCTTGGGCGCTTGCTGTGGAAACGCGGTGACGGCAATACGATTGACGGCTTCCTGAATGGTGTCGCGATGGGCGTGGTGCCCTTCTTCACGCGCCTCGCAGGCAAGGCGCAGACCGGTTACATCTTTACTTACGCCTTCTGGATGGTTCTGGGCATTGCGGCCCTTGTCACCTGGATGTCGATCGGCGGAGGCGCACAATAATGGATAACATCCTCTCCATCGTCACGTTCATCCCTGCAGTCGCCGCTGGTATTCTGGCCCTGTTCCTGCATGGTGAGGACGCCGCGGCGCAACGCAATGCGAAATGGGTTGCGCTGGTGGCAACCACGGTGACATTCCTTGTCTCGATCGGCATCTATACCGGCTTTGACCCCTCGAACACCGGCTTCCAGATGGTGGAAGAGGGTGAGTGGTTGCTGGGCCTTAAATACAAGATGGGTGTCGACGGTATCAGCGTTCTGTTCGTGCTGCTGACCACGTTCATCATGCCGCTGACCATTCTGGCCAGCTGGCAGGTCACCGACCGCGTCAAGGAATACATGATCGCCTTCCTTCTGCTGGAAACGCTGATGCTGGGCGTGTTCATGGCGCTGGATCTGGTGCTGTTCTACCTGTTCTTCGAAGCGGGTCTGATCCCGATGTTCCTGATCATTGGTATCTGGGGCGGCAAGGATCGCATTTATGCCAGCTTCAAGTTCTTCCTCTACACCTTCCTCGGCTCGGTGCTGATGCTGGTGGCGATGGTTGCGATGTATGCGGATGCGGGCACCACGGATATTGCGGCGCTGATGACGCATCAGTTCTCGTCCGAAGGATTCAGTGTGCTGGGCGTCTATATCGTTGGAGGCATGCAGACGTTGATGTTCCTGGCGTTCTTCGCGTCCTTTGCAGTGAAAATGCCGATGTGGCCGGTGCACACCTGGTTGCCGGATGCGCACGTTCAGGCCCCAACAGCGGGCTCGGTCGTGCTGGCGGCGATCCTGTTGAAGATGGGCGGATATGGCTTCCTGCGGTTCAGCTTGCCGATGTTCCCTGTGGGCTCGGCGGTGATGACCGATCTGGTGCTTTGGATGTCGGCGATTGCCGTGGTCTACACCTCGCTGGTGGCGCTGGTGCAGGAAGACATGAAAAAGCTGATCGCCTATTCCTCAGTCGCGCATATGGGCTTTGTGACCATGGGTATCTTTGCGGCGAACCAGCAAGGCATTGATGGCGCGATCTTCCAGATGATCAGCCACGGGTTTATCTCTGCCGCGCTCTTCCTGTGTGTCGGCGTGATCTACGACCGGATGCACACCCGCGAGATTGATGCGTACGGAGGTCTGGTGATCCGCATGCCCGCCTACGCGCTGGTCTTCATGCTGTTCACCATGGCCAACGTGGGTTTGCCGGGCACATCCGGGTTTATCGGAGAATTCCTGACCCTGATGGGGGCCTTCCAGGTCAACACATGGGTGACCGCAGTGGCGGCGACCGGTGTGATTTTCTCGGCTGGCTATGCGCTATGGCTCTACCGCCGGGTGGTCTTTGGCGATCTGATCAAGGAAAGCCTGAAGGCGATGACGGACATGAGCTCGCGCGAGCGGCTGATCTTTGCGCCGCTGATCGTGATGACCATCCTGCTGGGTATTTACCCGTCGCTGGTGACCGATGTGATCGGTCAGTCCACCGCCGCGCTGATTTCGAACTATGACACGGCTCTGGCCGCGGCCGAGGCCGTGACCCAGACAGCCGCTTCGCAGTAAGGAGGCTTTGGAGATATGATCCAGGCTGATCTGACAATAATCCTGCCGGAAATCGTTCTGGCTGTATATGCGATGGCGGCGCTGTTGGGGGCTGTCTACACAACGAAGGACGGGCTGGCGCCGGTTTTGGTCTGGACCACTGCAGGCTTGATGGCGCTGCTGGCGATCTGGATTGCCACCAATGGTGATGGCACCAACGTCGCGTTCAACGGGATGTTCATCGATGACGGGTTCGCGCGCTTCTCGAAGGTGGCGATCCTGCTGTCTGCGGCAGCGGTTCTGGTGATGAGCCAGGACTACATGGCCCGCCGTGATCTGTTGCGTTTTGAGTATCCGTTGCTTGTGGCGCTGGCCGCTGTTGGCATGATGATGATGGTCAGCGCGGGCGACCTGATGTCGCTTTACATGGGGCTCGAGCTGCAATCGCTGTCTCTTTATGTCGTGGCTGCCTTGCGCCGGGACAGTGCGAAATCGACCGAGGCCGGTCTGAAGTACTTTGTTCTGGGCGCGCTCAGCTCGGGCTTGCTGCTGTATGGCGCGTCACTGGTCTATGGCTTTACCGGCACAACGCTGTTCTCGGGCATCATCACAACCGTGCGGGACGGCGAGATCTCGGTGGGCCTGCTGTTCGGTCTGGTCTTCCTGATCTCGGGGCTGGCGTTCAAAGTTTCGGCTGTGCCGTTCCATATGTGGACACCGGATGTGTACGAGGGATCGCCCACCCCGATCACCGCGTTTTTTGCCACTGCTCCGAAGGTCGCCGCGATGGCCCTGTTCGCGCGTCTGATGCATGATGCGTTCGGGGGGGTGATCAAGGACTGGCAACAGGTGATCGTCCTGCTTTCGGTTCTGTCGATGTTGCTGGGGGCCGTTGCGGCCATTGGCCAGCGCGACATCAAGCGCCTGATGGCGTTTTCGTCGATCGCTCATATGGGCTATGCGCTGATCGGCCTGGCCGCCGGGACCGAGTTGGGTGTCAAGGCGATGCTGATGTATCTCGCCATCTACGTAACCATGAACATTGGCACATTTGCCTTTATCCTGATGATGGAGCGGGACGGTAAGCCGGTGACGGATATCGACGCGCTGCGACAGTACTCCAAGCGGGAACCGGGTAAGGCGCTCGCCGTTCTGATCCTGATGTTCAGCCTTGCGGGCGTGCCGCCGATGCTGGGTTTCTTCGCCAAGTTCGGTGTCTGGCAGGCGGGTGTCGCTGCGGGGTTGACCGGTTTGGTGATCGTCTCAGCCATCGCCTCGGTCATCGGTGCGTTCTATTATCTGCGGATCGTGTTCTACATGTATTTCGGAGCCGAGAACGAGGACCCGATCGAAACAAACGCCTCTCCGGTTCTTTGGGTTGCCCTCATGGGGTCAGCCGCATTGATGCTGGTCGGTGTGTTCTATCAGTTCGGCGTCGAAGGCGCAGCAGCGGCGGCGGCGGCAACACTTGTCAATTGATATGAGCAGCAGACAAGAACAGGGGGCTCGGTCAGCGGACCGGGCCTTTTTGACATGACAGGCTGGCCGCAGGGATACGGGCTGCACGTCCTGCAAGAAGTCGACAGCACTCTGAACGAGGCCGCCCGCATCGCACCGACGACGCCTGGCCCGGTGTGGATCATGGCCCATCACCAGACCGCCGCGCGCGGACGTCGGGGGCGTGCGTGGGCAAACCCAAAAGGCAACTTGGCAGCCACCCTGTTGCTGCGCCCTCAGGGCAATCCAGAGCAGGCCGCGCTGCGCAGCTTTGTGGCGGCATTGGCTTTGTTCGACGCCTGTGTCGCGGTCACGGGCAGAGCGGCGGGATTGTCGCTGAAATGGCCCAACGATGTTTTGCTGAACGGTGGCAAACTGGCTGGCATTCTACTGGAAAGCACCGGGCAAGGACGCGGTGTTTCGCATCTGTCGATAGGGATCGGTGTGAACCTCTCTGAGGCACCCGGCGCAGATGCGGTCGAGGCTGGTGCAGTTCGCCCCGTCTCGCTTTTGTCCGAAACTGGGGCCAGTGTCACGCCCGAGGACTTTCTGACTGAATTGGCCGCAGCTTATGCTGGCTACGAGGCTCAGTTCGTCACATACGGGTTCGAACCAATCCGAACTGCCTGGCTGTCCCGTGCAGCGCGATTGGGCGAGGTCATTACCGCCCGGACCGCAGCGTCGGAAACGGTCGGAACATTCGAAACGGTGGACGCCGGGGGCAACCTTGTCCTAAACACCGCCAAAGGCCGCGTCAGCATTCCGGCGGCGGATGTGTTTTTCTGAAAGGGGCCCGGATGCTTCTGGCTATCGATTGCGGCAACACGAACACCGTATTCTCGATTTGGGATGGTGAGACGTTCCTGTGCACTCTGCGCACCTCGACCCACCATGCGCGTACGGCGGATGCCTATTTCACCTGGTATTCGACGCTGGTGAAGCACTACGGGATCGAGGCCGAAATCACAGATGTCATCATCGCCTCGACGGTGCCGCGCGTTGTGTTCAATCTGCGGGTCTTTGCGGACCGGTTCTTTGGTTGTCGTCCGCTGGTCGTTGGCAAGCCTGAATGCTTGCTGCCGATGAACCCGCGGGTGGATGAGGGCACAGTGCCGGGCCCCGACCGTCTGGCAAACGCGGCCGCGGCGTTTGATCGCCACGGTGGCAACGTCGTTGTGGTCGATTTTGGCACGGCAACGAACTTTGACGTTGTTGCCGCGGATGGGGCCTACGTTGGCGGCATCATCGCGCCGGGTGTGAACCTCAGCCTGGAGGCGTTGCATCAGGGTGCGGCTGCCTTGCCGCATATTGACATTACCCGTCCGGAAAAAGTGATTGGTACGAATACGGTTGGCTGTATCCAGTCAGGTGTGTATTGGGGCTATTCCGGATTGATCGAGGGGCTGATTTCCCGGATCAAGACCGAATACGGAATGCCGATGAAAGTCGTTGGAACCGGAGGGTTGGCACCTTTGTTCGATCAGGCCGACGTGGGGTTCGACGCAATCGAAGATGATCTGACGATGCACGGCCTGACCGTGATTCATCGCTATAACAAGGACAATGGCTCGATATGAGCAGTGAACGACTGATTTACCTGCCACTGGGCGGGGCCGGCGAAATTGGCATGAACGCCTATGTATACGGCTATGGCAAGCCCGGGCAGGAAAGGCTGATCCTGGTGGATCTGGGCGTCACCTTCCCGGATATGGACACCACCCCGGGCGTTGATCTGATCCACGCGGACATTTCGTGGTTGCGCGAACGCGCCGACCGGTTGGAAGCCGTTTTTGTGACCCACGCCCACGAAGATCACGTGGGCGCCGTGGCGCATTGCTATGAAGCGCTGGGTGCGCCTGTCTACGCGCGGGCTTTCACCGCCAACATCGCGCGGCGCAAGATGGAAGAACATGGCCACCCTGAGGATGCGGTTCGCACCGTTTCCGCTTGGCCGGAACAGGTTTCCACCGGTCCGTTCACAGTAGGCTTCCTGCCTGTTTCGCATTCGATCCCAGAAAGCGCTGCCCTCGTCATCGACACGCCAGAAGGGCGGATCGTGCATTCCGGTGACTTCAAGCTGGACACCAACCCTGTGGTGGGTGAGCCGTTTGATCCCGACCTCTGGGCCGAGGTCGCCAAGCCTGGTGTTAAGGCGTTGGTTTGTGACAGCACCAACGTGTTCTCTCAGCATGCTGGGCGGTCGGAATCCGAAGTTGGCCCCGAGATCACCAAGTTGGTTGAAGAGGCCAACAGCATGGTCGTAGCGACCACCTTTGCGTCGAACGTTGCGCGGGTGAAGACATTGGCCGAGGCGGGTGAACGAGCAGGGCGCTCGGTCGTTCTTCTGGGGCGCGCGATGCGCCGTATGATCGAGGCCGCAACCGAAACCGGCATCCTGTCGAATTTTCCCAAAGTGATCAGCGCCGAAGAGGCGGTGGATCTGCCGCGTCAGAACCTGATGCTGATCGTGACCGGCAGTCAGGGGGAACGCCGCGCTGCCAGCGCTCAGCTGGCGCGGGGAAAGTACCGCAGCATCGAACTGAAAGAGGGCGATCTGTTCCTGTTCTCGTCCAAGACCATCCCCGGCAATGAGCGGGGCGTGATTTTCATCATGAACCAGCTCAGCGAAAAGGGCGTGGATGTGGTGGATGATAGCTCGGGCCTCTATCACGTCTCGGGCCACGCCAACCGTCCGGACCTTGAGAAGGTGCATGCACTGATCGACCCGCAAATGGTCATCCCGATGCATGGCGAGCACCGCCATCTGCGGGAACACGCAAAACTGGCCGAGGCTGGGGGTCGCACTGGTATTTTGGCGGTGAACGGTACGATGGTGGACCTGACTGGCAACGCCCCGCAGGTCGTCGATTATGTGGAAACCGGCCGGACCTATCTGGACGGTACAGTCAAAATCGGCGCTCTGGACGGGGTCGTTCGTGACCGTATTCGTATGGCTCTGAATGGCCACGTCACTGTGACCGTCATTCTGGATGAAGAAGACGAGCCGCTGGGCGAACCGTGGTGCGACACGATGGGCCTGCCCGAGCTTGGATCATCCCGAGCGTCTCTGGTCGAGGTGCTGGAAGAGGACCTGAACCAGTTCCTGATGCGGGCCGATGCCAAGACTTTGCGCGACGATGACAAATTGGAAGAGGCCATGCGCCGGATCGTGCGCCAAACGGCCAGAACCGAAATCGGCAAAAAACCCGAAGTCACGACAGTGATCAGCCGTATGAAGTAAGACTGGCTGAGGGCCTCGCGCCCTCAGTCCGCGTCGGGCATTGAATAACCGCGGAGCTTGAGGAACAGGTTTTCTTCCTCGTTGTTCAGAAAGAACGGCACGGTTTCAGGTGGCGTCAGGTCTGTGACCCGCGCCGCGATCTCTGCCAGAACGACCTCAGTAATGAATGGCAGGTCAAACTCGCGTGCCCGTTTCAGCGGAACCCACTGCAGATGCGATAGCTCGTCTGAGGCATGGCTGAAATCATCCAGATCACTTTGGATCGCGTTCGCGTCTACAAGGAAGAATCTTGCATCAAATCGACGAGGACGTCCGGGCGGGGTAACGGCCCTAAAGACGAACTGAAGCGCTTGGGCCGATGGACGGTATCCCATTTGCGCAAAACCCGCCCAATCCTCAGTCATCGGTCCTGCCCAGCGGTCGGGCTGGCCCAGGATCAGTCCGGTTTCCTCCCAAAGCTCGCGGATAGCAGCCGCAGCTAATGCGTTTTGCAAGCCGGCCTCGGATCGCTCGGCCAGACGGTCGTGGCAAATTGCCGGTAGATCCGTTGCCAAGGCGACATTTGCGTCGGATGCGTCAACGGCTCCGCCGGGGAAGACGAATTTGTTCGGCATAAACGCGGCCTTGGAACCGCGTTGCCCCATCAGAATTGAAGGATTGGTCAGACGGTCCCGCAATACGATGACCGTCGCAGCGTTGCGTATGGCTGTCTTGTCGACCGTCATCCGTTGTCCGACCCGCGATCCCGGATCACTTGGGCTGGCCAAAGCCGTGCATGCGGCGCGCCCACTGATAGGCGACAACGGCGCCTTTCAACCGGGGCAACAAGAACAGCGACAGGGCGGTGCAGCCGATCGCGAAAATCAGGAACATCGTCATAGGCTCGGGCCGCCAATGGACGTAAGACACATGCAACGCGGGCGCCAGCAGGTGACCAACCAGCAGGATCGTCAGATAGGCCGGGCCGTCATCCGCACGATGGTGGAACAATTCTTGCCCGCAGTTCGAGCATTCGTCGTTCACCTTGAGATAACTGTGCAACAGCTTGCCCTCGCCACAGTTTGGGCAGCGGCCGCAGAACCCTTTGATCATTGCAGCCTTTGTCGGGCGCTCTTCCACGTTGGTGGTTTCGATCGTCTGATCTGTCATCTTGATACTCGCGCGTTTCAATGCAGTCGATATAGCGCGTGTTTGGAGCTTGGGGAAAGGGGGGTGCGTCGCTTTGCACCGCTGAACGGCTTCCAAAAAGATTCGAAATTTAGCGACGGAAAACGATCCCAGCAGCGTTTGAACCTATGTAAGCAGCGGCAATGGTGCCGCGAAAACAAGGGAAAACGTTATGAAAAGCGCCAAATTCATTCCGGCAATCGTGGTGTCCGCCATGGCAATCACCGGCACTTCCGTTTTGGCCGCAGGCGGCAAAGATCGCGAATCTGTGACCTTTGAACAGCTTGATGCCAACAGCGATGGGCAGGTGACGAAGGAAGAAATGCAGGCTCATCGGAATCAGCGATTCACCAATGCTGACACTGACGGCGATGGCCAGCTGAGCGTCGAAGAAATGCAGGCCGCTGGCCAACAGAGGGTCAACGACCGCGTGACGAAGATGTTTGAACGCCACGATGCCAACAAGGACGGTTTTCTGAGCGAGGACGAGTTGCCCAAATCGCGCCGGGCTGACAAGATGTTTGACCGTGTCGACGCGAACGACGACGGTACGATTTCGGAACAGGAATTTGCCGATGCCAAAGACAGAATGGGCAAGCGCCACAAGAAACGTGGCAATGCGGACTCTGACGACAGCTGATGCGGGATGGAGGATCTGACCTCTGCTCCACAAGACGTTCGCGACGCGCCTTGCGTCGCGGACGAACTGGGCGACGATGCCTTGCTGCAGCAGTTTGCCGACGGCGATGCTGCCGCGGCGCGCGTCCTGACCGATCGGCTTGCGCCGCGTAGCCTGTCAGTTGCACTGCGGTTTCTGGGCAACCGGGCCGAGGCCGAAGACGTTACGCAAGAGGCAATGATGCGCCTTTGGCAGATGGCCCCTGACTGGGTGCCGGGTCAGGCCAAGGTGTCGACATGGCTCTATCGTGTGACGCTGAACCTCTGCGTTGATCTGCGCCGTAAGAAGACACCAGACAGGTTGGCGGATGTACCGGAACCCGAAGATGAAGAAGCTAGCGCCGCAGATCGGCTGCAGGACGCGGCTCGCAAGGATGCGCTGCAGGTGGCGCTGTCACAGTTGCCGGATCGCCAAAGACAAGCCGTTGTTTTGCGGCATATAGAAGAATTGCCCAACCCGGAGATCGCCGGGATCATGGGGATTTCGGTCGAAGCGGTGGAAAGCCTGACGGCACGAGGAAAACGGTCTCTGACGGCGATACTGGCCGGACGACGTGATGAACTGGGGTATGACGATGACTGACGACAAAGACAATCTGGATCTGTTGTTCGCCCAGGCGCGACAAGACCGTCAGGACTTGCCGGATGACCTGGCCGTGCGCATTCTGACCGATGCAGAAACCGTGCGGCTGGCCCGGTTGAATCCCAAGCCAGTCAAGGCGGCCCCGCCGTGGAGGCGAATTCTGACCGGTCTCGGGGGCTGGCAAGGCATGAGCGGATTGGCCGCCGCGAGTGTGGCCGGGGTCTGGATCGGCTTTTCCGCGCCCGGGTTTTTGCCCGATCCGGCAACGATCCTGTATCCGCAAGAGACCAGCTTTGTGGTCGCGGACCTGAGCCTGGATACAAGTTTTCTGGAGGACGCCGAATGAGCGATAGCCCCAAACCCAAAAGCCGCTGGATGTCGGTACTGTTGATCCTTTCCCTGGCGTTGAACCTTTTGATCGTCGGCGTCGCGCTTGGCACCGTGTTGCGCGTCAAAGGGGGTGATCACGCGAAATCTCCGCCGGGTTTTGGTTCGGCACTCTATCGGGCTTTGCCTAAGGACGAGCGCAAGGCCATGCGGGGAGAGCTTTTTGATCGCCACAGAAAAGGGGCCAAGACCCGCTCTCAGGACTTTGTAGCGCTCAGCGTGGCGTTGCGGGCTGAGCCGTTTGATCCAGAGGCAGTTCAGGTGCTTTTGGATCAACAGGCACAATCCATGGCGGATTTGCAGGATGCTCTGCAGCAGGAGTGGCTGACCCGGGTTATCGCCATGAGCGCAGAAGAGCGTCTGGTGTATGCTGATCGGTTGGAAGAGGTCGTCAAACACGGCCCACGCGGCCACAAGAGAAAGGACTGAGAGGGTCAGGCGGCGCTCTGCCTGACCCTGACTTGATTCCGCCCGGCCTTCTTTGCGGCATAAAGCGCACTGTCGGCAGATCTGATCAGCCGCTCCAGCGGTTCGTTCTGAGGAAGGGGTGGGTTTGGCGACGTCATGCCGATACTGATGGTCACCGGCACTGGGGTTTCGCAATCCGGCAGTGTGAACGGCGTCTTGCTGATGCAGTTGCGCACTGTTTTGGCCAGTTCCATCGCTTCGGCCCTAGAGCTGTCGGGCAGGCCGATCATGAATTCTTCGCCTCCGATCCGGGCGACAAACCCGCCTGATCCGACCGTATGCTCCATACGCTTGGCCGCTTCGGTAAGAACCAGGTCTCCACCAACATGCCCAAAGCGGTCATTGATGGCTTTGAAGTGATCCAGGTCGGCCAGCATAACAACGAAACCGCGACCAGTGCGCGAAGGCTTTCTGGCCATCTGATCCATCGCCTGCATGGCATAGCGCCGGTTGTGCAGCCCGGTCAGCGGATCGATCCAGCATTCCGCGATACCCCGACGCAATGTCGCGCGCATCTGATCGGTACGGTTTTTTCGCGCGATTTGGTTCTCCAGGCGCAACACAACTTCTTCGACGCAGAACCCGCCCATGCAGACAGCATCTGCCCCGCGGTCCAGGGCTTCGGATGCGAGCGCCGTGTCATTTTCGGCCACCACAGCAACCAACACCGTATTACGTGTGGCCCCGCGCGATTTCAGATCGGCCAGGGGGCTTAAGCCCGGCGCGGTTTTGCCAACTTCGACCACGATTGCATCCGCAACAGGGCCCGATAACAAGGCCTGCAGGTTGGAAGACGTGTGTGCCGAAAGGCTATGGCGCAGCCGACCGGACAGCGCCTTCATCCACAACGCACCGGTGCGCGCGGTCTGCGCCAGAATGGCGACACGGGCTGATCTGGGGGGCGAGATCGGCGTGGCGGCTGGTTCGGCAAATCCGATGGGCTGCGATCCGCCTCCAAGCTTCAGTTCCTGCGCTTCGGCGCGAGAACGCAACAGGCTGCGCACGCGGGCCAGCAACAGGGTGTCCTTGAAAGGATGGGCGAGCACGTCATCCAGCCCTTCGGCCAGAGCGTTCAGGCGCGCCGTCTTGTCGTTCTGCGGAGCAATCGCCACCACCGGAACATCGACCATATCCGGGTCGGCCATCACCACCTGTTTGACATCCGCAGCGGTGCCGTCGGGCAGTGTCTGAGCGGCCAGCACCAGATCGGGGCGCGTGCGGCGCAGCAGCCCGGGCAGACCATGCAGGCGGTCGCCCTGAACGACGTGATACCACGCCGCCGTCAGCTGAACCTTCAGCATTATGCGATTGGTCGAAGTCCCGTCGAGGACAAGGATGGTTCCCTGCACGGACATATCAGTCACCGTTGATTGCATGCGTTGCCAAAGTGTTTATGAGTCTGGTTAACAAACCCTTTCCAAGCACATGCCCGAGGCCGCTTTATGCCGATCACCGCCCAATCTGCCGAAACGCTTGCCCTGAATGTCCTTGGATGGCTGGTCGGAAATGATGAACTGCTGCCGATCTTTCTGGGCTCGACCGGTGCGTCCGCCGGTGATCTGCGCGCGCGCGCCGGCGAGACCGAGTTTCTGAGTTCGGTTCTAGAATTTCTGATGCTTGACGATTCGTGGGTGATCGCCTTTTGTGACGCCAATTCCGTGCCCTATGACCTGCCAGGTCAGGCGCGGGCGGTTCTGTCCGGTGGCGGTGATGTGCACTGGACATAGGCAAACTCACTGACAGGAGCATATGATGCCCATCGACGCGATCTTGTTCGACAAGGACGGAACACTTTTTGACTTTGCGAACACATGGGGCGGTTTCGGTCGCAGCGTGTTGGAAAAACTGTCGGATGGTGATCCTGAACGCATCGCTGTTCTTGGCCAAGCGATTGGTTTTGACCCGGTCTCAGAAGAATACGCCGAAGACAGCGTCGTCATCGCCGGTACGGTCGAAGAAGTCGCCGACGCGCTAGCGGCCCACTTCTCGGACATGACCCGCGACGAGCTGATTGATGTTTTAAACGTAGAATCAGCCACTGCTCCGCAGGCCCCGGCTGTTCCGCTGATCCCGTTCCTGGACGGTTTACGGCAGGCTGGGCTCAAGCTGGGGGTAGCGACGAATGACGGCGAAATGCCTGCGCTGCAACATCTGGCCTCGGTTGGAATTCGCGACCATTTCGACTTTGTCGCGGGGTATGACAGCGGGCATGGGTTCAAGCCCGGACCGGGACAGTTGATCGCATTTGCCTCGCATGTTGGGGTCGATCCCTCGCGTGTGGCGATGGTGGGCGACAGTCTGCATGATCTGCAAGCAGGCCGCGCGGCGGGTATGACGACGATCGGCGTCTTGACCGGCCTTGCCCCGGCCGAGGCTTTGGCGCCGATGGCGGATGTGGTGCTGCCGGATATTGGCCATATCCCCGCCTGGTTGGCCGCAAACTGACCCGCTTGTGACCGATTTCGACGGTCCGGAACAAAAAACCGACAAACCTTGTCGCAGACAGAGCGGCGATTTTGTTGACTTCGGTGCTTGCTTGCCAAAAGCAAGTTCCGGAGGGCTCTTATGGCTGACACACAGACACGCAAACGTCGCGGCGGGGGACGGGCCGGTGCAGCCGCACGTAGAGGCAGTGCGGTCATCGATCAGATGCCGTGGAACCCGCCGATCAATATCGACAAGCCCACGGAACCGCTGGATCAGGCCGGGATCGAAGCAATCCATGAGGGGGCCATGCGCATCCTCGAAGAGATCGGTATCGAGTTCTACAACGAAGAAGCCATCGCCATCCTGAAAGAGGCCGGCTGCACAATCACCGGCGACAACGTCCGTATGGGCCGCGATTTCGTGATGGAGATGATCGGCAAAGCGCCCTCCAGCTTTACCATCACACCGCGCAACCCGGACAAGACGATTGAGGTGGGTGGCAAAACGCTGTTGTTCGGCAATGTGTCGTCCCCGCCGAATTACTGGGATCTAGAAATAGGCACCAAGGTCTCGGGCAATCGTGAGATGTGCCGGAACCTGCTGAAACTGACGCAGTACTTTAACTGCATCCATTTCGCGGGCGGTTACCCGGTCGAGCCGGTCGATATTCACGCCAGCGTTCGGCATCTGGATGTGCTCTATGACAAGCTGACGCTCACCGACAAGGCGATGCATGCCTATTCGCTGGGCAAAGAGCGCGTCGAAGACGTGATGGAGATGGTGCGCATTGCCGGTGGTCTGAGCCATGAGGAGTTCGAAGCGACTCCGCACATGTACACCAACATCAATTCCACCTCGCCGCTAAAGCACGACCACCCGATGATTGATGGGTGCCTGCGTCTTGCGCGGCGCGGGCAGGCGATTGTCGTGACTCCATTCACGCTGGCTGGGGCGATGGCGCCGGTCACGATGGCCGGGGCTGTGGCGCAATCGCTGGCCGAGGCCTTGTGCGCGATTGCCCTGTTCCAGTATGTCCGGCCCGGAATTCCCTGCGTTATCGGGACGTTTACGTCCAATGTTGACATGAAATCCGGCGCGCCCGCCTTTGGAACGCCCGAGTATATGCGCTCGACCCAAATGACCGGCCAAATGGCGCGTTACTATGGCTTGCCGATGCGCTCGTCAGGTGTTTGTGCCGCGAACGTGCCGGACGGGCAGTCGATATGGGAGACGTCCAACTCGCTTTGGGCGGCGGTGCAGTCGGGCACCAATATGGTGTACCACGCTGCCGGATGGTTAGAGGGTGGTCTGATCGCCAGCCCCGAGAAATTCATCATGGATTGCGAGATTCTACAGCAAATCCAACGGTATATGCAGCCAGAGATCACAGCGACCGGCCCGGATGAGATTGCGCTGGATGCGATCAAGTCGGTTGGGAATGATGGCCATTTCTTTGGCATTCAACACACGCAGGATCGCTACACCAGCGCATTCTATCAGCCGTTCCTGAGTGATTGGAAAAATTACGAAGGCTGGGATGTTGCGGGTGGCATTTGGACGGCAGAACGTGCCCATCACATGTTCAAGGAAATCGTCACCAGCTTTGAGCCCCCGGCGATGGATGATGGCATCCGTGACGAACTGGCCGATTTTGTTGCCCGCCGTAAGGCCGAGGGCGGTGCGCCAACTGATTTCTAGTGTAAATGCAAAGACTTCCAGATTGAGACTCGGTTGGATTTTCGAAATTTGGAAATCCGCCTTGGCTATTTGTTAAGGATTGTCTGAGCAGATTGGGGTGTAAACCAATCTGGGGCATCCTATGCATGGTCTGATCAATCGGGCGATTCAGTCCTTTGTCTGCGCGACCTACGGGCAATCCTGCTGGCTGCGAGTCACTGAGGCAGCTGGACTGGGATTCACCGAGTTTGAGGCGATGCTGATCTATGAGGATTCGATGACCACGCGCGTTCTGGATGCGCTGTCTGCGGACCTCAATCGCCCCCAGTCCGAGATACTTGAGGATCTAGGGACTTATCTTGTCTCGCACCCCAATATGGAAGGTCTGCGACGCCTTTTGCGGTTCGGCGGCGTGACATATGTCGAGTTTTTGCATTCTCTCGATGATCTATCGGACCGGGCCAGGCTGGCGGTCTCAGACCTGCGCTTGCCGATCCTAGAGCTGTGCGAGGTGTCACCGGCGGAGTACCAACTGCACTGCTTTCCTGGCTTGCCGGGCTATGCCAGCGTGATGGTCGGTGTACTTCGGGCGGTGGCTGATGACTATGGTGCTTTGGCGATGTTGTCGCATGAGGGGCAACAAGGGGATGTCGAGGTGATCACCATTGTGCTGGTGGAAAGCGCGTTTGCCGAAGGACGGCATTTCGATCTGGGAGCGCGAGGAACATGATGGATACAGCCAACCTTTCAACGCTTTTGGAAACCTTGTGCCCGATGTTCGTGATGGTGGACGGTGAGGGCAAGATCTTGAACGCCGGGCCGACCTTGCAGAAACTGCGACCCGATCAGCCCATGAAAGGCCGGGCGTTCCCGGATCTGTTCGAATTGGTTCGCCCCCGTACGATCACAACGATACCGGCACTGCTGTCTTTGGCCGGGGGCAAAGTGCATCTAAAGTTTCACGACGAACCCCGAACCGCGCTAAAGGGGCTGATCGCGCCATTGCCGGACGGCAATGGGGCCATCATCAACCTGTCTTTCGGAATTTCGATTCTGGATGCGGTTCGGGATTACGCTCTGACCAGCGCTGATTTCTCAGGGACGGATCTCGCTATCGAACTGCTCTATCTGGTTGAGGCAAAGTCCGCTGCCATGGAGGCGTCGCGTTCGCTGAACCTACGATTGCAGGGCGCCATGCTGGCAGCCGAAGAGCAGGCCGTTACCGACATGCTAACCGGGCTAAAAAACCGCCGGGCGATGGACCTGGTTCTCGGCCACCTAATCTCTGGCGGTTCCGCCTTTGCCTTGATGCATCTGGATCTTGATTACTTTAAAAGCGTAAATGACCGTCTGGGCCATGCAGCAGGGGATTTCGTGCTCCAACAGGCCGCCCGCATTATGGAGGAGGAGACGCGGAATGAAGATACGGTTGCCCGTATTGGCGGCGATGAATTTGTCATCATTTTCAAAAGCCTCGTGGACGAAGCTGTCCTGTCCGATATTGCCGCGCGTCTGATCAAGCGGTTGCGTCAGCCCATGATGTTTCAAGGGGCACCCTGTCAGGTTTCGGCCAGTGTTGGCACCGCCTTGTCTACGCAGTTCAACACTCCGGACGCGGCAGAACTGCTAAACGCCGCGGATCAAGCGCTGTATGAGGCCAAGCGTCAGGGCCGCTCGCGTCACTGCCTGTACTCGAGCTTGGGTGAAGCCGGGATCAAGACAGCCAGTTCTCACTAATTTCAACAGGAGTGTCTCAGGAAAACGCTTTGCTGAGGGTTCGGGCAATGTGGTGTTTGATCGGTGGTAGGTCCCCGACCACCGGCATAACGTGCCCTTTGAATTTAGCGCTCTTTAACTCCCGCGGCACATCTTCCAGGACGTGACCCCCGGTACAGGCAAAGAAGGGCAGGCACAGGGCCCTATCCCCTGCGTTGCTTGCAGCTTCGGCAATGGACGGAGCTTCTTCGACAAAGCCGACGCGGATGGACCGGAAAGGCAGGTGATCTGCCAGATCAGCGGCAAACGCATTGGCTACGGCCGATGGATTACGGCTGCGGCCTGATCCGTGCGCCGCCAGCACAAGGTTTGTTTCCGCGGCGTCCCAATCATGTTGGGCCAGCGCGTTTTGCAACGCAGCAGCGGCGAGGCCGGGCAAGTCTGCATCGACGCCCAACGGGTCAAGGATTTGAATGGCACGCGCGCCCAAACGCTTGGGCAAGGCGCTGGTCACAAACCACCCTTTGGCCATGAAAAGCGGATAAATTACAGTATCTTCGGGAAGCGCATCCAGCCGCGCCTCAAGTCGCCCTGGTGCTGCCAGAGTTGCAGAGCCTACGCTGATCCCATCGCAAAACGCATCGACCTCGGCCGCGTATGCGGCCAGCGCGGCCTCGGCAGGTTCGGGATCGGACGGTTGGCCATGGGCGACAATTAGGGCGTGCGGCATTCAGCTTGTTCCTGTGGTTTTTTCGATAGGTGTTTCGCGACGCGGCAATGTCAATCCGTTGGACCGAAAGCTACCCTAATAATGTCAGCCAGAGCCAGACAGTCAGGATCGAAACGGCGGTTCCCACCAAAACGGATGAGGCCGCGACACGTTTTGCCCGTCCGTACATGTTGGCAAAAATATAGGCATTGAACCCGGGGGCCATTGCTGCGTTCAAAACGCCCGAGCGGAAAAGGTCCTGGGGCAGGCCGACGGTTGAACCAAATAGCCACACAAGGCTGGGGTGCAGCATAAGTGAGACAAGACAGACAAACGCGATTGTGCGCAGGTCGCCTTCGGGTTTGTATTTTACAAGCACGCCGCCAAGCGCAAACAGCGCGCCAGGAAGGGCAGCGCGGGTAATGAGGCCCAAGGCCTCGTCCACGACTGCAGGCACACTGAACCCCGACAGGTTCACGATAAACCCAAGTGCGATGCCAAGGATCAATGCGTTGCGGAACATGGCCGACAGGATGGATTTGACCATGCGAGGGCCGCCATGACCTCGGTTTCGGATCACTTCCATCACCGTGATGCCGACGCCGTAGCAAAAGGGCGAGTGGAAGGCGATGATCGCATAGTTCCCCGTCAAGTTGTCCGGGCCATAGGCGCGTTCGGTAATCGGCAGGCCCAGCAGGACGGAGTTTGAGAACAGGCAGCAGAACCCGATGGCAACGCAATCCTCCCAATCGCGGCCAAAAATGAAACGCGCGCCGAACAGACCGGCGGTGAAACATAATCCCGCTGCGGTGTAAAAGCTCGCCAGAAGCCGGGGGTCGAAACTGGCGCTCAAATCCAGATGCGAGATCGCCAAAAACAGAAGGCACGGGATTGCAAAGCCTTGGGTGAACTTCATCAACCCGTCGATGTGGATTTCCTTGAAATACCCCAAGCGGGTCGAGGCGTAACCCGCTCCGATCACAAGGAAAACTGGTAGAATGACGTCGATCAGGCTTTGGAGCATGTCACCACTTTGCGGGATGGGCCGACAGGCGGGCGGATGTGCCGAGTGTCGGTTGCGTGGAGGTTTATAGCGCCTGGTGGATCACCATTCCGTCATAGGCCGGGGTAATGTGGTCAGCGGTTTCTGCATCGACCGTGGCATAGTCCAGATCGATGTGCATGTTTGTCAGAACCGCGCGTTTGGGTTGCAACTGTTCGATCCAACCCAGTGTTTTTTCCAGATGTGCATGGGTGGGATGAGGCGTCCGGCGCAGCGCGTCGATCACTAGGCAATCCAGGCCTTCCATAGCTGGCCAGGCGTCATCATAGATTTCGGCGACGTCGGGCAGATAGGCCAGATTCCCCATCCGAAAACCCAGCGAGTCGATTGATCCGTGGTTCACCTTGAAAGGTTGAAACGGGATCGGACCACCGGGTCCGTCTACTTCGAAAGGCCCATCGATGGATTTCAGATCAAGGATCGGCGGGTAGGGCGAGCCCTCGGGTTGAATGAAAGCGTAGCCGAACCGGCCCAACAGGGCATTCTGCGTATCGCCATCAGCCCAAACGGGGACGCGTTCGCGCATGTTGAACACAATCATGCGAAGATCGTCGATGCCGTGCACGTGGTCCGCATGAGAGTGGGTGTAAATCACCCCATCCAGACGTCCGGTGTCGCTGTCCAGCAATTGACTGCGCATATCCGGCGTGGTGTCGATCAGGACCGAGGTCGTACCATCCGGTCCGTCCCTTTCCACTAGCATCGAGCAGCGGCGCCGGATATTCCTCGGGTTCTCGGGGTCGCAGTCTCCCCAGTGACCGCCCAGCCGGGGGACGCCGCCAGAAGATCCGCAGCCGAGGATTGTGCAGCGCAATTCGGTCATGCAGCCGCCTTGTAGGTCGCGGCCTTGGTAAACAGCCGGTCGAAATTGGCCTGCGTCTGTGCAGCGAAATCAGCGTAGTCCATACCAAACACCTCGGCCCCTTTGCGCGCAGTGTGGGCGGTATAGGCGGGTTCGTTTCGTTTGCCACGGTATGGGGGCGGCGCGAGATAAGGCGCGTCGGTTTCCACAAGAATGCGGTCAACCGGGGCGCTGGCGAATATATCGCGCAGTTCCTGACTTTTGGGGAAGGCGGCAATGCCCGACATGGAGAGGTAAAACCCCAAGTCCAGAGCGGCCTTGGCCAGCTCGGCCGTCGACGAAAAGCAGTGCATCACGCAAAAATAGGGCGCATTGCGGTGTTCTTCCGCCAGAATGCGCGCCATGTCGTCATCAGCAGCCCGCGCGTGGATGATCAGCGGCAGACCGGTGCGTTGGGCCGCTTCGATATGGATGCGCAGGGATTGTTTCTGCACCTCGGCGCTGTCGGCGGTGTAGTGATAGTCCAGCCCGGTTTCTCCGATGCCCACAAACTTGGGATGCGCAGACAGGGAAATGAGTTCATCGACCGTCGCCATAGGCTCATCTGCGGCGCTCATGGGGTGCGTCCCGGCGGCGTAGAACACCTGGGCATGGGTCTCTGCGATGGCGCGGACCGTTGGTTCATTCCGCAAGCGCGTGCAGATGGTCACCATACGGGTCACGCCTGCTTCGGCGGCGTTTGCCACAATCTGGTCCAGCTGACCTTCGAAATCGGGGAAGTCCAGATGGCAATGGCTGTCGGTGATTTGGGGGGTATTGCTCATCTGCTCTGACCGGCGGTTTCCTGTATCTTGAATACCGTATCTAGGACCAGAGCCGCAGGGTCAAGGTTCACCGCCTGCCCGTGGCGCGCACGGGCTGTGATCACCGCGGCGACCTCGGCCCATTTGCGGGCCTGGTGTGGGGTGGCAGACAAGCGGGTCAGCGTTTCGGCCTCATTCGGGGCGGCCTCGGGCATAGGGGCGTTTCCGGTTGCGCCGGTCAGGGCAAGGCGGGATAGCGCGACGTCGATCAGGGTCAACAGCAGCTCGAAGCGTTCAGCAGCGCCTCGTTGCGCAGCGGCCTCGGCCAAGGCCAGCGCGCGTTGGCGATCCATGCGGGGCAGGGTGCCCAGAATGGCGATCAGTTCGGCGTAAATCTCCAGACCGCCCAGGTTGATCAAACGCACTGCGTCGCCGACGGACCCGGCGGCCAGGGCGGCCAGATAGTCACTGTTCTCAGGAAGCTGCGCGCCGGACTGCATCAATGCGGCTTGCATATCATCGGGTCCCAGCGGCGACAGTCGCAGTGTTCGGCACCGGGACCGGATTGTAGGCAAAAGGCGTGAGGGCTGGTGCGAGATCAACAGAAGAGTGGTGCGGGCCGGCGGCTCTTCGAGCATTTTGAGCAGGGCGTTTGCTGCGCTGACATTCATTTCATCCGCGGAATCCACAATCACCACCCGGCGACCGCCATCGGTCGAGGACAGGCCAAAAAATTTGCCCAGCTTGCGGATATCGTCCACAACGATCTCGCTCCGCAGCCGACCCTGATCGTTCAGCGACCGGGTGATCGCCGCCAGCCCGGGTTCAGCTCCGGCCAGAATACGATGAGCGACCGGGTGTTCCGGATCAATCTCTAGACTTTCGGGCGGAGGCGGGGCGCCGAACAGCCCATCTTCCTCTGCCAGAGGTGTCGCCAGCAGGAACCGGGCGATCCGCCAAGCCAGTGTAGCTTTGCCTACGCCGCGGGGGCCGGTGATCAGCCAGCCATGGTGCAGCCGTTCAGAGTTGAAGGCGTTCAGGAAAGCCAGTTCAGCCGCGTCCTGCCCAAACAGGCGCTGCGTTTCGCGCGGGTGCGGGGCACCGGGGGCCTGATCCGGGGTCGGGGTGTCGTCGCTCATCTATCGTCTATCGCAATGCTTGCAGAACGATATCTGTCACATCCTGTGCAACACTGTCCATGTCTCGGTTGCCGTCGATAACCCGGAAACGGTCGGAAAACTCATCCGCCAGGGCCAGAAAGCCCGCGCGCATTTGTTGCTGCAGGTCCAGGCCGAAATCTTCGAACCGTTCTTCGGTACCTTGTCGCCCTTTGGCGCGGGACAGGCCGATCTCCGGGTCCATGTCGATCAGCAAAGTCAGATCGGGTTCGCGCCGGATCATCAGGCTGTGGAGTTGGTCCACCACACCCCGCAGATCGCCACGTGACAGGCCTTGGTACATGCGCGTGCTATCGGCAAAGCGGTCGCAGATCACCACTTTCCCATCGGCCAGAGCGGGTTCGATCGTGCGTTCCAGATGGTCACGGCGCGCGGCGGTGAACAGCAGGATTTCCGTCTCGGCCGACCAGCGATCCGGATCACCTTCCAGAACAAGGCTGCGAATTTCCTCGGCGCCCGGGGACCCGCCGGGCTCGCGCGTCAGAACGACGTCACGGCCCTGGCCGCGCAGATGTTCGGCCAGCATGCGTGCTTGTGATGACTTTCCAGACCCGTCAATGCCTTCGAAGGTCAGAAACAACCCGGATTTCGTCACAATGCGTCCAATGGATTGCCGATTACGTCGGTCAGGACGATGCCGCCCACGGTCATCATGCGCACCACGAAGCCTCCGGTCGCGACGCTTTCCGAGGCCACCAGAGGCCGCCGGATTTCTGGCAGGCCTTCGGGTTTAATCACCAGCTCGGCCAGCTTCTGGCCCTTTTCGATCGGCGCGTTGACCGGGCCGTCATAGACCACTTCGGCTTCGATGTTTTTGTCGCCAAGGACCGGGAACAGCAGGGACAGCTCTTCTTCGGGTACCAGCCCGACGGTCTTTTGCGCCCCCATCCATACCTGTGCTTCGGCTATTGGTTTGTCCGTGTTGGCAACTGTCCTCTCGACAAAATTGCGAAACGACCAGTTAACCACGGCCTCAGCCTCCTCTGCCCGACGCGCGGTGGAATCGAGACCCGTGAGAACAAAGATCACCCGGCGGTCGCCCTGCTTGGCCGATCCGACAAGGCCATAACCCGCCTCTTGCGTGTGACCGGTTTTTAGGCCGTCGGCACCGATCCCCAGCTTCAGCAGCGGGTTGCGGTTGCGTTTGTTCGAAGGCGCGCGGCCGTCGAACTCAAACTCTTCCTCGGCGAACAAAGGATAGTATTCCGGGAAATCGGTAATCAGCCGATTGGCCAGAACAGCAAGGTCATGCACCGACATCATGTGCCCGGCCGCTGGCCAGCCGTTCGAGTTGGCAAAGTTCGAGTGGTCCATACCCATCTGCTGGGCGCGTTGGGTCATGTAGCGGGCAAATCCGGCTTCGGTCCCGTCAGGGCTGAGCGCCTCGGCGATGACCACGCAGGCATCGTTACCGGACAACACGATGATGCCGCGCAACAGGTCTTCGACCGTCACCCGGTCTTGTGTGTTCAGGAACATGGTCGAGCCGCCATAGCTCATCGCGTGTTCGGACACGGGCAGGGTTTCATTCAGTGTTAGACGACCATCACGCAGCGCCTCGAACGCCACATAAAGCGTCATCAACTTGGACATGGATGCGGGCGGCAAAGGTTGGTCTGCGTCCTTAGACAGCAGAACAGTACCGGTCGTCTGATCCATCACATAAGCCGCGCGGGCCTGAGTGTCGAAGGCGTGAGCGGGCAAGGCAAACAGTGCCAGCCCGAGGGTCAAAACAGATGATCGCAGTGAGGACAGCACGGGAGCCTCCTTTGTTTCAGTTTTTGACGGTGAACGCGTCGGAAAAGCCCAGATCTTTGACATCGCGTTGGATGGCATTGCGTTCTGACCGTGTTGCGGCAGGGCCGACAAGAACGCGCCAGACAGATTTGCCGTCCGAGGTCAGTTCGCGCACTTCGGCGTTCAAACCGTTGCGGCGGATCTTGTTGGCCGCGCTGTTGGCGTTTTCTTCCACGCCAAAGGTGCCGACCTGAACGAAGGGCTTGGACAGCGATGATGCCGTTGCCGTCGTTGTTGCAGCCGCGGCTGTGGCCACGGTGGGTTCGGATGCCTCAATCGCGGCTGCTGCGCCCTCGATCGGGTCCAACGGCGTTTCGGTAATTTCGTTCTGCTTCTTCCGTTGCCACCACTTTCGCTTGGCTGGCTGCTCAGCTGGCGCCGTCACCTCAGGGTCCACAAGCGACGGCGTGGATTCAGTTGCAGCCTCGGTCACCTCGATTGTCGCTTCGGTGGCGCTGTCAACTGCCGTGTCGGTTGCGGCATCAGCGGCAACAGCTGCTGCTGTCGCAGTGCCCGCCGCAGCGGCTGCCGGTTTCTTTCGTTGCCACCATTTGCGCTTGGCGGGCTTTTCCGATTCTGCGGTCTCTGCTTCGGCAGTATCCGCAGCAGGCGCATCCGCAGCGGGCGCGTCCGTTGCGGCTGCGGTTTCCACCGCAGCTTCAGGGGCTTCTTCGACTTCGGGTTTTTCGTCGACAGGTTCTGGCTCTGGGTCAGGCTTCTTGCGGCGCAGGGCAACGACCTCGACCTCGGTCGGGGCACCGGCAAGAATGCCCAATTCTTCTGCCGCGGCCGAGGAAAGTTGCAGGGCGGGGCCTGGCAGGTCTCGTTCCCGGCGGAACAACGCGCCGGTCACTGATTTATTGTTCCGGGCATTTTTGATACGGACCCGTTCGGGTTGCGTCACGTCCGGATGTGCGACCCAAATGCCACCCAAAGAAGGGCGGCCATCCCACAGGCCAGCTTCGGCCACCTGGAATACCTCGGGCGCTTCGACAGACTCTTTCGGTCCGCCGCTTAGGTCGGGGAACAGCTCTACCGAGCCATCTGTGTCTGTCTGGGAACTTTCGGCATCCACCGTGGCACCATCCGTGGACAGCGCCTCTTCACAACCAGCCAAAACCACGGAAACCGCGGCCAGCATCGCTAACGCTTGCAGGTTTGCGCGTGTCTCAGTCGCTCGCTTCATTTTGTCATCCCTTGCCTGATTGGACCTCTCTTCTTGAGGCCCGCCGCCGTTTACTGGTTCTGTATTGCCAGCCTGCTCCGGTCTTTCCTGTGGATCATAACGCGGCCAAAGTGTCATGGAAAGAGCGCAGCCCGCGCTTCGGCAAGAATTCCCTATTTGGTCTTGCCACCGGTTCGCGATGGCCTTAGACCCAGCCCCACGCGGGGAGGTGGCAGAGTGGTCGAATGCGGCGGTCTTGAAAACCGTTGGGCGTGAGAGCGTCCCCAGGGTTCGAATCCCTGTCTCCCCGCCACTCATACTCGTCTCAATCCAGTTGTATTTTCTGACCCGGAATTGTGCCGCAATTACCGCGCGTTGGCACGTGGGCTTTCAATCAGAGACGGAGCAGATCGTACGCTCAGAGCGCAATTCCGGCCGCAGTCTCAGTGCTGCATTTTGGCGGGGTCGCTTTGGGCTGGATTTCCCTGATACCCGGCAATTTACAGGGAATTTTCGTGAAACAGGTCTGAGTTCCGTCATTTCACCTGTCGGAACTGTATGTTTTTCAGAGGTTTATGTTGCAAATTCCCTAAAAAGTGGAACAGGGAATTTTCTCGCGGGAACAGGGAATTGTTCCGCCGGATCAGGGAGGGCGAACCCTGTATCTGGGACGCCGGATCTGGAGGTGTCAGAAGTCGAACTGGCGCTCCTGTTCAATCCAATCAAGTGGATGGGTCACGCTGACCAGACGCTTGAGTGCGAGTTCAGGTGGCTGGGTGCCGTCGAGAATCGCAGCCTGAATCTTTGGTGAGAGAAAGGCGAGCTGAGCACGGGTGCGGATGAAGGCGCCGGGGACGCTTTCGCGGCGTGCAATTTCCATCAGTTGAACTCCGGATTTCAGATCACGAGCCCAGCCATGGGCGCGGATCAGCATGGACCGGAGGTGGGGATCAGGTTGGGGTGCCATATCTCCGGCGATGACCTTAGCCTCGACGCCGCGGCGGCGCAGAACGAAAGATGCGGTGACGTGGGTGAGATCCGGGTGCAGATGGTCCGCAGCAATGCCAAGTGCGCTTGCCAGGGTTTTTGGGTTTAATTCGAGTTCAATGTGTCCTCGTGCAATTTCGCCGCTGGCCAGTAGAGCAGCGCTGACCTGACCACCTTGGCGTTGAAGCCGGGTCACCAGATCCGCAACTGAAACCTGCACCGCCTCGGCTGACCCGGCCTCCGGCTGCGCCAGTACCTGATGCGCGGCGGCGGCGTCTTGCAGATGTCTGACGATGACTTCAATGACCGCGTGTTCCAGCGCCGGGCCGGGCAGTCGCCAGCCCGAGATATCCTTGCCGCCCGAGATCAGTCGATTGGAGATGTAGTAGCGCAACCGTCGGCCTGTGCGTGTGGTGTGGGTTGGCGTCAACCGATCACCTGTTTCGTCCTGCAGCAGACCCGTGAGCCAGGCGCCGGGATCTTTCGAGTGTTGGTGCGCATCGGAGGAGTCGCTGCGTGCCCGGGAGCGGTTCGAGGCCTGTCGCATTTTCTCCTGTACACAGTCCCAAATGCCCTGATCGATGATCGCCGGGTGTTGTCCGTTCCAGATCTTATCCTTGTGACGAATTTTACCTAGATAGACTGGGTTGCGCAGCAGATAGTAGATCTGGCCGCGTGACAGCGGACTATCCCCCTTCACACTGCCATCTGTCCGAATGACCCGTTTTGACCGGAGGCCTTCTGCTGTTGCCCGTTCTTCTACTTTGCGTAGACAACCCAGTTCCTCATAAAGACCAAAGAGAAGCCGGACCGTTCTGGCCTCCTCTTCAGCTACCACCAGCGTTCTTGCTTTTGGATCGGGGTGGCGGTCATAGCCCAGAGGCAGGTTGCCACCCATCCAAAGCCCTTTTTTCTTGGACGCCGCGATTTTATCGCGAATACGTTCGGCGGTGACTTCCCGTTCAAACTGAGCAAATGACAACAACACATTCAGCGTCAACCGGCCCATGGAAGATGAGGTATTAAAGGCCTGCGTGACGGACACAAAAGAACAGTTCGCCTGTTCCAACCGTTCGACGAGCTTGGAGAAATCGGCAAGCGAGCGGGTCAACCGGTCGATCTTGTAGACCACAACCATGTCGATGCGCCCGGCATCTATCTCTTCAAGAAGGCGCTGAAGGGCAGGGCGCACTAGGGTGCCGCCCGACAGCCCGCCATCATCGAAGCGCCCTGGCAAAAGGGTCCAACCTTCGTGCCGCTGGCTGGCGACATAGGCCGCGCAGGCCTCATATTGCGCGTCCAGCGAATAAAAGTCCTGATCCAGACCATCTTCGGAGGACTTGCGCGTGTAGATGGCGCATCGGGTTTTGCGGCGCGGACTCATTTGGCCCCCTTGCCAGAGAGTCCGAAGAAACGCGGCCCAGACCAATGCGCGCCGGTAATCTCTCGGGCGATGGCCGAGAGCGAGCGATGGGACCGACTGTTCCAGACAAAGCCGTCCTTTGTAACGTCCACTACACCCAGAACTTCATGTCGCTGTTCCGGGCGATGAAGCCAGTCGTGTGCAAAGTACATGGCTTCGCCGTCGCTGGCGGGTCAGATATTGCGCTCTGCGCAGATCTTACAATCATGGGAGATACCGCACAGATCGGTTACATGCCGATCCGGGTCTGGGGATGCCCGACCACAGCGATGTGGGTGCATCGGCTGGGCCCGGAGAAGGCGAAGCGGATGATGTACACCGGTGACAAAATCTCAGGCGTTGAGGCCGCACAGATGGGGCTGATACTGAAATCGGTTCCGGATGATCAATTGGACGATGCTGTCGAGGCCTTGGCCGGACGTATGGCAACTGTTCCGATCAACCAGTTGGCCATGCAGAAGATGGTGATCAATTCCTTAGTCGAAGAGAAGATCCATCAGACTCAGTGCCTTGCGACTGTATTCGACGGCATCACGCGCCATTCCCCGGTGGGTATGAACTTCAAAGCCCGCGTCGAAGAGGTGGGCTGGAAACAAGCGGTGAAGGAAAGGAATCAGGGTACGTTCGACTGGACGAGAAACCAGTCCTTTGATCCAGCCAAGTGAAGGTCGGCTAACTTTCAGGCACACAAATTGTATTCTGCAAACGGATTGGCAAGTTGCTACGCCTGCATGTCGCCCACCTAAAGACCGCGTCTGTTCGTTTCGGCTTTTTGAGGAGAGTGCAGAATTTGCAAAAACAACCTTGGTGTCCAAATTGCCGAAAAGGTGGGCGTGCGCGTTTATTGGTCCAATTTCTGTCGCGCGGGCCCGCTGAATGTTTTTCTCCGGGTTACTGATGCGTCCGCGTTTTTTGTGGGTCGTAGACCGGGCTGCCAACCACTGTTGCGGCGGTTTGAAGAGCCTCGCTTTTCAGCTGCAGAACCGTTCCAGCGGCGATCCCCGGGCGGACATGTGCCAGCGCCAGCGATTTGCCCATCCGGTGCGAATAACAGGGGCTATTGACCACGCCGACCTCTTCACCATCCAGCAGCAGGGTCTCTCCGCCCTCCACCATGTCCGAATGGTCAATGTCGAGGCTGACATTGGAAATCTTCTCGCGTCCCTTTGCCCCCATCACTGCCTCCTTGCCGCGGAAATCACCCTTCGTGGCGCTGATTGTAAAGCCCAGACCTACGTCCCATGGGCTGTGCGCCTCGGTCATGTCATAGCCGTAGAACAGCAACCCGGCCTCAATCCGCACCTTGTCGAGCGCGGTGAAGGAGCACGGCATGACACCAGCCTCTGCCAGTTTGTCCCAGATATCCGTGATCACCGCGGCATTGGCAAAGATCTCGTAACCGCGTTCGCCGGAATAGCCTGTGCGCGAGATCCGGCAGGGGTGACCAAACAAGGCGGCAGGCGCATGTTCAAAATAGCCCAGTCCCGCCAGATCAATGTCGCAATGGGCATTCAGGATCTCCAGCGCCGCCGGGCCCTGGACCGAGACGTCGTGCAGATCGTCAGTGAACTCCAGCCAGACATCGCGGCCCTTTGCCGAGGCTTGCAGCAGCGCCATGGTATCGCCGGAGCCATGCACGATCATCCATTCATCGCCGCCGTTGTTCGAGACAATGGCGTCGTCGGCAATGCCGCCCGCTTCGGTCAAAACGCAGAGGTAGGCAGCTTTGCCCGCGGCCAGTTTAGACAGGTCGCGTGTGGTCAAGTGATCCAGCGCGGCCTGCGCGTCCTTGCCGCGGACAAACACCTTCTTCAGCGGCGACATGTCAAACATGCCAGCGCGCTCACGCACCGCGTCGTGTTCGTCGTTCGGATCGGTGCTGTAGCTCCAGGCCGTGCCCATGCCGTTCCAGTCCTCCAGCCCCGACCCAAGGGCGGTATGGCGGGAAGCAAGCGCCGATGTGCGGCTCAGTTCTTCTGTCATTCTCGTTGGTCCTTTCTCAATACCATTCGTCAGGCATGGCGGCTTTGCGCTCCGCCACATAGGTGTTCAGGTCTGCGCGGGCGCTGTCGTTCATGTCCGGTGGCTGATACTCCACCAACATCTGCCGCCAACGAGCCGTGGCTCGCTGATCTGCGGTTCGGCGACCGTTCTCGTCCCAAGTTTCAAAGGGGCCGCCTTCGGGCACCTGCGGTTCAAAATTGGCGGTTGTGTAGTGGCGCAGAGTGTGGCTGGTGGACAGGAAGTTCTCGCCTGTTCCGGCCTCTGCATAGGCGTCGCGGCCAAAGTCCTCGTCGTCCGTGCTGAACCCCTGCAGCATCTTAAGCATGGCGCCGCAATGGTCGAGGTCCATCACGAACTTCTCGTAGGACATTACCAGCCCGCCTTCGAGCCAGCCTGCCGCGTGCCAGACCTGATGGCCGCCGGACAATAGCGTTGCCCACATCGCGCCGGTGCTGTCCTGCATCGCCTGGCCGTCGGCGGCATTGGAAGCCGTGACCTGGCCGCCCCCGGAGCGCACCGGCACCCCCAGCCTGTGGCCCAGCTGGCTGAGCGCCATGGTGGTCAGATTCGCCTCCGGAGAGCCAAAAGTCAGCGCACCGGTGCGTAGGTTCATCGAGGAATGGAAACTGCCGAACACAACCGGGCAGCCCGGTCGCACCAGCTGGGACAATGCAATTCCTACCATCGCCTCGGCCAGGGTCTGAGCAGCGACAGCCGCGGGCGAAAGCGGCCCCATGGCACCCGCAAAGATGGCGGGCGAGATGCAAACGCATTGGTTCGCCGCCGCGTAGATGCGCAGCGAAGTCGACATCACCTCGTCATAGATCAGCGGCGAGTTGACGTTGATATTGGCCTGCATCACTGCGTTTTGATCCAGGAATTCCGCGCCAAACGCCAGCCGCGCCATCTCTACGCTGTCTTCGGCGGCCTGCGCCGAAGTGACTCCCCCCATGAAGGGTTTGTCCGACAGGGTGAGATGGGCCAGCATCATATCCAGGTGACGCTTGTTCACCGGCACGTCCGTAGGCTCGACCACTGTACCGCCAGAGTGCTGCAGTGCGGGCGACATATGGGCAAGCTTTACGAAATTCTCAAAGTCCTCCAGCGTGGCATAGCGGCGGCCTTTCTCCAGGTCGCTGACAAAGGGCGAGCCATAGCCGGGCATCAGCACCAGATTGTCGCCGCCCAGGATCACGCTGCGGGCCGGAGCGCGACCGTGCAGCCGAAACTCCGCCGGGGCGGTTTTGCACAACTGTCGGACATGACCCGGTTCGAACCGGACCCGGACACCGTCAACTCGCGCGCCGGCTTCGGCAAAGAGCGCCAGCGCCGTTTCGTCGCCACGGAATTCGACCCCGACGTGTTCCAGGATCCATTCCCCCTGGGCTTCGATGCGGACAAGAGCAGCCTCGTCCAGCAGATTGTAGGCCGGGATCTTGCGGCATTGGTATACCGGTGTGACCTGCGGCGCATTGTGCCGGGTCAACCTGTCCCGGCGCGATCTGCCGCGCTGGGTGATATGGGTTTGAGCGTTCATATTTCCCAACGTTGCGGCTCCTGAAGTGTTTCTTGAACTCCATATTTTGTGAAACCAGTCCGCAAGCAATCGATTTTATTTGCTCACGGTGTTTAGAAATTTTATACGCTTGACCTCATGCCAGTAGAATTTCGCCACCACGACAGCTTGCGCCTGTTTGCCGAGATCGCCCACTACCGGAGTTTCTCTGATGCGGCGGAAGCTCTGAACATGACCAAGGGCGCGGTCAGCTATCAGGTCAAAACGCTGGAAATGGATCTTGGATTTGCTCTGTTTCAACGCAGCGCCCGCGGCGTGGAGCTGACGCCCGGCGGGCTCAAGCTGCTGGCTGCCTGCCAAGACCACTATGAAGAAATTGAGGTCGGGGTCCTGGCCCTCAAGGGACTCTCCACCAGAACCTTGACAGTAGGTGTCTCCACCTATTTCGCCGCCCGTTGGCTGTCGCCGCGACTGATGTCCTTCATGCAGGAGCATCCGGATATCCAGCTGAGGCTGCAACCGATGATCCGGCTGTTCGACCTTGAAGCGCAAGGTGTTGATATCGCAATCCGTTGGGGAAGCGGGCAATGGGGGGATGGCGACGTTACGCCGTTCCTGCCGTGCCCGGCATTTCCCGCAGGCAATGCTGCAGCACTGGAAACGGTAGAGCGGCTCGGCTGGGAGCAGGCGGTTTCAACCTTTACCTTGTTGCGGGATCACGATGACAGCGACGCCTGGACGGACTGGCTGAATGTCGCGGGGTTGCCGCATCAGACCCGACGGGACACGCTGATCATCCCTGACCCCAACGTGCGGGTTCAAGCGGTCACAGACGGTCAGGGGATCGCTCTGATGGACACGCTGATCGAAAGGGAGCTGACAGAGAAGAAGCTGTTCCGATTGTCTCCGCATGCGCTGCAGGACTACGGCTATTTTCTGGTCCGCCCGCGGAAAGCTGCCTACAACGGCAGCGTCGCTGCGTTTTCACGATGGTTGCAAACCCAATAGACTGACAAGTCTTTCTGAATTGCTTCTTTGAGTTTCTGCGCGAACAGGCTTTTCTCCAATCTTGCGAGTGTTTCAAGAATAGTTTTGCGGTTGCCGCGAATAACCGCAAATGCAGGCCGCGCTGCAGCAATTTGAATGCCGCAAATCCGCCGCATAATCAATCCAATCAGATGAGCCACACTCCCTCTGGTCCTGTCAGAAGAACTTGGCTTGAGGCGTGCAGGGCGGTTGCGTGGCTTTTTCCCATGACCAGACCTGCCTCTTTCAAGTACTTCAAAACCAGTCCTGAGATCATCCGCCTGGCGGTGATGCTGTATATTCGTTTTCCGCTCTCGCTTCGGAATGTCGAAGATCTGCTGCACGAACGCGGGATCGACGAGAGCCACGAAACGGTCCGCTACTGGTGGAACAGGTTCGGTCCGGTTTTTGCTACGGAGATCCCAAGAAAGCGGGTTCAGCAACTCCGAGCCTTTTCAAAATGGAAGTGGCACGTGGACGAAGTATTCGTGAAAGTGAACGGCAAACGCCACTACCTCTGGCGTGCCGTTGATCACGAAGGTGAAGTGCTTGAGGCCGTCGTCACGAAGCGTCGAAACAAGGCTGCAGCACTGAAATTCCTGAAGAAATTGATGAAGCGGCACGGCAAAGCTGAAGAAGTTGTCACAGATCGCTTTGCATCCTACAAGGCGGCGCTCAGAGATTTGGGTGCGTTGGAAAAGCAAATGACGGGCAGGTTGCTCAATAACCGCGTCGAGAACTCGCACCTACCGTTTCGACGACGCGAACGCGCCATGCAACGTTTCAGGCGTAAGCGAAGTCTACAGAAATTCGCCTCCGTCCATTCCTCTCTCTACAACCACTTCAACCAGGAAAGATCGCTAGCCAGTCGAGACACCTTCAAACTGACCCGCGCCGCCGCTCTTAGCGAGTGGCGTCAGCTTTGTTCGGGATAGGTTCGCGGTTTCCGCAGCAAACTTAGACCGGTTCGAATTAGTCTGACAGCACCCCGCGCAGCCGAGAGGCCGCCTGTGGCAGTGATTTCCAGCGAGCCGAACATTTCGCGAAACGCCCGCCTGCCTGTTCTAAGATGAAACTGTTCCGCTTTGAACCCAGGCATCGAACTGTGCCAATACAGCAGCACTAAAGGCCTGATCGTTGATATGGGCGTCCAGTTCGGTTGTCGGCACCCGGTCCGGCATCACTTTTCGAATCTCGTCCACCATATCGGCCAATGCGTCCGGGTCATGGGCCTCTTCCCCTTCCTTGTCCCAGGCTTCGACACCCTGCGCGGGCAGGAAAAAGTGAACGGGTCCTGTCGCAGCCTCCAGGCGATTGGCGAGTTCCCGGACCCAGGCACGGCGTTCTTCGCCGGTAAAGACCGAGCTTTTTATCAGGCGGTTGTGCTCGTGAAAGGGGCGATCAGCGTATTGATCCGGGATGTCCTGCCAACCGGCAAAATCCAACAGATCCAGCGCTCCCGGTGCCACCATTTGCGGGGTTCCGGCCCGCCCGGCGTTTGTCACGCGGTCTTTACCGCTGGACACCACCGATCCAGCCATCAGGTTCCCAAATTCCTGCATGCAGAAATCCATGACGCAGACAAAAGCACCTTCACCGGCGAGTTTTTCAAACGCCATGCCGCCCATGCCTGTTGAATGAAATACAGCGACCTCAAAACCACGTTCCTCCAAGGCGGGCTTCAGGGTTTTCATATAGCGCAGACAGGAAGAACCAAGACTGGTCATCCCGATCAGCGGTTTGCTGCGATCCAGCTCAATCGCTGCATTGGTCGCTCCGACGACCGCGCCTGCCGCCTGGCTTAAAGACGATCGGCAGATCGAGTTCATTCCATATAGCCCACCGGCCCAGAGGATCATTTGAATGTCAGGGGCCAGGCGATGCGGCGGGATTAGGGGCGAGAAGCTCACGGTCGAAACGATGTATTTCGGAACGCCCATTGGCAGCGCCTGAGCGCAATCCAGCGCCAGATCAGTGCCCATCGTCCCGCCGATTGCCAGCATGCCTTGAAAGCGCCCCTCGGCATAAGCGCGTGCCACGACGTTGGCTGCGCCTGCAGACATCACGCGGAAGGCCTTGTTTTCGTCCCCCTGCGCGATGACCTCTTCAATTGTCATTCCGCCCGCAGCAGCCACGTCGTGTTTGCTGATGTCTGTCGCACGTTCCGGATCTCCAAGAACCGAGACATCCATCGTCAGAACGTTGGCACCTTGCGCTTTGACCACGTCCTCGATGAAACGCATCTCAGGTTCTTTTGTGTCGTAGGTGCCAATCAGCAGAACTGTGTTTTGGGTCATGTGTTCCTCTCCTGCGTGCGCATTAATCAAGATATTCAGTCAGCAACTCTCGGGCGGTTTCAATAAATCGGATGTTGCGATCTGAAGAACCTTCTTCTTCCAATCGGGACGAGATCCATCCAACGTAAGATGTGGCGCGTAAGGCCAGGAATAAATCCAGCTGATCGGTATTGATGGGACGTTCGGACCGATATCCATCGAGCAGGGCCCTGCGCAGCTGTTCGAAATCCGGCTCCTCCCGGTTCTTGATCAACGTTGTGGCCAGATCAAACAGTCGGAAACCATAGCCAGAGTCATCGAAATCGATCAGCCTTATTTTGTCGCCGTCTACCATCACGTTTTCACGCACAAGATCCGCGTGTATCAGGCCATAGTCCAGGCTGTGCTCAAGCTGACGCAGTTCGTGATCTGCCTTTTCACGAAAGTGTGTAAGAAGCGCCTGATCTTCTTTGTTTAGGGTGGGGTTTTCCCAAAATCGGCCCCAAAGCGGAGTATCACCCAGAAGTCCGGCACGGTCCCAAGACCAGCGCGTGAAGCTATCGGGCGGTGACCAGTCATCGCTGATTTTGTGCAGCCTGGCCATTTCGCGACCAATTGCCCTGAATGTTGCCGCTCGGTTATCAGTCTCAAGCCTCGCCTCGGTCGCGCCTAGCGGGCGGCCTGGCAACCAATCCAACAGATCGACATTTATTCCTTCGACCTCAATCAGAAACGCCCCATTCTTAGTCGCGATAGGGGAAGGCACACTTACGCCGTTCGTCGCAACCGCAGACATCCATTGGAGTTCCGATCGAAGCTCGGCAGCTGTGTGCAGGCCCTCGCGATGCAGACGCAATGCGTAGGAGGTTGTTCCGTCACGCACGCGGTAGACGTGGTTTTCGCGCGCAGCCACCAACGACCATTCGGCATCTTCCATGCCCCATTGGAGGAGGGCCTTCTCTACGATCTTTTTCATCGCGTCAGGGGCGTTTCAGCTAGAACTTCGTCCAGCGTATCGAAAAGAAGGTCCGCATTTTCGATTGAAAATGGCATCGGGGGGCGAATTTTCAGGGTGTTCTTATGCCTGCCCAATTTGGAATGGATAATGCCGCGATGGCGCATGGCATTGATAACGCGATCGGTGAACGCACTGGCGGGTTCCTTGCTTTCACGGTCCAGAACCATTTCGGCGCCGAATATCAGGCCTGATCCTCTGACATCGCCAATAAACTCGTACCTCTGCTTCAAGAGGGTCAGCCGCGAACGCGCATGTTCTCCGACGGTTTTCGCATTTTCGATCAGGTCATGATCGTCCATTTCCTGCAAGACGGCCATCGCCGCGGCACAGGAGACCGGGTTCCCGCCGAACGTATTGAAGTAGCGGTACCCCTTGCGGAAGGTCGAGAGGATTTCGCCGCGTGTAACCACGCCACCCACCGGATGCCCATTGGCCATCGGTTTGCCCATCGTGACGACATCCGGCACCACGCCCATTTTTTGATGCGCCCACATATGCGTGCCTGTGCGTCCAAAGCCCGATTGAACCTCGTCACAGATCAAAAGACCACCAGCCTTTCGAACAACTTCGGCCACGGGCTTCAACCATCCCTCGGGGTGATCTGGAAACCCTTCGTTCAGAAAATAGGGGCAAACGACCAAGGCCGCAAAACCAACGCCGGACTTTTCGTGTTCGGCGATCTGTTCGGCCACCGCGTCGGCAAAAACCGCACCATCCGGGTCCGGGTTGCGATAGCTGTCCGGGGCGTCGACGAACCTGAAGTATTGATCCAGCCCGAACCCGACTGTGGGCACATTAGACTTGCCCAGTTGGCTGACCAGCGCGGTATTGCCATGATATGTTGCGTCGGTTGCAATGATGCCTCGTTTGCCCGTCATTCCTTCGGCCATACGCAGCGCGATGTCATTGGCCTCGGACCCGGTGCAGGTCAGGATGGCGGTGTCGAGTGAGGCATCCATGGTTCCCGTCAGCTTTTCGACGTAATCAAGAATACCGTCGTGCAGGTATCTCGTGTGAGTGTTCAGGGTCGACGCCTGACGACAGATCGCCTCGACCACGCGCGGATTGCAGTGCCCGACATGGGGGACGTTGTTGTAGCAATCCAGATATTTGCGGCCATCGGCGTCCCACAGCCAAACGCCTTCGCCTTTCACAAAATGCACGGGCTCGTCATAAAACGTCGAAACGTTAGGGCCCAACAATTTGGCCCTGCGTTCCATAAGTTCGACTGACTTAGAAGGAAGGGTCACGCAAAATCCTCGTCTCAGAGTTTTATCCACGCAGTCTTTAAGTCCAGGTATTTATCGAAGGCGTGCAAGGACTTGTCATGCCCGTTTCCGGATTGCTTTACCCCGCCCAGCGGTACGGTGATGTCCGCGCCGCCATAGGTGTTGACGTGCACCACACCGGCCTGAATTTTGGCGATCATACGATGAGCGCGCGATAGGTCGGCCGTCCACAGGCCCGCAGCCAGACCGAACTTTGATGCGTTGGCCAGTGCGATTGCTTCTTCTTCGGTGTCGAACGGTTGCACCGTCAGAACCGGGCCAAAAACCTCTTCGCAGACGACGCGGTCATCGGGCTGCACGTCCGTGATGATCGTGGGCGCCATATAGGTCCCGCCTGTGTCTTGCAGGATACGCGTGCCGCCCGTGGCAATGGTGCGACCGGCGGCGCGGGCTTCGTCAACGAACGCAAGGTTCTGCGCCAGTTGGTTTTCCGAGTTCACAGCGCCCGCTTGGGTGTTTGGATCCAGCGGGTCGCCAACCCGCATGGCTTCGGCATTCTGGACCAACATCTCGACGAGTTTGTCGTGAACATCGCGCTGCACCAGCAGTCGCGACCCGGCAACGCAGACCTGACCGGAGTTGCGAAAAATACCAGCGGCTGACACTTTCGCGGCCTCGGTCAAATCAGGTGCATCGGCGAAGACGATGTTTGGGGATTTCCCGCCAAGCTCCAGATAAACGCGTTTGAGGTTGGACTTCGCCGAGGCCTCCATCAACCGCCGCCCCGTCGCGCCAGATCCGGTGAAAACCAGAACATCGACATCATGAGATTCCGCGATTTCGGCCCCAACGACAGCGCCTTCTCCGGTCACGACATTGAAAACGCCGGGTGGCAGTCCGGCGTCGATAGCAAGCTCGGCCAGACGGATCAGGGTCATCGAGGCTGTTTCTGCGGGTTTCAAAACCACTGTGCAGCCCGCAGCAAGCGCTGGGCCCAGCTTCCAGCTGCCGATCATTAAAGGAAAGTTCCACGGCACGATCGCACCAACAACTCCGACCGGGTGTTTATGCACAAGTCCAAGTGCGTCCGGAGCTGTAGGGGCAATCTCTCCGTAAATTTTGTCGACCGCTTCGGCAAAATAGCGGATCGTTCCAGCGGCGCTGAGGGGCTCGGCCTTGTAGGCCATTCCGATTTCCGTGCCGTTATCGCGCACACCCAAAACGGCCAGCTCTTCCGCGTTTTCTTCAATCAGATCAGCCCACTTAAGCAGTGTTTTCTTGCGAGAAGAGGGGGGCAACCCGGACCACCTTCCGTCGTCAAAAGCACATCGCGCGGAACGGATTGCCAGCCGCGCATCGTCTCGCGTGCCCTTGGGCATGGTCGTCAGGATCGAACCGTCGATGGGCGAAACAACGTCCAATGTGCCGCCGTCTGATGCCTGGTGAGGGGTGCCTTCAATCAGGTGGCGCGCCGGTGGAATGGCGCGGGACCGAAGTTCCTCAATTCTTGCAGTGTCCAAGTTGGGCCTCATGGTTTGAATAATGAACCTCAGGTGTCAAAAAAAGTGTCGAACTTTAAACCTGCATTTGTCAATGATGATTTTTTTGTTGACAGGTGAAGAATCCAATTCAAAATAAATGATACTAAAGGTTCAAATAATAAACCAACGTAGCGACGCGTCGCAGGGAGATGATATGTCCAACAAAGCCAAGGCCGCACTGGCCGCACTTGCTATTGGTCTGGCCGGTTCGGCCCTGGCCGAATACCCCGAAAAACCCGTGAGCTTTATTGTTCCGTGGCCTCCGGGCGATTTGGAAGACGTGCTGACGCGGATGATCGCCGAAGACTTTCAGGCGGAATACGGCGTGCCAGCGGCGGTGGTGAACAAGCCCGGCGGTGGTGGTGGTCCGTTCCCCGGCGCGGTCGAGGTGGCAACGGCCCCAGCGGATGGCTACACCATCGGCTCTTTCGTTCCGGCGGTTTCCTTGATCGGTCATGAGATCGATATTCCCGAACTGACGCCCGAGAAGTTCGATCCGATTGGTATCTTTCTGACTTATCCGTTTGTCATCGCCACCTCTGGCAATGCTCCATACTCGTCGATGCAGGAGCTGGCTGACTATGCCAAGGAAAACGAAGTCTTCTTGGGGCATTTTGGCGATGTTCTGACGCCGACCCAAGTCACCAAAGCCCTGTCTTCGACCATGGGGTTTGAATGGGGCGGGGACGCTGCATTTGACGCGTTGGATTGCAACACGCTGGCCTCTGGCGATGCGGATGTGATCAACACCACGCTGCAACTCATCCTGCCATGCATTGACGACGTGAATGTGCTGGTCTCGATCACGGGTGAGCGGATCAGCAAGGTGCCTGACACGCCAGCGATTGGCGAAGTTGAACCGACCCTGGACATTTCCCTGTGGAACGGCCTGTTCGTGACCAAGGACACCCCGGCGGATGTGCGCGACAAGATTGCTGCCGTTGCCGAGAAAACGGTCAAAAGCGAGCGGGCACAACAATTGGCCGCAGAAACTGGTGCGCTGGTCTACTGGCTGAATGCTGACGAAAGCGCTGCTGTTATCGCAGAAGACAAAGCAACACTGGGTACCATCTCAGAAGCTTTGGGCCAGTAATTGCGATCTTGCGAGAGGGCGCGAGCGCGCCCTCTCAACTCTGCTAGGGTCAACTTCGAATGGACAATTCCGAGCTTTTACAGGTCAAGACGAAGACATCCGGTCAGGTTGTGTTTGTTGTTGCAGGTCTGATCGTAACTTTGGTCTTGCTGTCGCAGATCGGCAATCAGACTGAATGGACCGAAAAGGCGCGCAATATCGGCAGCCAGCCTCGTTTGTGGCCGGCAATCGCGCTGATCACGATGCTTGCGGGCTTTGCGGTCCATTACCGCTTGATGCGACGCAGAAAACCCAATGCACTGGATTGGGTCGAAGCGCGTCGTTGGGCAGAGCCTTTGGAATTTCTCGTTTGGTTCCTGGTCTACGTTGCGGCCGTTCCGCGCCTAGGCTTCATGCCCATGAGCATCGTCTTCGCCTGCGCGCTTACGTACCGCTTGGGTTATCGGACGCGACTTGCAGTGGGAATTGCAGCCGCTTTCGCGATTGCGATGGTTGTGCTGTTCAAGGGGTTTCTGGGCGTCAGTATTCCGGGCGCGCAAATCTACGAGTTCCTGCCGGACTCGGTCCGGACCTTCTTTTTGGTGTATCTCTGATGGATCTGATCTTTTCAGCCGTTGACGTTCTGGCGCGCTGGGACGTGATGCTTGCCCTGCTGGTGGGCGCCGTCGGTGGCGTGGCCATCGGTGCCATTCCCGGTGTCGGGCCAGCTGTTGCCATTGCTATCTTGTTGCCCGCGACATTCTCGATGGATCCGATTGTAGGGCTGACGCTGCTGTTGGGTATTTACGGTTCGTCAATGTATGGCGGGTCCATTCCCGCAATCCTGATCAACACGCCCGGCACGGCCGTGAATGCGTTGACCACATATGACGGGTTCCCGATGACATTGCGGGGCGAGGGTCGGCGAGCGCTGTCTCTGGCCTATTCAGCCAGCTTTCTGGGCGGCTTGTTCTCGGTCATCTGCCTGATCTTTCTGTCGCCTGTGCTTGCGAAAATCGCGCCAATGTTCGGCTCTCGTGAGATCTTCCTTGCAGCCTTGCTTGGCCTTGTGCTGGTGGTCGTCGCCCACAAAGGCCAGATGGCGATTGCGGCCGCGCTTGCGGGGTTTGGCATCCTGATCGGAACAGTTGGTCTGGAGCCGGCTGCCTATACGCGCCGCTTCACCTTCGGGCAGAGCTGGTTGGCGGGTGGTCTTGACCTGATCGTGGTCGTTCTGGGCCTGTTCGCGCTGTCGCAGGCCTTTTTGTTGCTGACGATGGATGATGAGAAGATCCGGCTGCCCCGGTCGCGCGGCTCGTTGTTCCAGGGTTTTCGGGAACTGGCCCGTCATCCGCGCGTTGCGGCTATCTCGGCCAGTTTTGGTGTGGTCATGGGCATGATCCCGGGGGTCGGGGAGTTCACGGCTCAGTTCATGTCCTACACGTCGGCGCGCAAGCTGTCGAAGAACCCCAAAGCGTTCGGCCATGGCTCGTCCGAAGGGCTGATCGCGTCGGAAACGGCCAACAACGCTGTCCCTGCGGCGGCCATGATCCCGCTGTTGGCGCTGGGCATTCCGGGTGAAGCCCTGACGGCGATGATGCTGTCGGTTTTCTATGTGCACAACGTCGTGCCGGGGCCGGGGCTGTTCCAGAATGACATGGACTTTGTCGTCGCGCTGTACATCGCGCTATTGGTCCTGAACGTCATAGTGGTTGGCTTCCTTTTGGTCTCGACGGGTTGGCTTGTCCACCTGACGCGTATTCCAAACCGCTTTCTGGGGATGTGCATCCTGTTGCTCAGCTTTGTGGGCGTTTACTCGATCCGTAACTCTGCGATGGACTGCATCATCGCGGCTGTGTTCGGTTTGCTTGGGTTTGTCCTTAAGCGCCTGAATATGCCAATCGTTCCGATCATCCTGGGAATGGTCTTGGGAGGGATCATGGAGGTCAAGCTGCGGGCGTCCCTGGCGCGGGTCAAAACCCCGTTGGACTTCATTGATCGCCCAATCGCGTTCCTGCTGTTCTGCATCATCGTGATCATCCTCGTTTCGACTATCTGGCGGGTTTGGCGGGAATGGCGGCCTGTTGATCGCCGTTCGATGCAGAAAAAGGCATCCAACACTTTTGCCAAGCGGATTTCGGGCCGTTCGCATCGACACTTTGAAAATCGCAAGAAACAACAAAGACGGAGGCGTTTCTATGACCATGTGGGTTCCTGAAGACGACGGGTTCGCGGACCTCGGCTCGCATGACAGTTTCGCCGACGGCGCGCCTTACAACACATTCGCCCGGTTACGGCGCGAAGCACCCTGCCACTGGTCCGAATTCGAGGGCGGCAAGGGGTATTGGTCCATCACCCGCCACGCGGATATCGACAAAATGGTGCGGGACGTCGAAACATTCTCATCTGCGCGTGGCATTCGTATGGAGGATCAGACATACGAGGAATACATGGCCCGTCGCACCTTTCAGGAAACCGATGGGACAGAGCACCGCAAAGTGCGCATGAAAGTGGCCAAGGCGTTCTCGCCCAAAGTTGTGGCCGGTTTCGAGGATCAGATTCGCGATCTCTGCGGCCCGATTTTGGATAAGGCGTTGGAAAAGGGAAGTTTCGACGCGACGCGCGACATCGCGCGGGAACTACCGATGCGGATGCTGGGCCAAATTCTGGGGGTTCCGGACGAAGACCTGCCATGGCTGGTGGACAAAGGTGATGCCTTGATGGCCAACTCCGATCCGGATTTCACCGAACACGTGGTCGACAAGATGGAGACGGACGCCTATCGCCTGATGCCGTTCAACTCGCCCGCAGGTGCCGAGCTGTACGAGTATTCTCGCACGCTTATGGACAAGAAAAATGCGACCGGTGACACCAGTGGTATTCTTCACCTCATTCTGCAGCCCGATGAAAATGGTGAAACGATCTCGGAAACCGAGTTCCGAAACTTCTTCTGCCTGTTGGTTGCTGCGGGCAATGACACAACCCGATACTCCATCGCGGCAGGGATTCAGGCGATCGCGCGGCAGGATGGTCTACTGGAAGAGATGCGATCGGGTGAGGTTTGGGGCACAGCCGCAGATGAGATTGTGCGCTGGGCTTCACCCGCGACCTATTTCCGCCGGACGGCGATGAAGGATGTCGAAGTCCATGGTCAGCAGATCAAGGAAGGCGACAAGGTTCTTTACTGGTTCATTTCCGCCAACCGGGACGAGACCATGTTCGAAGACCCGTATCGCCTGAACCTGTCACGCAAGCCCAATCGCCAGCTGGGATGGGGGCAGGGCGGGCCGCATGTTTGTCTGGGAATGCATCTGGCTCGGCTTGAGGTGCGGGTGCTGTTCGAGGAATTGGTAAAACGCATCAAAACCATCGAACCTGAAGGGCCCGAGGCCTTTGTCCGATCCAATTTTGTAAACGGCATCAAACGGATGCCTGTTCGCGTCACTTTGCAATAGGTTTCAAATGTCCAACCGTTTACGAGCTTTATTCATCGATCACTTGTCGATCCCACGCGGCAAGTACACGCCCGCCAGCAAGATCGGTGATGCCTCGACCCGTTTTGCACGTGCAACCTTCGGCGTGCACTACGACCGTGATCTTCTGCTGGATGCGCCGCATGCGAAGGTGCGCGAAGGCGCGCCGGATATGGAATTGCGCTGGCGCGGCGACGACGTTCGCAAGGGTTGGGAGCCCAATACGTCGATTGTCTTGGGTGATCTGTATGACGCCGATGGCTCTCCGTTGTCTTTATGTCCGCGCGGTGCCTTGAAGCGCGCGGTGGCCGATTGGGAAAAGCACGGTTTGAAACCGATGCTTGGGATCGAGCTGGAGGCTTACGCTTTGCAAGGCGGTGAAGATGGCCGGTTGCGCCCCTACGATGCACCCGGTGGCGGTGTGTACGGTACGGGGCCTTTTGCGGACCCTATGCGGATCAACGACGTGATCTGGAACAAGGCGCTGGAAATGGGGTTCAGGCTGGATCTGATCACGGCCGAGTATGACAGCCCTCAGTTCGAGTACACTCTGACTTTCGATGACGCGCTGACCGCCGTGGATGACATCGTCCTTTTCCGCCAGATGGCGCGCGAGATTGCTCTGGACCACGGCATTGTCCTGACATTCCTGCCCAAGCCGCTGTCAGAGCTTGGTGGGTCCGGCATGCACATCAATTTCTCGTTTCAGGACGCCGAGGGCAAGAATGCGCTGGCGACCGGTGAGGTCGGTGGCCCGGACCATCTGAACGACCTGTCGCGCGGTTGCCTTGCGGGCCTTGTTCACCATCACGAGGGGTTGGCCGGTCTGATCGCGCCTACCGCGGGATCGTATCGCCGCCTGCAGCCCTCATCCCTTTCCGGATACTGGAAAAACTGGGGCGGCGATCACCGCGGTGTCACGACGCGCGTGTCTGGGGAGGGTGGCGCAAAAGCCCGTCTGGAGCATCGTATGGCTGACGCCAGCGCCAACCCTTACACCGCAGCCGCAGCTGTCCTGCAAGCAGCCCGGCTTGGGTATGAGGGCAAGATGAACTTACCACCCATCGAGACCGGAGACGGCTTTGACACGGTGGACGCCCGTACCGGTACGGCCCCCAACTTGCGCAAGGCGATTCAAGACCTGCAGGCCGACACGGCGTTGGTCGATGCGGTCGGGCGCGAGTTGGTTGAAAATCATGCCTTCATGAAGGAGCGGGAATTCCGTAAGACGCGCGAACTGGAGCCTGACGCTCTGCTCGACTTTTACGTGTGGTTTATCTGATATGCGACTTGCGACCCTTGTCACCAACACCGACTTTAGCGCCTTTGCAAAGGCGCGCCCGTTGGATGACGAAAAATTCGCCACTTTGATTACCGAAGTCCGCCCCGATTGGGAGGTCGAGGCTTTTTGGGTTTGCAAGGGAGAATTCCCCGACGACCTTTCGGAATATGACGGGGTGATGATCACCGGAAGCCCCGCGTCAGTCACCGAGAATGAGCCATGGATGCAGCAGCTTGAAGGGCTCATCAAAGACCTCACTGACCGTAAAGTTCCGATTTTTGGCGCATGTTTCGGGCATCAGATCATTGCAAAGACTCTGGGCGCACCAATTGTTCGAAATCCGGAAGGCTGGGCGCATGGCCGGATCGAAACCAATTGCGTCGCGCTTGCGCCTTGGTCGAACCATCGGAATGGATGGCAGCTGTATGGGTCGCATATCGAACAGGTCGGCGCTTTGCCCGATGGTGCTCAGCGAGTGTTTGAAAGCCCGGGTTGCCCAATCGCGGGCTATGCCATCGGGAACCATGTTTTCACCGTCCAGCATCACCCCGAAATGACCAAAGAGTTCATCGCGGACCTTGTCGAAGAATATGCCGATTATGTTGGCGAAGAAGTCACCCGCGTGGCGCGTGCATCGATTGAGCAAGGCCCTGCAGATCGCGTGGCATTTGCGAATGAAATTGCAGCATTCTTCGAGTACGGAGGGCGTTAAATGGGAACGATCACAAAAGCACTCGATCTTCTTTCGCATTTCGCCCGTGACCGGTCAGAAATCGGATTGGGAGAGTTTGTACGCCTTACCGGCCGTGACAAGGCGACGGTGCATCGCCATCTGACAGAGCTCGCGGAAAACGGGTTTCTTGAACAACACCCCGATACACGCGCGTATCGGCTTGGACCGGCGCTGCTCAGGCTTTCTGCCCTGCGTGAGACGCTTTTCCCGGTACGAAAACTCTTGCAGCCAATCGTGTTCGAGCTGTCCGAAGCCGTGGGCGAACTGGCCCATGCCAGCCTGCTGCAAGGCGACGCATTGTCCCCGGTGGTCCACTTCGACCCCAGTCTTCACGGCATTCAGGTGAATTTCGACATCTCCGAGATGTTGCCGCTGCATGCAACGTCATCCGGCCTTGCGGCCTTGGCTTTTTGTCCCGACGAATGGCAGACACGCGTCATGAGCCGGCCGCTTGCCAGATACACGGATCAGACGATTTCTGACCCCGCAGTTCTGAAAGGCAAAATCGACAATGTGCGCCGGTTCGGCGTTGCCACGGTAACCGGTGGATTTGACGAGGGCGTAACCTCGGTTGGTGTGCCTCTGTTCGGAGAGGGCGGGCGTGTTCTTGGGTCATTGGCCGTTGCCGTTCCAAGTGTACGCGCCAAGCCGGAGAAACTGCGCGACATCGCACTGAAGCTTTTGAAAGAGGCCAAACGCGCCTCAACTGCCCTGGGTGGCACGTTCCCCCGCGACTTCGATGACTTGCCGCTGCAATGGGGCGACGAAACCATGACACAACAGGTGATCTCATGAAGGACAGCAATTTCCTCAAAGAAAACAATGCACGCCACCTGTGGCATCCGATGGCTCACCCTGCCGACAGCCTTGCGAACCCGCCCGAGATTATCGTCGGCGGCGAAGGTGTTTGTATCACCGATGTCGATGGCCACTCAGTTGTGGACGGGGTAGGCGGCCTGTGGAACGTAAATCTGGGCTACTCGTGCCAGCCAGTGAAAGATGCCATTTCGGAACAGTTGAACCGGCTGCCTTATTATTCAATTTTCCGCGGAACGACCAACGATCTGGTGATCGAGCTCAGCTGGATGCTGCGTGAGTTCTTTGCACCGGATGGGTTGTCGCGCGCGTTTTTTACGTCTGGAGGGTCAGACGGCGTAGAGATCGCTCTGCGCCTTGCGCGGCAGTATCACAAAGTGCGGGGCGAAGCTGGGCGGGTGAAGTTTCTGAGCCTCAAGAAAGGCTACCACGGAACGCATACGCTGGGCGCATCGGTAAACGGAAACTCGAACTTCCGGACGCAATACGAACCGCTGATGCCCGGCTGCCATCATATTCCTTCGCCGTACACCTATCGAAACCCGTTTGGTGAAACCGACCCGGAAAAGCTGGCGCAACTGTGTCTTGCGGCGCTGGAGGATGAGATCAAGTTCCAGGATCCCTCGACCATTGCGGCGATGATCATGGAGCCTGTCTTGGGCGCAGGTGGGGTGATCCCCCCGCACGAAAGCTTCATGCCCGGAGTCCGCGAGATCTGTTCCAAGCACGGAATTCTGCTGATCGCGGATGAAGTGATTACGGCCTACGGGCGGACCGGCGCGTGGAGCGGGTCGCGACGTTTTGGGGTAAAGCCGGACATGGCCGTGACGGCCAAGGCGATCACAAACGGATACTTCCCGTTCGGCGCGGTGATGATCAGCGATGCTGTCTCGGACGTTTTCGAAAATGACACCTCCGGCAAGGCCGCAATCGGGTCGGGGTACACCTATTCCGGACATCCGGTTGGCGCCGCGGCCGCGATTGCGTGCCTGAAAGAAACGCAGCGCTTGAACGTCAAAGACAATGCCGCAGCGCGCGGTGAGCAACTGCATGCTGGCCTTAAGAGACTGGGTGAGAAGTACGATCTGGTCGGTGACGTGCGCGGCGGATATGGTCTGATGTGTGCGTTAGAGCTTGTTTCCGATCGGGGCACCAAGGCCCCGATCGACAAAGCGACGATCGGTAAGGTGCAGAAAACGGCTTATGACGCCGGTGCCATGGTGCGTGTGTCGGGTAACAACATCATTCTCTCTCCGCCTCTGGTTCTGAGCGAGGATGACGTGAACACGCTTCTCACGTCTTTGGACAAAGGCCTGGGGTCGGTGTGATCCCCTAAGTATCCTGGCTTTGGTCGTCGAGACCCAACGCAAGCTTTTGCAACAAGGCGACGAGAGTGTCGTGGTCTTCGTCTCCGAGGATGTCGCGGTAATATGCCGCGATGTCCGATGCCTCGGCCAAATGGGTGTCGATGATTGCCTGGCCAGAGGCCGTGATTGAGATGTACTGACGGCGGCGGTCGTTTTGGTCGGCCTCGCGGGACACCAGCCCTGAGTTTTCCATCGACTGAATGATCCGGCTGAGGCTGGGCGACATGAGTGCGGCGCGATTGGCCAGCATACCGGCGTCTGTCCTCCCGTTCTCACTCAGGACACGTAAAACGCGCCATTGCTGCTCTGTAATGCCGGCTTTCTGCAGCATCTTGCGGATGGGTGCCATGACCGCCTCGCGCGCGCGGATCAGCGACACCGGAAGGGACTGCGTCGTTGTGGGAAGGGTGGTGGCATTTTGGATTTGTGGCGCGTCTGGCAAGGAACCAACCTCAATTTACATCACATGTTAAATAAATTGATTGACTCGATGCCGCAACATCCGATAGCAATAATATTAATTAACATCGCAAGTAATGATGGGTAGGGCCATGCCGCACATCCATATCGAATACTCCGGAAACCTTGAGCACGTGGTGGATATGGCCGGGCTGTGCGATGCGATCAGGCAATCTGCTACTGAGTTGGACGCATTGCCCATGGCGGGATTGCGCGTGCGCGCGACACGCGTTGATCACTATTCGATTGCTGATGGCGACGCCAAACACGGGTTCGTGGATGTTTCGGTGCGCCTGCGTGAGGGCAGGAGCGACGCGGTCAAGCAGGAAGTCATCACGCAGCTGTTTGAGACCGCCCGCAGTTTTCTTGCCCCCGTAATGAAAACGCATTCGATCGCACTGTCGTCCGAGTTGCGTGAAATCGATGCAAAGCTTTCCCCGAAATGCGGCACAATCCGCGATCATCTGGAGGAACCGAAATGAGTACATTGGAGCAGAACATTGAAAAGCTGCACGGGCTGCTGGCGCGTTTTCAGGAAGACGGAATAAAGAACCGTATTGCGGGCGAAAACCGGGAAGGGGCCGCGGGTCGGTTTTTGAATACGTCACCTGTCGACAAAAGCGTAATTTGCGAGGTGGCCCAAGGTAACTCGGACGACATCGACGCTGCAGCCAATGCTGCAGCTGACGCCTTTGCGGACTGGCGTGACATGCCGGCAAACGAGCGGCGCAAGATCCTGATCCGTGTGGCCGAGGCAATCGAGGCGCGGGCCGAAGAAATCGCCCTTTGCGAATGTTGGGATACTGGCCAGGCGTTGAAATTCATGTCCAAGGCGGCGCTGCGCGGGGCCGAGAACTTTCGGTACTTTGCGGATCAGGTCGTGCAGGCGCGGGATGGTCAGCATTTGAAATCGCCGACACTGATGAATATCACAACCCGCGTTCCTATTGGGCCTGTTGGCGTAATTACCCCCTGGAACACGCCGTTTATGCTGTCCACATGGAAAATCGCGCCCGCGCTGGCGGCTGGGTGCACGGTGGTTCACAAGCCAGCCGAGGCCAGCCCCCTCACAGCCCGTTTGCTGGTGGAAATCGCCGAAGAGGCTGGGCTGCCTAAAGGTGTTTTGAACACCGTGAACGGTTTCGGTGAAGATGCCGGTAAGGCTCTGTGCGAGCATCCAAAAATCCGCGCGATTGCGTTTGTGGGCGAAAGCCGCACGGGCAGCCTGATCACCAAGCAGGGGGCAGATACGCTCAAGCGCAACCATCTTGAATTGGGCGGCAAGAACCCGGTTATTGTGTTCGATGATGCCGATTTGGACCGCGCTCTGGATGCCGTGATTTTCATGATCTACTCGATCAACGGTGAACGCTGCACATCCTCTTCGCGTCTGCTGGTTCAGGACACCATCAAGGAGGCGTTCGAGGCCAAGCTGGTCGAGCGGGTGAACAAGATCAAGGTCGGTCATCCCTTGGACCCGGCGACCGAGATCGGACCATTGGTGACCGAGGAGCACTTTAACAAGGTCACAAGCTATTTCGACATCGCAAAAGAAGATGGCGCAACCATAGCCGCAGGTGGGATGACGGTAGGGGACGAGGGCTACTTCGTTCGTCCAACGCTGTTTACCAATGCCAACAACCAGATGCGCATTGCGCGCGAAGAGATTTTTGGCCCGGTTTTGACTGCAATTCCGTTCTCGACCGAAGAGGAAGCGCTGCAGATAGCCAACGACACGCCCTATGGTCTGACCGGATACGTGTGGACGAATGACCTGACGCGCGCCCTGCGCTTTACGGATCGGCTGGAGGCGGGAATGATCTGGGTCAACTCGGAAAACGTCCGCCACTTGCCGACACCATTCGGCGGTGTCAAAGCGTCTGGCATTGGGCGGGACGGCGGCGATTGGTCGTTCGAGTTCTATATGGAGCAAAAGCACATCGGTTTCGCCACCGGTCAGCACAAGATCACTCAGCTGGGCAAATGATTTGGGGAAACCGGTGCCGAAATCGGGCCGGGTATCCTATACTCAGCCCGTGAAATCCGGGCTATCCCCATCGCAATAAGGAGGAACTGTCATGGGAAAGATCGTACAGGCTGCGAAAATCACGCATGTGCCTAGCATCTGGATGTCCCATACGATGCCAAAATACAAAGGCATCCGGCAACCCGCCATCGATGGGTATGCGCGCCTGCGTCAGGATGCGATTGATCGCAAAGTAGATACGTTTGTTGTGTTCGATACGCACTGGATCACCAATCAGGGTTTCCATTTGAATACGAAAGCGCACCACAAGGGGCGCTTCATCAGTCATGAGTTGCCGCACATGCTGGCGGATATGGAATTCGACTATCAAGGCGATCAGGAACTGGGCGAAACCATTCTCGACGTTCTGCGCGAGCGAGGGGAACGGGCCTTGGGTCATTCGCATCCCGACATGGGCATGGAGTATGGCACGCTGCTGCCGATGCACTTCATCAATGACGGGGTGAACGCGCGGGTGCTGCCTGTTGCGGTCAACCAGTTCTCGTCAATTCAGGAAAACCGTGTTTGGGGCGAGGCCATCGCCGAAGGCATCCGGCGCTCGGGTCGTAACGTCTCGATCCTGGCATCTGGCTCGCTGAGCCATGATTTCACGCCAAACGAACGCTCGGTCGATGGGCTGAATGCCGTAAATGGTGAGTTCAATCGCCAGATGGACCTGAGAGTTATAGAACTTTGGGAACAAGGGCGGTTTGAAGAATTCCTGGAGCTTCTTCCTGATTACGCCAAAAAATGCACAGGAGAATGCGCGATGAACGACACGGCGCTGTTGTTCGGCGCGCTTGGGTGGGGCAGCTACAAGGGCGAGATCGATATCTATACCCCCTACTTTGGCAGCTCGGGAACGGGTCAGGCAAACATCAGCTTTTCGGTCTGAATCCGGCGCAACTCAACACACTTACTTGCACACAATCCGCGACGATCAATCCTGATCGAAGATTGCGGTAGAAGAAAGCGAACGCATGGACTGGGACGAATTTGCACAGTGGGGGCAGCAGATCTCCAAATGGGCTGCCGACTATCACCAAACCCTGTCAGAACGCCCGGTTCGGGCGCAAACTGCACCGGGGGACATTTCCAGTCAGCTTGAACCATCGCCACCGGAAACAGGACAGCCGATGGAAGCCATCATGGGTGACTTTGAGCGGATCGTCATGCCGGGGATGACGCATTGGCAGCATCCCCGTTTCTTCGCCTATTTTCCAGCTAACGCCGCACCGCCTTCAATGCTGGCAGAGATGCTGGTCACCACAATCGCTGCGCAATGCATGTTGTGGCAGACCTCGCCCGCCGCGACCGAAGTTGAAGGCGTAATGGTTGATTGGCTGCGTCAGGCACTTGGCCTGCCTGACGGTATGACCGGGGTCATTCAGGACAGCGCGTCCTCGGCGACGTTGTCGGCGGTCCTGACCATGCGCGAGCGTGCGACGGGCTTTACCGGCAATCGACAGGGGCTGAACGCCAAGGGGGCCTTGCGCATCTATTGCTCGGACCAGGTTCATTCGTCGATTGACCGGGCTTGCTGGGTTGCCGGTATCGGACAGGACAATCTGGTAAAGCTGCCTACGCACGGGCCGACATTCGCCATTGACCCCGACATGCTGGAGGCCGCAATCCAACGCGATATCGCGGGCGGGCACGTCCCCGCGGGGATCATCGCAATCACCGGGGGCACAGGTGTCGGTGCCTGTGATGATCTGGAGGCCGTAGCGGATATCGCTGCCAAGCACGACCTCTACACCCATCTGGACGCCGCCTGGGCCGGGTCCGCCATGATTTGTCCCGAATTCCGCGACGCTCTGTGGGCGGGGGCCGAGCGCTATGACAGTATCGTGTTTAATCCGCATAAATGGTTGGGGGCACAGTTTGATTGCGCGATCCAGTTTCTGAAGGACGCAACGCCGCAGCTCAACACCCTGAAAATTGAGCCTGAGTACCTGAAGACCACGGGGGCAGAAGTCACAAATTATTCCGAGTGGACGATCCCGCTGGGCCGCCGCTTCCGTGCGTTGAAAATCTGGTTTCTGTTGCGGTCCTATGGTCTCGACGGGCTGCGCGCGCGTATCCGAAACCACGTGACTTGGGCCAACGAAGTTGCTCAGAAAATTGAGGCAATGGAGGGGTTCGAGATCACGACCGCCCCGATCCTCAGCCTGTTTTCCTTCCGCTGCCCCGGCGATGATGAAATGCAGCAACAGTTGGTGGACGCGCTGAACGATGACGGCAGGATTTACCTGACGCAGGGCATGTTCGACGGTCGCAAAATCATCCGCTTTCAGGTCGGGCAGTTCGATACAACACGGGATGACGTGCTGATGGCCGCAGATGTCATTCATGAGGTTTGGGAGACGCTTGCATGAAGTTTGCAACCTATGCCACTGATGGAAAAACGTTTTTCGGAGCAATCACCGATAGCGGTGCAATTGCGCTGAATGAGGTCTTCTCTGAACACGCCAGCCTCTATGAGGTGATCGCCGCCGGCGCCTTCGACCAGTTGGTCCGCGCAGCCGAAGGAAAACCTGTCACACATACCGATTTCACCTATGAAATGGTGATGCCGGATGCGCGCCGTATCCTTTGTGTTGGTGTGAATTTCCCGGATCGGAATGCGGAATATAAAGATGGCAGCGCGCAGCCAAAGTTCATGTCACTGTTCCCACGCTTTGCCAGTGGCTTCACAGGGCATAACCGTCCGTTGATCCGTCCGCCGGAAAACCACACGCTGGACTATGAAGGAGAGGTGGCCATCGTGATCGGCAAGTCCGGCCGCAGGATTTCGCAAGCGGACGCGTATGACCATATTGCGGCGCTGACCCTGTGCAACGAAGGTACAATTCGTGATTGGGTTCGACATGCAAAGTTCAACGTAACCCAAGGCAAAAACTGGGATAATTCCGGTGCGATCGGCCCGTGGCTGGTGCCGTTTACCGACGCAGCGCAATTGGATGACGCGCGCATTCAGACCCACGTGAATGGCGAGCTGCGGCAGGACGATACCCTGAACCGAATGATGTTCCCGATCAGGCGCGAGATTGAGTATATCTCGACCTTCATGACGCTGCAGCCGGGGGACATCATTGTCACCGGAACACCCACCGGCGCAGGTGCGCGGTTTGATCCGCCAAAGTATCTTGCCCCGGGTGACGTTGTTGAAGTCTCGGTCGACGGTATTGGTACGCTGCGCAACACGGTCGAGGATGAACAGCCATGACGCCCGAAGATCACGCCCACGCCGCGGCCGATCTGCTGCAGGCAGAACGCACGGGACAGCAGATCGGTCTGCTGAGCCTGCGCCACCCTGAGATCGGGATGGATGACGCATATGCCGTGCAAAATGCGATCTACCGGCAAAAGCTGGCGGAAGGGCGCAAGGTCATAGGCTGGAAAATCGGCTTGACCTCCAAGGCGATGCAATGTGCGCTCAATATCGACATTCCCGACAGTGGTATCCTGTTCGATGACATGGCGTTCGGGAATGGCGGTACAGTCCCTGCTGGTCGCTTCATACAGCCACGGATTGAGGCCGAGATTGCGTTCATTATGAAGTCCTCCGTCGGGGGCCAAAACGTCACGCGCGAAGACGTGATTGCCGCCACTGACTATGTCGCGCCCTCCATCGAAATTCTGGACACCCGCATTCAGCGTATAGACCCCGAAAGTGGCAAGGCGCGCACCGTCTACGATACAATCAGCGACAATGCCGCCAATGCTGGCATCGTTTTGGGCACAGAACGCCACGCGGTCGACGCCTTCGATCTGCGCTGGGTAGGCGCGCTGACTTTCCGCAATGGTGAGATCGAAGAGACCGGTCTGGGCGCGGGTGTATTGAACGACCCGATCGAAAGCGTCGTCTGGCTGGCCCGTCGCATGGCACAATATGGCCAAAGCATCGAACCCGGGCAGATCATCCTGTCTGGTAGTTTTATCCGCCCCGTCGAATGCCCGCCCGGCACAGAAATCCACGCAGATTTTGGGCCATTCGGCTCGGTCGATATCAATTTTGCCTGAAAGGAGCGTCGCATATGCCCGCGCCAAAGAATTCATTTAAAGCAGCGCTTACGGCCGGGCATCCGCAGATCGGTTGCTGGATCGGAATGGCCAACGCCTATACCGCCGAGATCGCCGCGACTGCGGATTTTGACTGGCTGTTGGTCGATGGTGAACACGCACCAAACGATCTCCGCTCGATCCTTGAACAGGTGCGGGTGATCGAAGGGTCGGGTAGTGCTGCAGTTGCGCGCCTGCCGATTGGCGAGACCTGGATGATCAAGCAATACTTGGACGCCGGGATTCAAAGCATTCTTGTTCCAATGGTGGAAAGCGGTGATCAGGCGCGGCAACTGGTGCGAGCTGTGCGGTATCCGCCTCATGGGGTCCGGGGTGTGGGCTCATCCCTGGCGCGCGCATCCCGGTTCGCCGCCATTCCTGATTACCTGAAAACGGCAGACGAGCAGATTTGCCTTTTGGTTCAGGTGGAAAATCGTCTTGGACTGGCGGCTTTGGATGACATTTTGACCACGGATGTGGATGGCGTTTTCGTCGGACCGGCAGACTTGGCAGCGGACATGGGACATATCGGAAATGCGGGACACCCCGAAGTCGTTGAGGCGGTTTTGGACGCGCTGCAACGTATCGTTGCGGCGGGCAAGGCGGCGGGCATCCTGACGCTCGATCCGGTAATGCAGCGCAAGTGTCTGGACCTGGGGGTGACATTTCTGGCCACCGATATCGACGTCACGTTGTTTGCAAAGGCGATACGGCAGGCTGCACAAACAGCATTGAGCTTGCTGCCGGAACAGGTCGCATCCGACGCCGCCGAGACCTCCGGGTGATTTAACAAAGTGGCAAGAGGTGATCGAAGCGCACTTAACCCGCTTTGCCTTTCGGGAAGATTTTGAGATCGAGTGGACCCAATAACCGGCCCATTGCGTGATGTGACACGAGGAGATGATGTCAGAACCAATCTACGCAATCGGTGATATCCACGGCCAGTTGGATATGCTGCAAGATGCACTGGCGCGGATCGAGCGCGACGGTGGCCCAGACGCCAAGGTGGTTTTTATTGGCGACTACACTGATCGAGGTGCCCATAGCCGAGACGTTCTTGACCTTCTGATCCAAGGCCAAGCCGAGGGCAAAAACTGGACCTTTCTCCGTGGGAACCACGACCAGATGTACGCGATGTTCCTAGAGGACTATCCGCGCAACGATGCCCGCCTGCTCGTCGGCTATCACTGGCTTCATCCTCGGATTGGCGGTGTTGAGACGTTGAAGTCCTACGGGGTAGAGGTCGAGGACGGAGATCGGATTTATCAGGTTCACGCGCAAGCCAAACAGGTCGTACCGCAGGCGCATCTGGACTTTATGAGCAATCTGCAGTCCTTCCACCTGACCGGGGACGTGTTACTTGTCCACGCGGGTATTCGACCGGGAATTCCTTTGGACCAACAAGACCGCGATGATCTGATCTGGATACGCGGGGAGTTTTTGGATCATGAAGGTGAGTATCCTTGGCTGATCGTACACGGGCACAGCCACGTGCCGGCGCCAGAACATCATGGTAATCGGGTCAATATTGATACCGGAGCAGGATATGGGCACGCGCTGACCGCAGTGGTATTGGAAGGAACTCAGTGTTGGACGCTAGATGCGCAGGGTCGCAAGCTGCTTGCGCCCTGACTGGTTTCGAAAGCCTTGCTTTGCGGATTGGATCAAGAGACGGATCGGGATGCGAAATGTACCCGGACATGATCCCGGCCGATAAATTCTGATAGAGCACAGAAAACAGATCGAAGTTTGGTCTGGGGCGCTCGAAAAAAACAAATCGTTGCAGATGAAACCATACTGAATTACCTTTGAACGAGTATGCAGCTAGATTCATTTTTCCCATACCGATTGGCTGTGGCGTCTGAAGCTTTCTCAAGAAATCTAACGGACGTCTATGAGCGTGAACTGGGTCTGTCGCGAGAGGAATGGCGGTTGTTGTTCTTGCTCGCAAACGCAGAGAGTATGACGTCGTTGGACGTGGCCCATCGGACAACTTTGGACAAAGTACAAGTCAGCCGGGCTGCAAAGCGCCTTGATGACAAGGGACTTATCGTTCGCGAGATCTCGGGCGAGGACCGCAGGATCCGTGTCTATCGTTGTACGCCCGAAGGGGTGCGCCAGTTTCAGCATTTGCAGCCAAAGGTTCAGGAACGCGCCAACCGCATGCTTGATGCGATGGCCCCCGAAGATCGTGAAGCGTTGGAGCAAGGTATTTCGGCGCTATTGAAAGTCGCTAAGACCAGCTAGTCGGTTGTGCATTGGGAAAGTTGACCTCAGCCCAAGGTGCTGATGACGCTACAGGTGATGCGCTGTCCGCGGAGGGCCGGTGAATTCGCCAAATCCCAAACGAAAATTGTCGCCTCGGACCGCACCGCCAAAGGTGAGTGCCTCATTACCTTAAAGGAGGCCAGGCCGGGTTAACGAGCGGAATGTCTGTCGAGGCAGTGTGCGAACTTCTGACCCACGAAAGATAGAGTTCATGATTTGATTTTAGGTCGCATCAGGCTGGTTTTCAGGGCGTGCGTCGTTGAACGCTGAAAGGGAAAGAGCGCGCTCCTCGATTTCAAGTAGGCGAGGGAAGGGGGACATATCTACGCCCCAGCGATGCGCATTAAACAGCTGAGCAACAAGGCAGATATCGGCAAGGTCAGGACTGTCCGCAAAGCTGAAGGCCGTGCCTTTGGGCAACAATGCCTGATAGGCGGCAAACCCCTCGGCCATCCAATGGCGAAACCAGTCAAGCTGGCCGTCAGCTGTCAGCCCCTCATTGGCCTTGAGATATGACATGACCCTGAGGTTATTCACCGGGTGGATGTCCATCGCAATGGTCTGAGCCGCAGCCTGTACGCGAGCACGCTGCAGCGGGTCTGTTGGCAACAGCCGAGGCTCGGGCACCGTGGCGTCCAGATATTCGATGATCGCCAGCGACTGGGTCAAAAGCGTGCCATCCCCAAGGTCAAGTGTTGGAACGCCTTTGCCGGGGTTGAGGGCGGTGTAGTCGGGCCCTTTCTGCTCTCCGGCGACCAGGTTGATGGGGCAGATCTCATAGCTGAGCCCCTTGAGATTCAGGGCAATCCGAACCCGGTATGAGGTCGTAGAACGCCAATAAGAGTAGAGTTTCATGACCTTCCCCAATGGTCCTAGTGTTTCGCGTATATGCCGCGGCAAACGTGCCCCGCGCCGGATCGGATATCCGCCGCGGGCAGCGCATCAGGCGTTTTTGTTGAGCTCTTTTGCGTGCAGCCAATCGGCATGCTTGGGTGCTTTCTTGGTCTTTGACCAATCTTCGAGCATCAGCCATTTCACTTCGTCCATCCGTGCCAGCATGGCTTCTTCGTCAGGATCAGGGCAAGCCAGCTCGATCCGGTGGCCCGAGGGGTCGAAGAAATAGATCGAGTGAAAGATCGAATGGTCGGTCACGCCAAGGACTTCGACGCCGTTGGCCTCCAAGTGTTCCTTGAATTCAATCAGTGTGGCACGGTCTTTGACCTTGAAAGCGATGTGCTGCACCCAGATCGGCGTATTCGGGTCGCGCCCCATCTCGGGCTTGGTCGGCAGTTCAAAAAACGCCAGAACGTTACCGTCGCCCGCATCCAGGAACAGATGCATGTAGGGGTCCGGCTCGTGGGTCGAGGGAACATGATCTTCGGCAATGGCGAGGATGAAATCCATGTTCAGCATCTTTCCATACCACTCAACGGTTTCCTTGGCGTCTTTGCAGCGATAGGCGACGTGGTGGATTTTCTCGATTTTCATCGTGTCCTCCTTTCTTGAGAGGCAAGATTTAAGGGGTCGCGCGGTTCACATCAGTCCCACTAACCAGAGCGATAGTGAGGGAACGAGGATCAGAAGCGTCAGCCGCACGATGTCAGCAATCCAGAAGGGCAGGACGCCTTTGAAAATTGTGGCCAGAGAAACGTCCTGAAGAACGCCTTTGAGCACGAAGACATTCATGCCGACCGGAGGTGTAATCAGGCTGATCTCGGTCGCAACGACGACGACGATGGCAAACCAGATCAGTGCGTTTTCCGGGTCGAGCAGCAGTTCGTTTGCAAACTCCAGCTCGAACATCAGCGGGTAGAAGACGGGCACTGTCAGCAAGATCATCGACAGGCTTTCCAGCACACAGCCGAGCACCAAATAGACCACAATGATGAACACGATCACGGCCCAGACCGGCATTTCGTTGTCGATCACAAAGCTGGACAACGCATCAGGTAGCCCGGCGAAGTTGATGAAATTGGTGAAGAGTTCCGCCCCGATGATGACCGCAAAGATCATCGCGGTCGCGCGGATGGAATCCATTGTTGCCGTGAAGAATGCGCTCCACGTCATGGTCCGCAAGGCCGCTGCGATCAGCACGGATGCACCTGCGCCCATACCCGCCGCCTCGGTCGGGGTGAAAAACCCGCCGTAGATCCCGGTCATGATGAACAGAAACAGGCCCAGCACGCAGAAGACACCAACCAGATCGGTTCGGCTCATTGGTTCGGTGTTCTCTTCTTCGGGTGCGAGGGCAGGGTTCACGCGAACTGCAACCATCACTGCGCCGAGATACAGCAGAACACCGATGATGCCCGGAATGATACCGGCGATGAACAATTTGGCGATGTTGGTTTCGGTCAGTAGCCCATAGATGATCAGGATGACCGAGGGTGGGATCAGAATGCCCAGCGTTCCTCCGGCAGCGATGGAGCCGGTCGCGAGCCGGTCATCATAGCCAAATTTGCGCATCGAGGGCATGGCGACCTTGGACATGGTTGCCGCTGTTGCCAGCGAGGACCCGCACACTGCAGAAAATCCACCGCAAGAGAACACCGACGCCATGGCCAAACCACCGCGCAGCCTGCCGAACAAGCGATCAGCGCCCGCAAAAAGGCCATGCGCGACACCAGATCCGGCCAAAACATTGCCCATGAAGATAAAGAGCGGAATGACTGACAGGCTGTAGGACAAAGCGGTATCGAACGCCACTTGGCCGGTCATCGCCCAGGCTGGTTCCCAGCCGCGCATATAGGCAAAGCCAAAGCCTCCGACTGCGGCCATGGCAAAGGCAATCGGCACCCGTAACAGGATCAGCCCAAGAAGGATTGCGAAACCGATGAGGGATTCAATCACGGTAAAGCCTCCGGAGCGGTCTTGTCGGCGTTACGTTCTTTCGGCGGCTGAAACCCGCGCAGAAAGGCAATGAAGGCGGAGACCATGCAGGACACGCCCGCCAGATAGCCAAAGGGCGCCAGCGGAATTTCTAGTGCGTTGCTAACGGCACCGTCGTGGGCCGCCTTGGCCGCATGGGTGAACAGGCGCCACGAGAAAGTGGCCAGAAGCGCCGCCGAAAAAAGCCCGGCAAAGGCCGAAAGCAGGCGCTGGGCATGTTTGCCGAGGGCCATGTTCAGCAAGTCAACTTCGACATGTTCCCGTCGTTCTGTCGTCAACGGAAGCGCAAGGAACACCAAAGCTGCCAACAGAATTTCAGTCAGTTCGAATGCACCGGTCAGAGGTGCATTCAGAAAGTAGCGCCCGATCACATCCACACAAGTGATCAGGATCAGACAAAACAGGATCAGAGCGGCACCCGCACCAAGTGATCTGTCTAGCAGCAGCCCGATATCCAGCCCCTCTTCCGGGGGCTGGTCGGGGAAACGATGGCGAAGCCGCTCCATGGATCAGAAGTCCACGCCTGCCTGCTTGCGCAGTTCTTCCAAAGCCGCCGCTCCGTCGTAACCATCTGCCGAGATGGCTTCGGACCAAGCGGTTTCGGCATCTGCTGCCTGGGATTTGATCGTGTCCAAAACAGCAGCCGGGGCTTCATAGACTTCGATCCCGGCTTTTTCTGCGGCTGCGTTGCCCTTCTCGTCCGCGCCGATCCAAGCTTCGCCAACCAGCGCGGCAAAAGCCTCACCAGAAATTGCTTCAATGGCGGCCTGGTCTTCTGCCGAGATCTCGTTCCACTTGTCCTCGTTCATCACCATGAACCAGGTGGTGTTATAGAGGCCCCCGGGCACCGTCATCGTGTATTTGACGTCCTCGGTCAGCTTGAAGGCGGCAAGCGCGTCGTAGGGGAAGGTCACCCCATCAATCACACCGCGAGACAGTTTCTCATAGACCTCGCCCGAGGACATGAAGAGCGTCGTCGAGCCCATGCCAGACATCAGATCGGAAATGTAGCCGCCCGGAACGCGGATCTTCAGACCAGCAAAATCATCTGCGGTTTCAATCTTGCGCACGTTGTTGTGCAGCATACCCGGGCCGTGCACGAATAGTCCCAGTAACTTGGTGCCTTCATGCTCTTTCTGCGCTTCCAAAGGACCGGAATACACGTTCCAGAACGCCTTGGAACCCGCCACAGCATCATCGCCAATGAATGAGAACTGGCCGATCCGCGAACGGGTGAAACGGTCATCCGTGGTGAAGGAATGCAGGCCGTACGTAATGTCGGCAATTCCATCGGCCGCCATATCATAGTGTGCGGGCGGCGGGCCAAGTGGCTTGGCCAGAACGCGGACAGTGACGCGACCGTCCGTAACCTCTTCAACCTGTTTTGCCCAGGGTTTGATCGCGCCTGTCACGATCGGGTGGCGTGGCGGCAGCCAGCTGGACAGGGCCAGCGTCGTCTCGGCCATCGAGGCCGATGCAAACGAGATAGCGATGGCCGTAGCACCAACACATGCAAGGGCACGGGCCTTAAATTTCAGTTTCATGGTATCCTCCCTAGATGGATTAATTCGCGGCAGTTTTGATCGCCTCGCTCAGAACCGAGCGGTTGCCGATATGGTTGGCCAAAACCAGGACCAGGCGGGCGTTCAATGCATCGCTTTCGTCTTTCTCCAACCCCTCATGAGCGGCCAGAAGCTCAGCGTAGAAATCGTCGACGCCGTCGATGTTCGGGGTCAAGATCAAGTCAGTCATGGGTGTTACTCCTTACCGACAGCGCGTCGGATGGATGCGCGGATTGAGTTCTCGTCAAAGCTGGGGCGGCGGGCTGCCACGTGCTGATCCGGACGGATCAGGTAAACAGCGCTGTCGGCTTCACCCAGATACCGTTTTTTCAGCGCACCGGTTTTGTCGTCCTTGACCGACAGGGCGAGGCGCGTGACTTTAATGCCGTCTTCTTCGATCATATCGGGCGCATCTGCATCGATGGTCATCAAGACGAATTTGTCGCCAAGTCTGGACAGAAGGAAATCACCACCTAGCGGAGCATCCGGGCAGACCGAACCGGGACGAGATCGCGACGGGCCATCCAACGCATCCGCCGAGTTGAGCGGTGAGCCATCATAGGTACAGGGGACCGACAACCGACCTGAGTTCACCATCGGGCGCGCAAACTCATACTTTTGCGACAAGCACAGAACGGCATCGCGCAACGTGCGGCTTGCATCGGTTTTCGGAGTGATGAAATCGGTGGACCGGGTCGAATTCAGAATGTTTTCGTCCGCTCCGTGGATACGTTCGGCGTCGTAAGTCTCCAACAGGCTTTCGGGGGCTTCGCCCCGAATGACCATGCCCAACTTCCAACCAAGGTTATCGACATCCTGCATGCCCGAATTTGCGCCGCGCGCGCCAAATGGGGACACCTGATGGGCTGCGTCGCCCGCAAAGAACACGCGGCCGTGTCGGAAGCTGTCCATGCGCTTGCATTGGAATGTGTAGATGGATGACCAGACCAAGTCATATTCAACCCCGTCCCCCAAGAATGCGTCGAGGCGGCGGCGAATGTTTTCTTCCTTCATCTCTTCGGTGCGGTCGACATCCCATCCGATCTGGAAATCCACGCGCCAAACGTCATCTGGTTGCTTGTGCAGCAGGGTAGAGGCCCCCGATCCGTGCGACGGTTCGAACCAGAACCAGCGTTCCGTCGGGAAGGTGTCGTTTTTCATCTTGATGTCGGCAATCAGGAAACTGTCCTGAAAGACTTTGCCCGTGAAATTAAGGTCCAACATCGTCCGCAGAGGTGAGGACGCTCCATCGCAGCCGATCAGCCAGTCTGCTTCAAGAGTGTAAGGGCCGTCCGGCGTCATGATCGACAGGGTGACGTGGTCGTCGTGAACCTCGACCGCATCCACACGGTTCTTGCCACGAATTTCGATCGGCGCGCCCTGTTTCTGCAGTTCTTCGAAACGATCCAGCTGGTAGCTTTCGAAATAGGGCTGCTGCATGTTGATGAAGGCGGGGTATTCGTGACCTTCTTCGGGCAAAAGGTTGAATTCGAATACCTGGTCATCCTTGTGAAAGACCTTGCCAAGGTTCCAGACGACGCCTTTGTCGACCATCGGTTTTCCGCATCCATAGCGGTCCGCAATCTCAAGGCAGCGCTTGGCGAAGCAAATGGCACGCGATCCCATGCCGACACCTTCGTGGTCATCCAGTACCAGTGTCGGAATGCCCTGACGCCCAAGGTCCAGCGCTGTGGCGACACCCACCGGGCCACCACCCATCACAACGACGGGATGACGCACCGGAGTCGCAGCATCCTGATCGGTCGACTTCTTGTAGGGATAACGCTTGTAGGCAAGCGTATATCGATCATCGAACATCTGTTTTGTCCTCTGGCTGCGCGCGTTTCGCTTTGGTTGGAAACCCGGCCGAGCAGCCGGGCCGACGCTTTTTACCCCTGCAGGGCCTCCCACATTTCCAAATCGCGCTGAGCGGTCCAGATGCGGGGAGTATCGATACCGCGCGCCTCGTCATAGGCGCGGGCGACGTTGAAGGGCAGGCAGTGTTCATAGATCGCGTAGCTGGCGAATTTGGGATCACACTCGGCCCGCACGGCATCCCATGCTTCTTTCAGGGACCCGCCGCGTGCCGCGACCTTGGCTGCGGGGCGGTAGGTGCTTTCGACAAAGTCACGCGTGTTTTCGATGGCAGCGTTGACCATGTCTTTGCCCACCAAAGCATCGCCTCGACCTGGCGCAATTGCGTCGACGTCAAACCACTTGATCTGATCCAGCGTATCGCCCCAGTCGCCAAAGTGCCCGTCGCCGCAATAGCAGGCGGAGTGATATTCCACGATGTCGCCAGTAAACATGACGTTCTGATCAGGCACATGGATGACGATATCGCCCGCGGTATGAGCGCGCCCCAGATGCATCAGATCGACCCGGCGGTTGCCCAGATAAACGGTCATTGTGTCGCTGAAGGTGGTGGTCGGCCAAGTCAGGCCGGGAATGCTCTCATGGCCTTCGAACAGGCGGGGAAAGCGCTGGAACTCGCTATCCCAGTCCTCTTTACCCCGTTCCACGACCATGGCGCGGGCCATGTCCGACATCAGGATCTGTTGCGCGCCAAAAGCGCTGGCACCCAGAACACGAACGGCATGGTAGTGGGTCAGGGCTACATGCGTAATCGGTTTGTCAGTAACAGAGCGCACACATTCGATCACCTTGTTGGCCAGGCGCGGGGTCGCTTGCGCTTCGACAATCATTACGCTGTCATCGCCAATGATCACGCCAGAATTCGGATCACCTTCGGCGGTAAAGGCGTAAAGACCATCGCCGACCTCGGTGAACGAGATTTTCTTTTCCGACATGTCCCCTTGGGACGCGAATGCCTTGGCCATGAGTGCCCTCCAAAGATGCGATGCAGTCGGAGCAATGTCGACTGGTTCGTTACATTTGCAACAATATCGTTTCATCTGCAACGAAAGTCAACGGAAAGGTTTGTCGCACTGATTCTGAATAGGGGCTGAACGACTGGGCGTCGAACGTAGGTTACGACATGCCGGACTCAGCTGGAAAACTTCAATCGCAGCGTATGAAACCCTCAAAGCCGATGCCTTGCGCGAGCTGTTGCTGCTGCCAGTAGATTTTCCTTGCTAATTTTGGAACGTTCCACTACACGTTTGGAACGTTCCAAAATCTGGGTGGGAAAATGAACTGGGTCTTTGTTGGGGCAAGCACGATAGCTTCGCAGTATATGTTGGATGCTGTGCGTCAGCAGGTCGGCAATGACGTCACCTGGGTGGTAAGCAATTCGCCGGACCGGGTGCAGGTCTGGGCCAAGGAGCATGGCATTCCAAATGCTACAACCGATCTGAGCGCGGCACTTTCGGATCCAGACGTGCAGGCGGTCTACATCTCTTCGACCAACGAAAAGCACCATTCTCAGGCTATGGCGGCGATCGCGGCGGGCAAACATGTGCTGTGCGAAAAGCCGCTTGGGATGACACAAGCTGAAGCGGCTGAAATGGTCCGTGCTGCCGAGGCGGTGGGCGTGGCTTTTGGGACAAACCACCACCTGCGGTGTTCGGGCAGCCATCGCACCATTCGTGACCTTATTGCGGGTGGGCGCGTCGGTGATGTTCTGTCCTTGCGAATTCACCATGCGGTGCATTTGCCGGGGAACCTGCAAGGCTGGCGGATCAATTCCGCAGACGCCGGCGGCGGCGTTATCCCGGACATCGTTGTACATGATGCAGATGTCACCCGTTTCCTGTTGAATGAAGACCCGGTCTCTGTGGTCGCGCAAATGACCAGCTCGGGCATGGGGCAGGGGGTCGAGGATTCGTGCATGTCCGTCTGGACGATGCCCTCTGGTGCGATGGTCATGACGCATGAAAGCTTTACGCACCCGTTTGCCGGGTCGGGCCTGCAGGTGCATGGAACCAAGGGGTCGATCTTTGCCGAGGGCGTGATGACGCAGCGCCCGGTCGGTCAGATCACATTGGTCACTGAGGAAGGGCGCGAGGAAATCCCGTTCTCGGATCACTCGCTTTATATCCAGGGCGTTTCCGAATTTGTTGCCGCGGCCGCAGGTCAAGGTCGCCCAGCAGCAGACGGACCTGACGGAGTGAAATCCTTGTCCGTCGCACTGAGCGTGCGCGAGGCCGCAGCATCCGGTCAGCGTATCAACGTAGATTATGGTGGCTTCTGATGGGCAAGCTTGTTTCCGTATCCGAGGCCGTATCTCACATCCCGGACAACGCGGTCGTCACCGTTTCGTCGTCCTCAGCGTTGGGCTGTCCTGACCTTGTTCTTAAGGCGCTGGGTGAGCGGTTTCGCAAAGAGGGTCATCCACGCAACATCACCACGCTTCACCCGATCGCCGCCGGGGATATGTATGGCGTGAAGGGGATGGACTATCTGGCGCAGGACGGATTGCTCAGCCGCGTCCTTGCCGGGTCGTACCCGTCGGGGCCGTCCAGCCTTGATATGCCGGAAATCTGGAAGATGATCGTTGAGGATCGGGTCGCCGCCTATAACGTGCCATCGGGCATTCTGTTCGACATGCACCGCGAGGCTGCAGCGCATCGCCCCGGTGTTCTGACGCAAGTTGGTCTTGAAACCTTCGTCGATCCGGTGCGTGAGGGGTGCGCAATGAACGCGCGCGGGTCTGCTGCGCCCATCGTGGCAAGAAAAGAATTCGATGGGCAGACCTGGCTCCACTTCCCAAATATCAACCCAAACGTCTGCGTCTTGCGCGCGACCACGGCAGATGAGTTCGGTAACCTGACCTACGAACACGAAGGCGCCTATCTGGGCGGGCTAGAGCAAGCGATCTGCGTCCGCAACCACGGTGGGATTGTGATTGCACAGGTTCAGCGGGTGACTGCCGAGGGCAGCTTGCGGCCTCATGATGTGCGCGTGCCGGGGCATCTGGTCGATCTGATCGTTGAAGATCCCGAGCAGATGCAAACGACCGAAACGTCTTACGACCCTGCGATCTCTGGCCAGATCATGCGCCCTTGGGACAGCTTTTCGCTGGCCGAGCATGGCGTCGAAAAGGTCATCGCCCGCCGCGCCGCGCAAGAGCTGCGCACCGGGATGAGCGCCAATCTGGGCTTTGGAATCAGCGCGATGGTGCCGCGCGTCTTGTTGGAAGAGGGGCACCCTCAGGCGGTGACATGGGCGATCGAGCAGGGCGCCGTTGGCGGCGTTCCATTGACCGGTTTTGCCTTTGGCTGCGCGTCCAACGCACATGCTTTCGTGCCGTCCCCGCAGCAATTTATCTACTTCCAGGGCGGCGGGTTCGACATGTCGTTCCTCTCGTTCCTCGAGGTCGATATCGAAGGCAACGTGAACGTCTCCAAGCTGGGTAAGAAGCCTTACCTGACAGCAGGATGCGGTGGGTTCGTCGATATTACGGCACGCGCCAAGAAGATCGTGTTTTCGGGCTGGTTCGAAGCCGGTGCCAAGATCGATCTGACGGATGACGGTATTCGCGTGAATGCGCCCGGCAAGTTCACCAAGATGGTAGATCAGGTTGAACACGTCACATTCTCGGGCCGTCGCGCCCGCGAAACTGGTCAGGATGTTCTCTATGTGACCGAGCGTTGCGTCATCCGTCTGACGGATCAGGGTTTGGTTGCGACGGAAATCATGCCCGGGATCGAGGCGCAGCGCGATATTGTCGATGCTTCGGGTGGTCGCGTCAAAGTCGCGGAAAACGCGGTTCAGATGCCCAAGTCCCTGTTCGCGGTCGGGCCGATGGGGATGACCTTGTGAGCAGTCTCGGGTTCCATACCGAGGGTGCGACCGCCGTCCTGACCTTGGACAACGTGTCCAAGCTGAATGCTCTGACCACGGACATGCTGGACGCGTTGGAGGCTCGCCTGCAAGAGGTCGAGCGTGACACGTCCATTCGCGCACTTGTTCTGACCGGCGCAGGGGAAAAAGCGTTCTGTTGCGGGGCCGATATCGGAGCATGGGGCGGCCTAAGCCCTGCCGAATTCGCGCGCCACTGGGTCCGGGACGGGCATCGAATCTTTGACCGTCTGGCACGGATCGGCAAGCCAACGATCGCTGCAATCAACGGACACGCGTTTGGTGGCGGGCTGGAACTGGCCAGTTGCTGTGACCTGCGTCTGATGACCCCGCGCGCCACGCTTGCCTTGCCCGAAGCTAAGGTCGGGATCGTTCCGGGCTGGTCCGGGACGCAGCGATTGACCCGTTTGATCTCTGAGGCTGCGGTGAAGGAGATGGCTCTATTCGGACGCCGGATCGGTGCCGACCGCGCGCTGGCTCTGGGCTATGCGACCGAGGTGACCGACGACGTTCTGGCGCGCGCGCTTGAGATCACTGCCGACCTGAGCGGCCTCTCGCCCCGCGCGACCGAAATCTCAAAAAACATGATCCATGCTGCGGTCGGTGAAGACACCCATGCCGTGGTCGAAGCCCTTGGCAGTGCGGCAATCGCCGCCTCGGCGGACCGCGAAGAAGGTGTCGCGGCGTTCATGGAAAAACGAAACCCCACATTTTCGGGCCTTTGACGATATGAAAGACATCACCATCAACCCTGCCATCCCGTTCGAGCTGCCGCCTCTGTTTGAAGGTCGGCACCTTATTGATGGCACGTGGCAGGACAGCGCGTCGGGCGATGCGTTCGAGCGTCGCTCACCCTCGCACGGCTATATCGTCAGCCGTTCCGCCATGGGTAGCGAGGTTGAGACCGAGGCCGCAATCCAAGCCGCACGTCAAGCATTCGACAGCGGTATCTGGAGCCGGGCTTCGGGCAAGGAACGCGCCACCGTTCTGCTGAAAGTTGCGGACCTGATCGAACAGAATGTCGACCGCATCGCCCTGATCGAAACGCTGGAGAGCGGCAAGCCGATCAGCCAATCCAAAGGCGAAGTTGGCGGCGCCGCCGACCTGTGGCGCTACGCGGCCTCATTGGCGCGCAGCACCCACGGTGACAGTCACAATACGCTGGGCGCTGATATGATGGGCGTCGTGCTGAAGGAACCCATCGGAGTCGTTTCGATCATCACACCTTGGAACTTCCCATTCTGGATTCTCAGCCAGAAACTGCCCTTTGCACTGGCCGCAGGCTGCACCGTTGTTGTCAAACCATCCGAAATGACTCCGTCGACAACCCTGATGCTTGGCGAGCTGCTGGTTAAGGCCGGACTGCCTGCAGGTGTCTGCAACATCGTTTTGGGCTATGGCGTTCCAGTTGGCAGTTTGATGTCCAGCCACGACAGCGTGGACATGGTCAGCTTTACGGGCTCGACCGCCGTAGGCAAGACGATCAGCGCGGTTGCGTCGGACACGCTCAAAAAGGTTGCCCTGGAGCTTGGGGGCAAGAACCCGCAGGTCATTTTTCCGGACGCTGATCTGGACGCGGCTGCGGATGCTGTCGTGTTCGGTGTCTATTTCAATGTCGGTCAGTGCTGCAACTCCAGCAGCCGCATCATCGTGCATGAAGATATTGCCGATGACTTCCGCGAACGTGTCGTTGCACTGTCGCGCAAGGTCAAGTTTGGCGATCCTCTGGATCCAACAACGCAGGTTGGCGCGATTGTCACGCCCGAGCATAACTCGAAAATCGATGCCTACGTTAAACAGGCGCAGGCGTCAGGTGCCACCATCGCCCTGGGCGGTGCGCCGCTGCAGGTCGAAGGGCTGGGCGATCAGTTCTATCAGCCTACCATCGTTACGAACGTTCAGCCGGAAATGCCGATTGCGCGGGACGAAGTGTTTGGCCCGGTTCTATCCGTTCTGACGTTCAAAATACTGGACGAAGCCGTCGCGCTGACCAATGATAGCGCTTACGGTCTGTCGGCAGGGGTCTGGAGCGAGAATGTCCATACCTGCCTGGAATTCGCCCGTCGTGCAGAAACGGGAACGGTCTGGACCAACACCTGGATGGACGGGTTCCCCGAGGTTGCCTTCGGTGGGTTCAAGCAGTCCGGGCAGGGGCGGGAAATCGGACGCTACGGGTTCGAGGAATTTTTCGAAGTGAAATCAGTGGTCATGCGCATCGGCAACAGCCGCGCGCCATGGGTTCCGCAAGATTAAGACCGGGCACCGGATCGGTCCCGAATAAGAAGAACGCATTAAGGGAGGAAACAAGAATGCGTAAACTGCTTAATACAAAATCGCTGATTGTGGCGGGTCTGCTGAGCACGACCAGCATGGCGCAAGCTGAAGAGGTTGAGGTTCTGCACTGGTGGACCTCGGGTGGTGAAGCTGCTGCATTGAACGTTCTGAAGGACGATCTGTCCGGTCAGGGCATTGGCTGGACCGACATGCCGGTTGCCGGCGGTGGTGGCGAACAGGCCATGACCGTTCTGCGTGCGCGTGTCACCGCGGGCAATGCTCCGACAGCCGTGCAGGCGCTGGGATTTGACATTCTGGACTGGGCCGATCAGGGCGCACTGGCGGACCTGAACGATGTAGCGGCCAAAGAAGGCTGGGACGACGTTGTGCCGGACGCGCTGAAGGCTTTCGCCAAGCATGACGGCAAATGGGTTTCGGCCCCTGTGAACGTGCATTCGACCAACTGGGTCTGGGCGAACAAAGAAGTCCTGGATGCAAACGGCATCGCGCAACCCACCAACTGGGACGAGTTCGTTGCGGCTGTTGAGGCGCTGAAGGCAGCCGGTGTCACCCCGATCGCACATGGTGGTCAGGCGTGGCAGGATGCAACCGTGTTCGACGCGGTGGCGATGTCCACGCTGGGTCCGGATGGCTACAAGGCTGCGTTCATTGACCTGGACGAGGAAACGCTTGGTGGCGACGCCATGAAAGAAGCGTTCGACCGTATGGCATTTATCCGCGACAACGTGGATGAGAACTTCTCGGGTCGCGACTGGAACCTGGCGACCGCCATGGTCATCAATGGTGAGGCCGGTTTCCAGATGATGGGCGACTGGGCCAAAGGCGAATTCCTGAACGCTGGCAAAGTGCCGGGCCAGGACTTCCTGTGCTTCCGTTTCCCGGGCACACAGGATCAGGTCACGTTCAACGCCGACCAGTTCATGATGTTCGATCAGGGCGGCGCGGTTTCGGCTGAACAGGCTGCATTGGCGAGCGCAATTCTGTCGCCATCCTTCCAGATTGCCTTCAACAAGGTTAAGGGGTCGGTCCCTGCGCGTACCGATGTGGACGGCAGCGATCTGGATGCCTGCGGTCAGCAGGGTATGAAGGATCTGGCCGCTGCGGCATCCTCGGGCAACCTGTTCGGTTCGATGGCTCACGGCCACGCGGCACCGGCATCGGTGAAGAACGCGGTCTATGACGTCGTCACCGCGCATTTCAACGGCGAGTATGACAGCGAGACCGCAGTGGTCGAGCTGGTCGACGCGGTTTCGATCGCCAAGTGATCCGACAGTGATCCTCCCGATGGGGCGGCGTGTCTGCCGCCCTGTCACCAAGAGGGCGCAAAAGCTCCAACATACCACCACTCGAACGAGGAGGGCGCGCCATGGCTGGATCAGCCGACGCGGATATCAAGACACGCCTTCAGAACTGGATACCCAAACTGGTCCTGTCACCATCGCTGGCGATGATGCTGGTCTTTGTTTACGGGTTCATTCTGTTCTCGGTCTACCTGTCCTTTACCGACAGCCGAATCCTGCCAACTTATGGCTGGGTAGGTTGGGAGAATTACGATAAGCTTTGGCGGTTAAGCCATTGGGAAACCTCGCTGATCAACATGGGGATTTTTGCGAGCCTCTATATCGTGATCTGCACGTGCATCGGTCTTGGTCTGGCGATCTTCCTTGATCAGAAAATCCGCGGCGAAGGTCTGTTGCGCCCGATCTACCTGTACCCGATGGCGCTGAGCTTCATCGTGACCGGTACCGCCTGGAAGTGGTTCCTGGACCCCGGCATCGGGCTGGAAAACGTGATGCACACCTGGGGCTGGACCAGTTTCGAGTTCGACTGGATCAAGAACCGGGATTACGCAATCTACACGGTCGTCATGGCAGCGGTCTGGCAGACCAGCGGCTTCGTGATGGCGATGTTTCTGGCTGGCCTGCGTGGGATCGACAATGAAATCCTGCGGGCCGCGCAGATGGATGGGGCCTCGAACTGGAACCTCTATCGCCGGATCATCATCCCGCAGCTACGTCCTGCGTTCCTGTCGGCCTTCGTGATCCTCAGCCACCTTGCAATCAAGACCTTTGACCTTGTGATCGCCCTGACCGGTGGTGGGCCGGGCCGTGCGACCGAGCTGCCCGCAACCTTTATGTATTCCTACACCTTCACGCGGAACCAGATGGGGATCGGTGCGGCCTCGGCCACGATCATGCTGATGACCATTGCGGCAATCATGATCCCCTATCTCTACGCCGAATTGCGGGAGAAACGCTGATGTCCCAAGCAACTCAGGATACCGCAATCCGCACCGGCCGCGTCACGCGTACGCTGATCTATCTGGTGCTGCTGCTGTTCGGTCTGTTCTACTTGCTGCCGCTTTACGTGATGCTGGTGAATTCGGTGAAACCGCTGGAAGAGATCACGGGCGGCGGCATGATGAACCTGCCGCAGGTCTTCACGCTAGAGCCTTGGTTCAAGGCCTGGTCCTCGGCTCAGATCGGTGTCGATCCGACGGGTCTGAAGCCGTACTTCTGGAACTCCATCAAGATGGTGGTTCCGGCGGTGATCGTCTCGACCATACTTGGCGCGCTGAACGGTTACGTGCTGACCAAATGGCGTTTCAAGTATGACACCATCCTGTTCGGCCTGATGCTGTTCGCCTGCTTCATCCCGTTCCAGATCGTGCTGATTCCGATGGCGCGAATGCTGGGCATCATCGGGCTGGCGGGTACGACATGGGGCCTTGCACTGGTGCATGTGGTCTATGGGATCGGCTTCACCACGCTGTATTTCCGCAACTACTACGCCGTGTTCCCGACCGAGCTGATCCGGGCGGCCCAGATCGACGGCGCGGGCTTTTTCCAGATCTTCTGGCGCATCCTTTTGCCCAGTTCCGGGCCGATCGCCGTGGTGTCGATCATCTGGCAATTCACCAACATCTGGAATGACTTCCTGTTCGGCGCGTCCTTTGCCGATGCCAACAGTCAGCCGATGACGGTGGCGCTGAACAATCTGGTGCAGTCGTCAACCGGTGTGAAGGAATACAACGTTCATTTCGCAGGCGCCATTTTGGCGGCCATGCCAACTTTGCTCGTCTACATCGTGGCCGGACGGTACTTCGTCCGCGGCCTGATGGCGGGTTCCGTGAAAGGATAAGGCCTGATGGGTTTTCTGGACATAGACAACGCGACCAAATCCTACGGGGCGGTCGAGGTTCTGCACAAGGTCGATATCTCAGTGCAGGAGGGTGAGTTTCTGGTGCTTGTCGGCCCGTCGGGCTGTGGCAAGTCAACTCTGCTGAACATGATCGCGGGGCTGGAAGAGATCACCAGCGGCGAAATACGTATCAAGGAACAGGTGATGAACGGGGTGCACCCGTCCAATCGGAACATCGCGATGGTGTTCCAAAGCTATGCCTTGTACCCCAACATGACCGTGGGACAGAACATCACCTTTGGCCTTGAGATGCACGGCGTTCCCAAGCCAGAACGCGACAAGGCGATGTCAGAGGTCGCCAAGCTGTTGCAGATCGAGCAGTTGCTGGATCGCAAGCCGGGACAGCTTTCCGGTGGACAGCGTCAGCGCGTCGCAATGGGCCGCGCGTTGGTGCGGAACCCAGACGTGTTCCTGTTCGATGAACCGTTGTCGAATCTCGACGCCAAGCTGCGCGTGGATATGCGGACCGAGATCAAGAAGCTGCACCAGAACCTTGGCACCACCATCGTCTACGTGACCCACGACCAGATCGAGGCGATGACGCTGTCCAGCCGTATCGCTGTGATGAACGGCGGGTACGTTCAGCAACTGGGTACACCGCAGGAGATCTATGACACGCCGGCCAATATCTTTGTGGCAACCTTCATGGGATCCCCAGCAATGAACGTGGTGCCCGCCAAGGTTGTCGTTTTGAATGGCCGTCCTCATGCCGAGGTCGCAGTCCATGATGGGTCGATGGCGCAACTGCCGTTCAGTCAGGACAATCTGGCCGCCTGGGATGGCCGGGATATCCTGCTGGGTATCCGGCCCGAGACGATCACAGACATGGACGGGGCAGACCGCAAATCCTCGAACATCGCGCAGATGACCAACCGCATCGTGGTGACAGAACCGGCCGGGTCGGACACCTTCGTGTCGATGCAGTTGGGTGGCCGCGATGTGATCGCGCGGATGCGCTCGGATGCCGAGGTCGCACCGGGTCAGGATTTTGCCTTTGCCGTGAACATGGAAAAGGCCGTGGCCTTTGATCCGGAAAGCGAGATGCGGATCGTTCCGTGACACAGGCCGACGTCATAATCATCGGATCAGGAATGGGGGGCGCGACCCTGGCGGCGGCATTGGCGCCGTCCGGTCGTCGCATCCTGATCCTGGAACGTGGAGATCATCTGCGGCCCTCAGCACAGGATCGCGACCCGCAGGCAATCTTTGCCAATGGGCATTTTCGCCCGGATGAAACGTGGCTGGACGGGGCTGGCAATCCGTTCAACCCCGGGAACTATTACTGCGTTGGCGGCAATTCCAAGTTCTACGGGGCGGCCTTGATCCGCTATCGCAATGAGGATTTTCAGCCGCGTCAGCATATGGGGGGCCATTCGCCCGGTTGGCCTATCTCGTACGACGAGCTTGAACCAGACTACACAGCCGCCGAAGAACTCTATGCGGCGCGCGGAACTCCAAACGAGGATCCGACTGAGCCTTCGCACAGCAAGGGATACCCATACCCTCCGGTGCCAGACGAAGCGGACATTGCTGACCTCAGGGCCCGCCTTAGTCGCACGGGTTTGACGCCGTCATCTGTACCGCTGGGCGTTGATATCGACACCTGGCTGGCTGCGGGTCAAACGACCTGGGATGCGTTTCCGAATACCTGCGGCGGAAAAATGGATGCGGAAACGCGCGCGCTCGCCGAAGCATTGAACTATGAGAATGTGGAATTGTTAACCGGCGCACAGGCCCGGAAACTGACGGCCAGCGGCAATGGCCGAATAACCGGCGTTCAAGTCGACGGGCACGGTACCTTAGATGCGCCGGTCATCGTTCTGGCCGCTGGGGCGGTGCAATCGTCCGTCCTGTTGTTGGAATCGGCGAACGACAATTGCCCGACAGGTCTGGGCAACCGGTCCGATCAGGTTGGTCGGAACTTCATGAACCACAACTGCTCGGCCGTGCTGGCCTTGCATCCGTTGCGTCGAAATCGGGCCGTTTATCAAAAGACGTTGATGTTCAACGACTATTACAACGATGACGGGCAGGGCGGCCTGCCATTGGGTAATATCCAGATGCTGGGCAAAATCACCGGGCCGATCCTGGCCTCGCAATCGCCATTGCCGGGGCCGATTGCTGCGATGATTGCCAATCGCAGCTTTGATTTCTACGCCATGTCCGAGGACCTTCCCAACCCCGACAGCCGTGTGACCGTCGAACAAGGTCAGATACGGCTGGATTGGAAACGCTCGAATTGGGCCGCGCATGAGGCGCTGGTTGCAAAGCTGAAACAGCATCTGCGCCAGGCCGGGTTTCCTATCGTTCTGTCCCGGCCCTTTGACCGACGCACGCCGTCGCATCAATGCGGCACAGCGCGGATGGGCAACGATCCGGCCAGCAGCGTGGTGGACACCTATTGCCGCAGCCACGACCACAACAACCTGTTCATCGTCGACGCCTCGGTTTTGCCGACTTCGGCGGCGGTGAACCCGGCCCTGACCATTGCAGCGCTTGCTCTGCGGGCGGGGCGGCACATTATCGAAACGGAGTTCGCGGCATGACCGGAATTGCTTTGGTGACAGGCGGCCAGCAGGGCATCGGCCTTGGCGTCTCGCGTGCGTTGATCGCGGCGGGGTACAAAGTTGCGTTGGCTTCGCGTTCAGATGCCGACAAACCTGCTGTTCAAGCCGCCTTGGCCGAGCTTGGCCAAGACGCGATCTACGTACAGCATGACGTCACCGACATCAGCCACGTGCCCGCGTTGCTGGATCAGGTCGAGGCCCAGTTGGGACCGATCACCGCCCTGATCAACAACGCCGGTGTCGGTGCGCCAGTGCGGGGCGACATGCTGGAATTGAAGCCCGAGAATTGGGATTTCGTACAAAACATCAACCTGCGCGGCGCGTTCTTTCTGGCGCAAGAAGTGGCGCGGCGGATGCTGGACCAGCCAGATGATGCGTATCGGTCTATCACATTTGTCACCTCGGTCAGCGCGACGATGGTGTCGATTGAACGGGCTGAATACTGCGTGTCCAAAGCAGCTGCCGCAATGATGGCTCAGCTTTTCGCAGTACGTATGGCCCCGCATGGTATCGGCGTATTCGAGCTGCGGCCCGGCATCATCGCGACTGAGATGACTGCGGGCGTGCGCGACAAATACACCGACCGTATCGAAGGCGGCCTTGTCCCCGCCGCCCGTTGGGGTGAGCCAGAGGACATCGGTTCCGTCGTCGTCCCGCTGGTTCAAGGGCAAATGCACTTTGCCACTGGTGCCGCGATCCCCGTGGATGGCGGCCTGTCGATCTCACGTCTTTAACGCAAGGCACATCAGAATGTCTGAAGGATACGATTTCATTGTTGTCGGAGGTGGCTCGGCAGGCTCAGTCATCGCCGCGCGCCTGTCCGAAGAACCATCGGCAAAAGTGCTGTTGTTAGAGGCCGGTTCCACCGACCGCCACCCGTTCTTTCACCTGCCAGCCGGGTTCGCAAAGATGACCAAGGGCATCGGCAGCTGGGGTTGGTCTACGGTTCCGCAAAAGCACATGCAGAACAAGGTCTTCAACTATACACAAGCCAAGGTGATCGGCGGCGGATCAGCGATCAACGCGCAGATCTATACTCGTGGCGCAGCGCAGGATTACGACGACTGGCGGCAGATGGGCTGCGAGGGGTGGAGCTATGCCGACGTTCTGCCCTACTTCAAAAAGTCCGAGGACAACGACACCTACGATAACGAGTTCCACGGTAAGGGCGGTCCGCTGGGCGTGTCCATGCCCGCAGCGCCTCTGCCGATCTGCGACGCCTATATCAAGGCCGCGGGGCAGGTGGGCATTCCGGAAACTCGCGATGTGAATGGGGCTAAACAGGACGGCGCGGGGTACTATCAACTGACCCAACGCAACGCGCGGCGTTCATCCGCCGCGATGGCGTTTATTGCACCGAACCGCAGTCGCCCAAACCTGACGGTTCGAACTGGCGCTCAGGTCCGTCGCATCATGGTGGACAAGGGCCGTGCGACCGGCATCGAGATGATGAACGGCGATAAGATCACCGCCGCGAAAGAGGTCATTCTGTCCTCGGGTGCCATCGGCTCGCCACGCCTGTTGCAACTGTCCGGTATCGGTCCGGCGGATCACCTGGACAGTCTTGGCATCGACGCGATTTATCATCAGCCTCAGGTCGGCGCGAACCTGCAAGACCATCTGGATCTGTACTCGATCTGTGAGGTGACCGGGCCGCACACCTATGACCGTTTTGCCAAGCTGCACCTGTCAGCCTTCGCAGGCCTGCAGTACCTCTTCACCCGCAAAGGGCCGGTTGCGTCCAGCCTGTTTGAAACAGGTGGGTTCTGGTACGCCGACCCGGATGCGCGCTCGCCGGACCTTCAGATGCACCTTGGGCTTGGTACCGGTATCGAGGCAGGGGTCGAGGCGATGCCCAACGGCGGGGTTACCCTGAACGCCTGTTTCCTGCGACCGAGGTCGCGCGGAACGGTTCGGCTGCAAAGCTCTGATCCCGCAGTGATGCCGCTGATCGATCCCAACTATCTGGCGGACCCTTATGATCGCGAGATGTCCATTCGGGGGCTGAAGCTGGTGCAGAACATCCTCGCGCAGGATGCACTGAAGCCGTACGTCTTGGCCGAACGCTTGCCGGGGCCAAACGTGCGCACCGAGCAGGAGTATTTCGACTTTATCTGCGTGCATTCCAAAACCTCGCACCACTGCGCCGGTACCTGCCGGATGGGCAGCGATGCCGAAGCCGTGCTGGACCCGCGCCTGCGGTTTAACGGGATCGAAGGGCTACGCGTTGCCGACGCGTCGATCATGCCGACGGTCAATTCCTCGAACACCAATGCTCCTACAATCATGATCGGCGAAAAAGCCGCTGACATGATCAAACAAGATCAAGGTTTCTAAACATGATCCGCCATATTGTACTGACCAAGTTCCGCTCCGACGTGACCGAAGAGACAATCGGGGCCATCTATAAAGGCCTTGCAGACGTGTCTCATACCTTGCCAGGGGCCAGCGGGTTCACCGGTGGCCGCAGTGAAAGCCCCGAGCAGATCGAACGCGGATACATGCATGGGTTCGTGATCGACTTCGATGATTGGGCCGCGCTGGAGGTCTATCAAAATAACGAAACGCACAAGGCGCTGGGTGCGCAACTGGTCGAGAACGCTGTGGACGGCATCGACGGCATTCTGGTTCTGGATTTGGAGGTTTGAGACGATGAAACTGATTTTGCCAAATCCAGAGGGGCAACTTGAACCCTATGCGCTGACCGGCACGCCTTTGGTGCCGCGAGCGCCAAAAGTGCCGCTGACCCGAACTGCATTTGCGGCGGCGCACGTGGTCTCGGACCCGTTGGCGGAACGCGACCCCTGGGATGGCCGTCCAGCGGTGGATTGGGACGCAACGCTGCGTTTTCGACAGGGGCTGTGGGAACAAGGTTTGGGCCTGGCAGAGGCGATGGACACGGCTCAGCGCGGGATGGGTGTGGATTGGGCGACTGCGTTGGAGCTGATCCAGCGCACCATGAGGGCCGCAAAGGCGCACCCAATGTCACCCCGTGTTGCCTGTGGGGCAGGGACCGATCACCTGCCGCTGAGCGCCTTGAACACCGCTGGTGAAATCCTGTCGGCTTACGAGCATCAGGCCGAAGCGATCGAGGCCGCCGGTGGCCAACTGATCCTGATGGCCTCGCGCGCTTTCCCGGCGATCAACGCGGGCCCGGATACCTATCACGATGTCTATCGCGCACTGATCGATGGCGCGGCTCAGCCGGTGATCCTGCATTGGTTGGGCGACATGTTCGATCCCGCTTTGACCGGCTATTGGGGCAGTGCGCATGTCGATGCCGCCAGCGATTTCGTTCTATCTTTGATCAATGAAAATCCGGCCAAAGTGGACGGGATCAAGATCTCTCTGTTGGATCAAGCCCACGAAGAAGCCTTCCGCGCGCGACTGCCGGACGGCGTGCGCCTCTACACCGGCGACGACTTTAACTATGCGGACCTAATTGCCGGGGACGGCACGCATTTCTCGCATGCGTTACTGGGTATTTTCGCCGCTATCGCCCCTGCGGCCAGTCAAGCGCTTGAGGCGTTGGCGATGGGTGACATGGACCGCTACAACGCACTGTTCGCCCCGACCGTGCCCCTCAGCCGAGAGATTTTCAAGGCCCCGACACGGTTCTACAAAGCCGGGATCGCCTATCTGGCGTGGCTGAACGGGTCGCAGTCCCATTTCATCATGCCGGGCGGGTTCCAGTCCAGCCGCGATATCTGCCACTACGCGCAGGTCTTCAAGCTGGCGGATCAGGCTGGTTTGCTCTCGGACCCGGAACTGGCTAAAGCACGGATGACCACGCTTCTCAGCCTGCATGGAGTTGAACAATAACCTGAATGCGCAGACCCACGATCATAGATGTCGCCAACTCGGCGGGCGTTTCAAAATCCACGGTCAGCCTGGTTCTGCAAGGCAGCCCGCAGGTCAAGCAGGAAACGCGCAAGCTGGTTCACACCGCTATGAAAGAGATTGGGTATGTCTACAACCGGTCTGCCGCCAACCTGCGGTCGACGGGGACAGCGCTGATCGGACTGGTTATCAACGATCTGACCAACCCGTTCTTTACCGAGTTTGCGACCTCGTTACAGATGGCCCTTGGGTCGCGCGGGTACGCCGTTGTTATGGCGAACACCAACGAAGACGCGGTGTTGCAGGACCAGGTGGTGGCCGCGATGCTGGAACACGGGGTATCGGCCCTGATCCTGTCGCCCGCATATGGCGATGTGTCCAACACGCTGGCGGCGGTTGAAAGGGCTGGCATCCCGATGATGCAGGTCTTGCGAAAAGTCAACGACGCAGACGCGAAGGTCCCATTCGTTGCGCCGGACTATGCGGCAGGAGGGAGAGAGGCGACGCAACACCTGATCCAGACCGGAGCCCGCCGCATTGCGTTTGTCGGTGGCTTGGCCGGGGCTGAGGTCACCCAAGAAAGGCTGTGTGGCTACATCAGTTCGATGCAAGACCATGGGCTGGAGCCGATCGTCAAAACCGGGGAATCCAGCCGCTCCTTCGGGTACGCTGCGGCCGTCGATTTGTTCAAAGAACATCCCGATTGTGACGCCGCCCTCTGTTTCAATGATCTTGTTGCGTTCGGGATGATCAATGCCTGCCACGCTGCGCAGATCAGGATCGGGGCCGATTTTCAGATCATCGGGTTTGACGATATCAAAGAAGCGTCGGAATGCTGGCCAGCCTTGTCCACCGTACACTGCGGCGTGCCAGAGTTCGGCGAGCGTGTGGCCGACACCGTCTTGTCCTGGTTACAGGATGCGGAAACCCCGGCCCAACTGGCGCGAACACCGACACGATTGGTGCTGCGGCAAACCACCAAAAGCGTCTGAGCGACCTGGCCAGAAGCTTTGCCTACTCAGCGGCCGTTGAGGGTTTCGTTTTCTTGAGAGGATCCTCCAGAACATCCTCGGTGACGGGTTTTAACCCCAGAACCTTGTGGAATTGCTGCAGTAATTCCAGTGTGTCAGGGGCCATTTCTTCGATCTTGCCGGGGATGAACTGCACAACCTTCACCGCCTGTTCGCGATCCTTTTTGTTGGGCAGCAGATCGGGCAGGGTAGCGATGGCCTTGTCACGCTCGAATGTGACGATCAAGGTCTGCTCGTGAATGATCCGCGTGCGTTCGTCCATGGTCAGGGATTTGAAGGGGTCATCCTGTGTCATCACGGAAGCCGAGCGTTCAAGCCGGTCGCGCCGCACATTGCCGCGACTATCTGCCATCAGAACAAGCATACGGACCACCGCCTCGACAAACCCGCCTGAGGAAACATGCGCCAAGGCCATTTCGACCTCGGGCAGGGCGCGCAGTTCGGTTTCGCTCTTGAGGGTCCGGCCAATGGCCTGCGGTTTGCCAAATTCAACCGCCAACGGGTTGGTCCAAAGCGAAAGAAACGTCATTTCGTACAGCGCGTCGCGCGTATCACGCACAAAATCCATTTGCTGTTCGACCATCCGAGCCCAGAGCCGTTCTGCTTGCACAAACGGGTTACTGTCCGAGACAGGCGCGCGTGGCTCCATTTGCTGGGCCGCGCTCTCGAGCATCGCAAAGAACGGATTGACACTGGATACAAGCGCGCGTTGCAGGCGCAGCGGATGCAGCTTTCGCATGGTTTCGCTGAGCGCGGGATTGACCATGGACTTCACAACAGGACGGGCCACAATGTCATAGATTTCGGACTGGATTTCAGACATCCGAGCAACGGCGGCAAATCCGGCCTCTTCTTCGCGCCCGTCATCGATCTTGCGCAGGTCATCGATCGTGCGTTCGGCAAAGCTGACGGTAAAGCTCTTGTCCTGCCCGTGTCCTTCGAAACTGTCGATCTTCATCTCATAAAGACCGGGCGGCAGGGCTTCGATCGTTTTCATGGTGGACGTGACTTCGGTATGTTCCTTCTTCGCGACCTTGGACGAGACGAAAATACCCAGATGCCCCACCTGATCGTGGATCATGTAGATGATGCGTTGCCCGCGGATACGAATTTCGTCGACATCCGTATAGCTGTCCACGATCCAGTTGAGCGCTTGTTGGGGCGGGGTGATGTTGTCGCCGTAGCTGGTAAACACGATGATCGGCGCTTTGACGTGTTTGATATCAACTGCCTGACCGGGCTCTAGCTGCGCCTGGTTCTTGACCAGCTTGTTGCCAACAAACAGCTGCTCGACGATCCATTTGATCTCGGCCTCGTTGAGGATGAAGAAACCGCCCCACCAGCGTTCGAACTCCAGGAAACGATCCTTGCCACCGTCCGGGTTGGCAAAGAGGTCGTAGTATTTTGCAAAGAAGTTTCGACCGGGGTTCAGCATCTCAAAGTTGGACACCAGATGTGCGCCATCGAACTGCCCACCACCCAAATCGGACCAGAGCATCGGTTGCCATGCTCCGCCCAGAACACCGCCGTTATAGCGCATCGGGTATTTGCCGACCTCACCAGACCAAGGTTGTACCGGCGCACCGTTCAGAACGATGGGCCCGGTCAGATCAGGGTTGGTTGCCGCCAAAAGCAGCGTTGCCCAACCGCCCTGACAATTCCCGGTGACGACCGGCTTGGCGCTGTCAGGGTGGCGGCGTTGGACCTCACGGACAAACTCGGCCTCGGCGTTGGTGACATCGGCCAGGGTTTGACCGGGTACCGGGTCACGGGTGAAATTCACGAAATAGACCGGGTGCCCGTCATGCAAGGCCACGCCAACCTGACTGTCGGTTTTAAATCCGCCAATACCTCCGCCATGCCCGGCCCGAGGGTCGATAATGATATAGGGACGCTTCCAGTCATGCACTTCGGTGCCTTGGGGCGGCACGATGCGCAACAGCTGATAATTGCAGGGCCGATCAAGGTTCCGACCATCGACGACGACCTCATAATCGTAAATCAAAACCGGAGGGCAGCCGGCAGCCTCGTGTTCGACGAAATTGTCACCGCGCTGACGCAGCACATCCAGTGTCAAAAGCCAGCGCTTTGCGGCGTCTTGCACATAAGTCGCGTAGTGGTCAGTCACACCATTGCCTGCTTGCGCCATGGTGCCTGCGATCCTGGACAAGTCTTCCATCTGATTGCGCACACGCTGCGTATGCTCTTCGGAAATCGATTTGCCCTGACGCGTGGCCGAACGCATCAGCAATTCCGCAGTTGTCGCAGCCTCGCCAAATAGTTCCGCCAGCTCTTTCATCTCGGTGGCGGGCTGGGCGTTCAGGTTTTCGGTCACGGCTTGGGCCGCCTCGGTGCCGAACAGCCATTTGACATTGCTTTCGTCGATAAAATTCGGTGTCATCGCTGACTCCTTTTGCGTTAGGCGACGATGCTATAGCCGCCATCTATCTGGTGTACGCCACCGGTCACGTTCGCAGCTTCGCGGCTCGCCAGAAACGCGGCATAGGCCCCTACATCTTCGATTGTGGCCAGCTGGTGCGTCGGTGCGTGCTGTGCGGCTGCGTCAAGCAGTTCGTCAAATTCGTCTATCCCACTGGCGGCCCGCGTCATCAGCGGACCCGGCGACAACGCATGGACCGAAATCCCCTTGGGGCCCAGCTCGGCCGCGGCATAGCGCACAGCACATTCCAACGCGGCCTTGACCGGACCCATCATGTTGTAATGCTCGACAACCCGGGTCGAGCCCTGAAACGACACAGTCATGCAGGTTCCGCCCTTTGGCATCAGCGGCTCGGCCTTGCGGATCATGCGCAGAAAGGAATGCACCGAAATGTCCATGGCCAGCCCAAAGCCTTTGGCCGAGCAATCGATAACGCGCCCGTGCAAATCGTCGCGTGGTGCAAATGCGATGGAGTGCAAAAGCGTATCCAGCTGTCCCCATCGTTGGGTGATTTCTTCGAACAGGACGTCCAGTTGATCGGTGTCCAGGACATCTAACGGACGAATAATCTCAGCCCCCAGCTCTTGAGCCAACGGTCGCACAGACTGTTCTGCTTTTTCGTTCAAGTATGTGATTGCAAGATCGGCGCCCAAAGCCTTGAAAGCCTTAGCACACCCCCAGGCAATCGAGTTTTCATTGGCTACGCCAACAACCAGAGCTTTCTTGCCGTGCATTTCAAACATGGAAGCGACTCAATGAGCAGAACAAACAAAATTGCTGCAAGTGCAGCATGTCCGGTTGTCAGGCATATGACAAGGTAAGGCTTATGTACCGTTTTCCGCTGCCGAGACCGGAAATGCTGCCTGCAGTGTGAATTTTCGACCCAACATCAAAGGCCTGTCGGATCGGGTGAAGTTGATAACTCAAGCCGCGCCTGCGGCAAAAAAATCACCTGCAAGTGCCATTGTCCCATGCGTCCAATGCTGCAGACGAACAGTCTGCGGCTCAAAAAATGATCCATATGTCTGACGACCGCGTATTTAAGTCAAATTGGGATCGAGGCTAGTGCGTCAAGAAGTTCTGTTAGGCATAGTCTTCGCCTTGGGCGTGGGCATAATCGCGGGCCTTGTGTTTCTGTCATCGGGCGGTCAGACGCGCGATTCCGAGACCGAGGCTTATTCTGTCCCGGGTATGCCGGGCATGACGGTACCTGTTGCTCAGCAATTGTCGGGAGAATTGACCCCGGCCTTGCTGTTGGTCGTATATGACGCCTTCGGAAAAACCCAGGAAGACGAGATTTACGACACGCTTGCCAGTGTGACCCACGGTGATGCCCTGGAGTACCTTTACCTTGAACGGGTCGGCGCGATGGCTGGGGGCGGGTTGGATGAGGCCGACCAAACCATCCACGAAATCAACCTTTTGGACAGCACTGTCACGCGCGATGGTGCCGAACTGGTTATCGATGCCACGTGGCAAGTGATCGGTACCGTAGGCCATGCAGAACACCTGCATGTGCGCGGCAATACCTACAGCGCGGATCTGTCGGTATCTCCTGTCGAGGGGGCCTGGCGGATCACCGATTTCACGCTGCGCGATGTCAACCGGGACGCGGCGGGTGAGACGTTCGAGATATCGCAAGAGGATCACCAATGATTGGGGTCAGCTCAGTCTCGTTCGGATACGGCGCGGGTGGCTTCCGGCTGAACGTCCCGGAATTGACACTACAGCAGGGCGAGCGGCTGGCGATTGTAGGCCCAAGCGGTAGTGGCAAGACAACGCTCCTGAACTTGATCGCCGGTATTCTTTTGCCGGATGGTGGGCGGATCGAGGTCGACGGAACCGAAGTGACCGGCTTGTCAGATGCCGAACGCCGTCAATTTCGTGCCAGTCACATCGGATTTGTGTTTCAGGACTTTGCGTTGTTGGACTATTTGTCCGGTCGTCAAAACATCCTGTACCCGTACCGGATCACTCCGGCGCTGAAACTGGATGCCGCAGCGCGGGATCGCGCGCAGGCGCTGGCCGAGGCCTGCGGCATTGGCGATAAGTTGGACCGGCATCCCACCGCTCTGAGCCAGGGCGAACAGCAACGCGTTGCGATTTGCCGTGCTTTGGTTACGCAGCCCAAGCTGATCCTCTCGGACGAGGCAACAGGCAATTTGGACCCTGACAGTAAGGGCCGTATCCTGGATTTACTGTTCGAACAAGCGACCGAAGCAGGCGCGACCGTGCTGGCCGTAACCCACGATCACGAGCTTTTGCCGCGGTTCGAACGGGTGATCGACTTTGCGCAATATCGCGAAGGGGCGACGGCATGAACGCGTGGTACCTTGCCTTTGCCTATCTGCGGTTTCACTGGGCGCGCAGCCTGGTGCTTGTGGTCGTTGCAGCACTGATCCTGTTCGTGCCCGCGGCCACTCAGATACTTCTGTCCACCAGCCAGACGGCGCTTGTGGCCCGTGGTGAAGCGACACCGCTGCTTCTGGGTAGCCGCGGTTCACAGCTGGATCTGACAATGGCCGCGCTTTACTTTTCCGACGAACGCCCGGATCCGATTGCGATGGGCGAGGTCGAAGCGATTTGGGACAGCGGTCTTGCTGTGCCTATCCCGGTGCATACGGCGTTTTCATCCGGTGGGTTCAGGATCGTTGGCACATCGTTGGACTATTTTGACTTTCGCAATCTGATGTTTGCCGAGGGGCGGGGCTTGTCCTTGCTGGGTGACGCAGTGATCGGTGCGGATGTGGCGCAGGCTTTGGGCAAGGGGGTGGGCGATACTCTGGTTTCGTCGCCGGAAAACCTGTTCGATCTTGACGGTGTCTACCCGTTGGAAATGCCAATCGTCGGTGTTCTTGCCCCGACGAACACCCCAGACGACCAAGCGATTTTCGTTGATATCAAAACGGCTTGGGTGATCCAGGGAATTGGGCACGGCCACGAAGACGTTGTCACAGCCGCCGATATCGCCTCGGGCACAGAGACGCTGGCCAATGCGTCTGTCGTGCAGTTTCAGCGTATCACCCCCGACAATATCGACAGCTTTCACTTTCACGGGGCGCAAGATGATTTTCCGGCCACTGCAGTCATTGTCGTGCCAGCGGACATACGCGCCGCGACCATCCTGAAAGGGCGTTATCTGGATAGCGAGAACCCCAGTCAGTTGATCGAACCCGCCGGGGTGATCCAAGGGCTGGTGGATCGCATCTTTCGGATCAAGTCACTGCTGGATGTTGTGACGGCGATCATCGCAGTAGCGGCCCTTGCCGCCGTTGGGTTGGCGGTGTTCCTCAGCTACCGACTGCGGGCTCGCGAAGTAGCGACTGCGGTAAAACTGGGCGCGCGGCGGGGTATGGTGGTGCGCCTGCTGGCGGCTGAGACGGTGACCCTATTGTTGATTTCAGGGTGTATTGCGGCCCTTGGCGCCGCGTTGGTTTCACGAAATGCTGAGACTTGGGTGGGTTGGCTACTCTCGCTTGGCGCATAAGAAAGGGAGATATATGAAACAGCATTTTCTAATTTCAGCTTTGGCAGGCAGCCTCGCGGTTACACCGGCGCTGGCGCATTATGGCATGATCATTCCAAACGATCCGATGATCAGTCAGGAAGACGGGCGCAACGTCTCGCTGACCATGTCGTTTTCGCACCCGTTCGAAATGGACGGCATGATGCTGGACCGGCCTGAGGGGTTTACGGTAACGCACGAAGGCAGCACCACGGATTTGCTGGGTGACCTTCAGGACGCCACTGTCATGGATGATCAGGGCTATACGCTCGAATTTCCGCTGGAACGTCCCGGAACTTACGTTTTTGCCATGGAGCCCAAACCTTATTGGGAACCAGCCGAAGACGCGTTCATCATCCACTACACCAAGACCTATGTGACCGCTTACGGCGACGATGAAGGTTGGGATACCGAGCTGGGCCTCAAGACCGAAATCGTACCCCTGTCTAAACCTTTCGGCCTGTGGGAACGCAACGTGTTCCAGGGGATCGTGAAGATGGATGGAGAAGCCGTGCCCTATGCCGAGGTCGAGGTCGAGTTTCTGAACGACGGCACCAATGCCACGGTGCCGGATGAGCTGATGATCACGCAGACGGTCAAGGCCGACGCGAACGGCGTGTTCACCTATGCCGCGCCGTCGGATGGCTGGTGGGGGTTTGCCGCGCTGAACACGGCGGATTACACTCTGCCGCAGGATGGCGAAGACAAGGCCGTCGAACTGGGCGCGGTGATCTGGGTACATTTCGAAGAATGGACGGGCCAGTGATCCGGGCCGTTGGCTTGACCACGCTGTTGGCCGTTGCCCCTGTGGCAGCGGCTGCGCATCAGCTGGTCGTCTTTGCCTCGGTTGATTGCCAGGCGGTCACGGTAGAAGCCAAGTTTTCCAACGGGAAACCGGCCCAGCAGGGTGAAGTGCGCGTGCTGGACGGGGAGAATTCGTTGCAGACAACGTTGCAGCTGAGCGGCGATGGGACTGCACGGGTGCCACTTGCCAGCGTGAATCACGCGACAGGTCTGGTGATCGAGGTTGATACCGGGGGCCATGACAACTACTGGATTGTGACCCCAGAAGACATCGCACGCAAATGTGGGAGTTGACGATGCAACGGTTCTTCAATGGCGTCACAGCGGTGCTGCTGGCACAGATGGTGGTGACGGCTGCGGCAGCGCAGGAACGACCTCAGGTGGTGACCGTCAACTATCCGTTGCAGTATTTTACCGAACGGTTGGTGGGTGACGCAGCAGATGTTGTATTCCCGGTCCCCGCTGACGTGGACCCGTCTTTCTGGCGGCCGTCCATTGCTGATGTCAGCGAGGTTCAGACGGCGGACCTGATCCTTTTGAACGGCGCAAAGTTTGCAACATGGGTTGACCGCGTGTCGCTGCCTCGGTCCCGCGTGATCAACAGCTCGGCAGCCATCGAAGATCAGTTCATCGTCACCGAGAGCATTACCCACAGCCACGGTGACGGTGGCGAGCATTCGCATGAAGGGCTTGCGTCTTACGTCTGGCTCGACCCGGTGCTGGCCGCTGCGCAGGCCGAGGCTATTGCTGCGGCGATCACGGCCCGCGACATCGCCCCTGCGGGTCAGGTTGAAGATCAGCTTGAACAGCTTCGCGCAGACCTGACCGCTTTGGATCAAACCGCTGAGGATGTGTTTGCAACCCTAGCATCTGTACCGATGATCGCCACTCATCCGCGTTATCAATACCTTGCTGGACGGTATGCGCTTACGGTTTCCTCACTGGATTGGGAGGCGGGCGAAGCCCCCAACCCGGATCAGCTTGCGGAGCTGAGCGCCCTACGAAACCAGACGGGCGCGGAGATTCTGATTTGGGAAGCCGAACCGCCCGCAGCAGCGATCGAAGCCGCGGAAAAGCTGGGCCTGCAAAACGTTGTCTTCCCTACGCTGGCGCACAAGCCTACCGATCGTACGTTTATTGAAGCCTATCAAAAGGCGCTGTCGGATTTCTCAACGGCCTCTCAGAACCTGCAAAATTGACCAGCGTGTTTGGGGGCGGTTCTAACCGCCTATTAGCGCCGCGCTAGCCCCACCGGACTTATGGATTGCTTACATCGGCAATAACCGAGGCAATGGTTGAGAACACGTCTGGCCGGTTCATCAGCTCGACATGTTCCATATCCAGACTGTGGCACCGCTTGTCCCGCAAATGCGTATCCAGAACATCGCCCGGTGTGAGGGACGGGTTGCCCCGCGACAAAAACACATGCGCGGGCCGGTCAAACCGGGGCACTCGAAAATCGCTGACTGCCAGTTCATGGACGATCTCTACACCCCTGATCCGCGTTTCTTCGGCGTCAGCTTGCTCTGCCAATATGCGCTTGATGTCCGGCAGCGTACGCCGCGCCCTGTAGTGGCGTTTCCAGCCTTTGATGACGTATCTCAGCCGCTTGTAACTGCGAAAATACAAGGGTTGAAGCGCAGGTTCGGCGCCTACCATCTTGAACGGCGGGTCCAGAAGGATCATGCCCAGTACGGCCTCATCCCCCAGTTGCCGAGCCATCTCCATCACCATCGGACACCCGGCGGAATAGCCGCACAGCACAAACGGTCTGGTGTTTCCAGTCTGCTTCAGGCGCGAGATTGCCTCATCCGCCAGCTCTTCAAACGACTTGTCAAAGGGGACAGGAGTGCCTTCGGTGCGGTGGCTGGGGATGTGCACAACGGAATGATCATCGCCCAAACTGCGTGCCATGTACTTGCTGAACTTGACCGAGCAATGCGCGATCACCACTGTCGTTTTGCCCGGACCCGGGTTCGAAATCTGAACGGTGCTTTCGGTTTTTGAGAATGCAGCCCCGGCGCGCCGATCTGCTACGCGTTTGGCCAGTTCTGCCACCGTGGGACAGCTGAACAAATCTATGGGTTCAAAGTGAACGCCTTGCTCCTGACCTTTGGTGTAAGCGGTGATCGTGGCAAGGCTGTTCCCCCCCAGATCAAAGAAATTCGCGTCGCGCGTCTGACACTCGGTACTTAGCGTTTCTGCGAAAATCGTGGCGATCTGAGTTTCCAGCCCATCTTTGGGCGCTGCTCCGGTTTGCGACAGGGTTTGGTCCGCAATCAGGGTTCGCAGCGCGTTTTGGTCCAACTTACCATTGGGCAGGGTCGGAAACTCATCTATCCCGAGGACGGCGCTTGGGTGAAACGGGTCTGGAAGGCTGGCTTGGATATGCCGGGCGGCCGCCTCGCACATGGTGTCGTTCGGTGGGCATTCGATGGCCAGAATGATCGTGTTCGAGCCTGCGCGATCGATCGCAAGCGCAGTCACTCGGCGGTTGGCTGTCACCACTTGCGCGGCGGCTTCTATCTCGGTCAATTCAACGCGGTGGCCCCGAATTTTGACCTGTTTGTCTTTACGGCCCAAAAACGTGATGCAGCCCGCATCATCCGCAACACCAAGGTCGCCGGTCCTGTAAGCTCTGACTGGGCCAACTTGGAAAAAACGGTCTTTGGTCTGCGCTTCATCGTTGAGATACCCATTCGCGACGGTGTGTCCTGCCACGATGATTTCACCTACAATGCCCGGTGCGGCCGGGCAATCGTCGCTGTCGAAGATCCCAACCCAAGTGCCCGGAATGGCGGTTCCGATCGGCACGACCGATCCGCCGTCGAACCCCGTCGCGTCGAAACCCGTGCACCACACGGTGCCTTCGGTCGGGCCGTATTCGTTCATCAATCTGCAGTGCGGAACCACATGCCGCAAGTCACGCGGCAGGCTCGGGTACAGCGCCTCTCCGGCAGCAATGAGAACCTTGAGCGATTGCAAATCCTGCGGCGGAACCGAAGCCAGCAGCGCGCCCGCAAGACTGGGCAGGCAGAGCGTATGGGTGACACCGTGTTGCGCAATCAGCTGCCCCAACGCGGCTGGGCGTTGCTCGGCCTGTTTTTCGGCGATCACCAGATGTCCGCCGGTGCACAACGTCCAATAGACGCCCGCGACCGAGCTGTCGAAGGCCAGCGAAGAAAGCAGCAGGTAAACCTCTGGTGTTGAGCCATAAACCTGATCCCGCGCCGATGTGGAGATTGCCAGCCCCTCGTGAGAGATCTCAACGCCCTTGGGGCGGTTCTCGGATCCTGAAGTGAACATGACATAGGCGCGTGTGCCGGTTGCAACCTCGGACGGATCCATCGGCTGTTCCAAAGTGTCGAGGAAAACCGGCGCAGCGGTTGTCTCGGGCAGCGTTGAAAACGCGTCTTGCGTTGTCACCACAAAGCGCGGTTGGGTTGCCTGGAGGATTTGTGCAATGCGGTGTTCAGGGTAATCCAGATCCAGCGGTACATAAGATGCCCCCGCCATCATGACCCCCAAAAATCCCGCAATCGCGTCGGCACCGCGTGGAAGGGCAACCGGGATAATATCAGTTTCCCGAACACCGGACCGGCGCAGCGCAAATGCGATCTGACGCGCGCGCAGAGAGGTTTCAGCATAGGATAGCGTCTGATCGCTATCGGTCAGCGCCGTGGCATCCGGCATCGTGTCGGCTTGTTGCAAGAAACGTTCTACAACGGTCTCGGCTGGCGGCGCTGCAGAGACAGAGATTTTCTGCGCATGACCTTTCATCACGTCGCTTATTTGCGTGTCTGGTGCGGCTGCGATTGCGGTCAGGACCTGTTTGTAGCTGGAAATGCAGGAACGCACCGCCTCAATTGTGATGCGCGCTGGATCGAAATAAACCTCGACACCCAGATCGTTTTGCGGCGTCACCAACAGCGATAGCGGGTAGTTGCTGAATTGAACCGTTTTCAAGCCCGCAACCTGAATCTCGCCAAAGTCGTAACCAGTCTGCTGGACACCTTCGTTCACAAATACCGTGTCAAAAACAGGGGTTCCCTTGGGAAACGGAGCGCAGGTTTGCACCTCGGCCAGAGACGCATATTCGTGTTTCAGTCGCTCGACCTCGGCCATTGCGTGGTCCTGAAGAAAAACGTCCACGGGTTTGTCTGGATCAATTTTGAACCGGACCGGCAAGGTGCTGATATACGCACCAACTGCCTGAGATATATTTGAAATTTCCGGTGGTCGACCTGCGGTAGTAGTGCCGAAAACCACATCGTCCTGCTGCAGATAACGCCGCAACACCAAAGCCCAGGCGCCCGACAAAACCGTATTGGGCGTCACCTTCAGACTGGTTGCCGCGCGTTCGATCCGGTCCATCAAGTCCTGGCCCAATAGCTCGGAATGGGACAGCTGTATTGATGCGTCAGAGTGGTTGTCCAGCTCAGGCAGGACGCTGGGTGCGTCGAGATCGGAGAGATACCCGGTCCAAAAGTCTTTGTCCGTCAGTGGGCCCTGTTTCTTGAGCCAGGTCAGGTAGGTCTTGAAGCTTGGTGACGCGCCGTCTTGGGGATGGCCATTGTAACGGTGAAAGAGATCCCGAAAGGCGACGCCGGTCGACCAGCCATCACTGATCAGGTGATGCATCGTCCAGACAAAGTGCCAGCGGTCTTTGGCAAGCTTGATCAACGTGACGGCCATCAATGGAGGTTTTTTCAGATCAAACTTGCGCAGCTGTTCCAGTTTCAACAAGTCTTCCAGCCCGCGTTCGGCGTCTGGTCGTTTGGTCCAGTCAAGTTCGGTCCAAGGTAGGCTTACTTCCTCCTGAATGACCTGAACCGGTTGCTTCACGCCTTTCCAGATGAACCCGGCTCGCAAAGCATCATGCGCGTTGACCAACGCCGCCATCGCGTGTTTCAGGCGTTGCGCGTCCAAGCGGCCGGTCAGGGTGCAACTGATCACCGCAACATATTGCCCACGCAATTGCGCCTGACCCTCGACATGGAACAGCATCCCGCGCTGGGCAGAGGACAAGGGAAGAATATCTGCGACGCCTTGCGGGTATCCCATGTCAGCTCAACGCCTCTGTGATGCTTGAAAGATCGTCGTCGTCCAGATCAATCAATTGCTCATCCTGAACGTCGTCAGGCGCGGTGCTGGGCAACTGTTCGGCATGTTGTGCCAAAGCGCGAATGGTCCGGTATTCAAACAGTGACGTGGCGGGCAGGGGCAGACCATGCTCATTGGCTTTGACCGCGATCTCGATGGCGGTCAGGCTATCGACGCCCAGATCGAAAAAGTCCTGTGTCACGCTGACACGAGATGCGCCGATGGCGGTCGCCAGAATGCTGGCCAGACGCTGTTCGGTTTCGTTTTTGGGCGCAACGAAATCCGCATCCGCCCGCCTGCGGTTTCGCGCTTTGGGCAGGCGGGAGGGATCGACCTTGCCGTTGGAATTCAGCGGCATATCCGGAAGAACAGCCACCGAGTCTGGCAGCAAGGCGCGGGGGAAATGCGCCTGCAATGACTGCCAGACATCCTGTTCCGCGATGCCCTGACCGGCCACATACACACTCAGTTTTTGCGGTGCGACGGGTTCGTCAAAACCGATCTCCTCAAGGATCGCTTCAACCCTCTGGGTGTCGATTTCATCATTCAACTCGTCCAAAGCCTGCGCGCGGGTTTTGTGGCCCATGCGTACGTCCCAGGAATAGGGCAGCGCATAGTTGTGATAGCCTTCGCGGGACTTGTGCAGGTAGATGCCAGCGTCATTGATGAGGCAATTGGTCGAACGGCCAGTATCAGCCGGGCGCTGCCAGGCGGTGCGGGTGTCGAGAAAATCGTAAATCTCGGACACGGGGACATCAATATAGCGGTAGATATCCAGCACTTCGACCTGTTTCAGAAAGTCGCCGTCCTTCAGGTCTTCTGTCTCCAGAAGCCTCGACAGCTCATCGTCTTCGGCGTGATAGGCTTTGCGCGCCTTGGTGACCATGTCATCCAGTTGGGCACAAGTGGGGGCCGCATTGCGGAACAGGTCCGGGGTCAGGCGCGTTTCAAAGAACTGCCCGCGGGACAGACCTGTGACGACCAATGGCGCGCCTTCGGACAGGGCCGTGCGAAAAGCCAAAGTGTACAGCGCCTTGAAGCAACCTTGGCACACATTGGAATGTGCTTTCAGGCTGTCGACAAAAATCTGGTTCATCTTGTCTGTGCTGAGATAGCGATGATCCCAGCCCAAGTCTTTGACAACCCGTTGAATATTCGTCTTTGATTGATCCGAGATATAGCCGTTGTCGAGTGTCACAGCCAATACGCGAGAGGTATAATTGGCCAGCCGGTACGCCGCATAGGTGCTGTCTTTGCCCCCGCTTAGCATCATCACAGCATCGTAGTCTCCGCGGCGTGAGTCGGCCGCGCGCATGATCTGGCGTTGCAGGGCGGGTTCGTCGCGGAAATAGGCCTGGGCACGATCCTTATAGCCTTCGAACTCGGCGCATATTTCGCATAAATCATCACCTGCAAATTCAACGCCGGGTACTGCGTTGGTCAGGCCGCAGGTTCGGCATTGCCGAGTGCCGCCCGGGTCCGATGGCGGGTGCCCGTATGACACGTGAACGGCATTCACACCGGGGATTTGGCGTAGCACGCGATCAAACTCGGCAGTTTCGAACCGGATGCCACCAATCTTGATCTGCTGATCCGCGCGGCCAAGATAGTCAAAGCTGCCGTCTCGGTTGATCCGACCGATGTCACCGCTGCGATAAACTCTGCCTTGTATTGCCTTTGGGTCGTTCAGGAACTTTGCCGCGGTTTTGGATGGATCATCCAGATAGCCTTCTGCCAACCGACCACCGATCACGATTTCACCGGTCACACCGATGGGGCACAGGTTCATACCGGCATCGCGAACACTGATTGAAACCCCATCTGCGGGGGTTCCGATTTGAACCGAGGCTGCGGTATCCGCAGCGGGATCAAAGGCGTGGTGCATCGCGCCGACTACTGCTTCGGTGGGGCCGTATTCGTTGATAAGCGTCAGAGACGGGGACAGGACCTCAGTCGCGTTGCGGCAGAGCTGCGACGACAGGTTCTCGCCGCCCAGCACAAGCGTTTGAATGCGCTCAACTGGGCGGCCCTGTTTGCAAGCCAGCGCCAAGTGTGAGGGCGTCAGCTTGACCACATCCACGGCGTCTTCAGCGAACACATCCAGTACAGCAAGATCTGGATCCGCGCGCTCGGGATAGACGTGGATCGTGCCACCGTGGACCAACGGAGCGAATAACGAAGTCAGTGTCAGATCGAACGAGACCGAAGAAAAGAACGCGTAGGTTGCGTCAGGCTTGTTGCCGAACGTATCGGCGGCCCAGTGGATGTATCGCGACAGCTCGGCATGGCTGACCTCAACCCCCTTGGGAACACCGGTAGAGCCGGATGTGAACAGGACGTAGGCTCGTTCATGCCCATCTGGTGGCGAGACGGTAAGGGGTTCTTCCGAAGTTGCTGTGGCGACGGTTAAAGTCTGGCAAGTAAACGTGCGATCCTCTGCCGGAGCGACAAATACTGCTGCAGCACCAGCGCCCGTTATGATCTGTTCGGCCCTTGCAAAAGGCGTGTTGGCGGCAATTGGAACAAAGTTGCACCCGGCTTTGAGGACACCCAGCATGACCTCAACAAACTCGGTTGAACGGGGCAGGTAGATCGCGATCGACGATTCACGTGCGATACCAATACTCGCGATATACGAAGCGATCCTGTCGCTCTTTTCGTTGAGCTGTACATACGTGATAGGCCGGTTGACTTGAAGCAGTGCAACGGCATCGGGGGTCTTGGTGACCTGCGCGCCAAAAGACTTCAGCACAGTTGAAGGCATGTCGCCGCGCTCTGATCGGCCAAAAACGATGGCCTGATCCTGTGCGTCTGCAACCATATCCACCGCCGCAAGCGACGTTTCAGGAGCCTCAAGCGTGGTCGCCAGAAACCGCGCAAAATGTTGTTGTAGATTTGCGGGCTCAACAGCTTCCGCTATTTCATCGTGGACATCCAGGAACAGCCGCTGCGTACCATCGCCGCTGAAGTCTGTGATGTGCAGGCGCATGGCGTGAGCGGCGTCATGCGCACCACTGTGCAGCCACTGGACGTCAGCTGGATGCCCCGCAAAATCCGGGAATTCAGCCTGAATGTAGTTGCACACCGCGCTGATGGTCGAGGTGTCCATTGCCGCCACAGCGCCGGGCTTTGCCTTCCTTAGGAACGCGCCAAGCTCGGCCTTCACTTTCGCATGAAGGCCTATAAGTGTTTCATCAGGACCGATTTCCATGTGGAATGGCAACACCTCGACGAACGGGCCCATGGTCATTTTATCATGACCCGTCAGCCGGTTATGAGAAGGCAGGCCGATGGTTATCTGATCATCTCCCGTGACCCTGTGCAGATACCCAAGATAGGCGGTCAGATAGATCGCCAGTTTCGACAGGTCAGGAGTGAACAGGCGGAATTCGGATCGTTCGGTGGCGCGCTCAAGCGTCTCAGCCGTGTCGGCATCCAGTGTAACTGGAATGCGTTGGGAAAACCCACTGCGTTTGGATGCACTCCCGTATGGGGCGGTTGGGGCATGGGGTGTCGCAACCGGGATCGCCGCCGACGTCGGGTCTGACAGGCTGTCAAAAAAACGGGGCAGGGGATCGGCCTGGTATTTCTTGCCCTGTACCAAGGCCGAATACCGGCGAGAGACGTGATCAAAGAGCAGCGCGCCGGATTGTGCGTCACAAAGAATATGATGCTGGCAGATGGCCCAGACCCAGTGCGCGTCGGTTAGTTTGATCAACTGGCTGCGCAGCGGTTCGCGCTCCAGATCAAACCTTGCTTGAACCCATGAGTTAAGGTGGTCGCGCAGCAATGACGCCGGGTCTGTAGATTGGCTGAGGTCAACGAGATCCAGCAGATCATCCGGCATCTTCTGTGCGACCTGATATGGTCCATCCGGCCCCTCGCGAAAGACCGTGCGAAGGATGTCATTGTCCTGCACGGCCCCTTGGAACGCCGTTTCAAACAGGTCGGGGTCCAGGTCCAACTGCAGATCAAACCGCCAGGCCATATTGTAGATTGGAACATCGGGTTGCAGGCGATGGCCCTTCCAGAACCTCAGCTGGCTTTCGGATAGCGGATATGACTGAGCAGACATGTCAGGTACGACCATCGGCATATCTGGAAATCGCAGTGATCGAGCAGAGATTTTCCAGCGTTACATCCTCGAAGGGAATCTCGATGCCGTATGTTTGTTCAATAAACGACACCAGCGACATAACGCCCAGCGAGTCGACCATACCGCTCAGCAACAGCTCTTCATCGTCCGAGACCGTTTGACCGCCCAGCAGTGTGGCGTGCACGTAGTGGCGCACAGCCTGCCGTTGTGTTTCATGCTGCGTGTTGTGCATCGTCTTTCCCTGTCAGCTTTGCCCGATCTATTTTGCCGGTCGATGTGCGCGGCATATCTGCAAGCCATGTGATGTGTTGCGGCACGGCATAGCGGGGCAGGACGCCTTCGATGTGGGACCGTACGTCCGCGACATCCTCGGACGTGCCGCCTGTCACAAAGGCGTGGATTTCGTCATCGACCACGGCAGCGACCGCTTCGGTTACCGTGGGCGTGTTCACCAGCGCCAGTTCGATTTCGTCAAGCTCGATCCGGAAGCCTCTGAGCTTGATCTGACGGTCTTTGCGGCCAATCAAAAGCAACCCCTTTTCAGGCAATCGGCGCACGATATCGCCAGTCCGGTAGAACTTGCGGGTGATCCCATGCTCGTCAGGAAGGGTGCAAAACGACACGTCAGTCAGGGTTTGCGCGCGCCAGTACTCCAGCATGACCTGATCTGCGGCGATCAAGAGCTCGCCGGTTTCGGCATCCTCTGCTTCGGTGCCGATGCGCGCGGTTACACCAGCGTCGGGGCGGCCGATTGGAATTGGGCTTGTCCCGTCCAGATCTGCATGCGTCAGCTTTGCCGTGGTGCAATGATTGGTTTCGGTCGGGCCGTAGGCATTCAAGAAGGTGGCATTCGGAGTGTGCTGAGAAAACGCCTTCAGCGCCGCAGGAGGCATTTTCTCGCCGGCGAACATCACGACCCGCAAGGCGCTAAGGTCGCGGCTGTCCAGCACGCCGCGTTCAGCCATTTGGATCAGGGCATATGGCACTGAATACCAAACGGTGATCTTCTCTTGTTCGGTAAGCTCGGAAAGGCTTGCTGGCAGTTTTGCGTGCATTTCGGGGATGACCACTGCGCAGGCGCCGGCTTGGGCCGTACTGAAAATGTCGAAAATCGACATATCGAAATGCACAGGCGTGTGATGACTGACCCGGTCTGAGGGGCGCAACCCGCATAAATCGGCGGCCATCTTCGCGTAAGCCAAGCCGCTTTTGTGAGTATGAACGATGCCCTTTGGTGTTCCGGTCGTGCCGGACGTCATCAGGATATAAGCCGGGTCCTCTGGGTTTCGTTTCACGACCGGCAAATCGCGTGGATCGCTGGGCAAAGGTTGCGAGATGTCTAGCAGTTGATCCTTGGGTGCTGCGTCAGTGAACTTTGGCAGTCGGGCCGTATCAGCCAGGATCATCTTGGGCGAAGCGGCGGACAGTTGGGCTGAGACACGCTCGGCCGGGGCCGCAGGGTCAATGGGCACATAAATCCCTCCAACGCGAAGGATCGCATAGATCGAGGCGATTGTTTCGACGCTTTTGACCGAACAGATGACCACACGGTCCCTTGGGCCAACGCCGCGATCTGTCATAGCACGGGCGATCTGGGCGACGTGGTTGTCGAATTCCGCGTAGGTCGTAACGCGACCCAAAATCCGGATCGCGGCAGCGTCGGGTGTCACCTTCGCAAAACGCTTTAGCGCATCGTCCAGGTACACGTCCATCTCCATCACTGGATCACCGAGGAAGCGGTGGCTGCGACTTGTGGGAACCAGCCGAGGGTCCGCTCAAAGAACCATAAGATCGCAAATGCGATCAGGGCCATCGATCCAAATTGCAGAAAGACGACGCGGTACGCGGTCAAACGGCGCAGGATAAAGAAGATCGGGAATAGGACCATGACAACGGCGAGCTGCCCGATCTCGATTCCGATGTTGAAAGTGGCCAATCCAGTTGCCTTGCGTGAGGCGTCCAGACCCAGAGGTTCAAGCACACTGGCAAAGCCGAACCCATGGAAGATGCCGAACAGAACGGCCAGCTTCCAGACGCTTGCGTGAAATCGAGGGATAAGATTGCCCAATGCCACCGCGGCGATGGAGAAAGCGATCACAGCTTCGACCAGCGTCACGGGAAGGGTGATGATCCCGTAGGTCGCAAGGCTCAGCGCGATGGTATTGGCGATTGTAAAGAGCGTCACGATTTTGACGGCTGGCCACAGGCTGTCACGGATGCTGTCCGAAGGCACCCAATGGTCATTTTCGATCCGCATAACCGCGCACAGAAGAAGCGTAATCAAAAACAGAAGATGGTCGAACCCCAGCCAAATATGCCAAACGCCATTTTCAAAGAATAAGCGCGCAATATCCTTGATCGGTTCATCATTAAGGTACAGGTCTTTCTTGCCATCCCCGGGCGCAAACACCAGCGAGATATAAGCCTCGTTTTCATCCATCCCATTTCGGCTGTTACTGCCGATCAGCGCAAAGCCGCGATGGCCGGGATCGACATCCAGCAAGCCGTCATAGGACATCTGGATTGTGGTCGGTGTTTTGTCGACGCCAACCACATTGAAATGAAACTGTGCGAATGTGTCGATGGACGAGCCAAAAAAGGTGATCTCGTCAAATTCAAACTGGAAGGGCTGGTCGTTTGCCGACAGTTTCAGCCGGTCTTTGAAGTAGTCGAAGAACGCGGTTCGTGTCGCGCGCACTTCATCCTCGGAAAGTGCGCTTTCGACCTGCGGTAGACCTTGTTGAATGCGGGCTAAGTCAGTCAGTGTGACCTCGATACGGCCGCTCAACGTGTTTTCGGTTACGTCGAAATAGACGTAAGTTTCGTTGACCCTGTGGGCGTGTGCCGGAGTGGCAAGGGCCGTCAATAAGAAAGCGCCAAGCCAGAGAAACAGTGCTGCCAGGCCCAGTGTTTTAGGTGTGCTGCAAGGCGCTGGGCGCGCCATGGCCTCGCGTTCAGTTACTGCCATTGGTCCCGTCTCCCACTTTATTGGGTTGGGACCTTTGCCCAAGCTCCATCTTTGCAATGATCTCGCGCTGAATGTCCGAGGTGCCGGAGTAGATCACACCGCCCAAGGCGTCGGTCACGTCAGCGCCCGCATTCGATCCCTTCAGGTATCCACGCCCACCAAAGGTACGCATCGCATCGAGGCTAGAGCTCAGGTAGGCCTCGGCAATGTGGAGGTTCGCCATGGCGGCAAACTGACTAAGCGGTTGACCGGAATCGTACAGCTGGGCCGCGCGCGCCAGCATGAGTTCGCAGGTTTCCAGGCGAACACGCATGTCCGCAAGGCGGTTTGAAACTGACTGAAACGCCGAGATGGGTTTGCCAAACTGGTGCCGGGATGCCGCGAACTCAACACATTCTGCCAATTGACGACGCATCGCACCCACATGAGCGGTCAGGATAAAGCAACGCTCCCAGTCGAGCGTTGTTTGAATGATGGTCGCTCCTGCGCCCTCTGGCCCGATCCGGCGCGTTTCGGGGATCCAGCAGTCGCGGAACTCCAGCTCGCCGATTGGGGATGTATTCAGACCCAGCTTTTCCTGCCGATCACGCCGAAAGAAGCCCGAATCGTCGGAATGCACTATGAAGGCCGACAACCCCCAACGGCCCTTGTCCGGTGCGGTCTGCGCGAAAACGATCGCAAAATCACATATCGGTCCCATCCCGACAAACGCCTTATGGCCGTTCAGAACATACCCGCCATCTTTGGGTGTGGCCGTGGTGGTCAGAGACAATGCATCAGATCCAGAGGAGGGTTCGGTCAGGGCAAAGGCTCCGATCAGGTCGCCGGCCAACAGGCGCGGAATATAGTGCTGGCGGGCCTCAGGGCTTGCGAACCGAAGCAGCGGTTTCTGAATGGTCAGGATCTGGGAAAGAACAGCCATCCCGAATCCGCCATCCAGGCAGTGCGCCCCAAACGTAAGCATGTCTTCAACAAGTGCACGGGCATTGTCGCCCGATCCCCCGTCTGCGGACGGCACCAAATGGCGAAACACGCCATTTTTACCCGCCGACTTCCAAAGGTCGCGTAGGGTGTCGGGCGAGGTATCACGGATGGTTTCCGCAAATATCCGGACATCCCCGCTGCGGTCGCGATCATTATGTCTTGTCTTCTGGTCCACTGTCGTACGTATTCAATTGCGCATGTAATTGTTACGCAATCACAACGGGCGCGGATCACTATATTCAGAGGGACCGATGCGTCTTGCGCGTCAGGCGTAGCTGCGCGCGTGACCGCGGTGCCACTCGTTTCGCATAAAAAAGGCGATTTGAACAGCGTGGTCGTGTGTTCAGATTCTTAGTTTAGTGATTTGTTTTTAAATGATTTTGAAGTTTAGGAAACGGTGATACTCCGCAAATATTCAGCCAGGCTCGCCTCATCATGCTCTTTGCGGTACGCCGCCTGCAATGCGCCACAGTTTTCTTTGTAACGAGCATCACTGAGCAGAGCTTGAATGTCCGCTTCGATCTGATCCGGCGAATCCGTTTGCTGTCCTGCGCGGCCGATCCCGTGGAAAACGGCCCTGGTTGCGCTGCCCTGCTGATCGTTAACATGAGGATAGAGTAAAACAGGGGTTGCGGCCCCAACTGCTTCGACAAAACCGCCTGTGCCGCCATGCATGATGGCCAGATCCGCATAGTGCAGCAGTGATTGCTGGGGAACCCAGGCCACCATTTCAACATTGGGAGGCAGGTCCAATAAAGACCTTTCATCCCATGTCCGACCGGCCGCGAAAAGGAATTGCCATTCGGGGTGTTTGCGGGCAACGGCCCAAAGGTTGGACAGAAGCCGACTTTTGGGGTGCATCATCGTGCCGAAGCCAACGAATATTCGTTTTTTGCCGTCTGTAGGTGCACAAAACCTCGCAGCGGATTCCGGGTCATGAGGTTTTTCCGGCCGATCCTGCAGGATCATCGCGCCAAGATACGTGAAACTCGGATACAGCCGCGTGGGCAGGTCCAGGGCTTTGGGCAGTAACAGCGCGGTGGGAATGCGGTAGGTCCAGGGCATTTGCCAGCAGATCAGCCTGCGCTTCTGCGCGAGCGGTACGCCAAGGCGTCCGGCCAATTCTATCAGAGCAGTGCCGTATTCCGCCCCGCCATACCTGATTCTGTTGCGCAGGCGTTTCTTGAGCTTCCATAGAAGGAAGCTGGCCCAAATCAGCGAAACACCGATGCGACTGCCGAGCAGGCCCGTCCCCGGTTGGGCGCGTTTGTTCAGTGGTGGGGCGCGAAGGCCGGGGGGAGACAGGAACATGTTGCTGAACTGGACCACGGGAATATCCTGGGACAGCCCAACAAGAATTTGCGCATGAAGCTCGCAATCGACAAAAAGGGCGTCGGGTCGAAATCCAGCCAGCGCATCGGCGAATGCCTTTGCTTCCAGCGCGTCCACGGCTGCATCTTTCCGCTGTTGTGCGGTCAGGCCCTTCATCTCTTCCCGCGTCAGGAGCGGTGCAAAAGCGTCGACGCGCGGCTCGGGGATTTCGATATGTTGCAGGTCGCAATGCAAAATCAACTCGCGCGCGGCGTGATGCGCGAACACACCCACCTCGTACCCAAGCGACTGAGCGCGCTTGGCAAATTCCAATGCGCTGCTGAGCGGGCTAGCCACTCCACTTGAGACTATCGCCAAACGTTTCGCCATCGTTCGCATCACGTGGCCTAGATAACGCTCAGGTCAAGGCGGATGTTATCAAACAGCCTCTCTAGTCTGCCTGCGGTTGCTGCAAAGCATAGAACCGCGCTGCAGAGTCTTGGAACACAGCTTGGTGCGCCTCGGCCGGGATCAGATCGCGATATGCGTTCGCCAGAGTGGCGTAGTCGCCATACAGCTTATCGACCGGGAAATTTGATCCGAACATGACCCGGTCCGGGCCAAATTGATCAAGGCAGGTTTCGATGATCGGGCGGATGCTGTCTGGCGTCCATGTGTGGTCGAACATACCCAACCCGGACAGTTTGCAAGTCACGTGGGGCAGGGCGGACAGTGTACGCAGGTGCTGAGCCCAGTCTTTAAGCCCTTCGGGGCTGCGGTCATGGGGCGATCCGGCATGACATAGGGCGATCTCCGTCTCGGGGGCTTGCGCCAGAACGCGGGCGGTTTTTTCCATCAGTTCGGGGATGAGCTGCAGATCAAAGCTGAGGCCGCGACGACCGGCCTCTTGCAGGCCCGTCACAAACGCGGCGTTGTCGAGAAGTGTGTTTGTCCCCGTCTGCGCGTCCTCTCCGGGCGCGCGCCCGACAATCTGGCGCAGGCCTCGCACGGTTTTCAGGGTCTGGAACGTGTCCAACTGTGTAGAAAGGTCCGCCGAGGTCAGATCGCAGAACACAACCTGTGCCATCGGCCAATCACGGTTGGCATCGGCGACAGACTGGACCCAGCGGGCTTCGTCCAGGCCGCTTTCGGCCCCAACCTGAATATGCACCGAGGCGCGAACACCGCACGGCTCGGCCTCGGACCGGAACTCATCCAGCAGATAGTCTCGCTGAATCGGAGTAGGATCACCAAAGAACCGCTCGACCCCGCGCGCCATCAGCCAGGGATAGTTTAAGGCGTTCAGGTCCCAAAGATGGTGATGGGCGTCGATCCAGTGTGTCATGTCTTAGGCACCTCGGCCATGCGCGCCAGAATATCGACGCCCTGCTGTTTCCAGAAATGCAGCAGGTCGATGAAGATCCAGTTTTCGGCCAGCTTGTCGCCGTCGCGGCGGTAGATATCGATCACGCGAAACTCGCCGAGTTTGTTGGTTGCGGGCATGCCCATGAAACCGCCGGTCGGGCGGGCGGTGAAGTTGGGCCAACCAAAAAAGCCGCCATAGTGCCCCTCGGCCATACGGCAGATATGCCCGGTTTTCGACCGATCGGCGAACGAGGCACGGAACGGGCCAGCGTGTTGTTTGGCGTAACGTTCGATCGTGTAGGTCGCGCCGATACCCGTCGGCCCCCACCAGAGCATGTCCTCGTGCCAGGTGCGCCGCAATTCATCCTCAAGGCTCAGGCCGCTGTTCCACTGACCCAGGTCCGAAATCATCGCGTTGATCGCAGCCAGCGTCCGATCGGCCTCATCAGCGGGCTGAGGCGTGAACATCAGCCCGTCATGGGTCATGGGCCCTGGTTGAACCAGCTGTGCCGCGGTTTGCGGAGGGAAGGGCTGCAGACCGGCCTGCATCATGAGATGCGGAATATCGAAATACATTGCGGTTTCAGTGATTTTGCCGTTCTCGACCTTGTGGAATTCGCAATACCGCAGAAAGGCCAGTTTGCCCGTTGGCGCGATCCCAAGCCAGGGGGTGTCAAACAGACCCATCAGGTGACCCATCGACGCCACCCAGACCGAATCGAAGCCATCCATTTCGTTGGCGCCGGCCATGAATACATCCATGCGGCGTTGCTGACGGGTCAGGCTTTTTCTGAGCGGGGTCCAGAAATTCTGCGCTACGGCCTCTGCGCCGTGCTGCTCGTCAAAGGGATGAAAACCGCGCCACAAAAAGTCTGGCGCGCAATGGTCGGCGATTGCACTGACGATGGACGATTCTTGTGCCTTGTCGATTGCGTCATAGAAATCGAGGACGACCTGCTTTTCGGCTTCATAGGACATTTTGTTTTTCTTTCAGTGCATTAACCGGTTAGGTGCAGTGCTGTGCAAGAAGGATCCAGGCGGCTTGCATGCGCATGCAAAAAATTCTTGCCAGATGTTCCTTAAGATGTCTATGCTTTTGCAAACGTATGCACCGTGCATGCGGCAGGGAGGACAGAATGGCCGAGATTCAACTTCGCAATGTTGGAAAGCGTTGGGGCTCGTTTGTTGGGGTCGACAATTTCGATCTTACAATTTCTGACAAAGAGTTTCTGGTGCTTCTTGGCCCGTCCGGCTGTGGCAAGACCACCACGATGCGCATGATCGCGGGGCTCGAGGATGCCAGCGAAGGCGACATCCTGATTGACGGTCAGCGCGTCAACGACATGGAACCCAAAGACCGCGATGTGGCGATGGTGTTCCAGTCTTACGCGCTGTACCCGAACATGAATGTCTACGAAAACATCCGGTTCCCGCTGAAAGTGCGGGGCATTGACCCTTCGACGCATGACGATAAGGTCCGTCGCGCCTCGGCCATGGTTGAACTGGATGACTTCCTGCACCGCAAACCGGCCGAATTGTCGGGCGGTCAGCGTCAGCGGGTTGCACTGGCGCGCGCAATCGTTCGCGAACCAAACGTCTTTTTGATGGATGAACCGCTGTCGAACCTCGACGCCAAGCTGCGCGTTTCGACACGCGCCCAGATCAAGAATCTAAGCCATGAGCTGGCCGTCACTACGATCTACGTGACCCACGACCAGATCGAAGCGATGACTTTGGCCGACCGTGTGGTCGTGATGAAAAGCGGTGTTGTGCAGCAGGTTGGCAGCCCGACCGAGATTTATGACACGCCCGCCAACACCTTTGTCGCTAGCTTTATCGGCAACCCTGCGATGAACCTGATGGAAGGCGAAGTGCGGGGCGGCACCTTCACCGCGAAGAATGTCGAGATTTCCGGTGTCAATGCACCTGACGGCCCCATGACCCTCGGCTTCCGCGCCGAAGATGCCACACTGGCCACTGACGGTCAGGGTCAGATCAACGCGCCGATCTACACCCAGGAATTGCTGGGCGATGCGACCATGATTTCCGTCCGCGTGGGCGGGGCGCTGGTGTCCGTGAAGGCCGACAAAAACTATCGCGCCGAAATTGACGACATGGTGTCGATCTCGGTTCCCAGTGAGATTTGTCATCTGTTTGACGGTCAGACCGGGCAACGGATCTGACATTACCCCCGCTCAATCACCGGGGAAAAGCCCCGGGATCAAACCCACTGCGTGTAAGGGGCACGCAACCAAAACTCAAAGAAACAGGGAGACTGAAATGTTTCTGAGAAAGCTAGCAACCGTAACGACCTTTGTGGGTCTGATGGGCTCGGCCGCTTATGCCGCCAATTGTGGGCCGGAAGGTCAATCCATCCGCATTCTGGCCAGCGACTTCCCGGCGATCCACGCCGTCGCGGGCGCGGCGGAAGCCAATTGTGCAAGCGGCGCGTCTGACTTTGCAACAAACCACACGACCGAAGCGCGTTCGATTATGAATGCGGCTCTGACGCCGAACCCGTCCGAGTACTCCTCGGTTATTCTGGCCAACGCGACCCTGACCCAGCTGATGAATGACGGTCTGGTCCGCCCGCTGAACGATCTGGTTGAGAAGTATGGCGAAAACATCTCGCCGAACCTTCTGATCACCATCGACGGCAACATTATGGCTGTGGCGTTCATGGCGAACTCTCAGCATCTCTTCTCGCGCAAGGACATCCTTGAGCAAGCTGGTTTCGAGGGTATCCCCGCGACCTACGAGGAAGTGATCGAGGCTGCAAAAATGATCCGCGAGGCGGGCATCATGGAGCATCCGATCGTTATCAACATGCAGACCGGTTGGAACCTCGCCGAAGTCTTCAACATGATCTACCTCGGCCATGGCGGCGAGTTCTTCGAGCCCGGATCGGCGGAACCTTCGATCAACAACGAAAAAGGTCTGGCCACGCTGGAAACCATGAAGGCGATTGCTGAATATGCGCATCCCGACCACCTGACACATGCGTCAAACGAAACGCAGGGCCTGTGGGAATCCGGCCAGGCTGCTCTGGGCGTCATGTGGGGTTCGCGCGGTTCGCCGATCTTGGACGACGAAGGTTCGACCGAAGAAGTGACATCGAACACCGTCTTGTCCGGCGCGCCGACTGTAGGAGGCGGTTCGATCCCATCCGCAACCCTTTGGTGGGATGGCATCTCGATTGCCACTAACGTATCGGATGAAGAAGCTGAGGCGACTTTTGCGGCCCTCGTCAGTGCCCTGACACCCGAAATGGTTTCAGCGAACAACGATGACGCCGTTTGGTTGCTGGATGGCTTTACACCCGGACCGGCTGCGGCAGGTGTTGCCCAGACCGCGCAGGGTGGGGCGAAACCTTACCCGATGATCCCGCAAATGGGACTGTTGCACGCGGCGCTGGGTACCGAACTGTCGGACTTTATCAAAGGCGACGAGAGTGCCGAACAGGCGCTGGCGGATGTTGAATCTGCATACAGAACCTCGGCCAAAGAAGCCGGGTTCCTTCAGTAACTCTCCCCGACTGAGGGGGCTGTATCTGGCCCCCTCTCTTTTCGGATTTAGACCGGGACATACGCTATGAAGCACCGTACCTTTTTCTGGTTCATTCTGCCGACGCTCACCGCGATGATCCTGTTTATCGCGCTGCCCATTGTCTCGGTCTTTGTTCAATCGCTGTTTGTCGAGCATGAGCAGGTTTTGGTCGTAACCGAAAACTGCGGCCCTTTTGGGTGTACTGAAGCCACTGCGGTGGATGTCGAGGCCACCGAAAAGTTGCGCGCTGATCAGCCGCTTGGCCAATTCAACGGGCTTGGGACATATACCAACCGTTCGCATCTGGCCTTTTCCGAGGTAGGTGAGGCATGGTCCAGTTCCGCTTCGTTCGGTGAGTTCTGGAGCAATGTCTACAACCTGCCCTTCTACAGCGCGCTGGCATTCACACTGGCCTACACCGCCGTCGTCACACCGCTGGTTCTGATCCTTGGTATGGCCATCGCGGTTGGCGTCAACAACTTGCCAGGTATGCTCAAGGGGTTGGCGATCTTTGTTTCGCTTTTGCCCTTTCTTGTCACCCCGCTTGTCGGTTCGTTGATCCTGTTCTGGATGGTCGACAGCGATGGTGTAATTGGCGCCACCATTCAACGTATATTCAATGATCCATCCCTCAGCCTAAAGGCTTCGACCGCGCTGACCTGGACAATGCTGATGGTGTATGGCGTCTGGCACACCCTGCCGTTCAGCTTCATCACCTTCTACGCTGGTCTTCAGACCGTGCCGGAAGACACGATGGAAGCCGCCCAGATCGACGGTGCCAGCAAATGGCAGCGCATGATCCACGTTGTTGTTCCGCATCTGATGCCGTTGGTATCGTTCGTGACACTGATGCTGATCATGGACAACTTCCGCGTGTTCGAGCCGATCGTCAGCTTCAAGGCCGAGGCGCATGCCCAGTCGCTCAGCTGGATCATCTACAACGACCTGCGCGAAAGCGGCAATCCGCTCTACGCATCTGCGGGCGCGACCTCGCTGATCACGATCATCCTTGTGGTCATCCTGATGACGCCCGTGCTGATACGCACATGGCGCGACTTCACCCGCAAATCTCACTGAGGACACGACATGGCGACCAAAGCACAATCCCGCATGACTCCGCTCAAGCTGTTCTCTTATGGCTTTGTTGCAGTCTGGCTCATTATCGCGGCGTTCCCTTTCTTCTGGACGTTTTGGGGCAGCTTTAAAGTTCAGGCTGACTTTCTGTCCAAGGCCGACTGGATGAACGCGCTGCGGGGCACAAACACAATCGAACAAACCGGCAGCGCCTTCACCGGAGCGGGTTACTATGGCGCTTGGGTGCTTGAGGATTTCTGGTTCAATTTCAGAAACACCGGGATTGTGGTGTTCTTTACCGTTGTCATCTCGCTGACCTTCGGGACACTCGGTGGTTATGCGCTCGCAAGATCCGGCTTCCGCTATGCCTTCTGGATTTTGATGGCTGCTCTGGTGTTCCGTGCCATGCCGCATATCACCCTGGTTTCAGGTTACCTGTTGCCGTTCTTCGAGTGGAATGTCTGGGGCATTCTGCCGACCACGATCATTGTGTTGGTCGCAATCAACCAACCCTTCACCCTGTGGATGCTGCATTCGTTCTTCAAGAATATCCCGAAAGACATGGATGAAAGCGCAATGGTCGACGGCTGTACCCGGTTTCAGGCGTTCTGGCATGTGATCGTTCCGGTTATGTGGCCGGGCGTGATTACCACCGGCCTGTTCAGCTTTTTGCTGGCCTATAACGACTTTGCCGTTACGGCGATGCTGCTGAGTGCAGACAACGAAACCATCATTCCGGCAATCAACAGTTTCATGGGCACCACCCAGGTCGAAGGCAAGGTGATGTACGCGGTTGCCGCCGTGGTCTCGACCACCGCGCCGCTGTTCGTGCTGATTCTGTTCTTCCAGCGCCAGATTGTCAGCGGTCTGACTGCAGGGGCGGTGAAAGGCTGATGAGCGCCTCTGCACGACATAATGCCATTGGGCGCCACCCGGCGCTCAACCGGATGCCGAGGGATTTTCTGTCTGAGATTTAAACCGCTCGGAAAATCAGAAAATTCCTAATGCATCAGAACAAGGACGAAAATCATGAAGGGTTCACGCCCCGAACAGGCCGTGCTGACCAAAGACACGGACATGAGCAAAACCGAAGAAACCCGAGCGGTTATCGAAGGGATGGTCGACGGATTGAACGACCACCGCATCGACGACATTGGCGAGTTCTTCTCGCAAGGGTTTCGCTGGCTGGGCAACCAAGGCTGTGGAACAAAGACCGGGTTGGAAGAGTTTCAGAACAACTGGCAGCGCCCGTTTCAGGCTGCGTTTTCCGACAAGACCTGCATTGATGAAGCGCGCCTTTACATGGGCGAATGGGCCGCGGCCTTTGGCCGGCAAGAGGCAACCCATTCGGGCGAGTTTCTGGGGATCGCACCGACCGGCAAACGGGTTGAGATCCGGTACATGGACTTCTGGAAGGTCGTTGACGGCAAGATCGTCGACAACTGGGTGAACGTCGATTTCGCCCACGTCGCTGCGCAATTGGGCGTGGACGTGTTCAACGGCGAAGGCTGGGAAGCATTTGACCGGGGCGAAAAAACACCGCCCCGGCCCGACAACTGAGGAATAAGACAATGGCAATCGAATATCTTAAACGCGGTAAACCCGAGGCCGACAGGGCCGAGGATGATGCCAAAACCCGCGCCGTCGTCGAGGCGACGCTGAAGGATATCGAGGCGCGCGGCGATGCGGCTGTACGAGAGTTGTCGGAGAAATTCGACAACTATTCGCCCGAGAGCTTCCGTCTGAGCCAGCAAGAGATCGACGACCTGATCGCCTCGCTGAGCGACCGGGAGCTGGCTGACATCAAGTTCGCGCAAGCGCAGGTGATGAATTTCGCGCAGGCACAGCGCGACTCGATGCTGGATATCGAAGTCGAGACGCAACCCGGTGTGATCCTTGGCCATAAAAACGTCCCCGTACAATCCGTCGGCTGCTATGTTCCGGGCGGTAAGTTCCCGATGGTAGCCTCGGCTCATATGTCCGTTGCCACGGCCAAAGTGGCGGGTGTTCCCCGCATCATTGCGTGTACACCTCCATTTCAGGGCAAGCCCAATGCTGCGGTGATCGCTGCGATGCATCTGGGTGGCGCGCATGAAATCTACGTCATGGGTGGCATTCAGGCTGTCGGCGCAATGGCGATTGGCACGGAATCCATCAAACCGGTTCATATGCTGGTCGGCCCCGGCAACGCATTCGTCGCCGAAGCCAAGCGTCAATTGTTTGGACGCGTCGGCATTGATTTGTTCGCAGGTCCAACCGAGACCATGGTGATCGCGGATGAAACCGCCGCTGACGCCGAGCTGTGCGCCACTGACCTGCTGGGGCAGGCTGAGCATGGGTATAACAGCCCCTGCGTTCTGCTGACCAACTCGCGCAAACTGGCCGAGGCCACTCTGGACGAGGTCGACCGCATTCTGGGTATTTTGCCGACTGCTGACACTGCTAAAGTCAGCTGGGAAGAATACGGCGAGGTCATCGTCTGCGATACCTATGACGAAATGCTTGAGGTGGCCGATGATATCGCCTCGGAGCATGTGCAGGTGATGACGGATCGCGACGACTGGTTCCTGGAAAACATGACGTGTTATGGCGCGTTGTTCCTTGGTCCGCGCACCAACGTTGCCAACGGCGATAAGGTGATCGGTACGAACCACACGTTGCCGACCAAAAAGGCCGGGCGGTACACCGGTGGTCTATGGGTTGGTAAGTTTCTGAAAACCCACAGCTATCAGAAAGTTCTGACCGACGAAGCCGCGACCGTGATCGGCGAATATGGCTCGCGCCTGTGTATGCTCGAAGGGTTTGTTGGGCACGCCGAACAGTGCAACGTCCGGGTCCGTCGCTATGGCGGTATCAATGTTCCCTACGGCGAAGGTGCCCCATATCGAGAGGCCGCAGAATGAGCGACGTCCATACGGCCAACAAGGCGCTGATCGCGCCGCTTAGGGCCGCGATGTATGACTTTGATGCGGTCCGTGTGCAGGCTGCGCTGAAGGGGGCCATCGCCTCGGATGCCGTGGTGCACATGCCGCATCCGTTTGGCGATCTGACCGGTCCGCAGGAACTGTACGATACGTGTTACGCGCCGCTGTTGAAGGCCATGCCTGATCTTGAACGTCGCGACTGGATCGTCATGGGCGGACGCACCGAACATGGCGGCGATTGGATCGGATGTGGTGGGCACTACATCGGTACATTTGTCGCGCCATGGCTGGACATTCCGCCGACCGGGCATCTGACCCACATGCGGTTCCATGAGTTCTACCGCATCGAGGACGGCCAGATCGTCGAGATCCAGACGCTTTGGGACATCCCCGAGGTCATGATGCAGGCGAATGCCTGGCCGATGGCCCCGTCCTTGGGGCTGGAATTCTGCATTCCCGGCCCTGCGACGCTGGACGGTATCGTGCCCGGTCCATGGGACGAGGCCAAATCCCAAGCCTCGTGCGACCACATTGTCGAGATGCTCAATCACCTCAAAAAGCACCCCAGCCAGGGTGGGCCAGAGGTGATGGAGATGGACAAGTTCTGGCATCCGCGCATGAACTGGTACGGGCCCGCGGGTATCGGAACCGGTCGAGGTATCGCCGGGTTCCGCAATTGGCACCAGATCCCGTTTCTAAATGGCATGCCGGATCGCGGCAAATACGTGGACGACATCACCTATCATTTCTTCGGTGATGCCGAATACGCGGCGGTAACCGGTTGGCCTAACATGATCCAGACTGTCACCCATGACGGCTGGATGGGAATTGCCCCCTCTGCTCAGCGGATCACCATGCGGTCGCTGGATTTCTGGCGGCTCGAAAACGGCTTGATCCGCGAAAACTGGGTGATGGTTGACCTGCTGGACGCGTACCGGCAACTGGGCGTAGATGTCTTCGCCCGTCTGCGCGAGTTCAACAAGGCTCGTGTAATGGGCGAAATTCCATTCCCGGTCGGCGAGGTCTGATATGCCCCAATTCCCCAGCACCCCAAGTTTCCAACTCAGCGGCAAGCGCGCGTTGATAGCCGGAGCATCCTCCGGCATCGGTATGGCCTGTGCTGTTGCGTTGGCCGAACACGGTGCTGAGGTGACTTTGGCAGCGCGCCGCATTGGCGCACTGCAGGATATCGCGGATGAGATGAAGGCGCGGGGGTGGGCGGCCAATACGCTTGAGCTCGACGTCTCGGACGTCGACAAAACGGCTGCTGCTGTCGCAGAGAACGGGCCGTTCGACATCTTGCTGAACTCCGCCGGTCTGGCGCGGCATGGCAAGGCGGTCGAAACGGCAACAGAAGATTTTGACGCCGTGATGGATGTCAATGTTCGCGGCGCGTATTTCCTGACCCAAGCGGTGGCCAAAGGCTTGTTGCAGACCGGACGGGCCGGATCGTTGATCAACATCTCCAGCCAGATGGGGCATGTCGGCGGGCGGGAAAGGGCGGTGTATTGCGCCTCGAAATTCGCGGTCGAAGGGTTCACAAAGGCGATGGCGCTAGAGTTCGGTCCGGCAAAGATCCGGGTCAATACCATTTGCCCGACCTTTATCCTGACGGACCTGACGCGCGCGACCTTCGATGACCCGGACAAACGTGCCTGGATTCTGGACAAGATCAAGCTGGGTCGCCCCGGCGAAATCGAAGACATCATGGGGGCAGTTGTCTATCTCGCGTCAGATGCCTCGGCGCTTGTTACCGGGACCGCGATGATGATTGACGGGGGGTGGACAGCAGACTGATGCCTGGGCAAAAGATCACATCTTTGGACGTTGCTCGTCTGGCCGGGGTCAGTCAATCTGCGGTCAGCCGGGTTTTCACGCCCGGCGCATCCGCGTCAAAGAAAACAGCTGAGAAAGTGCGCAAGGCGGCGGATCAGCTGGGGTACCGACCCAACGTTTTAGCCCGCGCGGTTGTTTCCGGCAAAAGTCGGATCATTGGTCTGGTCGTGGCGTATCTGAACAACCAGTTCTACCCCGAAGCGCTAGAAAAGCTGACGAACGCGCTGCAGGAACGCGGCTATCACGTGCTGGTCTTCATGGCATCGAACTCGGCGCAGAACATCGACAAGGTTGTCGAGGAAATTCTTGATTTCCAAGTGGATGGGATCATTGCCGCGTCGGTGGCCTTGTCGTCGGATCTGTCTGACCGGTGTCAGGCAGCCGGTATTCCGGTGGTGCTGTTCAACCGCGCACAGGATGATCCGGGGATGTCAGCTGTGTCGTCCGACAATATTGCCGGAGGCCGCAAGGTGGCGGAGTTTCTCCTAGCCGGCGGTCACAAGAAAATCGGGTACATCGCGGGCTGGGAGGGGGCCTCGACCCAGCGGGACCGTGAAGCGGGATTTAGGGCTGCGTTGAAAGACGCGGGCGTCGCGCTGCACGCGCGCGGGGTTGGTGACTTTTCCAGTGAAAAGTCGCGCGAGGCGACACGCGAAATGTTTGCCGCTGACCCGCCGGACGCCGTCTTTGTGGCCAACGATCACATGGCAATTGCGGTGATGGACGCTCTGAGATTCGAGTTGGGCCTGAACGTACCCAACGATGTTTCTGTTGTCGGATATGATGACGTGGCCGTGGCTGCTTGGCCCACCTATGACCTGACCACAGTGCGCCAGCCTGCCAACCGTATGGTTGCCGAAACTGTAGACATTCTACTGAGCAAAATCGAAGGCCCGGACGTTGGTCCGCGCCGGTTAGAGATCGACGGGCCGCTGATCGTTCGCGGCTCGGCCCGCATACCTGAAGGATGGAAGACATGAAGGGATTTGATCCCAAATTCAAAGACTTTCCCGACTATATTATCGGGATTACCAAAGAGATCTGGGAAGACCGCGGTATCTCAACGCTGCATCACTACTATTCGCCGGACATTGTCGTGCGTTCGCCCGCATCGGTGGTGTTGGGCAACCAGAACGTCATCGGCGCAACCATGGCGACGCTGGCCGAGTTTCCTGACCGGCAATTGCTGGGCGAGGATGTGATCTGGTCCGGCACGCCGGAAGAGGGCATGTTGAGCTCGCACCGCATCATCTCGACGGCAACGCATCAGTCGGATGGCGTCTATGGCAAGGCGACGGGGACCAAGCTGCGCTATCGGATTCTGGCCGACTGTCATGCCATCGACAATCAGATCAACGATGAATGGTTGATCCGCGATCAGGGCGCGATCGTCCGCCAGATGGGGTGGGACCCCAAAGATTATGCGGCTGATCTGATCGCGCGTGAGGGCGGGCCGGACAAGTGCGTCAAACCGCTGACACCTGACACCGACCAGCCCGGCCCCTACAAGGGCACCGGCAACGATAATGAATGGGGTCAGCGCTATGCCGATATTCTGACCCGCATCATGGGTGCCGATATGGGCGCGATCGAAGCCGAGTATGACCGTGCCGTTCAATCCGAATACGTGGGTGGCGTGACGGGGCATGGCTGGGATGCCGTTGACCGGTTCTGGATGGGACTGCGCGCCAGCTTCCCGAATGCCGAGTTCACGATCGAACACCAGATCGGCCGTGACGACCCGAACATGGCCCCGCGCGCAGCTGTACGCTGGAGCCTGTGGGGCAAGCATGAAGGCTGGGGTGCTTTTGGCGTTCCGACCGGCGCTCAGGTCTATGTGCTGGGCATAAGCCATGGTGAATTCGGTGAGTTGATCGGTGGTCAGCCGCAGCTGCGCCGCGAATACACTCTGTTCGACGAAACTTCGGTCTGGAAGCAGATCCTGCTGAAGTCCGGCGATCTGTAGAATGCCGCGCCGGGTTACAAATCTGGATGCGGGGCAGGGGGCGCGGCGGTTTCATGCCCATCGCGCCAGCCTGCGCGCCCGGCGGCTGAACAATCGTCCTCCGGGGTTTGGGGTTTGAACCAATCAAATCCCAATCAGAAGGAAAACAGATATGAGCACAATCCAAAGCCGCATCGTCCGTTATGGCGAATTGCAACCCTGTAAAACCGCGTTCATCGACGCACACACGCCGGGTTCGGATCAGAAAGAGAACTTTACCATTGTCGGTGGCGGCGTTTCGGAAAGCCCTGATCAGCACGTCCACATCACCGACAAGATCGGTTTCAACATCGGCGCAGCCGGTCAACCTCCGAAATGCCGCAACTCGCTGCACAGCCACACAACGGCCGAGGTATTTTTTGTGGCCAAGGGCCGGTGGCGGTTCTTCTGGGGCCGCTATGGCACCGCGGGTGAGGTCATTGCCGAAGAAGGCGATATCTTTAACATCCCGACGGGTATCTTCCGCGGCTTCGAAAACGTTGGTCAGGACTACGGCATGATCATGTCGATCCTTGGCGGCGACGACGCAGGCGGAGGGGTCACCTGGGCACCTCAGGTCATCGAGGACGCGCAAGCCCATGGCTTGATGCTGGGCAACAACGGTGTGCTCTATGACAGCAAGAAAGGCCAGGAACTTCCGCACAATGTACAGCCGATGCCTCTGCTGACCGAAGAAGAGTTGAAGGCCTATCCAGAAGTGCCCGTTGAGAATGTCATTGGCAAATACGTGGCCCGCTATTGGGACCTGATGGCGCTGTCGTCGAACAAGCCCGCTGCGGTCATCGGTGAAAACGGCCTGATCAAGGACAAGCCTGGGTTCGAGGTCGATTTCCTTGGGCGCGGTTCCAGCGTGATTGATCCTGTGAAGGCAGACAAGCCAGTGGTTCTGATGCCCGCCAGCGGTCATTGGCGCATTGCGATTGATGACGTTGAAGTCACGCTGTCCAACGGAGACACCGCGCTGGTTCTGCCGGGCGAAAGCTACAGCGCCGCGCCGTCCATGACCGGCGATGCGGGCCTGTACCGGATTACCGCAACCGACGACCCCGCCGGTCCGACCTGGACTGGCAGCTAAAGCATTTGCGCCGCCTTTTGTGGGCGGCGCTTCAAATAACTTGGTAAGAGACACGATATGACCCGCATTTCGACCACGCATGTAGGAAGCCTTCCGCGCACGCAGGAGGTAGTCGATTTCATCTTCGCACGCGAGCGGGAGGAGCCTTTTGACCAAGCCGCATTTGACGCCTGCATGACCTCGGCGGTTTCCGAGACCGTTCGCAAGCAGGTTGAGGCGGGGGTCGATGTCGTGTCGGATGGCGAGACGTCGAAAATCTCGTACGCGACCTACGTCAAAGACCGCTACACCGGTTTTGACGGGGACAGCCCGCGCAATGCTCCGGCGGATCTGAAGATGTTCCCAGGCTTTCTAAAACGGCTGGCTGATGACGGCGGTACGCCGCAATACGCGCGCCCGATGTGCGTGGGTGAAGTTCGATCAAAGGGGCAGGGAGAGCTGCAGAAAGACATCGACAATCTTAAAGCTGCCATGGCCGCGCATGGGGTCGAACGCGGGTTTATGAATGCCGCGAGTCCGGGGGTTATTTCACTGTTCCTGCAGAACGATTTCTATGCGTCGCGCGAGGCTTATTTGGAAGCGCTCGCAGACGCGATGAAGCAGGAATACGAGACGATCGTGGGTGCAGGGCTGGAATTGCAGTTGGACTGCCCGGATCTGGCCTTGTCGCGCCACATGCTGTTCACCGACCTGTCGGACGAAGACTTCGTGAAGGTCGCAGACATGCATGTCGAAGCGCTGAATCACGCGTTGGAAAACGTGCCATCTGACAAGGTGCGCGTGCACATCTGCTGGGGCAACTACGAGGGGCCGCATTGCTGCGATATCGGTATGGACAAGGTGTTTTCCACCCTGATGTCGACCAAGGCGCGTTACTTGTTGTTCGAGACCTCAAACCCACGCCATGCGCATGAATGGACTGTGTTCCGCGATCGCAAGGCGGAAATCCCGGACGACAAGGTCTTGGTTCCCGGTGTCGTCGACACGACAACGAACTTTATCGAACACCCCGAACTGGTTTCGCAACGCATTGAGCGGTTTACCGGAATTGTGGGTGCGGATCGGGTGATTGCCGGGTCCGATTGTGGATTTGGCACGTTTGCGGGGTTCGGGTCAGTTGATCCCGATATCGCATATGCCAAACTGGGCGCGCTGGCCGAAGGGGCTGCTCTGGTCAAATGACGCCGCTTGTTCTTCTGCCCGGCATGATGTGCGATGCGCGGCTGTACGGCCCTCAGATCGCGGCATTGTCGGGCAGCTATCCGATCCTGTGCGCACCGATTGGGGGGCACGACACGATGACCGCTCTGGCGAACGAGGTGCTGGCCCATGCGCCGCCTCGGTTTGCTTTGGCGGGATTGTCCATGGGCGGGATCGTTGCGATGGAAATCCTGCGCCAAGCGGCAGAGCGTGTCTCGGGCTTGGCGCTGCTGGACACGAACCCTCTGGCCGAACTGGATGAGGTCAAAGCCCGTCGCACCCCGCAGATTCAGGCGGCGAAGAAAGGTGGCTTGCGGACGGTGATGGCGGAGGAGATGAAGCCGAATTACCTGACCGACGGTCCCAATCGCGCCACCATTCTGGACTTGTGTATGGATATGGCGATGGGTCTGGGGGCGGACGTATTTGTCAACCAATCCATTGCGTTGCGCGACCGTCCCGATCAAAGCGAAACACTGCGCAACTATACCCGCAAGACGCTGATTCTGTGCGGTCGCGATGACGCGCTGTGTCCTGTTTCGCGGCACGAATTGATGCATGAACTGGTGCCTGACAGCCGGCTTGAGATCATCGAGCAGGCCGGACACCTGCCCACCCTGGAACAACCTGAAAAGACAACAGCGGCTCTGCGCCGCTGGTTGGAGGCGATATGAAACAATCCCTGCTGGACCTTCTGAAGTCCGTTGACACCCCGACAGTGTGCAATGCGATTGAGGTCGCCCAAGGCAAGCGCGGGTTCAATGCTTTTACCCGAGGCACGATGCTGTGTTCGGACCCGGACGCTGGCGCGATGGTCGGCTATGCCAGAACGGCCAAGATCGCCGCCGTGAACCCGCCTGAAGAACCTCCCGAGGTCATCCGCAAACGTCGAATGGACTACTATCGCCACATGGCAACGGGCACAGGCCCGACGGTCACCGTTGTTGAAGACGTGGACTACCCGCATTGCATCGGGGCCTATTGGGGCGAGATCAACACGACCGTTCACAAAGGATTTGGTGTCAGCGGTGCGCTGACCAATGGCGTGATGCGCGATCTGGGCGATTTGCCGGATGGGTTTCCGGTTGTGGCCGGGTCCGTTGGCCCAAGCCATGGTTTCGTGCATGTAAAAGAAATCGGGACGTCCGTGAATATCTTTGGCCTGTCGATCAAGGATGGCGATCTTGTGCACGCCGACCGGCACGGCGCTTTGGTGATCCCGCCCGAGGTTGTGGATGGGTTAGAGCAAGCCATCAACAAGCTCTTGGAAACCGAAAAGCTGATCCTCGCGCCAGCCCGCGAGCCAGGTTTTGATTTCGAAGCCTTCGAAACCGCCTGGGCCACATTTGAGGCGTCGCGGACGTAATCCCCCCGGCCCCCGGACCCGCTATGGAGTCAGGGCTGTCGTTTTTCGGTTGGCTGACCACAAGTCGGGCAGCGTGCCTTATTCGGGTCCGTCTCGGCATGAACCCGGACGCGGATATGGTCGGCGGCACGGCGCGACAGGCCCAGTTGCTTGCGCAGGGCCTCGATGTCGGCCTCGTCGGCCTCGCAGATGTCACCGTCCTCCAGCGCTTTTCTGAACTCGCGTTCAAGGCTTGCGCGTCGTCGGTGCAACTGGTCGTTCAAGCCGCTGGCGATGATACCAGCGGGCAGCGCAGCCATACCGATGCCAATCACTGTGATCGCGGCGCCGAAGATCTTGCCAGCCACCGTAATTGGGGTCACGTCGCCATAGCCGACAGTTGTCAGCGTCGCCATCGCCCACCACATCGCTGCAGGGATTGAGCCGAATGCTTCGGGTTGCGCCTCGTGCTCGGCCAGCCACGCGCCGCTGGCGGCAAATATGAGCATGACCATCAGGATGAAGAACCCGGCAAAGAAGGCTCCGGCCTCTTCCTCGAACACGGCCAGCAACATGCCAAGCGCGGGTGAATAGCGCGTGAGTTTGAGCAACCGCAACATGCGGAAGGTGCGCAGCAACCGCAGATCGACCGGAAAGAACAGATAAAGCAGCGCCGGCAGTATCGCCAGCAGGTCGATCACGGCAATCGGCGAGGTCGCCCATTTCGCACGAGACTCATAGTCAGGGTTTTCCGGCGCGACCCACAGCCGAGACGCGTATTCGACCACGAAAACAAAAAGGGATAGACCTTCGAACACAAGCAGCGCTGCGCCCCAGCGTTCATAGATGGAATCGACGGTTTCCAAAATGACTGCGGCGACGTTCAGCGTGATCAGCAGGATCAGGGCAATTTCCAGCAACCATGGGCCTGTGGCGGCCCGGTCCGGACGTTCGAGCCACCAATAGACTTTTTTTCGCAATTCGTTCCGATCGGTCATCGTATTAATCATGCCGGAACTTCGACCACGCACGTGCCACAGGAACCACGATTTGCGAGAGCAGTGCGGTGCCCCAGATCATGTTACCGACCAATGCCGGGACGTGGGGGACGATGAAGAAGCAGGCAATTGCCAACACGATTCCGAACACGCGCACGTCCCAACGACCGAAATCCGTAGCCAACCGGTGTTCGATCACGTTCTGCAGGACCCAAAGCATGGCGATGTAGCCAGCAAGGCCGAAACAGCCGACGGCGGCGTATTCGGTGGGGTAGGGCTCCCAAAAACCGACCTTGACCTCGGCGGCCAGTGCGACGCCAACCATGACGCCGCACAACATCAGGACCAGATGCGCAAGCCACCAGGTGACCAGCGTGGACACCTTCTTGTCCTTGGGTTTGGCATTGCCGACAAAGTCGAAATAGATCCAGCACATGACGAACATCGAAACCCCGCCGATGACGAAGTTGACCAGCACGTCGGGCGACACTTTGTAGATGCCTTTTTCCGACAGGGTGACGACCAGCTTGAAGAACCCTTCGCCCAGTACGATCAATGTCAGCAGGGCGAACCGTTCGGCCATATGACCAAGGCGCGGAACGAACCGGTCAAAGCGCAGAACTGTGACGCCGGGGATCATATACATCGCCTGCGTGGCGACCATTGCGGCGGCAAACACCCAGTAGGCCAGCGGTGTCGGCAGGAACGCGGTAATCGCAAAAATCACGGCAAAGACCGAGAAGTTGCGGATTTGCGCGGATGACATCGACTGGCCCGATGAGTTGACCCGTCGGGCGCGATAATACAACGCGGCAATCATTGCCCGGTTCGCGGCAAATCCCAATGCGAAGAAAACCCAGCCCTTGCCATCTATGGCCGGAATCGCTGCGGCCATGAACATCACCGTACAAATCATCACTGACATGATAAGGCGGTGCCAGAAATCCGTGCTGACATAGATCGAGTTGAAAATACTGAGCTCGCCCCACGCATACCAGAGCGTGATAAAGACTCCCGCGAAAACAAGAAACCCATGGAAATCAAGGTGGTGCGACAGGTAGTTGCCCAGCAGGAAGATTGTCACAACGTGGATCAGGTCATAGAACAACTCGGCCCAGTGGACGTGGTCATGCGCGTGGTCAAGATCTTGGTGGTGCTGGGGCTTTCGCCACATGGGGTGTTCGTGAAGGGCCATAAAGAATGAACTCTTGAAAGTGATAGAAGGAGAAGTGGCCGACAAGCGGCCACCTTGTGTTTGACTTTGGTGCTAATCCAAGGTTGTCGTGCAGACCCGCACCATGCAACCCCCATGACGATGGTTCGGCACGGGAATGCCGGGCATCCGCGTGTCCGCCATGGGACGATTGAGCCCGCGCGCTCTGTTGGCGTCACGCGGCCTGATTGTCTTGCAGGTGTTGCAGGATTCGCGCGTAATTGTCTTCGCCTTGCGCGCCGGTCACAAGATGGCGCTGGTTGAACACCATTGCGGGGACGCCCTGAATGCCTTGGCGGATCCAGAACTGTTGCTTCTGGCGCACGATGTCAGCCCTCTCACCGCTCTGCAACATGGTCAGTGCATCGTTGCGATCCAACCCGATGCTGGCTGCTGAGTCGGCCAGAACCTGCATATCCGAAACGTCCTCGCGTCGCGTAAAGAACGTCGCAAAGAGCGCCTGTTTCATGTCGTGCCCCTTGCCCTGCTCTGAGGCCCAGTCGATCAACTGATGCGCACGAAACGTGTTGTACATCCGCATGTCGTCCGCATAGTTGAAGGTAAACCCAAGCGCGGCCCCCATGTCCGTAAGGCGCTCCCGTGCCTTAATCGACCCTTCCAAAGTCGTTCCATATTTGGCCGCCAGGTGTTCGCGCAGGTTCTCTCCACCTTCGGCCATCTGAGGGTTCAACTCGAACGGATGCCAGTGGATATCAAGTTCGCTTCCAGTGTTCTGTGCCGCCTTGGCCAGTTGCCGATAACCAATGACGCACCAAGGGCAGACGACGTCTGATATGATATCGACGCGGATAGGGAGGGGATCCTGCACGGTCAGCTTCCTTTCACGTCGCTGGAAAAGCGCGCGGCGTTTTCTTTGGCGAAGGCACTGGCATCCGCATTGGCATCCCAGAACTGAGGGTTGGCCTTGGGAATGGTCAGCGCCCGCTGTACGGCGGGCCGGGCGTCAATGCGGTCGAACCAGGCATTCAAATGCGGCAGGTCCGACACATCAACCCGCGCCCAGACATAGGCACGTGCCCAGGGGTACAGCATCATGTCGGCGATGGTGTATTCGTCCGCGGCGACCCATTCGCGCCCCTCAAGGTGCGTGTTCATCACCTCCATCAACCGACGGCTTTCGTCCACATAACGACGGATCGAGAATGGCTCGTCATGGCCATTGGGCGCGGCGATATGCTGGAAATACATGGCCTGTCCCATCATCGGTCCCACATGGCCGACCTGAAACAACATCCACTGCATCACCTCGGAACGCTTAACCGGGTCCGATGGCAGAAACTGCCCGTATTTCTCGGCCAGATGCCACAGGATCGCGCCGGATTCAAAGATCGCGCGCCCTTCAGCGCGGTCCTCAATGGTCGGGATTTTACCGTTGGGGTTCAGCGCCAGATAGTCCGGCGCTTTCTGCTCTTGTTTGGAAAAGTTGATATGAGTCAGGTCGTACGGCACGCCTGCCTCTTCCAAAAAGATGACCGGTTTGTAACCGTTCATCGTTCCGGCGGTATAAAGATGGATATCAGGCTGGGACATGTTCGACCTCGGCAAATGTGGTTTTCAGATGCGCGTCAAATCGGGCAAAATCCGCCTCGATCTCGGGGTTCTTCATAACATCAAACGCTGCAAAAGTCGGCAAGGGCTGCATGGCAAAGAACTTTGCGTTCAGATGCATCGGTCGCAACAGGTCATCGACGCTGCCGCCGGCAAAGAACGGCTCGGACGTATCGTCGAACGCTTCTTTTGGCGCGTTGAACGTGACCGACAGCATGTAGGATTTGCCGTTCAACGTGCCGCCGGTACCGTAATTGGCCTTGGGGGCGTCAGTTGTCCGGCCATCGCCTGCACAAAGTCGCCCATCCATTCCGGCGGTATAAACCTCATCCATATACTTCTTGAAAACCCAAGGCACGCCCATCCAGTTCACCGGAAATTGCATGATGACTGTGTCGGCCCACAGGTGCGACTCGACTTCTGTGTTGGGGTCATAGCCATCGGCGACGGTGGTCACGCGTACCTCGTGCCCCATGGCAGTCAGTGCGTCGCGCGCGTGCTCGGCCAAACTGGCGTTCAATTGGCCGGGGGCAAATTCGTAGGGCTGCGTGCCGTTCACGATCAGGATTTTGCTCATGTCCATATCCTATATGTGCAATCTCTGAACCCTTGACTTGCGGCGGGTTCACAGGGAATTTGAGTTTGCAAGTGAAGAAATGCAACTAGTATACTTTTGGTAACCTAGTTTTTAACGAAAGGACGACGATGCGCGCGCGAATTGACGAGGACGCGAAAGGGCGCCGACGGGTAACCGACGCCTGTTTGGAACCTTGTGCGATTGAACGTGGAATGCGGATCATCGGCGGCAAATGGACCGGATCTATCCTTTGGCACCTGAAGGACGGTCCGGTCCGGTTCAACGATCTGTCCCGCATGGTGGGCGGCGCCAGCAAAAAGATGATCAGCGAACGTTTGCGTCAGCTCGAGGATCAGGGGCTGGTGCATCGTGAAGTGATGGACACAGCCCCCGTATCTGTTCAGTACTCGGTCACCGAACTGGGCCAAACGGCCCTTGGTTTCCTTGATGAGCTGCGCAGGTGGACAGAAAAGCTGCCCAATGGCTTGCCCAACGACTATTGAAATTCGGCCAGTTGCCCTGTGAACTGTCCCAAGGACATGACCCTGCGCGACCTTGCAAGGGCACCGTCACATTTGAACCTGCCAGGGTTTCTTCCTTCGCGGTCGAAGGCATCGGTATGCCAGAGCAAGCAGTTGGCGAATGGGCCAAGGCAGAATTGCAGGGCTAACTGCAGCAATCGCCTGCCTCCGTCGACCAGATTGACCCCTTTGCAACGGGCAAGCCTTTTCACAAACCACCCCGATTTGCGTGTAAGCGCTTACTGGAATAAAGTGCGCAAGTTGAAGTTGATTATTCCTATGTTTGAGTTGTGACCTGAGTGAGTTGTTTTAGCCTGAATTGTCGCGGTTCCCGCGTTGCTATTGGAAATGGCAACTGTCTCGCCAAGGGATACAACAACAGTGATCAGAGACCGGACAGAGGAAACGGACACCCGCGCGACAGATCGCTCGACGACTTCCAAACCCAGCCTGAGCAGGTACGCTACTGATGCAGTCTATACACAATACAGAATGGGCCGATGACCCGCTGACAGAGATGCATCCGCGCCCGCTGGAATGGATCGAACACGCAGATGACATCCACAAAAAGGTTGTCCTGGTCGACTGGATGCTGGGCAATCGCTGCAACTATGCGTGCAGCTACTGTCCCGCTGCGCTGCATGATGGATCAATAGGATGGCAAAGCCTCGAAGACGTCGTTGGCATGATCGAAGCGCTGCAGGAACACTATCAGGAAGGTCTGGGCAGTCAGGTGTGGCTGCAGTTGACTGGGGGCGAACCGACGCTGCACCCCAAAATCAAGGACATCCTGAGTGCCGCTCGCTCGCACGGTATGAAGGTCAGCGTGATCTCCAATGGGTCGCGGACCGAGCGGTTCTGGCAGGCTATTCGTGACAAGCTGGACTCGTTGATCCTGACCTACCATCTGGAAGAGGCGGATTTTGAGCATGTCCGCCGCGTTATCGCAATTTTATCCGAGGTGATCCACGTTCAGGTCAATATCACCATGAACCCGGACCGCTTTGACGAAAGCTATGACGTTGCGCGCAAACTGGGACAGGAATTCCCCCGTATTGGGATCGTCATGAAGCCCCTGCGGCTAGAGTTTCGCAACGAGCTTTATCCTTATAGCGACGAACAGCTTGCCAAGATGCGCGAGCGGATGTCCAACCCCGGCGGATCGGGCGGCAAGCTGCGTCACCCACGTGGGATCATGGTTCGAAACAACGCTGACGGCTCGCGCGAGACGTTCCGGCCCAATGAGTTGATTATGCGTGGCGAAAACCGCTGGAAAGGCTGGACCTGTGATGCGGGGATCGAGTCTTTGCGCATTGCCGGAGATGGGGGCGTGTTTCGCGCCGTATGCGGTGTCGGAGGGCGTATCGGAAAAATCGGCGGTGACATCGCTCTGCCCGAGGGGGCGGTCATTTGCACGAAAGAGTCATGCTCCTGCGTCGCCGACATTCTGATCTCAAAATTCAAGTGGGATTAACGTCGCCCTACCGCCGACATCAACAGAATTCAACGCCGCTGAAAACTGCATGCGGATGACCCCCGTCACCGCTTTACTTGTTTTCGTGCGGCCTTTTTTTTATACTGATTAACGCATTTATTTTGGAATTTTTGATGTTCACGAGTGTATTTGGTTTGCCCGAGTTGCGACAGCGTAGAGCGTGTTTCGGCGACCAGTTCGGGGGTATTGATGACAAAGGCCAGCGGCCCAAAAGCTCGACCTAAAGTTGCGAAAAAAGGCACTCAGAAAGTGTCTGACCTTTATGACTTCGTGCAATCTCCTGAATGGCAGGAGGTGCTTGAAAACGCGCGGATACAGCAGGACATGGCTCAGGCTGCGCAGGGGCAGACGGCGGGTCAGGGCGGTCAGCCGAATGCTGGCCAGTCTGAAGTCAAGACTTCAACCTCTGGTAGCGCGGCTCCAAAAGCCGCTCCGGCCGGGGCGGGGCAGCCAAAGGCGGTTCAAAATAAGCCCAAACCCACCTCTGGGGGGCAACCGAGTGAGTCGGCAACAATCTCGCCCAAAAGGGCGGAAAGCAGCCAAAACGTCAAAACAGAAGGGGGCATTCAGGGAAATGCTGCCGCTCCCCCTGACGCTCAAAACCAAAACAAAGAACCCAAACAAGAAGCCGTTCAGGACGACGCGCACCCTGTCGGTGCAGGTTCCGAGTACAGCGAAACAGCCGCGCTGGCCGCAGAACCCAGTCTGAGGTTGTCCGAGGGTGAGGTGGCCGATCGCTTGCGCAAGACCCTTCTGGAACGGATGGAAGATCAAAAGCGCAATCGTCGCAAACTGAAGTTTGGCTTTGTTGCCATCGGATGCGTCATTGGTGTGGCGGCATCGTCTTCGGTGTTCATTGCGATGTCTGATCGGGGCACCTCTGTCCCGGTTGAAAGCGCAGGGTTTGCAAGCGAAGAAACCGAATTGGCCAGTCGAGAGCTGTTCGCGGATACCGAAACAATTGCGCCGGACACGACGGCTGAGCAGGCCGGATTATCGGCCAGTGTCTTTGACGCGCCGACGGGTTCGTTGCCGTCCGATGATGCGATCACCGAGACGGAAGATGTGGCGGGTTTGACCGATCCTTTGTCAAACCCGGAATCGTCCGGCGAAGTCGAGCCAAAATTGCTTAGGTTGGCCCCAAGCGTTCGACCTTTCGTGCCGTCTCTGACGCAGCCGCCGCTGCCCTTAACGTTGCTTAGCTATCGGCCGAGGGAAGAAATGAACCTTGGCTTTGTGCGGTTTCAATCCACGCCCGAGATTTTCAGCACGTCTGTCGCGCTGCTCGAAGAAACAGTGACCGGAACACGGCCAGAAGATTTTTTGGCCGGGGCCACGATCACCGCAGTGCGCGCGCCTATTGCCGTGGTGCCACCAGAAACGCCGGTGGCCCGGCAGAGCGCTCCTACGGTTCCAGTGCAGCCCGAGGCCTTGGTCTTTGTACCGCCGCAGGTGCCTGTTGGTCAGGCGACACTGTCTGAGCAGGCTTTGGTTTACCAGCCGCAAGATCGTGGTCTGGATGCCGGTGCACCCCGCGTGGACCTCATTGAACCCGAAGCACTGGCCTCTTTGGACATCGAATTACCTCCTGTTGCGCCCCCGCCGGCGGTGCCAGACAGGGGTGATTTGCAGGTCGAGTCAATTGATCCGACCCTCCAGCCAGAGGGCACGGCGATCGCTCCTCAAAGCACTGATCCCGCGCCATCAGAGCAGATTGAGACCGCTGCGCTGTCCGCAGAGCCGGAAACCCTTCCGACGGAATCGCCCGCACCGTCAGCGGCGCCCATTCCGCCCACTGCGATCGACCGTACGGCGGTTCTTGAGGTTGAAGTCACGCCAGAAGAGACGCCTCCGCCAGCTGCGCAGGTCGCCTTCAGGCTATATGCGCCCAACAACCTGCCGCAGGGTGTGGTGGATTCGGTCGTAAGCGACCTGACAACCACCGGTCATGAACTGAGCGGGCAGGCCCGCGTCGGGTTTGGGATCAGCCAGTCCAACGTTCGCTTCTACCATCGTCAGGACGAGGCCCGGGCCGCAGCCCTTGCTGAGGACGCCGGCGCATTGTTGCGCGACTTCACCGACGCCGGCACAAAAACACCAAGCGGGATCATCGAGTTGTGGCTGGCCGGAGAGGGATCGGGCGTTGCCGCCGTCAAACGGACCACGCGTCAGACCAGGGCGCAAGCACCGGCACCGAACCGCGTAAATCGCCTGAGAAGTCAGGTTTTGAGCAAACTGAAAAAAGCGACGACCCAATGAGGGTTGTCTTGAGTTATACTAAGAAGGATTCGACCATTTTTGTGTACTGTTAATTATTTCCCACGGGGTTTCTAACGATGACGGATAGAAGACTGATCGGCATAGTTACTGCGCTCTTATTCCTGACCACGTCGCAGGGCGCGCGCGCCGAGATCACGCTTGAGCAATTGCTTGTAATTGATGAGATGCTTTCGACCAACGACATTCAGGCACTGTATTCATACCTTGAAAGAAACCCGGAATTGCTGACGGGTGAGGACGAGCTGTCGCTTGAGTTAAGAAGCTTTCACGAGGCCGCGTCCGTTGGTGACGTCAACCTTGGGTATGCCACAACTGCGTCCGCCACTGCCGATAGCGGCCTGTCCGACAACACGTTCTCAACCCTGCAGCACTGAACCGGATGTCCGAATTGCAAGCCGTCGGGCGATCGAACGCACCTAAGATCGCCTATGTTATCGAACCGCGTTTCTCGGGTGGGACATCGGCCGCAGTGGCCGCTGAACTGCCGGTGGCCGCCCAGTTCGGGCAGGTTGTCGTGCATGCAATCACGTCCCGGACCTTTGGCGGCAATCAGCATATCTCGCCGGTTTTGCGGCGGGTTTTGGACGAATTGAACATTCCGCTAATCTGGGATGCGCCACGGATAAACGCGGATTTCGTTTTTCTGCACAACCCGTCCTTTCTCAAATACCAGGACACGCTGAACACCCGGATCATAGCGCGGGATCTATATGTGATCACGCATGAGAATTTCCTGCGTCCGGGGGGCGCTGAAGGGTTTGATGTTGCGGCCTGTCTCAACCAGATTGAGACTTCAGCGATTTCGCTGAGAAAAACACTGGCACCGATCTCGCCCTATAACCGGCGGACCGTAACCGACTGGTTGGCCACATCCCGCGTGGCGCGGCAATGGGAAGTTCTGGACAACGACTGGTTCAACATATGCCAGTCCGACATGCGCGGCCCGTGCGAAAGACCACAGGATCGCCGTGGGCGGCACTCACGCCCGGGGTTCGAAAAATTTCCTGCAATCGCCGATCTGGATAACTGTTTTCCGCCACATTCTCAGTGCAATGTCATCCTCGGGGCGGATGCTTTGTTGAATGCCCGTGTTCTGCGCGCGCATTGGAAGTTGCTTCCCTTCGATGCCATAAGTGTGGAAGAGTTCTTTGGAATGATTGACTTTTTCGTATATTTCACAGCGCCGACTTGGCAGGAAAGCTTTGGTCGCGTCGTGGCCGAGGCGATTGCCGCGGGCAAGGTGGTTCTGACCAACCCCGACACCGGGGCAACATTCGGCAATGCGGTTCTGACCTGCGAACCAGCGGGAGTGGACAAAATCATCACCGATCTGGTCGCGAACCCGAAGAAGTACCATGATCAGGTGGCCAAGTCGCAAGCGGCGCTCAAGGCTTATTCCCCAGAGAAATTCAAGGCGATGCTGTCCGGCATTCTGTCTGCCGACAGCGGGGTACATCCATGATTTACGTCGAATCCGGCACGCGTTCTTTGCGCTCGTTTGATGCGCAGCTGATCTTTGCTGAACAGCTTGCGGCGCGCGGCTTCAATGTCTGTATTGATGCCGAGTATTTTCCCGAAGACCCGGGCCGCGGCAGGTTCTATGAGGCGTCCAAGTTTCTTGCCGACCCCGAAGAGCACAAGGCGCAGACCGTGTTTGTCCTGGGCGTCGAAGAGATCGACGATCAGCTGCTTGCCTCGCTGCGAAAGAAAGAGCTGGACCCGAGTGTCCCGGTGATCGCAACCGGCCGGTTTCCGACCCAGCAAAGCTATATCGCTGCCAAGGCGCGCCTGGCGTATGCGCTGGGGCGCGAAGTTCGGGTGATGGACCTGACTGATTTTCAGCCGCGTCCAGTAATGGCAGCAACCGCAAGCCCGTTGGTTTCGGATATTCGGTCCCCGTCCCGGCGTCCAAGCCGGGAGTTTCCGAATGTAACAGTGGTTTTGGGTTCGATGGAATTGGACAACCCCGAGACACTGTCGTGCTTTTCGAGGATGAGCAGCCAGGGTGGTTATAACCTCAGGCTGATTGTTAGCGGGGCCCAGAACGAAGCTATCAAAGCCTCGCCGTTTCACGATCTGTCTACTTATATGTACACCGGCCTGTCCCCGCTGAGCTTGGCCAAATCCACAGATATTCTGGCAATGTTCGGCAAAGGTATTGCAGGTGTGCGCATGGCTGCGTTTGCGGTTGAGTTGATCGTCACGGGTGGCGTGGTCATTGACTGTACCGAAGACGAGGCACTGATGGCATCCGGTGCGCCCGCGGTATTGGGCCCGAAGACACCCTTTGCTTTGGACGGTTATCTGACGGGGCAGGTGATCGGCAACGTCGCGCATATTGCCGAACAGGCCGCCAAGTCACAGTGGAGGCATACGGTCGACATCTCGCGTTTGGAAACGGCCGCTGGCCTTCGACCCAAACAACGCAAGCCCGCGCCAGCCGAGGAAAAAACACTGTTCTTTCCAACAAATGGGGTCGGCTTGGGCCATGCTCAGCGGTGCGCGGTCATAGCGCGCGAGATGCCTGAAGCCGCGCCCAAGATGTTTGCAGCCTTTCCAAGTTGTGTGCCGCTGGTGCGCCGTGAAGGCATTGATTGCATCCCCCTTGTTCAACGCATCGACACCAAGACCAGTGCAGACGGGAATGACGTGCTGACCTATCGTCGTCTGAGCGCGGCCTTGCGCGACAACGACACGCTGGTTTTTGACGGGGGCTATGTTTTCGACTCTGTCTATCGCGTGATCCGCGAACGCAGTTTGTTGGCGGTGTGGATCCGGCGCGGGCTCTGGCCCGAGGGCCGCTCGCGGCAATCCATGCTGCGCCGCGAAGGGGTGTTTGACCGTGTGATCGTACCATCCGAGGCGTTTGAAGAATTGAACGACGCCTACAGCTTTGGCAATCACGTGCATTATGTGGGTCCGATCGTTCGTCAGGTCGAGCAGTCGGCAGAAGAAAAAGAACAGCTTAGGGCCCGTTTGGCGAAACGGTTCGGTCGGGATTTCAAACAACTGGTCGTCAGTATGCTGGGTGGTGGCGTCGCGTCGGATCGCTCGGCCCAGTTGCAGGCGATCTCAAGCATGGTTGAGTCGCGAAAAGACTGCCTGCATCTGGTCGTGACCTGGCCCGGCAGTACGGTTCAGCCGGCGGCATTCGGCTGGACGAATACGCATGTGGTGCAGACGCTCGAGGCGACCAAGCTGTGTCTTGCAGCTGATCTGGTTATTTCGGCGGCGGGGTATAACTCGGTTCTTGAGATGCTTTATCACCGTATTCCTGCGATCTTTATCCCGCAATCGGCACCGTATCTGGATGATCAGGAACGCCGCGCGCAGGCCATGGCCGACCGCGATCTGTGCGCCATGATCACCGAGCGAGAGTTCATGAAGCTTGAGCGCACAGTGACAGATTGTTTGGATCACGGGGGAACGGCGTTTTACCAAACTGCGTTGAACGCATTCAAACTGCCCGAAACAGGGGCTTCCAAGGCTGCGGCCCTGTTGACCGGATTGGAGGCCAGACATGAAGGATAACATGTGGTTCGAAATCCTGAGCCGCGCGTCGCCAAACGTACCCGTGTCGCTGGATGATCTTTTGAATGACGACCACGACCCGCAAACTATGGGCAAAGTTGTCTTTCCACAGATGCGGTTGGCTCCCGCAGTTAACCTCTGGCCAAGAGAGCAGGGCGGCCCCGTTTACATTGGCGTCCGGATTCTCGAACCGCCAGAGACGCCTTACACAGTCGCAAGACTGTTGGCGGCAGCAGCGATGGAGCGGGACGTTTATCCGATCATCCTCAGCCGGGTTGATTATTGCGGACTTGAAAGGTTTGGGTTTCGGGTCGAACGCATTCCCGAGGACTCCGCCGCTGCGCAGGCCGCCGAGGAAGAAATCAGGAAATACTGGGATCTGGCGATTATCATCAACGGACATGAAATTGGGATGTTACGCTAAGCTCCACTGACTATGGAGGGTGTCGTGAAGATCGTGACCGGTGGCCAAACGGGTGTTGATCTGGCGGCCTGGCAGTATGCGCTGGACAATGGCATCCCCTATGGCGGGTGGGTTCCGAAAGGGCGGCTGAATGAGGACGGGCGTATACCAGACCGCTTCAAGGGGCTGATGGAAACCCAATCCGAAGATGTTGCCGTGCGTACCAAGAAGAACGTGCAGTCTTGCGACGCACTGCTGGTATTTGTTGACGGAGCCATCAGCCCGGGAACGCAGCTGACCATTGATTTTGCGCAGGACATCGGAAAGCCCTGTCTGGTGGTCGATCTGCGGTTGGGGATCGCGGCATGTGCGGACCAGATCAATTCGTGGATCGCTTCGCACCCCGTGAGCAATCTGAACATAGCGGGTCCCAGAGAAAGCGAAGCGCCGGGTATCGGGTCACAGGTGACCGCAGTGCTGCAGCAAGTTCTGACTTCAAATGGCACCAACAACTGATTTTGGTCGGTTTGGATTTACGACGTTTCGCCAGTAGGCGCAGCGCCCTTCGGTTGATAGGGTCGGGTCACGTGATTGCGAAGGCCAGAATTCATGCGTGCAAAATCCGTCCGAGAGATTGATTTCGACAAGGTCCTGATTGTTGATGATCATCCGTTGTTCTGTGACGCCCTGTCGATGACGCTGCAAAGCGTTGCGCAAATTGGCGAAATCCACACAGCTGACAGGTTGGGCCGGGCAATTGATCTGATGGTCGAAGGGTTGCGACCAGACGCTGTCATGCTGGATCTGAATTTGCCCGACGTTGACGGGCTTGAGGGGTTGGCACGTGTAAAGGCCGCAACAGACGCGCCGGTTATTGTCGTGTCGTCAATCTCGGACAATCGCGTCATCAGCCAGGTCATTCAGGCAGGAGCCTCTGGCTATGTGCCCAAGCACAGCCAACGCGACGTGTTCCGCACAGCTTTCGAGGCCGTCCATGCGGGAACTGTCTTTGTGCCCGAGGGCTACGTGCTCACCGAAGGAGATGCTGACACTGAACAAAGCGATGCAGTGAACCGCTTGGCAACTCTGACAACTCAGCAGTCGCGTATCCTGCAGCTGATCTGCGAGGGGAAGTTGAACAAGCAGATCGCCTATGACCTCTCGATTGCTGAAACGACGGTCAAGGCGCACGTCACAGCAATCATGCGCAAACTCGGCGTGCAAAGCCGCACGCAAGCGGTGCTTTTGGCCAACAAAGCTTCGCTGAACAGTGTCTTGCAAGACTGAGCTTACGCGCCATATCTTAAGGCAACGTCGCGCTTTAGGGAGGAGGGCACGATGAACCAAGCAGTCGGGTGGGCGACAGCCGCAGCCCGTGCGCCAGGTATCGTCAAAACAGGTTTCGTTCACCGGGATACAGATCAGGCAATTGCAAAGCTTGCCGGATCGCTTGGTGATGATGACTTGGCATTGGTCATACTGTTCGTGAGCCCGGGTGCGGATGCGGCCGAGGTTATTGCCGATGCGGCCGACGCGTTTGCTCCAACCCCAGTGATCGGATGCACCACCGCCGGCGAGCTTGCTGATTGCGGCTATGGTGAAGACCAGATCGTTGCCATTGGCCTGCCGTCGTCGCATTTCGAGGCGCGGACACTTCTGGTGCCTGATCTTGCTGCGTTTTCTGCGCAAGAAATCATCGATCAAATGATCCGCAACCGCAATGACATGGCCGCCTCTGCGCCGGATTGGCCGCATGAATTTACCTTCCTGATGATCGACGGTCTTTCGACCAAAGAAGATCTGCTGACCTCGGAATTGGCCGTTGGCCTGGGCCCGGTTCCGCTGTTTGGTGGGTCGGCAGGGGACGGAACCCGTTTCGGCAGTGCCTATGTTCTGACCGAGGGGCAGGCCTTACAGAACGCTGCAATCCTGACTCAGGTCCGAACGCGGTGTCCGATCAAGGTATTCAAGACAGATCATCTGCTGCCGACTGCGCGGCGTATGGTCGTGACCAAAGCCGACCCCGCAAACCGGGTGGTGCAAGAGATCAATGCCGAACCTGCCGCACGCGAATATGCGCGCCTGCTTGGAAAAGACCCGGAGCAGCTGACGACCTTCACCTTTGCCGCCCATCCGCTGGTTGTTCAGATCGGTGGTCAACATCACGTGCGGGCTATCCAGCAAGTCGCAGGTAACGGCGATCTGGTGTTCTTCTCTGCAATTGACGAGGGGTTGGTTCTGACGCTGGCAGAACCTCGGGACATGGTCTCGCACTTGCAGGAAGAACTAGCCGCCCTGACGCAGGATGCGCGGCCTGATACGATCTTGGGGTGTGATTGTATCCTCCGCCGACTTGAGGCGCAGGAGAAGCAGAAGACAGGCGAGCTATCCTGCTTGCTGTCCGAGAACCACGTGGTTGGGTTTTCGACGTATGGAGAGCAATTCAACTCGATCCATGTGAACCAGACGCTAACGGGCGTGGCGATCTATCCTCCGGAAAATGGTTAGGCGATGATTGAATCTCTGACCGACCCTAATGACCCGCTGGACCGGCAGAATGAGAAGCTGCTGAAGATCGTTGCGGCCCTGATGCGGCGGGTTGAGGAATCCACAGACGCTTCGGGCGCGGCCTATGCGCAGTTTCAACGGGCCGCCATGCTGGAGCAGGAGGTCCGGGCGCGGACAGATGAGCTTGAGCGTGCGCTTGAACTTCTGAACGATTCGAACGCACGGCTGGCGCTTGCAAACCAGGAAACCGAGGCCGCACGCGCAGACCTGGCGAATGCGATTGAGGCCGTGCAGGAAGGCTTTGCGCTGTTCAACCGGGACGACGAACTGGTGCTGTGCAACAGCCGGTTCGGTCTGCATATGCCTGACATCAAAGCCCGATTGGTTCCCGGATTGCAGTTTTCGCAATATGCGGAGCTGGTGAGCCGGTCGAAGTTTCTGTCGCTGCCCAAGGCGGTTGCGCCTGCGGATTGGGTCGAACGGCGCCTTGCCCGCCATGCGGACGATCACGTGGTGTTCAACGTCCGTCTCAGCGGCAGTCGCTGGATGCAGGTGTCCGAGCATCGCACCCCGGACGGCGGCACTGTAATTCTGCAGACGGACGTCTCTGACATCATGCGCGTCGAGCGGAGAGAGAGGGACCGTATCCTTGACGACAAGGCCCAGTTGATCCGAGCGACGCTGGAACATATCGATCAGGGGGTCTGTATCTTTGACAGCACATTGCGCCTGGTTGGGTGGAACAACCGCGCCAGCGCGTTGCTGGCCATCCCCAACGCGCAATTCCAGATGGGGGCGCGGTTTCAGACCGTGTTCAACCGTCTGAGCGCCACGATCCGTTTCGAAGGCGGTGTCAGCGATGCGGACTTGCTGGCCTGGGTCAACCACACAACGGAACGTCCGCCGCTGCAATTCCAGATGCACAGCGGAGGGGCCAAGATCTTGTCGGTCTTTGCGCAGGAGATGCCAGATCGTGGTTTCGTGATTTCCTTCACTGACGTCACAGACGAAAGAAAATCCGCGCAAGCGTTGGTCGAGGCAAAGGAGCTGCTGGAACAACGCGTCGCGTCGCGCACAATGGAGCTGGCCGACGCGCTGAGCGATGCGGAGCGCGCAAATGCGTCGAAATCGCGTTTTGTCGCGGCTGCCAGCCACGATCTGCTGCAACCTTTATCGGCGGCGAAACTCTATGTCTCGACCTTGGGCAGCGGGTTGGACGCAGACGAGGCGCACGCGGTTGCGACCAAGGCTGAAAGCGCGCTCAACAGCGTTGAACATATTCTTGAAGCGCTGTTGGATATCTCGAAACTGGACTCGGGGCGGGCGTCGGTGCACCTGTCCGCAATCCCAGTCGCAGAGCTGTTTTCCCAGATGGAGGATGCCTTTGGACCGGTGGCTCAGGCCAAGGGGCTTGGTTTGCGCTTTGTAAGCACCAGCGCGATGGTCAGAAGTGACGCCAGTTACCTGCGACGTATCCTGCAAAACCTGTTGTCGAATGCGATCCGCTACACAGATCACGGCAAGGTTCTGGTCGGTGTCCGGCGCAAGGGGCGGAACCATTTGATCCAGGTTTGGGATACCGGTGTCGGTATCGCGTCAGATCAGAGAGATGTTGTATTTCAGGAGTTTAAGCGTCTGAACTCTGACGCCAGCGCGGCCGAGGGGATGGGGCTGGGCCTTGCAATCGTGGAACGCGCCTGCGGATTGCTGAACCATCCGATTCACCTGCACTCTGAATTTGGGCGAGGGACCGGATTCTCGGTCGAGGTTCCCACGGTGGGCCCGAAGCTTGCTGTGCAGACCGAGGGGGCATTGGCGGCACGGGTTTGTCCCGACGTGCTGCAAAGAACCGTCGCTCTGTTGATCGAAAGCGATGACAATCTGCGCTCTGCACTTTGCATGATGATGGAAACATGGGGCGTTCAGGTTCTTGAAACGGTCAGCAGGGAAGAGGCCTCAAGTCTGCTGAAAGAAATCGGTATCTTGCCAGATGTAATCGTTGCTGACGAACAGTTAGCAGAGGATCAGACGGGAACCCAGGCCATTGCACAACTGGCTCATGAATTCGGGCGCTTACCCGGTTGCATAATCTCGGCCGATCGTTCGACCGCGTTGGAGCAATTCTGCAAAGCTGCCGGCTTTCCCTTGCTGCACAAGCCAATTGATGTGCAACGGTTCAAATCTGTGCTGGAGGCCTTGGTTCGCTGACGCTTACCGCCTGAGCAGCGCTCAGGAAGGTCGCTGCTTACCAACCGTCCGCATCATCTGCCGAACATAAAACCGTGGTGCCACGCGATTCAGAAGATTGGCAATCCGCGCCACGCGTCCGACCGGAATGTATTCCTTGCGCTGTTGATAGCCACGCAAGATCACCTGCGCCGCCGCCTCCGGTTCCATGTAGTCGATCCCATCAGTGGCAGAGCCGGGACGGACAAAACCGTCGCCTGCCGCCTCGGGTCGCCCAATATTGGTCGCCACGAAAGACGGTGCCGCGATCGAGACCTGTACCCCGTGCGCAGCCTCCTCGGCCCGAAGGGACTTAAAGAACCCCTCCATAGCGTGTTTGCTGGCGGCATAGGCGGTGCGGTGAATAAGCGGGGCAAAACCTGCGACGGATGAGATCGCCAGATGTGTGCCCTTGGCCGACCTAACGGCTTCCAGGAAGTGCTGCGCGCAGGTTACGGCCGCAAAGTAGTTTATTTCGAACAGATTCCGGTGGGCTCCCATATCGCTGTCAGAAAACGCTGAGATCTGCGAGACACCAGCGTTGTAGATGACCAGATCAATCGAGTCCGAGGCGTGCAGGATCCGGTCACACGTGTCTGCGCATTGGTCAGGATCGGTCAGGTCACAGGCGTAGGTGCTGACATCGTCCAGATTGGCAAGCGCGTCCAGTTCGGGGCCGGGCAAGTCGATCAGGACCGTATGCCACCCGGTTTCCCGCAAAGCGGCCGACAGCGCGCGACCCAATCCGCCTGCGCCTCCGGTAATCACAGCTGTAGGTTTCATTGAGCGCCCTCCCACCAGTGTTTGAACGCCTCAGCGCTTGAGAATCTGGGGCGGTATCCGAAATCGCTTTTGAGCGCGGCGTTGTTCAAAACGGGGCGGTACAAAAGAAACCGCACCTGTTCCGGCCCATAGCGTGACAGACGCAAGGGTCGGGCAATGGCCAAGGCGGCCTTGACCAAACCGGGCGACAGCCAGCGAACAGTTTTACCCATCTCTGAGGCGATCTGCGACACGCTGAGCGCGCCGTCGCCTGCAACGTTGAAAACACCAGCTGGGCCGTCCGTGGCAGCGCGTACGAGGATATCAGCCAGATCTTCGTCCCAGATGAATACGAATGGGCTGTCCGATCCTTTCAGCCCTAATAGGCGTGGTTTTTTGAAAAGCGCGGTTATCTGGTTTTCGACCTTCCGGCCCAACACTGTACCCACGCGCAGGACGACCTGTTCCAGATCGGGTGCGGATCCTCTGGCATCTGCCAGCATCTCTTCTACCAGGCGCTTGTGCCAGGAATAGGCGAATTCCTGATTGCCGCGTATCGCGTCCGTTTCGCGCAAGGGGACAGGGTTATCGGCGTGGTATCCGTACGCTGCCCCGGACGAGGTTACCACAAGACGGCGCACCCCGGCAGCGATCGCGGCGTTCAGAACGTTTCGTGTGCCTTCGACATCGACCTGATACTCCAGTTCTCTGGTCGAATTCGGCCCGGGCGTCACGATCGACGCAAGATGCACGATGGTATCTGGTGCTCGGTCAAGAATGACATTCAGAGGCGCGTTGCCGGTGACGTCCATCTTAATGAAACGGGCGTTCTCGGGCAGGCTTTCCGGTTCGCGAATATCCGTCGCGGTGATGGTGATGTCAGCACGTTCACCCAACCGCCTCAGCAGGGCGGACCCTACTGCACCTGCCGCTCCGGTTATCAGGATGTGGCGCATTCGGGCACCTCCCGTCTTGCAAAAAAGGCGGCCAGCGCCAGCCCCGAAATTGCGTGCCAGATGCCCCATAATGCGGCAGCAACGGCCATACCACCAAGCCCGCCGAAAAAGGCAAAGATCAGGATTAGGCCAAGGCCCGAATTCTGAATGCCAGTTTCGATGGTAACCGAGCGGCGGTCGCGTTCGGACAGGTTTGCCGCCGTGGCGGTCAGATAGCCCCCCAGAAAAGCCAGCGCGTTATGCAGGATCACGATCCCGATGATCCCCGTGGCAAACCGCTGGAAGTTATCCCAATTTGCCCCAAGGGCGACGACGATAAAGGCTATGAAGATCGCCATGGAAAGCCATTGCATCGGACGGCGTATTTTATCGGCAAAAGCGGTAAAGCGTGCATTGACCAACATCCCCAGGATCAAGGGCAGGATCAGCATAAAGCCGACTGTGATGGCCACCGCGACGGGGTCAATCTCGGTCCGTTGCAGGATTTCCCGCGTCGGGCCATAGAGGTTGCCCCACAACGCAATGTTCGCGGGCGTGACTAGGATCGCCCCCACGGTCGCAAAGGCTGTCATGGACACTGAAAGCGCCACATTTCCACCCGCGCGGTGGGTCATGAAGTTCGAGATATTCCCGCCGGGGCATGCCGCAACAAGGATCAACCCCATCGCAACCGAGGGCATCGGATTGACCACCAGAAGCATCAGAAAGGTAATCGCAGGCAGAACCAAAAACTGTGAGGCCAACCCGACCAGCAGCGGTTTGGGTCCACGCACGATACGCCGGAAGTCATCCATCCGAAGATCCAGCGCGATCGAGAACATGACGATGGCGAGGATTGCGTTCAGAAGCTTTAGGTTTCCAGCGTCGAAGTTCAGCGCAACGTCGTCGATCCCGCTCATGACTGGGCCGCTTTCAGGGCGGCGATCTGGCCGGTGACTTCCCCTCGATAGGTCGCCTTGTCGACGTAATAGGCCATGCGGGGCAGGTCGATATAGTTCATTCCGCCAGTCGCGCGTTCAAACCCTTCGGATTTGGTCGCCTGGATAGCCTTTGCCGCCGAGTTGCCTGTTTTTAGTCCGGCGATATAGCGCGCGACCATCTCGGCCTGTTCATGGCGGCCTTGCCAGCCAAGACCCGAGGCCTCGATCATGCCCAGCACAAACAGGTCGTCGCGATTTGGGTGCATGCAGTTCAGATACAGATGCGGGGCCTCGCCTTGCCAGTTCAAATGGGCTTTGTCGATGAACGGGTAGTGCAGCTTATAACCGGTTGCCGCCAGAACCATGTCATATTCAGCACTGCTGCCATCGCGGAAATGCACGGTCTTGCCGTCGAACCGTTCAACATCTGCGCGGACCTTCAGATCGCCGTGCCCGGCGTGGAAAAGGATCAGCGAATTGACCACGGGGTGGGATTCGTAAAGGGCGTAGTCTGGCTTGGGGAAGCCATATTTCTGCGGATCACCGACGAACCATTTCAGGATTGCTCCGTCGACTTTGCGCTTGAGCCACATGGGCAGTTTGATTTTCCCGCCCATCGTGTCCGCAGGAACGCCAAAGACATATTTGGGCACAAAGTAATACCCGCGGCGCATTGAGATATCGCAGGACTGACCGTGGTGAATGGCGTCAACTGCGATATCACAGCCTGAGTTTCCGGCCCCAATAACCAACACACGCTTGCCTGTGAACTGCGTTGGATAGCGGTAGTCCGACGCGTGGATGAACTCGCCTGTGAATTCACCTTCGAATTGCGGCATGTTCGGCTCGGACAGGGTGCCGTTGGCGATCAGAACGCCGGCAAAGGTTTGGCTGTGCTCGGCGCCGTCCTTGTCGCGCCATTTGACCTCCCAGCCGCCCGCGTCCAGTGGCGTGGTGCTCAGAACTTCGGCACCGAAATGAAAGCGTTCATACAGGTTGAACGCCTTCGCGAAGTCGCGGAAATACGTCTTCAATTCACGATGCGACGGATACTCCGCCGTTTCTTCCAGCATGGGGAAGTCGGTGAATTCCGTCATCTTCTTTGAGGATATGAGGTGGGCGGTCTCGTACATCGTGGACCGGGGTGCATCGATGTTCCACAGACCACCCACATCATCTGCCAGTTCAAATCCCTGAAATGGCACTCCCTGCTCGACAAGCGTCTTGGCCATCGCCAGACCCATCGGTCCGGCTCCGATCAGAGCGTAACACTCTTCCGGGCGGGCCTTTACCGTGACCGGCTGGCCCGCTCCTACTTGCACCTGTTCCATGCGTCTCTCCTCCCGCAATGCTTTTATCTTGAACGATCGTTCGAAATAAGGCAAACTAGTTTTTGAGATGGCACAACACGCTGTAAAAGAAAGAAAAAGAGCACCGTCGCAACGCTCCATTGCTGCGCGAGAGCGTATTCTTGACGCTGCGGAACTCGTCTTTGCCGAACGGGGATTCGAAGGCGCATCGATTCGCGACATTGCTGAGCGGGCGCAGGTTCAGAAGGCCAACGTGAACTTTCACGGTGGCCCCAAGGATGAGTTGTTCGAACGCATCGTCGCGCGTCGCGCCAGTGAATTGTCCCGGGAACGGCGTCAGGCCATTGCACAGCTTGAGGCACAGGGCGAATGGGATGCGGCGGACCTTATCTCGGCCTTCATGCGGCCGCTTCTCAACCGCGCTTTTGGCAAGGATCCCCAATGGCTGGCCTATGCGCGTATCGTGGCGATCGTCTCCGCGGATGCACGTTGGCATGCACTTGCGAAAACCCATTTCGATCCGGTCGCCTCGCTGGTCGTACAGAAATTGTGCGCGCGCTACCCCCAAGCTGATCCTGCACGCGCAGCCGGAGCGTTGGTGTTTTCTGTGTCATCAATGCTGGCGCTGTGTACATCCGAATGGCGGATCACGGCACTGTCCGGGCCGGATGGTGAACCGGACCCCGAGGAGGCAATCCAGAGCCTGCTGCAATTCTGTCAGGCCGGGCTTGCCGCTGTTCTGGAGCCTGCCAAATAAGCGTCTTGGGCCGGCTGCCTGCTTGCCAACCCCGTTCCTCAACTTGAAGTTACGGGCCCAGCCGTATCAATTATATCTATGCGTTATTATCTTGTTGTTAACGATTTGGAGCGTGGGGTGACATGACTGACAAAAAGGACCGCCTGACCGCGGAGGAGGCGAGGGGCCTGCGCACGGCCAAAGAGCTTGAGGCGCATCTGGCCTGGCTGGACACATTCACGCCCGCAGCTTTGGGGGTGTTGGCGATCGCCTCGGGGATTTACACCTATCTCGGCGTTTCGTCTCTGTTAGAGGACAATGGCGCGGTGACCTTTTTCGCCGCAGTCGCATATTCCATCGCAGTCTCAGTCGGTATCTTCGTCTTCTGGAGCTACATGCTGCGCCTTTTGCCATCGATGCGCACTGCCAGCGGGTTTATTGGCCTTACGATTTCCACGATAGTTGGTTCGGTCGCGATCATAGCGATGTCCAGTTGGCTGAACGCCGCTGCGTTGGCCGGGGCGGCAGCAGTCGAACAGCACCTCGAAAACACCGTGCGCGACTACCAAGCCGCGCTCGAGCAGGCCCATGACATCGCACTCAGTGGCCAGGCCTTGGGGCGCGAGGTTGAACGGGCGCGCCAAAGCTTTGAAGAGCTGGCCGAGCTTGAACAATCCGGGGATTTGTCCGGCACGGCCGGAAGGGGCGCGGTGTTTCGCGTTCTGACCCAGAAGGCCGAAGAGCTGCGCAATCTGGAAGAGCAGATCGCTGATCAGCAACCTCTGATCGAGGACGCGTTTCAGCAGGGCAATGAGATCCTCGCCACTATGCGCGAGCTGACCGTGGCCCCGGGGCCGGTCGACCGCCGCTCGGTTCAGTTTTCCGAGGAAAGCGTCAAGCTGGCGGGGGTGATCTCGCGCCTGAACCAGTACAACGTCGCGCCGCTTGTGGCGCGAGCAGCGCAGGATTTGCCCTCGTCGGTCGTTTTGCCCGAGCTTGACGGGCGTAGCTCCGAGGTTCGGGATGCGCAGTCCTCGACCATCAACTCGGTCCTGAATGCGTTGGATCAGCGGGGCAAAACTCTGCAGAACGCGGCGGAAGAGGTGTTGGAAATCGAACCTCCGATTGAGACCGCGTACAACCCGATCTCAAGCGCGGATGCTGTGATCAAATATGCCCATAACTTTGTACCGTCCTGGGCCGGTGCTATTGCGATCGACCTGCTGCCGGCCGTTCTGGTGTTCGTTTTGGCAATCACCCAAGCCGCTATTCGCAGCGGCAAAGATGGGATGAGCATTGAGGACACTCTGACACTGTCCGACCTGCGCGCCGCAATGAACGCAATGAAGGATGTCGAGGCGACGATGGGTGTTGCAGATGCGGCAATCCTCGATCGCGCACCGCCGAAAAAAGACGAAACATGATGGGGTTCCTGTCCAAAATTGATCTGCGCACGGGGTTGCGATACGTGCTGGTCCTTCAACTGCTGATCGCGGGAATCCTGATCCTGTCGGACGTTGGGAGGGTCGTGCAAAACCCGTTCAGGCCCGCTGTTGATTTGCCGACGGGGCCGATCTCGCCCGGGGATCAGCGTCGCGAATACCGAACCGACCGCACCGATCCGACGCTATTGCCGCAGGACCGCCCGCTGGACGTCCCGGTGCCTCAGAATTTTCCAACGCGACTGGAGTTCAAAGAACAGACGGTCGACGATCTGGGGCGCGTTCTACTCGTGAGTGGTCAGATCGAAACCGGTGACGCCGAACGGTTCAGTTCATACCTGTCCGGCATGCAGGACCAACCCGATCTGGTGGCACTGCACAGCCCCGGTGGCAAGGTTCCCGAGGCCCTATTGATTGGCGGTCATATCCGCGAGGCCGCGCTGTCCTCGGCGGTTCTGGAAGGTGCAGTTTGCATGTCTGCCTGCCCGTACATTCTGGCAGGCGGTGTCGAGCGTCTGGTATCGCTACAGGGTATTGTGGGGCTGCATCAGCGTTACTATGACCAGCCGCGCCTGATACCGGTCGTCTTTGCTGTTGAGGGCATCCAGAAAGGGCAGGGCGAAACGATGCAGCATCTGATCGACATGGGCGTTGATCCGGCGCTGATGCTCTATTCACTGAATACACCGCCGGACCAGATCTATGCTCTGGTCGAAGATGAGCTGACAGAAACCCGTATCGCAACGCAAATTCTGGAATGACAAAAAGGCCCGGCGCGCGGGCCTTTCACATCAGTTCCGGAACGCCGCAATCAGTTCCTTGGCCAGCGGCAACGAGGAGTACCCCTGCCGCGACGGGGTCAGGCCTAGTCGAACCACGACCATGTTTTCCGAGGGGAAGACGCCGATAAACTGCCCGTCATGGCCTTGCAACCAGATGGCATCCTCGTAGGGCGGCAAGCCCCCCGGAGATTCCAGCCACAGATGCCCCTTGGCGTACATTCCATCCGATACGGCGACAGGTTCGAACATCCAATCCGTAAAGCCTTTGGGCAGGATTTGCTGCCCATTCCATTCGCCCTGCTGCAACAGCAGTTGCCCAAAACGCGCCCAATCCCGCGCGGTGGCGTACATGTAACTGGACCCGACAAAGCTGTCTTTTGCGTCGGTTTCAAGTACGACGGATGTCATTCCCAGCGGTTCGAACAACGCGTCTTGCGGGTATGTCAGGTTACCATCGCCCAGCTTGTCCTGCCAGACACGCGACAGGACGGTGGTTGTTCCGGATGAATAGTTGAAATCGGTTCCGATCTCGCTGGCTGCCGGTTGGTCGGCGGCGAACTCTGCCATGTCGTCGGTGAGAAATAGCATTCTGGTCACGTCCGAGACGTCGCCATAGCCTTCATTCCACTGCAGGCCACTGGCCATGGCCAGCATGTCCGCGATCGTGATGTCCGCGCGCGCGTCTTCTGCCCAATAGGGGTAGCTGGCCGTCAGTGTATCCTCCAGTGACATTTGGCCGGATTGGATCAGCGTACCGATCAGACCCGCAGTCACGGTTTTGGTCATCGACCACCCCAGCAGCGGGGTGTTTTCATCGAACCCTTCGGCATATGTTTCGCCAACGATGCGCCCGTCCTTCACGACGACAACGGCCCGGTAACCTTCGCCAAGAAGCGTTTGGTCCGACAGAATTCGGGCGACCTCTGGGTTTTGAGAGACAGCGACGTTGTTTCCTGCGGGCCAGAGCGCGTCGGACAAAGGCGGCAGCGCTGCAATGGATGCATCGCTAAGCGTTGCGTCATGGACATTGGCACAGCCCAAGCCGTCGCGGAATTGCGAGGTGGCGGGCGCGAAGAACCGGAAGATGCGCGCCGTTACCACCTGCTGGTCCCGGTCCACGTCGATTGAAATCTGGCGGAGCAGGGGGTGACCCGGTGCCTGCACGTCGACCTTCAAAACCTCGTCCGGGTCACGGCCCGCGATAAAGACATTGGAACAGACCATCTTGGCCGAATAGTTCGTTCCAACCTTCAGCAAGTCAGGTGGGGCGATCAGCAGATAGCCCACGATTGCAATGACACCCACAACCAGCGTGGCTGCGACGATCTTTAGTGCTTTGACGATCACTCAGTTACCCGAACCGGCCGCGCCGGTCTCCTCCTCAGGTTTCACTTGGGGTTGAGTAAAGAGTGTTCGGCCACGGGTTACCACCGTTCCGTTGCGTTCGGGCCTGGTCGTGCTTCGGTTAGAAACCGCTGACACGCTCCACCAGCCAGTACATCGAAACGCAGCCGATGGCATATCCGGTTACCGGGATCACAGCCGGGGCGATCGCCTTTGAAACGGTGGGCAGGACAAAGCGCCACGCCAGGATCACGGCCGACAATGCGCCGATGAACAACAGCTGTCCCGCTTCGACGCCGAGATTGAAAGCCAGCAAAGCGGCAAAAAGGTCGTCCGAGGGCACGCCGATCTCGGCAAGTGCGCCGGCAAACCCCAAACCGTGCAACAGCCCGAAGCAGAAACAGACGATCCATGGGTATTTCTCGGACAGGCGCAGGGTGCCGTCTTTGTGGTTGAGTATCTCGAGCGCAAGAAACACGATCGACAGGGCGATGACGGCTTCAACCGGCGGGCCAGGCACATGCAGTACCCCCAGCGTTGCCAGCGCCAGAGTGATGGAATGCGCGACGGTAAACGCCGTTACCGCCCCAACCAATCGCCATGGGTCGCGCACCAGTACGAACAGGGCAAAGACGAACAGAAGGTGATCCCAGCCTTCAAGGATGTGTTCAAAACCCAGTTGAAAATAGCTGCCAAGAACCGACCAGGTTGTGGGCCGTTCAGGAATGGTCAAGGAGGGCGCATCCGGAGTGAATCGAAAGGTCGCCGGTGAGGATGACAGTGGCTGAACGCGCAGCAGCACGTCGTTACGTTGCCGTTCCAACCCCTCAATGGTGATGATCTGGCTCGCAAGACCGCCAGTACAATCGACGACCCATGTCGCAATCCACGCGGAACCATCGGAGCGCGGCTCGGGCCCGCGGGGCTCAGAGCATTGGCTGGGCAGGACGGCGTCGATGTCCATCGGTTGGCCGTTCACATCAGGCTTGCGCCATAGAACCTGCCACGTGTTGGTCGCCAATTGCCGCAGGTCAAGATAGCCGGGGTCAAGCGCATGGGCGTGGCTCGTCTGCGCGGCGAGAAGCAGCCAGAGAGCCAGCGGCAGACACAGCAAATGCCTCATTCCGGCGTCACCTCGACCTGAGGTGTTTCGACCCGATAGCGCGACGCCAGGCTTTCGTACTGCGCTTGCGCCAACTCATCCGACGTTGCGCGCCGCCATTCCAACAGCACAGTTTCACGGATGTCGTCCAGTTCAGGCAGTTCGGGGGGGCGTTTGTCGGTCACGCGCACGATGTGGACGCCATAAGCAGAGCGGACCGGACCGGTCCAACTGCCCGTTTCCGCGTCGTTCAGGGCTGCGGCGAAGCCCACGCCAAAACTGGAATCGACCACGCGCAAAGTGGTCAGAGGCATGGATTTTGGCAACAACGTTGTCCAGCCGATATCGCTCCAGTTTTGGGTTGCGTTTGCAGCCGCGATTGCGCTTTCGACAGCGTCCAACCCGACGCTTTCTCCCAGATAGACCTGATCGAACGCGATCTTCGGCTGGGTGGTGAACCGATCTGTGTTCTCCTCCAGAAAGGCTTGCAGAACTTCGGGTTCAGGTTCGACCGATGCGGCGATCGCCTCGGTAAGAAAGTCCATCTTTTGCGACAGCCTGGCGCGAATGACCTGATCCCCCTGATCCAGACCCAGCTTGCGTGCTTCGCGCACCAAGACCTCCTCTCGTACCGTTGCGGCGATAAGGGATTGCAGCTCACTGTCTGTAGGCGGGCGGTTCCAGCTAGCTTCGAAACGCGTTTTCAAAAGGGCGACATCATTGTCGTCGATGGTGATCGTATCAGGGTCTTCGACCACATCTTCGGCAGGCGAGACCCAAGCAAACCAACAGAAGATCGCAATGCCCATTAGTATGAAATGGAACAGCGGCTCTTTATAAAATCGCATGTATAGTCCGAACTTCCAGAATTTGCCGTTCTATCAACTCTCAGGCGTGTACCAGATGGGCGAGGAATACGCGCGCTCCTGATGCACCAACTGCGCCTCTGGAGGCAGCTCGACATCATACCGCAGCTTGTCGTACAGGACCCAGCGGGGCGTTGGGATTTCCAGCACCCGAACGTAGTAGAATGCCCGTTGGTCGGGATCAAACTCGGGATCGGTCCAGATCGTCAGCAGCTCTGACGCGCCAATCGTGTTGCTCCAGCTGGCGGTTTCCAGATCGACGGTATTGCCGACTTCGGGCAGGTTGCCATCCGCGTCCAGCGCGCGGTCGTCGGACCATGCGACATTGAACACTTTCTCTTGCAACGCGCCATCGGCATCCAGCCAGCCTTTGACCACCTGAACACGATCCAGATTGGCACCGATCGGGTCACGCAAGGCACCGATCAGGAAAGTCGGAGCACCGTCGCCTTCGCGCGGACGCATGTCGCTGCCCATGGGCACACCTTTGGTGTAACCTACATCAGCCACTAGACGTGTCAGCAAATCATCTTCCTGAAAGTCCCAACCGCCAAAGAACCGCAATCCGATCCGTGGGCCGGTGGTGGCATAGGTCTCGCGGCGCTTGAACGCATCGAAGATGGCCGAGCGTGTGTTATCGGTGGCCCAAACCGCAGTATAGCCCGAAGCCACCAATGTGTGCCCTTCGAAAGCACCCAGATCGCTTTCGACAAACGGATGCAGGACGCGGGTGGGTGACGGCTCGGCGCTGACAGATTTTCCGAAATAGTTTTCTTCTTCTGCAGTGGCCAGTGAGGTATGGCTGTCAGTCGCCCCGCCCATGCCGAACTTATAGGGGTTTACGCCGAACTTTTCTTCCAACGCCAGACCGCGTTTCAGCGCCTCGCGCGCGTATTCACCCGCCAACATGTCGTCGGTTTTCAGCTCGGTGATATCGAGGTTGCCGACATCCCAGTTCTCATAGTCAGCGAACGGATCATCGGGGCTGAGATAGGGGTGCGCCTCACCGTCGCCCTTGATCTGAGTGACTTCGTAATGAGGTTCCCACTTGTTGCGGTTTAGAACGTATTCCTCGTCCACTTGGCCGCCGTGATAGGTGCCTTCGGTCGGGAACATCCAGCCGTTGGACAGGTTGCCGTTATGGGCGAATGCCACTGCGCGCCCACCGGTTTTGTTCTCGTAGTCTTCAAGCCACGCATAAAGCGCCTTGGGATCGGTGTCGCCATAAGGCGGCTGAGTCACCGGCGGAACGACCTGTAAAGCACGGATCGGACCGTCGCGCAGCATCACGTTGCGATGCAAGTTGAACCCCTTGGGGACCGAGGTCCATTCGAAACCGATGAAAGCGGTAAAGTTCCCGGGGTCGTTGTGACGCTCGGCGGCCAGAACGATCTGCTCCCAGGTAAAGGCAAACGCATCGGCACCGGGGCTGTAGGATTCCAGCAGAATCTCGGGCAGGGTCATTTGCGAGAAGTTGGTGATGATATCAAACGCCGCCTTGGCAGCATCCTCACCACCCGCTTTGTAACCTTCGTACCATTCCAGACCTTTGGGATCGGAGAGCACACCGGGTTTCCCGGCCTGCAGATCAGGCGCAAAGCCCATGAGATCGGTGTGGTCCGTCAAAACCATCCAATCCAAGGGGCGCGCCAGCCGAACAGGCTGACCAGTCGATGAAATCACCTGTTCACCCTTGGCAAATCGCCAGGCATCGTCGGGAAGCAACGTATTTCCGAAAGCCCCTGCATCCAGAGATAGGCCGGTGTGCAAATGGGTGTCGCCCCACAGCGGGCGTTCGGGAAAGGATCGGTTCGCATAGGGCGAAAACGGGCGGTCGGCAAAGGTGCCTTCGGCCGCTTTTTGACTGGGAACAGCATCTGCCCAACTTAGAGTTGGCAACACCATTAGTGTGATCAAGCAGGTTGAAAATCGACGCATTGAACCCTCCCCAGACGTTCGGTCGTTGTATATATCAACTTTAGTATATTCATTTCTTATAATGTATTAGCGTGGGATTTTGTACAGATTTTTTTGTCAGTACAGCGCTCGTCTGCGCAGCTTCGCTAGGCGACAGAGTAGGCCAGCGCGCCCAATTGGTTCTGGCAGCTGTTTTCGTAGGGGTCGAACAGGGCGACAAACTCAAGCGGGACACTTTGTTCCGTGGCAAGGATCACATTTGTCGATGTCGCGAATTTGTCGATCACGCTGTCATTGATCCGACTGAGTGTGTCGCTGACATACGGTAGGGTCTGAAGACCGGCCCAATAGCCCATATCCAACATACGGCCCTGTACGCCCTTCGCCAGAACAAACGATTCATAGGCTTGGGCAAATTCCAACGCCGCCGGATCGGCTGCGATGTCGGGGCCATAGACATCGCGGATGATGTCCAGGGCATGGCCGGCGATGCCATGTCCTTTCAGCCCTCGGTAGGCGAGACCGGCACCAACCGCCCCGACCCCTAAGGCCATTACTTTGCGGCGCGACAGCTTCATCCGACGGCCTCCGATGCGCGCAACGCCAGTGCCGAAAGCGTCAGAGATGGATTTGCCGGAGAGCAGGTTGGAAACGCACCAGAGCCAAGCACAAATACATTGGATGCCGAATGCAGACGCAGCCGGTCATCCACGACCGAGTCGTCGGCGGACAGGCCCATTCGGTGTGTGCCCTGAATATGCGCGTCCGAGGGCAGAATGTCCGAGACTTCAAGATGCTCAATCGTGTCCGGAATAACATCAGGAAGGCCCGTTTTTGCCCGTTCAACGCCACGCTTTGCGTAATCCGAATAGCCGGTCCATTCGATCACAGGCTCGTCCTCTTCCAGAAACACGCGGTTCTCGGCACGGGGCAAATCCTCGACAGCGATCCGCATGTGGATGCGATTTGCCCATTTCCCGCGCTCGCGCCGGACAGAGGCCGGGGCATTCACCGTCTCGATCAGTGCTGCTGCCGCCGTGCTTCGGTCAATATCGTGATAGAAATGATAGCCATGTCCGGTTTCCGAGGTGCCGCCAAAGAACCCTTTGATGTTTGCGGTGTCGGCGTAGACGTTGATGACCGCTTGCTCGTGTAGGTATTTGCCCAGCGCCTCGTTGCGCACGCCTGAGCGTTGCAGGATGGCTGCATTGAAAATCCCGTTGGTGCCCAAAGCGACGGTATTGCCGCGCAGGCGTGCATCGGCACCGTCCGCGGTTTTGACACTGACCCCGGTTGCGCGACCGCCCTCGATGTCCACGGTCCGAACCTCGGCGTCGAACAGGTAGTGTGCAACGGGGTGGGTAAGCTTCTCTAACCCGTTCAAAACGGTGAATTTCGCGTCGATCGGGCAAATTCTGCACACGCCGTTGACGCAACAGGTCGGGCGCGAACCGCCGTTGGATGTGGCACTTGAGACAGGAACCCACAGCGGCGAAGACGCGCGCAGCGCGACATCCGCACGGGACGGTGTGTGTGGAGGGTAGGGGAACGGTGTGCGGCGGGGGAGGATATGATCATTCTCGCCACCGGCAACTTCGATGATGTCCTCGACCCGCTCCCAAAAAGGTTCAAGGTCTTGATAGGTGATCGGCCAGTCCATACCGACGCCAAACTTGCTGTTCAGCGAGAAATCATCAGGATGGAACCGGGGAACATTGCCCCACCAATAATTCGAATTGCCACCGAACAAGGTGAAAGCAACCCAGTTCTTTTTCAGCCCAGAACTGTTGCGCTGGTTGAACGTCTCGCGCACGGCCCAGCCATTTTCAATCTGGTCTGCGTGGGTGTACTCGACACCTTTTTCGACAAATAAGACGTTCAGGTCTGGTGGCAGCCCATGGCCAAAGAACATCGCGGAAAAACTGGATCCCGCAATGATGACGTCCCATTCGCGTGAGCTGGCCTGATCTAGGGATACGCGCCGCATGGCAACAGGATGACCTTTTTACTCTTCAAACAAAAGGCTGAGGAACAGCAACCGTAACAAGCCATCACACTATGGCATGAACATGACGGCGCGCAACTCAACAGCACGACATGAACATGAGGTTTCGCGGCGGGTTATAGGTAAATCCAAGACACGCATCTTTGCCCTTGCTGTCCGGGCCACTTGGCAGGCAGATTGGCCATGAAAAACACTGGAACCCGCCAATGACACATCAGGCCGTCTTTCTGACCGGTAGCCTGATGCGGCATGTGACCCGCATGTCGCTGACAACAAGTATCGGCCTGATGGCGATTTTTGCCGTCGACTTTGTGGATATGGTCTTTATCTCGATGTTGGGCAATGACGCGCTGGCGGCGGCAGTCGGTTACGCCGGAACGCTGCTGTTCTTCACCAACGCGATCAACGTAGGCCTTTCGATCGCAGCGGGCGCGTTGGTGGCCCGCGAGTTGGGGGCCGGGCGGCCGGAAAAAGCGCGGCAATTCGGAACCAGCGTAGCCCTTCTGGGTATCCTCATTGGTTTGGTCATATCGGCCCTCGTCATGGCCAACCTCAAATTTTGCCTGTCCCTTCTGGGGGCCCAGGGCGAGGTTCTGGAACTGGCGGTGCGATACGTGACCATCATTCTGCCAACCATGTGGGTCATGGCTGTGGCGATGACCGGCATGGCCGTTCTGCGGGCGTATGGTGATGCGCGCAGGTCCATGCAGGCAACGATTTATGGCGGGTTGGCGAATGCAATTCTGGACCCGATCCTGATCTTTGCCGTGGGCCTTGGGTTGGACGGTGCGGCGATAGCCTCGGTAATTGCGCGCATATGTATGCTGATCGCGGCAGTCCGGCCCGCCATACGTGTACACCGTGGATTTGCAAAACCTTCCTTGGCGCAAACGCGGGATGACCTTGCTCCGGTTCGCGCGATTGCCATTCCGGCGGTCCTGACCAACGTCGCCACGCCGGTCGGCAATGCCATCGTTATCCGAGAGGTCGCCCAGTTCGGCACTGATGCAGTGGCAGGGATGGCCGTGATCGGGCGGCTGATGCCCGTTGCGTTTTCCGTTGTGTTTGCTCTGTCCGGTGCCATTGGCCCAATCGTTGGCCAGAACTTTGGGGCCGGACAATATGATCGCGTCAGGGGCGCTTTTTTGGCCGGAGTAAAGTTTACCGCGGTCTACGTGGTTTTGATGGCAGCCGTTCTGTTTGTTTTGCGCGCACCCATCGCGGATCTGTTTCAGGCACAAGGCGAGACACGGACACTGATCTATCTGTTTTGCGGGCCATTGGCGCTGGCGTCGTTCTTCAACGGCGTGATCTTTGTGGCAAATGCCAGCTTCAACAATCTTGGCTATCCCATTTATTCTACGTGGGTTAACTGGGGCCGCCATACGCTTGGGACCTGGCCCTTTGCGGTTGCGGGCGCTTATCTGGCCGGCGCGCCAGGGGTGCTGCTGGGGCAGGCGCTGGGCGGTGTCATCTTCGCTGTGATCTGTTGGGGGCTGGTGCGTCGCGTCGTTTCGGGTCTGACCGCGCCCGCGGCGGTCGACCCATTTGCTGGCCAAAGCCGTTTGCAGTCCTTGTTCGGGCGCAGAGGCTGGTGAGTTGGGTTGGCCCGCAATGGTGGCACCCTTTCGCGCCAACTGTATGGGCAATAATTTGACACGTTTTGGGCGCGGCCTTTCGTCCGTCGCATCCTCATTTGCCAATTCATGAATTCGTTGTAAGCTGACCCTATGATTGCAGAAAACGGTTGCTGATTTTCCTGCGACGATTTGAAAAATTCTTAAATGACCGAGGATGAGCAATGTCCCGTAGTCTTTTAAAGTATACGCGTGTTCTTGAAATTGTCGGGGATACGATCAAGGTCAGGGTGCCGCTGGATGGTTCAACCGACGCGGCGGTGCGGTTCAACGATCTGGCTGTGATCGAGACCGTGGACGGTCACAAAACGCTGGCGCAGGCGATCTTCATCGACAGGGATGTCGTCACGTTGCAAGTGTTTTCAGGCACCAAGGGTGTTTCGACTGAGGCGACGGCCACGTTTCTGGGCCACCCGATGCAGACGCCGTATTCGCAGAACATTCTGGGGCGCGTGTTTGACGGCGCAGGCGTTTCCATTGATGGCGGGCCCGATCTGTCTTCCGAGCCGCGTGTCGATATCGGTGGGCCGACCGTGAACCCGGCGGAACGGGCCGTGCCCAACAAGATGATCCGCACCGATGTGCCGATGATCGACGTGTTCAACACGCTGGTCGAAAGCCAAAAAATCCCAATCTTTTCGGTATCGGGCGAACCGTTCAATGCTTTCCTAAGCCGGATCGGTATTCAGGCGGATGCCGATATCGTGGTGTTTGGCGGGCTGGGGCTGATCTTTGATGACTACCATACATTCCGTACGTCTTTCGAGGACGCGGGCGTGTTTTCGCGCACCGTCATGTTCGTCAATCAGGCGATGGACCCTCTGGTCGAACGGCTGCTGGTGCCGGACATGGCGCTGGCCGTGGCGGAGAAATTTGCCGTGGAAGAGGGTAAGCGCGTGCTGGTCCTGCTAACCGACATGACCGCCTATGCCGACGCGATGAAAGAGGTTGGCATCAGCCAGGAACGCGTGCCCTCTCAGCGTGGCTATATGGGCGATCTTTATTCGCAGTTGGCGCGCCGGTACGAGAAAGCCTGTGACTATGCCAAGGGCGGATCGGTCACCGTGCTGACCGTTACGACGATGCCAGGCAACGACGTGACCCATCCGGTGCCGGACAACACGGGTTACATCACCGAGGGGCAGTTTTATCTGCATTCCGGAGTGATTGACCCGTTCGGCAGCCTCTCGCGTCTCAAACAGAACGTGATCGGCAAGACCACACGTGAGGACCACAGTCAGATCATGAACACCATGATCCGGTTCTATTCCGAAAGCCGCGACGCCGCGCAGAAACAGGCAATGGCGTTCGACCTTTCGGACTATGATCACCAATTGTTGAAATTCGGCGACCTCTTCAAAACGCGGTTCATGGACATCAACGTCTCGATCCCGCTGGAAGAGGCGCTGGATCTGGGCTGGAAGACGCTGGCCGAGTGTTTCGCACCAGAACAATTGCTGATGAAGCAGGCTCTGATCGACAAGTATTTCCCAAAGGATGCCAATGGCGCGGTTGCAGCTGAATAAATCGTCGCTGGCCCGCCAGCAGACCCAGCTAAAAAGCTATGAGAGGTTCCTGCCGTCGCTGGACCTCAAGCGTCAGCAATTGATGGCGGAACGCGCCAAGGCGCGAGAGGATGTGCAGCGCCTTGAAACTGAGGTGCAGGAACTGGCGCAGAAAGTCGGGGAAAAGCTGCCCATGCTGGCCCAGCAGGGCGTCGATCTGGACGGGTTGGTCGAGCTGAAGGATTATCAGGTCAAAGAGGTCAACGTTGTGGGCGTCAAGATGCCCGCGTTGGATCGGATTGAGGTCGCGGTGCGTCCGTACTCCTATCTGGCAAAGCCCCACTGGGTCGATGCGGCGGCGAGCCTGTTGCATGACATGATCGAGGCGCGCTTGCGCGTCAAAGTGGCCGAAGAGCGGGTGAAGATATTCGACAAGGCCGTCGCCACGATCACCCAGCGGGTCAACCTGTTCGAAAAGGTTCTGATCCCGCGCGCGAAGGCCAACATCAAGAAAATCCGCATCTATCTGAGTGATGAGCAAATGCAGGCCGTGGTCCGGTCGAAAATCTCTAAGCGCAAACATGCGCAGGAGGCGGTGTCATGAGTGTCGCGCGCCTCAAGAAACTGTCGCTGGTCGGGCGGGCCGCCCAGAAGACCGAGACGCTTGAGGCATTGCAGGATCTTGGCTGTATGCATGTCCTGCCGCTTGCCCCTCCGCCCAGTGAACCCGAGAAGATCAGCGAACGTGGTGCGCGGGATGCTTACAAGGCGCTACGGTTTCTGAATGACGCCGCCGAACAGCGTCGGCAGATTCAGCGCGATCTGGGGTTTGACATGGACCAGTTCGTCAAGGACGTGCTGGACCTGATGCAGCGCACCCGGGATATGACGGACCGCAGGGACTTTTTGGCCAATCGGATCGCGCAGGTGCGCCCTTGGGGCGATTTGGATTTTCCACCCGATGACGTGCTGGCGGGCAACCGGTTGTGGTTCTATCAGCTACCGCTCAAGCATCGGGATGCGCTTGAAGCGCTGGACATGCCCTGGGCCATTCTGGAGCAGGACCATCGGTTCGTCTATGCGGTCCTGATCGCTCCGGACGAACCGGGTGATGACATCCTGCCGGTCCCGCGGACGCATACCGGATCGCTGCCTATTCACGAGCTTGAGGCGCAGCTGGAAGAGGCGGAGATCGCGATTGAATCTCTGGAAGCTGAACGGATCGCACAGACCCGGTACCTGACCTTGATGCGACGGAACTTGTCCGTTGCCGAAAGCGCGGCCGAGCTAGCCCATGCGACACAAAAAGTGCGCGATGAAGAGACGATGTTTGCCCTGCAGGGGTGGGTCCCCGAGGATCGCGTGGACGCGGTACTTGAGATGGCAGGTACCAAAAACGCCGCCGTTCTGATCGAAGAACCCGGCCCCGAAGACAGCCCGCCGACACTGCTGGAACAGCCGGAAAAACGCAGCGCTGCCGTGGACTTGGCGCTGTTTTATCAAGTGCCCGGATACAAGGATTGGGATCCCAGCGTGATCGTCGCTGCATCCTTCGCGATCTTCTTCGCGATGATCGTGGCCGATGCGGGGTACGGAGCGGTCATATTGCTGGGTCTTTTGCTGTTCTGGAAACGGATGGACGCCACGCCTGGCGAAAGGTCGTGGCGACGTTTCGGTGTCATCATATCGGGTGCCACGATCCTCTACGGCATTCTGGTGGGAAGTTACTTTGGCGTATCGCCGCCGGAGGGGTCGTTTTGGGCGCGACTCAAAGTGCTGGATTTAAACAATTTCGGCGCGATGATGATGGTTTCAATCGTCGTGGGCGTTCTGCATTTGGTTCTGGCCAACGCGCTGGCCGCGCGGGCGGCATGGGGGCACCGGAAAGCCATCGCCAATCTGGGCTGGATCGCAGCGCTGATTGGCGGCTTTGTCCTGTGGCTCAGCTACATGAAAGGCAATTCTGCTGTGCCGGGTGGGGTACTCATGGGTGCTGGTGTTCTGGCAATCGTTTGGTTCTCAAGCGAGCGCGTCATAAAGAAGCCGACCGACTGGCTATGGCGTTTGATCGAAGGGCTGCAAAGCCTTGCCGGTGCCATGGGCGCTTTTGGAGATGTGCTTAGCTATATGCGCCTGTTCGCACTGGGTCTGGCGTCGGCCTCGCTGGCGATCACGTTCAACGATTTGGCGGTCTCGGTCATGCAGGCGCTGAAGGGGCCGGGGATACTGTTCGGCCTTCTGATCCTGATCATCGGCCATGTTCTCAACTTCGCCCTCGCCATGATGAGCGGCGTCGTCCACGGGTTGCGTCTCAATTACATCGAATTTTTTAAATGGGGTTTGCCGGACGAAGGCATCGTCTTTCGCCCGTTCGCCCGCAAGGAGGTTCAGGAATGAATGAGCTTGTTTTGACATTGGGTTGGCTAGGTATTTATGCGCCAATGGCGCTGGGCGCTGCAGCAAGCGCCATCGGCTGCGCCATCGCCGGGCAGGCCAGTATCGGTGCCATGACCGAGACCGAAGGCGGCTATGGTCGGTTCGTCGGCGTCTCGGCCTTTCCTTCGACCATGGTGATTTACGGCATTGTCATCATGTTCACCCTGAACCGGGACGTAACGCCGGAAAACGCGGGTGGGCTGTTCGGGATCGGCATCCTGTCAGGCATCGCACTTATGTATTGCGGGATCTGGCAGGGACGGGCCTGTGCGGCAGCGATCAATGCCACCAAGGAAAAGCCTGAGATCTTTGGATTGGCGCTCGCCCCGGCGGCGATCATTGAAGGCTTTGGCGTCTTTGCCTTCGTCTTTGCCCTCGTTATCAGCGCGGGGATCAGCTGATGGCACAGGATGGCATGATTTCTCACGGCGTGGATGCCCTGATCGACAAGCTGCGCAACGACGGCGTGGCCGCAGGTCAGGCGGACGCAGAAAAGCTGCGCGCCGATGCAAAGGCCGAAGCGGCCAAGATACTTGCAGACGCCAAGCGCGAAGCGGACGAGTACCAGAAAAAGGCCCGCACGGAATCCGACAACTATCGCGCGGCCGGGGAAGAGGCGCTGAATACTGCGATGCGGGATGCGGTGTTGACGATGAAAGGCGGGCTGACAGATCGGTTTCGCGAAGATGTCGAACGCCTCGTGACCAAGGAAATGGCCGACCCGGAGTTGTTGAAGCAGATGATCCTTGAGGTTGTCGGGCGCGAGGCCGAAGGCGTCAACTTGGATGGGAAGGTTCAGGTCATTCTGCCCGCCAAAGTCGCCACACAAGAAGACATCAAGCAAAACGCTGATGACATTCAATCGGGAAAGCTGACCAAGTATGTTTTGGGTCTGACCGCCAAGATGCTGCGCGAGCAGGTCGAACTGCACGCCTCTGACGACGCACAAAACGGTATCCGAGTTCGGGCCGAGGATCAGGGCGTGGTTCTGGATCTGACCGACAAGGCCGTCGCGTCCCTGTTGATGGAACATCTGCAGCCGCGGTTCCGCGCCGTGCTGGAAGGTGTAATCCGCTGAGATGTCGGACCCTGACGCCTATATCGCCCTGATCAGCAGCCTGCCGGGCTCTGAGCGGCTGTTTGTGGCCAAGCAGCCTCCGCTGTCACGGCTACGGCTGGACGGCCGCTTGAAGGCGCTGACGCCCGAAGACGCGCGGGTCCTGAAGGTGATGGAACACGCGCTGAGCTGGAACGAATACAACATGGATGTCACCGACGCTCAGGCTGTCGAGCGGTGCAAACAGGCGCTTGCCGACATTCCGCAACCGACCTTGCGTAGCCTATTTCTTGAACGCATGGACCTGCGCACTGTCGTTGCCGCATTGCGCATGCGCATGCAGGGGGGCTCTCCACCTGCGGGTGCCTTTGGCTTTGGTCGCTGGAGCCGTCATATCCCCGCCAACTGGGGCGATCCCGACTTTCGCCTGTCGGTGCCGATGCCCTGGATTAAAGAAGCGCGGCAACTGTTGGAGGCCGAAGACCCGCTTGGCCTTGAACGTCTGTTGCTGTCTGTCAGCCACAAGCAGCTGAAACGGCACGCCGGCCGCCATATCTTCGATTTCGAAGCCGTGGCGATTTACGTTCTGATCTGGAACATTTTTGACCGCTGGGCGCAAAGTAACGCTCAGGATGCGGCCATAAGATTTGAGAAGCTGGCCCAACAGGCCATGGCCAATGTCGCAGATTTCGATTTTGAGAGAGTAAGCGCATGACTGCCCAATCACCTTCGGTTCAAACCACAACTGCCCGCGTCGTCTCGGTCCAGGAAGGGCTGGTTCAAATTCAGGCCAATCACGATGCCGCGGGCGTTCCCGGGCAATTGGTCAAAAACGAAGTGGTGTTCATCCTGCCCACACGCCCCGGACCCGGTGGCCGTCAGGAACGTTTGAAGGCCGAGGTGCTGCGCGTGCGCGGCGACACGGCGGACGTTCAAGTTTACGAAAGCACCGATGGCGTTGCCGTGGGTGACCCTGTGGAACAGTCCGGCCAATTGCTGTCGGTCGAGCTTGGGCCCGGTCTGCTGGGGCAGGTTTTCGATGGTCTGCAGTCGCCCTTGCCGAAAGTGGCCGCCGAGTTCGGGACGTTCCTGCCGCGCGGCGCGGATGTTGCTCCGCTGGACGATCAGGCAAAGTGGTCTTTCACCCCGTCGGTCAAGGTTGGTGACACGGTCACAGCAGGCGACAGCATCGGCACCGTCCCCGAGGGGCGGTTCACCCACAAGATCATGCTGCCGTTCAACTGGGTCGGCGACTACAAGGTCGTTTGGGTTCAGAAAGGAGCCGCGTCCATCCATGAGATCGTCGCGCGTCTTGAAGACGAGCACGGCGGTGAGCACACTCTGACCCTGTTTCAGAAGTGGCCCGTTCGTCGACCTTTGCCTGAAAGCATCCTGAAACGTGCCCTATCGGAGCGACTTTATCCGACCGAACCGGTTCTGACCTCGCAACGCTTGATCGACACGTTCTTTCCCATCGCCCGCGGCGGTACGGCTTGCATACCCGGTCCGTTTGGAGCGGGCAAAACCGTGCTGCAGAACCTGATCGCGCGGAACTCCAAAGTCGATATCGTGATCGTCGTGGCCTGCGGTGAACGCGCAGGCGAGGTGGTGGAAACGATCCACGAATTTCCCAAGATGACCGACCCAATGTCTGGCGGCAGCCTTATGGACCGGACGATCATCATCTGTAACACCTCGTCGATGCCCGTCGCCGCGCGTGAAGCGTCAATTTTCACGGGCATTACTCTTGGCGAGTATTACCGGCAGATGGGCTATGACGTCCTGCTGATCGCAGACAGTACAAGCCGCTGGGCGCAGGCTATGCGCGAAACCTCAGGCAAGCTTGAAGAAATTCCGGGTGAGGAGGGGTTCCCCGCCTACTTGGAAAGCTCGATCAAGGGCCTGTACGAACGCGCGGGCGCGCTGAAGACCAACGATGGCGATCTGGGCAGTCTGACTTTGATTGGCACGGTTTCCCCGGCCGGCGGTAACTTTGACGAGCCGGTGACGCAGTCGACACTGTCGACGGTAAAGTGTTTCCTCGGCCTGTCATCCGAGCGCGCTTACAAACGGTTCTACCCGGCGGTCGACCCGATGCTCAGTTGGTCGCGCTATACCGATCAGCTTTCGGACTGGTACGACAAAAACGCCGAACCCGGCTGGACCGGAAAGGTGCGCGAATTGTTGGCTCTGATCGAAAAGGGCGAGCAGGTGGACCAGATGATGCAGGTCACCGGCGAAGAAGGCGTCACGATCGAGGATTTCGTCACCCAGCAAAAAGCGCTGTTCGTCGACATGGTCTATCTGCAGCAGGACGCCTTTGACAAAGTGGACGCAACCGTCCCGCTGGAGCGTCAGAAGATGACCTTCAAGCTGGTTTACAATGTCACGCAATCCACGGCGAGCTTTGCCGATAAGGCTGAAGTGCGTCAGGTATTCACTCAACTGACCGGACTGATGAAGAACTTCCACTATGCTGCGGAAAACACGCCGGAATTCAAGTCGATCTGGGGTCAGATCACGGACCTGTGCCACGATAAGTTTGGAGTGTAGATCAGGAGAAATGGTAGCCCGTAGGGGAATCGAACCCCTCTTTCCAGGTTGAAAACCTGGCGTCCTAACCGATAGACGAACGGGCCATTTGGTAATGGCACAAGCAAAAGTGGTAGCCCGTAGGGGAATCGAACCCCTCTTTCCAGGTTGAAAACCTGGCGTCCTAACCGATAGACGAACGGGCCACGCTGGCTTGTGGAGGGCCTTTTACGGTTTACCTCTAACCCCCGCAAGCCGAAAAATGCAGGGATGCGAAACTTTTTTGGTCGGGCTGGAAACTGGCTCAGATTGCCTCCGCCGCGTCCTCCAGTCTCAGCTGCACGCTCTGCCGTCCGCCCCAGGTGTTCACCTCAAGCCGTCCGGCGAAATGGAACCGGGCACCACCGTGATTGGACAGCCGTTCACCCATCGGAGTGTCAAAGGCACCAAAGGCGATGGCGTCCAGTCCTGCGCCCATTCCATCGGACAAGGACAGCTTCAAATGCGATTCCCCCACGCGCTTGGCAAAGCGCACCTGCAAGTCCGGCAAGGCATAACGCGGGGCAGGGGCGCTGGCCCCAAACGGACCGGCCTTTTCAATCTGTTCAATAAGGTCGACCGAGGCCGCGCCAGGCATCAATGCACCGTCCAGTTTCAGATCCGCCGGTCCGCCTTGACCAGCACCTTGTTTGGCAAGCAGCTCACTTAAACGCGCCATGGCGGGCTCCAACTGATCGCGCATGACGGTCAGTCCTGCGGCCATCTTGTGACCGCCGCCTTTGACCAACAGGCCCTCTGCCGCCAATCTTTGGATCGACGCGCCCAAATCAACGCCCGAGACCGACCGGCCCGAGCCCTTACCCTCATCCCCGTCAAATCCGATGACAATCGCAGGCCTGTTGGCGCTTTCTTTGAGGCGCGAGGCGACGATACCGACGACGCCAGGGTGCCACCCTTCACCTGCCGCCCAGACCAAAGGCGCGTCCAGCCCACGCTCCTCAGCCTGTTCCAGCGCCGCGGCACGCACTGCGTTCTCAATATCGCGCCGCTCGGTGTTCAGCTCATCCAATCTTTGCGACAGCGCCTCAGCCTCGGTCATCGAGTCGGTGCTCAGCAGACGCGCGCCCAAATCGGCCTGACCGATCCGCCCACCCGCATTGACGCGGGGGCCCAGCAGAAAACCCAGGTGATAGCTGTTGGGTGCCGCGTCCATGCGCGACACATCCGACAACGCGACAAGGCCCGGCCGCTGTCGCTGCGCCATGACCTTCAGACCTTGTCGCACCAAGGCCCGGTTCGCCTCAATCAGCGGCGCGACATCTGCCACGGTCGCGAGGGCCACAAGATCCAGCAAGCCAATAAGATCGGGACCTTTTGCCCCGGAGTCGCGCAGCTGCCGACCGACCTCAACCAGCATCAGGAACACCACCCCAGCCGCGCAGAGATAGCCCAATTCACCGCTTTCATCTTGCCGGTTAGGGTTCACCACGGCGACGCAGTCCGGCAGGGTCTCGCCCCCAAGGTGGTGGTCCAAAACAATGACATCCGCGCCTTTTGCCGCCGCAATCGGCTCGTGGCTGAGTGTCCCGCAATCCACGCAGATAATCAGCTCATGCGCCGCCGCCAGTTCCTGCATTGCGGGGACATTGGGGCCATACCCCTCGTCAATGCGGTCGGGAACATAGAGCGTTGATTGCGACCCCATCTGACGCAGCCAGACCAGCAGTAAAGCAGCCGAACTTCCTCCGTCCACGTCATAGTCTGCAAAGACCGCAACCCGCTGCTTTTCCCGTACGGCCTTAATAAAGCGTGTCGCCGCGGTTTCCATATCTTTCATGGACCGGGGATCAGGCAGCAGCTCTTTCAGCTTAGGCTCCAAAAAGCTCTGTGCTTCCATTGGCGGGACGCCGCGCCGGGCCAGAACCTGACACACGGCCCGTGGCAGCCCGGCCTGCTGCACCAGCATTTCTGTTGCGCGTTCGACCTCGGCCTCCGGCCCGATCCAACGCCGCCCGGTCAGTGACTGCTCAATGCCTAAAAAGCTCATGCCCTGCCTCTCATATGCCAAGGCCGGACCCTCTCGGACCCGGCCTCTTCATCTTTTTACAAATACTCTCGCCGAAGGCCGCGGCGCAAGCCGCTTTCCTCAGGTATGCGACCACATCGGCGTGCGGTAGGACATGCGACGGACCGATCCTGTCTTCGAACGCATCAGCAGGGTGGTGGTCTCAACCCAGCCCGGTTCACGCTTGATGCGCGGCAGCAGCGAGCCTCCGGTCACGCCGGTAGCAGCAAAGATCACGTCGGCCGTGACCATTTCATCCCGCGCATAAACACGGTCCAGATCGGTGATGCCCGCCTTGGCTGCACGGCCACGTTCGTCATCATTGCGGAACAACAGGCGACCAAAGATCTGACCACCCATGCATTTCAGCGCCGCAGCGGCCAGAACGCCCTCGGGCGCGCCACCTTGGCCCATATACATGTCAATGCCCGTCTCTTCGCTTTCGGCACAGTGCATGACCCCGGCCACGTCCCCATCAGTGATCAGGCGGATCGAGGCGCCGGTCTCGCGCACTTCGGCGATCATTGCTTCATGACGGGGGCGTTCCAGAATGCAGACGGTGATGTCGGCAGGCTCGCACCCTTTGGCCTTTGCCAGCGCCTCGACGCGTTCACGCGGGCTCATGTCCAGGTTCACGACGCCTTCCGGAAATCCCGGGCCGATGGCCAGCTTGTCCATGTAAACGTCAGGTGCATGCAGCATCGAGCCGCGCGGACCCATAGCGATTACTGTCAAAGCGTTCGGCATATCCTTGGCCGTCAGCGTGGTGCCTTCCAGCGGGTCCAGCGCGATGTCCACGCCAGGGCCGTTACCGGTGCCAACTTCTTCGCCGATGTAGAGCATCGGTGCTTCGTCGCGTTCGCCTTCGCCGATGACAACGACACCAGCAATGTCCAGCAGGTTCAGCTGTTCGCGCATAGCGTTCACAGCCGCCTGATCCGCAGCCTTTTCGTCGCCACGCCCGACCAGCGAGGCCGAGGCCAGTGCGGCCTGTTCCGCGACCCGCGCAAGGCCCAAAGACAATAGGCGGTCGTTGAAGTCGATTTTGGCAGCGCTCATTTTAGGTATCCTCAGGTCAGTAAAGGCGTTTCTTCGGGCATAGCCTGCGTTTCACGCGGGCTGCAAGGGTCAAACCTCTTCAATCCGCAATGCGACGGGCTCGGCCGCGACGACGTCGGTCGCGCGCAGACCGTCCAGCGCGACGTCCAGCGTGGCGCGGGTTGTCTTGTGCGTCACGATCAGAACAGGTGCGGTGCTGTCGGTATGGCCATACTGGCGCATCCGGTCGATGGAGACCCCTGCGTCGCCGAGTATCGCGGCGACTTTGGCCAGTGCTCCGGGTTTGTCGAACAGGGCCAGACGCAGGTAATAGGGCGCAGGCAGGCCGGTGATGGCCGGTTTGGCGTCTTCCAATGTGGTGGCGGGTCGGCCAAAGGTCGGAATCTGCAGGCCGCGAGCCAGATCGCAGACGTCGCCCATTACAGCGCTGGCCGTGGGACCTTCGCCCGCGCCGGGTCCACGAAGAACAACCTGATCGACGGCGTCGCCTTCGATCACGACCATATTAGTGCCGCCTTCCAGCTGACCCAGAGGCGAGCCGCTGGGGACAAGACAGGGCTGCATCCGCTGTTCCAGACCACGGGCCGAACGTTGCGCAACGCCCAGCAGCTTGATGCGATACCCCATGTCATCGGCCTGATGGATGTCATCCAGGCTGATCTGCTGGATACCTTCAATCTGGATGCCGTCGAAATTCGGCTTGGTGCCAAACGCGATTGAGGACAAAAGCGCCAGCTTGTGCGCCGCGTCGATGCCGCCCACGTCGAGGTTTGGATCAGCTTCGAGGTATCCCAGTTCGGCACATTCCTCGAACAGGGCATTGTAGCCCAGCTCTTGCGATTGCATCCGGGTCAAAATGTAGTTGCAGGTGCCGTTCATCACACCCATGACGCGGGTGATCTGGTTACCGGCCAAGCCTTCGGTCAGGGATTTGATGACCGGGATGCCTCCGGCAACGGCGGCTTCGAACCGGATCACTCGGCCTGCGGCCTCGGCCTGTTCGGCCAGCTCTTGGCCGTGAATGGCCAGCAATGCCTTGTTGGCGGTGACCACATCCTTGCCAGCAGCCAACGCGGCCTCGACCGAGGCTTTGGCCGGGCCATTCTCACCGCCCATCAGCTCGACAAACACGTCGACATCATCCCGTTGGGCCAGAGCGACCGGGTCCGTTTCCCACGCGTAGTCCGACAGGTTCACACCTCGGTCTTTGTTCGCATCGCGCGCGGACACAGCGGTGATCTCGATCGCGCGGCCTGTCCGTGCCTGTAGCAGGTCGGCATGGCGGCGGACGATCCGCACGACACCCACGCCTACTGTTCCCAAGCCCGCAATTCCCAGCCGCAGCGCCTGTGTCATTCCGTGGGTTCCTTTCCGCTCGAATGTCCTTGGTATCAGGCTATACGCCCGCTCAACGGTGCCTTAGCGGGTTCAGCGACGGGGCGCAATCCGAGACAGCGGTAACAGGTGTTTGAATCGCAATGGATCAGTTTGTTTGCGCGTTTTGCAGCGCCTCGGCCTTTTGGGCCAGCGCTTCTGCGCGTGCAGTCAAATCCTCTTCGACCTCAGCGGCCTCGTTCACGGGATCAACAGGTGGGCCCAGAATGTCCTGAACCGGGATCAGCTTGGGATACTTGGCCCAGCGCACGTTTGGCTGCTCTCGCCCGTCCAGTTCCGGGAAATCCGCGCAGGCTGCGCAGGTCAAAAGCAGAACCAAAACTGTCAGGGGCTTCATGCTGAACCCTTTTCGATTGCATCTGACCCTGTGATGCACCTTTTGCGGCGAGCGTTCAAGCGGGGTTCTATATGAACGCTTGTTCATATACGATATGGGTATGGCACGTACTCAAGGATCACATTCCGACATCACTGGCCCGCGCATCCGCAAAGCAGCGTTGGGTTTGTTCGCCCGGCACGGCTATGCGGCCGTGTCCATGCGCCAGATTGCCAAGGAGGTCGGCGTGCAGGCGGGGGCGTTGTACAACTACACCCCGGACAAGCAAAGTTTGCTGTATCGGTTGATGCAAGATCATCTGAAGGATCTGCTGGCCGCCTATGCGGCGTTGGATAAACCGACTGGTCCTGAGGACGCGCTGCGCCGATTTGTCGGCTTTCACATTCGGTTCCACATGGAGCGGCCGGATGAGGTGTTCATCGCCTATATGGAGCTGCGCAATCTTACGCCCGAGAACTTTTCGGAGATCGAAGCCTTGCGCCGGGCCTATGAGGATTCACTCGAAAGGATATTGCAGGACGGTCAGAATGCCGGGCTGTTCTCGGTCGCAGACACCAAGATCGCAACATTGGCGGTGATTGCCATGTTGAACGGTGTAATGACCTGGTATCGGACCGGTGGCCGATTGTCGTTGGATGAGGTCGAGCAGATCTATTGGGATATGGTCAGGCGCGCCGTAACCGCCTGACCACGTTTTCTTTTTTTGTTAGTGAGCTGCGCGGATGAACGTACCGTTGCGCAATTCGCGGAACGCCTGTTCCAGTTCGGCCCGGGTGTTCATCACGATAGGTCCATGCCATGCAACTGGCTCGTCTATCGGTGCGCCCGAGATCAAGAGAAACCGCACGCCCTCGGGGCCTGCTTGAACAGTGACTTCATCACCGGTTCCGAACCGGACCAGAGTCCGGTCCCCCGAAAGATCGCGGATGTTGACCTCTTGCCCGGCGACTTCCTTTTCCAGCAGTACGCCGGTGGGTTGCGATGCGTCGGCAAAGGCTGCCTGACCTTGGAACACATAGGCAAAGGCCCGGCGATAGGTGTCGATCCGAAAGGTCTTTTTCACTCCGGCCGGGATTTGCACGTCCAGATACTGTGGATCGGCTGCAATGCCGTCGACGGGACCGGTCTTGCCCCAGAATTCCCCCACGATGACGCGCACGGTTGTTCCGTCATCATCGATGACCTCGGGGATGTCTTTGCTTTGCACGTCCTGATAACGGGGCGCGGTCATCTTCTGATCTGACGGCAAGTTGCCCCACAGTTGAAACCCGTGCATCTGGCCCGCAGTGTTTCCCTTGGGCATTTCCTGGTGCAGGATCCCGGAACCAGCGGTCATCCACTGGACATCACCTGCACCCAGTGTCCCGGTGTTTCCAAGCGAATCCGCGTGTTCGACGGTGCCTGACAGCACGTAGGTGATGGTCTCGATGCCGCGATGGGGGTGCCATGGGAAACCCGCTTGATAGTCCTGCGGGCGCTCGTTCCTGAAGTCGTCGAACAACAGGAATGGATCAAGCTCGGACGGGTCCTGGAACCCAAAGGCCCGGTGTAGTTTTACGCCTGCGCCTTCCATGGTCGGCACGGCTTTGCGGGTTTCCAATGTTGGTCTGAGGGACATGATGATCTCCTGAACTTCTGAGGATCATGTATGTTGTGCGCTATCTGCGTCAATTTGCATGCAAACACGGGGACTGTGCGCAAATTCGCAGGATGTGTCCCTCTGTTTTTTGTTGCGCAAAGCGGCTAAACCCATGCGAAACAGAGCAGGGAACGCCAATGCAACAGGAAATTCTAGCCACGGTCCGCCCATCTTCACCAAGACGATGGCTGGGGGTGGGAATGCTGTCTACCGTCGGTGTGCTTGTCATCTATGTCGCGATCGCCACACCGCCAGAGCCAGTCTGGCAGATGTTTCTGTTGGTTGTTGGGGGGGCGTCGTTCTGGCTTGCCTACCGGATGTGGCACGCCACAAGCGACTGGATCGAATTGACTGAGACTGAACTCAGAACCGGGGCAGGGCACTTGATCGCTCGGATCGAAGACATCGAGGCCATCGATCAGGGCGTGTTTGCTTTCAAGCCCTCAAACGGGTTTTTGCTGAAAACCAAAGAAAAGGCGGGCAACAGCTGGGCACCGGGTTTGTGGTGGCGGTTAGGGCGCCGCGTAGGCGTGGGCGGCCTGACCACGGCCGCCGAAACCAAATTTATGCTTCAGGGGCTGTCTGCGCTGGTGGGATGTCCAACTGACAGAACTTAGCAGAAGGGTTCCCTTTCACAATTGGGACAAAACGCGGGCGCGAGAAAACAAAATTGTTGAACTCGTTGCCGCCAGACAGCCACTTTGTCGTCGTACGCGGAATGTACTCTTTGGACGTTTCGACAATGATCAACGTGTCCAAGTCCGCCATTGCCGGCAGCTTTTCGATCAGCGGATCGTGGTTGTCCTGTGTCCAATTCCCTTCAAAACCGCAATGCGTCGACCAATTGACAATATAGTACTCGTCGGCACCTGTATCTGGGTCGGCCGCAACATATGTGACGACCGACAAACGCATCCGCAACGGCGAGTCATTGGCCACCATTCGGTTATACAGGACGTACATGGATTCCGCGTAGGTGTCGGTGATTTCCCTGTCACCTTCCCGCGAAATCAAGTCGCTTATTGTGTATGCCGCTTTCACGTTGGCAGTGCTTTCGAGAAAGCCGTCGAAGTAAGAATAGGTAAGCGTTACCGCCCAAGTGAGAACGGGAAAAATAATTGCCGTTTCAACGGAAAGGCTGCCGTTTTCTCGACGGGCAAAGTTACTAAGGGAGCGAGGGATGCGTGGGAAGAAACGCTTCATATTAGGGCTCCTGAACAAAAGTGGTTGTCGTCGTCAGTGTGACGAGGTTGTGGCCTGACATCTTCCGGCCAACTTCAGTTGTCGGGAACAACGGATCAACCAGGGCGCAGGCGCGCATAATCATGAGCGAATTCGATCCACCGTTTTGGAATGTGGTCACCGGTTGAACTTCTTCCTCTCTATCAACGCAAGTTGGCTCGGCAGGGAAGTTCACGCCGCTGAAAGGGTCCTGAACAATCATCTCCAACAGCAGATTGTTCGAGCAATCCCGCATACCGACCATATTGCCACAAATGGCATCCTTGATCGTGTCGTGTTCTGTGTCCGGTAAATTGATGCCAAGTCGAATATCGCGCACGACCAGGTCCACGGAGCGTTCCAACATCGCTTGTTGAATCGTGACCAGTGCATATTCAATCACGGCCAGAATGAAGAACATGTAAAGAGGGAAGAGGATAACAAACTCGATTGTCACTCCGCCGTCTTCGGTCCGCTTGAAGCGAACTATTTTTCCCAGCGTTTTGAGGATCATTGCGTCAGCCTCAGGCGTTTAATTGATACTGCAATGGTCTGAAAAACCTGTTCCAAAGTCAGATTTTCGCTTCCCAACGTGCCGCCGGCGTTAACCGGGAAAAAGAAACCGTCGCCGCTCGAGCAGTTTTTGATTGCTTTGACGCCAACGTCCGGTGCTTCGAACGCAATGCCATAGATGTCGACATTTTTTGCTTTGAGTTTGCCGCAGATATTCTTCAGACGCGTATCTTTGGTCGTTCTGCTGGTCGTGGTAAATGCTCTCGAGTACCAGTTAGTGTTGTTGTTGTCCTGCCAAGCATAGTTATACCGAGCGTTCCAGTCTAAGTTTACGCGGTTCCACAATTGGGGGTAGGTCAGGCGCGTATTCTTGTCTGCGCCACCGTAGGGTTCAGTCTGGTCTTCCAACTCCTGCCGGGTCCAGTAATAGAGATCCGGATCAGTAGAGGTGCGAACGCTGTACTCATTGTCGTGAATAACTTCATCACGACACCATGTTCCCCAGCCCGGGTAATAGGTGCAAACTTCACCGATGATTGGGTCTGAGTTGAACCAAACATCCGAAGCCCCATCGCGCAGATCATCGTCCAGTATCCAGTTTTCGGTGTTCTCACCATCGGTCATAACAACCATGATCTTTTTGACGTTAGTGTCATACGCCGCCGGTCGGTTACTAAAGACCGGAGGTACAACTTTCTTAGGCTCTTGAGACGTCCCAACGATGAAACCAGTATCTGGATCAACATTCACATTTGGGTCGAAATTCTGATTTGCCAGTTGCGCGATCACAGGCTGGAAAGAAGGGTCCAGAAACGCGGCACCCCATTTCACCCCGATATCAATCGACGTGTTTCCGCCTGGTGTCATCGCGTTAATCTGCTTGTGCAGGTCTGCAATAACATTGGTCACTGGTGTTATGGCGCTGCCTGCTCGGGTAGTGCAGACAGAACTCCTGTGAAGTTCGCTACTGTAATTGTCCCCATAGTTTCTTCGGTCGAAATGCGCTGTTCGGTTGAGAGGTTTGGTGGGGTCCAAAGCAACTTCCCCGAATTGGGACGGTTTGAAGTTTACGCAATTCGAAAAGGTGTGCTCGCGCGTCACGCCGGACATCTTATCCAGGATATTCGCGCTGGCATTCACCTGATTGTTGTACGGAATGATCGCGATCGAAATCTTGTCGGGATCTTCTTCTTTGTAGATCGTATTCACGAATTTGACCGCAGCTTCACGAAGCGCGGCAATTTTCTTCTTGTTGGCTGTCGCAGAGTTCCAATTCATGGAGCCTGAGATATCGAGAACCATCGCGATTTCGATCGAACCGATGGCCTCTTCCGCGACGCTTGCGGCTGCCGCTGTCAGTTTGGGATAACCGAAATAGGACAAGAAATGCATGTCAACATCGACTGAAGCATTGGCCGTGACTTTTCTTGAGCCAATTCCTTCGAGAACGATAGGCTCTCCCGTAAGTTCCCCGCGAACGTCAGATTTCTCGATATAGGACTTTACGACCTCCTTAGGAGGAAGGTCTTGCTTAACGTTCGCTGCTGCAAGAACCGCGCGGTCCAGAGTAGCCTGCAGACTTGTGCGGTCGCGTTCAAAGTTCATGATGTCCACGCCGATGCCAGCTGTCGCCATGATGAGCAAAAAACCGATGAGCACGAAAATGGTGAAGACACCACCATCTTCCTCTCGCGCGAAACGCCGCGCTGCAGAGGTTTCACCCTTTTGGTTTTTAGAACCGCACTTAAATACGCGCATTGCCATTTTGCCGACCTCGCTGAGCAGAGACTCTAACTGCTAAGGAAACGTTAACGTTCAAAAATTAACGGCGAAACGTGGCGTGAATTGGGCAAAATCGCCAGGTATTTGGCTAGTTTGCAGGCAGACTGGGGATAATTTTGCGGCATTCAGGGTTTCTGTTTTCCCTGCGGCGACAATTTCGGCGCTTTCGAAGATGACCGGCGACTCAGCCTGTTTCGCGGGTCTTCCGTAGGATTCTGCGTTTTATCTTTGCTTAAATATTGATCGTTTAGGCAATGGGTGCGACAAAACGTCAGAACGCTTTGCGTTCACCGGCACGGAGGATCACATGACGCCAAACAACGAACCCAGCTTTCGCCAAAGTGTAGACTTGATGTTTAACAGGGCGGCGTCCCTGATGGATCTTCCTCCGGGATTGGAAGAAAAGATCCGTGTTTGCAACGCCACCTATACGGTGCGTTTTGGCGTTCGGCTTCGCGGCGATATTCACACGTTCACTGGTTACCGATCGGTTCACTCTGAACATATGGAGCCCGTGAAGGGCGGTATCAGATATGCCACCGCCGTGAATCAGGATGAGGTTGAGGCGTTGGCGGCACTGATGACGTACAAATGCGCCCTGGTTGAGACGCCATTTGGCGGCTCGAAAGGGGGGTTGTGCATCGACCCCAGAAAATATGAAGAGCATGAACTTGAGCAGATCACCCGACGTTTCGCCTATGAACTGGCCAAGCGGGATCTGATCAACCCATCCCAGAACGTACCAGCCCCGGACATGGGCACGGGTGAGCGTGAGATGGCCTGGATGGCCGATCAGTATGCCCGGATGAACACCACGGACATTAACTCGCGGGCCTGTGTGACCGGCAAACCGCTGAATGCCGGCGGGATCGCCGGACGGGTCGAAGCAACGGGTCGGGGCATCCAGTACGCTTTGCGTGAGTTCTTTCGCCATCCGGAAGACATGCAGAAGGCGGGGCTTTCCGGAAAGCTGGATGGCAAGCGTGTCATTGTTCAGGGCCTTGGCAATGTGGGATATCACGCCGCGAAGTTCCTGAGCGAAGAGGACGGCTCGAAAATCGTCGGAATCATCGAATGGGACGGCGCGCTGTATAATCCCGAAGGGATCGACGTCGAGTCGGTTCGCCAATGGATCATCAAGCATGGCGGTGTCAGCGATTATCCGGATGCAACCCATTCGGCCGAAGGTACTGCCGTTCTGGAAGAAGACTGCGACATTCTGATTCCGGCCGCATTGGAGGGGGTTATCAACCTTTCCAACGCGGAACGCATCAAGGCGCCGTTGATTATCGAGGCCGCGAATGGTCCGGTGACCGCCGGTGCGGATGAGATTCTGCGCAAGAAGGGCACGGTCATCATTCCGGATATGTACGCGAATGCAGGCGGTGTGACGGTGTCCTACTTTGAGTGGGTCAAAAACCTGAGCCATATCCGTTTCGGTCGCATGCAGCGCCGGCAGGAAGAGGCGCGGCACGAGCTGATCGTCAGCGAGCTACAGCGGCTGGACCGTTACCTTGGTGATGCGTGGTCGATGTCTCCGGATTTCAAGGCCAAGTATCTGCGCGGCGCGGATGAGCTGGAGCTGGTGCGCTCGGGCCTGGATGACACCATGCGGATTGCCTATCAGTCGATGCGCGAAGTGTGGCACAGCCGCGATGACGTCGAAGACCTGCGGACGGCGGCCTATATCGTGGCTATTGACCGGGTTTCCAAAAGTTATCGCGCCAAGGGTCTCTGAAGCCAACGCGCAATCTGGTTTTGACCGGGTTGCGCAACACAGTTGCCGATGTTCGCACCGATGCGATGAAAACGCCAATGGCAGCTTACGCCTGCGGCAGGTAAGCTGCAGCGACAGAATCGATTTTCGGAGTACCCCATGTTGCGTATCGCCCTTGCTGCAGCTTTGCTGGCCACACCTTTGGCCGCCGCCGAGACCAAGGAACAAAGCTGCCAGTACCAGGCTGACGTTGTTAAGGCGATTCAGCAGGCCCGGCTGGACCGTGTCAAAGAACGCGATGTGCCACAGGCGGTTGCAGAAACAAGCCCGTCCTGGCCTGAAAACTACAACGCGGCGATCCCACTGATCACCCCTTGGGTTTATGAGCAAAAGATGCGGGATGTGCGCAAGAAAGATCTGGGTGCAGCGTGGCTAGAGCTGTGTCTGCAGCAATAATCCACAGTCCGACGATTTCTTTGTGGACAAACGCTCGCCCCTGTCTTGGCGAGCGTTTCCATTTCTGGCAGGTTTAAGCCATGTCCTTGCCTCCCGGTTTTCTCGATGAACTTCGCACCCGGCTCAGCCTGTCTCAGGTTGTCGGTCGCAAAGTCACGTGGGATCAACGCAAGTCCAATCAGGGCAAGGGGGATATGTGGGCGCCATGCCCGTTTCATCATGAAAAGACCGCCTCGTTCCACGTTGATGACCAAAAGGGGTTCTATTACTGCTTTGGATGTCATGCCAAAGGTGATGCGATTACTTTTGTGAAAGAGACCGAGAACGTCTCGTTCATCGAAGCGGTTGAGATACTATCGCGCGAGGCCGGCATGCCGATGCCCGCGCGTGATCCGAAAGCGCAAGAGAAGCAGGACCGCCGCTCACAGCTGGCCGAAGTCATGGAGCAGGCGGTGCAATTCTTCCGTCTGCAGCTCAAGACCGGTGCAGGGGGTGCAGCGCGGGATTACCTGACGCGTCGTGGTCTGGATCCGCAAGCGCTGGATCGATGGGAAATCGGTTTTGCACCTGACGGATGGCAAGGGTTGTGGGATCATTTGCGCGGCAAGAACGTGGCCGAGGATCTGATCCTTGGGGCAGGTCTGGCCAAGCCTTCGAACAAGGGCAAAAAGCCGTACGACACGTTTCGCAACCGGATCATGTACCCGATCCGCGACCCCCGGGGGCGCTGCATTGCCTTTGGCGGTCGCGCGATGGACCCCAACGACAACGCGAAATACCTGAACTCGCCTGAAACTGAATTGTTCGACAAAGGCCGCAGCCTTTATAACCACGGACCTGCCCGTCAGGCGGCGGGGAAGGGACAGCCACTGATCGTGGCCGAGGGGTATATGGACGTGATCGCCTTGGCCGAGGCCGGGTTTGGGTCTTCGGTCGCGCCGCTGGGCACGGCGATCACCGAGCATCAATTGCAACTGCTCTGGCGGATATCGGATGAGCCGATCATCGCGCTGGATGGCGATACGGCCGGTTTGCGCGCGGCGATGCGCGCCGTCGATCTGGCCTTGCCGTTGCTCGAGGCCGGGAAATCCCTAAGATTTGCGCTGATGCCCGAAGGCAAGGACCCTGATGACCTATTGCGCGCCGAAGGACCTGGGGCGGTTCAATCGGTGCTGGAAGGCGCGATCCCAATGGTCAAACTGCTGTGGCAGCGCGAGACCGAGGGCAAGGTGTTCGACAGTCCGGAACGCAAGGCAGCTTTGGACAAGGCGCTGCGCGACAAGATCAAACTGATCCGAGACCCTTCAATCCGGTCGCATTATGGACAGGAGATCAAAGACCTGCGCTGGCAATTGTTCCGCCCGCAACGCCAGCCGCAGAACCGTCAATGGCAGCCGCGCGGCAAGTGGCAACCCAAGCCAGCCGCAACACCAGGTGCACGCGCTTCATTCCTTGCGTCGTCCGAGAATGCCGACATCCAACTGCGTGAGGCAGCAATTCTCGCCATCGCAATCCTGAACCCTGAGGTCGTCATCCAGTTTGAAGCGCAGCTGGAAGAGATGGAGTGCCATGACCCCGACCACGCGGCCCTGCGCGCGGCCATTTTGCGGCACGCCATCGATGACCCGGATCATCTGAAAGACCACATAATCGAAACTTTAGGCAGCGAAATCCTTGAAAACCTGCTGGCCCTTCGCCATGTCGCAGTAATCCCCTGTGTGTTCAAACCAGGCGACGTTGAAAAGGCCGAGATGACACTGGCCGAGGAACTCGCAAAGATCAAAGCGCTCCGGGGGTTGGATGCCGAGATTGCCGAAGCTGCCGAGGAACTTACTGAACTGGCTGATGAGGCGCTGACATACCGGCTGGCACAGGCCGCCGAAGAGCGCAACCGTACGAGTCGTAGCCAGAACGAGGACAGGGCGGTATTCGACATCGCCGACAACGGTGCGCGAATCAACCGCGACGAGAAAGACGCGTTCAAGGCGATCATGTCCGGCATCAATTTCGAACGGAAACGTCGTTAAAGTGATGTTTTCGTAAGGCACTGGAAAAGAAAAACGGGTAAACGGGTGGCCGAATCACTTCTACGCGCTAATGATTCGGTTCAATCGAATCACCCATCCCTGCAGGAGCATTGAATGGCCGCCAAAGACACGACCGAAGATCGCAAATCCGAAGAGCAGGAACAGGAAATCTCGCTGGACATGAGCCAGGCCCAGGTCAAAAAGATGATCGCCGAGGCCCGCGAGAAAGGTTACATCACCTACGACCAGCTCAATCAGGTTCTGCCGCCTGATCAGGTGAGCTCGGAACAGATCGAAGACGTTATGTCGATGCTGTCCGAAATGGGCATCAACATCATCGAAGATGAAGAGGCCGAAGAGGAAGAGAATAAAGGCTCGACCGAACTGACCACGACGGAAAGCAACCGTGAGGTTGCTTTGGCCGGGGCGGCGACCGAAAAGCTGGATCGCACTGACGACCCGGTGCGCATGTATCTGCGCGAAATGGGTTCGGTGGAATTGCTGAGCCGTGAAGGCGAAATTGCCATCGCCAAACGGATTGAGGCCGGCCGCAACACCATGATCGCCGGTCTGTGCGAAAGCCCACTGACCTTCCAGGCGATCACCATCTGGCACGACGAACTTCTGTCAGAAGACATTCTGCTGCGCGACGTCATTGATCTGGAGGCCACGTTCGGCAACCAGATGGACGAAGACGGCGACGTGGAAGAACCGGTCGTCGACACCTCAGCCGTGCAGGCCGCCAAGCCAGCCAAGGACACAGGCCCTGAACTGGACGCCGATGGCAATCCGCTGAACAATGACGACGATGACGACGACGACGATCAGGCCAACATGTCGCTGGCCGCGATGGAAGCCGCGCTCAAAGATCAGGTTCTGACCACGCTGGAACGCATTTCGACCGACTTCGCCATGTTATCGGAAATGCAGGACAGCCGGATTTCCGCGACCCTGAACGAAGACGACACGTTCTCGGAAAAAGAAGAGGCGACCTATCAACAGCTGCGGTCTGAGATCGTCGAACTGGTGAATGGTCTGCATCTGCACAACAACCGTATCGAAGCGCTGATCGACCAGCTTTATGGCATCAACCGCCGTGTCATGTCGCTGGACAGTGCGATGGTAAAGCTGGCGGATCAGGCCCGCATCAACCGTCGTGAGTTCATCGATGCCTATCGTGGCCGCGAGCTGGACCCGAACTGGCTGTCCGAGATGGCTGAAAAGCCGGGTCGGGGCTGGCAGATGTTCATCGAACGCTCGACCGCAAAGGTCGAAGAGCTGCGCAACGATATGGCTCAGGTCGGTCAGTACGTTGGTCTGGACATCCCTGAATTCCGCCGCATCGTGCAGCAGGTTCAGAAGGGCGAGAAAGAGGCGCGCCAGGCCAAGAAAGAAATGGTCGAGGCCAACCTGCGTCTGGTGATCTCGATCGCCAAGAAGTACACGAACCGCGGCCTGCAATTCCTTGATCTTATTCAGGAAGGCAACATCGGCCTGATGAAGGCGGTGGACAAATTTGAATACCGCCGTGGCTACAAGTTCTCGACCTATGCGACCTGGTGGATTCGTCAGGCGATCACGCGCTCCATCGCGGATCAGGCGCGTACCATCCGAATTCCGGTCCACATGATCGAAACGATCAACAAGCTGGTTCGTACCGGTCGCCAGATGCTGCACGAGATCGGGCGCGAGCCGACGCCCGAGGAACTGGCCGAAAAGCTGCAGATGCCGCTTGAGAAGGTTCGCAAGGTGATGAAAATCGCCAAAGAGCCGATCTCGCTGGAAACGCCGATTGGCGATGAAGAAGACAGCCAGTTGGGCGATTTCATCGAGGACAAGAATGCCGTGCTGCCGCTGGACAGCGCGATTCAGGAAAACCTCAAGGAAACGACCACACGGGTACTGGCCTCGCTCACGCCGCGTGAGGAACGGGTTCTGCGGATGCGCTTTGGCATCGGCATGAACACAGACCACACGCTGGAAGAGGTCGGTCAGCAGTTTAGCGTGACCCGCGAACGCATCCGTCAGATCGAAGCGAAAGCGCTGCGGAAGCTGAAGCATCCCAGCCGGTCGCGGAAACTACGGTCCTTCCTGGATCAGTAAACAGAAAGGCGCCTCGGTTGAGGCGCCTTTTTTTCACGCAGCCCTCACGGTGGCGGGATCAGGCTTCAATTTGGCGAGAACTCACAAGGCATGTGACCCATGTGACCTTATCTGGGCCTAGTCCACTCATGGGACAGGCCGGGGCGAGGCTGTGCCGCTGACGACCCCCGGCCACCCGCTGCTTTGGATCACAGATCTAAACGGCCACGAAAAGCGCTGGGGGCTTGGCCGGTCCAGCGCTTAAATGCGGTCGAGAAAGCCGGTTGGTCGGCGTAACCCAGCGAATATGCAATTTCCGACAAGGGCATCCCGTTGGTGATGAACGTCTGTGCCAGGTCCGAACGCAGGTCCTCGACGATCTCGCGATAGCTCGTGCCCTCATTGCTCAATCGCCGCGCAAAGGTGCGCGGGCTCATCCCAAGGTTCGAGGCCGCATCTTCGGCCTGTATGATTGACCCAGGCAGGGAGCGTGTGATCAGCCCCTCGACCTGCGCCCTTAGTTTTTGCTTGGGTTCCCTGTGCTCGGCGAGAATGCGGTCGCCATAGGCCAACAGATGTTCCCGTAGGCTTGGGTCATAGGTTGGCACCGGCAGGTCCAATGAGGACAAGGTCAACACGATTTCCAACCGCTCGGCCCCAAAACTTACCGGAAAACCTGCGAGCTTTTGATAGTTTTTGCCGATATCACCCACCTCGTGCTGAAACCGGATTTCGATGGGAAAAAAAGCGGTCTGCGTCAGCGTACGCATCCGGGCAAGAGCCGCAAAAATCAGAAACTCGGTCCGGCGGTGGTACCGGGCAAAACTGGCGTCCTTCCACTCTGCCTCAATTGAGGCAAAGTTCCCGGCAACCCGCAGGCTTAGGTGCAGCGCCGGGTCAATCATGCCGTGAAACCGGGATGAGTTTTCCACCACCTGCTTTAGATCGCGTGAGTACTTACTGATGTAAGCCGTCAGGCTTGAAGACGCGTTGAATGCCAGTCCGGCCTGTGCGGCAAAAGTGGTGTCGTGAAGGGCATCGCAGGCATAGCGAGCGAACAGGGCCTCTTTGTGCGCGCTATAGGCTGTCGAGGGTGGTTCGATATCGGCGCGCCTCAGGCCTGATTTGGCCAGCACGCGGTCCACGATCGCAGGGTCTGTGGCCCGTTGATCCAACGTTCTGGACAAGACCTGAATGCGGGCGATGTCGACGTCCATTCTCAAAACCCATGCTGTTGATCGGCTGCACCTGAATATAGGGGAAAGCGAAGCATATGGCATCTATTCAAATAATATTGGCCGTGTTTCGCAAGACCGCAGCCAAACGGGTACCTATTTTTCGCTTGCTGTCGGGTCGCGATCTTTGAGGGGATGAGGTCAGAGCCCGGTTCACCACCGTAGGTTCCCCGACAGCGATGAGGCTTCCGTGTCGCATTGTCTGTCGCGCGCCCTGGTGCCAAATTGCGTCAGCAGAGTTCGAGCGGACGTATCCGGCGTGACCAATCACACAACAAACCTAATCGAAGGGCAGGATTTCATCGTCTTCGACGGCGAATGCGTTCTTTGTTCGGGCTTTTTTCGGTTCATGGTGGCACGGGACAAAGCCCAACGGTTCAAATTCGCAACCGCGCAATCGCCTTTGGGGCAGAGGCTGTATTCCGACCTCGGCTTGCCAACCCATGATTTTGAAACCAACCTTGTGGTCACGGATGGCGTGATCCACCAGCGTTTGGATGCATTCGCAGCTGCAATGCGCCGCTTGCCCGGCATCTGGCCGGCTTTGTCTGTCTGCAAATGGCTGCCTCGGTTTATCAAAGACCCGCTCTACCAAGCGATTGCACGTAACCGGTTTGCGATTTTCGGACGATCCGAGACGTGTATGGTACCTGATGCGGCCCTCCGGTCTCGCTTTCTGCCCGAGGGGTTCTGAGTGCATCCCGATCCTTTTCTGCAAGCCTTGCCCAAGGGAACGGAACTGCCCGAGGCGGTGCGTGCGTTGCACAGCGTCTGCGGCCAGTACTCGGGTCGTTGCACGATCAAAGCTGGGGGCGGAATGCTGGTTGCGTTGGCCTTGCGCTGTGCGCGCATGCCGCCGGACGGGCGGGATGTTGAGGTCAAGGTTTCGATCACAAGGAACGGCGCAGGGTGGCTGTGGACGCGCGATTTTGGTGGTCATACCACGCGATCCCGGCTCAGCTTTGATCACCGTTCCAACTGCGTGCGCGAACGGTTTGGCCCGGTGTCGATTTGGCTGAAGCCGGTTTCTTCGAACCATCTATTATCCATCCAGATTCTCGGGCTTAAGTTCCTTGGAATACCCTGTCCCAAGCCGCTTTTGCCGCGCTCAAAAACAATTGAATGGCAAGATGAGAGCAACCGATTCAGGTTCGATGTGTCAGCCGAGATGCCGGTTCTGGGCCCTTTGATCCGCTATCAGGGTTGGTTAACGTCTGATCACGAGCAAAAGGGTTAGGGCTGAATTGATTGTGATCCGGCTTTGTCCGGTGGGGATGTACACTATTTCAGAAATTACCTCGAAACAGGAAAGAGTATGATTATGAAACAGGTTATGACTTTGGCGGCGGCTGCCGCAATCTTGCTGAGCGTGCCCGCTACGGCCTCTGCAGCGCGAAACGGGTTTCAGACCGTCGCACTGAACAACACCGAGTTCGAAGTGATCCCGCGCGCGCGGCGCGACGTCGACGGGTATTGGTGTGCGGCCGCGGATTTCGCTCGCCGGACCCTGGGCGCAGGCTGGCAGGATCGAATTTACGTTGTGCGTGGCTATGGCCCCAGCGAGGCAACAGGTCGTAGGACATCTGTTCGGTTCTCAATCGCGCCTCCCGCAGGTGGTCAGCCGCAGCAGGGCAGTTTCTTGACTTCCGGCTTTAATCCCGGTGAAAGCATGTCCGTTCAGGGGGCCAATGGGCGCTGTAACGTTCGTCCGTTCTTCAACTGATCCATAGCGATCGACAAATGCAGACCGAGTTCATTATTTCGACGGATGGTCCGGGGTTGTACGAATTCACCTCGGACGTGCGCAACTGGCTCAACTCGGTCTCAGGCGATGGGTTGCTGACACTGTTCGTGCGCCATACCTCATGTTCGCTGGCGATTCAGGAAAACGCCGACCCCGAAGTGCAGACGGATCTGCGCGCTTTTTTCGACAGGTTGGTGCCGCCGTCTGATCACCCAGCGATGGCTTATCTGCGCCATACCTACGAAGGACCCGACGATATGCCCGCCCATATCAAGGCGGCTTTGTTGCCTGTTTCGCTGTCTATCCCTGTGTCGGGAGGCCAACCTGTATTGGGAACTTGGCAAGGCGTTTACCTGTTCGAACACCGTACTGCAGCGCATAAACGACGGGTTGCGGCACACTTCGCCTGACCCCTTTATCTTGCGTTGAAAAATTCCGACTACCCAAACCCTAGCGGCTGCCCTATAGTTGTGGATAAGTAAGCCGTAGCGCTTACAAATGGAGGCGGTACTAGGGACGAGGAGACGGCGGATGCGCTGCCCGTTTTGCGGAAATATCGACACTCAGGTCAAAGATTCTCGCCCGGCAGAGGATCACGTAGCCATTCGCAGGCGCCGGTTCTGCCCTGCGTGCGGCGGCCGTTTCACGACCTATGAGCGTGTGCAACTGCGCGATCTGGTGGTGATCAAAACCAACGGAAAGCGCGAAGATTTTGATCGGGATAAGCTGGAACGCTCGATCCGTATCTCGATGCAGAAACGCCCGATTGAGCCTGATCGCATCGACCAGATGATCTCGGGCATCGTGCGCCGTCTGGAAAGCATGGGTGAGACCGATATCCCATCCAGCAAAATCGGCGAGATCGTCATGGAAGCTCTGGCGCGGATCGATACCGTCGCCTATGTTCGCTTTGCGAGCGTATACAAGAATTTCCAGGCGGCCGATGACTTCGAGGAGTTTGTCCACGAACTGCGCCCGCCGCAGCCTTCGACGGACGAGTGAGCGAAACAGATAAGCGATTTATGGCGTTGGCCCTGTCTTTGGGTCGACGCGGTCAGGGGACGTGCTGGCCAAACCCAGCGGTCGGTTGCGTGATCGTGCGCGACGGGCGAATTGTGGGGCGGGGCTGGACCCAACCAGGTGGCCGCCCGCACGCCGAGCCCGTAGCGTTGGCGCAGGCCGGAGAGGCCGCGCGCGGAGCGACGGCATATGTCTCGCTTGAACCTTGTTCTCACTATGGAAAGACACCCCCGTGTGCCGAGGCTTTGATTGCCGCAGGTGTCGCTCGGGTCGTCTGTGCGATAGAGGACAGCGATCCTCGCGTAGCCGGGCAAGGGTTTGCCATGTTGCGCGAGGCCGGGATCGACGTAACGACGGGCGTGCTGGCCGAAGAGGCCGCGCGCGATTTGGCCGGTTTCTTTCTGAAAACCGAACAAAGTCGTCCCTTTGTCACCCTAAAACTCGCCAGCAGCTTCGACGGCCGGATCGCCACGGCCACGGGCCACAGCCAATGGATTACTGGGCCAAAGGCGCGTCGTGCCGTACACGCGATGAGGGCGCGACACGATGCGGTGATGGTTGGAGCGGGTACTGCACGTGCCGATGATCCCTCGCTGACCGTGCGGGATATTGGGGTCGAGGCGCAGCCGGTTCGGATTGTGGTCTCTCGCCATATGGACATTCCATTGATGGGACAGTTGGCGCGCACGGCCAAAGACGTACCCGTTTGGTTGTGTCACGGCCCTTCGCCGGATGCCGAACGCGCCCGCGCATGGGAAGGGGTCGGGGCAAGGCTGTTGCCCTGCGCGCTGGACGATCACCAGATCGACGCCGCAGATCTGCTGCATCAGTTGGGGCAGGCCGGTCTGACCCGCGTATTCTGCGAAGGCGGAGCTGCTTTGGCGGCCTCGTTACTGGCCGCAGATCTTGTGGACGAGTTGATCGGCTTCACCGCTGGTCTGGCTATCGGGGCCGATGGGTTGTCGGCTATTGGTACGCTCGGGCTGGATAAACTGGACGCAGCGCCCCGGTTTGAGCTGATCGAGACGCAGGTGATTGGGCCGGACGTGATGCATCGTTGGGCGCGAGCCCTGCGCTAACGTCGCCAGACATGCGCATGGGTCGCGAATGCGCCCTGCAATTTTGACAATAAGCGTACCATCGGGCCGCCTGCAGGAGCGTTGTTTTGTGCAAGACGATCGACCGCAACCTCGACCGGGCAGGGCTCACCAGTGGTTGGGTCCATGTATCGGGGGTAATCGATCAGGGCGGCGTGAACCAAGCCCAACAGGCTGGGCCGAGCGCCGCGACGCGCCGGAACGTTGCCCAAATCGTTCGTCAGCCCCCAACCGGCATAGAAAGGTGCGCCTAGCGTGGTCACGCGAACCCCGCGCATCAACGCTTCGAACCCCAGCAATGAGGTCATGGTCCAGACCTCCTGAACCTCTGGCAGCAGGGCAGCTGGATCGCAACTGGTGGCGATGACATCTGCCAGGTCTGTGGCGTCCAATTCACCATCGCGCAATCGGGCCTCAACATCCGGGTGAGGTTTATAGATCAGGACGGCGTTCGGGTTTGCCTCGCGAGCGGCGCGCAGCAGATCTGCATTGGTACGGACAGTGCTGGTGCCCAACAGGATCGAGGCGTCGTCTTCGACCTGTCCGGGAACAAGGATGCGATGCCCTTCCGGCAAATCAGGTGCGTCGCCGCCCGTGTTGTATTTGGTGATCCGAGAGGCCACGATTTGCGAAATCAGTCTTTCAGCGCGCAATTCCTGATCGGGCCTCAGGGTTTCTCGGGCAGCGATCATATCTTCCAACTGGCTGGGATGCGTTGGGTCGTAGTAGATGCCCCGGTCATCTGTTGTCAGCGAAAGCGGTGGTATCAGGCTGGCTCCTAGCCCACGCGACCGCAGGAAACCATCCTCGATCCGGACCGCGTTTTCGGTACCGCGGACCTTGCTGGCCCACACCATATGCGGGCGGTCAGACCGCGCCGGCTGGTCCTCGGTAAATCGGATCTTTTTCTCGCGTCCGAACATCTGTTGCAGGTGCTTGCGCTTCCACAAGCGCATACCAGACGCGGTCCAACCCTTGTGATCCTGCCGCCAGACGCGTGTCTGCGCTTCGAGCGCGTCCAGAACGGTTTCCAATTCGCAAAGCTGGTCGCGGTATGGATCGTACCATGTGGGGTACAAGACCATCGCAGCGGCAAACAATTGCGCCCGTGTCAGGCTGCGCTGGCGACGGGGCAGGGGGTCTTCGTCCTGCGTCAGCCCCCATCCAGCGTAGAAAGGCCGGCCAAAGACCCGGGGTTTGTGCCCGGCCAGGATCGCCTCGAACCCCATCTGAGACGACAGGGTATAAACGCCAACCGCGCCTTCCAGCAGCGCCCATGGACTGAAAGCTGTGCCAAGGATGGACACGCGGTCGGACTGGTCCGCCTCAGAGAAATAGCCCGAGCGATGCTCGGCAATCGTATCAGGATGCGTCTTGATCAGAACGCGGGCGCCGGGGTTTTCCTCTTGCGCCATGACAAGCATTTCGCGGAACCGTGCTGCATCGCCCTTGCTGGCTGTGACGGCTGCATCGTCGCGCGCCTGATCCACTACCAGCACATAACCGGGATCGGGCGGTGGTTCCGTCAGATCGAAGGCCGAATACTTGCTGAGATGCAACTCGCGCATCCTCTCGATTCCGCCGCGCGCACGGTTCAGAAGGGCGGTGTCGTCCAGCGGATGTGTGGCCAGCAGCGTTTCCAGATCAGAGGGTTGCTCGGGGTCGAAATGCAGACCGGACCGGTCCAGTAACAAGCCCAAGGGGGCTTCTCCGCTGCGTCCGGGATGCAGGGAACGCAGAAAGGCGTCCTCGACCCGAAGAACCGGCGCATTGTGCCGTTCGGCCATGCCAAGGCCGCGGTGCGCCGTTGGGCTGTTGCCCCACACCCCCACGACGTCCCCGTCTTTGGGGCGCCCCAGGCTGATGTCATAACCGGACAGGGACAATATGCGCCGAATGCGGCGAGATGTCAGGAAACCACCATTGTAAACAAGCAGCCGGGTGCGTTCTGACCCGGCTGTCGTTTCAAAAGACATCAGTTGCCCGTCAGCGTGGCAACGTTGGCCAGCGGTGTAAGGCCACCTGAGATCAGAGAGATAGACTTGGTCCACTGCGCATAGGGGGCTTCGGTCACATATATCGTGTCACCGTCGCGGATCACGAAGTCCCTTGCCAAAAACAGCCCGTTTGGCGCGGTCAGGTTCAACAAGTAAATCATACGCTGATCGCCTTGAAGGCTCGGGCGGTTCATGACTTTGCGCGCAATGTCCTGACGTTCATCACGTAAAACAAAAATCCCGGTTGGATCCGACGACAACGACAACAGACCGCCAACCTGCGCCAAAGCTTCAAGCGCAGAAAGGTCCTGGGTGTCGAAGGCGACCCGAGATTGCCCGCTGGTCGCGCCAAGGGCGATGTAGGACCGGCTGTCAGCTTCAACCAGAATGCGGTCACCGCCGCGCAGCGCAACATCCAGCTTGGAATTTCGGAACAGATCTTCGTACCAGACGGTTCCCCTTTGATCGCCCCGGATCAGCGTCACAAGCGCGATGTCCGCGCCAACGGACACCCCGCCTGCTTCTGAAAGCATGCCTGAAAGGGTACGGGTCGGAAGTTCAATCGGATAAAGGCCGGGGGCACCAATGTTGCCCGTCAGAGAAACAGTTGCGCCATCTCCGGCCGTGCGACGAACTTCAACCTGTGGGTCAGGTGTCTGATCCTGCAACTTTTGTGTGATCAGTTGCCGCAATTGTTCGGGCGTATTGCCCGCCGCACGAACACGACCCGCATAGGGAACAAATATGAACCCGTCATTGTCCACCTGCACTTGCTCGAGTGTTGTCGCAGCCCCGACATCGCTCGACAACAGGCCGTCATCGACGTTTTCCCAGACCGTGAGGCCCAGAACGTCACCGGGACGTACGACATCTGCGGTCAGGCTGGGCGCGCTGGTGAAAGCGGATGAAAAACCGAATTGCGGGACCGCGGATGTAGCCCGCGCCACCCGATCATCAACTTCGACGACAAATGCATTGCCACCGTTTTCCACGGCTCCTGCCAGAATCTCGTTTTTGTTGGGACCTGATTTGGGAAGCTGACATGCCCCCAGAAGGCCGATCAAGGCCACAAGGGAAGCCCCTCGTACCCAACGAAATGGAATGCACTGCACTGCCGTAAATCCTCGGTCGTCTTTTGTTTGCGACAAGTTAGCCTGTTCGATGCGCAACATCCAGCACCAAGCCACCCGTGTCAGTCGACGAGTTTCAACTGTGGCGGCGGTGCCGCGTTGCCGGACAATACCGACTGATAGGGGTCGTGGTTCTGCAGCATCAAATCTGCTGCGCGGCGCAGCAGTTGTCTTCGGCCGCGCAGGGAATAAAAGCCGCCGGGTAACTGGCTGGTTTTCAGAAGGAATTGCCGATACAGCCTATACGCCTCGTGATCGGGCATATCCGGGTCCGAAAAGAACTCGGCAATGGACTGTTGGGACACAAACTCCGGTTTGTCGTAGACGGATCTGCCGAAGCTGCGCAACGGAATGCCGCGCCACAGAACCTGTTGTCCGGCGGTTGAGTTGATGGTCACGGCCGAGTTCGCATCGTCGAGCAGTCGCGCAAGTTTGCCACCGGGCACATAGTGCACCCGATCCGCCACCTGATGTGCGTGAGCGATTTCGCGGGCCTTGTCGCGCAAAGGTTCCCGGTGGTTTTCCAACGGATGCTCTTTCAGAACCAACCGGTGGTGGCGCGGAGCGCCCTTTGCAAAACCTGAGATCACGTGCTCAAGAAAGTCAGACATACAGGTGTAATCCGAATGCGCTTGGACCGAGCTGTCATGCCCCAATTGCAATAGGGCCAGGTGATAGGGTGCGCCGCTATGGCGTACGCGGGCTGTGGCCCAAGCCCGCCGAATTCTGTGAAACGGCATCAGCGCTAGGCGTTTGAAATACAGCCGAAACTCTTTGGAAACAGGCAGTTCCCGATGCGGTTTGAAGTTCGGATAGCGCTGGTTCAGAAACAGGACGAACCAGTGGTAAAGCGCACCGTAAAATATGTGCTGCCTCATATCGCCCCAATGCGACGGAGGGGGTGGGGTCTGAGCATCGGATTGGTCCAGCGCGCATTGCATCTGCGCGACATCCAGTTCCATCAGGCGCGAGTTTCCGTTCGCCCCGGCACGTTCATAGGTCACCCACCAGGGACGCAGGTAACCTTCCTCAAACACGTGAACTGTCACGCCCATCGCTTGCGCCACCTCGATGGCGCGGGCGTGATTGGGGCGGGTATCTCCATAAAGCACGATATCCGTGATGCCGCGCGACCGGATCAAGTCTTGCAGCATGTCGGGCCATGTCTCTGGGTCCTCCAAAAACGGGACATAGCTGCGCCGTTCGAACCAAAAGGCTTGATCGCCCGCATTAAAACCCACACGCAGAACGTCGGCCCCGGCCGCGCGCAATGCGCGGGCCAAGGCGCTAAAGAACGGGCCGTGAGGTCCTTGCAGAAACAGGAACAAGCGGCGATGCGAGCCCGCGGTGAGTGATGGCATCCGTGCTGCTCTTTTTTGTTTGGTTCGGAATTTATGCCCTTTTATGCCAATCCCGGCAAGGCAGGGCTTGCTCGCAGGGCTGCATAGGCTTACCTCGATGTGGAAAACTAGGCACAGGTTAAAGGCAAAGGGTAAAGGCAATGTTCACAGGGATCATCACCGATATCGGCACGGTCACCGAGTTGGACCAGCAGGGCGATTTGCGAGCCCGGATCAAAACGGACTATGACACTGCGAATATTGACATTGGCGCATCCATTGCCAGCGACGGGGTCTGCCTGACCGTGATCGACCTTGGCGATGACTGGTATGACGTACAAATCAGCGCCGAGACGGTTTCGAAAACCAATCTGGACAAATGGGCGGTCGGCAAACGCGTCAATCTTGAGCGCGCCCTGAAGGTCGGGGATGAGTTGGGGGGCCATATTGTGTCGGGCCATGTCGATGGCGTGGCCGATGTGGTTGCGGTTAAGGATGAAGGCGACAGCACCCGCGTGACACTGAAGGCGCCCGAAGACCTGGCGCGGTTCATCGCCCCCAAGGGATCGGTTGCGTTGAACGGGACGTCTTTGACCGTCAACGATGTCGACGGCCGCGATTTCGGCATCAACTTCATTCCGCACACCAAAGAGGTGACGACCTGGGGCGATGTCTCGGTCGGTGATCGGGTGAACCTCGAGATTGATACTCTGGCCCGTTATGTCGCGCGCCTGAACGAGATGGCCTGACCGCAAGTTTCGACGCCGCGTTTTGGCAATTCGCACCACCAAGTGCTCTGGCTTTTGAGCGCTTGGTGGTCTATCAGCCGTTCAAACATGCTCTTTCGAAAGGCTGCTCTATGAGCTTTGAAACACCCGGCCCGGTCGAGGCCCAGCTGCGCGATGCGATCAGCCCGATTGAAGATATCATCGAAGAGGCGCGCCAGGGCCGGATGTATATTCTGGTCGACCACGAAGACCGTGAGAACGAAGGCGATCTGGTCATTGCCGCCGAATTCGCGGACGCGGCGGCGATCAACTTTATGGCCACCCACGGGCGCGGCCTGATCTGCTTGCCGATGACCGCAGAGCGTGTCGAAGCGCTTGGCCTGCCGATGATGGCCGTCAACAATTCATCACGTCATGAAACCGCATTCACCGTGTCGATCGAGGCACGCGAAGGTGTGTCGACCGGGATATCTGCCGAAGACCGTGCGCTGACCGTGGCCACTGCGATCAACGAACAGAACACCATGGCCCAAATAGCGACGCCGGGTCATATCTTCCCACTACGTGCAAAACGGGGCGGGGTGCTGGTACGCGCCGGCCATACCGAGGCAGCCGTTGATATTTCCCGTTTGGCTGGGCTGAATCCGGCGGGTGTGATCTGCGAGATCATGAAGCCTGACGGAACCATGGCGCGCCTGCCTGATCTGGTCGAGTTTGCCAAAGAGCACGACATGAAGATCGGAACGATCAGCGATTTGATCGCCTACCGGTCGCGAAATGACAATCTGGTCGTCGAGACCTCGCGCCAGACCGTGACTTCTGAATATGGTGGCGTTTGGGAAATGCGCCTGTTCACCGATCAGACCCACGGCATCGAGCACGTTGTCCTGGTGAAGGGGGATATCACCACGCCTGAGCCGGTCCTGACCCGTACCCATGCTTTGCACGAAGCCCCTGACATTCTGGGCCTTGGCCCGAAATCACCGATGGAATTGCCGTGGGCCATGAAAAAGATCGCTGCGGAAGGGCGCGGGGTCGTCTGCTTGTTCCGCGAACCACGCAATGCGCTGTATGCGGCCGAGGACGAAGGTCCCCGGACCATCAAGCAGACTGGTCTGGGTGCGCAGATCTTGTCCAAGATGGGCATTCAGGAACTGGTCTTGCTGACCAATACACCGGAAACGAAATACCTGGGGCTGGACGCATATGGTCTGTCCATCGTCGGTACCCGTTCGATACTCGAGGATAACTAATCGTGGCTGAACAAGACAAACACGGCGTGCTGCCGACCCCGACCTTCGACAAGCCGGTTAAACTGCTGATCGTGGTGGCCCCGTTCTATCGCGCGATTGCGGATAATCTTGTGGCGGGGGCCAAAGCCGCGATCGAGGGCGCAGGCGGAACCTGCGAGGTCGTCGAAGTCCCGGGCGCGCTCGAGGTTCCCACGGCCATCGCGATGGCGGATCGCCAGTGCAACTTTGACGGCTATGTCGCGCTGGGTTGCGTTATCCGCGGTGAAACCACCCATTACGAGACGGTGTGCAACGATTCCAGCCGTGCCATCCAGTTGATGGGTCTGCAGGGGCTGTGCATCGGTAATGGCATTTTGACCGTCGAGAATGACGATCAGGCTGAAGTCCGCGCAAATCCCGAAAAGATGAATAAAGGTGGCGGAGCAGCCGCTGCGGCCTTGCATCTGATCGCGCTCAGCCGTAAGTGGGGCTCTTCCAAAAAGGGCGTTGGTTTCAAGCCACCGTCCGAGTCCATCCTAGTGGCGGGCGACAACAACGGACCCACGACAGCATGACCCAGACCGACGCGCCGAAACCGGCCAACCAGAAACGCCTGATGAAATCCGCCGCCCGGCTTTATGCCGTGCAGGCCCTGTTCCAGATGGAGCAGTCGGGCCAGACGACCGAACAGGTTGTGAATGAGTTTCTGGATCACCGTTTCGGCGCTGTCTATGAGGGCGAGGAAATGCTGGACGGTGATATCCGCCTGTTCCGCAAGATGGTCGAGGATGCGGTGAACTATCAGGCCCCCATCGACCAGATGACCGACCGCGCGCTGGTGGCCAAATGGCCCATCGCACGGATTGATCCGACGCTGCGCGCTACGTTCCGCGCAGCCGGAGCTGAACTGACGCAAAGCGACACGCCGCCCAAGGTCGTGATCAACGAATTTGTCGACGTGGCGCGCGCGTTCTTCCCGGAAGGCAAAGAGCCGAAATTCGTCAACGCCGTTCTGGATCACATGGCGCGTGAGGCGCAGCCCGAGGCGTTCTGATCAAATCAACCCGGCGAAATGAATAAGACGCAGCCACAAAATCAGCTGCGCCTGAACGTTAACAATATACACCAAAATTGCGCCTTCGGCCTCCACCACTCACAGTTTTATCCCAAGACACCAGTAGTTTATCGGAATGACAAGCAGGTGCCAGCTATCGATTTCGATAGCCCGGCGGAGTAATCAGCCCAAGTTGCATCGCACGGACAAGCGCTGCCTCGCGGGTCGGCGCGCGCAATTTGTCACGTGCGTTTTTCAGATGTGTGCGCACGGTGATTTCCGACAGGTTCAGCAGGTCGGCAGTCTTGTCGTTTCGGTGCCCAAGGGCCAGCAAGTTCATAACCTGCAATTCACGCAGAGTCAGATCCGGTGCGGCAGGGGCGATGCTGGCGATGTCGTAGACACGCCCATGGTTGCTGGGAATATCCGCTCCCAGATTGGTCGCCAGCACGGTGGCCAGAATGCGCATTTCGCGTTGGCGGTCCGTCATCTGGGTCTGGGCGTCCGGATTGTCCGATTACAACACGACCAGTTTGGCTTCGTTATCGGGGCAGGGCACCACCAACGAGTAGAGATGAATGTAGCCCGCCTTCTCAAGATCATGGTTCAAAGCCAGCGCCTTGTCCGAATGACCATCCGCTACGTTCAGGCTTGCGGCCTGCACGCAAAGGCTTTCCTTGCCGTTCTGAACCTGCGCGAGCATTGGGTCCGCTTCGGCGTAACCTTCGGTGTCGTAACGGTTCAGCCACCCTTTTGACATCGAGCTTCGCACCCAGTGGATCGCACCGGTTTCAGGTGTAAAGCAAACCAATTTCAGGGCATTGAACCCGATCTCGGTAAGCCGGTCTAACGTGAACTCCCATCGTTCTTGATCATCGTGAAGTCGCGAGAGTTGTTCGAGAAGATCAAGTGTGAACAGGCTAAGGGCATTCATTAAAACTCCAGAATTAATGTCGCACCCCGAGCGCTGCGGTTTACTCTGAAAGACCATGCGCTATCATGAATGTATCAGACAAGGAGCTTTGTCATGCCCAAACTGATCCGTCTCTACATCACGCAAGTTGCCTGGGGTTTTGTGATCTCGGCCGTGTTCGTCGGCGTGCTATTGGGTTTCAATGTGGGCAACCTGCGCGGCCTGATCCTGGGATCCGAAATCGGACTGATCGCCCTTGCCATGATCTGGTTTATGAACGGGATTGTCTTTGCAGGTGTTCAGTTCGCCTATGCAATCATGAGCATGGCTGAAAAGCCCGACGGCCCGCGCGGCGGAACCCCGATCGCGCATGGTTTCCGGGCGGCGTTGGTTCAGCAGGAAATCGAAAAGAAAAGCCGGGCGCTCTGACTGCAGTTTCGTAACTTAAAACACGGGTTTGAACCGCTCGGGGATGACAAATGTGGTCTGACCGCTGAATTTCGCGTGTCTCCAGATTTGGCGTTTCTTTTCTAAACGCCATCTCCGTTTCATTTGCATCCGCGGGCGACCAAACGAAAAATCGGTGCGTTCTGGAGGGCCAAAGTCTGCGAAGCCTTGAAGTTCTGCGTCGACCTGTTCGGCAGATTGCATCCAGCCGGCACCTGCCACGCCCCCGAATATTTCTGAGTCCGCGTTGGTGACGTGCTGATAGCGTAGCTTTTGACGCGCTAAGAGGGTGTCGCGATCAAAGAACCGCAAGTGAAACAGAAAAAGTTCCGAGGATAAATTTAGATGGGGATAGTCTGAATAGTGTTGACCAAGACTCCACCGAATGGGTTTTCGGATGATGCAAGGTTTGCAATATACGGCATTGGCCCGTCCGTGAATGCGTTGTTCCAAAACAGGGCGACTAGCGTCTAGCGCGGGTTCTAGGTCAACGCGGTGTACGACTTCTATAGCGAAAGGGGTAATCACCTCTTCGCTCGTTCGCTGTTGGATATGCTTGACCGGGTTGTCACCAACCAGAGGGTCCAGAACGATCAATTCATCCACATCCCCGCCCATCACAACGTCAAACTTGTAGGTCAAGGAACTGACGAACTGAGACAAAAAACCCCAACGTCTTTTGTCCCAACCGCGACCGGGCTGGCATTTAGGGCGCACAAATCCAAAGGGGGTGTGGCGGGACCACCAGTCAACCGTGCGGTGTGATTCCCGAGGACCTGTATGTACAGGTGGGCGCCAGGTAATCAGGCCAGGACCTGAACAGAGCCAGCCCCCTCGGAATTGCTTAAGGCCACCAGAATGCTACCAATCACAAGAAGGGCAGAACCCGCCACGGGCCTAGGTAGGGTGTGCGGCGGGTTTGCGCAAGGGGTCAGGCGTCAACTGGTTCGTGTAGGGCTTTGCGCATCTTGTCAAAATGCTCATCCCAGCCGCTGTCCAGTGACAGGATCAAGCCAAAGGCTTCTGCGTTTTGCGGCAAGCCCTCATGCACCAATCCCAATCTTGTGCCACCGGGGACAGCGTCCAGCGTCCACTTCACGACGCTAACAGTGTCGCCCAGGGGTTTGATAGTAAAGGTATATTCCAGGTATTCAGGTCGGCGGGCTGCGCGAACTTCTCCCCAGATCAACAGGTCGCCACTGGTGGTTCCGAACATCTTAAGCTTTTGACCGGCGGTCAGCGGGTGTTCGGGCTTGTGAAACCACTCGGCCAGTCGATCTGGTTCTGTCAGAAAGGCCCATACCGTTTCAGGCTCGGCCCGCAGAAAGATCGCTTTTTGCAGAATAGAATTGGTCATTTCTTTTTCCTTTCAATAGCTTCTTTCAGATTGCTCAGGCGTTCGTCCCAGAACTGGTCAAAATAGCGGAACCAATCGAGAATGGGGGCCATCCCCTTCGGCTCCAGACGGTTGATGCGCTCGCGCCCCTTGGCTTCGACTGTGATAAGGCCGCCATCGGACAGAACGGTCAGGTGCTTTTTGACTGCGGCGCGGGTCATATCGAACCGATCCGTCAACTGAGCGATTGTCATGTCCTGAGACGCGAGAAGCTGCACAATCTCCCGGCGGGTGGGGTCAGCAAGTGCACGGAATGCATTTTGAGTTTGCGTCGGCATGTGTTCCACCAATAGCGATACCATTTCGTATCATAATTAATGCAGTACCAAATGGTATCATGTCAAGTGGTGCCGTAATGCTTGATTTTTGTTCACGAATTGTTCACATTTTCCAAATGACACTGGATCTACAGCCCGGACAGAGACTGGCCCGTGGGGTCTCGCGCCACTTGTTGACGCATGGCTTTGTATCTGTTGAGGAATTTGTCCCGACACGCGGCCTGCGTGTCGACGTGATGGGCCTGGGGCCTAAAGGCGAGCTATGGGTGATCGAGTGTAAATCCAGCAGGGCCGATTACTTGTCGGACTCCAAGTGGCAGGGCTATTTGGAGTGGTGCGACCGTTTTTTCTGGGCGGTTGATACCGAGTTCCCGACCGAGCTGCTGCCGACGGAAACCGGCCTTATCATAGCCGATGCATATGACGCGGAAATTGTCCGTATGGCACCCGAGGATAAGCTTGCTCCGGCGCGGCGGAAGAAGATGATCCAGAAATTCGCAACAGACACCGCTCGCAGGCTGCAAGCGTTGCGCGATCCCAGACTGTAGGGCTCAGCTTTTGACGGCCCGGGCGGCTTGTGCGGCAGCGCGGATTTCGTCCGCAATCTCTTCGGCTTCTTCGGGGTCGAAATCCATCGGAATCTCGATGTTGTCGGCCTCGATGAACAGGCGCACCATTCCATGATCGGTCGGACCGATCTGCAGGTTTGCCTGAATGTCACGTTCGGTGTTGATGCCCATGTTCGCCTCCGGGACTGAGCGTTCGTGCTAGCGCGCAAAGGGTTGAGAATCAAGCCGCCTTTGCGGTCAGATAAGGTATGGATGAGGTTCAGATCAGACGCTTTCACGCAAACGACGCGCCGTGGCTGGTAGAACAGCATGGCCGCCTGTATCAAAGGGACGAGGGGTTTGATGACACCTTTGCGCCCTTGGTGGAGCGTATCCTTGGCGATTTCGTTGCTTCGCATGACCCGCAGCGCGAACGCGGATGGATCGCCGAACAGGCGGGTGCGCGGCTGGGCAGTATCTTCTGCGTTGCGCTGGACGATGACACCGCAAAACTGAGGCTGTTTCTGCTGTTGCCAGAGGCACGGGGGCAGGGGTTGGGCAAGCGGTTGTTGCAGACCTGTATGGCATTTGCACGTGGCGCAGGATACCGCGAAATGGCGTTGTGGACCCATGAAAGCCACCGGGCGGCTTGTGGGCTGTACAAGGCGTCTGGCTGGCAATTGACGGGCAGCAAAAACGTTCACTCGTTCGGGGTCGATCTTGTTGAACAAAGCTGGAAAATTCGTCTTTAATCCTCTTGCATTCCCCCGGCGCGTTCGGTAAATCGCCCCTCACGAGTGCCGCCTTAGCTCAGTTGGTTAGAGCGCTGGATTGTGGATCCAGAGGTCCCCTGTTCAAGCCAGGGAGGCGGTACCATCTCTCTCAAATCGTCAGCGTATTTGACACGTAAATCTGTGGGATTATTGCAAAAAAACCGGGCACAGAGACCCGGTTTAAGAAAGACGTAAGCGCCGGTTTTAACGCGCCAGGTTCAGTCGGAACCGCATCTTGGCTTTTCTGGCCGCCGGCAGGTGCCGGTTCAGCCGTTTGTTGATCAGCCCGAATGCACCCACGATCACCAGCGTCAGCAGGATGAAGTAGAAGGCGAGAATCGGGTAAGGTATGAACGGGTTGAACGTTTTGTCCGCGAAATAGCTGGCATAGTACAGCGCGTCACCGCGTTGCTGCCAGGCCGGGAAGGCCGAAAAGAACACCAGCGTGGTGGCGTGGAACAAAAAGATTGCCTCGTTCGTGTAGGCAGGCCACGCAAGGCGCAGCATCGTGGGCCAGATGATCCGGCGGAACCGCGACCAACCGGACATGCCATAGGCATCGGCGGCTTCGATATCACCCTTGGGGATCGAGCGTAGCGCGCCATAGAATATCTCGCCCGAATAGGCCGCAGTGTTTAGGAACAAAACGATCAGCGCCCCCAGCCACGCCGATGTCAGCGCGTCGAACATGGGATAGGACTTCTTCAGCGACAGGAAAAAGAAGTAAGCAAAGAAGAATTGGATGAACAGCGGCGAGCCGCGGAAGATAAAGATAAACCACTCGGACGGCTTGCGCAGCCATGTGTTGGTGGATGCTTTACCCAGGGCCACGGCGGTGGCCAGAAAGAACCCGGTCGCCAGCGCCATGATGCCAAAATAGATGTTCCAGATCATGCCCGAGCCGATCAGGGTGAACTGCTCACACAGAGTGAAATCGTTGCGCGGCAGCAGGCGCTCTCCAAGGCCAAGGGAGCGCAGTCCATAGTCCTGGATGGTTTCGATGCAGCTCATGCGGTGGTCTCCTTGCGCAGAAGCTCTCCGCCTGATGTGGCCTGACCGTGAGACAAGCGGCGCATCAATTTTTCAAGTCCGATTTCCGAAGCGCGGGTCATGCCGAGGTAGAAGATCAGAAGCGCCAGGAAGTACCACATGCGCCAGTCGCCATGAGGGTATTGCGTGAATTTCGAAGTCTTGGTGCCGCCCAGCTCCCGGGCCCAATAGACGATGTCTTCGATGCCCAGCAGGAACAACAGCGGTGTTGCCTTGATCAGCACCATCCACAGGTTCGACAAGCCGGGCAAGGCATAAACCCACATCTGCGGCACCAGGATGCGCCAGAAGGTCTGGCGCGGAGACAAGCCATAGGCAGCAGCCGTTTCCAGCTGTGCATGCGGTACTGCGCGCATTCCGCCAAACAGGACATTGGCCGCGAAGGCTCCGAACACGATCGAGAAGGTGATCACCGCCAGGAAAAACCCATAGGTTTCATGCACCCATTCTGGTGATGTGCTCAGCGGCAGTTTCGCCGATTGGCAGACGATAAAGTCGTTGCCCTGACGGATCGGGTCCGTCCAGTCGGGGCACAAAATCTTGTGGCGTGTCCATTCAAAAGCCTGATCAAGGGCGATGACGAAGAACATGAAGAACGCAATATCCGGCACGCCGCGCACAATGGCGATATACCCTTTGCCCAGCCAACTGACCGGCGGGATATGCGAACGGGCGGCCATCGCACCCACGAACCCGAACCCCAGCGCGACGGGCGCCGTGACGGCCAGCAACAGCAAGACCTTCAGGAACGAAAGGTAAAACGACCAGTGGACGCCGTTGGTGAGATAGCAGGAAAACCAACGAAACGTTCCCAGCGTATCGGGATCAGTGCAGAACGAGAAAATGGCGGGCCTCTTGAGGTGCTAAGGCTCAGCGGCGGCGCGCCCCTGTATTGGGGGCGCGCAACCTGGTTCAGATCAGAAGGTCGAGGACACTTCCCACTTGGTGATCAGTTCGTTCAGGCTGCCGTCGTCCTTCATGGACTGGATAGCCGTGTTGAACTTTTCTTTCAGCTCGCCATCCGACTCGCGGACACCGATGCCGACACCACCACCCAGCGGCACGTCTTCGGCAACAAAGCGCAGGTCTGCGTCTTCATTTGCAATTGGAGCCAGGAACGACTTGTCGGCCAGAACAGCGTCAGCTTCGCCATTGCGAACAGCCGCGATGGTTTCCTCGGGGCTTGCGAATTCGACCAGAGTTGCACCGGATTCAGCGATATATGCGGCCTGAATGGTGCCGGTCTGCGCAGCGACAACGCCGTTGGCGACGTCAACATCGTCCGAAACGGCAACGTAAGCGGACGGATCCGGCGGCGTGTAGTTTTGGGTGAAGTCGATCACCTCGTCGCGCTCGTCAGTGATCGACATGCCCGCGATGATAACGTCATAGTTGCCCGAGACCAGGTTCGGAATGATCGAATCCCAGTCATTCTTGACCCACTCGCATTCCAGGTCGGCGCGTTTGCACAGCTCATCGCCCAGCTCACGCTCGAAGCCGTCGATCTCGCCGGCGTCATTGATGAAGTTCCACGGAGGGTAGGCGCCCTCGGTGCCCATACGGACCGTGTCGGCCATCGCCATACCAGCGCTTAGCGCCAGTGCAGCTGTGGTCAGAACTAGTTTTTTCATTGGATTCTCCCCTAGTTAATTCTGTTCTGATTTTATGCCGCCTTGGTGGCGGATAGGAAGCCCTGAAGTCGCGCGGATTCAGGGGTCGTGAAGATGTCTTCTGGCAGGCCTTCCTCTTCGATCAGGCCCTGGTGCAGGAACACCACATGGCTTGAAATGTCGGCGGCCATTTTCATGTCATGCGTCACGATGATCATGGTGCGGCCTTCGGCAGCCAGATCCTTGATCACCTTGATAACTTCTTGTTCCAGCTCGGGGTCCAGCGCCGAGGTGGGTTCGTCGAACAAAAGCGCCTCGGGCTCCATGCACAAGCCGCGCGCGATTGCGGCGCGCTGCTGCTGACCACCAGACAGTTGCGCCGGGTAGACATCGCATTTGTCGCCGATGCCGACCTTTTCCAGATACCTGCGGGCGCTGTCCTCAACCTCGGCCTTGTCGCGGCCCATGACGGTTACGGGGGCCTCCATTACATTCTGCAGAATGGTCATGTGAGCCCACAGGTTGAACTGCTGAAACACCATCGACAGATTTGTGCGGATGCGCAGAACCTGCTTGGGATCAGCCGGACGGCGGTTGTGCGCGTTGCCGGTCCAGCGGACTGGTTCACCCTTGAACAGGATTTCGCCCTGTTGGCTGTCTTCCAGCAGGTTGCAGCATCGCAAAAGCGTCGATTTACCCGAGCCCGAAGAGCCGATCAGCGATACGACATCGCCGCGTCTGGCGGTGATATCCACACCCTTGAGCACCTCAAGATTGCCAAAGCTCTTGTGTAGGTTCTTGATCTCGATGACCGGAGTGGAATCTGTCACGGGTGGTCCAGCTGCTATTGGTGTTGGTGCGGTACTAGGGCTTAAAAATCAGCGCAATGCAATGCGCAAATGACAGAGAACAGGCTATTAACTGTCAAATTGACCAGACGTTCTGATCATTTTGGCTAGGGATCAAGCAAACTGGCTGCATCGGGTGCAGGATCGGGAACCGCAAGGTAGCGTTCGGCTGGAATTTCGATCAGGTCACGCACACGCAGCAGGCCTTTGTCTGCGGAAGTCAGATCTTTGATGGCAGCCCGGACCGCGGTGGCGATTTCTGCCGCGTCCTGACCCTTGGCGGTGATGTAGGGCAGGGCGGGGGTTGGTTCGGTCGCTGCGACCTCCCGCAGCGTTTCGCCAAGCTGTGAATGGTCTTTCAGCAGTTCCCAGGTCAGCGCATCCAACGCGGCATAGTTCGCCCGTTCGCCGGCGACGACGGCTGCCGAATCCGCATGGCTACCGGTTTCCAGCACATCCTTTGGCAGGCGGCTGTGGCGTAACAGATGAACCATTGGGGCAGCCCAACCGGATTGAGACAACCGCTCGTTATAAGCAAAGGTGCCCTCGGCAAGCTGATCCAGATCGCGGGCATCTTCCTTTCTGGCCACAACAATGGATCGGTAATGTCCCGGCGGGCACCCGGCCAAGCCGTAATCCGGTGTGCCCACAAGCTGAACTTTGCCGTGCAGACGGGTGCGATAGGGCATGCCGCAGGTTTGCGAAAAGACAAGATCGGGGCTGTTCCAAACGTCCCAGAAATCCGCACCTCGTGTCAGATGCGTGGGGCCAAAGCCCAGATGAGCCCGAATCAAGGACCAGAATCGGTCATTGGCAGATTGCAGGGCGGGCATGTCGTACATGCCCAGCATGGCGGTCACGACTTGGCCGCTTTCTGACGGGCCAAGGCCGAATCTACGTCGCTGACGCCCAGCAGGCTGACCACCAGACGCAGCAGTGAGTCCTCCTCGCCCGTGCGGTGTCCGTCGGCGAGGGCAACAGACCACATCGCTTGTACCACCGCGAGACGATCATCATAGGGGACGGCCTCTTTGATCGCGCGGGTAAAGCGAACGGTATCGGGGGCCTCGGCCTCGAGGTCCTCTGCACGGGCGCGCAGTCCCGCAGCTTCGAATGGGGACAGGCCATAGCGTTGTGCCGATATCCGGTCGATTCGCGCCATTTCGCTATCGGCATAGTCATTGTCGGACCGGGCGATGCGCACCAGAAGGGCCGTCAGGGCCAAGCGGGCGTCATCATCGGCAAGCGGATCGGGCTGAGGCTGCGTGAGCCGGGACAGAAAATCGCTGAACATGAGTTAGATATAGAAGCGGACTAGGTTTGTTCCAAGCGCGATTGTACCCGCTGACGCGCTTGCTGACTGTCGTTAAAGCTCAGCCCCATTGCGATGCGGGCCTCCTCGACGATCTTCATCTCGCCCTCGTCCGAGTTACCATCCGCCAAAACGACCTCCCACAGCGCATCCAGCGCGGCCAGACGTTCCTGCAGGTCGGTGGTCTCGCGGATCAGCTTGCCGAACGTGTCGGTCTCGGGCGCGGCGGCGTGCAGTTTTTCGCAGGTGGCACGAACCTTCGCAGCTTCGATCGCGTTGTGTTGATAAAGACGCGCAAGAATGCGGTCGATCAAGCTGATTTCTTCAAGCTTGTAGTCCCGATCCGCCTGCGCGACGCGCACCATCAGGGCGCCCAATGCCAATTCGGCATCCGGGTCGGGCAATTGGTCGTGTTGGGGCGGGCGGAAAGCCTGAAGGAATTTTTTCAACATGGCTCGAGGTTATTCCATATTTTGTAGCCCGCCAAGCGCTGACTACCCGTCATAGCCTTGAATGGCCGAATCCTTGCGGTTAACCGCGCAGATCACTGGCCCTGTTGCAGCGCTTGTTTGGCCTGTTCTTGCAGCCACGCCAACATATGGCGATAGGGAACCGGCCCATAGCTGATCCGGGCCACGCCCAATGACGCAAGGGTGGCGGTGTCCGGTGTGCCGGGCAGGGCAATGATATTCACGGGCAAGTCGGTTGAATCGCACAGCCTTGCGATCATGCCCTCATCTTTGAGCCCTGGCGCAAAGAAACCGCTGGCCCCTGCATCTGCATAGGCCTCGGCGCGGGCCATGGCATCATCCAGCATCGCCGTATCATGTGTTTCGGGGGCGGCCTTCAGAAAAATGTCCGTACGCGCATTGATGAATGCAGGGATACCCGCCACATCGCACCCTTCGCGCAGGGCGGCAACGCGTGCGGCCTGGGTCTCGGTATCGTATAGGTCTTTGCTGCCAACAATCTGATCTTCGAAGTTAAAGCCAACCACGCCGGTCTGCAGCGCGGATTGAACATTGGAAATTATTCCCACGGGGCTGTCGGCATAGCCCCCTTCGAAGTCCAGCGAAACAGGCAGATCCACAGCAGCAACGATCCTGCGGGCATTGTCCAGCGCCACGTCCATGGGGATGTTCTGTCCATCGGCAAAGCCCTGTGCCATCGCAACGGGTGCGCTGCCGGTTGCCAATGCCTTAGCCCCCGCATCCCGCACAGCTCCGGCGCTGCCCGCGTCCCAGATATTGTAGAGGATGACCGGATCGCCTTTCTTGTGAAGGCTGGCAAAGGTTTCCGCACGCTGAATCTGATCGGTCATTTGGGACACTCCTGTCGTGATTTGCCCAACAGTAACCACGACACGGCAAGCCCGCGTAGCGTTTTTTGACCTTAAGGCGTCACTTTGAGGTGACGGACAGAAAAGGGCCAGCAGATGCTGGCCCGAATTTCGCGACGTTGCCGTATATCTTAACGCTCAACCTTCGTTGGCCGTGCCAGATACATACCGCGCGCTGAACGCCGATTCACCCAGACGCTTGAGCAGAGACAGCTCGGTCTCCAACCAGGCCTTGTGACCTTCTTCCTCAAGCAGGATGCGCTCGAACAACGTGCGGGATCCGACATCCCCAACCTCGGCCGCTTGCGCTGCGGCCTTGGTGTAGAAATCGATCGCCTCCATCTCGTCTTTCAGGTCAGCGGAAAACATCTCTTTCAGACTATCTGCAGCCTTTGGGCTTTTCTGAAGCTCAAGCTCGGGTGTGCCGCTTAGAAACAGGATGCGTTCGATAAAGGCATCCGAATGCCCCAGCTCTTCCTGCATCTCGCCGCGCATCTTTTCGGCCAGAATATCCAGGCCCCAGTCGTTCAGCACATGCGCGTGCAACTGGTACTGGTGTGCCGCCGTCATTTCCATATGAAGCGCTTGTTGAAGGTTCGTGATCGTTGTCGCGTTGCTCATCGGAAAAACTCCTGAATCTCTGAACTGCATTCAATCTGCACGGCAGGTGGCCTGCCTGTTCAAATAGTTAGGAGGTTACACCCCGCAACACAATGCGGGGTGACAGTCCGACACAGAGAACTTCAGACGAGGCGCGAGGTATCTTTCGCCGCGCGTACAAAGTCGCGGAAAAGGGGATGGGGATCAAACGGTTTGGATTTCAGTTCCGGGTGGTACTGAACACCGATAAACCACGGATGATCCGACCATTCGACGATTTCCGGCAAGCGGCCATCTGGGGACATGCCCGAGAAATTGAGACCGGCTTTTTCCAGCTGCTCGCGGTATTTGATGTCCACCTCATAGCGGTGGCGGTGACGTTCTTCGATATTGGTCCCGCCATAAACCTCGGCCACTTTCGAGCCTTCTGTCAGCACCGCGTCATAGGCACCAAGGCGCATGGTGCCGCCCTTGTCGTCTCCGACTTTGCGTTCGACCTTGTGGTTGCCCTGCACCCATTCTTTCAAGTGATACACAACAGGCTCGAACCGCTTTTTGCCGGCTTCGTGGTCGAACTCTTCGGACCCGGCCTCTTTGATTCCAGCCGCATTTCGAGCTGCTTCGATGACGGCCATTTGCATACCAAGGCAGATGCCCAGATAGGGCACTTTGTGCTCCCGCGCGTATTGTGCGGCTTTGATCTTGCCTTCAGTCCCGCGTTCGCCAAATCCGCCGGGGACAAGGATGGCATGGAAGCCTTCCAGATGCGGGGCTGCGTCTTCTTTGTCGAAAATCTCGGCATCGACCCATTCGACCTTGACCTTGACCCGGTTGGCCATGCCGCCGTGGGTCAGGGCCTCGGCAATAGACTTATATGCGTCTTCCAATTGGGTGTATTTGCCGACGATGGCAACTTTCACTTCGCCTTCGGCGTTGTGGATCCGATCGCTGACGTCTTCCCACTTGGCCAGATCGGGCTTGGGGGCGGGGCTGATCTGGAACGCGTCCAGAACCGCCTGATCCAGACCTTCGCGATGATAGGCCAACGGCGCGTCGTAGATAGTGGAAAGGTCCTGAGCCGCAATCACGCTGTCCGGGCGCACGTTACAGAACAGGGCCAGCTTTTCACGCTCTTTCGCGGGGATCGGACCTTCTGACCGGCAGACCAGAATGTCGGGAGCCAGACCGATGGAACGCAGCTCTTTTACCGAGTGCTGGGTCGGCTTGGTTTTCAACTCGCCGGATGCCTTGATGTAGGGCAGCAGCGTCAGGTGCATAAAGATACACTGACCACGCGGCTTGTCCTGGCTGAACTGACGGATGGCTTCAAAGAAGGGCAGGCCTTCGATGTCACCCACGGTTCCGCCGATCTCACACAGCATGAAATCGACCTCATCCTCGCCAATGGCGATGAAATCCTTGATCTCGTTGGTGACGTGCGGGATCACCTGAATGGTCTTGCCAAGGTAGTCGCCGCGACGTTCTTTCTCGAGCACATTGGAATAAATCCGGCCCGAGCTGACCGAGTCGGTCTTGCGCGCCGCCACCCCGGTGAAACGTTCATAGTGGCCAAGGTCCAGATCGGTCTCGGCCCCGTCATCGGTCACGAAAACTTCGCCATGCTCAAACGGCGACATCGTGCCCGGATCAACGTTCAGATAGGGGTCCAACTTGCGCAGGCGCACCGAATACCCCCGCGCCTGCAACAGCGAACCCAACGCCGCCGAAGCCAGTCCTTTGCCCAAGGACGAAACTACACCACCAGTGATGAAAATAAAACGCGCCATGTTTTCGGCTGCTCCCGTGAGACGTCAAAATCAGCTGCCCGACGGTTCCGAAAAACCGCTGCATCACGGGACTTCACGTATAAAGGATTCGCGCCAATAGCGCAAGAGAACCGCAAGATGCTGTTGCAGTCCTCTGTCAGGTTTCTAGGTTTTGTGGATCAGTTGGCCTGCGGGATCAGCGGCGCGTTGTCGCCCTGCGCCGGAGGCAGCAGATCATCCGCCGATGGAACCGCCGGTGTGCTTTCCTCGGTCGGAGCCGGGGCCGGAACGCCCAAACGGTCAATCACCGAGCTGCCCGAAGATTTCTGAGCGGCCAGAATGGTCAACGTGATCGAGGTCACGATAAAGCACGCAGCAAGGATCCATGTCACTTTCCCCAATGCGGTCGCTGCCGCACGTCCGGTCATTGCACCGCCACCACCGCCACCCATGCCAAGGCCACCGCCTTCGGACCGCTGCATCAGAACAACGGCAATCAGGCCCAAGGCCAGGAGGAGGTGGATGATGAGAACGACGTTTTCCATGGTGTTCCTGTACAGCGTGGCGTGTATCGCGTGGTACTTATGCAAGTTTGCCATCGGGGGCAAGGGAGGAGTTGGCATCAACAACCGTGATGTTTCAGATCACGGCAAAGGGACTGGACAGCAAGGCGCTGCCTCGCGCAGGCTGCGGCCATGCCACATGACGATCACGACCACCCGCACGCCCTGTTGCCGCCCGAACCTGCACTGCGCGTCAAGGCGCTGGAAACGATTCTGATCCGCAAAGGGCTAATCGATCCGGCGGCATTGGATGAAATCATCGACACCTATCAGAATAAGATCGGCCCGCAGAACGGCGCACGCGTTGTCTCCAAAGCCTGGAGTGATCCCGATTTCAAGGCGGCTTTGCTGCAAGACGCCACGTCGGTTGTTGCCGATCTGGGTTATTTCGGGCGCCAGGGCGAACACATGGTTGTTGTCGAAAACACGCCCGAACAGCACAACATGGTCGTGTGCACCTTGTGCAGTTGCTACCCGTGGCCGTTGCTGGGCATTCCTCCGGGTTGGTACAAATCTGATGCCTACCGTGCGCGGGCAGTGCGAGAGCCCCGCAAGGTGCTGGCCGAATTTGGTGTGACATTGCCCGAAACATCGTCGGTTCGGGTTTGGGATTCGACGGCCGAAGTCCGATACCTCGTGCTTCCGATGCGCCCGGTTGGTTCGGATGGCTTGACCGAAGACGAACTGGCGGCGCTTGTCACGCGCGACAGCATGATCGGAACCGGATTGCCAAAGGTGCCGTCATGACCAGAGTGCACGACATGGGAGGGCGCTTTGGCGATGGACCCGTGCACCCCGAACCCGATGACGCCCCGGTCTTTGCTGAAGACTGGCACGCACGGGCGCTTGCCGTGACACTGGCTGCAGGATCCCTTGGCCAATGGAATATCGACGTATCCAGACATGCGCGCGAAAGGCTGTCGCCCAAGGACTACAGCCGGTTTTCATACTACGAAAAGTGGATTTCAGCACTTGCGGACCTTTTGGTCGAAACTGGCGTGCTGACGGATGCGGATCTGCGAGGTGAGACCAGCGGCGACCAACACCCGCTGGCGAGCCGCGCGCTGAAAGCTGAGGCCGTTGCAAAAGTGCTAGCCAGCGGCGGCCCCGCGGATCGCCCCTCAAATGTGCCGGTTAAATTCAAGCCGGGGCAAGAGGTCGTGACCGCCCGTCAGGTCGCCAACCGCCTTGTCGACGGTGGGCATACTCGCTTGCCTATGTATGCCGCCGGGGCAAAAGGGCGTATTCTCATGGTGCATGGAACACATGTACTGCCGGATTCCAGCGCGCATAAGTTGGGCGAGGCACCGGAACCGCTGTACGCCGTGGCCTTCCCGGCATCCGAGCTGTGGGCGACCCCCGAACACCCGCGGGATGAAGTCGTTCTGGATCTCTGGCAAAGCTATCTGGAACCCCTATGAGCATCTCCGATACAGCACCCGAACCGGTTTTCGCCCAACCCTGGCATGCACAGATTTTTGCTGTGACGGTCGCGTTGAATGAGGCCGGGCGAATTGACTGGACGGATTGGGCCGCGCGCTTCTCCGCCACTCTGAAACGCAACGGGCTGCACCGTGAATTGAATGGCGGAGATGACTATTTTGGCGCATGGCTCGAAACGCTCGAGGCGCTTTTGGTGGAACAGGGATCCGCAGCTTCTGATGATGTCAGCAAATTGCGCGACCAGTGGGAAGACGCCTATCTGACCACACCCCACGGACAGCCGGTGCGGCTGGCCAAGGGGTAGGGGGCGCTGCCCCCGCCGCCCGTGCCGGGCGACTCCCCCGGGATATTTTCAGCCAGATGAAGCAGGGATCCGCAACTTCATCTGGCCAAAAATATCCCCGCCGGAGGCATCGTGCGAAGCACGATTATTGCATGCGTCGAATTACCGGTTTCCCTACCGCTTGAGCACCGCTATATGAGCCGAGTTTGATAACTCAGCGCAAAAGGACCGGATATGGCCAATGTGGTTGTTGTCGGAGCCCAGTGGGGTGACGAAGGAAAAGGCAAGATCGTCGACTGGCTCAGCGAGCGGGCAGACGTGATTGCGCGTTTTCAGGGCGGACATAACGCCGGCCATACACTGGTCATCGATGGCGAGGTTTACAAGCTGCATGCACTGCCATCTGGCGTGGTGCGTGGCGGCAAGTTGAGCGTAATCGGCAATGGAGTTGTGCTGGACCCTTGGCACCTGATCAAGGAGATCGCAACGATCCGTGGCCAGGGCGTCGAAATCTCACCTGAGACGCTGATGATTGCGGAAAACACGCCTTTGATCCTGCCAATTCATGGTGAACTGGATCGCGCGCGTGAGGAAGCCGCAAGCAAAGGTACAAAAATCGGAACCACCGGCCGTGGAATCGGCCCCGCCTATGAAGACAAGGTAGGCCGCCGTTCTGTCCGGGTCGCTGATCTAGCGGACGAAGCGACGCTGGAGGCTCGGGTCGATCGGGCTTTGCAGCACCATGATCCGTTGCGCAAGGGCCTGGGGATTGAGCCGGTCGACCGGGACACGCTGATTGCTCAGCTGAAAGAAATCGCTGCAGAAATCCTGCCGTTTGCCGCGCCCGTTTGGAAAGTTTTGAACGAAAAGCGCAAGGCCGGTAAGCGCATCTTGTTCGAAGGTGCTCAGGGCGCGCTTTTGGATATCGATTTCGGGACCTATCCGTTTGTGACCTCATCCAACGTAATCGCTGGCCAAGCATCCACAGGTGTTGGCATCGGACCTGGTTCCATCGATTTTGTTCTTGGCATTGTGAAAGCCTATACAACCCGCGTTGGCGAGGGCCCGTTCCCGACGGAACTGGACGATGACGACGGGCAGCGTCTTGGTGAGCGCGGGCATGAGTTTGGCACGACCACGGGCCGCAAGCGTCGTTGTGGTTGGTTCGACGCCTGTCTTGTACGCCAGACTTGTGCGACCAGCGGTGTGAACGGTATTTCCCTGACCAAGCTGGACGTTTTGGACGGGTTCGAGACGCTGAAGATTTGCGTAGGCTATGAGCTGGACGGTGAACGTCTGGACTATCTGCCCACAGCTGCGGATCAGCAGGCCCGCTGCACGCCGATATACGAAGAGATGCCGGGTTGGAGCGAATCCACCGAGGGTGCGCGCAGCTGGGCGGATCTGCCTGCCAATGCGATCAAATATGTGCGCCGGGTGGAAGAGTTGATCGAATGCCCTGTCGCCCTTCTGTCCACCAGCCCGGAGCGGGATGACACCATTCTGGTGACCGACCCGTTTGCTGACTGATGGCGGAAGAGCAGAAAAAGGGCCTGAGCTATAAGGCGCGCCGTCGCTGGTCACTGGTTCTGTTGCTAGTAGGGCTGCCGCTTTACATCGTGGCCGTCGTGACGGTTGTAAACTGGCTGGACCGGCCGCCAATCTGGCTTGAGCTGTTGGTCTATATCGGCCTGGGTATCGTCTGGGCCCTGCCCTTCAAGTTCGTCTTCAAGGGCGTAGGGCAGGCCGACCCGGACCAGTCGCAGGACTGACCCCGTTTATCCGGCGTCCCGTTCCCGATCTTGGGGCCAACTGAGTATTGCGCGAGCGATCGCGTGATACTCTCCAGATATCTCCTCTGCCAGACTGAACGGGGTTGGCCAGGGGGCGGCCAAGGTGGCCTCGACCTGTCCGGTGATCAGGTTCAAATCCGCTTTATGTTTCATCGCCAGACGGCGCATTTTTTGGTTCGTCGCAAGACACAGCATGTGCACCTCGCGAATTCCGCGATTGCGGGCAGCAGTGATGATCCGGGATAACAGAGCGTCCCCAACGCCCAAATCCTGCCATGCGGGTTCGACGGTAAAGGCAGCTTCTGCCACATAGTTCTGGCTTTCCGGGACGACGTGCAGCTCTGCCATTCCGCGCAGTTGTGAATCCGGAAAGGCACCAAAGACCAAGGCGGCGGTGTCAAACAACTCGGCCAAATAACGCTCGATGAACTCTGGGCTGACCGGGGCACCGAACCGCGATCTGAGAGTGTCAGTGTCCAGGTTGTTGAAATGGCTGACAACCTTGGCTTTGTCGTAAATTCGCAGACGTCGGATCGGTAGTTCATACATGGCGCAGCCTCTGTTTGAACAAGAAAGGGGCAAAGGTTCCCCTTTTGAATTTAGCATTTTTCTGCGCTGCAGCATAGCTGTGGAATGAACTGATTCCATGCCGTGTCTGTTATTCGTGCACCGCGCACAAAAAAGGGGCCGAAGTCTGCCTTCGGCCCCTTTAACTTAGAGTGATGTGTGCGGTTACCCGGCGGCGCGCTCGTCATCGGGGCGGAACCCGATCTGGTTCGATGCCGCGAAACGTCCGCCACCTGCCTTTTCGATTTTGCCGTCGCGCAGCAACTGACCGAACGACCGCAGGCTTTCTTCGCGGTTGAACTCATCCTGCTTGAGAGAGCGGATCTTGTTCATCAGTTGCGGGCGCGAGAACTGCTCCTGACCTTCGATGAACGACAGATAGGCTGCGGCTGCTTCCAGCAGGTCTGGCAGCGACTGCGCGCCTTGCTCTTGTGCAAAGAGAGCAAAGCCACCTTCTTCGTTGGCCTCGTCCTCAGATTGCGCGGTCACGCGGCGAGGGGTAACCGGTCCGGCGTCCTGATCCGGCGTGTCGATGCGCTGCTCCGCGACCAGCTTGAGCGGTGCCGACGTGTCCGACTGAGGGCGCATGCTGGTGACCTGAATCTCGGGACGGCGTGGGCTTACGACCGAAGTCAGATCACCGCGATAGCCGCTTTCTTCGGACGCGTCGTCCTTGGTCTGACCCGCGCGTTCCGCTTCGGTTGCCGCGACGGCAGTACGCAGGTGCGAATAGGTCTCGCGCTGCGTGCTGGTTGCGGGATCGTCCATCTGGCTATCGGCCTTGTCCATCAGACGTGACAGGTCCTGATCCAGCGCTGTCTCGTCCGGCGTATCACCCGACATGATAGCTTCGACTTTCGAGATCTCGCTGAGCACGTTCGCTTCGTCTTCTGCTGTCAGATAGCCTTCTTTGGCGTCATCGGCCTGATCTTCCTCGGCCGCTTCGCCCATGATGTTGACCGGTTCATCTGCGTCGGCAGCGTCCTCAAGGTCGGTGAACAGGGCCGACGGTGCAGGTGCTTCTTCCTCGTCTTCGTACTCTTGATCCAGCGAAAGGGGCTGGGCCTCTTCAACAATTTCCTCTGCTTCCGTTTCAGCAACGGTGTATTCTTCCGTGCTATCCGCGGTGAATTCTGCAGTGGTTTCCTCGACCTCGTCGGCGTCGACTTCGGCAGGCGCCGGTTCTTCGGTGGTTTCGGCCTCAGACGTCTGGGCCAGATCCGTTTCATTCAGCGAACCTGCTTCGAACGCGGCTGCAACCGCATCCATTGGTCCGGCCGACTGGTTCACAAGGCTGGTGTCTTCGTCTTCGGCATACACGACCGAGTTCTCTTCGGAATGAGATACTACAGCACGAATGCGCTGCAGCTTGGCCGCGATGCTGTCTGCCGCCGGCGCGGGGGTCTCATCGACCGGCTCGGCATCAGCAAAAAACGCTTCAGAGCTTTGGGCTGGGGGTGTGGTGTTCAACGGCGATTGCGCAGGTTCCGCTGCGGCCTGTGTCGGCGCGGCTACGGCTGCAGATGCCGGTGCTTCGGCCTGCTGGGTTGCGCGCAACAGCAGCCCGGATTCGTTCTGGCTGGCTTCGACGTGTCTGGATGCGTCGCGTTGGGCGATCCGTGCCAGCATTTCTGCATCGGGTTGTGGTGGTTCAGAACCGAAGTACCGATCATCGGCAGCAAGATCGCGGAAGTATTCTGCGATTGCCTTCATCGTTTCGAATGAATCGTCAAACCCTTCCAAAGTGCAGGAAAAAGTTCCATAGGAAACGGTCAATACCTTGTTGTTCTGTACCATCAGACACACGTCCTCTACAAACTACGAGAGCCAACCAGACTTGTGCAGGCACGCCTATTGGCTCGGAACTCTCTGCATGAACCTATCATTTTGTGGTCTCAATGTGTCCAAATCCGGGAAAAATGATCAATCTTAGAAAAAATCACCCAATTGTACGGTCATTTGAGCCAATTGCACTGGTCGGAGGGGGTGAAATCGGCCCTGATGACCTGAATCTGATGCTGATTCGCGCCAAAACGGTCGTCGCGGCCGACGGGGGCGCTGCGCCCTTGGTGGAATCGGGTCACATCCCGGACGCGGTGATCGGTGATTTTGATTCGTTGCACAGTCGGTACAAAGACATGATCCCTGCGGATCGTTTGTATCCCATACGGGAACAAAACAGCACGGATTTTGACAAAGCCCTGCGCAGCATCGACGCGCCTTTGATTCTGGGTGCCGGGTTTCTGGGGGGACGGCTGGACCATCAACTTGCGGTCCTTAACGCCTTGGTTCAGCGACAGGATCGCCCCTGTATTCTGATCGGAGAGACCGAAGTCGTTTTTCACACGCCACCCCGGATTTCGTTCAAACTTACAGCTGGCGATGTGGTGTCATTGTTTCCCTTTCAGCGGGTAACGGGCAGCAGCAAGGGGTTGGAATGGCCTATCGATGACCTTGTGCTTGAACCGGGGGGGCAGGTGGGCACATCCAACCGTGCGCTTTCCGAGCTTGAACTTGCGGTGGATGGGCCGGGCCTGCTGGTAATGGTGCCGCGATACGCCTTGGATTCTGTCATGCAGGCGTTTCTGTCGGAGCAGACCGGGCGCTGGCCCGCTCGCGTAAAATGACATAAAGGCCTGCTGCGACGGTGATGGCGATGCCCGCCGCGGCCAAGCCGTTTGGCAGATCGTGAAAGATCAGCCATCCAAACAGCGTGGCCACGGGGATCTCAAGATATTGCATTGGTGCAAGTGTGGCGGACGGCGCATAGCGCAGGGACCACGTCATGAACAGATGCGCGACGGTCCCCAGAACGCCGATCCCGATCAGCAACAGGTGGCTTTCGCTTGGTGGTATGATGAATGACATCGCCCAGACGTCCCCGAGCGTTCCCAGCGCCAGAACAGGCAACAGCAGAACCGTGGCCATCACACCGGACACCGCCTGCAACGCGATCGGGTCGGTTTCCTTGGCGATTTGCCGGGTCACCAGCATGAACAGGGAAAAGACCACGGCCACGACCAGCGGCAACAAGGCTGCCGCGCCGACCTGAACAAAGCTTGGCTGGATGACCAGAAGGGTGCCGATGAACCCAACAAGGCAGGCAATCAGGCGGCGAAATCCGACTTCTTCGCCCAGTACGTACCTGCCAAGCAACAGCATGATGAAGGGCATCACAAAGGCGATTGCCACTGCGTCCGCCAGCGGCAGGAATTGCAGTGCGCTGAACATTGCAGCAATGCCAAGGATATGGAGGACGGTTCGTATGAAGGTCAGCCGCAGGATGCGCCCCCGCATACGCCATGGCCGACCGGTCAGCGCCACCAGCGGGATCAGCAGCAGCGCCTGAACGGCAAAACGGATGAAAACCAGAACGCCCACCGGCATCGTCTCGCCCAACAGCTTGGCGATAGAGTCGCCCAGCGGAGCAAGCACACAGAAACCAAGCATCAAGATGATGCCAAAGACAGGGCGATCCTGAGTCATAGGGCGACGCTAGGACTTTTGAGCCCCGTTTGAAAGCATCTAAGGAAGAGGCTGCACCTTGGTGTAGTCCGGCCCAATGCAAACGGGCAGGTCATCGCCCAGTTTCAGCCAGTCCAGTCTCTCTTCGTGCGCGACGTGCAGGGTGGGCTGTAACTGGTTGGGGTCGATCAGCGTGGCGACATACAAGTGCAGCACATCTGACATGGATTGCGACCGGAACGAGATGGGTGTGCCGCAATGCGGGCAAAAGCTGCGTTCGACACCGGGGGACGAGTTGAAGATCTTGGGCGCCTCACCGGTCCAGCGCCATTGCCCGTCGCGCACGCCGAAATAGGCCGTCATCGGCGCGGCGCATTGTCGGCGGCAACTGTCGCAGTGACAGGTCACGCAGGACAGGACCGGAGGATCAACCTCGTACCGGATGGTTCCGCACAGGCAGTGTCCTTGCATCGCTGTCCTCCTTCTAACTACTCATCAGCAGTTTGGCACGTTTACCGCCAATCCGCCCAGAGACGTTTCTTTGTACTTCTCGTGCATATCGTGGCCGGTCTGGCGCATGGTCTCGATGACGGCGTCAAGAGGCACGAAATGCTGCCCGTCACCGCGCAGCGCAAGCGACGCTGCCGAGACCGCTTTGATCGCCGCCAGCCCGTTACGTTCGATGCAGGGGACCTGCACCAGGCCTTTGACCGGATCACAGGTCATGCCCAGATGGTGCTCAAGCGCGATCTCGGCCGCGTTTTCCACCTGCTCGGGCGTGCCGCCCATCACCGCGCACAGCCCAGCTGCCGCCATGGCAGAGGCGCTTCCGACCTCGGCCTGGCATCCCGCTTCGGCACCCGAGATCGAGGCGTTGTACTTGACCAACCCGCCGATGGCCGCAGCGGTCAGAAGAAAGTCTTCAATGTGGCTTTCCGATGCGCCCGGCACGTGGTCGAGGTAGTAGCGAAGGACTGCTGGCAGCGTGCCTGCCGCCCCGTTGGTGGGCGCGGTGACAACCTGACCGCCCGCTGCGTTTTCCTCATTCACGGCCATGGCGTACACGCTCATCCAGTCATTGATAGTGTGCGGCGCGTTCAGGTTCATGCCCCGCTCGGCCAGCAATGCGTCGTGGATACCCTTGGCACGGCGGCGAACGTTCAGACCTCCCGGCAGTATTCCGTCCGTTTTCAGTCCGCGTTCGATGCAGTTGTTCATGACCTCCCAGAGGCGGGCGGTGCCTTTGGCGAAACTGTCGGCGCAACCACGCGCGATCTCGTTCTCGCGCTTCATCTGAGCGATGCTTTTTCCGCTGGCCTTTGACATCTCCAGCATCTCGGCGGCCGAATGGAACGGGAAGGGCACGGACGGTCCGTCGTTTGTGGCTTTGCCCTCAGCCAGTTCTTCTTCTGTCAACACAAAGCCGCCGCCGACGGAATAGTAAACCTGCCGCAGAATCACGTCGCCTTGTGCGTCGGTGGCCATCAGGATCATCCCGTTTGCGTGGCCGGGCAGGTTGTGATCGTAGTCAAAGATCATGTCTGCCTTGGGGTCGAAGTGCAGCGTTGGCAGACCCTCGGGCGAGACCGAATGCGTTTCAGCAATGGCGGCCAGCGCAGCCTCGGCCTTGTCGTTGTCATAGGTGTCCGGCACGAAACCAGCCAGTCCCAGGATCGTGGCGCGGTCGGTCGCATGACCCACACCGGTAAACGCCAACGAGCCGTGCAGAGAAGCACGCAGGCCTGCAAACTCGAACGGCGAGGCACGCATCAGGTCCAGGAACCGCGCAGCGGCCACCATCGGCCCCATTGTGTGTGACGAAGACGGGCCGATGCCCACTTTGAACATATTGAAGACAGACAGAAACATATCAGGTAGCAGAGCCTTCTGGGGGGTTAGCGTAAGTCGGGCTGGTGAAGGGGGTGGCCCCCAAACCCTCGGCTGTCATAGCAGCCTGGGTTGCGGGACGGTCGTCGAGGCGCATCAGGATTGATTGCAGATGGGGCGTGTCCGCGAGTTTAAACCAAGTGCGATCGGCCCGGGCAGGATATAGGGCCACCCACCGTATCTGACAGGCCAGATAATAACTCAGAACCGAGGGGTGATCGTCGCTCAGCCAGTCGGGCGCAGTCGCCGCCAGATCATCCAGATTCCTAAGATGCTGACGCAGGCGCGGGCGGATGCCTTGCCGCAACGTGTCAGCCTGCGCTGCGTCGATGTACTTTTCGGCATAGAAAAGAATGCGCATGTCTGCGTGTAGGGTGTTGGACGCAAAAAACAGCCATTTCAAAAACGCGGCCCGGTCCGGGCTGTCAGGGGGCGGCGCAAGCTGTCCGTGCTTGTCGGCCAGCCACAAAAGGATCGCCGCGGTCTCAAAGATCGGCCCATTCGGCGTTTCCAGAACAGGTATCAAACCGTTGGGGTTCAGGGCCCGATACGCTTTGCCGTCCTGCTCGTTCTGGCGGCGGTCCACCAGGCGCGTTTCGTACGGCAAGCCCATCTCTTCCAACGCCAGTCTGATCACCAGCGAGGCATTGTCGGGGGCATAGTGAAGTGTATAGGGCGCGTTCATGCGCTGTATGTAAACACCAGCAGCAGAATCGTAAGCTTCGATTGCGACGTTTCCAATAGGAAACGCGTAGTTTTGCGACAGGCTCGACGTCGCGGTTGGTGAATTGACGCTCGCAGTCTGTCCGGACATTCCGTATAAATTCCGTAATACCAAGGGGGAATGCTGCAATGACCGGAGATATGTCGCCTATCGACAAGGCGAAATTCGCCGCTGCGTGCCGGGCTGCGGATATGGTCGAAAACGGGATGCGCGTGGGTCTTGGCACCGGGTCGACCGCCGCGTGGATGGTTCGACGATTGGGTGAGCGGGTTAAGCAGGAAGGGTTGCGGATTAAGGGAGTGCCGACCTCGACCCGTACTGCACAGCTGGCCCGGGAACTGGGGATTGAGGTTGTGTCGCTGGATCAGGCCGGGTGGCTGGACCTGACGATCGACGGGGCGGATGAGTTCGACGGAGAGCTGAACCTGATCAAAGGCGGCGGCGGTGCGCATCTGCAGGAAAAGATCGTTGCAACAGCCAGTGACCAGATGATCGTCATAGCCGACGCCGGAAAAGAGGTGGAAACGCTGGGCGCTTTCCCTCTGCCGGTCGAAGTGATCCCATTTGGCTGGCAAACCACGCGGACGCTGATCCAAGAGGCGCTGGATACGATGGACGTGCTGGGCAACTCTGCCGCGCTGCGCATGAACGGCGAGGCACCTTTCGTGACGGATGTAGGGAACCATATTCTGGACCTGCATCTGCAGCGCATCGGGAATGCACGGCAACTGGCGCTGGTATTGAATCAGGTACCGGGCGTGGTCGAGAATGGGTTGTTCATCGACATCTGTGACAAAGTTGTGATCGGCCACGGAGATGGCCGGGTCGAGCTGCGCGATATCAATGATGGAACACTCGAACTGGACCAACTGGTTGAGGGCGGCGAAAACCTGTTTTCGGACTTGGCGGATTGAGCGGCGCTGACGCCGAATTTAGAACCACCGGCGATTTTCGTCTGCTTTGTTTCCAAACCGATAAGGTAGGTCAAAGACCGCCCGGCTGCCGTTGAATTTGCTGGAACCCACCATATCTCGGCGATTGAATTCAGCGTTGCAGCAATTCCCGGTGCAAATTCGCAAGATCCAGAATGACCAGGACTATGTGATCACTCTGGACAGCAGCGCGAGATCGGGTACACCCCTAGCGACGCCGGTATGGCGGTTGCGGAAGTTTGGAAAAGGCAGGACAAATGAGCTTTGACTACGATCTTTTTGTCATCGGCGGAGGCTCGGGCGGGGTCCGTGCCGCGCGTGTGGCAGCTGGCGAGAACGGCGCAAAAGTGGCGCTGGCGGAAGAGGATCGCTATGGCGGCACCTGCGTCATTCGGGGGTGTGTTCCCAAAAAGCTGATGGTCTTTGCCAGTGAGTTCTCGGGCATGGTCGGTGATGCGCAGGCTTACGGCTGGGACATTCAGGCCGGCGCGCTGAGTTGGACCACGTTCCACGACAAACTGGTGACCGAGCTGGACAGGCTGGAAGGCATCTACCGCAATATTCTGAAGAACAACGGCGTCGAAAGCTTTGATCAGCGCGCAACAATCGTTGATCCGCACACGGTTGAGCTGGCCGATGGAACGCGCAAGACGGCCAAGCATATTCTCGTCGCGACAGGTGGTCGTCCGGTCATACCGCAATTCCCGGGGTCCGAACTTGCGATCACTTCGAACGAGATATTCCACCTGGACCAACTGCCGGAAAGCATTCTGATCGTCGGTGGTGGCTACATCGCCAGTGAATTCGCCGGGATCATGAACGGCATGGGAGTGAAGACCACTCAGTTCTACCGTGGAGCGCAGATTCTCCGTGGTTTCGACGAGGAAGCGCGCGGTCTGATCTGCGAAGAGATGCGCCAGAACGGCATCGATGTGCGTCTGGGCACCAACGTGCTTGAGATGACCAAAGAAGGCGACAAGATCCGCGTCAAAGCCACCGATGGCACTGAAGATCAATTCGACGTGGTCATGTTTGCAACCGGTCGGGTGCCCAATGCGGACAATCTGGGCCTCGAGGCGCTGGGCGTGGAACGTGGTCGCAAAGGTGAGATTGTCGTGGATGAATACAGCCAGACCGGCGTGCCCTCGATCTACGCCATCGGTGATGTGACCGACCGCGTGAACCTGACACCGGTCGCGATCCGTGAAGGCATGGCTTTTGTCGAAACTGTGTTCAAGGGTAACCCGACGCCCGTGGATCATGAGCTGATCCCAACGGCGATCTTTACGCAGCCGGAATTCGGAACGGTCGGCCTGAGCGAAGAGGAAGGCGCGGCGCAAGAGCCCATCGAGGTCTATGCAACCTCGTTCAAGCCCATGCAAAAAGCCTTTGCCGGAGGAACGCAGCGCGTTCTGATGAAGCTGATCGTCAGCCAGGCGACCCGTAAAGTACTGGGCTGCCACATTGTCGCGCCGGGTGCAGGCGAGATGATCCAGCTGGCTGGCATTGCCGTAAAGATGGGCGCGACCAAGGAAGATTTTGACCGCACGGTTGCCGTTCACCCGGTTATGGCCGAAGAACTGGTGACAATGCGGCAACCTGTTCGCACTGCTTGATTTGCAAGCAGGCGCACACAAGTTACAAGGGAACCCGTGATCACACGGTCCAACACAAGGGAATAGATACATATGGCGGGCAACAGCGGTGGCCCCTGGGGGGGCGGAGGCTCATCCGGTGGCGGAGGAAACAGAGGCAATAACGGCAACGGGCAACGCCCGCCCGAAGGCGATGGCCCGCAGATCCCCGAGATCGATGAGCTGATGAAGAAAGGCCAGGAACAGCTGCGCGTCCTGATGGGCGGTCGTGGCGGTTCAGGTCGTGGTGGCAGCGGCGGCGGTCAGGGTGGCGGTGGCCCTCTGTTCACCAAGGGCACCGTTCTGATCGGTGTTGTCGTAGCTGCAGTTTTGTGGGGCGCGGCCAGTTTTTACACAGTAAAGCCCGAAGAGCAGTCGGTTGAGCTGTTTCTGGGTGAGTTCTCCTCTGTTGGGAACCCAGGTCTGAACTTTGCGCCGTGGCCGTTTGTGACCGCCGAGGTCATCCCGGTGACCCGAGAACAAAATGAGGATATGGGAGGCGCGCGCGGCAGTGATGACGGGTTGATGCTGACCGGCGATGAAAACGTTGTCGACATCGACTATCAAGTCGTTTGGAACATCAACGATCCGGCCAAATACCTGTTCAACCTGCGCGACCCGCGTCAAACGATCCGAGCAGTCTCTGAATCGGCGATGCGAGAGATTATCGCACAAAGCGAACTGGCGCCGATCCTGAACCGGGACCGGGGGATCATCGCGGACCGCCTGCAAGAACTGATTCAGGCGACGATGGACAGTTATGATTCAGGGATCAACATTGTCCGCGTCAACTTTGACAAGGCGGACCCACCGCAGGACGTGATTGCCGCTTTCCGCGACGTTCAGGCCGCGGCGCAGGAACGTGACCGTTTGCAAAACGTGGCCGACGCATATGCCAACCGTGTGCTCGCCGAAGCGCGTGGTGAAGCGGCTCAGGTCCTTGAAGAGGCGGAAGCCTATCGTGCCCAGCAGATCAACGGCGCGCAGGGTGAGGCCAGCCGCTTTAGCGCGGTTCTGGAAGAATACTCCAAAGCACCGGACGTGACCCGTAAACGTCTGTATCTGGAACGGATGGAGCAGGTACTTGGAGACGTTGACAAAATTATCCTGGACGAAAACTCGACCGGTCAGGGGCAGGGGGTTGTTCCCTACCTGCCGCTGAACGAACTGCGCCGGAACCCGTCTGAGGAGAGCAACTGATGCGTAAGTCACCCATTATCTTAATCGTGCTGTTCATCCTCGCAGCCGCAGGCCTTTCCTCGATCTTTATCGTGGATGAACGTGAACGCGCGTTGGTTCTACAGTTTGGCCGCGTTGTGGCCGTGAAAGAAGAACCCGGTCTGGCGTTCAAAATTCCACTTATTCAAGAAGTGGTGCGATACGACGACCGTATCCTGTCGATCGACGTGCAGCCGCTGGAAGTGACGCCGCTGGATGACCGTCGTTTGGTTGTCGACGCCTTCGCACGCTACCGGATTTCTGATCTGAACCGCTTCCGTCAGGCCGTTGGTGTCGGTGGTATCCCGGTTGCCGAAGATCGTCTGGACCGCATCCTGCGTGCCGAAACCCGCGAAGTTCTGGGTTCGGTTTCGTCCCGCGATATCCTCAGCTCGGACCGTGCGGCTCTGATGCTGCGTATCCGGAACAGCGCGATTGCCGAAGCGCAAGCGCTGGGCGTAAACGTGATCGACGTGCGTCTGAAGGCAACCGATCTGCCACAGGCCAACCTCGAAGCAACCTTCGACCGGATGAAAGCAGAACGGGAACGCGAGGCAACCGACGAGCGCGCCCGTGGTAACGAAGCAGCGCAGCGTGTACGCGCGCAAGCCGACCGTACTGTGGTCGAGCTGGTTTCAGACGCCAACCGCGAGGCCGAGATCATCCGCGGTGAGGCTGACGCCGAGCGCAACGCGATCTTTGCCGAAGCCTATGGTGCGGACCCTGAGTTCTTTGAATTCTACCGCTCGCTCAGCGCGTATGAAAACGCGTTGCGGGGCGGGAACAGCTCGATGGTGTTGAGCCCGGATTCCGAGTTCTTCAACTATCTGAAGTCGCCCACCGGGCAAGCGACCCAGTAATGGGTATGATCCTTCTGGCCTTCGGGCTGGTACTGATTGTCGAGGGGCTGGCCTATGCGCTGGCCCCTTCGCTTATCGAACGTATGCTCGAGGCGCTGCGATCCATTCCCGAACAGGCGCGGCGGTTGGCGGGATTGCTGTGCGTGGTCAGCGGTCTGGTGCTGCTTTGGGGTGCATATCAAGTCGGGTTTTGATGGCATGGCCTCAATTGCTGGTGAATTCCCCGCGATCCCGAGTTGCGGGCTTGGCCAAACTGACTACATTGGTTGCTAAGAAGGGCTGCCCAAGGGCGGTTTAAAAGGCTTTTTGACAAGGAGTTCCCAAGTGCAGGCACAAGCACGCAGTATTTCGGTCCGGCAGGACGAGGGGGTTGGTTTCATGCGGCTGATGTGGCTGGTGTTTGCGGGGATGATGCTTGTTCTTGCGCAAACCGTAACGGCGCATGCGCGGGGCGAAAGCCTGGCGCCTCTGGCCGAACAGATCAGCCCGGCGGTGGTTAACATCACCACTTCAACCCTGATCGAAGGTCAGACCGGTCCGCAGGGCATTGTCCCCGAAGGTTCACCGTTCGAAGACTTCTTTCGCGAGTTTCAGGATCGCAATAACGGCGACGACGGCAACCGCCCGCGCCGCAGCAACGCCTTGGGCTCGGGGTTCGTGATCTCCGAGGACGGTTATATCGTCACCAACAATCACGTCATCGCTGAAGCTGATGAAATTCTGATCGAATTCTTCCCCGGCGATGGGCAGCCCGTGAAAGAGCTGCCTGCAAAGGTGATCGGTACCGATGACAAGACAGACATCGCCCTGCTCAAGGTCGAGGCCTCGGGCCCGCTGCAATATGTCACGTTCGGCGACAGTGACGTTGCGCGGGTTGGCGACTGGGTGATTGCGATGGGCAACCCGCTGGGGCAGGGCTTCTCGGTTTCGGCCGGGATCGTATCGGCCCGCAACCGCGCACTGAGCGGGTCTTACGATGACTACATCCAGACCGACGCGGCGATCAACCGAGGCAACTCGGGTGGTCCGCTGTTCAACATGGATGGTGAGGTGATTGGTGTGAACACCGCGATCCTGTCCCCCAACGGTGGCTCGATCGGGATCGGTTTCTCGATGGCGTCGAACGTTGTGGTCAAAGTGGTCGACCAACTGCGTGAGTTCGGTGAAACCCGCCGCGGCTGGCTGGGTGTGCGCATTCAGGACGTGACCGAGGACATGGCAGAGGCGATGGGACTGGACAAACCCGGTGGCGCATTGATCAGCGATGTCCCGGACGGACCGGCCAAGGATGCTGGTCTACTGGCCGGCGATGTGATCCTTAGCTTTGATGGGGTCGATGTCGAAGATACCCGCGGTCTGGTGCGTCAGGTGGGGGAAACCACCGTTGGCAAATCCGTCCGTGTCGTTGTGCATCGCGACGGTGGCACGCAGACCGTACTGGTAACGCTGGGACGCCGTGAGGATGCCGAGCGCGCCGATGAAGGGGACGAGGAAACGTCGGAAGCCCCTACGGAAGAGAATGCCGATATTCTGGGTCTGTCGATCTCACCCCTGACTGACACTCTGCGCACCGATCTTGGCCTGGAAGAGGACGCCGAGGGTCTGGTCGTGACCGAAGTGGACGAGGCGTCGGAAGCGTTCGCCAAGGGTCTTCGCGCCGGTGATCTGATCACCGAGGCGGGTCAGCAGAAGGTTACGTCAATTGCCGACCTTGAGGCGCGCATGGAAGAGGCCCGCGAGGCGGGACGCAAATCCTTGCTGCTGCTTGTGCGCCGCGGCGGTGATCCCCGGTTTGTGGCGTTGAGCCTGGGCGAGTAACGCACCATAGCAAATCAACTGAACAGGCCGGGGCATATGCTCCGGCCTTTTCGGTTTTCTACCCCCAAAAAGCAGGTGAGCCACACGCCGGGGAGGCGCATGGCTCTGGTACAGGGAGAGGCCAGTGGACAGATATCGGGGATGATTCTCTGGCCTCCTACGGTAACAGTTATGACCATAGCTTTTTCAGCGCGGCACGTATGTGAAGGAGGTCACAACCTCAGATCAGGTCGGACTCGGCCAACTCTTTCAAGGCGCTAAAGTCCTGAATCATCAATCCACCGCGGGACGCTTCGACAACTTTGTCGCGTTTCCATGTGGAGATTGTCTTTGATACGGCTTCGCGCGTTGCGCCGACAAACTCGGCTAATTCGCTTTGGGACAGAGTAATGCGCGTCGCAGGGTCATCCTGAAGGGCGGAAAGGTGCAACAGTTTTCGCGCCAACCGAATCGGCATAGGCAAGAAAACCTGCTCGTTCAGTTGCGAGCCCATCCAACGCATGCGCAAACCTGCCAGCCGGATTATGTCGACGGCGAGGTCTGGGTGCTGGCTGATCTGGTCCATCACATCGCTGCGTCTTACGCGCAGAACCCGCGATGGCTCGGCAGCCGCAATCGTGGCTGTGCGCGGTCCACTGTCGAACAATGCGATCTCGCCGAACACTTCGCCCGGTTTCATCAGGGTCAACGACAGTTTGCGTCCGCTCATCGCCAAGAACGAAACCTCAAGCGTGCCCTCGGAGATCGCATATAGCGCGTCGCCTTCATCCCCTTGTTCGAACAGAACCTGACCTTGTTCCAGTGAAATCTCGGTCGCCAGGGCAGACAGCATCGCCCTAAGACGATCCGATGCCTCGGACAGAAATCCGCTGTTGGGTAGAGCCGTCATGAGAGTCGTGGTGCTCCGGCGTCAGGTGTTGAGTGGTGACTCAATGTTCCATAGCCGGACGATTATGCCAAGTTTTTTATCAACTTGTCTGATCCGGGCACCATATTGCGACTAAATTCATAGCAATCGTATGAGATGAGTGCGTGTGGCGCGGCTCGCCTAGTTTTGGTCCGGGTCGTCCATATAGCGTTGCAGCATGCTGAACTGAATCATCAGAAATGCCATCAGTGCGATCGGGAAGGCGAAGGTTTCGATTTTGACCCACAAGTCGGTCGACATTGTGCGCCATACGAATTCATTGGCAATCGCCAGAACCGCAAAACAACCGCACAGGCGCCGGGTCAGGATCATCCAGCCTTCGTGTCGCATGGGCAGCATCTCTTCAAGGACATAGGCGAGATAGGATTTGCCCTGCAGCAGGCCGATTCCGAGAATGACCGAGAAAAAGCCGTAGACCAGTGTGGTTTTCATCTTGAAAAAGCGTTCGTCGTTGAACCAGGCGGTCAGGCCGCCGAAGAAAATGACCATAAATGCGGTAAAGATCTGCATTCGGCTCAGTTTGCCGGTCAGGTACCAAAGGATGCCCATTGCGGCCAGCATCAGCGGTACGAAGATGATGGTTGCAACGATAAAGCCGGAATACTCGACTCCGCCAAACAGGAAGGTGTCATCGCGCAGGCGCAAGTAGATGAAGAAGAAGGCCAGTGGTGGGCCAAGCTCCAGCGCCTGTTTGAGAAAGGGGTTGATATCTTTTTTCTCTGCCATGATTCCGACCTGCTGCTTACCCGCCCATTTCAACTATTACCGCGCCCAATGCAATCAATGCCATTAGCGCGATCCGCCGGGGTCCGACGGTTTCTTTCAGTACCAGCCAACCGATCAGGGCCGCAAACACCGTTGATGTCTCGCGCAAGACCGCCGCTTCGCCGACCTTGTCCAGACGCGTGGCCAGCATGATGGCTCCGAAAGACATAGGAGCGATGATGCCTCCGACCAAGCCCCGCACCATGAGGGGGCCGATTGCGGGGCGGTTGACCATCGCGCGCCATCTGAGGAAGGCGTAGAAGGGCATGGCCGCGCCATCAATCATGAAGAACCACGCCAGAAAGGTGAACGGGTCGGCTGTGGCGCGGATGCCATAGGCGTCATAGGTGGTATAGAGCGCAACAAAGAGGCCGGTGGAGACAGCCAACACCAAAGCAATGCCCAGCGTATCCCGATTGGTTTCCAGAAAGCGGAAATTGTACGCCGCCAGCCCGAAGATGCCAGCCAACAGGACGAGGACGCCGAACCATTGCATGCCGGTAAAGGTTTCACCGAACAGCAGGTAGGCTCCGATAACTGTGAACAGCGGGCCGGTGCCGCGCACGACGGGGTACACGACCGTGTAGGAGCCCTTGGTATAGGCCATGGCCTGCAGGGTTTTGTAGGCGATGTGGATCAGCCAGACGACGGCAAAGATCGGCCACATATAGGGCTCGGGCCAGGGGACGACGAAAAAGGCGAAAGGGGCGGCCATCAGGCAATAGCTGGCGTCGATCGCCCCACGCGACAGCCATGGATCATGGCGGCCTTTTTGCAGCGCGCCGAAGACCGCGTGCAGGAAAGCGGCCGAAAGGGCCAGCCCAAGGGCCAGCCGGTGTCCGGCTTCGGTGCCTTCGAGAGAGATCAGCCAGTCGCTCAAGTGTCAGTCTTCTTGCTGGGTTGAAAAGCTGGGGGTTTTCCACCCCCAGACCCCCGGAGGATATTTGGGGCCAGATGAAGGTGCGGATCAGCCTTGGTCCAGGCCGGTGAGGGCGGCGGCGAACTCTTCAGGATCGAAAGGGGCGAGGTCGTCAATTTGTTCGCCAACACCGATGGCGTGGATGGGGAGGCCAAACTTGTCGGCAAGCGCAACCAGGACGCCGCCCTTGGCGGTGCCGTCCAGCTTGGTCATCACAAGGCCCGAGACGTCGGCCAGATTGCGGAAGGTCTCAACCTGGCTCAGCGCGTTCTGGCCGGTCGTTGCATCAAGCACCAGCAGCGTGTTGTGCGGGGCGGTGTCATCGACCTTGCGGATGACACGAACGATTTTGGCCAGTTCCTCCATCAGGTCGGCCCGGTTTTGCAGGCGGCCGGCGGTGTCGATCATCAGCAGGTCCGCACCGTCTTGCTGCGCGCGTGTCAGGGCGTCAAAGGCCAACGAGGCCGGGTCGGATCCTTCGGGTGCGGTCAGTACGGGTACGCCGGCGCGGTCGCCCCAGACCTGCAGCTGTTCCACGGCGGCAGCACGGAACGTGTCACCAGCGGCGATCACGACCTTTTTGCCAGCAGCTTTGAACTGGCTGGCCAGTTTGCCGATGGTCGTTGTCTTGCCGGACCCATTCACTCCGACGACCAGAACGACCTGTGGGCGTTTGGGGTAGATTGGCAACGGCTTGGCGACAGGGTCCATGACGCGGGTAACTTCCTGGGCCAGCAATTGCTTGATCTCTTGGGTCGAGAGCTTTCGGCCCAGCCGTCCTTCGGCCATGTTCGAGGTGACGCGCAGAGCAGTATCGACGCCCATATCTGAGGCGATCAGCAACTCTTCCAGCTGTTCAAGCATATCGTCGTCCAAGGTGCGGCGTACGACTGCTTTGGCCTCGCTACCGCCGAACAGGCGCCCCAGCATGCCCTTGGACGGCGCCGCTTCGGGCGGGGGCGGGGCGGGAGTTGGATCAACCGGCATGGGTTCGGGTGTTTCTACCGGTTGCGGCGCAGGTTCCGGGGCCGGTGTTTCCGGCGCGGGCTGCGGAACTTCGGGGACAGGTTCGGGCTGCGGCTCCGGTTCGGGGATAATGGGGTCAGGAGAGGTTGTCTCCTCACCCCCGTCTTCGACAATGGCGTCGAGCCCCTTTTCGAGGCGGGACGAGGATTTGAACAGCTTGTCCTTGAGCTTTGAGAAAAACGCCATTTTTTGGTCTCCGCAGGTGTTCCCCTCACCTAATGCGGATTTGCGGCAGTTGCAAAGGGTCAGAGGAACGCAATCAGCAGCCCCGCTTGGGCACCCCAGTAGAGGATCCAGATCATGTAGGGGGTAAAGCGCAATGCGGGATGATCTTTGGGCAGTAGGAACTTTTCCGTGGCCAGGATCAAGTCTGAGGCGATGAAGGCCAAGGCGGCAGGTAGGGCCCATCGCAACGCGCCAGTCTCGGGCAGGGCGAGGACCGTGACGCCCATACCAAGAATGATGGGGATATAGGCCAGCACTGGCCCTTTGAGATCACCGGCGCGCGGGGCAAGCAGGGTTGCGGCCACGATGCCAAGTATGATCAGCGACCAGAAATAGCCGGGTTTGTTGAGGATCAAGGTGGCATCACTGGCCGGATGGGTCAGGAACAAGGCGATATAGGCCAGATGGCCCGCTGCGAATGCTCCGATCCCGGCCATAAAGGTCGATTCCGTCTCGCGCGAGAGCAAGGCATCACCCAGGGCGCACAGGGCCAGAGCCAGGGTGAGGAGTATCGGCGCTCCGCTTAGCAACGCGACCAATGCCAGTAGCGCGACGGAGGCTGTTTTGAACGTAGATCTCACAGCGCTGGTGGGTCGGGGTGACAGTGGCAAATAGACCATGGCACTTACGGCAGCGATCCAGAAAAAGACGGTTGTCATCCAGGTTCTCCGATGTTTTTCGCAACAACTTCACAGGGATCGCAGGAATAACTCAACCGGTGACGTTAAGGCATCCCCGCGATGGTGGCGCGGCTCAGGCGCATCTGACAGAATGATGCCATGCTGATGCGACTTGCGATTCTTTTGACATTGTCCGCGAAAACGGCGGTCGCACAACCTGCGTTGTCCGGGTCCGAATTCGACAGCTACACCCAGGGCAAAACGCTGTTCTATGGCTTTCAGGGAGAGGTCTACGGAGTCGAGCGGTATTTGCCGAACCGGCGCGTCATCTGGTCGTTCCTGGATGGCAATTGCAAAGAGGGTCTCTGGTATGAGCAGGGTGAACAAATCTGTTTCATCTACGAAGACCGGCTTGATCCTCAGTGTTGGGTTTTCACCCAGTCCGACCGGGGCCTTATCGCGCAGTTCGAGGGCGACGCGGACACGACTGAGTTGTACGAGGCCGAGGATATCAATGAAGAAATGGTCTGCCTTGGCCCCGAGGTTGGTGTCTGAACCCGCGACTGCTTAGAACAACGATCCTTGATCGGGCGCATCGGGCTTGGCCGGTTTCTTGGCGGCGGGTCGTGCGGGCGAGGATTGGCCTGTCTTGATCAGGCCGTCCGCGAACTCGATCTCGAACGCGCTGTGTTTTGAGGCCTGTTCCCTGGTGGTCAGAACCTGACCATCTGCCCGCACCACGGCGTATCCGCGATGCAGCGTTGCTTTGTAGCTAAGCGTTTCCCGCAGGCGGTCGGCTGCGTCCAGCTGTTGCCGCATCCGATCCAAACGTGTGGTCTGAGCCGTGTTCAGTCGGTCGGTCAACCTGTTGATATTCTGCCGCTGTTGCTCGATCTCGCGCTGGATCGGTCGCAGGGAAAGGCGAGAGGACAGGTTGCGCAGGGCTTCGTTTCTGGACGAGACAAGATTGCGCAAAGTGGACGGGCGCAGATGGGCCGACAATTCCACCACTTGGAGACGCCGGTTCTGCACGCCGCGATTGAGCGCGGGTGCAAGTCGATCTGCAATCAAATCAAGCCGTTGCCGGGGGGTGTTCAACAAGCTGTCGGGGCGCGGCAGCGCGCGGGAGAGGTCGCGGAGACGCTGCGAACGTCGTTGGACCGCGTCGGTTGCGGCACGGGACAGACGCGCGCCTTGCTCACCGGTCCAGGCCAGCAGTTCCATCCGAACTGGCACCGCCAGTTCGGCGGCAGCGGTTGGCGTTGGTGCACGGCGGTCCGAGACAAAGTCGATCAGGGTTGTATCGGTTTCGTGCCCCACGGCAGAAATCAGCGGGATGTCCGACGCAGCGGTGGCACGCGCTACGACTTCCTCGTTGAACCCCCAGAGGTCTTCGATCGAGCCGCCACCGCGCGCGACTATGATCAGATCGGGGCGGGGCAACGCGCCGCCCGGGGTCAGTTTGTTGAACCCTTCAATCGCGCGCGCGACTTCCGGTGCGCAGTTTGCACCTTGGACGGCGACGGGCCAGATCAGAACCTTTCGAGGGAATCGGTCCCGCAGTCGGTGCAGGATGTCACGGATCACCGCGCCAGAAGGCGAGGTCACAACGCCTATGATCTGCGGAAGGTAGGGAAGTGGCTTTTTGCGCTCGGGTGCAAACAGACCTTCAGCCTCAAGCTGCTTCTTGCGCTTCTCCAACAACGCCATCAGCGCGCCTTGGCCGGCAACGGCGACCTCATCGACGTTCAGGTTGTATTTGGACTGCGCACAAAAGGCCGTCAGGCGGCCGGTGACAACGACCTCAAGCCCTTCTTCCGGCACCACGGACAGGCCCGAGATCTGGCCCTTCCACGTGGTGCAGGCCAGCACGTTCCGATCATCCTTGATGTCGTAGTACAGGTGGCCGGAGCGAGCTTTGAACACCCGGCCAACCTCGCCGCGCACACGGATTCGCCCGAACGTGCCTTCAAGCGTGCGTTTCACCTCGCCCGAGATGTCCGAAACGGTGTATTCAGGGGTGTTTTGGCCCGGGATCGGGTCATCTAGCAGGTCGGACATTTCAGCGCCTTGTGTCAAATGCCTGCCCAGCTTAGAACGCCCGGAAGGCGAGGCCAAGCAGATCGGAGACCTTCATGAACATCCTTATTCTCGGCAGCGGCGGGCGCGAACACAGCCTCGCCTGGGCGGTGATGCAAAACCCCAAATGTGACCGCCTGATCGTAGCGCCGGGAAATGCTGGGATCGCCCAGATCGCGGACTGCGCGGCACTGGATATCGAGAACGGCGGCGCAGTCGTCAGCTTTGCCGAGGAAAACGCGATTGATTTCGTGATCGTTGGTCCCGAAGCGCCGCTGGCCGCTGGGGTTGCGGACCGTCTTCGCGAAGCAGGTGTGCTGGTCTTCGGCCCGTCCGCGGCTGCGGCGCAGTTGGAAGCCTCGAAAAGCTTCACCAAGGAAATCTGTGATGCGTCTAAAGCGCCGACCGCGGCTTATGCCCGGTTCACCGACGCAGAGCCCGCTAAGGACTACATCCGTGCTCAGGGCGCACCGATTGTGGTCAAAGCCGATGGTCTGGCCGCCGGCAAGGGCGTGATCGTCGCAATGGATGAGCAGACCGCGCTGGACGCCATCGACGACATGTTCGGTGGCGCGTTCGGTGGCGCGGGTGCTGAGGTTGTCATCGAAGAGTTTATGGAAGGCGAAGAGGCGTCTTTGTTCGTGCTGTGCGATGGTGAGGACATCCTGTCCATCGGCACCGCTCAGGATCACAAGCGCGTCGGAGAAGGCGATACGGGTCTGAACACCGGCGGCATGGGCGCGTATTCCCCGGCACCGGTCTTGGGCGCCGAGATCGAAGCCCGCGCAATGGAAGAGATCGTGCGTCCGACCATGGCCGAGATGAAGCGCCGTGGGATGCCGTTTCAGGGCGTGTTGTACGCAGGCTTGATGATCAAGGATGATCAGCCAAGGTTGGTGGAATACAACGTCCGTTTTGGGGACCCAGAGTGCCAGGTTCTGATGATGCGGCTTGGGGCACAGGTACTGGACCTTCTGCACGCCGCTGCAGAGGGTCGGTTGAGCGAAACGCAGGTGAACTGGGCCGATGATCACGCGATGACCGTTGTGATGGCGGCGCAGGGCTATCCGGGATCTTACGAAAAAGGGACCGCAATCAAGGGTTTGGATGGGCTGCCTGAAGACAGCAGCAACATGGTTTTTCACGCCGGAACCAAAGCCGTTGAAGGGCAAGTACAAGCCGCAGGAGGGCGCGTGTTGAACGTGACTGCGCGTGGCGAGACTTTGCAGGACGCACGGGATCGGGCTTATGCGATGGTTGAGGGCGTGGATTGGCCCGAGGGCTTTTATCGTCGTGATATCGGCTGGCGGGCACTTTGAGCGAATGAAAGGGAAGGGGGCTTTGCCCCCTCGGCCTTGCGGCCTCACCCCCAGGATATTTTTGGCCAGATGAAGAGGCGGATCAGCAGTTCAGTGCGCGCTTTAGGCTTTTGGGGCCTGTGAAGGAAGCGAGATCGGTTTTGGTCCAGCCATTCTGATAAGAGACGCTGATGATGCGGGTCCAAGTGGCGTTGGCAAGGATCAGTTCCGGTGTGCCGTTGCAGTTGCGCAGACCGCCAGAGATAAAATCCTCTCCAATACGGTGATTGGTGAGATTGGGCAAAGACGCGATTTCGGTCAGTGTGCCGTCTGCAAAACGCCAAATGCGCAGGGTTTTGGCCAGATGCGGGCGGTCGATATAGGCAATCTCGACACTGCCGTCACTGTCCATATCTGCGGCGCCAATCGGCGCGAGCCAGCGGAAGCGGGTGCCAATGTGGGGCGTGGCGGCGATTTTTTCACCACGGGAGTCGTAGATTGCCAATTGTGCGCCTTCGTGAACGCTGGATTCGACGACGATGACTTCGTCTGTGCCATCTAGGTCGACATCGACAAGACGCGGTTCGAGGTCTTCGAAGACCCGATCAGGTGGCAGTTTGATCGTTATTGTTGAATACTTGTTCCTTGGCTGGTCCGATAATGTTCCAGTTGCGGCGTTGGACGTTTTGATTTCCAGCGCACCATATTCGATGTCGTCGCCCAAGACGCCATGAGCGTACCGAGCGGTTGGTTCGGTGAACCGGGCACTTACGGCAGTGTCGGCAGTTGCCGGAGCCACTCCGGCCAGCCAAGTGCACAACTTCAAGGCCGCGCCGCGTGCCCAACAGCGCCAGAGGCGGGCGGGCAGGCGCGGCGCTTTGATTGGCATCAGATCTGTTTTTCCGGCATTTGAACGACCAGACCGTCCAGCTCGTCTGTGACCTTGATCTGGCAGGTCAGGCGCGAGCGGGCCGGATCGGGCTCAAAGGCAAAGTCCAGCATGTCCTCTTCCATGTCGTCCTTGGCCGGGATTTTTTCGACCCAGTCGGGGTGGATATAGACATGGCAGGTCGAACAGGCACATGCGCCGCCGCAGTCGGCCTCGATGCCTGGGATGTTGTTGTCACGGGCTCCTTCCATGACGGTCAGGCCGTTGGCGACGTCGACTGTATGTTCGGTACCGCCGTGCTCGACATAGGTGATCTTTGCCATTGCGTGCGTCTTCCTCTTTCGCTTGTCGAATTCTTCCTTAGTGAAGGCATTTAAGTCTTTCCAGTATCATTTGCGACTCGTCGCGCCGCCTCTGGACTTTCCTTACGTATGTTCTATTTTTGTTCTCATGATTGTGTTGCCTGCTCGCACTGTGGCCTCAAACCGAGACTGGCCGCGCCCGCCCGCCTGTCTGCCTGCAAATCGGTTGAACGAACCGCTTGAGGGGCACAGGGTGGCGGTTGCGGGGCTGGTGATCCTGCGGCAGAGGCCAGGGACGGCCAAGGGCGTGATCTTTATCACGCTTGAGGATGAGACCGGCATCGTGAACGTGGTGGTCTGGCGTAAGATCTACGAACAATTCCGCCGCGCGGTGATTTCAGGGCGGCTGCTGCGGGTCACGGGCCGGATGCAACGGGCGCATTCGGTGACCCATGTCATCGCGGAAGAGATCGAGGATATCTCGGGCATGCTGGATGTGCTGGTGCGGGGGGAGGCCGTGTAAGTTGGCAAAAAAGACGCGCAAAATGTCGAATATTCGAATTTAAAGGGGTCACTACAGAAACTGATGGACATAAGGCGTTAAGATTGATGAGCATTGAGCACCGAAATCGGTCCGAGGATTCACATGGCAAACTATTCTTATATAGGTTACTCGCCTGACGTCATATCGGTGACGTTTTTTGGTTTTGGTACAGTCACGCTGTCACCAACCTACGACCCCAGCACAGACCGGCGCGTATTCAATGTTGAAGACCAACCCGGGCCACCACCGCTTATCAACGGTGCCCCTGACAATGGTACAGATTTCAATGGCGACCGTTTCAACGACGAAGTTGGGGATGACCTGACGCAACAAGGTCTTGTTACTGATCTGGATGGCAATCCCATTTCCGGCCTTACCGAAAATGGGAACATCTATCTTGAAGAGTCCTATGCGCTTTCAGACCCCGATGGCGGTACAATCACCGTATACAGGGTTGAAGTGGACGGCGTTCTTGCAGGTTATATCACCTCTGAACCGTTGGTGCCGGGGGTTGCTTACGACTCTAGCACGTCAAATGTGACACCGGGCAATGCGCCCGACACGACTGATCCGGATGCAATCGTCGACGTCCCTTGTTTCGCTAAGGGCACATTGATCGGGACGCCGTCCGGTGAAAAGGCTGTTGAAACGCTTGAGGTTGGCGATCTGGTAATGACCGCTGAGGGGCAGGCCAAGTCGATCAAATGGATCGGATCAAGGCTGGTCGATGTCTCACGTGCTGACAAAAGTCATCTGAAGCCAGTTAGAATTGCCAAAGGGGCATTGGGCCAAGGATTACCAACATCCGACCTTTATGTGTCGCCAAACCACCGGATACTTGTTTCTGCCGCCGGGCTGGAATTGCTTTTTGAGGATGCAGACGTTCTGGTACCTGCGAAGTTCCTGTTAGACCTGCCTGGGATTGAGGTTGCCTCGGATTCTTGCAGTGTCGTTTACTACCACTTTATTTTCGACAAACATGAGATTGTGGTGTCAAACGGCGCGTTTGCGGAAAGTCTGTTTCCAGGGGATATCGCATTGAAAGGCATGGCGCATGAAGCGCACAAGGAACTCGCTGAAATCTTCCCAGGCGTTTTTGAAAGCTTGTCGTTGGGGTACGGACCAACGGCTGCAAAGGTTCTCAGAAAATACGAAGCAGAGATTCTGATTTCGAACTATATGCAGTAGGTGGATTAATTCGTTTCACCGCCTAAACAATATCCCCTGCGCCTGCTTGTCCCGATGATCGCCGCGCAACTCTGCGTGTAGCGCTCGACCTGCCTGAACGCCGGGACGGGCGCTGACTGTTTCAAGCCACCGAGTGAAATGCGGTTTGTCATCTAAAACTTGTTGCTGACCTTCCCACAGACTGGCCCAGCCCCAGATCGACATATCTGCGATCGAGTAGAAATCGCCGGCGACGTATTCGTTCTCGGCCAGTCTCCGATCCAGAACGCCGTACAGACGCCCGACCTCGGTCCGGTAGCGATCCTTGGCATAGGGTAGGTCCTGCGGTGGTTCGAGGTTCGGGGCGTATTTGAGGAAATGGTGTGCCTGACCCGCCATCGGGCCAACGCCGCCCATCTGCCACATCAGCCATTCCTCGACAGCGATCCGGTCACGCTCGGTTTCGCCGTAGAAACGGCCGGTTTTTCGCGCGAGGTACATCAGGATCGCACCGCTTTCAAACACCGAGATCGGTTTGCCGTCGGGGCCGTCAGGGTCAACGATGGCGGGCATGCGGTTGTTGGGGGCGATCTTCAGGAACTCGGGGTCGAACTGATCGCCTTTGCCGATATTGATCAGGTGAGTTGTGTAAGGCAGTTCCATCTCTTCCAGCGCGATGGATGCCTTCCAGCCGTTCGGCGTGGGCCAGAAATACAAGTCGATCATGGTGTCTCCTCAGGTTGAAGAGATCATGAGGCATTCTGCGCAAACGGCAAGAGGTCGTTGGGGCGGGGCAGCGCAAAAAGCCGTGACCAACGGCGGGCGGACTGATCCGGGACCCCGCTGCGCAGGATTGGCAGGCTCAGCCGGTCATGCTGGCGCAGCAGGGCGTCATAGACACGCAGAACACCCGGCCGTGTATAGCTGGACCAGTGGCAAATGCGGCGCTGCGGATCGCCGATTGGAAACACCACGCGAGACAGGTGATCCAGCGTGTCATTGCAATCAAGCTGCAGGGTCACTGCGTTCGGTGCCATAAGGCCGAGACCGATGCTGCGATCCCCTGGTGTGGGCGGTTGGATCAGCCATTCATACATGAAATCGAACAGGTCGTTCTCGCGGCTGGTCACGTTGATAAGCTCGGCCTGACGACCAGCAGGTGTTTCAAGCGCGCTAAGCGTACGGCTTTGGTAGGCGGCACCAGTCATCGAGATAATGCGGTTCAACGATCCCGGCGGAATGTGGTGCAGCGCTTCCAGCGCCAGTTCCGTGCCCATTGAATGGCCGATGAAGTGGATCGGTCGCGTTGGATTGAGGCGGCGCAGATACCGGATCAGATCCGCAAGCGCACGGCCGGCTTCTACCGCGCGGCGGCGCGCGGCCCACAAGGGCCCTTGGGCATCCCAGCCAAAGGCAATGCCCAGACCTTCATCCTCGAAGCCGGATCCAAAGCCCAGCTGTTGCGGCCAGCTGGGGCAGTGCCAAGGCATCGGTGTCGGGTGCAGGGCCAGGATATGCCGGTGCGGGCAGGCCTTGTCGGCTTCGGGGCGGTATTTGTAACCGTGGGTCATGATAATGACCGGCCCTTGGGTGTCGCGGGTTTGTCGCAGAATACTGCGGGGCGATCGCGGGCTGCGGTGCAGGGCGACTGTGTCACCTTTGGCATTGATCCTGACGACTGGCATAGCGGTGCCTCACACAAGATGTTGTGGTGTCGATTTCGCATAACGCTATGACGCTTTGGTGAAAGGACGGTTACAGATCCGTGACGTTGCCCTTGTCAGGGTTGACGAGTTCGCAAGTGCGGCGTAAACGCCACAACACCACGTGGCGATTTGTTACCGGATTGCGGGCCACGCTAAACACAACCGCTAAAAGGTCAGGATGAAAGGCCCCTTTCGCTTGACCGCGTCTGGGGTTTTTTTGATGCCCTTGCCAGGCAAGGGTCGAGAGGAATGAGATGAGCGAGAGCTGGAACAAACGCACCCAAGCCGTCCATGGCGGCACCCGTCGCAGCCAATACAATGAGGTCAGCGAAGCGATTTTTCTGACCCAGGGCTTTGTCTACGAAAATGCCGAGCAGGCTGAGGCGCGGTTCATTGAGACTGGCCCGGACGAGTTCATCTATGCCCGCTATGGCAACCCGACCGTATCGATGTTTGAGCAGCGCATCGCAGCGCTGGAAGGGGGCGAGGACGCGTTTGCAACCGCCTCTGGCATGGCCGCGGTGAATGCGGCGCTGACCTCGATGCTGAAAGCGGGCGACCATGTGGTGTCCGCCAAGGCGTTGTTCGGCTCGTGCCTTTACATCCTTGAAAACATCCTGACGCGCTTTGGTGTCGAGGTGACTTTTGTCGATGGAACCGATCTGGATGCTTGGCAGGCGGCGATCCGTCCCGACACCAAGGCTGTGTTCTTCGAATCCATGTCGAACCCCACGCTTGAGGTCATCGACATCTCTGCTGTGGCTAAACTGGCCCACGCGGTCGGCGCGTTGGTAATCGTAGACAATGTGTTTTCGACCCCTGTCTTTTCGCGCGCGATCGAGCAGGGAGCGGACGTGGTTGTGTACTCGGCCACCAAGCATATCGACGGGCAGGGACGTGCCTTGGGCGGAGTGATCATCGGCACCAAGGATTTCATCCGCGGCACGGTTGAACCTTACCTGAAGCACACCGGCGGTGCGCTAAGTCCGTTCAATGCTTGGGTGATGTTGAAGGGGCTGGAGACGATGTCGCTGCGCGTCAATGCGCAGGCCGAGACGGCGCAGACCATTGCCGAGGCGCTTGAGGGTCATCCGGCGCTAGAACGCACGCTTTATCCGGGCCTGAAAACCCATACGCAGAATGCACTGGTGCAATCCCAGCTGGGCGGCAAGGGTGGTACAGTCCTGTCGCTGGACATCAAGGGCGGCAAGGAAGGGGCGTTTGCGTTCCTGAACGCGCTGACGATCCCGGTGATCTCGAACAATCTGGGGGATGCCAAGTCGATCGCGACCCATCCGGCCACGACAACGCACCAGCGTCTGAGCGACGACCAGAAAGACGAGTTGGGCATCACGCCCGGCCTGATCCGTTTCTCTGTCGGGCTGGAAGATGCAGGCGATCTGCTGAAAGATATCGAGAACGCGCTCGAGATATCTCAGAAGTAGTCAAAAGCGCCCCGCGGCTCGGGCCTGCGGGGCGCTGATTTTGAGCCCGGATGTCGAACCTATGCTCTCATCGCAGATGAAAGAGACGCCGGGCTGTTCGCAATGTGAAACTAGGGTGTTGTCGTGAATCCCGAGCGGTCGAAACGCCAATTGAGGGCTGGTCCCTCGTGATGGAACACGACGTTCACGGAGGCCACCGGGCCGCCCATCCCAAGCAAGGTATTGTCTTCACTGATAAGCTTTGGGGAAATTCACTCGCATCCCGTGAACCCGCAGCTGCGGATGCTATTGTGTTTGCGACTGCAGGCACCCGCGCCCAACCAAGGCCGCGTTCCGCTGAAAAATGACGGTTTCACGCAGAATTTTTCAATCCGATCCGGTATCTTGTGCGTATCCGGGAGGACTGGAAAATAACGCGAACCTGCTATATCTCTGCGTCGACAAAAGGAACCCTTGCGTATGAACGTATATCCCCGTGACCTTGACAACAGTCCTGACCGTGATGAAGCAGAGGCAGCGCTGAACGTCCTGCGGCGATGGGCGTCATCCGCGACCGAGGCAGAGATCAGCCAGCTTGACCCGGCGGTTGCGCGTCTGATCCCTGGAATGGTGCCGGTGAATTATCCGTCTCTGTCACGTACATTCCCCGAGGATTTCAAAGTTGATGAGGCTTACAAGGCCTCGCTGCCGGATCTGCAAAATGGTCCGTCCAGCCTGATCCGGGGGGCCAAGCAACAGATTCAGCACGTCGGTATTTCGAATTTCCGCCTGCCGATCCGCTTCCACCGCAAGCACGGTGAAGACGTGATGCTGGAAACATCGGTCACCGGAACGGTCAGCCTCGAAGCCGAGAAGAAGGGCATTAACATGTCCCGGATCATGCGGTCTTTTTACAGGCATGCCGAACGCACCTTTAGTTTTGAGGTGATGGAGGCCGCGCTGGACGACTACATGTCCGATCTCGACAGCTTTGATGCGCGGATTCAGATGCGCTTTGCCTACCCGGACAAGGTCCAGAGCCTGCGCTCTGGTCTGGAAGGGTATCAATACTATGACATCGCGCTGGAACTGGTGGAACAGAACGGTGTGCGCCAGAAGATCATGCATCTGGACTATGTCTATTCGTCGACGTGCCCCTGTTCACTTGAGCTGAGCGAGCATGCGCGCGCGACCCGTGGGCAACTGGCGACACCGCATTCGCAGCGCTCGGTTGCGCGAATTTCGGTCGTGGTCGATTGCGACGCCGATTGCCTGTGGTTCGAGGATCTGATCGCCATTTGCCGCCGCGCGGTGCCCACCGAGACGCAGGTTATGGTCAAGCGTGAAGACGAGCAGGCGTTTGCAGAACTGAATGCCGCCAACCCGATCTTCGTCGAAGATGCGGCCCGGTCGTTCTGCGCTGAGCTTTTGGCCGATCATCACGTAGGCGACTTCCGTGTCATCGCAAGCCATCAGGAAAGCCTTCACAGCCACGATGCTGTGTCGGTTCTGACCGAAGGACCGACCTTTGTGTCCTCTAGCATCGATCCTCGACTGTTCACCACGCTGTTCCACGTCGGCTGATCGCTCAGATCGCGGGCAGAAAAGTCTCAGAATTAGACAAAAGGCGGTTTTCCGCCGCAGCGCAGCAGAAAATGCTGCGCTAGCACTGTTGTTCGCGTTACACTGCCATGGAATGCAGCCGTGGCAGGCGTGCTTCTGTTCGTGTGTCTGTCACTCTTAAAGGAAGCTGAGACGTGCAACGCTCAGGACTGCGTGACTGCTTGAGCCGCCCGAGATTTCGGGACGGGCAGGACCCTTCACTCTTTTGCAGGCTGCATCGCTTTCAGAGGAGAACTAACGAATGAATCCGATTTCCCAACCGCTGGAATTTCAGGCTGCGGCCATTCGAATGGCCGGCTATGCGGTTAGCAACCAAATGAAAATTATGCAGATTTTGACCCGTTCAGCGATGGAGTTGCCGTTCGTATCCGTCAGCGCACTGCACGCGTCTGCATCTGCTCCGGCCCAGGTTGCACCATCGGCAAAACCGGCCCCCAATGCCAAGCCGGTCGCAAAGACAAAACCAGCAGTCGTCGCCAAGCCCAAGCCTGCCGCCCGGCGGAAAACAGCGGCAAAGCCCAAGGTCGAATCACCCAAACCCACAGCGCCCAAAACCGCGCCGGTGACCACCAAAACGGCAGAGGTGGCAAAGAAACCCGCCGCACAACCCGCCGTGGCCAAGAAACAACCCGCAGCCAAGCCTGCAGCGGTTGCAAAACCGAAACCCGTCGCCAGAAAAGCGCCGACACCAAAACCGACAGCAGTCGCCAAACCTAAACAAGCGGCTGCAACAACTGCGGCGCCCAAGTCTGCTGCGACAGCGGCGAAACCACAGGTCGCGACACAGGCCGAGGCTCCGAAGGCGCCGGCCAAGGCTCCTGCAAAACGTGCCGCGCCCAAGCCGGTTGCGGCTAAGACGGCGGCGCCCAAACCTGTTGCGTCGAAACCCGCTCCGGCCAAACCCGCTCCGGCCAAAACCGCAGCGGCGGAACCTGCGGCACAACCCGCACCGGCGCGTCGGACCCGTGCGCCGTCCAAGCCGCCGGCAATGCCTGCGTCCGGAGCCAAAACCGAAGGGTAAAGCACGACACCGGCTTGACACGGTCATGCAGGCGCGCCAACGCTGCGCCTCATGACGGATATGCGCCCGGTTGGATATGTGATTGGCCTGTTGGTCGCCATTCTTGGGGCGACCATGATGCTGCCAATGGCTGCGGACTTCATCGAAGGCCGGGGAGAATGGCACGTTTTCCTCGAAAGCGGCATTATCACGATCCTGACCGGTGTCATTCTGGCGATGAGCTGCTCGAACGGGGTGGGCGAAGGTCTGACGATCCGTCAGACCTTTTTGCTGACAACCGGTGTCTGGGTGGCCCTGCCGTTTTTCGGCGCAATTCCGTTTCTGTTCGGTGAGACCGAGCTGCGATTTGTCGATGCGTATTTTGAGGCGATGTCGGGCCTGACAACGACCGGTTCCACCGTGATCTCGGGGCTTGATGATCTGCCGCAGGGCCTGTTGCTTTGGCGCGGCCTGCTGCAATGGTTGGGCGGCATTGGCATCATCGTTGTCGCCATGGTGTTTCTGCCCGAGCTGCGAGTTGGGGGTATGCAAATCTTCCGCTCGGAAGGTTTTGAAACCATGGGGAAAATCCTTCCTCGCGCGCAAGAGATCGCGGGCCAGATTTCCCTGATCTACGTCTTCCTGACGGTTGTCTGCGCGCTGGTCTATGCCGCCCTGGGGATGGGCTTTTTTGATGCTGTCGTGCACGCGCTCACAACTATCTCGACCGGCGGGTTTTCGAACTACGACGCTTCGTTTGGCACATTTTCCGGTCCGGCAGAGTATGCGGCGTCGGTTTTCATGATCCTGGCAGCCTTGCCTTTTGTGCGTTACGTGCAATTCGCAAACGGCAACACCAGATCGATCTGGAAGGACAGCCAGATCCAGGCATTTCTGGGCACGATAGCTGTGCTGGTGGTCATCATGGCGGTGTTCCTGACGTCGGTTTTCCCGCACCATTGGGAACAGGCGGTTCGGGAATCTCTGTTCAACATCACCTCGATCATTTCGGGCACCGGCTATGCCAGCGTCGACTACATGGGCTGGGGCAGTTTCCCGGTCATGATGTTCTTTCTGATCGGGCTGATCGGAGGCTGTGCGGGTTCGACGGCCTGTTCGATCAAGATTTTCCGGTACCAACTGCTGTTTGCGTCGATCAAAACTCAGATCCGCCGGATCCGCTCGCCCCACGGGGTCTTTACGCCGCAATATGATGGGCGCTCGATTGGCCCGGATGTTCTGACGTCTGTCATGAGCTTTTTCATGTTCTTCGTGGTCTCGTTGGGCGTGCTGGCCTGGGCATTGGCGTTGACGGGGTTGGACTTCATCACGGCTGTTTCCGGGGCTGCAACCGCGCTGGCCAATGTGGGGCCGGGTCTGGGCGATCAGATCGGACCGGCCGGAAACTTTGCCGGGCTCAGCGATACCGCGAAATGGCTGCTGTCGATTGGCATGCTGGTTGGCAGGCTTGAGCTGCTGGCCGTTTACGCCCTGTTCACCGTCCAATTCTGGAGAAACTGATGAAAAGACCCCTTGGTGCCCAGATCTCGCACATGCTCCGGGATCGCGGAGTGGATGTGATCTTTGGCATTCCCGGCGTGCACAATCAGGAAATGTACCGCGGGATCGAAGAGGCCGGCATCACGCATGTGTTGGCCCGGCATGAACAGGGCGCCGGTTTCATGGCGGACGGTTATGCCCGCGCGACCGGCAAACCGGGCGTTGCCTATGTCATCACCGGGCCCGGCCTGTGCAACATCATGACGCCGATGGGTCAGGCTTATACGGATTCTGTTCCGATGTTGGTGATGTCCTCATGCCTTGATGAAACACAGGGCGTGCACGGCCAACTGCACCAGATGAAGGACCAGCGGGCCGCGGCAGAAACTGTGACCGACTGGTCGCATCAAGCGAACACGGCACAAGCGGCTTACGGTCTTGTGGAACGCGCATTTGAGGAATTCGAGCTTAGCCGCCCGCGTCCCAAGCATATTCAGGTGCCCATTGCCCAGCTTGAGGCTGATGCAGACACTGCGCCGTTTCCAAACCAGCCGGGCTTGCGCACAAAAGTGCTGCCGCCGGATGTGGCGCCAGTAATGTCCATGCTGAACATCGCGAAACGGCCTTTGTTCATTCTGGGTGGGGGCGCGCGGTCCAACCTGTGGCGGCAGATCCTGACCCAATTGGGAGCGGCTTGCTTCACCACCTATGCAGGGCGCGGCATGGCCGGGCTGGGCTATGCGCTGGATTTCGGTGCTATGTTGCCGCGACCGGGCAGTGCCGACGTGATCGCGTCGGCGGACCTTGTGGTCGTTGTTGGCGCGGAATTGGGCGAGGTGGACCTGTGGCGTGATACGCTTGGTCATTCCGCTAATCTCGTGCGTGTCGATCTGGATCCGAAAGTTCTGTCGGATCACCACCGGGCGGCTGTCAAGTTGCAGGCCGATGGCGAAAGCTTCGCTCATGCCTTGTGGGCGGCGGCCGAGCAGATCCAACCGGCAACGGGATGGTCGGCGGACGAAGTCGCAGATGCGCGCAACCGTTGGCGCGCCGAGGTGGATGCGGAACGTCCCGGTATTGTTCCGGTGATAGACGCTCTGCGCGAGGCTATGCCTGGTGACACGATGATCTATTCCGACATGACCCAGTTCGCCTATGTCGCGAAAGAGGTCTGGGATATGGCCTATCCCTATCACTGGCACCACCCGACGGGGTTCGGAACGCTGGGCTATGCCTTGCCCGCCGGGATTGGCGGGGCCGTGGCGCGGCGGGGTAAGCCAACGGCTGTGATCGCCGGGGATTACGGGTTTCATTACACGATGCAAGAACTTGGTGCGGCCGTTGAATTGGGCCTGCCGCTGCCGATCATCCTTTGGGATAACGGTAAACTGAAAGAGATCGAGGACAGCATGGTGCGCGGTCAGATCGCGCCGAACGCGGTCGTCGCACGCAACCCGGATTTCTGCAAGTTGGCTGAGGCGTTCGGCGCTTTGTCGGCAGCGCCATCGACTTTGTCTGAGATGCAAGAAGCCGTTCGGGCGGCGTTCTCGGCGCCGGTCCCGACGCTGATCCGGGTCACGCCAGACATCCTCTAGGCAAAGAAAAACGCCGCCCGATGAGGGCGGCGTTTTCATCAGTTTGGTGTGCTTAGTCCCAGCAGTGGACCAGTACGGTCATCCCGGTCGCGCGGCGGTTCAATTCGTTGGGTGAGATTTGCGCTGTCGGCGTGCCCGACTGCCCCGAGATACCCGCCTTGGCCAGAACCTCGTTCAGACTGTTTGCGGTCGCTGCAAGGCTGACAGAGGCGGGCAGGGTGCGTCCTTCGGTCGGGGTCGGCAGCAGCATCCCCACGACCTGACCATTATCGTCAAAGATCGGCCCGCCCGCGTCACCCGGCTGTGCCGCCAGTGCCAGCCGTTTTACGCCGTCCTCTCCGTTCAGGCCGCGCAGGTCTGCGATCTGACCATATGTCAACGTCGGGGCGCCCAAAGCGCCCTGATAGGAAAACCCGGAAACCGCGACCTCAGATTGAAGGCGCGGGGTGTTTGCGCTGAACTCGGCTACGCTCACCGGTACCAGATTTTGGCTGGGGCGCAGAACCGCGACACCCAGATCAGCATCGGATGCGGCCACTTGCAGTTCTTGATCGCCGTCCAGAGTGATGCGTGTGCAGCTGTCAGCAGCCTCGGCCACGGTCAGCACCGTACCGCTGGCATCGGCAAAGAAACCCGAGCGGGTCAGGCGAGGCGTGCGGACCTGCAGCCCCGAAACCAGGTCGATCCGCTGGTCGGCATTCGCACCGGCAGCTGCATCCAGAACCGCACCGGTCGCGGTAAAGCTTGTCTGCATCGCGGCCAACACGCGAGCGCGACGAGCGTCGTCACCTTCGGGCCAGACCAGCATAAAGCCTTTGATCTGACCATCGTCCAGTCGCGCCTCGCCATGGGTCACAATCCCATTTCCACGCCCTTCCAGCGCAAAGCGATCTCCGCGCAATTGACGGGGACCATCGAGTGGAACGATTTCCAACGATTGCAGAACTTCGTACAGGGCGCGCAGCGTGGCCTGATCACCCTTCTGGCTGATCAACAGAGCCTTGGCATCCAGATCGGTTGTGCTGTTGAAGTGAACAAATGGGGCTTCGTACCGGTCAAAGTTCATGACACCCAGCGGCAGGTCCATGTTGATACCCGCTTGCGGGTCCGAGTACGGCTCCATTCCAACGCTCAGCAGTGGGGCGTTGAAATCGTCCATCAACGCCTTTCGTTGCGCAGTCGTCAGAACACCGGTCGCTTCAAAACCGTTGAACCGCTGCCAGTCGCCCATCGACCGGCGTGTACCCTGGCCAAAAGCGCCGTCGATTGTGGAATTATAGAAACCGGCGGCCTGCAGGGCGGTCTGCAGATCCATACGCTCTTGCGTACTCAAAAGGCGTTCGCTTTGCAGGGCCTGAGACCGCGTCTCGTCCGAGGCTTGCGGCGTCAGTCCGACAACCGGCTGCTCGGGCTGAGGCTCAACCGGCGGCGTGACCACGCCGCGGTCCAGAATGTTCGCACCAACCGGCCAGAACTGCTGCCCCAGCGCGCTGGTGAACGTGATGTAGCTGTCGGCAGGAATTTGCCCCTCGGCCCGGTAGACGCGCAAGACCTGCTCGGCGTCGCCGCGCAAATATGGCCCAATAACAATGGCGTACCAGCCAGAGTTCAGGCGAAACCCGTTCACGTCTGGCAGGTTGTTGGCATAGTCCTGCGCGCGCTCTTGCGCCTCGCGCAGCGATGGTTGTGCCTCGACCTGCACCCAGACGCCTGCGTCCTGCTGTGCGAAAACAGCGCGCGCGCCGATGAGAAAAAGAAACAAAATTGCCGTAAATATGCGAGTCATTGTCTGCCCGTGTCCGCAGTGTTTTATCTTTGCCGGACAGTATGCGAATTCATGTGTCGAAAGCCATGCCCGGAATACGGGGAATTTCCAGTGTGGCTGCGCAGTGACAGCATAAGGCTCAAGCGCCCGTTGACGCCCGTTGGCCCCTTGCATAGGAAGGACGAAACCCAACGGAACCGGGCGCAGTGGCGTCCAAAGGGAATGTCATGACCGAACAGTCCAGCGCACCACGTTCATTTCAGGAGATTATCCTGCGGCTTCAGACCTATTGGGCGTCGAAAGGCTGCGCCATTCTGCAGCCCTATGACATGGAGGTTGGGGCGGGGACGTTCCACCCGGCGACCACTCTGCGCGCGCTGGGGTCGAAGGCTTGGGCCGCGGCTTATGTACAACCCTCGCGCCGCCCTACCGACGGGCGCTATGGTGAAAACCCCAACCGGCTGCAGCACTATTATCAGTATCAGGTGCTGATCAAACCCAGCCCGCCTGATCTGCAAGAGCTGTATCTGGGGTCGCTGGAGGCCATCGGCATCGACATGGACCTGCATGACATCCGGTTTGTCGAGGACGACTGGGAAAGCCCAACGCTGGGCGCCTGGGGGCTGGGCTGGGAAGTCTGGTGCGACGGCATGGAAGTCAGCCAGTTCACCTATTTCCAACAGGTTGGCGGCCACGACTGCGCGCCGGTCTCGGGCGAGCTGACCTATGGGCTGGAGCGTCTGGCGATGTATGTGCTGGGCATCGACCATGTGATGGACATGCCGTTCAACGACCCTCAGTCGCCCAGCCCGCTCACCTATGGCGATGTCTTCAAACAGACGGAAGAGGAATACGCCCGCTGGAACTTTGACGTGGCCAACACCGAAGTGCTGCTGCGCCATTTCGAAGAGGCCGAGGCCGAGTGCGCGGCCATTCTGGCGCAAGAGCATGACGATCCAAAGACCGGCAAACGCATTATCATGGCGCACCCGGCCTATGATCAGTGCATCAAGGCCAGCCATGTGTTCAACCTGTTGGACGCGCGCGGTGTTATCTCGGTAACTGAACGCCAAGCCTATATCGGGCGTGTGCGGGCACTGGCCAAGCAATGCGCGGATGCGTTTCTTATGACCGAGGCTGCCGGGTTCGAGGCCTGATGGCCAGGTCAGGCCAATCCGGGAAGCAAAACCTTGAGGCCCGCCGCGATCATTCCGATCGCGATGGCCGACAGGATCATGCCCATGAACCGGCTCATGATCACGCGGGCATTGTCAGACAGGCGTTTGGCAATCGCGGACGCATTCCAGAACGTGACAAAAAGCAAAAGCAGAACGGCCAGGAAAACCCCTGCATAAACAGTGGCATCGAGCGCGCTTTTGATATGGCTGGCATACAGGATCAGCGTCGTGATCGTACCGGGGCCAACCAAAATCGGGAAGGCCAGCGGATAGAACGCGACGGTGTCGGGTTCGGGGTAGGACTCTCGCTCTCCTTCAGTGCCATGGTGCGAACTGCTCGGTTTGCCGTTCAGCATGTTCAGGCCGATCATCAGAACGACCAACCCGCCCGCAACGCGCAGATCATCGACGCTGATGCCAAACAGGCCAAGGGTTTGGTTGCCGACCGCCGCAAAAGCTGCGCCGAGGATCAGACAGTACAGCGCGGTCTTGGTTGCAACCTTGCGCTGTTCCGCTGGGGGCAGACCGTCCGTAACGCTCAAAAAAACCGGCAGGTTGGTGATCGGATTCATAATCGCAAAAAGCGCGCCAAAGAATCCCACGGCAAGGGTGCTGTCCATCTGAAACGTCTCATTTCGGCCTGTAAACAATTGGAACTTGTCCTATTTTTACCGTTCGTGAAAGAGGCATCGTAAGCAGAAGGGAATTGCGATGACAGGAAAGTTGCTTGCGATCATACTGCTGGTCTCGGCCGTCGTGGCCGGTGCGGTCATGTATTATTTGCAGATTTATGGCTTCTACTATGATGTTGAGCCTACGCCAGGGCAGGATGTCGTGTTGACAACCAAAGACGCGCAACAGCCGACGCCCATCGCGTATACCGCGTTTCAGGCAATTGACGCCGATAGCTCGCCCATCCGCTATCGTGCCTGTTTCGAAACGGATCTGGCACCTGAAGAGATCGCGCAGACCCACGTAGCGGTGGATCAGGTTGAGCCTTTGACCGCCCCAGGCTGGTTCGACTGCTATGATGCCGTTGCCCTTGCTGACGCTTTGAAATCCGGTCAGGCCCGCGCTTTTATGGGGGTGAAGAACGTCCACTACGGTGTGGACCGGATTGTGGCGGTCACAGAGGGTGGCAAAGGCTATGTCTGGCACGTGCTGAACAATTGCGGTGAAAAGGCCTATGACGGTACGGTGGTGGGCGAAGAATGCCCGCCGCGACCCCAAAACTGAGTAACCCGCCATGACAGAGAGCCTGCTCATCCCGGATTTCATTACGGCTACTCTGGGATTTGCAGTCTATCTGTTTGGTGCGCGAGTAAATGCCACCGTCCCGCTCTTACGGCAGTTCAACATTCCGGAACCGGTTACAGGGGGGCTTTTGGCCTCGCTCGTGGTTTTGTTCCTGTACCTTGCGTTTGATATCGAACTGTCGTTCGAACTGGAAACTCGGGACGCATTGCTGGTGCTGTTCTTTGCGGGGATCGGATTGAATGCCAGGTTTTCGGATTTGATAGCTGGCGGTAAACCGTTGTTGATCCTTCTGGTTTTGACGCTGGCTACAATAATCGCGCAGAACGTCATAGGTGCCGCAGGAGCGTCAATGTTCGGCTATCCGGCGCAGGCCGGCGTGTTGTTCGGCTCGGCTGCCCTGATTGGCGGGCATGGCACCGCTATCGCCTGGGCGCCCGAGGTCGCAAATGCGACGGGGTTGGACGGCGCAACCGAATTGGGCGTCGCTGTTGCAACCCTGGGGTTGGTGCTGGCTGCGTTGGTCGGCGGCCCCATAGCACGGTTGCTTGTCGAATCTCGTGGCCTCACACCGAACCGCCCCAACGAAGAGCACACGGTGGGACTGCCCGAAGAAGAATCCGCCATGACAGCGATTGACCACATGACGGTCATGCGTGTCCTGCTTTATTTGAACCTTGCAATCATATTTGGCTACGCTTTGGGCGAGGCGATCACAGCGGCAGGTCTGAAACTGCCGCTGTTTGTGCCCTGTCTGATCATGGGGATCGTGATCTCCAATATCCGTTCTCTGGTGGCTCCGTCCGCACCCCCGGTGGCTCGCACGCCGTCGCTTGCGCTGATCTCAGAATTTGCACTGGGTGCGTTTCTGGCCATGTCGCTGATGAGCCTTCAGCTGTGGACCATAGCCGAGCTTGGCATGGCGATTGCGGTCATCATGTCGGCTCAAACCCTGTTCACGGTGGCCTTTGTGATCTGGGTGTTGTTCCCCCTGATGGGCTCGAACTATCGTGCGGCTGTTCTTGCTGCTGGTTTCGGAGGGTTCGCTCTGGGGGCGACACCCACCGCAATTGCAAATATGACAGCCGTCACCAAGCGATATGGCCCATCGCCTATTGCCTTTATCGTGTTGCCCCTTGTATCCGCATTCTTTGTGGATATCGCTAATGCCATCGTCATTCAGACGATCGTCAATTTCTAAGGACCGAATATGCCCGACCTGCTGATCGAATTGTTTTCCGAGGAAATCCCCGCGCGCATGCAAACCCGTGCTGGCGAAGACCTGAAAAAGCGGGTCACCGATGGTTTGGTCGAGGCCGGGCTGACCTACGCCTCTGCCGCTGCGCTGACGACGCCGCGCCGCCTGACGCTGGCCGTCGAAGGGTTGCTGGCTGAAAGCCCGACGACCCGCGAGGAACGCAAAGGTCCAAAAGTGGGCGCGCCCGACAAGGCGATCGAAGGGTTCCTGCGCGGTGCGGGCCTGACCCGCGATCAATTGGAAGAGCGCGACACGCCGAAAGGCGCGGTTTACTTCGCCACTATCGAGAAAGCAGGTCGTCCGGCCGCCGAGATTATCGCCGAGGTGCTTGAGGCGACGATCCGCAATTTCCCCTGGCCGAAATCCATGCGCTGGGGCAGTGGCGGGCTGCGTTGGGTGCGCCCGATGCATTCGATCCTGTGCATCCTGACCGATGAGACTGGCGCGCAGGTCGTGCCCATGGAGGTTGACGGCATCAAGACCGGCGACACCACCGAAGGCCATCGCTTCATGGCGCCGGGCCGCTTTGCCGTGTCGTCGTTCGAAGACTATGCCGCCCAGTTGAAACGCGCCTATGTGGTGTTGTCGCCCGAGGAACGCGCCGAGCACATCTGGAACGATGCCCAGAACCTTGCCTTTGCGGCCGGGCTCGAAGTGGTCGACGACAAGGGCTTGCTGGCCGAGGTTGCGGGTCTGGTCGAATGGCCCGTCGCGCTGATGGGGCAGATCGACGACGAATTCCTGGCACTGCCGCCCGAGGTGTTGCAGACCTCGATGAAAGAGCACCAGAAGTTCTTTTCCGTGAAGAACCCCAAGACGGGTCGGATCGAACGGTTCATCACCGTGGCCAACCGTGAAACAACCGACAACGGCGCGACCATTCTGGCGGGGAACCAGAAGGTGCTGTCGGCGCGTCTGGCGGATGCGAAGTTCTTCTGGGAGAATGACCTGCGCGTTGCCAAATCGGACATCGCCCAGTGGACTCGCGCGTTGGAGAATGTGACCTTCCACAACAAGCTGGGCACGCAGGCCGAGCGCATCGACCGCATCGCAGCGTTGGCACGTGAGCTGGCCTCGGTAACTGGCGCAGATGCCGATCAGGCCGAGAAGGCCGCGCGTCTGGCCAAGGCCGACCTGAGTTCCGAAATGGTCTATGAATTCCCCGAACTTCAGGGGCTTATGGGCCGCTACTACGTTGAGGCCGCAGACGAAGACGCTGCTGCGGCGGCCGTTGCGCAAGAGCATTACTCGCCGCTTGGTCCCTCGGATGACGTGCCGACTGCGCCTTTGTCGGTGACCGTAGCGTTGGCCGACAAGCTGGACACCCTGACTGGGTTCTGGGCGATAGATGAGAAGCCGACCGGGTCGAAAGACCCGTTTGCCCTGCGCCGCGCGGCGTTAGGCGTTACGCGTTTGATCCTTGAGAACGACTTGCGACTGTCTCTGGATCGGTTCTTTGACAGCCAGCTTGTGCGTGCAGAAAGTGCGATCAATGACGCATTACCGAAATCAAGCGTTGAGGATTTGTTGGAAGAGATCGCCGATCACGGTGTGTTCGGTGCGGCCTTTCAGACAGTAAAAGAAAAGCTGGGTGATGGCCCGACCGCTGACTTTTTGAAATTGGAAAACAAGGTTCCGGACGCGTCCGATGATCTGCTGTCCTTCTTCCACGACCGCCTCAAGGTCTTCCTCCGCGATGAGGGCATCCGCCATGACATCATCGACGCCTGTATTGCGATGGACGGCAATGACGACCTCAACCTGCTGGTCAAACGCGCTCGTGCGCTGAACGCGGTGATCGCGACTGAGGACGGTGAGAACCTCGTTCAGGGCTTCAAGCGCGCCAACAACATCCTCACGCAGGCCGAGGAAAAGGATGGGGTCGAATACTCCTACGGTGCGGATATCAAGTTCGCGGAAACCGACAGCGAAAAGGCGTTGTTCTCAGCGCTCGAGGACGCGCAAGCCAAGATCGATCCCGCGCTGAAGGCCGAGGATTTCCCCGCTGCCATGTCGGCCATGGCTGATCTGCGCGGTCCGGTGGACGCGTTCTTTGAGGATGTTCAGGTCAACACCGACAATGACATCCTGCGCCGTAACCGTCTGAACCTGCTCAGCCAGATCCGTCAGGTCTGCTCCAGTGTTGCTGATCTGAGCCGCATCGAAGGCTGATCCAGAACGCCCTTGCGCCATTGGTGCAGGGGCTTATGCTGCGTGCAAACCAAAAGGTGCCGCAGTGCAGAATAACCCGAATACCACGCTGATCACGTCCGAAGCCCCTGTTGCCGCCAACACCCATGGTGGCCGGGCGAAATGCCTGCAACGTCTGGTGCGGCTGGACCTGCCAGTGCCACGCACGGTCGCGTTGTCGTTTGACGCCGTGCAGCAGATTGCCAACGGGCAGGTGCCCGATTTCAGTGCCATACTGGAACAATTCGACCCGGCCGCTTTGTTGTGCGTGCGGCCCAGCTCTGAGGACCCGGACTGGGGCGGGCCCGGGGCCATTCTGAACATCGGTATGAATGACTCGCGCTATGTGGATCTTTCGGATTCCATGGGATCCGAGGCCGCCGCCGCTTTGTATCTGCGGTTTGTGCAAAGCTACGCCGTCCATGTGGCCCGTTTGGACCCGGATGTTTTTGACGAAATCGAAGCGGATGGGCGCGAAGGTCTGCAGGAATCTCTGCGCGCCTATGAGGACGAAACCGACGAGGCATTCCCTCAAGACCGGGGCGAGCAATTGGTTGCCGTTCTGCGGTCGATGGCCCGGGCGTGGGATGGCACCTCGGCGCGGTTGTTGCGTCAGGCTAAAGGGGCTCCGGCGGATGCGGGGCTTGGTCTTGTCATACAAGAAATGATCCCAGGCGTCGGGCAGGGCGAATGTGGATCGGGTGTTTTGCAACTGATTGATCCGGCGACCGGTCTGCCCCAAATCACCGGTCGGTATCTGAGCCAAAGCCAAGGCCGAGATGCGTTGGGCGAGGGCGTCGCCGCGCTCTATCTGGAAAAAGATTCACGCGGGCCTTCGTTAGAAGATGTTGCGCCCGAAGCTTTTGCCGCGCTCAAGGCCCACGCAGCACTGATGCGGGTCAAGCTGCGCGAAGAAATGCAGGTCGAATTCGTGATCGAGAATGGCCATGTTCACATTCTGGACGGTGTGCGTGTGCAGCGCAGTGCGCGGGCCGCTATGCGAATTGCCGTGCGGCTGGCCGAGGACGGCATTATCCCTCCACAAGAGGCTGTGATGCGGGTCGATCCACATTCGCTGAACGAATTGCTGCACCGGCAGGTTCACCCGGACGCACGCAGGGACACGCTGACCACCGGTATCGCCGCCAGCCCCGGCGCTGCGACAGGAAAAATCGTTTTTACATCGGCCGAGGCGCAGGCAAGCGCCGCTCGTGGGGAACCTTGCATTCTGGTGCGTCGCGAAACTTCGCCCGAAGATGTGCGGGGCATGCATGCCGCGGTGGCGGTTCTGACCGAAAAGGGCGGAATGACCAGCCACGCCGCCGTGATTGGTCGCGGATTGGGCCTGCCTTGTATTGTCGGCGCATCCGAGATGCGGTTTCAGACCAAGAAAAAGCAGCTTACGGCTCCGGACGGGCGTGTGTTCAAAACGGGTGATACGCTGACAATTGATGGCACATCGGGACAGGTGCTGGCCGGGCAGCCAACGATGCTGGAAGCTGCGCTGGACGACTGTTTTCAAACCCTGATGGGTTGGGCCGACCAAGAACGTGATATCGCGATCCGGGCAAACGCTGACACACCTGCTGATGCGCAAACCGCGCGAAACTTCATGGCGCAGGGCATCGGGCTGTGCCGAACCGAGCACATGTTCTTCGATCCAGGCCGCCTGATCGTGATGCGCGAGATGATCTTTGCGCAGACATCCTCGGGACGTGCGGCGGTGTTGGAACGACTGCTGCCGATGCAACGTGACGACTTCGTTCAGCTGTTCCGGATCATGGAAGGGCAACCCGTTTGCATCCGTCTGTTCGATCCACCACTTCACGAGTTCCTGCCAACAACCCGCAGCGGCCAGCGTGAACTGGCTGAGGCGCTGGATTTGCCGGTGTCCGATGTCGAACGGCGCGTCGCCGCGATGACCGAGTACAACCCGATGCTGGGCCTGCGTGGTGTGCGTTTGGGTGTGACGGTTCCTGAGATCTATGACATGCAGGCCCGCGCAATTTTCGAAGCTACGCTTGAGGCCAGCAAGGACGGCGCGCCGGTTGTGCCTGAGGTGATGATCCCTCTGGTCTCGGCCAAGCGCGAGGTCGAGCTGGTCAAGGCCCGCATCGACTCGGTGGCTGCGTCTGTTGCGGCAGAGCAGGGGCAAGAATTCGAATACCGCCTTGGCGTTATGGTCGAAACCCCGCGTGCCTGCCTGCGTGCCGATGAGATCGCCCCGCAGACCGCGTTTCTGAGCTTCGGCACCAATGACCTGACGCAGATGACCTACGGCCTGTCCCGTGACGACGCAGGCCGGTTCATGTCGGCCTATGTGCGACAGGGGGTCTTTGTCGAAGACCCATTCCACGTGTTGGACCCCGATGGCGTTGGCGAGTTGCTAAAACTCGGGGCTGAACGGGGGCGCCTGGCGCAACCGGATGTGACCCTGTCGGTCTGTGGTGAGCATGGTGGTAACCCCGAATCAATCGCCATTTGCCGCGATTTGGGGTTCGATTACGTGTCCTGTTCCCCCTTCCGTGTTCCGGTCGCTCGGCTGGCTGCCGCTCAACTGGCGATTTCGTCCAGACTTGGGGGTTGACAGAAGGGGGCCACTCAAGAATTAGTAGATAACAGAAAGCGCCGTCGTCAGATATTGTTGACGAAACGGCGATTTTCCACTTGCTTTTTCGTCAGAACTGGACGTCGCCGTTTGAATTCGGTATGAGCCTCGTCGCGCCCGCCGGGGGAGGGTCTGGCGCTGAATGTGCCTGTGCGAGGTTATCTGATGCTACGATACATACTGGCTGTTGCCACATTGGCGGCAACCGTGCTGCCGAGTGTTTCCGTCGCTGAGAGGGAAGCCACCGAATCTGCCAAACGCGAACTTGTCACCCGAAGCGAATTGCCCGGGCAAAAGTTCCGTGACTATCTGGGTCTTTTCAAGCCGCGCAAGTCGCCGGTCCTTGAAAAGGTGTCTTATTCCAAGGCGTGGTTGGACAAACTGCCAACCGCAAAAGGGGACGAGCATTTCAAGTGCCTGGCCGAAGCGCTTTACTTTGAAGCGCGCGGCGAAAGCGTTCGCGGACAGTTTGCCGTGGCCGAAGTCATTCTGAACCGGGTCGAAAGCAGCCGCTTTCCGAACTCGCTTTGTGGGGTGATCAAGCAGGGGACAGGCAAAAAGTACCAGTGCCAGTTCACTTACACCTGTGACGGCCAAAAGGAAGTGATCCGCGAGAAAAAGGCCTATGAGCGTGTGTCCAAGGTTGCCCGCGCGGCAATCGACGGGATTGGCGTTGGTCTGACCGAAGGGGCGACGCATTATCACACCAAGGCGGTACGCCCGTCGTGGTCGCGCGTCTACAAAGAAACGGCCCGGATTGGCGTTCACATTTTCTATCGCCACAACTATCGGACCGCGAGCAACTGATTGACGCACCCGCGCTGGAACCTTGATGGCGCGGGTCGTTTTCTGTCCTATGTAGCGGACCAGGAGGTCCGCCATAATGTTTTCCCGCAGACAGTTTCTGCAAACGTCGACTGCTGTGTTGCTTGCGCCGATGGGGGTGCGTGCAGCAAGTACTGATCTGGTTGCCCAAGAAGCCGTGCAGCAGATCGCGCCCGAAGGCTATCCGACAACCCCAGTTTGGACCTATGGCGGCAATGTCCCCGGACTGGATATTCGTGTTCGGCAGGGCGAACGCGTACAACGAAAGCTGGTGAACAAGCTGCCTCAGCCGACGGCCGTGCATTGGCATGGTATTCGGATTGCCAATGCCATGGATGGCGTGCCGGGGCTGACCCAGGATGCGGTCGAGGCGGGCGCCAGTTTTAACTACGATTTCGTGGCGCCAGATGCCGGAACGTACTGGTACCATTCGCACAATCGCTCGATGGAGCAGGTCGCACGCGGATTGTACGGCCCGTTGATTGTTGAGGAGGCCAGCCCACCCGATGTCGATCGCGATCTGACGTTGATGCTGGATGACTGGCGGCTTGACCCCGACACTGCGCATATCGTCAACGATTTCGACAATGGTCACGACCTGAGCCATGCAGGAAGGCTTGGTAACCTTGTGACCGTCAATGGTCGGTTTGACCCGGACTATCCTGTCGGGACCGCAGAGCGTCTGCGGCTTCGGCTGATCAATGCTTCCAACGCACGGATCTATGACCTGAGTTTGGATGGACTGACTGGCTGGATCGTCGCGCTGGACGGTATGCCGCTGGCGCAGCCTTTGCCCGTTGAGGGAACATTCCCGCTTGCTCCGGCGCAGAGGGTTGATCTGATCGTTGACGTGACCGCTAAGGCGCAAGGGATCGCAAGCCTTGTGAGCGTCGAAAGGGACGGTGGGTTCGGTCTAGCGCGGTTCCCGGTTTCTGAGGGAGCAGCAGCGACACCCCGGCAGGAGATTGATCCGTTGCCACCCAATAGCATGCCCGAAGTTCAGTACGATGACGCACCGTTGCACCGGATGGTTATGCAAGGCGGTGCGATGCGGTGGCTTGATGCGGCGAAGATTGGCGATACCGAGCTTTCTGGGCGCGAGCTGGCGCAGCTTGGCAGGTTCTGGGCGCTAAACGGATATGCCGAACGCCCCAAAGAACCATTTCTGGATGCGCGCCTGGGTCAGACGCATCGGATCGAGTTTGTGAACGAAACAGCCTTTCCGCATGCGATGCACCTGCACGGGCATCATTTCCGGGTTGTGCTGCAGGATGGCACCCTTGGCCCTTGGCGCGATACGGTGTTGGTCGAACGGGGCCAGGCCCGACAAATCGCGCTTGTGGCGGACAATCCGGGCGACTGGCTGCTGCATTGCCACATGCTGGGGCACGCCGCATCAGGTATGATGAGCTGGTTTCGCGTCAGCTGACGCCGTTTTCTGTGGCTGGAAAGACGCATGTCGCGGTGTTATACGCCCCGGCATCGTTTAGCTTGCCCCAAACGCGAACACTGCCCGAAAAGGTTTGTCTGTATGAGCTCTGAAATCCGTCTTGCTTTTGCGCACCCCTCCGAGCGGTCCGAGGCGACTGCGACGCGGGGGCCACTAGACCGTATTTCCCTGCGTGACCACATTGTCGAGGTTGAGATCGGCGCGTTTCAGGCCGAACGGGGCACCACCCAGCGGATTTGCTTTAACATCGTGGTGGAAGTGCGCCCGCTGACGGATCCAATCGACGACGATGTGGATCGGATCCTGTCCTACGACCGAGTGACCGAGGCGATTGCCTATGAACTGGCCGCAGAACGCCTGAACCTGCTGGAAACTCTGGCAGATCGGGTGGCTGAGCGCATTTTGCTTGAGCCTCAGGCTGTAAGGGCCTTTGTGAGAATAGAAAAACTGGATCGTGGCCCGGGCGCGCTGGGGGTCGAGATTGTACGTGGCAAGGACGCTGTTCAACACGACATGGTCGAGGAAGAACGTCCACATCCACGGCTGGTATTTCTATCCAACGAAGCGATCACGTCGTCCAATCTAACCGGATGGATCGACCAGCTGGAAAACCGCCAACGTCCTCTGATCCTGTGTGTGGGCGCGGCTGAAATGCCTGTCTCGCAGACCGGTCACGCTATGACGCAACGCCGGATTGACCTGCTCGCGATTGAACAAAACGCCTGGGTGCTGGCCGCCAGAGATCACCGCTGTGTGGTCGTTTCAACGCGAACCGAGTTGGACTGGGCCATGAAGAACGGTCAGATCTGCGTCTGGGCCCCGTCGAAAATCGTTCTGGATGCGGTCGACGGACCTTCTGCGGCACCCTCCGATGCCGTCGCCTTGGCGGCGTGGTTTGCCGCAACCTTCGAAGCGAGCGAGATGATGGTGATCGGTGGCGCGCTGCCAGACGCCCCTAAAACGCCGCTTCGTGCGATCCCGGTGGATCAGGCGCAACTGTGACCACCTATTTTCGTCCCCTCGTTCAGCATGGGCCGAACCGTCCAGCGGGTGCGGTTCCGCTTGCAGGGCAGTCCTTGTGGTTCACGCATGTCGAACAGTTAAGTCGCGAACAAGAGGCCTGCGTCATTGCAGCCGAGAATGTGCCCGACGAAGCGATGGATCGCCTGACGCGTCCGCGCGCCGACATCTCGGGCCTTGCGATGGACCGCCCGCATATCATGGGGATTCTAAACGCGACACCGGACAGTTTTTCGGACGGTGGGGTACACAACTCGGTTCAAGCAGCACAGGCAGCGGCCGAGTTGATGGCGTCTGAGGACGCAACCATTCTGGATATTGGCGGCGAATCGACCCGACCCGGAGCCTCTTTTGTATCCGAAGCCGAGGAAATCGCGCGCACGCGGCCCTTGATCGAGGCGATCCGCGCCCGCACGAACACGCTGATCTCTATCGATACGCGCAAATCCGCCGTCGCAAAGGCGGCGTGGGACGCCGGAGCGGGGCTGATCAACGATGTCTCGGGCTTTACTTTTGATCCGCAACTGGCACCTTTTTGCGCCGAAGTCGGTGCGCCGGTCTGCGTGATGCACATGCAGGGTGATCCGGCAACGATGCAGGACAACCCGAGCTATGACGACGTTCTGCTCGACGTCTACGATTTCTTAGGCGGTCAGGTGGCCTATCTGGAAAAGCTCGGGCTCAAGCGAGACCAGATCATCGTCGATCCGGGCATCGGTTTCGGCAAGACCGAAGCGCACAATCTGGCCCTGCTTCAGGGTCTCAGCCTGTTCCATGGACTGGGCTGTCCGATTCTGCTGGGCGTGTCTCGTAAAGGTATCATCGGCCAGATTGGCAAAGAGCCGCGCAAAGACGCCCGCGCCCCAGGATCAATCGCGGTGGGGCTGGCTGGATTGTCACAAGGCGTGCAAATTCTGCGGGTGCACGACGTGGCCGAGACCGCTCAGGCCTTGCGTCTTTGGGCTGCCGTCCGTTAATCCCATCGCAAGCAAGAAATGACGGAGTATTACCATGCGCAAGCTGTTCGGGACCGACGGGGTGCGGGGCACAGCGAACACCCATCCGATCACGGCCGAGATGGCGCTGCGCATCGGTGCTGCGGCTGGACGTTACTTCCGTCGCGATCAATCTGATGTGCACCGCGTGGTGATCGGCAAGGACACACGTCTGTCCGGTTACATGCTGGAGAACGCACTGACAGCCGGGCTGACCTCGACCGGCATGAATGTGCTGTTGCTGGGGCCCGTGCCAACGCCTGCGGTTGGGTTGATGACCCGTTCAATGCGTGCCGATGTGGGGATAATGATTTCTGCCAGCCACAACCCGGCCGAAGATAATGGTATCAAGTTCTTTGGCCCCGATGGCTATAAACTGTCCGATCAGGCCGAGATCGAGATCGAGCGCTTGATTGACGAGGGTGTAAGCCCGGCACAGGCAAAGAATATCGGTCGCGCCCGCCGGGTTGACGATGCGCGTTTTCGGTATGGTGAGCGGGTGAAGTCCTCGCTGCCGCGCGATCTGCGTCTCGACGGGTTGAAAGTGGTTGTCGATTGCGCCAATGGCGCCGCGCACCGCACCGCGCCCGAGGTCCTGTGGGAGCTGGGCGCCGACGTGATCCCGGTCGGGATCGCACCGAATGGTAAAAACATTAACCTCAATTGCGGATCGACCCAGCCGCAACTGGCTGCGGAAACCGTTGTCGCCCATGGCGCGGATGTCGGGATCTGTCTGGACGGGGACGCCGATCGGGTCGTCATCGTCGATGAGCATGGGCAGATTGCAGATGGTGATCAGTTGATGGCCTTGCTGGCGACCAGCTGGGCCAAGGCAGAGCGTCTGAAGGGCGGTGCTCTGGTCGCGACGGTGATGTCCAACCTTGGTCTGGAACGACATCTGGAAAGCCGGGGCCTGCATCTGGAACGCACCGGCGTAGGTGATCGATACGTTGTCGAGCGAATGCGCGATGGTGGGTTTAACCTGGGCGGTGAACAATCCGGCCATATCGTCATGAGCGATTATGCGACCACCGGAGACGGTCTGATGGCGGGCCTCCATTTCCTAGCGGAGATGGTTCTTTCAGGCCGCAAAGCTTCGGACCTGTCTGTGCAGTTTGAAACCGTGCCGCAATTGTTGAAGAACGTGCGTTATGGAGAAGGGCAGACCCCGCTTGAAATGGCCAGCGTACAGGCTGCGATTGCGGATGCGGAATCGCGGCTGAACGGGCAGGGGCGCCTGTTGATCCGCAAATCGGGAACGGAACCTCTAATCCGTGTAATGGCGGAATGTGAGGATGATGCGCTGCTGACTCAGGTCGTCGATGGGATCGTTGCCGAGGTTGAAGCCGTCGCGGGTTAACGTCCCAGCAGCATTTTTTGCAGGCTGAACCACTGGCTGATGGCAAGTCCCGTCAGGATCAGGGCTAGTGCTGCATAAAACCGAAGGGGCAGAGATTCGGACAGAACCCATGCCCCGAACACCATCGACCAGACCGGCACCTGATAGTTGACGAGGGTCATGAAGACCGATCCTGCGCTGCGGATGACAGACACGCGCAGCAGTGTCGCCAACGCGGTGGGCACCAGTCCAAGCACGATGATGGCGATGCTGGGACGCGTGCCTTGCCAAGTCGGTAACCCTTCGGTGGCCAGCATGATCGGCACCAGGATCACCGCGCCGACGACGAGGGTAAGGGCCGCCAGCACCACCGGATCAATGGGCGGACATTGACGCGTGAAAATCGAGGCAAAGGAATAACACAAGGCAGCTCCGATACAGGCCAGCTGCGCCAGCGGCTCGGCCCCTTGACCAAGGTTCGCAAGACCGGGGCCTATCAAAACCAATGCGCCGCAGAACCCAAGAGATACGCCCACAAAACGCCGCAGGTTCAACGGCTCATCCGAAAAGAAATGCGCCAGCGGCAAAACCATTAGCGGGATTGCGGCCATGGAAAGTCCTGCAAAGGCAGAGGGTACGTATTGCTGACCCCAGCTTAGCAGTACGAAGGGCAGCGCTGACGACAAAATTCCGATCACGATCACCGAGGTCCAAAGCGCGGCAGACCCGGTCGGCATTTTCCGGTTCGTGACCGCCATCAGCCCCAGCAACATTACCGCGCCCAGGGTTGTGCGCGCAGTGGCAACGGTGATCGGCCCATAACCTTCCAGCGCCATGGCGACGACCATGAAGGTGCCACCCCAGATCAGTCCCAGGGCGATAACCCCGCTCCAGTCGCGGGATGTGGGTTGTTGGACCATCTGCGTCTCGGCTTTGGGTATGGACAAAAAAGGGCGGCCTCGGGGCCGCCCTTTCGCATTCGCTTGGTGGGATCAGTTCTTTTCCTGATCGACCAGCTTGCCGGCGGAAATCCACGGCATCATGTCGCGCAGTTTCTTACCAACCTGTTCGATCTGATGCTCGTCGTTGTGGCGACGGGCCGCTTTGATGGTCGGCTGGCCAACAGCATTTTCCAGCATGAAGTCGCGTACGAACTTACCGGTCTGGATGTCTGACAGCGTCTCTTTCATCGCCTTCTTGGTCTGCTCATAGGGCAGGATCCGCGGGCCGGTGACATACTGGCCATACTCGGCTGTGTTCGAGATCGAGTAATCCATGTTCGCGATACCGCCTTCATAAATCAGGTCGACGATCAGTTTGGTTTCGTGCAGACACTCGAAATAGGCCATTTCGGGTGCATAGCCGGCCTCGACCAGAGTTTCGAAACCGCAACGGATCAGTTCAACGATGCCGCCGCACAGAACGGCTTGTTCGCCGAACAGGTCGGTTTCGCATTCTTCGCGGAAGTTGGTTTCGATGATGCCCGAGCGGCCGCCACCGATGGCCGAGCAGTAGGACAGACCGATTTCCAGCGCTTTGCCGGTTGCATCGCTGTCAACGGCGACCAGGCAGGGCACGCCGCCGCCTTTGACGTATTCGCCACGCACGGTGTGGCCTGGGCCTTTGGGGGCCATCATGATGACGTCGATGCCTTCTTTCGGCTCGATCAGGCCGAAGTGGACGTTCAGGCCGTGGGCGAAGGCAATGGCCGAGCCCGGCTTGATGTTGTCATGCACGTATTTCTTGTAGGTTTCTGCCTGCAGTTCGTCGGGCATGGTGAACATGATGACGTCGCACCAGGCCGCCGCTTCGGAGATCTCCATGACTTGCAGACCCTCGGCTTCGGCTTTCTTGGCCGATGCAGAACCTTCGCGCAGAGCGACAACCAGGTTCTTCGCGCCCGAGTCGCGCAGGTTCAGTGCGTGGGCATGACCCTGGCTACCGTATCCCAGGATCGCCACTTTCTTGTCTTTGATCAGGTTGATGTCGCAATCGCGATCGTAATAAACGCGCATGTCGCCGGTCCTTTTTGGTTAGATTGCCGAGGGTTCTACCCGCCCGGCGTGGCATTGGCGATAGGGTTGGGCTTGAGTATTTGCGGAAAAGGTGAAGAATAATTCGCCATGTGAGCCAAATACGGAAAAATCATGCTTGATGATATCGATCGCCGAATCCTGCGCCATTTTCAGGCTGATCCTAGCCTGTCGGCGGCTGAACTGGCCGAGCGGTGCCGGATCAGCCAGGGCGTTTGTTGGCGCCGGGTCGAAAAGATGCAGGCCGCAGGAATCATCCTGGGGCAAGAGGCCGTGATCGACTGGGCCGCTTTGGGCTATGCGGTCGAAGTTTCGTTGCGGGTGACGCTGGACAAGACACAGTCGCGCGCCTTTGACGAATTCACCGCCGCCGCGCGCCAAGTGCCCGAAGTGATCGAATTGCAGACGTTTCTGGGCCGCGTGGACGTGCGCTTGTCGGTGCTGGCGCGGGATATGTCCCACTACCAGCAGCTGTATCGTGACCGTATTCTGACCTTGCCGCATATCGCGGATATCGAGGCGCTGATGCATATCGCACGGGTCAAAAGCGAAGAGGTCTTGCCGGTATGACAGACTTGGATGATCTGGACCGCAAAATTCTGTGTGCCTTGGTACAGGATTCGTCGCAAAGCGCCGGAGCGCTGGGGCGTAAACTGGGTTTGTCGCAACCGGCGACATGGCGACGTATCCGACGGTTGGAAACCTCGGGCATCATCAAGGGTCGACGGCTGCGCCTGAATGCCGATGCTTTGGGGTTCGGTGTTACCGTGTTTTTGGGCGTGAAGCTGGCGCGAAAAGGGCAAGTCAGTCTGGAAGATTTTGAGCGCGCCGTCAGTGCTATTCCCGAAGTTCAGACGGTTGAGCACGTTTTGGGACTGTACGACTATCGCTTGCGGGTTGTGGCCCGCGATCTGTCCGACTTTGAACGCGTCTTGCGCCGACGGATCATGACTCTGCCCGGCGCAGGGGATGTCGAGGCCAACGTTCTGCTGAGTGAAGAACGACTGCCTGGCCCGATCGGTTAGCCCGCTTTAGTACCGCGTGCGGATGCAATAGCCGGGATGGTGCGTCATCCGCGCAAAGGTCATTGGCTTTCCGTCTTTCCAGGTGGTGCGTTCCAGCTGAATCATCGAGGTGCCCGCAGTCGTTCCCATGAACTCCGCCAGGCGCCCATCAGCAGAGATCGCGCAAAAGGCGACTTCGGCTTCGGTAAACGGGGCAGCGTTCAGCAGCCACTCATGCGGTCCGTGGTTGCTGAGATCGGCATGTTCGACCTCGGGTACGGCTTCAATGTTGATCCAGCGTTCTTCCAACTGGAAGGGCCGGTTGTTGGCATAGTGCATACAGATCACATGCAGGACACGAATGTCGGGCTCCACTCCGATCTGCGAGGCTAGCCAACCGGGGCTTGCGACCACGTTGCGCTCGACAAGCGCATATCGGTAGGTTGCGTTTTGCTTCTCAACGGTTTGACGTGCCAGAGAAAACTCCAGCTTCGCGTGTTTGCTGGGTTCTTTCTTAACCCGGGTCCCGCTCTTTCGCTTTCGCTCGACAAAGCCTTGTTCTGCCAACTCGCGCAGGGCCCGGTTCACCGTTGCACGGGCGCAATTGAACTCTTCCGCGAGCTGCGTTTCCGTCGGCAGCAAAGACCCTTGCGGCCAAATTCGACTTTCGATTCGGCGTTTGACTTCGTCTCTTACAACTTGAAAGCTGATCCGCTTATGCGCATTCACGTGCTGAAATACCTTTCTTCCGCAAAGTGAACTCATCTGGTCAGAAACACGTCAGAGTGTAAAGGGCGCTGACACTAATTGGCGTCATTTGTTGTCAATTACGAGCATTAAGTTGCGCCCGGAATACAATTTTTCAGGGTTCCCTCAGGTCAATTTTTGAAGTTGAGTACGAACCTCGACACAATGATCCCGGTCGGTTAGCCCTTTGTGAAAATTTGAAAGGACACAGAATGCCTGCGCTTTTGGATACAGTTGATCCCTCAGGGCTCGAAGAGTTCTCGGTCGTTTTTACGGATCGGTCTCTGAACCATATGTCGACGCAGTTTCAGCAAGTGATGCGCGACATCTCAGAGTTGCTTAAGGACGTTTATAATGCCGAGGGCGTGGCCGTCATTCCGGGTGGCGGCACCTATGGGATGGAAGCTGTCGCCCGGCAATTCGCGCGCAATGCCAATGTTATGGTCGTGCGGAACGGATGGTTTTCCTATCGGTGGAGCCAAATCATCGAAACCGGCGGCCTCACGGCGTCCGCCACGGTTCTCAAGGCCCGGCAAACCGGTAATTCCAGCCCGTCGCCCTTTGCACCAGCCCCGATCGAAGAGGTTGTGGCCACAATTCGGGAACAGCGCCCGGATGCTGTGTTTGCCCCGCATGTGGAAACCTCGGCCGGTGTCATTCTGCCCGACGACTACGTGACCGCCATGGCTGCGGCGGCGCATGAGGTCGGGGCGTTGATGGTGCTGGACTGCATCGCATCCGGTTGCGCCTGGGTCGATATGAAGGCGACCGGTGTGGATGTCCTGATCTCGGCCCCGCAAAAAGGTTGGAGCGCGTCGCCATGTGCCGGTCTGGTCATGCTGTCCGATCGGGCTGAGGCTCGTCTGCAGGAAACGGAGTCAGACAGCTTTGCCGTCGACCTGAAGAAATGGCGTCAGATCATGCAGGCATATGAAAATGGTGGGCATGCGTATCACGCGACCATGCCCACCGATGCGTTGAAAGCGTTCCGGGACACGATGATCGAAACGCGCGACTATGGGTTCGAAAAGCTGCGCGATGCGCAATGGGCGTTGGGGGATGGCGTGCGGGCCATGTTGAAAGACAAGGGCATCGTCTCGGTCGCCGCTGACGGATTCGGCGCACCGGGGGTGGTGGTCAGTTACACAGCAGACCCCGAAATCCAGAACGGCAAAAAGTTTGCGGCCCTGGGCATGCAGATCGCCGCAGGCGTGCCGTTGCAGTGTGATGAGCCCGAAGGGTTCAGCACATTCCGGCTGGGCCTGTTCGGTCTGGATAAGCTGTATGACGTAGATGGAACGATCGCGCGGCTAAAACGCGTGTTGGATCAGGTCATTTAAGTGCAAAGCCTCAGCGTACGCCGAGGCCCATCTGCATCAGTGTCTTGCGCACTGGTGGCAGGGAATAGAGGGCGTTCAGCCCCATTGCCCTTACATCCCGCAAAGGCCGCGCCTCGATCATCGAGGCGCGGTTCAGCAAGTCGATGCCTTTGACGCGCATCTCGATCTCGGTATGGCGGGCCTTGTGATAGGCATCAAGCATCTGCGCGTCACCCAAACCTTCGGGGCGGGCTTGCGCCAAGTCCAGCAGGCTGCGCAGATCTCCCAGCGACATGTTCAGGCCTTGCGCGCCGATGGGAGGCACGACATGCGCGGCCTCGGCCATCAGGGCGATCCGTTCGCCGGACAGGCGTTCTGCCGACTGGCTGATAATCGGCCAGATGGTCCGGCGCGAAGCCAGCTTCAGCGGCCCGAACAACCCGCAGGAGCGTTCGGTCATCAAGTCTTCGAAGGCTTCGGGTTCGGTGTTCAGCAGCTCAACCGCACGCGGCCCGCGCTCCATCCAGACGATCGCTGAGGACGGCTGCCCTTGCCAGTCGGGCAAGGGCACAAGGGTGAATGGCCCGCCCGAGCGGTGAATCTCGGTTGAAACATTGTCGTGCGGGATCGGATGCGTAACCGCAAAGGCCAGCGCCTTTTGTCCGTATCGGGTCGTATGAACATTGATCCCAGCTGCTTCACGCATGGGCGAGTTTCGACCATCCGCAGCAACCACCAGCTTGCACCGAATGCGGCTGCCGTCGCTCAGCCCAACGCGGGCTTCGGCGGTGCGGGTGAACAGGCTGGTGGTTCCGGTTCCGGGCCGAAAATCTACGTTGGGTAACTCGGCCAGTCTTGCCACCATCTCGCGCCGCAGCAGCCAGTTGGGCAGGTTCCAACCAAAGGGTTGGTCCGAGATATCCGCTGCATTGAAATCGCGCACGACGCGAGGTTCGGGCACATCGCCGCCTGCGTCTACAATGCGCATGATCTGCAGCGGGGCCGCGTGTTCGTCCAGCCGTTGCCACAACCCGCACTGCTCCAAAAGGCCGTGTGCAGGTTGCAAGAATGCCGTGGTCCGCAGGTCGGACCCGTCAACGTCACGCTCGGTGATCGGTGGGGTCGGGTCGACGCAGACGACGTCGAATCCGGCCGTTCCAAAGGCCGCCGCAGCGGTCAGCCCGGCGATTCCTCCGCCGGAAATCAGGATGTCACAGCTGTCTTTCATGACCTTGGCCTCCGCGTGTTGGACAGAACCTAGTGCGGTTCCACCGTGGGTGCCAAGTGACATCCTGTCCCGTGCGTCAGCCCCGTGAAATCAGGAGGAGGATCAGGAACATCACCGGCACCATCATCACCGCAGGGATGTACAGACCCGGCAGTCCGAACAGAAGGGCCGAACAGCCCCACATGCTGAAAATCGCTACTGCGGTATAGCCCCACTCTTCGGGTTTGCCATGCGCGACATCCCTGGCCATCCAGCCAAACAAGGGGATTGCAAACAAAAGGCGCTGCCAGATAGGCAGGCGTCCGGGCATCTCGATCGCGCTCATGGGGTCTCCGATTCTGTTCGTCGCAAGGCGCATATAGGGTCGATGCTGCAGCTGCAGAATGTGCAGATCGTCGCAGTGTGACAGCCTATCGCAGGCGGGCCAGAAACGCGGTCAAATCGTCGGTATGATGGTGGATGTGATCGGCCTCATGCGGCTCGGGCGCCACATGAACAGTGCGCATTCCCATCGCATGAGGGGCGGCCAGATTGCGCGGATCATCTTCGAACATGGCGGCTTGGGCAGTGTCGATTCCATCCTGCGCAAAGATCGTTTCGAATGCGGCCTGTTCAGGTTTTGGGCGATAGCCCGCATGTTCCACGCCGTAGATCGCATCGAACAATCCGCTGAGACCGCGCGCCTCCAGCACCCTTTCCGCGTAAGGCGCGCTGCCGTTGGTGTAGACGATCCTGCGGCCGGGCAGGGACCGGATGTGGTCGGCCAGTTCGGCGTCGGGGTCAAGGTGGGTCATATCCACCTGATGCACAGCGTGCAGATAAGGGTCAGGGTCCAGGTCGTGCTCGGCCATCAAACCGGCCAGCGTGGTGCCGTACTCGCGCCAATAATGTGACCGCAGACGATCTGCCTCGGCCCGTTCGACGCCGATGGCCTGCACCACGTAATCTGTCATCAGAACTTCGATCTGATCGAACAGCTGCATATGCGGCGGGTACAGTGTGTTGTCGAGGTCGAACACCCACTGGGTGACGTGCGAAAAGGAAGGTTTGACCATGATCAGGGTTTAGGGCGCTGAGCACCGGTTTTCAATGCTGCACTTGATTGCGGGGCACAGAGACGGATAGACATATCCGAACGAGGAGAACAATCACCCCATGCCGCAGTCCCGACAGCCCAACAAAGACGCCTACAGCCTTATTCTGGAAGCAATTGACGTAGGCGTTTACAAGCCCGGCGATCGGTTGGTCGAAAGCGAGCTGGCCGAGCGCTTTGGCGTCTCGCGTACACCGATCCGCGAAGCCCTTCAGCGGTTGGAGACGCAATCCCTGCTGGAACGGGATGGTCGGTCCCTGATCGTGGCCTCGCTGGATCACAACCAGATGGCCGAGCTGTACGTGGTTCGGCGCGAGCTTGAGGGTCTGGCGGCCAAGCTGGCGGCAAAACACGCCACCGAAGAAGAGATCAAGGTTCTGCAGGATATGGTCGCCGCAGACGATGCACTGGTGGATGACCCAACGGCGCTGTCACGAGCCAACCGGCGCTTTCACGAGCAGATTCATCTTGCCTCGCACAACCGCTATTTGGTCCAGCAACTGGACCTTGTGCACCGTACGATGGCGTTGATGGCCACAACCTCGCTTGCGGTGCAGGGCCGAGGTGAGATCGCACAGAGCGAACACAAAGGCATCGTCGAGGCGATCGCCGCGCGGGACGAAGCAGCCGCTGAACGAGCGCTGAAGGATCATATCTCTGTCGCGTTCATGACCCGTCTGAAACAGGACGCTGTGCTGCGCGAGAATTGAGCGTCACTGGATATGCGTCTCTTCGCAGGCCTGACCATGCTGTGTCTTGTCCCAGTAGAAAGGGTTGCTTGCCAGTTCCCAGAGGGCTTTGTAGGCCGCCAACACTCCCAGTGGAAAATACAATGGCATGGTGGGCACCAACGGCAACAGAAACCGTCTTTCGCGCGCTGACACGGCAAGCATCCCGACGGCCAGATTGGTGATCTCGGCCGCCAGAAAAAGACCGATCAGCGCATAGAAAGCCCAGTTGGGTAAGACCGGATCGAACGGGCCGGGCAAGTCCAGCGTCGCCAGCCAGAACAGCCATAGGACCGGGGCCAAAAGGAACTGTCCGATTGTGCCAAGAAAAAAAGCCTGAACACCCAGAAATCGCTTTGGCCCGAGGTCCCGTAACAGGCGCAAAGGTGCGCGCATGTGCACCAAATAGGTCACCATGAATCCTTTGAGCCAGCGTGAACGTTGTTTGACCCATGGCCAGGCACGAAAGTTCGCCTCTTCATAGGTCGTGGTATCAACCATCTCGGTCCGATACCCAGCGCGGCTGAGGCGCACGCCCAGATCCGCGTCCTCGGTGACGTTGTGGGCATCCCAGCCACCTAGTTCCAGCAACTTGTCCCTGCGAAAGAAAAACGTTGTGCCGCCCAATGGGACGACCAGGCCCATACGCGCTATGCCCTGCAGGACGACCCGAAACCAGCTGTTGTATTCAATGGTGAAACAACGCGCCCGCCAGCTGGTGCGTGGGTTGTAGTAGTCGAGCACACCTTGAAGGCATACAACGTCTTCACCGACCCGTGCAAAATGTTGGACCACGCGTTCGATCTGATCAGGTTGTGGCGCGTCTTCGGCATCCCAGACGCCCAGAATGTCACCTCGGCAAAAATCCAGCGCGTAGTTCATCGCCCGAGGTTTTGTTGTCAGCCCGTTCAACTCGGGCACCGAGACAGTTCGCATCCAACTGGGTAACGCCACCTGTTCCAACGTCGCGCGTGTGACCGCGTCCGCCTCTTCCAGCACCAAAATGACATCCAGTAGGGCCTTCGGATAGCTCAGGCGTTGCAAACGCTTTATCAGCGCCCCGGCGATCTCTCGTTCTTTATACAGGGGCACCAGTATCGAAACACGGGGCAGGCGCAGTGGAACAGGCGCAGAGGCAGGAGGGGCCGGATCTCCGCGTGTCAGGTATGAGACCAGACCGACCACGCGTAAAGCCATGAACAAGAGAAGGGACAAAACCGCTGCAAATAGAAGAATAGTCAGCCCGGCGGTCGGAAAAGCGGCGAAAAAACTCACCAGACCCAAAAGGGCGACGACAGGCCCCACGCGTGCCTTAGGGGTCCAGGATCGGCAACTTTGATCCGGGTCGACCCGTGTCTCTGCCGTCTTGGCCAGTGTTCCCGAAAACGCCTGCGCAATAGCTTGATCAATCTGGCTAGGATCGGCCAGCACCGGCGTAACGGTAAATTCGGTCTCGGACAGGGCTGAGCGGACTGCTTCGAAACGGTCCGGTTGAGCGGTTGCGATCAGCAAAATGGGGCCAATGCGCTGCCATGGGATGACATTGTGTTTCAGCCAGAACTCAACTGGTTTGAGATTACTCAGGGCGCGTTCTGGCGGAATGCTATTCAAATCGGCGCGTTGAAGGCTGGTCTGCTCTGCCAGTGTGTCGATCACCTGGGTGCGATCAATCCACCCTTCGCCCACAAGGATTTCGCCTAACGGTGCTTGTTGTCTGGTCTGAAGACGCAGGGCCTTTTCAAGCTGTTCCGGGGTTATGTACCCCTTGTCGACCAGACAAGTCCCAAGGGGTTTTCGCGCGCGGACAGAAATCGGCGCGGCGCGCACGAAATGCTGCAGGTTATGTTCAACCATAAAGAAACCCTGACGCGGAAACCCGGGCGTCAGGGTTGCTCAATTAGGGTTAACAGTAGGTTAACACTGAACGATGCAGCGATTAAGCCTGTGCTTTCTTAACTGCCATGGCATCTGCGAAGCGTTCAAACAGATAGAAGCTGTCCTGCGGGCCGGGCGAGGCTTCGGGGTGGTATTGAACCGAGTACACTGGACGATCCGTCATGCGGATGCCGCAGTTCGAGCCGTCAAACAAGGAGCGATGCGTTTCCATCACGCCCTCGGGCAACGATTGAGCGTCGACCGCGAAGCCATGGTTCATCGATGTGATCTCAACCTTGCCTGTCTCAAGATCCTTGACCGGGTGGTTCGCGCCGTGGTGGCCGTGGTTCATTTTGACAGTCTGTCCACCAAGGGCCAACGCCAGCATTTGGTGTCCCAAGCAAATACCAAAGACGGGCAGGTCGGTGGTGTCCAGAACCTCTTTGATCATCGGAACGGCGTATTCGCCTGTGGCAGCCGGGTCGCCGGGGCCATTGGACAGGAACACGCCATCGGGGTTGTGAGCCAACACTTCGGCAGCGGTGGCCGTTGCGGGCAGGACCGTAACATCGCAGCCTGCCGAAGCGAGGCAACGCAGGATGTTGCGCTTTGCACCGAAATCGACGGCGACAACCTTGTGCACCGGAGCTTCCTGACGCTTGTAACCTTCCGGCCAGGCCCAACGCATCTCGTCCCAGCGATAACTTTGGGCGCAGGTGACATCCTTGGCCAGATCCATGCCTTCCAGACCGGCAAAACCACGGGCGGCCGCAACCAGCGCCTCGATATCGAAATTGCCTTCGGGGTCATGGGCCAGGGCCACGTGCGGCGCGCCTTGTTGACGGATGGCGCGGGTCAGGCGGCGGGTGTCGACGCCGCCAATGGCGATTCGCCCGCGACGCTCAAGCCATGTCTTCAACTCTTCGGCCGAGCGCCAGTTTGATGGCTCGGTCGGGTCCCATTTGACGACCATCCCCGCGGCCACCGGGTCGCTCGTCTCGTCATCCTCGGGGTTCACGCCGACATTGCCGATATGAGGGAAGGTGAAGGTCACGATCTGGCCCGCGTACGAGGGGTCCGTCATGATTTCCTGATAGCCGGTCATCGCGGTGTTGAAGCACAGTTCGGCCACGGTCTGACCGGTCGCGCCGAAGCCGATCCCGTAGAACAATGTACCGTCGGCCAATGCCAGACATGCGGTGGGCTTGGACGGGGCGTTCTGGGCCATGGCGCGACTCTCCTGCAGGGTAAATCGGCGCATACCTAAGGGGGTTATCGCGCTGGGTCAAGTGTGTTCAATTTTTGGGCTATCGTTATAAATCAATGGGTTAGGCATATGCGGCCCCTGTTGTATCGCGCTTTTTGTTTCGATATGGTCGGGGTTCCTTTGCCATGGGGATGGACAGAACATATGGATATGCGATCAAGGGTGAACACAGCCCTTAAGCAAGCAATGAAAGACAAAGATGCCGAGCGTTTGTCGACGCTGCGTCTGATCAATGCTGCAATCAAGGACCGTGACATCGCCTCGCGCGCGTCGGACAACGAAGAGGCCAAGGGCTGCGGCGATGCCGAGGTGCTTGAAATCCTTGGAAAAATGACCAAGCAGCGCAAAGAGAGTGCCCGTGCCTATGAAGAGGGTGGGCGTCTTGATCTGGCCGAGCGCGAACTGCGCGAGGTCGAGGTCATTGAGGAATTCCTGCCCAAGCAACTGGACGAGGACGAGGTGTCCAAGGCCATTCAGATCGCGATCACGGCCACCGGCGCCGGATCGATCCGCGATATGGGCAAGGTAATGGGTGAGTTGAAAACCCGTTACACCGGTCGGATGGACTTCGGAAAAGTTGGACCGATGGTCAAAGATCAGCTTTGCGCTGCTACAAACGGCGGCTGCTGATCTATTTCACTGACTAATGCTTAAAACTGCGCGACGGGTTCGCGCAGTTTTTTTGTGAGCTCATCGTAAAGTGCAATCCGCTCTTCTTCGGATAGGAATGCTCCGATCTCGACCTCCCGACCACCTCCGTTCAGGGTCACGTAGTGAGGGACGGGACCACCGTGCTCATGCATTTCAGGTCGCGCCCAATGGCGATTGCAAGACCATTCCTGCTGCCCGTGTCTTGGGTGGTGCTGAATAAGGTGGGCCTGTGTGCCGGTCAGGGTCAGCACTTCGAATACACTACGTGCCTTGTAGTTCGACTGGATCGCCAGCCAGAGCCCCAGAACGGTCAGTAGCATGAAGGGCAGCAGCCCCCACAGCAAAACCGAGCCCAACACTGCCATCAGTGGAATCAGGCCGAACAGAAACACCGCAAACACCACACGCATGGCCCAGCGTGGGGGCAGTGAGTTATGGGGCCAAAGGCGCAACTCCTGCTCGGAACTTGAGGTGTGATTCCATCGATAAGGCATGGGGCGAAATTAGCGCAACAGGTGCAGGTGTCTAACAGGAAAAATCAGGTAACGTGGCCAACCCTGGCCCAGGATAGCGCGTCGTCCAAACGGTCGTCACCCCAGAAGACCTCGCCGCGCACAACCAGGCTGGGCGCACCGAATACGCCCAGCCGCGTTGCTTGTTCGGTTTCAGCCTCAAGCAAGGCGATCGTGTCCGGACTACGCGCGCGGGCAAGTGTCAGGCGCGGGTCTTGCTGGCATCGGTGCAAAGCCTCAGAGACGGCGCTCTCGTTGCCGGCTTCGATACCTTCTTCGAACCAGATGCGATAGAGGTTTTGGGTAAACGACTTGCCCCAGCCATCCGTCATGCCCAACACGGCCACCTGATTGGCGAGCGCAAGATCCGAGATCGGGTAGGGTGCGGGCAGTTTGGCATGCAGGTGGTATTTGGCCGCACGGCGCTCGATATCGCGCCACATATAGGCGGATTTGACCGGCTTACCCGCGAAGGGGATGTTCTTTTGCTCGGACATCACGGTGCGTACGTTAAACGGCCGCCAATTCACGGTCGCGTCATGCTCATCACACCAGTCATCCAGGCGCATAATGGTCAGGAAGCTGTAAGTGCTGCCGATGGAATACCAAAAATCAATCTCAGGCATCTGTTCACTCCGATCTCAGAGTTTCCAGATGCATGATACCCTAAAACGGTCAGGTTTTCGAATGCGCCTGCCTGAAGGTTGATTTGGGACAATCGAAAAGTTGCTGATGCCTACAAAAAAGCCCCGCACATGGCGGGGCTTTGAAATTCGTTTACGACGGGATCAGTGCGCGTGGCCCTTGTCCCAGTCTTCCTGCTTGGGCAGCTGCTCGAACGTGTGCTCGGGCGGCGGGGTGGGCAGGGTCCATTCCAGCGTGTCCGCGTATTCGTTCCACGGGTTCGGACGCGTTTCTTTCGCACCACGCAACAGGGCGTAGATGACGATGCCGAAGAACAGCATGAACGAGGCGAACGAGATGAACGCACCAATCGACGACACGAAGTTCCACTGAGCGAACGCTTCAGGATAGTCGATATAGCGGCGCGGCATGCCCTGACGGCCCAGGAAGTGCTGCGGGAAGAAGGTCAGGTTAGCACCGATGAAGAACATCCAGAAGTGCACCTTGCCCCAGAACTCCGAGTACTGACGACCCGTCATCTTCGAGAAGTAGAAGTACACCCCTGCAAAGATCGCAAAGACTGCACCCAAGCTCATCACGTAGTGGAAGTGCGCAACGACGTAGTAGGTGTCGTGATAAGCGCGGTCCACACCGGCCTGCGACAGCACAACGCCGGTCACACCGCCAACGGTGAACAGGAACAGGAAGCCGAAGGCGAACAGCATCGGTGTCTTGAACTCGATCGAACCGCCCCACATGGTCGCGATCCACGAAAAGACCTTAACGCCGGTCGGAACCGCAATGACCATCGTGGCCAGCATGAAGTACGCCTGCTGACGCAGTGACATGCCAACTGTGTACATATGGTGCGCCCATACGACAAAGCCCAACACACCAATCGCGATGATCGCCCAGACCATCGGCAGGTAGCCGAAGACAGGCTTGCGCGAGAAGGTCGCGATGACGTGGCTGATGATACCAAAGCCGGGCAGGATCACGATGTACACTTCCGGGTGGCCGAAGAACCACAGGATGTGCTGATACAGGATCGGGTCGCCGCCACCGGCCGGGTCAAAGAAGGTGAAGCCAAAGTTGCGGTCCATCAGCAGCATGGTGATCGCGCCCGCCAGAACCGGCAGGGACAGCAGAATCAGCCACGAAGTGACGAAGATCGACCAGCTGAACAGCGGCACCTTGAACAGGGTCATGCCCGGGGCACGCATGTTCAGGAAGGTGGTGATCATGTTGATCGCGCCGAGGATCGAGGAGGCGCCCGATACGTGCACGGCGAAAATCGCAAGGTCCATGGACATGCCGCCCTCGGTCGTCGACAGCGGTGGGTACAGAACCCAACCCACACCTGAACCAAGTTGGTCGTTACCGCCCGGAGATAACAGCGAAGCCACGCCCAGCGACGTACCAGCGACGTACAGCCAGAAGGACAGGTTGTTCATGCGCGGGAACGCCATATCCGGCGCGCCGATCTGCAACGGCATGAAATAGTTGCCAAATCCGCCGAACAGGGCGGGGATGACCACGAAGAACATCATTAGAACACCGTGATAGGTGATCATAACGTTCCAAAGATGTCCGTTGGGGGTACAAGGATCGGCCATGAAGCCTTCAAGGCACATGTACTGAACACCGGGGTGCATCAGTTCAAGCCGCATATAAACAGTCATCAAAACCGAGATCAGACCGGCGAGAGCCGAGAAGATCAGGTAGAGAATCCCGATATCCTTGTGGTTGGTCGACATGAACCAGCGCTGGAAAAAACTGCGCTGGTCTTCATGGTCGTGACCATGAATGGCTGCGTCTGCCATTATAGGTGCCTCCTGTTGCAACTGCACCGCGCAGCCGGACCTCTCCAGCGCGCGGGATTCCTGCTGGTTTTAGAATGCGAAAGAGACGCCTGCAATGATCGAGTTTGATCTGGATCAAGAATAATTGTCGCGGGCAGGAGGGTGACGCGCGAAAAACCGATCAAATCCGGCATTCATCTGGGTACGATGGGTCGGATTTCAAGAGGGTAGGCAACAGCATGCCTTCCTTGCTTGACCCGCGCCCGGCAGCACCGCAGAACTGTCGGCAACATTCCAATCGGAGAACTGATATGACCGCCTATGATCCCGAAAACATCTTTGCCAAGATTCTGCGCGCCGAAATCCCCTCGACGCGCGTGTTCGAAGATGACGATACGCTGGCGTTCATGGACATCATGCCACGCGCTGATGGGCATCTTTTGGTAATCCCGAAAACACCCTGCCGCAATATTCTGGACGCGTCGCCCGAACAACTGGCGGCGGTCATGGCGACGGTTCAGAAAATGGCCAAGGCCGTTGTCGCTGCATTCGACGCGGATGGGGTCACGATCCAGCAGTTCAACGAGGCGGCAGGTGGGCAAGAGGTTTTCCACCTGCATTTCCACGTCCTGCCGCGCCACGACGGTGTCGCAGTCCGAGCACCGGGCACGATGGGGGACTTTGATCTGATCGCCGAACACGCTGAAAAGATCAAAGCCGCGATGGGCTGATAAATTGATGTCAGAGACAGGGGTCAGGCCTCTGGTTACGAATAGCCGACGGAGCGCGGGAACCAAGGCAGTGACACGATTGAATGCGGGTGACCAACATCCCGATGTGTAAGCTGACCGGCAGTGACCCGTACAAGCTATGCTGACGCAGAAATGGCCGGGCAGCGTCTTAGCCGAGTCGTTCGGTTTCGCACGCAATTTGGGCTGGGGGCAGAGTTGGATACGAATTGCCGCTCCGATTTGGGGTCGGAACGGCAGACTCGTTAACAAAAACTTTTTCCGATTACATGGGTTTTCCCAAGATCACCGGTTAACACACCACTCACTCTAAGAACGGTGAATTCATACTAACCGCAAACAAGCGCCGTGTATCTATTTGAGTGAGTTTTTCCTTAATTTTGCCCAGTTCTGCCGTAGTCGTTGGGAAATTTTGGTGCGCTCTGGAAACAGAATGCTGCGTCGTGTCGGGATTGTTAACGCTTCGGTGGTAGTTGAGCGATTCGTCCGGTGGGTTTCAGGCGCTCACCGGGTCGAACACTTCCGAAAATGTCTTTTGTAAGGCGGTGTCCACATCAGCCAGAGTCACCGGCAAACCCAGGTCGACCAGCGAGGTGACCCCATGTTCGGTGATGCCGCAGGGGACGATGCCCGAAAAGTGTTCGAGGTCCGGTTCCACGTTGATCGAGATGCCGTGAAAACTCACCCATTTGCGCAGGCGCAGGCCGATGGCGGCCACTTTGTCTTCGGCTGTTTGGCCGGACGCGGTCAGTGGCTTGTCGTTGCGTTTGACCCACACGCCCACGCGACCTTCGCGGATTTCGCCATGCACGTTGAACTCGGCCAGGGCCGCGATCACCCACTCCTCAAGCTGTTTGACAAACTTGCGCACGTCCTTGCCGCGCTTGTTGAGATCCAGCATCACATAGGCAACGCGTTGACCGGGTCCGTGATAGGTGTACTCGCCCCCGCGCTTGGCCTCGTAGACCGGAAATCGATCGGGGTCGGTCAGGTCTTCGATCCGTGCAGATGTTCCGGCGGTATAAAGCGGAGGGTGCTCCAGCAGCCAGACGCATTCCTCGGCTTCACCAGCCGCAATCGCGGCCACGCGTGCCTCCATAAAGGCAACGGCGTCGGTATAGTCGGTTAGCCCGTCAGTGATCTTCCATTCCATAGCGGTTCCTTACCGTCAGGGCAGGGCGAAGAAAAGAGGTTACGCGGCCTCGGCCAGGCAACGCCGGATTGCCTCGGCATATGTCTCAGCCCCTTGCGCCCCGGTGACAAGGTACTTGCCACCAAACACCATCGACGGAACACCCGAGATGCCGTGCCCCGACCAAAAACGCTGCCGTTCGCGAACCGGTGCAATATGATCGCCCGAGTTCAGAGCGACACGGGCGGCCTCTGGGTCAAGCCCGGCGGTTCGCACTGCATCCAGTAAAACGTCGGTCTGCGATACGTCGCGCTGGTTCGTAAAATAGGCGTCGAACAAGGCCATCTTCAAAGGATGCTGGCGGCCCTGAGTGTCGGCCCAATCCAGCAACTGATGGGCGGCAAAGGTATTCACGATGCGGCTGTCGTCATCAAAGTTGAACACAAACCCCAGTTCATCCCCGATCTGGATGAGGCGGTCGCGGGCCTGTTGGCTCTGCTCGGCGGTCGAGCCATACTTCTCCATGATGTGCTCGCGCAGGTTTTGCCCTTCGGGCGGCATTTCCGGGTTCAGCTCGAACGGATGCCACCTCAGCTGGGCAAGCACACCCTCTTCGCGCAAAGCCTGATCAAGCTGGCGAAAACCCACGATGCACCACGGGCAGACAACGTCCGAGACGATGTCGATCTGAATGACGGGACGGGGATCTTGCGCGCTCATGATCGGGCTCCGGGAAGTGGCGACGGGTTCGGTCTGTGGTACAGATATAAACGGAGAAAAGGAATTCAAACGGACGTGTTTTTTGCCTCTTCACATCCTGAACGCCACCGTCTATACGCCCCTTTACCAAGTCATTGGCAGTGCGGTCGTGGCGGAATTGGTAGACGCGCAGCGTTGAGGTCGCTGTGGGGTAACTCCCGTGGAAGTTCGAGTCTTCTCGACCGCACCAAAATTAAGCAGATATTCACCATTTCTCGGTTTCTCTACAGTGTAGAGTTGCACCACTCGCGCCCCGAGTCCCCAGACCGCGATTTCCAGTCTCGCCCATGCTGGCGGGGATGTGTATGAGTAGGGCAATACCAAGCCGGAAGAGTGTTAATGCCTCAGACCATTACCGTGTTCACAACAATGAAGAACGAAGGCCCTTACATGCTGGAATGGGTCGCGTTTCATAAAACACTTGGTGTCGATCACTTTGTGATTTTCACCAACGATTGTGACGACGGAACCGATCAGATCGCCACCAGACTGCAAGAGCTTGGCTTGGCCACTCATGTCAGTAACGAGGTTAAGGAAGGCGGTAACCCCCAGCACCAGATGCTGCGCCGCGCGCGTCGTCAGCCCAAGGTGAAAGAGGCTGATTGGCTGTTGTGTCTGGATGTGGACGAATTCTGGAACATCCGCTGCGGCGATAACAGTTTCCATGACCTGATCGCCGAGGTGGAAGGCCGGGCAGGGCAGCCCGTTGATGCGATTTCTTTCGCGTGGAAACTGTTCGGCAGCTCCGGCAATATCAGTTTTGAAGACAAACCGGTGACCGAGGCGTTTTTGATGGGGGATCAGGAATTCCCATATCATTCGGGGCGCGCCTATGGCCTGAAGACACTGTTCCGAAACAACGGTAAATTCACCCGTTTCGGGCCGCATCGTCCAAAAGGGTTTGACGATGAACAAGCGGCAGACATTGCTTGGTCAGACGCCGGGGGCAATCTGTTCCCAGCAGACAAAGTGGGTTGGCGGGCGTGGCGTAACTTCGATCACTCTTTGGGGCGAATCCACCATTACTCGGTCCGGTCCATGGACGGATTTCTGGTCAAACGAGACCGCGGGCGGACGAACCATATCCGGGTGGATCAGGGGCAATCCTATTGGCAGGACATGAATGCCAACAAGGAAACGGACCAATCGATATTGCCTGTAGCTCGCCGAGCGGCACCCTTGTTGGAAGAGTTGAAAGCCGACCCCCAGTTGCGTGGCCTTCACACTCAGGCCTGTGCGTGGCATCGTGACAAGGTGTCCGAAATCAAAATGCGCCCCGAATGGGTCGAGTTTCGCGCCTGGTTGGCTGACAACCTGATCTGATCGCCATGGCCGAAGACCTTTCGAAAGAGCAGTTGCAGCCAGAACATCCCGATCGCAAGACGGGCTATGAGCGGATTTTGACAGATCCTGCGCCGCCTTGGTTCGTCGAGCTTTACCCTGGCGGCGACGGCACAGGGTTTTTACAAAAGCTGGACCGCCACTCGATCCTCTTCCACCAGCGCAGCGCCAAGCGGCTAGTGGTCAGCTTCGACAACATCGCAAACGCGAATGATCTGTCCTTTGCGCGCGAGCCCTGGGGGTGGAAGTTCTTTCGCGACGAAGGGTGGTCTCATATGGGGGTCTTTGCCCGCACCAAGGCGTGGTATCGCGATCCCGAAATTCTGTCGTATTTCGATGGCAAAGTGGCCGAGGGGTTCTTTGACCGGTTCGATCAGGTGGTTTTTGCCGGTGCGTCGATGGGCGGATTTGGTGCACTGACCTTTTCTGCCCATGTTCCCGGGGCAAATGTGATCGCATTCAACCCGCAGACAACGCTGGATGAACGGCTGGTCCCGTGGGAGACGCGTTATCGCTTTGGCCGCGTTCAGAATTGGGATCTGCCCGCAAGCGACGCGGCACAGACCGTACAGGCTGCGGGGAAGGCTTATGTGTTCTATGACCCGTTCTTTGATCTGGACCGGCAACAGGTCCAGCGCCTGCAGGGCGACAACGTTGTTTTGCTCAAGACCTGGTTTTCGAACCACTTTGCGGCGCCTATGCTGCGTAAGCTTGATATTCTGAAACCCGTGATGCTGGGCGCGATGGACGGTACGCTGGATGCGACCGAGTTCTACCGGTTGATGCGTGCACGCCGACGCCTGCCTCTCTTTATGCGCGGGATCGAGGCCATGGGCAGCGAACGGCACCCGGCATTGGTTCAGCGGGCTCGGCAGAGATTTCGCAGGTTAAGGCGCCAAGCCGCAGCCGAGGCCGCGAAGGACAGCCAATGACATCCAAAAAGGGCGTATTCATTGGTCAGCGCAAGGACCGCATGGGCGCGCGGTTGCTGATGATGCTGACCTGTATCCGTCTGGCCGAAGATTTTGGGACGACTTACCGAGTGAATTGGTTTCCGCAGGGCGCTGACGCGCCCGAGCTGGATCAACCGCAGGAATTGTTTACCCAAACCTGGATGGACGATCATTTTCTGAGCCAGAAGGAGTTCGGCAAGCTGACGCAGAATGCCCTGCCGATCTGGTCCTTTCAAAACGACACCTCGCCCGACCGTCTGATCGCCCATTTGAACGCGGGCAGATCGGTTATCGTGGAAGAAGGGTTCGAGGTTCTGGCCTTCCCATGGGAAGACATCGAAGCCATCCGTCCGCGGTATCGTGACTTTATCCATCAGGTCGGGTTCACGGACGAAATACGCGCCATTATGGAACGCGCGGATGCCAAACTGTCCGGGCAGGGCGTTTCGGCCTATCACATCCGGCGTGGCGATATCCTCAACGGGTTGCCGTGGAAGCATACGACATGGCCTGCCAAGATCGAACCCGAAGAGCTGTACGAGGCGCACCTTGAGAAAAACGCCGACAAGACGGCCATCATGTTCTCGGACCAACCTGAGCTGATCGCGCGGTTTCAGAAACGGTTCCCGAAGCTGTTGAAGATGTCGGACATTGCCGACGTCTCTGGCATGACACGCGCAAAACGGGACTTTCTTGAACTTTATACGATGTCCCGCGCAGATCAGGTGATTGCGCCGTATATCTCGGCCTTTTCGATGGCTGCCGCACGCATTTCCGGCAGGCAAAGGTTGGTTTTCCGGGACGTATTGACCGAGCCGGAGATCGTCACAGCAACGGAACGAGTGATTGATCGCGTCGCGCAAGGACCGACCGCATTCTTAAACGCGTCGGAAGCGGCCCATTTGTATGCAAAAGCAAATCAGTATCTGGGCGCTCAGGATCGGTGTGATCAGGCCTATGATTTGGCAAAGCCCATTCTCGCGACTGATGCGGACAATGCTTTCCTACCACTGCTGCAGGCGATCAATTGTCTGTACCTTTCAAAATGGAAAGAAAGCGCAGAACTGGCAAAAGCCGGGCTTGAGAATGAAAATCTGTGGCCCGAAGACTATGCGGTATTGTGCGCCGTGATGGCCGCAGCCTTGGGGGCGCAAAAAAAGCGTTGGTCGGCTGGTCGGCATTTTGCCCGATCATTTTGGGCAAAGCCTTTGCGGCCGGATGTGATCGTGCTTGGGTCACGAATGGTGTACCGTGATCAACTGCCGTTCCGTCTGTTTCCGCCGGTGGATTGGGGGTTGCAAAGATTTGTCCGGCGTCGGCGGTTTCCGCCATTCAACAGCCTCTACCTGGTTCAGCTGAAAGTTGTTGTTCGGGTGCCCTGCAATTTTGACATGGTTCTTGTCGACTGGTCGGAATTGGCACTGGATCAAAAGGCGAAACGCCTGTTTGCGGACCACGCCAGGATGCACACGCTGTTGGATGGTGTGGCTCAGGCCAAAGACATCTCGGACGATGACCCAAGACGCCAAAGCCTGGAAACCATGTTGCGGACGCATCTGGGGGATCTGTCGGTTTCGGCAGCGATTGACCAAGCCCGAAACATCCGGTCAGCTTGCCCCGATAACCCATTGTATCATAAGCGTTTGGCGGACCTGTTCGAGCTTTCCGGAGACTCCGATAAAGCGCGGTCGTCAATGGCAGAGGCACTGGCCTGCGACCCTGAAAACCCTTTCCTGATGTTTGCAATGGGACGACTTTTGGAAAGAGTAGGCGCGGTCGAGCAAGGCGAGAGTCAGATATTGAATGCGGCTGACATCGACGATGCGACAGCCTCGATTCAGGGGATGGCCGGTCAGATTCACCTGCGACGTGGCGAGAAAGGAAAAGCCCGGCGTTACCTAAAGAAGGCACATGACCTTTTCCCGCCATACAAACGCTTTGCAAACCAGCTGAAACGGGCAGGAGGTTGATGGCCCGGATTTCCCCTTGGTAGTTCCACTAAATCAACGTAATTTACGCGCAAATTCCGAATGCTCCCGATCTTTGTCGGGCAAGAAAAAATGTCAGGGCAGTTAATTTGGCCGATCAGGATCCCCGATACATCAGTATCACGCCGATGAAGAATGAAGGCCCGTTTGTGCTGGAATGGGTGGCGCATAACCGCGCGATAGGCATTGATCAGATGGTCGTCATGACCAACGACTGCACAGATGGCACGGATGCTTTGCTGCAGCGGTTGGATGAGTTGGGCATTGTAACTCACGTCGATAACAACTCGCGTCGCAAGACCAGCCCGCAGAAGCGCGCCTACAGAACTTTTATGAAAATGGACGTTGCACGCCCGCAGGATTGGGTCATCGTGATTGATGCGGATGAGCACATCAACGTTAAAACCGGCGACCACACGATGCGGGCTCTGACGGATGCCATCCCAGATGCTAAGACGATTTCCATGACATGGCGACTGTTCGGAAATGCTGGCGTTGTTCGGTATGAAGACCGGTTCCTGTCCGAACAATTCCGGCAAGCCGCGCCAGAACAGGTGTTTCGCCCACCACAGGCCTGGGGTTTCAAAACCATGTTCCAACGCGGGATTTGGGATGTATTGGGTGTTCACCGCCCCAAACGTCCCACCGTCGACACCATGGAGGACTGTCACTGGTACAACGGATCAGGCCAGCTTATGCCCGAGCGCTATTTCGACAGAAGCTGGCGTTCGGCGCGCGACTCTGTCGGGTACGAGTTCGTGCAGGTTAACCACTATGCGCTGAAGTCCTGCGAAAGCTATCTGGTCAAAAAGATGCGTGGCCGTGCCCACCATCTGGGCGAAAGTCTTGGTTTGGAATACTGGAACATGATGAATCACAACGCCGAAACGAACACCTCTATCGATGCGGTTCTGGAGCGTAAGCGAGAGCATTTCTACGACATGTTGCGCGATTCCGAGGTCGCCCGTCTGCACCACGCCTCGTGCGATTTGCACCGCCAGCAAATCGAACAACTGCGCGAACTGCCCGAAATGCAGGATTTGATGCAACAGATGACTGCTGGTTTCACGACAGGCCAACGGGCCTAGCGCGGCGCTACTCAGTTACAGGAGCAACCAGATGCTTTGGCTGCATATGGGAATGCCAAAAACCGGCACGACTGCCCTGCAGGGGTTTCTGCGCAGCAACGGTGCGCTTCTGGACGAAATCGGTCTGCGTTACATGGAGGCGGGCCGACGCCGGTTGGAAGGCAGCCAGCGTCCGGCCTTGAGCCACAATATCGTTGCGTTTCACATCAACCGAAACGCCGGACCTATGGACCCGTTTCGCGCGGCGATGACCAGCGAGTTTGATGAGTTTTCGGACCGAACCTGTCTGGTCTCATCCGAGATGTTCTATTCCTGCGATTTGACTCGTTTGGCCGAAGTGTTCACCGACATCCCGTCTAGGGCGCTTCGGATCACGTTTTACTGCCGCCGCTATTCGGATTTTCTTGAAGCGGACTACAAGCAGCGCGCCAAGAACGGGCGTTTGCCGGGCGGTGCGAGTGAGTTTATTCGCGCCCAGCTTGATCAGATCCGCGAACAGCCCGAAAGGCTGAGCTTTTCCGCAAAACTGGCGCAGATACGAACAGCCTTTCCCGGGGTTACGATTGTGCCGCTTTTGTATGAACGCTCGGACATGGTGCGGGGCAATGTAGTTGATGATGTGCTGTCCCGGATCGGCACGCCCTTGGCCGAAGGGCAGTCCCCGGAAGCGACATCAAACCCGTCCCAGTCCCGCGCCGCCAGTGAGGCCTTTGGAATCGTCGCGCGTGCGCTTGGGCGGCAAAAAAGCCGTCAATTGCGCCGCATGGTCGTGGACGACCCGGCAATGCTGCGTCGCAATGATGTACTGGAACCGGATGAGCGCGCCTGGCTGGACGAGTATCTGGCCAAGCATGACGTGGCATTCCAGCAGGAGTTCTTTCCCGACCGGGCTGAGTTGTTCGCACCGAAACAGCTCAGCGAAGAGGACAAGCTTTTCCGTAGGGATACTGCCGAGGAATATGAGGCCTTGCGCCAGGCATCCGAGATCGTGTTTCGGATGGCGTTAAGCCAATAGGCGCTATTCCTGTACAGTGATTTCCTGTCGCTGCTTCCCGGTCGTTTTGTCAAAGATCAGAATGCGGTTGTCGTCGGTAACCACGGCATACCAGTTGTTTCCGATCGTCACCGCCTGCGCTTTTGCACCGTCGGGCAGTTCAACTTGATCGGGCAGGGTGGGCGTACGGTCCGATAGCCGGATGACAATCAGCGCGAATGTCACTAGAACCCCGCCAATCATCACCGCGGTCAGCAGCATGACCATGCGCCGCAACAGTCGAAGCTGCGGTGTTTCCTGCGGTTCTTGGGGTTCGGAAGGGACAGTCATGGGCACCCGTCAGATTGAGTTTCAGATCGCGGCCGATCCGCCGCCCCGTCTTGATAAGGCGCTTTCGCGGGATGTGCCAGCGGATGAAAACCTGTCCCGCACCCGGCTGACCCGGTTGATCGAAGATGGTGCCGTCGTCATCAGTGGTGCGGTTATCCGCGACCCCAAAGCGAAGGTGACCGAGGGTGCCTCGGTCGCGATCACTGTCGCCGAGGCCGAGGAAAGCCATATCGGCCCGGAAGACATCCCGCTGGACGTCGTTTTCGAGGATGCGGAGCTGATCGTGATCAACAAACCGGCGGGCATGGTCGTGCACCCTGCGCCCGGATCGCCCAACGGCACTTTGGTCAATGCGTTGTTGCATCACTGCGGTGACGATCTTTCAGGGGTGGGGGGCGTGAAGCGCCCAGGCATCGTGCACCGTATCGACAAGGAAACCAGCGGCTTGCTGGTGGTCGCCAAATCGGACGCGGCCCATCACGGTTTGGCCGCTCAGTTCGAGGCGCACAGTGTCGAGCGCTACTACCGTGCGATCTGCTATGGCGTGCCGGATGCGAATGATCCGCGTCTGCGCGGGATAAAGGGCGTCAGCTTTGAGCCCGGCAACATCATGCGCCTGACCACGCAGCTGGCGCGGCACAAGACCGATCGGCAAAAACAAGCGGTTCTGTTTCACGGCGGTCGTCATGCCGTAACGCGTGCGCGACTTGTCGAAACCTTTGGCAATCCGGCCGGCATTGCCCTGGTTGAATGTTGGCTCGAAACTGGTCGCACACATCAGATCCGCGTGCATATGGCCCACGCCGGGCACGGGTTGGTCGGTGATCCGGTCTACGGGGGCAAGCGAAAACTCGCCGCAAAAGCATTCAGCCCGGCCGCAGCCGAAGCTGTCCGCAACTTTCCACGTCAGGCACTACATGCTGCAGTTTTGGGGTTTGAGCACCCTGTAACGGGTCAAACCCTGCGATTTGAGGCAGATTTGCCCGCAGACATGGAAAATCTGATTGAACAGCTGCGCGCACCGCTGACATAATACACAAACCTATGTGAGTAACGCGTTCTTAGCTTTCCTTTATCAATCGTTAATTTCAAACTGTTAACGGTACCTCTTGAATGGAATGGGAGCTGTACCCATATCCCATGTTAACAATGTAAACATTTGTCGGAGGGACATGAATTATGGCAAATTACGCAAATCTCCCCGCGCCGACGCCCGAGGGCGGCCTGAACCGCTATATGCAGGAAATTCGCAAATTTCCTCTGCTGGAGCCGGAAGAAGAGTACATGCTGGCCAAGCGCTGGGTCGAAGAGCAAGACACTGAGGCCGCACATAAAATGGTCACGTCGCACCTGCGTCTGGCGGCCAAGATCGCCATGGGCTATCGCGGCTATGGCTTGCCGCAGGCCGAGGTGATTTCCGAAGCCAATGTGGGCCTGATGCAGGCAGTCAAACGCTTTGATCCGGAAAAAGGCTTCCGGTTGGCAACCTATGCGATGTGGTGGATCCGCGCCTCGATCCAGGAATATATCCTGCGGTCCTGGTCTCTGGTGAAACTGGGCACAACCTCGGCGCAGAAAAAGTTGTTCTTTAACCTGCGCAAGGCCAAGGCTCGTATTGGTGCTTTGGAAGAAGGCGACCTGCGTCCCGAGAACGTCAAACAGATCGCGAATGATTTGGGCGTGACCGAGGAAGAAGTCATCAGCATGAACCGCCGGATGTCCGGTGGTGATGCCTCGCTGAACGCGACCGTCGGGTCCGAGGGCGAGGGCACCATGCAGTGGCAGGACTGGCTTGAGGATGAAGATGCCGACCAGGCTGGCGATTACGAAGCCCGCGACGAGCTGGACGCCCGGCGCGAGCTTCTGGCGGCTGCTCTGGACGTCCTGAATGATCGGGAAAAGGACATCCTTACGCAGCGCCGCCTGATGGATCAGGCTGTAACGCTCGAGGACCTCAGCACCCAGTACAACGTCAGCCGCGAACGTATCCGGCAGATCGAGGTGCGTGCCTTCGAGAAACTGCAGAAAAAGATGCGTGAACTGGCGCGTGAAAAGGGCATGCTGGGCACCGTCTAACTTTCAAAGGTCAGCCCGCCGATATGGCGGGCTGAACTGCTTTAGGCGAACATGAAGCTGTCTTCGGTCAGCTGTCCGGGCCACACGCCCGCCAAGACAATGCTGTCTCCGTCGCCCAGATCAATCGTCGTTCGGAAGAAGCCGCCCGAGATATCGTCCTGGATATCCTCGAACCCGGCTATTCCCTTGTAATCGGATAGGTCGATTTTGTCCTTGCCGACCTGGAAATCGAGGATCAGGTCGTCTCCGTCACCATTCTCGAAGACAAAACTATCCTTGCCGCGACCCCCGAACAGGATGTCATCATCGGCCCCGCCGTCAATTACGTCGGACCCTCTGCCGCCAAAGATCGTATCGTCGCCTTCGTCACCGCGCAGGGTATCTTTGCCACGCCCACCAAAAAGCACGTCATCTCCGGCACCGCCGAGGGCCACATCGTTGCCTTTTCCGGTGTTGATGACGTCGCGACCGCCTCCACCATGCACAAAGTCCTGACCGCGACCGGTGAAATAGAACTCGTCCGAGTCATCGCCGAGGATGAAGTCGGTGTTCTTCTGGTTCAGAATATCCGTCACCGAGATCGGCAGCAAAACACCGTCCAATACGTGGATAATCCCGTTCGTTGCGCCCACGTCCGTAAGAATGATATTCGGGTCAACAATGCCGTCATCGGCATCGCCCAAGCTGGGTGGTGTGGTATCCAGGTTCAGCTCAACCGATGATCCTTGCAGCGTGCCGATTTGTGCACCATTGCCGAACCCGGCAACCGCTGCCAGATCAAACTCGCCTTCAACCACGTGATATTTCAGGATTTCGGTCAAAAGCGGAATAGGGTCGCCGCCGCCCAACAGGGTCAAAGCTTTGACGATGTGACCCAGCGCACCTTCTTCATCCGAACCGGTGTAACCCAATTCTTGCGCAAGGCCGATAAAGGCTGCGTCGGTCGGAGCAAAAACAGTCAGACCAGCCTCTGGTTTGTCCAGTACGCCATCCAGTTTCGCGGCTATGACTGCTTCGCGCAGAATGTCAAAGTCTGAGTTTTTTGTGTCGAACGATCCTATGGCTCCGCTCAACAAGACGGTGCCGGTGATAGTCTCTGTTGGTACTTGCATGTCTGGTTCTCTCCCACCCAGTTTGTTGCAATATCCTGTTCGGGCGTGAGGGCGTAAAACAATGCCTCTTGCCCGATGACATAGTTGCTACGCAGGAGACAATGAGGCGGATCAAGAAATTCAGGAAATTGATTGTGTCCGCGAGTTTGTAGCCCGATGAAAGGCCTGACTCTGTCCTGTTTCATTGTTACAGTTACCGCAAACATCAAGGGAACGAGTGGTTATGCAGCAACCGGTACAATGGGGCGTCTTGGGCGCCGCGAAATTCGCACGTCAATACATGGCACCGGCCATTCACGCCGCGGCCGGGGCCCGGCTGGCGGGGCTGGCGACGTCCGATCCCGCCAAGGCGGAGCCTTTCCAGCAGTATTGCCCTGACCTGACGCTATACGGCAGCTATGAGGCGCTGCTGGCGGACCCCAAGATCGAGGCGGTCTACATCCCGTTGCCCAATCACATGCATGTCGAATGGAGCCTCAAGGCGCTTGATGCCGGGAAACATGTGCTGTGCGAAAAGCCGATGACTATGACGGCGTCCGAGTTCGATACCCTGATCGAAAAGAGGGATCAGACCGGCTTGCTCGCGGCTGAGGCCTATATGATCGTGCACCATCCTCAGTGGCAGTTTGTGCGTCAGCTGATCGCGGATGGCGCAATCGGTAAGCTGGTGCATGTCACTGGCGCCTTCAGCTTTGACAACCGCGCGGATACCGAAAACATCCGCAACCGGGCCGAAACCGGTGGCGGAGGGCTGCGGGACATTGGCGTCTATGTCATCGGCAGCGCACGGTTCGCGACCGGGCAGGAACCTGTTTCTGTGCAATCCGCAATCCGGTGGGAAAATGGCGTTGATGCCTTCACCGAAATCCGCGCCCAGTTCCCGGATTTCACTTATTCCAGCTATGTTTCGATCCGTATGCACCCGCATCAGGAAATGGTGTTCCACGGCGAAGGCGGCGTAATTCGTCTGACCGCACCCTTCAACGCGCGTGTGTTTGGCGAAGCGCGTGTCGAACTCCACCGACCGGGCCTTGAAGTTCAGGTCACTCGTTTTCCCGGCGACGATCACTATAAACTGCAGGTCGAAGCATTCAGCAGGTCAGTCCGTGATGGAGCGGACTATCCCTGTCCGCTGGAGTTCTCGCGCGGGACGCAGGCGATGATTGATCAAGTGTTTGAAGGGGCTGTTTCGCTCTGACTTGCCACGTGGCGTTGGGCTCGGATACTCTGGTCGCCACCCGATCAGGAGGGAGACGATGGCAGGCGGCTGGGCGCGCGATGGCGCGGTAAGTGAACAGATCGAAGCGTCCATTTCGGACGAACTGGCCCGGATGCAGGCGCAAAAGCGGCCTGTTGGGGAAAGTCTGACCCATTGCGCCGAATGCGAAGAGCCGATCCCTGAGAAGCGGCGCATGGCTTTGCCAGGTGTGAAATTGTGCCTCGATTGCCAGCAAGAGCGGGACGGGACCTTCAAGGCCCGGTCTGGCTTTAACCGCCGCGGGTCCAAAGACAGTCAGCTGAAATAGGCAGGGCGAGAGGGTGCCTCAAACCAAAGAGAAGCAGCCGCTTTTTCAGAATGGGCTGGTTCTTGGGTTTTTGGCAGCGTTCCTCTGGGGCACGCACAGCGTAATCGTTCGCTATCTGACCAGTGATCTTGGCGGCTTGCAGATTGCCGTAATCCGCCTGTTCATCGCGGCGCTTGCGATCTATTGCATACTGCGGTTCTTGCGGGTGTCCGTGTCGATCCGACTGGGCGATTGGAACTTTCGGCTGGCCGCTTTGTCGACGGTTGTAAACTATATTCTGTTCCATATCGGGCTTGAATACACCGGTGCAGCCAACGCCATGGTGCTTGAAAATACCGCACCGTTTTTTGTTTTGGTGTTCCTCTATTTCTTTGCGAACACGCCTGTCACTCGTACGGATGTTCTGGCGACAGCTTTGGCGATTTTTGGCGTTTTCCTAACGGTTTATCAGGACTTTCAAGGTGGTGGAGACCCTCTGTTCGGTGACCTTCTGGAAATCGGCGCGGGCCTCAGCTGGGCCGTCTTTCTGATCTCGAGCAGCCGGGCGATGCGGAATTCAGAATCGACCGGAGAGCGCTTGAATTTCCTGTTTGGGATTTTCCTGTGCTCAGGGCTGCTGCTGTTCCCATTGGCCGCCTTTTCGTTGCAGGTGCCAACGACCAATGACGTCGTATTCCTGGTCTTGCTGGGGGTGCTGCCGACCGCATTGGCCTATTACCTGTGGTACGAGGCTGCGGCGCGGGTCTCCACACTGACGGCCACGTTAATGTTTGCCGCATCCGTGGTGTTCACGTTCATCAATTCGGCCTTGTTCCTAGGGGCCGCAATCACACCAATCGCGGCCCTTGGGGGAGTGCTTATCGTGGCCGCCGTGTTTCTGACGACCAAAGCCAAAAGTGATTAGTCTTCCATCGCTTCCAGTTCGTCGATGAAGCCGGAAATCATTGAAAGGCCCTTGTCCCAGAACTTCGGATCGCTTGCGTCCAGTCCGAACGGTTCCAGCAGTTCTTTGTGGTGCTTTGACCCACCGGCGCGCAGCATCTCGAAATACTTGTCCTCGAAACCCTCGGACCCACTTGCGTAAACGGAATAGAGCGCGTTCACCAAACCGTCGCCGAAGGCATAGGCATAAACGTAGAAGGGCGAGTGGACGAAGTGCGGGATATACGCCCAGAAGGTCTCGTATCCCTCCATGAATTCGAATGCGGGGCCAAGGCTTTCGGCCTGGACGCTCATCCACAGTGCGTTGATGTCGTCCGGGGTCAGCTCGCCTTCGCGGCGGGCGGCGTGCAGTTTGCATTCGAAGTCGTAGAAGGCAATCTGGCGGACGACCGTGTTGATCATATCCTCGACCTTACCGGCCAGCAGCACTTTGCGCTGTTCTGGCGTTTCGGCCTGATCCAGCATTTTGCGGAAGGTCAGCATCTCGCCAAAGACCGAGGCAGTCTCGGCCAGCGTCAGCGGGGTTGAAGACAGCATCTCACCCTGATCGGCGGCCAGCACCTGGTGGACGCCGTGGCCCAGCTCATGCGCCAGGGTCATCACATCGCGCGGCTTGCCCAGATAGTTGAGCATGACGTAGGGGTGCACCTCGGTCACGGTCGGATGCGCGAATGCGCCCGGGGCCTTGCCCGGCTTCACCGCCGCGTCGATCCAGCCTTTGTTGAAAAACGGCGCTGCGATTTCACCCATGCGCGGGTCGAACGCGTTATAGGCGTCCATCACCGTTTTTTCGGCCTCATCCCAGCCGACAATGCGGGTGTCTTCCATCGGCAAGGGGGCGTTGCGGTCCCAGACCTGCATAACGTCCAGACCCAGCCATTTGCGCTTCAGCTCATAATAGCGATGGCTGAGCTTGGGGTAGGCGGCCACGACGGCTTCGCGCAGGGCTTCGACCACCTCTGGCTCGACATCGTTCGACAGGTGGCGGCCAGTCTGAGCGGTTGGCATGTTGCGCCAGCGGTCGATGATTTCCTTTTCCTTGGCCTGCGTGTTGTGGACGCGGGCAAAGGTTTTGATGTTGTCCTGAAACACGTTGGCCAGCTCGCGCGACGCAGCCTCGCGTTTGGTGCGATCCTGCTCAGTCAGCAGGTTCAGGGTGCCTTCGATATTCAGCTCTTCACCGTCCACGGTGAAGGTCAGACCTGCGATGGTCTCATCAAACAGACGCTCCCAGGCGTCACCGACGACGCCCAGATCGTGCAGGAATTTCTCAAGCTCATCAGACAGCTGGTAAGGCTTCATCGCGCGGATGCGGCGGAACACGGGTTCGTATCGGGCCAGATCGGCATTTGCCTCAAAATGCGCTTTCAATGCGTCATCGTCGATGCGGTTGATCTCCAACGTGAAAAACACCAGCGGGGTGGTGAAGATGGTGATCTTTTCCTGCATGTCCGACAGGAACTTGGCGCGCTCGGCATCGGTCGTCAGCTGGTAATAGCGCAGACCGGCGAAAGACATGATCCGGCCCGCGATAGCGTTGATTTTCTCGTTGCGCTGGACGCAGTTCAGCAAGCCCGCCGCATCCAGATCGGCCAGCTTGCCTTCGTAGTCTGCGGCAAACGCGGCGCATTCCTGTTCCAGCCACTCCAGATCTCGGGACAGTTCCGGTGCGTCCGCTGACGTATAGAGATCGGTCAGATCCCACTCGGGCAGATTGCCAAGATTATCGGCACCGCCGACGGCATTTGCGTCACGGACGGGAAAGGGAAGGTCGCGCATGGATCACCTCGAATAACAGCTTTCGCCAACATCTAGGCGCGCGGCGCGGGGATCACAAGCCGTGCTTGGCTTAAGACGACAGGACCGGTTCCTGCGCAGTATCGGGCTGCGCAGCTTTGAAATGCGCGGCCAACTGGTCAAAGACCGGGCCACGCACATCTGGCGCCTCCATCAGCACTTCATGCTCACCATCCGGGATTTCAACCAGAGTGCCATTGGGCCAGTTCGCCATGCGGGCGCGGATGGCTTTGCGATCCACGATCTGTTCGTGGCTACCAAGGAAGGTCAGGCAGGGCGTATCGGGGGCGGTCTGCTCCATAAGCCATGCGCATTCATCCAGTGCTTCACGCAGCCAAATCGTTGAAGGTGCGGCAAGGGCCAGTTCGGGATGCGCGGCCAGTTGGTCCTTCATCATCTGGAACATGGCAGGATCGCGAGTCAGCACGTTCCCCTCGAAAGGCTGCGACGCGACGTAGCTTTCCAGAGAGGTTGTCGGCGGAGTTTTTTCCCCCAATCCAATCCGTGGCCCCCAATAGGCGGTCAAGCGGCTGAGCGGTTTCATAAGTGGCGTAAAGAAAATACCCCACATTGGTCCGGTAAACGCGCAAGCTGCGAAACAGTCTTTCTCCAGCGTTGCGCGCAAACCAATCGCGCCGCCCATGGAATGGCCAATCACGAACCAGGGTTTGGGCAGGTTCAGGTCCGCCGCCAGATCCAGCGTGGCCTGGACGTCATGTTGATAATCCGTGAACTGATCCACGTGCCCGACACGCACATCATCCAGCAACCGGTCCGCCAAGCCCTGACCGCGCCAGTCAACCGCCAGAAAGGCAAAGCCGCGGCCGGTGAACTCGGCGGCGCAATCGCCGTATTTTTCGATATATTCCGTGCGGCCGGGGAACATCATCACCGTACCGCAGGCGTCGCCTTCGGGCAGCCAGTGGCCGACCCGAATGCGTATGTTGTCCGCCGTGTTCAGCCAATGGGCCTCACCACCGGCGGGGACGCCGGCCATGTCTGCAAAGAAAGGGGCCGGCGACAATTCCATCAGGCCAGCGCCGATGCCAGTTGCATGGCAACGCCCATGTCGCCGTCCACAGTCAGCTTGCCAGACATGAACGCACCGGTGGGGTTCAACTCACCGCTGAGGATTTGTTCGAATGTGTCTGCATCCGCGCTCATGGTGACGTCGGCGTCTTCGTCGCTGACGCGGGCACCGCTTGCGTCCAGAACGATCGAGCCCAGATCGGCGATAGCAAATTTTGCCGACGCGCTAAAATCTCCGCCCGACAGTTTTTCGTTCAATGCGGCTGCGGCTTTTTCCAGAGTGTCGCTCATGATTCTCCTCACTATGTTGTGTGCGCCGGGAATGGACATCCACGGGCGCTGCGCTACACTGAACACTGTTATGAGCATTGCAAGCACCAATCTCAAAGGTATCGTCGCGGCAACAGCGCTTCTAGTCACGTTTTCCCTGCCTTTGTCTGCTCAGACAGCGGATTCCCGGGATGAAGCAGAGCTATTGCAGCAATTGTCGCAGGCAACCCCCGAACAGGCGGTCAACATAGACCGCCAGCTCAAGGCCCTGTGGGCGCAGTCGGGCTCGGCCTCGGCTGATTTGTTGTTAGAGCGCGGGCGCGAGGCATTGGATGATGGCGACGCGCGGGCTGCAATCGAACACCTGACAGCGCTGACGGATCACGCCCCGCAGTTTGCCGAAGGCTGGCACGTGCGCGCCTCTGCCTTTTTCGGGATGGATCGCTTTGGTATGGCCGCCGCAGATCTAGAGCATGCGCTAACGCTGAACCCGAACAATTACGAGGCGGTCTACGGATTGGGGCTGATTTTTGAGATCATCGATCAACCCGACAAGGCGCTGCAAGCTTATGAACGCGCTTTGGCTATACATCCCCACCACGAAGAAGTAACCAATGCCGTGAATCGACTGAAGCCTCGGGTCGAGGGCTCGGCCCTCTGAAAAACTGGGGCAGGGGGCAAAGGTGAGCGGGTCATCCCGAATCGTGGCCGTACTTGGCCCGACAAACACAGGTAAAACTCATTACGCGATCGAGCGGATGCTGGGCCACCGAACAGGTGTGATCGGTCTGCCGCTGCGTCTGCTGGCGCGCGAGATCTATGACAAGATCGTCGCGATCCGGGGCCCTTCTGTTGTAGCGCTGGTAACAGGCGAAGAACGGATCGTCCCGCCGCGCGCCCAGTATTGGGTCTGCACTGTCGAAGCGATGCCCGAAGGTATGGGCGCGCACTTCGTGGCTATCGACGAAATTCAGTTATGCGCTGACCCCGAACGAGGCCATGTGTTCACCGATCGCCTGCTGCGCTCGCGTGGAACCAATGAGACGTTGTTCTTGGGTTCTGACACCATGCGCGGGCCTATCGCGGCCCTTGTGCCCGAAGTGCAGTTCATCCGGCGCGAGCGGATGTCACAGCTGGTGTATGCGGGGTCCAAAAAGATCAGCCGCATGCCAGCCCGCAGCGCCATCGTCGGCTTCTCGGTCGACAACGTTTATGCCATCGCTGAACTGTTGCGCCGTCAAAAAGGGGGGGCCGCGGTCGTAATGGGCGCGCTCAGCCCGCGCACGCGGAACGCTCAGGTGGATCTGTATCAGAATGGCGAGGTCGATTATCTGGTTGCCACCGACGCTATCGGCATGGGCCTGAACCTGGATGTGAACCATGTCGCGTTTTCCTCGCTGAGTAAGTTTGACGGTCGTCGGATGCGCCCGCTGGCCCCGAACGAACTGGCTCAGATCGCCGGTCGTGCAGGGCGCGGCATGTCGGATGGCACGTTCGGTGTGACCGGAGAGGCCCCGCCTTTGGATGACGGCGTCGCGCAGGCGATCATGGACAGCCGGTTCACGCCGATGAAAAAGCTGAACTGGCGGAATGCTGCCTTGCGCTTTGGCTCGATTGAGGCGCTCATCGCCTCGCTTGAGGTCAGCCCTGACAGCGAACACCTGATCAAGGCGCGCCCGGCGGATGACCTGAATGCGCTGAAATCGCTGTCGCAAGTGACCGAGGTCATGGCCCGGGCCAGCGACGGTCAATCCGTCCGTTTGCTGTGGGATGTTTGCCGAATCCCAGATTTTCGCGGCATCAGCCACGCCGAACACGCAAGCCTGCTCGAGGTGATCTACGGGCACCTGCACGAGCGCGGCTCAATCCCAGATGACTTTATGGCGCGACAGATTCGTCGAATCGACAAAGTCGATGGAGACATTGATGCACTGTCCAAAAGGTTGGCATATATTCGCACTTGGACATATGTTGCGCAACGAAACGGCTGGGTCCGTGACGAATCGCATTGGCGTGAGGAAACGCGCACTGTAGAAGACAGGCTGTCAGACGCTCTTCACGATCGTTTGACTCAGAGATTTGTGGACCGGCGCACATCTGTGTTGCTGCGCCGGCTCAAACAGAAGGAGGCCCTTTTGGCCGAAGTAAATGACAAGGGTGAAGTGACCGTCGAAGGCGAATTCGTCGGTCGTTTGGAAGGGTTCCGGTTCATTCCGGACAAAGCCGCGCAAGGAACCGAGGCGAAAGCCCTGAAATCGGCGTCCCTGCAAGCACTCGCACCGCAATTCCATCTGCGTGCAGACCGCTTCTACAATGCGCCCGATACCGAAATTGATTTCACGGATCAGGGTGGTTTGATGTGGGGCGAATACGCCGTCGGCAAATTGGTTGCCGGGGCAGAGCCGCTCAAGCCGATGGTCGAAGTTTTTGTGGATGAGGCCGCTGGCCCTGATGTCGAACAGAAAGTGCAACGCCGTTTGCAGCACTTCATCGACCGTAAGGTCGCCGCGCTGTTCGAGCCGCTGCTGAACCTGTCCCGCGACGAAGAGCTGTCGGGACTGGCCAAGGGTTTTGCCTTCCGCATGGTCGAAGCGCTGGGTGTCTTGCCCCGTGCTGGCGTCGCGCAAGAGGTCAAGGATCTGGATCAGGACGCCCGTGGTGCGCTGCGCAAGCACGGCATCCGGTTCGGCCAGTTCACCATATTCATGCCGATACTGCTGAAGCCCGCCCCAACGCGTCTGCGCCTGGTTCTGTGGGCTCTGGCGCAAGGCTTGCAGGAATTCCCTGAAGCACCGCCTCCGGGTCTGGTCACCGTGCCCGTCGCCAAAGACGCGCCGCAGGGCTATGACACCATGTGCGGCTACCGTGATGCCGGTGAGCGTTCGATCCGCATCGACATGCTGGAACGTCTGGCCGACATGCTGCGCGCCGAAGACAGCCGCGGCGGGTTCGAAGCCAAGCCCGATATGCTGTCGATCACTGGCATGACGCTGGAACAGTTTGCAGACCTGATGCAGGGCCTTGGTTACAAGGCCGAGCGTGGTGAGCGTGAAAAGGTCAAGGCCACTCCGGTTGAGGCCGAAAACCCAGCACCCGACGCGACCGAGCAACCGGCTGCGGAAGGAGCCGCGGCAGCAGAAAACGCTGCGGAGGAGGTCGCAGCACCCGCCGAGGCGTCAGCCGAGGCCACCGAAAGCACCGTGGCGGCAGCCGAGGCTCCTGCGGCAGATGCGGCATCGGATGAGCCCGAGGTCGAAGTGTTCTACACGTTCACCTGGGGTCGTCAGCGTCAGGCCAATCGTGGTCCGCGTCGCGAGCAACAGCAAGGCCAAGCCAAAGGCAAGCCGCGCGGCAAGCCGCAGGAAGGTCGTGGCAAGCCGCAGGGCAAGAAGGGTGGTAAACCGCAAGGGGCCAAGAGCTTCTCTTCGCGCCCGCCCCGCAAGGAAAAGGCGATCGATCCCGATAACCCGTTTGCAGCAGCGCTTATGGGTTTGAAAGACGGCAACTGACCGCCGATGCCCGATGCCAAGCTGCGGATTGACAAGTGGTTGTGGCAGGCGCGGTTCTTCAAGACCCGCAGCCTGGCCGCCAAGCAAGTCAGCGGCGGCCATGTGCGTTTGAATGGAAACCGGGTGCTGAAACCGGCTCAGGCCGTCGGGCCCGGTGACGTTTTGACCTTCCCCCAGGGGCGGCTTGTGCGTGTTGTGCGGGTCGAAGCACTGGGGGAACGGCGCGGCCCGGCGACCGAAGCGCAAATGCTATTCGCGGATTTGACGGAAAAGAAGGACGCGCCTCCCAAGAATCCGGGATTTGAGGGAAAAGGTCGTCCAACAAAGAAAGATCGGCGGGCACTTGATCTTTCTCGCTCTCAGGATGGTTGATCCTACCTTGAAGAGAAGGCCAGACTGAATTAGCTAAACGCCCAAACCGAGAATGGGAATCCAACAATGACCTATGTCGTCACCGAGAACTGCATTGGCTGCAAATTTACCGACTGCGTCGAAGTGTGCCCGGTGGACTGTTTTTACGAAGGTGAGAACACGCTGGTCATTCACCCCGACGAATGCATTGACTGCGGCGTGTGTGAACCTGAATGCCCCGCCGACGCCATTCGTCCCGACACCGAGCCAGGCATGGAGCCGTGGGTTGAGTTCAACCGAAAATACTCTGAGCTTTGGCCTGTGATCGTGACCAAGAAGGACCCACTGCCCGAGGCCGAGGAACGTGACGGTGAAGAGGGCAAGATGGAGAAGTATTTCTCGGAAGCCCCCGGTGAAGGTGGCTAAGCGATTCGCGTATTGAACCCGGTAGTTCAGTCGCTGTCATACACTGTATGCGCCTGAATAATATCAGGATTTTTAGTGTGGCCGGGGGTTAGCCTTTCGGGCGTCGCAATTTTGTGATATACTCAAAAGTTGAATGATGAATGAGATGGGGATGACTCCGTAAGTATGCACGCTTTGGAGTTCTGAATTTTTGACAATCGTATCGCCTGACCGGGCCGCATGCTGGCACGGGGTAGGGCGTTTTGTTGTCTGTGCCTCACTCGATAGCCAAGGATGAACCTGTATGTCAAAGTCGAAAAAGCTTGAGTTCCGCCCGAACGATTACGTTGTCTACCCCGCCCATGGTGTGGGCCAGATCATCTCGATCGAAGAGCAGGAAGTCGCGGGATACTCGCTCGAGCTGTTCGTCATTTCCTTTGAAAAAGATAAGATGACCCTGCGTGTGCCGACCAACAAGGTCACCGAATCCGGTCTGCGGTCGCTCAGCTCGCCCGACGTTATCAGTCAGGCGATGAAAACGCTGAAGGGCAAGGCCAAGGTCAAACGCGCCATGTGGTCGCGCCGGGCGCAGGAATATGAACAAAAGATCAACTCGGGCGATCTGATCTCGATCGCCGAAGTCGTCCGCGATCTTCACCGCACCGATGATCAGCGCGAGCAAAGCTATTCCGAGCGTCAACTGTACGAAGCCGCGCTGGAACGTTTGACCCGCGAAGTTGCAGCTGTATCTGGCGCCGGCGAGGTGTCGGCCGCCAAGCAAGTTGATGAGGTTCTGACCTCGCGCGCTGCCGCAGCGTGATCTGAACGCAGCCCAGTTTCTGAGCCGCTCCCGTGTGGGGGCGGCTTTTTCACGTGCACGGCTTGGTGATTGCCCGGTTTGCGGCTAATTTCCCAATAGCAAGAGGCACGTAGATGGCGAACATAAAGCAAACGGTAAAGTACCTTTATATCGGGCACGATCCGATTTCGGTTTGGTTCCGTTACGGATTGATCCTGTTTGACGCGATCACGATTGTCTTCTTTGTCTCGACTGCAAAAGGGGCGCATGGCCCAGCTTTCACTGTCTTTAGCCTGATCATCGGGTTTTTCATTGTGCTGGATTTTGTAGCCCGGCTGTGGATTGCGAAGGACCGTTGGAAACTCTTGCGCCAGATTTACACGTTGGCTGATATTGTCGTCATCGTTTCGTTGATCCTAGACCTGTTCCTGCCTTGGAATCTGGCCTTCCTGCGAATTCTGCGCGCTCTGCGATTGATCCACTCATATCATTTGCTCAGAGACTTGCGGCGCGACAGCCATTTCTTTCGGACTCACGAGGATGCAGTGATCGCCGCGATCAACCTTTTGGTCTTTATATTCGCCACGTCGACTGCAGTGCTGGTGTTTTTCATTCCCGAAAACAGCCCAAACGCCTATATCGACGCGCTGTATTTTACCATGGCAACACTGACCACCACGGGGTTCGGGGATATCACACTAGCGACCCCTGGCGGCAAGTTGTTCTCGGTCTTCATCATGATCGTCGGGGTCGCGCTGTTCGTACGACTGGCACAGGCGATCTTTATGCCGCAGAAAGTACGCCACAAATGCTCGAATTGCGGGCTGTATCGGCACGACCCGGACGCGGTGCACTGCAAGCATTGTGGAGAAACCCTGAGGATCGAAACCGGCGGAACGAGTTAAACCGCCGCCGCCAGGGTCATCAGAAACGCCAGTTCTGCCACTTGCTGTGATGCCCCCAGTACGTCGCCCGTTTGACCATTGATCTTGGCTTTGGCGATCAGGGCCAGCCCAGTGATACTCAGCGCGGCGACCACAGTTGGGGTCAGCGCGGCGGATCCGATCAAAAACAAGGACAAAGCGACCGCAAGGCCCAGGCCCATTGCTGCGGTGGCTGTTTTTGGGTCGCCAACAGAATGGCTCAGCCCGCTTTTTCTGGCATTGGGCAAAGCGCTCATGAGAACGGGCATAAATGCGCGTGATACGATGCAGGCAGCTATAATACCCGCGAATTGGTTTGCTGACAAAAGGGCGGCGATCAATGCGACGCGCAGCAACTGGGTCAGGATCAGCGTCAGAACGCCATAAGCGCCGATATGGCTGTCCTTCATGATTTCCAGCCGTCGTTCCCGGGTAAAGCCGCCCCAAAACCCATCGACCGTATCCGCCAGCCCGTCTTCGTGCATCGCCCCCGTGGTCATGATCAGGACCGCAACCACGATCACCGCACTGGCCAGCGATGGCAAGGCAGAAGCGGTGGCGACCCAGCCAAACCCACAGGCCATCAGACCAACGGTCAGCCCGACCAGAGGGAAGGCCCAGGCCGCGTTTGCCTGTCTTGAAAAGACCTCATCGGGCAGGCGCGGTATCGGCAATCGCGTCAACAGCACTAGCGACAGCGGAAAATCCCACCTGGAAAAGGGTTTGTTGTCGTTTTTGTTCACTCCCGCGCCTTTCCGGGTCTTGTTGGATCGGACGCTTCGGTTAAACACACAGGACCACTCTGATGCAACGAGGCTTTGGATGCTGCCAGAACTAAATGACCTGAAAACCCTTCGCGAGGCCCTGAGGAATGCTCCGGGTCCGGATGGTGACGCACTGCAGGGTGCCGCCGATCGCAACGGCCAACTGACGAAACCGCCCGGTGCTTTGGGTCGGCTTGAGGATCTGGCGATTTGGTATGCCGGTTGGCGTGGGGACGCACGGCCACAGATCGCAGCCCCTCAGGTCATCGTGTTTGCCGGGAATCATGGCGTCACGGCGCAGGGTGTTTCGGCCTTTCCACCGGAAGTGACCGTTCAGATGGTCATGAACTTTGAACATGGCGGCGCGGCGATCAATCAATTGGCCAAGGCTGCGGGTGCGACCATGGATGTGCATGCGCTGGAACTGGACCGGCCAACGGCGGATTTCACTGCGGGTCCCGCCATGACCGAGGATGAGCTGCTTGCGGCGCTGCGCGTTGGCTGGAACGCTGTTGATCCCAATGCTGATCTTCTGGTCGTTGGTGAGATGGGGATTGGAAACACAACCCCTGCAGCGGCCATTGCCTGTGCCTTGTTCGGCGGCGAGGCGGCCGATTGGACAGGGCGGGGCACGGGTGTCGACGATGCCGGGTTGGCAAACAAGACCCGCGTCGTGGCCGAAGGGGTAGCCCTGCATGCCGGATCAGGCGACGGGTTGGAGATTTTGCGCCGTCTGGGCGGGCGCGAGATCGCAGCCATGGCCGGGGCCATCGCCGCAGCGCGTGCCCTGCGCATTCCGGTCATTTTGGACGGCTTTATCTGTTCCGCCGCTGCGGCCTGTTTGACGGATGTGTCCGCAGGTGCCTTGGACCACGCCGTATCTGGTCACCAAAGCGCCGAAGGCGCTCATGGCGCAGTGTTGGCCAAGCTTGGCAAAGAGCCACTACTGAGCCTTGGGTTGCGTTTGGGCGAAGGTTCGGGCGGAGCTCTGGCGATCAATATCGTGAAAAGCGCCGTGGCCTGTCATTCGGGCATGGCCACTTTTGCCGAAGCAGGCGTGTCTGACGGCTAAACGGTCAAGGCCTGACCGTTTAAGGTCAGGCCGATTTCTTGGCGTGCTTCTCGGCCAGTTCCAACAGCTCGGTCTCGAGGTCTTTTTCCAGTGCCTGCGCCCGCTCGATGTATTTCTTGTTTTCCGCGGTCGGCATTCCGGGAATCCACAGTTCTGCCAGATCGCGGACAGCTGTCCGGTCGTGGTGGTAGAAGGTCTGCTCGGCCTGCGCGGCTTCGTATTCGCTGAGGCCAATGTTCTCCAGCACATACCGACCCGCGCGCAGTGAACCGTCGAACATCTCGCGGACAATATCATCAGCCCCGGCCTGGTAGAGTTCGTACACATGGGTCCGGTCGCGTGCGCGCGCCACGATATGCAGATCCGGGCGTTGGCGGCGTGCATAGCCGACCAGTCGCGTAACCTGTTTGGGGTCGTCCATTGCAGCGACCAGGACAGACGCTTTTTCGATTCCGGCAGCGCGCAGCAGTTCCGGACGCGTGGGATCCCCCAAAAAGCCTTTGACCCCGAAGCGGCGCATCAGTTGGATCGTGTCGATATCGTGATCCAGAACCACGGTTTTGAACCCGCTGGCGCGCACCAGCCGGTTCACGATCTGACCAAAGCGCCCAATTCCAGCAATGATAACGGGACCTTTTTCGTCGATCTCATCGGGTTCTGCCTGCGGGGCGCCATCGCCCATGCGACGCGAAAGCAGATCGTAGATGATGAACAAAAGCGGCGTGATCAGCATTGTCAGCGCGATGATCATCAACAGCTTTTGCGACAGATCGGGTGGGATGACATTCTGCTGGGTGGAGAACGCGAGCAGAACAAAACCAAACTCACCGGCCTGTGCCAGCCCCAACGTGAACAGCCAGTGGTCACGCCCACGTAGCTTAAAGGCGCGACCGACCAGAAACAGGATGATCCCTTTGGCCAGGATCACCAAAAGCGCCAGGCCAATCAGATCAAGCGGGTCGTTGAAGAAGTATCCAACATCTATCCCGGCGCCGACCGTGATGAAAAACAGACCCAAGAATAAGCCCTTGAATGGCTCAAGGTCGCTTTCCATCTCGTGCCGGAATTCCGAGCTTGCCAGTACAACGCCCGCCAAAAAGGCACCCAAGGCCGGGGACAGGCCCACAAGGGTCATCAAGAATGAAATCCCGACAACGATCATCAGCGCCAGAGCCGTATACATCTCACGCAGACGCGTGGCGTGGATAAAACGGAACAGCGGGCGCGTCAGGTAGATGCCAGCCAGAATGACAAAAGCGATCGCGCCGATGGTGACCAGCGTTACGGCCCAGCCGGGTAAACCCTCGACCAGAGACAGGCTGTGATGCGCGGCGTCGTGATGGGCAGCGTCGCTGCCACGGTCGATAGACCCATCACTTTCGATATGAGGGATGGCAGGCAGCGCCAGCAGCGGCAGCAGCGCCAGAATGGGAATGACTGCAATATCTTGCGTTAACAGAACCGAGAACGTCGCCCTGCCGCCATTTGTCTGCATCAGCCCTTTTTCTGACAGGGTCTGCAACACAATCGCGGTCGAAGACAGCGACAAGGTCAGCCCGACAGCCAGAGCGACCGACCAAGGGTGATTTGCGTATATGGCGACCGCGGCGATGACCGCAGTGGATAAAAGCACCTGCAAGCCACCTAGTCCCAAGAGTCGGTCCCGCATATCCCAAAGGGCGCGCGGCTCAAGCTCAAGCCCGATCAGGAACAGCATCATGACCACGCCAAATTCGGCCACGTGCTGCAGGCTTTCGGTTTCAGCGCCGACCAGACCAAAAACAGGGCCAATGATGATACCGGCAGCCAGATAGCCCAGTACCGATCCCAACCCCAGACGCGCCGATAACGGCACAGCGATCACGGCGGCAGCCAGATAGATCGAAGCCTGGTAGAGGAAATCGTCCATGTTTGTCCTTTCGGTGCGCTCAGGTGGGGAGGGGCGCGTCGCGTTTGAGTTGGTCCATCACAATCTGGCTTTGGACCCGGGCAACTGCAGGATGCGGCAGTATCACCTGGTGAAGCAAGCGATTGAGGGCGGAAAGATCGTCGCAATAGACATGCAGCAGGTAATCTGCCTCTCCGGTCATCGTCCAGGCGCTGGTAATCTCGGGGCGGGTGTCGACCATGCGCGCAAAGCTTTCGGACTGTTCGGGCCCGTGCGTGCCCAGATGCACCTGGATAAAGCCCTGCACTTGCAGGCCCAGCTTTAGCGGATCCAGTCGCGCGGCATACCCAGTTATGAACCCTTCGGCCTCAAGCCGCTGACGTCGCCGCCCGGCCTGACTGGGAGACAGGTTCAGCATCTCGCCCAATTGATGCGCGGTCAGGTGTGCGTCTTTTTGCAAGGCTGACAACAGCCGCGTGTCAGTGGAATCCAGCATATGCGGAGTTTCCTTAAAAAATCCTTAAAACATGCGTGGTTTGCGCGTGTGAGCACAGTTTACACGAAAACAATGCGCAGAAACAGCACTGGTTAAGGCGTATTTTGGAATCAGCAAAGAAATTCCTGTTTTTACGGAGACGCGCCATGGGTCCATTCCCGCACAACGCCCCGAAATCTGTCATCAGCCCCGAAAATCCAGCCGGAACGGATGGGTTCGAATTTGTCGAGTTCGCCCACCCGGAACCCCAGGAGCTGCGCGATCTGTTCGCCAAAATGGGGTTTGAACTGGTAGGCCATCACAAGGACAAACCCTTGGTCGAGTTGTGGCAGCAGGGTGACGTCACCTATATCCTGAACGCGGATTCCGAAAGCTATGCCGCCAAGTTCGTGGCCGAGCATGGTCCCTGTGCGCCCGCTATGGGGTGGCGTGTTGTAGACGCTCAGAAAGCTTATGAGCATGCGGTGTCCAAAGGGGCAGAGCCCTATGATGCGGCGGACAAGACAATGGATGTCCCGGCAATCAAGGGTATCGGCGGATCGCTGATCTATTTCATAGATCAGTATTACGATACATCGCCTTACAACCACGAGTTCAACTGGACCGAACAGTCCAAACCGCGGGGTGACGGGTTCTATTACCTCGATCACCTGACCCACAATGTCTACAAGGGCAATATGGACAAGTGGTTCAAGTTCTATGGCGACCTGTTCAACTTCCGCGAAATCCGCTTCTTTGACATCCAGGGTAAGTTCACCGGTCTTTATAGCCGCGCGCTGACCTCGCCTTGCGGCCGTATCCGCATTCCGATCAACGAAGATCGCGGTGAGACCGGGCAGATCGTCTCGTACCTCAAGAAATACAAGGGCGAAGGCATCCAGCACATCGCGGTGGGCAGCGAAGACATCTATGCCTCGACTGACGCGATTGCCGAAAAGGGCCTCAAGTTCATGCCGGGTCCGAACCAGTCCTATTATGAAATGTCCCGAGATCGCGTCGCGGACCACGAAGAACCTCTGGACCGGATGATGAAACACGGCATCCTGATCGACGGAGAAGGTGTTCTGGACGGCGGCGAGACCCGGATCCTGTTGCAGATATTCTCGAAAACCGTGATCGGCCCGATCTTCTTCGAGTTCATCCAACGCAAGGGCGATGACGGTTTCGGCGAAGGGAACTTTCAGGCCTTGTTCGAATCCATCGAGCGCGAGCAGATCGAAAGCGGTGAAATTTCAGCTGCTTAAGTTTGTACTTTAAACCTAAAGGCGGTCGCGGGCATCCCCGTGGCCGCCTTTTTCTTAACCTCTGGGCATCTTCAAGATCACGTTCTTGCCGCGCTTTTGGTACCGCAACTCGCTGTCGCCAATGGCGATTACACTGCCGCCGTCCAGCCTGTCGCCCACTTTCAGCTTTTTGTACCGACCGCTGGGCAACCGGACCAAGGCCCGCCGGTTGGCAGGGGTGCCATAGACCCCGATCAGGTTCAGCTTACGCAGGTTAAGCGCCCGGTCGATGGTTGCCTGTCGAGCCACCGACGCGGTCGAAGGGATCTTGGGCGCAACCGATCTGGCCTGGAATGAGCCGGCTTCGTCCGAGCTTTGGTTCACGGCCGCAGTCGACCCCAGATTGGCGGTATTGGTCGGCGTGGGTCGTTTTAACCCCGCAGGCCGGGGTTTCGGGCGCGGAACACGGACAACGGCCAAAGCCGTCGGTGTTTCATCCACCTCGGGACTGCTTTGCAACGACTCGGGTCGCAGTTTGGGCCGGACAACAGCCAGTTCGGCACGTGTTCGTCCGCCAAGTTGGCTGCGTTCGAAGCTTTCCAACAAATTCGCAGGCCGAGGTTTAGGTCGGTATTGCGCCAAACGGTCCGCCGGGTCCTCTTCGATCGGTTCCTGTTCGAACCGAACCGGAACCGCCGGGGGAACCTTGGACGGGCGGCCCAGATACACAACCACACCTTCCGGGTTCAATGTCCCCTCGGCCGTAGGCGTGACCAGTCCTCGTTCGTCCAGTTCGAACTGAACTCCGGCCTCTGCGGGCTGCGCGATCTGTTCGAAGGGAAGGTCCGTTTCAAAGCTGGTGACCGGAGGCAGTGCGACAGCATCCTGCGACAAGTCTGTTCGATCCAGCGAGGCGAGGTACAAGTCGTCCGTTTGCGGTAAGATGGGATAGGGCAGAGGGCCGGGAACAGTGATTTCTATGCCAGCTTGCGTGGGAACATCCGCAACCTCGGGCGCGCGCTCGATCGGTTCAACACTCGTGGGCGCAATATTCAAAGCCTCAAGGATCGCGGCATCGGTGGCGCTGATGTCCGGGCTTTCCTCTGGTTGGGGCTGCTCGGTCTCGGCGGGGGCGAGCGCGGCGATCTCAGGGGCCTCTTCAGTCTCTGGCGCTTCGACTGCCAAGGTTTCCATGGGCTCTTCGGGCTCAGGTGCTGCGGCGACCTCGGCGTCCCCGACGTCCTCAATCGCAGGCGTAGAAGCGACCTGAGTATCGGGCGCGACTTCTGGCTCAGGTTCCGCAAGGACCGCTGTCTCTGGTGCGATGGGCGTGTCCGATCCTGACATCGACCACGTGAGCATGCCCACGCAGGCAAGGGCGGCGGCCGCTGCCGCTGGAATTGCATAGCGCTTCAGGGCCGTGGCACCGGTCGCTGCACCAGCCTTATCGCTTGTCGGGGCTGATCGGAATTCTGTCGGAGACTCCGTATCCGCGATTGCATGAACGGCAGGGCCGGTATCCTGTTCCGCGGTGTTTTCTTTTGCTGGCGGTTCGGACGGAGTGTCCAGCAAGAAAACAGGTTCGGAAGGGTAAGCCTGATCCTCGGGCGTTGTAGTGTATTGGACAGGAACAAACCCATGCTCGGCCGCAAAGACGCGCGCTTCTTCAAGAGTCTGACGGGCAACAGCGGCGACGTAGGTCGTCGTGCCATCCGTTTCGGTAACAAAAGCCAGCTCTTCCAGGTCGTAGGGCGTTGCGTCTGCCAATTCGGTCCGCGCTTGTTCCGCGCTATCTGCAGCGTTTAGTCCTTCGGTGGGAACGGACAGGAACCGCACCTGATCGGCCGGGATCACCAGCTTGCAATTCAGGTCGTTTTCCAGCGCAAAGCCCTTTTCACGCAGGGCAATAATCTGTGCGTTCAGGTCAGGCGCATCCAGCGCGACCTCGCCAACACAGAACCAGTCGCCATCCGCGAAGTGGTGCAGGGATATTCCGGTCGAAGAAAAAGACAGCGCAAAGGCGGGTTTCATAATCCGGAAGAACCATAGTTATCATCATCGGCGCAAACGACGGATCGTCCGCAGAGTGACATTAAAGCAGGATCCCGCCGAGGGAAAGAAAAAGCCGGGCTTTCCCCTTGTTCGGCAGACCCTTGCCACCCCATGTTGTGGGAAAGCAAATCGGAGGGAAGACTTTGAATAAAATCGCTTTTCTGGCCGCGGCTCTGTCGATTTCAGCGGCAGGTCTGGCCCATGCGGAAGAACGTCGCATCACTGTTGACGCTGCGGGAACCGTGCAATCTGTACCCGACATGGCGACCATCACGCTGGGCGTCACCAATGAGGACGCGCAGGCGTCGAACGCAATGCAGGCCACATCGGATGCGGTTGCGCAGGTGCTCAGCCGGCTGCAAGAGCTTGGTATTGATGCGCGCGATGTTCAGACCCGCGATGTGTCTTTGTCGCCGGTCTGGAACAACCGCAACAACAACAGTGGTGAGCGGCCCGAAATCTCAGGCTTTGTCGCATCGAACCGGGTGTTTGTGCGCGTTCGTGACCTGTCGCAGTTGGGCTCCATAATGGACGCGGTCATTCAGGACGGAGCCAACGACTTCGGCGGTCTCAGCTTTGGAGTTCAGGATCCCAAACCTCTTGAAGCACAAGCGCGCGCAAATGCTGTGGCCGAAGCGACTGCCAAGGCTGAACAGCTTGCGCAGGCTGCAAATGTGACGCTGGGCCCGGTGCAGGAGATCAGTGAACAGGTCGGCGGCGTGCGTCCTGTCGCGGCGATGCGCGAATACAATATGGCCGATGCGGGTAGTGTGCCGGTTGCAGGGGGTGAGGTTTCAGTCTCGGTCACTGTGACAATGGAGTTCGAAATCTCTGAGTGATTTCAGGCGTCAGCGCGGGCCATCAGAGGATTTTTCTGCTGGCCCGAGTCATCAAAGTTCTCAGGCGCGAGCCAGGTTTCAAACGCGCTGCGAATACGCGGCCATTCACTGTCGAGGATCGCGTACCAGGCCGTATCGCGGTTTCTACTTTTGTAGTGGGTGGCCTGCCTGAACACGCCTTCAAAGGTAAAGCCAAGCCGCTCGGCCGCTTGACGCGACGGTCCGTTCAGCGCGTCGCACTTCCATTCGTAACGGCGATAACCCAGTTCATCGAAAACGCGCCGCATCATCAGGTACATCGTTTCGGTCGATTGCGGCTTACGCTGCAACAAAGGCGAGAAATGGATGTGTCCAACTTCGATCGTGCCTGCCGCAGGTTCGATCCGCAGATACGAGGCCATGCCGACAGGTGTGCCTGCGCTGTCCAGAACCGTGTGGAACATCGGGTCCGCATCCATGCAGGACGCGCGGGCCCAATCCTCGAACCCCTGCTCGTTTTCGAAGGGTCCGTAGGGCAGGTAGGTCCAGTTGCGGCCATCCGTGTCTTTGGCGAACGCCCGGTATAATCCGGGCGCATGCCGATTGACGTCCAGCGGCACGACAGAGCAAAACCGGCCTTCCATCGGCGTGTAAGGCGGTGTAGGGCGAGGAAAGTCGCCCGTGACCGGCAATCCGATGGGTTGACCAAGGTGGTTGGTGTCGTGGCCGCTCATGGCTTAGGCAGTGGCTTTTGCCAGAGCCTGATCCAGATCGGCGATCAGGTCATCGGCATCTTCGATTCCGATCGAAACCCGCACCACACCCGGACCGGCACCCGCAGCTTCTTGCTGTTCCGGCGTCAGTTGGCGGTGCGTGGTCGAGGCCGAGTGGATGATCAGCGACCGGGCATCGCCCAGGTTGGCGACATGGCTGAAAATCTCTAGCGCATTCACCAGCTTAACGCAGGCGTCATAGCCGCCTTTGACCGCAAAGGTGAACAAGGCCCCGGCACCTTTCTTGTAATGCGCCTTGACCCGGTCGTGATAGGGCGACGAAGGCAGGCCCGCATAGGTGACGTACTCCACACGATCATCAGCTTCGAGCCACGCCGCGATCTTTTGGGCGTTTTCCACGTGGCGCTCCATCCGCAACGACAGCGTTTCGATTCCCATCAGCGTGTAATGCGCCGCTTGCGGGTTCATCGTCATACCCAGATCGCGCAGGCCGATGGCGATGCCGTGGAAGGTGAAGGCCAGCGGGCCGAACGTCTCATGAAACTTCAGACCGTGATAGGCTTGTTCCGGTTCGCTGAGCGAGGGGAACTTGTCATTCGCCGACCAGTCGAACTTGCCCGAATCCACGATGCAGCCGCCAGTGACGGTGCCATTGCCGGTCAGGTACTTTGTGGTTGAATGCACAACCAGAGTCGCGCCGTGTTCAATGGGGCGGCACAGGTAGGGCGTGGCCGAGGTGTTGTCGACGATCAGGGGGATGCCTGCGGCGTCGGCCACATCTGCCAGCGCCCGGATATCGGTGACATAGCCACCCGGGTTGGCTATGGATTCGCAGAACACGGCACGGGTGTTTTCGTCGATGGCGTCTTTCACAGCGTCCAGATCGTCGGTGTCGACGAACTTGGCCGACCAACCGAACCGTTTGATGGTCTGGCTGAACTGCGTGACCGTACCACCGTAAAGGCGGGTCGATGCGACCACGTTGCACCCCGGTCCCATCAGCGGGAACAGCGCCATGATCTGAGCGGCGTGCCCGGACGAACAGCACACCGCGCCGACGCCGCCTTCTAGCGTGGCAACGCGTTCCTGCAGAACAGCCACCGTTGGGTTGGTCAGGCGAGAATAGATAAACCCGACCTCTTGCAGGTTGAACAAGGCCGCCGCGTGGTCGGCATCGCGGAACACATAGGCCGTGGTCTGGTAGATCGGCGTCTGACGTGCGCCAGTTGCGGGATCGGGTCGCGCGCCCGCGTGAATTTGAAGCGTATCAAAACCGTAGGTGGGGCCGTCAGACATCGTGGAAAACTCCTGTTGGAATGTGTGTTGCAGAATCTCTAGGCGATTGAGGACGCGTGCACAACAATCCTGTCAGCGCATCCACAGGCCCTTGTTGCGGATCTGGTTGCGAATGGCCTGCTCGCGTTTTGGCAGGTTGTCGCGATCGAACATATCGCGGATTTTGTGCCCCTTGCGCTGCAACACCAGCTTTTTGATCGGGTCATACGCCTTGAGCACTTTCTTGACCCTGTTCGGCGCAGCCACGGTTTCCAGCACCTCGACCACATGGTCGCTTTCGCGGGCATAGAGCAGCGGGAACAGGCGGTAGTGACAGCTGACGGTCCCATCCAAAAGACCACAGGGCAGGGCGTCCCGTCCGCCGCCGAATGAATGAATCACCAGCGGCAGGGCGGCCTGATCCAGCCAGGGGTTTAGGTTTTGGCCCGCAAGCTCGGGAATTTCGTCGTCGCGAATGGCGCGCGCGAAATCCAAGAAGCGTTCCCCGAACTTGCGCGGGCACGAGTAAAAGAAAAATCCGGCGTTGAAATACAGATAGCGTCGCCAGTAATCCACGGGCTGGGTGGTGTCCTGTGAGCTGTCGAAATCCAGCCCGAACTTGTGATACAGCGCCTCCCAGATTCCGTGCAGTCCGGGGCCATACAGGGTCGGCTTAGGCCAAGTGCCTTCGACTCGCAGGGACGCGCTGGGTCGGTCGAAGTCGAAGGGCACGCTATTCAAATCCCCGGTGATCAGAGTGTCACTGTCGAAGAAAACGAACGGCTCACCCTCGGGCAGGGCCATAAGCGCTTCGATCTTGTTGCCATAGGGGTAGCTTGCGCCGAACACTCTGTTCTCGAAGGGCAGGATTTCTGCATCCAATTGGCGCAAGGCCTTTAGCAGATCCTCATCGTGAAGGCTTGGGTCCCGCGGCCAACGCGGTCCGGCTTGGGGGACCGCCACGAACAAGCGACCGTCGAAATCCGGGCTGCTGTGGTGCAGGGATGCCGCGAACAGCAAGGCCTCGTATTGCAGTCGGTTGTTTTGCCCGATGATGACAATATTGAATTTCGGGGCGCTGGCCTGCATCCGGTGACTTTCGGTTATTGTGAATGCCGTCGTCCGGCGCTGCTCGGGTGATGTGCTTGACGTACAGCACGCAAGCCCGCCCGTCAAAACCAGAAATAAGAGGCATATTTGAAATGTGCCCGCACAATCCCATCTTAGGCAGACGACCCCGATCAGGAGTGAGCTTATGAGGATCAACGCAGATTTCACCAAACGCGTCGCGGTTCATTTCGACCAGAACGACTGGATTGCGTCGCCCGCTGCTGGCGTCGAGCGCAAGATGCTGGACCGCATCGGAGATGAGGTCGCGCGCGCGACGACGATCGTCCGTTTTGCTCCGGGCAGTGCTTTTGCGCCGCATACGCACGACGGGGGCGAAGAGTACCTGGTTCTGGACGGTGTGTTTCAGGACGAAACCGGTGATTTTCCCGTTGGCAGCTACGTGCGTAACCCGCCGACCTCGTCGCATACGCCTTCGGCAAAAGAGGGCGCGACGATCTTGGTGAAGCTGCATCAATTCGACCCCGCCGACCGGACCGAGCTGCGCCGGTCGATTAATGGCAAGGGAAATACACAGCTGTTCAAGGACGCGCACGAAGAGGTCAGGGTGTTCAACCTCACAGCGGGCGAGACGTTGGAACTGGACGCATCAGAAGGGCTGGAGCTGTTTGTGATCGAAGGATCGCTGCAAGAATCCGGCGAAGAATTCACCAACTGGGATTGGCTCAGATTGCCGCCCGGCACGCGGTCTTCGGCTACCGCAGGGGCATCCGGCGCGCGGGTTTGGACGAAAACCGGGCATCTTGCAAAGATGGTCTGATCCACCGGCTGCATCAAAAACAGGCAATCGCTTGAGAAAACCGGATCGAATGGTCCGGTTTTTTCATTTTTTGACCATTTGGCAAATTTTACCATTTGATAAAAAATTTGTTTGTGGCAAGCTGAGGCTACAACAAACATATCTACAGGGAGTAGAGTGATGGCACAGGGCCAGATTGCCTCCGGCATTGTTTCCGGGCGGCTGTCCAGCGATGAGCTGACCTCGAATTTCACGGATCTACATCCGCCACTGGCCCCGCACGAGGCCGCCGTGGCAGCGGATCGGTGCTATTTTTGCTATGACGCGCCATGCGTGACGGCCTGTCCCACGGACATCGATATCCCGCTGTTCATGCGGCAGATTCAGGCCGGCCAGCCAGAGGCCGCGGGCGAAACCATTCTGGCACAGAACATTCTGGGCGGTATGTGCGCCCGTGTTTGTCCCACCGAGACACTGTGCGAAGAAGTTTGCGTCCGCGAAACCGCCGAGGGCGCGCCGGTCGAGATCGGGCGCCTGCAGCGTTACGCAACCGACAGCGTGATGGCCACAGGGACCCACCCGTTCCAGCGCGCCGCGCCCACGGGCAAAACGGTCGCCGTGATCGGGGCAGGGCCTGCTGGTCTGGCCTGTGCGCACCGGCTGGCCATGTTTGGTCATGACGTCGTGATCCACGAGAGCAAGCCCAAGCCTGGCGGTCTGAACGAATATGGGATCGCCGCTTATAAATCCACCAACAACTTCGCTCAGGCCGAGGTGGATTGGCTGCTGGAAATCGGCGGGATCTCGATCGAGACGGGTTCGGTTCTGGGTGAAGGTATCTCGCTGGAGGGGCTGGTCGAAAGCTATGACGCGGTGTTTCTGTCCATTGGTCTTGCCGGGGTGAACGCCCTGCGCGCCGACGGGGCGGAAAAAGATGGCGTTCGCTTTGCTGTGGATTTCATATCGGACGTGCGTCAGGCCTCTGATCTGGTCGATCTGCCCGTAGGTCGCAACGTGGTTGTCATCGGCGGCGGCATGACTGCAGTAGATGCTGCGGTGAAGTCGAAACTACTGGGTGCCGAACATGTCACTATTGCCTATCGCCGAGGACGCGACGCGATGGGGGCCAGCCGGTACGAACAGGACCTCGCATCGTCGCACGGCGTCAAGATCATGACCAATGTGCAACCTGTGGCCATCCATGGAAACGGGGCCGCGGTCGAGATCGAGTTGGAGTATACTACCAGTCAGAACGGGCAGCTGACCGGCACCGGAGAAATGATCCGCCTGCCTGCAGATCAGGTGCTCAAGGCCATTGGTCAAAATCTGGACGGCGCGCCGGAGGGTCTGGAACTGGACGGCAACAAGATCGCTGTAACCGGGGCTGGACGGACCTCCATGGCGGGTGTTTGGGCTGGTGGTGACTGCGCGGCGGGGGGCGAAGACCTGACCGTGACCGCAGTGGCCGAGGGCCGCGATGCCGCGATGGACATCCACGCAACGCTGGTTTCGTGATAGGGTGGGGTACTCACCCCATTCCTTTCGCTGCTGAGGTATTCCCATGTCCCAGATCGAACAAGCCGTTGCCCAACACTATACCACCGGAGCCCTAACCGACCGCGTGCGCGCGGCGCTTGAGGCCAGTGGGATTGACCCGGACGCGGCCACTGTGGCCGATCTGAAAGCGGGGGATGAGTTCCACACCGGGGGTGTTCTGGCGACCGACAACCTGTTCGCGCAGCTGTCGCCGACCCATGCAACACGCGTTCTGGACGTGGGATGCGGCATAGGCGGTACGTCTCGGTATATTGTGGATCGCTATGACTCGACGGTCACCGGGGTCGATCTGACGCCGGAATTCGTCGAAACTGCCACAGCCCTAAGCGATCTGGTCGGGCATTCCGAGAAAGCCAGCTTTCACGTCGGAAGTGCCTTGGATATGCCGGTGCCAGATGCGGGGTTTGACCTTGCCGTCATGTTGCATGTGGGCATGAACATCGAAGACAAGGCCGGTCTGTTCGCCGAAGTCTCGCGCGCGTTGGCCACAGACGGAACATTTGCCCTGTTCGATGTGATGGGCGGGGACGTGGACGAACCACTGTCCTTCCCGCTGCCGTGGTCAACCGTATCTGAGACCTCGTTTGTTCATGCGCCGCAAGTTTACAAAGACGCTGCGGGTGCCGCCGGTCTGGAATTGGTCGCCGAGACCGACCGTACGCAATTCGCGTTGGAGTTTTTCGAAGAGGTCTTCGCGCGCATTGCTGAAAGCGGTCCGCCCGCCTTGGGTATCCACCTGATGATGGGTGAGACCGCACCCGAGAAATTCCAGAACTACGTCAAAAACCTGAAGGCCGGGCGCATTCGCCCGACCGAAATGATATTCAAGAAAACCGGCTGAGCCGGGAAGGGAGAAGCCATGGCCGATCTGAAGACGAACTTTTTGGGCATCGAAAGCCCCAACCCGTACTGGCTGGCATCTGCTCCGCCGACGGACAAGGAATACAACGTCCGTCGCGCGTTCGAGGCCGGATGGGGTGGCGTGGTCTGGAAAACGCTGGGGTCCGAGGGGCCACCGGTCGTGAACGTGAACGGCCCGCGCTATGGTGCGATTTACGGCGCAGATCGTCGGCTGTTGGGTCTGAACAACATCGAGCTGATCACCGACCGGCCACTTGAAGTGAACCTGGAGGAGATGGCGCGGGTTAAGGCCGACTACCCGGATCGCGCTCTGATCGCGTCGATCATGGTCCCGTGTGAAGAGGCGGCGTGGAAGGCCATTCTGCCGCGCGTGGCGGAAACCGGTGCGGATGGCATCGAGCTGAACTTTGGCTGCCCGCACGGGATGAGCGAACGCGGCATGGGTTCGGCCGTGGGGCAGGTGCCGGAATATATCGAGATGGTCACCCGCTGGTGCAAGCAGTACTATGACCGCCCGGTCATCGTGAAGCTGACGCCAAACATCACCGATATCCGTAAGCCCGCTGAGGCTGCCAAAAACGGCGGTGCGGATGCGGTGTCGCTGATCAACACGATCAACTCGATCACCAGCGTCAATCTGGACACTTTCAGCCCCGAACCGTCGATTGACGGCAAGGGCAGCCACGGCGGCTATTGCGGTCCAGCGGTGAAGCCGATTGCCTTGTCGATGGTCTCCGAAATCTCCCGCGCGCAGGCCACGCATGGCCTGCCGATTTCCGGCATCGGCGGCGTAACCACGTGGCGCGACGCAGCAGAGTTCATGGCGCTGGGATGTGGAAACGTTCAGGTCTGTACCGCTGCGATGACATATGGGTTCAAGATCATCGACGAACTGACCGCGGGTCTGTCCAAGTGGATGGATGAAAAGGGCTACAAAAACGTCTCGGAAATCGTTGGTCTCGCCGTTCCGAACGTCACCGACTGGCAGTACCTGAACCTGAACTACGTGGCCAAGGCAAAGATCGACCAAGACCAGTGCATCAAATGTGGCCGCTGCTATGCCGCGTGTGAGGATACAAGCCACCAGGCAATCTCGATGTCCGATGATCGGGTGTTTGAGGTGATGGATGACGAATGCGTCGCTTGTAATCTGTGCGTGGATGTGTGCCCGGTAGATGGCTGTATCTCGATGGTGCCAATGGAGGCGGGCGAGGTCGATCCGCGTACTGGACGAGAGGTTCAGCCAGAGTACGCGAACTGGACAACGCACCCGAACAATCCGATGGCGAAAGCCGCCGAGTAACACTGCGAAGCAAAAAGAAAAGGGGCCGCAACACGGCCCCTTTCTCTATGGTGCGAGTAGCTTTCGATAGAGCGTGTCGATAAACGGCTCGGCCCCTTCGAACGGGTCTTCATCGCCCAGAATCGCACGGACCTGAACGTCAAAATCCGCGTAATGCTGGGTCAGTGCCCAGATTGAAAAGATCAGGTGGTGCGGATGCAGGCGCGCGATTTTGCCCTGATCCATCCATGCGGTCAGAATGGCCGTTTTCTCATCCACAAGTGTTTTGAGGTCGTCCGACAATGACTGGTGAATGCGCGGAGCGCCCTGAACCAATTCGTTCGCAAACAGACGGCTTTCGCGCGGTAAATCCCGGCTCATCTGCAGTTTGCGCCGGATGTATGACAGGATTTCCTCCATCGGATCGCCGTCTGCATCCAGATCGTGCAGCGGCGCCAGCCATGTTTCCAACAGGCCTGACAACAGTGCGGTGTGGATCGCCTCTTTCGAAGGGAAGTAGTACAGAAGGTTCGGTTTGCTCAGACCGGCTTCAGTCGCGATTTGATCGACCGTCGCCCCACGGAAACCATGCGCGGAAAATACGTTTAACGCGGCCTCGAGAATCGCGGCGCGGTTCTTTTTCTGAATTCGGGTCGGTGCGCGGTCTTTGGGCATGTTTTCCGGTTGTCTCTTTTTCGGCCAAGCGAGTGCCAACTATGCCGAATTTTGCAGCGGCACCATGCAATTTCTTGACTGATGTCGAACCCGTGATAGCGTGAGTTTGACCAGATGGTCAAATCAAGACATCAAAAAGCGAGCCAAATCGCAAGCAACAGGGAAAACAAGATGGCAGCTCCGGCGCAAAACCTCAGGATTAATGGCGACAGACTTTGGGACAGCCTGATGGAGATGGCCAAGATCGGCCCGGGCGTTGCGGGGGGCAACAACCGCCAGACGCTGACGGATGAAGACGCCGAAGGACGTGCCCTGTTTCAGAAATGGTGCGAGGATGCCGGGTGCAGCATGGGGTTGGACCAGATGGGCAATATGTTTGCCCGTCGTGAGGGAACGGACCCCGACGCGTTGCCGGTCTATGTCGGTTCTCATCTGGATACGCAGCCGACAGGCGGTAAATACGATGGTGTTCTCGGCGTGCTTGGTGGATTGGAAATCATCCGAACGCTCAATGATCTGGGGATTAAGACCAAGCATCCGATTGTGGCGACCAACTGGACCAACGAAGAGGGCACGCGCTATGCGCCTGCGATGCTATCTTCGGGCGTTTTTGCGGGGATGCACACGCAGGACTGGGCTTATGATCGCGAAGACGCCGAAGGCAAGAAGTTCGGCGATGAGTTGAAGCGCATAGGTTGGCGCGGTGAAGAAGAGGTTGGCGCCCGAAAGATGCGTGCTTTCTTTGAACTGCATATCGAACAGGGCCCGATTTTGGAGGCCGAAGGAAAAGATATCGGTGTCGTGACCCATGGGCAGGGTCTGAGCTGGACGCAAATCACCGTGACTGGCAAGGATGCCCATACCGGATCCACCCCGATGCCGATGCGCAAGAATGCCGGTCTGGCCATGGCGCGGATATTGGAAAAAGTGGATGAGATTGCGTGGTCTCACGCGCCCCATGCTGTGGGGGCTGCCGGGCATATCGAAGTGTTCCCGAATTCCCGAAATGTGATCCCCGGAAAGGCCGTGTTCACGGTCGATTTCCGCTCGCCCGAGTTGCAGGTTATCAAGGACATGGAGAACCGTCTGCGTGTCGCGGCTGAAGACATCGTTGATAATATGGGCCTGCAGATCGAATTTGAGAAAGTCGGTGGATTTGATCCTGTGAAATTCGACGAAGGTTGCGTCGCCGCGGTTCGCGATGCGGCTGAACGAATGGGGTATTCGCATACCGACATCATCTCGGGCGCAGGGCATGATGCCTGCTGGATCAACCGCGTCGCACCGACGGCGATGGTGATGTGTCCCTGTGTAGATGGTCTGAGCCATAATGAGGCTGAAGAGATCAGCAAGGAATGGGCTGCGGCGGGTGCTGATGTTCTGTTTCACGCGGTCGTTGAGACAGCGGAAATCGTAGAATAGGGGGCTCTGCCCCCGCCGCCCTACGGGCGGCTCCCCCGGGATGTTTTTAGCCAGATGAAGCAAGCGGCGCAGACCGCGTCAGGGAGATTAAAATGAGCACTGTTATCAAGAATGGGACCGTTGTAACTGCGGATCTTTCCTATAAGGCGGACGTCATGGTCGAGGACGGTGTGATCACCGAGATCGGCCTGGACCTGAAGGGGGACAAAGAGCTGGACGCGACCGGCTGCTATGTCATGCCGGGTGGGATTGATCCGCATACCCATCTCGAAATGCCCTTTATGGGGACGTATTCCAGCGATGATTTCGAAAGTGGGACGCGGGCGGCACTTGCCGGTGGCACCACGATGGTGGTCGACTTTGCATTACCCAACCCAGGTGAAAGCTTGCTGGACGCGCTGAAGCGGTGGGACAACAAGTCGACCCGTGCGAACTGCGACTATTCTTTCCATATGGCGGTGACCTGGTGGGGCGAGCAGGTGTTCGATGACATCAAGACCGTTATCGAAACACGCGGAATCAATACATTTAAGCACTTCATGGCCTATAAGGGCGCGTTGATGGTGAACGATGACGAATTGTTTGCCTCGTTCAAGCGCCTCGCTGAACTGGGCGGGATTGCCATGGTGCACGCTGAGAATGGTGATGTGGTGGCCGAACTGAGCGCCAAACTGTTGGCCGAAGGCAATACCGGACCCGAAGCACACGCCTATTCCCGCCCGCCGCAGGTTGAGGGCGAGGCGACCAACCGGGCCATTATGATCGCAGATATGGCAGGGGTTCCGTTGTATGTGGTCCATACGTCCTGCGAGGATGCGCATGAAGCGATCCGCCGGGCCAAGATGCAGGGCAAGCGCGTCTGGGGCGAGCCTTTGATCCAGCACCTGACACTGGATGAAAGCGAGTATTTCCATCAGGACTGGGACCACGCCGCGCGGCGGGTTATGAGTCCCCCGTTCCGGAATAAGCAGCATCAGGATAGCCTGTGGAATGGGTTGCACTCGGGCACGCTGAGCGTTGTTGCGACGGACCATTGTGCGTTTACAACAGAACAGAAGCGCTATGGCGTCGGTGATTTCACCAAGATTCCGAACGGCACCGGCGGGCTTGAAGACCGGATGCCGATGCTGTGGACTTATGGGGTGAACACCGGGCGTTTGACGATGAATGAATTCGTTGCGGTGACTTCAACAAATATCGCTAAGATCATGAATTGCTATCCGAAAAAGGGCGCAATCCTTGTGGGCGCAGATGCGGATATTGTGGTTTGGGACCCGGAAAAGACCAAGACTATCAGTGCCGACACCCAACAATCCTCGATCGATTACAACGTATTCGAAGGCAAAGAGGTCAAGGGTCTGCCGCGGTTTACTCTGACCCGTGGCCAGGTGGCGGTTCATGATGGCGAGATTCGTACGCAAGAGGGCCATGGTGACTTTGTTGCGCGTGAGCCCAATGGTCACGTGAACAAGGCGCTGAGCACTTGGAAAGAGCTGACTGCACCGCGGCCAATTGAGCGGTCGGGTATTCCGGCGACGGGCGTATGAAGAATGCGGGCCGCATACGCTGCGGCCCAAAGCCAAATCTTTTCAAGGCTATGGAATGAATACTGAAAGCACTACCCAGCCCGTCATCGAGGCAAGGCAGCTGGATCTGACCTTCCAAACCAATGACGGCCCGATCCACGCATTGAAGGACGTAAGTCTGACCATCAACAAGGGTGATTTTGTCAGCTTTATCGGGCCCTCGGGTTGCGGCAAGACCACCTTTTTGCGGTGCATAGCAGCGTTGGAAACGCCGACTGGTGGGACATTAACCGTCAATGGCATGACCCCGGATGAGGCGCGGCGCAAACGGGCGTATGGATATGTTTTTCAGGCGGCGGGGTTGTATCCGTGGCGGACTATTTCAAAGAACATAAAACTGCCACTTGAAATCATGGGATATTCTGCTGCCGAACAGGACGAGCGGGTGAACAAGGTCCTGGAACTTGTTGATCTTGATGGGTTTGGTGGAAAATACCCCTGGCAACTGTCCGGTGGCATGCAGCAACGGGCCAGCATTGCGCGAGCGCTGGCCTTTGACGCCGATATTCTGCTGATGGACGAACCGTTTGGTGCTTTGGATGAGATCGTTCGCGACCACCTGAATGAACAGCTTCTGGCGCTCTGGGCCCGGACGGAAAAGACCATTGGTTTCGTGACGCACTCGATTCCCGAGGCGGTATATCTGAGCACCAAGATCGTGGTGATGAGCCCGCGACCGGGTCGGATCACGGATGTGATCGACAGTCCACTGCCGAAAGAGAGGCCATTGGACATACGCGATACCCCGGAATTCATTGAGGTCGCGCATCGCGTGCGTGACGGACTGCGGGCAGGGCACTCTTATGATGATTGAGGTGTCAAGGAACCGATTCTGCCGCACAGCACTCAATGCGTCTGAAGCCTGCATCAAGGTGAACCAGCGCAAAGGCAACCTCTTTGGTCGGCAGAATCTAGTCGAGGTTTCGGCCTGTGGCTATCGGGCGGAGCGGCCGGCATGAAACAGTTCTTTGCCGTTCTGACCGTGCTGCTGGCCATCGTTGTGCTGTGGTATGTGGCGGTTGGTCCGATGAATATCCGTACGTCTCTGGATCAGGCCGAACGAGCCGGAGAGGCCGTTACCCCCGAGGCGTCGCGTGATCGCCAGCAGGTTTCAGTTTGGATACTGATGGCGCAGAACTCGGGACATATCATCCGGGGCTATGATCTGGACCGCCCACGCTTGCCGACGCCTGTCCAAGTAGGTGAGGAGCTTTGGAAAACCACCGGGGAAATGGTGATAAAAGGCCGTCCGATGTCAAAGCGGTCGTTGATTTATCACGGGTGGATCACGCTGCAATCCACTCTGTGGGGATTTGTCCTCGGGACCGCGGTCGGCATTCTGGGGGCGGTGGCGATCGTCTATTCCCGCGTTGTCGATATGAGCCTGATGCCATGGGCGATCATCAGCCAGACGGTGCCGATTGTTGCGCTTGCGCCCATGATCATCGTGCTGAGTTCGCAATTGGGGATCGAGGGGCGCGGGGTGCCCAAGGCGATCATCTCGGCCTATCTGTGTTACTTCCCGGTTCTGGTCGGAATGGTCAAAGGCCTGCGATCACCTGCGGTTTCGCAGCTGGATCTGCTCAAGACTTACAACGCGACCGGGCTGCAAGCGTTTCTGAAACTCCGCCTGCCGTCTTCGGTGCCGTATCTGTTTACGTCGTTGAAGGTGGGCATCGCGGCGGCCTTGGTCGGGACCATTGTAGGTGAGCTTCCAACGGGCGCAATCTCGGGTCTGGGTGCGCGAATTCTGATCGGGGATCAGTTCGGAACACCTTTGGCAATCTGGGCGGCCCTGTTTGCCGCGGCCATCCTTGCGGGCGTTCTGGTGACGCTGCTGGATATCGTCCAACGCCTAACCCTTAAAAGAATGGGGATGGGCACATGAGCTGGCTGATCTTTGCACTCATCTTTTGGGCTGGAGCCTGGGCACTGAACGTCTGGCTTGCCAGATCGATCTACCATGACTCGAGAGGTATACGCGTCTTTGTCCCGGTCCTGTTCGGCGTCACACTCCTGATCCTGTGGGAAGGGTTGGTGCGAGGGTTCAATGTATCGCCCGTCATCCTGCCGCCCCCATCCATGGTTGCGCAGACCTTTGCGAATTCGACGGACATTCTGTGGCAGGACTTTAAGCAAACTGTTTTCAAAGGGGCCCTGACGGGGTTTGCCATTGGCAGTTCGGCGGCTTTTCTGACGGCCATCCTGATCGATCGGTCGCTGTTCCTGACCCGTGGCTTGCTGCCTATCGGTAACTTTGTGGCGGCTCTGCCGATCGTTGGGATCGCGCCCATCTTGGTCAGCTGGTTCGGGTTTGACTGGCAATCCAAAGCTGCCGTGGTCGTTGTGATGGTGTTCTTTCCGATCCTGGTGAACACTGTGCAAGGGTTGCGCGAAGCGGATGCAATGCAGCGCGACCTGATGCGGACCTATGCGGCCAGTTATATGCAGACACTTATCAAGCTGCGCTTGCCTGCGGCGATGCCGTTCATTTTCAATGGTTTGAAGATTGCAACAACTCTGGCTCTGATTGGTGCAATTGTTGCCGAGTATTTTGGCTCACCTACACGCGGCATGGGCTTTCGCATTTCGACCGGGGTCGGCAGCCTGTCCATCGATCTGGTCTGGGCCGAAATCGCGGTGGCTGCCATGGCGGGTACGTTGTTCTATGCTTTGGTAGCTATGCTCGAAAAAGCGGTAACGTTCTGGCACCCGTCACAACGCGGATAACAAAAAGAATTCAACAGACCCCGAAAAGGGGCAACAACAGCAACTAGGAGATATGAAGATGAATAAGCTACTCAGCGGGGCGATAGCCGCCTTTAGTCTGGCCGCCAGTTCGGCCTTGGCGGCGGATGAGGTGACATTGCAACTCAAGTGGGTCACGCAGGCACAATTCGCGGGCTACTATGTCGCCAAGGACAAGGGGTTCTACGAAGAAGAGGGGCTGGACGTCACGATCCTTCCGGGTGGTCCCGATATTGCGCCGACACAGGTGATCGCCGGGGGCGGTGCCGATGTGACGGTCGAATGGATGCCAGCCGCATTGGCCGCGCGCGAAAAGGGGCTGCCGCTGGTGAACATCGCGCAGCCGTTCAAAAGCTCGGGCATGATGCTGACCTGCTGGAAGGATGCCGGGATATCCTCGCCCGAGGACCTTAAGAACCGCACACTGGGTGTCTGGTTCTTTGGCAATGAATTCCCGTTCATGAGCTGGATGAGCCAGCTTGGCATCGATACGGGCGGCAAAGGCGAAAGCGGTGTTGAGGTGCTGAAACAGGGCTTCAACGTCGATCCGTTGCTGCAGCGTCAGGCGGATTGCATCAGCACGATGACCTACAACGAGTACTGGCAGGTTATCGACGCGGGCGTTAACCCGGATGAGCTGGTGACTTTCAAATACGAGGACCAAGGCGTCGCAACGCTGGAAGACGGTCTGTATGTTCTGGAAGAGAACCTGAGCGATGCGGCCTTCACCGACAAGATGGAACGCTTTGTCCGTGCTTCGATGAAAGGGTGGAAATACGCCGAGGAGAATCCCGACGAAGCAGCAGAGATCGTGCTTGAGAATGACGCGACCGGTGCCCAGACCGAAGAGCATCAAAAGCGCATGATGGGCGAGATTGCAAAGCTGACCGCTGGTTCGAACGGCGCGCTGGACCCCGCCGATTTCGAACGCACCGTGGCGACACTGTTGGCGGGCGGATCCGATCCTGTGATCACCAAGCAGCCTGATGGGGCTTGGACCCACCAGATCACGGATGCAGCGCTGAACTGATTGCCTGCAACTTGACCAAAACAGCGCGGTCCCAATCGGGGCCGCGTTTCCTGTTTCTTTTGTCGGAAATGTGTCTGTACTTGAGATCAAAAACCCTTAGAATTCTTGGGAATAACGGCGCATTTCGTACGAAAATCCGAAGATACGGGATAAAATGCAGGGATTTGCATCAGAATTCAATACAGCCATTGGCCTGATCCTCAACGGGGATGCAGAGCTTTGGGCGATTGTGCTGCTGTCCCTCAAAGTTTCTGTCTTTGCCGTGCTGATTTCCGCCCTGATAGGTATGCCCGTCGGTGCGGCGCTAGCCGTTGCACGCTTTCCGGGACGGCGGGTTCTGATCATCCTGATGAATGCGTTGATGGGTTTTCCACCGGTTGTCGTTGGCCTGCTTGTTTATCTGATGCTGTCGCGCTCTGGGCCGTTGGGAGTGTTGGAGCTGCTGTATACTCCGACCGCGATGATCATTGCACAGGTGGTGTTGGTGACGCCGATTGTGGCCGCGTTGACGCGACAAGTGGTCGAGATTCTGGCCGAAGAGTATTCGGAACAGCTCCGGTCGCTGGGCGTGTCCCGGCTGGCCTCGGTACCGGTGCTGCTATGGGACGCGCGGTTGGCGTTGGTTACGGCTCTGCTGGCCGGGTTTGGCCGCGCGATCGCCGAGGTGGGGGCTGTGATCATCGTGGGTGGCAACATCAACCACGTGACGCGGGTCATGACGACCACCATCGCGCTTGAGACATCCAAGGGCAATCTGGCGTTGGCCCTTGCACTTGGCGCGATCCTGATCGGTATTGCCATAGCAGTGAACGCGATGGTCAGTGCGCTCACCCTTCAGGCCGAGCGGGAAGGGCTGCGTCATGCGTGATCTGATCTCGGAAATGGCGGGCCATATCGTCGTGAACGGCGTAAAGATCGCACGCAACGGCGCGGCCTTGTTGGATGTCCCGCATCTGGCATTGAATGGACCCGGGCCGACGCTGATCCTTGGGCCGAACGGTGCGGGTAAAAGCCTGTTGCTGCGGTGTCTGCACGGTTTGATCGTGCCGGACAAAGGATTTGTCAAACAGGACGGGGTGCCTCTGAACACCGACCAAACGGCGCGGCAAGCGATGGTGTTTCAGCAGCCGGTTCTTCTGCGCCGGTCGGTGTCGGCCAATCTGGACTTTGTTCTGAAACGCCGGGGTCTGCATCGCTCTGCCCGCAAAGTGCGCATCGCCGAGCTGTTGGCCGAAGGCGGGCTAGAGGGCAAGGCACGACAATCCGCGCGGTCATTGTCAGGGGGTGAGGCGCAACGATTGGCGATCTTGCGTGCGCTGGCGCTGGATCCAGACACCCTGTTTCTGGATGAGCCAACCAGCGCGCTGGACCCCAGCGCAACGCAGATGATCGAAGGAATGGTCCTGCGCGCCTCGGGCCGGGGTGTGCGGATTGTTATGGTCACCCATGACATCGGGCAGGCGCGGCGACTGGCTGCGGATATCGTCATGATGCATGGGGGTCATGTGGTTGAACACGGCGACGCCCGTCAGGTATTGGATGCCCCAAAAAGCGAAGCTTCGCGCAGGTATTTGGCAGGCGGGCTGGTTACATAAAAACAAGTTGGAGTTCGGAATGATCCGAAATGTCTTTCGGGCAGTAGTGCTTTCCCTTGGCCTTATTGCAGGCCCCACGACGGCAGAAGAGCCGTTTATCGTGGTTCAATCCACAACCTCGACCCAGAATTCGGGCTTGCTGGATAACATCCTTCCCTGGTTCGAGGCCGAAACGGGGATCGACGTGCGCGTGGTCGCCGTTGGCACCGGTCAGGCAATCCGCAATGCCATCAATGGCGACGGAGATGTTCTGCTGGTCCATTCCAGGGCAGATGAGGAACAGTTCGTCGCAGATGGCTGGGGCGTTGAACGTTTTGACGTGATGTATAACGACTTTGTTCTGGTCGGGCCAAAGTCGGACCCGGCCGGGGTCGAAGGCGGTTCTGATATCGTGGCGGCTTTGACCGCAGTCTCTCAGGCCAAAGCGCCCTTTGCCTCGCGCGGGGACGACAGCGGCACTCATAAGGCTGAGCTGCGCCACTGGGAAGCTGCCGGTGTTGATCCTGCCGATGCATCGGGCACGTGGTACCGGGAAACAGGATCGGGCATGGGAGCGACGTTGAACGTAGCAAGTGGCATGGACGCTTACGCGCTGACGGATCGTGCCACGTGGGAATCATTCGGCAATCGCGGAAACCTTGAGGTGCTGGTCGAAGGCGATCCGCGCTTGTTCAATCAATACGGCGTCATTCTGGTGAACCCCGACAAGCACCCGCGCGTGCGTGCGTCGGCAGGTCAGCGCTTTGTTGATTGGCTGATTGGCCCGGATGGTCAGGCGGCCATCGAGGCCTTCAAACCAAACGGTCAGCAGTTGTTCTTTCCAAACGCCAAGTGAGGGATTACCCGCTGGCGCCGTTATGGTGGATCGTACCCAGACCAGACAGATCATAGCTGCCAAACTCAGCGGCCCGTATCGCGAACCGCTCGGATTGCAGGAAACTCAGAAGTTTGAGCATCGGGTCATCAAAATAGGCCCGTCGCCAGATTGCCAGGTCCAGACGTTCCGAGTGCGTGGGCACAAAACTCAGATCATACAGCCCCGCCAATGCGCCCAGGCCAAACCCGGCCTCGGCCTTGCTGTCGTGGATCGCGATGGCCAACTCTTCCTCGGTGCGGGCGCAGGTGGGCAGAGTGTCCAGATCGTCGCGCGTCATGCCGTGGGCGTCCAGTTGCGCATCGAACAAACGTTGGCTGGCGGCGCTGTCTTGTCGGAGGATGACACGACGACCTTTCAACTGTGCAAAACCCTCGATATCGGTCGCGCCCGGAGCCAGCAGCAATCCGCGCTGGCGTTGGGCGACTTCGAACAGAACCACTGGGGCCTCGCCCAACGCGTCGCGCAAGGCCCGGGTGTTGAACCCGCCATCCTCATGAATATGCAGTGCGGCGGCCTGAGCGCTTCGGTCTTTCAGCCGCGTCAGCCCGTCGAAAGAGCCATCATAGTAGGTGGCCAATCCCGAGCCGCTTTCGCGCAGCGCCCAGTCCAGCAATGGATCGTGGCTGCCGGCGACAATCGGGGGCAGGGGCGGTTCGGCCACTTGTGGACCGGACCGAGAGGCGTTCAGCCATGCAATCACCTCGGCCCTTGGAAACAACAGCTTTCCCATGGCGCGCACACATGGAACCTCGCCCGACGAGGCGAGGTCATAGGCTTTCCGCTCGCCAATGCGCAGCAGATCGGCCAGTTCCTTGGTGGTTAGGTATTCGGACATTCAGTCGAGACGCACGGCCGATCCCGACCCGGCATCCGCGGCGCTGAACCCGATCTGTTGCAGCGCAAATGGCGCGGCGACGGTAATAACCACCATGGCGGCGACAGCAGCAAGAAAGGCTTTCATAGTCTCCTCCGGCTCAGTTTTCCGGTGCCGTTGCCCGGCGCAAAAAGGCGATCAGGTCGTCCCGATCCTTGGGTTCGGTGATCCGCTGCATCGGCATCTTCGATCCCGGGATGTAATGGTCCGGCCCTTCATCAAACAGAGCGTTTATCGTTTCTTCATTCCAAATGATATCAGAGTCTTGCAGCGTGTCCGAGTAAAAATATTCCGGCAGCGTGCCTGCCGTGCGGCCGAAAACACCGTACAAGGTCGGACCCGCGCGTCGTTGCCCGTCGGGCGTCAGGCTGTGGCAGATCGAACATTTGCGCGCGAACTGCCGCTCGCCGTTTTCCATTTCCTCGGGGTTCTTGAGAAAGCTGGGCTCGGCGGCTGCCATTTGCTGTTGGTCGCCAAGCGTTTCAACCGGCCAGCTGTACATCGCCTCGTCAATACCACCTGCGTGCAAGTTCAGACCATCCGGGGAAAACGCGAGTGCCCACACCGGCCCGCGCAGCGTGGCCCGGAAATCCTGCGCGATCCGCCAGTCGACGGTATCGATCACCATGATGTAGCCCTCGCCATCACCGACCGCCAGCAACCTGCGATCAGGGCTGAGGGCCAGGGCCAGAATTGGTCGGCGTTCCAGCGTGAAATCGCGTTCTTCTCTGGTTTCCAGATCAAGGATCCGTGTCACACCATCGACTGCGCCATAGGCGATCCAGCCATCCTGTTGGTTCAGGACCAGTTCGTTAATGCCAAATCCATGCTCTACCAGCCGGTCCGTTTCTTGACCGCTGGCGAGATCCCAAACGCGCAAGGCCCCGTCGACGCCGGCGGAGTAAAGCCGGGAACCGTCTGCAGTGAAAGCCACGTCGTTCACACCGCTGCCGATTGGCCCCAGCATCGCGGGGGGTGATCCATCCACGGGCCAAAGGCCGATGGTGCCGTCCCAGCTGGCCGTCGCCACATGCGTTTTTGAAGCTGCAACGGCAACGATCTTTCCTTGGTGCTGACCGACGACCTGCCCACCGGGCCACTGGCGCAGTGTGAAATCATCCCCAGCCGAATAGATCGCAGTTCCGTTGAACACCACGGAATTGACCGCGGCCTCATGCCCTTCCAACCATTCCGGGGATTGACCGGTCCACAGGCCGACCGAGTTGTCGAAACTGGCGGTCGCAATCCTGCCATCGGGGGCGGTGGCGATGCCCATAATCGGCCCGCCATGGCCTTTGAGCGTAAAGAACTCAGACCAGGCGGGCAGGGGCACAAGGGCCAGCGCCAGAACCAGCCCGCGCATTTATTCGGCGGGTGAGGCGGCTGCTTTACCGGCCTCTTTTTCCTGTACTTCTTCCAGCCACAGCGAGTGATGCTCGCGCGCCCATTGCTCTTCGACTTCGCCGGTCCCCATGGCGTCAAACGCGCCTTCCATGCCGACCGAGCCCAGATAGATATGGGCGATGATGATGGCGATGAACACATAAGCGACCATGACGTGCCAGACCTGCGCGTACTGCATCTCTTCCTGCGGTGACATCTGCACGGGCAGGTTCAGGCCCAGCATTTGCGGGATACCAGTGGAATTGGCGACCGAGAAGGTTTTGGCGAACATCGGCAGCTCGAACGGGAACAACAGGGACAGGCCCGACAGGCTGATCGAGACGCCCAACAAGATGCAGGCCCAGAAGATTATCTTTTGGCCCGCGTTGAATTTCTTGGCGGGGGGATGGCTGCCTTTGGTGAACAACCCACCGCCAGCCGCCAGCCATTTCAGGTCAACCCGGTTGGGGATGTTGTGCGCAATCCAGTTCACGGTGACGATGATCAGCCCCAGCATAAAGGCCCAGGCCAAATTGTTGTGCAGCCATTTGCAGCCTTGTGCGATAACGGCAAAGCCTTCACGCCCGAAGATTGGGATCAGGAAGTCGCGACCATAGAGGGTCAGCAGACCGGTTATCCCGAGGATCAGGAAGGACCCGGCGAACAGCCAGTGTCCGAACCGTTCGAAACCGTTAAAGCGGGTGACGGTGCGGCCAGTTTTCTCGCCATCGATCCGTATTTTTCCGCGGATCAGGAAGAACAGCACGATGATTGCCACCATACCGCCCACGATATAGGTGCCGTATTCGCGCAGCGGACCGGTGCGGAACGACCACCACCACATGCCGCCGTCCTGGATCAGAACGCTGTCGGCTGGCCCACGCGACGAGACTGTCACGTCGGCAGAGCCGAACCGCAAAGCGCGGTAAACATCGCTGTCCGAGGCCACTCCGCTTGGGCCGAATTGACCCAGCAGGCCTTCGACATTGCCTTGCCCCGTGTTTTCAGACCGATAGGTGTTGTCCACCTTTTCGCCGCGCTGACGTGCCATGATGTCTTCCAGCGTGGTTGCACCGCCGGTCGACGCCCTGTCAGCAGCGGGTGGGGCCTCGGCCTCGCCAGATTGGGCAATGGCGGTTTGGGCCAATGTAACGGTCAACAGTAATGCGATGAGTAGACGGAACATCTGAACCTCGGTCAAAATTCCTAAAGAGATGACCCGCGCGGTGCGGGTCATCCGTTTTTCTCACTGACTTGGTGTCAGCCGTCTTTCTGGTCGTAGGCTGTGCCCCAACCCCACGCGCCCGAGCCAAACCCGCGCGCCACGACGCGTTCACGGTAGATGGCTGAAACGACGTCGCCGTCACCGGCGAGCAGGGCCTTGGTGGAGCACATCTCGGCGCAGATGGGCAGTTTGCCCTCGGCGATCCGGTTGCGACCATACTTTGCGAACTCTGCGGTCGAGTTGTTTTCTTCGGGGCCACCGGCGCAGAAGGTACATTTGTCCATCTTGCCGCGTGAACCGAAGTTGCCCGCCTGCGGATATTGCGGCGCGCCGAAGGGGCACGCGTAGAAGCAATAGCCACAGCCAATGCACAGGTCTTTGGAGTGCAGGACGACCCCTTCTTCGTTCTGATAGAAGCAGTCGACCGGGCACACCGCCATGCAAGGCGCATCCGAACAATGCATACAGGCCACCGAAATCGAGCGTTCGCCCGGGTTGCCGTCATTAATCGTCACCACCCTGCGGCGGTTGATGCCCCACGGCACCTCGTGTTCGTTCTTACACGCGGTCACGCAGGCGTTGCACTCGATGCAGCGTTCGGCGTCGCAGAGAAACTTTGCTCTTGCTGCCATTTTCTCTTCTCCTCCTTACGCTGACCAGATCTTGCAAAGAGTCGCTTTGGTCTCTTGCATCTGGGTCACTGAATCATAGCCATAGGTCTGGGCGGTGTTGGTACTTTCACCCAGCACATAGGGGTCAGCTCCTGCGGGGTATTTCGCCCGTAGGTCCTCGCCCTGGAAATGGCCACCGAAGTGGAATGGCATGAAGGCCACGCCGGCACCGACCCTGTTGGTCAGCATCGCCATCACCTTGACCTTGCCGCCTTCAGGACCTTCGACCCAGACCTGTGATCCGTCACGAATACCAAGGTTGTTGGCATCGCGCGGATTGATCTCGACGAACATGTCCTGCTGAAGCTCGGCCAGCCACGGGTTCGACCGTGTTTCATCACCGCCGCCTTCATACTCGACCAGACGACCAGACGTCAGGATTATCGGGTAATCCTTTGAAAAGTCGTTCTTTTGGATCGAAGCGTAAAGGGTCGGCAGGCGATAGGCCTGACGGTCTTCGTAGGTCGGATAGTCCTCCACCAGATCGCGCCGGTTCGTGTAAAGCGGCTCGCGATGCAGTGGGATCGGATCCGGGAAGGTCCAGACGACCGCACGGGCTTTGGCGTTCCCGAAGGGCGCACAGCCATGGGCGATCGCGACCCTCTGGATACCGCCCGAAAGGTCGGTCTTCCAGTTGGTCTCTGGTCCCGCAACGGCGTCGATAGCCGCGCGTTCCTCAGCCGTCAGATCACCGTCCCAACCAAGGTCCATGAGCATCTGCATCGTGAATTCAGGGTATCCATCCTGAATTTCCGACCCAACGCTATAGACCCCTTCAGCCAGCAGGTTGTCGCCATCGCGTTCCACGCCAAAGCGCGCGCGGAAGGTCAGGCCGCCTTCGGCCACCGGTTTGGACATGTCATAGAGGTTCGGTGTCCCCGTATGACCCATTTCCGGTGTTCCCCAGCAGGGCCAGGGCAGGCCGTAATACTCGCCGTCGTTTGGTCCACCAATGGCTTGCAGCGTGGTTCTGTCGAACGTGTGCTGGTTGGCCATATGGCTTTTCAGACGTTCCGGTGACTGTCCGGTATAGCCGATGGTCCAGAGGCCCGAGTTGAACTCACGCGTGATGCTTTCAACATTCGGGGTTTCCGGGTCGTCCATCTCGATGTTGCGGAACAGACGGTCCGCCCAGCCAAACTTGTTGGCGAACTTGGCCATGATGACCTCGTCCGGCAGGCTTTCGAACAGCGGATCCACTACCTTGTCACGCCACTGTAGCGAGCGGTTCGAGGCCGTGACCGAGCCACGGGTTTCGAACTGCGTACAGGCAGGCAACAGGTATACGCCATCGGTACGGTCCTGCAGAACGGCCGAGACGGTGGGATACGGGTCGATCACGACCAGCATGTCCAGCTTCTCCATCGCCGTTTTCATTTCCGTCATCCGGGTCTGCGAGTTGGGCGCGTGGCCCCACAGAACCATGGCGCGGACGTTGTTGTCCTGATCCATGTTGGCCGGATCTTCCAGCACACCGTCGATCCAGCGGGAGACCGGGATGCCGCGCTCATTCTGCAGCGGTTTGTCCTTGCCTTCCTTGTCCTTGATCGTGGCGAACTGACCCGCCAGCCATTCGGGATCTTCACCCCAGACACGGGCCCAGTGACCCCATGCACCCTTCGACAGGCCATAGTAGCCGGGCAGGGTGTGGGACAGAACGCCAAGGTCTGTTGCGCCCTGCACGTTGTCATGGCCGCGGAAGATGTTGGTGCCACCTCCCGATGTACCCATGTTGCCAAGAGCAAGCTGGAGCACGCAGTAGGCGCGGGTGTTGTTGTTACCATTGGTGTGCTGCGTACCACCCATGCACCATACGACGGTGCCAGGACGGTTGTTCACCATGGTCCGGGCGACGCGGCGCAGCTGCGAGCCGGGCGTGCCGGTAACGCGCTCAACCTCGTCCGGGTTCCACTTGGCAACCTCTTCGCGGATCTGGTCCATACCCCAGACACGGGTGCGGATGAACTCTTTGTCCTCCCAGCCGTTGTCGAAGATGTGCCAGAGGATCCCCCAGACCAGAGCGACGTCGGTGCCGGGGCGGAAACGGACATATTCATCCGCATGGGCCGCGGTGCGCGTAAAGCGCGGGTCGCAGACGATCAGAGGGGCGTTGTTTTGCTCTTTCGCACGCAGGATATGCAGCAGCGAGACGGGGTGCGCCTCGGCCGGGTTGCCACCGATGATAAAGATGGCCCGGCTGTTGTGCATGTCATTGTACGAATTGGTCATGGCGCCGTAGCCCCATGTATTCGCAACGCCGGCAACCGTGGTTGAGTGGCAGATACGGGCCTGATGGTCCACGTTGTTTGTGCCCCAGTAGGCGGCGAACTTGCGGAACAGATAGGCCTGTTCGTTATTGTGCTTGGCCGAGCCCAGCCAGTACACGCTGTCCGGCCCTGATTCCTCGCGGATGCTCATCATGCCGTCGCCGATCTCGTTGATCGCCTCTTCCCAGCTGATGCGCTTCCACTCGCCGCCTTCCTTTTTCATCGGATACTTGAGGCGGCGCTCGCCATGGGCGTGCTCGCGAACCGCAGCACCTTTGGCGCAGTGCGCACCCAGGTTGAACGGGCTGTCCCAACCGGGTTCCTGCCCGATCCAGACGCCGTTCTGCACTTCGGCAACGACTGTACAGCCGACCGAGCAGTGGGTGCATACGGATTTGATGTTTTCGACGGCGGCATTGGCCGCTGTCTGGGCACTGGCTGGCGTCACGGTTCCACCCGTGGCGCTGATCGCGGCAAGGCCGCCGATCGTCAGGCCCGAGCCACGCAGGAACGCGCGGCGATCGACGGTTTTCTCGCCGACCTGGGACAGGATACTTGTCCGCTGGGGGCGTCTCGCAACCCCGTTGGTCTTTTTCCTAAGCATTTCTTTCCTCCCTTGCTGGCCATGTTCGCCATGGCTGGCTTGGTACTGCTGATGCCGACGTCAGGGCCAATCGCAACCGTCAGTCGGGTGTGACCTCGTCCGGGTTAGAACCGGGCGCTGTCGAGGTAGGCGCGCGTGTGCGCGGTGTCCTGCATCCGGGTTTCGTCCGTTGGCAGCTCGGCTGCTTCGGCCTGTCCGGTCAGGCTGGCGGCGGCGACGGCAGCGGGTGCTGCGGTTCCGGCCAGTTTGAGGAAGTCGCGGCGGGTTGCGCCTTCTTCCTTGGTCTTGCTCATGGGTTTCTCCTTTCCCATTTGCAGTATGACACCCTTGCGGGCATCGGCGAATGACAGCGGGTCACGCTGTCGTCATTCGGAACGCTTCGCGCTCGATCTCCATGAACACCCGACCGGCGGTACCGATCGAGGCGTATAGAACCGAGTTCTCAGCGCCTTCCAAATCCGAAAAGAAATGTGTGGCCCAGGGGCCGATATGCTTGCTCCAGAACGCCTTCTGGTCTTCCAGAGACGCAGGCCGACCGAAACGCCCGACAATCATCCCGGCCATCATCTCCATCAATGAGGCGATGTTGTCTTCGGGCTCGAATACGTTCTGGGCACGAGTGATCCCGCGTGCGGTCATGTCATTGCGCAACTGGGCCAGAGGTTTCTCGTTCAGGAACCCGGTGAGGTAGAAACTGGCATAAGGCAGCAACTCACCCCGGCCCAGACCAATGAACAAAGCATTGAATTCGCGCTCCGCAGCTGCGGGTTTCGTCACATTTGCAACGCGCGCCATGGCCTGAATGGCTTGTCCCAGATCGGTGTCATCGCCGGTCAGACCGGACACCTGATCCAACAGCAACTGATCTGGCGGGGCAGACAGCAGCAGCCCGAGGAAATTGTAGAAATCCGCGCGCAGGCGATCCTCGGCCGAGACTTCGATCTGTTGCGCTTCGCTTGCGGTCATAGGGTTATCCTTCGAATTCAAATTTCATGCGGCGCGGGGCAGGGGCGGCATCGACCTCTGCCAGCGCTTCGGTCGTGGTCTCGGGCTCTTCGGCGGCAGCCGCCAAAGCAATCTCGGGCTCTGGTGTTTCTGTTTCGGCTACGATTGGCTCTTCCGAAGGCGCGTCCGCTTCAGGTGTTTCGTCAGCGGTGTCTTCGGCGTCGGCAGTCAACGCTTCGACATGGGCCAGCATGCCCTTGCCAACCTGATACGCGGTTTGCAGGTTTTCGATCACGCAGGCGGCATCGGTATAGTCTTCGCCATAGTCCACCAGCCCATCAACGTTGGCCAACACTGGGTTCAACCGCCAGAGCCGACGCAAGGCGCGGCGGCGCAACCGGTCTGGGACAGCCTTGGCCATAAAGCCCGAGACGTCATCACCCGCTTGCAACTGGTCGGGATCGGGAAGGTTCAGTTCTTCCAGTATCTCGGCGTCAGTTTTTTCTTCCAGTTCGGTCTGACGCGCAGCAATGGTCTGTTGTTCAACCGCGACAACTTCGGCGTCGGCTTCCGCCTGAACGGCGGCTTTGCGGCGGGACCAGAAATCGCGGGCTTCGGTCATTGCACGATCCTCCGCGGAGCGCGGTATACGTCCGACTCTTGCCGGATGCGTGCATCGCCTTTGCCGTCCTCAACCAGATCAGTTCGTTTCTTGTCGCGGCGCCGTTTTACGAATACTTCGTCGCGATGGTGTTCCAAGGCAAAATCCCGGACCCAGGCGATCAACCCTTCTGTCATCGGGATTTTCTCGACGATCTCTTCTCCGGTATCGGCGTAATCCTGACCTTCGAACGGGGACGCTGTTACCAGCACCGCTTCCATCGGCCGCTGACCGTCGAGCGCGTCACGAAGAACCAGATAGATTGAGGGCTGACCGTCCGAGAGGTTCACCAGGTATGCCTCGGTCTCATCCGCCCATAGGGTCAGGGGCAGGGTGGCCGCGTGATACTCAACCGCTTCGCCTTCGCGTCGCATCTCAAGCCAGTCCGCAGGACCAGCGCCGGGCAACACGGCAACGGCGCGCCAATTCCATTTCGCCCAGCGGGTTACACCGGGTGTTTTGCGCACGACGACGCCGATTGGCATTTCAACTTGGCTTGCGGCCTTGGCCACGGGCTCCTCCCCGGAAAGCGCTCCCCTGCCTTCCCTTGCGTCCACTATGGTACACAAAGCGCTTAAGTGCCAAGCCTACATGCTACGACCTTAGTCGTAAGGGGCGATAGCAAAACGGTGATACGCCCGTGCGCATGCCTTTTTTTACTGGTCGGAGGGGTGTTTTTTCCGGTTTAGCGCCGGGCTTGGTCAAACCCTTTACATTGCGGGAGAGGGGATACAGCCTATTTCGCGAAGAGGCGGAGGGAAATCATGAGCACAAAACTACTGCTATGCGACTGCGCAGGGTCTCAGGAGATCGACGCTGACACGATCGCAACGGCCTGCGATGTGGCGTGTTCAAAGGTTCACACCGCCCTTTGCACGCGCGAGCTTGAAGCTGCTGCGGTTGCCTTGCGGGAAGGGGACACCCTCATCGCCTGCGGGCAAGAGCATGAGGTGTTCCAAGCTCTTGCGGAAGAGGTGAACGCAGACGCGCCCGGCTTTGTTGACTTGCGTGACCGTGCCGGATGGTCGGACCAAGGCGCGGATGCCGGCGCAAAGATGGCCGCGCTGGCCGCCGAAGCCCTGCTGCCACAACCGGTGACGCCAAGCCTGGATGTCTTTAGCGAAGGCACTTGCCTTATCATCGGCCCCGGTGAGGTCTCGTATCCTCTGGCGGATCGTTTGTCAGATATGCTTGCAGTTACGGTTCTGGTTACCGATCAGGCAGAGCCGATGTCGCGCGCTTATGACGTGGTGCGCGGGCGCGTCGCCTCGCTGAAGGGTGCGTTGGGGGGATTCACCTTGCGGCTGGATGCATTTCGGCAATTACAGCCCGGGGGGCGCGGAGCGTTCACATGGACCGAGGCGCGGGACAAGGCGCAATCGGCTTGCGATATCGTTTTGGACCTGACAGGCGATACGCCCTTGGTACAGGCCCCGGCCAAGCGCGAAGGCTATCTGCGCGCCGATCCAAAGGACACGGTATCGGTCGAACGGCTGGCCTTTGAAGCGGCCCAGTTGGTTGGCACCTTCGAAAAACCGCTTTACGTCCGGATGGAGGAAACGTTGTGTGCCCATTCACGGGCCGAACAGATCGCCTGTACGAATTGTCTGGATATTTGCCCCACGGGTGCGATCACTTCGGCTGGCGAACACGTTGAGATTGATCCGATGATTTGTGCCGGGTGTGGGGCATGCGCTGCCGTGTGTCCGTCGACCGCAATTACCTATGAAGACCCGCCCGTTTCCGCCTTGTTGTCACGCATGCATATCTTGGCGCGTACCTATCGGCGGGCCGGTGGTGCTGCGCCGCGATTGTTGGTCCATGACGCACACGGGGCCGAAATGATCCGACTGGCTGCTCGGTTTGGTCGTGGCTTGCCTGCGGACGTGATTCCGCTGGAGCTGAGCGTGATTTCCGGTTTTGGCCATGCCGAGATGTTGGCTGGTTTGGCGCATGGTTTTGCGCGGGTGGATGTCCTGTTGGCCCCGACCACCGAAAGGGACGCGCTGGATCGCGAGTTGGAATTGGCGCAAGCAATTGCAGGCGAGAATGCCTTGGGTGCCTTGGATGAAGTAGACCCTGATGCGCTGTCCGACATCCTTTACGACCAACAGGTTCCGCAGCCTTTGACCGATCCCGTTCTGCCCTTGGGCAACCGCCGCCAGATCGCGCGTCTGGCTGCGCAAGCGTTGAACCCACAGGCCGACACGCCTCTGCCTCTGCCAGAGAACGCACCCTACGGAGCGGTCGCCGTGGATACGGATGCCTGCACCTTGTGCCTCAGCTGCGTGTCGTTGTGTCCTTCGGGCGCGTTGATCGATAACCCGGACAAACCGCAATTGAACTTCCAGCAGGATGCCTGCCTGCAATGCGGTTTGTGTAAGGGAATCTGTCCCGAAGATGCGATCACATTGGTGCCGCAGCTTGACCTGAGCGATGCGGCCCTGTCGCAACAGGTGCTGAACGAGGAGGAGCCCTTTGCCTGCATCGAATGCGGCGCTCTGTTCGGTGTGAAATCCACCGTGGAACGGATCATGGAGAAACTTGCGGGTACGCATCCGATGTTTGCAACCTCGGACAAGGCGCGGATGATCCAGATGTGTGACAATTGCCGTGTGAACGCGCAGTTCCAGCAACAGGACAACCCGTTCCAGTCCAACCCGAAACCACGCGTCGTGACTACCGACGACTATTTCTCAAAACGAAAGGATCACTGAAGCTGCAGCGGGTCCCCGAGATCCGCGGCGCTGATGACCGAGACGAAGGCCAGAATAGCTTCGAGGTCGTCCAACGTCATCTCGACCGGCACAATGGGCGACGGGCGCTGAGGATCGAACGGCGGGGTCAGCCCGTCAATCTGCGTAAAGGCAGGGTGGGGGTTGAGGGCAAAGAAAGCCTGGAACCGTTCCGACCAGTCAGGCATCGCGCGCAGGACTGCGAAAGACGGGGTGGAGCCCAGACCATTCAATCGGTTCTTGGGGCCGATCACATGGCAGCGACCGCAATGGGTCATCGACAGCTCTTCGCCGCGTTTGGCATCGCCGTCGATCACCGTTTCGGTTTCCACAGCAGCGACTTCGAAACTGGCCGAGAATGGCGCGCCCTGGTCTGGCGCAAAGCTCTCGATTGTCCGTTTGCCGATATCGGACAGCATCCAGTCGCGGAACCGTTCATGTTTGGCGTCCTCGCCGATCCGCAGGTGATAGATCACACCGTCCCGCGCAAAGACGGGATCACCTGGCGGCGCAGTTTCCAGCACCAAAACGCCGGTATCATTTGCAATAACGCGTATCCCGGTCTTGAGAGAAAAGCGTGGAAGAATATGTTGCAACAGACCAGAGTCGGTAACTTCCTCAGGCGCGGCCAGACCAATTGCCTCTTGCGACCAAGAGGGGGTGGCAGTGAGCGTCAGGCTCAGGCACAAAAGGACAAAGCGCATAGGCCAACCTAACGGCACGGCACCAAATGCGTCAAATGAACTGAAAGAGACGGAGACACATGCAATGAACGGCAACCACAGTTTGTCGATACGCAGAACCCTGACAGACGGGTTCCAAGAGGAGAATGAGGCATGAGTGTTCGTGACGCGGTTCTTGCGAACCTGAGAAAGATCACCGACCCGGTATCCGGGCAGGATATTGTCAGCGCCGGTGTCGTGCGCGCGCTGAATGTCGAAGGCGACACCGTGCGCTTTGTGCTGGAGATTGACCCGAAGCAAGCCGAACGGATGGAGCCCGTCCGCGCCGCTGCCGAGAAGGCGGCGCAACTGGTGGATGGTGTATCGAACGTGTCGGCCATGCTGACGGCGCATTCCGACAAGGCTCCACCGGATCTTAAGCCCAAGCCCAAGCCCTCGCAAACCGGCCCGCAGGCGGTGCCCGGTGTGGATCGGATTATCGCCGTTGCCTCGGGCAAGGGTGGTGTCGGTAAGTCCACCGTATCCGCGAACCTTGCCTGCGCACTGGCCGCAGAAGGCCGCCGGGTTGGTCTGCTGGATGCAGACGTTTACGGCCCCTCACAGCCCCGAATGCTGGGCGTTTCGGGCCGTCCTGCCAGCCCTGATGGAAAGACCATTCTGCCGCTGCGGAACCACGGCGTGACCATGATGTCGATGGGGCTGATGACCAATGAAGGGCAGGCCGTTGTCTGGCGGGGTCCAATGCTGATGGGCGCTCTGCAACAGATGATGGGGCAGGTCCAATGGGGCGCACTGGATGTCCTGATCGTTGACCTTCCGCCCGGCACCGGGGACGTACAGCTGACGCTGAGCCAGAAGTTCCAGGTGGATGGCGCAATTGTCGTCTCCACGCCGCAGGACGTGGCCCTGATCGACGCCCGCAAGGGGATCGACATGTTCAACCAGCTCAAGACGCCAATTCTTGGGATGATTGAAAACATGTCGACGCATATCTGTTCGAACTGCGGCCACGAAGAGCATGTGTTCGGCCATGGTGGCGTTGCGTCTGAGGCGCAGGCGCTGGGCGTTCCGCTGTTGGGCGAAATCCCGCTGCACCTGGATATCCGTGTCGCCGCGGATGGTGGTGCGCCGATCGTGGTCAGCAAACCCGACAGTGCGCAGGCCGAGTCGTTCCGCAAGATTGCGCGCGACCTGATCGCACAGGGCAACGCATGAGCGAGCCAGTCTTTCCCCCTTTGCTGACGGGCCATCCGGTGCAGGGCGGGGAAGACCCGTTCGATCGCGCTCAGGCCATGGCCGCGCTGGGCTGCGATGCGGGCACTGTGGTCTACAACATTCAGGCTGACCGCGTGCGCGCGGCGATTGTCTTTGCTCCGGAAGTTGCGTTGCAGGATGCGATGGCCATGCTGCCGCTATGCGCGGTTGGGTTTCAGAATGCACTGGGCGCGCTGGCTCCGCCCGAGGTCGCGGTTCATCTAGGGTGGGACGGGTTGATCTGCGTGAACGGCGCGAAATGTGGGGTTTTCCGCGTTGTTGCTTCGGGTACCGACCCACAGGCAGAGCCGGACTGGCTGATTGTCGGGTGGGAACTGGCGCTGTTGCAGACCAGCGACGCGCCGGGTGAAAACCCGGACGTCACCGCGCTGTATGATGAGGGGTGCGCCGATGTCTCGGCGACCCAGCTTGTGGAAAGCTGGTCGCGGCATATGCTGACATGGCTCAATCGCTGGCAGGAAGAGGGCAACGCCCCGGTGCATGGCGAATGGATGGGTCTTCTGCGCGGAGTCGGAGAACCTTATGGCGAAACGGGAGTGTTTCTGGGCACGGATGAACGGTTCGGAATGCTGATCCGAGAGGGGTCGGACACACAGCTTCGCCCGCTGACGGAATTGTTGGAGAACGGAAAATGAAACTGGCCCGGGCAATCCATTTCGATGAAAGCGACATGAACGTTTTCCACTCACCGGCCCGGACCGGAGAGTGGTGTATTTCCGGGGGCTTCGAGTTTTCGAACTGGGGCGAAGGCGACCTGGAGGGCAAAGCGCGACAGGCCTTTGCCAACGGTTGGCTTGGGGTCGAGACCTTTGGCCGCGTCACCTTTGTCGCGGTCACGCAGGTTGAACCGGCCGAGGTGGATCAGATCGCACAGAACTTGGCCAAACACTTCGTTCAGCTCTACGGTGCCCCGTCGGTCGATGCGGCCATGGAAGTGGCGCGGGCCGAAATCGCGCATATGTCCGAACTGTGTGACGAGCATAGCCCGAACACCTTGCTGACAGTCTCGCGTGAGCTTTCCGACGCCGGTGTGCGAGAGGCGTTCCGCGTGATCACTCCGCAGGAAACTCAGCTAGAGGCTCTGGCCGTTCACGGGTCGCTGGACGAGTAACCGTCAGATCAGATCTGCAAAACCGCCGAACTGGCCGCGCTTGAAGATCAGGCCCTTGCCGGTGCGGTACATCGCGTGCTGAACCTGGCCCACAAGGATCAGGTGATCGCCCGCGTCGTGACGCGCGTGTAATTGGCAGTCAAACCGGGCCAGACACCCGGATAGCTGTGGTCTTCCGGTAACATCCCGTGACCACTCAGCATGGGAAAAATCCTTGCCATCGCGGGCAAAGCGTAGGGCCTGATCCTGTTGATCTTCGGCCATGACATGGATCGAATAATGCTGGCTGGCGTTGAAATCGTCGAACCGGTTCGAGTCCTTGGCCAAGCACCACAGGACAAGTGGCGGGTCCAAAGAGACGGATGTAAACGAGTTGACCGTGATCGCCCGTGGCCCTTTTGCGGAATCAGTGGTGATCACCGTCACGCCGGTTCCGAAACACCCCAACGCCTCGCGGAACGAGGTGCTTTGATCGGGGGTAGGGGTAAAGTGTTTTTCCGTCATGTCGCGTTCATCCCGTGGCCGCGCCTCAGGTGCCACGGCGCGCCGGGTTTGTCCATGAAAAGCTGCGTTTAGCTTGTGTGTTTTCCGGACTAGTTCAGGTCTTCCAGAAGGCGACCATGTTGGCGCGTCGCCTCAATCACCAGTCCAAAGGTTGTCATGCCGCGTGCCTGCAACATCGGCAGCATGCGCACCAACGCCTCGGCCGTGGCAACAGCGTCGCCCAGGGCGGTGTGGCGCAGCTCGGGCGGGATGGTGATTTCCAGCCGGTCGCACAGCGCGTCCAGCGTATGTTTGTCGCTGGCTCCGAATAGCACCGCGGACAACAGTACCGTATCCAAAATGGGGTGGTCCCACTCGACACCCATTCGTTTGGCGTGTCGCCGTAAGAACGCCATGTCGAAAGGCGCATTGTGGGCCACAATGACAGCGTTGCGCGCAAACTGGTGCAGCACAAGCCCGGCCTTAGCAATATCCGGGGCCCCCTGAACCATGCGGTCGCTGATCTTGTGCACCTTGGTCGAGGCCGGAGGGATCGGGATGCCGGGATCAACCAGCATATCCAGTCGCTCTCCATCCACGATCCGACCGTTGACGACCCTTACGGCGCCGATCTGAACGATCTCGTCCTTGTGCGGCAGCAGTCCGGTTGTCTCGGTGTCGAAGACGACAAAACACAGATCCTGAAGGGCCAGGTTTTCGAATGCATCATCCGTGCGCGCATTCAGCAGGTTGAAATCATAGACCAGTGGGCGCGCGGCATCAGGTGCGATGTTTGCGGCGCTTTCGTCGAAGATCAGCATGTAACCCGGCGCGCTGCCCAATGGCTTCATACGTGCGCGATAGCTCTGCGCGCCATCGATGCTGGACAGTGTGCAGGCGACCTCGAGCCCGGTTTTGATCAGTTTGGCGTGGGCCTGTTCCAGCATTTCGGGGGCCAGGTATTCGAACAAAGACGCGTTCAGCCGGGGATGCGCGATCTGGGCCAGAACCTCGGCGGCCTGACCATCATATAAAACGATCTTGTGCGTCGGGCTGGCCAGCAGCATGGCGACCGGGATGTCGGTCAGCAGTGCGGTCAGCCGCTGTTTTTCCGCCGCCAGATTTGCCGTTTCTTCGGCCACGGCCTGCGCGACATCCATCGTTTTGTCCGACAACTGATCCGCCAACCCGGCCGCAGCAGGTGCCAGATCGCCCAGATAGCGTGCGGCCTGGGTATCGACCTCGGTGTTGACCCCTGCATGCGCACGCGCGCGTAACTGGGCCGAAATCCGTTCGATCGGCTTGGCGACGTTGTCATCGAACAACAGCCAAACAGCTGCGATCAAAGCCAAAAAGCCGAAGGCCATGACGATTTCCGCAAAAATAAACGCATCGACAAGGTCAGGGTCTGCAACCCGGCGATAACTGATCCACAGCGCCAGCGAGCTGACGGCCAGTGCGCCCACAGCCAACAGGCAAAAGAACAGGAAAATCCGAAGGCGCAGGCTTAACCGGGTCAGCATGTTACACTCCGCAGGTTGCCTCGACGATGGGGTCGTTGGCGGCCACATCGATCCAATCGGCGTTCAACAGGCGACCGTTATCGGCAAACTCGGCCCCGTCTATAAGGTTGGCGCGGCTGAAGCTTTCGCAGTTGACCGCAACCGGCAGTTTCGAAACTGGGGCCCAGCGGCCAAAAAGGTACAGGTCCACCAGCCTTTGTTCCGGGACCTGATCGTTCTTGCGCACCGAGCTGGCGTCAATAGCGGCAAAGCGGTCGACGAAGGGCAGGGCATAGGTCCACGGGCGGTAGAATGCGCGACTTTCGACCTCTTGGATCACAGCCATCCCCTCGGGCAGAGCGTCCCGGGTGCGGTCGTACCACGAATACTCGCTGGCAATCGTCACACCAATCATACCCAGACCGGCAGCAACCGGGGTCATCCAGCGCGGCAGGCGGCCACCGGTCAGCTTGTTCAGCACCATCACGATACCGGCAAAGGCGAAGCCTGCAAAAATTGTGCCGATCAGTTCCAGAAACATCTATCTCTCCGTAGTTCAGACGTGGTCGCCTGTATTGGTCTTGCGGCTTTAGCCCAGCATGCCCTTGCCCTGGCCCACAGCCGATTGCATCGTTTTTACCACAACAAAGGCATCCCGAAGATGACTTCGCTCAAAGTCGGACAGAGCCGATGGTGGAAGGAAATTGTCCGGCTTTTGGTCATCTTTCACAAGGCGGACCTGATGCTCCAGCCGTGTTTCCGCGATCAGGTCATAAGCATCCAACAGGTCCTGCGCGCCCGATGGGCTGAGGATACCTTCGGATGCCGCGGCTTTCAGGCGCGCACGGGTGTTGGCCTCGGTCAGTTGGCCCTGAAGGCTGTAAATTCGGGCCAGATCGACAACGGGCACCACGCCATTATGCTTAAGATCCAAGGTGTTGCGGTGCTCTCCTGACCGGATGGTCGCAAAGCCTCGGAACAAACCCAGCGGCGGCGTATGTTTCAACGAGTTCGAGATCATATGCGCCACAAAGATCGAGTTTGCGTTGGCGGCGGCCAGCGTTTCGGCCTGCAGATCGTCAAACAGGTGAAAGGCCCCTCCAATCGGACGCAGGTCGAACATGACCGAGGCCAGCATCTGCGCCTCGGGGTTGGGTTTTGCGATCCATCCTTTGAAGTACTCGCGCCACACGCGAACCGGCTGACACCATCGCGGATTGGTCGCCATCATGTCGCCGGGGCAGTAGAAATAGCCACAGACATCCAGCCCGTCCGAGACAAATTTTGCAAGGTCAGCAAAGTACTTCATGTCCGCGTCGGTCACGCTGTCATCCAGCATCAGGCAGTTGTCCTGATCGGAGACACCAGTCTGTTCCTGCCGCCCCTGCGAGCCGCAGGCCAGCCATAAATAGGGAACTGGCGGCGGACCCAGCTTATCCTCTGCCAAGGCCAGCAACCTTCGGGTCGCCGTGTCCGCGATATCGGTGATCAGGCGCGTGACAATCTCATGCCGGTTTCCCGATGCCACCAGTTGCACCAACAGCTGAGGGATTTCCGCGGTTACTGCCGCCATTTGATCCGCCGAGTCTGCCTGCGCGATCCGGCGGACAAGTTCGGCCGAGTTCACGGCCTGATAATGCGTCAGATCCGTCTGGGTCACGATCCCGACCAGGTGCCCACCCTGACAGATCGGGATGTGGCCGATCCCGCGCTCCATCATCACATGCAAAACGTCCGATCCTATGTCGGATGGCGACAAAGTCACTGGGTTCGTCGTCATGATCGCAGAAACAGGAGTATCCGCTGGCATTCCGTCCGCTACGAATTTGCCCGAGATATCCCGCAATGTGGCGATGCCAAGCAGGTCATCTGCGTTTGTGACACACAGGGATGAGATGCGCTTGTCGCGCATCATTCGGGCCGCGTCCTGGACCGGTGTTTCTGGCGGGCAGGTCGCGGGGTCCCGCGCCATCAGAACGTCGATTGCACTTGTCGCCAGGCTTTGGGGGCCAGACCGGGTAGATCGCGTTCGGTTGAAGAATTTGGACACCACATCGTGCCCGTCAATCAGTTGCCGCACCAAATCAGGCGGCAGGACCAGCAGCACCGATGGCGTATGCGCCCGCGCTTTGGTGGCGGCTTTGCCGTCTTTCAGCAGCCCCCGTTCGCCAAAGGAGTTGCGCAGACCCAGATGAGATACGACGGCGTCGTTCTCATCAGTGATCTCAACTTGCCCCTCATAGATTACAAAAACGCCGGGCAGGGTGTGCCCAAGCTCGTACACCGAGCCGTCCTCTTCGACCTCCCAGACTTCGATCTGGTTTGCCACCTGCTCCAACGCCTCGGGGGGCAGGGCGTCATAAGGGTGTACGGATTTTAGAAACCGGGTGATTTCGTCATGGGACAGAGGCATCATATCATCCTGGGCTTCCGGTTGAAAAATCCCGCCCGGTGGTGTGCCGGGCGGGAGTAGTAGATCGAAAAACGCGACACATGGAAACCAACCATATGCCGCATCATGCTCATTTATTCTGAGCTGCGCCCGCGCCACGGGGAATACGAACGCTTTCGACCAGATCTTTGATCTCCTGCGGAGTCTCTTTGGTCATACCGGCGACAACATATGCGACTGCAAAGTTGATCATCGCACCGATGGCGCCGAACGAGGTCGACTTGATCGGACCCAGAAGCGGGTCAGCATCGGTGAATGAGTTGGTGCCCGGAATGAACAGCCAGCCTTTATGCAGGAAGATATAGACCAGGGTTACGACCAGACCAGCCAGCATACCCGCGACCGCGCCGGTGTTGTTGATGCGGGTCGAGAAGATCCCCATCATCAGCGCCGGGAAGATCGAGGCAGCCGCCAGGCCGAAGGCCAAGGCCACGGTTTGCGCCGCAAAGCCCGGCGGGTTCAGACCCAGATAGGTTGCAACCAGAATGGCCACGGCCATCGCGATCCGCGCCGCCAGAAGCTCTCCCTTTTCAGAGATTTGCGGATTGATTGCGCCTTTGACAAGGTCGTGGGACACCGCCGACGAGATCGCCAGCAACAGACCCGCAGCGGTTGATAGAGCAGCCGCTAGACCACCGGCAGCGACCAGACCGATCACCCAACCCGGCAGGTTGGCGATCTCGGGGTTGGCCAGAACCAGGATGTCGCGGTTGAACTTGGTCAGCTCGTTACCGACCCAGCCTTTTTCTTCCGCAATCGCCTGCATGTCGGCATTTGCGTCGTTGTAGTACTGGATCTTGCCGTCGCCGTTCTTGTCTTCCCAATCCAGAAGACCGGTCTTCTGCCAGGTTTTCATCCAGTCGTAACGCGGATCAGTGTCGATCGCTTCAACCGAAACAGCGCCACCATCGATGCCACCATTGGGCCACATCATATCGGTGATGTTCAAACGCGCCATTGCGCCAACCGCAGGGGCGGTCAGATACAGCAGAGCGATGAAGACCAGCGTCCAGCCAGCGGACCAGCGGGCGTCGGACACTTTCGGCACGGTGAAGAAGCGCATGATCACGTGCGGCAGACCGGCGGTACCGATCATCAGCGACAGTGTGAACAGCACCATGTTCAGCGTGTTCGAGTGGTGCGCCGTATACTCGGCAAAGCCCAGCTCGGTCACGATCGCGTCCAGCTTGGTCAGCAGAGGCTCACCGCTTGCAGTGTCGCTGAATAGACCCAGCGCTGGAACCGGCGTACCGGTCAGCTGCAGCGAGATGAAGATCGCCGGGATGGTATAGGCGGTGATCAGCACGCAGTACTGAGCGACCTGAGTGTAGGTCACGCCTTTCATCCCACCGAACACCGCGTAGGCAAACACCACACAGGCACCGATCAGCAGACCGGATGTGTTCGAAACCTCAAGGAAACGACCAAAGGCCACGCCCACGCCGGTCATCTGACCGATAACGTAGGTCACCGACGCGACGATCAGACAGATCACCGCAACGACGCGTGCGGTCTGGCTGTAGAAACGGTCGCCGATGAATTCCGAGACGGTATATTTGCCGAACTTACGCAGGTAAGGCGCAAGCAGCAGAGCCAGCAGCACGTAGCCACCGGTCCAACCCATCAGGAAGGTCGAGTTGTCATAGCCGGTAAAGGCGATGAGGCCCGCCATCGAGATGAACGAGGCCGCAGACATCCAGTCCGCCGCTGTCGCCATACCGTTGGTGACCGGGTGAACGCCGCGACCGGCGGCGTAGAACTCGGATGTGGACCCCGCGCGGGCCCAGATCGCGATGCCGATGTATAGCGCAAAGGACGCGCCAACAAACAGCAGGTTGATGGTAAACTGGTCCATTCCGCTTACTCCTCATCCACGCCGTATTCGGCGTCCAGCTTGTTCATGCGCCAGGCGTAGTTGAAGATCAGCACCAGAAAGACAAGGATCGAGCCCTGCTGAGCAAACCAAAAGCCCAGATCGGTGCCGCCAACGGCAATGCCTGACAGCAGCGGACGCAGCAGGATGCCGAATCCAAAAGACACCAGCGCCCAGATTGCGAGGCTGATGTAGATGAGGCGCAGGTTGGCCTGCCAATAGCCCTTATCGGCTTCGGCAGTCTGCGCGGAGTCTGTTGATTGATCCGCCATTGCGGTTTCCTCCTTCGCTTCCTCCATTGGCGGCTCGTGCCCAACTCCTCCAGTGCCTCGGCCGCTTCTTGGTTGTACCAAACGCCCCGTGACGCTCGGCATAACTTCTCTGTTCCGCCAAGGCGGTTCATTGAAGTATTCTGTTGTGGGATCAAAGCCTTGCGGCTTATCTCCTCCCCTTAACTCATCGCGTCGCCTGCGATTGCTTCCAGATCGCGGGCGATGTCTTCGATCTTGCCCATGGCATTTGTGCGTTTCAGCACGCCTTGGCTGTCGTAATAGGCAATTAGCGGTGCCGTCTGCGCGTGATATGCGGACAGGCGCGAGGCCACTGTTTCCGCATTATCGTCTGCGCGGCGCTTGAACTCAGTGCTGCCGCAATTGTCGCATTTGCCCTCTACCGCGGGCGTTTTGAAACGGTCGTGATAGCCTTCGCCGCACATCGCGCAGGTGTATCGGCCCGATATACGGATAACCATTTCCGCATCTTCAACCTCGAGGCTGATCGCAGCGCTGATCTTTTGGTTGTTCTCCGCCAGCAGCTCATCCAAAGCCTCGGCTTGAATAGTCGTGCGCGGGAAACCGTCCAGAATAACGCCTTTGGCACAGTCCGGTTCAGCCATGCGGTCGCGCAGGATTGCAATGACGATGTCATCGCTGACCAGATCGCCGGCCTCCATCACCGCTTGCGCGGCTTTGCCGGCCTCGGTCCCGGCGGCGACTGCAGCGCGCAGCAAATCACCGGTGCTGAGTTGAACCAGCTCGAACTTTTCTTCAAGCATCCGCGCCTGTGTACCCTTCCCGGCGCCCGGAGGGCCGAGAAGGATCAGAACTGTGGGCGTGGTGATCGTGGCAGCGTCCATCACATCCTCACTTGTTTGCGCGGTTTTCGATCAGGTCTTCGACGACCGACGGATCGGCCAGCGTCGACGTGTCACCCAGGCTGCCAAAGTCATTCTCGGCAATCTTACGCAGGATGCGGCGCATGATCTTGCCTGAACGGGTCTTGGGCAGGCCGGGGGCCCATTGGATCACATCCGGGCTGGCAATCGGGCCAATCTCGGTTCGGACCCAGGTGCGCAGCTCTTTCAGCAACTCATCCGATGGCTCACGATCATTCATCAGAGTGACATAGCAATAGATGCCTTGCCCCTTGATTTCATGGGGATAGCCAACCACGGCGGCCTCAGCCACAGCCGCATGAGCGACCAGAGCACTTTCGACTTCGGCCGTACCCATGCGGTGGCCCGAGACGTTGATCACGTCATCTACGCGACCGGTGATCCAGTAATCGCCATCTTCGTCGCGACGGCAGCCGTCGCCGGTGAAATAGTAGCCTTTGTAGTCCGAGAAATAGGTCTTCTCGAACCGCTCATGATCGCCCCAAACAGTGCGCATCTGGCCGGGCCAGCTGTCCTTGATACACAGAACGCCCTCGACGCCATTGCCATTGATTTCAACGCCGGATTGCGGGTCAAGAACAACAGGCTGGATGCCAAAGAACGGCTTCATCGCGGCACCGGGCTTCATGGCATGTGCGCCGGGCAGGGGTGTCATCAGGTGACCGCCGGTTTCGGTCTGCCACCAGGTGTCAACGATTGGGCAGTTTCCTTTGCCGATGACCTCATTGTACCAGTTCCAGGCTTCGGGGTTGATCGGTTCACCCACGGTGCCCAGAGTTCTCAGATCACTCAGGTCGTGCTTTTCCACCCACTCATTGCCTTGCCCCATCAAAGCGCGGATCGCGGTCGGGGCGGTGTAGAACTGGTTGACCTTGTGTTTGGCGCAGACCTCCCAGAAACGACCAGCGTCGGGATAGGTGGGGACGCCTTCGAACATTACCGTGGTTGCGCCATTGGCCAGCGGGCCATAGACGATGTAGCTGTGGCCGGTGACCCAGCCCACGTCGGCGGTGCACCAGTAGATGTCTCCGTCATGGTAGTCGAAGGTGATTTCGTGGGTCATCGCGGCATAGACCAGATAGCCGCCGGTGGTGTGAACCACGCCCTTGGGCTGCCCGGTTGAACCGGAGGTATAAAGGATGAACAGCGGGTCTTCGGCGTTCATCTCTGCCGGTGCGCTGTAGTCATCCGCCTCAAGCGCCATTTCGTTATAGTCATAATCGCGACCGTCGATCCAGGTGGTCTGTCCGCCGGTGCGCTTGACCACCAGACATTTGACCGTGTCCTTGCAGTGCAGCAGAGCCGCGTCTGCGTTCGACTTCAACGGCGTTTTACGACCGCCACGGGGCGCTTCGTCGGCAGTGATGATGACCTTGGCGTCGCAGCCATTGACCCGTGCGGCCAAGGCGTCTGGCGAAAAGCCCGCGAAAACGATCGAGTGGATCGCTCCGATCCGCGCGCAGGCCAGCATGGCATAGGCGGCTTCGGGGATCATCGGAAGATAGATCACAACCCGGTCGCCTTTGCGGACACCCATGGATTCCAGAATGTTCGCCATCCGGCAGGTGCGGCGGTGCAGTTCGGTATATGTGATGTGCTGGGCCGGGTCGCTTGGATCATCCGGCTCCCAGATAATTGCGGTTTGGTCACCGCGGGTCTTCAGGTGACGGTCTAGGCAGTTGGCCGAAACGTTCAGCGTGCCGTCCGCGTACCAGTTGATTCCAACCGAACCAAAATCGTAGTTGACGTCTTTGACCTGCGTGTAGGGCTTGATCCAGTCGACCCGCTTGCCTTGCTCATCCCAGAACGCTTCGGGATCGTTGATCGAGTCTGCGTACATCTGACCGTATTTTTCAGCATTCACATGCGCGCGGGCAACGGTTTCGGCGGACGGCGGAAAGGTATTGGCTTCTGCCTGGGCAGCGGTTGTCATTCTGAGGCTCCTCCCTCTGGACCATATTGAATCGGACCGATTTTGCCTGCTGAACGGGCGATGTCGATCCGTTTCCTCCCTGTACGCAATAATACGGAGGGCTGAAAACAATGAAATAAATTACCGATTTCTCACGATTAGTTTGTAAATTCTTTATTCAGCACTGCTCAATCTTGTAAATAACTTGGGGTAATAGATTTAAAAAATAAGAAAAAACAATGGTATGATTGTAACAAGATTTTTGGCGCTCTTCAGTCCTGCGCAATTAATTATTGCGCATCTTCGATTCACCTTTTGGTTGTTAGCGTATGACGGTCGGATTTTCCGACAGGCGCGCGGACGGGCCAGGGGTTGGCACGTGTCGATGTTGGCGCTAGCTTTTACGCCAAGCACCCCGACAAGGCGGTGCGGAAAAGGGAGAGATCATTATGAAAAAGATGTTGGGCGGCTCTGCCGTTGCCGCTTTGTGCGTTGCATTCGTGTCTGAGGCTGCCGCGACGGAATGGAATGCCTCGGTGTGGGGCAAGCGCCGCGCGTTCACTGAGCATGTCGAAAAACTGGCAGAACTGGTCAGCGAAAAGACCAACGGCGACTTTACCATCAACGTCAGCTATGGCGGCCTGTCCAAACCCCGCGAAAACCTGGACGGGATCGAGATCGGTGCTTTCGAAATGGCGCAGTTCTGCGCCGGGTATCACCGCGACAAGAACCGCGCGATTACGGTGCTTGAGCTGCCGTTCCTGGGTGTGAACAATCTGGACGAAGAAGTGGCGATCAGCCACGCTGTTTACGACCACCCCGCGGTTCAGGAAGAGATGGCGCAGTGGAACGCGCGCCTGCTTATGACCTCGCCCATGCCACAGTACAATCTGGTTGGTACAGGTGATCCGCGCGACGAACTGGCAGAGTTCGAAGGGATGCGCGTGCGCGCCACAGGCGGTTTGGGTCAGGCGTTCGAAGCTGTTGGCGGTGTGCCAACCTCGGTCCCTGCAACCGAAGCGTTCAATGCAATGGAATCCGGTGTTGTTGACACGGTCGCGTTTGCTCAGCACGCGCATCTGTCATTCGGCACCATCAACGAAGCCGACTGGTGGACAGCGAACCTGAACCCCGGCACTGTGAACTGCCCGGTCGTTGTGAATATCGACGCCTACGACGCGCTTCCAGCCGAACATCGCGAGGCGCTGGACAGTTCAATCGACGAGGCGATTGATCACTATCTTGCCAATTACGGTGCGCTGCTGGAGCAGTGGGACAGCGTGCTGGAAGAAAAAGGCGTCCAGAAGGTCGAGATCGACGACGCGGTGATTGCCGAATTCCGCACGAAGGCTGCTGATCCGATCCGCGAGCAGTGGATCGCAGATATGTCGGCTCAGGGTCTTCCGGCACAGGACCTGTATGATCTGGTTCAGTCCACGCTGGAACAGAAGCGAAGCGGTAACTGATAGCAAAATCCGGGTGCCCAACCGGGCGCCCGGACACTTATAAAAACAGGGGAACACCGCAATGGCAGGACAGGCCACGGTGCTTGAGGACGACAGCCTTCTAAGTTCATTAGATCGTAAGTTGCTGAGGTTAGAGCGATTTTTGGCTCTGATCAGCGGTATTGCGGTGTTTGGCCTTATGGTTTTGGCGGTGGTCTCGGTAAGCGGACGCAACGCGATTAACGCGCCTTTGCCGGGATATGTGGACTGGATCGAACAGGCGATGCCGCTGATCGCCTTTCTGGGCATTTCTTACGTGCAGCGCGATGGCGGGCATATCCGAATGGACATCGTCATCTCGCGCCTGCACGGTCGGGCGCTGTGGCTGTTCGAGTTGATCTCGGTCATTTTGATCCTTGTCCTCATGTTGGCATTGGTCTGGGGCAGCTGGTCCCACTTTGACCGGTCCTTCGACTTCGGCGCGCCTCTGTGGAGCCGTGACAGTTCAATCGATATCGGCATTCCCCTTTGGCCTGCCAAGCTGTTGGCACCGGTCGCCTTTTCGGTGCTGTGTCTGCGACTGGTTTTGCAGGTTTGGGGATACGGCCGCGCCTTGATTGTGGGCGCGGAACATCCGGTGGCCGTGCCGCTGATTCAGGACGCAGCCGCACAGGCAGCCGCCGAGGCCGAGCAATTCGAAGGGCAGGACTAGCGCATGGACACGATTGACATTGGCCTGTGGGTCACAGGTGGCCTGCTGGTTCTGGTCGTAACTGGAATGCGCGTGGCCTTTGCGGCTGGCCTTGCAGGGCTGGTCGGGCTGGTCTGGATTTTCTGGGCAAAGTTCGGGTATGACCCCGATCGCTTTGGCAAAGCGTTGACGGTTGCGGTCAAAACCGCAGGGCAAGTGCCCCATTCCAAGGTGGCGGCCCATACGCTCAGCTTGATTCCCACCTTTATCCTGATCGGGTATCTGGCCTATTACGCGGGCCTCACCCGCGCTCTGTTCGAGGCTGCAAAGCGCTGGGTCGCCTGGGTGCCTGGCGGACTGGCGGTTTCAACCGTCTTTGCCACAGCAGGGTTCGCCGCCGTGTCCGGCGCATCGGTCGCAACTTCGGCCGTATTCGCCCGGATCGCGATCCCCGAGATGCTAAAGGTCGGATACAACAAGCAATTCGCCGCCGGAGTGGTAGCCGCTGGAGGCACGTTGGCTTCGCTGATCCCACCCTCGGCCATCCTTGTGATCTATGCCATCATCGTTGAACAGGATGTCGGCAAGCTCTTGCTCGCTGGCTTTATCCCCGGTGCGTTTTCCGCTGTTGTCTACGGTCTTTTGATCGTCGGCATCGCTGTGATCTTCAAGACCGTTGGCCCGCCGGTGACCGGCTTCACTTGGAAAGAACGGTTCTCAGCGTTGCCGGGCGCGATCCCGATTGTGGCGGTGATCCTGATTATCATCTGCTTTGTCTACAACCCATTTGGTGACAAAGCTTGGGGCACTCCGACCGAAGGCGGGGCCATCGGGGCGTTCATCGTCTTCTGTTTCGCTTTGTTTCACGGCATGCGCTGGCCCGAGTTCAAATCGGCGTTGCTGGAAACTGCCAAACTGACAGCGATGATTTTCTCAATCATCTGGGGTGTCCTGATTTACGTACGTTTCCTCGGATTTGCCGACTTGCCGGGAGCGTTTTCCGACTGGATCACCTCATTGGAGATGTCCCCAATGCTGATCCTGATCTGCATCTTGCTGGCCTACGCTGTACTGGGCATGTTCATGGATGCAATTGGGATGTTGCTGCTGACCTTGCCGGTCGTCTACCCGGCGGTCATGGCGTTAAACGGAGGCGAAACAGTCAGTGCCGCAGAAAGCGCCTTTGGCATGTCTGGCCCAATGTGTGCCATTTGGTTCGGGATTTTGGTGGTGAAAATGGCCGAGTTCTGTCTGATCACTCCACCTATTGGCCTGAACTGTTTCGTGGTCGCCGGTGTGCGTCCGGATCTGAGTGTTCAGGACGTGTTCAAAGGTGTGACGCCGTTCTTTATTGCCGATGGTGTAACCATCGCGTTACTGGTCGCTTTTCCCGGCATTGTTCTCTTCCTGCCGTCGCTCGCGGGGTAGACCAAACACTTTGCGAGGCTCTGCCTCGCGCTCCGGGATATTTATAGCCAGATGAAGCAGGGGATCCGGAACTTCATCTGGCCTAAAATATCCCGGGGGAGTCGCCCAAAGGGCGGCGGGGGCAGGGCCCCCGATTTAGCCAGCACGCATTAACATGCCAAACAAATCCCGTGGGTTATCCGGGTCGGCCAGCATGTCCAGAGGTTCAAAGAAGCCAGTGCCTTCGATGGCGGACTGGATGTAGCGCAGGGCCGAGAAATCCTCGATCGCGAATCCGACGCTGTCGAACAGAGTTATCTGGCGGTCGTCGCGGCGACCTTCGGCCTGGCCGGTCATGACCTGCCACATCTCAGTTACTGGATGGTCGTCGACCAAGGCCTGAATCTCACCTTCAATACGGGTTTGTTCGGGGTATTCGACGAAGATGTCCGAGCGCAGCAAAATATCGCGATGCAATTCGGTCTTACCGGGGCAGTCGCCGCCGATCGCGTTGATGTGTACACCCGGACCGACCATGTTGTCAGTCAGGATCGTGGCATACTTTTTGTCCGCAGTGCAGGTGGTGATGATTTGCGCGCCCTCGATGGCGTCTTCCGGCGTTTTACAAGTTACCACGGTCAGGCCCGAATTTTTCAGGTTGCCTGCACATTTTTCAGTCGCGGCTGGGTCTGTGTCGTACAAGCGGACAGTATCGATCCCGCACATCGCCTTGAACGCGAGGCACTGAAACTCTGACTGTGCACCGTTGCCGATCATGGCCATCACGCGTGAAGATTTGGGTGCCAGATAGCTTCCAACCAGAGCTGATGTCGCTGCTGTCCGCAGGGCGGTCAACATGGTCATTTCGGTCAGAAGTGTCGGATAGCCAGTGTAAACATCGGCCAAAAGACCAAACGCGGTCACGGTTTGCAGGCCTTCCGACGTGTTCTTGGGGTGACCATTGACGTATTTGAACCCATAGGCCTCACCATCTGACGTGGGCATCAGTTCGATCACACCGTGGGGCGAGTGGGCCGGGATGCGAGGCGTTTTGTCGAAGCTTTCCCAGCGTTTGAAATCCGCTTCAATCTGGGCGGCGATCTGGGTGATCATTCGCTCGACCCCGATGTGATGCACCAGTCGCATCATGTTGTCGACGGACACAAAGGGTACAAGCGCTTTTTCAGAAGGTTGGGTCATCAGAAACTCCGGGTCGGGCGGTCAAAGATGCGGCGGCCCATCAGGGACGCGGCCAGATCGACCATCAGTTTTGCAGTGCGTCCACGTTCATCGAGGAACGGGTTCAGTTCGACCAGATCCAGTGAACAGACCAGACCGCTTTCGTGCAGCAGCTCCATCACTAGATGCGCTTCACGCTCAGTGGCGCCGCCGGGTACAGTCGTGCCAACAGCCGGGGCGATGGAGGGGTCAAGGAAATCGACATCCAGCGAGACGTGCAGAATACCATTGGCTGCGCGCACACGGTCAAGAAACGCGATCAGGGGGGCCTTTATGCCGTGTTCGTCAATGCTGCGCATGTCGGCCAACATGGCCTGATCCTGTTCCAGCCGGGCGCGTTCCGCCGGGTCGACAGAGCGCAAGCCGATCATGCCAACGCGGTCTGTGGGTACACGAACAGGCAAAGTGGGAAACGCGTCGAAACCCGGTTGTCCGGTGAAATACGCGACCGGGGTGCCGTGCAGGTTGCCGCTGCCAGTGCTGTCGGGCGTGTGGAAATCACTGTGGGCGTCCAACCACAGAACAAACAGCGGTCGCCCAATCTGGTCGGCGTGCGCGGCCATGCCCGTAACGGTTCCCATCGAAAGGGCGTGGTCGCCTCCCATAAAGATCGGCAGGCCCCTGGGCGCGGTGTCCTGTGCGGCGCGGGCAAGTGCGCTGGTCCAACCGACACACTCGGGCAGAGTAACAAGATGGGAGTGTTCGGGGACATCCGATGGGTCGGCACTGACATTGCCAATATCCACCACGTGGTGACCCAGATCAGCCAGGGCCTCTTGCAGGCCTGCCACCCTGTAGGCATCGGGGCCCATGCGACAGCCCTGACGCCGTTTGCCAGCGTCCATCGGAGCGCCGACCAATATGATGTCTTTTTTATCCATATGATTATCTAGTCACGCGGGGTGGCTTGCGAAAAGACATCAAAATGTTCAAATTGTCAGTCAGCTGGACGAAATGAGAAGCAATGATGGACGATTTGGATAGTAGGCTGCTAAGCGCATTACATCGGGACGCCAGGGCGTCATTGTCTGAACTGGCTGAAACGCTAGGCGTCACCCGCACCACTGTGCGCAGCCGCCTGCAGCGCCTCAAGCAATCGGGTGAGATCGTAGGCTTTACCATCCTCACCCGCCAGGACGTGGCGCAGAGCCCTGTGCGCGGGTTGATGATGTTGGAGATTGAGGGCCGCGGGACGGAGCGTACGATGGCCCGCATCGCAGCTATGCGGCAGGTGCGTGCTGTCCACTCCACAAACGGCGGTTGGGATCTGATCGCGGAAATCTGGACCGAGACTCTGGCCGAGTTGGACGAGGTTCTGTTTCAAATCCGTCGGATGGAGGGGATTACCCGATCCGAAACCAACCTGCTGCTCTCGACTCGCAAGGGGCGGCTCTGACCCCGTAGTGCTTTGAGCTTGAACGAAATTGTGTCACAGTCGCTGTGCGTATTCCAACCGCGCCTGATAGGCAGGGACACAGCATGGCATCTGGCGAGAATGTGGAAGACCTCTGGGCTGTTCGACTGGCGGAACGGGTCTCGGGGTTTCTGGAAAAACCCGCGATCAGGATTGCGATCCCGATCCTGGTCACACTGATCGCGCTGATCGTGCTGCGCGAATTGTCGGCCCATGTGAAATGGGCCGACGTAAAAGCGGACGTCGCGGGAACGTCCTGGAAGCTGATGTTTGTTGCGCTGTGCTTTACGGCCTTCAGCTTCCTTTCTTTGTCGCTCTATGACGTGTTCGCCGTTCAAAGCGTGGCAAAAGGAGAGGTTCCTTTGCCAGTGGCGGGCATGGCCGGGGCATGCGGGTATGCGGTGTCCAATTGCCTGGGCTTTTCTTATATAACCGGCACGGCAATCCGATACAGGATCTATGCATCGTTGGGGCTGGACCTGGGCCGTGTGGCGGGGGTGATCGCGACCTCATGGATTGCGTTCTGGTCAGGTTTTGTGTTGCTGCTGGGGGGCTTGCTGACGTTGCACCCCGACGGTGTGTCCAAGGTTCTGCCGATCAGTGATACCACCGAAACCGTAATCGGCTTGTGCCTGTTGGCGGCGCTGGTGGCGCTATTCATCTGGCTGTCCCGCGGCGGGCGCAGATTGGCCGCGGGACAGCCAGATGAATAGCGC